>NZ_CADFEN010000005.1 GCF_902833145.1 Burkholderia sp. BCC0506 | reverse complement strand
GCCCAGTGCCTGAAGTGCCTTGCGATCGAGCAATTGCCTCTCCTGACGTCCTTAAAGTCAGGCGTCAGGTTACGCAATTGCTCTCAAACCCTCCACGGTTTCCTGCGATGAACCTTTTTTTATGCTCGGAGCATTGATGGCAACGAACGACTTTCTCGTGTTCGGTGGAGGCAGCTCCCCGAACGTTATCGACCAGGCGACGTACGCGGCGCTGTCGGCCCGTCTATCTGGATTTCAATCCGGCACCGCGTTGTCGGCGCAGCTCAACAAGGTGTGGCGCCAGAGCTCGATCATGGCTGCCGTGCTCGCACAGTTCACGGCGAACTTCTCCGGCCAGAACTCAGTCGACGACGGCTCGACGGCGACGCTTCTGACAAACCTTCAGGCCGCGATCAATGCTGCAGGGATCACGGCCCCGCAGTTCGACAGCAGCATCAAGCAAGCGACGACCGCCTTCGTTCAACGGGCGCTTGGCAATTTCCAAGCCTTCTATTCGTTCAACACGACCCCGCAAAACCTGACGGCCGCTCAGGCGGGTAGCTTCATCGTGTATTTCGGATCCTCGACCGGGACGTTCAATCTTCCGGCCGAATCGGGAGTTCCTGCTGGCGGGGCGTTTTTGATCCAGAACATTTCGTCGGCAACGTTGGCGATCAATCGGTCGGGATCTGACACGATCATTGTCGGTGCGTCGACAGTCACGAGCCTGACGCTTGGCCCGGGTGATTCGGTTCTGCTGACCGGCGTCAACAACAGCTCGCAATGGACTGCGACTGGTGCGGCTCAACTCCCGTACGCCTCCGTAATGTCTGGTCCGAATTTCACAACTGCGGCACAGTTCGACAGTTCGACCAGGCTCGCAACGACGGCGTTTACGCAGCGTGCGCTTGGTAATTTCAGCGGATTTTCCGCGTTCAATGCAAACACGACTCTGACCGCCTTCTACGCCGGTCAGCTTATTCAGTGGTACGGGGCATCCGGTGGAGTGATTACGCTTCCTTTCGGATCGACGATGCCTAGCGGCGGCGCTTTGACATTCGTGAATTTTGGAAGTGGGCCGATCACCGTAGCAACTCAGGGATCTGATTTCATCTGGTCCGCCGGGAATGTCCAGCCCGTGACATTGCAGGTCGGAGACTCGCTCGTACTGGCTTCGCGCAATAGTACTGAATGGGACGTTGCAGGTGGTACGGCAGCTATTCAATTCACGCAAGCCCGCGGCGTTACCGCTGCGCAGTTCGATAGCAGCACTCGTCTTGCAACCACGGCATTCGCGCAGCGCGCATCCGGAGGCGTAGTTGGGGAAGTTCGAAACGCGAGCATGAACGTGTCGTCAGCGAGCGCGTTGGCAACGTTCACGGCCGACGAGATCGTTGTCGAAACGACGCTTGGCGGCGGGTTCTTCCGGCTGGCTGGGTTCAACAAGACAATCAACCTGGCCACGACCGGCGCGGGTGGCATGGACACGGGCAGTGCCCCGACGTCAGGCTTTGTTGCGCTGTATGCGATCTACAACCCGACGACGCAAACGTCGGCGCTGCTGGCAACGAACGCAGCGTCGGCCTTGGCGCCGAGCGTGTACGGTGGCGGCAGCATGCCGAGCGGATACACGGCGAGTGCGCTGCTGACCGTCGTGCCGACGAATTCGAGCAGCCAATTCGCTCCCGTGTTTGTTCAGGATCGGAAGGTAAACATCCTGCAATACACCGCTCTGAGCAGCAGCTCGTCGTCAGGGTTCACGAATACGGCGCTCTCGATCGCGGGAGGCGTTCCGCGAAACGCGAAGCGCGTTGGCGGCAGCCTTTCGCTGAGCAACTCGACGGCCGCCAACTCGGTGTGGGTTTTCTATGCGACAAGTTCCGGAGCCGGCCCGCAACAGTATTCGATAAATACCACGGGCAGCGGCGGTAACCTCTTTGGGTTCAGCGGGCTTGATTTGAGTGCTGCGCAAACCATGCAGTACGCATTGCTCTCGATCTCTGCCGGCACGTGCAGCTACATCGTCTACATTTCAAGCTACGAGATCTAACAATGGCTTCCATCTACGTGCAGTACTCCGACAGCACCGAGAACAAGATCGTCGGATATTTCGGGTCGCCGCAAGATGAGGCGACCTTTCCCAATCAAGGGACCGTCGATGCGAGCGACGCAAGGTGGGTGGCGTTTTATGCAACGATTCCCACGGTCGACCAGCCGAATTTCCCTGCGCCGGAGAGTAAACCGACTAGCGTTTAATCAGGAAGACATCCTGGTGGTTGTCCCAGCCACCAGGGCGGTGCTCGATGATCGTGAGATCGTTCTCGCGGCAAACGTCATGCACCCAGCTCGTGGGGATCATCGCTATGCCGTAGCTGTTGCCGATATAGTCGACCGTCTTCGCCTCGAGCGAATGATCGTCGCGGTAGTTCACGAAGCCGTAGTTCCCAGCGTCATATGAGCCGATCAAGTGCTCACGCGCCTCATCACCGACCTGATAACAATCGCCGGCCCCAAGCAGTTCGCGCGATCTTTCTCCATGCGTCGTGACGACGGCAACACCGCCGGTGCGTAGCTTCGCGAAGAAGTTGCGCATGACGGTGCGAGCATTGATCTGAGATAAATGCGTGACGAGCGATCCGAGAAGCGCGACGTCGAAGCAGTGCGGTTCGATGTTAGCGAACTCGTAGACCGGATCAGTCACGTAGGCACCGCGCACGCCGAAGGTCGAGACGCAGTAGTCGACAGCCGGAACCATGATGTCTGCGACAAGGATCGATTCAGGGGCGAAGTGCTTCACGAGCTGTCGCGTTACGCGGCCGTATCCGCACGGCAGCTCAAGCACTTGGGGCGACGGAGCACCGCTCAATACGGCAGCCTCGCATGCGAGATCTGACAGCTGTTCTCCGACCGAATGATAGTGCTCGGTAGAGCCGTGGAACATGTCGTCGTTAGGATGGATTTGAATGGTTTCGACCATGGACGCCTCGAATTCGTTCTTTTGCAACAGTGATCTTACCGTAATGCATTTCCGGTTCGCTTTTAGCCGTGGCAGTAGGTTGGTGACGAGGGCCATCATTGGCGAATGACGTGCAATGCGTTCGCAACAATTTAAGGCGCCTTCGGGCGCATTTTCATTTCGGGGACTCGATGAAGAACGATCTCGCGGTGAGCGCTGCCAAGGCGGCGCCGGCGGTGGGAAGCAATTTCTGGCTGTGGCTGACCGGCCACGACATCAACTGGTGGGTAGCCGTCGCGACGATCGCGTACATCGGGCTGCAGGCGTACTACCTGGTCAAGAACAAAGGGAAGAGGGCATTGCTCGATGGCTAACGTACCGAAGAAGACACTGGCGGGTGTTGTGGGGGCTGCTGCGGCAGCCCTTCTTTTTTCCATGGTCCCGAAGTTCGAGGGGCTCGAGCTCGTCGCGCGGCCCGACCCGATCGGGATTATCACCGCGTGCTACGGCGACACGAAGGACGTGCGCGCTGGCCAGCGCTTCACGCCCGACGAGTGCCGCGCGCGCCTCGAGCAACGGCTGATCGAGCACGCCGAGCCGGTGCTGAAGTGCACGCCCGGTCTGAAGGGCCACACGTACCAGCTCGCGGCCGCGGTGAGCTTCGCCTACAACGTCGGCGCGGGCGCGTACTGCGGCAGCACTACGGCGCGCCGATTCAACGCGGGCGACTGGAAGGGCGCTTGCCGCGCGATGAACGAAGCGGACAACGGCCGGCCGCAGTGGGTGACCGCCGGCGGCCGCGTGCTGCCCGGCCTGGTGAAACGTCGCGCTGAAGAGCGTGCCCTATGCGAGCGCGGCCTATGACGACCACGAAAACACACGAAACGCGACGCACGCTCGCCGAGGACGTTTTCTACCCCGATCACGAGCCGCGCGCCGAATCGCCGACCTTCCGCGCGAGCAAGCGTGCGATGAAGGCGGCCGGCGGCTACGTCTGCGCGGTATGCGGCGACGACAAGGCCGTCGAGTCGCATCACCGGTTCTTCGAGTGGGCGTTCTCGCATGCGATCGACTGGAAGTGGATCCGCGGCGTCGCGCTGAACCAGGTGGACACGATGTTCAGCCACAAGCTGCAGCGCGTCGTGCCGATCCCGCGCCAGCACCCGATCTGGGACGTGATCAAGCTGACGCAGGGCTTCGACTGGGAGGCGTTCGACCCGGCCCGGCCGGAAGCATTCGTCGACTCGACCTACAACCAACTGCTGCTGTGCGCGCTCCATCACCGGGGCAAGGACCACGGCCGACACGAGGAAAGCGATCCGGTCTGGAGCGTTCAGGCGTTCCTGCTGCCGGGCTTCGTCTACTCGCCGGACGAGTTGAAGCAGCTGCATGCGAAGGAGCGGAAATGACCTGGTTCGATCCCCGTGTCTGGCTCGCCGTCATCGTGGCGGCCATCGTTGGCCTGGCCGGCGGTTACTTCAAGGGGCACGCCGACGGCGTGCGTACGACTACCGCCGCAGCGCAGAAGGCGCAGCTCGACGCCGTCGCGGCCGCGCGCACGGAAGAACAACGCCGCACCGCGGCGCAATCGGAGATTGCAAACGATGCGAACCAACAACGCACTGCCGCGCTCGCGGATGCTTTTGCTGCTCGCGCTGCCGCTGGCAGCCTGCAGCAGCGTGTCGACCAGCTCGTCGCAGCCGCCCACCATCCCGCCGCTGCCGCCGGAAGCGCGGCAACCGGCGACGCCCTCGATCTGCTTGCCGACGTGCTCGGCCGGGCTGACGAGCGCGCGGGCGAGCTGGCAGAATACGCTGACCGTGCCCGCATCGCCGGCCAGCAGTGCGAGCGCGACTACGACGCGCTGACGGCGCCGAAGTGAAGGCGCTCAGACGCCCGGTCGGGGGCTAGTTGGGCGGTTCGATGTAGAACCCGCGCGCCGTCAGATCCATCGTGACGTCGCTGAACGAGTCGAAAATGTCGTATCCGCATTCGACGTACGTCGTCTTGGAATCGAACCGGAGTTCCTCTATGTTGCGCTTCCACGTGAGCGGCAAATCAGTCGAGTGCCCAGGATCGAAGTGGGTGACGCTCAGGTACGGCGGACGAATGCCGCGAGGCGGATACTCCGAGCGTAGTACGAGCTCGACGTTCACGACGACATGGTGTTCCGGGATGCGGTCCGCGTAACGCAGCAGGTAGGCCCGCAGCGAATGGCCGTCCTTCCGGTCCTGCGCCGAGGCGAACCCAAACCAGTCGTCGTCTGAATCGCTGAATTCTTCCTGAATCGTGCGCATGTCGATCTCCAGTGCGGCGAGCGTCCAGAATGCCACAGGCGCGTCGCTAGGTCGGAACGGTCGCGAAATCGTCCCAGCCTCTTAAAGCCCCGTACTACCGCATCCCGGCCCGCCGCATCTCCTCGCGCAGCAGATGCATCAGCCGATGCAACTCACCCTGCGCGCCGGCAAGATCGCCTTTGTTTGCGACGTTCTTGTCGGTATAGAGGTACCACTCCTCGATGCGCTCGAGCGACTTCCTCAGCGCACGGATTTCGAGGATTAACCACCGTACCTGAAGGTCCGTGTACTCGCGCCATAGGGCGCGCAGCTCGGCGTCGGTCGGGGCATCGAATTCGGGCACCGCAGGCCGCAGTTTGAACCGCGGATCCGTCAGTGGGACGCGGTTGCGATCGATCCTGGTCGCCTCGATGGGTGCGGATGTACTGAGGAACACCGACCGCGGGTCCTTGTCGATCCAGAACTCAAATTCACGTTTCGTGAGCTCGATCGGGGTCCTCAGGCGGTTCTTCTCGCCCTGGAATCCGTACTCCCAGATGTAGGCCCACTGCGGCTTGATCACGGCAGAAATACTGTATAAAAACACAGTGTATCCTGCCGTGAGGAGGCAAAGTCAAGCCGCAGAAATAGGGAGCGGATGTTTCGGTCGAGGGTGATACGATCAGATTCGATTCGAGAAAATGGGGCCTCGACCATGTCGACTATCGCAACGCTGATGGATACTGCCGTGGCCGACGTAGAGCTCCTGCGTGTGCTGGACGCCGACGGGGACGATTTCAGCATTCCTCGGGACGTTGAATTTCTGCTGCGCGGTACATCGGCGGAGAAGACATCGCTCGTTGCTAGCTTCATCAATGACCACCAGTACGGCCGCGCGTCCGCCGATCATCAATCAGGAGAAATTTATCGCGTCTTGGTGGTGATTAATATGCCGATCCAACAGCACAATATCTTGTCCGTTTCCGGTTTCATGGCATGCCTGAGCATGCTCTACGGTCTGGAGTATGACGGGTGGGGGTGTCTTGCCCAAAGGCGCCACTGAGCACAGCACGTATCATTGGAGGGCATCTCCGAGATGTGCACGAATTACGTCGCGCCGGGCGAGGATCCGGGTCTGAGTGAGCTCAAGATCAATAGCTTCCGCGACCTGTATCGCTGGAGGCCGTGGAAGCCCGAGATCTACCAGGACTACGACGCGCCGATCGTCGGCTACGTCGACGGGCAGTTCACGCCGCTGATCGCCAATTTCGGCTTCTGGCCGCGCGCGCTCCAGAAGGCCAACGTCGAGAAGGCGAAGGAGCAGGGCCGCAAGCCGCCGATCATGCGCAGCACGATGAATGTGCGCGACGACAACCTCGGCAAGTCGCCGCTGTACGGGCCCGCGTGGCGCGCCGGGCGGCGGTGCCTGATTCCGGCGAAATGGATCTACGAGCCGAACTGGGAGACGGGCAAGCACGTGCGGTACCGGATCGGGCTGGCCGGCTGGCGGCCGCTGTGTGTCGCTGGCATCTGGCGCACGCTACAGCGCCCGGACGGTACCGACCAGCACACCATGGCGATGATCACGGTCAATGGCGATGAGCACCCGATCATGAAGCACATGCATCGGCCAGGCGACGAGAAGCGGTCGGTCGTCATCTTGCGGCCCGACGACTGGGAGGAATGGCTCACCACGTCTAACGTCGAGGCGGCGAGGGTGATGCTGCAGCTATACCCGGCGGACGATATGGCGGCCGAGCCAAAATAAATAGGCTATCGAAGCTCCTCATGGGCGCGATAGGCGTATCGGAATGGGCTCATCGGCCGCTTAATCGTGCGAAGTGAAAGATCCGCCTTCAATTCCAACGAGCAGGCGGCGCCTGCAACTCCTGCCGCAACAATTGCTGCTGGCATTCCATAAGAGATTCCAGCAGCCCATCCGGCTCCAAACGCCGGCACAAGGGTTCGCATGCCAAGGCTGACAGACGCCTTGATATTTGATAGGAGCACCGGGAACCGCCATTCACGCCCAAGTTTGAGTAGGTCGGCGCATGCAGAATCTATTGATGCGATGTGTTTTGCCAAGGCCACGGCATGATCTTCGGCGGATTCAATGTCCGACACAAATGTGTCCAGCTCGCGGCGAAGAACCAATAATTCGTCGCGACGCCTTTCCCTGAATTCCAAGATCTCATTTAGCGGGACGTCTACAGTGGGGATAGGAATCGCGCGGTGTAATTCGACATATGCTCCGTTGCCGACCTGCATGGTCGACGCCGTTAGAATCAGGGAGTTTTCGCCTTGAGCAATTGCCCACGCACCCGGGTCCCGATCGTTGAGATCAGCAAGCGCTTGCATCTGGGCCCGCGCCAGTACGTCGCCAATGGCCCCATTGAATTCGTACATCGGTCTCGATAGAACTCCTGCTCCTTCGAGAAATTCTGCGTCCGGCCCACCTGGGAAACTGACGGCCCTGGTAGTGGGCCATGCCAATTTCTCCCAAAACAAAAGTGCGAACCTCAATTCTTGGGGGTCGAGCATCGAACTCTTAGTCAAGACATGTCCCTCTCGAACTTCCATAGGACAAGAAATTACGATTCCGCGTGACTGAGATTGAGCGTTTTTTGGAATATGCCCGAACGTCGGGTCGTTCAGTTTTCTATACTTGGCTTCGCCCATGGCTCTCCATCCCCGTTCAGCAAGGTCGATATTACGTCGCTGCGTCTGATTTTCGCCGTTCAGTTTAGCATCGGTGCGTCGCAAACAACCAACGGGCGGCAGTGTTGACACTCGGCTCGCATTTAAGGTGCAATTAGCGCGTCGAAGATGATGGCAGGCGTGGTCGGCGTTATGTAGTTTTGTGAGGCGACATGGCCACTCAGAGCTGAGGTCGGTGGCTGACACGCGAGATGCGGACTGTCGGGCCATACTGAAGCGTTATCCGACTGACGGGACCGTGTCCCGATCGGATCCGTAGTGACATTCCTCCCATCCAAGCGTAGTGTTTCGGGCAGGCGAGCGCAAGCAACATCGAGTATTCAAATGCGCTACCAACACAAGTCGAACACTCAGGATCAAATGACCGGGGAAGATCATGAAAGACACTACACGCGCGCGCGTTGCTGCGGCAGTGGGAGCTGCGGCGCTTCGGAAAAACGTGACATCGGTCTACGACTATTCGTCAGGAGGATATAAGAGCATTTCTGCCAGTGTGGGAAATGGCTCCCTGAACGGGTATGACTACACGACGTCAAGTTACTTCACGGGAAGTAGTGGTACCTCGCTGGATTTTTACGACTACCACAACTCGAAGCATGTACAACTGAACCTGAAGAACAGCAGCTTCGATGGGTACGACTACGATTCTGGGAGGCACTTCAGTGGTACGGTCAACGGGAACTCGATTTTGTTGTACGACTACGAAACGAGCAAATACTACAACTATGTTGTTTGACTCGTGTCGGAGGTTTCAACCGAAGCTCAGATCCGGATTCACGAGACGGCGATGACTCAGCCGTCGAAGGCTGTTCAGAACACATAGGTAAGTGCTTGATTGTTATGGCGGCAAGATGCACACTCTGGCGGGTACTTTCCCGCCAAAATGTGCACTCAACCAATTGAATTCACAAGAAAAATCGCCGAATCGTCCAGCATATTTGATTGAAACGTGTTCTAGTTCTCGATGTAGTCGGCGCGGATTCGCGTCGATGAGGAGCGCGAAGCCAAGCTGGGCGGCGGCGCCGCCGTCGGACGTCTAGGCCACGCATGCGAGGCTGCTGCAGCTTTAGCCGGCGGACGACATGGCGGCCGAGCCGGCGGGAGCGGAATGAGGTGAAGTTCTCTGGAAGATGAGGAATTTTCGCTACGCCAGACAAGGCTCTCGCGACACCACATATTCCAATGTTCTTCTCCAACCCCATGAAATATAAGAAAAATGTATAAGGATTGTGATTCCTGTCGTCGTGGGTTCGAGTCCCATCAGCCACCCCAACAAATTCAAGCAAAAAGCCCGGTTCATTGAGCCGGGCTTTTTGCTTTCTCGCGTTCGAACACAGCCAATGTGTTTTAGTCGGCGCGTCCGTGGCGAAGGGTATCCGCGTATTCAATGAATCAACTGGATCCCGTCTAGGCCTCGCGCTTCAAAAGAACGATTGCGTAAAGCGCACCGAGACGACTCGCTCCGGCGAGATGACTTCGCTACCGAATATCGGACCTCGGACGAGGCGAGACGAACGGGTGTCGAACTCGGGCGCGCATCGTGCGCGGTATGGACCGATAGCGCCGCAGGTTCATGGATGGCGGAGGGGGCGAAGCAGGCGCGGCGTGCTTCGTGTCGCGTTTTCGTGTCGTTGCGATGACAACGTTCGGGCCGGTTCTCTGCAACGTTCCAATTTTGCCTAAGGTTCCTGCGCGCCGTGCCGTTATCTTTTATGGACAGCCCTCGTGCCTCGAATGCTGATCCGTTTTCTTGCCTGCTCGCGCCAAACGCGAGCAGGCTTTTTTCGTTTACGGCCGCTCATGAGCGGCTGATTGGCGGAATCGAACAGGGTCTTGGCGCGAACCGACAAAGCGCAACAGTCTTACATGCGTGTAATGTGTGACCTTCCTCGTGCCCTCTTGCTTTGCAGGGCCGTTCGATCCCGATGACCGATGAAGGCGTCGGGATTTTTTTTGCCCGCGTGCCGAGCATCCGACGACGAGTCCTGCGAGAGGCATCTCGCAAAGCACGGTATATTTTGCGAAGACCCATGCCGATCAAGCGAACCAGCAGAAGGAGTTGCTACCGATGCCGGATAGCCGGACCACGCTGCGCGCCGCGACGGCCCGCGACGCGCACCACATTGCCCGCCTGCACACGCTGAGCTGGCAAACCGCCTATAGCCACATCCTTCCGGCCAGCTACCTGTCCGACGAGCTGCCGACGGAACACGCGCTGCGATGGCGCAAGTATCTCGAGCGCAACGAGAGCGAGTGGGGGCTCGTGCTGATTGCGGAGGCGAATGGCGAGCCCGTCGGCTTCGTCAGCGCCGAGCGCCCCGTCGATCCGGCGCGTGGCGTATTGCTCGACTGCCTGCACGTCCATCCTTCGCATCACGGCGGCGGCACGGGCAAGCGCATGATCGAAGCCGTTCGCGCATGGGCCCGGTCGATCGGTGTGGACCGGGTCCATCTGCAGGTGCTGGAGGGCAACGTGCGTGCGATCGGGTTCTACGAACACAACGGCTGGCAATTGGCCGGTGTCGAAACGAGCCGCATCGGACAAACGGAAGTCACCGACCGGATTTACGCGATCCGGGCTTGAACGCTGGCCGGCATCGACGCGAGCGGCAGCACGCAGCACAGCCACGCCAGTCGTCACTCGCCGCAATAGCGCACGAGCAAATCGGCTTCGGTTTCGTGGACTTCGACGGGTAACGTCGCCGCACCGGCATATGCGAGATAGCGCGCGCGATGCTGGCCGTTACGGAACGATGCGACGCCGACTTTCGACAGGCCGGGAATGCCGAGCCACGTTCGGGTTCTCGTCTCGCGAAACGTGATGAACGGCATGTCCGGAATCCGCTCCCGGCTCGGATCGAGGAATTCGCGAATGCCCGCGGCTTTTCCGGGCGCCCAGTACTGAACCGACGGCAGCACATAGTCGGTGGTGTCGCGATCCGCGCAGGCGAGCAGTTTCTGCAGGTCGATCGTCACGACCCGATGTCGAGAGTCGTCGGACGAGAATATCCGCTTGAGGTGCGTGTAGGCATAGGGGGCGTGCCCGGGAAGCCGGACGATCCAGACGTCTACGCCGCCTTCCCGTGCGTGAGCGAGCGTCATTGTTTCCTCTGGTGGCGCGAGCGGTCGTTGTGATCCGAGTTTAGCAGCGCGATGACGGCCTCGGAGCAGGTCGATATCGACAGGCCGCGAGAATATCGCGATATTGCCGACGAGGACGGCAGCCCGAGCGAAATTCACGCAAGATTCATACTGTGTCGTGAAGCCGGTCAGGCGCGGAGCCTCATCAAATTGAGAGGGCAGATTGAGCGGAGAAGCCATGCCGTCGAAATTGGAGATTGAATATCTCGATTACCGTTTCACCGCAACGCTGGAAATCACGGCGTCCGGTCGTGTCGCCGTTGTCGACAGACAGCTCGAATCCGAGGTGCGAAGCAAGACGCTCGGGTGGATCGTGTTCGATCGTTTTCTCGAGCGGAACGATTTCGCCGACGAGGAAGACGCGCGCGCCAATATCGTCGAGTGGCTGGAGCGGCTTGCCGATCCGCGGCCCGTCGCATCGACCGGGATTGCGAAGGCGAGTGCGGCGGCAACCGGCGCGGTGGCGGCAGATTCACCGACAGCCGAAATCGTCGGCGATGTTGCGATCGAAATCGTCGGCAATCTCGACTGGATCGATATCGTTGCCGACTGGTTTTCCAGTAGTTCGTTGTAGCGAAAACGCGTGTTTTCGTGACGCAGATCATTGTGTGCGCGAAATTCCGCGCGAAAAAATGAGGCGGAAATCGCCTTGTGCCAAAAAAATAGAATAATCCTGCTTTGACAATATCCGTGAATTGCCGGAAACTGCGCCCCGTCCGGATCTGAAAAATCGACTTGAATTAAAACAAAATAAAACGCTGGAATGAAAAGGCGAATGCTGTGGCTGGCCTTGTCGGCGAGGCCGGCAAGCCACGCACCGCGCTTGAATCATGACGATACTCGGCGATACGCGAGCATGCCGGTGCCGTCATGTTGTCACTAAAGGGTGAGTTGCCGCACAGACCGTTGCATGACCCGCGATCACAATTTGACCGGTTGACCGTTCTTCCCCGGCCCGGTCAACCATTTCCCCGCTCGCTCGCGCAGGAGCGGGGGCTTTTTGCCCCCCGACGCCGGAAGGCTGCGTCGGCGGAACCGGACAGGCGTTCGGCGGGCAGCGCAACGGCACGCGTTCGCACCTGACATCCCGCCTGATCCGTTCGAATCGCTTTCCTCGTGCCTGAGCGAACCCTCAGGCCCATCGCCGGTTTTTGCCGGCGATGCCTTGATCCCGGCGGCGTGCAACCACGCCGCCGGGATGTTTTTTGCGTCGCATGCCGACGTCACGTCACGCGTCACGGACATCGCGCGCCGTTCACCCTGCCTGTTCGACGCTGGTTTCCCATCCGTCGTAGTTCCCGCCGAGCGCGCGCACCTCGCGATTGAGCGCGATCGTATGGCGCGTGATGTCGGCGAGCGCCATCGTGCCTTCGTGCGAAAAATGCACGGCCGACTTGCCGTCTTCGGTCGGCGCGACCGATTCGACCGGGTAGCCTTTCGCTTCGGCCCAGTCCGCGAACTGATGCGCGTCGCTCGGGTCGGCGAAGTACGCCCAGTGCATCACGCGCCGGCTCACGTCGGGGACGTCGCCTTGCTGCCGCAGCGTATCCAGCGTGCGCATGTCGCGCATGATCTGCCAGTCGTCGTCCGTCGGGTAGAGCGTCTGCCAGTACGTCGTCTTGTCCGGATCGTCCTGATGGGCGTACTGAAGCGCATAGGTCGTCTGGTCGTCCAGCGCGTCGATGATTTCCGCAGCTGCCGCTTCGTCGAACGGCACGTAGAAAAGAAAATCGCGGTTGCCGTCGACGGTGATGCGGCCGACCTGCACGCCGCCTTTCGCGGTGATCGCGGCGTCGAGCAGATCCTCGATCTTCGCGAGAGCGGCGAATTCGTCGCCGATCGGCAGGCCTTCGGGCGACGGATGCACGAAGGGGACGCGCACGCTGAGCAGCGACGCGCGCGGATCGCCTTCCGCGATTTCCGCAAAGTCGTGGTTGAAGCTGATGAAAGCCTGATGGTCGCCCATTCGGGCAGGGAAGGTTCCCCAGGCGTCGCTCATGTGTTTCTCCCGTACACGATCGTCTGTTGACGGTTGCAAAGCGTCCCAATGTATCATCGAAAATCGGGTTGGCCGCAGCCGCGCACAGGAACGCGGGCCGTGCGCGCCGCGCAGGCGAGGGGCGGGCCGTTCGCAGCCGTCGCTGCATGGAGCAGCAAGAATTCCAGGGAGATGCCGATGTCGACGTTTGCCGTGAATGGTGTCCGAATCGATCCGCTCAGCGCGCGCGTGACGCACGTGCGCTGGGCGGCCGTGAACCCGGCCGATCGCTCGTGGGCGGCGACGCCCCGTGAGGCGCCGGTGGCGGATGTGGCGCGCGCGCTCGCGTCCGGTAACGATGTCCGCGCGATCTTCTCGGCGTCGGATACCACCGCAATCGGGCCCAGGCTGAAACGCGTGCTGTATCGCGACGCGTCGGAAGGCATCGAGCTCGACATCGATGCAACGAGCGAGTCGCGCACGTTGCGCGATCTGCCGCAGATCTGACTGCGGGCCGTTGCCCAAAACGAATCGCGCGAGCGTGCCCATGACCCTGTACAGATCCGCCATCGCCCCGCTGGCATTCACGCTGTGTCTGGCGCTTGCCGCCTGCCAGACCGCGTCCGCGCCGGCGCCCGTGCAGCCGTCGCCCGAGACCGCGTCGGCGACCGTTCCCGGATCGTCGCCGCCGGCCGCGCCGATTCGCGGGATCGGCGTCGTACCGCGTCTGGCAGGGCAGAGCCACTGGGCCATCGGTCAATGCACGACCAACGGTACCGTCAAGGTATGCAATTGACCGACATCGGTGCAATGGCGCGCGATTCGCGCAAACGGGACTGGAATCCTGACATGCCGCCCGCGTCGATGAGCCGGCGGGTGTCGACACGCACCCGCATGTCATGAACGACGAACGCGAAACGACGGATTCCGGCCGGCACGTCGATTCCGTCGCGGGAGCGCTCGCCGGCTCGTTGCCGATCACGCTGGCAGTCGACAGCCGGAGCCTGAAAAGCCGGGCGGCCGTGTGCGCGGCGCTGGCCGCGGCGACCCTGTGCGGTTACGCGGCCGCCTTGGCGCTCTGGCCGGTGGCGGCGCTCGCCGTATTGTTGGGGCTGGCCGGTGCTGCATTGTTCGTCTCGTCGCGGCGCAGGATGGCGCTGCGGATCGCCGAGACGGGCTTCCGGCTGATCGGCTCCGCGCGCGAGAAACCCGCCACACCATGGCACGACGTGACGGAATTCCGGATCGTCAGCGTCGCCGGTAATCATTACATCGGGTACCCGTGCTCCGCCCATTCGTCGCGCCCGAAGGTGCCGGGTGGCGTGATGCTGCCGGTCTTCCGCTCGACGCGGTAGCCGAGTTGCTCGAGGCCTGCCGCCGTCGGTTCGGCCGCCCGGACGAACCGGCCGACCGGACGGGCAGATGAGGGCGACGCGGCGTCCTGCGCACCGCCATTCGAGCAAACAAAAATCCTGGGCGCCGTGTCGATTTCCGTCGGAGTCGTCCGTCGTAGCATCGGAGGCGTGCGCATCGCGCGTCCGTCCCGATTTTCGATACGACAACCGACTGAAGGAGCGACATCATGCCCACATCCGTCAAGCCGATCCCGGAAGGGATGCGCACGCTGACCCCGCACCTGATCTGTGCAGGCGCGACCGCAGCCATCGATTTCTACAAGCGCGCATTCGATGCGACCGAACGGTTTCGCCTCGCGATGCCCGACGGCCGGCTCGCGCATGCGTGCCTCGCGATTGGCGATTCGACGCTGATGCTGGTGGATGAAATGCCCGAGCACGGTGCGCTGGGGCCGAAAGCGCTGAAAGGTACGCCCGTCTGCCTGCATCTGTACGTGCCGGACACCGATGCGGCGATCGCGAAGGCGGTCGCGGCCGGCGCGACGGTGACGATTCCGGCCGCCGACATGTTCTGGGGCGATCGTTACGGGCAGGTCGAGGATCCGTTCGGGCATCGCTGGTCGCTGGCGACGCATCAGCGCGACCTGACACCCGAGCAGATCGCGGACGCAATGGCGAGCGCGCCGCCCTGCGGCAGCTGAACCGACACCGTCGCACGATCGCGGCAAAGCGGCTGTGCGGGCGCGGCGGCTCGATCCCGCCCGCGCCCGCCTGGCCCGTTCGCGGTCATGCGCCGGCCGTCTCGCCGCGCGGCTGGTGTTCGTCCATCCGGCGATCTTCCGATACAAGTAGCTCGGCGACGGTGTGATGGCGTGGCGGCGGGGACGGAGGAGATGCAGGACGAAGCGCGCGTCATCGGCCCATGTTTCGTCCCGATGCAGCGCTGGACAGGCGATACCTCAAGGTGCGCGTCGCGATGCCGTAAACAGGACGAGTCCAACCGTTCATCGCATCCCATCCCATCCCATCCCATCCCATCATGATTCGAATTCTGTACGCGGGCTATCTCGCGTTTGCGCTGTATCTCCTTTACCCGTTGGTGCAGAACACGCTGACGTTCAGTACCGATTGCGTGCGCAGCGCGCTGCCGATGGGCGCCCTTGGGCTGTCGGCGAATTCGGCAAGCGATGCGGACGGGCACGCGAACCGCTGTGTGCCGAACGCGCATGTCGGCATCGCGGCCGGGCGGGGAGCCTGAAATCGATCGAGCACGGCGGCGCCGCGCGTGACGGACGCTTCGCAAGGCGGCATGCTGGCCATTCGGCCGAATTGAACATCGCGCCGCGCTCGCCGATCATCGGCACCACGGTGGCGTGCATGCGAGCGGTCGAGCGTCGGGCGAAAACGCATGTCGCACGTCAGTAGCTGGAGCGGTACGGCGTGCCCTGATCGAAGCGGCTTTGCCAGTGCGTGAGGTAGCGCGCCGCGAGTTGCGGATTGTTCCAGACCACGACGACGTTCTCGGAATTGCGGCTGGCCGCCGACGCACTGTAGTTGAACGAACCCGTTTCGACGTGTTCGGCGTCGATCACGAGGTACTTGTCGTGATGAATCGTATAGGCGTCGATCGTGCGCGTCGGGATGCCCGCGTTGACGAGCAGGTTCAGTGCCTGCTTGCTGCTCTTCGCGCGGTTGCCCTTGTCGTCGACGACCACTGCGACATTGACGCCGCGGCGCTTGGCGGCAAGCAGTGCACGCGTGACGGGCGGCGACGTGAACGAGTAGGCGGCAACCCGGATCGAGCTGCGCGCCGCGCCGATCGCTTTCAGCACGAGCGCTTCGGCGCCGCCGTCGGGCGAGAATGCCGATTCGACCACCTGGGTCGCGGGTGCTTCGTGAGTGGGGGCCGGCAGCCATCGCGACACGAGATCGATCGCTTGCTGGAGCAGCGATTCGCTTTGTGTCTTGCCGAGGGCGGCGAAGGGTGTGGCGAGCAGGGAAGCAGCGAGACAGGCGGCAGCGAGGCGATTGCGCGACAACATCTTGGACAGCGGATAATTTCGAGACAGCGGGCCGTGAGTGTAACGCACGCGTGGCGGCCCGGCCACGTGCGAATGCGAAGCAATGGTCCGCGTGCTGATCGGCAGGGGGGGCACGGCGACGCACGGTTGCGTTGTGGAGCCCGTGTGTGCGAGCGGGCGATCAACGGATCGGGGAGAGGGCGGGTGATGACGCGCGAGAGTGTTCGCCGTTGCCGGGTGCTTGCGTACGAGCGATGCGCGCGTCCGGTCGGACGGCCTCGCACGCGCTGCGTCCGGTGGCCGAAGCCGTATGCGCGCCGGGCGCGTCAGTCGGTCAGCGCATCGTCAATCTTCCGCGGCAGACGCTCCGGCCTCGTCTGACGCGATCCATCCGGGCCCGGGCTCGGGCTGTACGTCGTGCGCGTCGAGCGGTTCGCCACAGGCCGAGCATACGGCCACCGCATGCATCAGTTGCCCGCAGGTCCGGTGGCGCAATTGCATCGGCGGCCCCTGGCCGTCGTCCTTCCAGCGATCGCCCCACGCCATCATCGCGAGCAGGGCCGGGTAGAGGTCGAGGCCCTTTTCGGTCAGCCGGTATTCGAAGCGCGGCGGACGCTCCTGATACGCGCGCTTGACGAGCACGCCTTCGTCGACGAGCCGTGCGAGCCGTTCGGCCAGCACGTGGCGCGTCAGGCCAAGCTGGGCCTGGAACGCATCGAAGCGGCGGCAGCCGAGGAATGCGTTGCGGAGGATCAGCATGGTCCAGCGGTCGCCGAGCACGGCGAGCGTGCGCGCGACCGAACAGTTCAGCGTGCCGATGTCATCCCATTTCATCGTCGAATCTCTTGCCTCTTGCGGCGGTCGTGCGGCGGTTCAGCGAAATAGCGGGTTCGATTATAGAACCCGCCTTCGGTCGCAACGGGCGCAGCCGCGTTGACAACGGCCGGCATCGCTGACGATAATGAGTTCCAATTTAGAACGTACTAGCGCGGCGACGTGCTTTCAACCCGGAGACAACCCGATGAATCCGCTTTCCCTGTCTGGCCTCGACCTGCTGCGTGCCGCCGCGTCGGGCGATGTACCCCTTGCATCGATTTCCGAGACGATCCCGATGCGTCCGCTCGACGTCGAGCTCGGTTACGTGAAGTTTTCGGCGCGGGCGGACGGCCGGCATCTGAACCCGCTGGGCGGCGTGCACGGCGGGTTCGCCGCGACGGTGCTCGATTCGGTCACCGGGTGCGCGGTGCATTCGATGCTCGACGCGGGCATCGGATATGGCACCGTCGATCTGCACGTGAAGATGCTGCGGCCCGTGCCGCGCGACGTCGACCTGATCGCGGAAGGGCGCGTGATTCATCTGTCGCGTTCGCTGGGCGTCGCGGAGGGCACGCTGAAGACGCCGGACGACAAGATCGTCGCGCATGCGTCGGCGACCTGCTTCATCCAGCGGCCGCAGTGAAGGAGGCCGGTCACACCCCCGCCCGAGCGGGCGCGAACGCGCGGGGCAGCGCCGAAGGCCGCTTGTAAGCGTGCGCGGCGCCCGTCTGAAGCAGTCGCTTCGATGTGATAGCGTTCCTGCTTTCCACCGACGCGACAGGAACAGCATGGAATACCGCACACTCGGCGATTCGGGCATCGAGGTCAGCCTGATCGGTCTCGGTACGATGACGTGGGGCGAACAGAATTCGGAGCGCGACGCGCACGAGCAGATCGACTACGCGCTCGGGCAGGGCGTGACGCTGATCGACGCCGCGGAGATGTATCCGGTGCCGCCGAAACCCGACACGCAGGGGCGCACCGAGCAATACATCGGCACCTGGATCGCGCAGCATCGCGCGCAGCGCGAGCGCATCGTGCTCGCGACGAAGATCGCCGGGCCGGCGCGGCAGCCGCACAATCCGCGCCATATTCGCGGCGAGGGCAACCAGTTCGACCGCAAGAACCTGACCGAAGCGCTCGACGGCAGCCTCAAGCGCCTGCAGACCGACTACGTCGATCTCTACCAGCTGCATTGGCCCGATCGCAGCACGACCACGTTCGGCCGCACCGCCTATCCGTGGGTCGACGATGCGTACACGGTGCCGATCGAGGAAACGTTGGGCGTCCTCGCGGAATTCGTGAAGGCAGGCAAGATCCGCGCGATCGGCGTGTCGAACGAAACGCCGTGGGGCGTCGCGCAATTCCTGCGCGCGGCCGAGAAACTCGGGCTGCCGCGCATCGCGAGCATCCAGAATCCGTACAGCCTGCTCAACCGCACGTTCGAAAACGGGCTGTCGGAGTTCACGCATCGCGACGGCATCGGCCTGCTCGCGTATTCGCCGCTCGCGTTCGGCTGGCTGTCCGGCAAGTACGAGAACGGCGCACGTCCGCCCGGTGCGCGCATCACGCTGTTCGAGCGCTTCCAGCGCTACAGCAAGCCGCAGGCCGTGGCAGCGACGTCGCGTTACGTCGCGCTCGCACAGCGTCACGGGCTGTCGCCCGCGCAACTGGCGCTCGCGTTCGTCAACAGCCGCCCGTTCGTGCGCAGCAACCTGATCGGTGCGACGTCGCTCGAGCAGTTGAAGGAGAACATCGGCAGCATCGACGTGAAGCTGTCCGACGAGATCCTCGCCGAGATCGACGCGCTGCACGAACTGCAGCCGAATCCGGCGCCGTAAACGGCGCGCGGCCCGCGCGGCGGCGATGCCACGACGGGCCGCGTCGGCGGCGCATCGCGGCGCCGCGCTTTCCCGTGTCAACGCATCTTCAGCCGCGTGCGCGCGACGAACAGCGCGGCGAGGCTCAGCAGCGCACACCCGATCAGATAGAGCGCCGGAGACAGCCGGTTGCCGGTCGTGCTGATCAGCCAGGTGATGACGAACGGCGCGAAACCGCCGAACAGCGTGACGCCGGTGTTGTAGCTGACCGCGAGCCCGGTGGCGCGCGTCTGCGGCGGGAATAGTTCGGCCATCAGCGCCGGCAGCGCGCCGCAGTACATCGCCTTCAGCGCGCCGATCCAGACCAGTGCGGCGAGCATCGTCGCGAACGACGCATGACGCGTGAGCCACGCGAACGTCGGCCAGACGGTCAGGAGCATCAGCACGGCCGCGGCCGCCATCATGCGGATCCGCCCGGTGCGATCGGACAGGTGGCCGACGACCGGCGTGACGAGCGTCAGCACGAAACCGGTCGCGAGCGTCGCCGCGAAGCCGGTCGATGCGGGCAGCCCGAGCTGCTTGATCGCGTAGGTCGGCATGTACAGGATCATGTAGTTGATCGCGGTCGAGATCACGAGCGCGCCGATCGACAGCAACAGCCGCAACTTCTGGCCCGCGAACAGCTCGCGCACCGGCGCTTCGGCGCGCGCCTGCGTCTTGAACTCGACGCCTTCGTCGACGTAGCGGCGGATGTACAGCCCGACAGGACCGATCGCGAGACCGAACAGGAACGGCACGCGCCAGCCCCAGCTTTCGAGTTGCGCGGAGGTCAGCGTGGCCGTCAGCAGCGCACCGAAGCCCGAGGCGAGCAACGTCGCGAGGCCCTGGCTCGCGAACTGCCAGCTCGACATGAAGCCGCGCCGCTGCGGCGCGTGCTCGACGAGAAACGCGGTCGAACTCGCGAATTCGCCGCCGGCGGAAAACCCCTGCATCAGCCGCGACAGCATGATCCCGAGCGGCGCGAGCATGCCGATCGATGCATAGGTCGGCATCAGCGCGATCAGCAGCGTGCCAGCCATCATCATCGCGATCGACAGCAGCAGCGACGCCTTGCGGCCCGCGCGGTCGGCGTACGCGCCGAGCACGAAGCCGCCGATCGGCCGGATCAGGTAGGACAGCCCGAACGTGCCGAGCGTCAGCATCAGCGACGTCGCTTCGCTCGTGGCGGGGAAGAACAGCTTGGCGATCGTGACCGCGAAGAAGCCGTAGACGATCAGGTCGAACCATTCGAGAGCGTTGCCGATCGACGCTGCGAAGATGATGCGCCGGATCTTCGCGGCGCCGGGGCGCGCGGCGTCCTGCGAGGTCAGGGTGGTCGTATTCATCGTGTGTGCAGGTCCCGTGAAAGGGGCGAAGCGTGTTACAGGGCGGCGCCGGCCGCGGCGGATGCCGCGCGGCGAACGGGCGGCGCGTCGTCGCCGAGATCCCAGAAGAGGCCGGCCATCATCTGCAGCCCCTCGCTGACGACGCTCGCGAGCAGGTGCTCGTCGGGCGCGTGCTGAGAGCACGCCGGGTACGAGTGCGGCACCCACAGCGTCGGCAGCCCGAGCGTGTCGGCAAATACCTCGTTCGGTAGCGTGCCGCCGAGATTCGGCAGGACCGCGGGCTTCTTGCCGGTGGTGCGCGCGAGCGACGCGACGGCCCAGCGGACCCACGGATCGTCCGGCGGCACGCGCGTCGCCGGTGCGCCGCGTTCGACGTCGATCTCGATGTCCGCGAAGCCGTGCGCATCGAGGTGCGCGCGCAGGTGCGCATGCAGCGCTTCCCAGTCGGTGCCGACGACGAAGCGCAACTGGCAGTGCGCATACGCGGCGGGCGGGATCGCGTTGACGGGATGCTCCGGGTTGCCGGCCTTGAACGCGAGGATCTCGAACGTGTTCCAGCCGAACACGCGCTCGGCCGCGGACAGGCCGGGCTCGCCCCAGCCGGCGTCGAGCGCGGGGTCGCCGGGCCCGCCGCCGACGGAAAGATCGGCAAGCGCGTCGCGCACCGCGGCCGGGATCGGCGGCGGGCGCAACCCGGCGACACGAATCGCGCCGCGCGCGTCGACCAGACTGGCGAGCGCGTGCGCGAGCACGATCGCGGGGTTGCGCAGCAATCCGCCCCAGTTGCCGGAGTGATGCGCGCCGTCGCGGGCGCGCAGGCTCAGCTTGAAATTGACCGAGCCGCGCGAGCCGAGGAATACCGTCGGGCGCGCGGCGGCGATGCGCGGGCCGTCGGAGGCGATCAGCACGTCGGCCGAGAGCGCGTCGCGCTCCTGGCGGCACAGCGCGTCGAGGCCCGGCGAGCCGGTTTCCTCGCCCATCTCGATCAGCAGCTTCGCGTTGAAGCCGAGCCGGCCGCCGCGCGCGTCGAGCACGCTCGCCAGCGCGGCCAGGTTGATCGTGTGCTGGCCCTTGTTGTCGGCGCTGCCGCGGCCGTACCAGCGGTCGCCGTCGGCCGTGAGCGTCCACGGCGACAGCGGCGCGCGCCACTGCGCGTCGTAGCCGCGCACGACGTCGCCGTGGCCGTAGATCAGCACGGTCGGCAGCGCGTCGTCTTCTTGGCGCGACGCGAGCAGGAACGGCCCGCCGCCGTCGACGGGGTTGGCGACGATCCGCGACGCGAAGCCGAGCCGGGCGGCCTCGGGCGCGATCTCGTCGGTCAGATAGGCGTGCAGCGCGGCTTCGCTGCCGCTTTCCTGGCTTTCGGTGCGCAGGCCGACGCGGCGCCTCAGGGTCGCGAAGAACGCCCCGGATTCGAACTGGTTCAGCGCGTGCTGGATGGCAGCGGTACGGGTCAAATCGGGTCTCCTCTGACAGGTTCGCGGCGCGCGGGCCGCGCAGGCAACGTGAAGTGCGATCGATTCTAGAAAGCCGGTTTTTTTGTCACAATGATCGAATTTCGAACCTTTCTTTGCCGAAAAGGCAAAGCAGCGCGGCCGAATGCGGCGCGGAGACAGAACGATGGCGGCTTTCCTGCATGGCCTGGCGTTGCGATATTTCGTCGAGGTGGCGCGTACCGGGTCGATCAGCGACGCGTCCGCGCGGCTGCACGTGGCCGTGTCGGCGATCAGCCGCCAGATCGCGAAGCTGGAGAGCGAGCTCGGGGCGCCGCTGTTCGAGCGGCGCCCGCGCGGGATGGCGTTGTCGGAGGCCGGGGAGCGGCTGCTGGCGTTCGCGCAGCGCAGCCTGCTGGAGGCCGAGCACGTGATGAAGGACATCGGCGGGCTCGACGCGCTGCACGGCAGCCTGCTGAAGATCGCATGCTCGGAAGGGTTCGCGATCGACTTCCTGCCTGCCGTGCTCGCGAGCTTCAAGGCGCGTCACCCGGGCGTCGATTTCACCGTGTGGGTCGTGTCGCCGGCGGACGCGACCCGGCGCGTGCGCGACGGAGACGCGGACATCGCATTGACCTTCAGCCTCGCGCCGGAGAAGGGCGTGCGCGTCGATCACACCGAGCGCGCGCCGGTCTTCGCGCTGGTCCGGCACGATCATCCGCTCGCGGCGCGCGACGCGGTGTCGCTCGCCGATGTCGCGCGGCACGCGCACGTGCTGCCCGAAGCCGGCACGACGGTGCGGCAACTGATCGATATCGCATGCGCGCTCGACGGGCTGCTGCTCGAGCCCGAGCTGACGAGCAACAACACCGCGGCGATGTACGGCTACGCGCGGCGCACGGGCGCGGTGATGTTCACGGGTCTGCTATCGGTGCGCGACCGCTCCGACGCGGACGGCTTCGTCGTCGTGCCCGTGACGAACCCGCAACTGCGCGAACGCAGCATCCAGGTGCAGACGATGGCGGGGCGCGATCTGCCCGCGTCGGTGCGCGCATTCCGCGACCACCTGATCGACGCGATGCGGGCCGCCTCGCCGCCGCCGACTGCCGCGCGCGGCCCGGGACGCCGGCCCGTGAGATAATCGTCAATCCGCCTTCCGCGCCCATGCGGCTTCTCGAGCCGCATCGCCCCTGTTCGACGCCAAATTGAAGAACCTGATTGTTACCCTCGATCGCGCCGGCGAGTTCGACGAGATCATCGACGTGCGCACGCCGCTCGAGTTCGCCGAGGACCATATCCCCGGCGCGTTGAACGCGCCCGTGCTCAGCAACGAGGAGCGCGTGCTCGTCGGCACGATGTACCGGCAGGTGTCGCCGTACGAGGCGACGCGCGTCGGCGCGGCGATCGTCGCGCGCAACATCGCGCGCCATCTCGACACGACGTTCGCCGACCGGCCGCGCAACTGGCGGCCGCTGATCTACTGCTGGCGCGGCGGCAAGCGTTCGGGCTCGATGACGACCTGGTTCAACCTGATCGGCTGGAAGGCGCGCCAGCTCGACGGCGGCTACAAGGCGTACCGCCAGTCGGTGTGTGCGACGCTCGCATCGCTGCCGACACGCTTTCGCTACATCGCGCTCGTGGGCCATACGGGCTGCGGCAAGACGCGCCTGCTGAACGCGTTGCGCGACGTCGGCGCGCAGACGCTCGACCTGGAGGCGCTCGCGTGCCATCGCGGCTCGCTGCTCGGTGCGTTGCCGGGCAAGCCGCAACCGGCGCAGAAGGGGTTCGATTCGGGACTCGTCGAGACGCTCGGGCGTTTCGACCCCCAATGGCCGGTGTTCGTCGAATCGGAAAGCCGCAGGATCGGGCTCGTGCAGTTGCCGATCGCGCTGATCGAGGCGTTTCACGCGGGGCCGTGGGTGCAGGTCGAAGCGGCCCACGACGAGCGGATCGCGTTCCTGCTCGACGATTACGTGCACCTGTTCGACGAACCGGACGCGTTCAAGGCGCAGCTTCATCGGCTGATCGGCCTGCACAGCCGCGAACAGGTGACGCGCTGGAAGGGGCTGATCGACGCCGGCGCGCGGGCCGAATTGTTCGCCGAGCTGATCGACAGGCATTACGATCCCGCCTATGCGCGCACTTACCGCGCGACGTACAACAAGCCGAACCGTGCGCTGACGTTCACGTTCCGGCCCAACGCGGCCGACGTGCGCGATCAGGCGCGCACGCTGCTGGCCGAACTCGCGCGAGCCGGGTTGCCCACATCGGCCGCGCTTGCCGCCGGCGCGGCATCCGAAACCGACCAAGATCAATCGACCACCACCACCACACGATGACGACCACACGCACCCAACCCAGTCCGGCCCTTGGCTGGATGACCTTCCTGCTGATCGCGGTCGCGGGACTGTTCTACGTGAAATGGTTCCCGTACTACAACAAGGCGTTCGTTGCCGCCGAGCACCATTCGATCGGCCAGTCGATCCTGATGGGCACGTCGGCGGCCGCACCCGAGCCGTCGCTGAAGGCGGCGCTCGACTACGCGTGGGCATACGGCAAGGCGATCTGGCAGGCGATGGTGCTCGGCCTGCTGCTCGGCTCGGCCGTGCAGGCACTGCTGCCCGCGCACTGGGTGGCGCGCGTGCTCGGTCGCACGGGATTCGGCAGCGTCGCCGCGGGCGGGCTGCTGTCGCTGCCCGGGATGATGTGTACGTGCTGCGCGGCGCCGGTCGTCGCGGGGCTGCGTGCGCGCCACGCGTCGCCGGGCGGTGCGGTCGCGTTCTGGCTCGGCAACACCGTGCTGAACCCGGCGGCGCTGGTATTCATGGGCTTCGTGCTCGGCTGGCACTGGAGTGCGCTGCGCCTCGTGCTCGGCATCGCGATGGTGTTCGGGATCGGCTATCTGCTGAACCGCATCGCGCGTCCCGAAGACCGCGGCATCGACGATGCGCAACTCGCCGCGCTGGCGGCCGAGCAGGCCGCGGCGGGCAATCCCTTCGTCCGCTGGATGACGCTGCTCGCGCGCATGGCCGTGCGGCTCGTACCCGAATACATCGTGCTCGTGCTGCTGCTCGGCGCCGCACGCGCATGGCTGTTTCCCCATATCGGCCCGGACATCGGCAATCATCTCGGCTGGATCGTCGCATTCGCGGTCGCCGGCATGCTGTTCGTGATCCCGACGGCCGGCGAGGTGCCGATCATCCAGGCGATGCTGTCGCTCGGCATGGGCGTCGGTCCGGCCGCCGCGCTGCTGATGACGTTGCCGCCGATCAGCGTGCCGTCGCTCGCGATGCTCGCGCGTTCGTTCAAGCCTTACATGCTGGCGATCGTCGCGACGCTCGTCGTCGTGTTCGGAATCGCGAGCGGCTTGCTCGCGATCGCGTTCGGGTTCTGACGCACGCGCACGGCGCGCCGTGCGCACGCCGTCGTCGTATTCATCCGGCGCCGCCGCTTCACGTGTGCGGCGCCCTTTACAAGAAGCAAACAGGAAAACGCATGACCCAACCGAAGATTCATCCTCGACTCGAAAAGGCGCTGACGCGCGGCGATCTCGCGATCCGCCAGGCCAATTCCGCGCGGGCGACTGCCGTGCTGCACGCACTCGGCACGATGATCATCGAGGCCTCCGCGACGATCGGCGTCGAGGCCAGCATCGACATTCCGCAAGGCGATCGAATTTACGATCCCGTCAACGGCCTGTGGCCGCAGAAGATGCTGGTGTCGTTCGACGGCCCGGTGGCCGAAGCCGACAAGGAAGAGCTGCGCACGGTCTATCTGGTGGCCGACGATCCGGGCACGCAATTCCGCGTCGAATGGCATCGCGCGGACGGCAAGCTCGGCCGCCACGAAGGCGGCCCGCTCGCGACCGTCGCGTTCCTGACCGACGTCGAGATTCCGTGGAGCGACGACGACGAGTAACGTCGTCGCATGAAGCCGGCGCCCGGTGCGTCGGCCGTCAACGCATCATCCGCCGCCGGAACAGCCACGCGGACAGCAGGAATCCGCCCACGGCGTAGCCGGCGAGCACCGCGACGTGCAACGCGATGTCGGTCGCCGGCCGGCCGAGCATCGCGGGCCGGATCAGCTCGACCGCGTTCGCGAGCGGCAGCGCCTGCGCCGCGTGCCGTGCAAGCGGCGGCAACTGCGTGATCGGGAAGAACACGCCCGACAGCAGCAGCATCGGCGTCAGCACGAGTGTCTGATAAAACATGAAGAAATCGTAGGACGGCGCGAGCGCCGTGACGATCATCGCGATGCTGGCGAACGCGAGGCCGGCCAGCGCGATCACGGGCAGCACCGCGAGCATCGACGGAAACCGCGCGTAGCCGAGCACACCCGCGACGAACATGATCGCGCCGCCCGACAGCATCGCCTTGCTGGCCGCCCAGACGATCTCGCCGAGCACGATGTCGCCGAGCGCGAGCGGTGTATGCATGATCGCTTCCCACGTGCGCTGCACGTGCATCCGCGAGAAACCCGAATACATCGACTCGAAGCTCGCGGACATCATCACGCTCGAGCCGACCGTGCCGGCCGCGAGGAACGCGATGTACGACACGCCGTCGACGTGGCCGAGCATCAGGCCGAGCCCGAAACCCAGCCCGAACAGATAGATCATCGGATCGGCAAGATTGCCGAACATCGACGCGAGCGCGAGCTTGCGCCACACGAGATAGTTGCGCCGCCAGACGGCGACCCAGTTGCTCGCGTTCGCCGGCATCGCGATCGCGAAGCGTGATTCGCGTGGCGGGGCCGACGGCGTGGTCGCGGAATAGTTGCGGACGTCCATGTCGATCAATCCTGCATCTCGCGGCCCGTGAGCCGCAGGAACACATCCTCCAGATTGGCCGGGCGATGCAGATAGCGCAACCCCGTCCGACCCTTGAGCCGTGCGCTGAGCGGTTCGGGGTCGGTCACATAGCAGAACAGTGTCTCCCCGCTGATCTCGGTGTGCTTCGCGAATGCCGGCAACTCCGCCGACAACTCGTCACGCAGCGCGGCCGGATCGGGCCCGTAGATCTCGATCACGTCGCAACCGATCTCCGATTCGATCAGTGCGTGCGGCGCGCCTTCGGCGATCTTGCGGCCTTCCTCGATCACGCACAGCCGATCGCACAGGCGCTCGGCTTCTTCCATGAAATGCGTGGTGATCAGGATCGTCTTGCCGCGCGCGAGCAGCGAGCGCAGCCGCTCCCACATCAGGTGCCGCGCCTGCGGGTCGAGGCCTGTCGTCGGTTCGTCGAGCACGAGCACATCGGGATCGTTGACGAGCGCGCGGGCGAGCGTGAGACGGCGCTTCATGCCGCCCGACAGCTCGCCGACCTTCGCATCGGCCTTGTTTTCCAGCTTCGCGAATTCGAGCAGCGGCGGCACGAGCGCGCGTGCGGCCTGCGCCGACATCCCGAAATAGCGGCTGAACACGAGCAGGTTTTCGCGGACCGTGAAGTCGGGATCGAGATTGTCGAACTGCGGGACGACGCCGACCCGCTGGCGTGCGTGTCGCGCACGCGATGGAACCGGTTCGCCGCACAGCGAAATGGTGCCTGCATCGGGGTGCGCGAGGCCCAGCAGCATCTTCAGCGTCGTGGTCTTGCCGGCGCCGTTCGGCCCGAGCAGGCCATAGCATTCGCCTGCCTTCACATTGAAGGACAGGCCGTTGACGACGAGCTTGTCGCCGTAGCGCTTTTCGACGTTGCGGAAATCGATCGGTGCAACGGACATGGGCGGGTTGTCGTTGTAAGTAGGCATGCTCTGCTGCCCGGATGCGCGCCGGTGTGCGAACGGATCGGGCGCAGGCGTGTCACACGGGCATGACCGAAGCGCTCGACGCCGGCGCGCGGCGGCCCGCTGAAGGGCGAACGGGCCATTCTAGTGCATCGGCTGCATCGCTTCAGCGCATGTCTGCCCGGTGCGATGCAACTGCGTGCCGATCGTGCACCGCATCATCGCGTACGCGCCGCGCGGGGCGAATCAGCGTTTTCCATCCCTTGCGTCCTGAATTGCGGCGCACCATGATGAATGCGTAGGCTCGTTGTCGCGATAGGGAGGTTTCATGGCTAGCTACAACAAGATTTTGCTGTGTTACGACGGCACGCTCGAAGGGCGCAAGGCACTACGCTGCGGGGCCAATCTCGCAATGGACCTGAAGGCTGAAACGCACTTGCTGTCGGTCGTCGACATGCGTTCGAGCATTGCGCAGAGCGCAGGCCTGCTGACCGATGTCGCATGCGGCCGATTCGAGGAAACCGCGCGCGAGATTCTGCAGGAGGGGGTGAACTGGCTGCGTGAGCGCGGTGTGCAGGCCGAAGGCCATTTCGCGTTCGGTTATCCGATCGACGAAATCGCGAATCTGGCGTCGGAACTGAAGGTCGATCTCGTCGTCGTCGGCCATCGGTGCCGCAGCGGATTGTCGAGATGGTGGATGGGGTCGGGCAATACGCAACTGCTCGATCGCGTGAACTGCAGCATTCTGGTTGCGTGTTCGTCGGCGGAAGAGCAGAAGGCCGAGATCGCGCGCGAGCGCGAGGCGGCCATCGCGAACGGCACATGACCTGAAGACTGGACGACCGTCTGACCGGCGATGTGTGCCGGTCAGGCATTGCACGGCATTGGCAGAGCGGGCGTGGAGCGCGGCGTGCTAGGCATGCAGGTCGATTCCGGACAACTTCCACGAGAACAGCCCGAAGCGGTGGAAGATCGCCGCATAGCGCGTGCCGTCGGCGCTGCGCTGATACGTGACGACGAATTCATCGATATTGCGGTATCCCGCGCTGGTTTGCTGCTGGTGCGGCGCAGGCGCGGCTTCGCTCGGGCTGGCCGGGGTGGATGCCGGCGACGAGGCACCCGATGCGGCCGCATTGCCGCCCGGACCGCCCGCGCTTGCCGACGCCGGATGGGTGGGCGGTGCGGCCGGCGTGTTGCCAGGTGCATTGCCTGCCGACGGTTGATTCGACCATTCGGGTGGGCGTTCGCCCGGATTGCCGCGCGGCGGCAATCCGCTCATCAGCGCGGCGACGCCTTCCGGGGTCGCGTACGCATCGACCAGCGGGCCGATCAACGCGGACCCGATCAGCGCGCCAAGCACCGCGAACGGATTGTCCTTCTTCACTGCGTCGATCCGGCGCATCAATTCTTCCGTGACCTGTTGTTTCAGGCTGATGCGCAGCGACGGAAAGTCGACATACTCGCTGATCGCCTGCGCATCGCGCGCATCGATCGCCGATTTCAGGCGACCGAGCGCGACATACGGCGACGCGTATGCATAACCGAGCGCCGCCATGACGGCGACGACGAGCGCGACGATCAGCAGGGGCTTGAGTCGCCATGCAAGGCGCGACGATCCAGTCACGTTGCCTCCGGTACGGGAAGGTCCCGCAATCAGAGACTGCCCGGCGTGGCCGATCGTTCCTCTGCGATGCAGCGATCGATCATCCGGCACACGGCATCGATCGTGCCGACCATGATCAGGCGCGACCGGCCGTGATAGACGCGCACCGGCGCGCGGCGCGCGGGTTCCGCGTGATTGAGGCCGGCGTTCAGCGATACCCGCGCGAATGCGGGGAGCGCTGACGGCAGCAGGGACGCCTGCCGTTCGACTGCGACTTCTTGTTCCACAGGCGCCGCCGCGGACAGCGGTGCGCAGGGCGTGCGGCCGCGCAGATGACGCAGGCGACCGAATTGACGGAAAGGCAGCAGACGGGCAAGGCGTTCCATGATGTTCTCCTCAGCGAGACGGAATGTCAGAGTTCGCCCGAGCGGATCAGCCCGACGGCGATGCCTTCCAGCGCGAAATCCGCGCTGCCGGCCTTGACGAAGATGTTTTCGTAATCCGGGTTCTCCGCGATCAGCTCGAGGCCGCCGGGCCGGCGCATCAGACGCTTGACCGTGACGTCGTCGCCGAGACGCGCGACGATGATCTGGCCGTCCTTCGCTTCGGTGCGCTTCTGCACGGCGAGGAGGTCGCCGTCGAGAATGCCGGCGTCGCGCATCGACAGCCCGCGCACCTTCAACAGGTAGTCGGGCTTGCTGGTGAACAGCGCGGGATCGCACGCGTAGTGCTGCGAGATGTGCTCCTGCGCGAGGATCGGGCTACCGGCCGCGACGCGGCCGACGAGCGGCAGCGACAGTTGCATCAGTCCGGCGTGCGGCAGCGTGAACTGGTGCGGGATGTCGTCGACGCCGAGCAGCCGGATGCCGCGCGAGGCGCCGGCGGCCAGCTCGATCACGCCCTTGCGCGCCAGCGCGCGCAGGTGTTCCTCGGCCGCATTCGGCGAGCTGAAGCCCAGTTCGGCCGCGATCTCGGCACGGGTGGGCGGGAATCCGGAGCGCTCGATCGCGCGACGGATCAAGTCGAACACTTGCTGCTGACGGGCGGTGAGTTTGGTCATGGCTCAACTGTATGGATAGACAGTGAGCTGTATTTTTATACAGTACTTGGTGAATTTCAAGTGTTACTTGAGGTTCGACGCGATCGCGCCGGTTCCGACGTGATTTCGCGACGCCCGGACGCCGGTTTGTCCGCCGCAACCGTCCATCCCGTCTGCGTTAGCACTTTTGAGTATTAAAAAATGAGGAACGATTATTTTTAATCATGTAACCCGTTCGATAGACTGGCCCGACATCGCAATACCGACAACACTGGAGAACCAAGGATGGCGAAACGCAATACGGGGCTGGCGGGCGGCGTGGGCCGCCTGATCGCAACACTCGCGCTGGGCGCGGCGGCGGCGCTGGGCGTCGCGACGCATGCCCAGGCCGATACGACGTTCCTGAACGTGTCGTACGACCCGACGCGCGAGCTGTACCAGGATTTCAACCAGGCGTTCGGCAAGGAGTGGAAGGCGAAGACGGGCGAGACGGTCAACTTCAAGCAGTCGCACGGCGGCTCGGGCGCGCAGGCGCGCTCGGTGCTCGACGGCCTGCAGGCCGACGTCGTCACGCTGGCGCTCGCGTACGACATCGACGCGCTCGCGAACAAGGGGCTCGTGAACAAGGATTGGCAAAAACGCCTGCCCGACAACGCATCGCCGTACACGTCGACGATCGTGTTCCTGGTGCGCAAGGGCAATCCGAAGGGGATCAAGGACTGGGACGACCTGACCAAGCCGGGCATCTCGATCGTCACGCCGAACCCGAAGACCTCGGGCGGCGCGCGCTGGAACTACCTCGCCGCATGGGCATATGCGCTGCACAAGCCGGGCGGCAACGAGCAGACGGCGAAGGAATTCGTCACGAAGCTCTACAAGAACGCCGGCGTGCTCGATTCGGGCGCGCGGGGCGCGACGACGAGCTTCGTGCAACGCGGGATCGGCGACGTGCTGATCGCATGGGAAAACGAGGCGTTCCTGTCGGTCAAGGAGTTCGGTACCGACAAGTTCGAGATCGTCGTGCCGTCGGTGAGCATCCTGGCCGAGCCGCCCGTCGCGGTGGTCGACAAGGTGGTCGACAAGAAGGGCACGCGCAAGCTGGCCGAGGCCTACCTGAACTTCCTGTACAGCCCGCAGGGCCAGGAGATCGCGGCGCGCAACTACTATCGGCCGCGTTCGAAGAACGTGCCGGCGGAGCTGACCAAGCAGTTCCCGAAGCTGAAGCTGTACACGGTCGACGACACGTTCGGCGGCTGGACGAATGCGCAGAAGACGCATTTCGCGGACGGCGGCGTGTTCGACTCGATCTACAAGCCGCAGTAACGCACGCAGTCACACCATAACGACAAGCGGCGCGCCACGACAGCGCGTCGCCTCCCCGACGGGCCGCCGGCGCGATTCACTGCGCCGGCGTTTGCGTCGGACCCGTGAGCAGGATCGACCCAGCAAGAGCATCCGATGACGACGTACATCTTTCGCAAGCCGAGCGCGCTGCCCGGTTTCGGCGTGACACTCGGCATCACGGTGGCCTATTTGAGCCTCGTGGTGCTGATTCCGCTCGCCGCCACGTTCCTGAAGACCGCGACGCTGTCGTGGGACCAGTTCGTCACCGCCGTCACGTCGCCGCGCGTGCTCGCGTCGTACCGGCTGACGTTCTCGGCCGCGCTCGGCGGCGCGCTGATCAACGCCGTGTTCGGCTTCCTCGTCGCGTGGGTGCTGGTGCGCTACACGTTCCCGTTCAAGCGCCTCGTCGATGCGATCGTCGACCTGCCGTTCGCGCTGCCGACGTCGGTGGCCGGCATCTCGCTCGCGGCCGTCTACGCGACCAACGGCTGGGTCGGCCAGTATCTGGCGCCGCTCGGCATCAAGATCGCGTTCACGCCGGCCGGCGTGCTGGTCGCGCTGACCTTCATCGGGCTGCCGTTCGTCGTGCGCACCGTGCAGCCGGTGCTCGAGGATTTCGAGCGCGAGCAGGAGGAAGCCGCCGCGTGCCTCGGCGCATCGCGCTGGCTGACGTTCCGTCGCGTCGTGCTGCCGGCCGTGCTGCCCGCGCTGCTCACCGGTTTCGCGCTCGCGTTCGCGCGCGCGCTCGGCGAGTACGGGTCGGTGATCTTCATCGCCGGCAACGTGCCGATGAAGTCCGAGATCACGTCGCTCCTGATCATCACGAAGCTCGAGCAGTACGACTATGCGGGCGCGACCGCGCTGGCGGTCGTGATGCTGGTCGTGTCGTTCCTGATGCTGCTGCTGATCAACACGCTGCAGTGGTATCTGCAGCGTCGTACGAGCAAGGGCGCGAGCGGTCCGGCGCCCGTCACCGTCAACGCCGCAGCAGCAGGAGGCCAGCAATGAGCCAGGAGGCCACCGTCGTGCTGAAAACCCCGTCGCCGGCCGCGCGTGCCGCGAAGCGGCTCGACCCCGTCAGCGAGTCGCGCGTCGTGCGCTGGCTGCTCACGGGCATCGCGCTGGCGTTCCTCGCGTGCTTCCTCGTCGTACCGCTCGCCGCGGTGTTCGTCGAGGCGCTGCGCAAGGGCGTCGGCTTCTATCTCGAATCGCTGGCCGATCCCGACGCATGGTCGGCGATCAAGCTGACGCTGACCGTCGCCGTGATCGCCGTGCCGCTGAACCTCGTGTTCGGCGTGTGCGCATCGTGGGCGATCGCGAAGTTCGAATTCCGCGGCAAGGCGCTGCTCACCACGCTGATCGACCTGCCGTTCTCGGTGTCGCCGGTGATCTCGGGCCTCGTATACGTGCTGCTGTTCGGCGCACAGGGCTGGCTGGGCCCCTGGCTGCAGGATCACGACGTGCAGATCATCTTCGCGGTGCCGGGCATCGTGCTCGCGACGATTTTCGTCACGTTCCCGTTCGTCGCGCGCGAGCTGATTCCGCTGATGCAGGCGCAAGGCACCGACGAGGAAGAAGCCGCGCGCGTGCTCGGCGCGTCGGGCTGGCAGATCTTCCGCCGCGTGACGCTGCCGAACGTGAAGTGGGGCCTGCTGTACGGCGTGATCCTGTGCAATGCGCGCGCGATGGGCGAGTTCGGCGCGGTGTCGGTCGTGTCCGGCCACATCCGCGGCGTGACCGACACGATGCCGCTGCACGTCGAGATCCTGTACAACGAATACAACTTCGCGGCGGCGTTCGCGGTGGCGTCGGTGCTGGCGTTGCTCGCGCTCGTCACGCTCGCGCTGAAGCTGATCGCCGAGCGTCACCTCGCCGCCGAACTGGCCGACGCCGTTCCCGCACATGCCGGCCCTGTCGGCGCCGTTTCGTCGAAATCGTAAAGAGGCAACCAGAATGGGTATCACCGTCCGTAACCTTCAGAAGCGCTTCGGCGATTTCACGGCGCTCGACAACGTGTCGCTCGACTTTCCGCCCGGCGAACTGGTCGCGCTGCTCGGGCCGTCCGGCTGCGGCAAGACCACGCTGCTGCGCGTGATCGCGGGCCTCGAGCACGCGGACGCCGGCCAGGTCGTGCTGCAGGGGCTCGACGTCGCGTCGGTCGGCGCGCGCGACCGCCAGGTCGGCTTCGTGTTCCAGCACTACGCGTTGTTCCGCCACATGACGGTGTTCGAAAACGTCGCGTTCGGGCTGCGCGTGAAGCCGCGCCGCGAACGGCCGTCGGAAGCCGCGATTCGCGAGAAGGTGCACGAGCTGCTCAAGCTCGTGCAGCTCGACTGGCTCGCGCAGCGTTATCCGTCCGAGCTGTCCGGCGGCCAGCGCCAGCGCATCGCGCTTGCCCGCGCGCTCGCGGTCGAGCCGAAGGTGCTGCTGCTCGACGAACCGTTCGGCGCGCTCGACGCGAAGGTCCGCAAGGAGCTGCGCGGCTGGCTGCGTCGCCTGCACGACGACCTGCACATCTCGACGATCTTCGTCACGCACGACCAGGAAGAGGCGCTCGAAGTGGCCGATCGCATCGTCGTGCTGAATCGCGGCCACGTCGAGCAGGTCGGCAGCCCGCAGGACGTCTACGATCATCCGCAAAGTGCGTTCGTGTACGAATTCCTCGGCGCGGCGAACCGGCTGCCGGGCACGGTTGCCGGGCGCGGCTTCGTTGCGGAGGGCGCGGCCGCGCCGATCGAGGTCGACGCGGATTTCGCGGGCCCCGCGAACGCGTACGTGCGGCCGCACGATCTGCAGCTGTGGCCGGCGGGCGACGGGCACCGCGACGGTATCGCGGTCGACGTGCGGCGCGTGATTCCGCTCGGCGGCTCGGTGCGCGTGGAGCTCGAGGCGCGCGCGGGCGGCGCGCTCGAGGCGGAACTCGACCGCGATGCGTGGCGGGCGCTTTCGCTGCAGGTCGGCGACGGCGCGACGGCCGTGCCGCGCGCCGTGCGGGTGTTCCCCGCGCGTTGACGACACCATGCAGGGCAGCGGGCGGGATTCGCTGCGGTTCGACAATCAAACAACGACAGCCTAAGAGGCATACCCATGAATTTTCAGCAATTGCGGTTCGTGCGCGAAGCGGTGCGCCAGAACATGAACCTGACGGAAGTCGCGAACGTGCTGTACACGTCGCAGTCGGGCGTGTCGAAGCAGATCAAGGATCTGGAAGACGAGCTGGGCGTCGACATCTTCATCCGGCGCGGCAAGCGGCTGACGGGGCTCACGGAGCCCGGCAAGGCCGTGCACCAGCTGATCGAGCGGATGCTGCTCGATGCCGAGAACCTGCGCCGCGTCGCGCGCCAGTTCGCCGATCAGGACAGCGGCCACCTCGTCGTCGCGACGACGCACACGCAGGCGCGCTACGCGCTGCCGAAGGTGATCCGGCAGTTCACCGACGTGTTCCCGAAGGTGCATCTCGCATTGCGCCAGGGCAGCCCGCAACAGATCGCGCAGATGATCCTGAACGGCGAGGCCGATCTCGGCATCTCGACCGAGGCGCTCGACCGCTATCCGGACATCGTCACGTTCCCGTGCTATTCGTGGCACCACACGGTCGTCGTGCCGAAGGGCCATCCGCTCGTCGGGCGCGAGAACCTGACGCTCGAGGAAATCGCCGAATACCCGATCATCACGTACGACCAGGACTTCACGGGCCGCTCGCACATCGACCAGGCGTTCGCTCAGGCGGGCGCCGTGCCCGACGTCGTGCTGACCGCGATCGACGCGGACGTGATCAAGACCTACGTCGAACTCGGGATGGGGATCGGCGTGGTCGCGGCGATGGCCTACGATCCGCAGCGCGACACGGGGCTCGTCGCGCTCGACACGCAGCACCTGTTCGAGGCGAGCACGACGCGGGTCGGGCTGCGCAAGGGCGCGTTCCTGCGCGCGTATGCGTACCGGCTGATCGAAATGTTCGCGCCGCACCTGAACGAGGCGGAAATCGCGGGGCTGTTGCGCGAAGCCGTTTGACCCCCGCGTGGCGCGCGCCGTCCGGGCAGATGCCGCGGACGGCACGCGACATGCGCCACGCATACCTTGCCGTACGCTGCACCGGTGGCGGATTTTCGCCGTCGCGCTTGAAGCGTCAGCGGAGGCGCCCGATCGGGTGCGTCGCATCAGGCGACGATCGACCTGCCTTTCCGTGCCGACATAAAAACAAGAACGACCGGCCACGCCGAACCTGCGCAGCGCTTCGGCGAACCGCCGCCGGCATCGCGAGTGTCGCTTTTGCGCGTCGTGAAGTACGCTCGCGCGCTCCGAATAAACCCTTAAATATTGATCAGACAGGTTGCGCGCCGAAGCGAATCGGTACAGCATAGCCTCCACCCCGCCGGCGTCCCGCCGGCGGCGGCGCGTCGACGACAGCACGCGCCAGGCAGTCGGCCGTCTGCCTCGCTTCCATTCCGCGGTACCGACAGCAGCATCGATGGCCATTGCCCGGGTAGTGTGGCGCAAACGTTTGCTCACATTAAAACAACAGTCAAACAACAATCGGCCCTTCGGGCCAGTCGCCAGGAGATGTGTATGAATGTCCGCTTTCGCCGTCGCTTCCTGACCGCCGCGCTCGCCGCCGTCGCGGTGGCCGCCGCACCGGCCGTCCACGCGCAATCCGCGGCCAAGCCGAAGGTCGCGCTCGTGATGAAGTCGCTCGCCAACGAGTTCTTCCTGACCATGGAAACGGGCGCGAAGGAATACCAGAAACACAACGCGAACCAGTTCGACCTGGTCACCAACGGCATCAAGGACGAGACCGACACCGCGAACCAGATCCGCATCGTCGAGCAGATGATCGTCTCGAAGGTCGACGCGATCGTGCTCGCGCCGGCCGATTCGAAGGCGCTCGTGCCGGTCGTGAAGAAGGCGGTCGACGCCGGCATCATCGTCGTGAACATCGACAACCGGCTCGATCCCGACGTGCTGAAGTCGAAGAACCTGAACGTGCCGTTCGTCGGCCCGGACAACCGCAAGGGCGCGCGCAAGATCGGCGATTACCTCGCGAAGCGGCTGAAGGCGGGCGACCAGGTCGGCATCGTCGAAGGCGTGTCGACGACGACCAACGCGCAGCAACGCACGGCCGGCTTCGAGGACGCGATGAAGGCGGGCGGAATGAAGGTCGTGTCGGTGCAGTCGGGCGAATGGGAGATCGACAAGGGCAATGCGGTGGCCGCCGCGATGCTCAACGAATACCCGAACCTGAAGGCGCTGCTGTGCGGCAACGACAACATGGCGATCGGCGCCGTGTCCGCCGTGCGCGCGGCTGGCAAGCAGGGCAAGGTGTTCGTGGTCGGCTACGACAACATCAACGCGATCAAGCCGATGCTGAAGGACGGCCGCGTGCTTGCGACCGCCGACCAGTACGCGGCGAAGCAGGCCGTGTTCGGCATCGACACGGCGCTCAAGGCGATCGCCGAGCATCGCAAGCAGGCCGACATGTCCGGCGTGGTCGAGACGCCGGTGGACCTCGTGACGAAGTAAGACGCCGCACCGGTCCGGCCGCCGCGCTCAAGAATCCGGCGCGGCGGCCGTTATCCGGTGTGAGCGCGATCACGGCCACTGCATGCACATGCACTTGTGAGCGTCATACCCGCGCGCCCCGGGCGCGCGGCCGCAACCAGGATCGCGATGGAACCGACCTTCCAACCCTCCCGTTCAGCCCATCCCGTGCTGTCCGTATCCGGCATCGGCAAGACCTATGCCGAACCCGTGCTCGCCGACGTCACGCTCACGCTCGACGCGGGCCAGGCGCTCGCGCTGACGGGCGAGAACGGCGCCGGCAAGAGCACGCTGTCGAAGATCATCGGCGGGCTCGTCGACCCGACCGCCGGCACGATGCAGCTCGGCGGCCAGGCCTATGCGCCCGCGAGCCGTACGCAGGCCGAGGCGCTCGGCGTGCGCATGGTGATGCAGGAACTGAACCTGCTGCCGACGCTGAGCGTCGCCGAAAACCTGTTCCTGAACCGCCTGCCGCGGCGCTTCGGGATCATCGATCGCGCGCGGTTGCGCGATGACGCACGCGCGGCGATGGCGCAGGTCGGGCTCGACGCGGTCGATCCCGATACGCCGGTCGGCGCGCTCGGCATCGGCCATCAGCAGATGGTCGAGATCGCGCGCAACCTGATCGGCGACTGTCGCGTACTGATTCTCGACGAGCCGACCGCGATGCTGACCGCGCGCGAAGTCGAGCTGCTGTTCGAGCAGATCGACCGGCTGAAGGCGCGCGGCGTCGCGATCGTCTACATCTCGCACCGGCTCGAAGAGCTCGCACGCGTCGCCGAGCGCGTCGCGGTGCTGCGCGACGGCCGGCTCGTGCATGCTGGCGACATGGCGGCGACGACGTCCGACGGGCTGGTCACGCTGATGGTCGGGCGCGAGGTCGGCGAGCACATCGATCTCGGCGAGCGCCGTTTCGGCGCGCCGCGGCTCGCCGTATCGGGCCTCACGCGCGGCACGGCCGTGCGCGACGTGTCGCTCGAGGTGCGCGCGGGCGAAATCTTCGGCATCTCGGGGCTGATCGGCGCGGGGCGCACGGAGCTGCTGCGGCTGATCTACGGCGCCGATACACCGGATGCCGGGACGATCGCGGTCGGCCAGCCGCTGAAGCCGGCGCGGATCGCGTCGCCCGTCGATGCGGTGAAGCTGGGCATCGCGCTGATCACCGAGGATCGCAAGGGCGAAGGGCTGCTGCTGTCGCAGTCGATCACCGCGAACGTGTCGCTCGGCCAGCTCGAGCGGCTCGCGCGCGGCGGCATCGTCGATTCCGCACGCGAAACGGCGCTCGCCGAGCAGCAGATCGACGCGCTGCGGATTCGTACGAACGGGGCGGCGCAGCCGGTCGGCGAATTGTCGGGCGGCAATCAGCAGAAGGTCGTGATCGGCCGCTGGCTCGCGCGCGACATGGGCGTGCTGCTGTTCGACGAGCCGACGCGCGGGATCGACGTCGGCGCCAAATTCGAGATCTACACTTTGATGGGCGCGCTCGCGCGCGAAGGCCGCGCGCTGGTGGTCGTATCGAGCGACCTGCGCGAGCTGATGCTGATCTGCGACCGGATCGGCGTGATGTCGGCCGGCCGCATGACCGCCGTGTTCGAGCGCGGCAACTGGACCCAGGATGCGCTGCTGGCCGCGGCGTTCGCCGGCTTCGGCCGCGAGACGCCGGCCGAGGCGATGCGGCATCCCGACACGGAGCAGGCGCGCGGCGCCGCTCCGGGCACTTCGACGACAGGACGACAGCAATGACCCAGCCTCCCGTATCCCCGACCGACGCAGGCGCGCAGCAGGACGTGACGGGGCGCCGCGCGCGCACGCTGTCCGGCACCCGGCTCGGCCTGTCGAACTATCTCGGGCTCGCCGGCGCGCTGGCCGCGATGATCGCGCTGTTCTCGGTACTGAGCTCGCATTTCCTGACCTACGACACGTTCAGCACGATCGCGAACCAGATTCCCGATCTCGTCGTGATGTCGGTCGGGATGACCTTCGTGCTGATCATCGCCGGGATCGACCTGTCGGTCGGCTCGGTGCTCGCGCTCGCCGCGTCGATGGTCAGCGTCGCCGCGCTGAAATGGCAGTGGGGGCCGCTGCCCGCCGCGCTGATCGGGATCGCGGTCGCGACCGCGACGGGCACGCTGACCGGCGCGGTCACGGTCGGCTGGCGGATTCCGTCGTTCATCGTGTCGCTCGGCGTGCTGGAAGCCGCGCGCGGCCTCGCGTACCAGCTGACGAATTCGCGCACCGCGTATATCGGCGACGCGTTCGATTTCCTGTCGAACCCGATCGCGCTCGGCATCTCGCCGGCATTCCTGATCGCGGTCGCGGTGATGATCGCGGCCCAGTTCGTCCTCACGCGCACCGTGTTCGGGCGCTATCTGGTCGGCATCGGCACGAACGAGGAAGCGGTGCGACTTGCAGGGGTTAACCCGAGGCCGTATAAAATCCTCGTATTCGCACTGATGGGCGCGCTCGCGGGCCTGGCGTCGCTGTTCCAGATTTCGCGGCTCGAGGCGGCCGATCCGAACGCGGGCGCGGGCCTCGAACTGCAGGTCATCGCCGCCGTCGTGATCGGCGGCACGAGCCTGATGGGCGGGCGCGGCTCGGTGATCAGCACGTTCTTCGGCGTGTTGATCATCTCCGTGCTGGCCGCGGGGCTGGCGCAGATCGGTGCGAACGAGCCGACCAAACGGATCATCACGGGCGCGGTGATCGTGGTGGCGGTCGTGCTCGATACGTATCGCAGCCGGCGCGCACGCGCGCGGTAGCAAGACAGACATAACAGACCAGAGAGAAACGGGAAATGGCGACGATCAAGGATGTGGCGGCCATGGCGGGCGTGTCGTTTACGACCGTCTCGCACGTGGTGAACAATTCGCGGCCGGTGTCCGCGGATGTGCGTGCGAAGGTCGAGGGCGCGATCCGCGAGCTGAACTACGTGCCATCGGCCGTGGCGCGCTCGCTGAAGGCGCGGGCGACGGCAACGATCGGCCTTGTCGTGCCGAACAGCACGAATCCGTACTTCGCGGAGCTTGCGCGCGGCATCGAGGATCAGTGCGCGGCCAACGGCTATTGCGTGTTCTTCTGCAATTCGGACGACGATCCCGTGAAGCAGCGCAACTACCTGCGCGTGTTGCAGGAAAAGCGCATCGACGGACTGATCGTCGCGTCGGCGGGCGAGGATGCGGTGCTCGCGCAGACGCTGGCCGACACGCACGCGCCGCTCGTCGTCGTCGACCGCAACATCGAGGGGCTCGCGGCCGATCTCGTGCAGATCGACCACGAGCGCGGCGCGTATCTGGCGACGCGCCACCTGCTCGAACTCGGGCACGCGAAGATCGGCTGCATCACCGGGCCGACCGACACCGCCGTCAGCGCGATGCGCGTGCACGGCTTCATCCGCGCGATGGCCGAGCGCGGCGTCGACATCGTGCCGGGCGCGATCGCCGAAAGCGATTTCTCGTGCCTGGGCGGCTATCACGCGGCGTCGCGGCTGTTCGAATCGGTGCGGCCGAGCGCGATCTTCGCGGGCAACGACCTGATGGGCGTCGGCGCGCTGCGCGCGGCGGCCGAGCGCGGGCTGCGGGTGCCCGACGACTGTTCGATCATCGGCTTCGACGACATCGAGTTTTCCCGCTACACGTATCCGGCGCTGTCGACGGTGGGCCAATCGGTGCGCGCGCTCGGCGAAATGGCCGCGCAGACGCTGATCGAACGGATCGGCGGCGGTTCGGCCGCCGTGCCGTGCCGAGCCGTCGCCGCGTCGTGTCGCCGCGCCTCGTGCTGCGCGAATCGACGGCGGTCTATCGCGAACCGGCCGCACCGGGCGGCCGCGCATGACGGCGACGGCAAAGGGCGCCGGCCGCGTGACGGTGGTCGGCAGCCTCAACATGGATCTCGTCGTGCGGGCGCCGCGGCTGCCGCTGCCGGGCGAAACGCTCGCCGGGCATGCGTTTGCGCAAGCGGCGGGCGGCAAGGGCGGCAACCAGGCCGTCGCCGCCGCCCGGCTCGGCGCGCAGGTCGCGATGATCGGATGCGTCGGCGCGGATGCGCACGGCACGGCGCTGCGCGCGGGCCTCGAGGCCGAGGGAATCGACTGCACGGGGCTCGCGACGAGCGCGTCGGCGTCGACCGGCGTCGCGCTGATCGTCGTCGACGATGCGAGCCAGAACGCGATCGTGATCGTTGCAGGCGGCAACGGCGAGGTCACGACCGACACGATTGCGCGGCACGAAGCCGCGCTGGCGGCGGCCGACGTGCTGATCTGCCAGCTCGAGACGCCACCGGCCGCGGTGTTCGCGGCACTGTCGGCCGGGCGCCGGCTCGGCCGCACGGTGGTGCTCAATCCGGCCCCGGCCGTCGCGCCGCTGCCGGACGGCTGGCTGCCGCTCGTCGACTACCTGATTCCGAATGAAGTCGAGGCGGCTGCGCTGACCGGGTTGCCCGTGCGCGACCCCGTGGAAGCCGAAACCGCCGCACGGGCGCTCCAGGCCGGCGGCGCGCGCAACGTGCTGGTCACGCTCGGCGCGCGCGGCGTGCTCGCGCTGACGGCCGACGGCACCGCGCGCCACTATCCGGCGCCGCTCGTGCAGGCCGTCGACACGACGGCGGCCGGCGACACCTTCATCGGCGGCTTCTCCGCGCGACTTGCGGCCGGCGCGGACGTCGACACGGCCATCCGCTTCGCGCAACGGGCGGCGGCGCTGTCGGTCACGCGCGCGGGCGCGCAGCCGTCGATTCCGACACGCGCCGAGCTGGCCGACTAGGGCCGGATCACCGGTTTCCGACGCCACCGCGTGGCCGGCCAGCCGTACGAGGCGGCGCGGTCGCGCGGTGGGCAGTGCATCGGCTGCCGACATCTCTTTCCTGCTGTTTCTCCGTCCCGACCCGAATTGCGTCAATTATTCAGTAATCTGTAATAAACAGACGAATAATTCGAAATAATGGCGGCAAAACCATCAAGTTATGCGTCACACGGTCGTAAATGCACCGAGTGAAGCAATGCTTCGAGCCAACGGGCCGGGCCCGTTCATGACGACGCAACACAGGGTGGATGATGGTGTTCAGGAACCTGACGATTCGTGCGCGCATCGGTTTGACGATGGCGTTTCTGGCGGTACTGCTGGGTGTCACCGGCGTGCTCGGTCTGTACGGGATGACGCGTTCGAATGATTCGACGCGCGAAATTTTCACGAACCAGATGCCGAGCGCGGTCGACGTGGCGGTCGCCGAAATGTTCGCCGCGCGCGAGCGCCTCGCACTCGACCGGGCCGCGTTGCTGGCCGGCACACCCGACTCGGCGGCGGCCGTGGAGCGCAGCCGCGCGATGCGTACGCAGTCGGACGCGTGGTGGCAGAAATACCTCGCCCTGCCGCGCGGCGCCGACGAGGATCGGCTCGCACAGGACGTCGCCGCCCGGCGCAAGGCGCTGCAGGACAGTTGCGACGCGTTCGCGAGTGCGATCGGGGCCGGCGATCACGACCGGATCGGCGAGGGTGCGAAGCAGCTTCAGGCACGCTTCAACGATTTGGCCGTGGCCGGCGAAGCGCTGCGCAACTTCCAGTTCACCGATGCGCAGGCGGGCTTCGATCGGGCGGAGTCGGTGTTCGAGACGATGCGCATGCTGTCGATCGTCGTGCTGCTGGCCGGCATCGGCGCCGCGGTGCTGTCGTGGCTGACGCTGAGCCGCGCGATCGGACGCCCGATTGCCGACGCGCTGTCGCATTTCGACGCGATCGCCGCAGGCGACCTGCGCCGGCCGATCGTCGTGAACCGGCGCGACGAGATGGGCCAGTTGCTGGAAGGGCTCGGGCGGATGCAGCGCGGACTCGTCGATACGGTGCGCACCGTGCGCGGCGGCAGCGAGTCGATCGCGACCGCGGCCCGCCAGATCGCGGCCGGTAACATCGACCTGTCGTCGCGCACGGAGGAACAGGCGGCTGCGCTGCAGGAAACCGCGTCGAGCATGGAGCAACTGACGGGCACCGTGAAGCAGAACGCGGACAATGCGCGCCAGGCAAGCTCGCTGGCCGCGAATGCGTCCGAAATTGCAAACAAGGGGAATACGGTGGTCGGCCAGGTGGTCGGCACGATGGGCGAAATCAACGACAGTTCGGCGAAAATCGCGGACATCATCGCGATCATCGAGGGAATCGCGTTCCAGACCAACATTCTTGCGCTGAATGCGGCGGTCGAAGCCGCGCGGGCGGGCGAGGAAGGCCGCGGCTTCGCGGTCGTCGCGGGCGAAGTGCGCAGCCTCGCGCAGCGTTCGTCGAGCGCGGCGAAGGAAATCAAGGCGCTGATCGACGCGTCGGTGGAGCGCATCCGGACGGGCTCCACACTGGTCGACGAAGCCGGGCGCACGATGAGCGACGTGATCGGCGCGGTCCAGCGCGTGACGGACATCATGGGCGAGATCGCGGCGGCCTCCGAGGAACAGAGCGGCGGGATCGACCAGGTGGCGCGCGCGGTCGCGCAAATGGACGAGGTCACGCAGCAGAATGCCGCGCTCGTCGAGGAAGCCGCGGCCGCCGCGCAAGCGCTCGACGAACAGGCGACGCGCCTGCGCGAAACGGCGGCGGTATTCCAGCTCGACGACGAAGCGGCACGCGCGGGCACCGCCGTTGCGGTTGCAGCGCGTCATGCATCTTCCACGCCGCCGGCGGCGCCCGCACCGGCTGCGGCGCGCGTCGAACGCGAGGCCGCGCCGAAACGCGCGGGCGCCGCGGTGCCGCCGCGCAAGCCTGCCGCCGTATCGGCCGCCCCCGCGCCGGCGGCCGCGACCGCCGGCGGCGACGACTGGGAGACGTTCTGATCCGCGCGCGCCGCGTATCTATCCCCATTTGGTGAAGAGGTGAAGAACGACGCCCGCGCTGCGCGGGCGTCGTCGTTTGCGCGACGGACGAAATGTGACAACGCGGACGATCGATCGCGCATCGCGATCCGTGTCGCGTGTCGCGCTCCGACGGACACGCGGAGAAGCGCCGCGTGCACGTCGCGTTCCTGCGTTCGTCGTACGGGTATGTCCGTAAGGGGCGGCGAAAAAAATTTGTAACGGTGCGCGCGGCGTGTCATCGCACGCGCTCGCTCGAGCGTATAGGGATGAAGGGGGGAAGCGGCGACGTCGGAGGTGTCCAACGCACGAGAGGTTTCGATGTTCGACGAGACGCGGCGGATGCAGTTTCTGCGGCCCGGGAGATCGATTGTAAAACGGCGAAATGCGTTGTCCAAGCGGTGTTGTCGAGAATGACGAACTTCATACGAAGAGTTCGTGAAAAAAAATAAGAAAGGGTTTAGGATGAATTCGAACGCGCTTGCTTCTGCGCAGTCATACGAAGGCAGGCCCGTCTTCAGACTCAGGCGAGGGAGGTAGCATGGATATTTACAGCAGCTTCGCGAACCGCTTCGAAAAAACGCGAGAGGAAGAGCTCTCGCTGGAGGAGTATCTCGCGCTCTGCAAGAACGATCCATCCGCGTACGCGACGGCTGGTGAACGCATGCTGGCAGCAATCGGGGAACCTGAACAGATCGATACCCGCAACGACCCGCGCCTGTCGCGGATCTTCGCGAACAAGGTCATCAAGGTGTATCCGGCATTCCGTGAGTTCTACGGAATGGAGGAGGTGATCGAGCAGGTGGTGGCGTACTTCCGCCACGCTGCGCAAGGCCTTGAAGAGAAGAAGCAGATCCTCTATCTGCTGGGCCCGGTGGGCGGCGGCAAGTCGTCGATCGCCGAGCGCCTGAAGCAACTGATGGAGCGCGTGCCGTTCTATTCGCTGAAGGGTTCGCCCGTCAACGAATCGCCGCTCGGGCTGTTCGACTACGACGAGGATGGTCCGATCCTCGAGGAACAGTACGGCATTCCGCGCCGCTACCTGAAAAGCATCCTGAGTCCGTGGGCCGTGAAGCGCCTGCACGAATACAACGGCGACATTCGCCAGTTCCGCGTGGTGCGCCGCTATCCGTCGATCCTGCGGCAGGTCGGCATCGCGAAGACGGAGCCGGGCGACGAGAACAATCAGGACATCTCGTCGCTGGTCGGCAAGGTCGATATCCGCAAGCTCGAACAGTACGCGCAGGACGATGCCGACGCGTACAGCTACTCGGGCGGCCTGTGTCTCGCGAACCAGGGCCTGCTCGAATTCGTCGAAATGTTCAAGGCGCCGATCAAGGTGCTGCACCCGCTGCTGACCGCCACGCAGGAAGGCAACTTCAAGGGTACCGAAGGTTTCGGCGCGATTCCGTTCGACGGCGTGATTCTTGCGCACTCGAACGAGTCGGAGTGGAAGGCCTTCCGCAACAACCGCAACAACGAGGCACTGCTCGACCGGATCTTCGTCGTGAAGGTGCCGTACTGCCTGCGCGTGTCGGAAGAGATCAAGATCTACGAGAAGCTGATCCGCAATTCGTCGCTGGCCGAGGCCGTGTGCGCGCCGGGCACGCTGAAGATGATGTCGCAGTTCTCGGTGCTGTCGCGCCTGCACGAGCCGGAGAATTCGAGCCTGTTCTCGAAGATGCAGGTGTACGACGGCGAAAACCTGAAGGACACCGATCCGAAGGCGAAGTCGTACCAGGAGTATCGCGACTACGCGGGCGTGGACGAAGGGATGACGGGCGTGTCGACGCGCTTCGCGTTCAAGATCCTGTCGCGCGTGTTCAACTTCGACACGAGCGAGGTCGCGGCGAACCCGGTGCATCTGATGTACGTGCTCGAGCAGCAGATCGAACGCGAGCAGTTCCCGCCGGAAACGGAGCAGAAGTACCTGTCGTTCGTGAAGGACGTGCTCGCGTCGCGCTACGCGGAATTCATCGGCAAGGAGATTCAGACGGCCTACCTCGAGTCGTATTCGGAATACGGTCAGAACATCTTCGATCGCTACGTCACGTATGCGGACTTCTGGATCCAGGACCAGGAATTCCGCGATCACGACACGGGCGAGAGCTTCGACCGGGCCGCGCTGAACGCGGAGCTGGAGAAGATCGAGAAGCCGGCCGGGATCAGCAATCCGAAGGATTTCCGCAACGAGATCGTGAACTTCGTGTTGCGCGCACGGGCGGCGAACGCCGGCAAGAACCCGGTGTGGACGAGCTACGAGAAGTTGCGCGTCGTGATCGAGAAGAAGATGTTCTCGAATACCGAGGAACTGTTGCCGGTCATTTCGTTCAACGCGAAGGGCTCGGCGGAGGAGCAGCGCAAGCATGAGGACTTTGTGAACCGGATGGTCGCGAAGGGCTATACGCCGAAGCAGGTGAGGCTGCTTTGCGACTGGTACCTGCGCGTGCGCAAGTCGTCATGACACGCGCGGTATCGTGCCCGTATGGCGAGTCCGTACGGGCGCTTTCAGAGGCGCCGCCCGCATGACGGCAGACAGCATGCGCGGCGAGTGCCCCGGCAGATCGACTTTCGAGCGGGAGACCGGGAGTGCTTCATCAAATCATCGACCGCAGGCTGGCCGGCAAGAACAAGAGCATCGCCAATCGCGAACGCTTTCTGCGTCGCGTCAAGAACTACATTCGTCGTGCCGTGTCCGACGCGGTGCGCGACCGTAGCATCAAGGATATCCAGAGCACGCAGAGCATCACGATCCCGCGCAAGGACATCGCGGAGCCGAATTTCCGGCACGCGCCGGGCGGGCGTCGCGAGTACGTGCACCCCGGCAACGAGGACTACGTGCGCGGCGACAAGATTCCGCGTCCGCAGGGCGGCTCGGGCGGCGGCGGGAGCCAGGCGAGCAACGAGGGCGAAGGGCAGGACGACTTCGTGTTCGAGCTGTCGCGCGACGAGTTCATGCAGTATTTCTTCGACGATCTCGAACTGCCGCGCCTCGTGAAGACGCACCTGCTGACCGTGCCGAGCTGGAAAAACGTGCGCGCGGGCTGGTCGGCGGAAGGCACGCCGAACAACATCGACGTGGTGCGTTCGCTGCGCAGCGCGCTCGGCCGGCGCATCGCGCTCGGCTCGCCGCTCGTCAACGAGCTGCGCGAGCTCGAGGCGCAGCTGGAAGCGCTGAAGAACGACCCCGAAGACCGCCGCGCGGAAATCGCGACGCTCGAGGCCGAGATCCATCATCTGAAAGGGCGCATCTGGCGGATTCCGTTCATCGATCCGTTCGACCTGCGCTACATCAACCGCGTGAAGCAGCCGCAACCGTCGAGCCAGGCCGTGATGTTCTGCCTGATGGACGTGTCGGGCTCGATGGACGAGCAGCGCAAGGATCTCGCGAAGCGCTTCTTCATCCTGCTGTACCTGTTCCTCAAGCGCAACTACGAGCGCATCGAAGTCGTGTTCATCCGGCACCACACGCGCGCCGAGGAAGTCGACGAGGATACCTTCTTCCATTCGACCGAAAGCGGCGGCACGGTCGTGTCGAGCGCGCTCGAACTGATGCGCAAGGTGATGGACGAGCGCTACTCGCCGACCGAGTGGAACATCTACGGCGCGCAGGCGTCCGACGGCGACAACTGGACCGACGATTCGCCCAAGTGTCGCAAAATCCTGGAAGAGGATATCCTCACCAAGACGCGTTACTTCGCGTATATCCAGGTCGCGCCGGAAGAGCAGAATCTGTGGCTGGAATACGCGCAACTGGCCTTGTCGCAACCGCATCTCGCGATGAAAAAAGTGGAATCGGCTGCGGACATTTACCCGGTGTTTCGCGAATTGTTCGAAAAGCAGGTGGAAATGTCATGACGACCCGCCATCTGCACAACGAGTCGCGCGGCTACGAGCCGCGCCCTTCCGGCGACGACACGGCCGGCCCTGCCGCACCGCAGCAACGCGGGCAGGCCGAACCGCCGCCGCCGGCCGCCGACTTGCCCGGTTCCGGGCAAAAGGAAGCGCGTATGAACGTTGCCGAACGCAAGCCACTGCCGTGCCCGTCCGACTGGACGTTCGAATTGCTCGAGGAATACGACACGCACATCTCGCAGGTCGCCGAACAATACGAGCTCGACATCTACCCGATCCAGCTCGAGCTGATCAGCGCCGAGCAGATGATGGATGCGTACGCGTCGGTCGGGATGCCCGTCAACTACCGTCACTGGTCGTTCGGCAAGCACTTCCTCGCGACCGAGAAGAGCTATCGCCGCGGCCAGATGGGCCTGGCTTACGAAATCGTCATCAATTCGAACCCGTGCATCGCGTATCTGATGGAAGAGAACACGATGACGATGCAGGCGCTCGTCATCGCGCACGCGGCGTACGGGCACAACTCGTTCTTCAAGGGCAACTACCTGTTCCGGCTGTGGACCGACGCGCACGCGATCATCGACTATCTCGTGTACGCGAAGAACTACGTCGCGGAATGCGAGGAGCGTTACGGGCTCGACCGCGTCGAGGAGCTGCTCGACTCGTGCCATGCGCTGATGAATTACGGCGTCGATCGCTACAAGCGGCCGCAGAAACCGTCGCTGTCGAAGGAAGCGGCGCTGCGGCGCGAGCGCGAGGCGTACCTGCAGTCGCAGGTGAACGAACTGTGGCGCACGCTGCCGGGCAAGAAGCCGGAGCTGATGGAAGAGCAGGAAGACCGCTATCCGCCCGAGCCGCAGGAGAACCTGCTGTATTTCGCGGAGAAGAATGCGCCGCTGCTCGAACCGTGGGAGCGGGAAGTGATCCGCATCGTGCGCAAGATCGGCCAGTATTTCTACCCGCAGCGGCAAACGCAGGTGATGAACGAAGGCTGGGCGACGTTCTGGCACTACACGCTGCTCAACACGCTGTACAACCAGGGGAAGCTGGAAGACGGCTTCATGATGGAGTTCCTGCACTCGCACAGCAACGTGGTCTACCAGCCGCCCGTCACGAAGCCGTACTACAGCGGGATCAACCCGTATGCGCTCGGTTTCTCGATGATGAGCGACATCCGAAGGATCTGCGAAGCGCCGACGGAGGAAGACTACAAGTGGTTTCCGGAGATCGCGGGCACGCCGTGGCTGCCGGCGATGCACTACGCGATGCGCAACTTCAAGGACGAGAGTTTCATCGCGCAGTACCTGTCGCCGAACCTGATCCGCGAGATGCGGCTCTTCTCGGTGCTCGACGACGACATGCGCGATTCGCTCGAGGTATCGGCGATCCACGACGATTCAGGCTACCAGTACGTGCGGCAGGCGTTGTCGCGGCAGTACGACATCCATCACCGCGAGCCGAACATCCAGGTGTGGGCCGTCAACACGCGCGGCGACCGTAGCCTCACGCTGCGTCACTTCATGACCGACAACCGCCACCTGTCCAACGACAGCGACGAAGTGCTCAAGCACATGGCGCGGCTCTGGCAGTTCGACGTGTACCTGGAAAGCGTCGACGAGGCCGGTACCGTTCGCAAGCGCTACGAGTGCCGCTACGTGCCGCCCGAGGTGCGTGTGTGATCGTCGCGGCTTGAAAAATGTTTGCATCGGACGCCAGCCGGAGGGCTGGCGTTTTCATATGACGCGCGCAAGGCGGGAGAAAAATTTTCTACATCGGGACGAACCCGGAGCGCTCGTTACTTTACATTTCGCTAAAATCCCGTAGCGCCGTGCGCCGGAACCGGTGCCACGCGCGACCGCACGCGGCGGCTCCAGCCGTCTCGCCCAGAAAGCACTAAAAGGAACAGACCAATCCATGGACGTCCAGACCGACCAAGCTGCGCTGTCCGCGCATGACACCCGGCGGCGCGTGTTCGCCATTGTCGGCGCCTCGTCGGGCAACCTCGTCGAGTGGTTCGACTTCTACATCTACTCGTTCTGCGCGCTGTACTTCGCGCCGGCGTTCTTCCCGAGCGGCAACACGACGACGCAACTGCTGAACACGGCCGGCGTGTTCGCGGCCGGTTTCCTGATGCGTCCGATCGGCGGCTGGCTGTTCGGCCGTATCGCCGACCGTCACGGCCGTCGCACGGCGATGATGATCTCGGTGCTGATGATGTGCGGCGGGTCGCTCGTGATCGCGGTGCTGCCGACCTATGCGCAGATCGGTGCGCTCGCGCCGGCGCTGCTGCTGGTCGCGCGCCTGTTCCAGGGGCTGTCGGTGGGCGGCGAGTACGGGACGAGCGCGACCTACATGAGTGAAGTCGCGCTGAAGGGCCGTCGCGGCTTCTTCGCGTCGTTCCAGTACGTGACGCTGATCGGCGGCCAGCTGTGTGCGCTGCTGGTGCTCGTGATCCTGCAGCAGACGCTGTCGGCCGGCGAACTGAAGGCGTGGGGCTGGCGCATTCCGTTCGTGGTCGGCGCGGCGGCCGCGCTGATCTCGCTGTACCTGCGCAAATCGCTCGACGAGACGTCGACGAGCGCATCGCGCGACAAGAAGGACGCCGGCACGATCCGCGGCGTGTGGCAGCACAAGGGCGCGTTCTTCACGGTGGTCGGCTTCACGGCCGGCGGCTCGTTGATCTTCTATACGTTCACGACGTACATGCAGAAGTACCTCGTGAACACGGCCGGCATGCATGCGAAGACGGCCAGCAACGTGATGACGGTGGCGCTGCTCGTCTACATGCTGATGCAGCCGGTGTTCGGCGCGCTGTCCGACAAGATCGGCCGCCGCACGTCGATGATCCTGTTCGGTGCGTTCGCGGTGATCGGCACGGTGCCGCTGATGCATGCGCTGAAGGACGTGACGAGCCCGGTGGCCGCGTTCGTGCTGATCACGGTGGCGCTGGCGATCGTCAGCTTCTACACGTCGATCAGCGGTCTCATCAAGGCCGAGATGTTCCCGCCGGAAGTGCGCGCGATGGGCGTCGGCCTGTCGTATGCGGTGGCGAACGCGATCTTCGGCGGTTCGGCCGAGTACGTCGCGTTGTGGTTCAAGTCGATCGGCAGCGAGGAAACCTTCTACTGGTACGTGACCGCGCTGTGCGCGATCTCGCTGATCGTATCGTGGCGGATGCGCGATCCGAGCAAGGAGGGGTATCTGCGTCACGAACCGTGATCGGCGGGGCGGCCCGGCCGGCGCGGCCCGGTGTCCGTCTCGACACGCAGCACGACGGCGCTCCGCCACGCAGGCGGCGCGCCGTTTTTTCATCGGGAACGAGTTGGCTGGCGCGCGCGCAAGCTCATCGAGGCACGTGCGATATCGATATCACAATCGCTTCGTTGTTCGCCGCCGCCGATGCTCTTATCCTGAGCCCGTAGTTCGTGTGACACCTCCTTGACTGGGATTCGCGCCCGCTGCTTGCAGCGGGCGTTTTTTTATGCGCGGGCGTTGTACGCGGCGTGCCGGCCCGCGATGCCGGCGGCGGTCCTGCGGCAGTACGACGGACATTCATTCTCTTTTACCGACCCTCTGGCCGATGCGGTACAGCCGCGCGGCGGCACCCCCTTTGAAGAATTAAAACCGCGATAAACGGAGCAACACTGTTCCGTATGTGAAATCAGGGGGGGCATATTCGGACTTATCCTAATTTCAGGCCCGGGGCGTTAAGAAAGTTCACAAATCTCCGCGTCGAGAGAGAGACGTTGACGGCGAATTAAACAGTTTTACCGTCCATGTATTTGCCTCATTGGCATATTCCATCTGGCCGAATCGCCGTATGACGCTCGGACGCCTCCCGGAACGCGCTCTCGACGCCGTGTTTCGGTCGGTCGAGCCGTGATATCGGCACGGCAAAAAATGAATCTCATATTTCTTACTCGTACGATATCGGGAATAAGGGCGGTCAAATAGAATGGCGCGATCGTCAATTCTCAGGGTCAAATTGATTTTCATGTCCCGGATATGGCGATCCGATTGACGTGGCGAGTGTTCGTACGTGGGTCGGGCTGTTTCGAGAAAGATATCCATTTTGAGAGGAATCAAAGATGAAAGTGAATTTCGTCCGGGGTTGTGTTGCTGCTGCCATCGCCGGTGCCGCACTGGTGCCGTCGATCTCCCACGCGTTCGATGGCGAACTCGCCTTCTACGGCAGCATCTCCGACGTCACCTGCAACATCAACGGCCAAGCGCCCGGTCCGGGCAACCGGCAGGAAGTGCAACTGGGCGACCGCATCAGCCCGAGCACGTTCGACAAGGTCGGCGCGACGTCGACGCCCGTCACGTTCGACCTGAAGATCGGCGGTAACACGGGTTGCACCAACGGCACGAAGGTCGTGATCGATTTCGATCCCGTGTCGGTCAACATCAACCCGGCAACCGGCAACCTGAAGCTCATCGGCACCAAGCCGGCGGATGGCGTCGAGATCCAGATCAGCGACGCGGGCAACGGCAAGAGCGGCAAGATCACGCTCGGGCAACCGCAGAACATGACCGACGCGCAGGTCGCGACGATCGCGAACAACACTGCGACGCTGACCTATTCGGCTGCGTATGTGTCGACGAAGAGCACGGTCGGGACCGGTACGGGTAACTCGTTCATCCGCTATACGCTCGCTTACCACTGATCGATGCCATTTCCGCTCCACGCCATGATCTTGTCTATTCGCATTCCTTATCGTAAAGCCGTGGCGAGCGTCGTGGCGTGGGCCGCCTGCGCGTCGCTGGCGCAGGCGGCACTGCTGTTGAACGGTACCCGGGTGATTTTTCCCGAGCATACCCGCGACGTGACCGTCCGGATGGAAAACGCCGGAACTCAGCCCGTGCTCGCACAGAGCTGGATCGACGACGGCCGTGCGAACGTTCCGCCCGAGCAGATGCGCACGCCGTTCGTCGTCGCGCCGACGCTCACGCGCGTCGAAGCGGGGCGAGGCGCCGTGCTGCGCATTACGCGGATGGAGGATCCGCTGCCCGCCGATCGCGAATCGGTGTTCTGGCTGAACGTGCTCGAGGTGCCGGCGGCCGAGCAGGACCAGGACAACATGCTGCGTTTCGCATTTCGGACGCGCATCAAGTTGTTTTACCGACCTGCCGCGCTCGCAAACGACGTCGACCTGGCGGCGGACAAACTGGTCTGGAAGATGGCCGCCGACCCGCAGCGCAACAACGAGCGCCGCGTGTCGCTCGAGGTTTCCAATCCGACGCCTTACTACGTTTCCTTCGGGTCGGTGGAGGGCGAGATCGACGGCACGTTCGTGCCCGCCGGTGGCGGCATGGTGGCGCCGTTCGGTACGGAGCGCTTCGCGTTGCCGGGTGTCGGCGCGCGTGCGCATCGGCCGGCGACGGTCCGCTACATGGTCATCGACGACTACGGCGGACGCAGCACGATAACCAAAAAACTGACCGACTGATCCGTCGGCCTACGCAACGGGCTTTGAGGCACGAACCAGCATGCCGAACCGGATGCCGCGAATACGCGATATCGATTCGTCATGCAAAACAACTGTATCGACACTCGACATGCGGCGTCCAGCAGGTTTTCCCTTTTCATTTGCTTCGTGTCCGGCGCCGTTTGCTCCGCAACATCCGTGCCGGCGAGCAGTCGCGTCGGCAGTCGCATCGATTGCGATGGCGGCAAGCGTCAGCGCGCTGGCCGAGACGATCGATCGGGGTAACGATCCGAAGGCCTCGCGCGATGCGCGGCCCTCCGGCGCGACGCATTTCGACGATTCGATGCTGATGGTCGGGGCCGGCAGCGCGCCGATCGATACGACGCCGTTCGAGCGCCCGAACGGCGTGGCGGCCGGTCAGCACCGCGCGGATCTGATCGTCAACGGGCAGTGGCGCGGCATCGAGGACATCACGTTTCGCCCCGACGAGCACGGCGACGTTTCGCCATGCTATGACCGCGCGCTGCTGCGGCGCGTCGGTGTCGATCTCGATCGCAGCGAACGCGGTCAGGACGCCAGCCAGCCGCCGAACCCGATGCCCGACGGGTTGATCTGCGCGCCACTGTCGCGTTACGTGCCCGGCGCGCAGTTGTCGTTCGACTCGGCCGAGCAGAAGCTGTATCTGACCGTGCCGCAGTTCTACATGCGGCTGGCCAGCCAAAGCACCTACGTCGATCCGGCGCACTGGACGAACGGTGTGCCTGCCGCGTTGGTGAACTACAACGCCAGCGTGTTTACGACGCGCTCCGGCGGCGCCGAATTCACGCAGTTCTACACGGGCCTGTCGATGGGCGCGAGCGCGGGCCGGTTCCGGATTCGCCACAACGGCAACCTGACCTGGTCGCAACGCGGTGGCGCGCGCTACCAGCGCGGCTACGTGTATGCGCAAACCGACTTGCCGGACTGGCAGGCCCAGTTGCTCGCGGGCGAGAGTTCGACGAGCGGCGCGCTGTTCGATGCGGTGTCGTTTCGCGGCGTGCAGATCGCCAGCGACGACCGGATGCTGCCCGACGAACAGCGCTATTACGCGCCGGTCGTGCGGGGCGTCGCGCAGACGAACGCGAAGGTGTCGATCTACCAGCGCGGATATCTGGTCCACGAGACGACCGTCGCGCCCGGTCCGTTCGCGATCGACAACCTGCAGGCGATGAGCTATGGCGGCGACCTGAACGTGACGGTGACCGAGGCCAACGGCGAAACGCGCAGCTTCGTCGTGCCGTTCGCGACGACGGTGCAATTGCTTCGTCCTGGCAGTACGCGGTTCAGCGCGATGGCCGGCCGCGCGATCGAACTTGGCGGCGATATCGGCACGCAGTACGTCGGCCAGTTCACGGTGCAGCGCGGCGTCAGCAACGCGGTGACCGCCTACGGCGGCGCGGCGTTTGCAAACCGCTATCAATCGGTACTGATGGGGGTCGCGCTCAATACGTCGATCGGCGGCTTCGCGACGGACGTCACGGTCTCGCGGGCCCAACCGTCCGGCAGCGAGCGCCAGACCGGTTCGAGTATTCGCGTGTCGTACAGCAAGAACCTGCCGAACAGCGGCACGAACTTCTCGCTGCTCGCGTATCGCTACTCGACGAAGGGTTATCTGGGGCTGCGCGACGCGCTGCTGCTGAACGGCAGCAGCGCCCAGGGCGCGGACGCCGCGTCATTCCCACGGTTGCGCAACCGGGTCGACCTCAACGTGAGTCAGCAGATCGGGCGCGCGGGGAGCGTCTATGCAAACGGGTCGGCACTCAGCTACTGGGCCGGCAAAGGGCAGTCGATCGGGTTCACGATCGGCTACAGCACGCAATGGCGCGATGCGACGCTGACCACGTCGGTGCAGCGCGTACGCAATCTGTCCACACGCGATCCATGGTACGGCGGCGGATCGGGCACGCTCGTGAGCGTGAACCTGTCGATCCCGCTGGGACGCAACTCGCGCCGTGCACCGACCTTCAGCACGCTCATGACGCACGACAGCAGCACCGGCACGAGCGCCACCGCGAGCCTGGCCGGCCGCTTCGGCGAACAGGGCGATGGATCGTTCTCGTTGTCGTCCAGCTACGACGGTAACCACCGCGCATCGTCGGGCAGTTTCGGCGTCGGCTATCAGATGCCGGCCACGTCGCTGTCGGCGAACATCGGGCTCGGGCGCGACTATCAGCAGGCGTCGGCGAATGCGACGGGCGGCCTGGTGCTGCATCGCGGCGGCCTGATCGCGGCGCCGACGCTGAGCGAGACGGTCGGTATCGTGCATGCACCGGACGCGCGCGGCGCGCGGGTGGCGAATACGAGCGCACGTGTCAACCGGTTCGGTTACGCGATCGTGCCGAGTCTGATTCCGTATCAGCTGAACCGCGTCGACATCGATCCGAAGGACGTTCCGGAGGATGTGGAACTGAAGACGGTGTCGAACAGCGTGGCGCCGCGTGCGGGTTCGATCGTGCTGCTGCCGTACGACACGTTGAGGGCGCGCGCCTTGCTGATCGACGCACAGACCGAAGACGGCCGACCGCTGCCGTTCGCGGCCCGCGCCGTCGACGCGCGCTCGGGCGCTGCGCTCGGCGTGGTGGGCCAAGGTAGCCGGCTGTTCGTGCGCAGCGCCGACAACGACGGGCAGATTCGCGTCGAATGGGGCACGCGCGAGGACCAGCAGTGCGTGATCGATTACGCGATACCGGATGCGCAACGTTCCGGCCGCGGTTACGTGACGTTGCCCGGTACCTGCCGCGCATCGGCCACGGCGCCTTTGGTCGCCGAACCGTCCGCCGTGCGGGAGCGTTAGCGCGATGCGCGGTTACGTTGTTCGTACGGAATCGGTGAGCGGTGTGCCGCCGCGTCGTTCGAGCGGTCGCGCGAGGGCTGCCCGCGTCGTGCGTGTGGTGTTGCTCGCCGGTGCGACAAGCACCGCCGCGATGCGCTGCGACGCGGCGTTGTACGTGGTCGGCACGCGGTTCGTCTATCCGGGCGATGCGCACGCGATGACGATGCTGGCCCGCAACGGCGGTGAAGCGCCGATCCTCGTGCAGGCGTGGCTCGATGACGGCGACGCGAATGCCGATCCGAGCCATCTTCGCGTGCCGTTCGTCGTCACGCCGCCGCTTGCGCGTGTCGAACCGGCGCAGTCGCTGTCGATCCGCGTGCAAGCTGTCGGCGCGCTCGCACCGGATCGCGAATCCCGCTTCTGGATCAACTTGCTCGAAGTGCCGCCGGCCGCCCGCGCGGGCGACCACACGCTGCGCATCGCGTACCGGCTGAGGATGAAGGTGCTGTATCGGCCGGCCGGTCTCGCCGGCGAGGCGGACGACGCACCGAATCGGCTTGCGTGGACGCGCGCGGGCGGAAGCGCAACCGCACCGGTCACGGCGATCAATCCCACGCCGTACTACGTGACGCTCACGCGCCTGCTGCTGAACGGCGAACCGGTCGCGCTGGCGAACGGCTCGGTCGAGGTCGCCCCGTTCGATCGTGTGGATGTCCCGATCGGTGCGGACGCCGACACCCATGCCGGCGACATCACGTTCGACGCGGTCGACGACAACGGCGCATCGCATGAATATCGCGCGGCGCTCGCCCCGCCTCGCACATCGCTTGCAGTACCCGTCCTGCCGGGGCAATCGGCAGGAATTCAACCACAACAAGGAAAAATGAAGTGAACAAATCGTACGCTTTGGTATGGAACAGCAGGCAGGGTGTCTGGCAGGTAGCCGGCGAGCGGGCACGTCGGCGCGGCAAATCCGCGACGCGCGCGCGTACCGTCGCGGTGCTCGCGCTGCTCACGGGCGGCACGCTGACGTCCGCATACGCATTGCCGGTGGACGGGACCGTCGTGTCCGGAAAGGCGGACATGCTGACCTACGACAACGGGCAGCAGATGTCGATCAACCAGCATACCGACAAGCTGGTGACGAACTGGAAGTCGTTCAACATCGACAAGGGGCAACGCGTCACGTTCAACCAGCCGTCCACCACGTCGATCGCGCTGAACCGCGTCGTCGGTCAGGACGGCAGCGCGATCTACGGCGCACTCGACGCGAATGGCCGCGTGTTCCTCGTGAACCCGAACGGCATCCTGTTCGGCAAGGGGGCACAGGTCAACGTCGGCGGGCTGGTCGCGACGACCCTGCACATCAAGGACGAAGACTTCGAAGCAGGTCGACTGCGGTTTTCCGGCGACTCCCCGGCCGAGGTGCAGAACTTCGGCAATCTCGTCGCGAGCGAAGGCGGTTCGATCGCGCTGCTCGGCGCACGCGTGACGAACCGCGGTATCGTGCAGGCGCAGATGGGGACCGTCGCGCTCGGTGCGGGCAGCGACGTGACGCTGAATTTCGACGGCGGCAAGCTGCTCAACGTGCAGATCGATCGGGGCATCGTCAACGCGCTGGCGAGCAACGAACAGTTGCTGAAGGCCGACGGCGGGCAGGTACTGATGAGCGCGAAGACGGCCGATGCGGTGCTGCGCACGGTGGTCAACAACCAGGGCAGCATCGAGGCGAGAACGCTCAGGAACACGGCGGGCCGAATCTCGCTGGACGGGTACGACGCCGGCACGGTCAATGTCGCGGGCATGCTGAACGCGAGCGCGACGGCGCCGGGCAACGGTGGTACGGTCGACACGCGCGGCGCCGACGTGAAGGTCGCGCTCGGGACGATGGTCGATACGCGCGCGGTCAACGGGCGCAGCGGCACCTGGCGCATCGCGACCTCGAACCTGGGCGTCACGGCGGGCGCGAACCAGTCGGGCACGATCGTGGCCGACACGCTGTCGCGCAACCTCGCGACGACCGACGTCGAGCTGGTGGCCGAACGCGGCACGCTGTCGGTCGAGGGGCCGGTGACGTGGGCGAGCGGCAACCGCCTGAAACTGGCCAGCCAGCAGGGCGACGTATCGGTCAAGGGGCCGCTGCGCGCAACCGGTGCGAATGCGCGCATGGCGATCGCGGCACGGGACAACGTCTCGATCGCGGCACCGATCGCACTGACCGGCGCGAACGCGTTGCTTACGCTCGACTACGGCGTCGCGCATGCGTTGACGGGGGGCGCGGCGGTGACGCTGTCGGGTGCCGGAGCCGGCTTCGAATCGAACGGCTATCGCTACACCGTGATCCAGAACCTGCAGCAATTGCAGGCCGTCAATGCGAACCTCGGCGGACTGTACGTGCTCGGTAACGACATCGCCGGCTCGTACTACGGCAGCACATTCAAGACGATCGGCTCGGGCGCGTCGTTCGCGGGCGTGTTCAACGGCCTCGGCAACACGATCAGCAACCTCACGATCTCGAGCAACGATCCCTATGCCGGGTTGTTCGGTCGCAACGCGGGCGTCCTCGCCAACCTCAACCTGAAGTCGCTGCGCGTCAGCGCCGCGTCGGGCGTGGGGCCGGTCGCCATCGGCGGGTTGGTGGGCGAGAACGTCGGCACGATCTCGAACGTGAACGCGACGAACATGCAGGTGAGCGCCGGCGCCAGCCGCAGCAATGCGCTGGGCGGTCTGGTCGGCATCAACCACGGCGACATCTTGCACACGTCGTACACCGGATCGGTGTCGGGCAACGGCATGTCGTATGCGGTCGGCGGCCTGGTCGGCGAAAACGGACTGGGCCGGAACGCGGGGCTCGTGTCGGACGGCGAGTCGAACGCGAACGTATCGGGCGGTGCATCGAATCTGGCGTCGATCGGCGGCCTCGTCGGCGTGAACCGCGGCGGGGAAATCGTCGGCTCGACGAGCCGCGGCACCACGTCGGGCTTCAATCTGGCGGGCGTGAACGTCGGCGGGTTCGTGGGTGCGAACCTGTTGGGCACCATCACCGGTGCGACGGCACTGGGGCGCGTGACGGGCGGCTCGGGCGGCGCGGCCGGCGGGCTCGTCGGGAGTAACACCGGCAAAATCGCGGGTTCGAGCGCGAGCGGCATCGTGGATGGCCGGTATGCGCAGGCGATCGGCGGTTTTGTCGGAATGAACCAGGGGGCGGTGACCGACAGCAAGGCGCTGGGCGCGGTCACGAGCGCATCGACGGGTTCGACCGGCGGCTTCGTCGGTATGAATATGGGCGCGGACGCGGAAATCGACATGGCGGAAGCGCACGGTGCGGTCAGCGGTGGGCAGGGCGCGAATGGCGGCTTCGTCGGCAATCACGCCGGCGGCCGGATTTCCCATGCCGTCGCGCGCGGCAAGACGACCGGCGGCAGCTACAGCAAGACCGGCGGCTTCGTCGGCAGCAACTCGGCCGAACTGTCCAACGTCGACGCGAGCGGCGATGTATCCGCCGGAACCGGCGCGTCGGCCGGCGGTTTCGCCGGCATCAACATGACGTACGGCACGATCTCGACCGCGTCGGCCACCGGCAACGTGTCCGGCGGCACGTCGGGCACGGTGGGCGGGTTTGTCGGTGAAAACCTCGGCACGGTGACCGACGCGTCGGCGTCGGGGACGATCGGCGCCGGCTGCTACGCGGCGCTCGGCGGCTTCGTCGGCATGAACGCGGGCCTCGTCGAGCGCGCTGCCGCAAGCGGGCGAGTCAACGGATCGTCGACTCAGACCTTCGGCGGTCTCGTCGGCATCAACCGCGGCACGTTCCGCAACAGCATCGTGTCTGGCGAGGCTGCGCTGCAGAAGATCGCGGGCCTCAATCTTGGCGTGATCGAGTAACGCGACTGGCGGCGGGCGACCATCGCAAGCAGATGGCGCCCGCCGCCGCTTCCACGGGAAACACCATGAAGACGATCCACTGGCGCGGATTCAGGCAAGCAGGCCTGGCGATGCGTCGATTCGCGACGGCCGGATGCGTGGCGCTCGCATTCTGCGCGCCTGCAGCGGCGCAAGGCAACAGCGGCACGACGGCGCTGGATTGCACGTTCAGCAACGTCGATGCGACACCCTGGCGGATGATCACCCCGTTGACGAGTGCGACGCCGGTCGGCTCGACGCTGTATCAACGCACGGTGACGCTGATGGTCGCGTTCAAGTACGGCAACGCGTCGAGCGCGCACGAGCTGGCGAGCGCCGGACACTGGGCGCCGGGCACGGTCGTCCCGGATGGCGTCGCGCAGACGAACGTGTCCGGCATCGGCTTCAAATGGGTCGGCGTTTCCGGCGATGGCGTCGAGCGTACGCTGCGACAAAGCGGCCTGCCGATGGTGACCGCGAAAAACGCACTCCTGCCGTCGGGTGGCGGGACCGATGCGCGGGTGATGCGCTTCCGGCAGTTCCTGGTGCTCGATCAGCCGGTTTCCCAGTTGCCGGAAGGGAAGTTGGTGGTCAGGAGCCTGCCGGGCAACCCGACCGTGGCGCTGTATGCGATCGATTTTCCGAAAGGCGCCGTATCGGAGGGCGCAACCGTGACCGTGCCGGAGTCGACGGTGCCCCCCAATCTGTGCAAGCAGGGCAAGTTCTTCGTCGGCGTCGGCAACGTCTGTATCGGCAGCGAATGCGAGATCACGGTGCCGAACCGCTGCGAGATTCAGTCGGGCATGATCGTGCCGGTCACGCTCGGCAAATTTTCGGTCAGTCAGTTTCCGAGTGTGAATACGACATCGAAGCCGGTCGATTTCGATATCACGCTCAACCAGTGCGCGGCCGCGGCGAAGCCTTCGATCAGCTTCCGCGACAAGGCTGCCCGGCCGAATCCGGACAGCACGCTGCTGCAACTCAGCGCGCCGGCCGGCCAGACGGTGGCGCGCGGGTTCAACATCGTGATGACGAATGGGCTGAGCGGCGAGCGGATCGCCTACGGCGAGCCGGGCACGGCCACCAGGTATCCGATGCGCCGGTCCGGCGACCTGGCCGTGATGCCGTTGCGAGCCCAGTACATTCGCACCGGCGCGGACGGAGAACTGGCGCCCGGCTATGCCGGCGGTGGCGCGGAATTCACGTTCACGTTTCCGTGAGCGCGAGGCCCGCACGCAAGCCGGCCCGGCCTCATCACGAAACCCGCAGAGCAAAGCACCATTTGTTGGTTCGGATTCGCCGCACGCGCTGATACGTTAGCGGCTTCGCGCCGGCACACTCCGTCGCGATGTTCTTCGAACCGTGCCGCCGCGCGATCCGCGGTGGCCTCCATAACAAACAGGTCGTGCTCATGAAAATCCACACTCTCGCCACGTGGCTCGTCGGGGTCGCGCTCGTGACCGCAGGCACCGTCGCGCATGCAGACCGTCTCGACGACATCAGGAAGGCCGGCGTGCTGCGCGTCGCAACGTTCGACAGCAATCCGCCGTTCGGCTATGTCGATGCGAAAAGCAACCACATCGTCGGTCTCGACGTCGATTACGCGAAGGCGCTTGCCGACAAGCTCGGCGTGAAGCTGCAACTGCAGCCGACCAACCCCGCGAACCGCATCCCGTTCCTGACGTCCGGCAAGGTCGACCTCGTGCTCGCGAACTTCACGATCACCGACGAGCGGGCGAAACAGGTCGACTTCAGCATTCCGTATTTCTCGTCGGGCCAGCAGTTTCTCGCGAAGAAGGGCGTGCTGAAATCGGCCGACCAACTGAACGGCCTGCGCGTCGGCGCGGACAAGGGCACGACCAACGAGATCACGCTGCGCGAGAAATTCCCGAAGGCGACGATCGTCGCGTACGACGACACGCCGTTCGCGTTCGCCGCGCTGCGCGCCGGCAACGTGCAGGCCATCACGCAGGACGGCCCGAAACTGATCGGCCTGCTCGCGAACGTGCCCGACAAGCAGAACTACGAGATCCCCGCGTTCACGATCTCGAACGACTACATGGGCGTCGGCGTGCCGAAGGGCGAGACGCGCCTGCTCGGCTTCGTCAACGACACGCTGAAGGGGCTCGAGGCGAATGGCCGCGCGGCGCAGATCTACGACGCCTGGTTCGGACCGACGACGAAAACGCCGCTTACGCGCATTTTCCGCATCGGCGACAAGACCTGACCGGTTCCGCACGCGCGCCGCGACTGGCCGGAACATTGGCCGCGCGGCGCTTTTCGTTTTCATCCGATCGCGCGCGTCGTGCGCGCTCCCCAGCATGCTCGGGTTGGCGCCCAAATATCTGTCCTGGCTCTGGCAGGGCTTCCTGCTGACACTCGGTCTCGCGGCCGCGTCGGCCGTCGCCGCGACCGTCGGCGGGCTGCTGCTCGCCGTGATGCGGCATGCGCGCGGCAGGGCGCTGCGCACGGCCGCCACCGCATACGTCGTCGCGTTGCGCAACACGCCGCTGCTCGTGCAGTTGCTGTTCTGGTATTTCGGCGTCGCGTCGTTGCTGCCCGATACGTGGATCACGTGGCTCAATGCGCGCCATGCGGTGAGCGTGGGCCCGTTCGCGCTCGCGTGGCCGTCGTTCGAATTCGTGGCAGGGTGGGTCGGGTTGAGCGCCTATACGGCCGCGTTCGTCGCCGAGGAATGCGAGGCCGGCCTGCGCGGCGTACGGCGTGCGCAACACGATGCGGCCGCCGCGCTCGGCCTCACGCCGATGCAATCGTTGCGCTACGTGGTGCTGCCGCAGGCCGTGCGCATCGCGCTGCCGCCGCTGTTCGGCCAATACATGAATCTCGTGAAGAACTCGTCGCTCGCGATGGCGATCGGCGTGGCCGAGCTGTCGTATGCGTCGCGGCAGGTCGAGACCGAGACGTTCAAGACGTTCGCCGCGTTCGGCGTCGCGACCCTGCTGTACGTCGCGGCGGTGGCCGCGATCGAGGCCGGTGCGTACGCGGCCACGCAATGGCGCGACCGGATCGGAGCGGGGCGCTGACGATGGACCTTTCGCTGCTGCTCTCGAATCTGCCGTACCTGCTCGTCGGCGCATTTCCGGACGGCCCGCTCGGCGGCGCCGCGCTGTCGCTGGTGCTGGCGCTCGCATCCGCGATCGCATCGGCCGTGCTCGGCGTGACGTTCGGCGTCGCGATGGCGCTTGCGCGCGGCCCGGTACGCGTGCTGCTGCTCGCGTTCATCGGCTTCTTCCGCGCGATTCCGGTGCTGATGCTGATTTTCTGGACGTATTTCCTGATGCCCGTGCTGCTGCACGTGGATGTGCCGGGGCTCGCGACGGTCGTGTGCGCGCTGGCGCTGATCGGCGGCGCATATCTCGCGCATGCGGTGCATGCGGGAATCGTCGCCGCGGGCGACGGGCAATGGCAGGCCGGGCTGTCGCTCGGGCTCACGCGCTGGCAGACGGTGCGCTACGTGCTGCTGCCGCAGGCGATCCGGATCATGACACCGTCGTTCGTCAACCAGTGGGTCGCGCTCGTGAAGGACACGTCGCTCGCGTATATCGTCGGCGTGCCCGAGCTGTCGTTCGTCGCGACGCAGGTGAACAACCGGCTGATGGTGTATCCGGCGCCGATCTTCCTGTTCGTCGCGATGATCTATCTGGTGCTGTGCACGTCGCTCGACGGCGCGGCGCGTTGGCTGCTGGTGTGGCGGCCGAGGGAGCAACGCGCGGCGCAGGCGACGACCGAGTACAGGGAACCCGCGCGGTAACGTCGCGTCGCCGTACGCGACGCGTGCGTCACGATGCCGAGTAATGCGTGTTGAACACGGCGCGCAGCGTCGACGTGTCGGTCGCGAAATCGCCCCACAGCGGCCCGTCGTTCTGCGCGAACGCAAATGGCGTCGTGTTGATCGACGCGAGGCGCAAGCGCCATTGCGCGGCTTCCTGGCGGAACGCGGTGAGCTGCATGTCGGACAGCGCCGTCTGCGCGCTCGCGAGCGTGACGAGCGGGTCGACCGGATCGTTCGCGACTCGCACCTCGAAATGCAGGTGCGGGCCCGTCGCCGCGCCCGTCATCCCGACCGAGCCGATGCGCTGGCCCTGCTTCACCGTTTCGCCGGCCTTGAGCCCGTGTGCGAACGCGGAAAGATGTGCGTAGTAGGTCGAATAGCCGTCCGCATGATCGACGATCACATAGCGGCCGTAGCCGCCCGGATCGGTGCCGACGAACGACACGACGCCGTCGGCCGCCGCATCGACCGGCGTGCCGCTCGGCGCGGCGAGATCGACGCCCGTATGGAACGCCATCGCCTGCGACAGCGGATGGATGCGCTCGCCGAAGAACGAGCTGATGCGCGTCCACTTGACCGGCATCGTGAACGCGGCGGCTTCGAGCGGCGAACCGTCGAGCGCATAGTACGCACCGTGCTCGGCGCCCGGCGCGCGGAACCAGATCGCGCCGAACGTGCGGCCGGCGACGCGTAGCTCCAGCGCGGTGAGGCGCGGCGTGCCGTCGTGGGTGTCGAACGCGAGGCGGTAATAATCGCCGCGCTGCGCACCCGCGCGCATCGCGACCTTGCCGGTCACGAGATCGCCGAGCTGGATGCGTATTTCGGGCGGCACGTCGAGACGGTTCAGCGTATCGGACAGCGTGAGCTCGATGTCGCCCGCGCGCATCCCTTGCCGGTGGTCGGGCGCGGCGAACTGGAACAGGCTCGTGTAGCCGAGCATGTCGTTGCGATGCGCGCTGAGCGGCGCGAACAGGCCCGGCTGCAGGCTGCGGTCGTTGCGGTCGACGTATTCGTTACGTTCGCCGATCGTGCGGGCGATCTCGCTCGTCACGAAGTGCTGCGCGGTGGGAAACGGCGTATCGGACAGCACGCGCTGCGGCAGCGCGGCCGTGCCCGAGTCGACCGCGCCCGGCAATTGCGACACGGCCGGCAGCGCGGCGGCGAGGCCGAATGCGGCGAGGGCGCCGAGCACGGCGGCCGGCACGAGCGCGCGCACGACGCGCTGCGCGCGACCGGGCGCGACGGCATCAGGGGTTGCGACAGACTTGACCAAGGTGTCCACATCCAGGAAAGCGGTTCAAAAGGGGTGTGGGCGGGAGCCACCGGCGGCACATCGTCGAACGGCGACGGGGCGGGCGGCGGGCGTGCAACAAAACAGGCCCCGCGAGGGGCCTGTGTCGTTTCCGTTCGACCCAACGCGCGGGGCAGGCCCGCTTCGAACGGCGGCGTGCATCCCGGGTCGAACCCGGTTATCACGAAGACGCTAAGGAAAGATGACAGCGTCAGTCTACCGATGTTCCGCGAAACGTTAAAAATTTTAAAGAGGGTCAGCTCATTCGTTTCGCAGTGCGGTAAGTCGGGTTAAATCAGCATTTGTTACGACGATTTCCGTCAGCCCGGCAATTTTTGCGCGCGCCCGCGCAGCGCGGCGGAGGTACGGACGGCGTCGAACCCGGCATCGAGCATCGCCTCGGCGTCGTTCCACAGGTTGCCGCGCAGCCGGTTGGTCCAGATCATCGACGCGAACACGCCTTCGAGCAGCGACACGAGATAGACGGCGGCCAGATGCACGTCGAGATCGGCGGCGATTTCGCCGGCCGCGATCGCGCGACGCAGCAGCGCCTTCGTGATCCGCAGCATCTGCAGCTCGAGCAGCATGCGGCGCCGCTGCAGCGCGCCGTTTTCCTCGCTCTGCTCGCACTTCGTATAGAGGATCACGAGCACGCGCTGCATCGGGCCCGGCTCGCCGCATTCCCGCAGGTAGTGCGACGCGGCGCGCCGCAGCGTCGCGAACGGCGGCAGGCCGTCGCCCGCGTCGAAGCCTTCCGACGTGCGCGCGAACGCGCGGTCGCACATCGCCAGACACACTTCCATCTTGTTGCGGTAGTGGCCGTAGACGGCGCCCCGCGACATCCCGGCAACCTCGGCGAGGTCCGCCATCGCGGTTTGCGCGACGCCTCGTTCGAGCAGCACGAGCTCGGCGGCATCGAGGATCCGGTGCTTGATGGCGAGCGATTCTTCCCGGGTCTTGCGGGCCATGTCGTGAAATTCCTTACAGTTCGCTGTCGTTTTATTGAGACAGTATGTCAGCCGGATTGAAACGGCATGTATTTAATCAGTCGTGACTGATTATAATCGGCCACCCTGAGCCGCCGCATTGTATCGGTGGCGAACGATCCGAGGTCAGAACATGAATAACAAACGCACCCTGTGGCGCCGCATGCGGCTGGCGCCGTTCGCGCTCGCGGCCCTGCTGGCCGTGGCCGGATGCGGAAAAAGCGACGAGGATGCCGCGCCGCAGACCGCGAAGCAGGCCACCGTCGTGACGGTGCGCCCGACGGCGGTGCCGATGACCGTCGAGCTGCCGGGCCGGCTCGACGCGTACCGGCAGGCGGAAGTCCGCGCGCGGGTCGCGGGCATCGTCACCGCGCGCACGTACGAGGAAGGGCAGGAAGTGAAGCAGGGCGCGGTGCTGTTCCGCATCGACCCAGCGCCGCTGAAGGCCGCACGCGACGCCGCGCAGGGCGCGCTCGCGAAGGCGCAGGCCGCCGCGCTCGCGGCGACCGACAAGCGCCGCCGTTACGACGATCTCGTGCGCGATCGCGCGGTGAGCGAGCGCGACCATACCGAGGCCGTCGCGGCCGATACGCAGGCGAAGGCCGAGGTCGCGTCCGCGAAGGCGGAACTCGCGCGCGCGCAACTGCAGCTCGATTACGCGACCGTCACCGCGCCGATCGCGGGACGCGCACGGCGCGCGCTCGTGACCGAGGGCGCGCTCGTCGGCCAGGATCAGGCGACACCGCTCACGACCGTCGAGCAGCTCGATCCGATCTACGTGAACTTCTCGCAGCCGGCCGCCGACGTGGACGCACTGCGCCGCGCGGTAAAGAGCGGGCGCGCGACGGGCATCGCGCAGCACGACGTCGCGGTGACGCTGCTGCGCGCCGACGGCTCCGCGTATCCGTTGAAGGGGAAGCTGCTGTTCAGCGATCTCGCGGTCGATCCGACGACGGACACCGTCGCGATGCGCGCGCTGTTCCCGAATCCGGAGCGCGAGCTGCTGCCCGGCGCGTATGTGCGGATCGCGCTCGACACGGCGGTCGACCAGCGGGCGATCCTCGTGCCGCGCGACGCGCTGCTGCGCACGGCCGACCGCACGTCGGTGCGCGTGGTCGGCGCGAACGGCAAGGTGAAGGACGTCGAAGTCACGGCCGACCGGATGAGCGGCCACGACTGGCGCATCACGCGCGGCCTCGCGGGCGGCGAGCGCGTGATCGTCGACGACGCCGCGCAGTTCGCGCCCGGTACGACCGTCAAGCCCGTCGAGAAGGCGTCGCCGACGAAGGCGGCGCCGGCAGCGGCCGCTTCGCAGGCGGCCGCCCGTCAAACCTGACCGGTTCAAACCAACATGGCACGTTTCTTCATCGACCGCCCCGTCTTCGCGTGGGTGATCGCCATCTTCATCATGCTGGGCGGCCTGTTCGCGATCCGCGCGCTGCCCGTGGCGCAGTACCCGGACATCGCGCCGCCCGTGGTCAGCATCTATGCGACGTACCCGGGCGCGTCCGCGCAGGTCGTCGAGGAATCGGTGACCGCGCTGATCGAGCGCGAGATGAACGGCGCGCCGGGGCTGCTGTATACGTCCGCGACGAGCAGCGCCGGGGCGGCGTCGCTGTACCTGACGTTCAAGCAGGGCGTGAATGCCGACCTCGCGGCCGTCGAAGTGCAGAACCGGCTGAAGACGGTCGATGCGCGCCTGCCCGAGCCCGTGCGCCGCGACGGCATCCAGGTCGAGAAGGCCGCCGACAACATCCAGCTCGTCGTGTCGCTGACGTCCGACGACGGCCGGATGACCGACGTGCAGCTCGGCGAATACGCGTCGGCGAACGTCGTGCAGGCGCTGCGCCGCGTCGAGGGTGTCGGCAAGGTGCAGTTCTGGGGCGCGGAATATGCGATGCGGATCTGGCCCGACCCGGTGAAGCTGGCCGGGCACGGCCTCACCGCGTCGGACATCGCGTCGGCCGTGCGCGCGCACAACGCGCGCGTGACGATCGGCGACATCGGCCGCAGCGCGGTGCCGGACAGCGCGCCGATCGCCGCGACCGTGTTCGCGGACGCACCGCTGAAGACGCCGGCCGATTTCGGCGCGATCGCGCTGCGCGCGCGGCCCGACGGCGCCGCGCTGTTCCTGCGTGACGTCGCGCGCATCGAATTCGGCGGCAACGACTACAACTATCCGTCGTACGTGAACGGCAAGGTCGCGACCGGGATGGGCATCAAGCTCGCGCCGGGCTCGAACGCGGTGGCGACCGAGAAGCGCGTGCGCGCGACGATGGACGAGCTGTCCGCGTACTTCCCGCCGGGCGTGAAATACCAGATCCCGTACGAGACGTCGTCGTTCGTGCGCGTGTCGATGAACAAGGTCGTCACGACGCTGATCGAGGCCGGCGTGCTGGTGTTCCTCGTGATGTTCCTGTTCATGCAGAACCTGCGCGCGACGCTGATTCCGACACTCGTCGTGCCGGTCGCGCTCGCGGGCACGTTCGGCGTGATGTACGCGGCCGGCTTCTCGATCAACGTGCTGACGATGTTCGGGATGGTGCTCGCGATCGGCATCCTCGTCGACGATGCGATCGTCGTCGTCGAGAACGTCGAGCGGCTGATGGTCGAGGAGGGGCTGGGGCCGTACGACGCGACGGTCAAGGCGATGAAGCAGATCAGCGGCGCGATCGTCGGGATCACCGTGGTGCTGACGTCGGTGTTCGTGCCGATGGCGTTCTTCGGCGGCGCGGTGGGCAACATCTACCGGCAGTTCGCGCTGTCGCTCGCGGTGTCGATCGGCTTCTCGGCGTTCCTCGCGCTGTCGCTGACGCCCGCGCTGTGCGCGACGCTGCTCAAGCCGGTGTCCGGCGACCATCACGAGAAGCGCGGCTTCTTCGGCGGGTTCAACCGCTTCGTCGCGCGCGCGACGCAGCGCTATGCGACACGGGTCGGCGCGATGCTGAAGAAACCGGTGCGCTGGCTTGTCGTATACGGCGCGCTGACCGCCGCGGCCGCGCTGATGCTCACGCAATTGCCGACCGCGTTCCTGCCGGACGAGGACCAGGGCAACTTCATGGTGATGGTGATCCGCCCGCAAGGCACGCCGCTCGCGGAAACGATGCAGAGCGTGCGCGCGGTCGAGTCGGCCATCCGCCGCGACGAGCCGACCGCCTATACGTATGCACTCGGCGGCTTCAACCTGTACGGCGAAGGGCCGAACGGCGGGATGATCTTCGTCACGCTGAAGAACTGGAAGGAACGCAAGGCCGCGCGCGACCACGTGCAGGCGATCGTCGCGCGCATCAACGAACGCTTCGCGGGCACGCCGAACACGACGGTGTTCGCGATGAACTCGCCGGCGCTGCCGGATCTCGGCTCGTCGAGCGGCTTCGACTTCCGGCTGCAGAACCGCGGCGGGCTCGACTACGCGACGTTCAGCGCCGCGCGCGAGCAACTGCTCGCGGCGGGCGGCAAGGACCGCGCGCTCACCGACCTGATGTTCGCGGGCACGCAGGACGCGCCGCAGCTCAAGCTCGACATCGATCGCGCGAAGGCGTCCGCGCTCGGCGTGTCGATGGACGAGATCAACACGACGCTCGCGGTGATGTTCGGTTCCGACTATATCGGCGATTTCATGCACGGCACGCAGGTGCGGCGCGTGATGGTGCAGGCCGACGGGCGGCACCGGCTCGATCCGGACGACGTGAAGAAGCTGCGCGTGCGCAACGCGCGCGGCGAGATGGTGCCGCTCGCGGCGTTCGCGACGCTGCACTGGACGCTCGGGCCGCCGCAGCTCACGCGCTACAACGGCTATCCGTCGTTCACGATCAACGGCTCGGCCGCGGCAGGCCACAGCAGCGGCGAGGCGATGAGCGCGATCGAGCGGATCGCCGCGAAGCTGCCGGCCGGCATCGGCCATGCGTGGTCGGGGCAGTCGTTCGAGGAGCGGCTGTCGGGCGCGCAGGCGCCGATGCTGTTCGCGCTGTCGGTGCTCGTCGTGTTCCTCGCGCTCGCCGCGCTCTACGAGAGCTGGTCGATTCCGTTCGCGGTGATGCTGGTCGTCCCGCTCGGCGTGATCGGCGCGGTGCTCGGCGTGACGCTGCGGGCGATGCCGAACGACATCTATTTCAAGGTGGGACTGATCGCGACGATCGGGCTGTCCGCGAAGAACGCGATCCTGATCGTCGAGGTCGCGAAGGATCTGGTCGCGCAGCGCATGTCGCTCGTCGACGCGGCGCTCGAGGCCGCGCGCCTGCGGCTGCGGCCGATCGTGATGACGTCGCTCGCGTTCGGCGTCGGCGTGCTGCCGCTCGCGTTCGCGTCGGGCGCGGCGTCCGGCGCGCAGAGGGCGATCGGCACCGGCGTGCTCGGCGGCGTGATCACGGCGACCGTGCTCGCGGTATTTCTCGTTCCACTGTTTTTCGTGATCGTCGGCCGCCTGTTCGACGTCGGCCCGCGCCGGCGCGGCGGGGCGCAGCCGGCGACGATGGAGGGTTCGCAACCATGATGTTTGCGCTGAATGCACGCGCCGCGCTGCGGGTTCAGCTCGCGCTGGCCGCCGCGCTCGCGCTCGCCGGGTGTTCGCTCGCGCCGCGCTACGAGCGCCCGGCCGCGCCGGTGCCGGCGACCTATGCGCCGGTCGACGGCGGCACGATGCCGGCGGCCGAACCGGCCGCCGCGCAGGATGCGGCGCTGCTCGACGACTGGCATGCGTATTTCACCGATCCGGCGCTGCGGGCGTGGATCGATGCGGCGCTCGCGAACAACCGCGACCTGCGGATCGCCGCCGGCCGGCTCGAGGAAGCGCGCGCGCTGTACGGCGTGCAGCGCGCGGACCTGATGCCGTCGGTCGAGGCGAATCTCGGCTACGAGCGCGCGCGCCAGTACGACCCGGTCGTGCGGGAAAGCGCGATCAGCGGGCTGTATCGCGCGGGCGTCGGCGTCAGCGCGTACGAGCTGGACCTGTTCGGCCGCGTGCGCAATCTGTCCGACGCGGCGCTTGCCGAGTATTTCGCGACGGCCGACGCGCAGCGCACGGTGCGCATCGGCGTGATCGCCGAAGTGGCCGGCGCGTACGTATCGGAGCGGGCGCTGCGCGAGCAGCGTGCGCTGGCGCAGCGTACGCTCGAGGCGCGCGAGCGGATGGCCGCGCTCACGCAACGCCGCTATGCCGCCGGCACGAGCGACGCGATCGAACTGCGCTCGGCCGAGATGCTGGTGGCGTCCGCGCGCGCGTCGCACGCCGCGCTGCAGCGCGAGCATGCGCAGGCCGTACGGGCGCTGCAGTTGCTGGCGGGCGATTTCGCGCGCACCGTGCCCGACGACGCGACCGCGCTCGACACGCTGTCGATCGCGCCCGTGGCGCCAGGCGCGCCGAGCGACTTGCTCGAACGGCGGCCGGACATTCGGCAGGCGGAGGCACGGCTGAAGGCCGCGAACGCGAACATCGGCGCGGCGCGCGCGGCGTTCTTCCCGCGCATCGCGTTGACGACCGACTACGGCTCGGTGAGCGATGCGTTCTCGAGCCTGTTCAGGGCCGGTACGAGCGTGTGGACGTTCGCGCCGCGCATCACGCTGCCGATCTTCGCGGGCGGCCGCAATCGCGCGAATCTCGACGTCGCGCACGCGCGCAAGGACATCGCGGTGGCCGAATACGAGAAGGCGGTGCAGACCGCGTTTCGCGAAGTGGCCGATGCGTTCGCCGCGCGCGACTGGATCGACCGGCAACTTGCCGCGCAGCAGGACGTGTATGCGGCGGACGGCGCGCGCCTGAAGCTCGCCGAGCGTCGCTATGCGGGCGGTGTCGCGACCTATCTCGAACTGCTCGATGCGCAGCGCAGCACGTACGAGTCCGGGCAGGCGCTGATCCGGCTCAGGCAGCTCAGACTCGAGAATGCGATCGCGCTGTACCGTGCGCTCGGCGGCGGCTGGGCGCCGGCATCGACGCAGGCCGCGGCTTCCGCGTGACGTGCGATTCGTCGCCCGACACCGCGGCGTGTCGGGTGGCATGACGGGCGGCCGTACGATCGTGCGGCCGCTACTTCGACAGGCCATGCTGCCCGTCGTACCGCCGATCGTCATCGGCGCTTCCCTTCGCTGTCCCGCGCACATCTTCTCCTCACTTTCCGATCCGGCGGCGCAAACGTATGCCGCGCCGCTTCCTCTTTTTTGCGCTCGCTTAGTCCGGCATGTCAGCCGCATTCCGGCGGCCGCGCATGCATGCGATTCCCGATTTGTAATTGACGATCGAATTAATCAACATATTGGAATGAATGGTGGCGGCAAAATGTCGCAGCAAAACGTTTGTCTGCATTTCGCAATCGTTTGCGCGATAAATCCATATTGATTGAATGTGGTCTTTATTTCATGTCGGTTGAAAATGATTGGATATTCGCGTTGCAATCGAGCAACGGTGGCGGCATTGGACAATATTTTGTCTTTTGAGTGGGGAGTAAAGCGCAAGTCAACGTGGGGAAGGGGAGGCGGGGTCGTGACGATTATCGGAAAGAAATTCCCTTAATCTTCAATTGGTTCCGAAAAATAAAAAAGGACTGCGGACAAAAAATCGCAAGATTGAAAATCGAAGGGAAGGGGTGAGGCTTTAGAGGGCTGAATCGAACATTGTCAGAACCATTTGACAATGATTTACAAAAATCTTTCACGGTTATCTCGATAATGCCGCCTCGTGTCGGACGGGAGCCGCCATGCGCTGCCGTTTGTGTCCGCCACGTCGTCTATTCCACTTGCATTCCTTACGGGAAACGTCATGAAAAAATCCATCCTGACCGCTGTCGCACTCGCGGCCCTGTCCACCTCGGCGTTCGCGGCGGGCACCGGCACGATCAACTTCACGGGCGAGATCGTCGCGGGCGCATGCGGCATCGATGCGGGTTCGGTCGACCAGACCGTGCGTCTCGGCTTCGTGCCGACGAACGTGTTCAAGCAGGCCGGCGACAAGTCCACGCCGACCAACTTCGACATCAAGCTGACCGACTGCGACACCAGCATCGCGAAGAACGCGTTCTTCACGTTCACGGGCTCGTCGAACGCGACGCAGCCGAAGCTGATCGCGACCGTCGGCTCGGCGACCAACGTCGGCATCCGCCTGCAAGCCTCGTCGGGCGAATACCTCGACAACGGCGCCGAGCAGAAGGCGCCGGTCGTGCTGCAGAACGGCACGAACGTCGCGCGCTTCGCGGCGATGTACGAAGCGACGGCAGCCGGCGTGACGCCGGGCACCGCCGACGGCGTCGCGAACTTCACGGTCCGCTACCAGTAAGCATCCGCCTCGCGGGGAAGGGGGCGTGCCCCTTCCTCGTGTCTTTTCTGTTTCCCGCCCTGTCCAGGAACCCCGGTAGCCTCTCGTGCGAATCAGACATTCCATCCTCTGCGCCTCCGTGCTGGCCGTCGGCAGCCAGAGCCATGCGACGGAATTCAATGCTTCGTTCCTGAACATCGACGGTGCGAGCAACGTCGACCTGTCGCAGTTCTCGCAGGCCGATTTCACGCTGCCGGGCGAGTATCTGCTCGAAGTGCAGGTCAACGACGCGTTCCTCGGCCTGCAGACGATCGAGTTCGTCGCCGGGGACGCGTCGGGCGCGGGGCGGCCTTGCCTGCCTCCGGAACTCGTCGCGCAGTTCGGCCTGAAGCCGTCGCTCGCGAAGGACCTGCCGCGCTTCCAGGGCGGCCGCTGCGTCGATCTCGCCGCGATCGAAGGCGTGACCGTGCGCTACCTGAAGGGCGACGGACGCCTGAAGATCTCGATTCCGCAGGCGGCGCTCGAATACACGGACGCGTACTACCTGCCGCCGGAGCGCTGGACCGACGGCATCCCGGGCGTGCTGCTCGACTACCGCGTGATCGCGAACACCAACCGCAACTTCGGCTCGGCGGGCGGCCAGACGAATGCCGTGCAGGCCTACGGGACGATCGGCGCGAACTGGGGCGCATGGCGCTTTCGCGGCGACTATCAGGCGCAATCGAACGCCGGCAACACGGTCTACGCGGACCGCACGTTCCGCTTCAGCCGGCTCTACGCGTTTCGCGCGCTGCCGTCGATCGAATCGACGGTGTCGTTCGGCGACGACTACCTGACCTCGGACATCTTCGACACGTTCGCGCTGACGGGCGCGACGATCCGCAGCGACGACCGCATGCTGCCGCCGTCGATGCGCGGCTATGCGCCGCTGATCTCGGGCGTCGCGCGCACCAACGCGACCGTGACGGTATCGCAGCAAGGCCGCGTGCTGTACGTGACGCGCGTGTCGCCGGGCGCATTCGCGCTGCAGAACATCAACACGAGCGTGCAGGGCACGCTCGACGTCGCGGTCGACGAAGAGGACGGCTCGGTGCAGCGCTTCCAGGTGACGACCGCGTCGGTGCCGTTCCTCGCGCGCCAGGGGCAACTGCGCTACAAGGCGGCGGTCGGCAAGCCGCGCCTGTTCGGCGGCGCCGGCATCACGCCGTTCTTCGGCTTCGCCGAGGCGGCGTACGGTTTGCCGTTCGACGTGACCGTGTACGGCGGCTTCATCGCCGCGTCCGGCTATACGTCGATCGCGTTCGGCGTCGGGCGCGACCTCGGCCGGTTCGGCGCGGTGTCCGCCGACGTCACGCATGCGAGCGCGCGGCTGTGGTGGAACGGCACGACGCGCAACGGCAACTCGTACCGTTTCAACTATTCGAAGCACTTCGATTCGCTCGACGCGGACGTGCGCTTCTTCGGCTACCGCTTCTCCGAGCGCGACTACACGAACTTCTCGCAGTTCTCGGGCGACCCGAGCGCGTATGGCCTCGCGAACAGCAAGCAGCGCTATTCGGCGACGCTGTCGAAGCGCTTCGGCGAAACCTCGACCTATTTCTCGTACGACCAGACGACCTACTGGGCGCGGCCGTCCGACCAGCGCATCGGCCTCACGCTCACGCGCGCGTTCTCGCTCGGCGCGCTGCGCCGTGTCAACGTCAGCCTGTCCGCGTTCCGCACGCTCGGCGCGGGCGGCAGCGGCAACCAGTTCTCGGTGACGGCGACGCTGCCGATCGGAGACCGCCAGACCGCCACGTCGAGCGTGACGACCGGCGGCGGCAGCACGAGCGCGAGCGCCGGCTACATCTACGACGATCCGGCCGGCCGCACCTACCAGGTTTCCGCCGGCTCGACCGCGGGCCGCGCGTCGGCGAACGCGAGCTTCCGCCAGCGCGCGTCGTCGTACCAGCTCACCGCGCAGGCGTCGACGGTCGCGAATTCGTACGCGGCCGCGTCGCTCGAAGTCGACGGCTCGCTGGTCGCGACGCAATACGGACTCGCCGCGCACGCGAACGGCAACGCGGGCGACGCGCGCCTGCTGGTGTCGACCGACGGCGTGCCGGACGTGCCGCTGTCCGGCTCGCTGTCGCGCACCAATGCGCGCGGCTACGCGGTGCTCGACAGCATCTCGCCGTACAACGTGTACGACGCGGCGGTCAACGTCGAGAAGCTGCCGCTCGAAACCCAGGTGTCGAACCCGATCCAGCGGCTGGTGCTGACCGACGGCGCGATCGGCTTCGTCAAGTTCTCCGCCGCGCACGGCCGCAACCTGTACCTGACGCTGTCGGATACGGGGGGCCGGGCGCTGCCGTTCGGCGCGTCGGTGCAGGACGCGGCGAACGGCAAGGAGCTCGGCATCGTCGGCGAGGACGGCGCCGCGTACCTGACCCAGGTCCAGCCGAAATCGTCGCTGGTGGTGCGCGCGGGCGAACGCACGCTGTGCACGCTCGACGTGCTGCCGGACCAGCTCCAACTCGAAGGCACGCCGATTCCGGTGACGTGCCAGCCGCCCGGCGCGTCGCATGCGGCGACCGCGCCGGACCGAACGATGAATCAACGGACCTTGCGATGAAACTGTTTACTCCTCTTTTCCCGCGGCGCGCGGTCTGCGCGCTCGCGACCTTCGGCACGCTGCTGGCGGGCGCCGCGCACGCGTCGATCGTGCCCGATCGCACGCGCGTGATCTTCAATGAAGGCGAACAGGCGGCGATCGTGACGATCACGAACAAGAGCGCGACCTATCCGTACCTCGTGCAGTCGTGGCTCGAGGACGCGAAGGGCAACAAGATCACGTCGCCGCTGATGGTCGTGCCGCCGCTGCAGCGCGTCGAGGCGAACGAGCGCAACGTGCTGCGGATCGCGAAGCTGCCGGGCACCGCGCTGCCGGCCGATCGCGAGACGGTGTTCTACCTGAACATCCGCGAGGTGCCGCCGAAGACGGACACGCCGAACGCGCTGCAGATCGCGCTGCACACGCAGATGAAGCTGTTCTACCGGCCGAAGGGCGTGCAGCCGTCGCGCGACGAGGATCCGACGCTGCCGATGACGCTGCGCGTCGACGCCGCCGCGCACAAGCTCGTGTTCGACAACCCGACGCCGTTCCATGTGACGGTGGTCGACGTGGCGGCGGGCGCACAGAAGACGCCGGTGCTGCCCGATCCGGTGATGGTGAGCCCGATGAGCACCGCGGACGTGCCGTTCAAGGGCGCGGTGGGCGCGACGTTGTTCGTCACGCATATCGACGACTACGGCGGCCAGGTCGCGGTCGAGTATGCGTGCGACGCGGGCGCGTGCAAGAGCGTGAAGAAATGAGCGCGGGCATGCGAAGCGGGGCGGCGGCGCGGATGCCGGGGTGGCTCCGGTGGTGCGTGCTCGCGCTGTTCGTCGCGCTTGCGCAGCCGGCATGGGCGTTGAAATGTGTCGCGAACGGCAGCGGCATGTCGCTGACCGAATCGATCGGCAACGTCGCGTCGTATCCGACCGACGCGCCGGACGGCTATGTGATCTGGGTCTCGCCTCCGCGCACGACGACCGGCTATTGCTACAAGGACGTCCCCAGGCTGCAGAACTTCCCCGAGCAGGTTTACTTCTACGCGAATCCGGCGATGCAGAATCCGGCTGCATGGGGGCTCGAAATCGGCATTCGCTACGGTGGCGAAGACCATTACGGGCGCGGCAGCCTGCAGGGCGATCGCATCGATACGGGCAGCTCCGTGGGCGTGTGCCATATGAGCGATCGGGAGGTCGCGCAAGGGGGTGCCCCAAGGTACCGATCAGCATCACGTATCAGATTGTCGTGCGCAAGCGCGGAACGTGGGTGACGCCGCCGTCGGACGTCTACGCGGTGTTCCAGTTCGACGGCGAACGCGGGCTGAACAGCAGCGGGAGTTTCCGCTACTTCCTGAGCGGGCTGCAAAAGCTCAAGCCGACGCCGTGCACGGTCGACGTGCTGGTCACGCCCGAGACGGGCATCGTGAATTTCGGGCAGGTGCAGACGTCCGGCAACGGCTTCCTGCCGGCCGTGCCGCGCAAGCGGTTCTCGCTGTCGCTGACGAAGAAATGCAGCATTCCGGTGCGCGTCGACGGTTACTTCGAAGCGACGAAGGGCACCGTGCAGAACGGCTTGCTGGTGCCTGAAAGCAACAGCAACTTCGGCATCGGCCTGGAAGACAGCCAGGGCAAGCCGATGGAATTCAACAAGCAGTTCACGCTCACGCAGTTTCCGGCCAACGTCGCCAATCAGAGCGTGATGCTCGACGCGGTGCTGAAGTCGTTCGGACCGCCGAAGATCGGGCCGTTCAACGCGTCGGCGACGATCCGGATTTTCCTGTACTGAGCGCGGTGCGGCATGAGCGGCGTGCGCCGCGCAACATGCTGCCCGCACGGGATTTTCATTGGTGTACCGACGCAGGAGAAGGCGGCGATGCGGCGAAGCGTCTGCCGCATGCCCGTCATCCCGGCACGGCTCGCGTCGTGCCGGCTGTTGTTGCCGGCCATGCGCTAGCGAGCATGGTCGCGTGCAGGTGAAGCGATGAAACGAGGCGCCGGTTTGCGGCGCCTCGTTTCGTTTACCGCACCCAGTGACACACCCGGTGATGGTGATGCTCGAAGTGACACACGCGGTGCGGATGCGCTTCGGCGATGGCCGGCACGAGCACGGCAGCGGCCACGGCGGCGGCGGTGAGGGTTGTCAGTAGCATCTTCATGTCGAGGTCCTGTCGTTGAGTGATGGATGACGTGAGCGCAGCGGCATCACCACTGCGGCCGTCGTTCGTCGCGGCGGTCGTCCCGGTAGTCGTCCCGGCGATCGTCACGCGGGCCGGCATGCCGGACTTCCCAGTCGCGGCGCTCCCAGTAGCGATTTCCGTCCCAGTCACGATCGCCATGCCAGCCGATCGTGACTTCGGCCGGGCCAGGGTAGGCGACGCAGCCGGTGAGCATCACGCTCGACCGCGCGCCCACCATGACGGCGGATAACACGATGGACGTCATGTCGTTCTCCGTTGGGAACGGCATGTCGATCGCACGAGCCCTCAAAATTTCACGCGGTAAGAAGTTGCTACCGCCGATGACACGTGCAGGCATTCGTCATGAATGTGAAAGCATGCGTCGGAGAAATGAAGGGAGCCCGTGCGGCGCAGACGTGTACCGGTCCGCACCGGCGACGATTCCGGCGATTGTTCAGACAAATCCAGACAACCGGAAGGGTCATCTCGTAATCGGATTGAGAATGATTTGCGTTTACGTTAAATTGCGCTATCTCGGAATTTGACGGAGCAGATCGATGGCCATGGCGGAAGTGCTCGACCGACCGGCGGCGACAGCGGCAAACCCGTTTCTCGGCAGTTATCCGGACCTGCCGCCGCGCGCCGCGCCGCGTGCGCGCCGGGCGTCCGAGCCCCGTGCGCAGGGTGCATTGCTCGACGTGCTGATCGCCCACCGCGCGATGCTCGTCAACGTCGCGCGCGGCTTCGTCGGTTGCGCGAGCCGCGCGGAAGACGTCGTGCACGACGTGTTCGTGAAGCTCGTCGAATTCCCGAACCAGGACGCGGTGCGCCAGCCGGTCGCGTACGTGACGCGGATGGTGCGCAATGCGTCGATCGATGCCTGCCGTCGGCAAAGTCTCGAAAACGTCTATCACACGGAAGAGGATGATGGCTTCGACGTGCCGTCGCCCGAGCCGACGCCGGAAGCCGCGCTGATGACGCGCGATACGCTGCGGCGCGTGTGGGCCGCGCTCGACGACCTGCCGGCGCGCAGCCGCGCGGCATTCGAGATGGTGCGGCTGCGCGAGGAGACGCTGCAGAGCGCGGCGCGCGCGCTGAACGTGTCGCAGACGCTCGTGCATTTCATGGTGCGCGACGCGGAGCGCCACTGCGCGGAATGCCTCGACGCATGCCATCGCGGCGTCGCCTGCCCGGTGTTCCTGGGCGGCCGCGCGCGGCGGCGGTAAAAAAACACGCCGGCCAACCGTCTATCAGACAGGAGCGGCCGAATCCGCCGCTTCGCCTCCTTCAACCGCCCAGCGATTTTCCGATCATGACGCAAGCCCCGACGCCTTCCGCCGACATCGACGATCTCGTCTATACGGTCGTCATCAACGACGAAGAACAGTATTCGATCTGGCCGACGTTCCGGCCCGTGCCGGCCGGCTGGCGCGAAGTGGGCGTGAGCGGCCCGAAGGCGGACTGCCTCGCGCACATCGAGACCGTCTGGACCGACATGCGCCCCGCGAGCCTGCGCCGCGCGATGGACGGCGAGCGCGCGACGCGCGCGTCGTGACCCGTTGCGCCGCGTGTGCGGCGCGCCACCTGAAGAGGACGTTGCATGACCCTGCTTTCGTTGCCGACGCTCGACGACCTGCGTATCGAGCCGGGGCTGCCCACCGTCGTGTCGCCGCGCGGCGGCGACGGGATGTCGATCGACGACGTCGCGCCGCTTGCGCGCGAGATCGCGGCCGACACGCTCGAACGGGCGGGCGGCGTGCTGTTCACGGGCTTTCACGTGCCGTCGATCGATGCGTTCCAGCAATTCGCGGCATCGTTCGGCGATCCGCTGATCGGCTATGAATACGCGTCGACGCCGCGCAGCCAGGTCGAAGGCGCGGTCTACACGTCGACCGAATACCCGCCGCACCGCGCGATTCCGCTGCACAACGAGCAGTCGTACACGCGCGAATGGCCGCTGCGGATCTGGTTCCACTGCGCGCTTGCCGCGCCGCAGGGCGGCGCGACGCCGATCGCGGACAGCCGCGCCGTGTACCGCGCGCTCGATCCCGCGCTCGTCGCGCGTTTCGAGCAGCGCGAGCTGCTGTACGTGCGCAATTTCGGGCAGGGGCTCGACCTGCCGTGGCAGCAGTCGTTCGGCACCGACGAGCCGGCCGAGGTCGAGCGGATGTGCGCGGCGCGCGGCATCGAATGCGCGTGGCGCACCGACGACGACGGCGAGCTGCTGCTGCGCACGCGCGAACGCTGCCAGGCCGTCGCGCGTCATCCGCGCACGGGCGAGCGCGTGTGGTTCAACCAGGCGAACCTGTTTCACCTGTCGGCGCTCGACGACGACATGCAGGACGCGCTCGTCGACGCGGTCGGGCTCGAGAACGTGCCGCGCAACGTGTATTACGGCGACGGCGAGCCGCTGGAAGCCGACGCGCTCGCGGAAATCCGCGGCGTGCTCGACCAGCAGCGCATCGTGTTCCCGTGGCGCACCGGCGACGTGCTGATGCTCGACAACATGCTGACCGCGCATGCGCGCGACCCGTTCGAGGGGCCGCGCAAGGTCGTCGTCGCGATGGCGCAGAGTTACACGGTCCCGCGCGACCGAACGGAGGATTGATGACGCGTCGTACCGCCGCGCTTGCCGCGCGCGGGCTGTCGGTGGGCTATCGCGACCATGTCGTGATCGACGGGCTGGACCTGTCGATCGCGGCCGGCCGCGTGACCGCGCTGTGCGGACCGAACGGCTGCGGCAAGAGCACGCTGCTGCGCACGCTGGCGGGTCTGCAGCCCGCGCGAGCCGGCCATGTCGACGTGAACGGCAAGCCGCTCGCGTCGTTCCGCCGTCGCGCGCTCGCGCGCGAGCTGACGATGCTCGCGCAGTTCAACCAGATCCCGTCGGGCCTCACGGTGCGCGAGCTCGTCGCGTACGGGCGCTATGCGTACGGCGGTTTCCTGCGCGGCCTGTCGCGGGTCGATCATGCGGCAATCGACGAGGCGCTCGAGACCAGCGGCCTCGCCGGCGACGCGGAGCGCGACGTCGGCGCGCTGTCGGGCGGCGAACGCCAGCGCGCGTGGATCGCGATGGCGCTCGCGCAGCAAGCGCCGATCGTGCTGCTCGACGAACCGACGACTTATCTCGACATTCATCACCAGCTCGACATCCTCGATGCGCTGCGTGCGCTGAACCGCACGCGCGGGCTGACGATCGTGTGGGTGCTGCACGACCTGAACCAGGCGGCCGCGTACAGCGACGAGATCGTGCTGATGCGCGCGGGCCGCGTCGTCGCGCAGGGCACGCCCGACGCGATGCTCGATCCGGCGCGGCTGCGCGCGGCGTTCGGCGTCGAGATGCTGAAGCTCGCGCATCCGCAGACGGGCGCGCCGATGTGCGTGCCGGCCTACGGGCCGTCGACCGGCGCCGCGCCGCAGGCGGCCGGCGTGTTCGACCGGGACCTCGCCGTATGACGACGTTCGCGATGCGCAAGCGCCTTGCAGCAACGGGCAAGGGCGCGGCCAACGGGCGTTCGGGCGCGATCGCGTTCGGCCTCGTCGCGCTGATCGCGCTCCTCGCGGCGCTGCGGATTGCTCCCGACCTGCGCGTGTGGTGGGACGCGGCGCCCGGCAGCGATGCCGCGTCGCTCGCGCACGTGTTCCTGTTCGACCTCGAGCTGCCGCGCGTCGCGGCCGCGCTCGTCGCGGGCGGCTGCCTCGGCATCGCCGGCGCGCTGTTCCAGTCGCTCACGCGCAATCCGCTCGCGTCGCCCGACCTGCTCGGCGTGACGGGCGGCGCCCAGCTCGGCCTGCTCGCGGCGATGCTGGTGCCGGCGCTGGCGGGCGTCGCGTCGGTGCCGCTGCTGTTCGTGTGCGGGCTCGCCGCGGCCGCGTGCGCGATCGTCGCGGCGGGCGGCTGGCGCGCGACGCCGTTGCGGCTCGTGCTCGCGGGCAGTGTCTGCATGCTGCTGTTCGCCGCGCTGTCGACGCTCGTGCTCGCGTTCTTCGAGCAGAACATCGCGGGCGCCGCGCTGTGGACCAACGGCAGCCTGTACCAGCCGGGCGCGACGGGCCTCGCGCTTGCCGCGCGCTGGCTCGTCGTGCCGCTCGTCGCGCTGCCGTTCGTGATCCGGCCGCTGAATCCGCTCACGCTCGGCGACGACGCGGCGGCCGCGGCCGGCGTGCGCGTCGATGCGACGCGGCTCGCGGCGACGATCGTCGCGGTCGCGTTCACGAGCGTGGCCGTCAGCATCGCGGGCCCGCTGTCGTACGTCGGCCTCGTCGCACCGAACCTGCTGCGCCAGGTGCGCGGCGCACGCGCGGCCCGGCTCGGCGTGCTGGTGCCGCTGTCGGCGCTCGCGGGCGGTGCGCTCGTGCTCGTCACCGACAGCGCGGTGCTCGCGTCGGGCCTCGACGCGACGCTGTCGACCGGCGTCGCGATCGCGCTGGTCGGCACGCCGCTGATGCTCGCGATGATCCGGCGCGGCGCCGCGTGGTCGGGCGTGCTGCATGCGGATGCCGAACGCGCGGCGGGCGGCGGCGCGACGCGGCTCGTCGGCTGGCTCGAACGGCTCGGCTGGCCGCTGCGCACCGCGCTGTTCGTCGCGGCGGGCGCGCTGGCGATCTTCGTCGGCGTGTCGGCCGGCCCCGAGTGGCTGTCGCCCGCGCGCTGGTCGGCCGCGCTGTCCGGTCACGATGCGCTCGCGCGCATGCTGATCGACCTGCGCCTGCCGCGCCTGCTGTGCGCGCTGCTCGCCGGCGCGCTGCTCGCCGTCAGCGGCGTCGCGATGCAAAGCGTCGTGCGCAATCCGCTCGCGGGTCCCGAAGTGCTCGGCGTCACGCAGGGCGCGGGGCTCGTCACGCTGTTCGCATTGTCGACGTGGCCGCTGATGGGCCATGTGACGCAGGCCGCCGCCGCGCTGATCGGCGGCGCGCTGTCGCTCGCGATCACGCTCGCACTGAATCACCGGCATCGCTACGCGCCGCTCGCGGTCGCGCTGACCGGCATCGTGATCGGCGCATTGTGGACCACGCTCGCGCAATGGCTGATCACGCAGGAAAGCGTGCAGCCCGCGCGCTTCGTCGTGTGGCTCGTCGGCGGCACGTATGGCCGCAGCTGGGGCGAGGTGTCGATGCTGCTGCCGTGGTGCGTGCTCGCGGTGCCGGTGTTCGCGTGGCTCGCGAAGCCGCTCGACATGCTCGCGCTCGGCGACGACCAGGCGGCCGCGCTCGGCCTGCCGGTGGCCGCGCTGCGGCCGCTCGCGCTGACGATCGCGACGCTCGCCGCATGCGCGGCCGTCGCGGCGGTCGGGCCGGTCGGTTTCATCGGGCTGATGGCGCCGCACGTCGCGACGATGCTCGGCGCGCGCCGGCATCGCACGCGGCTGTGGCTCGCGGCGGCGTGCGGTGCGTTGATCCTCGGGGCCGCGGATCTCGCGGCGCGCACGGTCGTCGCGCCGCGCGAAGTGCCGGCCGGCGTGCTGACCGCGCTGATCGGCGCGCCGTACCTGCTCGGCCTGCTGATTCTCGAGGGGCGCCGCGCCCGGCGCGCGGGGCGATGACGCCGGCGCTCGACGGCGCGCGCGCCACGCGCTTTTCGGCGTTCGCGCCGCAACCGTTCGCCGAACACCTCGACGTCGTCTGGCTCGGCATGCCCGACGATGCACACGTGTCGGGCCGCATCGTCGTGCCGGTCAGCGCGTTGCCCGCGCACCGCGACGCGGTGCTCGGCGCGATGGTCGACCATTACGGCGGCGATCCGGCGCAGCATGCGCGCGCGCTGATGTCGCAATGGAGCAAATACTATTTCGGCCGCGCGGCGCCGGCCGGCGTCGTCGCCGCGCTCACGCTCGGCCGGCCGCTCGACATGACGCCCGAGCGCACGTTCGTCGCGCTCGACGACGGAATGCCGGCCGCACTGTATTTCGCGGCGGATGCGCTCGGCGCGCCGTGCGACGATCCCGCACCGCGCTATGGCGGGCTGATCGCGCATCTCGGCGCGGTGATCGACCTGCTCGCGGCGATGGGCCGCGTCACGCCGCGCGTGCTGTGGAGCAACGCGGGCAACCTGCTCGACTATCTGCTCGATACGTATCGTTCGCTGCCGTGCGCGGCGGACGCCGTTCGCGATGCGCACTGGCTGTTCGGTTCGACCTGCTTTCGCGGCGAATCCAATCCGCTGCGCCAGCCCGTACGCGATGCGGTGCCGCGCTCGCCGCTGCTGCCCACGCCGTTCCGTGCGCGTCGCGTGTGCTGCCTGCGCTACGAAATTCCTGGAGAAACGCAACTGTGTGGAAGCTGCCCCCTGCTACTGACGATGGACGACGCGGCGCTGGCCGAGCAGGACGCGATCCGGTGACGCATGCCGGCCGCCGGCATGCGCTCGGCACGCTCGCGGCGGCGCTCGGTGCCGCGTGCTGTGGCGGGTTCTCCGTATCGGCCGCCGCGGCTTGCGTCGCCGCCGACGCACGTGGCACACCGGCCGCCGTGTCGCCGGCCGGCAACCCCGTCGTGTCGCAGGCCAGCGCGACGATGCCGGTGCGGCCGCAGCGCGTGGTCGCGCTCGACTTCATGTTCGCGGAAAGCGTGATCGCGCTCGACATCGTACCGGTCGGGATGGCCGATACGGCGTTCTACCCGGGCTGGCTCGGCTACCGGAGCGAGCAGCTCGCGCACGTGACCGACATCGGCTCGCGGCAGGAGCCGGGGCTCGAGGCGATCGCGGCGGTCAAGCCGGACCTGATCATCGGCGTCGGCTTCCGGCACGCGCCGATCTTCGACGCGCTCGACCGGATCGCGCCGACGATCCTGTTCCAGTTCAGCCCGAACGTGTCCGAAGGCGGCGTGCCGGTCACGCAGCTCGACTGGATGCGGCAGATTTTCCGGACGATCGGCGCGGTGACGGGGCGCGACGCGCGCGCGCAGGCGGTCGAAGCGCAACTCGACGCCGGCATCGCGCGCAATGCGGCGCGGCTCGCGGCCGCGGGCCGCCACGGCGAGCGCGTCGCGCTGCTGCAGGATCTCGGCTTGCCCGACCGTTACTGGGCCTATACGGGCAACAGCACGTCGGCGGGGCTCGCACGGGCGCTCGGGCTCGATCCGTGGCCGAAGAAGCCGACGCGGGAAGGCACGCTGTACGTGACGTCGGCCGATCTGCTGCGGCAGCGTGACCTCGCCGTGCTGTTCGTGACCGCGTCGGGAATGGACGTGCCGCTGTCGGCGAAACTCGATTCGCCGGTGTGGCGTTTCGTACCCGCGCTAAAGGCGCACCGGATCGCGCTGATCGAGCGCAACATCTGGGGGTTCGGCGGCCCGATGTCGGCGCTGAAGCTGGCCGACGTGATGACCGATACGATGCTGAAGCTGCCGGCCGCGCGGTGAGCGCGGCGCGTCGATCGGCGGATGGCCGCGCGGGCGGGCAGGGCGTTGCAACCCGCGTGACGACGCGCCGCGTCCGTCTTTCCTGTTCGCCGCACGTCGGCCGCCTTTGAAAAATCCCCGGTGAAACGACGATCGCCGACACACTGCCGATGCAGCGTGCCGGCGATTTTTCTCATCGACCGTCGTCGTGTTACGCGCTCAGCGCATCGACGCCGTCCTGCGCACGCTGGCGCGCCGGTTGCGTGTCGCTGACGATACGCCCGTTGTCGAGCTTCAGCAGACGATCGGCGAGATCGAAGTAGCGGTCGTCGTGCGTGATCACGATCACGGCCTTGCCGCGCGCGCGCAGCTCGGGCAGCAGTTGCTCGTAGAACACGGCCTTGAACGACGGGTCCTGGTCGGCCGCCCATTCGTCGAACAGGTAGAACGGACGATCTTCGAGGTACGCGACGACGAGCGCGAGCCGCTTGCGCTGCCCGGTCGACAGTGCGCGTGTCGAGAACGCGCCGTCGACCACCTTCACCTTGTGGTCGAGCGCGAGTTTCGCGACGAGCGCGTTCGCTCGCGCATCGGCTTGCGCGCGGGACGGATCGTCGGGGTCGACGATGCCGAGCAGCGCATCGAACAGGTGGAAGTCGTTGAACACCGCGCTGAAGCGCTGCCGGTAGGCCGCGCGCTCGCGCCAGCCGATCGGGCGGCCGTCGACCTCGATCGTGCCTTGCTCGGGCTCGTACAACCCCGTCAGCACCTTCGCGAGCGTGGTCTTGCCGCTGCCGTTGCCGCCGACGATGAACACGAGTTCGCCCGGCTTGATCGTCAAATCGATCGGCCCGATGCTGAACATCCGTTCGTCGCGTTCGTGGAAATACGCATGCGTGACGCCGCGCAGCGTGACGGCGCCGGCCGGCGGCACGTCGGGCGCATCGGCCGCGGGCGGCACCGTGCGCAGCGCGCCGAATTCGGCCATCACGCCTTCGATCCGCCCGAGCGACACGCGCGCCGCGTTGACGGTCGGCAGGTTGTTCAGCAGGCCGTCGAGCGGCACGAGCATGAACAGGAACACGACGACGTAGCCGGCGGCCGCGGCCGGGTCGGCATGCACGCCGAGCTGCGGCCAGAACGACGCAACGCCGAGGAACACGTAGAACAGGAAGATGATCCAGCCGACCCCGACCGCATACGCGCTGAACGCGCGGCGGCGGTGGTCGCGCACTTCGCCGATCGCGGCGCCGAGCTGGCCGTCGACGAACTGGCGGGCGCGTGCATCGTGCAGCTTGAGCTCCTTCGCGCCGGAGAACAGCGAGCCGAGATAGCCGAACAGGCGGTCCTGCGCGTGGCCGGCGGCTTCGAGCGACGCGATCGCGCGGCGGTCGCCGGTGTGATAGCCGAGCGAGCCGGCGACGATCGCGGCCAGCGCCAGCAGGCACACGGGCCACGACAGCCATGCCAGATAGCCGAGGCAGCCGAACACGATCGAGCCGTGCATGACCAGGTTCGGCAGCGCGAAGAACAGCATCGACACGTTGGTCGCGTCGTCGGTCAACACCGACTGCACGGGCGCGGCACCGATCCGCTCGATGTCGCGCAGCTCGGCCGCGCCGACGCGCCGCGCCAGATGCACGCGCAGCCGCGCCATCGTGTCCTGCGACAGGCGGGCGAACAGCGTGCCCGACACGATCCGCGTGACGAGCGCGATCACCGCGCACAGCGCGAAGCGCCACGCGAGCGCCGCGTCGGCGGCGCCGGGCTGCGACAGCGCGCGGTTCAGCGTCGCGACGAGCAGCACGCTCGCGACGCCGTTCAGCACGCACGCGGCGAGCGCCAGCGTGAGCGACACGCGGCTTTCGCGCAGCAGCGCAAGGATCAGGCGCGCCGCGGGGCGGCCGGGGGAAGCGTCGAGGGACGGCGGGGAAGAAGGCTCGTGGGCAGCGGTCATCGGCAACGTCGGTAAAGGGATGGCAGGCAATCACGCGAAAGCGGCAAATCTGACGCGAAAGCGGCGAGCGGGGGCGGGCCCCGTTGCGGCTTTCCTCCCTGATAGACGAACGGGCCGCGCAAATATTTAGCGCCATCGTGAAAAAAAAGCGGCCGCACGCACTTTGCGCGCAAAACGGTAAAAAATCGGCCGCGTCGTTCGTCACACCAGTGAAGCCGCCCCAAGCGGCCCCGAGACTTGGCCGAAGCGGCCGGACCGAAGGACTTCACGCACATGACGAGTTTCCCGACTGCGCTGCATCACCGAATCCGCGAACTGGCGCGCCTCGCGCCCGACGCGCCCGCCATCGCGGTGCCTTTCCAGCACGACCTGCGCCTGTCGCGCGGTGCGCTCGACGCACGGGCATCGCACCTCGCCCGGCAACTGCGCGCGGCGGGCGTGGGCGCCGAAGTGCGGGTCGGCGTGTGCGTCGAGCGCTCGGGCGAACTGTTCGTCGCGCTGCTGGCCGTGCTGAAGGCTGGCGGCGTGTTCGTGCCGCTCGATCCGCGCCATCCGGCCGCGCGCCTCGACTGGATCGTGCAGGATGCGCAACTGCGGCACGGCATCGTCGACGCCGCCGGCCGGGCGGCGCTCGGCACGCGGTTCGAACACGCGTTCGACGCGACGGTGCAAGCGCCGGGCGTCGCGCAGGACCACGCGTTCGACGACGACATCGTGCCCGTGCACCCGCGTGCGGCCGCGTACATGATCTATACGTCGGGCTCGACCGGCACGCCGAAGGCGGTGGTGGTCGAACACGGGCCGCTCGCCGCGCATTGCGACGCGCTCGCGGCCGCGCTGCCGATCGAGGCCGGCGACCGTCTGCTGCATTTCGCGTCGGTCAACTTCGACGCCGCGCACGAATGCTGGCTCGCGCCGCTCGCGGTCGGCGCCGGCATCGTCGTCGCGCCGCCGCAGCCGTTCGCGCCGGACGCCGCGCATGCGCTGATGGTGCGCGAAGCGGTCAACGTCGCCGCGTTTCCGCCGGCTTACCTGCGCGAATTCGCGGCCGTCGCCGCGCGCGACGGCGTGCCGCCGGCATTGCGCGTGCTCGCGTTCGGCGGCGAAGCGCTGCCGCAGCAGGCATTCGAATTCGTGCGCCGCACGTTTCCGGCCGTGCGCCTGATCAACGGTTACGGGCCGACCGAGGCCGTGATCTCGCCGATGCTGTGGCCGGTCGAGCCGGGCGAGACGCCGGTGCTGGCCGCGGACGACGCGTACGCGTCGCTGCCGATCGGCCGCGTGATCGGCCCGCGTGTCGCGCGCATCGACGGCGCCGAAGCCGATGGCGCGGGCGAACTGCTGCTCGGCGGCGTGTGCGTCGCACGCGGTTATCACGGCCGTCCGGCGCTCACGGCCGAACGTTTCATTCCCGATGCCCACGGCGAACCCGGCGCGCGCGTCTATCGTACCGGCGACCTTGCGCGGCTGCGCGACGACGGTGCGTTCGACTATCTCGGCCGCCTCGACGATCAGGTCCAGGTGCGCGGCGTGCGCGTGGAACCGGCGGAAATCGCCGCGTGCCTGCGCGCGCATCCGGCCGTGGCGGACGCGGCCGTGGTGGCCGACGCCGCCAACGGTCCGACGCGGTTGATCGCATGCGTCGCGCTGCGCGCGGCGGCCGACGATGCCGCATTGAAGGCGCACGTGGCCGCGCAATTGCCGGCCGCGTGGCAGCCGCACCGGTTCGTGCGTTGCGATGCGCTGCCGTACACGCTGAACGGCAAGCTCGACCGTGCCGCGCTGCGCGAGCGGATCGCCGCCGCGCGCGACACGGCGCAAGCCGCCGGCGACGCGCCGCGCACGCCGACCGAACGGCAGATCGCGGGCCTCTGGCAGACGCTGCTGGGCCTCGACGTCGTGCCGTCGCGCGACGATCGTTTCTTCGCGCTGGGCGCCGATTCGCTCGCCGCGATGCAGTTGCAGGCCGCGATCCGTGCCGTGGTGCGCGTGAACCTGCGGCTCGATACGCTGTTCGCCGATCCGGCGCTCGCCGAACTGGCCGACACGGTCGACCGTGCGGAGCGCGAGACCGGCGAACCGCTCGCCACGATCGCCGCGCGACGCGCGCCGGCCGATGCGGCCGCGCCGGGTGCGCCGTACGTCGATCGCGCGGCATCGCTCGCCCAGCAACGTTTCTGGGTGCTCGCGCAAACGCGTGACGCAAGCGCGGCGTACCACATCGCCGCGCACTGGACGATCGACGGCGTGCTCGACCGCGACGCGCTGCGGCGTGCGCTCGATCACGTGATCGGCCGTCACGAAGCATGGCGCACGACGCTCGTCGACAACGACGACGGCGTCGTGATGCAGCGAATTCATGCGCATCTGCCGGTGTCGATCGCCGCGGTCGACCTGCGCGACGCGCCGCCGGCGGCCCGCGATGCGCAAGCCGCACGTCTCGCCGAGCGCGACGCGGCCGAGCCGTTCGACCTCGCGCGCGGCCCGCTGCTGCGCGCCACGCTCGTCGTGCTCGCCGACGACCGTCATCGCTTGCTGCTGACCGCGCATCACGCGATCACCGACGGCTGGAGCTCGCGCTGCGCGTTCGACGAACTGTCGGCCGCGTACCGCGCGTATGCCGAAGGGCGCGAGCCGTCGCTGCCCGATTTGCCGATCCAGTACGCCGACTACGCGGACTGGCAGCGCGACATGCTGGCCGGCGGCGAGGGCGAGCGTCAGCTCGATTACTGGCGCGGCGCGTTGCGCGACGTGCCGGGCCCGCTCGCGCTGCCGGTCGACCGCCAGCCGGGCGCGGTCCGCACGCTGCACGGCGCGCGCGTGTCGGTGCGCCTGCCCGATGCGGTCGCGGCCGACGTGCGGCAACTCGCGCGCGACGCCCAGGCGACCGTCTTCACGGTGCTGCTGGCCGCGCTCGACGCGTGGCTGTCGCGCCTGACCGGTGAAACGGACGTCGTCGTCGCGGTGCCGGTCGCGCATCGCCAGCGCCCCGAAACGCGTGCATTGCTGGGTCTGTTCCTGAATACGGTCGCGCTGCGCGTACGCGTGGCGCCGACGCTGCCGTTCCGCGCGCTCGTCGACGCGGCGCGCACCGCGGCGCTCGGCGCGGTCGCGCACCAGGACGTGCCGTTCGAGCGCGTGGTCGATGCGGTTAAGCCGCCCGTCAAACGCGGCGACGAATGGCTGCGCGTGAAATTCGCGCAGCAGTTCGACGCGCGGCACGACAGCGTGCTGCCGGGCGCCACGGCGGTAGCGACGCCGGGCCCCGATCTTGCCGCACGCTTCGACTTTGCGCTGGATTTCACCGACGACGCGAACGGGATCGAACTGGTCGCGGCCTATGCGACCGACTGCATCGATGCCGATACCGCGCGGGCCTGGCTCGACAGCTATGCGGCGCTCGTCGGCGCGGCCGCACGCGATCCGCGGCACCCGACGGCCGCGCTGCCGTGCGATGCATCCGCGGCGTCGCGCCAGCCGCGCGACGGCCGTGCGCTGCGCGTCGACCATGCCGACATCGTCGCCGCATTCGCACGGCAGGCCGCCGCGTATCCGCATCGCGTCGCGCTTGCCGACGCATCGGCAGCGCTGACGTTCGCCGAACTCGACGACGCATCGAACCGCATCGCACGGGCGCTGACGCAACGCGGCGTGGCCGCCGAAGCGGCGGTCGTCGTCTGCATCGAGCGCTCGGCGCGTTTCGTCGTCGGCCTGCTCGGCGCGCTGAAAGCGGGTGCGCTGGCCGTGCTGCTCGATCCCGCCCAGCCGGGCGCGCGTCTCGCCGCGGCCGCGGCCGACTGCGGCGCGCGCTGGGCGCTCGTCGCTGAGCCGGCCGCGTGGCCGGCCGGCCTCGACGCGCAGCCGCTCGACGTCGACGCGCTTGCGCAGGACGCGACGCTCGCCCATGCGGGCGGTGTGCGCGTCGCGCCGCATCCGGAACAGGGTGCGTACCTGATCTATACGTCGGGCTCGACCGGCACGCCGAAGGGCGTCGTCGTCTCGCACGGCGCGCTGGCCGACTACGTGCAGGGGATGCTCGACGAACTGGCGTTCGCGCCCGACGCATCGTTCGCGATGGTCTCGACCGTCGCGGCCGATCTCGGCCATACGACACTGTTCGGCGCGTTGTGCGCCGGCCGTACGCTGCATCTGCTGCCGGCCGCGTGTGCATTCGATCCGGACCTGTTCGCCGACGAAATGCGCCGTCGCGACGTCGGCGTGCTGAAGATCGTGCCGAGCCACCTGCAGGCGCTGCTCGATGCGCGCGTGCCGGCCGACGTGCTGCCGCGCCACGCGCTCGTGACGGGCGGCGAGACGCTCACGTGGGCGCTCGTCGCGCGGCTGGCCGCGCTCGCGCCGGCCTGCCGCGTGATCAACCACTACGGGCCGACCGAAGCGACGGTCGGCGCGATCGCGTGCGATACGGCGTCGATTGCCGCCGACGCGCGCGATCCGGCGAGCGGCGTGCCGCTCGGGCTGCCGCTGCCGAACGCGCGCGCGCTGGTGCTCGACGCGTTCGGCGCCTGCGTGCCGGCCGGCGCGGCAGGCGAGCTGTATCTGGGCGGGCCGGGCGTCGCGCGCGGCTACCTCGGGCGGCCGGCGCAAACGGCCGAGCGCTTCGTGCCCGATCCGTTCACGCCCGGCGCGCGGCTGTATCGCACGGGCGACCGCGTGCGGTTGCGGGCGGACGGCCGCCTCGCGTTCCTCGGCCGTATCGACGATCAGGTGAAGATTCGCGGTTACCGCGTCGAGCCGGGCGAGGTGAGCGCGGCCGTGCGCGCGGCCGGCCCGATCGCGCAGGCCGAAACGCTCGCGATCGCGCACGAAGGCCGCCTGCGGCTCGCGACGTTCGTCGTGATGCGCGACGGCGCGGCGTTCGATGAAGCCGCGCTGCGCGCGGCGCTCGCCGCGACGCTGCCCGACTACATGGTGCCCGCGCAGTTCGTCGCACTGACGCGCCTGCCGGTGACGGCGAACGGCAAGATCGATCGGGCGGCATTGCGCGAATGCGCGGCCGTGCCGGCCGCGGTCGTGTCGGGCGCCGCGCCGCGGGGCGCGGTCGAAACGGTGCTCGCCGACGTCTGGCAGGCCGTGCTGAAGGCGCCGAAGGTCGGCCGCGACGACAACTTCTTCGAACTCGGCGGCGATTCGATCCTCGTGTTGCAGGTGATCGCCCGTGCGCGCAAGCGCGGCGTGCGCTTCACGCCGAAGCAACTGTTCGACGGGCCGACCGTCGCCGAACTCGCACGCATCGCGAAAACGGACGACACGGCCGGCGCCGCGCAGCCGGCGAGCGCGGCCGCGGCCATGACCGCCGCTGCCGCGCCGGTTGCCGCGCCGATCCTGACGCCTGCACAACAGCGCTTCTTCGCGCTCGATATTCCGCAGCGCGGCCACTGGAACCAGTCGGTGTCGTTCGACGTGCGCGGCGCCTTCGACGCGGACGCATTCGCACGCGCATTCGACGCGTTGCTCATGCATCACGGCGCATTCCGCCAGCGCTTCGCACAGGGCGCCGACGGCACGTGGCAGGCGAGCGAGGCGGCGAAGCCGTACGACGCGCTGCCGTTCGTCGAAGTCGCCGCACGCGACGAAGCCGACGCATTGGCCCGCTTCGACGCACTGCAACGCCGTCTCGACCTCGGCCGCGGACCGCTCGCCTGCGCATGCGCGGCACGGCTGCCGGACGGTTCGACGCGGCTGTATCTCGCGATTCACCACGCGGTCGTCGACGGCGTGTCGTGGCGCATCCTGCTCGACGACCTGGACACGGCCTACCGCGCCGCATGCGAACGCATGCCGATCCGCCTGTCGCCGCCGGGCCTGCGCGCGGACGCCTGGGCCGCACGGCTCGCCCGCGCGGCAACGGAACCGGCGGCGCCGTTCGCGGGCGAAACCGCCTACTGGGCCGGCATGGCGCACGGCGACGACATCGTGGCCGACCGCCCCGATGCCGCGGCGACGAACGCCGATGCGGCCGTCGTCGTACAGACGATCGACGCGGCGTTGACCCGCGCCGCGCTGACCGACGCGCATGCGGCCTATCGCACGCAGACGATCGAGCTGCTCGGCGCGGCGCTCGCGCTGGCGCTGGCCGGCGCGCGCGGCGCCGCATCGTGCCGGGTCGAACTGGAAGGACACGGCCGCGAGGCGCTGTTCGACGACGCGGATGCCGGCCGCACGATCGGCTGGCTGACGAGCCATTACCCGGTGACGCTGCCGGTCGAAGCGACGGCCCGCGACACGCTGTGCGCGGTCAAGGACACGCTGCGCGCGGTGCCGCACAAGGGGCTCGGCTTCGGCGTGCTCGCGCACTACGGCGACGCGGCGACGCGCGCGGCGCTGGCCGCCGTGCCGCGTCCGCGCGTCACGTTCAACTATCTCGGCCAGTTCGACGCGCCGCGCGATGCGACGCTCGTGCCGCGTTTCGGCGGTACCGGCGTCGAGCGCGATCCTCGAGGCCCGCTCGGCAACACGCTCGCGATCCATGCGTACCTCGACACGGACGGCGATGGCGCGCGCACGCTGAAGGTGCACTGGGTCTACGGTGCGCCGCAGTTCGAACGCGCGACGATCGACGCGTTCGCGGAACGTTTCGCGGCCGCGCTGCGCGAACTCGTCGACGCATGCACGTCGCGCGTCGCGCATCGCGGCGCCGGCGCGACGCCGGGCGATTTCCCGCTCGCGCAGGCCGCCGGTCTCACGCAGGCCGCGATCGAACGCGCGCCGCTCGACTGGCGCACGATCGACGATGTCTATCCGCTGTCGCCGATGCAGCAGGGCATCCTGTTCCATGCGCTGTTCGCGCCCGGCCACGCGAGCTACGTGAACCAGCTCGTCGCGACCGCCACCGCGCTGGACGCCGACCGGCTCGCGGCCGCGTTCGACGCATCCATCGCGCGTCACGACATCCTGCGCACGAGCGTGATGCCGGACGAAGCCGCGCCGCTGCAGTGCGTGCATCGTCACGCGCGCATGCCGGTCGAGCAGCTCGACTGGCGCACGCGCGGCGACACGCTCGACGCCGATTTCGACGCATGGCTCGCGGCCGACCGCACGCGCGGATTCGACTGGCGCGAGCCGCCGCTGATGCGGCTCACGCTGATCCGCGTGACGGACGACGCATGGCGCATCGTATGGACGCGCCACCACGTGTTGCTCGACGGCTGGAGCACCGCGCGCCTGCTTGCCGACGTGCTGCGCGACTATCGCGACCCGGACGCCGTGTCGCCGTTCGCGAGCCGCCCGGCGCTGCGCTATCGCGACTTCATCGCGTGGCTCGGCACGCGCGACCGCGACGCCGACGAGCGCTTCTGGACCGAACGACTGGCACGGCTCGACGCACCGACGCTGATCGCGGAACGCACCGCCGACCGCGCGGATGCCGAGATGGTCGCGTGGCGCGCGACGCTCGACGCCGACACGACGGCGCGCGTCGCGCAGACCGCCCGCGCGCTGAAGCTGACCGTCAACACGCTGGTGCAGGGCGCATGGGCGCTCGCGCTGCAGCGGATGACGCACCAGCCGGCCGTCGCGTTCGGCGCGACCGTCGCCGGCCGTCCCGATGCGCTCGCGGACGTCGATTCGGTGCTCGGCCTCTTCATCAACACGCTGCCGGTCATCACCGCGCCCGCGCCGCAGCAACGTGCGGCCGACTGGCTGCAAACGCTGCAGCGCGAGAACGCCGCTGCCGCCGAGCACGCGCACACGCCGCTTGCCGACATCCAGCGCTGGGCGCGCGGCTCGGGCGGCGCCCTGTTCGACACGTTGGTCGTGTTCGAGAACTATCCGGTCGACGAGTCGGTGCGCGACGCCGATCCGCGCGCGCTGGCGTTGAGCGGCGTGCGCAGCATCGAGGCGACCGATTTCGCGCTGACGCTCGTGATCGAGAGTGGCGCGCAATTGACGATCGACTACGGCTACGACACCGCGCGCGTCGACGCGCGTCAGGTCGAGACCTGGCACCGCGCGTTCGCTTGCGCACTCGATGCGCTGGCCCGTACGCCGGACGCGCTGCTCGGCACGCTGTCGATCGCCGACGAGGCGACCCGCGAAGCGCTGGCCCGCGCGCAGGACACCGCCCATGTGTGGCCGAGCGCACAACGGCAGCCGCTGCACCTGCAATTCGCCGACGCGGCGCGAGCGACGCCCGATGCGATCGCGCTCGAATATGCGGATGCTCACGGCCGCGTGCAGCGCGCGACCTATCGCGAACTCGACGCCGCCACGTCGCGCATCGCCGCCGCGCTGCGCCGGCGCGGCGTGCAGCCCGACACGCCGGTCGCGCTGTGCGTCGAGCGCTCGTTCGACATGGTGATGGCGCTCGTCGGCGTGCTGAAGGCCGGCGCCGCGTATCTGCCGGTCGATCCCGACTATCCGGCCGAGCGCATTGCGTACCTGCTGCGCGACGCGCGGCCGGCCGTCGCGATCACGCAGGCGCATCTGCGCGAGCAGGTCGACGCCGCGCTGGGCGAGGGCGCCGATACGCAACTGCTGACGGTTGCGGATTTGCTGGCCGACGAAGCGGGCGATATCGACGATCACGCCGCCGCGATCGACGACGCGCGGCTCGCGTACCTGATCTACACGTCCGGCTCGACCGGCAAGCCGAAGGGCGCCGGCAACACGCACGGCGCGCTCGCGAACCGGATCGCATGGATGCAGCACGCGTACCGGCTGACGCGCGACGACGTCGTGCTGCACAAGACGCCGTTCGGCTTCGACGTGTCGGTGTGGGAATTCGTGTGGCCGCTCGCGGTCGGCGCGAAGCTCGCGATCGCAGCACCCGGCGACCACCGCGATCCGGCGCGTCTGGCCGCCGCGATCCACGCGCACGGCGTGACGGTGCTGCATTTCGTGCCGTCGATGCTCGCCGCGTTCGCCGCGCATCTCGACGATTTCTCGGCCGCCGCGCAATGCGACAGCGTGCGCCTGATCGTCGCGAGCGGCGAGGCGCTCGCGCCCGAACTCGTCGCGAAGATGGCGCGCCTGTTGCCGAACGCGACGCTCGTGAACCTGTACGGGCCGACCGAGGCCGCGATCGACGTGTCGCACTGGACCTGCGGCCCCGACGACGCGCAGGCGGTCGCGGTGCCGATCGGCCATCCGATCGCGAACCTGCAACTGCACGTGCTCGATGCCGCGTGGCAGCCGGTACCGGCCGGCGCGACCGGCGAACTGTATCTCGCGGGCGCGGGCCTCGCGCGCGGCTATCTCGGCCGACCGGCGCTGACCGCCGAGCGCTTCGTGCCTGATCCGTTCGTGCCGGGCGCCCGCATGTACCGCACCGGCGACCTCGCGCGCCGGCGCGCGGACGGCGCGCTCGACTACCTCGGCCGTGTCGACACGCAGGTGAAGCTGCGCGGCCAGCGGATCGAGCCGGGCGAGATCGAGGCGCTGCTGCGCGCGGCGCCGGGCGTCAACGATGCGGTCGTGATCGTGCGCGACGCGCAACTGATCGGCTATGTCGCCCGCGGCGACGCGGGCCCGCTCGACCGCGCGGCGCTGCTCGACGCGCTGCGCGCGCAATTGCCGGCATACATGGTGCCGTCGCAGCTGATCGAGCTCGATGCGTTGCCCGTCACGCCGAACGGCAAGTGCGATCGCCATGCGCTGCCCGCGCCGGTGCGCGAAGCGAGCGAAGCCGTCGAACTCGCGACGGACACCGAGCGCGCGCTCGCCGCGATCTGGCAGCGCGTGCTGCACGTGGACGCGATCGGCCGCGACGGCGATTTCTTCCTGCTCGGCGGCCACTCGCTGCTCGCGACGCAGGCCCACGCGCAGGCGAACCTGCACTGGGGGCTCGCGCTGCCGCTGCGCACGCTGTTCGACACGCGCACGCTGGCGCGCTGCGCGCAAGCGATCGACGCAGCCTGCGCGGCACGCGGCGCGACCGATGCGGCGAGCGCGATCGACGCGCTGCTCGGCGAACTGGAAACCCAATAAGGACGACGGATGACGAAGGTTCAACCCGACTGGCTGGCGCTCGCGACGCGTTTCGCGCAACTGCCCGACGCGCAGCGCGCGGTTTTCATCGACAAGCTCGGCGCGGCCGGCATCGACTTTCGCGTGCTGCCGATCCCGCCGCGCACGGCGCGCGGCGACCGCGTGCCGGCGTCGTTCGCGCAGACGCGGCTGTGGCTGCACGCGCGGCTGATCGATGCGCCGGACGCGTACCACATCACCGAGCGCCTGGCGCTGACGGGCCCGCTCGACGTGCATGCGCTGCGTCTTGCATGCGATGCGCTGATTGCGCGCCATGAAGCGTTGCGCACGACTTTCGACGAAGCGCCGGACGGCGTCGCGCAAACGATCCATCCGCCGTTGCGCTGCCCGTGGCGCGACACCGATCTCGAGGCGTTGCCGGATGCGCAGCGTGTACCGCGCGCGGAGGCCGTCGCGACGGCCGACGAAGCCGAACCGTTCGATCTCGGCACGGCGCCGCTCGTGCGCGCGCATCTGGTTCGCTTCGACGCGACGCATCACTGGCTTGCGCTCACCGTGCATCACATCGTGTCGGACGGCTGGTCGTCGGGCGTGATGCTGGCAGAACTCGCGGCGTTCTATCGCGCGTATGCGTCGGGCGAGCCGGTGCCGCTCGCGCCGTTGCCGATCCAGTACGCCGACTACGCACTGTGGCAGCGCCGCTGGCTCGATGCCGGCGAGCGCGACCGTCAGCTCGCGTTCTGGCGCGAGCGGCTCGATCCGCAGCGCGGCGTGCTGACGCTGCCGGGCGCGGCCGCGCGGCCGGCCCGTCGCAGCGCACGCGGCGCGCGTCACGTGTTTTCGCTCGATGCGAGGATCGCCGCACGGCTGCGCGCATTCGCGGCCGCGTCCGGCGCGACGCCGTTCGCGGTGCTGCTCGCCGCGCTCGATGCGCTGCTGGCGCGCGCGACCGGCGACGCACGGATCTGCGTCGGCGTGCCGGCCGCGAACCGCGAGCGCGCGGAGGTCGCCGGCCTGATCGGCTTCTTCGTCAACACGCTGGCGATCGACGTCGACGTACCCGCGCACGGCGATTTCTCGTCGCTGGTCGCACGCACGCAGCGCGCGCTCGTCGATGCGCAGATGCATCAGGACGTGCCGTTCGAGCAGGTGGTCGACGCGCTCGGCGTGCCGCGCAGCGCAAGCCACCATCCGCTGTTCCAGGTGATGGCCGCGTACGGCGAACGCCGCGCGCTGCCCGCGCTCGGCGCGGCGTCGGCCGCGTTGCTGCCGTCGGGCACGCCGTCCGCCAAATTCGACCTGACGCTGTCCGTCGAAGCGACGCCGGACGGCACCTTCGACGCCGCCTTCATCTACGCGCTCGACCTGTTCGACGCGGATGCGATCGCACGGCTGGCCGCGCGCTTCGTCACGCTGCTCACCGATGCGCTCGTGCGTCCGAGCCTGCCGATCGGCGATCTCGACTGGCTGCCGGCCGACGAACGCGCGCAGCTTGCTGCGTGGAACGCGCCGGCCGGGGCGACCGCGGCCGAGCCGTTCGTGCCGGTGCATGCGCGCATCGCCGCCCACGCGCGGGCGCGGCCGGACGCACGCGGCGTCGCCGATATCGATCGCGCGTTGACGCGCGGCGAAGTCGATGCGCGTGCGGCGCGCCTGGCACGCCATCTGGTGGCGGCCGGCGTGCGGCCCGAGATGCGCGTCGGCGTCGCGCTGCAGCGTTCGGTCGACCTGCTCGTCGCGCTGATCGCGGTGCTGAAGTCGGGCGCCGCGTTCGTGCCGCTCGACCCGGCTCACCCGCGCGAGCGGCTCGCGCAGATCGTCGGCGACGCGAACATCGCGCACGTGCTGACCGACGGCGCGAGCGCCGCGTCGCTGCCCGAATTGCCCGAACTGCGCATCTGGCGCGCGGACGCCATCGATGCGCTCGACGCAGCCGCGCACGTCGTGCTGCCGGACGTGCTGCCCGGCCACGCGGCCTATGCGATCTACACGTCGGGCTCGACCGGCAAGCCGAAGGGCGTGATCGTCGACCACGCGTCGTTCGCGCTGCATTGCGCGGCGATCGCCGAGCGCTACGGCGCGGGCGAGAACGACGTGTTCCTGCTGTTCCAGTCGGTCAATTTCGACGGCGCGCACGAAGGCTGGTTTTCGCAATACATGTCGGGCGCCGCCGTGTCGGTGACGGCCGACGTGCTGTGGCCGCCCGCGCAGACCTGCGCGATGATGATTCGCGACGGCGTGACGATGACCTACGTGCCGCCCGGCTGCGCGGCCCAGCTCGCCGAATGGGCGCTCGCGCACGGCGCGCCGCCGACGCTGCGTTCGCTGACGGTGGGCGGCGAGGCGACGTCGCGCGAGGCGTTCGCGATGCTGCGCCGCGCGCTGCCGAACGTGCGCGTGGTCAATGGCTACGGCCCGACCGAAACGGTGATCACGCCGACGCTGTGGATGTTCCGGCCCGGCGACGATCTCGCGACGCTCGGCGACGCCGCGTACCTGCCGATCGGCACGCTGGTCGGCGCGCGTACCGCGCACGTGCTCGACGCGCGGCTGCATCCGCTGCCGGTGGGCGTGATCGGCGAACTGTACCTCGGCGGCGAGGGCATCGGCGTCGCGCGCGGCTATCTCGACCGTCCCGCGCTGACGGCCGAGCGTTTCGTGCCCGATCCGTACGGCGCACCGGGCGCGCGACTGTACCGTACCGGCGACCTCGTGCGGCGCCGCGCGGACGGCGTGTTCGATTTCATCGGCCGTGTCGATCATCAGGTGAAGCTGCGCGGCCTGCGGATCGAACTCGGCGAAATCGAAGCGCAGCTCGCCGCGCACGACGCGGTGCGCGAAGCCTGCGCGGTCGTGCACGGGCAGGGCGCGCTCGCGCAGCTCGTCGCGTACGTCGAGCTGACCGCCGATGCGCAGGCGGCCGCGCAGCCCGTCGAAGCCGCGGCGCTCGACGCACACCTGCGCCGCACGCTGCCCGACTACATGGTGCCCGCGCAACTGATCGTGCTCGACGCGCTGCCGCGCAACGCGAACAGCAAGGTCGACCGTGCACGGCTGCCGGCGCCCGTGCGTGTCGAACGCGCGTACGAGGCGCCGCACGATGGCGACGAAGCCGCGCTGGCCGCGATCTGGTGCGACGTGCTGAACCTCGAGCGGGTCGGCCGCGGCGACCACTTCTTCGATCTCGGCGGTCATTCGCTCGCGGCCGTGCGTGTCGCGACGCGCGTGGCCGAGCGGCTCGGCCGCGACGTGCCGGTGCGCGCGCTGTTCGAGGCGCCCGTGCTCGCGCAATATGCGCGGCAGGTGGCCGATGCGCCGCGCGCCGCGCATTCCGGCGCCACGGCGCCGGGCATCGCGGTGGCCAAACCGGACGCGCACGGCGTGTGGCCGCTGTCGCCCGCGCAGCTCGGCCTGTGGTTCCTGTGGCGCGCGCAGCCGGATAGCGCCGCGTACAACATTCCGGTCGCGCTGCGCGTGCGCGGCCCGCTCGACGTCGATGCGCTGCGCGCCGCGTTTTCGGATGCGGCAGCCGCGCATCCGGCGTTGCGTGCACGGCTCGTCGTCCGCGACGGCGCGCTGCCGGGCCAGCGCGTCGACGCAGACGTGGCCGTCGGCCTGCCGGTGATCGACCTGTCGGCGCAAACCGATGCGCTGACTCGCGCGGCCGCGCTGACCGACGAGGACGCGCTCGCGCCGTTCGACCTCGCGGCCGATGCGCCGCTGTGGCGCGCCCGCCTGTTGCGGCTCGGTGCGCACGACCACGTGCTGTCGGTGACGATCCACCACATCGTGTCGGATGGCGAATCGATCGAACTGTGGCTCGACGCGGTGCGCGCCCGCTATGTCGCTCGCGTGCGGCGCGGCGCGGCACCGGCCGATGAAATTGTCCAACCGGCCCGCCAACAGCTCGTGCTGCCCGCGCCGTGCCATCCGGCGCGCGTCGCGTACTGGCGCGATGCGCTCGCCGATCTGCCGTCGCGCGTGTTGCCGCTGCGCGCCGATGCGCCGGCCGTGCCGCAATGGCGCGCAGCCCGCATCGCATTCGAATTCGATGCGCAGCTGATTCGCGCCGCGCGCGACGCCGCGTCGGCCTCCCACGCCACGCTGCCGATGCTGCTGCATGCGGCGCTGAATACCGCGCTGTTCCGCGCGACGGGCGCGGCCGACCAGCCGGTCGGCGTGCTCGCGTCGACGCGCGCGCTCACCGGCGACGCGGCCCGCAACGCGCTCGGCCTGTTCATCAACTCGGTCGTCGTGCGCACGCGGATCGACCCGGCCGCACGCCGCGCGGACGTGCTCGCGCAGGTGCGCGACACGGCGCTTGCCGCGTATGCGCATGCCGACGTGCCGTTCGCCGACGTCGTGGCCGCGCTGCGTGCACCGCGTGCCGCGCAGGCCAATCCGCTGTTCCAGGTGATGTTCAACTACCTGCGCCCGACCGGCGCCGCCGCGCGCGACTGGGCCGGCCTGTCGCTGGCCGAGTTCGACGACGTGCGCCATCGCGTCGTGTTCACGCTGGAGCTGGACGTGGTCGAGCACCCGGATGGCCGCGTGAGCGCCGCGTTCTCGTATGCGGACGAACTGCTCGCGCGCGATTTCGTCGAGGCGCTCGTCGAGCTGTATCACGACGAAGTCGCGCGTTTCGCCGGTGCGTCGGAAGCGGCACTCGGCGCGCCCGACGCGCACGCAGCCATGCACACCGCGTGCGGCGCACCCGTCAACGGGGCCACACGCGCCGACGCCGTCCCGTCGCATGCCGCTACCGCGCTCGCCGCGCTGTGGTCGGACACGTTCGCGACGGCCGCGCCCGAGCCCGATGCGGACCTGTTCGAAGCCGGCGCGACGTCGTTCGACGTCGTGCGCTTCGTCGATGCGGCCGGCCGAGCCGGTCACGCGTTGACGGTCGCCGACGTGTTCGCGACGCCGACGCTCGCGGCACTCGGCGCGCGGCTGGACGCGCGAGCGGAAACGGGACACGAGGCGCGCCATGCTGGCTGAAGTGCGTCCGGACGGGTTCACGATGCTCGATACCTACCGCCTCGCGTTCGCGGACGGCCTGTTCGCCGTGCGCGACGGCGCGCAGATCCGCGTCGCGCAGGGCGACGGCATCGGCGCGCAGTTGCTGCGCGCGCAACTCGGCGACGACGGCGCGCTGCGCCTCGTCGCTTACAACCATCGCGCGGCGCCGGCGGATCAGCGGCGCGCGCTGCTGGCCGCGCTCGCCGCGGCGTTTTCTGACAGCGCGCGCCACGCGGCGATCCGCCTCGACCCGGCCGCGTGGCCGGCGGTCGCCCTCGACGCGCTGCGCGCGAGCGGCGTCCTCGCCGACGCCGGCCGCTGCCTGCGCGACGGCTGGGCGCAGCAGGCCGATCTGTGGTGCGTCGGCCCGTCTCTGCCGTGCGCGACGCTGCCGACGATCACCGACGGCCGGCGTCATCCGCGCCGTCCGCCCGCACCGCGCGGCGACGTCTACGCGCGCGACCTGCCGGCGCTCGGCGTGCGCTTCACGCTGCGCGGCTGGCAGCCGGCCGAGGACACGGAGCGGCTCGCACGCTGGTTCGACGAGCCGCGCGTGCGCGACGGCTGGCCGGGCGCACAGCCTCGCCAGCTCGGCGCGCAAGGCCCGTGGCAAGCCGATCCGCACGTGACGCCGCTCATCGGCTGTTTCGACGGCGAGCCATTCGCGTATTTCGAGGCGTTCTGGCTGAAGGAGGACGCGCTCGCGCCGCACGTCGCGGCGCGCGACTACGACCGCGGGCTGCGGATGCTGGTCGGCGAGCCGCATTGGCGCGGCCCGCATCGCGTGGCCGGCTGGCTGCCGTCCGTCGTCCATTACCTGTTTCTCGACGACCTGCGTACCGAAGCGGTCGGCTGTGCCGTTCCGGCCGGCCACACGCGGGTTGCCGACCATCTCGCGCGGCATGGCTTCGCGCGGCAGCGCCGTCTCGCGCTGGCCGACGCGCAGCCGCTGTGGATGCGCACGCTGCGCGAGACGTTCTTCTCCGGCCGTCACGTCTGACGGGCCGGATTCACCGACAAGGGAGCTGAGACATGCAGAGAGAAACCGTATTCGACCTGATCGGCGTCGGCTTCGGGCCGTCGAATCTGGCGCTGGCCGTGCGCCTCGCGGAGCGCGGCGGCGCGCACACGCTCGCCCATTGCTTCATCGAGCGCCAGCCGGAATTCGGCTGGCATCGCGGGATGCTGCTCGACGACTGCCGGATGCAGATCTCGTTTCTGAAGGATCTCGTCACGATGCGCGATCCGAAAAGCCGCTACACGTTCATCAACTATCTGTTCGAACGCGGCCGCCTGAACGAATTCATCAACCTGAAGAACTTCTATCCGACCCGCGTCGAATTCCACGACTACCTGAGCTGGGTCGCCGACGCGTTCGACGATCGCGTCCATTACAGCGAGACCGTGCTGGGGATCGAACCGGTGCGCGGCGACGGCGCGAAGATCGACGCGCTGCGCGTGCTGTCGCGCGACGCGGCCGGCCACGAGCGCCAGCGCGTCACGCGTGCGTTGTCGGTGGGCGTCGGCGGCACACCGGCGATTCCCTATGCGTTCGCCGCGCTCGGCCGCGACCGCGTGATTCATTCGTCATCGTACCTGGCCGACATCGACCGGCTCGTCGCGTCGCCCGGCGGCGAGCGGCGCCGCGTCGCGGTGATCGGGGCGGGACAGAGCGCGGCCGAGGTGTTCATCGACCTCGCGCGCCGCTTCCCGCACGTCGACGCGAGCCTCGTGATGCGCGCAGGCGCCTTGAAGCCGGCCGACGACAGCCCGTTCGTCAACGAAATCTTCAGCCCCGAATTCACCGACGTCGTCTATGCGCAGCCGCACGACGCGCGCCGCGCGCTGCTCGAGCGCTATCGCGACACGAACTACGCGGTGGTCGACCGGCCGCTGATCGAACAGATCTACGAAATGCTGTACCTGCAGCGCATCGACGGCACGCCGCGTCACGCGCTGCTCGCGAACAGCGCGATCGAGGCCGCGCTGCGCGCGGCCGACGGCCGCATCGAGCTGACGCTGCGCGACCGGCTGAGCGGCGCCACGCGCGTCGAGCGTTTCGACGCGCTCGTGCTCGCGACCGGCTACCGCCGCGACACGCATTCCGCGCTGCTCGACGGGCTCGCGCCGCACCTGGGCGACGCGCTCACGCGCGGCGACGTCACGCGCGACTACCGGCTCGCGACGCCCGAGCACTTCACGCCGCACATCTACCTGCAAGGCTGCTGCGAAGACAGCCACGGCCTGTCCGACACGCTGCTGTCGGTACTGGCGCGCCGCGCGGACGAAATCTGCGCGTCGCTCGAAGCCGGCATCGCGTCCGCGCACGACGACGGCGCGGCGCGGGCCACGCATGAAAAACGACTGAACAACGGGGTGAGCGCAGGCCGGATGGCTTTCGCTCTTTGACAAAGGCGCGGTCGGAGACCGCATCGAAAAAGTGGAGCAGAAGAAGATGGAGTGGGCAACAGGCACGCGTGTGCGTGCGATCGCAGCCGCGGCAAGCGTGGCGTTCGGTATGGCGGCGGCAGGGCACGCATACGCCCAGACGGCGCCGGCCGTGAACGCAGGCGCCGCGGCGTCGGCCAGCAGTGCATCAGGCGGCGCGACGGCGCAACCGTCGACCGCCGCGCAAAACGGCACGCTGCCGGCGATCACCGTCAACGCGGCCTCGGCGGGAGACGGCACGGTCGGGCTCGTCGCCAAGCGCAGCACGACCGGCACCAAGACCGACACGCCGCTCGACGAGATCCCGCAGACGATCAACGTCGTCACCGCGCAGCAGATCGAGATGACCGGCGCCACCGACGTGAACGCGGCGCTGCGCTACGTGCCGGGCTTCTCGTCGTACGGGTCGGACAACCGCTCCGACTGGTACGCGGCGCTGCGCGGCTTCACGCCGACCGCCTACGTGGACGGGCTGCAGGTGCCGAACACGATCAACCTCGCGAGCTGGCGCGTCGATCCGTACATGATCGACAGCATCAGCGTGCTGCGCGGGCCGACCTCGGTGCTGTACGGCGCGGGCGATCCGGGCGCGATCGTCGACGTGCACACCAAGCTCGCCGACGGCGAGCGCGTGCGCGAAGCCGGTGTGCAGATCGGCAACTACGCGCGCAAGCAGTTCATGATCGACGTCGGCGACAAGCTCGACCCGGACGGCAAGTATGCGTACCGGTTCGTCGGCGTCGCGCGCGACGGCAACGCGCTGACGGGCCCGAACAACGACCAGCGCGTCGCGCTCGCGCCGTCGTTCCGCTGGCGCCCGGACGCGGATACGTCGCTGACGCTGTCCGCGACCTACCTGCAGGACTGGGGCGACATCTCGTCGAACTTCCTGCCCGCGCAAGGCACGGTGCTGCCGAACCCGAACGGCCAGATCGACAAGGACGTCTACGAAGGCGACGGCAACTTCAACTACTACCGCAAGAAGCAGTGGTCGGTCGGTTACCAGTTCGAGCGCAACCTGACGCCCGCCTGGACGTTCCGTCAGAACACGCGCCTGATGCACCTGTCGCTCGACAACGGCTCGGTGTTCGGCAACGGCTTCGTCGAAGGCAGCACGACCGACGTGTCGCGCTGGGCCGGCGTGTTCCAGATGAACTACAGCCGCTTCGACATCGACAACAACCTCGAAGGCCGCTTCGCGACGGGCCCGCTCCAGCACACGCTGCTGCTCGGCTTCCAGTACAACCGGCAGACCGCGACCGACAGCGAATGGCTCGCCGCCGCGCCGCGGCTGAATATCTACAACCCGGTGTACCAGCCCGTCACGACGGCGGTGTTCACGCCCGACGCGACGTTCCGCACCAACACGTACACGACGATGAACACGTTCGGCCTGTACGCGCAGGACCAGATCAAGTGGAACCGGTGGACGCTGACGCTCGGCGGCCGCGAGGACTGGGTCAACATGCGGCAGGACGACCGTGCGGCCGGCACGTCGACGAAGGCGGACGTCACGGCGTTCACCGGCCGCGTCGGCCTCACGTACCAGGGCGATTACGGGCTGTCGCCGTACGTCAGCTACGCGACGTCGTTCAATCCGCTGATCGGCGTGAACCTGGTCGGCGGCGGGCTGCCGCAGCCGACGCGCGGCAAGCAGATCGAAGCCGGCCTGCGCTGGCAGCCGCCCGGCAAGAACCTGATGCTGAACGCGGCGATCTACCAGATCAACCAGACCAACGTGCTCACGTCGGCGCTGCCGAGCCAGGACACGACCGGCACGAAGTCGGTGCAGACGGGCGAAGTGCGCTCGCGCGGGATCGAGCTGAGCGCGACCGGCAAGGTCACGCGGAACCTGTCGGTGATCGCGTCGTACGTCTATCAGGACGTGAAGAACGTGCAGGCCAACGACGTCTCGCTGAACAACTGGCCGGTCGACATTCCGCGCCCGCGCCAGATGGCGTCGCTGTGGACCGACTGGACGTGGCACACGGGGCCGCTCGCCGGCTTCGGCCTGGGCGGCGGCATTCGTTACCAGAGCGCGTCGGCCGGTGCGGCCGACAACTCGCTGACGGTATCGAGCGTCACGCTGTTCGACGCGGGCCTGCATTACGACACGCGTAACTGGCGGTTCGCCGTGAACGGGACGAACCTGTTCAACCGCCACTACATCAGCGGTTGCCAGTCGACGAACGTCTGCATTTTCGGGACCGACCGCACGGTGATCGCGACCGCGAAATACAACTGGTGACGTCGCGCGCCGCGGCTCGCCGGCCGGCCTTCGTGGCCGGCGCGGGTGCACCGCGGCGCCTTCGTTCCGCTTTTCCACGACGCATCCATGCCGAAGAAAAATCTCGTCTATATCCAGTCGCTGCGCAATGGCGCGGCCGATCGCGCCGGCCAGCCGGTCGCCTATCGCGGCGGCACGCGCTACATGAAGGCGCCGCTCGAATTCCTCGTCGAACGCCTGAACGATTCGCCGCTCGGCGAACGCTACACGCTCCAGGGCGTGATCGTCGACGACGACGAAGGCTCGCCGGCCGACCGCGCGAAAGTGGCCGACTACGGTTTCGCGCGCACGCCGGGCCGTCCGTGGATCCTGCCGGAAGGCCTGACCGTGCAGGGCCGGCCGGTCGACGAACTGTTCTGCACGATCCCGTCGACGTACCGGCGGCTGCCGCGCGACGCGCGCGAGCGCGCAGCCGGCAAGCAGGCGTTCGAGCGCCGCCTGCTCGAGCGCCTGCTCGAACTCGACGCCGACATCGTCGTGCTCGACGGGCTGCTCGTGATCCTCGACGAACTCGTGCGGCCGGGCGCGCGCTTTCACCGGCGCATCGCGAACATCCATCCGGGCATCACGGCCGACGATTCGCCGTACCAGCGGCGCGGCGCGTGGGCGACGCTCGACGCGCTGCACGGCGCACGCGGCGAACGGGTCGACTGGGCGACCGGCGCGACGTCGTCCGTCGAACCCGTGACGATGACGGGCGCGTCGTTCCACTACGTCGACAACGGTATCGATTCCGGCGAGGTGATCTACGACGTGCTCGACACGCCGATCGCACCGGACGACACGATCCTCGAGCTGCGCTGGAACAACTTCCAGCGCAGCCTGTTTCCGGCGCTCGAGCGCGGGCTGCACGTCCTCGCCGACCGTCACGACGCGGGAGCATGGTGATGCAAGACACGCTGACGAAACCGGCCGGCGCCGCCGATGCCGTCGAAGGTGAAGTGGCCGCCGCGCTCGACGGCGCCGCGCGCGGGCAGGCGGCGGCCGTCGTCGAGCATGCGCTCGACGCATGGCGGCCCGACGACGCGCCGGACGCGCTGCTCGCGACGTTCGTCGCGCTGTTCAACACCGACACGCGGCACGACGCGGCGACGATCTCGGTGCCCCTTGGCGGCGCCGACGCAGCGGCCGTGGCAGCGTACGTCGCGCGTGCGGTGCGCGAAGGCGTGATCGACGGCGCGCAGGTCGCGGGCGACACGCTGCGGTTCACCGTGTCGCGCACGACGTTCTGGCAGAATCCGCGGCCGTGGCTGAAGGCGAGCGCGTCGGGCGGGATGCCGCTGCGCTACGCGATCACGAACGGCCATCGGCATCCGGTGCGGCCGCCGTCGCCGGCCGGCGAGATCTATGCGCGCTACATGCCGCAGGTCGGCATGACGTTCAGCCTGCGCACCGTCGACATCGACGCGCACGCGGACTTGTTCAGCGGCTGGATGAACCTCGACCGCGTCGCGCATTTCTGGGACCAGCGCGGCACGCGCGACGAGCATGCGGCGTATCTCGCCGAACGGCTGGCCGACCCGCACATGCACCCGATGATCGGCTATTTCGACGACACGCCGTTCGGCTATTTCGAGTTCTACTGGGCGAAGGAGGACCGCCTCGCGCCGTTCTACGACGCGCACGACTACGATCGCGGGCTGCACCTGCTGATCGGCGACTCGCGCTTCCAGAGCGCCGGCAAGCTGCATGCATGGTGGAGCGGGGTGCTGCACTACATGTTCGTCGACGAACCGCGTACGCAGCGGCTCGTCGGCGAACCGCGCGTCGATCACGTGCGGCATATCGCGTACATGCACCGGCTCGGCTTCCATACGCTGAAGGAATTCGATTTCCCGCACAAGCGCGCGGCGCTCACGGTGATCGAGCGCGATACGTTTTTTGACACGTTCCGGTTGCCGTGACGGGGCGGGCACGCGGCGTCGGTGCGGCCGGACGATGCTTCGCGCCGCTCGCTGGAGGCCGGGGTATCGGCCATTCGCGACAGGAAGCCGACGGCCCGTGTTGACAGGTGTCAGCCGATGCCTCGAGTAGGCGAACGTATTCGTTACATGGAGTCGTTCATGCGCACTGTTTCCCTCTTGACGGTCGACGGCCAACAGGCCGTCCGCATTCCGAAGGGCCTTGAATTCAACGACGTGACCGAACTGGAGATCCGCCGCGAAGGTGGCGCGTTACTGCTGTGTCCGGTCGGTCCGGTACGTCCGACGTGGCTGTCCTTTGCAAACGAGCCGCTCGCCGATTCCGGCTTCGTCGTCGAGCCGACCCGGGCAGGACGGTGAAAACGGCGTGACCGGCGTGATGTCACGCCCGATGGACGAGCGGATCCGCCAGGAAGCCGTCGCGGAACGCATCGAGATACCGGTCCGCGTCGTCATTGAATTCACCGGGCAACAGCGCGAACGCGCGGGCCTGCAGATCCTGTCCGAGCGTCGCGTAAGTCGCGTCGTCGGATAACAGCGCGTGAATGGCGTCGTGCGTGTGCGGTGACGCGATCCGCTTCGCGTCGCGTGCGAGCAGCGCCGCTGCCGCCAGCTCCGGCTGGAAGCCATGTCGTTCGAGCAGGTCGGGCGCGACGTCCCAGATCCGCTCGCGATTGCCCGCGTCGTGAAAATGCGTGAGCAGGAACAGCAGGTCGTACGCGTCGCTGTTCTGGCGCGCGCGCCGGTCCTTCCACGCGAGCAGCTTCAGCAGCGCGAGCGCCGGCAGGCTCGCCACCGGCACCGTGATGCCGGCGCCGATCGACACGGCGAGCGCCGTATCGACCGCCTCCTGAAACCCCAGCACGTTCAGCACGAAGTCGCCGCCCGGCGGCCATGCGATCTCGCCGGGCGGCGTTTCGAGCGGCCCGAACGGCACCAGATCGAGTTCGGTGCGAAAACCCGGCGAGCCGCTGTCGAACAGCAGCTTTTGCCGATGCTTCGGCGCGCGCGCGAACTGCCCGGTCGCGACGAGTGCATCGACGAGCCGTTCATGAAACGGCCAGCTGACCGCGCACACGGCGACGTCGACGTCGCGCGTCGCACGCACCGGACGGATGCCGTGGACATGCCACATCAGGATGTCGCGCGCGGTCGCGCCGGCCACGACGAATGCCGCGTCGAGCCGCGCGCAGGCCGCGCCGACCGCCTGCAGCAGCGCGACCGCCGCCGGCTCGAGCGGCCGGCGCGCGTCGATTTCAAGCGGGCGGGTGGGCGAGGTATCGGTCATGGATATGTTCGGCGGCGGCAAGATTGCGGCTGTCTCCGGACGAGACGAGATCCGCGTAGATCAGGAGCGGCGGCACGAGCGGCACATCGTGCTCGCGCCAGTCGGGCGTCGGCAACTGCGGCCAGAACGCTTCGAGCAGCTCGACGTCGCCGTGCTCGTCCGGGCGCAAGCGGGCTTGCAGCAGCAGGCGGTTCGGCACGGCGCCGTGCGTATAGACGGTGATCGCCGCCGGCTTCAGGTCGTGCGTGAGCAGATCGGCCGCCGCTTCGCCGCCGAGCCGCGCATCGAAGGCGGCGAAATCGAAGCCGCGCCACCAGTCGGGGGCGAGCGCGGCAAACCGCCGGGCCGGCAGTTTCGCGCGCAGGCGGCTCGGGTACAGCGCGACCCATTCCTGCAGGAAGCGCGGCCAGTCCGGCATCAGCCGTTCGCCGTTGCGCCGCTGCGCGACGAGGCCGCGCGCGATCAGGTCGTCCATCGCGAGGTTGACCGTGCCGAGCGCGACGCCCGACGCGGCGGCGATCGCCCGGTACGACTGCGCGACGAGGCCCGGTTGCGTCGCGAGCGCGAACATCACGGCGAGCCCCTTCGGCGTGGTCGCGCGCGACGCCTGACGGCGCGGCGTGCGCGCAGGTTTCGGGCGGCCGGAGATCATCAGGGTGGCCTCCGGCTGGATCAGGCTCGCATTGCCTGCCGTATCGAGAAACGGGATGTCGTGCTCGGTCAGGCGGGCGGCCAGTTCGGCGGAAAAATAAGGCGCGACCAGCATCAGCGGCCGCTCGCCCGGCGCCGGCGTGCCGCCGCGGCGACGCAGCGCCGCGAGCGCGCCCTGCAGCGACTCGACGCCGACACTCACGGCCGCCGGCATCTCGAAGGTCTGCCCGGCGATGTCGAAGCGGATCATTGCGTCGGCGCGCGCCTGGTACGCCGCCGGCACGCGCACGGGCCGCGCGGCGAAGCGCCGGGTCGCGCGGCCGAACGCGGCACACGCTTCGTCGAGCACGTGCTGTTCCGATATCGGGAGGGGGACATTCGCAGGCATCACCGAGGGTCGCTTGTTCACTGTTTTGTCAGCGTACACAAAAAATGTACAACCGTCAAAAAATGAACAAACGTTTTCAAGCCGTTGATACAAAGGGATTATTCCGGGGCACTGAACCGCCATCAACGATCACCTCCACGTGAAAATTCGAGCCTGAACGCACAGTGTCGCGCGTGCCGCACGGAGGCGGCAGTCGTCCGGACGGGAGAGCGATTCGACCGGCAATCAACGGTTGTCTCCACGACGACTTTCTGTCTGCCCGGTTGCCGCTTAACGAACTATCCTTGCCTGCACATTCCCTACTGGACAACAGGAGACGACACCGTGACGCACAGCGTGATCCCCGCAGGCCTCGCCGACGAAATGATCGAGATCCGGCACCGCATTCATGCTCACCCCGAACTGGGTTTCGAGGAATTCGCGACGAGCGACCTCGTCGCCGAACAGTTGCAGTCGTGGGGCTACGCCGTGCATCGCGGGCTCGGCGGCACCGGCGTCGTCGCGCAGTTGAAAGTGGGCGACGGCCAGCGGCGCCTCGGCCTGCGCGCCGACATGGACGCGCTGCCGATCCACGAAGCCACGGGCCTGCCGTACCAGAGCACGATCGCGGGCAAGATGCACGCGTGCGGCCACGACGGCCACACGGCGATGCTGCTCGCGGCCGCGAAGCACCTCGCGCGCGAACGCCGCTTCTCGGGCACGCTGAACCTGATTTTCCAGCCGGCCGAGGAAGGGCTCGGCGGTGCGAAGAAGATGCTCGACGACGGGCTGTTCGAGCAATTTCCATGTGACGCGATCTTCGCGATGCACAACATGCCGGGCTTCCCGACCGGCACATTCGGTTTCCTGCCGGGGCCGTTCATGGCGTCGTCGGATACGGTCGTCATCGACGTGCAGGGCCGCGGCGGCCACGGCGCGGTGCCGCACCGCGCGATCGATCCGGTCGTCGTGTGCGCGCACATCGTCGTCGCGCTGCAGACGATCGTGTCGCGCAACGTGTCGCCGCTCGACATGGCGATCGTCACGGTCGGTGCGATCCACGCGGGCGAAGCGCCGAACGTGATTCCCGATCGCGCGCAGATGCGCCTGTCGGTGCGTGCGCTGAAGCCCGACGTGCGCGACTTGCTCGAAACGCGCATCAAGGAGGTCGTGCATGCGCAGGCGGCCGTGTTCGGCGCGAGTGCGACGATCGACTACCAGCGCCGGTATCCGGTGCTCGTCAACGACGCGGAGATGACGGCGTTCGCGCGCGGCGTCGCGCGCGAATGGGTCGGCGAAGCCAATCTGATCGACGGGATGGTGCCGCTCACCGGCAGCGAGGATTTTGCGTTCCTGCTCGAGAAACGGCCGGGTTGCTACCTGATCATCGGCAACGGCGACGGGGAGGGCGGTTGCATGGTGCACAACCCCGGCTACGACTTCAACGACGCGGCATTGCCGACCGGCGCATCGTACTGGGTCAAGCTGACCGAGGCGTTTCTGGTGTGATGGAGGCGGCGAGACATGAGGCACTGGGCCGACCATCGGCCCGACTTCGGCGGGGCCGAATACGAAACGTACCCAAATCCTGGCCCGCATGCGGGCAACGCATGGCGGTTAAAGGCAGGCAACTTCGGCCGACCCCGTTGGCTGAACTCGACCTTGAAGACGTTTGGCGCTATACCGCCGAGCTGTAGTCGCTACAAGGCAACGCTCAATCTCGACAGGCTTTGTGCCGCGTCATGCACGCACGACATCGATCGTTCAGAACGCTTCCCCGCTGAACAACGCCACGACCGCGTCCGGATTCGACGGCCAGTACATGTGCATGTACGTCGCGACGATCGCGCCGCTGCGATAAACGGCTTCACCGCTGCCGGCCTCGCCATCGGGCCGGGCGGCGGTCGCGACCGGCGCCAGCGGCGTATCCAGCCGCGAATAATGAAACGTATGACCGCGCATCGGCCCGGTGCGCGTATCGAGCTGTTGCATCCCGAGCGCGGCGAACCGGCGCTGCATCGTCGCGTGGCCCGGCAGCAGCCCGAGCATCGGCGTCGTCGAGCCGTCCACGTCGGTCAGCGATTCGCCCAGATACACCATCCCCCCGCATTCCGCGACGATCGGCCGGCCGGCTGCCGCATGCGCACGAATCGTCCGTGCGGTCACGGCATTTACCGCCAGTGTCGCCGCATGCAGTTCCGGATAGCCGCCCGGCAGGAACAGCGCGTCGCAATCGTCGGGCACGGGTTCGTCGGCAAGCGGCGAGAAGAACCGCAGCGCCGCACCGAGCGCGTCCAGCAACGCGAGATTCGCCGGATAGATGAACGAAAACGCCGCATCGCGCGCGACCGCGATCCGCTTGCCGGCCAGCGCGCGCGGCAGCGGCGCGGCCGCGTCCGGCTCCGCGAACGCGACGGCCGGCGGCAACTCGGCCAGCGGCGTCTGCGCGAGCACGTCGGCCGCGCGGTCGAGCCGCGTATCGAGATCGTCGATATCGGCCGGCCGATGCAGGCCGAGATGCCGCTCCGGCAACGCGATACCCGCATCGGCCGGCACGTGCCCGAGCCAGCGCAGGTCGCCGGGCAGCGCCTGTTGCAGCAATTCCGCATGCCGCGCCGAGCCGACGCGGTTGGCCAGCACGCCGTGAAACGGCACCTCGGGCCGGAACCGCGCGAGCCCGAACGCGATCGCCGCGAACGTCTGCGCCATCGCCTTCGCCGAAATCACCGCGACGACCGGCACGCCGAACGCGACCGCGAGATCGGCGCTGCTCGGCGTGCCGTCGAACAATCCCATCACGCCTTCGATCAGGATCAGGTCCGCGTCGCGCGCGGCCTCGGCGAGCAGCGCGCGGCACCCGGCCGCGCCGACCATCCCGAGGTCGAGCGCATGCACGGGTGCGCCGCTCGCGCGTTCGAGCAGCATCGGATCGAGAAAATCGGGCCCGGTCTTGAACACGCGCACGCGGCGGCCGAGCCGGCGGTGCAGCCGCGCGAGGCCGGCCGTCACCGACGTCTTGCCCTGGCCCGACGCGGGCGCGCTGACGAACAGCGCGGGGCAGGCCGGCATGCTCAGAACTCCACGCCGCGCTGCGCCTTCACGCCTTGCTCCTTGTACGGATGCTTGACGAGCCGCATTTCGGTGACGAGATCGGCCGCATCGATCAGCGCATCGGGCGCGTGCCGCCCGGTGACGACGACGTGCACCGACGCCGGACGCGCGACGAGCGTCGCGAGCACTTCGTCGAGCGGCAGGTATTCGTACTTCAGCACGGTGTTCAGCTCGTCGAGGATCACCATCCGGTAGTCGCCGCTGTCGATCATCCGGCGCGCCTCGTCCCAGCCCTTGCGCGCGGTCGCGATGTCGGCGTCGCGGTTCTGCGTGTTCCACGTATAGCCGTCGCCCATCGTCACGAAATCGCATTGCGCGACCGCGCCGAGGAAGTCGCGCTCGGACGTATGCAGCGCCCCCTTGATGAACTGCACGACGCCGAGCCGCATGCCGTGGCCGAGCACGCGCACGGCCATCCCGAACGCGGCCGTGCTCTTGCCCTTGCCGTTACCGGTGTGGACGATCAGCAGGCCCTTTTCCTGCGTGGCGGCGGCCTGCTTCTTCTCGTGGCCGGCGCGGCGGCGTTCGGCCATCCGCTGATGGGATTCGGAATCGGTCTTCATCGGGAATCGTCCTGTCGAAAGCGAAACAACGGGTTCAAAGCGGGCCGGCGAGCGCGACCGTCACGCCGTCCCGGATGGATTTGGGGCCGAGCAACCGGCCGTGCGGCGCCGCGAGCTGCGCGCACGGCTCGGCCACGCCCGCGATGCCGAAGCGGGCGAGCGCGGCCTCCGACGGGCCGCTCGCGGCCAGTTCCGGACGGCTCGCGAGTTGCGCCGCGTCGAACGCGACGAGCGGCCAGCCACGGCGCGCGCACAGCGTGCGCAGCGCGCGGGCGCGTGCCTTGGCGGCGAGCGTCGCGACGAGCGCCGGCTCGGCGCCCGGGTAGCGGGCGAGCGCGGCGCGGATCGCGGCATCGAGTTGCGCGGCCGTGACGCCCGCGCGAAAGCCGATACCGAGCGCGACGCGCATCATGCGCGGCCGCCGAGCGCCGCACGCACTGCCGGATCGTCGGCGAGCGCGGCGACGCGGCCGATCACGACGATCGCCGGCGAGCCGATACCGGTCTCGCCGACGCGCGCGACGAGCGTATCGAGCGTCGCGCGTACGTGGCGCTGGGCGGGGCGCGTGGCGTTCTCGATCGCCGCGCACGGCGTGTCGCCGGGCAGGCCGCCGTCGCGCAGCGCGGCGGCAATCGCGTCGAGCCGGCGGATGCCCATGTAGATCACGATCGTCATGCGGGTGGCCGCGAGCGCGCGCCAGTCGGGCTCGTCGGCCCCCGCGCCGTGGCCGGTGACGAAGATCACGCCCTGCGCGTCGCCGCGGTGCGTGACCGGAATGCCGAGCGCGGCCGGCGCGGCGATGCCCGCGGTAATGCCGTTGACGACTTCCACCGGAAAGCCCGCCGCGCCGAGCGCGACCAGTTCCTCGCCGCCGCGGCCGAACACGAACGGATCGCCGCCCTTGAGCCGCGCGACGCTGCGGCCCGCGCGCAGGTGCGCGAGCATCGCGGCGACGATCGTCTCCTGCGGCGTCGATGCATGGCCGCCACGCTTGCCGACGTGCTCGATCAGCGCATCGGCACGGGCATGGCGCAGCACGTCGGGGTTCACGAGATCGTCGACGAGCAGCACGTCGGCCGTGCCGATCGCGCGCACGGCCTTGAGCGTCAGCAGGTCGGCGTCGCCCGGGCCGGCACCGACGAGCCACGCGCGGCTCATCGCGCGCGGCACGGCGCGCACCGTGTCGAAACGATGGAACGGGGCAGGCGGACGGCACATCGGCGGCCGGCGGGCAGGCAGTGCATGGGCGGATCGGACGAAACCTGCGCGAACGCGGGTGGAATGCGCACCCCATCCGTCCCCCGCGGATCGGGCGTTCGGCGAGCATCGCGCTCGCCCCTTGCGTCGGCCGGTATCCGGGCTGGCCGCTTGCCAGGCCGCAGCCTTCCCGCCCGTTGACGGGCAGTGGCATCGCGGGCGGCCTGGGCGCACGCGCGGGAAAGCGCGATGCGCGGGCGGCGTACCGTTGCGGGGACAGCACAGGCCGGGCGGCGATCCGCCTCCTGTTTCCCGTTTAACTGCATGCGCGGAATGCGCATGCGAGCACCGAACGCGGCGCATACGATAGCACACGCATGCAACGCACGAGCGGCCCCGGCGGGCCGGCTGCGCCGGGGTCGGGACCACGCGCCCGGTCAGAACTTGTACGTCGCCGTCAGCGTGAACGTGCGTGGCGCGCCGGGCATGATCTGCGCGACGCTCGTCGCATTCGCGTAGTAGTCGCGATCGGTCAGGTTGACGACCGCCAGCGTCACCTCCAGGTCGCGCGTCCGATATCCGGCCTTGCCGTCCCAGCGCACGTAGGCGGGCAGTTCGAGCAGGTTGTCGCGATCGGCGTAACGCGCACCTTCGTACACGACCCCGAGTTCGGCGAACAATCCGCGCAGCGGCGCATGGCCGACGAACAGGCTGCCGTTCGACGCCGACACGCCCGACGACCGCTTGCCCGCGTACTTCGGTTCGGCGTCGACCACTCGTGCGTGTTGCCAGCCGATGCCGCCGCGGACGAACCAGTCGCCCGCGAGCCGGCCGGCGACGCCCAGTTCCAGGCCGCGATTGCGTTCGAGACCGGTGAGGTCGAAAAACCCCGGCCGAACCGGGTCGGCCACGCGGCGGTTGTACAGATCGAGCTGAAACAGCGCGAGCGTCGTGCTCAGCGCGCCGTCGCGCCAGTCGCTTTTCACGCCGATCTCGTATTGGCGCGTGTATTGCGGGCCGAGATCGTTGGCGTTGCCGCGCGCGTCGGGCGTGATGCCGATCAGGTCGCCGCCGACCGGCGCGAAGTTCTTGCTGTATGACGCATACAGGCTGTGCGCGCCGACCGGCGACCACACGACACCGAGCCGCGGGCTCCATGCCGTCGTCGCGCGCCGCGAACGCAGGTTGTTCAGCACGTTGGTCGAATCGACGTCGAAACGCTCCGCGCGCAGGCCGCCGAGCAGTTTCCACGCGCGCCCGAGGTCGATGCGGTCCTGCGCGAAGATCGCATAGTCGCTGACGCAGTGGCGGTTCGTCGCGTATGGGCGCGGCGTCGAGCCGGCCAGTGCGAAACGATCCGGTCCGCTGATCGGAATCGGCGCCGCGTCGGCCTGCCGGAGCGTCGGCGCGCGTTTCTGCCAGCCGTATTCGATGCCGAACAGCAGGTGATGCAGGCCCGGCCCGGTCGCGACCTTGCCGCTCAGTTCGACGCCGGTCTGCACGTTGAGATGCGTCATGTCCTGCAGGTAGCGTGCCCGTTGCACGCGCCGGTAGTCGCGCGGCTTCGCGACGTAGCCTTGCGTGACGTAGGTATTGTCGAAGGTGCTGCGCAAGTCGAGCACGGCGAGCGTATGGCGCAATTCCCAGTCGCCGCCGAGCGCGTGCGTGAAGACCGAGCGCCAATTCAGGTTCTCGTCGCGGATGGTGTCGCGGCCCGGCGCGCCGAAGAAGGTCGCCCGTGGCGCGGACGGCAGCGAGAACGCGACCGGCTTGCCGGCCGCATCGACCGCGGCGACCGGCGCCGGCATGCCGCGATCGGGCACGCGCCGGTACACGTCGTATTCGAACTGCAGCAGCCAGCTGCGCCGCGCGTCCTGCCATTTGATCGACGGCGCGACGTATTGGCGCGTGCCGTCGACGTGATCGCGGAAGCTGCGTGCGTGTTCGCGTCCGGCATTGAGCCGCATGCTCCACGCCCTCGACAGCATCCGGTTGAGATCGACCGACGCGCCGAGCCGTCCCTCACTGCCGGTCGTAGCCGACACATGCCCGAAGTTTTCCGGCAGCGGCTGCTTGGTGATCCGGTTGATGACGCCGCCGCCGCTGCCGCGCCCGTACAGCGCCGCCGCCGGCCCCTTCAGCACTTCGACGCGTTCGATGTTGCCGAGACTGCGCACGTACTGCGCATCGTCGCGCATGCCGTCGAGCAGCAGGTCGCCCGCGCCGGAAAAGCCGCGAATGCGGAACGCATCGAAGCGCGTGTCCGACGTATTGGAAACACCGGGCACGCCGGCCAGCGCGTCGGCCAGCGTGCGGCCGCCATAGGACAGCGTTTCCTCGACGGCGACGCTGTCGACGGTTTGCGGGACGTCGCGCGGATCGCTCGCGGTGCGGGTCGCCGTGCTGACGCTTTCGGCGCGCGGATCGTTCGGATGACGGCGGCTGCGCACCTCGAGCGCGGGCAGCTCGTCGTCGAACTCGGCCGCCGCGGCAGGGCAGGAAGCCACGCCCGCGATCGAGCACAGCGACAGGGCCAGCGCAGGAAAGCACCGCCCGGATATCTGTCGTTTCGACATTGAAATTTAAGGATGACTGAGTGATTGCCTCACCTTGCCGTTGCGCGGTCGTCTGGATTGTTGTGGGGCGAAGTTTATCTCGATCAGTTGAAAACGACAATCATTCGCGTTTGCGGCCGGCCGCTCGCCTTGACGCTCCTTGCACCGCCGCCTACACTCGCACGCGTTTTGGTGCTCGCGCGCGCCGCTCCGGCGTGCGCAGTTAAACGGGAAACAGGGAGCCTGCCTGCACCGCAGTCGAGCCAACCTGTGCTGCCCCCGCAACGGTAAGCGAACGCGTCGCGCGCAAGCGCCACGCAGCGCCGCTTCGCCGCATGCCGTGCGCATGCGGACGACCGCCACTGGATGCCGCGCGTATCCGGGAAGGCGAAGCGGCGTGTTCGTCAGCCCGGATACCGGCCGAAACGTTGGGGTTCAGCGCCGCGGGGAGGCGGCGCATCGTCCACGGCCGCAGCAGGCCCGACGCCCGGTATGTCCCGCTGTCTCCGCCGATCCGCCCGCGCCTGCGCGGGCTCCGCGCGACGCACGGCAGGCGGCGCGGGCGAGGCCGCGGCAGCCGTGTTGGCATTCACGATGTCGACCGTTCGCAAGGAAGCACCATGCCCGATTCGTTGTTCCGCCCGTCCTGCGGCAGTCCGGCCGGATCGCGCGGCCCTGTTCCCGCGCTTCGCCCGCTGAATCGCCACGCCGCCGCCGACGCGACGATCCCGGCCTGATTCCATACTCGTCACAGGACCTACCATGACCCTACGCAAGCTGCCCGTCACGATCGTCACGGGCTTTCTCGGCAGCGGCAAGACGACGCTGATGCGCCATATCCTGCAGCACGCCGAGGGCCGCCGCATCGCGGTGATCGTCAACGAATTCGGCGAGCTCGGCATCGACGGCGAAATCCTCAAGGGCTGCGGCATCGGCTGCGACGATGCCGACGGCACGCAGGGCGAAGCGTCGGGCCAGTTGTACGAACTCGCGAACGGCTGCCTGTGCTGCACCGTGCAGGAAGAGTTCTATCCGGTGATGGAAGCGCTCGTCGAGCGCCGCGCGGATATCGACCACGTGCTGATCGAGACGTCGGGCCTCGCGCTGCCGAAGCCGCTCGTGCAGGCGTTCAACTGGCCGACGATCCGCAACAGCTTCACGGTGGACGCGGTCGTGACCGTCGTCGACGGCCCGGCCGCCGCGAGCGGCCAGTTCGCGGAAAACCCGCAGGCCGTCGACGCGCAGCGGCGCGCCGATCCGAACCTCGACCACGAGTCGCCGCTGCACGAACTGTTCGCCGATCAACTGTCGTCCGCCGATCTCGTGATCGTGAACAAGGCCGACCTCGTCGCCGACGCCGAATTCGCGCGGATCGAAACCGCGATCCGCGACGAAATCCCGCCGCAGGTGAAGATCGTGCGCGCGACGCGCGGCGAGCTCGATCTGGCGATGCTGCTCGGCCTCGAATCGGCGTCCGAGGAAACGATCCATCTGCGGCACGACCATCACGGCTCGGCCGACGACGGCGATCACGATCACCATCACGACGATTTCGATTCGGTCGTGGTGTCGGGCGACGCGGGCTCGCGCGACGCGACGATCGCCGCGCTGCAGCGTGTCGTCGAAGCGCACACGATCTACCGCGCGAAAGGCTTCGCCGCGCTGCCCGGCGCGCCGATGCGGCTCGTGATCCAGGGCGTCGGCCGCCGCTTCGACAGCTATTTCGACCGCCGCTGGCAAGACGGCGAAACGCGCGCGAGCCGCTTCGTGCTGATCGGCGAGGACCTCGACGCGGCCGCGCTGCAACGCGCGTTCGACGCCGCGTGCGCGGCCGAGCCGCAACAGGCGTAACGCACGATGCATCTGCTGCGCACCACGCCGGGCGGCTTCGTCGACGATACGCAGGGCGTCGTCCGGATCGACCAGCAGCCGGCCGACATCGTGATCCTGAGTTCGGCCGACACGACGCTGTCGCTGCTCGCGAGCGTCGTGCCGCACTTGCCGGCCGGGTTCCCGAGCGTACGGCTCGCGAACGTCACGTTCCTGCGACAGCCGGCGTCGGTCGATTTCTACGTCGACGACGTGCTGCGCCACGCGAAGACGGTCGTGATCGATCATCTTGGCGGCGAAGCGTACTGGCCGTACGGAATCGAGCAGGCCGTGTCGCTCGCGTCGAAGCGCGGGCAGCAGCTCGCGATGTTCTCGGGCGACCTGCAGGAGGACCCGAACCTCGTCGCGAAGAGCACGGTCAGGCCCGAGCTGTGCCGGCTGTGGTGGCGCTATCTGCGCGAAGGCGGCGTGCACAACGCCGACGCGCTGCTGCGCAGCATCGCGTTTCACACGTTCGGGTTCGGCGACGAACCCGAACCGCCGCGCCCGCTGCCGGCCGCCGCGCTGTATCACCCGGCGCGCGACCGCGCGAGCGTCGACGACTGGCGGCCGCGCTGGACGCCCGGCGCGCCGGTCGTCGCGATCCTGTTCTATCGCGCGCACTGGCAGGCCGCGAACACGGCCGTGTTCGACGCGCTGGCCGACGCGCTCGTCGACGAAGGGCTGAATCCGCTGCCGATCGCGGTGACGTCGCTGAAGGACGCGGTGAGCCGCGAGGTCATCGCGCGGCTCTGCGACGCGCACGGCGTCGCGCTCGTGCTGAATACCACCGCGTTCGCGGCCGGCGCGATCGACAGCCCCGAGCACGACGTGCTGGCCGGCGACGCACCGGTGCTGCAGGTGATCCTGTCCGGCGGCAATCGCGACGCGTGGGTGACCGACAACCAGGGCCTGCATGCACGCGACATCGCGATGCATGTCGCGCTGCCCGAGGTCGACGGGCGCATCGTCACGCGCGCGGTGAGCTTCAAGGGGCTCGCGTATCGTTGCCCGCATACCGAGGTCGACGTCGTGCGCTACCAGCCGGATGCCGAGCGGATCGCGTTCGTCGCGGCGCTCGCGCGCGGCTGGTGCCGGCTGCGCACGCTGGACAACGTCGACAAGCGCATCGCGCTGATTCTCGCGAACTATCCGCAAAGCGAGGGGCGGATCGGCAACGGCGTCGGGCTCGACACGCCGGCGTCCGCGCTGCGCGTGCTCGCGGCGCTGCGCGACGCGGGCTATACGGTGGCCGACCTGCCGCCCGACGGCGACGCGCTGATCGCGCGACTCACCGAAGGCGTGACCAACGATCCCGCCGTGCGCACGCTGCGGCCCGCGTTCCAGAGTTATGCGCTGGCCGACTACGTCGCGCGTTTCGCGCGGCTGCCGGCCGCCGTGCGCGATGCGCTGAACGCACGCTGGGGGCCGCCCGAAGCCGACCCGACGCTGCGGCAGCAGCGTTTCACGATCGCCGGCTGGCGCGCGGGCAACGTGTTCGTCGGCATCCAGCCGTCGCGCTCGCGCGACGAGAACGACTACGCGAGCTACCACGATGCGGACCTCGTGCCGCCGCATGCGTATCTCGCGTTCTATTTCTGGCTGCGCGATGCGTATCGCGTCGACGCGGTCATCCATCTCGGCAAGCACGGCAATCTCGAATGGCTGCCGGGCAAGAGCGTCGCGCTGTCCGACGCGTGCTGGCCCGACCTGACGCTCGGGCCGCTGCCGCACCTGTATCCGTTCATCGTCAACGATCCGGGCGAGGGCAGCCAGGCGAAGCGCCGCGCGCAGGCCGTGATCGTCGATCACTTGATGCCGCCGCTCACGCGCGCGGAAAACTACGGCCCGCTGCAGGATCTCGAGCGGCAGGTCGACGAATACTACGAAGCGCTGATGGTCGATGCGCGGCGCGCGAAGCTGCTGCGCAAGACGATCCTCGCGACGATCGCCGAGCATCGCCTGCACGACGAGCTGAGCGTGTCGCCGCCGCGCGATGCGGGCGACGAGGATGCGCTGCTCACGCGGGTCGACGCGTGGCTGTGCGAGTTGAAGGAAGCGCAGATCCGCGACGGGCTGCACGTGTTCGGCGCGTCGCCGCTCGCGCGCCAGCGGCGCGACACGCTGCTCGCGCTCGCACGCTTTCCGGTCGGCGACGGCAAGGGCGAACGCGCCGGGCTGATCGGCGCGCTCGCGCGCGATCTCGCGCTCGGCGACGCGTTCGATCCGCTCGCGGCCGACTGGGCCGCGCCGTGGACCGGGCCGCGGCCGGTTGTGCTGCAGCGGCTCGACGCGTCGCCGTGGCGGCATGCGGGCGATACGCGCGAGCGGCTCGAACGGCTCGCGCAGCACTGGCTGAACGCGGTGTGCGGAACCGCTTCGGAAGATCCCGGCATCGACATGCCGCCGCCCGGCGAATGGCCGCATACGCGCGCGGTGATCGAACGCGTGCGTTCGACGCTGTTGCCCGCACTCGACGCGTGCGGCGGCGAGGAAATGCGTCAACTGCTGCGTGGGCTCGACGGCCGCTTCGTGCCGCCGGGGCCGAGCGGTTCGCCGTCGCGCGGCCGCCCCGACGTGCTGCCCACTGGCCGCAACTTCTACTCGGTCGATACGCGTGCGGTGCCGACGCAGGCCGCGTGGTCGCTCGGCCTGAAATCCGCGCAGCAACTGATCGAGCGCCATCTGCAGGATCACGGCGACTATCCGCGCGCGATCGGGCTGTCGGTCTGGGGCACGGCCACGATGCGCACCGGCGGCGACGACATCGCGCAGGCGTTCGCGCTGATCGGCGTGCGCCCGAAATGGGCGCATGGGAGCCATCGCGTGACCGACTTCGAGATCCTGCCGATCGAGATCTTCGACCGGCCGCGCATCGACGTGACGCTGCGCGTGTCGGGCTTCTTCCGCGACGCGTTCCCGAACCTGATGCACCTGTTCGACGCGGCCGTGCAGGCGGTTGCCGCGCTCGACGAGCCCGAGGCGCTGAACCCGATCCGCGCGCGCATCGAGCGCGAACGCGAGAAGTGGATCGCGCAGGGCGTGGCGCCCGACGAAGCGCGGCGTCGCGCCGGCTGGCGCGTGTTCGGCGCGCGGCCGGGCAGCTACGGCGCGGGCCTGCAGGACCTGATCGACCAGCGCCGCTGGCAGACCGACGCCGATCTCGCGGACGCCTACCGTCAATGGGGCGGCCATGCGTACGCGCAGAACAGCGCGGGCGACGCGGCGGCCGACGTGTTCGGCGAGCGGCTCGCGACGATCGACGTCGTCGTGCAGAACCAGGACAGCCGCGAGCACGACATCCTCGATTCGAACGACTACTACCAGTTCCAGGGCGGGATGACGGCGGCCGTGCGGCACCTGTCCGGGCAGCAGCCGAGCATCTACCACGGCGACCATGCGAACCCGGTCGCGCCGAAGATGCGCACGCTGCGCGAGGAAATCGCCCGCGTGATCCGCTCGCGCGTCGTCAACCCGAAATGGCTCGACGGCGTGAAGCGTCACGGTTACAAGGGCGCGGCCGAACTCGCGGCGACCGTCGACTACCTGTACGGCTATGACGCGACCGCGCGCGTGCTGTCCGATCACCAGTACGCGCTCGTCGCCGACGCGTACCTGTTCGACGACGCCATCCGCGCGTTCCTCGAACGGCACAACCCGAAGGCGCTGCACGGCATCTGCGAACGCTTCGTCGAAGCGATGCAGCGCGGGCTGTGGCAGCAGCCGGGCCACTATCGCGAGCGGATCGAAGCGCTCTGGCTCGCCAGCGAACAACGTCAGGAAGGAGGACGGCGATGACCGATCCGACGACGCCCCGCGCCCGCGCGGTTTTTCCGTTTGCGGCGCTCGTCGCGCAGGACGCGTTGCAGCAGGCGCTGCTGCTTGCCGCGATCGACCCGTCGCTCGGCGGCGTGCTCGTCAGCGGCCCGCGCGGCACCGCGAAATCGACCGCCGCGCGCGGCCTCGCGGAGCTGCTGCCGCAAGGGCAGTTCGTCACGCTGCCGCTGTCGGCGAGCGACGAGCAGGTGACCGGCACGCTCGATCTCGCGCATGCGCTCGCCGAAAACGGCGTGCGCTTCCGGCCCGGCCTGCTGGCGCGCGCGCATCTCGGCGTGCTGTACGTCGACGAAGTGAACCTGCTCGCCGACGGGCTCGTCGATACGCTGCTCGACGTCGCCGCGAGCGGCGTGAACATCGTCGAGCGCGACGGCGTGTCGCACGCGCACGACGCGCGCTTCGTGCTGGTCGGCACGATGAATCCCGAAGAGGGCGAGTTGCGTCCGCAATTGCTCGACCGCTTCGGGCTGATGGTCGAACTGGAGAACTGCTTCGACGCCGCCCAGCGCGAGCGGATCGTGAAGGCGCGGCTTGCGTTCGATCTCGATCCGGATGCGTTTCGCGCGCGTCATGCGGCTGCCCAGCGGGTGCTCGCGGAGCGGATTCATGCGGCGCGCGCGCGGCTGCCGGCGCTGGATTTTGGCGATGCGGTCCATGCGCGCGTCAGCGCGCTGTGCATCGACGCGGCCGTCGACGGGTTGCGGGCCGATCTCGTGATGCTGCGCGCCGCGCGTGCGCTTGCCGCGCTGGAGCAAGCGGAGGCGGTGACGGTGTCGCATGTCGAGCGCGTGGCCGAGGCCGTGCTGCGGCATCGGCGCCATGCGGCGGCGCCGCCGTCGCATCCGTCGTCGCGACACGACGGCTTCGGCGACGATCGTTCGCCGCCGGAGCCGCACCAACGGCCCGACGGCCGACCGGGCGAGACCGGCGACACCAAGTCCGACACGTCCGCGTCGCAGGGCGACTGGGGCTACCTGCCGCCCGAACCGGCCGGGCTGCGCGACGTGAAAGGCGTGGTGCCGCTGCCGCTAAAAAAACGCTGAGCCATCGAGCCGGCGCCGCCGCGAACGCCATTCGCGGTCCTCGATGGCAGTCAGGCGCCGCTGCGCGCGTGCCGGGCACGGTGCGCGCGGGCACGGCTGTCGCGTGGCCGGCGACGCTCGCCGCGAAACGCGGCAGCCCGCTGCATCGCGATCATCTGCGTTTCGCAAAGCGCGCGGGCACGCCGCACGCGCTGCATTGCTTCGTGCTCGACTGTTCGGCGTCGATGCTGACGAATGAGCGGCTCGCGCTCGCGAAGGGGCTGATCGTCGCGTATTTCGATCAGGCCGCGCGCGCACGCGTCGAAACCGCGCTGGTCTGCTTCGGCGGCCACGGCGCCGCGCGGCGCTTCGGCCCGGCGGTGCCGCGCTGGTGGAACGCGCGCTGGCTCGAACCGGTCGAAGGCGGTGGCGGCACGCCGCTTGCGCACGGCATCGCGGCCGCCGCCCAGTTGCTTGCCCGTGCTGCTCGCCGCGCGCCCGGCAAGGCACGCTGGCTGTGGGTGCTGTCCGACGGCCGAACGCGCGACATGCCGGCGAAACCCGCGGCGGCCGACCACGTCGTGTTCGTCGACTTCGACGATACGGCCGTGCGGATCGGGCAGGGTGCGCGGCTCGCCGCGGCGTGGGGCGCGCAATGGGTGACGGCCGACGCGCTGCGCACGGACCTCGCCGGCTGATGGCCGGCCGGCGGTGCGCTATGATCGCCGCTTCTGCTTCCGCCCACTGGAACCCCCGCCATGCAAGTACTGGTCGATGCCGACGCGTGTCCCGCCGTCATCAAGGACATGCTGTTTCGCGCTGCGCGTCGTGCCGAAATCTGCGTGACGCTGGTCGCGAACCAGTTTCTGCGCACGCCGCCGTCGCCGTTCATCAAGGCCGTGCAGGTGCCGGCCGGCTTCGACGTGGCCGATGCGCGCATCGTCGAGCTGGCGGAAGCCGGCGACCTCGTGATCACCGCCGACATCCCGCTGGCCGCCGCGGTGCTCGACAAGGGCGCGCATGCGCTCGACCCGCGCGGCAACTGGTTCAGCCGCGAGAACATCGAGGAACGCCTGTCGACGCGCGCGATGATGGACCAGTTGCGCAGCGCGGGCATCGATACGGGCGGCCCGGCGCCGTTCAGCGCGCGCGACGGCAAGACGTTCGCGTCGCAGCTCGACCGGTTCCTGGCGCGGCACGGCAAGCCGTAACGCTCCCGTCGGCGCCCCGGCCAGGATGCAGGTTCGCGCCGACGCTGCTATCGTGTGGCGCGAACCCCCAGCACAGGAGCGCGCACGTGTCACCGACCCAACTTCTCGTTCCGACCTACACCCAGATGCTGCGTGCGCAGTCCGCGTGGCTCGACAAGGCCGTCGCGCACCGGCAGGCCGCGGGCGAGGAGCCCGATGCGGCGATGATGCTGAGGCTCGCGCCCGACATGTATCCGCTCGCCGCCCAGGTGCGCTTCTCGTGTTTCCAGGCGATGGAGCCGGTTCACCGGCTGCGCGGCGAGCCGCTGCCGGCTGCATTGCTGGCCTTGCGCGAAGCCGGCTGGAACGCGGATGCCCAGCCTGGTTCGCCGGCCGACGCGCAGGCGATCATCGCCGGCACGCTCGCCTTTCTCGGCGAACTCGCACCCGATGCGCTCGACGGCGGCGCGGCGCTGCCGATCGGCCTCGAACTGCCGAACGGCATCGCGTTCGACATGACGGGCGAACAGTACATGCGCGACTGGGCGCTGCCGCAGTTCTACTTTCACGCGATCGCCGCGTACGCGATCCTGCGCCACCACGGCGTCGAGCTCGGCAAGGCCGATTACGTGCCGCACATGCTCGCGTACGTGCGGCCGGGCACGATTCCGCAAGGTTGACTCGGCCGCCGAGGGGCCGCGAAACGACATGACACGGGCACTGTTCATCTGCAGCCGCAACCGGCTGCGCAGCCCGACGGCCGAAGCGGTGTTCGGCGCATGGCCCGGCATCGAAACCGATTCCGCGTGCCTCGCGCCCGATGCCGACGTGCGGCTGTCCGCCGAGCAACTCGACTGGGCGGACATCGTGTTCGTCATGGAGCGCGCACACAAGGCGCGACTGTCGGCGCAATTCGGCGCGCACCTGAAGCACCGGAAGATCGTCTGCCTCGACATCCCCGATCGCTACGCGTTCATGCAGCCCGAACTCGTCGCGCTGCTCGAACGCAAGGCCGGCCCGTTCCTGCGCGCGTGATCGCGGCAAGCGGGGCGCGCGCCCGCGTCGGCCTCAGCGAAGCGGCTCGCGCACGAACGCGGCAAAACAGTCGAGCCGCAGCAGCTCGATGATCTTGCGGGTCGGCACGCTCGCGCGCAGCGTGTCGAGCCGGTCGACGGCGAACCACTTGCAGCGGGCGATCTCGTTGCTCGCGCGCGGCGTCAGGTGCGCGGGCACGTCGGCCACGAACACGTGATGCAGCTTCGTCAGCCCGCCGAACTGCACCGCGTAGTCGAGCGCGAGCCCCTCCAGCCGCGTTTCCTCCGCGAGCTCCCGCTGCGCGGCTTCGAGCGGCGTCTCGCCGCCCCGGATCGTGCCGCCGGGCAGCGACCAGCGCGCGGCAGTGCGGGCGACCAGCAGCACGCTGCTGCTGCGTCGGCACACGATCGTGGCGCGTTCCTTGATGACGGCGAGGGTATCCGGCCCGGTGCTCATGTTCTGGCGAAACAGGTGCTGAAGCGTGGAGAAAAGCGCGCGCCGGCCACGCGGGGCGCGGCAGCAGGCGGCGACGGCATGCAAGCCGCCGCGCCGATGGTACCGGCCGTTCGTGACAGTTCCGTGCACCGCGGTCGCGCCACGGACCACGGCTTACGCGTGCGTATAGATCCCGCTGCGCGCCGGCTTCGCGCGCCGCGAATGGCGGCGTTTGTGAACCGCCCGCCGGTGATGAGGCGACGGCGCGGTCACGTGCCGGCGGGCGGGCGCCGGACGGGCTGCCGGCGCGGCAGTGTGCGGCGCGACGCCCGGCATCCCGGTTTGTCCTTCGCCGAAGTGGAACGTCTGTTTTTGCGCGTGTGCGACGCCCAGCGTCGACGCCAGCACGAAGGCCGCCAGCCACAACCGTTTCATGGATATTCCGCCTCGTATTTTTCGGGATGAACGTTGCCCGCCAGCTTAGCCAATGGCGGGGCGCCACCGCAACCGGCCCGTGTTCCGTGTCGTCCCCGATGACGCATGACGATGTCGTGAGCGCGGCAGCCGGGTCCATCCGGGCTTGACAATAAAATTCCCGTGCGTGAATATAAATTCACATACAAGAATTATTCGCCGAATCCGGAGAAGCCGCGCGCGAGCGGCGGGGCGTCCGGAACGGGCAGTCCGATCAACCGGAACCAGGAGCGAGACGCATGGCGGAATACGAGCAGCAGGGCGCGCTGGCGGGATTGCGCATCGTCGATCTGTCGCGGGTGCTGGGCGGCCCGTACGCAACCCAGATCCTCGCCGATCACGGCGCGGAGGTGATCAAGGTCGAACCGCCGTCGGGCGACGAGACGCGCACGTGGGGCCCGCCGTTCGACGGCGACACCGCGTCGTACTTCCTCGGCGTGAACCGCAACAAGCTCGGCATCGCGCTCGACCTGACGCAGCCGGCCGATCGCGAACGGCTGCTCGGCCTGCTCGAACACGCGGACGCACTCGTCGAGAACTTCAAGATCGGCACGATGGAGCGCTGGGGGCTCGGGTTCGACGCGCTGCATGCGCGGTTTCCGCGCCTCGTTCATTGCCGCGTGTCGGGCTTCGGCGCGGACGGCCCGCTCGGCGGGCTGCCGGGCTACGACGCGGCCGTGCAGGCGCTCGCGGGGCTGATGAGCGTCAACGGCGAAGCCGGCGGTGCGCCGCTGCGCATCGGCGTGCCGATCGTCGATCTCGTCACGGGGCTGAACGCGGCGCTCGGCGTGCTGATGGCGCTGCGCGAACGCGACGCGAGCGGCCGCGGCCAGTTCGTCGAATCGACGCTGTTCGACTGCGCGCTGTCGATCCTGCATCCGCATACGCCGAACTTCTTCCATTCGGGCCAGGCGCCCGTGCGCACCGGCAACGCGCATCCGAACATCACGCCGTACGACAGTTTTCCGACGGCGGGCGCCGACATCTTTCTGGCGGTGGGCAACAACGGGCAGTTCGCCGCGCTGTGCGACGTGCTCGGCACGCGCGACTGGCTCGACGATCCGCGTTTCGCGGATAACCGCGCGCGCAGCCGGAACCGCGCCGCGCTGCGCACGCTGCTCGAAACGGCGCTGGCCGCGCACGACGGCGCGACGCTCGCCGAGCAACTGATGCGCCGCGGCGTGCCGTGCGCGCCCGTGCTCGGGCTCGATGCGGCGCTCGACCATCCGCATGTCGCGCATCGGCAGATGAAGGTCGAGCTGGGCCGGCATCGCGGCATCGCGTCGCCGATCAAGCTCGGCCGCACGCCGGCCACCTATCGGCGGCCGCCGCCCGCGCTGAACGAACATGCGGCGCAGGTGTTCGCGGACGAGCACGACGACGACCACCACGGCGACCGCCGAACCTGACCGGCAGCGCGGCCACCGGCCGTGCCGCTCCGCGGCGCACGGCCGTGCGCGGTCGCGCACACCATCATTCGGACATCACGCCGGCCCGCGCATCGACACGCACCCGATGCGCGCCGGCCGAAGAGGAGACGCATCATGCTCGCATGGATCGGCGCGGCCGCCATCGTCGCGCTGTTCGGCCTGATCATCACGAAGCGGTTGTCGCCGCTCGTCGCGCTGATCGTCGTGCCGGTGGCCGCGTCGCTCGCGGCCGGTTTCGGGCTGCAGACCGGCAAGTTCGTCGTGCACGGCGTACAGAACATCGGCCCGATCGCCGGGATGTTCGTTTTTGCGATTCTGTTTTTCGGGGTCCTCACCGATGCGGGGATGCTCGACCCGATCATCGCCGGCGTGCTGCGCGTGATCGGCTGTCATCCGCCGCGCATCGTGACGGGCTCGGCGCTGCTCGCGCTGCTGATCCATCTCGACGGCTCGGGCGCCGTCACGTTTCTCGTCACGCTGCCCGCGATGATGCCGCTCTACACGCGGCTCGGGATGGATCGCCGCATCCTCGCGTGCGTCGCGTCGATGGCGGCCGGCGTCAACTTCCTGCCGTGGGTGGGGCCGATGCTGCGCGCGTCGGCCGCGCTGCACATTCCCGGTTCGGCGATCTTCACGCCAATGATCCCGGTGCAGATCGTCGGGCTCGCGTTCGTGTTCGGCACCGCCTGGGTGCTCGGCGTGCGCGAGGCGAAACGGCTCGGGCTCGACCGCGCCGGCGCGGCCTCGCTCGCGATCGCGCCGCGCGAGCTGACCGACGCCGAACGCGCGTTGCGCCGGCCGAACCGCTTCGGCATCAACGTCGCGCTGACGCTCGTCGTGCTCGTCACGCTGGTATCGGGCATCGTCGACCCGATGGTGATGTTCATGCTCGGCACGGTCGCCGCGCTCGTGATCAATTACCCGGACGTGCAGGCCCAGCGCGAGCGGATCGACGCGCATGCGAAGGCCGCGCTGATGATGGCGAGCGTGCTGCTCGCGGCCGGCGCGTTCACCGGCATCATGTCCGGCACCGGAATGCTGAAGGCGATGGCCGAGGTCGTCGTCGCGCACGTGCCGGTCGAACACGCGCGCCACATGCCGTTCGTGCTCGGGCTGCTGTCGATGCCGCTCAGCCTGCTGTTCGATCCCGATTCGTTCTACTTCGGCGTGCTGCCGGTGCTCGCGGAGAGCGGCAAGCTGCTCGGCGTGCCGCCGATCCAGATGGCGCAGGCCGCGCTGCTCGGCCAGATGACGACGGGCTTTCCGGTGAGCCCGCTCACGCCCGCGACGTTCCTGATCGTCGGGCTGACGGGCGTCGAGCTCGCCGAGCACCAGAAATTCACGATTCCGTTCCTGTTCGCCGCCACCGTGCTGATGGTCTTCGCCGCGGTCGCGACGGGCGTGTTTCCATTGTGAGCGGCGCGACCGTTCACGCTTGCCGGGAGAGCAGTCCATGCGGTTCGACCTGACCGACGACCAGCGCGCGATCGAAAGCGCGATCGAGAAAATCTGCGAACGCTTCGGCGACGACTACTGGCTCGAACGCGATCGCGCGGGCGGGTTTCCGGCCGACTTCCACGCGGCGCTCGCCGAGGCCGGCTGGCTGGGCATCGCGATGGACCCGGCCTACGGCGGCGCCGGGCTCGGGATGACCGAGGCGGCGCTGATGATGCGCACGATCAGCGCGTCGGGCGCGGGACTGTCCGGCGCGTCGGCCGTCCACATGAACATCTTCGGGTTGAACCCGGTGCAGGTGTTCGGCAACGATGCGCAGAAGGCGCGCTTCCTGCCGCCGCTGATCGCCGGGCGCGACAAGGCATGCTTCGCGGTGACCGAACCCGACGCCGGGCTCGACACCACGCACCTGAGCACGCAGGCGCGCCGCGACGGCGATCATTACGTGCTGAGCGGGCGCAAGATCTGGATCTCGACCGCGCAGGTGGCGAACAAGATGCTGATCATCGCGCGCACGACGCCGCTCGACCAGGTCGCGAAGCCGACCGACGGGCTGAGCCTGTTCTATACCGACCTCGACCGTTCGCGCGTCGAGGTGCGCGAAATCGAGAAGATGGGCCGCAAGGCGGTCGATTCGAACATGCTGTTCATCGACAACCTGCGCGTGTCGCGCGACGACCTGATCGGCCACGAAGGCGACGGCTTCCGCTACCTGCTGCACGGGCTGAACCCCGAACGGATCCTGATCGCCGCGGAGGCGATCGGGCTCGGGCAGGCCGCGCTGCGCCGCGCGACGCAGTATGCGTGCGAGCGCGTGGTGTTCGGCCGGCCGATCGGGCAGAACCAGTCGATCCAGCATCCGCTCGCGCACGCATGGATGCAGCTCGAGGCCGCGTGGCTGATGGTGATGAAGGCCGCGACGCGCTACGACGCGGGCCAGTCGTGCGGCGCGGAGGCGAACGCCGCGAAATACCTCGGCGCGGAAGCCGCGTTCCAGGCCTGTCAGACGGCGATCGCGACGCACGGCGGGATGGGCTACGCGAAGGAATACCACGTCGAGCGCTACCTGCGCGAGTGTATGATTCCGAGGCTCGCGCCCGTGAGCCCGCAACTGATCCTGTGCTACATCGCGGAGAAGGTGCTCGGGCTGCCGAAGTCGTACTGACCGTACCGACCGGCGGCCCGCCCGGCGCGCGGCTTCCCGTTTCGAATCAAGCGCTCGTCATGGACGTCAAACTCGTTGCCCGCACGCTCGACCTGTTCGAGCTGTTCGCCGCCGAACGGCGGCCGCTGCCGCTCACCGAACTCGCGCGCCTGCTCAACGTGCCGGCGTCGAGCTGCCTCGCGATGGCGCGCACGCTCGTGAGCCGCGGCTACCTGTACGAAGTGCGCAAGCGCGGCGGCTACTACCCGACGCGGCGCCTGCAGACGGTCGCCGCCGCGATCGACGCGCCCGATCCGGTCGTCGACATCGTGCATCCGCACCTCGTCGCGCTGCGCGACGCGAGCCGCGAAACCGCCGTGCTCGGCAAGATCCAGGGCGCGTCGGTCACGTACCTCGACGTCGTCGAATCGGAACAGGCGATCCGCTATACGCGCGAGCCGGGCGAGCTGCGCCCGCTGCACGCGAACTCGATCGGCAAGGCGATCTTCGCGGAACTCGCGAGCGATGCGCAGCAGGCGCTCGGCGCGCAACTGACGTTCGAACGCTTCACCGATGCGACGGTAGCCGATCTGCCGGCGCTCGTCGCGCAGACCGCGCGGTTTCGCGAACTCGGTTGGGCGGAGAACTTCGGCGAAAGCGCGCCCGAGCTGTCGGCGATCGCGGTTGCGCTGACGCTCGACGGCGACTGGTACGGGCTGTCGGTGGTCGGGCCGACCGAGCGGATTCGCCAGCATCGCGACACGCATGCGGCGCTGCTCGTCGACGCGAAGGCGCGGCTGCTGGCCGAGCACGCGCGCGGGTAGGGCGGCGGCGCGCGCCGGCATCGGAAGCGGGGCGTCGCCGGCGTTCGGTTCTTCAGGCCGGAGACGACCCGCCGCGCATTACGGCATTACGGCATCACGACTTCACCCACACGCCGCCCGCGCTCGGGTTGTCGCCCTGTGTCCACCATTTCGCGCAATACTTCGCGCCCTGGTACGTCACGCACGTGCCGCCCTGGTAGGCCGTCGTCGCCGACCACGCGGGCGTGCCGCCGCCGATCGGCTTCCACACGGCCGCCTGGCCGGGCACGTCGCCCTGCGTCCACCATTGCGCCTGATACGTCGTGCCCTGGTAGGTGACCGTCGCGCCGGCCGTATAGACCTGGCCGGCCGCCCACGGCGCGCCCGGCTGCGGCGTGCCGCCGCCCGAGCCGCCGCCGTAGTTCGGGTCCTGCGTGACGCCCGCGCCCCACTTGCCGTCGAGCTTCCTGAAGATCGACGCGAACGCGTACGGCTGCTGCGCGACGCCCGAGCAGGTCGGCGACGCGTACGTGCCGCCGGACGGGCACGCCTGATCGCGGCCGACCGACCAGTTGCCGAAGAAACCGTAGCCGTTCGCGACTGCCGCGTTCAGCACGGCCTGCGCATTCGCGAGCGTGAACGTTTCGCCCTGCACGTCATTGACGCCGATCATCGGCGTGACGCCGACCATCTGCCACAGCTGCGCGTGGGTCTTCGGCTGGCCGGCCGACTTGAACGCCGTGTCGAGCTGCGAGTAGAGCGCCTGCGCGGCGCTGATCGCGGCGGCGCCCATGTCGAGGTTCGCCGGGCCGTAATCCATCGCCATCACGTTCACCGCGTCGAACGCGGTCTTGTTCGCGATCGCCGCGTTGACGACGTTCACGCCGTCCTGCGTGAGCCCGGTCGGCATCGTCGGCAGCGTCAGCGTCACGTGCAGCGGCTTGCCCTTCGCCGCGTAGTCGGCCTGCAGTTGCGCGACCGCCTGGAAGTTGCGCGCGACCGCCGCGGTGTCCGTCTGCGATGCGCCTTCGATGTCGAAGTCGATATGCGTGAGGCCGTACGTGTCGATCACCGTCTGGTACGCGGTCTTCAGCGCGGGGACCGTCGAGCACGCCTGCATCAGCGGCGTGCCGTTCGCGCCGCCGAACGACACGGCGACTTCGCCGCCTTTCGCGCGGTAGCTCGCGATCGACGTGGACAGCGCGGTCAGCAAGCCGCCGCTCGCGCCGTTGCCGATCGGCTGCACGCCGCCCCACGACGGCACGCAGCCGTTGCCCGCGACCACGAACGCGAGCGTGAACTGCTGGATACCCTGGCGCACGCCGATCTGGTCGACCAGCGGCGTCGGATAGAGCGTCACGTCGACATAGGGTGCATAGACGCCGGCACCGTGCGACACGCTCGCCATCGCGAGCAGACAACCCGCGGCGAACGTACGCGGAACGAAACGCGGCAACACATTGTTGTTCATTCTGTGTTCTCCAAGTGGAAGAGGGATACGCTGGCCGGCGTATCGCCACCGATCGGGCAGGCACGCGCCCCGTCTGCGGCGTGCCTATCTTGGAGGATTCGCGTCGAATAGGGAATTTAGGTGTTCTTCTTTTTATTATTCGATTCCCGATACGTAACGATCTTGCCGATTCGGTCGCGTTTCGAAACGCGAGGCGGGCATTTTTTCCGGTTGCGTGCGCAACGACCTGCGCATGAACCGGTTCCAGCGAACCGGCGACGCGCGGGCCTGCCGAATGCCGGCCCGCGCGCATCGGCATTCACGCGAGCGCAGCCGGATTCGGCAAGCGCGCCGCGGCGTTCAGCGATACCAGCGCGGCGTATAGACCCATTCGCGAGCGTTGCCGATCGCGAAGCGCCGCGTCGTCGACGAGCCGACGATCACCATCGTGCGCATGTCGACCTGGTCGCTGCGCAGCGCGCCGAGCGTCGTCGTCGCGAGCGTCGCGCCCGGCCGGCCGATGTCGCGGCCGAGCACGACCACCGTGTCGGCCGCGCGATGCGCGCGCACGATGTCGAGCGCGCGGTCGAGCTGCCACGGCCGCGCGCGCGAAATCGGGTTGTAGAACGCCATCACGAGATCGGCTTGCGCCGCGTGTTGCAGACGCGTCTCGATCACGTCCCACGGCTTCAGGTTGTCCGACAGCGAGATCGCGCAGAAATCGTGGCCGAGCGGCGCGCCGGCCTGCGCGGCCGTGGCGAGCGATGCCGAGATGCCGGGCTCCACGCGCAGGTCGACCGCGGCCCATTGCGGGTCGCGGGCTTCATCGAGCGCTTCGAGCACGGCGGCAGCCATCGCGAACACGCCGGGGTCGCCCGACGACACGACCGCGACGCGCCGGCCCTCCGCCGCCAGTTCGAACGCATGGCGCGCGCGCTGCATTTCCTCTCGATTGTCGGTGCCGTGCACGCGCTGGTCCGCCCGAAACGGGCCGGCCATGTTCACGTAGGTCGTATAGCCGAGGATGTCGGTCGCGTCCGCGAGTGCCGCGCGCGCGGCCGGCGTGAGCCAGGCAGCGCCGCCCGGGCCGAGCCCGAGTACCGTCAGGCGGCCGCGTGCGCGGCCGAGCGTGGCCGGGTCGACCGGATGCGATGCCACTGCGCATGCGAGACCGTGCGAGGCCGCACGGATCGTGTGGGTAACGCGCAATGCGCGGTCGAGCAGCGTGGCGGCGTCGACGGGCGCGTCGTGGTCGCCATCGTCATCGTCATCGACGAAACGCAGCGGCACGTCGAGCGTGCTCGCCGCCTGTTCCAGCGCGGCTTCGCCGATCGCCGATGCCGGCGCAACGATGGCCGCGAGCGCCAGCCGCGCGAGGCCCTGGACGTCGAGCGCGGCTGCGATGCGCTCGTCGAGCGCTTCGTCGGCATGCACGGCATCCGCGGCGACGCCGACCACGACGCTGCGCGGATGGATCACGAGTTCGTCGCGCGCGCCGCGCCACGCATCGGGTGTCACGCGAATCGCGTGCGCTGCCGCGGCGTCGCGCGGTAGCGCGACCTCGTCGAGCCACGGCGCGGCGCCGTCGATACGCGTCGACGCGCCCGCGAGCAGGTCGGACACGAAGCGCTTGCCCTGCGCGAGATCGGCGAGCGCATAGCCTTCCGGCGGATTGAGCACGCACGCGCCGAAGCGCAGCTCGCCGCTCGTCGTGATCGCCGGCGCGACGCCGACGCATTCGGCGATTTCGCGCGCGATCGCGTTGACGCCGGTCAGCCCGCCGAGCAGCGGCACGACGGCCGAGCCGTCTTCCGCGACCGCGAGCACCGGCGGCTCGACGCCCTTGTCGGCGAGCGCGGGCGCGAGGCAGCGGATCACGATGCCGGCCGCGCACAGCGCGACGATCGGCGAGCCGCGCGCATAGAGCTCGCCCAGGTGCGCGCCGAGTTCGTCGAACGGCACGTCGGCGTCGACGCGCGACGCAAGACCGTGCACGCGCGCGCCCGGGTAACGCGCCTGGATGCGCCGCGCGGTATCGAGCGCGCCCGCGCCGAGGATCACGATCGCGGGCGCAGTCGTCATCCTTGCCATTTTTCCCCCGGCACGACGAGCAGCGAGAAATACGGCGACGCCATCGGATCGACCTCGTCGAGCGGCACGATGCGCTGGTTCGCCATCGTCGCGCGCTCGACGTACCGCGCGCGCTTCGCGAGCCCAAGTGAGCCGAGCACGCGTCGCACCTTGTCGAAATTGCGGCCGAGCTTCATCACGACGGCCGCGTCGGCCCGCGCGAGCCGTTCGCGCAGTTCGTGCTCGGGCAGCACGCCCGACAGCACCGACAGGCTCTGGTTGCGATAGACGAGCGGCTGGCCGAGCACGGCCGTGCCGCCGAGCATCGCGCACACGCCGGGGATCACCTCGGTGTCGTAACGCGGCGCGAGGCGGTCGTGCAGGTACATGTACGAGCCGTAGAAGAACGGATCGCCTTCGCAGATCACCGCGACGTCGCGGCCCGCATCGAGGTGCGCCGCGACGATCTCGGCCGCGGTGTCGTAGAAATCGGCGATCACCGTCTCGTAGCAGAGCGGCGGCGGCAACGCCTCGGTCGTCACCGGGTAGACGAGCGGCAGTTGCGTCTGCCCGTCGAGCAGGTGCGCTTCGACGATGCCGTACGCGTTGCCTTTCTTGCCCTTCGCGACGAAATACGCGACCACGGGCGCCGCCTGCAGCACGCGCAGCGCCTTGATCGTCATCAGTTCGGGGTCGCCCGGGCCGACGCCGACACCGAACAGCCGTCCGCGCACGCTCGTCATTCGACCTCCGATGCAAGCGCATTGACCGCGGCGGCGGCCATCGCGCTGCCGCCGCGCCGGCCGAGCAGCGCGACGTACGGCACGCCGCGGCTGTCGGCATCGAGCATCGCTTTCGATTCGGCCGCGCCGATGAAGCCGACCGGGAACCCGAGGATCAGCGCGGGGCGCGGCGCGCCGGCGTCGATCATGTCGAGCAGGTGGAACAGCGCGGTCGGCGCATTGCCGATCACGACCACGCTGCCCGCGAGATGCGGGCGCCACAGTTCGAGCGCGGCGGCCGAACGCGTGTTGCCGAGCTGTCGCGCGATGTCGGGCACTTCCGGCTCGCCGAGCGTGCAGATCACGCGGTTGGCCGCGGGCAGCCGCGCGCGCGTGATGCCTTCGGCGACCATCCTCGCGTCGCACAGGATCGGCGCGCCGGCCGCGAGCGCCGTGCGGCCGGCCGTGCCGGCGCCGGGCGAGAAGCGCAGGTCGTACACGACGTCGACCATCCCGCACGCGTGGATCACGCGCACCGCGAGTTTCTCGAGATCGGGCGGGATCTGCGACAGGTCGGCCTCGGTGCGGATCGTCGCGAACGACTGGCGGTAGATTTCCTGCCCGTCGCGGATGTAGTCAAGCATCGGTGGTGTCCTGGCTGTGCCGCGTGCCCATGAGTCGGAGCGCGGCCTGGTCAATCGTCAGATGGCGCGCGAGCGGGGCGCCGAGGCCCGCGGCCGCGTCGCGCCGGTAAAGGTCGTAATGCGCGGGCGCCACCGCGACGAGCGTATGCGCCGCGGGGTGCGGCAGCGCGCAGTGGCGCGCGCATCCGGTCAGATGTACGTCGAGCGGATGGCCGAGGCACGCGGCGAGCGCGCGCGCGTCGTGTTTCGTGTCGGCGTGCGCTTTCGCGCAGCCCGTGCTGCCGGTGCAGGCAACGAGCGTCGCCAGCGGGTCGGACGCCGCGCACACGAGGCCGAGCGACGCGAGCGCGTTGCGCATCGCAGCCGCGCGCTCGTTCGGCACGCCGTGCATGAACACGCCTTGCCACGGCGTCATCGACAGCGTGCCGTCGCCGTCGGCGTCGGCCAGCGCGGCGAGCCGCTCCAGTTGCGCCGCGCCGAGCCGCCCGAGCGCGAATTGCGCGCCGACGCTGCAGCGCGCCGGGTCGCGCGACGGTACCGCGCCGAAACGCAAGACGGGATCGGTTCGCCTGCGCCGCCAGTCGGCAAGCGCAGGATCGGCCGCGAGCGGGAAGGGCAGGTAGTGCCCGGCGCGCTCGAGCAGCGTGCGTTCGTCGCACGTGGCGAGCAACGCACGCATGCGCGTGACGTCGGTCGGCGCGAGATCGAGGAACGCGAGCAGCAGCGCGCGAACCACTGCGACACCCTGATCGGGCGACACGTCGACCGACGCGGGCCGGTCGCCGGACGCAACCGGCGGGCAGCCGGCCAGCCCCGCCGCCAGACGTACCGCACCGTCGCCACGGCGCCATGCGGCGAGCCAGATGTCGTGCGGATGATCGAGCGCCGCGACCGCTTCGCCGCCGTCGAGCAGGATCGAGAATTTCGGCGACAGTTCGCCGCGGCGCGGCTCGCTCGCCAGCATGTCGAGCAGCGGCACGGCGAGTGCGTGGCTGTCGACGAGCGCGGTAGGGTCGTGTCCGGCGAGCGGGCTCAGCATCACGTTGCGGACGTCGTCGCTCGCCGCGAGTGCAGCCGCATCGGCAGCAGTATTGCCCGCGTTTGCGCGCGGGCCGAGCCGCGCGTCGAGCAACGCGTGCGTCAGCGCATCGGTCGCGCCGTCGCGAATGCCGCGCAGTTGAAGATTCGCGCGATTGGTCGCATCGATCGCGCCGGACCCGTACAGGCGCGCGGCGGCCGCGATCGCGCGCGCCTGGCGCGCGTCGAGGCGGCCGCCCGGCAGCTTGATCCGGCACAGTCCGCCGTCGGCGGCCGCGACCACGCGCACGAGCCCCGGGCAGGCCGATGGGCGCACGACGGGCGACGCTGGAATCGAATCGGGGGCGGAATTCAACGGGATACCGGAACAGTGTGGCGCCGCGGCCAACGCATCGGTACACCCCGCCCGACGCCGACTGGCACACACGCACTTTCTGGCCGGCAGGTCTCCTGGCTGACAGGTCGGCGCCGGCTCCCGGCCTTCCCGGTGAAACCAGTGGCATGAGGAGGAGATCGGCTCGCTGTCTACAGTTGCGGGGGCAGCCACAGCGGCGCGCGGCGCGCCCTGTGTTCCCTCTTCGGCCCCGAAGGGCACCGGCGAACGAACGGCCGTAGGATACCCGATTTCTGCCGCGATTCGCGACCGGTTGGCCGTTCGCGGCGCGCGCAACGGGCTACGGTCGGGCGTGGGCGGGCCGGCAGATGAAACCCGGGGTGGAACACGGTACCATGCCGTTTTTTGCAATGCGGACGGCGGCGCCGGCTGCTTTCACGGCCGCGCGGCGACACGATGAAATCGAACGATGGGGAAGGGTGCATGACGGCGTGGCTGACGGTAGTGGGCATCGGCGACGACGGTTACGCGGGGCTCGGGCGCCCCGCGCGGCGCGCGCTGCTCGATGCGACGCACGTGGTCGGCGCGCCGAGGCATCTCGACATGCTGCCCGCGCGGCTGCGCGCGACGCGCGAAGCATGGCCGTCGCCGTTCGACCTGTCGGGGCTGCTCGCGCGCCGCGGCGCGCCCGTGTGCGTGCTCGCGAGCGGCGACCCGATGCTGTTCGGCGTCGGCGCGACGCTCGCGCGCCAGCTTTCTCCCGACGAATGGCGCGTGCTGCCCGCGCCGTCGTCGCTGTCGCTCGCGGCCGCCCGCCTCGGCTGGGCGCTGCAGGACGTCGGCGCGGTGTCGCTCGTCGGGCGTCCGCTCGCGACGCTGGCCCGCCACCTGCTGCCGGGCCGGCGCCTGTTCGTGCTGAGCGCCGACGGCCGCACGCCGGCCGCCGTCGCGGCCGAACTCGCCGCTCGCGGCTTCGGGCCGACACGCGTCAGCGTGTTCGAGCACCTCGGCGGCCCGCTCGAGCGGCGTATCGACGGCCTCGCGCAAGACTGGAACGTCGGCGAAACCGCCGCGCTCAATCTCGTCGCGCTCGACTGCCGCGCAGGCCCCGACGCGCCGCGCCGCGCGCTCACGCCCGGTTTGCCCGACGATGCGTACCGCCACGACGGCCAGCTCACCAAGCGCGACCTGCGCGCGATGACGCTCGGGCGCCTCGCGCCCGCACCCGGCGAACTGCTGTGGGACGTCGGCGCCGGCAGCGGCTCGATCGGCATCGAATGGATGCGCGCGCATCCATCCTGCCAGGCGATCGCGATCGAGGCGCATGCGGAACGGCAGCGCTTCATCGAACACAACCGCGATACGCTCGGCGTGCCGGGCCTGCAGCTCGTCGCGGGCCGTGCGCCGGATGCGCTTGCGGGGCTTGCCGCGCCCGACGCGATCTTCGTCGGCGGCGGCGCGACGGCATCCGGCGTGCTCGACGCATGCTGGGCGTCGCTGAAACCCGGCGGCCGGCTGGTCGCGAACGCGGTCACGCTGCAAGGCGAGATGGCGCTGGCCGCGTGGCGCGATGCGCATGGCGGCACGCTCACGCGCGTATCGCTCGCGCACGCGGAGCCGCTCGGCCGCTTCGACACGTGGCGGCAGCCGCTGCCGGTCACGCTGTACGACGTGCGCAAGCCCGACATGGCAGACGCCGCGGACGCGGCCGGCGTGTCGAATCCGTCGAACGCAACGGACGCGTGATGCGCGACGAAACCCCCGAACAGCCCGCGCCGCTGCGCTTCGGCTACACGACCGGCAGCTGCGCGACCGCGACGTCGCTCGCGGCCGCGCGGCTGCTGCTCGCGGGCCAGGCCGACGACGCGGTCGAGATCGTGCTGCCGAAGGGGCAGCGCGTGATGATGCGGCTCGAATTCTGCCGAACTACCGCCGACGGCGCCGAAGCCGGCACGATCAAGGATGCCGGCGACGATCCGGACGTCACGCACGGCGCGCTGATCTTCGCGCGCGTCGCGCTCGCGGCGACGCCCGGCGTGCGCTTTCATGCCGGGCCGGGCGTCGGCACGGTCACGCGCGCGGGGCTGACGCTGCCGGTCGGCGAACCGGCGATCAACCCGGTGCCGCGCCAGATGATGACCACCCACCTGGAAGCGCTCGCCGCCGAACAAGGCTACGCGGGCGGCTTCGACGTGACGATCGGCGTCGACGGCGGCGAGGCGCTCGCGCTGAAGACGATGAACCCGCGCCTGGGCATCGTCGGCGGGCTGTCGATCCTCGGCACGACCGGCATCGTGCGGCCGTTCTCGTGTTCGGCCTATATCGCGTCGATTCATCAGGGCATCGACGTCGCGCGGGCGAACGGCATCGCGCATATCGCCGCCTGCACCGGCAACGCGAGCGAGGACGCGATGCGCGCGCACTACCATCTGCCCGACATGGCGCTGATCGAGATGGGCGATTTCGCGGGCGCGGTGCTCAAGCACCTGCGGCGCGCGCCGGTCGCCCGCCTGTCGATGTGCGGCGGCTTCGGCAAGCTGAGCAAGCTCGCGGCCGGCCATCTCGACCTGCACAGCCGCCATTCGAGCATCGACCTGCCGCTGCTCGCGCAGTGGGCGGCCGAGGCCGGTGCGAGCGATGCGTTGCAGGCCGCGATGCGCGCCGCGAACACGAGCCAGGAAGCGTTGAAGCTCGCGCAGGCCGACGGCGTGCCGCTCGGCGATCTCGTCTGCACGCACGCGCTGCGGGTGGCGCGCGACATCGTGCCGCCGTCGGTCGCCGTCGAGATGTTCGCGATCGACCGGCAGGGCCGCTTTGTCGGGGAGGCGCGATGAGCCCGCGGATCCTGCTGCTCGGCGGCACCGGCGATGCGCTGAAGATCGCGCGCGCGCTCGGCCCCCGCCACGTCTATAGCCTCGCCGGGCTCGGCAAGACGCCTGACGACTTGCGCTGCGACGTGCGCGTCGGCGGTTTCGGCGGCGCAGCCGGGCTCACAACCTATCTTCGAGACGCCCGCATCGGGCTCGTGATCGACGCAACGCATCCGTATGCCGCGCAAATCAGCGCGAATGCCGCGGCGGCAACGCGCGACGCGGGCGTGCCGCTGTGGGCGCTGCGCCGCGCGCCGTGGACGCCGCAACCGGGCGACGACTGGCGGATGGTCGACGACTGGGCGGGCATCGAGGCCGCGCTTGCGCCGTTCCGGCGGCCGCTGTTCACGCTCGGCCGCGAACCGCTCGCGCATCTCGATGCGATCCCGCCGCACCAGTTCTGGCTCGTGCGCTGCCTCGATGCGCATCCCGGCAACGCCCGTGCGCAGGTCGTCGCCGCGCGCGGGCCGTTCACGCCCGACGGCGAGCGCGCGCTGTTCGCGCTGGCGGGCATCGACGTCGTCGTCAGCAAGAACAGCGGCGGCGGCGCCACCGAAGCCAAGCTCGACGTCGCACGCGAACGCAGGCTGCCGGTCGTGATGCTGCGCCGGCCGCCGCTGCCGGATGCCGACCGCGCGTTCGACTCGGTCGCGGCGCTCATCGATGCACTCGATCCGGCCGCGCGCGCTTGACGCGATGCAGCGATCATCCAACGAATTGACGGAGAAATTTCGATGACGGTGTATTTCATCGGCGCGGGCCCCGGCGACCCGGAGCTGATCACGGTGAAGGGGCAGCGTCTCGTGCGCACGTGCCCGGTGATCCTGTACGCGGGCTCGCTCGTGCCGGCCGCCGTGCTCGACGGTCATCGCGCGGAGCAGGTCGTCAACACGGCCGAACTCGACCTCGATGCGATCGTCGCGCTGCTTGCCGCCGCGCACGCGAAAGGGCAGGACGTCGCGCGCGTGCATTCTGGCGACCCGTCGCTGTACGGCGCGATCGGCGAGCAGATCCGCCGCCTGAAAGCACTCGGGATTCCGTACGAAATCGTGCCGGGCGTGACGGCCACGGCCGCGTGCGCGGCGACGCTCGGCGTCGAACTGACACTGCCCGGCGTCGCGCAGACCGTGATCCTCACGCGCTTCGCGGGCAAGACGACGATGCCCGAAGGCGAGGCGCTCGGCGCGCTCGCCGCGCATCGCGCGACGCTCGCGATCCATCTCGGCGTGCGCCATCTCGCGCGCATCGTCGACGAAGTGTTGCCGCATTACGGTGCCGATTGCCCGGTGGCGGTGGTCTATCGCGCGAGCTGGCCCGACGAGGAACGCGTGACGGGCACGCTGGCCGACATCGTCGGCAAGGTGCAGGGTACGCAGATCGAGCGCACCGCGCTGATCCTGATCGGACGCGTGCTCGACGCCGAAGGGTTCGCGGATTCGACGCTTTACGCGAGCGCGGGCTGAGCGCACCGGCGCTCGCGCCGCAGGCCCGCGGCGTCGCTCAGGCTTGCGCCATGTGCCGCGCCAGCTTCGGCGCAAACCCGGCCGCGAGCGCGAACAGCACGGCACAGAGGCACGCCATCGCGATCCACGCGGACGTCAGGTCCGCGAGACGCTGGCGCACGATGCCGGCCGCGAACGGAAACAAGCCGGCGATCAGGTAGCCAACACCTTGCACGAACCCCGTCAGCGATGCGGCGTCGGCCGGCGTCGTCGCATGGTCGACGGTGACGATCAGCGACAGCGGAAACAGCGCGCCGATTCCCGCGCCGAGCAGCAGGGCGGCCGGCAACGCGAGCGCGTCCGGCGCGGCCAGCATCGCCAGCAACCCGACGAACAGCGACGCGATCGCCGCATGGAGCGCCGGCCGGCGATCGGGCACGCGGTCGATCGTCGCGGAAATCGTCAGCCCCGCGACGACTTCCGCGAGCGTCACGCCGCCGAGCAGGCTGCCGGCCGCGGTCGGCGACCAGCCGAGCCGCATGTAGTACGGCGGCAGCCATGCGAGCACGAGCGTGTATGCGCCCGTCGCGATGCCGAAGAACAGCGCGAGCCGCCATGCGCGCGGCGAACCCGACGGCCGTGCATTCGATACCGACGCCGGCCCGGCGGCAAGCGCGTCGCCACCGCGGCTCGCCAGCGGCCAGGTCAGTGCCGCGACTGCCGCCGGCAACGCCCAGCCCGCCAGCGCGGCAAGCCAGCCCCAGCGCGCCGCGGCGAACGGCGCGACGACGCTCGCGAGCACCGCGCCGCCCATGATCGACGTCGAATAGACGCCCATCGCGCCGCCGATGCGCGTCGCGAAATGCGCCTTCACGAAGCCGGGCAACAGCGCCTGCACCATCGCGATCCCGACGCCCGCGCAGCACGCGCTCGCGAGCAGCAGCCATGCGTGCTGCGCCCCGACGCGCGACGCGCAGGCCAACCCGATCAACGCGACGCCGAGCCACACGCCGCCCGCGATCCCGGTGATGCGCTGCAGGCGCCGCGCGCTTAGCGCGCCGAGCCCCATCAGCAGGATCGGGATCGTCGTCAGCAGGCTGGCCGCGCCGTCGCCGATCCCGGTCGCGCTCTGGATCATGTCGAGCAGCGGGCCGACCGCGGCGAGCGCCGGCCGCAGGTTCAGCCCGACGAGCACGATCGCGGCGAGCCGCCATCCGGGGGAAGTGAAGCGCTTCATCGCAAGGCCCTCGATATCGGTGCGCGGCTGCCAGCGATGCGCCGCGCGTTTTTCAGGTAAAGTATCTCGACATCAAGATAAATGCTGATTTATCTCGACGTCAAGATAACTGGCAAGCCGAGGAGGGTTAATGGATCGAGCCGAGCACGCGCTCGCGCAATGGCGCGCCGAGCGTCCGGATCTCGACGCAACGTCGATGGTGGTGATGGGGCGGCTGCAGGAAGCCGCGCTCGTGATCGCGCGCGATCGTCTCAATCCGTTGTTCGCGCGCTACGGCATGCAGCCGGGCGAGTTCGACGTGCTCGCGACGCTGCGGCGCAGCGGTGCGCCGTACGCGCTGACGCCGACCGCGCTGTACGACGCACTGATGATGTCGTCGGGCGGGATGACCGCGCGCATCGATCGGCTGCAGAAGGCGGGGTGGGTCGAGCGCCGGCCAAACCCGGCCGACGGGCGCGGCACGCTCGTCGCGCTGACGGATGCCGGGCGCACGCTGATCGACGAAGCGGTTGTCGCGCACATCGACAACCAGCGTGAGTTGCTGGCCGTGTTGTCGGCCGCGGAACAGGCGCAGTTGTCGCAGCTGCTGGGGAAGTTGTTGGCGGGGCTGGAAGGTGCGACGCCGGAAGGGGGCGGAGGGAACTCGCGTTGAAGAATGCGTGATGGAAACGTACGCGGCAGGCAAAAGAGTTCTTCGTTAATTTTCGTGGGCGTCGCTGGCCGACCCGGAGTCGCCTTTCACCGCATCGGACGTGCAACGTCGGTTTGTAGATCTTCAGCGGTCGCCCGATGAATACTTCCGGTCGTCGCGATGCTGCGCACGCAGTTTCCACGCGGCACCACTGAGGTGACGTGAACGATGGCTAACTGCTACACGCTATAGATATCCAAGGCATCCGTAGGCACATGCAATTTGCTATCCGCCGTTAGCGCTTCCAGCAGATGTTTCACGGTAACTTGCACTCGTGGCGCGACAAGCGCCCGGTGTGGATACTGCATCACCATCTCATAGCTTCCGGGATGGTGAAACCTGTGGAGAATGACCTTCAGCGCACCGGAACGCAACCGATCCCACGCAAGATGCACCCCGACCTCCGCGATGCCAACGCTATCGCACGCCGCTTGCACCAGCGATTCCGGTGCGGATAGTGTCAGCATTGCCTTGCCGGAGGGGTCGATCGTCGTGATGCTTTTGTCGTCGCCCGTGAAGTTCCATGGCGCGACCTGGCCGCTCAGGAATCGCCGTGCAATGAGCCGGTGCGCGTGCAACGCATCCGGCGTCTCGGGCACGCCATGGTTCGCCAGATAGTCGGGAGACGCTACCAGTACCGTATTCAAGCGACAAATGGGGCGAGTCACGAGCGCGGAATCGGGGATGTTGCCGCCTCTTACCGCAATGTCGTAGCCGTCCCGGACAATATCGATGACCCGATCGTCGAAATCGACCTCGACCGACAGCGCCGGGTAGCGAGCGAGCAGCGCGGGCAGCGCCGGAAGCACGTGGTTATGTCCGAAGGCGGCACTCGTCGAAATCCGCACGCGCCCGGCCGGCACGGCCCGCTGGGCGGAAACCGTATCGATCGCGGCATCCAGTGTTTCAAGTGCGATGCGCGCGTGGCGCAAAAACGCCTCGCCTTCCTCTGTGAGTTTGAGTGTGCGGGTCGTCCGGTTCATCAGCCGCACACCCAATGCTTTTTCGAGGCCCGCCACGTTCTTGCTCACGGCAGCCGACGTGACGCCCAATTGTCGGGCCGCTGCCGCAAAACTTCCCGCATCCACGGCCTGGACGAGAGAAATGATGGCTCGAACACGCTGCGAAGAATCCACATTTCCTCCATGACTGACATCGCGCCGACCTGTCGTCGCGCAGCCGGATTCTAAACTTGCAGTTGAGGGTGGTTCAACCCTGCCAGAACTTCTCGTAATGAGTGACGCTGGTGACAATGGCGGACATCGCCCCTCCGTCCGAAGCTTGCGAGTCTTCAATGCTCATCACGATCCTCTATGACAGTGGCTATGGCCATACCGCGAAACAGGCCCAAGCCGTTGCAGACGGCGTTCGCCGCGTGCCGGGTGCCGAAGCGCAGTTGATCGCCGTTGCAGATGGCGATACGCCCTGGGAAAAACTTGCCGCGAGCGACGCGATCATCTTCGGTTCGCCGACCTACAACGGCACCGTCAGCGCGAGGCTCAAAAAGGTGATGGAGGACTCGACGCGGCCCGCATGGATTCCCCAGTCGTGGCGGAACAAGATTGCCGCAGGCTTCACGAATTCGGGCGCCATGCACGGCGACAAGCTGAATTCCCTCGTCACGATGGCGCTGTTTGCCGCCCAGCACGGGATGATCTGGGTCGGACTCGATATCTTCCCGGGCAAGTCGCCGCAGGAGAAGAATCGTGTCGGCGGATGGCTGGGCGCGATGGCGCAATCGGATGATGCATCACCGGACATCACCCCCATCGAGAGCGATATCGATACCGCTGCGTATCTGGGCGAGCGCGTCGCTCACGTGACCAGCCAGTTCATGTCAGGAGCCGCACGATGAAATTGCTTTGTCTCGACGTCCCGCTGCCGGGGGCCAGCCCGGACGCCTATCAGCCCCATCTTCTCGAAGAAGTGCGCCATGCGTGGCATCTGTATAAAACGGGCTTCGTGCGCGAAATCTCGTTCCGTCAGGACCGCCCGGGCGTCGCCATCATTGCCGAAAGCGATTCGGTCGATGCCGCGAGACAGGCGCTCGCCGAGTTTCCGCTGGCCAAGGTCGGCCTGATCGACTGGGAGATCATTCCGCTCGGCCCGTTCGTCGGCTGGGAGTCGCTGTTCGCGTCGCGCGACGCTTGACTGCTTCGGCAGCGTCTATCGCGGTGTCGGTCCGTGGTTGTCGTGTAGCGGTGACGCCGGATAAATCGTCAACCACGGGCCTGCCGCAGTCTGCCTATCGGCGTTGTGTGACCATAGACCTTTGAAGGTGAACATGGAATATGTCAATCTGGGCCGAACGGGCCTGAAAGTATCTCGTCTTTGCCTGGGATGCATGAGCTATGGGGAGCCTGCCCGCCTGCCCCAGCCGTGGTCCCTCGATGAAGCAGCCTCCCGCCCGTTTTTTCGGCAAGCGCTCGAGGCGGGCATCAACTTCTTCGACACTGCCAATATCTATTCGGGCGGAAGCTCCGAGGAGATCACGGGCCGAGCGCTCAACGACATGGCGCGGCGCGAAGAGGTCGTCGTCGCCACCAAGGCGTTCTTTCCGTGGCGCAATTCACCCAATACCGGGTTTCTCTCGCGGAAAGCGCTGCTTCAGTCGATCGACGACAGTCTGACCCGCCTCGGCATGGATTACGTCGACCTCTACCAGATCCACCGTTTCGACCACGGCACGCCTGTGGAGGAAACGATGGAGGCGCTGCACGACATAGTGAAGTCAGGCAAAGCCCGCTACGTCGGTGCATCGTCGATGGAGGCATGGCGCTTCGCGAAAATGCAGCACGTCGCGGAACGCAACGGCTGGACACGCTTCATCTCCATGCAACCGCAGTACAACCTGCTCTATCGGGAGGAGGAACGCGAAATGTTGCCTCTTTGCGCCGACCAGGGCGTCGGGGTCATTCCATGGAGCCCGATGGCGCGCGGCAGGCTGACGCGCGACTGGAGCGAAACCACGCGCCGCACGCAGAACGATGCCTTTGCGCTGCAAATGTATCGGAACGCTGAAATCCAGGACCAGAAGGTGGTTGACGTCGTCGCGCGTATCGCCGAGGCGCACCATGTGCCGCGCGCGCACGTCGCACTGGCGTGGCTGTTGACGAAGCCGGCGATCACCGCGCCGATCGTCGGGGCAACGAAGCCCGAGCATCTGGCAACCGCCATCGGCGCGCTCGACTTCTCGCTGACGCAGGACGAAATCGCCGCGCTCGAAGCGCCGTATGTCCCCCATCCGGTGGATGGCATCGTGCCACCGCTTCCGGAACATCCGCCGACGATTTCAGTGCCGCGGAACTGAATGTCGCGAGCGGCGGTACGTTCAATGGCGGTAGCTTGCGAACTCGCCGCCGCGGTTGAACGTACCGCCGCTGGACGAACATCGAACGCGAAAATAGATATGAAGGACCCGTTCATCGAGTGCCGACGTCTTATCCTCTTCGCGCTCGTCGTGATGTGTGCGGTACTGCCGTTGGGGCAGCACGGTAACGTCCATGCGCAGGAGCCGAAAATGTTAGTCCGTATCTCCGAAATCGAGATATTCAATCAGCATCTCGAAGCATATCGGCGCATCTTGAACGAGGAGGCCGAGGCGTCGATGCGCGTCGAGCCGGGGGTAGTGTGCATTTTCCCGATGGCTCAAAAGGACAGCCCGACGCACATCAAGATTGTGGAAATTTATGCGAGCCACGATGCGTACGACGCACATATCCAGTCGCCGCATTTCAAGAAGTACAAGCGTTCGACGCTGGACATGGTGAAGTCCCTGCGACTGGTTGACATGGATGGGCTGGATGCTGACGCAATGCCGCTCATCTTCAGGAAATTGAGGGGGCGGTCGTAACAAACACCGGCCAGATGGGAAGCATGGATCGCCATGAAAGCGTGCGTGTCCGTTGTCGGAACTCGACCTGCCTACCGGATGTCTTGTTGCCGTTGTTGGTCCACGACCGTTTTTGGCCGAACATCGACAATCTTCCCGACGCTCCGCAAAAATTCGCGATGCCCCAAAAACCCGCCGCACCATGCGGCGGGCGTCACAGTCGCGGGCCGCACGCGGCGCACCCGCGTAACCGGTCAGTCGCGTGCCGGAATATTGAGCCCGCGCGCAACAGCCGGCCGCGCAACGAACGCGTCGAGCACCCGCTTGACGTTCCGGAATTCGCTGAACCCGACCAGGTCGCCCGCTTCGTAGAAGCCGACCAGGTTGCGCACCCACGGGAAGATCGCGATGTCGGCGATCGTGTAGGTATCGCCCATCACCCACTGGCGGTTCGCGAGATGCGCGTCGAGCACGCCGAGCAGGCGCTTCGACTCGTCGACGTAACGCTGGCGCGGGCGCTTGTCCTCATAATCGCGGCCGGCGAACTTGTGGAAGAAGCCGACCTGGCCGAACATCGGCCCGATGCCGCCCATCTGGAACATCACCCACTGGATCGTCTCGTAGCGACCGGCGAGGTCCTTCGGGATCAACTGGCCCGTCTTGTCCGCGAGATAGATCAGGATCGCACCCGATTCGAACAGCGGCAGCGGCTTGCCGTCGGGGCCGTTCGGATCGATGATCGCGGGGATCTTGTTGTTCGGGTTCAGCGACAGGAATTCGGGCGAAAACTGGTCGTTCGTGTCGAAGCGCACGAGGTGCGGCTCGTACGGCAGGCCGGTTTCCTCGAGCATGATCGACACCTTGACGCCGTTCGGCGTCGGCAGCGAGTAGAGCTGGAGTCGGTCGGGATGCTGGGCCGGCCATTTTTTCGTGATCGGGAAGGCGGACAGATCGGGCATGAAGGTTCGCTCGTCGAAGTGAATGATCCGCGCTGCGCCCGTGCCGCCGCGCCCGCGCACGGCGCGCGGCGGCAGGGCGCAACGCGCCGAAAGCGCCCACTGTAGCCGATCCGCGGAATCGATGCAGGGGACGACCGCCCGGCGGCGGTTCGGCGCGCCGGCCGGGCTCGGCGTCGGTCACACTGCGGCAGGACGCGGCGAGCCACGCGCCTGCGCCGGCCGCCGCACGGCACGCGGCGCGACGGGCTCGCCCCGCTGCGAGATACGACGTCCTAACACGACGCACCAAGCGAGGCCGCCCCCGCCGACAAAACCGATCGGCACGTAATTCCTCAACAAACGGAAGCGTTTTGTCAGGGAAAGTCCCGCCCCGCATGTCGTGGTTTTTTGTTGACCGACATCGTATAACGCCGTCATGATTTCCTGACAAGAAAGGTCCCATCCACCGACCGAAGTGAGGAGACATGAACACCACCCCGATCGCTCGCCGGGTCCGCCGGGTCGCTCTCGCACTGGGCTTCGCGCTGTCGGCCGCCGCGGCCGTCGCGGCCCCCGTATCGCTGAACATCGTCGACGTCGCAGGCAATCTGCAGCTCACGCAGAAGGCCATCGAGGCATTCAAGGAGAAGAATCCGGGGCTCGTCGCGAACGTCACGTTCACGAACGCGCCCGCGCCGCAGCTGCCGGGCAAGATCAAGGCGATGCAGGCGGCGGGGCGCGCCGACATCGATCTCGTGCTGACGGGCACCGACGCGCTGGCCGCCGGCATCGAACAGAACCTGTGGCAGAAGCTCCTGCCCGACAACGTGGCCGCGTTCCCCGGCGTGCTCGACAAATACGCGCCCGGGCCGCGCAAGATGCAGGATCTCGCGCAAGGCTACGGCCTCGAAGTCACCTACATGCCGGCTGGCCCGCTGCTCGAATACAACCCGGCGAAGGTCAGCGACCCGCCGAAGACGCCCGACCAGTTGCTCGCATGGTGCAAGGCGCACCCGAACAAGCTGATCTATGCGCGCCCGGCGAACTCGGGCCCCGGCCGCACGTTCCTGATGGGGCTGCCGTACGTGCTCGGCGACAAGAATCCGCAGGATCCGATCAACGGCTGGGACAAGACCTGGGCGTTCCTGAAACAGCTGAACGAGTGCGTGCCGTACTACCCGGGCGGCACGTCGGCGGTGATGAAGGAGCTTGGCGAAGGCACGCGCGACATGACCGTGACCGTCACCGGCTGGGACCTCAACCCGCGCGCGCTCGGCATCGTGCCGGCCGAATTCAGGGTCCAGGCGTTCGACAACATGACGTGGGTGAACGACGCGCACTACATGGTGATCCCGAAGGGCGTGCCGAAGGACAAGCTCGACGTGCTGTTCAAGCTGATGAACTTCCTGCTCGAACCGGCGCAGCAGGCGATGACCTACGACGACGGCTACTTCTATCCGGGCCCGGCGGTGAAGGGCGTGACGCTCGAGATGGCGCCCGCGCACAGCCAGGACGTGATCAAGAAATTCGGCCGCCCCGAATACGCGAAGCTGCTCGCCGATCGCCCGCACGTGCAGCCGCTCAACGCACAGGCGATGGTCGCCGCGTTCCAGAAATGGGATCGCGAAATCGGTTCGCAGAAATCGAAGTGACGGCTGAACCGGCGGGCGTTGCGGCGCCCGCGTCGATGGAGTTCGTGCAATGAAGCACAGTTTCGAACGGTTGCGGCTGGACGGTGTGTGCCGCAGTTTCACCAATGCGCAAGGCGCGCAGGTCGCCGCGCTGAACGGGCTCGACCTCGAGATCCGGCGCGGCGAGTTCATCGCGCTGCTCGGCCCGTCGGGCTGCGGCAAATCGACCGCGCTGAACTGCATCGCCGGGTTGCAGCCGCTCACGCGCGGCGGCATCTGGCTCGACGACACGCGCATCGACGTGCTGCCGCCCGAGCGTCGCGGCTTCGGGATGGTGTTCCAGAACTACGCGCTGTTTCCGCACATGTCGGTGCTCGACAACGTCGGCTTCGGCCTCAAGATGCGCGGCGTGCCGAAGCAGGAAACGCGGCGGCGCGCGCAGCAGGCGCTCGAGCTCGTGCAGCTCGTCGGCCACGAAGGCAAGCTGCCCGGGCAACTGTCGGGCGGGCAGCAGCAGCGCGTCGCGATCGCGCGGGCGATCGTGATCGAGCCGCCGCTCGTGCTGATGGACGAGCCGCTGTCGAACCTCGATACGAAACTGCGCATCGAGATGCGTGCGGAGATCCGCCGCATCCACACGCAGCTCGAGCGCGCGACGATCTACGTGACGCACGACCAGGACGAAGCATTGTCGATGGCCGACCGCATCGTCGTGATGAAGGAGGGCGTCGTGCAGCAGGTCGCCTCGCCGAAGGACGTCTACACGCGCCCGCACAACCTGCACGTCGCGCGTTTCATGGGCTATCGCAACGTGCTGCCGTTTACGCTCGAAGGGATGGCCGGCGAGGGCGTTCGAGTCACGGCCGCTGGCGTGCGCCTCATCGGCGTGCCGATGGCCGGCTTCGACGCGAAGGAAGTCGTGATCGCGCTGCGCCCCGACGACATCGAACGCGCGCAAGCGGGGGCCGACAATGCGTTCGACGCGACCGTCGAGACGGTCGAATACGGCGGCCGCGACTCGTTGATCCGCGCGATCACGCCGTTCGGTTCGATCTGGGCCCGCGTGGCCGGCGAGTTCACGGAGGGTGAACCGCTGCGGCTGCGCGTGGCGCCGGCGCGTACGCTGGTCTATGCGGGAGACGGGCAATGAACGGCCTGCACCTTTCAGCGTGCGCCGCCGCGTGCGCCCCGGAGGCCGCATGAGCACGCTCGCGACCGGCCGCGCGCCGCGCGACGCGAAAGCCTGGCTCGTCACGCCGGCGCTCGCGTTCATCGCCGCGCTGTTCGTCTATCCGTTCGCGTACGGCCTCGTGCTGTCGTTCCAGCCGATGAACGGCGGCGGCGCGCTCGCGAACTACGTGCAGTTCTTCACCGACACCGCGATGTGGCCGACCGTGCTCGTCACGCTGAAGCTCGCGGTGCCGGCGACGCTGCTCAACGTCGGCATCGCGGTGCCCGTCGCGTTCGCGCTGCGCCGCAATTCGCCGTACCAGAAGTTCGTCACGACGCTGCTCGTGATTCCCGTCACGCTCGGTACGGTGCTCGTCGCCGACGGGATGCTCACGTATTTCGGGCCGAACGGCTGGTTCCCGCAGGCGCTGCAGGGGCTGCACCTGTACACGGACGAAGTGCGCCTCACGCACAACTACTGGGGCGTGCTGCTGTCGCTGATCGTGTCGGGTTTTCCGTTCGCGTTCCTGCTGATGCTGTCGTACATCAGCGGCATCGACCCGACGCTCGCGCGCGCGGCCGCCACGCTCGGCGCGAACCCGTGGCAGCAGTTCCGGCAGATCTACCTGCCGCTGCTCGTGCCGGGGCTCACGATGGCCGCGTGCCTGTCGTTCGTGCAGGCGTTCTCGGTATTTCCGTCGGCCGTGCTGCTCGGCGCGCCGGCCGGGCCGACGCGCGTGATCTCGATCGCGGCGGCCGAAGCCGCGTTCGAAAGCTACGACTATTCGCTCGCGTCGGCGATCGCGATCGTGATGGGCTTCGTTCAGTTGCTGGTGGTCGCGGCGATGCTCGGCGCGCGCCGCTTCTTCTATACGGGCGCGGTGACGGGAGGCAAGGGCTGATGGCGACCGACAATCATGCCGCTCGCACGTGGCCGCCGAAGCACGACGCGCCCGAGGCGCGGCCCGTCGACGCAGGGACACCGCACCGGATGAAAAGCAATCTCGCCGGCCGCGCATGGAAGGCGCTCGTCTGGGGGCTGATGGCGTTCTTCCTGCTGAACGTGATGCTGCTGATCGCGACCGTCGCGGTGAACTCGATCGCGACGCGCTGGTTCGGCACGCCGCTGCCGCAGGGCTTCACGCTGCACTGGTACGCGAAGGCATGGGAGGATTTCCAGCTCGCGAGCGTGCTGTGGGTGACCGTCGAGGTCGTCGGCGCGGTCGTGCTGCTGTCGATCGCGCTCGGCGTACCGGCCGCGTATGCGCTCGCGCGCGTGCAGTTTCGCGGCAAGCGCTTCGCGCTGCTGGTGTTCCTGCTGCCGCTGATGGTGCCGCCCGTCACGTACGGGATCCCGATGGCGACCGTGATGTACAAGATCGGGCTCGCGGGCACGCTGCCGGGCGTGATCCTCGCGAACCTCGTGCCGGCGCTGCCGTTTGTGATCCTCGTGATGACGCCGTTCATCGAGCAGATCGATCCGAACCTCGAAGCGGCCGCGCGCATCTTCGGCGCGAACACGTGGCGCTATTTCCGCTACGTGCTGCTGCCGCTGCTGGTGCCCGGCATGCTCGCGGCCGGGTTGCTCGTGCTGGTGCGCACGATCGGGATGTTCGAGCTGACGTTCTTCACCGCGGGCCCGAGCACGCAGACGCTCGTCGTCGCGTTGTATTACGCGGTGTTCTCGACCGGCGTGCGCGCGCCGCAGTCGATCGACGCGATGGCGATGATCTACATGGCCATCACGCTCGTGTGGGTCGTGATCGCGCTGCAGTTCGTGAGCCCGACGCAGTTGGTGAGCCGCGTGAAGCAGGAACGGCAGTAGGCGGGGGCGTCGCCCGATCGCGCCGGCCTGTCGGGCAGCGTGCAATTGGTTACAAATGGATACCGCGCACGACACGCGGACGTTGCAGACTACGCGGCGTTCACCCGATCGACAGATATCCATGAAGTTTCAAACGCTGCTGACACTCGCGGGCGCCTCGACGCTGCTGGCCGCCTGCAACCTGTTTCACGACGGTCCCGGATCGAGCGACGTCGACGCCGCCGTGCGCCGCGCGCTCGAAGCGGAAAACCACGGCGGCCTGAACGCGCTGTTCGGCCAGCCGCTGCCCGTGTCGGCCGACGTCGTGTCGGCGAAACCCGACGGCGACTGCAAGAAGCTCGGCGATCGCACGTACTCGTGCGACGTCGTGGTCACGTGGCGCAACGCCGATTACTCGCCGTCGCGCGCGAACCTGACCTTCGTGAAGGCGGCCGACGGCGCGTGGCAGACGTCGGGCGTCGACGCGGCGCTGGTGACGGGCACCGCGAAGTCGCTGATCGACCGGATCGGCAAGGCGTGGCCGGGCAGTGCGGCGAGCGGTGCGTCGGCGCCGGACTGACGCGCCGGCCGCAAGCCGCTTTCGACTCCTCGTCCATCCGGGCTCGCCTTTGCGGAGGCGAATCGCCGCATTTCTGCGAATGAAAGGGCGCGATCGTTCGGCCTATCTCGTTCGAGCCCATCCTCGGTATGCGGGCAGGGTTATAGGGAAAACCCTTATCTCAAGGTATAATTCCGGCCTGAGAGAAAGGTCCGAACCATGCCTGAACGTTTCCAAACCCTTGAAAAATTTGTGTTTTCCCTCGTCGTGATGTCCGCCGTCGTATGCTCGGCCTTCCTCGCGTACGAGCGTCATCCCGAGATCAAGATCGCGCTGCACGAAGGCGAAGCGCTGATGCGCGAGAGCGCCAAGTACTCGGTCGTCTGCTCGCCGTCCAAGGTTGATCCTTGCGTCGAGATGTCCGCTTACTAAGCGGTTTTTCCGCTTTTCGGGCTGGCCCTGCGTCGCTGCCCGTCTGAATTCCTTGAAGTCGCGTCCATCAGGTAGCCGGAAACCGGCCGCAAGACAGGGCGGATGCACGAACCCCTGACGTGCCGAGTCGCTGGCGCAAGCAGCCCCGCATCCGGTCGGCCCCGCTTCGAGCAATCGAGCGGGGCCGTTCTGTTTGGGCGTGTCAGACGACATGCCGCGGATCGCCGCCGACGAATGCAGCGACGTTATCCACGAGCTGATCGGCCAGCGCCTGCATTGCCTCGGCACTGGCCCATGCGACATGCGGCGTCAGGATGAACGCCGGATGCGACAGGACCGCGTGAAACGGGTGCGCGGCCGGCAGCGGCTCCTGCGTGACCACGTCGAACCCCGCGCCCGCGATCTGCCCCGATTGCAATGCATCGACGAGCGCGCTTTCGTCGACGAGCCCGCCACGCGCGGTATTGATCAGCAGCGGCCGGCGTGCCATCCGCGCGAACGCGTCTGCGTCGATCAGGTGCCGCGTCGCGGGCGTGAGCGGGCAGTGCAGCGTGATCACGTCGCTGACGCGCAGCAGCGTGTCGAGCGGCGCATAACCGTCGCCCGCTGCGTCGCCGTATGCCGCGAACAGCACACGCATGTCGAGCGCCCGCGCGATGGCGGCCACCGCGCGCCCGAGCACGCCGTCGCCGACGATCCCGAGCGTCGAACCGGCCAGGTCGCGAATCGGATGATCGAAGAAGCAGAACTGCCCGCTGTCGAGCCAGCGCCCGTCGCGTACCGCGTCGCGGTACGCGACGAGGCTGCGACCCAGCGCGAAGATCAGCGCGAACGTGTGCTCGGGCACCGTACGCACCGCATAGCCGCGAATATTGCTCACGACGATTCCGCGTGCCGCACATGCATCGAGATCGACGATATCGGTGCCGGTCGCGGCGATCGCGATCATCCGCAACGACCGCGCGTCGGCGAGGGCTATCGCGTCGAGCCGTACCTTGTTGGTCACGACGATGTCCGCATCGCGGATGCGCGCCGCGACTTCGTGCGCGGCCGTCCGGTCGAACGCCTGCATCACGTGCGGAAACGGAAACGGCTTCAGCACGGTCTGCGGCGACAGCGTCGCGCGGTCGAGCAACACGATCTTCGCGGGAGAGGAAACGGAAAACATGACGGGTCTCGCTGACAGGCGCCCGGTGGCGCGGAACGGCTCCGATTCTGCCGGCGGCGCGCGCGCCGTCGTTTGAGCGTTGCGCGAGCGCGCTTTCCCGTATGGAAAGGCTCACGCGCCACCCAGGGCCGATATCGCGCTCGCAGCGTCGCACGCCTTTCCGTTTCGGAAAGGCAGGTTGACCATCGAGCGATTTTCGCCGGGCGCGAACGCCGTCATGATCGCCGTCATCGACAACACGATTTCATCGGAGACAGTCATGACACGCCCCCTGGACGGCATCCGCGTGCTGGAACTCGGCCAACTGATCGCCGGGCCGTTCGCGGGCCGGATGCTCGCCGAATTCGGCGCGGAGGTCATCAAGGTCGAGCCGCCCGGCATCGGCGATCCGCTGCGCAAATGGCGGCTGCTGCACGACGGCACGTCGGTCTGGTGGGCCGCGCAGTCGCGCAACAAGACCTCGCTCACGCTCGACCTGCGCACGCCCGAAGGGCAGGAGGTCGTGCGCCGCCTCGTCGCCGACACCGACGTACTGATCGAAAACTTCCGGCCCGGCACGCTCGAAGGCTGGGGGCTTGGCTGGGACGCGCTGTCCGCGATCAACCCGGGGCTCGTGATGCTGCGCGTGTCGGGCTTCGGGCAGACGGGCCCGTATCGCGACCGCCCCGGCTTCGGCGTGATCGCCGAGGCGATGGGCGGCCTGCGCCACCTGACCGGCGAGCCGGGCCGCACGCCGGTACGCGTCGGCGTCTCGCTCGGCGATTCGCTGTCGGCGCTGCACGGCGTGATCGGCGTGCTGCTCGCGTTGCGGCATCGCGAACGGCAGGGCGGCAACGGACAGGTCGTCGACGTCGCGCTGTACGAATCGGTGTTCAATATGATGGAAAGCCTGCTGCCCGAATATGCGGCGTTCGGCGCGGTGCGCGAGCCGGCCGGCAGCAGCCTGCCGGGCATCGCGCCGACCAACGCGTACCGTTGCCGCGACGGCAAGTACGCGCTGATCGCCGGCAACGGCGACAGCATCTTCCGGCGCCTGATGGAACTGATCGGCCGGCCCGATCTCGGCAACGATCCGGCGCTCGCGCACAACGACGGGCGCGTCGCGCAGGTCGCGCGCATCGATGCGGCGATCGGCGAATGGAGCGCGCGCCACGACCTCGACGACGTGCTCGCCGCGCTGAACGACGCGCGCATTCCGTCCGGGCGCATCTACGACGTGGCCGACATCGCGGCCGATCCGCACTACCGTGCGCGCGACATGATCGTCGACGCCGCGCTGCCCGACGGCACGCCCGTGCTCGTGCCGGGCATCGTGCCGAAACTCGACGCCACGCCCGGCCGCATCGAGCGGCCGGCGCCCGCGCTCGGCGCGGATACCGATGCGGTGCTCGAATCGCTCGGCATCGATGCGGCGACCCGCGACGACTGGCGCACGCGCGGCGTGATCTGAAACAGCCACCGGGACGAAGACATGACCGACCATCCGCAACGCCTCCACATCCACGAAGTCGCGACCCGCGACGGTTTCCAGAACGAGGCGGCGTTCGTCGACACCGACGACAAGATCGCGCTCGTCGACGCGCTGAGCGCCTGCGGCTACGCGAAGATCGAGGTCACGTCGTTCACGTCGCCGAAGGCGATTCCCGCGCTGCGCGACGCGGAGGCCGTGATGCACGGCATCGCGCGCGCGCCGGGCGTCGTCTATACGGTGCTCGTGCCGAACGTGCGCGGCGCCGAGCGCGCGCTGTCGTGCGGCGTCGACGAGGTCAACCTCGTGATGTCGATGAGCGAGAGCCACAACCGCGCGAACCTGCGGATGACGCGCGAGCAGTCGTTCGCGCAGTTGCGCGACGTGATCGACGCGGTGCGCGGCACGGGTGTCGCGATCAACGTGTCGCTGTCGACCGCGATGGGCTGCCCGATGGAAGGCGATGTGCCGGCCGAAACTGTGCTCGCATGGATGCAGCGCTTCGCGGATCTCGGCGTGCACGGCTTCACGCTGTGCGACACGACCGGCATGGCGTTTCCGTCGCAGGTGCGCGATGTGTCCCGCCGCGCACGCGAGCGCTTCCACGCGTTGCAGCTCACGCTGCACTTCCACAATACGCGCGGGATGGCGCTCGCGAACACGCTCGCGGCGCTCGACGCCGGCATCGACCGCTTCGATGCGTCGCTCGGCGGGCTCGGCGGCTGCCCGTATGCGCCGGGCGCGACCGGCAACGCGTGCACCGAGGAACTCGTGCACATGCTCGAACTCGACGGCTACGATACGGGCATCGACCTCGCGGCCGTGCTCGCCGCGTCGGCACGGCTGCCCGCGCTGATCGGGCATGACGTGCCGAGCCAGCTCCTGAAGGCCGGGCGCCGTTCGGACCTTCATCCGCCGCCGCGCGCCGACGCCGGCGACATGCCCGCGCAACGCGCTTTCTCGTGAACGTCAACAGAAACAGGAGCGAATTCCATGGCGCTGATCGACCACCTCGATCATCTCGTGCTGACCTGCGTCGACCCGGAGCGGACGAAGCATTTCTACACCGAGGTGCTGCAGATGCAGCTCGAAACCTTTGGCGCGGGCCGGCTCGCGTTCCGTTTCGGCAACCAGAAGATCAACCTGCACGTGCGTGGCGCGGAATTCGAGCCGAAAGCCCATGTGCCGGTGCCGGGCGCGCTCGATCTGTGCTTCATCGCGTCGGTCCCGCTCGACGACGTGATCGCGCACCTGCGGCGCGTCGACTGGCCGATCGTCGAAGGGCCCGTCGAACGCACGGGTGCGACACAGAAAATCCGCTCGGTCTACGTGCGCGATCCCGACCTGAACCTGATCGAAATCTCCGAGCCGATCTGACGGCCGCGCGAGCATCCGCACGCTGCGCGCACGCCGCCACGGTCCCGCTCGTCGATCTCGAACCCATCGCGCTGTGCTGCCTGAACGACAAACTGCAGCTCACCGCGCACGAAGTCGACGCATGCAGTCCGCTGCGTCGCATCGGGCCCGGCGCCCCGACCGTCGTGGCGGTGGGCAACGCCGAGCTGGCCGAACTCGTCCGGCAGGCAGACGAATACGCGACGCCGGACGGCGCGATGCTCGCTGCATCGCACGCCATCGCGCCGCGCTGGCCGCGCCATATCGCGCCGTATCGCACGCGCAAGGCCCGGCGTATGATCGGCGTCAGGTCGGCGCGCTGACCGCATACCAGCACGACCCTCCAGGATCCCGACATGGTGAACCCGCTTCATTTCGATCTGCAGTCGCTGCGCGTGTTCGCGCTCGTCGCCGAGCACGGCAGCCTGACGAAGGCGGCCGAACACGGCCAGCTCACGTTGTCCGCGGTCAGCAAGCGCATCGCCGAACTCGAAAGCGTGACCGGCAGCGCGCTGTTCGTCCGGCATGCGCGCGGCGTCGAGCTGACGCCCGCGGGCCGCGCGCTGCTCGATCATGCGGCGAAGGTGATCGAGCAGGTGAACCGGATGGCGCACGAGATGAGCGATTACGTCGCCGGCGTGCGCGGCCATATCCACGTGTGGACCAACACGTCCGCGATCGTGCAGTTCCTGCCCGCCGATCTCTCCGCATTCCTCACCGACAACCCCGGCATCAAGGTCAGTCTCGAGGAGCGGCTGAGCCACGAGATCGTCGATGCGCTCGCGTCGGGCAAGGCCGATCTTGGCGTGTTCGCCGACAACGTGCCGGCGCCCGGCATCGAACGGCGGTTGTACCGACGCGACGAGCTCGTGCTGCTCGTGCCGCGCACGCACCGGTTCGCCGCGCGCGACAGCATCCGCTTCGCGGATACGCTCGACGAGGACTACGTGGGCTTGAGCGACGGCAGCTCGCTGCTCGCGCGGATGACCGACGCCGCGTTCGCGGCCGAGCGCTCGCTGAAGCTGCGAATCCAGGTATCGAATTTCGACGGCGTGAGCCGGATGATCGAGGCCGGCCTCGGCATCGGCGTGCTGCCGCGCGACGCGGTGACCGGCGAGCGCGCGGCTCGGCTCGGTGTCGTGACGCTGGACGACGCGTGGGCGACGCGCACGCTGTGGGTCGGCGTGAAGGCGGGCAGCGTGCTGACCAGCGATATCGCGAAGCTGTTCGATTTCATGTCCGCGCGGTGAATGCAATGATGCGATGAAACGACGACGTACGGGGCACGCGTGCGTGTGCCCCGTGCCGATCGCCCCGTCAAACCGGATTGATCTCATCCTGGCTGCGCCGCGTGGTCAGCGGCCCCAGCACGCGCAGCGTGACGGCGACGACGCCGAGCGCGGCCGAGATCACGGCGAACATCGCGCCCGCGCCGTAATTGCCGAGCACCGGCAGCAACACGAACGGCAGCGCGCCGCTGACGATGCGCGACAGCGCATAGGTGCTGCCGATCGCCGTCGAGCGTACGCGTGCCGGGAAGATCTCGGCCTGGTACACGTGATACGCGTTGCTGAACACGTTCGACGCGCACGTCGTCAGGAATCCGAAGCCGACGATCAGCACGGTATTGCCCGAATACGCGAAGCACAGCCCGAACACCGCGATCGACAGGATCGACACGATCACGAGCGTGCGGCGCTCGATCCAGTTGAGCAGCGGAATCGACAGCAGCGAACCGATCGGATAGCCGATGAACGACAGCGCGATGAACAGCGTGCTGTCCGTCACGTCGAAGCCGCGGCTCTTCACGACCGTGCCGGCCAGCGTGCCGAACCCGTAATAGCCGAAACCCTGGAACAGGTGGAAGATCGCCAGCATCAGGTAGCGCGCGCCATACGGTTGGCGGCGCAGCAGCGCGAGGCGCTCGCCCAGCCCGAGCGGTCGCTGCGGCTCGACCGGTTCCGCGAAGTGCTCGGGCACGCGCACGCCGGCGCTTGCCGCGAAGCGTCGCAGCGCCGCATGCGCGTCGGCCGTGCGGCCTTGCGCGAGCAGCCAGCGCGGGCTTTCCGGCAGCCGGTGCTGGACGAACAGCACGTACACGGCGCCGAGGCTGCCGATCGCGAGGATGATGCGCCAGCCGGCTATGCCCGCCACATGCAGCGGGTTCAGCCACAGCGCGAGAAAGCCGACGAGCGGCACCGCGACATACGAAGTCGTATAGGCCCACGCGGCGAGCCGCCCGCGCTTGTCCTTCGGCAGGATTTCGGACAGGAAGCTGTCGGCGACCGGATAGATCGCGCCGACGCCGATGCCGGTCAGGAACCGGCATGCCACGAGCATGTCGGCATTCACCGAAAACGCACCGACCAGCGAGAACGCGCTGTACCACCCGAGCGTGAGCAGAAACGCCTTGCGCCGGCCGATACGGTCGGCCAGGCTGCCGAGGCACATCGCGCCGACGAACATGCCGATGAACGCGGACGCCAGCAGCAGCTTGAAATCGGCGCTTTGCCGGCTCAGCCCGTATTCGTGCTGCAACGCTGAGCCGATCGTACTGACGAGGAAAATCTCGTACATGTCGAAGAACAACCCGATGCCGATCACCCAGACGACGAATCGATGCAACGCACCGACCGGCAGATCGTCCATGAAATCGCCGAGCGTGACGCGGCGGCCCGGGAAGGCCGCTGCGTCGACGCCGGCGCCTGCGGAGGCGGCCGGCGGGCGGGCGGACGGGGGGCCGCCCGCGTGGCCGTCGAGGTCGAGGGATTGGCTGTTCATCGTGTCTCCTGATTATCGATATGCGGTGGTGCGGGGTCCGGCCATTCGCGACCGGCGTAACGCGTCGGCCGCGCGATGCGCCGACAGGCATCGCCGGGCTCGCGAAAGCGCCGCCCATGCGGGCTGTGCCGACCGTCAGGCACATGGTGGGCAAATCGGCGGCACGTGATAATTGAGGATGTCTCAAGCATCCTTTCCTGAGCAGAAAGGGTCGGGCACGCGCAGTGGCCCGGATTCGCGCGGCAGGCCGTTGCAGCCAGCGTGGCGGGCGGGCGCGTATCGAAACCGACGCGCACCCGCGCCATCCGACGGGCCGGGAAAACCATGACGCCGGTCGAGTGGCCGCCGACGAACCGCGCGCTCGAGGCAAGGCTGCGCCGGGAACATGTCTCCGCGAGCGGTAGATTTGCAATGCACTGTATCTGCGCCGACTGCCGATACAGTGCGATACACCGGCCGCGCGCGGGTTCGCTATAAAGCAGGCATGACCGCTTCGGAGTCGATCATGTCTGCTACCTGGTTCAAAGGGGCCTGCCATCGCGGGGCCGTCGCCGATGGATGCAACCCTCTCGGTCGAGGCGCACGCACCACACGCTGGCTCATGATCCTGCTGTTTGCCGCGGGCGGGCTCGCGACCGAAATCGCGCATCCGGTGCAGTGCACGTTGCTGTCGGTCAGCCGTCAGCAAACGGACAAGCGCCGCAGGCCGGGCTGAGCACACGTCGCACCAGCCGATCGAGACCGATTATCATGCTTCCGATAAGATCGCATGCGATATATAATGCGACTGTCTGCGACCGTTCGCGTCGCTGGAGGAAGTTCATGAAACCGACCGAAACCCCGTCGCCCGCCGCGCCGAAGCTGTCCGAGTTCCTGTGCTTTGCGATCTACTCGGCGAACCTCGCGTTCGGCAAGGCGTACAAGCCGATCCTCGACGAGCTCGGCCTCACGTATACGCAGTACATCACGATCATCGCGCTGTGGGAGCAGGACAACCAGACCGTCGGCCAGCTCGGCGAGAAGCTGTTCCTCGAATCCAATACGCTGACGCCGATCCTGAAGAAGCTCGAGGCAATGGGCTACCTGGAGCGGCACCGCGATCCGTCCGACGAACGCCAGGTGCTCGTCAGCCTGACGAAAAGCGGCCGCCGCGTGCGCGAGAAGGGGCTCGACATGAACCTGGTCGAAGCTACCGGGCTGAAGCCGGACGAGTTCGCGAAGGTGCAGAAGGCGATCGTCACGCTGCGCGGCAACCTGATCCGGTCGACCGAAGCCTGAAAGTACTCAGGCGCGACAAGCGGCCGACGCGTGAATCGCGCCGGCCGCGTCGTCATGCGTGCGCATCGCCCAGCACCAGCAGGTGCATCTCGCGACGGACGGCGAAACCGAGCGCGAGATAGCGCTCGATCGCCACCCGGTTCGTCGTGAGGACGTGCAGGAACGGCGTTTCATCACGTGCATCGATCGTCGCGATCAACGACCGGATCAGCCGCGTCGCCAGCCCTTGCCGCCGAAACGCGGCGTCCACGCAGACGGCGCTGATCTCGGTATATCCGTCCACCTGCATCCGCTGGCCGGCCATCGCGGCCAGCCGGCCTTCAATGCGTACCCCGATGTAGTGGCCGAGCTCGAACGTGCGCGGGCCGAACGGGCCCGGCTGCGCGGCGGCGGTCAGCGCGAGCATGTCCGGCACATCGGCTTCGCCGAGCGCAACATGCTCCGATTCGTCTGCCGGATCGGACGTCCGCTGCCAGGTCATTTGAAGCAACGTCGCGCGCCGGATCACCGACAAGCTTGCCGGCGGCGCGATCTCGTCCGGCGTGACGAGCGCCGCGGGCCCGTGTGCGGCGATCAGTCCGCACAGTGCGTCGAACGACGCCGGGCGCGTGTCGTCGAGCGCGGCAAACGGCGCGATGGCCGTCGGGAACCGCCGTGCGCGACCCGCTTCGAGCGCAAAGCGGCGCTGCCTGCCCGTGAGCGCATTCCAGACGACCCGGTCGAGCACGTGCGCATCGCCTGCGTTTGCAGTCATGGCGTCCGGCATCGGCGTCTCCTCGATGGAAGTTGAGTGCCGTACAGCATAATCCCGGACGGGCAGGGCAGCTAGCGTCGACGATGCCGACCCGAGCCATTCCAATTAAAAAATCGCATACGATTACATCGCATGCGCTTTATATGCCGGACTTCAGCGACCGAATTCGCCGTCCCGTGCTCAATGCCCGAAATAGATCGAGCGCTCGGCGGTGCGCATCGTGTTTCGGCTGCCGGACTGCGTGGCGGCGCTGGCATCGCTGCCGTAACCGGCTGCCTGCGTATCGGCCGCGACGGCACCGTCGTCGCGAATCCTTGTCAGCGCTGCCTGGATATTGTCCGGATAGTGCGGATCGTTCGGACGATTCGGCTGGTAGCCGGCTTGCTGCAACGCGGCCAGTTCCGCACGGACCTGCGCACGCGTGACGGTGCTTTCGCCGGCAAAAGCCGGTGCGGCGACGGCGGCCGACACGGCAACGAGAAGGGCGGCAATCAGTTGGGTCTTCATCATTCACCTCGACAAAATGGAATCAGGAATGGACGGGAAGCAGGGTTCACGTACCGGGCGTGACGCTCAGTGACCGAAGTACACCGAGCGCTCGGCCACGCTTGCGACATACCGGCGGCCGGATTGCGCCGCGGTGTCGCCGTTGCTGCCGTAGCCCGCAGTCGATGCGTTGGCCGCGACGGCGTCGTCGGCGTGGATCTGCGACAGCGCGGCCTGCAGATCGTTCGGGTAGGTGGCGTCGGTCGCACGGTTCAGCGGATAGCCGACGTGTTGAAGCTGCGCGAGTTCGGCGCGTACCTGCGCACGCGTCACGGTGGCTTCATTGGCAAACGCCGGAGCGGCAACGGCAGCCGAAACAGCGACGAACAGCGCAGCGATCAATTGGGTTTTCATGTTTCACCTCGATAGAACAGGAATCGGTAATTGGGGGAGGGCGGCGCTGGCCACCCGGTTCGACGTTCAGACAATCCGGATGTCGACGTCGATGTTGCCGCGCGTCGCCTTCGAATACGGGCAGGTCTGATGAGCGGCGTCGACGATGCGTTGCGCGACGTCGCGCTCGAGCCCCGGCACGCTCACGTTCAACCGGGCTTGCAGGAAGTACGCGTTGTCCGCCGTACCGAGATCCACTTCGGCATCCACCGCGAGGTCGGCCGGCAGCGTCACCTTCGCCGCGCGCGCTGCAAGCTGCATCGCGCCGATAAAGCAGGCCGACCAGCCGGCTGCAAACAGTTGTTCCGGATTGGTGCCGGTGCCGGCGCTGCCCGGCGACGACAACTGAATGTCGAGGCGGCCGTCGGAACTGCGCGCCGTGCCGTCGCGGCCGCCGGAAGTCGTGTGCGTCTTGCCCGTGTACAGCACTTTGTCGATCTTGCTCATCATTTACTCCGTCAGTTGAGGTTTGTTTCAGAGGCGATTCGATCGCATGCGATGCAGTTTCCGCTTGATGGCTTCCCGAGTCAAGCGGATTCGATTAAATCGCATACGATATTTTGTATTTCAATGTATCTGGATCGTGTAACGCCAAGCCGGACAAGGCTTTCGGGCGATCCCGCCCCTGATCGAACGCGCGGCCGCCAGGCGGACGGCGCAGTCCCGCCACTGCGGATTCCGGCTTCGGGTGAATCGGCGCCGTGATCGCCGCGGTGAAGCCGGATACGTCGTTGCGTCTGTTGCCCGGCACATCTGCGCCCGACGTTGCGCCCAACTGCCGTGGCATGCCGCGCGCGAATGTCGGAGCGTGACGCGATCGCACCGAGGGAGCCGATTTTGCGATGGTTCGACGAGCCGAATCTTCTCTCGCAAAACCTGCAGTTGGACAAAAAGGTCCATCTATCCGGATAATCTTTCTTATCACAATAGCGTGATTTCATTTCAAAACTGACCAGTCGGCAAACGCGTCAGTCTCGGTAGCCGAGCATGCCGTGGTCAGCATCGCCCGCCGGATACGAATGGACAGTCTTCGCGAGGCGGCAGGCAGGCGAGCGGGGCACCTGTTCGCAACCGGCGGACAGCGCTCCACGAAAAGCGCCCCAAAAACCGGCTCGCTATCCGGCCTTTGGGGCGCAGTCCATCGAGTCGGGTTTCGATGGTTATCGACTAGCCGGATCGGACCAGCCGGCAATCTCCGCCGGCAGTTCCCTCACGATTGCGGCAGCAGGCAGCTGACACCCGATCCGCCTGCCCGACGCCTCACGACGAATCGCGAGCGGGTTGGCTTCAGGATGTTTGCGCGGTGGACGTCAGGAAGATCTCCCTCATGCAGACGTGCTGCGGTTGCGCATAGGCGAAGCACACCGCGCGTGCGACGTCGTCGGGATGCAGAACCGAAGCCAGCGAACTCATCCACTCGCGAAACATCGTCTTGGCGGACTCCGACGTGGTGGCGTCGAGCAGGGGCGTGTCAACCACGCCCGGCGCGATGGTCGACACGCGGATATTGTGCTGGCCGAGATCGGCGCCCAGCGCGGCCGACATGCCGTGCACCGCGAATTTCGATGCGCAATACGCCGAATGAAATGGAAAGGCTTGGCGGCCGGTGATCGAGCTGACGTTGAAAATGCTGCCTCGCCGCTGCTCGATCATGCCGGGCAGTACGCTCTGAATCGCGTTCATCGTCCCGACGACGTTCACGTCCAGCATGGTCCGCAGTTCGTCGGCCGATTGTTCGAGCGGCTCGCCGAGCAGCATCGTTCCAGCGCTGTTCACGAGGCAGTCGACGCTGCCGAACTGCGCCTGCGCGGCCTGCACCGCGGCCCGCACCGCACGCTCGTCGGTCACGTCCGCCGCGACGCATGCGGCGTTGGGCAAATCGAGCGCCTGCAGCTCGGCCAACCGCCGCGACACCAGCAGCAGCGGATGCCCGAGCGCGGCAAACGCACGCGCGACCGCCGCGCCAATGCCGGAACTCGCGCCCGTCACCATCACCAGCGGCAAAGTCGTCACGACGCGCCTCCCGTGCGGACCCCGCGGTCGCGCTTGCGCTGCGCGCGTTGCTGCACGTCGGCATACATCGCCTTGACCGCATTCGCCGTGAAGAACGCCATGTGCTCGTCAAAACGTCCCGGATGGACGATCGCGAACGGGGCGGGCGGTCGTTTGCCGAGCGTAGCCTCGTAAAGCGGGCCGATCGGATCGTTCATGTGCGAGCTGCGGAAGTTGTGCGCGGTCTGGGCCGCGTTTTCGGCGCCCGAAATCGAGGCCGTCGGCGTGTTGTCTTCAGGACTCACGCCGATCTGCGTCTTGACGAACTGAATGTGCTCGTCGCGCCATGTCCGCACGTACTGGTACACGTAGACCGTCTGACGAATCATCGCGGCGAGCGCCGGTTGCGTGTTCAGGCGCAGCACCTGTTGCGCCTGCTCGAGCACGGCGTCGTCGTCGCGCGCGGCAGTGTCGTTGAATTCCATCAGCCGCAGGCGGAGCGAACGTACCAGCAGCGGGTAGATCGTCAGGAACAGCCCCTTGCGAAGATTGTGCGAGTGAGAACCGCTCGTGATGCCAAGCGCCGGCCGGATCGCGAAGTAAGCCTTCGGACTCAGCGTACGCACGATCGGCTTGATGTTGTCGGTGACGATCTGCAGCAACTTGTTGCACAGCGCCAGCGACGTCGCCTCATGCTCGAACGACTCGTTCGCTTCGTTCACGAGCGCCAGAATCGAATCCGCGATCACGTCGTTGACGAGGCCCACGAGGACTTCGCTGATCTGGTGGTACGCACGGAACTGCATCAGGTACGTCGGATCCTTGAGGTCGACGCAGGTGACCGCATCGCGCACCTCGTCGTTCTGCACGACCCGCTGATAGAACTGCTCGGCGCTCTCGCCCTCGAGGCGAAACACGCCCGGCACGCGAACGTGGCGCAGCACGGCCAGCCAGATCGTTTCGTAATTGGTATTGACGAAGGTGTGAAAGAACGTGAAGCGCTGCGGATCGTCGAGGTCCTTCTCCGATACGTCGCCGACCGCTTCCGGCGCCGATTTCAGCGCTTCGTACATCGCTTCGGTTTTTTTCGCGGCAGCCTGATAGGTGGACGAATCCTCGATCGACAGAAAGTCCCCGCTATTGCGACCGAGATCCGTTTGCACCAGCAACTGCGAAAAGCGGTACAGGGAATCGTTGAAATGATTCATCCACGAAATCTTGACCGACACGTCGCCGAAGCGGGAATGGCCGATGTCGTCGATGATCCGATCGGCGAGGACGGAAATGTTATTCAGGCAGATTTCCGTCCCTCTGAAGATGGCGACAATACATTTCGCATCGATTTGCTGCTTTTCGCAGTTTACGAGTCGATCCAGGTATTTCACGCCATGCAGAAGTTCGTAGTTCGCAAGCACCGCGGTGCTGTCGATCTCCGCATGCGTCGAGAACGCCTCGCGACGGCGCGAGATTTCGTCGAGGTCCAGCGATTTGGCGAGAAGCTTCTCCGTCGCGTGTTCCGCGGTGACGGGGAGATTGCTTTTGCTGCGCAGGAACGACGCGATTTCTTGCCGAATCGACCGGGCCGATTCGCTCTCAGGTGCTTTCACTTCCATTTAAAACCTCTCGATGGTCCGATGTTGATTTAATTGATTTTCAAGACGTATCAGGGTGGAGCGGGGGAGGATTGTATCGACTATTTTCTCGAAATGATCGCTGTCAGAACAGACAGCTTTATTCACGTCGATGACACCTGATGTTTGTGTCAGGGATATCTGTCAGATATTGCAGGTTCACGACAACGGATTTTGATTGTCTAATCACATTCCGCAACAGTGATTTGATATTTAATATATTTTTAGCATGTTCAAAGAAACGTGCGGTTTGCAAATCGGGTAAATACAGAATGATGCGGACGGACGATATCGCCCCGCGCCTGCGGGCCAGCATGGCCCAGGTTCTCGGAGCGCCGCTCCATTACGGTTTTCTCGCGGCGTTGTGCCGCGCCGGGGTGCAGGGCATCGATGGCGGCAACGACGCGACCATCACGATCCGCAGACGCTCGGCCGTCGGCGCTGCGCCCCCGGCGATCACGATCGGATCGCCCGAGATCGCCGGGGCTTTCCGCACGCTGGTCCGACGGGTCGCCGATCGTCTCGACGCGGCGGGGGGCGCGGACGCCGGCGCCGCCATCGATCAATGGGAGCTCGAGGTCCGCGGCGGCGCGCCCGGCCCCATCGTGCTTCGGCCGCACGACCCGACGCATGCGAACGCATGGCAGGTGAGCGTTGCCGGCGCGCCGGCGCTCGCGGCCGCCATCGGCGACAGGTGGCGTCACACCGCATCCGAGCTCGCCGATCAGCTGGCCGTCGATCCGATCGTCGACATCACACGCGTGCTCGCCGGACGCCCGGCGCGCGACGCAACCGATGCCGTGCTGACCCTGATTCACGGCGCCGACGGCAGCGTCGTGCCGTTCGCGCCGCTCGCCGCGCGGCTGCCGTTCGTCGTCAGGGCGTTTCGCGGGGTGCCGGCGCAACTCGCGCAGGCCGCCGACCTGAAGGACCTCGCGCACCGCTATGTCGATGCACTGTGCGAGATCGACGACCGGCCTTTCCACTGGATCGGCGGTCACTCGTTCGGTGCGGTGGTGGCGCGCGAAATGGCCGCCCTGCTGGAGCAGCGCGGCAAGCGCCTCGGCGTCGTGGTCAGTCTCGATCCGTCGCTGGCCCTTGCGGCACGCGAGCGTGTGAGCGACGACCGCACGGAGCGCGTCACGCTGCTCAAGGCAATGTTTCCGCCGGCGGAAGCCGATCGCGTCCTCGCCGAATCGCCCAGCGACAGCGAAATCGACGCCTGCCTGCGTCGGCGCATGCCCCCCGCCCGCCTGCGCGAGGTGCTCGACATGCGCCGCACGTGCCTGGCATTGCTGAAGTCCCACCGCACCGCCGCGGCCACGGCCGCGCGCGTGGCATGCCTGCACGCGCGCGAGCCGCTGCTGCCCGACTGGCATGCGCACGCGCTGCAGCATCGCGTGCAGGGCATCGAAGTACCCGGTAATCACTTTTCAATGCTCTCGGAGCCGCACGTCGCCTGTGTCGCTTCGATCGTTCAATCCCTTCGTCCTGAATCCTGCGATGACTGAACCCATCTATTCACCCCACATCCCGCATCTGGCCTTCGAGCAGCGCGCCGCAGCGGCACCCGATCGAATCGCGGCCATCTCGGATCGCGAAAGCGTGACCTACGGTGAGATGAACGCGCGCGCGAACCGGCTGGCGCGTCTCCTGCGCGATGAAGTCGGCATCCGCGCCGGCGAGGCCGTCGGCGTGTGCACGGATCACGATCCTGTCAGGCTCGTCGCGTTGCTGGCCATCCTGAAGTGCGGGGCCGTCTACGTGCCGGTCGACGCAGCGTGTCCCGAGGACCGGATGCGTCACATGGTCCAGCGCGCGCGCATCGCGTTCGTGCTGACGGCCCTGGAAGGTCGCGCGATGACGCAGCTCGGCGACGTGCCGCAAAGCGACGTCTATGCGGCGTTGAATCGGGCAAGCCAGTTGTCGTCCGACAATCTCGGGCTGGATGCCGAGCTGCACGATCCGCTCTACATCATCTTCACGTCCGGTTCCACCGGGCTGCCGAAGGGCGTTGCCGTCTCGCATGCCGCGGCGTGGAATCACTTCAGCTGGATCATCGACTACCTCGGTTTCCGCGAGGACGATCGCTGGCTGCAAAGCATCAACCCGTGTTTCGACCCATCCATGCACGAGCTGCTCGCGCCGCTGACAATCGGCGCGACGGTGTGCTTTCTCGGCGGCACGCACCGTATCGACAGCGTCGAGATCGTGTCCGCGATCCGGCGGCATGCGGCCACGCACATCACGACCGTGCCGACGATGTTCAACCTCATCACGCAAACGCCGGGCTTCGAACAATGCACGAGCCTGAAGGCGATCTGCGTCGGCGGCGAGGTCTTCCGTCCGTCGCTCGCGGAACGTGCCCGGCGCCTGTTGCCCAACACGGTCGTCCACAACGTGTACGGGCCGACGGAGGCGACGATCATGGCGAGCGCATGGCCGTTTGACGACGCGCCGCGGGATTCGCTGCCGATCGGTGCACCGGTTTCGCACACGCGCTTCTACCTGCGTCGAACCGCGGCGGACGGCGTGACCGACGCGATCGTGCCCACGACGCCGGGGGAGGAGGGCGAGCTCTGCATCAGCGGCGCGGCACTGGCCAACGGCTACGTGAACGACGCCGCGGAAACGGCGCGGCGCTTCATCGCGAATCCGCTGTTCGAGACCGGTGACCTGCCGGTGTACTCGCGCATCTACCTGACGGGCGACATCTGCCGGGTCGATGCAGACGGCCTCGTTCACTGCGTGGGGCGCGTGGACGACCAGGTGAAGATCAACGGCCAGCGCGTCGAACTGGCGGAGATCGAATCCGCGGTGCTGCGCTCGCCGATGGTTCGCGATGCCACCGCGCTCGTCGTCGGCGACCGGCTGACCGCCATTGTGGTTCTGGCCGACGGCCATGACACCGCGTGGATGCGAACGCTGAGCGAAACCGCTGCCCACGCGCTGCCGGCCGCCTGGCTGCCGAAGGATTGGGTCGCGGTCGCGGAGATCCCGCGCCAGGCGACGAGCGGCAAGGCAGACCGGCGCTCGCTCGTCGACCTTTGCCGCCAGGCCAGCGAGCGCACCCGGGCGGATGACGTGCCGGCCAACGACGTCGAGTCCGAAATCGGCCGCGCGCTGGCCCAGTTGATCGGCCTGGGCAGTGATGCGTTGATCGACCGGGACGAACCGTTCGCGGATATCGGGCTCGATTCGCTGGGCGTACAGGCGCTGTCGCTGCGGCTCAGCGCCACCTTCGGGGTGTCCCTCCGTGCCGAAGACATGTTCGAGTACTACACGATCGACCTTCTTTCGCGGGAAATCCACTCGCGGCTTGCAACGGCATGAGAACGACACCGGTCGCCGTGCGCAATGGCGCGCGCGGCACCGGGTCTTCCAGACGGAGAATTCATTTGGATACCGATGTACTGATCGCCGGTGGCGGTCTGGCTGGCCTGTATGCCGCCTATGAACTGAAGAAGCGTCACCCCGGACTGCGGGTTCGCCTGGTCGAGATGCTGTCTCGCATCGGCGGCCGGGTGCAGACCGACGAGATGCTCGCCGGCGCATTCCGTACGGAATACGGCGCCGTGCGAATCGAGCCTGATCTTCAGCCGCTCGTCGACGCATTCGTGCAGGCGCTGGGCGTACCCGTGCAACCCATTTCGTCGCACGAGGCAGGTTCGTCGATCCGTCCGTGTGCGGCGAAGCTGACCGAGGACGAGCGCGCGCTGCTGGCGGATCCGCGCGCGCACGATCCGCCCTGGGCGCTGCTGATGCATGCGGTGCGCGTGATCGTCGCGGACCAGTGGGACCTCGACGGCGACCGCTTCGACCGGCCCGGCCGGGCCGAGGCACTGGCGAGATTCCGGACGGACGCCCGGTTCGGGGGCATGCCGCTTTACCAGCAGGGTATCTGGAACGTGCTGTCGAACGTACTGAGCCATGAAGCGGTCGAGTTCACGCGCGAGAAGGGGGCGTTCTACAACTTCAAGAACGCGAATCCGAATGCCGCGGAATGGATCGCGACGCTGCTCGACCTGCGCCTGCTCGAGCGTCCGTCCTACCTGCCGGTCGGCGGCATGCAGACGCTGATCGACTACGCAGGGCGCGCCGTGCGCGCACTGGGCGTCGACGTGGTCGTGGATCATGCGCTCGTCGACTTGTCGGAGCAGCCCGACGGCGCCATCGCCGCGACGATCGAAGACGTGTCGACCGCGGAGCGGCGCCGCGTCGTCATCCGGTGCGGGCGCGTCGTGCTCGCGCTGCCGCAGCGCCCGCTCCGGGCGCTTGCCCGCTGCCTGCCGCCGGCCGTGACCGCCAGCCTCGACGCCGTCGTCCCGTTCCCGATCACGTGGGCATGCTGCGTGGTCGAGGATCCGTGGTGGAACGCCGACACGCCGCCAGGCAGCGGCGAAGGCGCGACGATCCGGGCCGCTCATTTCGAGGTCCACCCCAGCCAGCCTGAACGGTACGGCATGGCGATGTTCTACAGCGATGAACCGTGGCATCAGTACTGGGCCAACCTGATCGACACGGAAGAAGGGCGCCGCGGCTGGCAGTCGGCCCCGTATCGCAACCGGGGCGAGCGCCTGAAGGCGGCGCTCGTCCGGACGCTGCAGCAGACGTTCTCGCGCGACGACACGCCGCGCATCCTCGAATGGGGCATCCGCGACTGGAGCATGGCGCCGTTCGGCGCCGGCGTGCATTTCTGGCGTCCCGGCTACCGCTCGGCGGACGTGATTCGGCAACTGGCCGCCTTCGGCATCGGCGCCGATCCGGCCAACCGGCGCGTGCATATCTGCGGCGAGGCCTATTCGGACCTGCAGGGCTTTTTCGAAGGCGCCTGTCGTTCGGTGCAATGCATGCTGCAACAGATCGACACGCAGAACGGAACGGAAAAACACAACGCAACGACGGAGTCGAGCAATGAAGCAGCGTGAACGGGTACCGGAGGAAATCTCCATTGTCGGCATGGCGTGCGAGTTGCCCGGAACCGCCCATTCGCTCGACGCTTTCCGTGCCGTGGTGCTGGACGGGCGGGAAGCCACCGGACCGATGCCGGCCGGCCGTTTCGGCGCGGACGGCGCCGCGACGCCGCCGCAAGCGCTGCACGGAGGCTTCCTTGCACGCTCGCCGTGGGCATTCGATCCGGCGGTGTTCTCGATCGCGCCGAAAGAGGCAATCTACATGGATCCGCAGCATCGATTGCTGCTGGAAACGAGCTATCACGCCATCGAGGACGCGGGCATCGACCCGTCGTCGCTGAGGAAGCAGCGCTGGGGCGTGTTCGTCGGTCTGAGCACGCTCGACTATGCACGCCGAATGGCGAGCAGCGACGACTACAACGGCTTCCTGAGCCGCGGCGCGCTCGGCAGCATGGCTGCGGGTCGGATCGCCTATCACCTCGGCCTCGAAGGCCCGGCACTCGTCGTCGATACCGCATGCTCGTCGTCGCTGGTGGCGGTTCACCAGGCGCTCGGCGCGCTGGCCGCGGGCGAATGCGACGCGGCGATCGTGGCCGGCGCGTCGCTCATGCTGACGCACGATTACAGCGTGGATCTGGCGCAGGCCGGCATGCTGGCCGCCGACGGTCGCTGCAAGACCTTCACGCGACACGCCGACGGCTTCGCGCGCGGCGAAGGCATCGGCGCCGTCGTGTTGATGCGCCAATCGGACGCCGTGCGCACCGGCAAGCGGATTTACGCGAACCTGCTCGGCAGCGCCGTGAACAGCGACGGCCGCAGCAACGGAATCACCGCGCCTTCGCAGGCCGCCCAGCGGCGCGTGATCGAAGACGCGCTGTCGAGCGCCGCGCTGACGCCGGCCGACGTCTCCTATGTCGAAACACACGGGACCGGTACCGATCTCGGCGATCGAATCGAGCTGTCGGCGCTCGCCGACGTGTTCGGCAAGCGCATGCATCCGCTGTATCTCGGGGCAGTCAAGGCCAATATCGGCCATTGCGAGGGGAGCGCCGGGATCGCGAGCCTGATCAAGGCGGCTCTGTGCGTGTCCGCGCGGCAACTCGCGCCGCATTGCATGGCGGACGATATCAGCGAGGATCTGCCGCTTGCACGCTTCCAGGGTGTGATCCCTGCGACCGCCACGCGCTGGCAGCCAGGCGATCCGGACGGGCGGCTGATCGCGGGTGTCAGCTCGTTCGGCATGAGCGGCACCAACGCGCACGTCGTGCTGGGCGAGTCGCGCGCCCATCGTGCGGCCACGCCGGCGGCGGAGCGCCGGAGCGGCGCGAGCCTGCTGTTCCTGTCGGCCCGCACGCCGGCCTCGGTTCAGGCGCTGGCTGACGCCTATGCGGACGCGATCGAGGCATCGCCCGATATCGACCTGCATGCACTGTGCGACGCGGCGCTGGCGAACCGCCAGGTGTGGCCGCATGCGTCGATCGCGGTCGCGGCCGGCAGCCCGACCGAACTGGTCGAACGGTTGCGCGAGCGTTGCGCCGCACCGGCCCCGACGACGCGGCTGCAGCGCGTCGCGATGGTCTTCACCGGGCAAGGCAGCCAGTACGCCGGCATGTCTCGAAGCCTGTTCGACGCCAACCGGCGATTCCGCGCGTTACTCACGGAATTCGCGGGTCACGTCGACAGCATCGTCGGCTGGAGCACGCCGTTGCTGCCGCGCATGCTGGCCACCGAGCAGGCTGCGGGCGCGGCGCAGCCGCTCGTGCGCGAACAGCGGACGTCCCAGCTCTCGCTGCTCGTCCTGCAATGCGCACTCGCGCGGTTCTGGCAGGAACTCGGGTGCCGGCCCTACGCCGTGCTCGGGCACAGTGTCGGTGAATATGCGGCGGCGTGGTTCGCCGGCGCATTCGGCTTCGACACGGCGGCCCGCCTGGTGCTGGCGCGCGCCGATGCCATGGAGCGGGCGTGTACGGTCAGCCCCGGAAAGATGCTGTCGATCGCTGCGCCGCGGCAGATCGTCGAGGCGCTGATCGACGAGGTCAATCAGGGCCTGCCGTCGGCCGCGCTGTGGCTGTCGGCGCTGAACGCACCGGAATCGACCGTGGTCGCCGGGTCCGAGGCGGCCGTGCTGGCCGCCGCGGAGCATGCCCGGCGGCAAGGCCTGACGACCCTGCCGCTCGACACGCAGGGCGCATTTCATACGCCGCTGATGCAATCCGCGGCAGACGAATTCGCCGCGCATGCGGCGCGTCTCCTGGCCAGCGACGTCGCGGTGACGCGACCGTCCGTCCGCTTCGTGAGTTCCGTCGAAGGGTGGGTCGGGTCCGTGCAAATGGCAGCGGCGCCGGGTTCGCCGGCCTACTGGGCCGAACAGATCGTGCGGCCCGTCGATTTCGCGGCAGCCGCCGCCGGGCTCGTCGGCGACGACGTCGACGCGGTGCTCGAAATCGGGCCGCGTCCGGTGCTCTGCGGCCTCGTCGCGGCCACCGCGCGGGCGGCACAGCGCGGGTTGGCGTGCCTGCCCAGCATCGACCGGCGCGGAGCCGACGACGAAACGTTCCTGCGTGCTGCAGGACGCCTCGCGGAAGGCGGCGCACTGGACATCCGGAAGGCCATGCAGGCATTCGACGATGCGCGGGCCGCCGAGCCGTTCGTCGACCTGCCGAAATATCGTTTCGACCACACGCTGCTGCAACCGGCTTCGTGGCCGCACACTGTCTCCCGCGCGAGCACCCGCGCCGCGCCGCCACAGCCGCTGCGCGATGCGCCGGTCTGGTCGGGCATCGACTTTCGCGCGACCTTGCAGGTCGACCTCGGCACGCCCGCGCTGGACTGGATCAATCAGCACCGGATTCACGGCCGGGCGATCGTGCCCGGCGCGTTCTACCTGTCGACAGGTGTCGCGCTCGCGATGCAGGCTATCGCGCGAGCGCCCCGCCAAGGTCCTGCCGGCGCGATGATTCAGCTCGACGATCTGACGGTCAGCCGGCCGCTCGCATTCGACGATCCGGCGGCGACGCACGAGGTGGCCTGCCAGGTGACCGGTCCCGCGCACGATGGCCGCTACACGATCGTCTATCGACTGCCGGACGATGGCGACGCCGAACTGGCGCGCGTGCACGTCGTATCGGATCACGCGCCGCTGCCGCCGTCGAGCGGCCGGTTCGACGAGCAGCCAGGCGAATGGGCGCGCCCGGACGCGTTCTTTGACGAATATGCGCGTCGGGGCGTCCAGTACGGCCCGCTGTTCCAGCGGATCGCCGCCTACCAGCGCGTCAGCGACACCGAGGTACGCTGCCGCATCGCACCGCCGGACGCGCAGCCGACCCTGCCGCTCAGTCACAGTGCGTTCATCGACACGTGCTTCCAGTCGCTCGGTGTATGCCGAGGCCGTCCGGAGAGCGCCTATGCCCCCGTCGCGCTCGAGTCGATCCGGATCGATCCGGACGCGCGCTGGTCGTCGGCGCTGACTTGCCGGGCCGTGCTTCGGGAGTCGAGCGACACGATGCTGGTCGGCGACGTGCTCGTCCAGGACGAATCCGGCCGGGACGTTGCAACACTGCATGGCGTGACCTGCGTGAGCCTGTCGGCAAGCGCCGCCGAGCGCCATGACGTGCACTTCCGGGTCGAATGGGTGCGCGACGGTGCCCCGGCACTGTCGGCCGGCGCATCGCTGGCCGGCGAAACGTGGCTGTTGCTCGCACCGGCGGACGCACCGGCGCCCGATCGCTGGCACGAGGGCCTTGCCGCGCGCGGCGCGGCAAGTCGCTTGCTCGCGTTGCCGGGAGAGTCGCATCGCGACGGCAAGCTGATCGACGCACCGCAGGCGGACGGCGCGCGAGTACGCACGATCGTCGTCTGGGCGCCTCACGCGTGGCTGTCCGGTGCAGCGTCCTACGGCGCGGTCGCCGCTTTCGTTCGAGACGTGCGGCGCAGCATCGAGACGGTGTCGGACCGGCAGCCGGGACAGCCGCTACAGGTCTGCCTCGTGACGGAGACGGGTCATGCCTCGCCGGACGTTCTGGGCGCGGCGACGATGCAGGCGCTCGCGGTTCACTTGCAGGCCGAACTGCCCGCGCTGGACGCGGCACAGCTCGAGGTCGCCGTCGCGGGCGATCGCGTCGTCGACGCGATCCTGGCGGTACGGGACGTCAAGCCGGGCATCACGTCGCGGCGCATCGCGACACCGCTATGGCGTATCGACGACGCTGGGCTGGCGCGCCGCGAAACCGTGGCCGGCCTGCCGGAAGTCGACGGCGACAACGCGCTGCAGCCGCGCAGCGACGGTCGCTACCTCGTGACCGGCGCGTTCGGCGGGGCGGGCAAACATCTCGTCGAACATCTTGTCGACGATTGCGGATGCCGGAACCTCGTCCTGATGCGCCGACGCGCGTTGACGCCGGACGACGAGGATCACCGATGGGTTGCGGGCCTGCGCGAGCGGTCCGGCGCGACGATTCAACTGCTCGTCGCGGATCTCTCCGCCGCCGATGTCGACGGTGCGTGGCTGACTGCCCATGCGGGCGCGCTGGACGGCATTTTTCACCTGGCCGGCGCGACCGCCGACCGGAACATCCTGGACACCGACGCGGCGCAGCTCGACACCGTTCTCGGCGCCAAGTTGCACGGGGCGTCGGTGCTCCACGACTACGCGTGCGGGCAGCCTTCGATCGGGTTCATCGTGTATTTCTCGTCGCTGGCGTCGTTGGTCGAGTCGCCGGGCCAGATTTCATATGCGATCGCGAACGCGGGGCTGCAACGGCTGGCCGCGCACGGTGCTTCGCTCGGCCTGCCGGCCATCGTGGTCGACTGGGGGCCGTGGGCGGACACCGGCATGTTGAAGCGGGTGGGGGCGCGCGCACCGTCGCGCTCGCTGCGACGGCTGCAACCGCTCGCCCCGCAAGCCGCCTGCGCGGCATTGACCGCCGCGATGGCGCGCATCGGGCGCGGCGCGCATCTGGCGATTTATCGCGTCGTCCCGGAAGCGCCCGCACGAGCGGGCGACACGGTCGCGACACGCGACGCAGCCGCGGCCGCGATCGGGCCGGCGTCGGCCACGACGACAGCCGACGGCGCGTTCGCGCTGCTGACCGGGCTGATCGCCGCGGAAACGGGCCATGCGTCGCACCAGATTGCCAGGACGTCGACGCTGGACGAACTCGGGCTCGATTCGGTCGGCACGATCCGGATTCGCAGCGAACTGCAGGGGCGACTCGGGCTGAGCCTGCCCGCGAGCCTGTTCTTCGACAGCGCGACTGTCGCGGATATCCATGACCGGCTGGTGGAGTCGATGAGCCAGGCCACGGCGACGGCTCACGCCGAGGCCGCGCCCGTGAAGGAGGGCGGTGCACCGGCCCGCGTACCGCTCTCGTACAATCAGTTTGCGATCTGGTACGAGCAGATCCGCCACCGCGACAGCCGCGCCTACAACTGCGCAGTCGGCTGGCGCGTGGCCGGCGAGGGGCTCGACCTGGATCGGCTGGCGGCGCGATGGCGCGAGCTGCTTGGCGAACACGAATTGCTGCGCGCGACGTTCGACGAAGTCGAGCGCGAGCCGGGATACGTCATTCATTCGCTTGACGAAACGCTCTCGCGTTGTGCGATCGCGACCGAGGACGCCGCATCGGGTGTCGACGTCGACGCCCGGATCCAGGCGTTGCTGGCCGCGTCGCCCGACCTCGCGACCGACTTCGCGACGCGCGTGAACGTGCTGCGCGTGTCGCCGCGCGAATGGTATCTGGTCGTGACGTCGAATCACCTCGTGATGGATGCCGCGACCATTTTCATCGTGGGCGTCCAGCTTCTTCAGGCGATGTGCGGCACCACGGCACCGCTGGTCGACTCCGATGCACCCTATCGCGACTTCGTGGCCACGCAACGGGCACTCGATGCGACGACCCTGACGGCCGCACGCGCATTCTTCGTCGAGCGGATCATCGACGGCGACGGCGTACCCGTCAGCGTCGACCTGCCGGTGGATCGGGTGCGCACGGAGCAGGGCGTGAAGACCGGCGGCACGGTGCGCGTACCGGTGTCGCGGCGCCTGGCCGATCAGCTCAACGCGATGCCGGGCGGACGGCGCGCGGCCGTGCACCTTGCCACATGGCTGTTGCTGCTCGCGCGATACTCGAACCAGAATCGCGTGATCACGGGCGTCGCGTTCAACGGTCGTTCGGCACAACGCTGGCGCAACACGGTTGGCCATTTCGTCAACGTGCTGCCGCTCGTCAGCGAAGTCGACGAAAACCAGACCGTCACGGCGGCGGTCGACCGGGTCCGGCGTGCACTATTCGAGTTGGTCGATTACCAGGACGTCCCGCTCGCGCTGTTGATGCGCGACGAACGCCTGCGTTCCGCCAGCCGTTCGGCCGGGCTGTTCCAGACGTATTTCAACTACTTCGATGCCTCCGAGATGGTGGTTGACGTCGGTGCCCAGTGCGACGCGACACCGCTCGACATCACGCAGCAGGAAGCGCAATTCGACCTGAGTGCGTGGGTGACGCAACGTCAGCACGATTGGGCGATCGACCTCAAGTACGCCGATGCCGTGTTCGACCACGCGACGGTCGAACAGATTGCGGAGCATTACGCGACGCTGCTGGTTGCGTTGTCCGACCCCGGTCATGCCGAACGCGAAGTGGGCTCGATCACGATGCTGCCGGCCGACCAACTGCAGTTGCTGGCATCCGGGCGCGGCCCGGTTCCGCGCGACATGCGGGATGTCGATCCGGGCGACACGGCATGCGTGCACGAGCAGTTCGCACGGCGCGCGCAAGAGACGCCGGACGCGGTCGCCATCGAATGGGGCGAACGACGGCTGACCTATCGTGAATTGAACGCGCTGGCCGATACGGTGGCCGATACGCTGCACCGCCAGGGCGTCGGCAGCGAGACGACCGTCGGCATCCTGATGCCGCGTTTCGGGTGCCCGGAATCCATCATCGCGATCCTCGCGATCTGGAAATGCGCTGCCGCGTACGTCGCACTCGACCTGAAGCATCCGGCGGCGCGCACGGGCTACATGATCGACACGGCCCGCTGCGCAATGGTGTTGACGCAACGGCACCGGCTGTCCGACGACGTGCGGCAGGCGCTCGCCGAGCGCGACGCGCTGGGGCTGTGCGACGTCGTGCTTCGCGCGGACCACACCGCGATCGACTGCGACGTCGTGCAAGCCGGCCGCGTGCAGCATCACGCTCGACTGGAACCGAACGGCGACTACGCCGATCGCGGCGGCAAGCTCGCTTACGTGCTGTTCACTTCCGGCAGCACCGGCAATCCGAAGGGCGTGCTGGTCGAGCATCTGGGCCTGACCCAGCGCCTGCGCTGGATGGAGCGCCATTTCGGCTTCTCGGCGAGCGACCGGTTCCTGCAAGGGACGGTTCTGACGTTCGATATCTCGGTGCCCGAATTCTGCCTGCCGCTGATGACGGGCGGGGTCGTCGTGCTGATGGACGAAACGGACGGGCCGGCCGGCCACGCCGCCGTGTGCGTACGCCACGACGTGACCATGATGAGCACCGTGCCGTCGCTGCTGAACCTGCTGCTCGAGCCGCTCACCCGATGCCCGGCGCTGCGCCACGTGATTTCGGTCGGAGAGGCCTTGATGCAGCCCGTGGTGCGCGCGTGGCTCGAATCGGGCACGACCACGACGCTCAACAACCTGTACGGGCCGACGGAAGTGACGATCTATGCGACGCATCATGCATGCACCCGGGTACCCGACGGGCCGGGCGCATCGATCGGCCTCGCATGCGACGGCGTGCACTGCTGGGTGCTGGACGCACGCGGCCGCCCGGTGCCGCCTGGCGTGCCCGGCGAGTTGTACCTCGGCGGCAGCGGCGTGGCGCGCGGCTACATCGGCACGCTCAAGGCGCCCGACGCGTTCTCCGCCAATCCGTATCAGGACGATGCGACGCGCATGTACCGCACCGGCGACATCGTCAAATGGCGGCGCGACGGCGAACTCGACTACATCGGTCGCAACGATTTCCGCGTGAAGCTGCGCGGGCTGCTGATCGAGCTGGGCGAGATCGAACACGTGCTGATGTCGCACCCGGGCGTCCGTCACGCGAGCGCACTCGTGGTCGATGTCGGCGCCGCCTCGTCAGTCGGACGGCAGATCGTCGGCTGCGTCATTGCGGACGGGTTCGACGAGCCTGCCGTGTTGGCCGGTGCGAAAGCGCGGTTGCCGGATTACATGGTGCCGTGGCGCCTGATGCAGTTCGACGCATTTCCGTCGAACAGCAGCGGCAAGGTCGACCGGAAGGCGCTCACGGAGCGCGTACTGGCCCGGATCGAGCAGGACGCCGATGCACGGCGTCCCGCCGACGCGGCGGAGGCGTTGTCGCCGGAACAGGCGGCCTTGTGCACGCTATGGAAGACGCAGCTCGACCTGGCCTCGATCGGGACCCGCGAGAACTTCTTCCAGCTCGGCGGCGATTCGCTGTCGTTGACGCGCATGGTCCTCGCCGCCGAACGCGAGCTCGCGCTGAAGGTCGACTTCAGCCGCTTCCTGACCAACCCGACGATCGACGGTTTCCTTGCCGCATGTGCGCACCGGCCCGACGGGGCGACGACGACGAACGACGCCGTCAACCGGCAGGAGGATGCGCCGTATGCGTCGGATCTGGCGGCCGCCGCGACGCTGCCGGCATTCACGGGGACGGCGGCGAAGGCGACGGACGCCTATCTGCTGACCGGCGCGACCGGGCACCTCGGCGCCTGGCTCCTGCGGATGCTGCTCGAGGAAACGCACGCGGACGTCTACGTGCTGGTGCGCGGCAACGACGACGCCGACGCGCGCGCGCGTCTCGACGCCCGCTACCGTGCCATGTTCGGCGGCGCGCTGCCCGTCGCGCGTGTCCGGATCTGCCGCGGCGACGCAACCTTGCCGCGGTTCGGCATGGACGACGACAGCCATGCGCAGTTGCTGACCCATGTCACGCAGGTCATGCATTGCGCGGCGCACGTCAATCACGCGGCCGACTACGCATTCATGCGCGAGGGCAACGTCGGCGCGAGCCGGCACGTCCTGGCGTTTGCGTCGGCCGCGAAAGTCGCCCACGTGCACTACATTTCGACGCAGTACACGGAGCTGGGATCGCTGCCGGAACAATGGCTCGACCACGCGGCGATCCGCGCGTTGTCGTCGGGTTACGAACGCTCGAAGTTCGTGGCGGAAGCCTGCTTCGCGCAATCGGTACTGCACGGCTATCCCACGTCGATCTATCGGCTGCCGTTGCTGATCGACGACCGCGATCCGAACCTGAAACGGCAGAACCATTTCGTCGCGTTCAGCAATAAGTGCGTGGCGATGGGCGCTTACCCGGATCTTCCCGTTGCGGTGCCGGTCATGCCGACGGAACACGTGGCGCGCTACATCGTCCGTCGCAGCAAGGTCACCATGATGTCGGCCGTGCGCAATGTCCATATCGACGATCTGGATTTTCGCGCGATCGTGGCGCGGCTGCGCAACGGGTCGACGCTGCGCGGGATACCGGCCGCCGAATGGGTGGCCCGCGCCCGCGACGAAACGCCCGAATCCGATCCGTTCTTCAGGATGTTGCCGCTGTACAGCGCGCTCGGCGACGGCGTGGGTAGCGGGCGACCCGTCGAACATGCCGCGTATCTCGACGAACTCGGCCGGCTGGAAATGCCGGCCGCCGACGACTCGGGCAACTGGCTGCTCGCCACGACCGCAGCTTGCCTGGACCGGCTCGCGGCGCTTTGATCCCTTTCCCTGAACCCGGACGGACGGTTGCCCGTCCGTCCGCACGCTGACCATGAAGACATCCAAACTTGCCATTGCCTCGCTGTTCCTGACCATCTTTGTCGATGCCGCCGGCATCGGCATCGTGTTTCCCGCGCTGACGCCGATGCTGCTCAACAACGAAACCGGCCTGTTTGCAGCGTCGGTGAGCGAGGCTACGCGCTATCAGATCTACGGCATCGTGCTGGCGCTCTATCCGCTGGCCATGTTCGCCGCGTCGCCGCTGCTCGGCGACATGTCCGATCGGTACGGCCGCAAACGGGTGTTGCTGCTGTGCCTGGGCGGCAACGCGCTCGGCATGCTCGGCACCGCTGCCGGCGTGTACGCCGGCAGTCTGTGGGGGGTGCTCGTCGGCCGCGCGATCTGCGGCCTGACCGCCGCGAGCCTGCCGGTTGCGCAGGCGGCCGTCATCGACATCAGCACGCCCGACACGAAAGCCGGCAACCTCAGCATGATCACTGCGGCGAACGGCGTGGGATTCGCGATCGGGCCGGTCATCGGTGGGGTGTTTTCCGGCACGGGCGGCGGTGCGTTCGGCGTCGCGCTGCCGTTCGTCATCGGTGCTGCCCTGGCGGCGCTCACGCTTGCGTTCGTGATCGCGTTCTTCTCCGATCGTCGCGCACACGACGGCACCACGCCTGCGCGACGCACCGGCGCATGGCGGCGCATCGTCGCGAATGCGGCCTCGCCGGTACTCCGTACGCCGCTCATCATCCTCGCGGTGTTCCTGACCGGCTACTACATCTTCTTCAACTACATGTCGGCCTTTTCCCTGTTGCGGTATGGATTCGACGCGTTCTGGGAAGCGATGTTGCTGTCGTTTTACTCGGCCTGCTTCGCCGTGTCGCTGCTGTTCATCATTCCCGCACTGGCGAAGGCGTTTTCACCGCGACAGAACCTCATGGGCAGCCTGATCGCGCAACCGGTCCTGATCGCACTGGTGATGATGGTCGACGCCCCCGTCAGCCTCTGGGCGGCCGTGCCGCTGCTCGCGCTCGCCGTATCCAACTGCTATGTCACGCTGCTCAGCATCGCGTCGAACCGCGCGACTGCCGACGACCAGGGGCAGGTGCTGGGCGTCGTATCGTCGATCAATGCGCTTGCCTGGGGCGTGGCCCCGATCGTGACCTCGTTGTTGCAGCCGCACTCGATCGTCCTCCCGGTCGCAACGTCCGCGCTGGTGCTCGTGTCGGCGTGTGTGCTGGGCGGTCGCTTCTGCAACCAGGCGGTCGAACTTGAGGTTAGCCGATGAGCCCGCGCCAAGGTTATTCACCGCGAACCAACTGGAGAATTCAATGAATGCCATCACTCCCCAACTGCCTCATCCGCTGGGATTGCGGCGCGTCGTCGTGACGGGGCTCGGCCTCGTGACTCCGCTCGGCGTCGGTGTCGAACACTCGTGGCGGAACCTGCTCGCCGGTCGAAGCGGCATCACGACCATCGATCGCTTCGACACGTCGAATCTGCCTTGCAAGATCGCCGGGCTGATTCCCGCCGGCAATGCGCGCGACGGCGGCTTCGATGCGACCGAATGGGTCGAGGCGAAGGAAGGCAAGAAAATGGATCCGTTCATCGTCTATGCGATCGCGGCCGCCACGGAAGCGCTCGACGACGCACAATGGCATCCGGACGACCGGGCGCTGCAGAATCGCACCGGTGTCATGGTCGGTGCCGGTATCGGCGGCCTGCCGGGCATCGAGGCTGGATCGCGACAAATCGAGCGCGCGCCCGGCAAGCGGCTGTCGCCGTTCTTCATTCCGTCGAACCTGATCAACCTGGCCGCCGGCCAGATTTCGATCAAGTACGGCTTTCGCGGCCCGACGCACGCAACGGTCACGGCATGCGCATCCGGTGCCCATGCGATCGGCGATGCGGCGCGCCTGATCGCGCTCGACGACGCGGACGTGATGATCGCGGGGGGCGCGGAGGCCGCCGTGTGCGAGGTCGGGATCGCCGGTTTTGCCGCTGCGAAAGCGCTGTCCACGGGCTTCAACGACACGCCGGAGCGTGCGTCGCGGCCGTGGGATACCGACCGCGACGGCTTCGTGATGGGTGAGGGCAGCGGCATGGTCGTCCTCGAGGAATACGGGCATGCGCTGGCGCGCGGCGCCCGGATCTACGCGGAAGTGATCGGTTACGGCATGTCGGGCGACGCTTATCACATCGTCGCTCCGCCGGACGATGGCGACGGCGCGGCCCGCGCGATGCTTGCCGCCCTCAAGCGTGCGCGCATCGAGCCGGACGCCATCGACTACATCAATGCGCATTCGACGTCGACGCCCGCCGGCGATCTGGCCGAGATCGCCGCGCTGAAACGCGTGTTTGGCGAGCATCTGTTCGGTGGTGCGTCGGTGTCCGCCACGAAGGCGTCGACCGGGCACCTGCTCGGCGCCGCCGGCAGCGTCGAAGCGGTGTTCGCGCTGCTGGCGCTCCGCGACCAGGTCGCACCGCCGACGATCAACCTCGATCGCCCGGCCCCCGAATGCGACGGCCTCGATCTGGTGCCGAACCGCAGCAAGTCGCGGCCGGTGCGTTACACGCTGTCGAATTCCTTCGGCTTCGGCGGAACGAACGCCGCGCTGATATTCGGCCCTCCGCCGGCAGACGCCTGATCCAAGGGCGTGCCGGACACGCCCGTCCGGCATGCCCTTGACGCCACAGGGCATCCGTCCAGATAGTTACTTGCATATTAGAAGTAACGATGTTAGCCTTCACGCCATGAGAACGACCAGCTTTAAATCGATGGAGTGCCCGACCGCGCGCGCACTCGACTGCATCGGCGAATCGTGGACGCTCCTGATCCTGCGGGATGCGTTGCAGGGGTGCACACGCTTCGACGAATTCCAGCGCAGTGTCGGGATTGCAACCAATACGCTGACGCGCAGATTGAAACGCCTGGTCGATCAGGGCCTGCTGGAACGCCGGCGCTACATGACGCGGCCCGCGCGTTACGAGTACGTGCTGACGCAGATGGGCATCGACCTGTTCCCGCTGCTGGTCGTGCTGTTCGATTGGGGGAGCAAGTACCTCGTCAACGACGGTGTCGCGGTTCAGCAGATCGATCGGGAGAGCGGTCGGGTGTTGGAGTCCGTGGTCGTCGACAGGAATGACCTGCAGCCGATTACCGTGGATCGCGTCTTGCTCAAGGCAGGGCCGGTCGCGTCGGCCGCCGTGCATGAACGTGTCGAGCAGGTGCGCGAGCTGCGCGAAAGTGCGTCGGGCAGCTAACCGCTCCCGTACCGTCGGAACCAGCCGGACTCGCCCCGAGTACCGGCCGTGAAATACCGGATCGACCCGCGCGGGCGCCGCTTGTCGGCGGGCGAGTGCGGCGTTTCCGATGGTGTTGATGCGTGCTTACGTTCGAGATCAGTGAAGAGTCAATACGGAGTTTGAATTGGTAGACGAATTCATGCCTATCCTTCAATCGCAGACGATGGAGGAGCTCGGGGCCCACGTGGGAAGTTTCTGCCGCGAGGCCGGATACCAAACTTATATGTATTCGGTTGTCTCGTCCGGGTCCGCCGGCGAGACGGCCTTCAGTCACATCATCTCGAACTGCCCGGCCTGGCAGGATGTCTACGCCGAGCGCCGCTACGCGAACATCGACCCGATACTCGCCCACGCACGCACGTCCTCGCTGCCGCTGCGATGGGAGCGCGCGATGTACAGCTCCGGCGAGCAGCGGTGCCTCGAAGCGGATGCGCGTCGCTTCGGTCTCGTTCACGGCCTGAGCTTGCCGGTGCGCGGCCATCGCGGCGACATCGGCGTGCTGAGCGTTGCCTCCGACGGCTCTGAAGGCATCCCGGCGCACGACCTCGGCCAGACCGCGAAACTCAGTCTGCTTTGCGCGTACATCGAGGAAAAGGTCACCATGATCGCGCGGGAAACCAAAGGGCAGGGCACCACGCGGATGTCGGGCATGAGTTCGCGCGAACGGCAATGCCTGCAATGGTGTTCCGCCGGCAAGACGAGCTGGGAGATCGGCGAGATTCTCGGCATCACCGAGCGAACCGTGAATTTTCATATCGGCAATGTCGTTCGGAAGCTCAATGCCAAGGGCCGTCGTCATGCGGTGACGAAGGCCATCTCCCTCGGGCTGCTGTGCGTCTGACAAGCAGGCTCAAGGCACGATGTGCCAAATCCTTGGGCAGTTGATGGTTGCTCGCCTGGCCACGACGCTGCGAAACCAGCCCGGCCGGGCCAGCAGCCCGATACCGGGCGGCCAGCCGTTCAATCTGCCGTCGACTGATCCCGAGCCGCTCCGCGGCTCGCCAAGGCATCAGACGCTGCTCGATCACGGCTTCCACGACCTTCAGACGATCCAGCTCCCGCATGCTCACGGTGATCAGTCCAGGTTGGCCCACGATGCGCTCCGGTAGTTCGAACCGTCGCCAGCATGCGCCGAAACCCTCGAGCTACGACATAATGAAATGGCCAGCCCGATCCCTACGACCGTTCTAGGATAGGACGTTCGGTCCGGAGTAGAGGAGAGCGCCATGAACGAGGTCACGCTGATCGGTATCGATCTGGGCAAGCATGTCTTTCATCTGCATGCGCAAGATGCGAAGGGACGCGAAGTGTTTCGCAAGAAGCTCTCTCGCGCGCAGTTGCTGCCGTTCTTCAGCAATCTCAAGGCGGTGACCGTCGTCATGGAGGCTTGCGCGGGTTCGCACTGGCTCGCACGCAAGCTCAATGCAATGGGACACGAGGCAAAGCTGATTTCAGCTCAATACGTTCGGCCTTTTGTGAAGACCAACAAGAACGACTACATCGACGCCGAAGCGATCTGCGAAGCGGCGTCGCGACCCGCCATGCGCTTCGTCGAGCCGCGGAACGAAGCCCAGCAGATACTGGCAGCCTTGCATCGAGCGCGCGAGGGCCTCGTGACTGAACGCACAGCCACCATCAACCGGATTCATGGACTTCTGCTCGAGTTTGGCGTCGTTATACCGCTGTCCAAGGCCGCCTTGCGCTGTTTGCCCGACGCAACCGCTCTCCATGATCTGCCGCCGCGACTGCTGCAGGTCATTTACCGGTTACACGCCCATTACCGATACCTCGATGAGCAGATCGCGGGGCTCGACAAGGAATTGACTGCCCAACTGCGCGAAGACGAGAACGCAATACGGCTGCTGTCGATTCCCGGGATTGGCGTCATCACGGCGAGCCTGCTGGCGTCCGAGAATCTCAAAACCAAGGGTTGCAAAATTCGGGCTGGCCATAGATTACAACTTTGCTCTTACAGTTCGAAGTTCGATAATTATGATTATGTCAAATCATAAAAATCGACTGCACGAGGTGTTGCCGGCCAAGCGTCCTCGCGTTCAAACCTTGCACCGCTGTACTTCTTCGGTCTGATCCTCGCAGGAACCGATGTGCTCATGCTTCGTCGTCCCGGCGCGGGCCACGCGCCGGGACCGGTTGCCGCGTGGCGGCCTCCTCGGTGTCAGAACCGGTACGTCGCCCCGATCTGGAAGAAACGGCCGAGATCCGTGTAGAGCGACTGGTCATAGCCAGTGATGTCGGGCACGGCTTGCCACTCGACGTCGAACGGCGGCTTCTTGTCGAAGAGGTTCGTGATGCCGCCGTAAATCGTCCAATGCTTGAAGCCGCGGTAGTTGAACATCAGGTTGAACTGGCTGTACGACGCCACCGATCCCGTACCGCCGTCGCCGAATTCCGCGGCCACGGCGTTCGTATAGGGCCCCGTGTATTGCCAGGTCAGCGTGGTGGTCAACTGCCGGTAGTCCCAGCTCAAGCTCGTATTGCCCTTCCAGCGCGGGTTGCTCGCGCCGAACGGCTGCAGCAGCGCCAGGTTGTTGCCGGCGAAGTCCTGCGGTGCGGTTCCGGGGCTGTGCAGCTTGAAGTGCCACACGTAAGTCCAGTCGCCTGCGAGCGTGAACGTGCCGTACTTGGTGCGCATCGCTTTGCGGAAGTTCAGATCGAAGCCATCGGTATCGAGCGCGCCGAGGTTCACGAAATGCTGAACGAGGTAACGCACCGACCCGTCGGCGTTGCGCACGACGCGGGAGGGATCGTTGGCGACGAGCACCGCGTTCGGGTCGTCGGTGCCGATGACGCCGTCGATGCGGACCTTGTAGAACGCCGCGCCGACATCGGTCATCGCATCGGGCGAAAGCTGGAAGCCGATGTTGTAGTTCTTCGTGTGCTCGGGCTGAAGATTCGGATTGCCCGCGACTTGCTCCGTCGTGAAGTGCTTGGTCGGCACACCGCTCGGATCGTTCGGATCGACGAGGTTCTGGTGAGACAGATAGACGGCCTGCGAGTTTTCGACGAGGGTCGGCGCGCGGAAACCGCGACTGTACGATGCATACGTCGTCAGCATTTGCACCGGCTGGAAGCGCAGCGCAAAGCTTGGCGAAAACGCCCCGCCGAAGTCGCTGTAGTGATCGTAGCGGCCCGCCTGCGTAAACGTCAGATTGCGCAGGATCGGAATGTCGACCTGGTAGAACGCGGCGGCGACGTTGCGCGACCCCTCCACCGTCTGCACGTTCGCAGGCGCGGATACGCCCTGCGACGCGAGCGTCTGCGGGTTGATCGTCGACGATTCGTGACGGAACTCGGTGCCCAGGCCCAGGCCGACCGCCCCCCCGGGCAGCGTGAAGAGATTCGACGTCGAGGCCTTGGCCGTCACGCTGTCGATCTTCGAGATGGCCTGCTGATCGTCGTCCGTGAAAACGCCGTTCAGGCCGTTTGGCGTGGAGGCCGGATTCGAGAAGTTGTAGGTGCCGTTCGCGAGCATGTTCTCGAGGCCCGCGGCGTTGATCCGGTTGCGATACGTCGTATCGACGGTGCTCTGCGAGTGGCCGTAATCGGCCGACCAGTCCCACGCGCCGAATCTGCCCGTGTCGAACGAGCCTTTGACGCCCGTGTTCGCCATCCAGAACGTCGATACCGTGTCCGCCCTCACGACGTTGTCCGGGAAGGTCAGGTTGATCGCCGTCGGCACGCCGAACGGGTTATAGGGGTTGCTCACCGGTACGGTGCGCGGCAGCGGCGAAACGGACCCGGTCGCAGGGTTGTAGACGTTCGTCGTGCTCGAGATCGACGCCGGCCCCTGCAACTGGACGGTTTCATCGCGGCTCACCCAGAAGCCCGCATAGGCCTGCGTGTTGTCGTCGATCTTGAAGGTGGCGCGCACCTTCGCGTTCAGGCGCGTCGTGGACGGAACGAGCGATGTCGACGAGGCCGGGTTGTACGTGCAATTGGTCGCGCTCGTCTTGCTGCCCGGCGGGCACGGCGAAAGCGGCACCCTGGAGCCGTCCGCCACCGACCAGTACGATTGCTGGTTCGGCCCGAGCGGCGCTGCCAGCCCGCCGGGATATTGCGTGAAGTCTTGCGCCGACGTCATGTCGCGATCGCCGAGCGTCGAGCCCGAATCGCGGTAGTAGCTGGCGGCCGCGGTGACGTTGAAGCGATCCGAATTCAGGTCGCCGAAGCCGGCCAGTACGCTGAAGTTGCCCTGCCCGTCGCCCGGATGCTGCGCCTTGCCGAGCTGGCCGTCGATCTGCAGGCCCTGGAAGTTCTTCTTCGTAATGATGTTGACGACGCCCGCGATCGCGTCCGAGCCGTAGACGGATACCGCGCCGGTCTTGACGATCTCGACGCGCTCCACCATGTTCAGCGGGATCGCGTTGACATCGAAGAACGTGTCGGTGAAGTTCACCGACTGCGCATAGTTCGCGACGCGCTGGCCATCGACCAGCACGAGCGTGTATTTCTCGCTGAGCCCGCGCAACGCCATGCCGGCGCCGCCGGGGGCCGAGCTGTTCATCGTCGTCTGGCCCCAGCTGCTTGCGGAATTGACCGAGGTCGAACGCAGGAAATCGGCGACCGTCGTGTATCCGCTTTGCTGGATCTCCTTCGCGGTGATGACCTGCACTTCGGTGTGGCCGACCTTGTCGGAGGTGCGGATCAACGAGCCCGTCACTTCGAACTTGTCGAGCTTTTTCACGCTCTGCCCGCCCGCGGCGGCGCCGGATGCCGGCGCGGGCGCGGTGGCGGCAGCGCTTCCGGTTTGCTCGGCGGCGACGCTTCCGTCGACGGGCGTTGTCTGCGCGTAAGCGGAGGTACCCAAAGCCGCGGTCAACGCGACTTCAGCCCATGCGATGCTGCGTATTGCCGATCCCAAAGCCGTTGGTTTCATAACACCCCTTTGTCGTCGCAAGGCCTGAATTTTTGTATGCACGGAGATTCGCCGGCCTTTAAATAGCGTTGCCCCGCGTTCCTGATTCGTCATCTGGTGCTCACAACCATTCCGCTCGCCTGCTTATTTCTTTCAAAGTTATTTCTTCCACTATCAAGCAGAATGAATTTGAAATACGACAAGCGGAATTCCCATAGAGTTAGGAACCCTAATTACGTGGATCGATCTTTCCGCGCATCGAACGGCTGCCTGCACGCCGCACCCCGGAACATTCCCGCCACGGCGCTTCATCAACCGGAGCGTACGCGCTACCAAGAAAGGCAGTCGCCCGTTGAAGGACTGCTTTACGCCTTCACTTTGGAATTCTTAATGCACGGAATCTTCATTACCGTTCACTACCAAAGTTTTACGTTGGACGCGAACATAGCAGGACAGAATCGATGCGTCAAAAAATATTTGATGCCACAAAACTTTGTTTAGGTGCAATAGATGCACTCGGTTGGTGCCGAATAAAAATCGATATGGTTCATCCACCGCTACCGTTGTCTTGTCTTCCTTGTTCGGCTGTTTTTTTCACCCGCTCGCGCATGCGCCGCAATGGAGCACGCGGCCGCTGCTCGCCAGCCCGAACTTTTTTGTTTAGCAGAGAGGCAACACGAATCCTTCGCATGGAAACAGCCCGAACACCCCGTCACGATCATCAATCGGTCTCCAGATTCCCGGCCGTTTCCACGCGCCGCGCCTCGCGCTTCGTCACCGTCGCATGCCGCCCTCGCCGGCCTATGGACACGACTACCCGAAACGCCACCGGTGCGAACACCAGCCCGAACATCGTCGCCGCCAGCACGCCCCCGAACGCGCCGGTCCCGATCGAACGCCGGCTTTCCGCGCCCGCGCCGGTCGCCAGCACCAGCGGCACGACGCCGAGCAGAAACGCCATCGACGTCATCACGATCGGCCGAAACCGCACGGCAGCCGCCTCCACCACCGCCTGTCGCAGCGGCACACCGCGCCCGACGAGCTCGCGCGCGAACTGCACGATCAGAATCGCATTCTTCGCCGACAACCCGATCACCGTGATCATCCCGACCTTGAAGTACACGTCGTTCGGCATCCCGCGCGCGAGCGCCGCCGCAAACGCGCCCACGATACCGAGCGGCACGATCGTCAGCACCGACAGCGGAATCGTCCAGCTTTCATACAGCGCGGCGAGCGCCATGAACACCGCGAGCACCGACAGCCCGACCAGCAGCGGCGTCTGCCGCTCGGCGATCCGCTCCTCGCGCGCCGCGTCGACCCAGTCGTAGCCGATCCCGGCCGGCAGCGTGGCGGCAAGCCGCTCCATCTCCGCCATCGCCGCGCCCGAACTCGCGTGGGTCGCCGCCCGGCCGCTGATGTCGAGCGACGGATAGCCGTCGTAGCGATTCAGCATCACGGGCCCGACCGTCCACCGCGGCGCGGCAATGGCCGACAGCGGCACCATGTCGCCCGTGCGGTTCGGCACCGTCAGCGCCATCAGCTGCGCGTCGGTCGCGCGCGCGGTCGGATCCGCCTCGATGATCACGCGGCGCATCCGGCCCGACGCCGGGAAATCGTTGATGTAGTTCGAGCCGAACGTGCCGCCGAGCAGGCCCGCGATGCGCTCGAACGGCACGCCGAGCGCATACGCCTTCGCGCGATCGACGTCGAGCTCGATTCGCGGTGCATCCGGCAAGTCCTCGAAATGCACGGACGCGAGCACCGGGTCCGCCTTCGCGCGCGCGGCCAACTGTTCGCGAGCGGCCTTCAGCGCGTCGAGCCCGACCCCGCCGCGATCCTCGAGACGGAACGTGAAGCCGTCCGCGTGACCGATGCCGGGCACCGATGGCGGTAGCGTCGCCTGGACGTCGCCGTCGAGAATCTCGTCGAAACGCCGGTTGAGGCGATCGCGCAACGTCATCGCATCGACGTCGCGCTGCGCCCAGTCCTGCAGCTCGACGAATGCCATTCCGACGTTCTGCCCGCTGCCAGCGAAACTCCAGCCGATCACGCTCGTCACGTTCGCAATGGCCGGCTCCGCGTGCAGGATCGCCTCGACACGCTGCACGACCGCGAACGTGCGCGCCTGCGTGGCGCCGGCCGGCAACTGGATCATCACCTGCAGTTGCCCCTGGTCCTCGGTCGGCAGGAAACCGCCCGGCATCGTCCAGTACAGCAGCCCGCACACGGCCAAGAGCACGACATAGATGCCCGCGACCATGCCCGTGCGGCGCACCGCCGACACGGTCACGCGCCGATAGCCGGCCTCGGCGCGCGCGAACGCGACGCCGAAGCGGTCGGCCAGGCGCGCGCCGACGCTGCGTCGCGGCACGCCCCCACCCTCATGGCGGCCGACCGGTTTCAGCAGATTCGCGCACAGCGCGGGCGTGAGCGACAGCGCCATGAACGACGACACGAGCATCGACGCGATCATCGACACCGCGAACTGCCGGTAAATGCCGCCGACGCTGCCCGGGAAGAACGCCATCGGCACGAACACGGCCGTCAGTACCGCCGTCACGCCGACGATCGCCCCGCCGATCCGCTTCATCGCCTGACGCGTCGCATCGCGCGGCGACACGCCGTCCTCCATCACGCGGTGCACGCTCTCGACGACGACGATCGCATCGTCGACGAGAATGCCGATCGCCAGCACGAGACCGAACATCGTGAACACGTTGATCGACAGCCCGAACGCCCACATCGCGGCGAACGCGCCCATCAGCGTGACGGGAATCACGACGGTCGGCACGAGCGTGTAGCGCAGCTCGCGCAGGAACAGCCACATCACGCAGAACACCAGCACGACGGCCTCGACGAGCGTCAGCACGACTTCCCGGATGGCGATCTTCACGAAATGCGCGCCGTCGAACGGAATCTCGACCGCGACGCCCGGCGGCAGCGTCTTCGACAGCTCGGCCAGCCGCGCGCGAATCGCGTTCGACGTTTCGAGCGCGTTGCCGCGCGGGCCGAGCTGGATGCCGACGGTGGCTGCCGGACGGCCGTTCAGCCGGGAATAGAACGAGTAGTCGTCGCGGCCGATTTCGACGCGGGCGACGTCGGCGACGCGCACCACCGAACCGTCCTGCTTCGACTTCAGCACGATCCGGCCGAACTCCTCCGGCGACGTCAGTTGCCCCTTGACGACGATCGTCGCGGTGAGCTGCTGGCCGCGCACGAACGGCGCATCGCCGATCGCGCCGGCCGTCACCGTCGCGTTCTGCACGCCGATGGCCGCGATTACGTCGTCGGCGCCGAGGTCGTATTCGCGCAACTTGTTCGGATCGAGCCAGACCCGCAGCGCCTCGTCGGCGTCCCACAGCTCGGCCGCGCCGACGCCCGGCGCGCGCTTCAGTTCGCGCAGCACGTAGCGGTTCAGATAGTCACCGAGCTGCGCGGAGTCGCGCGTGCCGTCCGTCGACGTGAGCGTGACGAGCATCAGGAACGTGTTGGCCGCCTTGAACACGCCGATGCCCTGCTGCACGACCTGCTGCGGCAATCGCGGCTCGACCTGCTTGAGCCGGTTGTTGACGTCGACGAGCGCGATGTCCGGATCGGTGCCGGGTGCGAACGTCACGTCGATCTCGAGATTGCCGTGACCGTCGCTGCTCGTCTGGTAGTACTGCAGCCCGTCGGCGCCGTCGAGGCTTTCCTCGATGATGCTGCCGACGTCGCCGTCGACCGTCTCGGTCGACGCGCCCGGATACGTCGCGGTGATCACGACGCGCGGCGGCGCAAGGCGCGGATACTGCGCGATCGGCAATTGCGGAATGGCAAGCACGCCCGCGACGACGATCGCGAGCGCGACGATCCACGCGAACACCGGGCGGTCGATGAAGAACGACGGCATCGCGGTGCGTCAGCGAACGGCACGGGCGCCCCGCGCCCGCTTCACGTCGATCATTCGTGTCTCCCTTCCGTCTGCTGCGGCCCCGGTTCCGGTGCGAGCATCGACGACGCGAGCAGCGCCTGCGTATACGGGTGGGACGGGGCGTGCAACACGTCGAGCGTATCGCCCTCCTCGACCACGCGTCCTGCCTTCATCACGATGACCCGGTGAGCCATCGCGCGCATCACCGCGAGATCGTGCGTGATGAACAGGTAGCTCAGTGCGTACTTCTTTTGCAGATTCGTCAGCAGATTCAGCACCTGCTTCTGGATCGACACGTCGAGCGCGCTGGTCGGCTCGTCCAGCACCAGCAGCTCCGGCTCCACCGCCAGCGCGCGCGCGATCGCGATGCGCTGGCGCTGGCCGCCGGAAAATTCGTGCGGATACCGTAGCATCGCTTCGGCGGGCAGGCCGACCTCCTGCAGCAGCGCGGCGATCCGCGTGCGCCGCGCGGCGCCCGCCACCGTCGGCCGGTGCACGGCGAGCCCCTCGCCGACGATCTGCTCGACCGTCATGCGCGGCGACAGCGAGCCGAACGGATCCTGGAACACGACCTGCATGCGGCCGTACAGCGCGCGCCGGCCGCGCGTCGTGCGCAGCAACGCCAGCGGCATGCCGTCGATCTCGATGCCGCCCGACGCCGGTCGCTGCAGGCCCAGCACGGCCGCCGCCAGCGTCGATTTTCCCGACCCCGACTCGCCGACGATCCCGAGCGTCTCGCCGCGCCTGAGGCTCAGCTTCACGTCGTGCACGGCCCGGAACGCCGTCTTGCCGAACATCGCGCGCCAGCCCTTCGCCGCGATGCGGTAATCGACGGCGAGCTGCTGCACGTCGAGAATCGTCTGCGCGCCGGCCGCGACGGGCTCGACGGCGCGTTGCGGCGCGCTGTCGAGCAACCGGCGCGTGTACGCGTGCTGCGGCGCGGCGAACAGCGCGCCGGTCGTGTTCGTCTCCACGAGCACGCCCTGCTCCATCACGGCCACGCGCTGCGCGAAACGCCGCACGAGGTTCAGGTCGTGCGTGATCAGCAGCACGGCCATCCCGCGCGCGGCGGCCTCCTGCTCCTGCAGTTCGATCAGCAGGTCGACGATCTGCTGGCGCACGGTGACGTCGAGCGCCGTCGTCGGCTCGTCCGCGAGCAACAGCCGCGGCCGGCACGCGAGCGCCATCGCGATCATCGCGCGCTGCCGCTGGCCGCCCGACAACTGGTGAGGAAAACTGTCGATGCGCCGTTCCGGCTCCGGAATCCCGGTGCGCCGCAGCAGCGCGATGCCGCGCTCGCGCGCGTCGCCCGCGCGCAGCCCCTCGTGCAACCGCAGGCTCTCGGCGATCTGCTTGCCGATCGTATATAGCGGATTGAGCGCCGTCATCGGTTCCTGGAACACCATCGCGATATCGGCGCCGCGGATGCCGCGCATCTGCTGCTCGGTCTTCGCGAGCAGATCCTCGCCGTCGAACAGCATCTGCCCCGACAGCGTCGCGTGCTGCGCGAGCCGCAGGATCGACAGCGCCGTCACGCTCTTGCCCGAGCCCGACTCGCCGACGAGCGCCACGCGCTCGCCGCGCCCGACCGAGAGGTTCAGGTCCTGCACGGCGGCTTTCGCGCCGAAGTGCGCGGAGAACCGCCGGATATCCAGCAAGGGCGTCGTCATCATTGCTCCCCGCCGAAGGCCGAACCGCGCGTGCGCATGTCGAGCGCGTTGCGCAGCGCGTCGCCCATGAACGTGAGCAGCAGCAGCGTGACGACCAGCGCCGTGAACGCGGAGATCGAGATCCACCACGCGTCGAGGTAGTTCTTGCCTTCCTGCAGCAGCTCGCCGAGGCTCGGCGTCGGCGGCTGCACGCCGAGGCCGAGGAAGTCGAGGCTCGTCAGCGACAGGATCGCCGCGCTCATCCGGAACGGCAGGAACGTGATCACCGGCGTCAGGCTGTTCGGCAGCACGTGCCGCCACATGATCTGCCAGTTCGACAGCCCCATCGTGCGCGCGGCCTTCACGTAGTCGAGCGCGCGGTTGCGCAGGAACTCCGCGCGCACGTAGTCGGACAGCACGAGCCAGCCGAACATCGACAGCAGGATGAACAGCAGCCACAGCGACGGCTCGAAGATCGACGCGAAGATGATCAGCAGGTACAGGTCGGGCAGCGCGCTCCAGATCTCGATCAGGCGCTGCCCGACGAGATCGGTGCGCCCGCCGTAGAAGCCCTGCAGCGCCCCCGTCAGCACGCCGATCGCGACGCCCGACACCGTCAGCGCGAGCGCCATCAGCACCGACAGCCTAAACCCGTACAGCAGCCGCGCGAGCACGTCGCGGCCGAACTGGTCGGTGCCGAGCCAGTTGCTCGCGGACGGCGGCGCCGGGTACGGCCGCGACGCGAAATAGTCGATCGTGTCGTAGCGGTAGCGATTCGGCGGGTAAATCGCGAAGTTGCCGTGCGATTCGATCTTCGCCCGGATGTACGGATCGAGATAGTTGGTCTTCGCCGGGAAATCGCCGCCGAACTGCGTCTCCGGATACTCCTTCACGATCGGGAAATAATAGTGTCCGTCGTAGCGCACGAGCAGCGGCCGGTCGTTCGACAATCCGTCGGCCAGCAGGCTGAGTGTGAACAGCGTGGCAAAGATCACGAGGCTCCAGTAGCCGAGCCGCTGCGCGCGAAACCGCAGCCACGTGCGTCGCCACGGCGACGGCGACGCCGCGCACGCGACGGCGGCCGGGTCAGTGGTCCAGGCGGCTGAACTGGATACGGGGGTCGACGAGGACATAGCAGATATCCGCGATGAGCTTGGTCAGCAGACCGATCAGGGTGAACAGGAACAGCGAGCCGAGCACGACCGGATAGTCGCGGCGGATCACCGAGTCGTACGACAGTTGGCCCATCCCGTCGAGCGAGAACAGCGTCTCGATCAGCAGGTTGCCGTTCAGGAACGCGCCGACGAATGCCGCCGGCAGCCCGGTGAGCAGCGGAATCGCCGCATTGCGCAACACGTGCTTCCACAACACGTCGCGCTCCGGCGCGCCCTTCGCGCGCGCGGTCAACACGTATTGCCGGCCGATTTCCTCGAGGAACGTGTTCTTCGTGAGGATCGTGACGATCGCGAAATTGCCGACGACCGATGCGGTAACCGGCAACGCGATGTGCCACAGATAGTCGAGTGTCTTGCCGGCCAGCGTCAGCTCGTCGAAGTTGTCCGACGTGAGCCCGCGCATCGGAAACACCTGCCAGAACGTGCCGCCGCCGAACAGCATCAGCAACAGCACGCCGAGCACGAAGCCCGGCACGGCGTAGCCGGTCAGCACCAGCACGCTCGTCACCGTGTCGAACCGCGAGCCGTTGCGCACCGCCTTCGCGATGCCGAGCGGCACTGACACGAGATACGTGAGCATCACCGTCCACAGTCCGAGCGTGATCGACACCGGCAACTTCGAGCGGATTACCGCCCACACGCTGCGGTGCGCGAAGTAGGACTGGCCGAGGTCGAACGTCGCATAGCTTTTCAGCATCAGCAGATAGCGCTCCAGCGGCGGCTTGTCGAAACCGAACTGCTTGCGGATCTGCTCGATCTGCTGCGGGTCGACGCCCTGGCTGCCGTGGTAGCCGCCCGCACCTCCGCCCGCCTCCCCGCCGCGCGTGCTGCCGTGGCGCAATTGCGCGAGCACCTGTTCGACCGGGCCGCCCGGCACGAACTGCGTGACCGCGAACGTGATCGTCACCACCCCGATCAGCGTCGGGATCATCAGCAGCAGGCGCCTCAATATGTATGCCAGCATCGTTATTCCCCCGTCAGGCCGCCGGAGCGGGTTGTGGTCGTGCTGCCGGCTTCTTCGCGTACCAGTAGTCGATGATCCAGTCCTCGTACTGATAGGAAACCGGCACGACCGCCGGATGGCCGAGCGTCGTCTTGTATGCAATCCGCGCGTTCGGCACGTAGTACTCCGGAACCAGCACGTACAGGTTGATCAGCACGCGGTCGAGGGCGTGCATGGCCGTCTCGAGATCGTCGAGCGTATTGGCCGCGAGCGCCGCGCGGATCAGCGCATCGACGGCCTTCGACTTCACGCCCGGATAGTTCTCCGAGCCGGGCTGCGATGCGGCCTCGCTGCCGAAACGGCGGGTCAACTCCGCCCCGGGGATCGTCACGGGCGAGTAGATGTACGTCGTCATGTCGTACTCGAAATTGTCGAGCCGCTTCTGGTAGAGCGCACTGTCGATCTCGTGCAGATATGCATGGATGCCGAGCGTCGCGAGCGCCTGCGTGTACGGCAGGATCACACGATCCATGCCGGGCTGGTCGTCGATGATCTCGATCGTCATCGGCGTGCCGTTCGCGTCGCGCAGTGCGCCGTCGCGATAGTGCCAGCCGGCCTGCGCGAGCAGGTCGCGCGCTTGCCGGAGGTTCGCGCGCAGCGAGCCGGGCGGCAGCGTCGACGGCTGTTTGACCATCGGGCCGAACACCTCCGGCGGCAGCGTCGACCGGAATGGTTCGAGCAGCGCGAGTTCCTTGTCGCTCGGCATGCCGGACGCCGCGAACGGGCTCGCCTCCCAGAAGCTGCTGGTACGGCGGTACTGCCCGTAGAACATCATCCGGCTCATCCAGTCGAAGTCGAATGCCAACGCGAGCGCATGCCGCACGCGTACGTCCTGGAACATCGGCTTGCGCAGGTTTATCAGGAAACCCTGCATCTGCGCGGGGCCATCCGGAAATTCGCCCTTCTTCAGCAGCCCACTGCGAAAGTTCTTGCCGACGTACTTGCGCGCCCACTGCGTCGAGCTGTATTCCACCCGCGCATCCACATCGCCGGCCTTCAGCGCCTCGAGCTCCGTGTACTGGTCGAGATACAGCTTGAACGACACGCGTGCGAAACGGAACATCCCCCGCCGCGACGGCAGGTTCGCGGCCCAGTAGTGCGGGTTGCGCACGTACGCGATCTGCTTGTCGTTCCTGCGCTGCTCGATCAGGTACGCGCCGCTCGCGATCGGCGGCACGTTCGCGATCTGGTCGAACGGCGGCCGCGTGCCGTCCGGGCGCTGCCCCCACTTCGGCGAGAACACCGGCAGGTCGCCCGCGATCAGCGCGGCGTCGCGCTCCGCGTGCTTGAACTCGAAGCGGATCGTGTGGCCGTCGACGATCACCGCGCGCTTGATGATCGAGAACTGCGCGTTGTACAGCGGCGACGCCTGCGGGCTCGTGAGCGTATCGAACGAATACTTGACGTCGGCCGCGGTGATCGGGTCGCCGTTCGAGAAGCGTGCGGCCGTATTGATGTGGAACGTGGCCGACAGCCCGTCGGGCGCCACCTCGACGTCGTCGGCGATCAGCGCGTATTCGGACGCGAGTTCATCCCAGCTGCGCTGCATCAGCGTGTCGAACATCAGGTTCTTGATGTCCGGTGCGGGCGAGCCGCGCACGAGGAACGGATTCAGCGAATCGTAGCTCTGCGCTTCGTCGTAGTTCTGGAAATTGAGCGTGCCGTCATTCGGCGCGTCGGGATCGGCATAATCGAAATGCGTGAAGCCCGGCGGGTATTTCGGTTGGTCGTATTGCGCGATGGCGGGCACGGCGAGCGCCGCACGCGGCATGGCGCTACCCGACACGAGCAGCACGGCGCACGCGAACAGCGCCGTGCGCGGCACGCCTGCCCATCGCCAATTCAACAGTTTCATGGTCGGTCTGTCCGAAAGCGTGCGGGCGCGATGCCTGCGCGCAGTAGATGCCTGTGCAGGATGCCGCGTGCCGCCCGCATCCCACTAGTTGTTCGTGCTGTCAACGATCCTGCAAGCTGCATCGCCGCGCGTCCCGGTCGCGGGCCGTCGTGGCGTCAGGCAAAAAAGGGCCGCTCCAAAAAATGGGGAGGTGGACGTGGAGCGGCCGGTCCAAAGCCTGTCAGTGCATCGCGATCGCCATCAGAACTTGTAGGTCGCGCCAACCTGCGCAAATCGACCGACATACGTGTACAGCGACGTGTCGTAGCCCGTCTGGTAACTCGCGTTCATATAAACCGGGTCGAACGGCGGCGCACGATTGAAGATGTTGTCGATGCCCGCATAGATCGTCCAGTGCTTGAAGCCCGTGTAGCTGACCATCAGGTTGAACTGACTGTACGAAGCCACGCTGTCCTGCATGTTCGGATATTGGCCGGGCGACAGGATTGCCTGGCTGTACGGCCCCGTGAACATCCACGTCAACGTCGCATTCCATTGGTTGTGGTAGTTCCAGTTCAGACTCGTGTTGCCCTTCCAGCGCGGGAAGCTGCCGCCGAACGGCTCGTTCAGCGAACCGTTGTTGCCCGCGAAGTCGGTCGACACGCCGCCCATCGGCATCTTGAAGTGCCACACGTAGGCCCAGTCACCCGACAGCGTGAAAGTACCGATCTTGGTCGACACCGATTGACGGAAGGTCGTCTCGAAGCCGTCCGTATCGAGCGACGACAGGTTCATATACGGCAGCCGCACATACGCGATCGAACCGTTCGGGTTACGGATCACATTCGACGGATCGTTCTGGTCGACCACCGTCTGGATGTCTTCCGTGCCAATCACGTTGTCGATGTGGATCTTGTACCAGTCGAAGCCGAAATCGGTATTGCGGGTGGGCGACAGCTGGAAGCCGATGTTGTAGTTCTTGGTCCGCTCCGGCTGCAGCTTGCTGTTACCGGCCTGCACTTCCTCGACGAGGTTGTATGCGTTCGGGTTGTTAGGATCGTTCGGATCGACCGCGCCCTGCGCGCCGTAGGTCCTCGACGAGGTGTTCTCGATCAGCGTCGGTGCGCGGAAGCCACGGTTGTACGAACCGTACATCGTCAGCTCGCGGATCGGCTGAAAGCGCAGCGCGAAGCGCGGCGAGAACGCACCGCCGAAGTCACTGTAGTGGTCGTAGCGACCCGACTGGCTGAACGTCAGGTTCTTCACGATCGGAATGTCGATCTGGTAGTAGACCGCCGCGACGTTGCGCTCGCCATTGACCGATTGCAGCGCCGGCTGGATGAGCGTGCCGTTCGCGTAGTCCGCGCCCGTGCCGATGTACTGGCTCTGGTGCGTGAATTGCGTACCGAGGCCCAGGCCGACGTTACCCGTGGGCAGCGTGAACAGGTTCGGCGTCGACAGGGTCGCGTCGACAGCGTCGAGCTTCGTGATGGCCTGTGTCGACGTGCTTCCGTACAGCCCGTTCAACCCGTTCGGTGTCGACGATGGATTGGCGAAGTCGAACACGCCGTTCTGCACGATATTTTTCAGTGCGGCCGCGTTGATCAGGTTCGAATAGTTGTTCGACACCGTGTCCTGCGAATGCGTGTAGGACGCGGTCCAATCCCAATCCCCGACACGCGGCGTGCTGAACGAGCCTTTCACGCCTGTCGCGGCACGCCAGAAGTTGGAGCTCGTATGCACCGCCTGCGCGGCCGGAAATGCGTAGACCAGCTTCGCCGGCACGCCAAACGGGTTATACGGGTTGCTGCCCGGCACGAGGTTCGAAATCGGGGTGAGACCGCCCGTCGCCGGATCATAGGTCTGCGTGCTGTTACCGAGGCGGCCGACGAAGTTGTTCGTGACCGTCGTATTGTTGCTTTCCCACAGATCCGCGAACGCCTGCATCGCATCGTTGATCTTGAAGTCGGCGTGCACCTTCGCGCTCAGGCGTTCAGTCCACGGCGACAGCGACGATGCGTACGCGGTGTTGTTTGCGCACACCGTGCCGGGACCGTTGACCTGCGCGACGGAGGTGCCCGGCACGGCCTGGCCTCCGTTCGGACACGGGCTCAGCGGCACCTTCGCGCCGGTGGCCGGATTGCGCCAGTAGGAGACGCTCTGGTTCGACAAGCCGCCCGGGAAATTGGAGAAATTCTGGTTTTGCGTCGTGTCGCGATCGGCGATCGAGATGCCGTTCGACTTGTAGTAGCTGAGCGCCGCCGTCACGTTGAAGCGGTCGGCGTTCAGGTCGCCGAAACCGCCGAGGATGCTGAACTTCGTCGTGCCCTGGCCGCCTTCACCGTTCGTCGCACCACCGTAGCTGCCTCCCAGTTCAAGACCCTGAAAGTTTTTCTTCGTGATGATGTTCACCACGCCCGCGATTGCGTCGGAACCATACTGAGACACCGCGCCAGTCTTGACGATTTCGATACGGTCGATGATGTTGAGCGGCAGCGTGTTCAGGTCGAAGAACTGATCGCTGCCGTTCACCGCGAACGCATACGGCGACACCCGCATGCCGTCGATCAGCACCAGCGTGTATTTCTCGCTGAGACCGCGCAGCGCGATACCAGCGCCGCCCGGTGCGAAGCTGTTCGTCGTACCTTCGCTCCAGCTGCTTGCCGAATTCGCCGAGGTGCTGCGCAGGTAGTCAGCGACGCTGGTCTGACCGCTGTTCTCGATGTCCTTGCTCGTGATGGTCTGCACCTGGTTGAAGCCGACCTTGTCGGCCTGCCGGATCAGCGAACCCGTCACTTCGAACCGCTTGATCTGCGCGACCTTGCCCTGCCCATTCGCGCCGGGCGCGGCAGGCGTCGCCTCGGCTGCCGCACCGGGTCCCGCGGCAGCGACGGCGCCCGCCGTGCCGTCCGCCTGCGCAACGGTCACGGGTGCGCCGTTCGCGACCGCGTCCGCGATCGATGCGGCTCCCGGCGCCGGCTGGCTCTGGGCGAACGCCGGCGGCACCAGCGCGGCCGTCAGCGCCAGCTCCGCCCAGACTATCCTCTTGATGGCCAACGCCAAAACTCTCGGCTTCATCTTGTTCCCTCTCGCTCGTCAGTAAGACCCCACCCGCTGCGCGTCGGAACCTTGTGAATTCCGTCGCGCGTCCTGGGCATCCGTGTGCCGGAGCCCGCCATTGCCGACCTGCCAACCACCTCGACCCGAACGGACCGACCGTGCAGCGCGAACGCGACACGTCTCTTTCTCGTTATTTAATTTGCATGACTTATGACTTGCATTGTGCGCACGCTTTCTTTCCGTTTCGAATAATTCCGGCACGACGGGCTAGAACAGCCGCGGCGTACCGACCCAGACGATCACCGCATCTTCGTCGGCCGTGTTGTGCCACGCATGCGGCATCGTCGACTCGTAGTGCGCGGTGTCGCCCGCACTCAGCACGAACGTGCAATCCTCCAGCGTGAGCGCGATCCTGCCGCGCATCACGTAGAGAAACTCCTCGCCTGCATGCGTCGTCACTTCCGACGGCGACTGCCCCGCCGGTATCCTGACGAGAATCGCCTCGAGCTTGCGACCGTCCACGAGATTCGTCAGCCGGGCAAAGGAGCTCGCCGAGTTGGTGAACTGGAAATACTGCAATGCGTCGCCGCGGCACACCGAGCGCGCCTCGGTTGGCGTATCGATGAAGTACTGCATCGTCACACCGAGCGCCTTCGCAATTCGGACCAGCGACGTGATCGACGGCGTCGCGCGCCCGCGCTCGACCTGCGACAGGAACGGCTTCGAGATTCCTGCCATCGTGGCCGTTTCGTCGAGCGTGAGGTTCAGGCGCTGTCGAAGCGAGCGGATCTTGTTGCCGAGCGAAATCGCGACGAGCACCGATTCATCGGGAGGCAAGACCATGGAAGAGCGGACCCTCTCAATCGAAATCGGTTTGATGTCGGCACGCCTTGCCCGATGCCATGAGGCTGCCGCGGCGCGACACGCCGTTCCGCTTCGCCGCCGGGCGCGCGTCGCATGCGGCGAGAAACGGGACTCCCGCCTCTCGGCCGCGCGATTCACGCTCATTTCATTCGGTTTGCTAATTAACAAGACTGCCCCTTATCTTCGTCCAGACAGACTTCCCTGCCGTCAGCTTCCGTCAGATCACCGTCCTACCTCGTGTACGCGGCACGGCGCCCATCGTCGGGCACCTGCCTTCCGCTGCATCCCGTCAGCGCGACGCGACGGCGGTCCAGAGCTTCGCCAGATCCCCTGATCCGTCGGTACCCTTCACCGTGCGCAGCACCTGGAGCGCGTGGGCCTTCTGGCCCGCCACGTAATACGCCTCGCCGAGCCGCAGCCGCGCCGCATCGGGATGCTCGATCCCGCCCTTCGCGATCGCCTGCTCCATCATCGACAGCCCCTGCGCCGCGTGGCCCGCGAACACGAGATTCATGCCGGCGTCGATCGGCGCCACCGGATTGGCGGCATCCGAGCCCGACTGCGCACGCTTGGCGGCCAGCGCCTGCAGCCGTTTCTCGCGGTCCGCCTGCGCATCCTTGCCCAGCACGCCGGACGCGAATCCCTGGTCGATCACCTGCCTGCCTTCGGCCGGCGTTCCGGCCACCAGGGCGAGCTGCGTCATCTCCATATAGGCATCGGCCGTCGTGAGCGAGCCCGTCGCCCTGCGCAGCCGGTAGATGTCGAGGTCGAGCGACGACAGGTAACCGGGGCTGCCGCGAATGGCCGAAACCATTTCGTCCCAGTACGCGGGGCTCGGATGATAAGCCACCAGCATGCCGAGCGCGTTGCGATACGCGCCGGTATCCTTGCTCTTCTGCGCACAGGTCGCCAGCATCTGCAACTGCGCTTCGTCCGGCGCGTGGCCGGCCTTCGCCTGTGCATCCGTGCTCGCCTTCAGCTGGCTCACAACCTGACTGCAATCGTTCGACAGGTAATACGACTGCGTGAGCAGCGTGTGCATTTCCGGATCCGTGCCGCCCGCCTTCAGGTAGCGCTGCGCGACGCGGATCGCCTGCGGATAGTTCTTCTGCTGGAAATAGATCCCGGCGAGCGCCGCCGTCGTCCGCTGCTCTTCGTCGCCCGACAGGCGCCCCGAGTTCAGGACGGTTTCGTAGGCCTGCGCGGCCACGCCGGTGTCGCCGGCCGCCATCGCCGTCGCGCCGCGCGTCGCTTCCACCATGTAGGTTTCATACGGCGTGCGGTTGGGCACGGCGGCCGCCTGCGCGATCTTGCCGAGGGCATCGCGATACTTGTGCGCGCGATACAGCTCCTGCGCCGCCGCCAGCGGCTTCGCCACATCGGGGCGCAGCGCGTCGGCCGCCCACGCCGGCCGGCCGAGCGCGCAGGCGGCCCCGAGCGCCGTCACCGCCATCATCCGTTTCCATCGTCGCTGGTTCATCGGTCGGTCTGTCCCGTCATTGCATGAACTGCTCGTTGCCGATCAGGCCGATCTTCGTCGCGCCCACGCGCTGCGCGGACGCCAGTACGGCCGCCACGTCCTTGTACGGCGCCAGCTTGTTCGGCCGCAGATGGATCTCCGCCTGCACGGGTTCGTGCGCGACCTGCGTCAGCTTCGCCTCGAGTGCCGCGCGGTCCGGCACCGGCGCGCCATTCCACGTCGTCGTCCCGTCGAAGTCGATATCGATCTGCACGACTTCCGGCTGGGTAGCGGGCGGCGGCGGGTTACCCACCGGCAGGTCCATCTTCACCGAATGCATCTGGATCGGGATCGTGATGATCAGCATGATCAGCAGCACCAGCATCACGTCGATCAGCGGCGTGGTGTTGATGTCGACCATCACGTCCGGCTCGCTGCCGCTCCCGCCCGAAGGCACGTTCATTCCCATCTTCTGCTCCTGTCAAGGCTAACCGCCACGCGCCGGCGGTTCCGTAATGAACGACACCTTCGCGATACCCGCCCGCTCGCACATCGTGATGACGCGGCCGATGAACTCGTAACGCGTGTTCTGGTCGCCCCGCACGTGCACGCTCGGCTGCGGTTGCTGCTGCGACACCCCCTTCAGCTTCACGAGCAACGTCGACGCATCCACCAGTTGCTCGCCCCAGAAGAAATCGCCGTCGCGGTTCACCGCGATCTCGACGCTCTTCGGCGTGGTCTGCAGCGGCTGCACGACCTCCTTCGGCAACTGCAGCTGGATCGTGTGCGTGACGACCGGAATCGTGATCAGGAAGATGATCAGCAACACCAGCATCACGTCGACGAGCGGCGTCGTGTTGATGTTCGCGATCACCTCGTCGCTTTCGTCCTGCCCGACGTTCATGCCCATCGCGCGCCTCCGTCAGCCGGTCAGTTCACGAGCGACGCGGCAGGCGACGGCGCGCGAGCGGGACGCTTGCTGCCGGCCAGCAGCACGGTATGCAGCTGGGCGCCGAAGTTGCGGACCCGCTCCATCACCGACTTGTTGCGCCGGACCAGGAAGTTGTAGCCGAGTACGGCAGGCACCGCGACCGCCAGGCCGATCGCCGTCATGATGAGCGCCTCGCCCACCGGGCCCGCGACCTTGTCGATCGACGCCTGACCCGCGATCCCGATCGCCGTCAGCGCGTGGTAGATCCCCCAGACCGTGCCGAACAGCCCGACGAACGGCGCCGTCGAGCCGACCGTCGCCAGGAACGCGAGCCCGTCCTGCAGGCGGTTCGACACGTTCGTGATCGAGCGCTCGACGGACACGTCGATCCACGTATTGCGATCCACGGCTTCGAGCAGCGCCTCGTCGTGATGCTCGCCCGCCTCGATCGCCGTCTCGGCGATGAAGCGGAACGGCGACGCCTCGTCGAGCAACTTCGCGCCCTCGGCCAGCGACGGCGCGCTCCAGAGCTGCGCATCGGCGAGTTTCGCGCGGCGGTTCGCCCGCAATTGCTCGACGAACTTCGTGATCATGATGTACCAGCTGCCCATCGACATGATCACGAGCAGCATCAGCACGAAGCGCGCGACGAAGTCGCCGTTCTTCCATAGCGCGCCGAGCCCGTACGGATTCTCGACCGCTTCGGTCGTGGCCGGCGCCGGCGGCGGAGCCGGCTCGGCGGCGGACGGCGCCGGCGCCGCGGCCTGTGTCAAGGCGTCGGATGTCGCCGTGGATCCGCTCGCTTGCGCGTAAGCGAGTTGCGGTGCAACGAGCCCGTCGATTGCAGCGACGGACATCAACAGGCTTGCCGCCAGCGCGGCCAGAGAACGCTTCGTCATACCCCACTCCAATTCTTTCGTTGAACTTACTATCTGAGTTCGAGCCGGTTTTCCCCGGTCCGGCTTCCGCCGGACCGCCCACTACGTCAATTCAGGTTGAACGAGAACGGCACCTGCACCCGTACTGCCTGGCCTTGCGCCACGCATTTGAACCGCTTCACGGTGTTGTAGGCCGCACGATCGAGCACGGGGTCGGCCGACTGGGCCACGCGTTCGTTCGTGATGTTCCCTTCCGCATCCACGACGAACTCGATCGTCACGTCACCCGTGATGTTGTTTTCCTGCGCTTCCTTCGGGTACTGCATCGACGCGCGAATCGAGTCCGAATTCGGGCAGACGACCCCCACTTCGTGACTGACCGGCTTGGCAGGCGCGGGCGGTGCGATGACCGGCGCCTGCACGGCCGGCGCGGACGGCACCGGTGCCGACTGGTGCGTGATCGGCGCCGCCTGCGGCGGTGCCTGCACCGGCACTTCCGGCGGCGGCACGAACGGCGGCGGCGGCGGCGCGAACTTCGGCGGCGGAAGCTTGACGACCGGCAGCGGCGGTGGCGGCGGCGGCTTCACCGGCTCGATGATGCGGGTTTCGATCGGATGCTGGATCACCTGCACGACTTTCGTCGCGAGGCCGTTGAGCAATGCGTAGATCAGCACTGCATGCAACAGGAGGACGACTGCGATGCCGCCGAAACGGCGCACCGGATTCTGCTGCTTCTTGCCGAATTCTCGCGGACGCCCTAGCGTGGCCAGCCCGCTGTTCGAAGCAACCAGATGCTCTTCGACTTTCATGCCCACTATCCATCCCCCAAGCGAATCGCCCAGTTTCGCGACGATGACCGGCTCCGGAACCGGGTCGGCTCCGTCTCCGTCTCATCACGAAATTTCATTTTTAATTCAATTAGTGATCCGAATTGAAAGCATCGGCTTCGGATCCTGTTCATTCAATTTCAAGGAATCGTTTCAACTGCAACGGGATAGCCGCCCTATCCGGCGCCCACCCCGAACCAGCGCATTCAGGCATTTGTCAGCTGCGTCGACGCTGGCATACCTTCGCATGACGATTGGTGCTTCGTTACGCGCTGATGTCAGCCAGGCCGTTCTTCTTGGGTGCAGAAGATAGCAAGGAAAAAATTTGGGCGTCAAACTTTATTTGATACTCGAATACAAAGTTTGGAGGCGTTACTCGAATTACGAGTTAGTAAACCTCATTAACCATTTTCCATTTGTTCAGTAATTATTTTGTATGAAATCGCACCAATCGAGTGAGTCCAATATAAACAGTCACCAATTTAGTGCGGTGCACCGAATCGGCGCGCCCGACGCAAGCATCGCCGGATACGTTTCGTTGTCTCATGCACGGATGGAAGCCGATCGGCCGTTTTCATGCGTAGCCAGGGCTTGTTCATGAGATGTTCGAACGGACCCATCGCTTACCTAGAAAGGATTCCGAATCAAAAACAAAAGAGCTTTTCCTACCGATCGAATCCACACAATTATCCGGACAACGAATCTCTTTTCCGACGCAGCATGTGGCTGCATCGGCGTGAATGCATTGCCCGACGCTCGGCGCACACGGGCATCTCCCCTTCACCGAGCCCGGTGGGAAAATGCCCGCGCATGCGTCATCGACGCGCGACCGGCATCGCTCAGGACAGCATCATCCCCTGCATCCGGTGCGAGAAATGCGCGCGCTCGGCCGTCTCCATCAGCGTCAGGAATTCGTCCTGCATCATGTGAATCAGCGCTTCATGGTCGCCGGCCTCGAAATAGACTTCCGGCTGCTGCGCGAGACGTTCCTCGAGGAACGTCTTCATCCCGTACGCCATGCAGACCGGCGGCAGCGCGCCCATGTCGCAATCCTTGAACAGCTCGCGCAATTCGACCTCCCGGGCGAGCACGAGATGGCGTCCCGTCTTCACCCAGAGATCCGACAGGCGCACGGCGTGCGTGGTCGGCAATACGGCGGCGACGTAGCCGTCGGCGTCCTCGAGGAGCACCGTTTTCGCGAGACGGTCGCCGGGAATGTGCGCGGCGGCAGCCGTCTCCATGCTCGTATGGCTGTAGGGGTGGTACACGACTTCGTACCGCGATGACTTCTGGCGCAGGCAATCCTGCAGGGTGGCTGAGACCGGCATGGCACACCTCGTCTGGATGAATCGGGCGAACGGCGTTCGCTCCGGATTCGTTCAGCATAGGTCGCATTCCGGCCCAATGGAAACGCTCTCGCGCACCGCCCGTGCGGACGGCCAGGGAGGCTGTTCCCGTCGTTTTCGATCCGCCCGCCCACCCCGCCGGCATGCGAAATCCGGACCCGGAATACGCGTGGCGGGCCCTCATTTCCTGTAGACGAATTTGCCACGAGGATGCGTCGAGGCCGGCGAACCGGGCAATTTGCCGACGTTGAAAAAATAGACTGTTAGTTGCGTTTAAGGAAGAACACCATGATATCGCCCTCCATGCGTCGTTCAAAAAGAGCCACCCCGCGAATACCCGTCGCCGCGCCGGCAAACCACGCCGTCAACGGCTTTCCCGGTGTCCTATACTGAGCCGGCCGCCCATCCTCCCGCGGCGGAAACCCACTCCTGGAGCGATCATGCATTACCAGTTGATCTACGAACTCGTCGACGATTACCTGTCTCGACGCGAACCGTTCCGGGCGCAGCATCTCGCGCTCGCGCAGGCTGCGACCGAGCGCGGCGAACTCGTGCTCGCCGGCGCGCTGGCGGACCCGGCCGATCAGGCCATACTCGTGTTCGAAGGCGATTCGCCGGAGGCGGCCGAATCGTTCGCGCGCGCCGATCCGTACGTGCAGAACGGCCTCGTGAAATCGTGGCGCGTGCGGCCGTGGCGCGTCGTGGTCGGCAAGCATGCGCCGCGTCCGGCGTGAAGCCGGGCTACAGCCACCCTGCCCGCTTGAAACGCCACCACAGCGCGAGGTCGGCGACGGCCATCACCGCGATGCAGCCGTAGAACCCGTATTTCAGGTGCAGTTCGGGCATGTTCGCGAAGTTCATTCCGTAGATACCGGCGATCATCGTCGGTATCGCGAACAGCGCGGCGAACGAGCCGAGCCGCTTGGTCACCTCGTTCTCCGCGAGCGAAATCATCCCGAGGTTGACCTGGATCGCGGTGACGACCATCTCGCGCCGCCCTTCGATCGTCTTCACGATCCGCTGCAGATGGTCGTACACATCGCGAAAATAGGCAGCCATCCCGCTGCACACCTGCGGCACGCGCCCGCCGGTGAGCTTCGCGAGCGGCTCCATCAACGGCGCCGTGTGCTGGTACAGCAGCACGAGCCGACGCTTGAGCGAATAGAGATCCTCGATGATCGCGCGCGACGACGCAGGCGTCGCCTTCGCGAAGATGCGGTCCTCGAGTTCCTCGAGCTCGGTACCGAGCGTTTCGAGAATCGGGAAATACCGGTCGACGACCTGGTCCATCAGCGCGTAGAACACGAACGCCGCCCCCTCCCGCAGCAGATGCGGCTCCCGCTCGCAACGCTTGCGCACGTCGCGGAAATCCTGCTCGGTATGGTTGCGGATCGACAGCACGTAGTTCGGGCCGACGAACACGTTCAGTTCGCCGACCTTGAATTCGTCGTCCTCGTCGAGTTCGACCGTATGCAGCACCGCGAACAGCGAATCGCCGTATTCCTCGATCTTCGGCCGCTGATGGCCCTTGCGGGCATCCTCGAGCGCAAGCTCGTGCAACCCGAACTCCTCGCCCATCAGCGCGATTTCCTCGGGCGTCGGATCCTTCAGCGCGACCCACACGAAGCATTCGGGCTTCGACACGTAATCGCTGATGGCGTCGATTTCGATATCGGCCAGCTTGCGGCCGTCCTGGTAAGCAGCACAGTTGATCAGCATGTTGTCCGTGACGTTGCGGTTTGCGCATCAGTTTACCGGTTTGCCGCACGGACGGCCCGGCTTGCGCGGCACGCCGATATTGGTCATGATCGGGCTGCGTGCGCCGCAGCACGCGCGTCGGCGCACGTCGACAGGCTCGACCGGCCTGCGTTGCGCTGTGCACAACGGCCGTGCGGCCCAATCGTCAAGGAGACAGACCCATGTGGTATTTCTCGTGGATACTCGGCATCGGCGTGGCACTCGGCTTCGGCATCATCAACGCGATGTGGCTGGAAGCGGAAGTGTTCTCGCGCGGCGACACGTCGGGCCAGCAGTCGGGGAGCCGGTATTCGTGACGCACCTGGTGTTCTTCTGCGGTCACGCCGGCACCGGCAAGACCACGCTTGCGAAGCGGCTCATCGGGCCGCTGATGCGCGCGACCGGCGAGGCGTTCTGCCTGCTCGACAAGGACACGCTGTACGGCCGCTACAGCGCGGCCGCGATGGGCGCGCTCACGGACGACCCGAACGACCGCGACAGCCCGCTCTACCTGAAACATCTTCGCGATCCCGAATACCAGGGCCTGCTCGACACGGCCCGTGAAAATCTCTCGCTCGGCATCGGCGTACTCGTCGTCGGCCCGCTGTCGCGTGAAGTGCGCGACCGGCGCCTCCTCGATCGCGCGTGGCTCGGCATCGCGCCGGACGTCACGCTGACGGTCGTCTGGGTTCACACGTCGGAAGACGTCGCCCGCCAGCGGATCGTCGCGCGCGCGAACCCGAACGATGCGTACAAGCTCGCGCACTGGGACGAATACCGGCAGCGCCGCTTCGTGCCGACCGGCCGCGAATGCGACGGCATCGTGATGTTCGACAACACCGCGCCGTCCGACGCGGACATCGATGCGCTGCTGTACCGCATCGTGCCGCCGTCGCAACCGGCGACGATCGTCCCGCCGCTGCCGGCCTGAGCGCGCCGCCCGCCTCCGCAAAAAACAACGCCGGAAGCGCTGCTGCGCTCCCGGCGTCGTACGGCCCTCGTGCCGGTGACTGGCGAATGGTCTTGCAACCGCGGTCAGGCGAGCGCGTGCACGCGCTCCATCGTGCCGCCGTCGTACAGCTTGCCGAAACGGTTCGACAGGAACGCCTTCAGCGACACCTTTTCCTGCGGGATGAAACCGCTCTGCGGCAGCTTCTTTTCGCGGAACAGATCCAGCACCGCGCACATCGCGCCGGCCGTCGTGATCTGGATCGCGCTCATGTGCATCCCGCACACGTCCTTCGCGAAGATCTTGCGCGTGAACACGTCCTGCACCAGTTGGCCGTCCTTCACGCCCGTCACCGTGACGAACACGAGCACGACGTCCTGCTTCGTCGACGGCACCGCGCGGCGCATGATCGACTTCAGCGTGTCGCGATCGCTCGACAGGCGCAGGTCTTCCAGCAGGAACTGGACGAGCTCGCGGTGGCCCGGGTAGCGCACCGACTTGTAGTCGAGCGTCTCGACCTTGCCCGACAGCGTCTCGCACAGGGTGCCGAGGCCGCCCGACGTGTTGAACGCTTCGTATTCGGTGCCGTCGAGCGAGAAGTGCTCGAGACCTTCGAGCGGCTGCACCCACTGCTTGCGGCCGTCGCGGATCGCTTCGCACGGCTGGCAGTATTCGTTGATCAGGCCGTCGACGCTCCACGTCAGGTTGTACTTCAACGCGTTGGTCGGGTATTCGGGCAGCGCGCCGACGCGCATCTTCACGTCGCGCACTTCGCTGAAGCCGTTCACGAGCTCGTGCGCGGCGATGCCGATGAAGCCCGGCGCGAGGCCGCACTGCGGCATGAACGCGCGGTCGGAGCCGTCGGCCAGTTCGCGGATCGCGTGGGTGGCGCGCACGTCCTCGGTCAGGTCGAAGTAGTGAACGCCGGCCGCCTTCGCGGCGGCCGCCACGTTGACCGCGAGGTAGTAAGGCAGCGCGTTGACGAGCGCATCGAAGCCCTTCACTGCTTCGCGAATCGCATTCGCATCGGCCGAATCGACCCGTTGCGTCGCGATGCCTTCGCGCGACAGCTTCGCGAGCGCATCCGCATCGCGGTCGAACGCGACGACTTCGTAGTCGCCCGTTTCGCGCAGCATGTGAGCAATGGTGTGGCCGATCAGACCTGCGCCGACGATGGCGATTTTCATGCGCTTATCTCCTGATGATGGGTTGGTGTTGTGGACGGCGTCGAGCCATGAACCACAGTGTAGGGACGCTCAAAATCAGTTCCAAGACGAAGAATGATGTGAAACGACCTGTAATTTCGACGTTATGACGAATAATTTCGACGAAACGACAGATTCATCTAAAAATCGCGTAGCGGTGCGGTCGCAAACCGGCCGTTGGCGATTGCGCATTGCAAGGAGAAGGTGACGACCGACGGCGTGGCGCCGGACGCACGAACGACTCATGCGTCAGGTGCGACACGCCGTGTCGAAGTGGAATGCGAAGGAAAACCCGGGAGAGACGCGCGAGCGGCGCGAAAGAACGGCAGCGGGCCCCCGTGCCGATCACGAAGTACAGCGAAGGCCGATACGAATGCTTGCGGGCAAATGCCCGACCTCGATCCGGTTACTTGTGACGCGACGACACTTGCGCGGCGCAGGCGCTTGCGCCGTCATGCACGCGCAGCGTGCAACCGATCAGCCGCCGATCGTCCCGCGATCGATCTTGCGCGACAGGATGATCGACGTCGTCGTGCGCTCGACCCCTTCGAGCGTGCCGATCTGGTCGAGCAGATCGTTGAGCCGCTCCGGCGAATCGGCGCGCAGCCACGCGACGTAGTCGTACTCGCCGCTCACCGCGCACAGCAGCTGGACTTCGGGCATCCGGTCGAGCTTGCGCAACACGTCCTTGCCGAACTTCGGCGTGAGGATGATGCCGACGTACGCATAAATGCTGGCATCGAGCACGTCCTGCCCGAGCCGCACGCTGTACCCGGCGATCACGTTGGTGCGCTCGAGCCGCGCGATGCGTGCGACGACCGTCGTGCGCGCGACGTCGAGCTGGCGCGCGAGATCCGCGACGCTGGCGCGCGCATCGGCTTGCAGCAGCGCGACGAGCTGCCGGTCGAGATCGTCGAGTTGGTCGAGGCGGGGTGGACGCATGACGCTGGGCCGGCATGCATATGCCGGCAAAGTGGAAAGTGACGCGATGATAGCGCCTAACGCCGGCGCGCCCAACCGGCATCGCCTGGATTCGCCCCTTCAATTTCGATTCGTATCGGATGTAAGCAAGTGTCGCATTCACTGCCGCGCTGCACCCGACGTGCTACTAATAACGGGCGACGCGAGATGCGCGCATGCGGCGATGGCCGCCGCGCCCGCTCGCCAGACACCACCCCGGAGAGCCCACCATGAAGAAAATCTCGCTCACCCTCGCTACGCTCGTCGTTGCAGCCAGCGCATTCGCGCAAACCCCGGCGCAGCCGCAAGCGCCCGCTCAGGCCGCGGCATCGACGACCACGACGGCCGCGGCGTCGGCCCCGAGCGCCCAGCAGCGCGTGGCACGCCACGAAGCGCGCATCGAGCAGCGCATCAAGTACCTGCACGACCAGTTGAAGATCACGTCGGCGCAGGAGCCGCAATGGAAGACGTTCGCCGACACGATGCGCGACAACGGCGCGACGATGGGCCGGCTCTACAGCGAACGGATGGCGAGGCACGACGTGTCCGCGCTCGACGACATGAAGCAGTACGCGGAACTGTCGCAAGGGAACGCCGACGGCGCGAAGAAGCTCGCCGACGCGTTCGCGCCGCTCTACGAGAGCTTCCCGGCCGAACAGAAGGCGCTGGCCGACACGACGTTCCGCAGCTGGCTGCACCACGGCGGCGAGCACCGCGGCAAGGGCAAGGCGAAGGGCAAGGAAGGCAAGGCGGCCGCCGCACCGGCCGCGAGCGCACCCGCACAGCCCTGACGCCCTCCCCGCCGGCGCCGTACCGGCCCACCCGGGCCGAACGGCGCCGCGCCTCGATCGGCAACCGGCGACCGGCGCGTCACACGGCGCGCCGAATTCGGGATAAGCTCCCGGCTTTTCCCGCTTTCCCGCCCTTTCCCGCCATGCTCGAACTCAAGCACCTCGATCTGCGTACCGATCCGCAGGCCCGTCGCGTCGTCAAGGACGAAACCGTCGCCGTGTCGTTCGCGGACGCCGACGGCGAACTGATGAGCCTCGAAGGCCCGAACCGTTATGTGGCAGGCGACGCGCTGATCACCGGCTCGACCGGCGACCGCTGGGTCGTGTCGCGCACGCGCTTCGACGCCAAATACCTGCCCGCCGATCCGGCACTCGCGCACGGCGCGCCGGGCGCCTACCGCAACCGGCCGGCCGTCGTGCTCGCGCGCCGGATGGACGAACCGTTCACGATCGCCCGCTCGGAAAACGGCGACACGCTGCGCGGCGTCGCCGGCGACTGGGTGATGCAATACGCGCCGGGCGACTACGGCGTCGTGCAGGCGCAGCGCTTCGCGCAGGTCTACCGCGACGCGTGACGTGACGTAACGCACCGCGCCGGCACGAAGCCGGCGCCACGGCTCACGCGAAATCTTCGTCCAGCTCGAGTGCCGCATCGCGCTCGACGGCCTCGCCGGCCGCGTGCCGCTCTTCGAGCGAGCCGAGCATCGCTTCCGTATACGCGTGCAACACGGCATGGCTGCGCGCACGCTGCATCGGCTTGAGCGCCAGGTAGCGCGCGAGCGCGGCCGGCACGATCCGGATATCGAGCGTCATTCGCTTCGGGGTCGCGCCGAACCGCATCGCGAGCCACTGCACGGACAGGAATCGGCCGCGTTCGTCGCTGTTTTCGACAAAGCGTGTCTGCTCCGGAAAGAGATCGCAGATCACGCGCGCGAGCGCGTCGAATTCCGCGCTCCGGCATTCGATCAGATAGTCGTCCATTGCGTCTCTCCCGTCAGGCCGTCGCATGCGACGGCCGGCACGTCTTCACCAGCACGACCGTCAGGATCGCGGCCAGCACGAAATACGCGGCCTCGACCCACGCGGCCGGCAGCGCGCGCACCTGGTACAGCAGCGTCGGCGTCGCCGCGAGCGCATGCAGCACGATCGCGAGCGGCAACACGGCCAGTCGGCCGGCCCGTACGCCGCGCCACACCAGCACCGACAGCGCCAGTTGCACCGCGAACGCCGCGCAGCGTTCGAGCAGCAACAGCAGGATCGACTGGGCCGACAGCGTCGCGAGCATCATGTGCAGCCGCACCACGGTGTCGACCGGCAAGTCGGACAACTGCGTCTCGAGTTGGCCGCGGCTCGCGAGCCACGCGAGATACGACCACTGGCCCCACACGAGCACGCCGACGAACCATGCCTCGGCGCCGCCGTGGCCGATCCCGTAGCCGATCCCGCGAGCGTCGCCCGCCGACGCGCCATAGCGGCGCTCCAGCACACGCATCCCGAGATAGCGACCGACTTCCTCGAATACCGCGGTCGCGAGTGCGCTGTACGCGACGAACGCGAGCGGCTGCGTCAGCCAGCCGTCCTCGGGCGTGCGGCTCAGCACGAGCCCGTGGAACGCGCGCTCGAGAATCATCGCAAACAGCGTGAAGACCGCGACGCCGACGATCGTGTCGCGGCGGTTGAGCGCAAGCGGCTTGCGCAGGATGCGGTAGAGGACGAGCGGCAGCAGCGCGATGATCAGCGTGGCGGCGATCAGCGCCGCCAGCGTGACGGGAGCGACAGTCATGGAGTTCCTTGGTTCGAAGCAGCGCACCTGACGCGCCGCGTGCCCCGAATGATACTCAGCTTGCGGTCGACGCGCGCGCGATCAGCTCGCCGGGCAGCATCGCGACGCGCACGTCGCCGGCCGCGCCGTCGATCCGCTCGTGCACGAATTCGACGGCCTTGTAGCCGATTTCGTAGGTCGGCTGACGGATCGTCGTGATGCCGATCAGCTCGGCCCATTCCGGATCGTCGATCGACAGCAGCGCCGCCTGTTGCTGCCACGCGGCGCCGAAGCGCGCGCGCAGGTGGCGCGCGATCGCCAGCGCGACCGGCGCATTCGCGGCGAACAGCGCCGCGCGCACGCCGCGCCGGGCCGCGTCGTCGATGCGGGCATCGACGTCGGCGAGCGCCGCCGCGGCCGCGTCGGGCGCGTTCAGGTCGAGCACGATCGTCGACGGCACCGGCAGCCCGCGCGCGGCCAGCGCCGCGCGGAACGCGGCCTCGCGCACGCGCCGCGAGCTGACGGCCTCGAACGGCTGCACGACGAAATGGATCGCGTCGAAACCGTGTTCGATCAGGTGCGCGAGCGCCGTCTCGATCGCGTCGGCGTTGTCGAGGCCGATCAGGTCGGCCTCGAAGCCTTCGACCGTCCGGTCGACGAGCACGGCCGGAATGCCCGCGCCGCGCAGCGGGCGCAGCACGTCTTCCTCGGCGCCGAGCGCGTTGACGATCAGCCCTTCGACGCGATAGGTCGTGAGCAGTTGCAGGAAGCGGCGCTCCATCTCGACTTCGTTCGCCGCGTGACAGATGAGCGGCATGTAGCCGAGCGCATGGCACGCGGCCTCGACGCCCTGCAGCACTTCGACGGTGTAAGGATTGGTCAGGTCGGCCGCGAGCATGCCGAGCAGCCGGTTACGGCCGCGCTTGAGCCCGCGCGCCATCTGGTTCGGCCGGTAGTTGAGCCGCGCGATGGCCGCCTCGATCCGCTGGCGCAGATCGACGGACAGCACGTGCGTCTCGCCGTTCAGGTAGCGCGAAACGCTGGTCTTGCCCGTGCCGGCCTCGCGCGCGACGTCGCTGATCGTCGCCGGACGCGTCGTGGAAGGTTGCGAATCGGTCACTGTCGTGCCTCGCGACGTACGATCCGCGCCGCTTCATGAGCAGACGGACCTTTGTTGTTGGAAACGTAAGCCAACCGGCGGCCTCCCTTGTCCTGGCGCGTGGGCGCCTGCGCCGGCCCGGTGTCTCGCGGCCGCGCCGCGCCCGCCAGTCGCGTGCTACGGCAGTCGGCCGCACCGGACCTGGCGCGGATGCCCGTCGCGCGACGCCGCCGGCCGCGGGGCCGGCCGTCGATGCGACGAGCGCGGGCGATCATAACGCAGCCGGCCCTCCGGCACCAAGATCATCGACTCTAACGGCGCCGGCACCGCGCCGGCCGGTTGCCGGAGGCGGCTCAGGCGTGCGCCAGCGCATCCGGGTTGACGAGATTCGTGCGCAGCGTGCCGGCCAGCGCGCCGACCAGGTTTTCCGCGGCGCAGCGCGCCATCGCATGGCGCGTCTCGTGCGTCGCCGAGCCGATATGCGGTAGCGCGACGACGTTCTTCATCTGCAGCAGCGGCGAATCCACCGGCAGCGGCTCCTTCTCGAACACGTCGAGGCCCGCGCCGCGGATCGTCCCCGCGCGCAGCGCGTCGACCAGCGCGGCTTCGTCGACGACGGGCCCGCGCGACGCGTTGATCAGGATCGCGCTGCGCTTCATCTTCGCGAATTCGGGCGCGCCGATCAGGTGGCGCGTGTCGGGCGACAGCGGCACCTGCAGGCACACGAAATCCGACTGCGCGAGCAGCGCGTCGAGCGTCACGCGCCGGGCGCCGTACTGCGTCTCGGCCTCGGCATGCGCGGACCGGTTCGCGTACAGCACCTGCATCCGGAAGCCGAGCGCCGCGCGCCGCGCGACCGCGCCGCCGATCCGCCCGAGCCCGACGATGCCGAGCGTCTTGCCCTGCACGTCCGTGCCGTACAACGCCGGGCCGATGCTGCGATGCCAGTGGCCGGCCTTCACCCACTCGGCCAGCTCGACCACGCGCCGGGCGGAGGCGAGTATCAGCGAAAACACCGTATCGGCGGTCGACTCGGTCAGCACGTCCGGCGTGTGCGCGAGCACGATGCCGCGGCGCGTCAGATCGGCGACGTCGAAGTTGTCGTAGCCGACCGAGATCGTCGACCACGCCTTCAGCCGCGGCGCGCGGTCGAGCATCTGCGGCGTGACCTTCAGGCTCGCGCCGATCGCGCCGTCCGCGTCGCCGAGCGCGGCGGCGAGCGCGTCGGCGCCGTCCGCCTGCACGACGTCCGCATGCTCGCGCAGGTACGCGAGAACGTCATCGGGCAGCGGTTTGTACGCGACGATACGGGGCTTCATCGTTTCATTTTCCTTGCAGCGGCGCGGCGAGCGGATGCGCATCGCGCGCCTGGGGTTTGACGGACAGCGTGAGGATCACCGCGGCGACGAGCGCGGCGCTCATGAATGCGTACGACGCGACAGGCGACCCGGTCGCACCGTTCAGGTAGCCGACGAAGTACGAGCCGACGAACGAGCCGAGCGCGCCCATGCTGTTGATCAGCGCCATCGCACCGCCGGCGACGTTCTTCGGCAGCAGTTCCGGCACGATCGCGAAGAACGGGCCGTACGGCGCGTACATCGCGGCGCCCGCGACGACCAGCAGCGCGTACGAGATCCAGAAATGCGACGAGCCGAGCGCATACGACGCGGCGAACGCGGCGGCGCCGACCAGCAGGAACGGCCACACGAAACCGCGGCGCGAGCCGACCTTGTCGGACGCCCACGACGCGGCGAGCATCGCGATCGTCGCCGCGAGGTACGGCAGCGCGGACAGCCAGCCGGTCGCGACCATTCCGAGGTCGGAACCGTTCTTCACGATCGACGGCAGCCACAGCACGAAGCCGTACACGCCGATGCTCCAGCAGAAATACTGCGCGCACAGCTTGATCACGGCCGGCGAACGGAATGCCTCGCCATAGTTGCGCACCGGCTTGATCGCCGCCTGCTCGGCCGCGAGCGCGGCATCGAGGTCGCGCTTTTCCTGCGCGCTGAGCCACGGCGAATCGGCCGGCTTGTCCTGCACGAGGCACCACCAGCACACGGCCCAGATGATGGCCGGCACGCCTTCGGCGATGAACATGTGGCGCCAGCCGAATTCATGCACGAGATAACCCGACACGATCGACATCCACAGCACGGTGACCGGGTTGCCGAGGATCAGGAACGTGTTCGCGCGCGAGCGCTCGTTCTTCGTGAACCAGTTGCTGATGTAGATCAGCATCGCCGGCATCACGGCCGCCTCGACGACGCCGAGCACGAAGCGGATCGCCATCAGCGACGGGATGTTGCTGACCACGCCGGTCAGCGCCGCGCAGCCGCCCCACAGCACGAGGCTCACGAACACGAGCTTCTTCACGCTGCGGCGCTCCGCGTAGATCGCGCCGGGGATCTGGAAGAAGAAGTAGCCGAGGAAGAACAGCGCGCCGATCAGCGACGACAGCCCCTTGCTGATCCCGAGATCCTGGTTGATGCCGGCCGCCGCCGCGAACCCGTAATTCGCGCGGTCGAGGTAAGCGAGGCTGTAGGTGATGAAGACGATCGGCATGATCGTCCACCAGCGACGGGCTGCGAGATTGGCTGCCATGAGAGTGTCTCCGTATATGGACCGGAGTGGGCGCGCTGGCGCCTGACCGGCCTCGAACAAAACTGCTGTGCGTCGCGCACGAAATGGATCCGCGGATTGTGCCGTGTCCGGCCTCTCATTGCGCGGTGACGGTTTCCTCTAAGCGATCGGCACGATTGCTGACATTTTCGAGCCGGTCGAGCGCGTCGCGCGTCGGCAAGCCTTCCGAATCGCCGATCACCTGGATCGCGAGCGCCCCGATCCGGTTGCCGCGCGCGACCGCCTGCTCGACGCTGCGCCCCTCGAGCAGCGCGCTGACCACGCCGACCGCGAAGCCGTCGCCGGCGCCGACCGTATCGACGACCTTGTCGACGCGCTCGCCGGCGACCGTGCCTTCGCGGCCGTCGGCCGTGCGGAAATACGCGCCCTGCTCGCCGAGCTTGATCACGACGCCGCGCGCGCCCTGCGCGAGATAGAAGCCCGCGATGTCGGCCGGCCGGTCGTGCCCGGTGAGCTGCCGCCCTTCGGCCAGCCCCGGCAGCACCCAGTCGGCGAGCGTCGCGAGCGCGTTCAGCGTCTTCGCCATCACGTCGGCGGACGGCCACAGCGTCGGGCGCAAGTTCGGGTCGAACGAGATCGTCCTGCCGGCCGCGCGCATCTCGCGCGCGAGCCGGAACGCGAGTTCGCACGACGTCGCCGAGATCGCCGGCGCGACGCCCGTCAGGTGCAGATGGCGCGCGCCGAGCACGTAGTCGGCCACGTAGTCGTCGCACGACAGGTGGCTCGCCGCCGAACCCTTGCGGAAATATTCGACGGTCGGATCGCTGCCGTCGTCGTTGCGCGACTTCAGCTGGAAACCGGTCGGGTAACGCGGATCGACGGTCACGCACGACGCGTCGATGCCCTCGCGCGCCAGCGTGTCGAGTACGTAGCGGCCGAACGAATCGCGGCCGACCCGGCTCATCCAGCCGACCCGGAAGCCGAGCCGCGACAGGCCGATCGCGACATTGAGATCGGCGCCGGCGATCCGCTTCGCGAATTGCCCGGCGTGCGCGAGGTGGCCGGGCTCCGTCGCGACGAACATCGCCATCGCTTCGCCGTAGGTCACGACATCGAGTGCTGCTTTCATGACTGAACTCCTCAGGATTGCTGCCGCCGTCACGCGGTCGCGAGCCACGCGACGCGCCGGCAGGCGTCGCCCGCCAGGTCGGCCGCGTCGAACGGAAACTCGATGCCGCGCGGCGCATGCTGCGGCAGCGTGGCGAGCACGCCGGTCACGAGCGGATCGTTCGGCGCCGGCGCGGCGGCGAAACGACGCGCGCCCTCGCCTTCGATGGTCTTGCAATGAATGTATTCCACGCGCGGCGCGAGCACCTGTGCGCAGTCGAGCGGCGCTTCGCCGCGCCACTGCCAGTTGCCGATGTCGAACGTCATGCCGAGCGCATCGGGCGCGCCGGCTTCGGCGAGCGCGTCAAACAGCCCGCGGAACTGCGCGAACGCGCCGCCGACCTCGAGCTGGCCGTTCTCGACCACCACGCGCGCCCGCGCACCGCGCGACAGCGCGACGATCCCGGCCGCGTGCGCGTCGCCGGCGAAGCCGCCGAGCTGGAATTTCACGAAGCGCGCGCCGAGCGCGTCGGCTTGCGCGAGCCCGTCGCGCAACGCGTCGGCGTCGAGCGCCCCCGTTTCCGTATAGAGCGAGTCCGGTGTCGAATAGACCGACCACAGCCCGTGGCCGGCGATCTGCGCACCGAGCGCGGCCAGCGCGCCGGGCGCCGTGTCGTCGTCCGACGCGAACAGTTCGCGCCGCACCTCGAAACCGGCCGCGCCGGATGCCGCCACGGTCGCGATGAATGCACTGTGGCCCTCCTGGCGCACCCGGTCCATCCCGAATGCGCTCGCCACGATCACGATGTCTGCCATGTTGCCCTTTTTCAACCGGATGGAACCGGTTCCATTTGCTTGAGACGGATGGTGCGCTTCGCTTCAAACCCACGCCATAGAGGAAATCCCTAAGGACGGTGGCGGCACGAACACGCGCCGCCCACGCGCAACATGCATTCCCGGCGCGGCTTCGAGCGCCTACGCGAGGTCTTGCGCGAGACTCATTTCGAGAAATTGCGCGGCGGCCCGCGACGGCGCGCCGCCATGCGGCACCAAGATCGAGAAATGGCGCGTGAGCGGCGCGGGCGCCAGCGAGCGCAGCACGAGCGCCGCATCCTGATGACGCAGCGACATCGCGGACACGAACCCGACGCCCATTCCCGCGCGCACGGCCTCCTTCACGGCCTCGACGCCCGCGATCTCGAACGCGACGCGCATCGGCGCGCCGCCGTGCGCGAACGCGCGCTCGACGAGCTGCCGCACCGCGGAGCCCGCCTCGCGCAGCACGAGCGGATGCGCGGCGAGCGCATCGAGCGTCACGCCCGCGTCGTAGCCGGGCGCCGCGAGCGGATGGCCGGCCGGCACGATCGCGACGATCTCATCCTCGTGCCACGCGTGCACGGCCGTGCCGGGCGGCAGCGCCTCGCCCGGCGGCCCTTCGATCAGCGCGATGTCGAGCGACGGCAGCGCCGCGACCACGTCGGCCGTATTGCCGCTCATCGTCTGGATCGACACGCGCGGCGCGCGCGGCTGGAACGCCGCGATCAGGTACGGCAGCAGGTAGCTCGCGGGCGTCGTGCTCGCGCCGATGCGCAGCGTGCCGGCTTCCAGCCCGCGCACCGCGTCGCGAAACGCACGCGCCTGGGCGAACGTGTCGCGCTGCGCCTTCGCGTACTGCGCGAGCTGTTCGCCGACCGGCGTCAGCCGGATGCCGCGGCCGTCGCGCTGGTACAGCGGTTCGCCGAACTCGTCCTGCAGCAGCCGCAACTGGCCCGACACGGCCGGCTGCGACAGATGCAGCGCCACGGCGGCGCGGCTGATGTTCAGGTGCTCGGCGACGGCGGCGAACGTTATCAGTTGATCCGGGGTCATGGCGGTGAATTATCGGCTTTCCAGATAGTTTACGTCACAAATCACAATTTTTCATATCGATATAACGAAACTAGGATTACACCGTCGCCACACGCTCCCTCACGGTGCCTCCATGTCCACTGCTCCGACTTCCCCTCTCAGCCACGCCGCGCCGTCGATGCGCGGCCAGTTGAACGGCGTGCTGTTCGTCGCGCTGTTCGCCGCCGCCGTCACGAGCCTCTCCGAGCTTCCCGCGATCGCGGGGCTCGGCCTGTCGCCGCTGATCGTCGGCATCGTCGCCGGTGCACTGTACGGCAACGGCCTGCGCGACGGCATGCCGGCCAGTTGGGCCGCCGGCGTCAATTTCTCCGCGCGCAAGCTGCTGCGCATCGCGGTCGCGTTCTTCGGGTTGCGCGTGAGCCTGCAGGAGATCGCGCAAGTCGGGTTGCCGGGCCTCACGGTGTCGGTGCTGGTCGTCGTCAGCACGCTCGCGATCGGCACCTGGGTCGGCATGAAGCTGATGAAGCTCGACCGCGACGCCGCGCTGCTGACCGCCGCCGGCAGCGCGATCTGCGGCGCGGCCGCCGTGCTCGCGTTCGAATCGACGCTGCAGTCGAAGCCGCACCAGAGCGCGATGGCCGTGGGCAGCGTCGTGCTGTTCGGCACGCTGTCGATGTTCCTGTATCCGCTCGCCTATCACGCCGGGCTGCTGAACCTCGATCCGGCCGGCCTCGGCCTGTTCTTCGGCGGCACGATCCACGAAGTCGCGCAGGTGGTCGGCGCGGCGAGCGACATCAGCCCGGAGGTCGCGCGTGTTGCGACGATCGTGAAGATGACGCGCGTGATGCTGCTGGTGCCGGTGCTGCTCGCGCTCGGCTGGTGGCTCGCCCGTTCGGCGCGCCCGGTTCACGACGCGGCCGGCGGCGCGCACGGCAAGCGCACGGTGGCGGTTCCGTGGTTCGCGCTCGGCTTCCTCGGCTTCGTGATCGTCAATTCGCTGAACGTACTGCCCACGGACGTCACGCATACGCTGAACGTGCTCGACACCTTCGCGCTGACGATGGCCATGACCGCGCTCGGCATCGAGACGCGCGTCGCGCAGATCCGCGCAGCCGGCCCGCGAGCGCTGATGACCGGCCTGATCCTGTACGTGTGGCTGATCGTCGGCGGCTACGGGATCACCTGGGCCGTGCAGCACTGGCTTGGCTGAGCCGCACGTCCGCGACGGTTCGCGCGCCGCGCCCGACGGGAAGCCCGACAGGGAGGTCCCGCAGGCGCGGCGCAGTGCTATGCTTCGCGTCGTTTTCCATCGCCCCCTTTCAGCCGTGCTCTCGTTCCTGCTGAAGCTGCGCACCCGCGCCCGAACGCTGTTCCGCCTGTCGGACGCCCATACGATGCTGATCTGGTCGGCCATCGTCGGCGTCGGCGGCGCCTTTGCCACGATGGCGTTCCGCGAAGGCATCGACCTGATGCAGCGCCTGATCTCGGGGCACAGCGGCAGCTTCGTGCAGATGGCGAAAAGCCTGCCGTGGTACGTGCGGTTCTGGCTGCCGGCCGCGGGCGGCTTCCTCGCCGGCTGCGTGCTGCTCGTCGCGACGCGCGGCGACAAGGCGGCCGCCAAGACCGACTACATGGAATCGGTCGCGCTCGGCAACGGCGTCGTGCCGGTACGGCAGAGCCTGTGGCGCAGCGTGTCGTCGCTGCTGACGATCGGCAGCGGCGGCTCGATCGGTCGCGAAGGCCCGATGGTGCAGCTCGCGGCGCTCGCCGCGTCGCTCGTCGGCCGCTTCGCGCACTTCGACCCGCCGCGCCTGCGCCTGCTGGTCGCGTGCGGCGCGGCGGCCGGCATCACGTCCGCGTACAACGCGCCGATCGCCGGCGCGTTCTTCGTGTCGGAGATCGTGCTCGGCACGATCGCGATGGAAAGCTTCGGGCCGATGGTCGTCGCCTCCGTCGTCGCGAACATCGTGATGCGCGAATTCGCCGGCTACCGGCCGCCGTACGAGATGCCGGTGTTCCCGGCCGTGACGGGCCCCGAGGTGCTGCTGTTCGTCGTGCTCGGTGCGCTGTGCGGCGTGCTCGCGCCGCAGTTCCTGCACCTGCTCGACGCATCGAAGACGCAGTTCAAGCGGCTGCCCGTGCCGTTGCCCGTGCGGCTCGCGCTCGGCGGCCTCGTCGTCGGCGTGATCTCGGTGTGGATTCCGGACGTGTGGGGCAACGGCTACAGCGTCGTGAACCACATCCTCCATTCGCCGTGGACGTGGCAGGCGCTCGTCGCGGTACTCGTGTTCAAGGTGATCGCGACCGCCGCGACCGCCGGCTCGGGCGCGATCGGCGGCGTGTTCACGCCGACGCTGTTCGTCGGCGCGGTGTTCGGCTCGCTGTTCGGGCTCGCGATGGACACGCTGTGGCCCGGCCATACGTCCGCATATTTCGCGTACGCGATCGTCGGGATGGGCGCGTTCATGGCGGGCGCCACGCAGGCGCCGCTGATGGCGATCCTGATGATCTTCGAGATGACGCTGAGCTATCAGGTCGTGCTGCCGCTGCTGGTGTCGTGCGTGTTCGCGTATTTCGTCGCGCGCGCGACGGGCACGACGTCGATGTACGAAATCACGCAGCATCATTACCAGGACGCGCAGGAGCGGCAGCGGCTGCGCACCACGCAGATGCGCGAGCTGATCCAGCCCGCGCAGACGGTCGTGCCGCTCACCGCGAGCGTCGCCGACATGACGCGCGTGTTTCTCGAATATCCGGTGAAGTACCTGTACGTGACCGACGACGGTGGACGTTTCCGCGGCGCGGTCGCGCTGAAGGACATCACGTCCGACCTGCTCGACAAGCGCGACACGACCGACAAGACGGCCGCGCACTACGCGCACACGCCGTTTCCGCTGCTCACGCCCGACATGCCGCTCGCGACCGCGCTCGAACGCTTCATGGCGTTCCAGGGCGAACGCCTGCCGGTGATCGAGAGCGAGGCCGAGCCTACGCTCGCGGGCGTCGTCTACAAGACGTCGCTGCTCGACGCGTACCGGCGGATGACCGGCGAGCGCTGACGCGCAGCCACGCGATTCGGCCATCGCTCGCGTTCCGCTTCGTCCATTCCCTCTCGCCAGCCGGCGCCGCATCGTCGCGGCGCCCGGCTGCATTCCTCCCTGCGTTCCGCCTTCCGCGCGGATGGGCGCCTGCGCCCACAGCACGCGCTTCGCAATGTTCGAAGCGTTCGAAGATTCAGGTTTTTTGCGCGGTTCCGGGAGGTGAAAAATCCTCACCCGGAAAATCAAGAATTCACCCCTTCATTTCGCAAAAATCAATAGATCCAATCGCCTAGAAAACCAAAAATAAATCGCCTATCGTTCACTCTCGTAGTTTTTAAAAAGCGAAATACGGAGACCAAAAAATGCAGTCCGCAGTAGAAAAACAATCGAATCGAAACCGCTACGAGGGAAAAAAATGGAAACCTGTTCCAGCCATCCGACCCCGCTCGCGATCTATGTGATCCCGGGCCAGGGGGATAGTCCGTCCGGTGCGTTGAAATCGCTCCATGAGCGAAGTCGCGCGGCGCGCGAATGCATCGACGCGACACTCGACGAGATCGAGGCCACGTTGCGCAACGAGCCGTACGATCACGATCCCCGACTGCTGCGCGACGTGCTGCTCGGCGACGCATCCGCTACCGTCCCCGTCGGCATTCCACAACTGGCGGCGTTCGCCACCGCGATCTGCCTGCACCGCTTTCTCGCGCGGCAGCCGGTGCGCGTCGCCGCGATCATCGGCCAGAGCCTCGGCGAAATCGCGTCGCTCGTCTGCTCGGGCGTCTGGTCCGTATCCGACGGCGTGCGAGCCGTCCTTGCACTGAATGCGGCCTTCCAGCCGTTTGCCGGGCGCGGCGGCATGACGGCCGTCGCCGCGTCGCAAGCCGAGACGCTGGCGTTGCTGGACGAGATCGCGCACGAGCAGCTCGTGCTCGCATGCGTGAATGCGCCGCGACAGACCGTCGTCAGCGGATCGCACGCCGCGCTCGACACCCTGGCCGCGTTCGCGAGCCGCCGCGGCCTCAAGCTGCATGCGCTGCCGATTCCGTATCCGGCTCATCATCCGGCGCTGTGGGCGGCCGCGGACCGATTCCACGATGCGATCGCGCCGTTGCCGCGCGGCCGTTTCGAGGTACCGGTCTATTCGGCCGTCGCGTGCCGGCGCTATGCCGATACCGACGACCTGCCCCGTGCGTTGGCGGACTGTTTCACGAAGCCGTATCACATGCCGGCCGTACTCGAGCGCAGCCAGGCCGCCCGCGATTCGATCTATATCGACCTGAGCATGACCGGCATCATGGCTCGCAGCATCAAAGCCGCGCTGCCGGATGCGCGCACTTATTCACCGACTCGTGAAACCGGGCCTTTTCCATTTGATTCCGATCGCACGGAGATTCTGCAATGAATGCCTATCAAATCGAAAATGGCGGAATCTCCGGCGCACCGGTTTCCCGCCCCGTTATCGCGCCCGAAATCGACGAAATACGCGACACGCTTTCGGGCCTCACGAAACCGGACCATCGGCGGCTGCTGATCCAGTTGCTGTCGAGTGCCGATTTCGACAAACCGCTCGAGCGGCACTCGATCGACCTGCATCGCTCGACCTACGACCGCCTCGCCAGACTGGCCGGCCGGCTGCCGGCCGCGGCCGGCGACCTGTCCGATCCATCGCTGCTGTCCGCGATCGCCGAATGGACGGCCGTCAACGATCCGTCGCTGTGCATTGCCGCGCTGATCCACTACGGGCTCTGCATCGGTTCTCTCGTCGAACTCGGCAAAGGCAACGACCGCGCGCAGGCATATGCGCGCGAGCTTGCGGCAGGCCGCAAGGTCGGCGCGTTCATGATCACCGAAATCGGCGGCGGCAACAGCCAGCTCGCCACCCGCACCGAGGCGCGCTTCGACGCGGCCAGCCGGACCTTCGTCCTGCATACGCCGGACGACGGCGCACTGAAATTCACCAACGTCGGCGTCAACGATCTCGACAAGCTCGGCATCGTCTGCGCGCGCGTGGTCGTCGACGGACGCGACTGCGGCGTGTTCGCGTTCGCGGTCGACCTGTCGACACGCGAAGGGCCGCTGCCGGGCGTGCGCTTGTCGGCACCCGCCGAAATACCGCTGGTGCCGTTCGATTACGGCCTCGCCGGCTTCGATCGCGTGCGCGTTCCGTTCGACGCGTGGCTGTCCGACGGCGCGTCGATCGACGCCGACGGGCGATTCCACGATCCGCTCGGCGACCCCAACGGCCGGCTCGTACGCACGCTGACCGCGCCGGAAAACGTCTGGGCCATGGGAGCGATCGGGCTGGCGGCCGTCTCGCGCACCTGCGTCGCGCAGGCGTTGCGCTACTCGACGCATCGCTCGAGCATGGCGCGCATCGCGCCCGAAACGTCGCTGATACGCTACAGCACGCAGCAGCGCGCGCTGTTGCGCGCGCTCGCGACCTCGTATGTGATGACCTGTTTCGCCAACGACGCCGCGCGCGAATGGGCGCACGCGCTGCATCGCCGCGCGCAGCCGGATCGCACGACCGCGACGTTCATGATGTGGGCGCCGTGGAGTTCGACCAACCGCAAGCTCGCACTCGTCAAGGCGCTGACGGCCTGGGCCGCCGAGGAAGTCGCGGCCGAATGCCGGCTGCGTTGCGGCGTGGCCGGCGATCTTCTCGTCAACCGGTATCTCGACTATCAGGGGCTCGGCCATGTCTTCAACGACGCGGGCGGCAACAACTTCCTGATCCTGCTCGACACCGCGCGCACGCTGGTTGCGACACCGGCTGCATCGGCCGGCGCCGATGACGTCGGAAGCGACTGGCCGGAGGCGGCGCGCGATGCCATCGCAGCACTGCGCACGTACGAACGGCGACTGATCGACTCGCTCGCCGACGATGTCGACGCGCGCACGGCCAGCGGCGTCGATGCGCTCGATGTCTGGAACCCGCTGTTGCCGGGCGCGCGCGATGCGGCGCAAGCGTACGGGCAGAATCTGGCGCTGAATGCCGCGCTGCGCGCGACCGAGGCTGTCGCGGGCGAACCGGCGCGCACGCTGCTGCGCGACCTCGTCGCGCTGTTCGCCATCGATCGTGTGCAGCGGCACGGCGCCTGGCTGATCAGCGAAGGCGTGCTGGACGCGTCGCACTATCGACAGCTCGACGCCGCAACCGACGCGCTGTGCGCGCGCCTCGTCCCGCATGTCGACACGTTCGTCGAAGCGTTCGGCCATCCGCATCCGGTCGTGCGCTCGCCGATCTCGGATCCGGCGCGCGACTATGCCACGTCGCTGGCCCGGACGCTGCGCGTGCCGCCCGCCGGCGCGCGCTGAACGCCGGATGCCGCGCGTAGCGGCTCCGGCAACGGGCGCGCTGTCGGCTCAGGCTCAGTCCGGCGCGCGCCCCAGCACGACCCGTGCGAAGAATCCCCCCAGCACCGACTCGGCCATGTCGGCCGGCACGTGCTGCGGATCGGCCGTGTAATACGACTGCACGCCGTCGCACAGGCACATCAGCCCGAACGCGAGCGTGTCGGCCGGCAGCAGCAGCGGCGTGCCCGCCCGCTCGGCGAAGCGCTCGATGAATTCGGCCATCTGCACGCGCTTGCCGTGCAGGAACTGGTTGAAGCGCACGCGGAACTTCGCGTCGCGCGCCGCCTGCAGCTTCGCCTCGCCCCACAGCAGCGAGTATTCGTCGTCGCGAAAGAGCGTCCGGTAATACGCGAGCGCCATCGATTCCATCTGCTCGCGCGTGCCGCCCCCGTCGAAAATCGCCTGGAAGTCGGCCTGCACCTCCGCGTGATTGCGCTCCAGCAATTCCAGCAGCAGATCGGACTTGCTGCGGAAATTCGAGTAGAACGCGCCGCGCGTATAGCCGGCCGCCGCCGCGATGTCCTCGACGCTCGCGGCCACGTAGCCTTTCTTCAGAAAAATGCGATGCGCGGCCTTGAGCAGACGTTCGCGCGTCTGGTCCCGGCTCTGCTCGCGAGTTAAGCGCTGTATTTTCATGACGCGCAGTCTAGCACCTTCCTCCTTTCAAATTCATCTTTGCATTCAGATACAGGTGTGTATTAGAATCCGCCACAGTTTCTGAAAATGTCGTTGGTCTGTCCGCGTGCGCCGATGCCGGCGCCGTCCGGGGCAAGCGCCCGCCGCGCTTGCCGACTTCGTTCCGCTCCACCTCACCTGGGGGTTTCGTGAATCGCTCCGGTTCCCGCGCTGCGCTGCTGATCGGCGCCGCGCTCGTCCTTGCCGCCTGTCATCCGAAAGAATCCGCGCCGCCCGCCCCGCGCCCCGTCGTCGCGCTGCCCGCCCGGGCCGACACCGCCGCGGCCGCGCGCACGCTGCCCGGCGACATCCAGCCGCGCTATGCCACCCCGCTGTCGTTCCGCATCGCCGGCAAGATCATCGAGCGCCGCGTGCGGCTCGGCGATACGGTGAAGGCCGGCCAGGTCGTCGCGCTGCTCGATCCGTCCGACGTCGAGAAGAACGCCGCGAGCGCGCAGGCGCAACTCGATGCCGCGACGCACAGCCTCGCGTTCGCGAAGCAGCAGCTCGAGCGCGATCGCGCGCAGGCCCGCGAAAACCTGATCGCCACCGCGCAGCTCGAACAGACGCAGAACAGCTACGCGTCGGCGCTCGCGCAGCGCGACCAGGCCCAGCAGCAGCTCGCGCTCGCGAAGAACCAGCTCCGCTACGCGACGCTCGTCGCCGATCACGCGGGCACCATCACCGCCGAACAGGCCGATACCGGTCAGAACGTGTCGGCCGGCCAGCCGGTCTACCAGCTCGCGTGGTCGGGCGACGTCGACGTGGTCAGCGACGTGCCCGAATCCGCGCTCGCATCGCTCCCGCCTGGTCACTCGGCAACCGTCACGCTGCCGTCGCTGCCGGGCCGCCAGTTCGCCGCGAAGGTGCGAGAAATCGCGCCGGCCGCCGATCCGCAAAGCCGCACCTGGCGCGTGAAGCTCACGCTCGCCGCGCCCGACCCGGCGGTCCGGCTCGGGATGACCGCGGACGTCGCGTTCGACGGCCCGCCGCCAGCAGGCGACGCGCAGCCGATCACGCTGCCCGCGACCGCGCTGTTCCACGACGGCGCGCAACCGGCCGTATGGGTCGTGCGCACGAAGGACGACACGCTCGAGTTGCGCCGCGTCGACGTCGCGCGCTTCAACGAGCGCACGGTCACCGTGTCGCACGGGCTGCAGCCGGGCGAGCGCGTCGTGCTGCAGGGTGTGCATACGGTCAGCGCGGGCGAGAAGGTGCGCGCGATCGCGCCGCTGCATCCGGAGGACTTCGCATCGTGAGCGTCTCCCACGAAGAAGGCCGCTTCAACCTGTCCGCCTGGGCGCTGCGCCACCAGGCGCTGGTCGTCTACCTGATCGCGCTCGCGACGCTCGCGGGCATCCTCGCGTACACGCGGCTCGCCCAGTCCGAAGACCCGCCGTTCACGTTCCGCGTGATGGTGATCCGGACCTTCTGGCCCGGCGCGAGTGCGCGGCAGGTGCAGGAACAGGTGACCGACCGGATCGGCCGCAAGCTGCAGGAAACGCCGGCCATCGATTTCCTGCGCAGCTATTCGCGCCCCGGCGAATCGCTGATCTTCTTCACGATGAAGGATTCGGCGCCCGTGAAGGACGTGCCCGAAACCTGGTACCAGATCCGCAAGAAGGTCGGCGACATCGGCTATACGCTGCCGCCCGGCGTGCAGGGCCCGTTCTTCAACGACGAATTCGGCGACGTCTACACCAACATCTGGACGCTCGAGGGCGACGGCTTCACGCCCGCGCAACTGCACGACTACGCGGACCAGTTGCGCACCGTGCTGCTGCGCGTGCCGGGCGTCGGCAAGGTCGACTATTTCGGCGACCCCGACCAGCGAATCTTCATCGAGGTGAACAACGCGCAGCTCACGCGCCTCGGCATCTCGCCGCAGCAGCTCGGCCAGGCGATCAACGCCCAGAACGACATCTCGTCGGCCGGCGTGCTGACGACCGCCGACGATCGCGTGTTCGTGCGGCCGAGCGGCCAGTTCGACAACGTCGCCGCGCTCGCCGATACGCTGATCCGCATCAACGGCCGCACGTTCCGGCTCGGCGATCTCGCGACCGTGAAGCGCGGCTACGACGATCCGCAGGTCACGCAGATGCGTATGAACGGCAAAGCCGTGCTCGGCATCGGCGTCACGATGCAGCCCGGCGGCGACGTGATCCGGCTCGGCAAGGCGCTCGACGCGGAATCGAAAGACCTGCAGGCGCAACTGCCGGCGGGCCTGAAGCTGACCGAGGTGTCGAGCATGCCGCACGCGGTCTCGCATTCGGTCGACGACTTCCTCGAGGCCGTCGCCGAAGCGGTCGCGATCGTGCTGGTCGTGAGCCTCGTGTCGCTCGGGCTGCGCACCGGGATGGTCGTCGTGATCTCGATCCCGGTCGTGCTCGCAGTCACCGCGCTCTTCATGTACCTGTTCGACATCGGGCTGCACAAGGTGTCGCTCGGCACGCTCGTGCTCGCGCTCGGGCTGCTCGTCGACGACGCGATCATCGCGGTCGAGATGATGGCCGTGAAGCTCGAGCAGGGCTACAGCCGCGCGCGCGCCGCCGCGTTCGCGTACACCAGCACCGCGTTCCCGATGCTGACCGGCACGCTCGTCACGGTATCGGGCTTCCTGCCGATCGCGCTCGCGAAATCGAGCACCGGCGAATACACGCGCTCGATCTTCGAGGTGTCGGCGATCGCGCTGATCGCGTCGTGGTTCGCGGCCGTCGTGCTGATCCCGCTGCTGGGCTTCCACATGCTGCCCGAGCGCAAGCGGCACGCGCACGAGGCGCACCTGCCCGACGATCACGAGCACGACATCTACGACACCCGCTTCTACCGGCGGCTGCGCGGCTGGATCGACTGGTGCATCGAGCGGCGCTTCGTCGTGCTGCTGATCACGGGCGCGCTCTTCGTCGTCGCGCTGATGGGCTTCTCGCTGGTGCCGCAGCAGTTCTTCCCGAGCTCCGACCGGCCCGAGCTGCTGGTCGACCTGCGGCTGCCCGAAGGCGCGTCGTTCGCGGCGACGCTGCGCGAGACCGAGCGTCTCGAGAAAGCGATCGACAAGCGGCCCGAGATCGACCATGCGGTGAACTTCGTCGGCAGCGGCGCGCCGCGCTTCTACCTGCCGCTCGATCAGCAGCTGCAACTGCCGAACTTCGCGCAGTTCGTGATCACCGCGAAGTCGGTCGAGGATCGCGAAAAGCTCGCGGGCTGGCTCGAGACCACGCTGCGCGACCAATTTCCGGCCGTGCGCTGGCGACTGTCGCGGCTCGAGAACGGCCCGCCGGTCGGCTATCCGGTGCAGTTCCGCGTGAGCGGCGACAGCATCGCGACGGTCCGCTCGATCGCCGAGAAGGTCGCGGCGACGATGCGCGGCGACGCGCGCACGGTCAACGTGCAGTTCGACTGGGACGAGCCGGCCGAGCGCTCGGTGCGCTTCGAGCTCGACCAGAAGAAGGCGCGCGAGCTGAACGTCACGTCGCAGGACGTGTCGGGCTTCCTCGCGATGACGCTGTCCGGCACGACCGTCACGCAGTATCGCGAGCGCGACAAGCTGATCGCCGTCGACCTGCGCGCGCCGCGCGCGGACCGCGTCGATCCGGCGAAGCTCGCCGGCCTCGCGCTGCCGACGCCGAACGGCCCCGTGCCGCTCGGCTCGCTCGGCCGCTTCACGCCGACGCTCGAATACGGCGTCGTGTGGGAACGCGACCGCCAGCCGACCATCACCGTGCAGTCGGACGTGCGCGCCGGCGCCCAGGGCATCGACGTCACGCATGCGGTCGACGCGAAGCTGAACGCGCTGCGCGCGCAGTTGCCGGTCGGCTATCAGATCAACATCGGCGGCTCGGTCGAGGAAAGCGCGAAGGCGCAGGCATCGATCAACGCGCAGATGCCGCTGATGGCGATCGCCGTGTTCACGCTGCTGATGATCCAGCTGCAGAGCTTCTCGCGCGTGCTGATGGTCGTGCTGACCGCGCCGCTCGGGCTGATCGGCGTGGCCGCGACGCTGCTGCTGTTCGGCCAGCCGTTCGGCTTCGTCGCGATGCTCGGCGTGATCGCGATGTTCGGGATCATCATGCGCAACTCGGTGATCCTGGTCGACCAGATCGAGCAGGACATCGCGGCCGGCCACGGCCGCGTCGACGCGATCATCGGCGCGACCGTGCGGCGCTTCCGGCCGATCACGCTGACGGCCGCGGCCGCCGTGCTCGCGCTGATTCCGCTGCTGCGCTCGAACTTCTTCGGGCCGATGGCGACCGCGCTGATGGGCGGCATCACGAGCGCGACCGTGCTGACGCTGTTCTACCTGCCTGCGCTGTACGCGACGTGGTTCCGCGTGAAGCGCGACGAACGCGACCCGCAGGACGGCCCGCCGCCCGGCGCCACGCCTGCCGCGCCGTCGGGAGCCTGACCATGAATCGATCGATGACCCTGAAAACGAAAACCTTGCGCGCGCTCGCGGTGGCGAGCCTCGCCGGCCCGCTCGCGGGCTGCGCGTGGTTCGCGCCGAGCGGCGAGCCGCCCGCGATGCCGTCGCCCGCGCACTACGGCGCCGCGCCGCAAGTCGAGCAGACCGTGTCCGCGCACGGCGTCGCGCAACAGTTCGAGGTTGGCGCGCAGCCGGTGCCGGACTGGTGGAAACAGTACCGTTCCGACGCGCTGAACGCGCTCGTCGACGAAGGGCTGCGCAACAGCCCGACGCTGAGTGCGGCGTCGCATTCGCTGGATGCCGCGCGCGAACAGTTGCGCGGGCAGATCGGCAGCTCGATGCTGCCGTCGATCGACGCGGGCGGCCAGGCCGCGCGCCAGCGCGCGCTCGGCGTGCCGATTCCCGCGCTCGGCGCGCCGACGCTGCTGTACGACACGTTCGTCGGGCAACTGCAGGCGAGCTACACGGTCGACCTGTTCGGCGTGTCGCGCTTCGCGAACCGTGCGCTCGCGAAACGCGTCGACGTCAGCGCGTTCCAGCTCGAATCCGCGCGGCGCGCGCTGGCCGCGAACATCGTGACCGCGTCGATCACCGTGTCGGTGCTCAATGCGCAGATCGAGACGACCGAGCGGCTCGTCGCGCTCGCGAACGACCAGGCGCACGACGCCGAGCGCCGCCATGCGCTCGGTTCGGCCTCGCGCAGCGACGCGCTGAACGCCCGGCAAAGCGCCGACACGTTCGCGGCCAGCGTGCCCGCGCTGCGCCAGCAACGCGACTCGGCGCGCCATGCGCTCGCGGTGCTGGTCGGCCGCACGCCCGACCGGCCGCCGGCCGATCTCGCGCTCGCCGATCTGCACCTGCCCGAGCAGGTGCCCGTCGTCGTGCCGTCGGACCTGCTGCGAAGCCGCCCGGATATCCAGGCCGCCGACGCGGGGCTGAAGGCCGCCGCCGCCGAAGTGGGCCTCGCGACCGCGCAGATGTTTCCGCAGTTGTCGCTGTCGGCGGCGATGGGCAAAGGCGGCTTCAGCTGGCCGACGATGCTGTCGGGCGCGGGCGCGATCTGGAACGTCGGCGCGTCGCTGAGCCAGCCGATCTTCCACGGCGGCGCGCTGCTCGCGCAGCGCCGCGCGGCGAAGGCGACCTACGAGGCCGCGGTCGACCAGTACAAGCAGGCGGTGCTCGGCGCGTTCCAGAACGTCGCCGATTCGCTCGCGGCGCTCGAGCACGACGCGGAAGCGCTCGATGCGTCGTCGCGCGCCGCGCTGTCCGCACGCGGCGCTTACGACGACGCGGCCGCCCGCGTGCGGCTCGGCGCGCTGCCGCCGTCGGCCGCGCGCGCGAGCGAGTTGCAGTACCGCAATGCGCGGCTCGACGAGATTCGCGCGACCGGCGCACGGTTCGCGGATACCGCGCGGCTTTACCAGGCGATGGGCACGCCGCCGGCCGACAGCGGCGACAAGCCCGCTCAAACCGGCCATGCCGCCGGCGGCACGACCGGCCCGCTGGCACGCGCCGCCACGCCGGACGCCATCCCTTCGGCGCAATGACCGGCCCCCTTCGATCGGACGCGCGTACGGATTCCCGGCACGCGCGTCCGATCGCCGATCTTCCGCTTGACCCTCACGTAGCGTAACGTTCGAGACTCCAGTGTGCGCACCGAACGGAGGAACGAATGCGGCTGAAAGTGGGAGAACTGGCGAAACGCAGCGGGTTGACCGTCCGCACGCTTCATCACTATCACGCAATCGGTCTGCTGACGCCTTCGGCGCGCGCCGACAACGGCTACCGGCTGTACGACCGCGACGACATCGCCCGGCTCCACCAGATCCAGGCCCTGCGTCGCTTCGGACTGTCGCTCGCCGAAATCGGCGACTACCTGAACCGGCCCGGCACCCCGCTGGTCGATCTCGTCGCCAGGCAGATCGCGTCGCTCGACCGCCAGCTCGCGCAAACCGCGCAGCTGCGCGAGCGGCTCGCGAGCCTGCATGCGCAGCTCACGGCGGGCACCGAGCCGGAACTGGCCGATTGGCTCACCACACTGGAGTTGATGACCGTGTACGACAAATATTTCTCCGAGGAAGAACTCGCGCGCCTGCCGATGTACCAGAAGAGCCAGGCGGGCGACGCGGAATGGATCGCGCTCGTCGCCGAGGTCCGCGCGCTGTATGACGCGGGCGTACCGGCCGAGGACGAGCGCGTCCGTGCGCTCGCCGCGCGCTGGATGGCGCAGCTGGTGCGCGACACGAACAACGATCCGCGCCTGCTCGCGAAGCTGAACCTGATGCACGAGCACGAGCCGTCGATGCAGTCGAAGATCGGCATCTCGACCGCGTTGCGCGACTATGTGCTGCGGGCTTCGTCGGAAACGAAGATGCGGCTCTTCGAGAAATACCTCACGCCGGACGAGATTCGCTTCATGCGGGCGCACTACGCCGAACGGGCGATGGAATGGCCGCAACTGATGGCCGACGTGCGCGACGCGATCGATGCGGGCGCGCAGCCCGATTCGCCGCAAGGCCGCGCGCTCGCGCAGCGCTGGCTCGAACTGTTCTGCAGCTACGCGGGCCACGATCCGGCCACGCACGCGAAATTCCGCCACGCGATGATGAACGAGCCGGTGCTCACGAAGGATTCGTGGGTCGACGACACACTGATCGGCTTCGTGCGCGAAGCGATGGCGCAGCTGGCGCCGGCGCGCTGATCGCATGATTCGCGCGGGCGGCACATGGATTCCCGTGTGCCGCCCGTTTCACCATTGGCAGCCGGTATCGCGAACCGCGTCCAGCGCGAGCATCGGATGCGAGAGCACTGAAATCGGACGCGCCATGATCGACAAAGCCGCGTGCCGCTGCCAACCCCACGCCAACGCCCCCTTCAGCGCTCGCGCGTGCCGAGGCCGAGCGCCTTCATCCGCCGGTACAGCGTCCGTTCGCTCAATCCGAGCTGCTGGGCCAGCGCCTTGCGCGTGCCGTCGAACGTGCGCGCGAGACGGACCAGCTCCGCATCCGGCACGCCGTGCGCTTGGGCCGCCGGCGCGTGCGGCGCCGCCGCTGCCGCGACGAGCTCGGCCGGCAGATGCTCGACGCGAATCGTCCCGTCGTCGGCGAACAGGCACGCGCGTTCGAGCACGTTGCGCAGTTCGCGGATGTTGCCGGGCCACGTATACGCATCGAGGCACGCCCGCGCGCGCTCGGTCAGCGTGAATGGCCGCGCATTCGCGTCGGCCGCCTTGCCGCGCGCGTTCGCGATCCGCCGCAGGATCGATTCGGCCAGCAGCGCGACGTCGCCGCGCCGTTCGCGCAGCGCCGGCAGCGGAATCGGAAACGCGTTGATCCGGTAGTAGAGGTCCTGTCTGAACCGGCCGTCGTCGATCATTTCGCGCAGCGGCCTGTGCGTGGCCGCGACAAGCCGGAAATCGGCGCGCAGTGCCTCGACGCCGCCGACGCGCCGGAACGTGCCCGATTCGATCAGCCGCAGCAGCTTCACCTGCATCGGCAGCGGCACGTCGCCGATCTCGTCGAGAAACAGCGTGCCGCCCTGCGCGGTTTCGACGAGGCCCGGCTTGCGCTGGTTCGCGCCCGTGAACGCGCCCTTCTCGTAGCCGAACAGTTCGCTCTCGAACAGCGTCTCGGCGATCCCCGAGCAATCGACGACGACGAACGGCCCCATCGCGCGATCGCTCGCCTCGTGCAGCGCGCGGGCGAACAGCTCCTTGCCGGTGCCCGATTCGCCGAGCAGCAGCACCGGCAGCGTCGACGGCGCGACGCGCTGCAGCGCGCCGAGCGCCGCGTTGAATGCATCGGAGCCGCCCACGAGCCCTTCCGCGCTCGGCTGCGCGGACGCGCTGCGCACCGTCGTCAGCCGTTCCACATACGCGATCACGTTGCCGTCCGCATCGAAGATCGGCCGCAGCTCGACGTCGACATGCTCGGGGCCGCGCGGCGTGTGATGGATGTGCAGCACGCGGTTCAACCCGCGCGATTCGAGCGCCTGCTTCATCGGGCAATGCTCGCCGGCCTGGTCGCACGGCACGTCGTAGTGATGCGACACTTGGAAGCAGTGGCGGCCCACGTGCTCGACGCCGGCCACACCGAACTGGCGCCGGTACGCATCGTTCGCCGCGAGGATGCGGTAGTCGGGATCGACCACGATCATCGGCTGCGGGTCCTGCTCGAGATACGCGACGAGCGCGCGTACGTCGGGCGTCGCGTCGCGGCGCGGGACGGGGACGATCGGAATGGTGTCGTGCGGATTCATGCGACGCTCGCTCGGCGAAGGGGCGCCCGGACGGACTGCCAGGCTGGCTGCCAATTCTGCCACGGCACTGCCAGTTGTGGCAGTCATCGCCCGCGACCGAACGTCGCCGCCACCTTCACCGGGCCGCCGACGCACCGAAAATCCGAGCCGAATCAAGCCCTTGCCACGTCGACCGGGGCCGCGCGGCAGATTGGCATGCTTCTTGAGATAAAGATCGCGATTGCAGATGCTGCACCCGATCGAGGACACCCCGTGAGCAACGCCCCCGCCCTGTCGGTCGAAGGCTTTTTCGACCCGGCGACCCACACCGTCAGCTATCTCCTGCTCGATACGACGAGCCACGCGTGCGCGCTGATCGACAGCGTGCTCGACTACGACCCGAAATCCGGCCGCACGCGCACCGCCAGCGCCGACCGGCTGATCGCGCGCGTGGCCGAACTCGGCGCGACCGTGCACTGGCTGCTGGAGACGCACGTGCACGCCGACCACCTGTCGGCCGCGCCGTACCTGAAAGCGCAGCTCGGCGGCCGGATCGCGATCGGTTCGCACGTGCGCCGCGTGCAGCACGTGTTCGGCGCGCTATTCAACGCGGGGCCCGGTTTCGCGGAAGACGGCCGCCAGTTCGACCGGCTCGTCGACGACGGCCACACGCTCCCGCTCGGCGCCCTGACGATCCGCGCGTTGCACACGCCGGGCCACACCCCCGCGTGCATGACCTACTGCGTCGACGACGCGACGCAGCGCGCGGCGTTCGTCGGCGACACGCTGTTCATGCCCGACTACGGCACGGCCCGCTGCGACTTCCCCGGCGGCGACGCGCGCACGCTGTACCGCTCGATCGCGCGCGTGCTCGCGCTGCCGCCCGACACGCGCCTGTATCTGTGCCACGACTACCAGCCGGGCGGCCGCGACGTTCGGTTCGTGACGACCGTCGCCGAACAGCGCCGCGCGAACGTGCACGTGAAGGACGGCGTGACCGAGGACGATTTCGTCGCGATGCGCACCGCGCGCGACGCGACGCTCGAGATGCCCGTGCTGATGCTGCCGTCCGTGCAGGTGAACATGCGCGCCGGCCATCTGCCCGAGCCCGAAAACAATGGCGTGCGCTACCTGAAGATTCCGCTCGACGCGATCTGAGCCGAACGCCCCACCGGAGAACCCTGACATGACCATCCGCAAGCAGACCGACGCGCCGTCGGTCGATGCACGACACGACATCGTGATCGTCGGCGCGGGCGCGGCCGGCATCGCGGTCGCGTCGAGCCTGCTCGCGCGCGACGCGTCGCTCGACATCGCGGTGATCGATCCCGCTGACGTCCACTATTACCAGCCCGGCTGGACGATGGTCGGCGCGGGCGTGTTCCAGCCCGGCACCACCGCGCGGCCGATGATCGACGTGCTGCCGCGCGGCGTGCAGCGGATCCGGGCCGCGGTCGCGGGCTTCGCGCCCGACGCGCACGCGGTCGTGCTCGACGACTGCCGGCGCATCGGCTATCGCAAGCTCGTCGTGTGCCCGGGGCTCGAGCTCGACTGGCACGCGATCGACGGCCTCGCCGACACGCTCGGCCGCAACGGCGTCACGTCGAACTACCGCTACGATCTCGCGCCGTACACATGGGAACTCGTGCGCGCGTTCCGCGGCGGCAATGCGCTCTTCACGCAGCCGCCGATGCCGATCAAGTGCGCGGGCGCGCCGCAAAAGGCGATGTACCTGTCGTGCGACCATTGGCGGCGCACGGGGCACCTCGACGCCGCGAACGTCGAATTCCTGAATGCGGGCGGCGCGCTGTTCGGCGTCGCCGATTACGTGCCCGCGCTGATGGAGTACGTGAAAAGCTACGGCATCGCGCTGTCGTTCGGCCACAACCTCGTCGCGATCGACGGGCCCGCGCGCCGGGCGACGTTCGTGCGCACGCTGCCGGACGGCGGCAAGGAAACCGTCGAGCGCCCGTTCGACATGATCCACGTCGTGCCGCCGCAGAAAGCGCCCGACTTCGTACGCACGAGCCCGCTCGCCGACGCGGCCGGCTGGATCGACGTCGATCCGGCGACGCTGCGGCACAAGCAGTTTCCCGACATCTACGCGCTCGGCGACGTCACCAACACGACCAATGCGAAAACCGCCGCGGCCGCCCGCAAGCAGGCGCCCGTCGTCGCGCACAACCTGCTCGCATCGCTCGGCCGCGCGCACGGCGACGCCGCCTACGACGGCTACGGCTCATGCCCGCTCACCGTCGAGCGCGGCAAGATCGTGCTCGCCGAGTTCCTGTACGGCGGCAAGGTCGCGCCGACCTTCCCCGCGTGGCTGATCGACGGCAAGCGCCCGTCGCGGCTCGCGTGGCTGCTCAAGGAACGCGTGCTGCCGCCGCTCTACTGGAAGGCGATGCTCAAGGGCCGCGAATGGCTCGCGAAGCCCGCGACCGTACGTTGACCGGAGCGCGATGACGTCATGCTGATTTCCTTCGTACTCGGCGGCTTCGTCGGCGCCGTGCTCGGTCTGACCGGCGCCGGCGGCGGCATTCTCGCGGTGCCCGCGCTCGTCGTCGGGATGAGCTGGCCGATGCAGCAGGCCACGCCCGTCGCGCTCGTCGCGGTGGCCGGCAGCGCCGCGCTCGGCGCGCTCGAAGGCTTTCGCCGCGGGCTCGTGCGCTATCGCGCGGCGCTGCTGATGGCCGTGGCCGGCGTGCCGCTGACCACGCTTGGCGTGCGGCTCGCGCACGTGCTGCCGCAGCGCCTGCTGCTCACGCTGTTCGCGCTGACGATGCTCGCCGTCGCCGGCCGCCTGCTGCGGCAGGCGCTGCGGCCGCAGGCGGCCGATGCGGACGCGTCGCCGCTGTGCGTCGGCCGCGTGAATCCCGATACGGGCCGGCTCGTGTGGTCGTGGCCCGTGGGCCTCGCGCTCGCGTCGACCGGCGCGGTCACGGGCCTGATGACGGGCTTGCTCGGCGTCGGCGGCGGCTTCGTGATCGTGCCGATGCTGCGCAAGTTCACGAACGTGTCGATGCATGGGGTGGTCGCGACGTCGCTGATGGTGATCGCGCTGGTCGGCACGGGCGGCGTGCTCGCGACGCTCGTGTCCGGCACGCGCGCGCCGCTCGACGTGACGCTGTGGTTCGCCGTCGCGACCGCGCTCGGCATGGCCGCCGGCCGCGGCGCGTCGCGGCGCCTCGCCGCGCGGCACGTGCAGGCCGGTTTCGCGGCCGTGCTCGTGTGCGTCGCGCTCGGGTTGCTGGCTAAAGCCGCGTTCGGCGCGTGAGCCGTCGGCGCACACGGAAACGCGCCGCCAAACGAAACGCCCGGGCCAACTCGTCGTCGGCACCGGGCGTTTTTCATGACAGCCACAACCGGCGCGTCAGGCCGCGAACCCCGCCATCCGCTTGCGCTCCTGGCGCAGCATCACGAAGTTCGCGATCACGACGCCGGCCGTTACCGCGATGATGAACAGCGTCGCGAGCGCGTTCATTTCCGGATTCAGCCCGAGGCGCACGCGCGAGAACACCACGAGCGGCAGCGTCGTCGAGCCGGGGCCCGACAGGAACGCCGACAGCACGAGGTCGTCGATCGACAGCGTGAACGACAGCAGCCAGCCCGCGATCAGCGCCTGCGAGATCAGCGGCAGCGTGATCGTGAAGAACACCTTCAGCGGCGTCGCGCCGAGATCGAGCGCGGCTTCCTCCAGCGACGGATTCAGCTCGCGCACGCGCGACTGCACGATGATCGCGACGTACGAGATGCACAGCATCACGTGGCCGAGCCAGATCGTGAACACGCCGCGCTCGGCCGGCCAGCCGATCCATTTCGCGAGCTCGATGAACAGCAGCAGCAGCGAGATCCCCTGGATCACCTCGGGAATCACGAGCGGCGCGTTGATCATCCCGCTGAACAGCGCGAAACCGCGAAAGCGGCCCATCCGCGCGAGCACGAAGCCGGCCCACGTACCGATGAACACCGACGCGAACGCCGTCAGCACGCCGATCTTCAGCGACAGCCACGCGGCCGTCAGCAGCTCGTCGTCCTCCACGAGCGCCGCGTACCAGCGCAACGAGAAGCCCGACCACACGGTGACGAGCTTCGACTCGTTGAACGAATAGACGATCAGGCTGACGATCGGGATGTACAGGAACGCGAAGCCGACGAACAGCGCCGCGAACTGCAGGTAACGATTCGGCTTCATCGACGGCCTCCCTGCTCCTTCGCCTGGAAGTGCTGGAACATCGCCATCGGTACGAGCAGCAGCAGCACCATCGCGCAGGTCACCTGCCGACGCCATCGGCCAGTCCGCGTTGTTGAAGAACTCGTTCCACATCACGCGGCCGATCATCAGCGTGTTCGCGCCGCCGAGCAGTTCCGGAATCACGTACTCGCCGACCGCCGGGATGAACACCAGCAGGCAGCCCGCGATGATCCCGTTCTTCGACAGCGGCAGCGTGATCTGCACGAACGCCTTCCACGGCTTCGCGCCGAGGTCGTACGCGGCTTCGAGCAGGCGCAGGTCCATCTTCACGAGGTGCGCGTAGAGCGGCATCACGAGGAACGGCAGGTACGAATACACCATCCCGATGTACACCGCGTAGTTCGTGCGGTACAGCTCGATCGGCGTATGCGTGAGCCCGATCCACATGAGGAAGTTGTTCAGCAGCCCGTTGTTCTTCAGGATCCCGATCCACGCATACACGCGGATCAGGAACGACGTCCAGAACGGCAGCATCACGCCCATCATCAGCAGGTTGCGGGTGGCCGGGTTCGAGCGCGCGATGTAGTACGCCATCGGATAGCCGAGCAGCAGGCACAGCAGCGTCGTGATCGCGGCCACCACCACCGAGTTCACGTAGGTCGCGAAATACAGGCTGTCGGTGAGCAGGAACGCGTAGTGCGACAGGTTCAGCGCGATGTGCACGACGCCGTCCGCGTACGACGCGAGTTCCGTATACGGCGGGATGCCGAGCTGCAGCTCCGCGAAGCTGATCTTCACGACCAGCACGAACGGCACGAGGAAGAACAGCACGAGCCACGTGAACGGCCCGGCGACGACCGCCGTGGCGCCCGTCAGGTTGAAGCGCCGCACCGGCCACTCGAGCAGGGACTTGAACGCGCTCATGACGTCAGCACCACGCCGGCGGTCGCGCTCCAGCGCACGTAGATCTCGTCGCCGAGCGCCGGCGTGTCGAGTTCGGAAATCGCGAGGCTCGACACGTTCGCGATCACCGTCTTGCCGCCATCGAGCTTCACGTGATACAGCGAATAGCCGCCCATGTACGCGACGTTGCTGATCCGGCCGCGCGCCCAGTTGAACGCGCCTTCGGGCGGCTTGCGCGTGAGCGCGATCCGCTCGGGGCGCACCGACACCGTGACCGGCATCCCGAGCGGGCCGGAGATCCCGTGGCTCACGTACAGCCGGCTCGGCAGTTCCGGCGATTCGATGTATACGTGATCGGGCTCGTCCTCGACCGTCACGCCGTCGAACAGGTTCGTCGAGCCGATGAACTCCGCCGAGAAGCGGCTGTTCGGATATTCGTACACTTCGTTCGGCGAGCCGATCTGCACGATCTGGCCTTCGCTCATCACCGCGAGGCGGTTCGCCATCGTCATCGCCTCTTCCTGGTCGTGCGTGACCATGATGCAGGTGACGCCCACCTTCTTCAGGATGTTGACGAGCTCGATCTGCGTACGCTGGCGGATCTGCTTGTCGAGCGCGGACATCGGCTCGTCGAGCAGCAGCAGCTTCGGGCGCTTGACCAGCGAACGCGCGAGCGCGACGCGCTGCTGCTGGCCGCCGGAGAGTTGATGCGGCTTGCGCTTCGCATACTTGCCCATCTGCACGAGTTCGAGCGCGGACGCGACGCGCTCCTTCAGCTCGGCCTTCGGCGTGCCTTCCTGCTTCAGCCCGAACGCGACGTTCGACTCGACCGACATGTGCGGAAACAGCGCATACGACTGGAACATCATGTTCACGGGCCGCTTGTACGGCGGCATCTGCGCGAGGTCCTCGCCGTCGATCAGGATCTTGCCCGACGTGACCGTTTCGAGGCCCGCGAGCATCCGCAGCAACGTCGACTTGCCGCAGCCCGAGCTGCCGAGCAGCGCGAACAGCTCGCCCTGGCGCACGCTCAGGTTGACGCTGCGCACGGCTTCGGTGTCGCCGAACTTCTTGACGACGTCGACGATCTGGACAAAGTTCTCGGCGCGCGCATCGGCGCCGGAGGAAGGAACGGAGAACGGCGCGCCCGCGACCGGCGCGCCCGACTGGCTATTCATGATGTGCTGCTTCTCTCCTGCGTTAGACGAACAAAGCCCCCGGGGGCACCAGGGGCTTCATGACTGCGGGTTCACTTCGGCTCGCGTCAGCGGCCCGACTTCAGCTCGGTCCACAGACGCGTCTGCAGACGCTGGATTTCAGGCGGCAGCGGCTTGAGCAGGAACAGCGTCTTCACGACGTCGGCCGGCGGGTAGACGGCCGGGTCGCTGGCGACGTCGGGACGCACGTACTTGCGTGCCTCGGCGTTGGCGCTCGGGTAGTACACCGCGTTCGTGATCGCCGCGTGCACCTTCGGATCCTCGATGTAGTTGATCCACTGCAGCGCGGCGTCCTTGTTCTTCGCGTCCTTCGGAATCGCCATCACGTCGAACCACACCGGCGCGCCGCCCTTCGGAATGTAGTACTCGACCTTGTACGGCTTCTTCGCCTCGATCGCGCGATGCTTCGCGATCACGACGTCGCCCGACCAGCCGAACGCGAAGCAGATGTCGCCGCCGACCAGGTCGTTGATGTAGCCCGACGAGTTGAATTGCGTGATGTACGGGCGGATCTTCTTCAGCACGTCCATCGCGGCCTTGTAGTCGGCCGGGTTCGTGCTCATCGGATCCTTGCCGATGTAGTGCAGCGCCGCCGCGAACATCTGGTCGGGCGCGTCGAGCACCGACACGCCGCAGGTCTTCAGCTTCGAGAGGTTTTCCGGCTTGAACAGGATGTCCCAGTTGTCGAGCGGCACCTTGCCGAGCGCCTGCTGCGCCTTCGTCAGGTTGTACGCGAGACCGGTCGTGCCGTACGCCCAGGGCACCGAGTACTTGTTGCCCGGGTCCGCGCCGGCGACGAGCGCCATCAGTTGCGGATCGAGATACTTGAGGTTCGGCAGCTTCGACTTGTCGAGCGGCGCGAAGATGCCGGCGGCGATCTGCTTGCCCGCGTAGTTGCTGGTCGGCACGACGATGTCGTAGCCCGAGCTGCCGGTCAGCAGCTTCGCCTGCAGCGTGTCGTCGCTGTCGTAGTTGTCGTAGCGGACCTTGACGCCCGTCTGCTTCTCGAAGTTCGGGATCGTGTCCTTCGCAATGTAGTCCGACCAGTTATAGACATTGAGCTGCGTATCCTTCGCCGCTGCCGCCGATGCACCCACGCACAGCGCGAGCGCTGCGAACCGGCCCACTACCTTTGCTTTCATCCCGTTCTCCCTCCGGCCGGACGCGTTGCCCGGCTGCCGTCTGCCTCGTCATGGCGGCGCATTCCGGCGCGCCGCCGCTCGAAAACCCCGAAAACTACCATCATTCGCGCCCCGTCACAAAAAAATCATGCCGGTGTCGCGCAAACGGAACAGATTCCCGCCGCCGGCCTGTCAGGCCGCCCGTGCGGCAGGGCGCTCCGGGGGAATTCTATCGGGTAATCGGCGGCTGTCCACCGGGAAAAACCGACAGCGGCGCACCTGCGTTCGCATGCCGGGTACGCTCGTCCGGCGCCCACGCCGGACGCCCGGCCGCACTGTCCCGCTCCCGCACGCGGACAGCATGCCCGCGCCGGCGTCCGGCCGGGCCGCCGCGATGCATTAAAATGACGGCTGACGATCCCACTGCGCGAACCCTCCCGATGGCCTCCAATCTTCACGACCTCCCCGACAGCCCCTGCATCGGCGTGTGCTCGACGCTCTTCGACGAAGTCTGCAAGGGTTGCGGCCGCACGGCCGCCGAAGTCTCGAACTGGGTGTTCCTGAGCGACGACGAAAAGCGCGCGGTGTGGGAGCGCATCGCGCGCGAAGGCACCGCGATGCGCTTCCAGTACGACAAGCTGTAAATCCGCGCGCACAAAAAAAGAGCGGCATGCCGACCGCCATGCCGCCAACCCCAACTCTGTTCTGGTTCGGTCGCGTCTAGAACGTCTAGAACTTCATCCCGACGCCCACGCCGACGATCAGCGGATCGATGTGCAGCGTGCCGATGCCCTTGTCGGCGAGCGTCGCATCGGTGCTCATCCAGATCTTCTTCACGTCGACGTTCATGAACACCTTCTTCGTCAACTGCACGTCCACGCCGAACTGCAGCGCGGGGCCGAAGCTGCTCTTGTCGATCGACACGCCTTGCCCGCCGACGTTGAGCCCGTTGTTGTAGAAGTACGTGTAGTTCAACCCGGCGCCGACGTACGGGCGCACCTTGCCCGCATGGTTGAAGTGGTACTGCAGCAGCAGCGTCGGCGGCAACACGCCCACGCCGCCGAGATTGCCGAGGCTCGACGTCAGTTGATGCCGCGACGTGCCGAGGATCAGCTCGACGCCGAGGTAGTCGCGGATCATGTATGTGAAGTCCAGCTCCGGCACGATCGCGTTGTTCACGCCCGTGTTGATCGCGCCGAGCGTGTCGCTCGCGCGCTCGTTCGGCTGGATGCTGATCGCGCGCAGCCGGACCAGTACGTCACCCTGGTTGATGCCGTCGCCCGGCGACGCCGCGTGCGACAGCGACGGCATCGCGATGGCGCCGGCCGCGACGGCGGCTGCGGTGACACAAGTTCGAATCGTTTGATGCATGGTACGGACCCCCAAAGAATGGTTTCCATTCTCCCTGTAGGGTCTTTTCGTCATCTTGATATGGGTCAAGCCAGCGTAAACGTGGGACGGTTTGCCGCAGGTTCGCTCGCACTGCCCGTCAGCAGCAGGTCGAGCAAATCGCGTACGCTGCGGATCGCGCGGCCGAACGGCAACGCTTCGCGGCCGCGGAAGAACAGCCCGTTCGCAACATCGCCGCGCAGCGCGGCCGCAAGCCGCGTATCGATGCAGAAGTGCCCGAATTTCTCGATGCCGTCGCGCAGCCCGCATACGCTCAGGCATTCGAGCGCGGTCGGGCAGCGCTGCTTGAACGCGCCGAGTTTGTCGCGAATACGCGTCTCGTTGCGCAGATAACGATCGAGCCACGGCGTCTTCACCGCGCGCGCCGGCAACCCCGTCACGCTGACGAATTCGACGATGTCGTCGGGTGTCGCATCGGCGAGCACGCGCTTGAAGTGCGGATGCGCATCGCCTTCCTCGGTCACCGCGAACGGCGTTCCGACCTGCACGCCGTTCGCGCCGGCCGCGAGCGCCGCGCGCACCGCGTCGTGACTGTTGATGCCCCCGGCGACGATCAGCGGGATCGTGTCGCGCGCGAGGCCGAGCGACGCCATCACCTGCGCGGTCTCGTCGAGCACGCGCGCGAAATCGAAACGCGCGTCGTGCATGTCGTCGAGCTGCGTGACGCCGAGGTGGCCGCCCGCGTGCGCCGGATGCTCGATCACGATCGCATCGGGCAGGCGCCCCTTCTTCATCCACTTCTTCAGCACCAGCGCGATCCCGCGGCTGTCCGACAGGATCGGAATCAGCGCGATGTCGTGCCCTTGCGTGAGGTCGGGCAGATCGAGCGGCAGGCCCGCGCCCATCACGATCGCGTCCGCGCCCTCGTCGCACGCGATGCGCACGTAGTCCGCATGCGCGCTGACCGCCTTCATCACGTTGACCGCGATCATCCCGCGCCCTTCGCTGTAGGTCTTCGCGAGACGGATCTCGCGCGCGAGCGCGTCGCGGTTCGCCGCCTCGAGCGTCGCGCGATCGGGTTGCGCGCGGCAACGCGCGAGCAGATCCGCATGATGGTGGCGCAGGTCGATGCTCGCGATCGTGCCGAGCGCGCCTTCGCGCGCGACGCTGCCCGCCAGCCGGTGCGCGGAGATGCCGACGCCCATGCCGCCCTGTACGACGGGCAGCAAGGTGCGGCCGCGAATCGTCAGCGGCGGAAAGGCAGTGCGTACGGTCATCTGAAACCTCGTCGGAACATCGAAACCGCGATGATCGACGATCCACCGCCGCGCACCTTGACGGCCGTCAATAAAAAACGGCACGCGAACGTGCCGTTTCGGGGCGAAGCCGCGCGCGGCGCTCAGGCCGGCTTCGCCGGCTTCAACTGCATCGACTTGTATTCGAGATACTCGTCGAGCCCGTACACGCCGTTCTCGCGGCCGTACCCCGACTGCTTGAAGCCGCCGAACGGCGCGGCAGCGTTCCACGCGCCGCCGTTGATGTCGACCTGCCCCGTGCGGATACGGCGCGCGACGCGCATCGCGCGCTCGTCGCTGCCGGCCCACACCGCGCCGCCGAGCCCGTACGGCGAATCGTTCGCGATCCGCACCGCTTCCTCTTCATCGCGATACGTGATGATCGACAGCACCGGCCCGAAGATCTCTTCCTGTGCGATCGTCGATTTCGGATCGACGCGGCCGAACACCGTCGGCTTCACGAAGAAGCCCTTCTCGAGCCCTTCCGGCAACCCGGTGCCGCCCGTCACGAGCTCCGCGCCTTCGTCGATCCCGCGCTGGATGTACGCCTGCACGCGCTGCTGTTGCGCGGCCGACGCAAGCGCGCCGAGGCGCGTCGTCTCCTGCCGCGGGTCGCCCGCGACGTACGTTTCGGCCGCGGCCTTCGCGATCTCGCGCGCTTCGTCGTAGCGGGCTTGCGGCACCAGCATCCGCGTATGCGCGGAGCAGGTCTGGCCCGCGTTCAGGTAGCACGCGTTGACCGTGCCCTTCACCGCCGTCGCGAAATCGGCATCGTCGAGAATCACCGACGCCGACTTGCCGCCCAGCTCCAGCGCGACGCGCTTGACGCCCGCGGCCGCCAGCTCGGCCACGCGCTTGCCCGCACGCGTCGAACCGGTAAACGACACCATGTCGACGTCCGGGTCGGTGGCCAGCACCTCGCCGACGACCGGGCCATACCCGCACACGAGGTTGAACACGCCGGCCGGCAGCCCGGCCGCGTGGATCGCTTCGGCGAGCATGAACGCGTTGAGCGGCGCGACTTCGGACGGCTTCAGCACCACCGTGCAGCCGGCCGCGAGCGCCGGCGCGACCTTCAGCGTGACCTGGTTGAGCGGATAGTTCCACGGCGTGATCGCCGCGACGACGCCGACCGGCTCGCGCACCACGAGCGAATGGCCCACCCGCGCCTCGAATTCGAACGATTCGGCGAGCTTCGCGTACGCCTTCCAGTTGTAGATCGGCCCGCCGACCTGGATTGCGCGCGACAGCTTGATCGGCATGCCGACTTCGCCGGTGATCGACTGCGCGAGTTCCTCGCTGCGCGCCTGCAGATGCTCGACGATCTTGCGCAGGTAGCTCGCGCGCGTCGCGGCCGGCGTGGCCGCCCACGCATCGAAGGCCGCGCGCGCCGCGCGGATCGCGTCCTGCGCATCGGACGCGACGCCCTCGGGAATCCGGCCGATCACGGCTTCGGTGCCCGAATCGATCACGTCGATCGTGCCGGTGCCGGCCGGTTTGCGCCACGCGCCGCCGATGTAGAACTGGTCGTAGATTTTCATCGTTTTCCGCCTCCAGGGAAGCCGACATTCTAGCGAGCGTTGCGGTGACTGGTGTGACGAATGACAGCCGTTCGAAAGGACCGGCGCGTCCTCGCGCCGGTGCTCCGCCGCCCGTCGCGCGCGAGCGGCGCGGCATCCGTGCGGCCGGCGCCACGCCAGCCTCCGTCCGGGTGCGCGGCCGGGCCCGCATCGTGCTATGTTTTTACTATCGGCATCGGCCCGTTGCGGCCGGCGCCGCCCGGAATCGACGCACTTCGTGAGCGCTGCCATGTCCGACGCATCCCATACCCTCGGCTCGCAAGACCGCCTGGAGCTGCTGTGCTGGCTCACCTGCGGCAACCTCGGCGCGTTTTACCTCAACGAATCATGGCCGGACGCCGCGTTCCAGGTCCAGGCCGCGCACCGGTGGCTCGACCGCCATCACCGCCAGGCCGACTGGCTCGCCGTCGCCAAGCTCGCGGCGCTCGCGCAGGACATCGCGAAGCGGCATGCGGGGTTCGTCGACGCGTCGTGGGCGCGCGACGCGGTCGAGGAAATCGTCGATACCGACGATCTCGACTATCGGGCCAGACTCGTGCAATGGGTGTACGAAGACTGCTGCAAGGCGCTCGCGGACAAGCGGCTGGCCGATTGAACGGCGCAGGCGCCGCCTGCACGCGGGGTCGCGGCATCGCCACGCGCGGCGCGCTTTTGTCGCCGATACGAACGTAACGGCTGGAATGGTGAGCCGGGCGCGGTGCCTGCGCACCGCCCCGGATAATCGGCACGCGCGACGCGTACCGATGCGCTTACAGCAGCGACTTGGCTTGCGTCAGCACCTTGTCGCAAACCTGCTTGGTCACCTGCTGCTTCAGGCCGCCGCCGCTCAGGTCGAGCTTGCTGCCGTTGCCTGCGTCGAGGATTCCGCTTGCGCCGCTCGTATAGCCGCTGTCGGACGACGCGGACGCGTTGCCGCCGAGCTTGCCGATCAGCGCGTCCTTCACCGACGACGCGCCACCGCCGGTTGCGCCGCCGAGATAGTTGTTCTGGATACAGAACTGCAGCAGGCCCGCGACGTTGCCGGTGCTGCCCGGCATCAGCGACGCCCCGCCGCCGCCCGTCAACGCGCCGCCCAGGCCGCCGAGGTTGCCGAGCGCGCCGCCTGCGCCGCCGCCCGAATCCCCGCCACCGCCCACCTGCTTCAGGACGTCGCCCAGCTGCGCATGGGCGACCGAAAACGGCGCGAGCAATCCGATCAGCGCGCCGGCCACGGTCGCGCGGTAAAGACGTGCATTCATGTCAAGCCTCCCGGTTGTGACTGCGTGAACCCCGCGAATCGCATCCAAGGATACGCAATCGATCGCGACATGACAGCCTTCGACGCCGCATGAAACGTCAGGCATCGTGATATCGCGCCGATTTGACAATGCTTGACGGGAGATTGCCCGCGGCATCGCCGGTTCGGCAGGCGCGCGGCCCCCATTCCGTGTCGCCGGCCCGCGCGAAGCGTCATAGAATCGTCGTCGCCGGCCCATCGGCCGCTGCGGCCCGACATTCACCTCGAACATGAAGGACACTCGCGTGGCGCTTGCCCATCGATTTTCGCTGATCGCCGGCGCATCGGCCGCGCTGACGGCCGGCGCCGGTGTCGCCGATGCGACGCCCGCCATCATGGCCGCCGCGACCTGTGCATCGCCTTCGTTCGACCGCTATCCGGCACCGGCCGCCGCCGCCCGCGCGCCGCGCACGCCACCCGCCGCACCGCTGGCCATCGAGCCGGTTCAGTGAGCGGCCCGGGCGACCCATGACATCCATTCATCTCAGTTTCGACGACGGCCCCGGCCCCTCGACGCCGGCCTTGCTCAACGTGCTGCGCGACGCCTCGTGCGCGGCGACCTTCTTCGTGCTCGGCCGGCATCTGGAAAGTGTGCGCGACGTCGCAACCAGAATGGCGCGCGAAGGCCACCGGCTCGGCAATCACACCTATTCGCACGCGAGGCCGGGTGCGCTCGCGGACGCCGCGCTGATCGACGAGATCGATACGACCGATGCGTTGATTCGCGACGTCTACCGTCGCGCCGGCCTTGCCGCGCCGGCCGCGATCCCGCTGCGTCTGCCGTACGGATTGATGCCTCGGGACGATCGCGCCGCCGTGCTCGCGCGCCTGCAACGCGAACACACGGGCTGGACCGCGATCCTGGACGACTGGCAGCGGCCGGCGCCGTCGCCGCGGGCGCTGTGCGACGCGATGTGCGCGCATGTCGACGCCAGCGCGGCGCAACGGCGCGACGTGCTGTTCTGCCTGCACGACGGATCGCGGCACGGCGACGCGCGGCCCAACACGGTCGAGGCCGTGCGCCTGTTCCTGAACCGGCAGCGCGCCGACGCGGCGCGCCGCTAACCCGCGGGCACCCCGTCGAGCAACCGGCGCCAGCCGCCGAGGAATCCGATGCCGGGCCCCGGCATCCACAGCCCGCGCTGCGCGGCTTCGAGATGGATCAGCGTCTGGTCCGCGCAGAAGAGCGTCATCAGCGCGTCGCGGTTGTCGCGCAGCCAATCCGGCGCCGCATCCGGCCGCGTCGCCGCATAAGCCGCCAGCCCGGCCGCCCATCGGCCGCGGTCGAACACGAAGCCATCGTCCCGGCCCGCCTCGCGCGACAGCGCGAACGATGCAAAGGCCGCCTCGAGCCATTGCGCTCCCTGCCCGACATCGTCGAAATCCAGCACGCCGCTCACCGCGTTGCCGACATACAGCAGGTTGCCCGCGTGATAGTCGCCGTGCAGCCAATGCACCGGCCCCGTGAGCCACGCGGCGGCCGCGTCGAGATGCATGCCGATCCGCTGGATCACCGTGTCGTAATCGTTGGTCAAGTCGCCCGGCAGCGACGGCATCGCGCGCGCCGCGACGCGCGCATGACGGGCCGATAGCCACGCGAGCGGCGCCGCTTCGTTCGCGGGTATCGCGGCCAGCGCCGCATGCAGATGCGCGAGCGTGCGCATCGCATCGGTCGCCCCCGCGTGCGGGTCGTCCGGCAGGCCCGGACGGCCGTCGATATGCTCGAACAGATGCAGCCAGCTTCCGTCGGGCGTCTGCACACCGGTTTGCGCGTCGACGGTCGGCCGCAGCCGCGGCAGCGCGGGCAGCCGCGGCGCGGTGCGCGCGCCGCCAAGATGACCGAGGATCGACGCCTCGCGCTGTATCTGCCCGACCGGCTTGCCGGCCCACGACACGCGCAGCACCGTGCGCCCCGCGTCGCACTCGACGAGATACGTTTTGTTAGTATGGCCCGACGCCAGCGCCTGCACGCGCGCCGGCCCGATATTCCAGTACCGGTGAAGCCACGGTTCCAGCGTTTTCACGTCACTCCTGCTCGTTGCATCGACCATGTCAGAACGTCCTTCGGCCCGCATGCGGGACATCAACATCGAATGGCTGACGCGCGCCGCCGAATTCGGCCATCTGTTCCAGACCCGCTGGCTCGGCGAGCGCTTCTTCCATCTGCCCGGCGACATGCTCGCGCTCCAGGAACTGATCTGGCGCGAGCGCCCCGACTGCATCGTGCAGACCGGCATCGCGGCGGGCGGCGGCGTGGTGTTCACCGCGTCGATGCTGGAACTGGCCGGCCGCCCGGGCCGCGTCGTCGCGATCGAGCCGCGCCTGCGCGACGAGGTCAGGCAGCGCCTGCACGCGCACCGGCTCGCCCACCGCATGGTGCTGATCGAAGGCGAATCGTGCGCGGCCGACACGCTCGCTTCGGTGCGTGCGCAGATCGACGACGGCGCACGCGTGATGGCGATCCTCGATCTCACGCATACGCATGCACACGTGCTGCGCGAACTCGAATGCTATGCGCCGCTCGTGACACCCGGCAGCTACGCGATCGTGATGGACACCATCATGGAGTACCTGCCCGAGTCGATGTTCGACGGCAAGCCGTACGGCCGAGGCAACAACCCGGCCACGGCCACACGCGAATTTCTCGCCGGCGACGACCGGTTCGACGTCGACCACGACATCGAGGACCGCGTACTCATGACGCTGTCGCCAGGCGGCTTCCTGAAGCGAGTGCGCTGATCAGGCGCGCCGCCTGCGCCGAACCGTCGCGCGCGGCATAGCTGTCGCGGATCCGCGCCGCCTGCTCGCGCAGCGAACCGGGCCGCAACAGGCGTTCGAGCGCATCGGTAATCTCCGCGACGCCGGCCTGCTGCAGATCGAGCACGCAGCCCGCACCGGCCCGCTCGACGAAATGCGCCGAATGGAACTGGTCGTTGCAGAACGGCGACAGCAGCATCGGCACGCCGCACGCGAGCGACTCCATCACCGAATTCGCACCGCCGTGGCTGACGAACGCGTGCATGCGCCGCAACAGCGCCAGTTGCGGCGCGTAACGCACCGCGATCACGCGTTCGTCGCCGGCCGGCAGCAGATCCGAATCGACCAGTTCGCCCACCGACAGCACCAGTTGCGCCGAGGTCGCGCGCGTCGCGTCGATCACCTTCGCGAACACCTCAGGGTGGTAATAAAGCTGACTGCCGAGCGACATGTAGACGAGCGGGCGATCGTCATCGAGGCGCGCCCACGGGAACGCCGTCTCGTCGCCGCGCGGGCCTGCCGGCATCGCGGGGCCGACCAGTTCGACGCCGGGCGGCGGCGCGCCGACCAGCGCGTCGGTCGTGAACGCGAGCGTCAAGTGCGGCGACAGGACGTCGCAACCGCGAAAACGTGCGTCGAGGCCGTAGCGGGCGAACAGGCGCGTGCGCTCCGGTTCGAGCCATCGCACCGTGCGCAGCAGTTCCGAATCGAGATCGTCCGGCAGCACCGGATTCAGCGAATTGGACATCGACACCCACGGCAGCCCTTCCAGCTCGGCGGCAATCGCCGCCGCATAGAGCAGCGGGTCGATCACGACCACGTCCGGTTGCCATTCGCGCAGCACGGCACGAATGCCGTCCACCTGCGCCGGCGCGAGGTCGATCAGCAGCGTGCGGATCCAGTGCCGCAGCCAGTCGGCGTCGCGAATGTTCGCCGCGAAGCTCGCGCCGCGCGACAGGTCGTGGCGCTCGGGCGTCTCGCGCGGCCCGACGAACGCGAAGCCGCCGGCGCCGTCGAGTTGGGCGCTGATGTCGGCCGGCGCATAGAACACGACGTCGCAGCCGGCGGCGCGCAGATGCTGGGCCGGGCCGATGCATGGATTGACGTGGCCCTTCTCGGGCACCACGCAGAACAGGATGCGTTTCATGAGCGGCTCAGGTGGGGCGATGCGCGGCATCGGGATGAAGGCGATCGAGATGATCGAGGAACAGGGCCAGCGTCGTCCACAGCACGCGTTCGGTATCCGCCTGCAAAGCGGGCGCGGCCAGGCCGAGCGTGTCGGCCAGTGCCTGCGTGCGGTCGCGATCGAGCAGCGTCGCGAGATCCATCGCCGGCGCGAGCCGCCCGCGCTTGGGGCCGTGCACGAGACGCGCCGGCAGGTTCAGGCGCGCACCGAGATCGCGCAGGCACTGCTTGTTCGGGTCGGGCGAGAAGCTCGTCAGATGCGCGACGACGGCGGTATCGACGAACGGCGGATGCAGGTCGACCGACGCGGCGTCGAACAACGCGTGGCACAGCGGCAGATAGTTGGCCGAGCGGTCGCGGCGCAATACCTGGTCCGCGCCGTCGCCGGTAATCGCGACGTCGACGCCGTCCGCCGCCATCGCTTCGGCCAGCAGCAGCTTCGCGACCGGATGCAGGTTGAACATCGGCTCCTCGACCGCGTGCGTGGTTCTCGGCAGCGCCGCGACGAAGTCGGCCTCGTTCGCGCGCACGATCTTCACGTTCGCCTGCATCTGCGTGGCGAGTTCGAGCGCCGCATCGAGTTCGCAGTAATCGGGCATGTCGGTCGCAAGGATGTAGGTCGTCACGTGCCGCAATGCGCCGAGCTCGCGCAGCAACGCGAGCAGCAGCGCCGAATCGAGCCCGCCGCTCAGCGCCAGCGCGACCCGCTTGCCGCTGTCGAGCGCGCGTTGCAGCGACGCGCGCAGCACGGTGTCGAGATCCGCAGGCCGCGGCTGCCCGGGCGCCGGCTGCACCGTCAGCCCGTGCGGCGAACGGATCAGCACATGACCGGGCGGCACCGCGAGCACGTCGCGCAGCACGGTCCGGCCGACGAGGCGCTCGCCGCTCAGGTAGCCCGCGATGGCGGCCGCATCCGGCGCACCGGCCGGGTACCCCGACGCCCGCAAGACGGCGCGGATGCCGGACGCCGACACACCGCTGCGCGGATGGTAGTGCAGACGATCGAAACCGAACGGGTCGCGCGTGCCGACGATCATGGATAACGAGCCTTCAAGGTGTCCACTTCAATGCGTTTCAGGATGCGATGCGGCGCCACCGGCGCGCTGCCGCCCTGGCAGTGCAGGCACGCTTCGAGCGGCGTCTCGCGTTGCAGATAGGCGAGCATCGCGTCGAGCATGCCCGCGTCGTCGCGCAACGGCAGGCCGTCGGCCAGAAAATCCTTCGCGCCTCGGTACAGCGTATGGAAATGCGCGGGCCGCGTGCACGTATAGAACATGCCGTCGCGAATCATATGGCAGCGCTCGCGGATCCAGCAATCGCGATACAGGCGTCGGGCTTCGTCGCGGTCCGTGCCGGGCTCGGCGCGGTTCATCGTCGTGAATACGTCCTGCACCTTCCAGTTCAGGCGCACGTCGAAGCGCGCGGCCTGGCGCTCGACATACGCGACCCGTTCGGCGGAAAGCGCCGGCTTCGGATAGCGCGAGATCGTCAGCGCATCCACCGCGTGCCAGAATGCGTCGGGCATCTCGCCGAGTTTCAGGCCGTTCGTCGTGACCGAGATCACGGGCGCGATGCCCGTCGCGCGTACGCGCTCGATAATTTCAACGAGCGCCGGATGCAGCAACGGTTCGCCGCCGACCAGCTTGAACATGCGCGGGCGCAACACCTTCGCGGCCTTGCGCAGATCGGCTTCGATCGATTCGGGGCTCGCATGCCACTCGGGCAACAGCGGCGACAGCGAGCAGCATTCCGCGCAGGTCAGGTTGCAGTGATCGACGATATGCGCTTCCAGCGAACGCGTCCTGACGCGCCCGTCCTCGACGCGGTAATCGCGATCCAGCGGCGGCGGAAACACGTGCTGCCGCTCGCCGGCGCGCGGCGGATTCGGGTTCTCGTTCGGATTCGCACTCACATCAGCTCCCTGCTTCCACGCAACGGGAAAAGAAATCGACCAGATGGCCACGCGCGCCCACCATCGCGGACGCCATCGTCACGGCGCCGTTCAGGTGCGACGCGAAGCGCGACGGATCGTCGAGCCAGCCTTGCACGATCCACAGCTTGAGCGCGTGCTGCAGGCAGGCGGCATCGACCGCCCACGCGAGGTGCGCCGGATTCACGGGCCGCACTTGCCGGTACGCACGCACGAACGCTTGCGCGAGGTGTGGCGCCTCCAGCGGCAAATGATTCAGGCAACGCACGAGCTCGTATTCGCGCGGCGCACCGATCGACGCTTCCCAGTCGACGATCAGCGGCGGCAGCGTGCCCGTGAACAGATAGTTGAACTGGTTATAGTCGTTGTGGATCGGGTGCTGCGGATCGTCGGCCGGCAACGCATCGATGCTGCCCGGATAGTAGCGATCGAGCATGCGCAGCGCGAGATCGACGTAGCGGCGCAGGTTCGTGGTATCGGCGGCACTCGCATCCGCTCGATCGAGGGCGTCCCGCAGGCCGCGGCGTACCGCATCCGCGTCGATCGAAGTCAGCCGTGCGCGGATCGTATCGAGCGACGGCAGATGCAATTGTTCGAGGCTCAGGTGCAACGCGGCCAGACTCGCGCCGAGTGCGGCCCATTCGGCTCGCGAGAACGTATCGTAGGTTTTGAACTGCCCGGCTTCCCAGCGCGTCAGCATCGCGTGCGAATCTTGCCCTGACCAAAGCGATGCGCCCGACGTCGTGCGCTCGAGCCTCTGAACATGGAAACGGGTATCGCCATGCGTTTCCAGATGCGCGAGAACGGCAGTTTCCTTGACTGCGCGCGCATGGTGTTCACGCCCATAGAGTTTGACTGCCACGCCCGCGCCGCTGTCGGTCGGCAGATGCCACACCCGTTCGCTGACCTGCGTCGGCGGCCCGCCGCGACCGAGGCCGTAGGCATCGCGAATCTCGTCGAAGGTGACGGCGAGCGATTCCATTCAGATATGCTCGGCCGGCCCGTGCCGATACGGATGACCGGTCAGGAACGTGTTGTGACCGACGTAGCGCAGCTTGTACATCGCCGGCCGGAACAGCACCGACGGATCGTTGTTCGCGATGCCGAGCAACGGGTACAGGTCGCGCCGCACGAAGAACGCGTTGTTGCCCATGTCATCGCAGCAGACGAGCTCATAGCCCTTCTGCCTGCCGAGATGCACGAGCGATTCGAGACTCGCGCCGTAATAGGTCGAGCCGTCCCATTCGTGGTCCGGGTTGAAGCACATCACCCAGCGCTCGGGCGGCGTGTAGTACGGGTTGTATTCGATCACGACGATGCGCGGCTGAAACGCTTGCAGGCCGCGCCACACCCAGTAGTCGTTGCCGTCGATGTCGATCGACAGCAGGTCGAAGTCGGTCGGTACGTTCGCGTCGGCGAGCAATCGATCGACCGTGTCGGGCTGCACGCGATCGTGATGCAGGCGGACGCGCTCCACACCGGCGTAGTGCGCGGCAAGCTTGCCGAACCGGTATGCGCTGCCTTCCACGAGTACGCCGGCCCAATCGTGTTCGCGCAGTAGCCGCGCGGTGTTGCTGTTGCGCAGGCCGTCGCTCGCGCCGATATCGACGCAGAAGCGGTTGGTGGGCACGATCCGCTCCATCAGGCGCGACAGGATGCCCTCCTCGGTGCCCTGCGCGTACAGGCTGGGCGCAAGGCCGGACAGGTCGAGCGGGCGAGGATGGTCCTGCATCGAGGGCGACTCCGGAGTGAAATGAGGGAATGATGGGGGTGTTGGGTGGGTAATTTACCTGAAGTCGATTACGCAGAGGAGACCGGGACGTGCGGCGCGGGCGGGTTTTTCGCTACGAATATGAAAAAGCCCGCATCGACATTGCTGTCGATGCGGGCCTGTAGCGCCCGTGGCGGTTCGCTTCGTGCAGTGATGCCTAACCTGGACCCACAGCCGGAGAAATCCTCAGGACACTTACTCCTGCCCCTGGCTCGCCAGGAACTCCTCGTAATTCCCGCCGAAGTCTAACAACGTGCCGTCCGTGCGCACTTCGATGATCCGGTTCGCGAGCCCGCTCACGAACTCACGGTCGTGCGACACCAGACCCCGTTCATGTTCCTAATCAACCACTTGGAGAGCATGAATGGCAACAATCACCCTGCGTGGGACAAAATGGCAGGTCAAAATCCGCCGTAAGGGGCAGCCGAGCCTGTCCGCAACCTTCGTCAGCGAGGAAGCCGCTAAGCGTTGGGCTGAAGAGCACGAGCACGGCGATACGATCAAATCTGTCGAGACTGGTCCAACTGTCGGGGACCTATTCCGGAAGTACATAGCGCACCCAATGCCCGACAAGCGGTCGAGCGAATGGGACCGGCGAACTTTGCAACGCCTGCTCAAAAGGGAAAGGAAACTCTGTTCCATCCCGGCTGCCGAGCTAAACAAATCTCATCTCACCGAATGGCGCGACCGGCGCATAACAGAAGTTCTTGGTAGTTCCGTAGGTCGTGAACTTGACGCAATTTCAGCCGCCTACCGAACCGCGATAGACGAGTGGAACATGGGCATCACGGTCAACCCTGTTCGCGGCTTTCGCCGCCCTAAGCTACCGCTGCCTCGCGACGTAAGGTTGATGGCCGGAGCCGTCCCGTGTACCGATGTGTATATCCCTTTTTGTCGATTGCCGTTCCTTTGCAGCGCGGGCACGACGGAACAGGGTCTGCGTCCGGCGACAGCAAGGCGTGCACGTGGTCGCGTAGCGCCTGTTCAAATGCACGGCGGCTCTGACGCAACGCCGTCTCATCGACCTCCCGACTAGCCGACGATTTCGAATCTTTGATTCGTGCACGCGCCCGACTCTGCATCCTCGAATTTCCTTAGAACTGCGCGGTTACCTGAAACCCGACCGTCACACGCGCAGTCGGGAATCCGGACGGCTTGTAGACCGGCGTACCGGCGAACAGGTCATAGCCGTAGCCGCCGAAAGGTGTCGCTACGCTGCCTTTGATGCCAATTACCGCCCCGGCCAACTGCGTACCGACCAACGCAACCGGCTGCGGCCCCCAAACACGGCCGTAATCCAATCCTGCATAAATCGCCTGTCCGGTCTGTCCGATCGGCATCTGCAGTTCGTTGCGCCAGTAGAAGCCGCGCGCCGCCGCCAGCATCGTTTCGCCGTCAAAACCCCGTACCGTGTAACGACTGCCGATCGTCAAGTCATCGATGTAGTACAGCGAGTTCCCGGTATATTGGCCGTGGATGCTCGTCACGTATCGGAACGGCTGCTTCGCGATCGCAAACGGCACCGACAGGTTTGCGTCGAGTACCGCCATCTTGAAGCGGTAAGTCGGACCACCACCGGCAGCAAGAATGTCGTCCTGCGCACCCAAGCCCCCGACGCCCTGTCGGTACGCCAGCGTGCCGTCGAACTGCGCCCCATCGAAGTAGTGACGGTCGGTCAGGCCGAATTCAACGAATGTATTGTTGCGCCGCTGTTGCGAGATTTCCGTATCTTCGATGAAGCTCTGACCGAAGCGACGGGACAAACGGACATAGCCGCCGAATACGTCGTTCTGGCTACGGGCAAGCACTCGGGCAAGCTTGAAATCGATCGTCTTCGAATTGCCGCTTGCAACGAATGTTTGATTCACGCCAGCGATTTGCTGGTAGTACGTGTTCGTGTAGGCCGATAACGTCGCGGTCCAGTAACCCCACGGGATCGAGTAGAAGCCGTTCCAGCCGTGCGAACCAAGGCGCTTGTCACCAAGTTCAAGGTCTTGGCTCACGCCGACATTGAAGATGTCGTTTAGCCCGAGCGGGTTATCGATACCGATCGACAGGTTGCCCTGTAGCTTCCCGGTCGCGCGCGTGCCCGAGTTGTCAATCGATGCAACGACTGTCCACGGCTTGCCACGCTTCACATTGAGCACGACATCGCTCTCGCCCGGCACATCGGCCGGAACGATCTGCATCGACACGTCTTGGCTCTGTACGCGCTTCATCTGCTCCAGACCCTGCTCAAGGTCGCGCAGGTTCAACAGTTCGCCGTCGCGTGTCGGAAACGCAGTTTTCCATGTGCCGCGCAGTTTTTCATCGGCGAAACGCACGTGGCGGATCACGCCCGGAATCAATGAGACCTTCAGCGTACCAGACGACAAATCCTGTTCGGGCAGCAACACGCGCGTCGTGATGTAGCCGCGCGACAAAATGTCTTGCGACAACGCTTTGACGAGAACATCAAGCCCTTGCTTGCCAACACACTGCCCCGTGTAGTGTTCAAGCCATTCACGCGCGAAAGCGAAGCGATCCATCGGCAACGCAGATGCGCCCTGAGCTTTCAAGCCATCCGGCAACGCGTCGGGAACGTTGACCATGAAACGATCAATGCGGAAGCACGGCGTTTCGGTCGGAATTGCCGGATACGCCTCGACGTGCGGCACTTCCGAACGCACCGAAGGGGCACGCACTTCGGCGGCACGCTGCTGCGCGTCGCGTTGCTGCTGTGCCTGCCGATCTTGTTCTGCATTCGCACGCGCGGCGGCGGCTTGGTCGGCAAGCGTCGGAGCCTGTTCAGCATGAACCCCGAACGATACGAGGGCTGCAATTGGCAAAACCGTCAGGCGATGAAAGATGTTCATCGTTATTGTTAAATTTAACCGCAATCAAATGACTTTTATAAGTCGCTTAATTCTCTGCTTGATAGACTGAGTCGCCCACCTTCTATCAATTACGCTTTTCATCAGTGGAGAAAAAAACGAGACCAATGCAGGCGCACCTTCAATCCAGTTCAATGCCTTGGATGGCCAATATTCCGAGACTGACGAATCAAGTGCAAATTCTATCAAAAGATTTTCAGGAAACGAGGCAACTTGATTTTCGAAATCAGGAAACTCTCGCGCAATGCGCTTAAGGCCATCAAAGAAATTCTCTCGATCCAATTCGAGAATTGGAAGCAACGGCATCGTATCCTCTGGCGATTTAACCGCGCGCACATTTCCATTTAAATCGATGCTCCAAGTGCCAATCGAATCAACACCAACGAACACCTTTCCTACACTAACAACCCAAATTGCGTTTTCCTTGACAATCGGACTTGGCACGAATTCGGCTTTCATTTGCTTCCCCAAGGAGTATGATTCACCGGAACCCCGACTCGTTTGGACAGCCATTGCTGGAATTGATTCCAAATTTCAGGCGTCCAATTCTGGCCGTAGTGTCCGCTGTTTTCTGTCGTAAGAATCGATCCGTCTGCGGCTCGACTAAATCCCCCTCCAACCACATTTGCATCATTTGCACCGATGGCCTGCGCCAATTGCTGATGCGCAGAACCGTCAAACAATCCTGATGCTGGTTTTCCAACAGCAAATGTATTCGTGGTCGGGTCAAACACAAACTCGATACTTCCCTTAGACGGATAGTAATTCTTAAGAGCGGCAACTGAAGTGTCATCGGTGATAGCAATCACACCGGATACAGGACCGGAACCGGAGAAAGCCGGGGCCTTCGAAGCAACTTTTTCAATTACCTTGCTTGTGGCGTTTTCAATAGCCTTACCTTCACCAATGGTCAAAACACCTAGTGCCGCGTCGCCAATCGAACCAACGGCAAGCGCTACCCCCATGCCCACATTGCCGTTGGAAAATGCAGTCTGCGCTTGGTCTGCCATCTTGTGACCGGGGACAAGATCCAATGCTGCATTGCCAAACTGCTTGGCGTAGTTCCATCCCTTGTCAAGAAATTCACTCCCCGTGCCTCCTGTACCGTTTGCATTGGTTTGATCACGGTTATACAAGTCGGCATTCGTTGCTGTGAACGCACCCGATGTACCACCGATCAACGCGCCACCGGCACCAGCCAACACGTTCGACAACACGTTGCCTGCCAGCATCGAATCTGTACTGCCGCCAACCGCGTCTGCAAGACTATTCAGCTTACCGGCCAGCGCCGACGACAATCCGGCACCCGCTGCACCGGCAAGGGCATTACCACCGCCCAATCCAGCAAGGAATGCGCCACCGGTGGTATGCATCAGCACTCGGTTCGTACCACCTTCCGCCCACGAATCGGCCTCTGCCTGATATGTAGCCTGTGCCGTAGTGTCGCCTGCCAGCTTGGCCGCATCGGCCGCATGTTGGGCTTCCGCGTGCTTCATATCCGCGTAAGCGCCGATGCCTTGCGCAACAACCTGACCAGCGGCCTGCCCTGCGTTCATCAGGTCAGATTGCTTGTCCAGCAGATTCTGTACGTCCGGCGTTTTCGATACTGTTCCGTTCAGGTTCGACGTATCGCGATTCAGGTTCGCCAAGTCCTGCGTCTGGCCGGTTGGATTCGTGATGTTGATCGTGCCTGCGCTCACGCCGCTTCGTGTGGTCGCGTTCTCGCTACCGCTATCCGATTGCGAAATCATCGGTGTTACGCCACCCGAGCCGCTAACCGATCCCGGCCCGATTGCCTTGCCGGTTACGCCGACGCCAACACCCGCGCTAAAGCCGCTGCTATCCGCGCTGTACGTCGAATGGTTCTCGATATCGCGATAGGTCAGCGTGCCGGTCGTCAGCGAGTTTTTCGACGGATCGGCTGTGCTGGCAATCACCGCGCCCGTCAGGTCGGTATTGCCCTTGACGTTCACGTTGAACCCGCCTTCGCCCGCCTGAATCCCGGCCTGTTCGCTCACGCCCGCGTAATTGCCGTTCGCGTTTCCGTGCGACGAACTGAAGCTGGCGCTACCACCCATCGTACTGACGCTGATGCCGCCGCCCGCACTACTTTGATGCGCGCTGCTGACAGTCGTATCCTGCACGCTGCGCATGTTCAGATTGCCGCCCACGTCCGCCGTAACAGTGCGACCGGATACAGTCGAGCCGATCACATTCGTATCGCCACCGCTAACAAGCTTCACGCTATTCGCGCCGGTCACGTGCGAATTGTTCTGCATTGCGGCATCACTGTTGCCGTCGCCGTGTGCGCGCGACATGGCGGCAGACACTCCGATACCGTTCGTGCCGATCGACACGCCGACGCTGGCGCTCGACGACGAATTCGAGCTGCGCGTCGAATCAGTGTTCGTCGTGTTTTGCAGGTCGATCTGGTTCTTCGCAGCCAGCAGCACATCGTTGCCAGACACGTTCGAACCGGCCACCGTGATATTACCGCTACCTGGTGTGCCGTTACCCGTCGCAATCAGCGATGTGGTACCGCCAGCGCTGACGCTCGATCCGCGTTGCGTCGTTTGGCTTTCCGACGTATCGAGTCGGCTATGACTCGATCCAACGCTGACTTGAACGCCGATGCTCGGCGTGCCGCCGCCCGCAAGCGCACCGCCCGTCAGACCGGCTACACCCATCGCTGCATTACCCGCCGCTGCAATCGCGTGCAGGGCTGTCGCACGACTGTCACCGGCACCACTCTTTGCCGCCTGCGCCTGTTGATACGCACCGTTGATCGCATCGCCGATGCTGCCCGACAAGCCGAGCGTGACGCCACTGCTACTGGTCGTCTCGCTATGGCTCTTGTTGCTGGTATCGGTTGCCGAATCGATCACAACATTCGACGCTACGCCGGTCAAATTCTTCCCGGCGATTAAGTCGCTACCCGTCACGTGCAGCGTATCGCCAGCCTTGACGGTCAGGTTGCCGTTAAGCGAACCAATCGTGCTCGCGTTGTTCGTGACGGACGAAGCATGATCCGTGTCAGTCTTTTTCTGCGTGCCAATACTCACGCTCAAGCCGCTGGTACCAATCCCCGAATGCGTTTCGTGATAGTAGCCGTCCTGCGTGACCGTATCCTTGGACGTGGTGATATTGACGTTGTTTGCTGCCCCAAGACTGACATCGTTCGTGCCCACGATCGTGCTGCCCTGAACAGTCAAATCGTGGCCCGACTGAATGTTGACCGTATTACCAGATACCGTGCTGCCGACGCCGACATTCGCCTGCGTGTTCTGCATCGAATCGGTTTTCGTGCTGCTGACGAAGCTGCCACGTTGGACCTGCACCGACTGGTACTTGTCGTGTTCCTCGCGAGCCTCGTTGATCGAGACGTTGCCCGTCGCACCAATGTTTGCCGCTCCCGTACCGTTTTCGACGCCGTTCGTCATACCTGCCGTGAGCGACGAACCTGTGAGCATGACGTTGCCCTTCGACGCATCGGTACTTGCTGCCGCGAGCGTCGCATTGCCGCCTGCCGTGAATTGCGTGCCAACAGCGTGCTCGTCGTAGTTGTGATCAACTTCCTTACGCGTCTTGCTGTCCGCCGCCACATTGTCGAGCTTCGCGGTTTCCGTGACTGTCGTTGCCGTCAAATTCCCGCCTGCAAGCGCAGACAGGTCTTTTCCGGCCGATACGGTCGCGCCCTTCAGCGTCATGTCGTTGCCGCTTTGCATCCCCAAGCTTCCGCCGGCGGTGATGCCGCTCGTCACGTTCTTCGTCGTGGACTCTTCCCAATGATGCTGATCGTTCAGATACATCGATTGGTTCGTCGTGGACTGGACCGTATCGACGTTGATATCCCGACCTGCCGCCACCAATGCGTCGCCGCCCGCCGACAAATTCGCGCCGTGAATGCTCAGATCGCGCGCGGCCTGAACGGACAGGTCACCCGTTGCCGCGATCGTGCCTTGCTGGCCGATCAGACTCGTGCTGACCTTGCTTGCACCGGATGCGCCAGTTGCGCCCACGGCATCAAACAGCGTCGTGTTGACGATATCGCGACCTGCCAGCACGGCGACCCGATTGCCGGTAATTTGACCGGACGCGTTGACCACATCGTTGCTCGCCGAAACGACCGTTGTGCCGTTCTTACCGCTGCTCGAAATCGTACCGCCACGATTCAAAATATCCGTCGCCGTCAGCACGGTTTTCGTGCCGCCCTTGATCACACCGGAATTCGTCGCGCTACCCGTCGCATGAATTTCAACGTCGTCCGCAGCGATCAATGCACCGGTCGGTTGCAGGTCGTTCGCGTGTGTCTGCGCCATATAGACAACAGGAGCCAGCACATGCGTCGAGCTGCCGTCGGGCAAAGTCACGGTCTGATCAACCAACCATACAATGTCGCTCGTCAGCGCGTCCATTTGCGCAGCCGTCAGCGCCATGCCGGGCACCAAGCCGAACGATTTCGCGTAGTTCGCACCGTTCGTCATCAGCGCACGATATTCATCCTCGGCGCTCGCGTAACCCGGCAGGAAGGTGCGACCGGTCAACTGCGTAATCTGGTTGCGCACCATCTGCTGTTCGTACATCCCGTCACCCAAGCGCTTTTCGATGCTCGCCGGGTTCAGGTTCAACTGGCCGAGCATGTAGTCGCTCGAAATGAAGTTCGTATAGCTCGTCAGGCGCGGATCTGTGACGATCAGATACGGCTGGCCAGGCGCGGGATGAATCGAGTACATCCCGCTTGTCGGCAACGTGATCGACAAATCACCGGTTGCGCTCGCGACCGATTGCAGTGCAGGGACATTCGTCGTTCCGCTCGCCGCACCGACCTTGGACGGATTGCTGCCCGATACCCCCTGATTGGCCGCATTGTTGCCGAGCGTACCGCCCGTGGCACCGGTCGAGGAATTTTGCGCAGCGACGTTCTGGTTATTGACATTCTGCGCGTTAATCGACACCGATTGGTTCGCGATGATTGTGCCGCCCGTTCCACCAATCGCGACCGGCGTATAGACGATAGACGGTTCAACAATCGTGCCGCGATCGCGCGTCGGGTCCTCGTTCCACGCATACATCGACACGATGTCGTCACGCTGATACTGATACAACGTCTGGCCGGTATTGTTGACCGTCGTACCGCCATAACTTCCGCTGCCGACCGAGCCGTTTTGCTGCGTGCTGCCGATCTGAATCGACTTGCCAGCCGTGATCGCGCTGTAGTTGTTGTTGATCGTTCCGACGTTCGCCATCGTGATACTGCCACCGGCCACGAGTTGCGCTTGCGGCGCCTGACTGGTCACCTTATCTTGCTGAATCGTCGAAGTCGTATCGCGCCAGATCTCGACACGCTGATAGCCTTTATGGGCGTCGCTGCGCGTTGCATATTCCGAGTCCGGCACGTAATTCACGTGCGGATCGTACGCATCCCAATAGTTGACCGTGATCGTACCGTTGCCGTTGTCCGTCAGCGTGTTGTAATAGATCGTCTTCTGCTGGCCGTTGACGTTCAGCACCAGCACGCGATCGGTAGCGTTCGAACCCGTCGTTTCCGATACGATTTGCGCGCGACTGAAGCTATCGTTACGTGCCGTTTTGTAGCCGTAGTCCCAGACGGCCTGCGTACAGGACGAGTGCGAGTCAGCGTTCGTCGTGGCACATGCAATGTATTTGTCGCGTTTTGTTTCGTGCTTCGTCGTCGTGCTCGTCGTTTCGGTTGTGACTGTCGGTGCGGGGCGCGTATTGGTGAATGTGCCTGCCGCAAGTTCGACATTGCCCTGCGCTTCGATCGTCGATTGATCGTTCAGCACGTTTTGTGTACGGTTCGCGAGCAAGCCGTTAACGTCGCGCTGACTATTCGCTGCGATATTGATATCGCCAACGCTGAACAGATTCGCACCGTCCGTGTTCGACAACTGATTCGTCGCGTACAGATTCAACTGATTAGCAGCGGCGAATACGGCGGCGGCTCCAGTGTTCGTGATCGTATTGGCATTCGCAGTGACGTTGGCACCGATCACGGTGCCCGTATTGTTCAGCGTCGCACTGTTGGTCGTGACTGCATCACCTTCGATGCGACCTGCGTTATCGATCGTGCCACCGTTCGCATTGACCGTCGTGTTTGCCGAATTCAGATCAGCGCCTGCTTGGTTCTCCACGTTCGCCGCATTCACGGTCAGCGCGCCATTGGCATCCAGCACGCCTTGGTTCGTCAGCTTGCCTGACGTGGAAAACGTGAGGTCGCCGTTTGCGTGCAACTTGTTCGCCGTAGTCTGCGTGTAGTCGCTACCGAGTGTCACAGCACCGTTTCGGCCTGCTACGATCGAACCGTCGCCCGTCAACGCGGCTGCGTTCAACGACAGGTCCTGATCGCTCCCGATGGCGCCATCCTGGTTGGCAAGCGTGCCGGTCTGGATTGAAATACTGCCGCCGCTACCTGCGTCGTTACCGATTTTGCCGGACGTGTTGTCGATTGATGCGGTGTTCAGCGACAGCGCGCCGTTTGCACGAATCGACCCGGCCTGATTCGACAGCGCTCCGTTTGCCGCGCTCAACTTGAGGTTGTTCGCAGCTGACAGCACACCGCTGGAATTATTTACGCTGTTTGTGACATTCAGCGTCAGATCGTGACCTGCAAGCGTCTGACCACCTTGAGCATTCGTGAGCGTGTGCGCGGTCAGCGTAACATCGCCATTACCGCCGATTGTGCCCGCCCCCGTTTTGCCGGACGCGTTCGTGTTCGTGATCGACGCGCCGCCGTCGATCGTCGTTGCACCGCTGCCGATATTCGCGATACGGCCGTTGCTGTTATCGACGCTGGAACCCGAGACGGCGAGCGTGGATGTTGCGCCGTTCGCTTCAATTTGCCCCGCGCTATTGACCACGGCACCTTGCGCGCGAAGCGACAGATTGCCGTTCGACTGAACAAGACCAGCGGCATTAGCAATCTGACCGTTCGACTGCACAGACAGCGATTGCGCCGCCAGCAGCGACCCGTTCGAATTATCGACACTGCCCGCCGTCACCGATACATCACCGTTGCCGCCGATCGTGCCGTTCGCGGTGTTGGTCAACGCATTCGTCGTCGTGACCGACAGCGCGTTCGTGCCCACGTTTTTAAGCGAACCTCCATCATTCGCGAGACTGTCGGCCGTCACGGAAACGCCGTTGTTCGCTTCGAGCGTGCCCACACGGTTATCGACAGCGCCTTGAGCCTTCAGCGTAATACTGTCCGCACCGACGTAGCCGCCCGCATGATTATCGAGCGATTGCACATCGAGCGCCGCTTGTCGCTGCGCGGCCAGCGTACCGGCACTGTTCGAAACAGCAGCCGCCTTCACGCTCAACGCGCCATTGGTCGCGATCGTGCCGCCTTGGTTCGACATCGCACCGGTTGCGATCGACAACGTACCGCTGCCTGCGTGAGTAATTTTTCCGTGGTCGTTGATCAGCGTCGCGGGCGTCAGGTTCAGGTCCGTGCTGTTGGTCTGAATAACGCCGTTGCTCGAATTATCGAGCGTATTCGAGACGGCAACATTCATTGCGCCGGTCCCGGTTTGTGTAATCGAGCCGCCGTGGTTCGACAAATTCGTCGCCCCGAGCGACAACTGTGCTGCCTGCACCGAACCCGCATCATTGCTCAACGACGCGGCATTCACAGTCGCGGATTGTCCGGCCGTAATGCTGCCCGAACCGTTCGTCAACTGCGCCCCCGCATTGATCACTGCGTTTTGTGCAGCCGACAACGAACCGCTGCTGTTGTCGAGTGTTTGCGTGCCGACGTTCAGATTCGTTTGCGCACTGACCGTGCCGTGGTTCACGACGCTGCCCGATTGAATCGCCACGTCGCCGTTGCCGCCGATGACACCGCCTTGTGCGCCGAGTGCGGTCGTCCCGGCTGCGTTCGTCAGTTGGCCCGTCGTTGTAATGGACAGGCCGTCCGAATTCAGCGACGTAACGCGACCGGCGCTGTTGTCCACGGACGTGCCGGTAATCGTCATTCCAGCCGCACTTTGCATCATGCCTTGGTTGTTCGCGATCACACCGCCGTGCACCTGCATCGAATTTTCCGATACCAGCGTGCCGCCCTGATTTGCGATTGCGCCGTTCGACTGTACACTCAACGGACCTTGCGCCGATACCTTGCCACCTTGGTTCGAAATGCTGCCTGCGGTCAACGTTGTGTTGCCTTGGCTCGACAGTGTGCCATGATCATTGATCAGAGCACCTGTCGCACTGGCATTGACGGCACCTTGCGCACTCGTTGTCGCGTTCGAAAGGTTCAGGTCGCCTGCATTTGTGTTCAGCGACAGGTTGCCGTTTGCAGCCGTCTGGCTACCAGCAAGATTGACGCCGCTGCCCGAAATCGACGCGCTCCCACCCGCGACGTTTTGCCCAGTCGCCGTCAGTTGGCCTGTGCTCGACAGATTCAGGTCGCCGCTTTTTCCGACAGAACCATCGTTATTTGCGCCCGCGCCGAGCGTTCCGGTCGAATTGACGGTGCCCGCGTTGATCGTCGTATTCTGTTGCGCAGCGAGCGTGCCGCTGTTCGACAACGTACCGGCTGCTGAAACGTTTGCGCTCTGTTGCGCATACGTCGTGCCGGAATTTTGAATACTGTTCGCGGTTGCGGTAAGATTACCGCCCGCCGTAGTCTTGCCTGTGAGTACGAGTTGGCCGTTCGATTGCAGCGTCAGATCGCCCGCTTGCGCAGCGATCGTTCCGGCGTTCGAAACACCTACCCCGAACTCGTTGCTCACGAGAAAGACGCGATTAGCGTACATACCGCCTAATTGGGCCACGTCGATCGCAATGGCAGGCGCAGCACCGTCACCGGCAATCGGCGTTGCAGCAAGTGTGTCGTGATTGACCTGGTTTGCCCCGGCGATGACGTTCAGATTCTTTGCATAAATCGCTGCATTGGCCTGTACTGCGCGAGAAATCAAATCAACCTGATCGACATTCGATGCGTTAAGGCCAGCGCCATTTACCGAAATCAGACCGCGTGATACATTGAATCCGGCAAGTGATCCATCAGCGCCGTAATACGGTGTGCCAGTTGTCAATGTGGCTCTGGACGTATTAATAAATCCGCCGCCGTCAACCTGAATACCGGCGCTGTTCGACAAGATTACTTCGGCGCGATTTCCTCCGACCTCAACATAACCGCGGAGTTGAGACGGCGCATTGCTGTTGACCTGATTGACGATAATTCGCGCAGACTGGTTCGGGCCGAAATTCGGGTTGCCGTTGATGTAGCCAGCCTGCTGTGTGTTCACCAGCGTCGGTGAATTATTGAGAATTGCGCCGTTTTTCTGTACATCGAACTGGTTGTACGTATTCACCGACACACCAGCCCCCGAAGGGGCGGCAATATTCACTTGCGGCAAGCCGTTCTGTGTCTGGATGATGTGCGTTGACGTACCCGGCGTCGGTACGATCTGCGCCATGCTCAGCAGCGGCACGCCGAACAGCAATGCAGCAGCCATCGCGATCGGTTGCCATACAGTACGAAATCCCGGTGATTCGACCGATACCGTCGCCTCTTCCGCACATCCAGCCGCACGCTGTGCACTTCCGTTTTCCTGAACGACCATCATCGCGCCGCGCGCGCGATTGAATACAACTCGGTAGCAATTCTTGTTCATTCTTCGTTTGACGCGACCGCGCCCCTGCAATCTTGTTTGAACTCAGCGTCGATAGGACCGAACGCAATTCGTCGTCTGGTCTGAACGCGCTTGCAAAGGACGGGCAGAACGACATACCTCTCATGCATGCCGCGATTGCGCGCACCGAAGCGTTCAATTGGCCCCCTCCCATCCACCGCGCGATCGTAGCAGAGACTATCCACCGCACACTGTCAGAAATGATCAAGACGACGCACGAAGTCCGATTTTCGCCTCTCAAGCGGCGAGATATCCGCAAGAATATTCAAGAATTCAAATTTTTATAAATGTTTCGAAATGTCAATTCTAGGCAAGATGTTATTTTATCGAGATAGGCTGGAGGGGGCTTTAGACACGGTGCCAACTGCGAATACAGCGGGCGATCGTCGTCGGACGCCCGTGGTCTGGCGTGCAACGCTCATTTCGAGATAGACCATAATGGTGTCGAAATTCGACCGTTGAAAATGTATAAATCGGGCCGAGAAAATATGTATTTTTGAGCGTTCGAACCGAAGCACTGCCTGCTGTATAAAAGAATTTTGCGCGCCGTTGCGGCTACGCAACGTCTGTCGCGTTATGGATCAATGCCGTTGCCCGCATCAGGTACGGCACTTTCGTCATCAAGAAGTTGCGCCGGGTCTACCTTCAGCACAGATGCAAGCGCCTCAAGATCATCAAGCGATAAATTGGCGATGCCACGCTCCACGTTGCCCACATACGTTCGATGAAATCCGGCGACCTCGGCCAGCCGCTCCTGAGAAATTCCCGCAAACTTCCGAAACTCCCGGACGTGACGCGTCACCTCCGACCGAAGGTCAACGCAAGTAACCGGCGACACCTTATCGCCGTCTACAACACCCAAGAACCGCGCTGCATGGACTTCAAGTGCGGACGCCAGTTTCCCTATGTTGTCGAGCCGAATATTGATCGATCCACGCTCGATGCCGCTCACGTAGGCGCGGTTCAACCCGGCACAATCTGCTCGACACTGAAGCGCTTGCGTTTCATCGTACGGCTCCTTTCATACTGAAAAAGTCCGCCGAAAACTCGCTTACATCATGGCACTGTTTACTGGGGGCCGCTCATTTACCTATGCAGCAATCCTGCGCTCGATCAGGATCACCCCAACACGCATGCCCTCCCGGTGAAGCCAACTGCGGGTGTCCGACGAGAGAGTACTTCGCCCAAAACGAAAAAGCCCATACCGGCAATCTGCCAATATGGGCTTCGGGGTTCACAAAGCGCCCCTTACATGCTCCGCTGTGCGCTCGCTAAGAAAGCGTCCCCGGGAAGTCGACTGTCCCAACGGGACAATTCCGTGGGACAATCCGGGACACATGAACGGTGGTCTTGGAACAAACGGGAGATTTTTACTCCTGCCCCTGGCTCGCCAGGAACTCCTCGTAATTCCCGCCGAAGTCGAACAGCGTGCCGTCCGTGCGCACTTCGATGATCCGGTTCGCGAGCCCGCTCACGAACTCACGGTCGTGCGACACGAAAATCAGCGTGCCTTCGAACTGCTCGAGCGCGATCTGCAGCGACTCGATCGACTCCATGTCCATGTGGTTGGTCGGCTCGTCCATCAGCAGCACGTTGTGGCGGCCGAGCATCAGCTTGCCCCAGATCATGCGGCCCTTCTCGCCGCCCGACAGCACCTTCACCGACTTCTTGATGTCGTCCGACGAGAACAGCAGGCGGCCCAGCGTGCCGCGCACCATCGTTTCGTCGTCGCCGTCCTTGCGGTACTGGTCGATCCAGTCCATCAGCGTGATGTCGTCCGGGAACTCCTCGTACGTGTCCTGCGGCATGTAGCCGACATTCGCGTTCTCGGCCCACTTCACCGTGCCGTGATCGAGCGGCAGGTTGCCGAGCAGCGCGCGCAGCAGCGTCGTCTTGCCCGCGCCGTTCTCGCCGATGATCGCGATGCGCTCGCCCGGCTGCACCGACAGGTTGAAGTTCTGGAAGATCGTGCGCTCGTACTTCTTCGTGATCTCTTCGGCGACCACCGCGACGTTGTGCAGCTTCTTCTCGAATTCGAAGCGGATGAACGGGTTCTGGCGCGACGACGGCTTGAATTCCTCGATCTTGATCTTGTCGATCTGCTTCGCGCGGCTGGTGGCCTGACGCGCCTTCGACTTGTTCGCCGAGAAGCGGCGCACGAAGTCCTGCAGTTCGGCCACGCGCTCCTTCGCCCGCGCGTTCGCCGCGGCCTGGCGCTCGCGCGCCTGTGCCGATGCGAGCATGTAGTCGTCGTAGTTGCCCGGCCAGACCTTCAGCGTGCCGAAGTCCATGTCGGCCATGTGCGTGCACACCGAGTTCAGGAAGTGACGATCGTGCGAGATGATGATCATCGTCGAGTTGTACTCGTTGAGCGTGTGCTCGAGCCAACGGATCGAGTTGATGTCGAGGTTGTTGGTCGGTTCGTCGAGCAGCAGCACGTCCGGCTTCGAGAACAGCGCCTGCGCGAGCAGCACGCGCAGCTTCCAGCCCGGCGCGACGTCGGCCATCGTGCCGTTGTGGAACTTCTCCTCGATGCCGATGCCCAGCAGCAGCGCGCCCGCGCGCGCCTCGGCGTCGTAGCCGCCGTATTCGGCGAACTTGCCTTCGAGCTCGGCCGCGTGCATGTAGTCGTCGTCGGTCGCTTCCGGGTTCGCGTAGATCGCGTCACGCTCGGTCATCGCGGCCCACATCTCGGTGTGGCCCATCATCACGACGTCGAGCACGCGCACGTCTTCGTACGCGAACTGGTCCTGGCGCAACTTGCCCAGGCGCACGTTCGGCTCCAGCGCGACGTTGCCGGCGCTCGGCTCGAGGTCGCCGCCGAGGATCTTCATGAAGGTCGACTTGCCACAGCCGTTCGCGCCGATCAGACCGTAGCGGTTGCCCTCGCCGAATTTGACCGAGATATTCTCGAACAAGGGCTTCGGCCCGAATTGCATCGTGATGTTGGCAGTAGAAAGCACGGCAGGTCCCGTTAAGAGAGAAATCGACGGAAAACCGTGTATTTTAGCAGGTGTCGGAGAAACTGCCGACCGCCCCGCCCCGGCAGCGCATTCCGGCCCTGCGGCCCGCTGCCCGGCGGCCCGTCAACACGACGGCACGCGCCCCACCGCCGTCTTACCGGAATTCCGCATGCTCGCCAGCCAGCTTCGCGAACGACTTGTCGGCGCATGGCGCCTCGTGTCCTACGAAATCCGCCCGCGCGACGGCAGCGCGGTCACCTATCCGCTCGGCCGCGACGCACGCGGCTGGATCCTCTATACGCCGGACGGCTACATGTCCGCGCAGCTGATGGCGGCCAGCCGGCCGCCCTACGCGGACGGCGACCTGCAGGGCGGCAGCGTCGAGGAACGCGCGGCCGCGGCGCACGGCTACATCGCGTATTCGGGCCCCTTTCACGTCGGCGACGACGGCACGCTAACCCACGAAATGGACGTCAGCCTGTATCCGAACTGGATCGGCAACGTCCAGCAGCGTGTGGTGAGCCTGGATGGCGACCGGCTGCAGCTCGGCACCACCGGACCGATTCGGATCGGCGGCCGGGAGGTCGAGCCGGTCCTCGTCTGGGCACGCGCCCGCCGCTGAGCGCCCCCGGGCGGTGACGCACGGCCGGCGCTCAGCCGGTTGCTCCGACGACCTCGACCCGCACCGTGATGCAAGCCGCCCCGGCGGCGGCGTGCGTCACTTGCCGGCCTTCTTGGCCGCCTTCTGCGCCGCCTGTGCCTTCATCTGCCCGAACAGTTCCGAGCACGGCACGTCGCGGTTGTTGCTCGGCGCGATCAGCGGGATCAGCGCGGCGAACGGGTTGATCAGCCCGAGCCCGACCATCGCGCCGGCGCGCAACGCGAGCGCGCCCGCGTCGACGCCGACCTTCGGGTTCTTGAACGTGCCCTTCGCATACAGCGGCGAACGTAGCGAGAAGATCCGGAAACCCTTCGTATGCGGATGGATCTTCAGGTCGAGCGACTCGTCGCGCAGGTTGATCGGGCCGTCGACGTTGATGAGCGCATCGTCGGTATCGAGCGCGAAGACCTTCGGGTCGAGCAGGCCGTCGGTCGCCACGAAATCGATCGCCGCGCAGTTGATGTTGACGTCGCGGTTGCCGAACAGCTTCTCGTAGACGACGTTCGCGACGTTCAGCCCCGCTGCCTCCATCAGCAAGCGGCTGATGCGGCCGTTGGTGACGAGTGCCTTCACTTCGCCGGTCGACGTCGCCGCGAGCGCGGCCGGCGAATTGCCCGTTGCCGATAGCGACGCGTCGCCGTTGATTTCGCCGAATGCGGTCTGCATCACCTTCTGCGTCGGGAACAGCTGCTTGAGCTTCAGATGCCGCGCGGCCAGCGTGAAGCGGCCCCTGAGCGGCGTGCGGCTGCCGTCGAGACGAGCGTTCGTCGCGAGCGTGCCGCCCGCGACGCCGAACTGCAGCGGCTCGAGCGACAGCACGCCGTCCTGCATCAGGATGTGCGTGTACAGGTTGGTGATCGGCAGGTTCGCGCTCTTGATCAGCTTGCGGCCGGTGAACTTCACGTCGGCATCGATCGCGCTCCAGCGCTCGGTGCGAAACGTCGCCACCGGCAGCACGCGGTCGGGCGGCTGGCGCGTCGTGTCGCCGCGCTTGGCCTTGCTCGCGGCCGTATCCGCGCCGATCACCGGTGCGAGATCGGAGAACTGCAGCAGGTTCGATACGAGCTCGCCCGACAGCTTCGGGCGCGGCTCGCGCTGCGCCCAGACGAGCGTGCCGCCGAGATCGCTGCCGCCGACGCGGCCGTTGAAGTTCTCGTAGCGGAACGTGCTCGCATGCGGCTTGAAGTTGCCGATCAAGCGCCCTTCGGTCGCGTACGGCGGCGTATCGGGCAGCGTGATGCCGGTGAGCTGGTAAAGGTGCGACATCGACGTGCCCTGCAGCCACAGCCGCAGGTCGAGCGCCGCGAGATGCATCGGGTCGGTCAGCGTGCCGACGATCGCGAGCCGCGTGTCGCCCGCCTTGACGTCGGCCTGCAGCGGGAACGGCCGCGACGTATCCTGGATCGCGAGCACGCCGCCGACCTTGCCGGTGCCGCTGATCGGCACGTTCTTGTAGCGGCCGTCGACCTTCAGCCCGAACGCATAGGTCGGGCCGGACGGCTTGGCGGGCGCCGCGGCCCCGCTCGCGCCGGACGCGGCAGCCGCCGCCGACGCGGCAGGCACGGCCGGAGCCGACGAAGCCGACGAACCGGACGCCGCCGAAGCAGCGACACTCGCAGCCGACGCGCCCGACGCCGCAGCCGCGCTCGACACCGCCTGCGCATCGGCCTTCGCGCCGAGTTGCGCGGCGCCACGCTTGCCCACGCGCTGCGCCGACGCCGCACGCGAGGTCTGCTCCTGCTCCTTGAGCACGTCGCCGAGCGGAATCGGCTGGCCGAGCGTATCGATCGCGACGGTCAGGTCGGCCTTCGTGATCGCGTCGCGGTACGTGACGGTGCCCTTCGCGAACCCGAAGCTGTCGAGCCGCACCTTCCACCGCGAAGGCTGCGCCGATTGCTTGAACTGGAAGGTCCACGTATTGGTGCCGTCCGCACGCCGTTCGAGATCGACGGCAGGGTTCACGACGTCGATCGACGGGATGACGATTTCATGCGCAAGCAGCGGCAGGATCGCGAGATCGAAGTGCGCGGCATCGAGCGTGACGAACTTGGGCGCTTGCGCCCAGTCCGGATTGCCGATCTCCAGCTGCGTGGCCGAGAAGCTCGGCCAGGGCACCCACGCGCGCCAGCCGGTCTCGCCGTCCGGGCGACGCCAGCCGACCTTGAGATCGCCGTTGATCGCGAACGGGCGGCCGAGTGCGGTACTCACCTGTTCGTTGACCCACGGTTTCGCGCGGTTCCAGTCGAACGTGAAGAGAAAGACGCCGGCCGCCGCGATGAGCACCGCGACGATACCGACGATCCATGCAGCCGATTTGCCGATGGCTCGGGTTAGCGTCATGGCGGTTCCGTTGTTGTTCTGAAGCGTTGCCGCACCATGCCGGGCCGCTTGCGTGGGCGAACGGCGCACGACAACTGCGGCTTTTCAATCGGTATTATGACGCACGGCACGGCGGCCTTTCGGCGCCATTAACGCTTTTTTTCATTTGTGACATGACCTCCCCCACCGGCCTCATCGATGCGCAGCACATCACGCGGCGTGACGCCAGCAGCGGCAAGACGCTGCTCGCCCCGACCGATTTCAGTCTCGTCGCGGGATCGCGAATTGCTATCACGGGGCCATCCGGGTCGGGCAAGAGCGTGCTGCTGCGTGCGCTCGCGCTGCTCGATCCGCTCGACGGCGGCCAGCTCCTGTGGCGCGGCCGCCGGATCCGGCGCAATGCGATTCCGCGCTACCGGCGCAGCGTCGCCTATGTCCGCCAGCGCCCCGCGCAGATGGACGGCACCGTCGAATCGCAATTGCGCTACCCGTATTCGCTCGCGATCTATCGCGACGTCGCATTCGATCGCGCGCGCGCCGCAGCGCTCGCCGCGCGGGCCGGCCGCGGCGCCGGTTTTCTCGACAAGCGCGCGAGCGACCTGTCCGGCGGCGAAGCGCAGATCACCGCGCTGCTGCGCGTGCTGCAGCTCGATCCCGACGTGCTGCTGCTCGACGAGCCGACCTCCGCGCTCGATCCCGAATCGGCGCGCGCGATCGAAGCGCTGGTCGGTGCGTGGTTCGACGCGGCGCCCGACGCACGCGCGTACATGTGGATCTCGCACGATCCGGCCCAGGCCGCGCGGATCGGTACGATGCAGTGCGTGATGCAGGCCGGCGTCCTGCATGCGGCCAGCCCGACGGAGGCTGCGCGATGAGCCCGGCACTGCAGGACCTGAGCCTCGTCGACGTCGGCATCGCCGCCGCGCTCGTCGCCGTCAACGGCGCGATCTCCGCGGCCCTGTCGCTCGGCCTCGGGCGCAAGCTCGCGCTCGCCGCGGTGCGCACCGTCGTGCAGTTGCTCGCGATCGGCTACGTGCTCGGCTGGGTGTTCGGCCATCCGCACTGGTACGTCGTGCTGCCGCTCACCGCGCTGATGACGCTGATCGCCGGTTTCGCCGGCGCGGGGCGCGGCAAGCGCACGTATCGTGGCCAGCGCGTCGACAGCATCGCGTCGATCTGGTTCAGCAGCTGGTTCGTCGCGGCGGTCGGCCTGTTCGTCGTGATCCGCATCCACCCCTGGTTCGCGCCGCAATACGCGATCCCGATCCTCGGGATGATTCTCGGCAATACGCTGACCGGCGTCTCGCTCGGCGTCGAGCGGATGATGGAAGAGCTCACGGCGCGCCGCGATCGCGTCGAAACCGCGCTCGCACTGGGCGCGACGCGCTGGGAAGCCGCGCAGGACGCCGCGCGCCAGGCCGTGCGCGCGGGCATGCTGCCGACGCTGAACCAGATGGCGGTGGTCGGCGTCGTGAGCCTGCCGGGGATGATGACGGGCCAGGTGCTGGCCGGCCAGTCGCCGCTGCAGGCCGTGCGCTACCAGATCGTGATCATGTTCCTCATCGCCGCGGCGTCCGCGCTCGGCACCGTCGGCGCGGTGCTGATGACGTATCGGCGGCTGTTCTCGGCCGATCACCGCTTTCTCGCGTCGCGGCTCGAGGAGCGCACGCACTGACGCGCGGCGGCGGCGGGCGACCCGTGGCGCTCAGTACACGCCGTGCCGCTTGCCGATCGCCTGTCGAAGCGCGGCCGCGATGTCCGCGTCGGGCGCGAGCCCGTCGACCGATGCGACCAGCCGCACCGCGCGCGCCGTCGTCACATAGGCCTGCGCGCCGACGTACCCGCCGCTGCCGGCCGAGCGCGTGGTCACGACGAGCGCCTGCGGCGCGCGGGCGCCGAGGTCGGCCGTGTACGCATCGGTGATCGTGCCGTCGCGCGCATGCAGCGCGCCCGTCACGTAATCGTCGGTATCGAAGCCCGGGGCGGCGTGCGCGGTCGAATACACGCGCACCGCGTAGCTGCCGGTCGAGCACGGTTCGAGCGCGCCGCTCGATATCACCGCCACCTGCTGCCGTGACGGCAGCTCGACCTTCTTCACGAAACTGCAGTCGTCGGCCGCGTGAGCGTACGCGGCGACGAACGCAAGGGCAGACAGCAGCGCGTGCATTCGACGTTTCATCGGGACGGGATGACCGGAAGGAAAGGATGCGGGCGAGCATAACGTGACATCCCGCATGACGTCACGCCGCACGGTTGCACGGTGAGCCGTGGCACCGCATCAGGAAGCAAAAGGCCGAACGCATTGCAACGGCGGCACGACCTGCTCGCGCGCCGCCCGGCTCGCTGCGCCAACCGAACCGGTTGCGCGCGCACCGGACGAGACGCCGGCCCCCGCGCGCCGCTCAACGCTTGATCGACACCGTGACCTTGGTACCGTCGCTCATCGTCACGGCCTTCGACCCGCCGTTGGTCGGAATCGACACCCACTTCACCTGGCTCACCGACACGACGTCCGGACACTGCAGCGACTTGCCGCCGGCCGTCACGCTGCGCGTGCCCTTCGGCGCGGCCGCCTGGAAGCTCAACTGCACGTTGGCGACACCCTTTGCGTCGACCGACGGCGCAAGCCGCACCTGGGTCTGCCGCACCATCGCGCCGTTCGCGTCGCGCGGCAGGTTGTCGGCGTTCGGACAGCCGTCCGGCATCGCGACCGCGCCGCTCGGCGGCACCGACTTCCAGTTGAAATCGTCCGTCTCGCCCGAGCGGATCTTGCGGGTCTCCTGCGTATTGCCGAAGGTCTTCGAGTCGACCTTGACCGTGTATTCGAGCTGTCCGGTACCGCCGCCCTTCAAGCTGCCCTTGACCGGCGGCGCCGCGAATACGCTCGCGCTGACGCACGCCGCCGCGAACACGACCGACCACGATGCGGCGACTGACAAGCTGCGTTGGCTCATGCTGACCTCCTTGTATGCGGCGGCACGCGCGTGCCGCGCGGTTTTAGATGCATGATGCGTTGCCAGTCTACCGCCAAGCGGCATGCAATGCGCCGCAAACGCATCGGGTGTTACCCCGCTTGCGTTCGCGGCGCCGCAATCTTAAGCACGCGGTCGGCTCAAAAGTCAGAAGCCGCTCAGCACGAGCTTGCCGATCGCGCGGCCGCCCTCGAGCATCTGATGCGCGCGCCGCACGTTCGCCGCGTTGATCGTGCCGAGCTGTTCGCCGAGCGTCGTGCGCAGCGTGCCGGCGTCGATCAGCCGCGCGACCTCGCCGAGGATCCGGTGCTGCTCGATCATGTCCGGCGTCTCGAACATCGCGCGCGTGAACATGAATTCCCAGTGAAACGCGGCGCTCTTCGCCTTCAGCAATTCGACCGGCACCGGCTTCGCGTTCTCGACGATCGTGCAGATGCCGCCCTGCGGCCGGACGACTTCCGCGGCGGCCGGGAAATGATGGTCGGTATCGTTGAAGATCAGCACGTAGTCGACATTCGGATGGCCGGCCTCGCGCAACTGCGCCGGCAGGTCGCCGAAGTGGTCGACCACCGCATCCGCGCCCAGCGCGCGCACCCATTCGGCCGATGCCGGCCGCGACGCGGTCGCGATCACGTGCAGCTTGCCGAGCGTCTTCGCGAGCTGGATCGCGATCGAGCCCACGCCTCCCGCGCCGCCGATGATCAGCACCGACTTGCCGGCATCCGCGCCCTGCGGCGACACGCGCAGCCGGTCGAACAGCGCTTCCCACGCGGTCAGCGCGGTGAGCGGCAGCGCGGCCGCCGCCGCGAAGTCGAGCGTGCGCGGCTTGAGCGCGGCGATCCGCTCGTCGACCGCATGGAATTCGCTGTTCGCGCCGGGCCGCGTGATGCTGCCCGCGTAGAACACTTCGTCGCCGGGCCGGAACAACGTGACGTCGGCGCCGACCGCGACGACCGTGCCGGCCGCATCCCAGCCGAGCACGCGCGGCGTTTCCTCGACCTGCGGTTTCGGCGCACGTACCTTGGTGTCGACTGGGTTCACGGAAATCGCCTCGACCTTCACGAGCAGATCGCGCGGGCCCGGCACGGGCTGCGGCAACTCGACGTCGAGCAACGCTTGCGGGTCGTCGATCGGCAGATAACGGGTCAATCCAACGGCTTTCATCTCGATACTCCTTTCAGGGAATCCGGCAGGTTGCGGCGCAACCTCCATGCGTGCCATCGTAGGCAACCCGATCATTCGAGAAAACCGCTATATTTCCTGAAACATTTTCAGGAATTTCAGAATAATGACGTCCGATCCCAGGTCTGGTCCCATTTCGGCGCCCGACAAGCCGCTCGACCTGTTCGACGTCGCGCTGTTCGTGCGCGCGGCGCTGCTCGCGAACGTCAGCGCGGCCGGGCGCGAATTCGGCGTGTCGGCGGCGGTCGCGAGCGCGCGCATCGCGCAGCTCGAACGCCAGCTCGGCGCGCGGCTGCTGCACCGCACCACGCGCCGCATCAGCCTCACGCAGGACGGCGAAATCTTCATGGCGCGCGCCGACGCGTTGCTGGCCGCCGCCGACGCCGCGCGGGCCTCGGTCGGCCGCGGCCGCAGCGAGCCGTACGGCCGGCTGAAGGTGTCGATGTCGTCGTCGTTCGGCCGCCAGCACGTCGCGCCGGTGATTCCCGCATTCCTGCGCCGCTATCCGTCCGTGTCGCTCGATCTGCGGCTGTCCGACGAAATCGTCGACCTCGTCGACGACGGCTACGACGTCGCGATCCGCCTCGGCGCGCTGAAGGATTCGACGCTCGTCGCCCGCAAGCTCGCCACCAACCGCCGCGTGCTGTGCTGCTCGCCCGCCTATCTCGCCGAACGCGGCACGCCGCGCCATCCGGCCGAGTTGACGCAGCACGAGTGCGTGATCCTCGGCGACCAGCGCGACTGGTCGTTCGCGACGCCGCAAGGTTCGCTCACGGTACGGGTCGGCGGCCGGCTCGTCGCGAGCAACGGCGAGGCGATCCGCGAAGCGCTCGTCGACGGCTTCGGGATCGCGATCAAGTCGACCTGGGACGTCGGCCCGCTGCTCGCGAGCGGCGCGCTCGTCACCGTGCTCGACGACTATCCGTTCGCGGACGACGTCGCGATCTGGGCCGTCTATCCGAGCCGCGCGCACGTGCCGCTGAAAACGCTCGCGTTCATCGCGTTCCTCGCCGATCATTTCGGCGATCCGCCGTACTGGGATCGCGCGAACGGGTGAGTGCCGCCGCGCGCACGGTTTCGCGCCGGCGCCGGCCGCCCGGCGCGGCCGACCGGCTACAATGGCGCGTTCGCGACGCAACGGCCCGCGGCCGCACGGGGCCCGCGCGCGCAAGCGGCCGCCCGTGGGCCGCGCACGTCATTCATTCGTCTCCCAACCACTCGTCATGACCCACAATCTCGTCATCCAGAGTCTTGCGCCGCTGTCGGACGCCCATCACAAACCGCTGCTCGCGCTGTCGCGCGGCACCCGCGTCGTGCAAACCGACGATCACGCGCTGCGCATCGAAAACGTGAGCACCGCGCAGCGCCTCGACATCGATGCGTACTGCGGCACGCATGCGCTCGACTTCGGCTTCGTCGAGGCCGGCCTCACGCTCGGCGATTTCGGGCTCGCCGTGATGGACATGGATTCGACGCTGATCACGATCGAGTGCATCGACGAAATCGCCGATTTCTGCGGACTGAAAACGCAGGTCGCCGAGATCACCGAAGCGTCGATGCGCGGCGAGATCCGCGATTTCAACGAAAGCCTCACGCGCCGCGTTGCGCTGCTGGCCGGGCTGGATGCGCACGCGCTGGAGCGCGTGTACGAAGAACGGCTGCAACTGTCGCCGGGCGCCGAGACGATGCTCGCCGGCGTGAAGGCCGCCGGCATGAAGACGCTGCTCGTGTCGGGCGGCTTCACGTTCTTCACCGAGCGGCTGAAAGCCCGCCTCGGCCTCGACTACGCGCATGCGAACACGCTCGAGATCGTCGACGGCAAGCTCACCGGCAAGGTGCTCGGCGAGATCGTCAACGCCGACGTGAAGGCGCGCCTGTTGCGCGAAACGTGCGCATCGCTCGGCCTCGAGCCGCGCCGCGCGATCGCGATGGGCGACGGGTCGAACGACCTGAAGATGATGGCCGAAGCCGGGCTGTCGGTCGCGTTCCATGCGAAGCCCGTCGTGCGCGATGCGGCCACCGTCGCGTTCGACCACGTCGGCCTCGACGGGCTGCTGCGGCTGTTCTGATCTCGCGGCACCGCCAATGAAAACGCCGGCGACATCGAATCGCGCCGGCGTTTCGTTTTTGTCCCGGACGTTGCCGGCCTGCGATCAGCCGAGTGCGGCCTGCATCGCGCGCTCGATGTCCGCGCGCAGGTCGGCTTCGTCTTCCAGGCCGACGTAGAAACGCACCAGCGTGCCGCGATGCGGCCAGTCCGGGCGCATCGACGCGACGTCGTAAGGCATCGCGAGGCTGCACGCGCCGCCCCAGCTCCAGCCGATCGCGAACAGCTCGAGCGACTCGACGAACCGGTCGACCTGCTCCGCGCTGTAGCGCGCGTCGAACACCACCGAGAACAGCCCGCCCGCTCCCGTGAAGTCGCGCATGAACGACGCGTGGCCCGGGCAGTCGGCGAGCTGCGGGTGCAGCACCGCTGCAATCTCCGGCCGCGCCTTCAGCCATTGCGCGAGCGCGAGCGCACTCTTGCCGTGCGCGTCGAAGCGCACCTGCATGCTCGGCAGGCTGCGCAGCACGAGCGAGCAATCGTCGACCGACACGCCAATCCCGCAGCGCATCCGCGCGAGCTTCAGCTTCGCGTGCAGTTCCGCGTTCGCGGTGATCGTCGCGCCCATCAGCACGTCGCTGCCGCCCGACTGGTACTTGGTCAGCGCCTGCACGGAAATGTCGACGCCATGCTCGAACGGCTTGAACGCGAGCCCGGCCGAAAAGGTGTTGTCGATCGCGGTGACGACGCCGCGCGCCTTCGCGGCCGCCGCGATCGCCCGCACGTCGGGCACTTCCATCGTCACCGAGCCGGGCGCCTCGATCCAGATCAGCCGCGTGTTGGGCTGGATCAGCTCGGCGATGCCGGCGCCGATCAGCGGATCGTAGAAGCGCGCGGTGATGCCGAAATCCTTCGCGAGCCAGTTGCCGAAATCGGCGTTCGGGCCGTACACGTTGTGCGGAATCAGCACGTCGTCGCCCGCCTTCACGATCCCGAAGTAGACGTTCATGATCGCCGCGAGGCCCGACGGCTGCAGCAGCGCGTGCGTGCCGCCCTCGATCTCGGCGAGCCGCTGCGCGAGCGCGAGCGACGTCGGTGTCGCGTGCAGCCCGTAGCGCCACTGGTTGTCGTCGTGCCAGACCAGCGCGCGCATCGTCGCGAGATCGGGGAACACGACCGTCGACGCGCGCGCGACCGGCGGCACGAACGACCGGAAGCCTTCCGGAATGACGTCGTCGGGTTGAACGATGCGGGTTTGCAGCGCGCGCTTGGAAGTGGATGCAGTCATGACGGGGAGCCGGGCACGAGGCCGTTCGGTTGCGGAATATGTCGTTAGAGTAGCCAAAATCGGCGCGGTTGGCCCGGTACAATGCGCGCCGCGCACGCCGAGCCAGCACGCGCTCAGTCGTTGGTGCGCAGGTTGACGACGCCGCCCACCGTCTCGATTTCGCGCACGCGGCCGTCGCGCACCTGCAGCGCCGCGCGCTTGCCCGGCGCCAGATGCAGCACGACCGGCTGCGGATCCGACTCGTCCGAATTCATCCGGTCGGCCTTCAGGTCGCCCGTCGCGTCGAAGCGGCCGATCCACACGCCGGTGATGTTCGTGCCGTCGTTCGACTCCTCGATCTCGAGCGTATCGCCGTCGCGGTCGCCCGCGAGCAGCACGACCTCGCCCGTGTCGGCGAACTGGTATTCGCCGTGCACGCCTTCCTCGTCCGTCTTCGGGCCGAGATGCACGACGATCGGCCGATCGCCGAGCGTGCCTTCGTAGCGCGGCAGGCGGGCGAACTCGGGGTTCGGCTTCAGCGGCCGCGCCGGCGCCGGCTCATCCTGCTGCACGCCCGGTGCGACCGCCTGCGCCGCGACCACCGTCGGCATCGCGATGCCCGCTACCAGCGCACCGGCGACGACGAGCGCCCGTTGCCATTCCGAATATCGCCCCACCTTGTGTCGCTCCTTGCTTCAGTGTCGCCCGACAATCGCGGGCCGTGCCGGGTCGGGACCCGGCTCCTGCGTGGCCGCGCAAACCTGCGCGGCGACTGCGTCGGCGTGCGCGTGTCGCGTCAGCCCTGGATCAGTCGTTCCACCGCATCGCGGTGCGGAATCGGCGCGACCGCGCCGTAACCGGTCGTCGACAACGCCGCCGCCGCGTTCGCATAACGCGCGGCCGCGAACGGATCGTCGCCCGCGACGATCCGCGCGACGAACGCGCCGCCGAAGCAGTCACCCGCGCCGGTCGCGTCGACCGCCTCGACCGCGAAGCCCGGCACGACGCGCCGCTCGTTCGGCGTCGCGACATACGCGCCGTCCTTGCCGAGCTTCAGCGCGACGACCTGCGGCCCGTGCTCGAGCATCGCGTCGACGATCGCGTCGCGATCGTTCGCGCCCGTGAGCGCCGTGACGTCGTCCCAGCTCGGCAGGCAGATGTCGGTCTGGCGCAGCGCCTCGCGCATCACCGCACGGGCACGGGGCAGCGGCCACAGCTTCAGGCGCAGGTTCGTGTCGAAGCTGACCTTCGCGCCGTTGCGACGCGCATGGTCGATCGCCGCGAATGCCGCATCGCACGCGGCGGTGCTGATCGCAAGGCTGATGCCCGACAGGTGCACGGCCTTCGCGGCGGCAAGCGCGTCGAGCGGGAGGTCGCCCGTCGCATAGCGGCTCGCGGCCGACCCCGCGCGCAGATAGTCGAACTGGTGGCCGTCGGCGCCGTGCGTGACGAAATACACGCCGGTCGGCGCCGTGCGGTCGATCCGCACGTACGTGGTGTCGACCTGCTCCGCTTGCCACATCGCGGCGAGCAGGCGGCCGAACGGATCGTCGCCGATCGCCGACACGAAGCCCGTCGACGCGCCCTGGCGCGCCGCCGCGATGCAGAAGTTCGACGTGTCGCCGCCGAAGCCCTGCAGGAATTCAGGACGCCCCGGCTGCGACTGGTTGAATTCGATCATCGCCTCGCCGAGCGCGAGGATCTCCGGAAACGCGCCGGCCATCGCTTACACCTCGCCCCACAGATCGTGGCCGTCCGCGCCCGTGATCTTCACGGAGACGAAATCGCCGACCTTGTAGCGCTTCGATGCCTTCGTCGCCGGCTCGACGTAGACGACGCCGTCGATCTCCGGTGCGTCGGCTGCCGTACGGCCGATGCCGCCTTCTTCGCCGACTTCGTCGATCAGCACCTTGAGCGTCTTGCCGACCTTGCGCTGCATGCGGTTCGCCGACACTTCCTCGGCCACTTCCATGAAGCGCGCGCGGCGTTCCTCGCGAACCTCGTCCGGCAGCGCGCCGTCCAGGTCGTTCGCGCTCGCGCCTTCGACCGGCGAATACGCGAAACAGCCGACGCGATCGAGTTCCGCCTCGCGAACGAAGTCGAGCAGCGTTTCGAACTGCTCTTCCGTCTCGCCCGGGAAGCCCGCGATGAACGTACTGCGGATCGTCAGGTCCGGGCAGATCTCGCGCCACTTCTGCACGCGCTCGAGCACCTTCTCGGCGTTCGCCGGACGCTTCATGCGCTTGAGCACGTCCGGGTGCGCATGCTGGAACGGTACGTCGAGATACGGCAGCACGTGGCCCTTGAACGGACCGTCGGCCATCAGCGGGATCACTTCGTCGACGCTCGGATACGGATACACGTAGTGCAGGCGCACCCACGCGCCGTACTGCGCGGCGAGTTCGCCGAGCGCGGCGACCAGGTCGGTCATGCGCGTCTTGATCGGCTTGCCGTTCCAGAAGCCCGTGCGGTACTTCACGTCGACGCCGTATGCGCTCGTGTCCTGCGAGATCACGAGCAGTTCCTTCACGCCCGACTTGAACAGGTTCTCGGCTTCCAGCATCACTTCGGCGACCGGACGCGATACCAGATCGCCGCGCATCGACGGGATGATGCAGAACGTGCAGCGGTGGTTGCAGCCTTCGGAGATCTTCAGGTAAGCGTAGTGACGCGGCGTGAGCTTGATGCCGGCCGCGGGCACGAGATCGACGAACGGGTCGTGCGGCTTCGGCAGGTGCGAATGCACGGCCTGCATCACTTCGCCCACCGCGTGCGGGCCGGTGACGGCGAGCACCTTCGGATGGACTTCCTCGATCAGGTTCGAGCCGCTCGCGCTCGACTTCGCGCCGAGGCAGCCGGTGACGATCACCTTGCCGTTCTCGGTCAGCGCTTCGCCGATCGCGTCGAGGCTTTCCTGCACGGCTTCGTCGATGAAGCCGCAGGTATTCACGACGACGAGGTCGGCGCCGTCGTAGGTGCCGGAAATTTCATAACCTTCGGCGCGCAGCTGCGTGATGATCTGTTCGGAGTCGACGAGCGCTTTCGGGCACCCGAGGGATACGAACCCTACTTTGGGGGATTGGGACATCTGGAGTGTGGGGGCGTGGCAGCAAAAGCGTGAGTTTACAGCGATTTAGGGACGGCGAGCCAAAATGAGCGGCTGGCGGCAGCGGCGATCGGCAGTTCGAGTACGCTGCCGGCTGGGAAGCCGACAACGAGGTGGAGTTTGATGCATCCCTATCACTCGGGGACTAATTCTGGGTCAGAGTCACTTACGCGCCCCTCCCAGCACGACGATCGAATAAAAAATAACGGCGCCTCGCGGCGCCGTTGTCGTGCTACAGATCGATCCTTCATGGCCGAGTCCAGCCGACGAATGCGCCGGTTTTACCCAAACATTCGAACTCGTCTCATTTCACGATAATGGGGCGCAAAGTAACATCGCGCATGAGCCTCCCTGCCCCAGCTGCATTGCCGCATCGGTCGAATCTGGCCCATCAGCTCGCCACGAGGCCGCATTGTCTTCGATGTCGCGACGTCGGTCCGTCCAAAGCATATCGATTGCGGTCGCGCGTCGACCACCCTTTACCCTGAAACGGGATGCCGAATGAAGGTCGTCACCTTGTGCGCGCTCGCGCGCCGACTTGCGCTGTTGGTCGCCATACCGAGCTCGATGAACGCCGACTCCACTGCCGTCACGCTCCGCGGAGGCACGGTCGGCGAGTCCCGGTTCTCCGCCGGTGCGTCAGCGTCGAACGGTTTCCTGCCGACGTTGCTTGCCGGCAAACCCAAGGACGATGCACCACGGAAGAAGTCCAAGCCCGACAATCGCTTTCAGGTGACCTGCACGTTCAAAGGGGATCGCGCCGTCTGTCGCTACGCGTCGACGGTCAGGCAACGTACGGCCGTCGATGGGCGCATCACGGCGGGGATGTCTCCGCCACGCGCCATCGGTCAGCATGCATCGGAGAATATGAAAAACTTCACGTTCGCCGCGCTCGACGCATCGCAGTCAACTGACCGCCGAGCCGGCGCCCGATCTTCCGCGTTCATCCCACCTGCACAAAAGGACGCTCCATGTCAGTACGACGTTTGATATGCACCTGGCTCTCGCTGTGCCCGTTGATTGCGGGCACGGCGATTGGCCAGCCCGTCGAGGTACCGGGCTTTACCCACGTGCGCTCCCTCGGCGGTATCGACGAATACCGCCTGGATGCCAACGGCCTCACCGTGCTTGCCGTGCCCGATCCCGCCGCGACGGTGGTCAGTTTCCAGGTGTTGTACCAGGTGGGTTCACGCAACGAAGCCGCCGGCACGACCGGTGACACTCACCTGCTCGAGCACCTGATGTTCAAGGGCAGCCGGTACTACAACAAGGCGCTCGGCAATTCACTGAACAGCTACATGGAGCGAGTGGGCGCGAACTTCAACGCAACCACCTCGATGGATCGCACCAACTACTTCGGCACGCTCGGTCGCGATGCGCTGGAAGGCTACATCGCCATCGAGGCCGACCGCATGCGCAACCTCCTGCTGCGCCCGGAAGACCTGGCCAGCGAGATGACGGTGGTACGCAACGAGTACGAGCGAGGCGAGAACAGTCCTTTCTCCGCCTTGTTCCGGCAAGTCATGGCCACGGCTTACCAGGCACACCCCTATCACCATCCCACCATCGGCTGGCGTAGCGACATCGAGCATGCGAGCGTGGACAAGCTGCGCCGTTTCTACGACACCTTCTACTGGCCGGACAACGCCACCGTCATCCTGGTCGGCGATTTCAGGCCGGACCAGGCGTTGGGGTGGATCAGGCAGTATTACGGCGGCATTCCGCGCGCACCCAAGCCCATTCCAATTGTCACGACCGAAGAGCCGCCGCAGCAGGGGCCGCGAAGGCTGGTGCTCAAACGCGCGGGCGCAACGGGCAATCTGATCATCGCCTTCAAGGGGCCGCGCGCGCTTGACCCCGATGCGGCTGCCCTGACCGTACTGGGCCTGGTATTGAGCCAGGGCAAGAGCAGCCGGCTGTATCGCGCACTGGTCGACACCACGGTTGCCACTCAAGCCGGCGCCAGCTTCCATGCGCTGCGCGATCCCGGTCCGTTCGTGGTGACGGTCAGCCTGCCACCCGACGCGAAACACGAGCAGGCCGAGAAAATCGCCTGGACCGAACTGGAACGGATCAAGACCGAGGGCGTCAGTCGCGAGGATATCCAGCGGGTGCTGGGCCCTTACCGAGCCGATCAGGTCTACCAGCGCGACGGCGTCCGCTTGACGTCCGCCCGATTGGGCAACGCGGTCGCGCTGGGCGACTGGACACTGTTCGTCACCGAGCTCGAAGAACTGGAAAAGGTGACGCCCGCCGATGTGCAGCGCGTAGCCCGCAAGTACCTCGTTGAAAACCAGAGCACCACCGGCTGGTTCGTCCCGGAGAAATCCTCATGAAGCCTGTTCGTTTCAACCATCTGCGGACGTGGTTCGTGTGGTTCGCCGTGCTATGCCTGCCCGTTGCAGCTCAGGCAGGCATAGCCGACCGCGTCGTGCGCTCCCAGGCCGGCAGCATCGCGCTATTGACCTATTCGATGTCGCCGCAGGAAATGGTGTCCGTCGCCGGGGTGATGCCCCTGGGCGATGCCGACACGGTCAGCAAGGCGACCAACCCCGCGGTGCCGTTGCTGACGGGCATGTTGCTACAGGAGGGCAGCACCCGTCGCGACAAGATGGCGATCTCCGCGCTGCTGGAAAGCCTCGGCGCTCAGTTGTCGTTCCAGACCGACGGCGGCTATGTCGGCATACACGGCCAAAGCCTGACCAAGGATTTGCCGACGCTGATCGACCTGATGGCCGAGCAGTTGCGCCTGCCGGCCTTCAAGCCGGAGGAACTGGCCAAGGCCAAGAGCCGGCTGGAGGCCGCGGTCCGTAACGCCGGAGAAAACCCGTCGGTCCGGGCCACCGAGGCGCTACATCGGTCCATCTACCCCGCTGCGCACCTCAACGCACCGGTGCCGCGCGAACGGATGCTCGAGGCCATCGCCGCGGCCACGCTGGACGACATCAAGGCCTTTCATCACGCCTATTACGGGCCCGCGCACATGACGCTGGTCGTGGTCGGCGGCGCGGACCCTCGCCACCTGCAGTCCATGGTGACCGAAGCCTTCGCGGGCTGGAGCGGGGGCCAGGCGCTTGTGCGACAGGGCCCGCCACGCAAGGCAAGCCGGCCCGACACGCAGCGCATCGCCATGGGGGACAAGGAATCCGTCAGCGTGATGCTGGGTCAGGCCATCGACCTGCGCGCCAACGATGCCGACTATCTGCCCCTCAGCGCGGCCGTCAACATCCTGGGCAACGGCTTCACCGGCCGGTTGATGGCAGGGGTCCGCGACAAGGAAGGCCTGACCTACGGCATCCGTGCCGGCCTGTCCGGGCTCTCCCTGATGGAAGGCGGATTCGTCATCACCAGCAGCTTCGCCCCGCCCCTGCTCGACAAGGGCGTCGCCAGCACGCGGCGGATTCTGGATGCCTGGTGGAAACAGGGCGTTACCCAAACGGAACTGGATGCACGCAAGGACGGCATGATCGGCCGCCATCAAATCGCCATGGAAACCACCGGGCAGATGGCCGCCATGATCGCCCAGACGGTGCTCCAGGACCGCCCGCTGAGTGACCTGGACACCTATCCCGAGCGCGTCCGCGCGTTGACCGTCGGGCAGGTCAACACCGCCATCCGCACGTACCTGGACCCCGCCAAGATGACATTGGTGGAAGCGGGCACGTTTGCGGAGAAATAACCGCCGCCTCGCTTCGTTCCGCGCCCCGCCCGGCTTCGGCCGGGCCGCTGCCGTCGCACTGCCGCGCATCTCCAGAAGGCGGTTCGCGGCAGCGCTCGCGGGAAACCCTCGACGCGTGCGTACTCGAGTGAGCCGGCGCTCCGCGGGCCAGCACGATCGGCAACCAGCAGAACACGACGATCGCGCCGGGCGCGAGTCGCCATTATGCGAGAATCGGGAGCTCCAACCGCTTCACTTCACCCATGACGGGGCTCGCATGACCACCCACCTCACGATCGAATTCACCGAACACGCCGCCGAAGCCATCGGCGAACAGACCAGCACCAGCTTTTCCTACGACCAGGGCGCGCACGTGCCGCAACCGGGCGACTTCGTCGAACTCGAAAATTCCCGGCAGACGTTTCTCGTGATCGGCCGCGTGTTCTCGCTCAAGGCCAACTACAGCGCCGTCAAGCTCGTGCTCGACCTGCCGCCGTCGGACGACGATCAGGACTTCGGCCCGACGCACTGAGTCGCGGCTCGACGCGCCGCGATTGCGACAGGCCGCGTGCGCAATCCCTGCCGACGCAATGAAAGACCCGCTCGCGATGGCGGGTCTTGCTCGAACCGCGAACGCGGCGCGTCAATACGCCTGCGGAAACACCGGCGCCTTCAGACACCGATCGAACCACGCCGCATCGCTGCCATCGCCGAGCGGCCACAACTCGGCGTCGAGTAGCGGCAGCCCCGTCACCGGCGCGGGCGGGCGGTTCTCGCCGCCGGACGCCGCGGCGCGCACCCATCCGGCCTGCGCGCTGCCGCTGTCGCATGCATGCGCGCCTTGCGCTTCGCAGAACGCCACCGGACGCACCTTGCCGCCGTCGGCTGCACTGACCAGACGGTACTGATAGACCGCGCCGGTCGCCCAGTCCTCGCTCTGGCTGCACACCCGCGCATGATGCTGCACGTGAATCGCACCGAAACACGCATAGGAAACATGCGCGCCGCGCGCATCGTCGGGGATGAAATCGCAGTTTGCATCGAAGCCGGCAAGCGGCCCGCCGCTGAATTTCGCGAGCCATTGCCGCTCGGCCAGCGCGCGTGCGATCAGCCCGTCACCCGACCGGTCGGCCAGCACGGCGGTGCGCCGATCGAGGGCCTTGCGCACTTCGTCGACGGCCAGCCGATGGCCGTCGTAATCGGTGTCGAGCCGTTTGTTGCGCGCATCGAGCCAGCGGCGCTGGCTGCGCACCAGCATGTCGCGGATGGCGATGTCCGGCGCGGCCTTCAGCGCGCCCGCATAGGCCGCATTCATCCGCGTATCGGCCGCGCGCAACGCGGGGTTCGCGCAAATGCGCTTCTCGATCGGCTGGACGGCTTTCGCGCAATCCATCGCAAAGCCCGGCGAAGCCAGGCAGACGCCCATCATGAACATCGCAGCAAGACCGGCCGGCCTGCCGGTCGATGCCGTTCGAATCCCTCGCATGCTTTCTCTCAGTCGGTTTGTTTTTCTCGGCCGCCCCACATCGACGCGGCATCGCACATCTCTTCCGTGCGCGGGCACCGCTGGCGCGTTTCGCCATGAGCGGCTTCCACGCATCGCCGTGCAGCGCCGCTCATGGTACGACAGGCCAAGCACCCGCGCGGGCGCGAACGCGCATCATCCGGCGCGGCGCGTCCCGGCTGTCATTCGTATGGACTGGATCTCGGTCGACTGGGCAACGGCGACGCCCGCGCATACGGGGCACGGGCATTCGGCGCGGACGATCCTGGACGACCGCCGGCGATCGCTTCCGGCAGGCGGCAGCCGCACATCGTCGTGGCCGACCGCACGACGGCGACCGGCTGCCCCGCTTCGCGGCGCCGGCGCCCGGCAGCGCGCGCCGCCATGGCCGGCCTGCCGCGAAAGCGTTACTTCTTTTCGGGCTCCGATGCGCCCGGCTGCTTGAACGGGAACGTGCTGAACATCGACTTCGCCTGGTTCTGCATCTGCTCCTGCATCTGCACGAACATGTTCTTCGACTGCTCGATGTAGCTCGTCATCATCCCTTGCATCATCGGCGCCTGCATGTTCATGAACTGCGACCAGACTTCCGGATTCATCGCGTTCGTGTCGTACAGGTTCTTCGACTGATCCGCGAGCTTGTTCTGGATGTCGATGAACGCCTGGATGTTCTTTTCCAGGTACGTGCCCATCATGCCCTGCATCGCATGGCCGTAGAAACGGATGATCTGCGACAGCATCGACGACGAGAACATCGGCACGCCACCGCTTTCCTCTTCGAGGATGATCTGAAGGAGGATGCTGCGCGTCAGGTCTTCGTTGGATTTCGCGTCGACGACCTTGAAATCCTCCTGTTCCAGCACGAGCTGCTTCACGTCGGTAAGCGTGATGTACGTGCTTGTCTCGGTATCGTAGAGCCGGCGGTTCGGGTACTTCTTGATGAGCCGTTCGGCCGTCTTCTTTGTAGTAGTCATGTAACGCCTTTGAGTGCAGCGTAGCGCAAGTGACGAATCCCCGCCGCCCGAATCCGGGAGGCGGGGGCCTTCGGAAAACGCCCGGCTGCGCGGCCAGCCGGCCCGCGCAGCCCGGGCGCTCAGCCCATGTGCAGGCCGCCGTTCAGCGAGAAGTCGGCGCCCGTCGCGAAGCCGGAATCGTTCGACGCAAGCCACGCGACGATCGAGCCGATTTCCTCCGGCGCGCCGAGACGTCGCACCGGAATCGTCGCGACGATCTTCTCGAGCACGTCCGGACGGATCGCCTTCACCATGTCGGTGCCGATGTAGCCGGGCGACACGGTGTTGACCGTCACGCCCTTCGTTGCGACTTCCTGCGCGAGCGCCATCGTAAAGCCGTGGATGCCCGCCTTCGCGGTCGAGTAGTTCGTCTGGCCGAATTGCCCTTTCTGGCCGTTCACCGACGAAATGTTGATGATGCGGCCCCAGCCGCGCTCGACCATCCCGTCGATCACCTGCTTCGTCACGTTGAACAGGCTCGTCAGGTTGGTATCGATCACGGCGGTCCAGTCTTCGTGCGTCATCTTGCGGAACACGACGTCGCGCGTGATGCCCGCGTTGTTGACCAGCACGTCGATCTCGCCGACTTCCGCCTTGACCTTGTCGAACGCTGCCTTGGTCGAGTCCCAGTCGCCGACGTTGCCTTCCGACGCGATGAAATCGTAGCCGAGCGCCTTCTGTTCCTCGAGCCACTTCACGCGGCGCGGCGAGTTCGGGCCGCAGCCTGCGACCACCTTGAAGCCGTCTTTCGACAGACGCTGGCAGATGCTGGTGCCGATGCCGCCCATCCCGCCCGTTACGTACGCAATTCGCTGAGACATAAATCTCACTCCATTTTTGGTTTCGAGAGCTGCCGGAGCCCCCTCTGACTTCACGCGACGCCGGCCGAAGCCGCAATCGGCCGGCGCACGGATTGCTGTGGCGATGAACGTCCGGTTACGGACGCTCGACCGCGAGCGCGACGCCCATCCCGCCGCCGATGCACAGCGACGCCAGCCCGCGCTTCGCATCGCGCTTGACCATCTCGTGCAGCAGCGTCACCAGGATCCGGCAGCCCGACGCGCCGATCGGGTGGCCGATCGCGATCGCCCCGCCGTTCACGTTCACCTTCGACGTGTCCCAGCCCATCTGCTTGTGCACCGCCAGCGCCTGCGCCGCGAACGCTTCGTTGATCTCCATCAGGTCCAGGTCGCCCGGCGTCCAGCCCGCACGCTCCAGCGCGCGGCGCGACGCCGGCACCGGACCCATGCCCATCACGCTCGGATCCACGCCCGCGTTCGCGTACGCCTTGATCCGCGCCAGCGGCGTCAGGCCCAGCGCCGCCGCCTTCTGCGCCGACATCACCAGCACCGCCGCCGCGCCGTCGTTCAGCCCCGACGCGTTCGCCGCCGTCACCGAGCCGTCCTTCGCGAACGCCGGCTTCAGCCCCGCGAGCGATTCCGCCGTCACGCCGTGGCGCACGAACTCGTCGGTCGCGAACTGCAGCGGCTCGCCCTTGCGCTGCGGAATCGACACCGGCACGATCTCGTCGTCGAAACGGCCCGCCTTCTGCGCGGCTTCCGCCTTGTTCTGCGACAGCGCCGCGAACGCGTCCTGCTCTTCGCGCGTGATCCCGTATTCCTTCGCGACGTTCTCCGCCGTGATGCCCATGTGGTACTGGTTGTACACGTCCCACAGGCCGTCGACGATCATCGTGTCGACCAGCTTCGCGTCGCCCATCCGGAAGCCGTCGCGCGAGCCCGGCAGCACGTGCGGCGCCGCGCTCATGTTCTCCTGGCCGCCGGCGATCACGATCTCCGCGTCGCCCGCGACGATCGCGTTCGCCGCCAGCATCACGGCCTTCAGGCCCGAGCCGCACACCTTGTTGATCGTCATGCCCGGCACGGCGTTCGGCAGCCCCGCCTTGATCAGCGACTGCCGCGCCGGGTTCTGCCCGGAGCCGGCCGTCAGCACCTGGCCCATGATCACTTCGCTGACCTGCTCGGGCTTCACGCCCGCTCGCTCCAGCACTGCGCGGATCACCGTCGCGCCCAGTTCGGGCGCCGCAATCTTCGCCAGCGAGCCGCCGAATTTGCCGACCGCGGTGCGCGCGGCCGATACGATCACTACATCCGTCATTTCCCTTTCCTCCAGGCCCGCACGACACGGCGCATCGTTACCGGCCCTGTTAAAAAAACTGCGGTGCACCGGACAGCGTGCGCCGCTGTCCGGTTTTCGTCAATCGCGCTGCAACACGTAACGCCCCGGCGCCGGCTCGATCACCGGGAACTGCGCGGAACCCGGCCGGGCCGGCGGCGCGACCTTGCGGCCGCCGTACGCGTCGAGCCACTCGACCCACGTCGTCCACCAGCTTCCCGGCTCCTCGGTCGCTCCGGCAAACCAGTCGTCCGCCGATTCGGGCAGGTCGCCGTCGTTGACCCAGTAACTGCGCTTCTTCTTCGCCGGCGGATTGATCACGCCCGCGATGTGCCCCGACGCACCCAGCACGAACTTCAGCGGGCCCGACAGGATCGACGTCGATGCATAGGCCGTCTGCCACGGCACGATGTGATCCTCGCGCGAACCGTAGATGAAGGTCGGCACGTCGATCAGCGACAGGTCGACCGATTCGCCGCATACCGTCAGCGCACCCGGCTCGCGCAGCTTGTTCTCGAGATAGGTATGGCGCAGGTACCACGCGTACATCGGGCCCGGCAGGCTCGTCGAATCGCTGTTCCAGTACAACAGGTCGAACGGCGCCGGCGTGCGGCCCTTCAGGTAGTTGTCGACGACGTAGTTCCACACGAGATCGTTCGGCCGCAGGAACGAGAACGTGTTCGCGAACTCGACGCCGCGCATCAGCCCCGGCTGCGCACCGTTCTTGCCGCCGATGGTCTGCTCGCGCATCTGCACGTGCGCCTCGTCGACGAATACGTCGAGAATGCCCGTGTCGGTGAAGTCCAGCATCGCGGTGAGCAGCGTCATCGACGCGGCCGGGTGCTCGCCGCGCGCGGCGAGCACCGCCAGCGCGGTCGCGAGCATCGTGCCGCCGACGCAAAAGCCCAGCGTGTTGATCTGCTCGCGGCCGCTGATCTGCTGCACCGCGTCGATCGCCGCGAGCAGCCCTTCGTTCATGTAGTCGTCCCACGTCTTGTGCGCGACCGATGCATCCGCGTTGCGCCACGACACGAGGAACACCTGATGACCGTTCGACAGCGCGTGCGCGACGAGCGAATTCTCGGGTTGCAGGTCGAGGATGTAGAACTTGTTGATGCACGGCGGGACGATCAAGAGCGGCCGCTCGAACACCTTGTCCGTCTTCGGCGTGTACTGGATCAGCTGGATCAGGTCGTTCTCGTACACGACCGCGCCTTCGGTACACCCGAGGTTCTTGCCGACCACGAACTGCGATTCGTCGGTCTGCGAAATCTTGCCGCGCTGCAGGTCGCCGAGCAGGTTCATCATCCCCTGCCGCAGGCTTTCGCCCTGCGTCTCGAGGATCGATTTCTGTGCATCGGGATTGAGCGCGAGGAAGTTGCTCGGCGCGGCGGCGGCCGTCCATTGCTGGACCGTGAAACGGATGCGCTCGCGCGTCTTCGGATCGGTCTGAAGCGCGTCGGCGAGTTCCTGCAGATAGCGCGCGTTGAGCAGATACCACGCGGCCGCGAAGGCGTGCGCGGGCGACGCCTTCCATGCGTCGCCGCTGAAGCGGCGGTCTTTCAGCTCCGGCGATTCGAGCTTCGCGGCGGCCGCCTGCTGCATCAGCGTCATGCAGTCGCGCGTGTAGTCGGCCTGCAATGCCTGGAGCCGTTCGGGCGGAATCGCCGCAACGGGCAGCTTCAGCCCCGCGAACGGCGAGGCCATCGCGCCGAGGTCGGGCATCGACGGCATCTGGAACGGAAACGACGCCGGAAACTGGAATGTCGCGAACGGATTGACGGTGGCCGATGCCGTCGCGGCGCGCGCCGGATCCGCAAAACCACGCCACGCATTCAACCACGACTCGAACATCTGCTGCATCGGCTGGGCGGCCGGATCGAAACCGGTGCTGCCCGCGGAAGTGCCCGCTTGCGCGGACGTCGACGAATTTTTCGATGCTGTCATTACCTGCCTTACCGGTGATTCGTGAGCGTCAATCGTGAAATCCTGCTCGCGCGCGGCGTGCCGGCTGCGAGCCGGGCCGTCATGCTCTGGAGAGGCGTCTCCAGATTCTGCCGCAGTGCGGTATTTTTATCATTATCGTTTTCCCCATGTGAAGCGCCCGGTCAAACCACTGAACATTTCTGCACGGAGATAATCCGCGCACAACAGACGGGACAAGGGTTCCGGCGAAACATAAAACATTTTGTTCGACTTGACGTCCGGATTTTCCATTCAGTCGCGCATGCAACGCCGCATTGCCGCGTCAATATCGAGATAACCCGATTTCGCGACGCAACAAAACCGGCGCGCATGCACATGCGATCAATCGGCCAGCCAGATTGCCGCGGCCATGCGACCCGTCACGCGGTCGCGCCGGAACGAATAGAAACGCGCGCGTTCGGCAACCGTGCAGGCCGTGCCGCCGCTCACGTGCGTCACGCCCGCACGCGCGAGTCGCAGGCGCGCGAGCGCGTAGAGATCGGCAAGAAACTTGCCGGGCGCGCCATCGATCGCGACGAACGCATGACGGGTTTCATCATGCTCCGACTGCGCAGCCGTGTCGAGAAACGCATCGCGCACGTCGGCGCCCACCTCGAACGCCTGCGGGCCGATCGCCGGCCCGAGATAGGCATGCAGCGTATCCGTCGCGCCGCCCGCGAGCGCCGCGACACGCGCGGCCGTCTGCTCGACGATACCGGCCGCGAGCCCGCGCCAGCCCGCATGCGCGGCGCCGACCGCGCGGCCCTGCGCGTCGCACAGCAGCACGGGCAGGCAATCGGCCACCATCACGACGCACACGGCACCGGCCCGGTTCGTGACGCTCGCGTCGGCCCGCACCGGTGCCGTGGCAGCCGGCGCCGCGGCGATCACTTCGTCCGCCTGCACGATCTGCGCGCCGTGAACCTGCTCGAGCCATGCGGCGCTCGACTGGCCGGCAAGGGCCAGCAGGCGCGCGCGATTGACGGCGACATGGTCGGGATCGTCCCCGGTATGCAGGCCGAGATTCATCCCGCCCGGCAGCGCCGCGCCGCCCTCCCAGCGCCCGTACGGGCCTTCGCTCACACCGCCGTTGCGCGTCGTGACCAGCGCGCGCACGCGCGGCGACACCTGCCAGTCGGGCTGCACGCAGTCCTGCCACGTCAACGGCGCCAGGTTCGTCATCGGCACTCACTCCTCCTCATCGTCCAGGTACGGCTCGTCGTCGTGATACTCGCCGCCGAAATCGTCATCGTCGTAGACACCGTCGTCGTCGTCGAATTCCTCGTCGCCCTGCCCGAAACCGAGCGCCGCGACCAGTGCGTTCATGTCGTCCGGCAGCGGGCAGCGCCACTGCATCGCCTTGCCCGTGACCGGATGCACGAGGCCGAGCCGCCACGCATGCAGCGCCTGTCGCGCGAACCCGTCCGGCAGCGGCGTGACCGAGCGCTTGCCGCGCGCGCGCCCGTAGACCGGATCGCCGAGCAGCGGATGCCCGGCATGCGCGCAATGCACGCGGATCTGGTGCGTGCGGCCGGTTTCGAGATCGCACTGAATCGCCGACACCGGCTGACGTTGCCACAGGCATGTGTCAACCGTGCGGAAATGCGTGCGCGCGGGCTTGCCCGACGCGCCCGTGACGACGGCCATGCGCGTGCGCTCGCGCGGGTCGCGGCCGATCGGCGCGTCGATCGTGCCTTCCTCGGGCATCGTGCCCCACACCAGCGCGAAATAGCGGCGCTTGACCGTGCGCGCCTGCAGCTGGCGCACGAGGTCCGTCTGCGCGGCCAGCGTGCGCGCGACCACCATCAGGCCGGAGGTTTCCTTGTCGAGCCGGTGGACGATTCCCGCGCGCGGCAGGCCGGCCGCGGCGTCGCCGTAGCGATGCAGCAGACCGTTGAGGATCGTGCCGCTCCAGTTGCCGGCGGCCGGATGCACGACGAGGCCGGCCGGCTTGTTGATGACGACGAGCGCGTCGTCCTCGTAGATCACGTCGAGCGGCACGGGCTCCGGCGTGAACGCGAGCTGCTCGGGCAGCAGATCGGGCACGAGCTCGATCTTCGCGCCGAGCGGCACCGGCTGGCGGATCTTCGCCGGCGCGCCGTCGACGAGCACGCGCTGCGCCTCGATCCAGCTCTGCAGGCGGCTGCGCGAGAATTCGGGGAACAGTTGGGCAAGCGCCTTGTCGAGCCGTTCGCCGGCGAGCGACAGCGGCACTTCGACGATGCGCGGCGCGTCGTCGCCCGCCACGGACGGCACGACGGGCGGCGGCATGGCATCGCCGGTCAGATCGTCATCGAGGGAATCCCCCGACGCAGCGTCGGCGGGCCGATCGCTTGGGCTATAATCTTCGCGATTTGGTGTGCCCGGCTGGGCATTCTGCGAACTTGAACGGGTCATTTAGACTGGGTCACCGAGACTTGAAGCTAGGACATGCGAGCATGATGAATTCGACCAAACGCACGGCCAGAACCGTCGCCGCCCGGGCTGCGGCGGTAGCGGCCGCGGCCCTCATCGCCGGCTGCCACGGCTTGCCGCAGAAGCAGGACGAGACGGCTACCTGGTCGAACAACAAATTATACTCAGAGGCCCAGGACGCACTGTCCGGCGGCGACTGGGGCAAGTGCGCGAAATATTTCGAATCGCTGCAAGGCCGCGATCCGTTCGGCCATTTCGCGCAGCAGGCGCAGATCAACGTTGCGTACTGCAACTGGAAGGACAACGAAGCGGCAGCGGCCGACCAGGCCGTCGATCGCTTCATCCAGCTCCACCCCGATCATCCGGATATCCCGTACGCGTACTACCTGAAGGGGATGATCCACTTCAACGACGATCTCGGCCTGTTCGGGCGCTTCTCCGGCCAGGACATGAGCGAGCGCGACCCGCAGGCACTGCGCGAATCGTACGATGCGTTCAAGGTCGTCGTCGATCGCTTCCCGAAGAGCAAGTACGCGCCCGATGCGGCCGCGCGGATGCGCTACATCGTCAACGCGCTCGCGTCGCACGAAGTGCACGCGGCCGACTACTACTACCGCCGTGGCGCCTATGTCGCGGCCATCAACCGCGCGCAGCTCGCGATCAAGGACTACAAGGGCGCGCCGGCGATCGAGGATGCACTGCACATCATGATCCTGTCGTACGGCAAGCTGAACCAGCCTGAACTCGCCGAGGACACCAAGCGCGTGCTCGCGGGCACGTTCCCCGACAGCCCGTACGTGACGGGCCATGCCCGCCCCGGCGCGAAGAAGTCGTGGTGGCAGTTCTGAAGCACGGCGCGATGTAACGCCCCGTTGCGCACGCAAAAAAACCCGGCCATCGAGCCGGGTTTTTTATTGGCCCCGCATTCGGGCGGCGCCGGGGCGCTCAAGCGGCCAGCGCCGCCCGTGCGGTCACGTGCGCTTGTCCGAGCGGTGCTCGTCGAAGAAATCCTGCACGACCGCGATCTCGCGCGTGCGCTTGAACGGCGGCAGGCTTTGCCAGATCCGGCGCCCGTACGGTTTGTCGACCAGCCGCGTGTCGCAGATCATCAGCACGCCGCGATCCGTCTCCGCACGAATCAGCCGGCCGGCGCCCTGCTTCAGCGTGATCACGGCCTGCGGCAGTTGATGCACGGCGAACGGGCTCAGCCCCTTCTTCGTCAGCGCATCGAGCCGCGCGGCCAGCACCGGATCGTCCGGCGGCGCGAACGGCAGCTTGTCGATCACGACCAGCGACAGCGCATCGCCGCGCACGTCGACGCCTTCCCAGAAGCTCTGGCTGCCGACCAGGATCGCATTGCCGTACGCGCGGAAGCGGTCGAGCAGTTCGGTGCGGCTTGCGTCGCCCTGCACGAGCAGCGGCATGTTCCAGCCGCGCGATTCGATCACGTCGCGCAGCTTCGAGGCGATCCGGTCGACCGCGCGCAGCGTCGTGCACAGCATGAACACGCCACCGCCGGACGCCTCGATCGCCGGCAGCGCGGCATCGAAGACGGCATCGGTAAACGCCGGCGAAGACGGTTGCGGCAGGTTGCGCGGCACGTACAGCAGCCCTTGCGACTGGTAATCGAACGGGCTGGCAAGCGTCATCGAGCGGCGCGAGCTGAGGCCCATCTGCGCCGCGTAGTGCGTGAAATCGCCGCGCACCGACAACGTGGCCGACGTGAACACCCACGCACGCGGCACACCCGCACGCTGCTTCGCGAAAATCGGCGCGACCGACAGCGGCGTTTCATGCAGCTGGACGGTATGCGCGAACACCTCGACCCAGCGCACCTTCTCGTTCGGATCGCCATCGGTTGCCGCGTTCTCGCCGGCCGCCGCATCGGCCTGCGCGGCCGCTTCCGCCGCGCCGGGCGCGACCCAGCCGGCCAGCAGGTCCTGCAACTCGCGGGCGCGCCGCAGGCACGCGCCGAGCGATTCCGCGCGTTCAGCCTGGCTCGCGAGCGCCGAAGCGAGCGCATCGAGCGCCGCGTCGAGCGCGTCGAGTGCACCGAACATCGGATGATCGTCGCCGAGCTGCGCCAGCGACATGCGCACGATCTGGCCATCCGCGAACGCGAGGCGCAGGTCGCGCGCCGCGCGCTCGAGATCGCCGCCGAGCTTCACCCATTCGACCGCGTCGCGCGCATGGCTCAGGCCTTCGGCGACCGTGTCGCGCGCGAGCTCGAGGATCTGCGTCGTCGACAGCGTCTCGCCGAAAAACAGCGTCGCCGTCTCCGGCAACTGGTGCGCTTCGTCGAAGATGATCGTGTTCGCATTCGGCAGCAGCTCGGCCATCCCCGTGTCGCGCAACATGATGTCCGCGAAGAACAGGTGATGGTTGACGACGACGACGTCGGCCTGCTGGGCCTCACGCCGCGCCTGCATCACGAAGCATTCCTTGTAGTGCGGGCATTCCTGGCCGAGGCAGTTGTCGCGCGTCGACGTGACCATCGACCATACGGGCGCGTTTTCCGGCACGCTCGCGAGTTCAGCCTTGTCGCCGCTCTTCGTGATCTTCGCGAAGCGGACGATTTCCTGCAGATACGCGGTGTCCTGCCGCGACGGCAGCCGGCCGTTGTCGGCCGTGCGTTGCAGGTAGTAGTGGCACAGGTAGTTGGCGCGGCCCTTGAGCATCGCGACCGACACCGGCACCGCGAGCGCGTTGCGCACGGTCGGGATGTCGCGCAGGAACAACTGGTCCTGCAGGTGCTTCGTGCCGGTCGACACGATCACCTTGCCGCCCCACAGCATCGCGGGCACGAGATACGCGTAGGTCTTGCCGGTGCCGGTTCCGGCTTCGACGATCAGCGTGTTGTCGCCTGCGTCGTCCGATTCGGCTGCCGCGGCGGCGTCCGCTGCCGGCCCGGCCGCCGTGTCGCCGTCGCCGAGGCGGCGCGCCGGGCGCTTGCGGGTTTCGAAGATCTCGGGATCGGGCATCCGGCGCGCGGACGCCTCCATCGCGGACGCGACCGCACGCGCCATCTCGATCTGCGACGTACGCGGACGATAGCCGTCGAGCGCGCGCGCCAGCAACCCGCCTTCGCCGAAGATCGTGTCGAGTTCGTCGACGCGCTTGCGGCTCAGCTCGAAGGTGCCTTCGGGCGCACGAGCGCGCCCGGCGGACGTCGTGTCGCGCCGGGCATCGGGGGTGGCTTCAAGCGGTGAATTCAAGGCAAGCGTTCCTGTGTCCAGCGCCCGGGCGGCGCCGGCGCTTGCCAGGCCGCGCTCAGGCGCGCTTATCCGGTTCGAGCTGCGATTGCAGCAAAATGATTTTGTCCTTGGCCGCCAGCTTTTCCTTCTTCAGCCGGTGCAGCGTGATGTCGTCGATGTCGGAGTGTCCTTCCTTCAGCTCGATCTCCCGAGCGAGCTGCTGGTGCTGCTCCTGCAATGCAGCCAAACGGTTGTGCAATTCCTGCTGCTGTTCCGTGTGACGGTTTTGCATAGTTGCCTCCTCATCGAAGCAGCGCGGCAGCTGGCGTGCCGACGCGCCCGAGACTGATCCCGATCAATTCAACACGTTACTGCCCCTGCTGTTGCTGCCTGGCCTTCTCGGCCGCTTCCTGCTGGCGCCGCTCGACGTCGGCCTTGTGCTGTGCGGCTTCCTTCTGCTTCTGCTCGTAGCGCGCGGCGTTCTCCGCCCGTTCCTGCGCCTTCTGCGCTGCCTGCTGGTGCGCCTGATCGAGCTTGCGCTGGAAATCCGCCTGCTTCTGGTCGTACGCCTGCTTGTTCGCCGCGCGTTGCGGCCCTTCCGCGCCGCGCTGCGCCTGCTTCAGTGCATTCTGCTCCTGCTTGTCGCGGAATGCAGCCGCGTTCGCCGCCTCGTTCGCGGCCCGCTGCGGCGCTTCCGCCGCATTCTGGGCCTGCTTCAGCGCCTGCTGCTGGTCGCGCTGCTGCGCCCGCACCGCGCGCTGCTCGTCGTTGAGCGCAAGCTGCTCCTGGCGAATGCTCGCCCGTTCCTCGCGCATCCGGTCGCGCGCCTTGCCGAGACAGTGATTGACGAAGAATGTGCTGTAGCAATCGTGCTCCGCCACCGCATAACGATAATCGTTTTCCGCGGAGCGTTGATTGAGCACTTTTTGACGGGCGTCGAAATCCGGGGCGGCGGAGGCGGCAACGGGCGCGGATGCGACGGGGTCCGGCGCGCTGGCGCCAGCGGCCTGCGCGAAGGCGCCGGAAGGCCCGGCAGACAAAGCCGCGGCGAGCGCTGCGCCGAGCGCGACGAGAGAAATGCGGGAAGTTGGCAACGTCGTAGGAAAGCTGCGGGACATGTGTCAAATTCTATCACCCCCGGCTGGACGCTCCGCCATTTATGGCAAAATGCCCCGCTCCATTCACCCGCGGCCTCTGGCCCGCCGGGCCCGCCAGGCAGCCCGCCGCTTCGGGCTTGCCGGCCCGCGCCGCGATTTCAGCAGGCAGACCATCCACGACATGACGGAAACCGTAGCACTCAAGATCGTACAGCGCATCGCCACCGAACTGTCCGTCCAGCCGCGCCAGGTCGCGGCGGCCGTGCAACTCCTCGACGAAGGCTCGACCGTTCCGTTCATTGCCCGGTACCGCAAGGAAGTGACCGGCAACCTGGACGACACGCAGTTGCGCCAGCTCGAGGAACGCCTCCTGTACCTGCGTGAGCTCGAGGATCGCCGCGCCGCGATCCTGTCGAGCATCGACGAACAGGGCAAGCTGACCGACGAACTGCGTGCCGCGATCGACGCGGCCGACAGCAAGCAGGTGCTCGAAGACCTTTATCTGCCGTACAAGCCGAAGCGCCGCACGCGTGCGCAAATCGCCCGCGAGGCCGGCCTCGAGCCGCTCGCGCAGGCGCTGCTCGCGAACCCGATGCTCGACCCGCAGGCCGAGGCGGCCGCGTATGTCGACGCCGACAAGGGCGTCGCCGACGTGAAGGCCGCGCTCGACGGCGCGCGCGACATCCTGTCCGAACAGTTCGGCGAGACGGCGGAACTGCTCGGCAAGCTGCGCGACTACCTGCACAACCAGGGCGTCGTGTCGTCGGCCGTCGTCGAAGGCAAGGAAAACGAGGAAGGCGAGAAGTTCCGCGACTATTACGACTACGCGGAAACGATCAAGACCGTGCCGTCGCACCGCGCGCTCGCGCTGTTCCGCGGCCGCAACGCGGGCGTGCTGACGATCAAGCTCGGCCTCGGCGAAGAGCTCGACGCGCAGGTGCCGCATCCCGGCGAGGCGATGATCGCGCGCCATTTCGGCATCGCGAACCAGAATCGCCCGGCCGACAAATGGCTGTCCGACGTCTGCCGCTGGTGCTGGCGCGTGAAGGTGCAGCCGCATATCGAAAACGAGCTGCTCACGCAGCTGCGCGAAACGGCCGAAACCGAAGCGATCCGCGTGTTCGCGCGTAACCTGAACGACCTGCTGCTGGCCGCGCCGGCCGGCCCGAAGGCCGTGATCGGCCTCGACCCGGGCCTGCGCACCGGCGTGAAGGTCGCGGTCGTCGACCGCACCGGCAAGGTGCTGGCGACCGACACGATCTACCCGCACGAGCCGCGCCGCGACTGGGACGGCTCGATCGCGAAACTCGCGCGCATCGCGGCGCAAACGCAGGCCGAGCTGATCAGCATCGGCAACGGCACCGCGTCGCGCGAAACCGACAAGCTCGCGAGCGAACTGATCGCGAAGCATCCGGAGCTGCGCCTGCAGAAGATCGTCGTGTCGGAAGCCGGCGCGTCGGTGTACTCGGCGTCCGAGCTCGCCGCAAAGGAATTCCCGGAACTCGACGTGTCGCTGCGCGGCGCCGTGTCGATCGCCCGCCGCCTGCAGGACCCGCTCGCCGAGCTCGTGAAGATCGAACCGAAGGCGATCGGCGTCGGCCAGTACCAGCACGACGTGAATCAGCGCGAACTCGCCCGCTCGCTCGACGCGGTCGTCGAGGATTGCGTGAACGCCGTCGGCGTCGATGCAAATACCGCGTCGGCCCCGCTGCTCGCCCGTGTATCGGGCCTGAACGCGACGCTCGCGCGCAACATCGTCGACTATCGCGATGCGAACGGCCCGTTCCCGTCGCGCGAGCACCTGCGCAAGGTGCCGCGCCTGGGCGACAAGACCTTCGAGCAAGCCGCCGGCTTCCTGCGCATCAACGGCGGCGAGAACCCGCTCGACCGTTCGTCGGTGCACCCGGAAGCGTACCCGGTCGTCGAGCGGATACTCGCGAAGATCAACAAGCGCATCGACGACGTGCTCGGCAACCGCGAAGCGCTGGCGGGCCTGTCGCCGGCCGAATTTGTCGACGAACGTTTCGGCCTGCCGACCGTGCGCGACATCCTGGCCGAACTGGAGAAGCCGGGCCGCGATCCGCGTCCGGAATTCAAGACGGCCACGTTCCGCGAAGGCGTCGAGAAGGTCTCGGATCTCGTGCCGGGCATGACGCTCGAAGGCGTCGTGACGAACGTCGCCGCGTTCGGCGCGTTCGTGGATATCGGCGTGCACCAGGACGGCCTCGTCCACGTGTCCGCGATGTCGACGAAGTTCATCAAGGACCCGCACGAAGTCGTGAAGGCCGGCCAGGTCGTCAAGGTGAAGGTGCTCGACGTCGACGTGAAGCGCCAGCGCATTTCGCTGACGATGCGCCTCGACGACGACGCGGCAGCGCCCGGCCTGTCGTCGCGCGGCGGCCAGGACCGCGGCAACGCGGGGCGCGGCGCGGCCCGCCCGCCGCGTTCGCGCGAGCCGGAACCGGCCGGCGCGATGGCCGCGGCATTCGCGAAGCTCAAGCGCTGAGTACGCGAAAGCGTCGATGCACGAAAAAACCCGCCGGATGGCGGGTTTTTTATCGCTTCGGCAAACCGGGCGGCTTGCTCGGCATGGGCCGCATGCGCGGCCTCACCGCGCCGGTCAGATCTCGATCTTGGTCCCGAGCTCGACGACGCGGTTCGCCGGAATCGCGAAGAAATCGGTGGGTTTCGCGGCGTTCTGGTGCATCCACGCGAATACGCGCTCGCGCCAGATCGACATGCCCGGCAGATGCGTCGGCACGACCGTTTCGCGTGCAAGGAAGAACGACGTGTCCATCAGCTCGAACGTCATGTCGTGGGTCCGGCCGAATTCCTCGAGCACGGCCTTCACGTCCGGCGTCTCGTTGAAGCCGTACTCGGCCTTGACGATGTACAGCCCGCCGCCCGCATCGCGCGCGGTCTGGCGCTTGTCGTCGCGCACGTACGGAATGTCGCGCGTGACGAACGTCAGGAAAATGGTCCGCTCGTGCAGCACCTTGTTGTGCTTCAGGTTGTGCAGCAGGCTGACGGGCACGAGCTTGTCGTTGCCGGTCAGGTAGATCGCGGTGCCCGACACACGGTGCGGCGGATGCGCGAGGAGCCCCTGCAGGAACGGCTCGAGCGGAATACCGTCGGCCGCCGTGCGCTCCTTGACGATATGCCGCCCCTTGTACCAGGTCATCAGCAGGAAGAACAGCAGCGCGCCGATGCCGAGCGGCAGCCAGCCGCCCTGCGCGACCTTCAGCAGGTTCGCGCCGAAAAAGCCGAGATCGATCGCGAGAAACACCGTGATGATCGCGCCGACCAGCAGCCGGTTCCAGTTCCACACTTTCACCATCACGACGCACGCGAGCACGGTCGTGATCACCATGGTCGCCGTCACCGCGATACCGTACGCAGCCGCGAGATTGTCCGAGCTCTTGAAACCGACGACGATACAGAGGATCACGAACAGCAGCAGCCAGTTCACGACCGGCACGTAGATCTGGCCGATCGCGAGCTCGGACGTATGCAGCACCTTCATGCGCGGCACGTAGCCGAGCTGGATCGCCTGCGACGTCAGCGAGTACGCGCCCGAGATCACGGCCTGCGACGCGATCACGGTCGCGACCGTCGACAGCACCACGAGCGGCAGCAGCCCCCATTCGGGCGCCAGCAGAAAGAACGGGTTCTCGATCGCCTTCGGATTCTGGATCAGCAGCGCGCCCTGGCCGAAGTAGTTCAGCACGAGGGACGGCATCACGAGCCCGTACGCCGCGTACCGGATCGGCTTTGCACCGAAGTGGCCCATGTCCGCGTAGAGCGCTTCCGCGCCGGTCAGCACCAGCACGACCGAGCCGAGCACGACATAGGCCTGCAACAGGTGGTCGGCCATGAACGACGCCGCGTAATACGGATTGACCGCCGCGATGATGCCCGGCACGCGAACGATGTGGTACACGCCCAGCGCCGCGATCACGACGAACCACAGCACCATGATCGGGCCGAACAGCTTGCCGACCAGCGCGGTACCGTGCCGCTGGATCCAGAACAGCGCGATCAGGATCACGATCGTGATCGGCAGCACGAGATGGGACAGATGCGGTGTCGCGATCTCGAGACCTTCGACGGCCGACATCACGGAGATCGCCGGCGTGATCACCGCGTCCCCGTAGAACATGCATGCGCCGAATATCCCGAGCGCCATCAGCGCGCCCGCGACACGGGTCTTGGAATCGAGCGGCCGCAGCGACAGCGCCATCAGCGCCAGCACGCCGCCTTCGCCATTGTTGTCCGCCCGCATCACGAACAGCAGGTATTTGACGCCGACCACCAGCACGATGGCCCAGAACAGCAGCGAAATCACCCCGAGAATCGACCCCTCGGTCAGCGGAATGCCGTGCGCCGGGCTGAACGCCTCCTTGAGCGAATACAGCGGGCTGGTGCCGATGTCGCCGAACACGACGCCGATGGCTGCTATCGCTAGCGCCCGCATCGAGTGTTGTTGCGTCGAATGCGGCGAGTGTGCGGCGTCGGTCGCGTGAGTCGTGTCGTTCATATGAAGCGTAATAATCGGGTCCGGGTCGGACAAAACGAGCGCTATTCTACTCGCGCCCCCGTGAAACGCCGCCCTGCCGTGTTGCCGCGGAGCCACGTGATCCACGCTACGCATGCAATCCGGCGCGACCTGTGGCAGGGCTGCCATCATAGCCGGGGCCGCGCTGCCTGCCTATCGGGTCCGCAGGGCACGCCGCCTGACGCAACCCGGCGCGTCAACGAAAAACGGCGCCGCAAGCGGCGCCGTGCAAGGCTTTCCGTCGATCGGCCGGCCGTTTACGCGCCCGAACCGTCGCGCTGCGCGCGACCGCGCTTGATCCATGCCTCGAGGTTGTGCGGGCGAACCGTGTCCCACTCCTCGAACGGCTGATGAATCCACGGATTCGTCGGCAGGAACTGCGTGTGATAGTCCGGCTTGACCTTCGAGCAACCCTTGTACCAGAGCACGGCCGAACGCACGGCCGTCACCGACGGATAGCGCTCCTTCAGGTGCTCCTGCACGCGCGCGAGCGTGACGCCCGAATCGACCAGATCGTCGACCAGCAGCACGTTGCCCGCCAGGTTGCCGCGCGTCATCGTGATGTACTGCGCGATATCGAGCTCGCCCTGCTCCGTGCCGGCTGCTTCCCGGTACGAACTCGTCGCGAGGATCGCGAGCGGCACGTCGTAGATGCGCGACAGCTGGTCGCCGACGCGCAGGCCGCCGCGCGCGAGGCACAGGATCTGGTCGAACTTCCAGCCCGAGGCATGCACCTGGAGCGCGAGCAGCTCGATCAGACGGTGATACTCGTCCCAGCCTACCCACAGGTTCTTGTCGTCGTTGCGCGGATCGGTCATCAAGTCTGCCGCCGTCATCGTGATTTGCTGCGTCATCTGGAAATTACACCTTGAACGGATGGCGGAGCAGGATCGTTTCGTCGCGGTCCGGGCCCGTCGACACCATGTCGACCGGCACGCCAGCCACTTCCTGGACGCGGGCCAGGTACGCCTGCGCGTTCGCCGGCAGCGCGTCCCACGTCTTGATGCCGACCGTGCTTTCCTTCCAGCCGGAGAACGTTTCGTATACGGGCTCGCAACGCGCCACGTCGGCTGCGCCGCGCGGCAGGATATCCACGTCCTTGCCGTCGATTTTGTAGCCGACGCACAGCTTGACCTCGTCGAGGCCGTCGAGCACGTCGAGCTTCGTCATGCACAGGCCCGACACGCCGTTGATCTGGATCGAGCGGCGCAGTGCGGCCGCATCGAGCCAGCCGGTGCGGCGCGGACGGCCGGTGACCGAACCGAATTCCTTGCCGACGTTCGCGAGCGTGACGCCGACCTGGTCCTGGCGCTGCGGGTTGTCCGCATCGTACAGCTCGCTCGGGAACGGGCCCGAGCCGACGCGCGTGCAATACGCCTTCGTGATGCCGAGGATGTAGTTGAGCTTCTGCGGACCGACGCCCGCGCCCGCCGACGCCGCACCTGCGACGCAGTTGCTCGACGTGACGAACGGATAGGTGCCGTGGTCGATGTCGAGCAGCGTGCCTTGCGCGCCTTCGAACAGCAGGTTCTGACCCGCGTTGTTCGCGTCGTACAGGCGGCGCGACACGTCGGCCACCATCGGCTTCAGGCGGTCGGCATAGCCGAGCATCGTGTCGAGCGTGGCCTGGAAATCGACGGCCGCGCCGCCCAGGTACTGGGTCAGCACGAAGTTGTGGAAATCGAGGTTCTCGCGCAGGCGATCGGCGAAGGTCTTCGCGTCAAACAGGTCCTGCACGCGCAGCGCGCGGCGGCCAACCTTGTCTTCGTATGCGGGGCCGATGCCGCGGCCGGTCGTACCGATCTTGCCGGCGCCCTTGCGCGCTTCGCGCGCCTGGTCGATCGCGATGTGGTACGGCAGGATCAGCGTCGTGGCTTCGGAGATGAACAGACGGTCGCGCACGTTCACGCCGGCTTCTTCGAGCTCGCCGATTTCCTTGAACAGTGCTTCGGGGGACAGGACGACGCCGTTGCCGATGTAGCAGGCGACGCCTTCACGCATGATGCCCGACGGAATGAGGCGCAAGATCGTCTTCTTGCCGCCGATGATGAGGGTGTGGCCGGCGTTGTGACCGCCCTGGAAACGCACGACGCCCTGAGCGTGGTCCGTCAGCCAGTCGACGATCTTGCCCTTGCCTTCATCACCCCATTGCGTTCCCACGACGACGACGTTGCGCCCGGGAGTCACGTTCACTGCGCTGGCAGACATGTTGATTCGTTAGCTGGTTAAAAACGTATTCTACCTATGTTCGCGGGCGATTCCGAATTTTTCCGTTTCGCTTCAACGATATGCACGCCGAAGCACGGCCCGCGAACGCCTGTTTATCGGGGCTCGACCACCCATGCGCCGTTGCGCTCGACGAGCGAGCGATCGCACGCGAATTCGTCGAGCACGTGGTCGTGGCCCGGCAGCGCCTGGATCACGACCTCGCCCGCATCGCGCAGCGCGGCGACCGCCGCGCCCAGTGCGTCGTCCTGCGCCCACGGCGCGAGGATCGCCGTGCCGCGCGCCTCGACCGGCGAAATCCGTGCGAGTTCGCGCAGGTCGAGCGAGAAGCCGGTTGCCGGACGGGCCCGGCCATAGGCCTGCCCCACGTGGTCGTAACGGCCGCCGCGCGCAATCGCGTTCGGCACGCCGTCGATGTAGGCGCTGAACATCGCGCCGCTGTGGTACGCGTAGCCGCGCAGGTCGGCGAGGTCGATCGCGACTTCCGCGCCCTTCGCCTGCGATGCAAGCTGCGCGAGATCGTCGAGCGCCTGCGTGATTTCGGGCAGCACCGGCAGGCGCGCGCGCGCCTCGGCGAGCACGCTCGCGTCGCCGTACAGGTTCGGCAGCGCGCGCAGCGCGGCACGCGTATCGGCGCCGAGATCGTCGGTGAGCTCGTTCAGCAGCGGCACGTCCTTGCCCGACAGCGCGTCGTACAGCGACTCGCCGCGCTCGGCGGCCTGCGCGTCGCGCGCCAGCAGCGCCGCGAGCACGCCTGCGTGCCCGAGGTCGAGGCGGATGCGCGACAGGCCCGCCAGATGGAGCGCGTCGAGCATCAGCTGCTGGATCTCGAGATCGGCTTCCAGCCCGGCGTGCCCGTAGATTTCGGCGCCGATCTGGATCTGCTCGCGCGTCGCGTGCAAGCCGCGCGGGCGCGTATGCATCACGTGCCCCGCATAGCAGAGGCGCGTCACGCCCTGACGGTTCAGCAGGTGCGCGTCGATCCGCGCGACCTGCGGCGTGATGTCCGCGCGCAGGCCGAGCGTGCGGCCCGACAACTGGTCGACCAGCTTGAAGGTGCGCAGGCGCAGATCGGCGCCGCCGCTCGTCAGCAGCGATTCGAGATACTCGAGCAGCGGCGGCATCACCATTTCGTAGCCGTACGAACGGAAGCGGTCGAGCAGCCTGCGGCGCAGCTCCTCGATCTTGCGCGCTTCCGACGGCAGCACGTCGGCGATATTCTCGGGAAGTAACCAGGTCGACATCGGTACGGTCCTACGACGGGAAACGGCGCGCGACACGCGCGCCGCGAGTTGAATCGGAACTTCGAAATCGGGCGGAACGAACGGCGGATGCGCCGTCCGGATCGGGGCGCCGATCAGGTCGCGAGCAGCAGCAGCACGAGCCCGAGCACCATCACGATCAGCCCGCCGATCCGGATATGATGCGGCGGCCGCTCGGCTATTCTACGAAACGTGTCGCGCCAGGCGACGGGAAACACGAAGGGGAACGCCCCCTCGATGATCAGCATCAGCGCTACTGCGAGCAACAACGAGCCAGCCAGGTCCATGCGAGCGACGGCGCCGCTCGACGCGGCGCCCCAAGGTCAATGTTTGCGGGGAGCAGGCGCCGCCGGTGCGGCGCCGCCCGTCGGGCTGCGCATGAAGCGGAAGAACTCGCTGTCGGGATCGACGACGATGATGTCGTTGCGCTTGAACGTATTCCGGTAGGCCTGCAGGCTCGCGTAGAACTGATAGAACTGCGGATCGCGGCCGAACGCATCGGCGGCGATCGTCGCGGCCTTCGCATCGCCCTCGCCCTTGATCGTCTGTGCCGACTTGTACGCGTTCGCGAGCACCGCCTGCTGCTCGCGCTCCGCGTCGGCCTTGATCTGCTCGACATCGGCCGCGCCTTGCGCACGCGCCTGGGCCGCCTGATCGCGCAACGCACCGATCATCCGCTGATAGACGGCGTCCGTCTGCGCGGCCGGCAGGTCGACACGCGTGAGCTGGACGTCGACCACGTCGACGCCGAAACCGGACGCCTGCGCCTTCGCCGCGTCGCGCGCCGCATCGGCGATCACGCGCTGGCCGCCGAGGGCGTCGTCGAGCGCGCGCTTGCCGAACGCGTCGCCGAGCGCACCCTTCAGCTCGCCGGACAGCCGTTCGGCCGCTGCCGACGGGTCGCCGCCCGTCGCCGTGAAATATTTCATCGGATCGCTGATCCGGTACTTCACCGCGTACGCGACGAGCAGGTCGTGCTTGTCTTCGGTTGCCAGCTGCAGCGGGTCGGCCGACTCCAGCGACTGCAGGCGCGTATCGATCAGCGTGGCCGTCTGCAGCGGCGGCGGCAGCTTGAAATGGACGCCGGGGCCCGCGAGCTCCGGCTGCGTGCCGTCGCGGCCCGACAGCACGGCCGCATGGCGCGGATCGACGGTGAGGACCGTCGACGATGCCGCGAAGGCGACGATCACGATTGCGACGACGAGCGCAATGATTCGGTTCATGTTCTGCGTTCCCCGTTACTTCGTATCGTCTTCACGCGAGCGGCTGCGAAACGCTTCGCGCGATCGCAGCACGTCCGCACCCGACGCGGCGGCGGCCGGCGCGGCGCTCGCCGGCGCGGCAGCGGCTGCCGACGGCGCGGTGGCTGCAGCTGCCGCCGGGGCCGACGCCGCATCGGCGGCGGACGCGCCGGTCGACGCAGCGGCGTTTTGCCGCCCCTGCTCGACGAGCTTGTCGAGCGGCAAGTACACGACGCTGTTGCCGCCCTTGTTGCCGACGAACACCTTCGTCGCGTTCGAATAGATTTCCTGCATCGTCTCGAGGTACATCCGCTCGCGGATGACCGCAGGTGCCTTCGCGTACTGCGCGTAGACCTGCTTGAAGCGGTCCGCGTCGCCTTCGGCTTGCGTGACCACGCGGTCGGCATACGCCTTCGCTTCGTCGACGAGCTTCGCCGCGTCGCCCTGCGCCTTCGGCAGCAGGTCGCTCGCGTAAGCCTGCGCGGCGCGCTTCGCGGCCTCGCGTTCGTCGCGCGCCTTCGCGACTTCGGCGTACGCGGCCTGGGTCTGGTCGGGTGCCGCGACGCTCTGCATCGTGACGGCCGTCACCTCGAGCCCCGACTGGTAGCGATCGAGGTCGCGCTGGATCGCGGCGGACAGCTGCTCGCGCAGCGCATCGCGATCCTGGTTCAGCATGTCGGCCGCACTGCGCGTGCCGACGATCGCGCGCACCGCGGCCTGCGCGGCCTGGGACACGCTGCGTTCGGGATCGACGCTGCGGAACAGGTAATCGGTGGCGGAACGGATCCGGTACTGAACGATGAAGCGGACGTCGACGATGTCGGCATCGCGCGTCAGCATCGCGGCTTCCTTCACGTTGGCGAGGCGCACGACGTTATTGCGGCCGATCTCGATCGAGCGGACCTGCGACGTGTCGACGATCTCGTGCGACGCGAACGGATACGGCGCACGCCAGTGCACGCCCTGGCCGACCGTGCCCGACAGCTTGCCGAGCTGCAGCACGACGCCCGTCTGGCCTTCCTGCACCACGAACAGCCCGCTACCGGCATAAACCGCGACCAGCACGCCGATCACGATGCCGACGCCGACCCGCGCGGCCCGGCCATTGTCCGGACGGAAGCCGTTACCGCCCTTGCCGCCGAACAGGCCGCTCAAGCGCCGGTTGAAGTTGCGCCACATCTCGTCGAGATCGGGCGGACCGTCGCCGTCGCCGCCTGGCGGACGCTTCGATTCGTTCGCACGCGGACGGGATCCGTCGTTGCCCTTGCCCTCACCACGCCCCCAGCGGGGATCGTTGATCGACAGCAAGGCGCGCATCCGCCGCCAGGTACTCCGCTCGTTGTATTCGTTCACCAGAGTTTGTTCACCAGATTGGACGCCGGCGAACCGGCCGGGACCGGTTAGCGCCCGTGTTCGGAAATCGTGTGGTCTTCGTGCGGTTCAGCGGACGTGCCATCGAGCGCGTCGGACAACGTCGCGCTGGAAAGGTGTTCCGCGGAGGCGATTTCGGCGATGGCGGCACGCAACGTATCGAGACCCTGACCGGTGCGCGCGCTCAAAAAGACGCGCGAAATATTACCATACTCGTCCCGCTCGACCGCGTCGCCGCGGGCCGCCAGCTCGGGCACGGCGTCGATCTTGTTGAACACCAGCACCTGCCGGATCGTGTCCGCGCCGATCTCGTGCAGCACGCCGTTGACCTGCTCGATCTGCTCGAGCCGGACCGCGCTCGACGCATCGACCACATGCAGCAGCAGATCCGCATGGATCGTTTCCTCGAGCGTCGCGCGAAACGCCGCGACGAGCTGGTGGGGCAGCTCGCGGATGAACCCGACCGTATCGGACACGACGATCTGGCCGACCTCGTCGCCGAGGTACACGCGCCGCGACGTCGTATCGAGCGTCGCGAACAGCTGGTCGGCCGCGTACGCCTGCGCTTTCGTCAGCGCATTGAACAGCGTCGACTTGCCCGCGTTCGTATAGCCGACGAGCGACACCGACATCGTGCCGCTGCGCGCGCGCTGCCGGCGCTGCGTGCTGTGCTGGCGGCGCAGCCGGTCGAGACGCGATTTCAGCATCTTGATGCGCTCGCCGATCAGCCGGCGGTCGGTTTCGAGCTGGGTTTCGCCGGGGCCGCGCAGGCCGATACCGCCCTTTTGCCGCTCGAGGTGGGTCCACGCGCGAATGAGCCGGGTCGACAGGTATTGAAGCTGCGCGAGCTCGACCTGCAGCTTGCCTTCATGGCTGCGGGCACGCTGCGCGAAGATGTCGAGAATGAGGCTCGTGCGATCGACCACGCGCCTGTTAAGCGCCTGCTCCAGATTGCGTTGCTGGGCCGGCGCCAATGCGTGGTTGAAGATGACGATTTCGACGTTGTGCGCGTCGCAGGCAAGCCGCAGTTCATCGGCTTTGCCGCTGCCGATGAACATCTTGGCATCGGGACTGGCGCGACGCCCCGTGAGGGTGACGGCGGGACGGGCCCCCGCGCTGGAGGCGAGAAGACTGAGTTCTTCGAGACTGGCCTCGAAATCGGTCTTGCCGAAATCGATGCCGACGAGCGCTGCGTTGATCAAATTATCGGGTGTCAAGATAAGGCGGCTGGCATCGGTCGCTCGCGGCGACCGGATGCCGGCCGCTGCGATGGGTTAGGACGAAGCTTCCGCGTCCGGGTGGAAATTCACCGGGCGCGCCGGCACGACCGTCGAGATGGCGTGCTTGTAAACCATCTGGGTCACCGTATTACGGAGCAACACGACGTACTGGTCGAACGATTCAATGTTCCCTTGAAGCTTGATGCCGTTGACGAGGTAAATCGAAACGGGAACGTGCTCTTTGCGCAGTGCGTTCAAAAACGGGTCTTGTAACAATTGCCCTTTGTTGCTCATGGCGTACTCCATCTTTTTTTGCAGGTTGATCTGGATTGGCGACGAAGAAAAAGAGATCCGCCGCCAATCGCTACACTATAGCCGATTTTGCCTGCCCCGCCCGGGCATAGGCCTTGCGGCCTAGCCGTTGCGGGACGTGCTTCAGCCCTTGTCCGCGTACGGGTTGTTCGACGAGCGGAACTCTATGCGCAATGGAGTCCCGGTCAGCGAGAAAGTTTCGCGGAACCGGTTTTCCAGGTAGCGCTTGTAGGTTTCCGTCACCGCGTCGAGCGCGTTGCCGTGGATCACGATGATCGGCGGATTCTGGCCACCCTGGTGCGCGTAGCGCAATTTCGGACGCACCGGGCCGCGACGGCGCGGCTGCTGGAATTCGACGGCCTCGATCAGCGCGCGCGTGAGCTTCGGCGTCGGCAGCTTCGACATCGCCGCCGCGTAGGCATCGTCGACCGAGCGCATCAGCGCGCCGATACCCGTCTTCTTCGCGGCCGAAATGAAGTGCGATTTCGCGAAGTCGAGGAATTTCAGCTTGCGGGTCAAATCCGCTTTCGCGCGATCGCGCGCGTGGTCGTCGAGGCCGTCCCACTTGTTGACGCCGATCACGAGCGCGCGGCCCTGCTCGACGACGAAGCCGGCGATGTGCGCGTCCTGGTCGGAAATGTCCTGCTGTGCATCCAGCAGAAGAATGACGACGTTCGCGTCGGAGATCGACTGCAGCGTCTTCACGACCGAGAACTTCTCGATCGCCTCGAACACCTTGCCGCGGCGGCGCAGGCCGGCCGTATCGATCAGCGTGTATTTCTTGCCGTTACGCTCGAAGTCGACGTAGATCGAATCGCGCGTCGTGCCCGGCATGTCGAACGCGATCACGCGGTCTTCGCCGATCAGCGCGTTGACGAGCGTCGACTTGCCGACGTTGGGACGGCCGACGATCGCGATCTTGATGCCGCGCGACGGGTCGTTCTCGTCCTCTTCCTCCGGCCGGTCCGCATAGGCCACCGCGAGCGCCTCGTTGATCATGTCGGTCACGCCGTCGCCGTGCGCGGCCGAGATCGCGCGCGGATCGCCGAGCCCCAGCTCGTAGAACTCGGACGCGACCGACGTGTACTTCATCCCCTCGGCCTTGTTGACGACGAGGAAGATCGGCCGGCCGGTCTTGCGCAGGTAGTCGGCGATCGACTTGTCCTGCGGCGCGAGCCCGTTGCGGCCGTCGACGATGAACACGACGATATCGGCTTCCTCGACGGCCTGCCGCGTCTGGCGCGCCATTTCGTGCAGGATGCCGTCCTTCGCGACGGGTTCGAAGCCGCCCGTATCGACGACCAGGTACGGCCGCTCGCCGACGCGCCCTTCGCCGTAATGGCGATCGCGCGTCAGGCCCGGCAAGTCGGCGACCAGCGCATCGCGCGAGCGCGTGAGCCGGTTGAACAGCGTGGATTTCCCCACATTGGGGCGCCCAACGAGGGCAATGACCGGTTTCATCTGTGTTTTCTACGGTGAAGCGCAGCAGCGGGAGGCCCGCTGCTGCGGGCGGCTGCGCTGAATGAAAATATCACGAATTCGCGCCGCGCCGGATGCGCGCGCCCGACGCGCGTCCTGCGCGCCGTCGTCTTTCGTCTCGAACTGCCTTTCAAATACCGAGCGGCCGGGAACGCCGGCCGCCTTCAAGTCGCGCGGCCGCGGCGCGCGGGACCCGCCCGCCGCGCCACGGCCGCACCTGTTTGCCGCGCGTCAGCGCGGGCGGAACCCGTACAGGCCGCCGTCCTTCGTCTGCACGACGAGCGTATTGCCCGCGAGGACCGGCGCCGCCGTGATCGCGCTGCCGTCGGTCTTCATCCGCGCGATGAAGCTGCCGTCCTCGCGCGACAGGAAGTGCACGAAGCCCTTGTAATCGCCCATCACGACCGCATGCCCGAGCAGATACGGCACGCCGACGTCCCGGCTCTTCAGCTTGTCGTTGCGCCAGAGCTGATTGCCCGTGGCCGCATCGTACGCGGTGACGACCGACCAGTCGTCGCCGCCGGCGACCACCGCATCGTCCTGCGCGACGCCGCTGCGGCTCGAGAACGGCTTTTCCCACAGCGGACGGCCCGAGTTCGCATCGAAGCAGCCGAGCTGACCCTGGAACGTCACCGCGCAGGTTTGCGCGCCGACGAGCGTCGGCGGGCCGCTCACGTCGTTGATGCGCTCGACCTCGGTCACGCCCTTCGGGAACGACACCGGGGTCTGCCAGAAGGGCTCGCCCGTCTGCAGGTTGATCGCGACGAGGCCGCCGCCCGGGAAGCCCGCGAGCACGGCCGCGTCGCCCGCGAACGTCATGCCGGCCGACACGCGCAGATTCAGCGGCACCGCGCGGTTGCGGTAGTTCCACTTCTGCTCGCCCGTCTGTGCGTTGAACGCGATCACCTGGCCGTCGATCGTGCGGACGATCACGAGGCCGTTGCCGACGAGCGGCGGCGAGAAGATCTCGCCCTGCACGCTGGTCTTCCACAGTTGCTTGCCGTCCGGGCCCAGCACGAACACGCCGCCCTTCAACGCGCCGACCGCCGTCAGGTTGCCGTCGCTGCCGACACCGGCCGACAGGTCAGAGCCGACCTTCGAGCGCCACAGCGTCTGGCCCGTCTTCGCGTCGATCTTCTCGACCGAACCGTTTTCGCCCGCCGCATAGACGGCGTCGCCCACGGCCACCGGCGAGAACAGATAGCGCCCGCCCTTGCCGACGCTCGCCTTCCAGACCTGTTGCACGTCCATGACGGGCTTGAACTCGGTGAGCGGCGTCGGCACGCGTCGCGCGTCCTTCGACGACGAGCACGCCGCCAGAGCGAGGACAGCCGCCGCGCAGGCAACGGGCACAGCGTAACGTTTCAGCAAATTCATCGGTTAGCGAAGCAGAGTTAAGAGGTTGAGGGGGCCGGAATTCAGCCGCCGAGCGCGTCCAGCTTGAACTGCACGAGCTGGCGCGCGGACTGGTCGTCCTTCGACAGGCCGTCGAGCGCAAGCTTGTAAGCCGCGCGCGCATCGTCGGTCTTGCCTTGCGCGGCAAGCAGATCGCCGCGACGATCGGCCACGAGGCCCTTGAATGCATCGACCGGCGTACCCGAGAGCAGCGCGAGGCCCGCATCGTACGCCTTCTCGTCGAGCAGCAGCGACGCGAGGCGCAGCTTCGCGATCTGCTTGTACTCGTCGTCCTTGGCGTGATCGACGGCCCATTGCAGCTGCGCCTTCGCGCCTGCCGCATCGCCGGCCGCATAGAGCGTCTTCGCGGCCGCGAGCGCCGTCATCTGCGCATACGGCGTGCTGCCGAACTTGTCTTCCATGTCGGCAGCCGCGCGGGCCATCGTCGCCTTGTCGTTCGCGGCGGCAGCTTTCTGGACCTGCTCGTACAGCCCGGACGCCTCGGCGGCCTGACGGCGCTGCCAGTAGTTCCAGCCGTTGAAACCGGCCGCGACGACGAGCGCCGCGAGCACGATCCACGTGGTGAGGTTGCCCCAGCGGGCCCACCACGCCTTGAGACTTTCAATCGATTCTTGTTCGTCGTGATAACTCATCGGCGAGCGATTCCTTCCTGTTCAGGCTTTTCTTGTCGAGCGGATGCCAGCGCGATCAGTCGTCGCCGTCTTCGGCGGATGCAACCATCGCATTGATTAGGAATTCGGTCAAGCTTTCGACCGGTACGGTCTGCTGAACGTTCTTTTCCCCTTCCGCACCCGCGCCGCGCAACGCTTTCACACCCACCGTGCCGTTCGCGACCTCTTCTTCGCCGAAGATCACCGCGAACGCGGCGCCGCTCGCATCGGCCCGCTTCATCTGCGACTTGAAGCTCGCCGGCGCGCCGTCGGCGCTGCAGTGGAAGATCACGTCGAGGCCCGTATCGCGCAGACGCTCGGCCGCGATGAACGCCTGTTCGCGCGCGGTTTCGCCCTGGTGCACCACGTACACGTCGACACCTTCCTGCTCGGGCGCGAGATCCTCTTCCTTCAGCAGCTCGAGAATGCGCTCGATGCCCATCGCCCAGCCGCACGCGGCGGTCGGCTTGCCGCCGAGCTGCTCGATCAGCGGATCGTAGCGGCCGCCGGCCGCGACCGTGCCCTGCGCGCCGAGCTTGTCGGTCACCCACTCGAACACGGTCAGGTTGTAGTAGTCGAGGCCGCGCACGAGACGCGGATTGATCTTGAACGGAATGTTGTTCGCGAGCAGCAGGCGCTGCAGCCCTTCGAAGTGCGCACGCGATTCGTCGCCGAGGAAGTCGATCAGCTTCGGCGCGTTCTGCGCGATGTCCTGCAGCGCGGGATTCTTCGTGTCGAGCACGCGCAGCGGATTCGTATACAGGCGACGCTTCGCGTCCTCGTCGAGCACGTCGGCAAACTGCTCGAGGTACTTGATCAGTTCGACGCGATGCGCGGCGCGCTCTTCGGCGAGGCCGAGCGAGTTGATCTCGAGCTTGATGCCGGTCAGGCCGAGATCGTCCCACAGGCGCTGGCACATCATGATGATCTCGGCATCCGCATCCGGGCCCGCGAAGCCGAGCGCCTCGACGCCGACCTGGTGGAACTGGCGATAACGGCCGCGCTGCGGACGCTCGTGACGGAACATCGGGCCGATGTACCACAGGCGCTTCGGCCCGTCGTACAGCATGTTGTGCTCGATCGCCGCGCGCACGACGGCCGCGGTGTTTTCCGGGCGCATCGTCAGGTTCTCGCCGTTCAGCGCGTCGGTGAAGCTGTACATCTCCTTCTCGACGATGTCGGTGACTTCGCCGATGCCGCGCGTGAAGAGCTGCGTATGTTCGACGATCGGCGTGCGGATGTTCTGGTAGCCGTACGCGCGCAGCAGCGATTTCACGGTAGCTTCGAAGAACTCCCACAGGCCGGCATCCTGCGGAAGGATGTCGTTCATGCCCTTGACGCCGGTGAGCTTCTCGATCTTGCGTTTCTGTTCAGTCATCGTTCGTGTGTGTGGACGAATTAGTTCAGGGCCTCGGTGCGGCCGTAATTGCGTGCGACGTAGTCGCTGACGATCTGCTGGAATTCCTCGGCGATCCGCTCGCCGCGCAGCGTCTTGACCTTCTCGCCGTCGATGAAGACGGGCGCGGCCGGGTTTTCGCCCGAACCCGGCAGGCTGATGCCGATGTTCGCGTGCTTCGATTCGCCCGGGCCGTTGACGATGCAGCCCATCACCGCGACGTTCATCTTCTCGACGCCCGGATATTCCTTGCGCCAGACCGGCATCTGCTCGCGCAGGTAGGTCTGGATCTGCATCGCGAGCTCCTGGAACAGCGTGCTCGTCGTGCGGCCGCAGCCCGGGCACGCGATCACCATCGGCGCGAACGAGCGCAGGCCCATCGTCTGCAGGATTTCCTGGCCGACGATCACTTCGCCGGTGCGCGGCGCACCCGGTTCCGGCGTGAGCGAGATGCGGATCGTGTCGCCGATCCCCTCTTGCAGCAGCACGCCGAGCGCCGCCGTCGACGCGACGATGCCCTTCGAGCCCATGCCGGCCTCGGTCAGCCCGAGGTGCAGCGCGAAGCCGCAGCGTCGGCCGAGTTCGCGGTACACGGCGATCAGATCCTGCACGCCGCTGACCTTGCACGACAGCACGATGCGGTCGCGACCCAGGCCGAGCTCGACCGCGCGTTCGGCCGAGCCGATCGCCGACTGGATCAGCGCCTCGTACATCACGCTCTGCGCGTCCCACGGCTGCGCACGCGCGGCGTTCTCGTCCATCATCCGCGCGAGCAGGTCCTGGTCGAGGCTGCCCCAGTTCACGCCGATCCGCACCGGCTTGTCGTACTTCACCGCGGCCTCGATCATCTGCGCGAACTGCGTATCGCGCTTCGCGCCCTGACCGACGTTACCGGGGTTGATCCGGTACTTCGACAGCGCCTCCGCGCAGCCCGGGTAGTCGCGCAGCAGCAGGTGACCGTTGTAGTGGAAATCGCCGACGAGCGGCACGGTCACGCCCATCCGGTCGAGCTGCTCGCGAATCGCCGGCACGGCGGCCGCGGCTTCGGGCGTGTTGACCGTGATGCGCACCAGTTCGGAGCCCGCATTCGCGAGTTCCTTGATCTGGATCGCCGTGCCGATCGCGTCGGCCGTATCGGTATTCGTCATCGACTGCACGCGCACCGGCGCGTCGCCGCCGATCGTCACGAGCTGCCCGCCCCAGCGGACATCCACCGCATGCGATACGCGGCGCGGCTGATGCCCGCCGAACACCGGCTCGGTTGAACAAATCTGACTGCTGCGTGGGGATTGAGCTTCGGATTGCATCGATAGATCCATTTACGCGGAATGCGCCGCGACGCGGCGCATGAATTGAAAAAGCGCCGTGCCCTCACGGCCTGCCGACATCGGCGGCAGGCCTTCGCCACGGCGCTTGACGTCAGGGCAACGTGAACCGCGCCACGTTACCCCGCGCTGCCGAATATTTTGCCGGATCGACCGGTTTTCCGTCGAACGCCACCGTGTCGAGGCCGGCCTTGTTGCCGATCGTGACCTTGAACGGCCCGTCGCCGGCAACCTGCTTCGTTTCGCCGGCACGCACCAGCGCCGAGAACAGCTCCTTGCCGCTCTTGTCGCGCACGCTGAACCAGCAATCCTGCTTGACCTTCAGTTCGATCATCGACTGACCTGCCGCCACCACGACGCTCGCCGGCTGGGCCGGGGCAGCCGTGCTCGCCGCCGCCGTCGTCGCCGCGGGCTGCGACGCAACCGCCGTCGCGACCGGGGCCGCAGGCGCCGGGACAGCCGACGCGATCGCCTGCGCCGGGGCAGCCGATGCAGCAGCCGGGGCCGAGACCTCGTTCGCGACCGTGGCCGACGCGCCGTTCGTCGCCGCCTCTTCAGCAGGCGACGATGCCGCCGCCGCGCTCGCCGCCGACGCATGTTCGGCGTCGCCGCCCTTGAAGCGCGCGAGCAGGCTCGACGAATCGCCGCCAGTGTGCCACATCAGCACGGCGATCACCGCGACGATGACGGCCCCCGTTCCCCACAGCCACGGATGGTGGCGCGACGAGCCGCCGAGCGGAATCGACACGCGGCCGCGCGGCAGATCCGTCCCCGACGAAGCAGGCATCGACAGGTCGACTTCCGGCACCCCGCGCTCGCGGCGCAGCGCCTGCGCGAACGGTTCCGGATCGACGCCGAGCATCTTCGCGTAGCTGCGCACGACACCGAGCGCGAACGTCACGCCGGGCAAATGGCTGATGTCGCCGGCCTCGAGCGCCCGGAGCTTTTGCGGCGCGACCTTGAGGCGCGCCGACACGTCGTCGACCGACCAGCCCTTCGTCTCGCGAAGCTGCGCCAGCCGGCTGCCGACCGCCGCCAGCGATTCCAGTCCCGCCGGTGCCGGCTGTGCGGCATTCGTCTCTGCGCCGTTAGACGGCTGCGGCTCACTCATCCTTGTCCTCGCGTCGATTCTTCTTCACTGGCGGCTGCCGCCGGCTCCCGCCGGCCGGCACCCGCAACTGTCCATACCATGCGCGGCGCCGAGGCGCCGCGACCGATCGCTATTCGCGTGTTGCACCGCCAAAGGGTTCGGGCACCCCCGGCCAGGTGCCCCCGTCAAACTGCCCGAACTTCGATGATTTTTCCTGCTGCGCCCGTTCGTTCCGCGAGGCGCGTGCGATCCTTCACCGCGCCGGCCAGTTGCCCGCATGCGGCGTCGATGTCGTCGCCGCGCGTCTTGCGCACGGTCGTGACGACACCCGCGTCGATGAGGACCTGCGCAAAGCGCTTGATCTGCTCCGGCTTCGAGCGGATGAGGCCCGATTCCGGAAACGGATTGAACGGGATCAGGTTGAACTTGCACGGCACGTCGCGCGTGACGGCCAGCAGTTCGTGCGCATGCGCTTCGGTGTCGTTGACGCCGTCGAGCATGCAGTATTCGAAAGTGATGAAGTCGCGCGGCGCGACCTTCAGATAGCGCTGGCACGCAGCCATCAGCTCGCGAAGCGGATACTTCTTGTTGAGCGGCACCAGCTCGTCGCGCAGCGCATCGTTCGGCGCATGCAGCGAAACGGCCAGTGCGACCGGCAGCTCGGCGCCGAGACGGTCCATCATCGGCACCACCCCGGACGTCGAGAGCGTGACGCGACGGCGCGACAGGCCGTACGCGTTGTCGTCGAGCATCAGCCGCATCGCGGGCACGACCGCGCTGTAATTCAGGAGCGGCTCGCCCATGCCCATCATCACCACGTTGGTGACGACCCGTTCGGCCTTGCCGTTCGGGCCGGGCGCGCGGCCCAGCGACGCGCGCAATGCAAATTCGGCCATCCGCAGCTGGCCGATGATTTCGGCTGTCGACAGGTTGCGGGAGAAGCCCTGCTTGCCCGTCGAACAGAAGCGGCAGTTCACCGCGCACCCGGCCTGCGACGACACGCACAGCGTGCCGCGCGTCTCTTCCGGGATGAACACGGTTTCGACCGCATTGCCGTTTCCGACGTCGATCAGCCACTTGCGCGTGCCGTCGGTGGAAACGTGATCGCTGACGATCTCCGGCATCACGATCGATGCGCGGCCCTTGAGTTTTTCCCTCAGGGACTTCGCGAGATCGGTCATGCCGTCGAAATCGCCGGCGTTGTACTGGTGGATCCAGCGCTGCAACTGCTTGGCGCGGAACGGCTTCTCGCCCAGGCTGCCGCAGTACGCGACAAGACCCTCGGCGTCGAAGTCGAGAAGATTGACGGAAGTTTCGCTCGTCATGATGTGCTGCCTTGCCGCGTGCGCTGGATCCTGCCTACTTGCTGTCAGCCAGGGCTTAACGCGAGTAAACGTTCATTTCCGGGAAGAAGAATGCGATTTCGACCGCGGCCGTTTCGGCAGCGTCCGAGCCGTGCACGGCGTTCGCGTCGATGCTGTCGGCGAAGTCGGCGCGGATCGTGCCCTTTTCCGCCTTCTTCGGATCCGTCGCGCCCATCAGGTCGCGGTTCTTCAGGATCGCGCCTTCACCTTCCAGAACCTGGATCATCACCGGGCCCGAGATCATGAAATCGACGAGGTCCTTGAAGAACGGACGTGCCGCGTGAACTGCGTAGAACTTCTCTGCGTCAGCACGCGACAGGTGTGCCATGCGCGCTGCGACGATCTTCAGGCCGGCGCCTTCGAAACGGCTGTAGATCTGGCCGATCACGTTCTTTGCCACCGCATCCGGCTTGATGATCGACAGGGTGCGCTCGATTGCCATAAAAACTCCAAGAAATTAAGAAGTTACAGGTTCAAATGAATCCGCTATTGTAGCACGATCCCGTGTATCATTGCGATTGAACCCTTACACGAATGAAAGGTTCAGAATCCATATGTTTTGTGCCGCCGGCCCATTGAAACCTCGCGGCACGGAACGTATCTTAGCCATAGCTGCCCCGGTTTGCTGCGCCGCACATCGCGTGCGCCGAACCGGCCCCGGACGCCCACGCGTTCAATGTTAGGAGAAACCATGAACGACTATCCGTACAATTTCGGCCGCGGCGGTTCCGTCAGCACCGTCGAGGTTCGCAACCGCGTGCTGCGCAACACGTACTGGCTGCTCGCGCTGTCGATGGTGCCGACTGTGCTGGGCGCCTGGGTCGGCGTCGCGACGGGCTTCTCGCTGTTCGCGGCCACGAGCCCGATGATGAGCCTGCTCGCGTTCTTCGCGATCGCGTTCGGCTTCATGTTCGCGATCGAGCGCACGAAAAACAGCGCGGCCGGCGTGTTCGTGCTGCTCGGCTTCACGTTCTTCATGGGCCTGATGCTGTCGCGGCTGCTGAGCTTCATCCTCGGCTTCTCGAACGGCCCGTCGCTGATCATGCTCGCGTTCGGCGGCACCGGCATCATCTTCGCCGCGATGGCGACGATCGCCACCGTCAGCAAGCGCGATTTCTCGGGGCTCGGCAAGTGGCTGTTCATGGGCGTGATCGTGATCCTGCTCGCGTCGGTCGCGAACATCTTCCTGCAACTGCCGGCGCTGATGCTCACCGTGTCGGTGCTCGCGATCGCGATCTTCTCGGCCTACATGCTGTTCGACGTCCAGCGCGTCGTGAACGGCGGCGAGACGAACTACATCTCGGCCACGCTCTCGATCTACCTCGATCTGTACAACGTGTTCACGAACCTGCTCGCGCTGCTCGGCATCTTCGGCGGCAACCGCAACTGACGTTCGCTGCGCACCACGAAAAAACCGGCCCGCGGGCCGGTTTTTTTACGTCCGCCGCCCGGCTCAGTCGCGCTCGAACAGCGCGATCGATTCGACGTGCGACGTATTCGGGAACATGTTCACGACCCCGGCGCCCTTCAGCCGGTAGCCGGCCTCGTGCACGAGCAGGCCCGCGTCGCGCGCGAGCGTCGACGGGTTGCACGACACGTAGACGATGCGCTTCGGCAGCGGGCCCTCGCCGCTCTGCGCGATCTCGGCCAGCGCCTTCGACACCGCGAGCGCGCCTTCGCGCGGCGGGTCGATCAGGAACTTGTCGAATGCGCCGAGCGCGCGCAGGTCGTCGCCCGTCACTTCGAACAGGTTCCGGCACGCGAACGTCGTGTGGCCGTCGACCCCGTTCTCGCGTGCGTTCGCCAGCGCACGCGTGGTCAGCGTGTCGCTGCCCTCGATGCCCATCACTTCGCGCGACAGCCGCGCGAGCGGCAGCGTGAAGTTGCCGATCCCGCAGAACAGGTCGAGCACGCGGTCGTCGCGCGACGGCGCGAGCAGGCGCAGCGCGCGGCCCACCAGCACGCGGTTGATCTGGTGGTTGACCTGCGTGAAGTCGGTCGGCTTGAACGGCATGCGGATGCCGAATTCCGGCAGCGTGTAGTCGAGCGACACGTCGAGCGGATAGAACGGCGTCACCGTATCGGGGCCCTTCGGCTGCAGCCAGAACTGCACCTTGTGCTCGTCCGCGAACGCACGCAGCAGCGCTTCGTCGGCCGCGTTGATCGGCTCCAGCACGCGCAGCACGAGCGCCGTGACCGTCGAGCCGACCGCCAGTTCGATCTGCGGCATCCGGTCGCGAATCGACAGTCCTTCGACGAGCCGGCGCAGCGGCACGAGCATCGCCGACACGTGCGGCGGCAGCACTTCGCAGCTCGTCATGTCGGCGACATAGCTGCTCTTCTTCTCGTGGAACCCGACCAGCACGCCACCCTTCTTCGCCACGTTGCGCACGGTCAGGCGCGCACGGTAGCGATAGCCCCACGACGGTCCGTGGATCGGCGCGAACATCGTTTCGGCGCGCAGCTTCGCCAGGTGCCACAGGTTGTCCTCGAGCACGCGCTGCTTGACCGCCACCTGCGCGCGCATGTCGAGATGCTGCATCGAGCAGCCGCCGCAGGTACCGAAGAATGTGCATTTCGGCTGCGTGCGCATCACGCTCGGACGCAGAATGTCGACGACCGTCGCCTGCTCGTAGCTCGGCTTGCGGCGATAGCTCGAATAGGTCACGCGCTCGCCCGGCAGTGCGCCTTCGACGAAGATCACCTTGCCCGGCCCGCCGTCCTCGGTCATCGTGCGGCCGACACCGCGCGCTTCCATGTCGAGCGATTCGATCTCGAGAACCGGGGCGGGCCCGGGCGCGACGGGCGCGTTTTTCGATTTGCGCGCAGAAGTGGGGACGGCTTCGGACACCAGCTTTTCCTGACAAACGTTGAAGAAGGCGAGATTGTAGACGACGAAGGCCCCCGCCGCGTGCTTTGCATGAGGCCGGCGTCGGCCCTTGGGCACAAATCGTGCTGCGCCGGGCCCGGACCGCCACGCAATGCGGCTTCGGGATCTGCCTGCCACCGGCCGGGCCACGGAACTCGGCGGACAATGTCCAAGGCTCACTATCCCCTTCCGCCCGACAGGAGATTCGACCATGCGATTGATCGACTGGAACATCCAATGGGGTCGGGACGCGGACGGCGTCGTCGATCTTCCCCGCACCGTCGCGGCCATCCGCCAGCTCGGCGATTTCGACGTGCTGTGCCTCCAGGAGGTCACGCGCGGCTTCGACGCCCTGCCCGGCCGGCCGGGGCCCGATCAGTTCGCCGAACTGGCGGCGCTGCTGCCCGGCTATACGATCGTCGACGCCATCGGCGCGGACCTGCCGGCCGTCCGGCCGGGCGCACCGCGCCGCCAGTTCGGCAACGCGATCGCGACGCGGCTGCCGCTCGGGCGCGTGCTGCGCCAATCTCTGCCGTGGCCGGCGGACGCCGGCACGCCGTCGATGCCGCGCGTCGCGCTCGATGTCGAGTTGCAGGCGCCGTTCGGGGCGCTGCGCGTGGTCACCACGCATCTGGAGTATTACTCGGCGCGCCAGCGGCTTGCGCAGGTCGACGCGCTACGCGACCGGCACCGCCAGGCCTGTGCGCACGCGGTACACCCGGCTCCCGCCGAAACCGCCGACGGGCCGTTCAGCGCGACCGGACAGCCGCGCGATGCGATCGTCTGCGGCGATTTCAACAGCGCATTCGGCAGCGATGCATACCGGCGTTTCCTGGAGCCGATGGCCGACGCGCCGAGTTTCGTCGATGCGTGGGTCGCACGGCATCCTGGCCTTACGCCGCCGCCGACGGCCGGCGTCTACGATACGGTGCAATGGTCGGAGGGCCCGCTCGCATGCGATTTCGTATTCGTGACCGACACGCTGCTGCCGCGCGTAGCCCGCTGCGAGATCGACGGCGACGTACGTGCGTCCGATCACCAGCCGGTGCTGCTCGACCTCGCGTGATCGCGCCGGTCGTCGCGCAGGCCGCCGTCGCTATGCGGCGAAGCCGGCCAGGTACTCGGCCCAGTGCGGCGCCGGCTCCAGCGCAAGCGCGTTCTTCACGAGCAGGATCTCGTCCGCGTATTCGCTCGGCGTCAGCCCGCCGCGCATCAGCTGAAACCGGCAATACAGCAGATACGTGTTGACGACGTCGGTTTCGCAATAGTTGCGGATTTCGTCGATGCGCCCGTCCTGGAACGCCGGCCACACCTGGCTGCCGTCCATCCCGAGCTTGCCCGGAAAGCCGCACAGCTTCGCGAGCGCGTCGAGCGGCGCGTTGGCCCGTGCTTGATACATCGCGAGCACATCCATCAGGTCGGTATGCCGCGAGTGATAGCGCGAGATGTAGTTGTTCCACTTGAATTCGCGGTCGTCCTCGCCGAGATCCCAGTAGCGGGTGGCGGGAATGCCGTGCACGAGCGCGCGGTAATGCAGCACCGGCAGATCGAAGCCGCCGCCGTTCCACGACACGAGCTGCGGCGTGTATTTCTCGATCACGCGGTAGAACGACTGGATCAGCGTCGCTTCGTTGTCCTGCGGCGTGCCGAGCGAGCGCACGCGAAAACCGTTGTTGTCGCGGAACACGCACGAGATCGCCGCGATCCGCTGCAGATGGTGCGGCAGGAAATCGCTACCGGTCTTCTCGCGGCGTGCGGCAAACGCATGTTCGGCCACCGCGGCATCGTCGAGCGTCGCGGGCAGGTCTTCCAGACGGCGAATGCCGTCGACATCGGGAATCGTCTCGATGTCAAAAACGAGAATCGGTGTCATCAGTTACAGAACGGCGTCCTTGCGCACGCCGTTGGAGGCGAAGAACCGCTTGAGGCGCACCAGCGCTTCCTGCTGGATCTGCCGCACGCGCTCGCGCGTGAGCCCCATCTCGTCGGCAAGCTCCTCGAGCGTCGCCGGTTCGATGTGGTTCAGGCCGAAGCGGCGCTCGATCACGTGCCGATGCTTGTCGGACAGCCGCGACAGCCACGCGCGCGTCAGCGTTTCGAGCTCGCGGTGCTGCACCTCGGCGTCGGGCGACTGGCTCTGGTCGTCGGGCAGCAGGTCGAGCAGGCTGCTCGCGGGATCGAGATCGAGCGGCGCGTCGAGCGACGCCGTATGTTCGTTGAGCGCGAGGATATCGGTGACTTCCTCGGCGGTCTTGCCGGTGAGGTAGGCGATGTCGTCGATGCTGGCTTCGCGGCGCTCGGCCGCCTCGCCCGTCGACATCGAATTCTTTTCGAGGTGGCGTTTCGCGCGCAGCACCTGGTTCAGTTCGCGGATCACGTGCACGGGCAGGCGCACCGTGCGGGCCTGGTTCATGATCGCCCGCTCGATGCTCTGCCGGATCCACCACGTTGCATAGGTCGAGAAACGAAAACCGCGCGTCGGGTCGAATTTCTCGATCGCGTGCATCAGGCCGAGGTTGCCTTCCTCGATCAGGTCGAGCAGCGGCACGCCGCGGTTCAGGTACCCCTTCGCGATACTCACGACGAGACGCAGGTTGCGCTCGATCATCACCTGCCGCGCCTCGAATTCGCCGGCCTTTGCCAGGCGCGAATAGCGCTGCTCTTCCTCGACGGTCAGCAGCGGCTTCACGCTGATGCGGTTCAGGTAGTGCTGGATCGTGTCGGCCGTGAGCTCGGCCTGCAGCAGCGTGCGGAAATCGTCGACGTCGGGCACGGCTTCCTGGCGGCCTTCGCGCTCGTCGTCGCCCCCTTCCGCGTCGGCGTCGCGTGCCTCGAGATCGCGTTCGTTTTCCGCGACGTCGTCTTCGTCGTCCATCGAAGCACCTACTCGCCCCACCGATGCTTGCGTGGCACGACTGATGTTCTCAGACTCGGCTTGCGGCTCGTGGCGCTTCGATTTCGGCATGGTCGTCTCGGTTATTGAGGCGGCAAATACTTCAGCGGATCGACAGGCTTACCCTGCCGGCGAACCTCGAAATGCAGCATCACGCGGTCGGCATCGCTGTTACCCATCTCGGCGATCTTCTGCCCCTTCGTTACCGCGTCCCCCTCTTTTACCATCAAAGCGCGATTGTGTGCATACGCCGTGAGGTAAGTCGCATCGTGTTTGATGATAATGAGGTTGCCGTAACCCCGCAGACCGTTGCCGGAGTAAACGACGCGGCCGTCTGCCGCCGCCTTCACGGCCTCGCCGGCCGTCCCGCCGATATTGACGCCCTTGTTCTTCGCATCGTCGAACCCGTTCAGCACGGGGCCGCGCGCGGGCCACGCGAACGTCACGGGGCCGCTCGGGGCCGCGGCCGTATCGCTCGATCCGGTTGCCGCAGCCGGCGGCGTGGCGGCGAGTGCCGACGACGTACCCGCGGCCGGCGTGGCCGGACCGCTGCTCAGCGGCGCGGTCGCGACCGCGCCGCCGGCGATCGGTGCGGTGGCCGGCGCACCCGCCACCGCGGCGCCGCCCGGTGGCGCCACGCGCAGCAGCTGGTCGACTTCGATCTGGTTCGGGTTCGCCAGATTGTTCCACGACGCGATATCGCGATAGTTCTGCCCGTTCTCGAGCGCAATCCGGTACAGCGTGTCACCGGGCTTCACACGATAGAAGCCCGGCGGCGGCGGGCCGAGCGGCACCGCAGGCTGCGCGGCGGCGGTCGTGCCGAGCGACCCGGAGCGATCGACGACGGGCGCGTTGTCGAGCCGCGTCGCACAGGCGGCCAGTAGCGTGGAGAAAGCAGCCACACAGATCGCGCGCTGGGCGAGCGTGAGCGGTTCCCTGAATCGGTTGTTTTGCATCGCGCGCAACATACTCATCGGTTTCAAATCACTCCGGATTTTAAAGGGACAAAGAAAACGCGATCAAGCCGGGACGCTCGCCACTGCGCGTGCGCGACGCGCTCGACGAGCGTGAGCACCTGGTGCTGCCCGCTCTGCGCGCCGACCGGCGCGACGAGCCGTCCGCCGATCGCGAGCTGCTCGAGCAGCGCCTGCGGCACGTCGAGCCCCGCCGCCGCGATCACGATCGCGTCGAACGGGGCCGCGGACGGCAGGCCGACACGCCCGTCGCCGTAGTGCAGACGGATGTTCGGCACGCGCAGCGGCCGCAGGTTCAGCTTCGCGCGCTCGTAAAGCGGCTTGATGCGTTCAATCGAATACACGTCGCGTGCCACGTGGCTCAGCACGGCGGCCTGATAGCCGCAGCCCGTGCCGATCTCGAGCACGCGCTCGAGCGTGCGGCCGGCCATCGCGAGCTCGATCATGCGCGCGACGACCGACGGCTTTGAAATGGTCTGCTGATGGCCGATCGGCAATGCCGAATCCTCGTAGGCCTGCGTCGCGAGCCCCGGATCCACGAACAGGTGGCGCGGCACCGCGGCCATCGCGTCCAGCACGCGCGCATCGGTCACGCCGTTCGCGCGCAGGCGTTCGACCATCCGCTCGCGCACACGTTCCGACGTGAGGGCGAACGTGCCGGCCGGCGCGATACTCGGCGCAGCCGGCTTCGGCAGCGCGGGCTTCAGCGCGGTGGGCTTCGGTGCGGTCGCCGGCTTCGCGGCGGCGACACCCGGCAGCGGCGCCCGCACGGCGGCCGGCTTCGCCGCAACCGGTTTCAGCACGGCTGCGGGTTTGTCGGCGCCTTTCGACACCGCGCCCGCCGCCTGGCGTTCGCCGGCCCGGCCTTCCGATTTGCGTGGCGCTCGCTTGAGATCTTCGAGCGCGAGCGGGAACCGCTTCGCGCGCTCGCCGCTCATGAAGCACGCCCTCCGGCGCGCGCCCATTCGCGCGTCGCGGGCAGCATCTGCGTATGCGTGAGATCGAGCTGCAGCGGCGTGATCGACACGAAACCGTTCGCGACGGCGTGGAAATCGGTGCCCTCGCTGGCATCCAGCGCCGCGCCCGCGGCACCGATCCAGTAGATCGGCTCGCCGCGCGGATCGGTCTGCCGAATCACCGGCTGCGACGGATGACGCTTGCCGAGGCGCGTGACCTTCCAGCCCTTCAGCTCGTCGTACGGCAGGTTCGGAATATTGACGTTCAGCAACGGCTGGCCGGGCAGCGGATGCGCGAGGTAGTGCGCGACGATTTCCGCGGCGACGCGCGCGGCGTCGGCCAGATGGGCCCAGCCCTTGTCGACCAGCGAGAACGCGATGGCCGGCACACCGAACATGATGCCTTCGGTGGCGGCCGCAACTGTCCCCGAATAGAGCGTGTCTTCGCCCATGTTCTGGCCGTTGTTGATGCCGGACACGACGATGTCCGGCCGCTCGTCGGCCATCCCCGTCAGCGCGACGTGCACCGAATCGGTCGGTGTGCCGTTCACGTAGAAGAAACCCGTACCCGCTGCGCGCTGCACCGACAGCGGCCGCGACAACGTGAGGGAATTCGACGCGCCGCTGCAGTTCTGCTCGGGCGCGATCACCGTAAGCTCGGCCAGCGGCTGCAGCGCTTCGCTGAGCGCGGCGAGACCGGGGGCGAGATAGCCGTCGTCGTTGCTGAGTAGGATTCGCATCCGGCGATTGTAACCGAGGAAAGATGGCGCGAGAGCGACAGTCCGGCGGCCGCGGACGGGTGGGTATACGCATGGGCGCGCATGGACGCACGATGCGCCACGGCATCACGCGGCGGCACTCCGCGCGCCGGGGAAAACACCGGGCAGCCGGGTTTTCCCTGCGGCGACAAGCGCCTCCGCGGATCCCTCCGTCGACGCTCGGCGCGAAGCGCCGGGCCCGGCGGACACTCAGATCGCGCCCGCCTCGCGCAGCGCGGCAATCGCCTGCGCGTCATAGCCGAGGCCGCGCAGCACCTCGTCGGTGTGCTCGCCGAGTTCGGGCCCGAGCCAGCGTGTTTCGCCCGGCGTGTCCGACAGCTTCGGCGTGATGTTCGGCAGCGGAATGTCGGTGCCGTCGGCCAGCTTGAAACGCTGGATCATCTGGCGCGCGACGAACTGCGGATCGGTGAACATGTCGGCCGCGCTGTAGATGCGCCCGGCCGGCACGTCGGCCGCATTGAGCACGGCAAGCGCCTCGTCGATCGTGCGCGGCGCGAGCCACGCGGCGATCGCGTCGTCGATTTCCTGCGTGCGCGGCACGCGCCCGTCGTTTTGTGCGAGTGCGGGATCGTCGGCGAGGTCGTCGCGCTCGATCGCCTTCATCAGCCGCTTGAAGATCGGATCGCTGTTGCCGCCGATCACGATACTGCCGTCGCGGCACGCATACGTATTCGACGGCACGATGCCTGGCAGCGACGCGCCGGTGCGCTCGCGCACCATCCCGTACACGCCGTACTCGGGCACCACGCTTTCCATCATGTTGAAGACGGCTTCATACAGTGCAACGTCGACCACCTGCCCCGCGCCGCCGTTGACCTTGCGGTGATGGAGCGCCATCAGCGCGCCGATCACGCCATGCAGCGCGGCGATCGAATCGCCGATCGAGATGCCGATGCGCGGCGGCGGCAGATCCGGATAGCCGGTGATGTGGCGCAGCCCGCCCATCGATTCGGCGATCGCGCCGAAGCCGGGCCGGTCGCGGTACGGGCCGGTCTGCCCGTAGCCGGACAGGCGCACCATCACGAGGCCCGGATTGTCGGCCGACAGCACGTCGTAGCCGAGGCCGAGCTTTTCGAGCAGGCCCGGACGGAAGTTCTCGATCACGATGTCGGCCTGGCTCGCGAGCTGCCGCGCGATCGCCTTGCCGGCGTCGGCTTTCAGGTTCAGCGTGACCGATTTCTTGTTGCGCGCCTGCACCGACCACCACAGCGACGTGCCGCCCTGCTCCGGGTAGAGCTTGCGCCACTTGCGCAGCGGGTCGCCGCCGTTCGGATCCTCGATCTTGATCACTTCCGCGCCGAATTCGGCGAACAGCCGCGACGCGAACGGCCCCGCGATCAGCGTTCCGAATTCGAGCACTTTGACGCCCGCGAGCGGGCCCTGGCTGGTGCTCATGTGTCTCCCTGGCATGAGGAACGGCGCCGCCGGCAGGCGACGCCCGGCTTACATCGTGCGGCGATCGAGCATCGCGCGGGCGATGGTGCCCGCGTCGACGTACTCGAGCTCGCCGCCCACCGGCACGCCGCGCGCGAGGCGCGTGACCGCCAGCCCGCGCGCCTTGAGCGTCTGGCCGAGGTAGTGGGCGGTGGCTTCGCCTTCGTTCGTGAAGTTGGTCGCGAGCACGACTTCCTTGACGACGCCGTCGGACGCGCGCCGCACGAGGCGGTCGAAATGAATTTCCTTCGGGCCGATCCCGTCGAGCGGGCTCAGTCGCCCCATCAGCACGAAATACAGCCCGCGGTAGGTCATCGTCTGCTCGAGCATGATCTGGTCGGCGGGCGTTTCGACGACGCACAGCAGCGTCGGATCACGCTCCTCGTCGCTGCAGACCTCGCAGATCTGCGCTTCGGTGAACGTGTTGCACTTCTCGCAGTGCTGCAGGTGCTCGGTCGCGAACAGCAGCGACCGGCCGAGCCGCTCCGCGCCCTCGCGGTCGTGCTGCATCAGGTGAACCGCCATGCGCTGCGCGGATTTCGGCCCGACACCGGGCAGCACGCGCAACGCTTCGACGAGAGCGGACAAGGCGGACGGCTGTTTCATACGGCGGCAAAGAGTGGCAAGGACGCCGCGCTCAGAACGGCAGCTTGAAGCCCGGGGGCAGCGGCAGGCCCGACGTCATCCCGCTCATCTTTTCCTGCGACGTGGCTTCGGCCTTGCGCACCGCGTCGTTGAACGCGGCGGCGACGAGATCCTCGAGCATGTCCTTGTCGTCCGCGAGCAGGCTCGGGTCGATCGACACGCGGCGCACTTCGTTGCGGCACGTCATCGTCACCTTGACGAGGCCGGCGCCCGACTGCCCTTCGACTTCGATGAGCGCCAGCTGCTCCTGCATCTTCTTCATGTTTTCCTGCATTTGCTGCGCTTGCTTCATCAGTCCGGCGAGGTTGCCTTTCAACATGGGAATACTCCTTCTTGATCGTGTGGAAACCGGCACGCGACGCGTGCCGGTCAAGATGTGCGGGGCGTGATTGTGCCTGTCGCGGGGCGGTCAGTTCAATGCAGCGTCGGCGGTGCGCCGTCCGGCGCCGAATCGGCGAGCGGGCGCACCGACCCCTCGACGATGCGCGCACCGAACTCGCGCACGAGCTGCTGGACGAACGGATCGCCGTGAATCTCCTGCTCGGCTTCGCGCTGGCGCGCCGCGCGCGCGGCCGCATCGAGCGCCGCCGCGGTGCGCCGTGCGGGCCCGACTTCGACGCTCACCTCGACCGTCTTGCCGAGCGCGTCGGCCAGTGCGACCTTCAGCTTCGCCACCTGTGCGGCGTCCGCATACTGCGGCACCGGTACGGACAATTTCAATGCGGTAGCGTCGACCGCCGTCAGCTCGCTGTTGAACGCGAGCTGGTACGCGACGCCCTTCAACGGCAGCCGTGCGGCCAGCGCCGGCCATTCGCCGTCGAAACCGATCGGATCGAGCGCGATCGCGGGCGGCAGCGGACGCGTGTCGATCGGTGCGGCCGGACGTGCGTCCGCCGGCTTCGGCGTCACGCGTACGTCGTCGGGACCGCTGTCGAACACCGGCACGAAACCGTCGTCGGAACCGCCGAACATTTCGTCGGCGCTGAGCGGCACGTAGTCGTCGGGCGGGATGTCCTCCCACGGCGGCGACGGCTGGCGCGAATCGGCTGCTTGCGGCGCGCGGGCACCGGCACGCGGCGTCGGCACCTGGACGGCCGGACGCGCGGCGGCCGGCTTTTCGGCGGCCGGCTGGGCTGCCGCCGGTTTGGCGGCGGCGCCTGCGCGCCCGCGGTCCGACGACACGCGCATGCCTGCATTGCGCAGCACGTCGAGCGCGGCGGCGGCACCGCCCGCGCGCGCCGCCGGACGCGCGGCGGCCGGCTCCGGCGGCGCGGCGCGCGGCGCCGGTTCGGCCCGCGCAGGCGGCTCGTCGTTTCGCTGCACGGCAGCAGCGGCAGGCGGCTCAGGTTCCGTGCGGGCGGGCGGCGGCACGTCGCCAACGGGCGCTGCCTTCGCTTCCGGCTGCGGCGGCTCGATGCCTTGTGCGTCAGCCGCCGTCGGCGCCGGTACTGCTGCCTCTGCCGGCGCCGGAACGGCCGCCGGCTCGGCGGCCGACCGTTCGGCTTCACCGCCGGACTGCGCCGGCACCGCACGCGCGGCCGGTGCAACAGCGGCAGCCGGCGCCGCAGCTTGCGGCCGCGCTGCGCTGGCGGGCGCGGCCGATACGGGCTTCGCCGCAGCGGCGGTCGGCGCCGCGGCAGCACGCGGGGCCGGCACCGCACGCGGCGGCACGGACGGCTGGCCGCCCGGCGCGCTGCCGGCGCCCACGGCCGGCTCGAACGCGAGCATCCGCAGCAGCGTCATCGTGAAACCCGCGTATTCGTCCGGCGCCAGGCCGAGCTCGGCGCGCCCGACCGTCGCGATCTGGTAGAACAACTGCACCTGCTCGGGGCTCAGCGTCTCCCCAAAGCGACGCAGGTCGGCCGCTTCCGGCCATTCGTCGAGCACCGAGCCCGGCGCGAACTGCGCCCATGCGATCCGGTGCAGCAGGCTCGCGAGATCCTGCAGCGCGGTCGAGAACGACAGGCTGCGCAGCGACATCTCGTCGGCGATCGCGAGGATTTCCGGGCCGCTGCCGGCCGCGAGCGCGTCGAGCAGGCGCACCATGTAAGTCTGGTCGAGCGCGCCCAGCATGCCCGATACCGCCGACTCGGTCACCTCGTTCGCCGAATAGGCGATCGCCTGGTCGGTCAGCGACAGCGCGTCGCGCATGCTGCCCTGCGCGGCGCGCGCGAGCAGCCGCAGCGCCTGCGGCTCGAACGTGATCCGCTCTTCGCCGAGGATCCGCTCGAGATGCGACACGATGTGCCCGGCCGGCATCTGCTTCAGGTTGAACTGCAGGCAGCGCGACAGCACGGTAACGGGGATTTTCTGAGGATCGGTCGTCGCGAGGATGAACTTGACGTGCGGCGGCGGCTCTTCCAGCGTCTTCAGCATCGCGTTGAACGCGTGATTCGTCAGCATGTGCACTTCGTCGATCATGTAGACCTTGAAGCGCGCATCGACGGGCGCGTACACCGCGCGCTCGAGCAGCGCGGCCATTTCATCGACGCCGCGGTTGCTCGCCGCGTCCATCTCGACGTAATCGACGAAACGGCCCTCGTCGATCTCGCGACAGGCGCGACACACGCCGCAGGGCTGCGACGTGACGCCGGTTTCACAGTTGAGCGCCTTCGCGAAGATCCGCGACAGCGTCGTCTTGCCGACGCCGCGGGTTCCGGTAAACAGATAGGCGTGATGGAGACGCCCGCCGTCGAGCGCGTGCGTGAGCGCCCTGACGACGTGCTCCTGGCCGACGAGCGAAGCGAAATCCTTCGGACGCCACTTGCGTGCGAGAACTTGATAGGTCATCGGGAAATTGTATCAGTAACGCTGCGTCGCGCCGACACGCGAAACGGTGCGGAACACGGGCAAAGTGCAGGTCGAACGGAGTGTGACGCAGAAATAAAAAACGCCCGGCGAACGGGGCGAGAAGGAAGGTGACGAGCCCGACCCTCGGCACTGGCGGAAAACGATTGTGGCTGCTTCGTTCCCGACCTGACCAGGTTCACCGCCCCACCATGCGAGGAGGCCCGTCACGGCATATTCTATCACCGCTTCCTGCCGAATGCGACCGTTTGTTCGCAACAATGCGAATCCGGCCGCGCAAACCGGCGCGTCGCCCATTGGCACCGGCCGCGCGCCGCCTGCCCCTTGCAATTTGCCCGCCGGCCTCCACCTGCGAGTTACAACGGTCGAACGTCGCGTCGTACCCCTACTCGCATAGCGGCTACTATCGCCGCCCGCAGCAGATAGCAATTTAGGCTAATATGACGCCCGAACGACCCGCGAGCCGCGGCATGCAGCGCTTACGCCCCTCCTTTCCGGAAAGGCGGAGTGACCTGCCGCAGCGGCCGGCAGCCTACGGCGGCCGGTACGCCGCAACGCGCAAGCAGGCAGTCCCCGAACCGTAAGAGGTATTGACCCAATGAGCGAACAGATCAAACACATCAGCGACGCATCGTTCGAACAGGACGTCGTCAAGTCCGACAAGCCCGTACTCGTCGATTTCTGGGCCGAATGGTGCGGCCCGTGCAAGATGATCGCCCCGATCCTCGACGAAGTCGCGAAGGACTACGGCGACAAGCTGCAGATCGCGAAGATCAACGTCGACGACAACCAGGCCACGCCCGCGAAGTTCGGCGTGCGCGGCATCCCGACGCTGATCCTGTTCAAGAACGGCGCGGCCGCCGCGCAGAAGGTCGGCGCGCTGTCGAAGTCGCAGCTCACCGCATTCCTGGACAGCCACCTGTAATACCGGCAGTTCCGCGGACGTGTTGTCAGTCGGCAACACGTCCGTTGCCAAGCCGCCGATCGCTCGCTCAAGCGCGAATCGGCCTATGCTAGAATTAAAAAACGTCGACAAGACGCATTTAAGTCTCTGAGCGCCTCCGCTCGCCCTCCTCCCTTATTTTCTTTCGTCGCTTCTCCTCCCTGGCGGGTTCTCCGTATGCATTTATCCGAGCTCAAGTCTCTGCACGTGTCCGAACTGATCGAAATGGCCAATGGCCTGGAGATCGAAAACGCGAACCGCCTGCGCAAGCAGGAGTTGATGTTTGCCATTCTCAAAAAGCGCGCCAAGACGGGAGAGACGATCTTCGGCGACGGTACGCTCGAAGTGCTGCCGGACGGCTTCGGCTTCCTGCGCTCGCCGGAAATGTCGTACCTCGCGAGCACCGACGACATCTACATCAGCCCGTCGCAGATCCGCCGCTTCAACCTGCACACCGGCGACACCATCGAAGGTGAAGTCCGCACGCCGAAGGACGGCGAGCGCTACTTCGCGCTGGTGAAGGTCGACAAAGTCAACGGGCAGCCGCCCGAGGCCTCGAAACACAAGATCATGTTCGAGAACCTCACGCCGCTGCACCCGAACAAGCCGCTGTCGCTCGAACGCGAAATGCGCGGCGAGGAAAACGTCACGGGCCGCATCATCGACATGATCGCGCCGATCGGCAAGGGCCAGCGCGGCCTGCTCGTCGCATCGCCGAAGTCGGGCAAGACCGTGATGCTGCAGCACATCGCGCACGCGATCAAGCAGAACCACCCTGACGTGATCCTGTTCGTGCTGCTGATCGACGAGCGCCCGGAAGAAGTGACCGAAATGCAGCGCTCGGTCGCCGGCGAAGTGATCGCATCGACGTTCGACGAACCGGCCACGCGCCACGTCCAGGTCGCCGAAATGGTGATCGAGAAGGCCAAGCGCCTCGTCGAAATGAAGCACGACGTCGTGATCCTGCTCGACTCGATCACACGCCTCGCACGTGCGTACAACACCGTGATCCCCGCATCGGGCAAGGTGCTGACGGGCGGTGTCGACGCGAACGCGCTGCAGCGTCCGAAGCGCTTCTTCGGCGCGGCGCGCAACATCGAGGAAGGCGGCTCGCTGACGATCATCGGCACCGCGCTGATCGAAACCGGCAGCCGCATGGACGACGTGATCTACGAAGAGTTCAAGGGCACCGGCAACATGGAAGTGCATCTCGAGCGCCGTCTCGCGGAAAAGCGCGTGTACCCGTCGATCAACCTGAACAAGTCGGGCACGCGTCGCGAAGAAATGCTGATCAAGCCCGAGATCCTCCAGAAGATCTGGGTGCTGCGCAAGTTCATCCACGACATGGACGAAGTCGAGGCCATGGAATTCCTGCTCGACAAGATCCGCCAGACGAAGAGCAACTCCGAGTTCTTCGACCTGATGCGCCGCGGCGGCTGATCGCCCCCGCTCCGCGACACGGCCGCCCGCGCATCCCGCCCGGCGGCCGTTTTTCGATGTCAACCTGAACGTGAACGTACAGGTTGATCTATAATCGCGTCATTGCCCCGCGGAACGCCCCACATCCCATGCCGAACGATGCCTCCACCCCGCTATTGACCGTCAGCGACGCCGCGTCGCGGCTCGGCGTCACGCCGCGCACGCTCAAATATTACGAAGAGCGCGGGCTCGTCACGCCGTCGCGCAGCGAAGGCCGCTACCGCCTCTACGACGAAGCCGACCTCGAGCGCTTCGCGCGCATCCTGCGGCTGCGTGCGCTCGGCTTCTCGCTGCACGGCATCACCGAAATGCTCAAGCGTCCGCTGGAGGAAACGGGCGACGGCCGGCGCCGCTATTCGGACGCGTCGCTGCGCGACATCCGCGCCGGCCTCGCCGAGCAGATCGACACGCTCGACCGGCGGATCGCGGCCGTCCAGCGCGAGCTGAAGGAAGCCGTCGCGCTGCGCAAGGAACTGCAGCACGACATCGACTACGTCGAGCGGCGCCTCGCCGGCGAAAACGCCGATGCGCTGATCGCGCAGCGGCGGGCAGAAGCCGGCGCGCGGCGCGCACGCAAGGATCGCGAATGAACGCGGTGCCCGGCCGGTCGCGGCTGTGGAGCCGCGCGAACCTGCGCGCGGACCTGTTTCCGTGGGCGCTCGCGCTCGTCACCGGCATCGACTACTTCGACAACGCGGTCTTCTCGTTTTTCGCGAGCTACATCGCCGGCGGCATCAACGCGTCGCCCGACGAACTCGTGTGGTCGTCGAGCGCCTACGCGGTCACGGCCGTGCTCGGCATCCTGCAGCAGCAATGGTGGGTCGACCGGCTCGGCCATCGCCGCTACGTCGCGGGCTGCATGCTGATGTTCTCGTTCGGCGCGATCGCGGCGGCGCTGGCCGACACGTCGCTGGAGCTGGCGTTCGCGCGCGGCTTTCAGGGCTATTTCATCGGCCCGATGATGGGCGCGTGCCGGATCCTGATCCAGATCAGCTTCAAGCCGCAGGAACGGCCGCCCGCGACGCGCGCGTTCCTGATCATGATCCTGCTCGGCAGTGCGCTCGCGCCGATCGTCGGCGGATTGCTGGTCGCCCATTCGACGTGGCGCGCGCTGTTCGCGTGCACGGCGCCGGCCGGCATCGCGTTCGCGATCCTCGCGCTGCTCACGCTGCCCGATTCGGGCCGCACGCCGGACGACGAACGCGGTTCCGGGCATTTCTGGCCGTACGTCGTGTTCGCGCTCGCGCAAGGCGCGCTGCAGATCGTGCTGCAGCAGGTGCATTACCAGCTCTACAGCGGCTCGCCGATGCTGATCGGGCTGACATTCGCGGGGCTCGCCGCGCTCGCGTGGTTCGCGTATCACCAGTGGCATCACCCGACGCCGCTCGTGCGGCTGCATGCATTCCGCGAGCGCACGTTCCAGGTCGGGCTGCTGCTCTACATGTTCTATTACTACGAGTCGACGGGCTTCAGTTACCTGACGTCGCGGTTTCTCGAGGGCGGGCTCGGCTATCCGGTCGAGAATGCCGGGCGCCTGGTCGGCACGATGTCGCTGATCTCGGCCACGGCGCTGTTCGCCTACCTGCGCTACGCGAAATTCGTCACGCACAGGAAGTGGTTCGTCGTGCCGGGGTTCGCGATCGCCGTCACGGCCGCGCTGTGGATGACGCGGATGACGCCGCAGGTCGGCGAAGCCGCGCTGATCGTTCCGCTGCTGTTGCGCGGGTTACTGCTGCTGTTCATCGTGCTGCCGGTCGCGAACCTCACGTTCCGGATCTTCGCGATCGACGAATACACGCACGGTTACCGGCTGAAGAACATCGTGCGGCAACTGACGATCTCGTTCGCGACGTCGTCGGTGATCATCGTCGAGCAGCATCGCGTGGCCGTGCACCAGACGCGGCTCGTCGAGCGCGCGAACGCATTCGACCCGTTGTTCCAGCAGACCGTCGATGCGCTGACGCGCGGCTATGCGGCAGCCGGCCACGCGCTGAACGACGCGCACGGCCTCGCGATCGCGTCGATCGCGCGGATGGTGGCGCAACAGGCGTCGTTCCTCGCGTCGCTCGACGGTTTTTACTTCCTCGCGGGCGTGGCGCTCGTCGGCGGCCTCTTCGCGGCATGGCAAAAACAGATCGATTGAGTTAAAAGACAGGCTTTGGATTTTCGTCCGCCGCCTCCATGCTCTCGAAACTGACCCGCTGGTTCGACGATCGCCGCCGCGACCGCGCGCTGCGCAGCCATCCGATTCCCGACGCGCTGTGGCACGAAACCGTCGAGCGCCTGCCGTTCCTCGCCCACCTCCCGCCCGACGCACTCGGCCGGCTGCGCGAGCTGACGAGCCTGTTCATCGCGAAAAAATCGTTTTCGACCGCGCACGGGCTCGAGCTGACCGACGCGATGATCGTCGCGATCGCCGCGCAGGCCTGCCTGCCCGTGCTCAATCTCGACCTGTCGCTGTACGACGGCTGGGTCGGCGTCGTCGTGTATCCGGGCGAATTCGTGATCCGCAAGACCGTGCAGGACGAGGACGGCGTCGTCCACGAAGTCGAGCAGGATGCGAGCGGCGAGGCATGGGAAGGCGGCCCCGTGATCCTGTCGTGGGAGGACGCGCAGATGACGGACGGCCGGGATGCGTACAACGTCGTGATCCACGAGTTCGCGCACAAGATCGACATGGTCAACGGCGCGGCCGACGGCTATCCGCCCCTTTTTCGCCGCTGGCATGCGCCGCACCTCGATGCGCAGGCGTGGGCCGACGTGTTCGAACATGCGTACGACCAGTTCTGCGCGCGCGTCGACGCGGTGCCGGAGCGCGCGTGGGCGCGCTTCGAGCGCGACTCGCTGATCGATCCCTATGCGGCCGATCACCCGTCGGAGTTCTTCGCGGTGTGCAGCGAGGCGCTGTTCGTGCGGCCGAAAGCGTTCGAGTCCGAATTTCCGGAGCTGTACCGGCTGCTCGCGCGCTACTACCGGCAGGATCCGGCCGGCACCGGCGCGCTCGACGCACCGTGAAAATTATTCGTCAACCGTCTGATTTTCTGGCATAATCGCCGTTTTTCGACCTTAGGCAAGTGGCTCGCGCCGGGCTTGGCGTCCGCCGGATCGTCCCATCGGGGCGGCTCGACACGGCAAGCGGCGGGTTGGCTACCGCTATCACCAAGGAAAATCATGAAACCTGGCATTCACCCGGACTACCGCGAAGTCGTCTTCCAAGACATGTCGAACGGCTTCAAGTTCATCACGCGCTCGACGATCCAGACGCGTGAAACCATCGAACACGAAGGCAAGACCTACCCGCTCGCCAAGATCGAAGTGTCGTCGGAATCGCACTCGTTCTACACGGGTCAGCAAAAGATCATGGACACGGCAGGCCGTGTCGAGAAGTTCAAGAACAAGTTCGGCGCACGCGCCAGCGGCAAGGCTGCAGCGAAGTAAGCGTTGCACCGATCCGGTGGTTGCAATGCACCGGTACCGCACAAAAGGGCAGCCCAGGCTGCCCTTTTTTGTCTCTGCCCGCCCGGAAAGGCGCCGACCGGCGCCCGGGCAACGACCTGACGCACAACAGCGGGCGCGACTACAATGCCGGATGCTCGAAACCGGCTCGACCGCGCGCCACCGCGCCGGCCGCCCGCCCATAACAAATCGCTCATCTGCATGAAGCCTGTCGTCCGTCTCACCGCCTCCGCCACGCGTGCGCTGCCGCGCTGGCTGCTGCTCACGCTCTGCCTCGTCTACGCGGCGTTCGGCCTGTTCGGCCGCGACCCGTGGAAAAACGAGGACGCGGCGGGCTTCGGCGTGATGTGGACGATGGCCAGGGGCGGCTGGCACGACTGGCTGCTGCCGAACCTGGTCGGCAAGTTCATCACGACCGACGGGCCGCTCGGCTACTGGCTCGGCGCGCTGTCGATCCGCGGCCTCGGCCCGTGGGTCGACGCGAGCAACGCATCGCGCGTCGATACCGGCGTGCTGTTCTGCGTCGCATGCGCGTTCGTCTGGTACGCGGCCTACCTGCTTGGCCGGCGCGCCGAGGTTCAACCGTTCAAATACGCATTCGGCGGCGAGCCCGAGCCGCGCGACTACGGCCGCACGCTCGCGGACGGCGCGCTGCTGGTGCTCGTCGCCTGCTTCGGCCTCGCGGAACGCGGGCACGAAACGACGCCGCAACTCGCGCAGTTCGCGTGGATCGCGATGCTCGTGTACGGGATCGTGCGCGGCATCGACAAGCCGCTGCAAGGCGCACTGTGGTGGGGCCTCGCGATCGGCCTCGTCGCGCTGTCCGGCAACCCGGTGCTGGTCGTCGCGCTGCTCGCGGGCACGGCCGCGCTGTGGCTCGTCACGCCCGAAATGCGCAACCTGCGCCTGCCGCTGATCGGCCTGCCGCTCGCGGCCGCGATCTTCGCGCTGTGGCCGCTCGCCGCCTTCGTCGCGGCGCCGGACGACGCCGCGTGGTTCTTCAACCAGTGGATCCACGGCAGCCTGATGCGCTTTTCGGGCCCGCCGACAGCCGTGCTCGGCTATGCGGCGAAGAACCTGCCGCTGTTCACGTGGCCCGCGTGGCCGCTCGCGATCTGGGCGTGGTGGAGCTGGGCCGGCATGCGCCGTCGTGCGCACATCGCGATTCCGCTGTCGGTCGCCGTGCCGCTCGTCGCGCTCGTGATCCTGCAAAGCCAGCAGTCGAACCGCATGTACATGCTGCTGCTGCCGCCGCTCGCGGTGCTCGCGACGTTCGCGCTGCCGACGCTCAAGCGCGGCGCGATCAACGCGATCGACTGGTTCGCGGTGCTGAGCTTCACGATCCTCGGCACCTTCGTATGGCTCGTGTGGCTCGCGTCGCTCACCGGCTTCCCGCATCCGCTCGCGCGCAACCTCGCGCGCCTCGTGCCCGGCTACGAGCCGCACTTCAAGATCCTGTCGTTCGTCTGCGCGGTGATCGTCACCGTGTGCTGGTGCTTCCTCGCGCGCTGGCGCGTGTCGCGGCAGCCGAAGGTGCTGTGGCGCAGCGTCGTGCTGTCGAGCGCGGGCACCACGCTGATGTGGGTGCTGCTGATGACGCTGTGGCTGCCGATCGTCAACTACGGCCGGACCTATCGCGACGTCGCCGAACAGATCGCCGTGCACCTGCCTTCCGACTACGAGTGCATCTCGCCCGTGCGGCTCGGCGACGCGCAGATCGCGACGTTCGCGTATTTCGGCGGCATGCACTTCGATTTCTCCGGCGACTGCGACGTGATCCTGCGCCAGGACCGCGCCGACTTCGGCGAGCCGAGCGCGATGTCGCAATACGTGTGGCGTCTCGTCTGGGAAGGCCGCCGCGTCGCCGACCGCGACGAGCGCTTCCGCCTGTACGAGCGCATCGAACGGCCGAAGACGCCCGTCAAGCGGCGCCCGCCGCGCCGCCAGGCGGCCGATTGACGATGTTCGGCGACATCCGCCGGATCGTCGGTCTCGCGTGGCCGGTGCTGGTCGGCCAGCTCGCGATCATCGCGTTCGGCGTGATCGACACCGCGATGGTCGGCCGCTACTCGGCCGTCGATCTCGCCGCGCTCGGGCTCGGCTCGTCGATCTACGTATCGATCTATATCGGCCTGACCGGCATCCTGTCCGCGCTGCAGCCGATCGCCGGGCAGTTGTACGGTGCGCGGCGCTATGCCGAGATCGGCGAGGAGGTACGCCAGGCGCTGTGGCTCGCGCTGCTGCTCGCGATTCCCGGCTTCCTGCTGCTGCATTTTCCCGAGCCGCTGCTGCGCGTCGCGCACACCCCCGCCGCGCTGCACGACCGCACCGTCGACTACCTGCGCATCCTGTCGTACGGGCTGCCCGCCAGTCTCGTCTTCCGCATCTACAACGCGCTGACCAACGCGGCCGGCAAGCCGCGGCTCGCGATGATCCTGCAGATCGGCGCGCTGCTGCTCAAGTTTCCGCTGAACGTGTGGTTCATCTTCGGCGGCTTCGGCGTACCGGCGCTCGGCGGCCCCGGCTGCGGGCTCGCGAGCACGCTGATCAACTGGGCGCTCGCGCTGATCGGCTACACGCTGCTCGCGAAGCTCGACGTGTTCGCGCCGCTCGCGATCTTCTCGCGCTTCTGCTGGCCCGTCTGGCAACGCCAGAAGGCGCTCCTGACGCTCGGCGTGCCGATGGGCCTGTCGTACCTGATCGAGGTCACGTCGTACACCTGCATGGCGCTGTTCATCGCGCAGTTCGGCACGACGACGCTCGCCGGCCACCAGATCGCCGGCAACATCGGCGCGGTGCTGTACATGACGCCGCTGTCGATCGGCGTGGCGGCATCGACGCTCGTCGCACGCGCGCTCGGCGCCGGACGCGCCGAGGAAGCGCGGCTGCTCGGCCGGCACAGCGTGATCTTCGCGTGCGGCGTGGCGAGCGCCTATGGCGTGCTCGTGTTCGCGCTGCGGCCGCTGATCATCGGCGGCTATACGCCGAATCCGGCGGTCGCCGCGGCCGCGATGCCGCTCGTCGCGATCGTCGCGTGCTACCACGTGTTCGATGCGCTGCAGGTCACGTCGGCGTTCGTGCTGCGCGCGTACAAGGTGGCGGTCGTGCCGACCGTGATCTATGCGGTCGCGCTGTGGGGCGTCGGACTCTGCGGCGGCTACCTGCTCGGCTTCGACGTGGGCGGCATCGCGCCCGCGTGGCTGACCGGCGCGCGCGGCTTCTGGTTCGCGAACACGGTCAGCCTGATGCTCGCGGGCGCGGGGCTCGTGCTGTACCTGCGCCGCATCGGCCGCGCGCACGCCACTACCGCGGCCTGACGCACGGCGCGCTACGCGCGCTCCAGCACGTCGGCCGCGTGATACGACGACCGCACGAGCGGGCCGGCGACCACTTCCCTGAAACCGAGCGCGAGCGCCTCGTCGCGCCACGCGGCGAAGGCGTCCGGGCTCACGTAGCGCCGCACCGGCAAATGGTGCGCCGACGGCGCCAGATACTGGCCGAGCGTCAGCACGTCGACCTCGTGCGCGCGCAGGTCGCGCAGCGTGTCGCGCACCTCGTCGTCGCGCTCGCCGAGGCCCAGCATCAATCCCGATTTCGTCACGAGCGTCGGCCGCGCGGCCTTCGCCTGCGCGAGCAGTTCGAGCGAGCCGCGATAGTCGGCGCCCGGCCGCGCCGCCCGGTACAGCGACGGCACCGTCTCGATGTTGTGGTTGAACACATCGGGCCACGCCGACGACAACGCATCGAGCGCACGTGCCGCGCGGCCGCGGAAGTCCGGCGTCAGCACCTCGACGCCGATGCCCGGCACGCTCGCGCGCACCGCCGCGATGCATGCGGCGAAATGCGCGGCGCCGCCGTCGCGCAGGTCGTCGCGGTCGACCGACGTGATCACGACGTAGCGCAACCCGAGCGCCTCCGCCGCGTCGGCCAGCCGCGCGGGCTCGTCGGGATCGAGCGGTTCGGGGCGGCCGTGCGCGACGTCGCAGAACGGGCAGCGCCGCGTGCAGAGCCCGCCCATGATCATGAAGGTCGCGGTGCGCTGCGCGAAGCATTCGCCGATGTTCGGACACATCGCCTCCTCGCAGACGGAATGCAGCCGATGCTCGCGCAGCATGGCGGCCATGTCGGCCACCGCCGCGCTCATCATCGGCCGCGCGCGCAGCCACGGCGGCTTCGGCAGCGCCGCACCGGCCGCGGGTTCGACGCGCACCGGAATGCGCGCGAGCTTGTCGCGGCTTCTTGCGCCGGGCTGGCCGAGCGCCGTGAGGCTGGATCGTTCGAGCGCGGCGGCCATCGTCAGTCTCCGAGGAACGCGACGATCAGGCGGTTCACGTCGGCGGCCGCCTCCATCTGCACCATGTGCCCGCCGCCGGCGATCACCTCGGTACGCACGCCGTCCGGCAAGCCCTGCGCGTGCCGCGCGGGGATCACCTGGTCGCGCTCGCCCCAGATCACGAGCGTGCGCGGCGCGAGCGTCGCGAGCCGGTCGCGGAACACGCGCCGCTGCGTCGCGCCGTCGAACGCGGCGTTCGCGATCTTCTCCAGCGCGGCCGGCACGCCCTCGAGCCGCTTGTACTTGACGAGATCGTCGACGAGCTGCCGCGTGACCAGCGCGTCGTCCGCGAACAGCGCGCCGAGGTGCGGCTTCAGCGTGTTGCGGCTGTTGCCGGCGACGAAGCCGTCGATGTACGCGCGGTTGATGTCGGCGCCGAGCCCCGCGCTCGCGATCAGCGTGAGCGACACGACGCGTTGCGGCGCGCGCTCGGCCACCGTCATCGCGACCGCGCCGCCCATCGAGTGGCCGATCAGGTGCGCGCGCTCGATGTGCTGCGCGTCGAGCAGCGCGAGCACCGCGTCGGCCAGTTCGTCGAGGCTGCCGGTCTCGACCGCCTTGCCCGATTCGCCGTGGCCGGGCAGATCGAGCGCCCACACCGGCCGGTGCGCGGCGAGCTCCGCGTGATTGAACAGCCAGTTGTTCAGGTCGCCGCCGAACCCATGGATCAGCACGGCCGGCGTGCCCGAACCGTCGCCCAGCTTCAGGAACCGGATCGTCCGACCGCCGATCTGCGCCTTTTCGGGCTGCGGGCCGGCCGCGTCGTCGGCAGCCGCGCTCGGCACGAAATCGCGCTGGAAGTCGGCGATCGCCGCATCGATGTCGGCATCGCTCGCGTCGGCGGCCGCGACCACGCCGAGCAGCGCGCCGACAGGCAGCGTCTCGCCCTCCTGCGCGACCTGCCTGCGCAGCGTGCCGTCGAACGCGCACTCGACACCCGACGAGATCTTGTCGGTCTCGACGTCGAGCACTTCATCGCCCTTCGCCACGCGTTCGCCGACCGCCTTCAGCCAGCCGTTGACCTGCCCCTGCTCCATCGACAGCCCCCACTTGGGCATCGTGATCATGTGAATCGACATCGTGTCAGCTCCTCGTCTTCAGGACCGCCTGCGCAATCGCATCGGCGGACGGGATATACAGGTCTTCCAGCACGCCGGCGAACGGCGCGGGCGTGTGCGGCGCGGTGACGAGCTCGATCGGCGCCTTCAGCGAGCGGAATGCGCGTTGCGCGACGAGCGCGGCGAGGTCGGTCGCGATCGAGCAGCGCGGGTTCGCTTCGTCGACGACCACCACGCGCCCGGTGCGCTCGGCGCTTTCGAGGATCGTTTCCTCGTCGAGCGGCGACGTCGTGCGCAGGTCGATCACGTCGCACTGGATGCCGTCCTTCGCGAGCGTCGCGGCCGCGTCCATCGCGAGATGCACCATCCGGCCGTACGTGACGATCGTCGCGTCGTCGCCGTCGCGCAGCACGTTCGCCTCGCCGAACGGAATCGCATAGGATTCCTCCGGGACGTCGCCATCACGCGTATAGAGCAGCTTGTGTTCGAGGAAGATCACGGGATCGTTGTCGCGGATCGCCTGGATCAGGAGCCCCTTCGCGTCGTACGGCGTCGACGGGCACACGACCTTCAGCCCCGGGATGTGGGTGAACAGCGACGTGAGCATCTGCGAATGCTGCGCGGCCGCGCGCAGCCCGGCGCCGTACATCGCGCGGATCACGACCGGCGTCACGGCCTTGCCGCCGAACATGTAGCGGAATTTCGCGGCCTGGTTGAAGATCTGGTCGAAGCACACGCCCATGAAATCGACGAACATCAGTTCCGCGACGGGCCGCATCCCGCACGCGGCCGCACCGACCGCCGCGCCGATGTAGCCGCCCTCCGACAGCGGCGTATCGAGCACGCGGCCCGGAAACTTGTGGAACAGCCCCTTCGTCACGCCGAGCACGCCGCCCCATGCGTCGTCCTCGCCCGGCGCGCCCGCGCCGCCCGCATTGTCCTCGCCCATCACGATCACGCTGTCGTCGCGCGCCATTTCCTGCGCGAGCGCCTCGTTGATCGCCTGCGAATAAGTGATCTTCCTTGCCATGTCTGTCTCCTGGAATGTTCGGTTCGCCGTGCCGGCTGCAATGTCAGGCCGCGCTCACGGATACGACACGTAGACGTCGGCCAGCAGGTCGGCCGCGTCCGGCAGCGGCGCGGCCTTCGCCTGCGCGACCGCGTCGTCGATCAGCGCCTTCACCTGCGCGTCGACCGCGCGCAGTTCGTCCGTGGTCAGCGCTTCGGCGCGCACGACGCGCGTTTCGAAATGCTTCAGGCAATCCTTCTCGTCGCGCAGCTTCTGCACTTCGCCCGGCGCACGGTAGGTTTGCGCATCGCCCTCGAAGTGGCCGAAATAGCGCGTGAACTTCACCTCGACGAGCGTCGGGCCGCCGCCGTTGCGCGCACGCTCGACCGCCTCGCCGAGCGCCTCGTGCACCGCGAAGAAGTCGAAGCCGTCGACGATCACGCCCGGCATCCCGAAGCCGTTCGCCCGATCGGCGATGTTGTCGGTCGCGACCGACCAGCTCGACGACGTCGCTTCCGCGTAGCCGTTGTTTTCGGCGACGAAGATCGCGGGCAACCGCCACACCGACGCGAGGTTCATCGACTCGAAGATCACGCCCTGGTTCGACGCGCCGTCGCCGAAGAAGCACACGCCGACGCCGCCCGTCTTCTTGTGCTTGGCCGCGAGCGCCGCGCCGCACACGAGCGGGCCGCCCGCGCCGACGATCCCGTTCGCGCCGAGCATCCCCATCGACAGGTCGGCGATGTGCATCGAGCCGCCCTTGCCGTGGCAGACGCCCGTCTTCTTGCCGTAGATCTCGGCCATCATCCCGTGCACGTCGACGCCCTTCGCGATGCAATGGCCGTGGCCGCGGTGCGTGGTGGCCACGTAGTCGTCGAGGCCGAGGTGCAGCATCGTGCCGACGGCGGACGCCTCCTCGCCCGCGTACAGGTGAACGAAGCCGGGAATCTCGCCGGTCGCGAATTCGACGTGCAGGCGTTCCTCGAATTCGCGGATCGTGCGCATCAGCCGATATGCATCCAGCAGTTTGTCCCTGCCGAGCTGTGTCGAAGCGGTCATGTGTGTCTCCTGGGTAGGTCTGACTGCGAAAGCCGCCGCGGACCTGCCGCGGCGGCGGATTGCACGGTCTGCGGCCGTGCGTGAAACGAAACGTCAGTGGTGCCACGTACCGGCATCGCGCAGCAGTTGCCGCGAGGACGCGTAACGCAGCGTGCGCCCGACGTCGACCGTCAGCGGCCCGCGCCAGTCGAGTGCAATCTCGTAGCGATCGCCGCGCGCGACCTCGATCTCGCGCTCGCCGTCGAACGCGAGCGTGCCGCGCTCGAACGGAATCGCGTGCCACGTGTCCGGTTCGAGCCGCTCGCAGCTGCGCATCACGACGCGGTCGACCCGCCCCGGCGCGATCGGCGCGACGAGCGGCGTGCCGCCCGTCGTGCCGGCTTGCGCGAAGCGCATCGCGAGCCCGTGCGGCGCGCTGCGGTCGAGCGGCGCCCATGCGCCGCCGAGCGCGGACAGGCCGATGCCGTCCGGTTCCGCGAACGTCAGGTAAAGCGCGTCGATGTCGTCGGAGCCGGAGATCGCGCGCGCGCCGATGAAGCGCTGCCGCGCGGCGCACACGTCGACGAGTGCGATCTCCTCGCGCCCCGGCTGCGCGCCCGCGACGCAGCGCACGACGAGCCGCTTGTTGCGCACGAATGCGACTTCGGCCGGCACGGCACCGGTCGCGGCGAGTCCTGCCGCGACGCCGGCGACGGTCGCCTCGCGATGTTCGGGAAACGCGTTGTTGGTGCCGGTGGACAGCGCGACGAGCGGCGTCGCGCCGCAATGCGCGGCCACCGCGCGATGCGTGCCGTCGCCGCCGAGCACGACGATCAGCGATACCTCCCTCCGGCGCAGGTACGCGGCGCCGGCCTGCGTGTCGGCGACGGTATCGGTGATCGGCAGGTCGACGAATTCGACCTCGGGCCAGCATTCGTGCGGCGCGACCGCGCGATGCGTGTCGATCGCGCGCAGCAGCAGCGTCGCGATGCCCGTGCGGTCGCGCAGCGTCAGCACGCGCTCGACGCCCATCGCGCCGAGGCCGGCCAGCAGACGCACGATCATGTTCGCCTTCTCCGCGGTCGGAAACACGGATGCATGCGTCGTGAGGCGGCGGATGTCGCGCCCCGATGCGGGGTTCGCGATCACGCCGACGGTAACGGGCGTCGTCACGGGTTTGTCTCCATCCAGTGGGCGGGGCCGGCGCATCGTCACGCGCGCCGGTTCCGCCTGTTTCGTCCGCTGCCATCGACGGGCGGCGGATCGTCGTCGCCGACGCGATCGCGCCGGCTTGCCCGTCATCTCTGCAAGCGGCGTGCCATCGTGCGTGCGATGACCGGGAAACCCGCGTCCGTACTGGCGATGAGGGCATGCACGTGCTCGCGATACACAGTCGTGATGACGCAGCGCGCGTCGAATTCGCGGGTGACGTCTCAGGTCGTCGATATGCCGCCGCGGTGGCCACGGCGCACGCGCATGCCCGGCGTTGCGCCCGCAAACCCAGCGTTCGCGCGGCGCCGTGCATGCGACGCCCTGCCGGACGATCGCCGCATGCCGCGCATGCGGCCGTCTCATCTGCGCGAGACACGGCGCGATACCGGTGAGACGACCGTCTCACGCGCATCGCGTGCTGCGATGCAATGTGATCCGCCGGAACGGATGTGCTACAAGAACAGCGACATCCCGCCGTATGGAACCGGAGCCGACCATGCCCTACGCCGTCCCCCAGGCCCAGCACGCCGAACGCGTACTCGGCGCGCTCGCCGGACGTCTGCCCGCGCCGGCGGATTCCGCGCGTCTCGTGTCGTCGTGGCAACGGTCGCTCGAGCGTTACCGTCTCGACCCCGCGTCGTCGATCGGCCCGCGCGTGCTGACCGCGGCCGAACTGCGCGAAGTGCGCGACAAGGAGGAAGCGTTCCTGCGCGCATCGGGGCAGTGCCTGACGCGGCTGCACGACATGATTCGCGTCGCCGACTACTGCGTGATGCTGACCGACGCGCACGGCGTGACGATCGATTACCGGATCGACCGCGAGCGCCGCAACGACTTCCGTCATGCAGGGCTGCACATCGGCTCGTGCTGGTCGGAAAGCGAGGAAGGGACGTGCGGCGTCGCGAGCGTGCTGACCGATCTCGCGCCGATCACCGTGCACAAGACCGATCACTTTCGCGCGGCGTTCACGACGCTCACGTGCAGCGCGGCGCCGATCTTCTCGCCGGGCGGCGAGCTGATCGGCGTGCTCGACGCGTCGGCGGTGCATTCGCCCGACGGCCGCGACAGTCAGCGCCTCGTCTACCAGCTCGTGCGGCAGAGCGCGGCGCTGATCGAGGACGGCTACTTCGTGCACAGCACCGCGCAGCACTGGATCTTGTTCGGGCATCCGAACCGTCACTACGTCGAGGCGCAACCCGAGTGGCTGATCGCGTTCGACGAATGCGGCAACATCGTCGCCGCGAATCGTCACGCGCGCGACGCGCTGCCGGCGCTGCGCGAGCCGCGCCATATCGACGAGATCTTCGATGCGACCGAGATGCCGCTGCGCGACGCGGCGCGGCTCGATGCGATCGTCGCGCTGCGGCTGCGCGCGACCGGCGCCCCGCTCTACGCGCGGCTGCGTGCGCCGCTACGGCGCGCCGGCCGCGAACCCGGCGCGGCATCGCGCCGCCCGGGCACCGCCGCGCCGCGCCACGTCGGCGCGCTGACGCCGTTCCTGCACAGCAGCGATGCGCGCATCGCGCAACAGGCCGAACTCGCGCTGCGCGTGGCGAGCAAGCGGCTGCCGATCCTCGTGCTCGGCGAAACCGGCGCGGGCAAGGAAGTATTCGCCCGCGCGATCCACGACGCCGGCGCACGGCGCGCGCGGCCGTTCGTCGCCGTCAACTGCGGCGCGCTGCCGGAAGCGCTGATCGAGAGCGAACTGTTCGGTTACGCGGCCGGCGCGTTCACCGGCGCACGCAAGCACGGCGCGCGCGGCAAGATCGCGCTCGCCGACGGCGGCACGCTGTTTCTCGACGAAATCGGCGACATGCCGCTCGCGCTGCAGACGCGCCTGTTGCGCGTCCTGGCCGACGGCGAGGTCGTGCCGCTCGGCAGCGATACGCCCGTGCGCGTCGATCTCGACGTGATCTGCGCGACGCACCGCGATCTCGCGCGGATGGTGGCCGACGGCACGTTCCGCGAGGATCTGTACTACCGGTTGAGCGGCGCGACGTTCGAGCTGCCGCCGCTGCGCGAACGCGCGGACGTGCGCGACGTGATTGCCGCCGTGTTCGCCGAGGAAGCGCAGGCGACCGGCCACGTGCTCACGCTCGACGCGACGCTCGCCGAACGGCTCGCCGCGTACGCCTGGCCGGGCAACGTGCGGCAACTGCGCAACGTGCTGCGCTATGCGTGCGCGGTGTGCGACACCGCGCGCGTGACGCAGCGCGACCTGCCCGCCGACCTCGCCGCGCAACTCGGCGGCGCCCCGGCGGACGGGCTGCCCGACGACGAACGCGGCCGCATCGTCGCCGCGCTCACCGCGCATCGCTGGCGGCCCGACGCGGCCGCGCGCGCGCTCGGCATGTCGCGCGCGACGCTGTACCGGCGCATCGCGAAGTACCGGATCGTCGCGCCGCACCGCGCGTGACGCACGCGCGCACGCGCCGTCATGCGGGCTGCCCGGCTGCTTCGTTCGCGTGGCCCGCCACGCCGGCCGCTTCGTCGCGCCGCGCGAACACCTCGCGCGCGGCGAACAGCGCGTTGAGCGCGGCCGGCATCCCCGCATACACGGCCATCTGCATGAACACCTCGACGATCTCGTCGCGCGTGCAGCCGACGTTCAGCGCGGCCTCGATATGCACCTTCAGTTGCGGCTGTGCGTTGCCGAGCGCGGCCAGCGCCGCGATCGTCGCGATCTCGCGCGCCTTCAGGTCGAGCTGCGGCCGGCTGTAGATGTCGCCGAAACTGAATTCGACCAGAAGCCGCGCGAAGTCCGGCGCGATCGGCGCAAGCGCCGCGATCACGCGTTCGCCCGCTTCGCCGTCGATTTCCTTGAGTTTGTTCCAGCCGCGCGTGTAGCGATCCTCAACGAGTCGTTCCATCATGTCCGTCCTGTTCCGATAAAGAGTGAGAAGGATTCGCCCGTCGATCCGTTTCCCGTTCCCGCGCCTCGTAGTACGCGATCTTGTCGCCGATCGCGTCGAGGCTCGCCTGCAGCTCCGCGATATGCGCACGCACCGCGTCGCGATGCGCGACCAGCAAGTCGCGCCGCGCACCGAACGTCGACTCGCCCTGCTCGCGCAGCACCGCGAACGCCTGCATCTGCGCGATCGGCATGCCGGTCGCCTTCAGGCGCATCACGAAGGCCAGCCAGTCCAGGTCGGCCGGCGCATAGAGCCGGTGCCCGGCCGCCGTGCGCGAGATCGCGCGCAGCAGGCCGGCCTGCTCGTAATATCGCAACGTGTGCGTCGACACGCCCGTCAGTTCGGCGACCTGCCCGATCGTCAGCGGGCCGGCGGCGGTGGATTGGGATACGGTTTTCGACATGGCAGGAACAAGGTTAAGAGTTAGAGTTCACTCTAAGTCAAGCGCTGTCCGACGGCCAGTGCGGCGTTCTCCCGCGACACCCCGGCGACACCGTAAAGAATGGTCAAAATCGCCCCCCGGCACCGGTTTCGGCCTTTACAGCACCGCAAGCCTTCAGCAAGATTCGGTCAGCCTGTCTTAAAAAGGGCACGCATTTGTCCTATGCTTAACGGCGACGCCCGGCTACTCGCGCGTCGCCGTCCGTTGCAACAGCCATTCATCCGTCAGAACCAGGGAGCCTTTGCCATGCTGAAAAAGCTGCTGATGCTGTTCGTCGCCCTATCGCTGTCGCTCGCCGCGGGCCTTGCCGCGGCCGTCGAAGTCAACACGGCCGACCAGGCCGCGCTCGAATCCGTGAAGGGTCTCGGGCCCGTGAAGTCGAAGGCGATCATCGACGAACGCACCAAGAACGGCCCGTTCAAGGACGCCGACGATCTCGCGAACCGCGTGAAAGGCCTCGGCACCAAGTCGGTCGGGCATCTCGAGGAAAACGGCCTGACGATCGGCGGCTCGTCGACGCCGCCGAAGGGCGTGAAGCTGTCGAAGCCGGCCGCGACGACCGCGGCAACCACGTCGACCACGACGTCGGCAGGCACCGCATCGACGTCCACGACCGCGACGGCCGGCACGACGACCGCGGCGCCCGCGCCGGCGGCAAGCGCGCCGGATGCGGCCGCCAAGCCGGCCAAGACCAAGCGCGCATCGAAGAAGGAAAAGGCGGCGGCGGCCGCCGCGGCCTCCGCCGACGCGGGCGCGAGCGCACCGGCGGCCGCGTCGTCCACGAAGGCGACGAAGGGTTCGAAGAAGAAGAGCAAGAAGGACAAGGCAGCCTCCGCCGCCGCGGCGTCGGGCGCCTGATTGTGCGCCGCGCGCGCGACGGCGTGCGTGCGGCATTCGTTCAACGGGCGCCGTCGTCACGGCGCCCTTTTCAGTGAAGGTGAAGAACCATGGGTCTCCTCGACATCGTTGGCGGTCTGATCGGCGGCCAGGCCGGCGGCAACTCGCAAAGCGCGCTGATCACGACCGCGCTCGAATTCATCAACAACCAGCCGGGCGGCCTGAACGGCCTGATCGAGAAGTTCAAGGCCGGCGGCGCCGGCGACATCATCGGTTCGTGGGTCGGCAATGGCGAAAACCAGCCGATCTCGGCCGACACGCTGCAGAACGTGCTCGGCTCGGACGTCGTCGGCTCGCTCGCGAGCAAGGTCGGCATCGATCCGTCGCAGGCCTCGTCGATCCTCGCGCAGGTGCTGCCGCACGTCGTCAACGGCGCGACGCCGAACGGCGAAGTGCCGGCCGGCGGCCAGGTCGACACGTCGAACGTGCTCGGCACGCTCACGCAGCTCGCCGGCATGTTCGGCGGCAACAAGCAGGCCTGAGCGCCCGCCGCGACCGGGCGGCCCGTTCGGCCGCCCCATAAGCAAACACCCCGCCGAGGCGGGGTGTTCGTTTTTGCGCGCCCGGTGCGCACCGGGCACGCTGCCGAGGGCAGACGATCAGTGCACGACGCGGTCGAACACGAACCGATCGTCGTTGACGTCGACCGGGATCACGTCCTTCGGACCGAAGCGGCCGGCGAGGATCAGCTTCGCGACCGGGTTCTCGATCTCCTGCTGGATCGCGCGCTTCAGCGGCCGCGCACCGAACACCGGGTCGTAGCCGACCTTCGCGATCTGTTCGAGCGCCGCCGGCGACACGTCGAGCGCCATGTCGAGCTTCGCGAGCCGGTCGTGCAGGCGCGCGAGCTGGATCTTCGCGATCGACTCGATGTTGCTGCGGTCGAGCGCATGGAACACGACGACGTCGTCGATCCGGTTCAGGAACTCGGGGCGGAAATGCTGCTTCACCTCGAGCCACACGGCGTCCTTGATCTCGTCCTGCGGCGAGCCCGTCATCGCCTGGATCACCTGCGAGCCGAGGTTCGACGTCATCACGATGACCGTGTTCTTGAAGTCGACCGTGCGCCCTTGCCCGTCGGTCATGCGACCGTCGTCGAGCACTTGCAGCAGCACGTTGAACACGTCCGGGTGCGCCTTCTCGATCTCGTCGAGCAGGATCACGCTGTACGGCTTGCGGCGCACGGCTTCCGTCAGGTAGCCGCCTTCCTCGTAGCCGACGTAGCCCGGCGGCGCGCCGATCAACCGCGCGACGCTGTGCTTCTCCATGAACTCGCTCATGTCGATGCGGATCAGGTGCTCTTCCGAATCGAACAGGAACGACGCCAGCGCCTTGCACAGCTCGGTCTTGCCGACACCCGTCGGGCCGAGGAACAGGAACGAGCCGTACGGGCGGTTCGGATCGGCGAGACCCGCGCGCGAACGACGGATCGCGTCCGCCACCGCGCTGATCGCCTCGTCCTGGCCGATCACGCGCTCGTGCAGCTTTTCCTCGATGTGCAGCAGCTTCTCGCGTTCGCCCTGCATCATCCGCGCCACCGGAATTCCGGTGGCGCGCGACACGACTTCCGCGATTTCTTCCGCACCGACCTGCGTGCGCAGCAGACGCGGACGCGTCGGGTTGTGCTGCTCCTGCTCCTCGGCCTGCGTGACCTGCTTCAGTTGCGACTCGAGTTGCGGCAGCTTGCCGTACTGCAGTTCGGCGACCTTCTCCAGCTTGCCTTCACGCTGCAGGCGCGCGATGTCGGCCCGCACCTTCTCGATCTCTTCCTTGAGCTGCGCGCTGCCCTGCACCGCGGCCTTCTCGGCGGTCCAGATCTCTTCCAGGTCCGCATATTCGCGGCCGAGGCGCTCGATCTCTTCCTCGATCAGCTGCAGGCGCTTCTGCGACGCTTCGTCCTGCTCCTTCTTCACGGCTTCGCGCTCGATCTTCAACTGGATCAGGCGACGGTCGAGCTTGTCCATCTCTTCGGGCTTCGAATCGATTTCCATCTTGATCTTCGAAGCGGCTTCGTCGATCAGGTCGATCGCCTTGTCGGGCAGGAAACGGTCGGTGATGTAGCGATGCGACAGCTCGGCCGCGGCGACGATCGCCGGGTCGGTGATGTCGACGCCGTGGTGCAGTTCGTACTTCTCCTGCAACCCGCGCAGGATCGCGATCGTCGCCTCGACGCTCGGCTCGTCGACGAGCACCTTCTGGAAGCGGCGCTCGAGCGCGGCGTCCTTCTCGATGTACTTGCGGTATTCGTCGAGCGTGGTCGCGCCGATGCAGTGCAGCTCGCCGCGCGACAGCGCCGGCTTCAGCATGTTGCCCGCGTCCATCGCGCCTTCGGCCTTGCCCGCGCCGACCATCGTGTGGATCTCGTCGATGAAGACGATCGTCTGGCCTTCGTCCTTCGCGATGTCGTTGAGCACCGCCTTCAGGCGTTCCTCGAACTCGCCGCGATACTTCGCACCGGCGAGCAGCGCGGCCATGTCGAGCGACAGCACGCGCTTGCCCTTCAGCGTCTCGGGCACTTCGCCGTTGACGATCCGCTGCGCGAGCCCTTCGACGATCGCCGTCTTGCCGACGCCCGGCTCGCCGATCAGCACCGGGTTGTTCTTCGTGCGGCGCTGCAGGATCTGGATCGAGCGGCGGATCTCGTCGTCGCGGCCGATCACCGGATCGAGCTTGCCCGCACGGGCGCGCTCGGTCAGGTCGACCGTGTATTTCTTCAGCGCCTCGCGCTGGCTTTCGGCATCCTGGCTGTGTACCTGCGAGCCGCCGCGCACCGCGGCGATCGCGGCTTCGAGCGCCTTGCGCGTGAGGCCGTGCTGGCGCGCGAGCTTGCCGGCGTCGCCCTTGTCGTCGGACACGGCGAGCAGGAACATCTCGCTCGCGATGAACGTGTCGTTGAGTTTCTGCGCTTCCTTGTCGGCCTGGTTCAGCAGCCCGGCCAGCTCGCGGCCGATCTGGATGTCGCCGCCCGTGCCCGTCACTTGCGGCAGGCGCGAAATGGCCTCGTTCAGCGCGCCTTGCAGCGCCTGCACGTGAACGCCCGCGCGCGACATCAGCGAGCGGGCCGAGCCGTCCTGCTGCGCGACCAGCGCCGCGAGTACGTGAACGGGTTCGATGTATTGATTGTCGCGGCCTGCCGCGAGGCTTTGCGCGTCCGCGAGTGCTTCCTGGAACTTGGTGGTGAGCTTGTCGATTCTCATTTAGTCGAGACCTCCAATTTTCGATTAACACCAAGATGAGGATGGTTATGCGGCTTTCAAGCGAAATTCGGGTTGATTCAGCGCAAAAATTGCCGGATTCCCCGAAGACGGCCCGGCGGCGCGATGGGGGTAGCGCGCGGCGCGCAACGCCCGCGCGTCAGTGGACGTTGGGTGGCGGCATCGCGAACGCCTACGCTTCGCCCGCCACCGGCGCCGCGCGCACGAGTGCGACCGGGCGGATGCCGAGCAGCGCCGCGAGCGGCGAGGCGGGCTCGGCCAGTTCGCCGAGCGTATGACGATCGAGCTCCGCGAAGAAGGCATCGCGCGCGGCCGCCAGCACGCCCTTCAGCCGGCACTGCGGCTCGATCGCGCAGCCGCGCGACTCGCCCCCGTCGGGCGAAAAGCAGCCGACCAGCGCGAAGTCGTTTTCCGTCGCCCGCACGACCTGACCGACCGTCAGGCGCAACGAATCGGCGAACAGCCGCAGCCCGCCGTTGCGGCCGCGAACGGTGTCGACCCAGCCCAGCTCGCCGAGCTGCTGGACGACTTTCATCAGATGGTTCTTCGAAATACCGTAGGCATCCGAGATCTCCTGGATCGTCGCGAGCCCCTCCCCGCGCACGGCCAGGTACAGCATCACGCGCAGCGAATAGTCGGTGTAGTCGGTGAGTCTCATGAGCGAATACGGAAAACGGTAAAGATCGATCGTGCCCCGATTACGTGAAGCAGGCCGATCGCGATGCATGCAGCGTCGATCGACGGTGTCGTTGCGCGGCCCCGGGTTGCCGGAAGCGTGTGCGCGCAATAAGATGCGTGATATCTACAGGTTTTCCAGGGGTTATTGGACGCTATTTTGCGGCAAAATCCGGCCGGCGTCCTGCTCGTCCCCCCCGTGCCGCCGCCGCGTCGCCGCCCCGATCCACCGGCCCTTTTTTGTCATGACTGCCCTGCCCGCCTCGCCCGATACCGCACCGGCCCGCCCCCGCGACGCCGAGCCGACCGAAGACAACATCCGCGATCTCGTCTACGCGTTCTACGACCGCGTACGCGACGATCCGCTGCTCGGGCCCGTGTTCGATGCGAAGCTGGCCGGGCGCTGGGACGATCATTTGCCGAAGATGGTGACGTTCTGGTCGAGCCTCGTGCTCGGCACCAAACGCTATCGCGGCAACGTACAGCAGGCGCACCAGCCGCTCGACGGGATCGAGCCGGCCCATTTCAGCCGCTGGCTGTCGCTGTTCCTGAAGACCGTCGAAGCGCGCTACGCGCCGCCCGCGGCGATCCGTTTCATGGAGCCCGCGCTGCGGATCGCGCAGAGCCTGCAGTTGAGCCGCTTCGGCTGGGACTACCGGATTCCGCCCGAGCAGCAGGCGCTGCTCGACGCGATCGCGCCGCGCCGCCGCGATGCCGGCGACGATCCGCATGCGTTGCCGTCGCGCGCCCGCGGCGAACCCTTTCCGACGAAGATCATCGGCCGCGGCGTCGACCCGGACGCGTAACGGCCCTCACGCGACAACGGCGCGCATGCGGCACATCGCCGCATCGCCCGCATGCCGCGCTCAGCGCGGCGTATTGCCCGACTCGACGCCCCAGCGCGCGAGCGCGGCGTCGTCGGTACTGCGCGCATCGACCCAGCGCTCGCCGTCCGGCGTCGTTTCCTTCTTCCAGAACGGCGCTTCGGTCTTCAGGTAGTCCATCACGAATTCGCACGATGCGAACGCATCGCCGCGGTGCGACGCGACCGTCGCGACCATCACGATCTGGTCGAGCGGCAGCAGCCTGCCGACGCGATGCACGATCGCGACGTCGATGCCCGGCCAGCGCCGTCCGGCCTCGGCCGCGATCTTCTCGAGCGCCTTCTCGGTCATTCCGGGATAGTGCTCGAGCTCCATCGCGGCGACCGAATCGCCTTCGTTCAGGTCCCGCACCGTGCCGACGAAGCACGCGAGCGCGCCGATCTTCGGATTGCGCGCCCTCAATGCCGCCACTTCGGCGCTCAGATCGAAATCGTCGGTCTGGACTCGTACCGTTGCCATCGCCGCCGCCTCAACCGCCCGTCACCGGCGGGAAGAACGCGACCTCGCAGCCCTCGGTGAGCCGCGTGTCGGGATCGGTCATCTCGTGATTGCACGCCATGCGCAACGCGCGCCCTTCGGCGAGCGTGTCGGCCCACGCGCCGCCGCGCACGCGCAGCCACGCGCGCACGTCGCCGACGGTCGTGACGCTGTCCGGCACGTTGGCCTCTTCATCGGCGACGCCCAGTGCCTCGCGCACGCTTGCAAAAAATTTCAGCTGAATCTTCATGGTTCGGGAAGCCGCCGCGTTACGACAGCAATTCGGAAAACGGGATGAAACGCACGGTCTCGCCTGCGCTGATCGCATGCTGCGGCGGATTGTCGATCAGCCCGTCGCCCCAGACCGTCGACGTGAGCACGGCCGAGCTCTGGTTCGGGAACAGGTCGAGACCGCCGGCCGCATTGACGCGCGCACGCAGGAATTCGTTGCGCCGGTCGCCCTTGCTCTGCGAAAAATCGGCACGCAGCGACAACGCGCGCGGCGCGACGTCGCGCACGCCGGACAGGCGCAGCAGGAACGGCCGCACGAACAGCAGGAACGTGACGAAGCTCGACACCGGGTTGCCCGGCAGCCCGATGAAGTGCGCGTCGGGGCGCTCGTCGCCGCGACGCACCGCGCCGTACGCGAGCGGCTTGCCGGGCTTCATCGCGATCTGCCACAGCGCGAGCCGCCCTTCGGCCTCGACGGCCGGCTTCACGTGATCCTCGTCGCCGACCGACACGCCGCCGCTCGTCAGGATCACGTCGTGATCGCGGGCGGCCTCGCGCAGCGTGTCGCGCGTCGCGGCCAGCGAGTCGGGCACGATTCCGTAGTCGGTCACGTGGCAGCCGAGCCGTTCGAGCAGCCCGCGCAGCGTGAAGCGGTTCGAGTTGTAGATCGCGCCGGGCTTCAGCGGCTCGCCCGGCATCGTCAGTTCGTCGCCGGTAAAGAACACCGCCACGCGAATCCGCCGCGCGACCGGCAGTTGCGCGCAACCGACCGATGCGGCAAGCCCCAGCGCCTGCGGCGTGAGCCGCGTGCCGGCCGGCAGGATCACCGAACCCTGGCGGATGTCCGCGCCCTGTGCGGTGATCCATTCACCGGCCTTCGGCGTGTGCAGGATCTCGACCGCGTCGCCGTCGGCCGATGCCTGCTCCTGCATCACGACGGCGTCGGCGCCGGGCGGCACCGTCGCGCCGGTGAAGATCCGCGCGGCCGTGCCTGCGGCGAGCGGCGCGGCCGGATGACCGGCCGGGATCCGCTGCGATACCGGCAAACGCCGTTCGCCGTGCAGCAGGTCGGCGACGCGCACCGCGTAGCCGTCCATCGCGCTCGTGTGCATCGGCGGCACGTCGAGCGGCGAGCTCACGTCGGCCGCCAGCACGCGGCCGAGCGCATCGAGCGTGGCGACGGTTTCGGTGCCGGGCAGCGGCTTCGCGGCATCGAGCAGCGCGGCGAGCGCCTCGGCGGTCGACAGCATCGGCGCGCGCGGCGCCGCGGGATTCGGGTTCGACATCGATGGAATCGGGGATCGTTGGAATCAATACGTCATTGTAGCGACGCCGCCACGCGGACGCGCGATATGGCGAGCATGCGAAAACCGTGATCGGCGCGCACGCGCCGGTCTGGCACTTGTTTCGTGCGGCGCACGATGCCCGCGTGCCAAACGAAACGGCCGGAACCCCGATCCGTTCGTCGAATCGGCATTCCGGCCGTCCTGCGCAACCGGGCCTGCGGGCCCGGTTGCGCGTCATGCGCCCGTATGGGCGGCGATGAAGTCCTTCACCTGCTGCGCGTCGGCCTTCACGACCTCGAAGCGCTGCGGCAGCGCCTCGAGCCCGTCGAAGGCGGCCGGCCGCTCGGCTTCGCGATCGAGCGCCTCGCGGATCGTCTCGCCGAACTTGATCGGCTGCGCCGTCTCGAGCACGACCATCGGCACGCCGGCCTCCAGATGCTCGCGCGCGACCTTCACGCCGTCGGCCGTATGCGTGTCGATCATCGTGTCGTAACGCGAGAACACGTCGCGGATCGTCGCGATGCGGTCGGCGTGGCTGCTGCGGCCCGACACGAAGCCGAACTCGGCAACGCGCGCGAAATCGCCGCTTGCCGCGAGATCGAAGCCGCCCTTCTCCTCGACGTCGCGGAACAGTTGCATCACGCGCGCCGGATCGCGGCCGAGCAGGTCGAACACGAAACGCTCGAAGTTCGATGCCTTCGAGATGTCCATGCTCGGGCTGCTCGTGTGATAGGTGTTCTCGGCGCTGCGCACGCGATACGCGCCGGTGCGGAAGAACTCGTCGAGCACGTCGTTCTCGTTGGTCGCGACCACCAGCTTCGCGATCGGCAGCCCCATCATCCGCGCGATATGGCCCGCGCAGACGTTGCCGAAGTTGCCCGACGGCACCGTGAACGACACGCGCTCGTCGTTGGACTGCGTCGCCGCGAAATAGCCCTTGAAGTAGTACACGACCTGCGCGACGACGCGCGCCCAGTTGATCGAGTTGACGGTGCCGATCTTCTGCCGCGCCTTGAACGCATGATCGTTCGACACGGCCTTCACGATGTCCTGGCAGTCGTCGAACACGCCTTCGACCGCGAGGTTGAAGATGTTCGGGTCCTGCAGGCTGAACATCTGCGCCGTCTGGAACGCGCTCATCTTCTTGTGCGGCGACAGCATGAACACGCGCACGCCGGCCTTGCCGCGCATCGCGTATTCGGCCGCGCTGCCGGTGTCGCCCGACGTCGCGCCGAGGATGTTCAGCGCTTCGCCGTGCTTCGCGAGCGTGTACTCGAACAGGTTGCCGAGCAACTGCATCGCCATGTCCTTGAACGCGAGCGTCGGGCCGTTCGACAGCTCGAGCAGCGACAGCGCCGCGCCGTGCTCGGTGCCGAGCGTCTTCAGCGGCGTGATGTCGGACGCGTTCTCGCCGTGGCGCGTGTTGCTGTACACGGCGGCCGTGTACGTGCGGCGCGTGATCGCGCGCAGGTCGTCGGCCGGCACGTCGTCGCAGAACTTCGACAGGATCTCGAATGCGAGATCCGCGTACGGCAGCGTGCGCCAGCGCGCGAGCTCGTCCGCGGACACCTTCGGATACTCGGCCGGCAGGTAGAGCCCGCCGTCCTTCGCGAGACCGCCGAGCAGGATGTCGGAGAACGTATGGCGCTCACCGATGCCGGCGCCGCGCGTGGAGATGTAGTTCATGTCGTCCTCGACTCAGTTCAGTGCTTCCATGCGCAGCTTCGTGACCTTCGAGACGACCGTCGCGAGGCTCTCGATCTGCGCGATCGCCGCGTTGACGTTCTTCTCGACCGTCTCGTGCGTGATCAGGATGATGTCGGTCTCGCCGTTCGCGCCGTCGATCTGCTCCGACTCCTTCTGCAGCAGCGCATCGATCGAGATGCCCGATTCGGCGAGGATGCGCGTGATGGCGGCGAGCACGCCGGTTTGATCGGCCACGCGCAGGCGCAGGTAATAGCCGCTCGTCACTTCCTCGATCGGCAAGATCGGCGTGTTCGACAGGCTGTCCGGCTGGAACGCGAGATGCGGCACGCGATGCTCGGGGTCGGCCGTGTGCAGGCGCGTGACGTCGACGAGATCCGCGACGACGGCCGACGCGGTCGGCTCCGCGCCGGCGCCCTTGCCGTAGTACAGCGTCGTGCCGACTGCATCGCCGTGCACGACGACCGCGTTCATCGCGCCCTCGACGTTCGCGAGCAGGCGCTTTTCCGGGATCAGCGTCGGATGCACGCGCAGCTCGATGCCGTTTTCGGCGCGGCGCGTGATGCCGAGCAGCTTGATCCGGTAGCCGAGCTCTTCCGCATAGCGGATGTCGGTCGCGTCGAGCTTGCTGATGCCCTCCACATACGCGCGGTCGAACTGCACCGGCACGCCGAACGCGATCGCGCTCATGATCGTCGCCTTGTGCGCGGCGTCGACGCCTTCGATGTCGAAGGTCGGATCGGCTTCCGCGTAGCCGAGATCCTGCGCGGCCTTCAGCGCGGTCGCGAAGTCGAGCCCGCGGTCGCGCATTTCCGACAGGATGTAGTTGGTCGTGCCGTTGATGATGCCGGCGATGTACTGGATGCGGTTCGCGGTCAGGCCTTCGCGCAGCGCCTTGATGATCGGGATGCCGCCGGCGACGGCCGCCTCGAACGCGACCATCACGCCCTTCTCGCGCGCGGCTTCGAAGATCTCGGTGCCGTGCACCGCGAGCAGCGCCTTGTTCGCCGTCACGACGTGCTTGCCGTTCGCGATCGCGCGCAGCACGAGCTCGCGCGCGATGCCCGTGCCGCCGATCATCTCGGCGATGATCGCGATCGACGGATCGTCGACGACCGCGTTGAAATCGTCGGTGATCTGCGCGGTGCCGGCATGCGCGCCGAGCGCGGCCTGGGCCTTGGCCGGGTTGCGCACGGCAATGCGCGCGACCTCGATGCCGCGCCCCGCGCGTCGTTTGATTTCTTCCTGGTTGCGGTGCAACACCGTGAAGGTGCCGCTGCCGACGGTGCCGAAGCCCAACAGGCCAACTTTGATCGGTTCCATGCTGCGTGTGATCGATGAGTAAGAAGTAGTGAGTTCCGCGTGAGCCTGCCCGCTCAGACCGAATGGCGCTTGCGGTAGCCGTCGAGGAAGCGTGCGATCCGGTTGATCGAATCGGCCAGGTCGTCGAGGTTCGGCAGGAAGACCACGCGGAAGTGGTCCGGCGTCGCCCAGTTGAACCCCGTGCCCTGCACGAGCAGCACGCGCTCCTCGAGCAACAGGTCGAGAATGAACTGCTGGTCGTTCTGGATCGGGTAGAGCTTCGGGTCGAGGCGCGGGAACATGTACAGCGCGGCCTGCGGCTTCACGCAGGTCACGCCCGGGATCGACGTCAGCATGTCGTACGCGAGTTCGCGCTGTTTGAAGAGGCGCCCGCTCGGCACGATCAGCTCGTTGATGCTCTGGTAGCCGCCGAGCGCCGTCTGGATCGCGAACTGGCCGGGCACGTTCGCGCACAGGCGCATCGACGACAGGATGCCGAGCCCCTCGAGGTAATCCTTCGCGCGCCGGCGGTTGTCGCCGCCGAGGCCCGACACGGCCATCCAGCCCGCGCGGTAGCCGCACGAGCGATAGCTCTTCGACAGGCTGTTGAACGTGACGGTGATCACGTCCTCCGACAGCGCGCCCAGCGCCGTGTGCTCGAGGCCGTCGTAGACGATCTTGTCGTAGACCTCGTCGGCGAACACGATCAGCCCGTGCTGGCGCGCGATCTCCAGCAGCTCGAGCAGCAATTCGTCGGAATAAAGCGCGCCGGTCGGGTTGTTCGGGTTGATCACGACGATCGCCTTCGTGTTCGGCGTGATCTTGCTGCGGATGTCGTCGAGATCGGGCATCCAGGCGTTCTGCTCGTCGCACACGTAGTGCACGGGCGTGCCGCCCGACAGGCTCACGGCGGCCGTCCACAACGGGTAGTCGGGCGCGGGCAGCAGCACTTCGTCGCCGTCGTTCAGCAGCGCCTGGGTCGCCATCACGATCAGCTCGGACGCGCCGTTGCCGATGTAGATGTCGTCGAGGCCAACGCCCACGACGCCCTTTTCCTGCGTGTAGTGCATCACGGCCTTGCGCGCCGAGAACACGCCCTTCGAATCCGAATAGCCGGACGACGCCGGCAGGTTGCGGATCATGTCCTGGATGATCTCGTCCGGCGCGTCGAATCCGAACGGCGCGAGGTTGCCGATGTTCAGCTTGATGATGCGGTGGCCTTCTTCCTCGAGGCGCTTCGCGTGCTCGAGCACCGGGCCACGGATGTCGTAGCAGACGTTGAGCAGCTTGTTCGACTTCTGAATCGGTTTCACGACGACACGGTTCCTGGGTTGGCCTTGCGGCCGGGGGGACGGGATCAAAACTGGAAAGCGGCCGGTCTGTGCGCGCTGTCTAGACTGGGAAAAAGCGGCGGTCGGACGCGGCTTGTGGCGACGCCCGACGCAAGTGGCGCCCGCGGGCGACCAAAAAGTTATAATTTAGCGGATTTTGGCCGACTTTCGCAATGCACCATAGTCGCGCCGGGCCCGTGCCGTCAGGCGTCCCCGCGTGCCCGGGCGCACGGAACCGGCCAGCCGGGCCCGCGCGGCCCTGCCCACCCATTCCCCTACGGAACCGCGGAATACCGATTTGAAACTGCACCAGGACACGAGCGGCGCGCTCAACACCGTCACCGGCTACGGCCCCGATTATGTCGACGTCAATCTCGAACGCCATGAAACGAGCGTCATCGTGCTGCCCGGCGCGCCGGTCCAGGCCTGGCCCGTGTCGTCGTTCGACTCGCTCGCGCCCGAGCATTTCGCGATGCTGCTCGAGCCGACGCCCGAACTCGTGATCTTCGGCAGCGGCGCGCGGCTGCGCTTCCCGCACCCGCGGCTCGTCGCGGCGCTCACCGCGAAACGGATCGGCGTCGAGACGATGGATTTCCAGGCCGCCTGCCGCACCTACAACATCCTGATGGCCGAGGGCCGCAAAGTCGCCGCCGCGCTCTTAATTGAACGTTAATCCCCGATGCGGTAAAACTCGGGCCGGCGCAGCGGGTCGATCCCCCGATCGGCCCGGCCAGGCCGCCCGCCGCCGGCACACCCCGCCGGCCGCCCGTCACCACAACCAACAGGCTGAAAACCCATGAACGATACGCCGTCGAGGCTACCGCTCAATCGCATCACGCTCGTCCTCCTCGTCGTCGCGCTCGCGATCGTCTGGTTCGCGCCGCTCGGGCTGCGCCACCTGATCCCGAGCGACGAAGGCCGCTACGCGGAAATGGCGCGCGAGATGTTCGTCACCGGCGACTGGATCACGCCGCGCTACAACGGCTACAAGTACTTCGAGAAGCCGCCGCTGCAGACCTGGTTCAACGCGCTGACGTTCGCGTGGTTCGGCATCGGCGAATGGCAGGCGCGCCTCTATACCGCCGTCGCGAGCTTCGCGGGCGTGCTGCTCGTCGGCTACACCGGCGCGCGCCTGTTCAACCCGCTGTCGGGCTTCCTCGCGGCCGTCGTGCTGGCCAGCTCGCCGTACTGGAACCTGATGGGCCACTTCAACGCGCTCGACATGGGGCTCGCGTTCTGGATGGCGCTGTCGCTCTGCTCGCTCCTGCTCGCGCAGCGGCCCGGGCTGCGCCCGGCCGCGGTGCGCGGCTGGATGTGGGCGTGCTGGGCCGCGATGGCGTTCGCGGTGCTGTCCAAGGGCCTCGTCGGCCTGATCCTGCCGGGCGCCGTGCTCGTGCTGTATACGCTGATCGCGCGCGACTGGGCGCTGTGGAAGCGCCTGTACCTGGTGAGCGGCCTCGTGATCTTCTTCGCGATCGTCACGCCGTGGTTCGTGCTCGTCCAGCAGCGCAACCCGGAGTTCTTCAACTTCTTCTTCATCGTCCAGCAGTTCCGCCGCTACCTGACCCCCGAACAGAATCGCCCGGGCCCGCTGTACTACTTCGTGCCCGTGCTGCTGGTGGGCTTCCTGCCGTGGCTGTCGGTCGCGTGGCAGAGCATCCGTCATGCGCTGCGCATGCCGCGCCAGCCGAACGGCTTCTCGCCGATGCTCGTGCTGCTGATCTGGAGCGCGTTCATCTTCCTGTTCTTCAGCGCATCGCATTCGAAGCTGATCTCGTACGTGCTGCCGGTCGCGCCGGCGCTCGCACTGATCATCGGCGCGTACCTGCCGCTGATGACGGCCGACCGGTTCCGCCGCCACCTGCTCGGCTACCTCGTGTTCTTCGTCGCCGCGGCGTTCGGGATCATCTTCCTCGCGTACCAGGGCGACGCCCGCACGCCGAACGCGCTGTACCGGGCGTTCCAGATGTGGCTGTACGCCGGCCTCGCGGTCGCTGCCGCGCTGACGCTCGCGGCCGCGTGGCTGAACCGCCGCGCGGGCGCGGCCGCCGCGCTCGCCGCGTTCGGCGCCGCCTGGCTCGCGTTCGGCACGATCGGCGGCACCGGGCACGACGAGTTCGGCCGCTACAGCTCGGGCGCGCTGCTCGCGCCGGCCGTGCGCGCCGAGCTGGCGAAGCTGCCGCCCGACACGCCGTTCTACTCGATCGAGATGCTCGACCACACCTTCCCGTTCTACGCGGGCCACACGACGATCATGGTGCAGCGTCAGGACGAGCTCGCGTTCGGGATCTCGGTCGAGCCGAACAAGTGGATTCCGACCGTCGGCGAATGGGTGACGCGCTGGAAGCAGGACACCCATGCGCTCGCGATCATGCCGCCCGGCCAGTACGACACGCTGGTCAACGAAGGCGTGCCGATGCGCGTGATCGCGCGCGACAACCGCCGCGTGATCGTCGAGAAACCGCAATCGTAAGGACGTCCCCCGCATGAACCCCGTTTCGTTCGTCTGCATCGTCACCGGCGTGATGCTCAACGCCTGTGCGCAACTTCTGCTGAAAGCCGGCGTCAACGCCGTTGGACACTTCGAATTCAGCCGTGCGAACATCGTCCCGGTCGGCCTGAAGATCGCGACCCAGTTGCCGATCATCGGCGGCCTCGGCTGCTACGTGCTGAGCGTCGTCGTATGGATCGTCGGGCTGTCGCGGGTCGACGTGTCGATCGCGTACCCGATGCTGTCGCTCGGCTACGTCGTGAACGCGTTCGCGGCGTGGTACCTGTTCGGCGAGGTGCTGTCGGTCCAGCGGCTCGTCGGCATCGGCATCATCCTGATCGGCGTGCTCGTGCTCGCGCGCAGCTGAGCGCGCTCCGCGGCGTTAAGCGTCCGCCTACAAAAAATCACGGTACGAATCCGCCAACCGGTGTTTAATGCCGGTTTCGGGCGGATCGCCCGACCCTTTTATTACACGCCATTACAGGCCCAACGCGCTCATGAGCCAGACTACCGCTCCGTTTCTGCCGTTCACCCGCCCCGAGATCGATGAGGAAACCATCCAGGGCGTCGTCGACGTGCTGCGCTCGGGCTGGATCACCACCGGCCCGCAGTGCCAGAAATTCGAAGCCGCGCTGTCCGAGTACTGCGGCGGCCGCCCGGTCCGCGCCTTCAATTCGGGCACCTGCACGCTCGAGATCGGGCTGCGCATCGCCGGCGTCGGCCCCGGCGACGAGGTGATCACGACGCCGGCGTCGTGGGTCTCGACCAGCAACGTGATCATCGAGACGGGCGCGACGCCCGTGTTCGCGGACATCGATCCCGTCACGCGCAACATCGACCTCGACAAGCTCGAGCAGGCGATCACGCCGCGCACGAAGGCGATCATCCCCGTGTTCCTGTCCGGCCTGCCGGTCGACATGGACCGCCTGTACGCGATCGCCCGCGCGCACGGCCTGCGCGTGATCGAGGACGCCGCGCAGGCGTTCGGCTCGACGTGGAACGGCAAGCGCATCGGCGCGATCGGCGACATCGTGTCGTTCAGCTTCCACGCGAACAAGAACCTGACGACGATCGAAGGCGGCGCGCTCGTGCTGAACAACGAGGACGAGGCGACGCTCGCGCAGAAGTACCGGCTGCAGGGCATCACGCGCACCGGCTTCGACGGGATGGACTGCGACGTGCTCGGCGGCAAGTACAACCTGACCGACGTCGCCGCGCGCGTCGGCCTCGGCCAGTTGCCGCACCTCGAGCGCTTCACCGCGCAGCGCCGCGCGCTCGCCCGTGCCTATTTCGCCGCGTTCGACGGCGGCGCGGCCGTGAAGCTGGGCCTCGGCCTGCCGGTCGCCGAATTCGAGAACGGCAACTGGCACATGTTCCTGGTCACGCTGCCGCTCGAGCGGCTGACGATCACGCGCGCCGAATTCATGGCGCACATGAAGGAACGCGGCATCGGCACCGGCATCCACTACCCGGCGATCCACCTTTTCACGCTGTACCGTGCGCGCGGTTTCAAGGAGGGCATGTTCCCCCACGCCGAACGGTACGGCGCGTCGACCGTCACGCTGCCGCTGTTTACGCAGATGACGGAAGGCGACGTGCGTCGCGTGGTCGACGCCGTCAATCAGATTTGCGAACAATACGGAAAATAAGCGTACATGAGTCACCTTGAAGCACGCGCCGGGCATCCGGGCGCCGCGCACCTGGACGCCGGCCGGCCCGAAGTCTCGGTCATCATCCCCGTATACAACGAGGAAGACGGTCTCGCCGCGCTGTTCGCGCGGCTGTATCCGGCGCTCGACGCACTCGACACGTCGTACGAAGTGATCCTGATCAACGACGGCAGCCGCGACCGCTCGGCCGCGATGCTCGCCGATCAGTTCCACGTTCGGCCCGACACGACGCGCGTCGTGCTGCTCAACGGCAACTACGGCCAGCACATGGCGATCCTCGCCGGCTTCGCGCAGTCGCGCGGCGAGATCGTGATCACGCTCGACGCCGACCTGCAGAACCCGCCCGAGGAAATCGGCAAGCTGATCGCGAAGATGCACGAGGGCTACGACTACGTCGGCTCGATCCGCAAGCAGCGCCAGGACAGCCTGTGGCGGCGCAAGGCGTCGCAGATGATGAACCGGCTGCGCGAGCGCATCACGCGCATCAAGATGACCGACCAGGGCTGCATGCTGCGCGCGTACAGCCGCCGCATCATCGACACGATCAACGTGTGCGGCGAAGTCAACACGTTCATCCCCGCGCTCGCGTACACGTTCGCGCAGAACCCGACCGAAATCGAGGTCGCGCACGAGGAACGCTTCGCGGGCCAGTCGAAGTACTCGCTGTACAGCCTGATCCGGCTGAACTTCGACCTCGTGACGGGCTTCTCCGTCGTGCCGCTGCAATGGCTGTCGTTCATCGGCGTGATCCTGTCGCTCGGCTCGGCCGCGCTGTTCGTGCTGCTGCTCGTGCGCCGCTTCATCGTCGGCGCGGAAGTGCAAGGCGTGTTCACGCTGTTCGCGATCACGTTCTTCCTGCTCGGCGTGATCATCTTCGCGCTCGGCCTGCTCGGCGAATACGTCGGCCGCATCTACCAGCAGGTGCGCGCGCGTCCCCGCTACCTGATCCAGGCCGTGCTCGAGCAGCACGACGGCATGCCGCCGGTGCCGGCCGCCGCGAACCGCCCGGGAGCCGCGCAATGAAGCCGCGCGCGGTCGTCTTCGCGTATCACAACGTCGGCGTGCGCTGCCTGCAGGTGCTGCTCGCGCGCGGCGTCGACGTCGCGCTGGTCGTCACGCACGAGGACAATCCGAACGAGAACATCTGGTTCGGCAGCGTCGCGTCCGTCGCGGCCGAGCACGGCATTCCGGTCGTCACGCCGGCCGACCCGGCCGACCCGGCGCTGCGCCGCGCGGTGTCCGACGCGCGGCCCGATTTCATCTTCTCGTTCTACTACCGGCACATGCTGCCGGTCGATCTGCTCGCGATCGCGCCGCGCGGCGCGTACAACATGCACGGTTCGCTGCTGCCGAAATACCGGGGTCGGGTACCGACGAACTGGGCCGTGCTGAACGGCGAGACCGAAACCGGCGCGACGCTGCACGAGATGGCCGCCAAGCCCGACGCGGGCGCCATCATCGCGCAGACCGCGGTGCCGATCCTGCCGGACGACACGGCCGCGCAGGTGTTCGACAAGGTCACGGTGGCCGCCGAGCAGACGCTCTGGCGCGTGCTGCCCGCACTGCTCGCGGGCGAGGCGCCGCACCTGCCGAACGATCTCGCGACCGGCAGCTACTACGGCGGACGCAAGCCCGAGGACGGCCGCGTCGACTGGTCGAAGCCGGCCGCGCAGGTCTACAACCTGGTGCGCGCGGTCGCGCCCCCGTATCCGGGCGCATTCACGGACATCGACGGCGCGCGCTTCGTGATCGCGCGTGCGCGCCTCGCGGCGCCCGGCAGCGCGGCCGCGGCCGCCGCGGCGGATTTGCCGCCCGGCCTGCACGTAAGCGATAATGCGCTATTCGGCGTCTGCGGCGACAGCCGCGCCCTATCCATTCTCGAGCTCCGGCAGCAGCGCGACGGCAGCGAAACCGTCGTGACGCCCGCGGAATTCGCGCAGCTCATTCATTCTTCCCGTCATTCATGAAAGCAAAAAAAGTCCTGATCCTGGGTGTGAACGGCTTCATCGGCCATCACCTGTCGAAGCGCATTCTTGAAACCACCGATTGGGAAGTGTTCGGCATGGACATGCAGACCGATCGGCTGGGCGACCTCGTCAACCACGAGCGGATGCATTTCTTCGAAGGCGACATCACGATCAACAAGGAGTGGGTCGAGTATCACGTGAAGAAGTGCGACGTGATCCTGCCGCTCGTCGCGATCGCCACGCCGGCCACCTACGTCCAGCAGCCGCTGCGCGTGTTCGAGCTCGACTTCGAGGCGAACCTGCCGATCGTGCGTTCGGCCGTCAAGTACGGCAAGCACCTCGTGTTCCCGTCGACCTCCGAAGTCTACGGCATGTGCTCGGACGAGCAGTTCGACCCGGACGCGTCGGCGCTCACCTACGGCCCGATCAACAAGCCGCGCTGGATCTACGCGTGCTCGAAGCAGCTGATGGACCGCGTGATCTGGGGTTACGGGATGGAAGGCCTGAACTTCACGCTGTTCCGTCCGTTCAACTGGATCGGCCCGGGCCTCGACTCGATCTACACGCCGAAGGAAGGCAGCTCGCGCGTGGTCACGCAGTTCCTCGGCCACATCGTGCGCGGCGAGAACATCAGCCTCGTCGACGGCGGCTCGCAGAAGCGCGCGTTCACCGACATCGGCGACGGCATCAGCGCGCTGATGAAGATCATCGAGAACAAGGGCGGCGTCGCGTCGGGCAAGATCTACAACATCGGGAATCCGAAGAACAACTTCTCGGTTCGCGAACTCGCGCACAAGATGCTCGAACTGGCCGCGGAATTCCCCGAGTACGCCGATTCGGCCAAGCAGGTGAAGCTCGTCGAAACGACGTCCGGCGCCTACTACGGCAACGGCTACCAGGACGTGCAGAACCGCGTGCCGAAGATCGACAACACGATGCAGGAGCTCGGCTGGGCGCCGCAGGCGACGTTCGACGACGCGCTGCGCAACATCTTCGAAGCGTACCGCGGCCACGTCGCCGACGCGCGCGCGCTCGTCGAACAGCAAGGCTGAGCGGGACGTTCGCTTGGCTCGCATCGTCCTCAAGATCGACGTCGACACGCTGCGCGGCACGCGCGAAGGCGTGCCGAACCTCGCGCGCATCTTCGACCGCTTCAATGCGCGCGCGACCTTCCTCTTCAGCCTCGGGCCCGATCACACGGGCTGGGCGCTGCGGCGCGTGTTCCGCCCGGGCTTCCTGAAGAAGGTGTCGCGCACGTCGGTGGTCGAACACTACGGCGTGAAGCAGCTGATGTACGGCGTGCTGCTGCCCGGCCCCGACATCGGCCGCCGCGCGATCGCCGACATGCGCGCGATCCACGAAGCCGGCTTCGAATGCGGGATCCACACGTGGGATCACGTGGTCTGGCAGGACAACGTGCGCGTACGCGATCGCGACTGGACCGCGCGCGAGATGCAGAAGAGTCGCGCGCGCTTCATCGAAATCTTCGGCGCGCCGCCCGTCACGCACGGCGCGGCCGGCTGGCAGATGAACGATGCCGCGTTCGAGCAGATCGACGCGTGGGGCATGCGCTACGCGTCCGACGGCCGCGGCCACTCGCCGTACCTGCCCGTCGTCGGCGGCCGCACGCTGTCGCACGTGCAGATGCCGACCACGCTGCCGACGCTCGACGAAGTGCTCGGCATCGACGGCGTCGACACGCACAACGTCGCCGCGCACATCCTCAGGTTCACCGAAGCCAATCCGCACGACCAGGTGTTCACGCTGCATGCGGAGCTGGAAGGCCAGAAGCTCGCGCCGGTGTTCGAGCAACTGCTCGCCGGCTGGCGTGCGCAAGGCCACACGTTTGCGACGATGGGCGACTACCACGCGGCGCTGGACCGCGACTCGCTGCCATCGTACCCTGTCGCGTGGGGCGAAATCCCCGGCCGCTCCGGCGAGCTGATCGTCCAGCCCGACTGAGTTCGCGCGCGAGCCGGCATCGCCGCTTCGCCCGTGCGGCGCGCTGCCGCGCCGCCCCGCCGAACCGCGCCGCCGCAGCGGCGCCCGTCCATAACAACAGGAGAAACACGTGTCTGTCGAAGTTGACCGTCAAGTTCCCGATTTCACCGCACCGGCCACGGGCGGCGACATTTCGCTGTCCGACCTGAAGGGCAAGAAGCTCGTGCTGTACTTCTATCCGAAGGACAACACGCCGGGCTGCACGACCGAAGGGCTGCAGTTCCGCGATCTCTATCCGAAGTTCAAGAAAGCCGGTGCGGAAGTCATCGGCGTGTCGCGCGACAGCCTGCGCTCGCATGACAATTTCAAGGCCAAGCTCGAACTGCCGTTCCCGCTGATCTCCGATGCCGACGAAGCGCTGTGCGCGTTGTTCGATGTCATCAAGATGAAGAAAATGTATGGCAAGGAAGTGCGTGGAATCGAGCGCTCGACGTTCCTGATCGACGCCGACGGCGTGCTTCGCCAGGCATGGCGCGGCATCAAGGTACCGGGTCACGTGGACGACGTGCTAAAGGCTGTACAAGCGCTTTGAGGCGCGTTATATTGGGCCGCAATGAATGCCAGTTCGCCCCATATTTCTCGTAGCTGCGCCGGTGCCCGTTGCCCTGCTTGCCGGCACCTGACGCGCATCACGACGGTATCAGCCGAGCCGCATGTCCCTGTCGACGGGGCAGCGGCTTTTTTTATGGAACGCGCGCCGGCCCGCCCCGGTCCGGCCCTTACCGCATCGAGGAGCTGATCGACACTTAGGCGAACCGGCTAGACGAAATTCCTGTGCGCCACCGCGCGCAAACTGCATGCGTCTACGTCACGCAGGATGCGATCAGCGGCGCACGCCATGCGACACGATTCCTCCCGAGGGACACCATGCCTTTGCCTACCCCCCCCAGCAAGCTCGGCAGCCTGCTGCCGCCCGACGAATACAAGGCGAAAGCGCGGCCCGCGAAAGCCGCGAAGAAATCCGCCGAAGGGGACGCATCCACAGCCGGTGACTACGGTCCGGCGAGCGTGGCCCAACCGATGATCGAAGCCGCGAACACGGCCGCGCCGCTGCGTGCCGTCGCGTCTTCGGCGCCCGACGCCGCGAGCGCACCCGCGCGCGGCCGCAAGACCAAACAGACGGCCGCACTGCTGCAGCCGCTGCCGGCGCCCGCCGAACCCGCGGCGCCGGCGGTGGCACGCAACGACAAGCCGGCCGCCGGCAAACCGGCCACCGCGCCCGCGCGCGATGCCGGCGCCGCGACGAAGTCGCGCAGCCGCAAGCCCGCCGAAACCGAACAGCAGAAACTGTTCGTGCTCGACACCAACGTGCTGATGCACGACCCGAGCAGCCTCTTCCGCTTCGAGGAACACGACGTCTATCTGCCGATGATGACGCTCGAGGAACTCGACAACCACAAGAAGGGGATGTCCGAGGTCGCGCGCAACGCCCGCCAGGTCAGCCGCACGCTCGACGCGCTCGTCGCCGACGGCGGCCCGATCACGGACGGCATTCCGCTGTCGCGTCTCGGCAGCCGCGACGCGCTCGGCCGCCTGTACTTCCAGACGAAGCTCGCCGACATCGCGCCGGTCGAAGGCTTGCCCGAAGGCAAGGCCGACAACCAGATCCTCGGCGTCGTGCGCGCGCTGCAGCGCGACCGGCCCGATCGCCAGGTCGTGCTGGTGTCGAAAGACATCAACATGCGGATCAAGGCGCACGCGCTCGGCCTGCCCGCGGAAGACTACTTCAACGACCAGGTGCTCGAGGATTCGGATCTCCTGTACAACGGCGTGCGCGAACTGCCGCAGGATTTCTGGACCAAGCACGCGAAGGGGATGGAGAGCTGGCAGGACACGAAGACGGGCACCACGTACTACCGCGTGACCGGCCCGCTCGTCGCGTCGATGCTCGTCAACGAGTTCGTCTATCTCGAGCCGCAGAACGGCGAGCCGACGTTCCACGCGATCGTCCGCGAGCTGAACGGCAAGACGGCGCTACTGCAGACGCTGCGCGACTACAGCCACCACAAGAACAACGTGTGGGGCATCACCGCGCGCAACCGCGAGCAGAATTTCGCGCTGAACCTGCTGATGAACCCGGAGATCGACTTCGTCACGCTGCTCGGCCAGGCCGGCACCGGCAAGACGCTCGTCGCGCTCGCGGCCGGCCTCGCGCAGGTGCTCGACGACAAGCGCTACAACGAGATCATCGTGACGCGCGCGACCGTGCCCGTCGGCGAGGACATCGGTTTCCTGCCGGGCACCGAGGAAGAGAAGATGCAGCCGTGGATGGGTGCATTCGACGACAACCTCGAAGTGCTGCAGAAGACCGACGACGCGGCCGGCGAATGGGGCCGTGCGGCAACGCAGGAACTGATCCGTTCGCGCCTGAAGGTGAAGAGCATGAACTTCATGCGCGGCCGTACGTTCGTCGACAAGTACCTGATCATCGACGAGGCGCAGAACCTGACGCCGAAGCAGATGAAGACGCTCGTCACGCGCGCGGGCCCCGGCACGAAGATCGTGTGCCTCGGCAACATCGCGCAGATCGACACGCCCTACCTCACCGAAGGTAGCTCGGGCCTGACCTACGTCGTCGACCGCTTCAAGGGCTGGGGCCACAGCGGCCACGTGACGCTCGCGCGCGGCGAACGCTCGCGGCTCGCCGACTACGCGTCGGACATTCTGTAACGCTCGGGCCGGCCGGTCGGCCGGCTTTCGACGCCATGCGGCGCTCCGTTTTGGAGCGCCGTTTTTATTTGGGGTCGAATTCAAAGGTAACGCTTCGTCACGCAACAACGCAGTTTACGCGCGAAACTTCAAGTAAATTCTCAGGAATGGTTGCTCAAGCCCCGCCGGAGCGTCTACCATCGGGTCTGTCTGTTGTCATACGATTCGCGAGCGCGCCGCTCGCCCGTCTTGCCATGCTTCGAATCTGCGTTCCCGTCGTCGTCGTCTGCCTGCTTGCGGCCTGCTCCAGCGTGCCGCCGCAGTCGGCATCGCGGTCCGCTTCGGGCATGAAGATCACGACGCCGCGTGCATTCCCGGCGCCGGCCAATTTCCCGAAATTCGTCGACCACAGCGTCGGCCAGGAAGAAATCTCGATCCAGGCGATGAGCCTCGTCGGCGTCCCGTATCGCTGGGGCGGCAACACGCCGGCGAGCGGCTTCGACTGCAGCGGGCTCGTACGCTACGTGATCGGCCGCGCGGCCGACGTGAACCTGCCGCGCACGACCGCCGACATGAGCGGCCGCGGCGTGTCGATCGAACCCGACCAGATCGCGCCGGGCGACCTGATTTTCTTCAATACGACCGGACGGCCGCATTCGCACGTCGGCATCTATGTCGGCAAGTTGCGCTTCGTCAACGCACCGTCGACGGGCGGCACCGTGCGGCTCGATTATCTGACGAATCCGTACTGGGCCAAGCGCTTCGACGGCATTCGCCGGGTCGCGCCGCCGCGCTCGGCCCCGACGCCGTTCGATGCGCCGACCTACGAAGCCAAGCGCGACGAGCCGCGCAATCCGGCGGCGGTCGCGGCCGCGTCGGCGGTCGTGACCGCCGCTGTCGCGCCGCGGCAGCCGGCGGCGTCGGCGCAAGCGGGAGCGACGCAGGCGCCGGCTCCAGCCACCCTGCCCACGCCGGTCGTGACGGCTGCCGCCGCTGCACCGACTGTCGATCCGTACGAACCGCCGCCACCGCGAATGCAGGCAGCCCAACAGCAAGCCGCGTCGGTGGATGACGCGATGCCCGCGATGACGGCCAATGCAGCCGCGGCCGCGCCGGCGGAAGTCGGCACGCAGATTCCGACGACCGCACTGACGGCCGCCCAGGCCGCCGCCTTCGATGCCGAACCGCCGCCCGCCGCCGCGCCGGCGGCCCCGCGCAGTATCGAGCCTGCGCCTGTGCAGGTATGGCGTGCGTCGACACAATCCGCGCCCGTCAGCCCACGCACCGGTACGGCGGACGATCCGATCGCGCGGTTTGCGAACGGCAGCTACTGACCGGTTGCTCGAACCGCGGCGATCTCGACGTTGGCGGCATCCGCCCACCGCTTCGCCGCATGCTTCCACGCCTCAAAAAAACGCGCCGCAGCCTTTCGGCTTGCGGCGCGTTTCGCGTCGATCAGGCAGCGTCGGCGATCAGAAGATCTGGTGCCCGAGCCACCACCCGCCGGCCGCGAACAGCGCGGCGGCCGGCAGCGTCAGCACCCATGCCCACACGATGTTGCCGGCGACGCCCCAGCGCACGGCCGACAGCTTCTGCGTCGCGCCGACACCGACGATCGCGCCGGTGATCGTGTGCGTGGTCGAGACGGGAATACCGAGGAACGACGCGACGAACAGCGTGATCGCGCCACCGCTTTCCGCGCAGAAACCGCCGACCGGCTTGAGCTTCGTGATCTTCTGGCCCATCGTGCGCACGATGCGCCAGCCGCCGAACAGCGTGCCGAGGCCCATCGACAGGTAGCACGCGCCGATCACCCATGCCGGCGGCGCATCGGCGGTCGCCGACGCGTAGCCGCTCGCGATCAGCAGCATCCAGATGATGCCGATCGTCTTCTGCGCATCGTTGCCGCCGTGGCCCAGGCTGTACAGGCCGGCCGACAGCAGCTGCAGCCGGCGGAAACGCCGGTCGACCTTGCTGGGCGCGGTACGAAAATACAGCCACGACACGCCGAGCATGAACAGCGAACCGAGGATGAAACCGAGCAGCGGCGAAATGAAGATGAACGCGATCGTCTTCAGCAGCCCGTCGACGTTCAGCGAACTCCAGCCCGATTTCGCGAGCGCCGCGCCGACGAGGCCGCCGATCAGCGCGTGCGACGAGCTCGACGGAATCCCGTAGTACCACGTGATCACGTTCCAGCCGATCGCGCCGACCAGCGCGCCGAACACGACGTAATGGTCGACGATTTCGGGATCGATCGTGCCTTTACCGACGGTCTGCGCGACTTTCAGGTGGAAGATGAAGTACGCGATCACGTTGAACGCGGCCGCGAACACCACGGCCTGCTGGGGCTTCAGCACCCCGGTCGACACGACGGTGGCGATCGAGTTCGCCGCGTCGTGAAAGCCGTTCATGAAGTCGAATACGAGCGCGACGAGCACCAGCGTCGCGACCATCCATAGGGCGAGTTGTATCGAATGCATCGTGGTCCGCTCAGGCGTTTTCCAGCACGATGCCTTCGATGATGTTCGCGACGTCCTCGCACTTGTCGGTGATCTCCTCGAGCAGCTCGTAGATCGCCTTCAGCTTGATGAGCGTCTTCACGTCGTCTTCCTCGCGGAACAGCTTCGACATCGCCGCGCGCAGCACGCGGTCGGCTTCCGACTCCCAGCGATCGATTTCCTCGCATTGCTTGAGGATCTGCGCGGACTGCTTCATGTCGGACAGCAAGCCGACGGCCTGCTGCACGTGCTGCGCCGACTGCGTGACGATGTGCGCGAGCTGGCTCGCCTCGGACGTGACGGACTGCACGTCGTACAGCGACACGGCCGTCGCGACGTCTTCCATCAGGTCGAGGATGTCGTCCATCGTCGTGATCAGCTTGTGGATCTCGTCGCGATCGAGCGGCGTGATGAAGGTCTTGTGCAGCAGATCGATCGCCTCGTGCGTGAGCTTGTCGGCGGCCTTCTCGGCGATTTGCACGTTTTGCTTGTGAATCTCGGCGTCGGCGAGATTGTCGATCAGCAGTTCGAGCTCGCGGCCACCGGAAACGATGTGCTTCGCGTGCGAGTTGAAGAGTTCAAAGAACTTGCCCTCGGTGGGCATGAATCGACCGAACATGGGATTCCTGAGAGATTGTCAAACTACTGTCACGAAAACGGGCGACATTGTACCGGTTCCGGTCGCGACGCGACGTGCGCATGTGCGCACGCCGGGATGGGATACAACATTTGGCGAAATAGGTGTTTACAACCGGCTTTACTCGCCGTAGAAGGTCTGCGCCCCGGCAAAATTGTCGAACTTCGTGTATTGCCCCAGGAACGTGAGCCGAACGGGCCCGATCGGGCCGTTACGCTGCTTGCCGATGATGATTTCGGCCGTCCCCTTGTCAGGGCTGTCGGGATTGTAGACCTCATCGCGATAAATGAACAGGATCACGTCCGCATCCTGTTCGATTGCGCCCGATTCGCGCAAATCCGACATCACCGGCCGCTTGTTCGGGCGCTGTTCGAGACCGCGGTTCAACTGCGACAGCGCGATCACCGGCACGTCGAGCTCCTTCGCGAGGCTCTTCAGCGATCGCGAGATTTCCGAAATTTCGGTCGCGCGGTTTTCGCCCTGCGACGAACCCGACATCAGCTGCAGGTAGTCGACGATGATCAGGCCGAGCTTGCCGCATTGCCGCGCCAGGCGCCGCGCGCGCGAGCGCAATTCCATCGGGTTCAGGCCGCCCGTCTCGTCGATGAACAGCTGCGCCTCGCTCATCTTCTGCACCGCGTGCGTCAGTTTCGGCCAGTCCTCGTCCGTCAGGCGGCCCGTGCGCATCCGGTGCTGGTCGAGCCGGCCGATCGAGCCGAGCATACGCATCACGAGCTGGGTGCCCGGCATTTCCATCGAGAACACCGCGACCGGCAACCCGTACTCGACCGCGACATATTCGCCGATGTTCATCGAGAACGCGGTCTTACCCATCGACGGCCGTCCGGCCACGATGATCAGCTCGCCGCCGTGCATCCCGGACGTCATCCGGTCGAGGTCGACGAAGCCCGTCGGCGTGCCGGTGACGTCGCTCGGGTTCGCGGTGTGGTACAGCGTGTCGATGCGCTCGACCACCTGCGTGAGCAGCGGGCCGATCTCGAGGAAGCCCTGGTTGCCGCGCGCGCCCTCTTCGGCGATCGAGAACACCTTCGACTCGGCTTCGTCGAGCAGTTGGCGGACTTCCTTGCCCTGCGGATTGAAGGCGTCGGCCGAGATCTCGTCGGCGACCGACACCAGCCGGCGCAGCACCGCGCGGTCGCGCACGATTTCCGCATAGCGGCGGATGTTCGCGGCGCTCGGCGTGTTCTGCGCGAGCGCGTTCAGGTACGCGAGCCCGCCGACGTCGTCGGCCTTGCCGGACGTGGTCAGCGCTTCGTACACGGTCACGACGTCGGCCGGGCGCGTCGACGCGATCAGGCGGCCGATGTGCTCGTAGATGATCCGGTGGTCGTAGCGGTAGAAGTCGCCCTGCGACAGGAAGTCGGCAATCCGGTCCCATGCCGCGTTGTCGAGCAACAGGCCGCCGAGCACCGACTGCTCGGCTTCTACCGAATGCGGCGGGACTTTCAGCGATTCGATTTGGGGATCTTGCGGCGCGTTCATGGGTTGGGATTATCGCGAATAGATGGCGGCAGCGCTACCACCGCTTGCCGGCGATTGGGCAATAAAAAAGGCAGGCCCCGGTTGCCCGGGCGCCTGCCCTTGTCCGGACGGCGGAAGCCGCCCGGCAAGCTTGCGTATGCTTACGCGTGGTCGCCGATCACGTTGATCGTGACGTCGACGACGACGTCCGTGTGCAGCGCGACCTGGACGTTGTGCTCGCCGATCATCTTCAGCGGGCCTTCCGGCATGCGCACTTGCAGCTTCTCGACTTCGTAGCCTGCCTTCTTCAGCAGTTCCGCGACGTCGCCGTTCGTGACCGAGCCGAACAGACGGCCGTCGACGCCCGACTTCTGCGTGATTTCGAACGACTGGCCGTTCAGCTTCTCGCCGACTGCCTGCGATGCCGCCAGCTTTTCAGCGGCGATCTTTTCGAGCTCGGCGCGGCGCACTTCGAATTCGGCGATCGCTTCCTTCGTTGCACGGCGAGCCTTGCGGTTCGGGATCAGGAAGTTGCGAGCGTAACCGTCCTTGACCTTGACGATGTCGCCGAGGTTGCCCAGATTGGCGACTTTTTCCAACAGAATGATTTGCATTCGAATTCTCCTTATTGCGTCGCCTGATTACGCCTTGTGCTGATCGGTGTACGGCAGCAGCGCGAGGAAACGCGCACGCTTGATGGCCGTATCCAGCTGACGCTGATAGTGCGCCTTCGTACCCGTCAGGCGAGCCGGCGTGATCTTGCCGTTTTCGCCGATGAAGTCCTTCAGCGTTTCCGTGTCCTTGTAGTCGATCTGCTCGACGCCTGCAGCCGTGAAACGGCAGAACTTCTTGCGCTTGAAGAGCGGGTTTTGTTGCTGACGACGCTTGTCGAATTTCTTACCAGTCGGGCGGGGCATGATTTCAGTCCTTTCCAATGTCCTGCAATGCTGTGATGTGAAACACCAAGGTTCTCGCGTTGCGGCTTTTCTTTGCCAGGAAGCCCGTGAACAGCGTTTCGACGCCCATTTCACGGCTTTCCAGCTTGCCGCTCGCCTCACCGGCCGCCACCGCCTCGATCGTCATGTCGACCTGACGGGGAATGCCTGCTTCGACGACTTCCGTGCGGTGATGCAACGTGGCGCTTGCGATCGGAACACCAGCCGGCGTATATCGCACCGGTGCGCGTTCGACGACGCTCGCCGTCAATTGCAACCTGTTCACGTGAGTGGCGCGCTCCTTGATGGCTTAATAAGTGACGAACTTAAGCCTGCGCTTCGGCCGGCTGAGCTGCAGCCGCCTTCTTGGCTTCTTCGCGCTGAACTTCCTTCATCATCGGCGACGGGCCGGTTTCGGCCTTCTTCATCTTGACGATGAGGTGACGCAGCACGGCGTCGTTGAACTTGAACGCGTGTTCGAGTTCGTCGAGCGTCGTCTGGTCGCACTCGATGTTCATGCAGACGTAGTGAGCCTTCGCGAGTTTCTCGATCATGTAGGCCAGTTGGCGACGGCCCCAGTCTTCGACACGGTGGATCTGACCGCCGTGCGACGTGATCGTGGACTTGTAGCGCTCGATCATCGCGGGCACTTGCTCGCTTTGATCGGGGTGCACGATGAAGACGATTTCGTAATGACGCATTACACACTCCTTGTGGATTGAAGCCACCCGGGCGTCTGAACCGGTGTGGCAAGTGAGAAGCCGAAGATTCTAACCCGATTACGGGGCGCACGCAAGGCAAATCGAGGCTTACCGAACGGATTCGGCCGTGTTTTCAAAGACTTGAACGGGCATGCCGGTGCACGCGCCCTTCGCTCGGCCCTTGTACGGACGGGGTCGGAACACGAATGCGCCGGCTCCGCCGCCGCACGGTCACTCGCTGCGCGTGCCGGCCAGCCGCGCGTCGAGGGCCGTCCGGAACGCCGCGAGCGCCGATGGCTCGGCGTCGGTCACGGCCCACCACGTCATCCCGGCCGCATCCCAGCGGTCGAGCGCATAGCCCTGCGACACGGTCGCGTACGGGACCGCCGGCCGTTCGCCGGCCGGCTGCACATAGACGTCGATCACGTGCTGCCGGTGGCGGTAGACGAGCACCGCGACGCGGCGCCGCCCGACGTAGTCGAGCCGGCCGCCGACCAGCGCGAAGCCGCTCGCCGCGAGATCCTCGACCGGCGGCGCATAGTCGAGCCGGCCGTTGAACCAAGGCTTGACCGTGTGCCGGTCGGTCGAGATCACGTCGATGTCGCGCGCCGACAGGTCGGCCCGCACGTGGCTCGCGACCAGTTCGTCGACCGTTCGGTCGGTGTCGGCGTGGCGGGCCGACCACGCCATGCCGCCCGCCGCCGCGACCGCCATCAGCAATGCGACGCCCCAGCCGAGCCCCGGCAGCGCGGCCACGCGTGGGCCGGAGCCGGCCGCCCCCGGGCGCGCCAACCCGCCACGCCCGGTCAGCCGGGCGAACCAGTCGCGTCCGCGCGGCGGCCGCCGCGGCGACTCGGGTTCAGGCCGCGGCTCGGCCCGCGACGGCTCATGAGCGCGCGCGTCCGCCGCAGCCGGCAGGCTCGCGAGGATGCTCGCCCGCAGCGCGTCGGGCGCCCGGTGATAATCGGCCTGCCGCACCGCCTGCACCAGCGTGACGATCCGCGCGCGCTCGCGGCGGCACGCATCGCACCGTTCGACATGCTGCTGGACCCGCAACGCATCGGGCGCCGACAGCTCGCGGTCGACGTCCGCGTCCAGCAACGCTCGCGCTTCGTTACAGTCCATCGATAGCCTCCGATGCGGTTCCGCTCGCCGGCGCACGGCCCGGCCGGCCTTCGGACGCCGGCGCGCCGTCCAGCAGCGCGGCGAGCTTGCGCCGGCCGCGCGCGAGCCGCGACATCACCGTGCCGACCGGCACGTCCGCGATCGCCGCGATCTCGCGGTAGCTCAGGTCCTCCATCTCGCGCAGCACGAGCACCTCGCGGTATTCGGGCGGCAGCTTCGCGAGCGCGGCATTCACGAGCCGTACGTTCTCGCCGCGCAGCAGGTGCGCGAGCGGGTCCTCCGTCGCCGGCTGCCAGTCGTCCGGGACGTCGGCGTCGTCGAGCGTGTCGGGCAGCGCGACCTCGTGCGCATGCGTACGCCGCCGCCACTCGGTGTACCAGGTGTGGCGCACGATCGTCAGCAGCCACGGCCGCGCGTTGTCGCCCCGACACGAATCGACGAAGCGCAGCGCGCGCATGCACGCGTCCTGGACGACGTCGTCCGCATCGCCGGCGCTGCCGCTCAGCCAGCGCGCGAGGTTGTACGCGGCGTCGAGATGCGGCAGCACGAGCGCGCGAAACCGCTCGCCGCGCGCGATCGCATCGTCCGCCGCCCGTTCATCGACCGCCTGTCCGGCTTGCCCCACATGGCCTCCCTGGTCCCGGCGGCCGACGCCGCGCCCGTTCCGCGCACGGCGCCCGGACAGACCGGCAGCGTGCGCGCTCGATGACCTTACCGCCGCTGCGTCGAGTTTATTCCCGCGCCGGGCGCATGAAGCGTAAAAAAATCGCCGGGCGGCCGGGCGGCCCGCCCGTTACGGCGTGGTGCTCCAGTAGCCGGGGCGCGCGTACGCTTCGCGCAGATAGTCGATGAAATAGCGCACGCGCGCCGGCACGTAGCGCTGCTGCGGGTAGACCGCGAGGATGTCGTAGTCGGGCAGCGCATATTCGTCGAGCACGGTCTCGAGTTCGCCCGTTTCGAGCTGCGCGGCGATTTCCCACGTCGAACGCCAGCCGAGCCCGAGCCCTTCGGCCACCCAGCGGTGCAGCAGCTCGCCGTCGTTGCAGTCGAGATTGCCGGTCACGCGCATCGTCGCGATCCTGCCGTGACGCTGGAAATACCAGCCGCGGTTCTGGCCGCCCTGCAGGTTGAATGCGAGACAGTTGTGCTTCAGCAGGTCGTCGAGGGATTTCGGCCGGCCGTGCTTGCGGAAATACTCGGGTGTGCCGCACACGACGCGCCGGTTCGACGCGAGCTTCACCGCGACGAAGTTCGGGTCGACCGCGCCGCCGATCCGGATCGACAGGTCGTAGCCCTCGCGCACGAGGTCGACGACACGGTCGGTCAGGTTGAACGACAGCTGCATCTCGGGCTTGTCGGCGAGGAAGCCGGGCGCATGCGGCGCGACGTGCTTGCGCCCGAACGCGGCCGGCGCCGACACGATCAGGTGGCCGCTCACCGCGCGCCGCCCGGCGGCCAGCTCGTTCTCGGCCTGGTCCCACTCGGACAGCAGCCCGCGGCAGCGTTCGAGGAACGCGGCGCCCTCCTCGCTGACGACCAGCCGCCGCGTCGAGCGGTACATCAGCTTCACGCCGAGGCGTTTTTCGAGCGCGTCGATGCGCCGCCCGAGCACCACCGGCGACACGCCCTCCTCGAGCGCCGCGGCCGCGAGGCTGCCGGCATCGGCGACCCGCACGAACGTCTCGATCTGCTTGAAGCGGTCCATCTCTCGTCTCCGTCTCCGTTCCGACGCCGGCGCGAAGCCCCGTCCGGCCGTCATTCCATACTTTTAGTTTCGAAATAAGCGACTTCGGCGGATCTTATCAAACCTTTCCGGTATCCCTAAAGTGTCCTCAACAGACCGATCCGCAAGATCCGCCACATTCAAGGAGACATTCATGGCCAAGATGAGAGCCGTCGACGCAGCCGTACTCGTGCTCGAGAAGGAAGGCATCCAGACCGCGTTCGGCGTGCCGGGCGCAGCGATCAACCCGTTCTACTCGGCCATGCGCAAGTCGGGCGGCATCAGCCACGTGCTCGCGCGCCACGTCGAAGGCGCATCGCACATGGCCGAAGGCTTCACGCGTGCGGCGCCGGGCAACATCGGCGTATGCATCGGCACGTCGGGCCCCGCCGGCACCGACATGATCACCGGCCTCTACTCCGCGTCCGCCGACTCGATTCCGATCCTCGCGATCACGGGCCAGGCGCCGCGCGCACGTCTGTACAAGGAAGACTTCCAGGCCGTCGACATCGAATCGATCGCGAAGCCGGTCACGAAGTGGGCCGTCACCGTGCGCGAGCCGGCGCTCGTGCCGCGCGTGTTCCAGCAGGCGTTCCACCTGATGCGCTCGGGCCGTCCGGGCCCGGTGCTGGTCGACCTGCCGATCGACGTGCAGCTCGCCGAAATCGAATTCGACATCGACACGTACGAACCGCTGCCGGTCTACAAGCCCGCGGCCACCCGCGCGCAGATCGAGAAGGCGCTCGCGATGCTCAACGACGCGGACAAGCCGCTGATCGTGTCGGGCGGCGGCGTGCTCAACGCGGCCGCCGAAGACCTGCTCGTGCAGTTCGCCGAAACGGTCGGCGTGCCGGTGATCCCGACGCTGATGTCGTGGGGCGCGATTGCCGACGACCATCCGCTGATGGCCGGCATGGTCGGCCTGCAGACGTCGCATCGCTACGGCAACGCGACGATGCTCGCATCGGACTTCGTGCTCGGCATCGGCAACCGCTGGGCGAACCGCCACACGGGCAGCGTCGACGTCTACACGAAGGGCCGCAAGTTCGTGCACGTCGACATCGAGCCGACGCAGATCGGCCGCGTGTTCGGCCCGGATCTCGGCATCGTGTCCGACGCGAAGGCCGCGCTCGAGCTGTTCGTCGCGCTCGCGCAGGAGTGGAAGGCCGCCGGCAAGCTGAAGGACCGCAGCGCGTGGGTCTCGGAATGCCAGGCGCGCAAGCGCACGCTGCAGCGCAAGACGCACTTCGACAACGTGCCGGTCAAGCCGCAGCGCGTGTACGAAGAAATGAACAAGGTGTTCGGCCGCGATACGTGCTACGTCAGCACGATCGGCCTGTCGCAGATCGCCGCCGCGCAGTTCCTGCACGTGTTCAAGGCACGCAACTGGATCAACTGCGGCCAGGCCGGCCCGCTCGGCTGGACGATCCCCGCCGCGCTCGGCGTGCGCGCGGCCGATCCGGGCCGCCCGATCGTCGCGCTGTCCGGCGACTACGACTTCCAGTTCATGATCGAGGAGCTCGCGGCCGGCGCGCAATTCAAGCTGCCGTACGTGCACGTCGTCGTGAACAACTCGTACCTCGGGCTGATCCGCCAGGCGCAGCGCGCGTTCGACATGGACTACTGCGTGCAGCTCGCGTTCGACAACGTGAACGCGCCGGAACTGAACGGTTACGGCGTCGACCACGTGGCGGTCGCCGAAGGCCTCGGCTGCAAGGCGCTGCGCGTGTTCAAGCCGGAAGAGATCGAGCCCGCGCTGCGCCAGGCGCAAACGCTCGCGGAAGAGTTCAGCGTGCCGGTGGTCGTCGAAGTGATCCTCGAGCGCGTGACGAACATCTCGATGGGCACCGAAATCGACGCGATCAACGAATTCGAGGATCTCGCCGAGAAGGCCGAGCACGCCCCGACCGCGATCTCGATGCTCGACTGAACCAGACATTTCCGACTGACCGACCGAAGAGGCTTAGCTCATGCCGAAGTTTGCTGCAAACCTGACCATGCTGTTCAACGAAGTGCCGTTCCTCGACCGCTTCAAGGCGGCCGCGGACGCGGGCTTCGACGCCGTCGAGTTCCTGTTCCCGTATCCGTACGCGAAAGAGGCGCTCGCCGAGCGGCTCGAGGCGAACCGGCTGCGCCTCGTGCTGCACAACCTGCCCGCCGGCAACTGGGATCAGGGCGAGCGCGGCATCGCGTGCCTGCCCGATCGCGTCGGCGAATTCCAGGAAGGGGTCGGCCGTGCGATCGAGTACGCGAAGGCGCTGAAGGTGCCGCAACTGAACTGCCTCGTCGGCATTCCGTCGGCGAGCACCGCGCGCGACAAGACGTTCGTCACGATCGTCGACAACCTGCGTTTCGCCGCCGATGCGCTCAAGCGCGAAGGCATCCGCCTGCTCGTCGAGCCGTGCAACCGCTTCGACATCCCGGGCTTCGCGCTGAACCGTTCGTCGGAAGGGCTCGACGTGATTCGCGCGGTCGGCTCGGACAACCTGTTCCTGCAGTACGACATCTATCACATGCAACGCATGGAAGGCGAACTGGCCGCGACGATCGAACGCAACCTCGCGTCGATCGGCCACGTCCAGCTCGCCGACAACCCGGGCCGCAACGAGCCGGGCACGGGCGAGATCAACTACGCGTTCCTGTTCGCGCTGCTCGACCGGCTCGGCTATGCCGGCTACGTCGGCTGCGAATACAAGCCCCGCACCACCACGACGGAAGGCCTCGGCTGGCTGCAAAGCGTCGCCGGCTGCGCACCGGCGTCGGCGCGTCGCGCCGCCTGAGTCGCGCCCTTCCCGTTACCAGCCCATAGGAGACTTTCACATGGCAACCATCGGTTTCATCGGCCTCGGCATCATGGGCGCGCACATGGCGCGCAACCTGCTCAAGGGCGACCACCAGCTCGTCGTGAACGGCGCGTTCCCGGTTCCGGACGACCTGCGCGCGAGCGCGAAGGTGGTCGCGAACTCGACCGAAGTCGCGCGGCACGCCGACATCATCATCTCGATGGTGCCGGACACGCCCGACGTGCGTAACGTGCTGTTCGCCGACGACGGCGTCGCGAAGGGCCTGACGGCCGGCAAGCTCGTGATCGACATGAGCTCGATCTCGCCGCTCGACACGCAGGCATTCGCGAAGCAGATCAACGCGCTCGGCTGCGACTACCTCGACGCGCCGGTGTCCGGCGGCGAAGTCGGCGCGCGCGAAGCGACGTTGACGATCATGGTCGGCGGCCCGGAGAAGGCGTTCGAGCGCGCGAAGCCGCTGTTCGAGAAGATGGGCAAGAACATCACGCTCGTCGGCGAGAACGGCGCGGGCCAGACCTGCAAGGTCGCCAACCAGATCATCGTCGCGCTGAACATCGAGGCCGTCGGCGAAGCGCTGCTGTTCGCCGCCCGCTCGGGCGCCGATCCGGAGCGCGTGCGCCAGGCGCTGATGGGCGGCTTCGCCGCGTCGCGCATCCTCGAAGTGCACGGCGCGCGGATGACCAAGCGCACGTTCGATCCGGGCTTTCGCATCGAGCTGCACCAGAAGGATCTGAACCTCGCGCTCGACGGCGCACGCAAGCTCGGCCTCGCGCTGCCGCACACCGCGAGCGCGCAGCAGTTGTTCAGCGTGTGCGCATCGCACGGCGGCAAAGCCTGGGATCACTCGGCCCTCGTGCGTGCGCTCGAGATCATGTCTAACTTCGAGATCGGCCAGACGCCGGCCGCGTAACGCGGATGCCGCAACGCGCGTTCGCGCTGCGATCGCAGACGCGCGCGATGCATCAACGCGATTCGGCCGCGGCCGGTCGCATCGATGCGCGACGCACGCGCGCATCACGGTGGGGCGCCCCGCCCCGCATCGCCAACGGCATGCGGGACGGGGCGAAAAACGCCGCTCTGGGCTGAGAGCGGCGTGGTGGGGTCCGCAGCGGCACCCGGCGACGCCGGGGAAGCCTTGGTCGGTCAGACGTCGTCGTCGGGTGTCCGCCTGTCGGATTTCGCGTATTACATTTCTTTACGTTCGGGCGTGCGATTTTTCATGCAATCGTCGCGTTGAACGCCTACACTTTCGCCACGCCTTTCGAGAAAACCGCCGCGCTTGCGCGCCCCGTCCGGAGCCGCATCCAGCGCGGTGTTTTTTTCGCCACTTCACGGCGCGTTTTCTTTTCAACCACCTAAGGAGTGCAACGATGGGTCTTCTTTCGTTTATCAAGGAGGCGGGTGAAAAACTGCTGGGTCACGCCGATGCACAGGCAGCGGAAGATCCGAATGCCGCGAACCAGACCGCGGCCGATGCGATCAAGAACTACATCAACTCGCAAGGTCTCGACACGTCGAACCTGACCGTCGCGTTCGACGGCGCATCGCGCACCGTCACGCTGTCGGGCAGCGTCGCCGATCTCGACACGAAGGCGAAGGTCAAGGTCGCGGCCGGCAACGTGCAGGGTGTCGCGGGCGTCAACGACGACGATCTGCAGCCGGACGATCCGGAAGTGCAGTACCACGACGTGAAGCCGGGCGACACGCTGTCGGCGATCGCCAAGGAAGTGTACGGCGACGCGAACAAGTACCCGGTGATCTTCGAGGCGAACAAGCCGATGCTGTCGAGCCCGGACCGGATCTACCCGGGCCAGAAGCTCGTGATTCCGCCGCAGTCCTGAGCGTTCGCGCCGGGCGGATGCAAAAAAGGCAGGCCGATAGGGCCTGCCTTTTTCATGGGCGGTGCGCGCCGTGCGATCGACGCTCGTCGATCGCCCCGTCATCGAATCACAGCGTATCGAACGCGCGCTGCAGGGCGTCGCGCTCGCGAATGCCGTTCGCGAGCGCGAGCATCAGCAGCACGCGCGCCTTGAACGGGTGCAGCGAGCCCGCGCTCACGAAACCGAGCGCATCGTCGCTCGCGGCGCCGTTGCGCATCACGTGGCCCGACCCGACGCGCGACGCCCGGACCACCGCCACACCCGCGTTCACCGCATCGGCGAGCGCCGCCTGCAGCGTCGCATGGATCGATCCGTTGCCGGTGCCCGCGACGACGAGACCGCGCACGCCGGCCGCGACGAGCGCGTCGACGGCCGTGCGCGTCGCGCCCGCATAGCTCGCGACGACTTCGACCGGCGGCCAGGTCGCCGCGATCGTCAGTTGCGTGTCGCGCGTGCGCGTGATGCGACGTGCGAATTCGACGCGGCCGTCCTGCACCCAGCCGAGCGCGCCGAGCTCCGGCGACTGGAACGCGTCGACCGCATAGGTGCTCGTCTTCACGACATCGCGCGCGCCATGGATCCGGTTGTTGAACGCAACCAGCACGCCCTGCCCGCGCGCGGCCGGATGCGCAGCCACCGTCACCGCGTTCAGCAGGTTCAGCGGGCCGTCCGACGACAGCGCGGTCGCCGGCCGCATCGCGGCCGTCAGCACGACCGGCTTGTCGCCCCGGACGACCAGATGCAGCGCATACGCGGTTTCCTCGAGCGTATCGGTGCCGTGGGTGATCACGATGCCGTCGATCGCCGGGTCGGCCATCAGCGCGTCGATCCGCGCGGCGAGCGTGTTCCATAGCGGCAGCGCGAGATCCTTGCTGTCGATGCTGGCGACCTGCTCCGCGTCGATGCGCGCGATCGACGCGAGCGCCGGCACGGCGTCGACCAGGAAATTGACGCCGAGCGCGCCGGCCTGGTAGCCGGCCGTGCTGGCCGCGTCGGGCGCGGCGCCGGCGATCGTGCCGCCGGTGGCGAGGACGGCGATGCGCGGCAGCGCCGCCGCGGACGAAGGGGATGCGGTGTTCGGTGTATTCATGGCCGCGATTGTAATGGCTCGCGGCCGCAAGTCGGCAGGTTCCGGCACGGCGGCCGGGTGCCGGCCGCCGCACGTCATGGTTTGTCCCGATCTGCGCGGCGTGCGCGCCGTCAACGGCCGTGACGTCCGCAACGTTATAGGAAGTGCCGTTTTGGTGTTTTCACATTGATTTGCCATAATCGGAACGCGTGGTGCGATGTGGCCCTGTCCTCGTCGCGTCGTACTTCGTGACGGCGTCGATCACGCGCAATTCACCCCATGGGAGTGTCGAAATGAAAATCCAATCGCTCGTAGCCGCCCTGCTTCTCGGCGGCATGCTGGCTTCCCCCGCATTCGCGGCGAACAGCCAGCAGGACAAGATGAAAGCCTGTAACACCCAGGCAGCCGGCAAGACGGGCGACGACCGCAAGGCGTTCATGAAGGACTGCCTGTCGGCGAAGCCCGCGAAGGCGATGACGCAGCAGGAAAAGATGAAGGCGTGCAACACGCAGGCCACCGGCAAGAAGGGCGACGACCGCAAGGCGTTCATGAAGAGCTGCCTGAGCAACCAGCCGGCCGCCTGAGTTCCGGCGCTCCCGTCTCGAATGCCGCGCCCCGCTTCGGCGGGCGCGGCATTTTCGTTTTCGTTTTCGTTGCACGCGCATCGACGCGCGCATGCCAGCCTCTCCCACCCCGTTTTCCCGGCCTGTCGTCCCGCCCCGCCCCATGGTGCGGCAAATCGGGTGCGGCAATTCGCCGCGTTTTCTTCTATGATGGCTGCAACGCGGCCCACCCAAGACCAAGAAGCGCCATCGGGCCGCCCTCGAGACGGACGCGTACGCGCGTCAAACGGAGGCATGGATGGCATGGAGACAACACCGATGGTTCCGGCGCTGGCTGATCGTGATCGTGTTCTGGGCCGTGCCCGTCGCGATCGTCGCGGTGCGCGAGATCCGCGAGGAAATGGCCTACAACAACGCGGACCTGCAGCTCGCGCTGACCACCTGGCAGCTCACCGACGCGCAGCAGGCCGCGGGCGCCGCCGCGAAGTGCCGCGGGAATCCTGACGAGGCACGCGCGGCCGGCTGTCCGGCCGACGTGCTCGCCGCCAATGCGCCGCGCCAGCAGGCGGCCCGCGACGAATACGTGGTGCGCCGCAATACGCTTGCCGGCTACCTGTGGCATGCGTTCGTCGGCTACTGGGTCGTCCCGGCCGCGTTCCTGTTCGCATGCGGCGTCGTGATCGCGCTGATCCGTCGCGCGCTGCGCCGCCCGCCGATCAAGCCGCCCGTTCCCCCCGTCACGCACTGACACCGACGCGCGGCGCATGCGCCGCCGCCTTCCGCTCGACCGCCGCGTTCCCGGTACGTCGACCACGCACGTTGCGCCGTGACGCGTGCGCGACGCTTCGTCCGTTGGCGCGCCGCGACACCGCCGCGCGATTTGACGCTTTTTCACGCGGCAGCGAAAAGAGGCTGTAATCCGCTGTGATATAACTGCCGACGTGATCCGCTCCTTGAGCGAGACTCACTCCGAACGTCATCCGATGGAGAACAACGATGCAAAAACGGAATCTCGTGCTGAAAGCCGCCGCCGCGCTCATCGTCGGTAGCCTCGCGCTCACCGGTTGCACCACCACCCCGGACAAGCCGGACAACGCCGCGACCAACGCGTCGAAGCGTCAGTCGATCGACGCAAGCGTGGACGCCACGCTGTCGCGCATGTACTCCACCGTCAAGGGCTCGCGCGAGCTCGTCGCGAAATCGCGCGGCGTGCTGGTCTTCCCCGACGTGATCCAGGCCGGCTTCATCGTCGGCGGCCAGTCCGGCAACGGCGCGCTGCGCGTCGGCGGCAGCACCGTCGGCTACTACAACACGTCGTCGCTGTCGGTCGGCCTGCAGGCCGGCGCGCAGTCGAAGGCGATCGTGTTCCTGTTCATGACGCAGCAGGCGCTCGACGAATTCCGCAACTCGGACGGCTGGGCAGCCGGCGCCGGCGCATCGGTCGCACTGGTGAAGATGGGCGCGAACGGCGCGGTCGACTCCAACACGGCCACCGCGCCGATCCAGGTCGTCGTGCTGACCAATGCCGGCCTGATGGGCGACGTGTCGATCAACGGCACCAAGGTCACGAAGCTCAAGATCTGACGGTGATGCATCGCCCGCGCGCGCTGCGCGCGGGGCATGCGCAAACGGCGATGTCCTTGCGGGCATCGCCGTTCTTTTATCCGCCGACGCCGCGCGTCGGGTCGGTCAGGTCGTCGAGTCGATCACCTTGAAGCGCGAGCGCTTCTGCGCGCGGATCACCGACTGATACACATCCACGTACTGCTGCGCCATCCGGCGCGACGTGAAGCGCTCCTCGAAGCGCTGCCGCACGCGCGCACGCGGCAGCAGGTGCAGCCGGTTCACGGCGGCCACCGCGCTGATTTCGTCCTCGACGATGAAACCCGACACGCCCTCGTCCACCACTTCGGGCACCGCGCCGCGATTGAACGCGATCACCGGCGTGCCGCACGACATCGCCTCGATCATCACCAGGCCGAAGGGCTCGGGCCAGTCGATCGGAAACAGCAGCGCATGCGCGCCCGACAGGAATTCGGCCTTCTCGTGATCGGCGATCTCGCCGATGTATTCGACGTGCGGCAACGCGAAGAGCGGCTTGATCTCGCGATCGAAGTATTCCTGGTCGGCCGCGTCGATCTTCGCGGCGATCCGGATCGGCAACCCGCACTGGCGGGCGATGCGGATCGCGGTGTCCACGCGTTTTTCGGGCGAGATGCGGCCGAGGAACGCGAGATAGCGCGGCTCGACGGGCTGCGGCATGTACAGCGTATCGGGCAGCCCGTGATAAACGGTCGTCAGCCATTTCGCCTGCGGCAACGGCTGGCGCTGCGCATTGGAAATCGAGATCACCGGCGCCGTGTTGAACGTGTCGAACACCGGTTGCTGCTCGGGCAGGTCGAGCCGGCCGTGCAGCGTCGTCACGTACGGCGTCTCCTGCCGGTTGAAGACCGAAAACGAGTAGTAGTCCATGTGGAAATGGAGCACGTCGAAATCCTTCGCGCGGCGCGCGACCGTCTCCATCAGCAGCATGTGCGGCGCGACCCGGTCGCGGATCGACGAATCGAGCCGCAGCGCGCGCGGCCACACGGGTTCGAGCTTCGCCCGCGTCGTCGAATCGCCGCTCGCGAACAGCGTCACGTCGTGGCCGAGCTCGACGAGCGCCTCGGTGATGTAGGACACGACGCGCTCCGTGCCGCCGTACAGCTTCGGCGGCACGGATTCGGTCAGCGGGGCGATCTGCGCAATTCTCATGGTCCACGTCTCCTGTGTCCTGTCCGTTGCGGCACGGCCGGCGGCGGCGCCTGCGCGCGCCGTGCGTCCCTGCCGCGCCGGCCGGCATGGCGCCAGCCGGATATCGCATTATTATTCGCGATCCCGATGAGCGGAACCGCAGGTCTTTCATTTTTTGGGGGTTGTTACAGACCGGATACACTCGGCCGATTGGGGGCCTGTCGCCTCGCCTCGCGCGCAGGCCGGCCGATTCGATGCCTGCGCGCGCCGGTCACGGCACGACGCGCGCGAATCGGTCGCTCAGCGCGACGGCCACTTCCAGGCCGGCAGGTCGCGCGAGTCGGCATCGACGAGCGCGGTCGCGCCGAGCTGCTTGTCGAGCACCAGCGATTCGCAGCCGGCCTCGCGCTCGAGCGTCGCGATGAGCCGCGCCGCATGCGACACGACCAGGACCTGCGAGCGCCGGGCCGCCCGGGCGATCAGGCGGCCGAGCGCCGGCAGCAGATCGGGATGCAGGCTCGTCTCCGGTTCGTTCAGCACCATCAGCGCCGGCGGCCGCGGCGTCAGCAGCGCGGCCGCGAGCAGCAGGTAGCGCAGCGTGCCGTCGGACAGCTCGGCCGCCGCGAGCGGCCGCAGCAGCCCCGGCTGACGCATCAGTACGTCGAAGCGGCCGCGCCCGCCCGGATTGTCGATCTCGACCGACGCGCCGGGAAACGCGTCGTCGATCGCCGTATCAAGCGCCGCCGCGTCGCCGATTTCGCGGATCGTCTGCAGCGCGGCGGCCAGGTCGGCCCCGTCGTCCGCGAGCACCGGCGTATGCGTGCCGATGTTCGACTGGCGGGCCGGTGCCTGCGCATCGGTCCGGAAATGGTCGTAAAAGCGCCACGAGCGGATCCGTTCGCGCACCGCGATCATCTCGGGCGCGCCGGTCGGATCGGCGAACTCGGTCATCATGCTGTCGAAGCTCGCGACCGGCTGCGGAATCGTCTGCCAGTCGCCGGATGCGGTACGCGCACGGATCTGCGCACCCTGTCGGTCGACCAGCAGCGTGGACGGGCGCAGCACCGCGCCGCCCCAGATGCATTCACGCTTGACCACCGGATCGAGCGCGAACTGCGAGTTGCTCGGCAGCGGCAGGCCGAGATCGATCGAATAGCCGAAATCGTCGCATGCGAAGCCGAGCTTCAGGCTCACCGGCCCCTTGCGCACGGTGCCCGTCACCGGCGTCTCGCCGGCCAGCATCGCGCGCGAGAAGCGCTCGGGGCCGGCCCACAACGTCGACGGCAAGCCGCCCTCGCGCGCGAGCGACGGGATCACGCGGCCCTGCGCGGTATCGGCGAGCAGCCGCAGCGCGCGGTACACGCTCGATTTGCCGCTGCCGTTCGGCCCCGTGACGACGTTGAGCGCCGCGAGCGGCACGATCAGCTCGCGCAGCGAGCGGTAGTTGGCGATGGCGAGCGTCTTCAGCGCGGTCATGGGAATGGAGAGCGGGGAATCGCAAACAGGCGCCGGGCCGCGCTCAGCGGCCTTCGGCGGCCTGCGGGTCGGCGGCGGTGTTGGCCGCGGTGCTGGCGGCAGGCGCGCGCGCGTGCGGCCGTTCGGGATTCGGCGCGTCGGGCGCGGATTCGTGCGGATACAGCTCCATCCGGCTGCGCGGCAGGCATTGCGGATAGCGGTCCTGCAGATACGCGATCAGCCCCTCCCGCACGCGGCAGCGCAGATCCCAGCACGACGACGAATCGGCCGCGCTGACGAGCGCGCGCAACTGCATCGTGCGCTCCGTCGCGTCGGTCACCTGCAGCACCTGCACGCGGCCGTCCCACTCGGGCGCGGCGTGGACGAGCCGCGCGAGTTCCTCGCGCAGCGGCGCGAGCGGCGTGCGGTAATCGACCGACAGGTAGACGGTGCCGATGATCTCCGCGCTGCTGCGCGTCCAGTTCGTGAACGGGTTCTCGATGATCCACTGCAGCGGCACGACGAGACGCCGCTGGTCCCACAGCCGCACCGACACGAACGAGCCGGTGATTTCCTCGATGCGCCCCCACTCGCCCTGGATCACGACCACGTCGTCGAGCCGGATCGGCTGCGTGAGCGCGATCTGCAATCCGGCGATCAGGTTGCCGAGCACCGGCCGCGCGGCGATACCGGCGACCAGCCCCGCCACGCCGGCCGACGCCAGCAGGCTCGCGCCGACCTGGCGCACGTTCGGGAACGTCATCAGCGCGGCACCGGTGCCGATGATCACGATCAGCACCATCACGGTCCGCACGAGCACCTTGGCCTGCGTATGGACGCGCCGCGCCTGGAGGTTGTCGGCCGTATCGATCGGATGGGCCTGGATGATCGCGTCGCCGACGCCGGCCGCGAGCCGCACCAGCAGCCACGTGAGCGACACGATGGAGCCGACCGCGGCCGCGGTGCGCATGCCGCGCACGAACGACATGCCGTCGTCCGCCTGGACCCACAGGAATTCGAGCGCCAGCAACGCCAGCACGACGAGCGACGGCTTGTCGATGTAGCGCAGGATCGCGCTCATCAGCGGATACGGCTGCGCGATGCGTTTGACGATGCGTGCGCCGAGGCGGTGCACGACCGTGACGACCAGTACGACGATGACCGACACGCCCAGCGTGCCGAGCCACGAATGCAGCGGCGCATCGGCGATGCGCTGCAGTTCCTCGATTGAAATCATCGGCGCCCTCGAGTGATGAAGCGCACAGGCTTCGTCCTGGATGCGTCGGCGACGTCCGGGCCCGTCTCCGCCCGGACACGGCGTCGGATCAGTTGCCGTTCCTGCAGGGAAACGCCTTGCCGAGACCGAGCGACACCGCGGTGCTCGCGTTGTAGTCGGCCAGCTTCGGATTTTCCGCGATGTACTTGCGCACCGCGTCCGTCATCTGTTGCGCCCGGATGTCGGGCGGCAGGCAGAAGTACTGGCCGACGCGCGGCCCCGTGGTGCCGCCGATCGCATCGATCGTGTTGTAGACGCCGTCGGCGGCGCCTTCGATATAGGCCGCGCACGACGCCCGCGACTTGACGTCCGTCTTCGCGCACAGCCGGTCGAGATCCGCGCCCGTGAAAGCCGCCGCCGACAACGGCACGGCAAACGCCGCGGCACAAAACATTGCGCGCAACATGGTGTTCCTTCTTATGTCAATGCGGCCCGAGACCGCCTGCTGTCCTGGCCGGTGCGGCGAAGCATGCCCCGCTCCGTCCGGAAGCCGGCCGGGCGAACAGGCGCCGCCGCACCAAAAAACGTTATTTTGCACTCTTTTGCGCATCTGCCGGCGTCGCTGCACCGATACGCGTCGTCCGCTTGCTCAGGATCTCGATCGCGTCCGGCGCGTTGTAGTGCTTCGCGAACTCGAGCGCGGTGATGCCGAGCTGGTTCTTCACCTGCGGATCGGCGCCCTGGTCGAGCAGCAGCGTGACCGTCGACGCATGGTTGCCGCGCGCGGCCATCATCAGCGGCGTCGTGCCGTTCGGCGACGCCGTGTCGATGTATGCGTCGTGGTCGAGCAGCACCTTGACGACCGCGTCCTGGCCGTTGGTCGCCGCGTAGTGCAGCGGCGCCCAGCCCTTCTTGCTGACTTCCGCGCCCTTGTCGATCAGCAGCTTGACGAGGTCGAGGTCGCCGTTCAGCGACGCGAGCATCAGCGCGTTCTCGCCGGCCTTGTCTTCCTTCTCGAGATCGACGTTCGGCGTCGTGGCGATCGCGGCCGCGACCTTGTCGGACTTCTCGCGGGCGGCGATCACGAGGATCGGGTCGCCGTTCGGCGCGACCGTGTTCGGATCGAGCTTGCCGCTCTTGAGCTGCTTGCCGATATCGGCGATGTCGTCGAACTTGACGGCCTTGACGATCGCGTCGAGCGACTCGGCATGCGCGCCGGCGGCGGCAAACAGGCCGCTCGCGACGAATGCGGCGGCAACGAGGGCGCGTTTGGGCAGATGGTTGGTCGGCTTCGTCATTGTTGTGGGCTCCTTCCCTGGGTTGTCGGCTGCGCGCGCGTCGTCAGCGGGCGATCTTGAACAGCCGGAAAAAGTTCTGCGTCGTCGCATCGGCGAGCGCCTCGACAGCGATCCCGCGCTCGGCGGCGATAAAGCGTCCGACATGGCTGACGTACGCAGGTTCATTCGGCTTGCCGCGATACGGCACCGGCGCGAGGTACGGCGAGTCGGTCTCGATCAGCAGCCGGTCGAGCGGCACGCGCCGCGCGACGTCCTGCACGTCGGTCGCGTTCTTGAACGTGACGATGCCCGACAGCGAGATATGGAAGTTCTGCGCAAGCGCCTGCTCGGCGACCGGCCACGGCTCGGTGAAGCAGTGCATCACGCCGCCCGGCACGTCCGCGCGCTCCTCGGCCATGATCCGCAGCGTGTCTTCCGACGACGAACGCGTGTGGACGATCAGCGGCTTCATCGTCGCGGTCGCCGCGCGGATGTGCGTGCGAAAGCGTTCGCGCTGCCATTCCATGTCGGCGATCGAGCGGCCTTCGAGGCGGTAGTAGTCGAGGCCGGTTTCGCCGATCGCGACGACCTTCGGGTGCGCGGCCAGTTCGACGAGCTCCGCGAGCGTCGGCTCGCGTGCGTCCTCATGATCGGGATGCACGCCGACCGACGCGTACACGTTGTCGTGCGCCTCGGCGATCGCGAGCACGTCGGGCAGCGTCTCGAAATCGACCGACACGCACAGCGCGTGCGTGACGTCGTGCTCGCGCATGTTCTCGAGAACGGCCGGCAGGCGGTCGGCCAGGCCCTTGAAATTGATGTGGCAGTGAGAGTCGACGAACATCGTGTTTCCTGAATACGTGAGACGGGCGCTCATGCGCTCGCCGGCATGCGGCACCGGGCGACGGCCGCGGCCTCACCGGCCACCGTCGCACCCCCGCGTGATCCGCTCATCGTTTCGCAACCCATCGGAATCAATGCCGGATCAAACAAACATTTCCCGATATCCGAGAAACAATTCCTCGAATACGAGCCGTGCGTTGAGCGGATGGTTCTCGACCGTCCGCTGCCGCGTCACGGCTTTCATGAAACGCGCGAACGCGTTGGCGTCGACCGCTTCCGCGCAGCGCGTGAGCGCGGCCGCGTGCATCGGGAAGTAGCGCGGCGCGCCGGCCATCCGCTGCGCGAGCAGATCGTACAGCCAGCGCTGCAGCCAGCCGAGCACCAGCGGCACCGGCAGCTTCTGCAGCGTCTCGCCGCAGGCGAACGGATCGCAGGCCGCACCGGCGGCCAGTTGCCCGAGCGTGTAGTCGCGCAGCGGGCGGTTCTCGTCGCTCGCGAGCGCGAGCGCGGCGAGCGGCGCGCCGCCGGCTTCGGCGAGCAGCGCGCCGGCCTGGTCGACGCCCTGCGCCGCGAGCCACGCGGCGGCGGCCTCCGGCGCCGGCACGGTCATCGGCCACTGGCGGCAGCGGCTGATGATCGTCGGCAACAGGCGGTCGATGCGCGCCGATACGAGCAGGAACACGACGCCGGGCGGCGGTTCCTCCAGCGTCTTCAGCAGCGCGTTCGACGCGGCGACATTGAGCGCCTCGGCCGGATACAGCACGACGACGCGCGCGCCGCCGCGGTGCGAGCCGACCCCGCAGAAGTCGAGCAGCGCGCGCACCTGCTCGATCTTGATTTCCTTGCTCGGCGCCCGCGTCTTCTTGCCGCCTTCGTCCGCGTCGGCCTGCTTCGCGTCGTCCGCCGCGCCCGGCGCCTCGCCCGCCAGCGCCTCCGGCAGCACGATCCGGTAGTCCGGATGGTTGCCCTGCGAGAACCAGTTGCAGGCCGCGCACGTGCCGCACGGCTCGCCGTTCGGCCGCGGCGCTTCGCACAGGAAGCCCTGCGCGAGATGCTGCGCGAACTGCAGCTTGCCGATCCCGGCCTGACCGTGCAGCAGCAGCGCATGCGGCCATTGCGCACGCAGTTGCTGCAGGCGGTTCCAGTCGTCGGTTTGCCACGGATAGATCATCGGGTGCGTTCCTTGCGGGTTACAGCGCGGCGAGCACGCGTTCGAGCTGCTGGCGGATCTCGGGAATCGATCGCGTCGCGTCGACGATCGCGAAACGGTGCGGCGCCTCTTCCGCGCGCCGCAGGTATTCGGCGCGCGTGCGGGTGAAGAACGCGTCCGACTCGCTTTCGAACTTGTCGGGCATGCGCGCGGCGCCGCGACGCTCGCTCGCGACCTGCGGCGCGACGTCGAACAATACCGTGAGGTCGGGCTGGAAACCGCCCTGCACCCAGCGCTCGAGCGTCTCGAGCTTGTCGCGCGGCAGCCCGCGGCCGCCGCCCTGGTACGCGAACGTCGCGTCGGTGAAGCGGTCGGACACGACCCAGTCGCCGCGCGCGAGCGCCGGCTCGATCACGAGCGCGAGGTGCTCGCGGCGCGCGGCGAACATCAGCAGCGCTTCCGTCTCGAGATCCATCGGCTGGTTCAGCAGGATCTCGCGCAGTTTCTCGCCGAGCTGCGTGCCGCCCGGCTCGCGAGTGACGACGACCTGCCGGCCGGCCGCGGCCAGCCGGCCCTGGAGGCGTTCGCAGAACCATTGCAGGTGGGTGGTCTTCCCCGCCCCGTCGATGCCTTCGAACGTGATGAATTTACCGCTCGCCATTATTGACCTCGTATGTACTTGTCCACGGCCTTGTTGTGGTCGCCGAGCGTGTCCGAGAACACGCTCGTGCCGTCGCCCTTCGCGACGAAATAGAGCGCGCTCGTCGGGGCCGGATTGACCGCCGCCTGCAGCGCGGCGACGCCCGGCAACGCGATCGGCGTGGGCGGCAGCCCGCGTCGGGTGTAGGTATTGTAAGGAGTGTCGGCCTGCAGGTCGCGCTTGCGCAGACGGCCGTCGTACGCGTCGCCGAGCCCGTAGATCACCGACGGATCGGTCTGCAGCGGCATGCCGATGCGCAGCCGGTTCGCGAACACGGCCGCGACGAATGCGCGGTCGGCCGCGTGACCGGTTTCCTTCTCGACGATCGACGCGATCGTCAGCATTTCGTAAGGCGACTTGTACGGCAGCCCCGGCGTGCGCGCGGCCCATGCCTCGTCGACGCGCGTCTGCATCAGGCGGTAGGCGCGCCGGTAGATGTTCAGGTCGCTCGTGCCCTTGTCGAACAGGTAGGTATCGGGGAAGAACAACCCCTCGCCGCTGCCGCGCTGCACCGCGCTGTCCGGCGCGCCGATCGCGCGCAGCAGCTCGGCGTCGCTCATGCCGGCCGTCGCGTGCGCCAGATCGGGGTTCGCGTCGAGTTCCGCGCGCATCCGCTTGAAGGTCCAGCCCTCGATCACCGTCGCGACGTATTCGTTCACGTCGCCGCGCGCGATCTTCTGCAGCACGTCGTACGGCGTGATGCCGGTCTTGAATTCGTAGTTGCCCGATTTGAGCCGGCTCGACAGCCCGAGCACGCGCGTCATCGCGACGAACGCGAACGGCTCGACCGGCACGCCGCCGCGCTTGAGCTGCAGCGCGACGCTCTTCACGCTGCTGCGCGGCTTGATCGTGACGTCGAGCGATGCCGAGCCCAGCAACAGCGGCCGGGTCGCCCAGTAATACCCGCCGCCCGCGCCGGCAGCGGCCACAACGACGGCCAGCGCCACGATCGTCGCGGCGCATTTCTTCAGTAGGGACATGGAAACGTGACTCAGGTAAGACCCATATAATACTTGCTCGCCTTCGTCAAAGTCAGGGTTGACTGTTCCCTCATTCCATGAGCACACCGTTCGCTTCACCGGCTGCCCAGGCCGCCTCTGCCTCGCTTCCCGTTTTCCCCCGCCCGTGCGCCGCCGATTTCGACGCGCCGGGCGCCTGCATGCCGCTGCCGCAGTTCGGCGTGATCGACGTGGCCGGCGACGACGCCGCGACGTTCCTGCACAGCCAGCTCACCAACGACATCGAGCATCTCGATGCCGGCAGCGCCCGGCTGTCCGGGTACTGCTCGCCGAAGGGGCGCCTGCTCGCGTCGTTCGTCGCGTGGCGGGCCGGCCACGGCGTGCGCCTGCTCGTGTCGAAGGACGTGCAGGCCGCCGTGCAGAAGCGGCTGTCGATGTTCGTGCTGCGCGCGAAGGCGAAGCTGACGGACGCGAGCGACACGCTCGCGGTGGCCGGCTTCGCGGGCGACGTCCGCGACGCGCTGTCGGGCATCTTCGATGCGCTGCCGGACGGCGTGCACGTGAAGGTCGACGGCCCGGCCGGCGCGCTGATCCGCGTGCCCGACGCGGCCGGCCGCAAGCGCTACCTGTGGATCGGCCCGCGCGCCGAAGTCGACGCGCGCCTCGCCGCGCTCGCCGGCACGCTGCCCGTCGTGTCGCCCGCCGTGTGGGACTGGCTCGACGTTCGCGCGGGCGAGCCGCGCATCACGCAGCCGGCCGTCGAACAGTTCGTGCCGCAAATGGTCAACTTCGACGTGATCGGTGCCGTTAACTTCAGGAAAGGGTGCTACCCGGGCCAGGAAGTGGTCGCGCGCAGCCAGTACCGCGGCACGATCAAGCGCCGCACCGCGCTCGCGCACGTCGCCGGCGAGACCGATACCGTGCACGCCGGCGTCGAGCTGTTCCACAGCGACGACCCGGGCCAGCCGTGCGGGATGATCGTCAACGCGGCGGCCGCGCCGGCGGGCGGCGTCGACGCGCTCGTCGAGATCAAGCTCGCCGCGCTCGACGGCGGCACGGTGCACCTCGGTTCGGCCGACGGCCCGGCGCTCGCGTTCGACGCGCTGCCTTACGCGTGGCCGACCGAAGCGTGATGCACTGACAACCCGTTCGCGCGCCGGCTCGCGAGTCGCTGCCGGCGCCCGACGTTTCCTGCGAGAGATTCGCCCGATGTGTCTGATTGCCTTCGACTGGCAGCCCGATGCCGCCGCCGGTCCCGTCTTTACCCTCGCCGCCAATCGCGACGAATTCTTTCGCCGGACCAGCGCGCCGCTCTCGTGGTGGGAAGACGTGCCGGGCGTACTGGCCGGCCGCGATCTCGAGGCAGGCGGCACGTGGCTCGGCGTATCGCGCGACGGCCGCTTCGCCGCGCTGACCAACTACCGCGCGCCGTTCGACATCCGGGCGGGTGCGCCGACCCGCGGCAAGCTGGTATCCGACTTTCTCGGCGGCGCGTCCGTCGCGCCGCTCGACTATCTCGCGCAGCTCGCCGAGCATGCGGCCGTGTACAACGGCTTCAACCTGCTCGTCGGCGACTGGCGCCGGCGCGAGCTCGCCTGGTTCTGCAACCGCGCGCCCGAGGGCGAAAGCCGTGTCGCCGCGCCCGTCGCGATCGAGCCGGGCGTGCATGCGTTGTCGAATGCACGGCTCGATACGCCCTGGCCGAAAGTCGTGCGCAAGCGTGCGGAGCTCGGCACGCTGCTCACCGACAATCCGACGCCGTCGCTCGACGAACTGATCGAGCTGATGCGCGACCCGCACGTCGCGGACGACGACGCGCTGCCGCACACGGGCATTCCGATCGAGCGCGAGCGTGCGCTGTCGGCCGCGTTCATCGAGACGCCCGAATACGGCACGCGCGGCACCACCGCGTTGCGCGTCACGATGAAGGAAGGCGTGCGCTTGACGGTCGAAGTCAAGGAGCGCAGCGACGACGACGGCTCGCACCGTACCGTCCGCCCGGGCGCGTTCGAGCGCGCATTCACGTTCGATATCGACGCGACGCGGCCGCGCTGAACGCACGCAGCGCGCGCTACGGCGCGCGCGCCATCTCGACGTGCGGCACGCCGGCTTCGACGAACGGTTCGCCGACCGCCGCGAAGCCGTGCCGCAGATAGAACGACACCGCCGAATCCTGCGCGTACAGCCGCACGACGGTTTCGCCGCGGCGCCGCGCGGCATCCAGCAACGCATCGAGCACGGCCGATCCGACACCCTGCCCGCGCACGTCGGCCAGCACCGCAACACGGCCGATCGTGCCGGACGGCAGCAGCCGCCCCGTCGCGACCGCGCGGCGCTGCCCGGTCGCCGTATCGATCCGGTACGCGACCGCATGCAGCGACAGCGGATCGTCGTCGTCGAGTTCCCATTCCGGCGGAATCCGTTGCTCGCGCACGAACACCGCGTCGCGAATTCGCGCGGCGTCGCCGCCCAGTACCGTCCAGTCGCCCGTTTCCACCACGCCCACGCCGTTCGTCATCGCAGTCCTCCGCGGCGTGCGCGCCCTCGGGCGCCCGCCGTCAAACCTCGTCGAATGCGGCCTTCAGCGCCGCGACCGCGTCGGCATGCGCGGCCCGTACCTCGGGCACGTAGCCGCCCATCTTGAAGAATTCGTGGATCATCCCCGGATAGCAGACCAGCGTGACCGCGTTGCCGGCCGCGCGCAACTTGTCCGCGTACGCGGCGCCCTCGTCGCTCAGCGGATCGTATTCGGCCGTCGCGATCCACGCCGGCGCGACGCCCGCGAACGACGGCGCACCGTGCGTGCCGTCGAGCGGCGCGAAACGCCAGTCGTCGCGATCCGCGCGGTCGCGTACGTATTGCGCGAAAAACCACTGGATCGTGTCCTGCGTCAGCAGGTAGCCGTTCGCGAGCCGCGCGTGCGATTCGGTGTCCTGGTGGCCCGTCACGCCCGGATAGATCAGCAGCTGCAGCGCAAGACGGATGCCCGCGTCGCGCGCGAGCACCGCGCAGACCGTCGCGAGCGTGCCGCCCGCGCTGTCGCCGCCGACCGCCAGCCGCGCGGCGTCGATGCCGAACGCGGCGGCCTCGCGATGCAGCCATTGCAATGCGTCGTCCGCATCGTTCACCGCGGTCGGAAATTTGTGTTCGGGCGCGAGCCGGTAGCCGACCGACAGCACCGCGCAGCGCGCATCGCGCGCGAACATCCGGCACAGCGCATCGTGCGTGTCGACGCTGCCGACCGTGAAACCGCCGCCGTGGTAGTACACGAGCGCCGGCAGCGGCTCCGCCAGGCTCGGCTCGACCGGCAGATACAGCCGCGCACCGATCGTGCGGCCGTCGCGCGTCGGCACGACGCATTCCTCCACCGCGTGCATCGGCGCCGGCGCGACGTCGAGGATCGGCGCGCTCTTCTCGTACGCGGCGCGCGCCTGCTGCGGCGTCTGATGGTGATACGACGGACGTTTCGCGCGCTCGATCATGTCGAGCACCTGGGCGATCTTCGGATTCAGCGGCATCGGTGTGGACGGCGCTGGCGTGGCGCCGTGAACGGACAAAGCGGACAAGCGTGACATGATGCCACGCGCGCGCCGGGCAGGTGAGCCGCGCGGTGTGCCGGCCATCCCGTGCCGCGAAACACAACGGCCCTGCCTCATCGACGAGGCAGGGCCGCGCGTCCGGACGCTTACGCGTCGCTCGGGCCGGGCTGGGCGTCCGGCGCCGTGCGCGAGCGTTGCCGCTTGATGTCGCGGCCGACCGCGAGCCGCCGCATGTACTTGAACGTACCGAGCGCCTTCGCGACGAAATTGCCGTCGCTGTCGCGCACTTCGCCTTCGCAGTAGGCCATCGTCGTCGAGCGGTGCATCACGCGCCCGTAAGCGCGCAGCTCGCCGCGGCCCGGCTGCATGAAGTTCACCTTCATCTCGACCGTGACGACGCCGACGCCGTCGTCGGTCAGGCTGCGCGCCGCCATCGCGAGCGCGATATCGGCCAGCGTCATCGTCACGCCGCCGTGCGCGATGCTCCACGTATTCATGTGGCGCTCCTCGAGCGGCAGCACGATCTCGCTCGCGCCATCCTTCGCGGACACGAGCTGCACGCCGAGCAGATCGACGAACGGGCTTTCGATCGACGGGCCTTCCGTCGGGGTTGCCGCGTCGCTCATCGTGCGACGTCGACGATGTAGTCGACGCACTCGCGCGATTCGGCCACCGCGACGACGAATTTCTTCACTTCCTGGTGAACCGGATGTACCTGATACGCGTCGAGCGCGGCCTTGTCGGCGAAATCGGAGACGAGCACGATGTCGGCGGTCGCGTCGAGGCCCGGCGTCGCCACGCCGACGTCGATCTGCAAGGTGCCCGGGACGAGGTCGCGGCAGCCTTCGAGTTTTTCCTTCAGCTTCAGCGCGTTCTGCGCACGCGTCGCGCCTTCCGCCGATTCCTTCAACTTCCACATGACGATATGTCTGATCACTTCGTTCGCTCCTGTTCGTGTTGGTTCGGCGATTGGCTTGTCACCCTTGGCAGGCGGGCACTTTACACCTTTGCGCCATTCGCTCGTGGTCGCCCTGTCCGGTATCAAGATCCGACAAGCTCGCGCAAAAGGCAAGCCTACCAAACTTGCCGGCGCCAATGGGCTGTATCTTGAGCGGTGCCAAATGCAAAAGCCCCGAGCGCTCGCGCACCCAGGGCTTTGACAGCGTCACATTCGATCACGCCGGACTAGTCCCAAAACAGGTTTTCGAATGGCGTGAACCATCCATACGTTTTTGCGCCGACCACGACTTTCCCGCCGTACACACCGTAGCAGACGTCCTTGTTATCCGCTCTTCCCACCACGGGCGCGCCACTGTCGCCCGGTTGGGTCTGAGCCTCTCCGTCCAGGTTGAGCAGGACGACATTCTTGACTTGATCGTTGATGCCCGGCACCGTGATATCGACATCTGTCCCGGCAACCGAGCAATTCACGAGACCGGAAAGCGCACCCTGCAACCACAAATGCTGGTCCTTGGTGGGACGAACGTTTGAACCGAACTCCACCTGTTTTGCACCACTGTCCGTCCATATCTCATGGAGCGTTGCGTCGACTCCCGACGCCACCTTCACGATGGCGATATCCTGGTCGTCCCCCAGGAAGTTTGCAACCAGGTCACCCACCGGGTTTGCGTCATCGGGCTGCCCCACCCCCACCTCCCCCTTTCCGAACACATGGCCCGCGGTCACAAAGCACATGTCGCCGTTGTATTTCACGACCAAACCTAAAGTGCCGCCCTTGCTGCGGGTGACAATTTTGATTCCGCCGACCAGAGGACGAACCTTGAGATTGTTTGCAGGCATCACGGGCTCCACCAACGAGTGAAAAAAAGCGATTGATAATCGCCGGATGACTATCAAGAACGTTGAAACATGGCGCTTGTGAACCTTGAACCAGCATCGTGGGGCGCCAAAGGCAGATCCCGGCGCGAGTTCTTCCTGCCCGCCCACGGTCCCTCGTCACGCGAGGCATAGGCAGGAACGCGGCTTGCTCGGCTTCGCGCGCCGTTTCTTGCATGCGGGCCCGTCACGACACGGGCCGACACAACACGGCGATTCGTTTCCCGTCCGGCATCAATCGCCGGCGCGATACGGTATTGCCGATCGTTTCGTTACCGGATATCCGGACATGTTTTAATCGGGATTCGTCAAATCGCATATTTTACCGAAGCAACTGGCAATAATTGCGGCAAATTTCCAATTCAATATTCCAAAACCGAAACATTATTGACTTCGACTTTCCTGCAAATTTAGAATCGCCTACGACGGCTTACGTATCATTTTCCGCACCGCCCGGGATTCGCCACTCACCTGCGCGAAGGCCGCTCGTATCGCCTTTCCCGCCGGGCATCGACGCACGCCGCGACCGATTTCTGCCTTCGACATTTATCGTCCACTCGGTTATTTGCCAACCAGTTTTTCTTTTTCAGCATCGCAACACCCCGATTAATTTCAGCCATTCGCCAGAATGGATGCAAAACGGGATCAAGCGGACCCAATATCCGCCGCCTGGAACATCCAGATAAAAAATCGCCATTCATCAGGAGGGACATCAACATGCATCGCCTTGCGAAGTCGCTGTGCCTCGGGCTCGTCTGCGCCGGCCTGCTGTCGGCCTGCAACGACGACGACGTCCGGTCGAACAACCCGCCGTCGAACACCGCCGCGTTGTCGTTCCGCATGGACACCGGCGGCCAGATCAACGCGTTCTACCGGCAGGACAAGGTCGCCGCGCACCTGCTGGTGCGCTCGTCGACGAAGCCGCGCCTGCTCGTGGTCTTCCCCGCCGGCAACAGCGGCACCGGGCTGTGGTTCGACGATACCGCGCAGCCGGTGACCTGGCGCCTCGAGACGCCGCCGTCCGCGCTGTCGGCCCCGGACGCGCGGGGCCGTCCGCTGTACGGCATCGGCGCCGACGTGTCGGTCGACACCGCGACGCTGACGATCCGCCAGGGCGTGCTCAGCAACGTGCGCTTCCTGCGCGACTTCAACGGCGGCGCGACGATTCCGCAGCAGATCCTCACCGCCCCGACGGTGCAGGGCAACACCGCGCAATGGCAACGCGATCGGATCGACGGCGCGCCCGGCTATGCGCTGCGCATCACGCTGCGCGACGGCGGCAGCATCGCGCCGGCAGCCGGCGGCAAGCTGGTGCTGAACGCGCCGGCCGGCTCGCACACGCTGAAGCTGCACGTCGATGCGCTGTCGGGCGAGACGCCGCTGTCGCCGATCACGCACGCCGACCTGTTCGCGCCGTCCGTGAACCCCGACCCGGTCAGCCAGAACGTGCTCGAATTCCTGAGCTTCAACGACAAGCTGCTGGCCGGTTCGTGGCAGTACGACACCTACTTCGGCCGCGACACGCTGATCTCGGTCCGCATGCTGATGCCCGTGCTCGAACCCGCGGCGATCGAGGCCGGCCTGTCGTCGGTGCTGAGCCGTCTGTCGGCCGACGGCAAGGTCGCGCACGAGGAAGGCATCGGCGAATTCGCGTTGATCGACAACCAGAAGAACGGGCGTCCGAACGATCCGACGCCGACCTACGACTACAAGATGATCGACAGCGACTACCTGCTCGCGCCGATCGCGGCCGCGTGGCTGATCGACGATACGCGCGGCCAGGCCCGCGCGGCCGCATACCTGGCGCAGCGCGGCAGCGACGGGCAGACCAACGGCAGCCGCCTCGTCGTCAATCTGCTGCACGTCGCGACGACCGCGCAGCCGTTCGCGCAGCAGCCGTCGGTCGCGAATCTGATCCACCTGCGCCCCGGCGAAATCGTCGGCAACTGGCGCGACAGCACCGACGGCCTCGGCGGCGGCGTCTACCCGTACGACGTGAACGCGGTGCTCGTGCCGGCCGCGCTGCGCGCGGCGAACGCGTTCCTCGCCCGCGGCCTGCTCGACCCGTACCTCGATGCGCAGCAACGCGCGACGCTCGCGAACACGGCGACCGCAGCGGCCACGTGGGAAACGCAGGCGCCGCCGCTGTTCCAGGTCAGCGTGCCGGCCGATCAGGCGGCCAGCGACGTGTCGGCTTATGCGCCGTCCGCGGGCGTGCCGGCCGGCGCCGCGCCCGGCGCACCGCTCGCCTTCTATGCGCTGTCGCTCGACCAGCAGGGCAACCCGATTCCGGTGATGAATTCCGACGGCGGCTTCGCGCTGCTGTTCGGCACCCCGCCGGACGATCAGCTCCAGCGGATCGTCGCTGACGTCACGCGGCCGTTCCCGACGGGGCTCGTGACCGATGCCGGGATGCTGATCGCGAACCCCGCGTATGCGAACCCGTCGCTGTGGCCGAAGTTCACGAGCTCCGCGTATCACGGCACGGTGATCTGGTCGTGGCAGCAGGCGATGTGGGTGGCCGGGCTCGATCGCCAGTTGGCGCGCCAGGACCTGTCGGCCGCGACGCGCACGCTGCTCACGCAGGCGCGGCAGACGGTCTGGCAGGTGATCTCGAACGGACGCGACATGCGCACATCCGAAATGTGGACGTGGTCCTACGTGAACGGCAAGTACCAGACCGACGCATTCGGCACGCGCAGCGCCGACGCGACCGAAGCCAACGCGGCGCAGCTCTGGAGTACGACGTATCTCGCGATCCGCGATCCGCAGCAGCGCGCGGGCAAGTACTGGTGGCAGGCGTCGCAGCCCGCGCAGGACGAACAGTCGAAGCGGGCGACGGCGGTCGCGTCGCGCTAGCGCGTCGCCGCGCGCGTACAGGCCGGCACCGACGCCTGCACCGGCCTCCCGATGCCCCGGCGGCGCTCCCGCCCCCGGGGCGTCGGGGCAATCCCGATCACCGCGACACCACGCGATTGCGCCCTTCCCGCTTCGCCTGGTACAGCCGCTCGTCGACCACCCGCAGCAGCGCATCGACCGTGCCGCCGTCGACGCCGTATTGCGCGACGCCGACGCTGACCGTCACCTGCACGCGCTTGAAATCGAGCCCGAACGGCGCGCTCGCGATCGACGAACGCACGCGCTCGGCCGTCATCCGCGCGCCTTCGAGCGGCATCTCCGGCAAGAGCGCCATGAATTCCTCGCCGCCGACCCGCGCGAGCCCGCCCGCCGGCCGGATCGCCTCGAGGCACTGGCGCACGACGCCGCGCAGCACCTCGTCGCCGATCTGGTGCCCGTACGCATCGTTGATGTTCTTGAAATTGTCGAGGTCGAGCGCGAGCAGGCAGAACGGCGTGCCGTCGCGCTCGGCCCGCACGATCTCGCGCTCGACCTGCGCGATGAACTGCCGGCGGTTCGACGCGCCTGTCATCGGGTCGGTCGCGGCCATGTACTCGAGCTTCTGGTTCGTGCGCCGCAGCTCCTGCAACGCGCTCTCGGTGCGCGCCATCGACTCCGATAGCCGGCTCATCAGGTCTTCCTGGCTGTAGATCGCCGAGAACGAGCGCGTCGTCTGCAGCGCCTGCACGACGCCGTAACTGAGCAGGAAGAACCCGCCCGCGAAGATCGCATGCGCGAGCCACCACATGTGATTCCACGGCTTGCCGAGGATGAACGCGAGCGACGACAGCGCGAACGCCATGATCGACACACCATAGATCACCATCAGCGGCGAGCGGATCCGCCGCGCGAGCAGCAGGCACACGTTCAGCAGCGAGAACACCAGCGCGCCGCCTTCCATCGACAGCCGCGTGCCCGGCGCGCCCGCGACCGGCGAATACGCGATGTACGCGACCGCCACGTTGACGATCAGGAAGAACACGATCCACGGCAGCCACGTCCGTACGCTCGTGCGCTTGTCGACCCGGTCGGGCGGACGCGAATACGATAGCAGGCCCGTGAGCAGCAGCGCCGACATCACGAACCGCGACGCGGGCCCGTACAGCAGGAACAGCCAGATATTGTGGTGCGCCATCCCGGTGAACGCACCGTGCAGCGCATAGATCATCGCGAAACCGAGAAAGCCGAGCGTCAGCCAGCGCAGCAGCGGCTCGCCGGACGACCGGTAGCACACCCACGTCACATAGGTGACGAACGCGCCCTCGATCGTCGCCGCCGCGATCGCGATTTCATGGAAAGCGTGGTTCTCGAACACGACGCTCCGGTCGCTGAAGAACCACAGATAGGCAATCAGATAGGCAGGCAGCAACGCGAATCCGACCAGCAGGCATTTCGCGTAGAGCCTCGCGGCCGCGCTGACGACGCGCGGCGGTTCCCCGGCTGCATAGGTCGTACTCATTCGGTCCCCGGTCGGTCTGCTGCGTTGATTCGAATCTTCGCGGCACGGATCGCGCGACGCACGATCTGGCCCATCGTGCCGAAAGGCGAATGTCAGAGCAAGTATAGGTGGGGCAATTCGTTTGACAAGTCAGGGGAAACGGCATTGCCGGGTGCATGCCTTTTGCATCCCGATCGTTGCGAATGGCGCGTCGGTCGCGCCGATTCGCCGCGGCGGCCGGCGGTGACGCCGAAGCGCGACCGCGGCCGCCGCCCGTCAAAGATCAGAGGATTTCGAACAGGCCGGCCGCGCCCTGCCCGCCGCCGATGCACATCGTGACGACCGCGTACTTCACGCCGCGCCGCTTGCCTTCGATCAGCGCATGACCGGTCAGGCGCGCGCCCGACACGCCGTACGGATGGCCGACCGCGATCGCGCCGCCGTTCACGTTCAGGCGGTCCTCAGGAATCCCGAGCGTGTCGCGGCAATACAGCACCTGCACCGCGAACGCCTCGTTCAGCTCCCAGAGGCCGATGTCGTCGACTGTCAGCCCGGCCTGCTTCAGCAGCTTGGGCACCGCGAACACCGGGCCGATGCCCATTTCGTCCGGTTCGCAGCCGGCCACCGCGAAGCCGCGGAACGCGCCCAGCGGCTGCAGCCCTTCGCGCTGCGCGGCCTCGGCGCTCATTACGACGCATGCCGACGCGCCGTCCGAGAACTGGCTCGCGTTGCCCGCGGTGATCACGCCGCCCGGCACGGCCGAACGGATCTTCGACACGCCTTCGAGCGTCGTGTCGGGGCGGATGCCTTCGTCGGCCGAGACCGTCACTTCCTGCGTGAACAGGCGGCCCGTCGCCTTGTCGGCGATACCCGCGAGCACGGTGATCGGCACGATCTCGTCGCGAAAACGCCCGGCTTCCTGCGCCGCCGCGGCGCGCAGTTGCGACTGCACGCCGTACGCGTCCTGCCGCTCCTTCGAGATGCCGTAGCGCTTCGCGACGTTCTCGGCGGTCTGCAGCATGTTCCAGTAGATCTCGGGCTTGTGCTCGACGAGCCAGCCTTCCTGGATCATGTGCCGGTTCATCTCGTTCTGCACGCACGAGATCGACTCGACGCCGCCGGCCACGTAGACCTCGCCTTCGCCGGCGATGATCCGCTGCGCGGCCAGCGCGATGGTCTGCAGCCCGGACGAACAGAACCGGTTCACCGTCATCCCCGGCACGCTCACCGGCAAGCCGGCGCGCAGCGCGATCTGACGCGCGATGTTCGCGCCGGTCGCGCCTTCGGGGTTCGCGCAGCCCATGATCACGTCCTCGACGCGCGCCGGGTCGAGCTTCGCGCGTTCGAGCGCGGCGGCGACCACGTGGCCGCCGAGCGTCGCGCCGTGCGTCATGTTGAATGCGCCGCGCCAGGATTTCGCGAGCGGCGTGCGTGCGGTCGATACGATTACGGCTTCGGTCATGCGAGTCTCCTTCGGTCCTGCTGAATCGGATGGGAAATGCGCTACGCCGCCGGGCGCGCGCCGGCGGACGTCGCATGCGCGACGCCCGCTGCCTGCATCTGCTGCCATGCGTGCGCGAGCGACCCGTTCAGGTCGATCGCACGGCACGCATCGTTGATCACCGCGGCTTCGAAACCGGCCGCGCGCGCATCGAGCGCCGACCACGCGACGCAATAGTCGGTCGCGAGCCCGCAGCACCACACGCGCTTCGCGCCGAGTTCGCGCAGATAGCCCGCGAGCCCCGTGCGCGTCGTCCGGTCGGCCTCGACGAACGCGGAATAGCTGTCGACCTGCGCGTCGCCGCCCTTGCGGATCACGAGCCGTGCGTGCGGGATGTCGAGGTCGCGATGCAGCGCCGCGCCGTCGGTGTCCTGCACGCAGTGCACGGGCCACAGCACCTGCTCGCCGTACGGCAGCGCGAGCGTGGAAAACGGCTCGCGACCCGGGTGATTCGCCGCGAACGACACGTGCTCGCGCGGGTGCCAGTCCTGCGTGAGCACGACCTGGTCGAAGCGTTGCGCGAGCGCGTTGATCACCGGCACGACCGCGTCGCCGTCGGGCACCGCGAGCGCGCCGCCCGGCATGAAGTCGTATTGCACGTCGATCACGAGCAGGACGTCGTCGGTGCGTTTCATTGCGTTTCTCCTTGCTGGCCCGGCCGCGCGGTCATGCGGGCCGTCAGCCGTTGAACCCGCGGCCAGTCTTCGCCAGTTCGACGATCGACGGCGCGATCTGCCACGCGTCGCCGTTCGGCGCGGCCGCATAGCGGCGAATCGCGCGCTCGACGTTGTAGAGGCCGACCATGTCCGCGTACAGCATCGGGCCGCCGCGCCACAGCGGGAACCCATAGCCGGTCAGGTAGACCATGTCGATGTCGGACGCCTTCGACGCGATCTTCTCCTCGAGGATCTTCGCGCCTTCGTTGACGAGCGCGAACACCAGCCGCTCGACGATCTCGTCGTCGCCGATCTTGCGCCGCTCGACGCCGCGCTCCTTCGAGTACGCGACGACCATCTCGTCGACGAGCGACGACGGCTTGGCCTTGCGATCGCCCGGCACGTAGTCGTACCAGCCGGCACCCGTCTTCTGGCCGAAGCGGCCCTGTTCGCACAGCCGGTCGGCGATCTTCGAATACTGCAGGTCGGGCTTCTCCACGTAGCGCCGCTTGCGGATCGCCCAGCCGATGTCGTTACCCGCGAGATCGCTCATCCGGAACGGCCCCATCGCGAAACCGAACTTCTCGATCGCGCGATCGACCTGCGCGGGCAGCGCGCCTTCCTCGAGCATGAACAGTGCCTGGCGGATGTACTGCTCGATCATCCGGTTGCCGATGAAGCCGTCGCACACGCCCGACACGACCGCCGTCTTGCGGATCTTCTTCGCCACCGCCATCACGGTCGCGAGCACGTCCTTCGCGGTCTGCGCGCCGCGCACGACCTCGAGCAGCTTCATCACGTTCGCCGGGCTGAAGAAGTGCATGCCGACCACATCCTGCGGGCGCTTCGTGAACGCCGCGATCTTGTCGACATCGAGCGTCGACGTGTTGGACGCGAGGATCGCGCCCGGCTTCGCGACTTCGTCGAGCTTCCTGAACACCTGCTCCTTCACGCCGAGTTCCTCGAACACGGCTTCGACGATCAGGTCGGCGTCCTTCAGGTCGTCGTAGGACAGCGTCGGCGCGATCAGCGCCATGCGCGCGTCGAGCTTCTCCTGCGTGAGCTTGCCCTTCTTCACCTGCGCGTCGTAGTTCTTGCGGATCGTCGCGAGGCCGCGCTCGAGCGCGTCCTGCTTCGTCTCGAGCAGCGTGACGGGCAGCCCCGCGTTGATGAAGTTCATCGCGATCCCGCCGCCCATCGTGCCCGCGCCGATCACGCCGACCCGGCGGATCTCGCGCAGCGGCGTATCGGCCGGCACGTCGGGAATCTTGCTCGCCGCCCGCTCGCCGAAGAACGCATGGCGCAGCGCGCGGCTTTCCGGGGTCATCATCAGCGCGACGAAGCCCTCGCGCTCGGCGACGCTGCCCTGGTCGAAGCCGTTCAGCACGCCGGCCTCGATCGCGTCGATGCACTTGTGCGGCGCGGGGAAATTCGGCGCGGCGGCCCGCGCGGAATTGCGCGCGAACTGGATGAAGCCCGCCGCGTTCTCGTGGACGATCTTGCGATCGCGCACGCGCGGATGCGGCCCCTTCCGCGCACCGACCTTGCGCGCGAACGCGACGGCCGCGTCGAGCAGGTCGCCGTCGGCCATGTCGTCGAACAGCCCGCTCTTCGCGAGCTGCTCCGACGGCACCGGCGCGCCCGACACGATCATGTTCAGCGCGGTTTCGAGCCCCACCGCGCGCGGCAGGCGCTGCGTGCCGCCCGCGCCCGGCAGCAGCCCGAGCTTCACCTCCGGCAGCGCGACCTGCGCGCCGGGCGCCGCGACGCGGTAGTGCGCGCCGAGCGCGAGCTCGAGGCCGCCGCCCATCACGACGCTGTGCAGCGCCGCGACGACCGGCTTTGCGCTCGCCTCCACCGCGCGGATCACGGTGTGCAGCGTCGGCTCCTGCAGGGCCTTCGGCGTATTGAATTCGGTGATGTCGGCCCCGCCCGAGAACGCGCGGCCCGCGCCGGTCAGCACGATGGCCGTGACCGACGGGTCCTGCGCGGCGCGATCGAGCGCGTCCATGACGCCCTGGCGGGTCGACAGGCCGAGCCCGTTGACGGGCGGATTGTTGAGCGTGATGACGGCCACGCCGTCGCGAGTCGAGTAATCCACTGCCATCTGCCTGCCTCCATGCATCGCGCGCCGGATTGGCTGCGCTTCATTGTGCGCGGTCGAACAGCCGCATGTCCGGATGAACGGAGGCAGCATACAACGAAAAAGCACGGTCGTTCAATTTGAATTTCATGCCCGATCCGGGGACGGATCGGGTGACCGGTTCCGGGCCGGCGGCGGCCCGAACACGGGGCTTACGGCTCGCACACCGCCGTCGGCAACACGTAATCGCGGAACGTCTCGCGCAGCTTCAGCTTCTGCAGCTTGCCGGTCGCGGTATGCGGCAGCGATTCGACGAACACGACGTCGTCGGGAATCCACCATTTCGCGACCTTGCCTTCGTAGAACGCGAGCAGCGCGTCGCGGCTCAGGTCCGCGCCTTCGCGCGGCACGACGACGAGCAGCGGCCGCTCGGTCCATTTCGGATGCGCGCAGGCGATGCAGGCGGCTTCGGCCACGCCCGGGTGCGCGATCGCGACGTTCTCGATGTCGATCGAGCTGATCCACTCGCCGCCCGACTTGATCACGTCCTTGCTGCGGTCGGTGATCTGCAGGAAGCCGTCGGGGTCGATCGTCGCGACGTCGCCGGTCGGGAACCAGCCGTCCGACAGCGGCGACGCATCGCCGCGAAAGTAGTGGTCGATCACCCACGGCCCGCGCACCTGCAGTTCGCCGAACGCGACGCCATCCCACGGCAGCTCGCGGCCGTCTTCGCCGACGATGCGCATGTCGACGCCGCAGATCACGCGCCCCTGCTTCTCCAACAGCCGGCGCTGCGCGTCGAGCGGCCGCTGCGACTGCGCCCAGTTGAGCTTCGCGAGCGTGCCGAGCGGCGACAGTTCGGTCATCCCCCACGCGTGGATCACGCGCACGCCGTATTCGTCCTCGAACGTGCGCAGCATCGCGGGCGGGCATGCGGAGCCGCCGATCACCGTGCGGTTCAGCGTCGAGAAACGCACGCCGGCTTCGCGCATGTAGTTCAGCAGGCCGAGCCATACCGTCGGCACGCCCGCGGAAAACGTCACGCGCTCGGCCTCCATCAGCGCGTACAGCGATTTCCCGTCGAGATCCTTGCCGGGCAACACCAGCTTGCCGCCCGTGAGCGGCACCGCGTACGGCAGCCCCCACGCGTTGACGTGGAACATCGGCACGACGGGCAGCACGGCGTCCATCGCGGACAGGTTCATCGCGTCGGGCAGCGCGGCGCCGTACGCGTGCAGCACGGTCGAACGATGCGAATACAGCACGCCCTTCGGGTTGCCGGTCGTGCCGGACGTGTAGCAGAGCCCCGACGCCTGCTGTTCGTCGAGGCGCGGCCAGTCGTAGCGGCCGTCCTCGGCTTCGACGAGCGTTTCGTAGCAGAGGAGCGGCGTGGCGCCGGACGGCAGGTGCGCGGCGTCCGTCATCGCGATCCAGCCCTTCACGTGCGGGCATTGCGGCGCGATCGCATCGACGAGCGGCGCGAAATTGATGTCGAACAGCACGTAGCGGTCTTCCGCGTGGTTGACGATGTACGCGATCTGTTCGGGAAACAGGCGCGGGTTGATCGTGTGGCACACGGCGCCCATCCCGCCGATCCCGTAATACGCCTCCAGATGCCGGTAGCCGTTCCACGCCAGCGTGCCGACGCGATCGCCGGCTTCGACGCCGAGCCGCGCGAGCGCCTGCGCCAGTTGCTTCGCGCGGCGCTCGCAATCGCGGTACGTGTAGCGATGCAGGTCGCCTTCCACGCGCTTCGACACGATCTCCGTGTCGCCGGCGTGCCGCGCGGCATGCGAAATCAGCGACGACACCAGCAGCGGCACATCCATCATCTGGCCCAGCAACGGCTTACCCATCGTCTTGTTCTCCCCGAGGATGCGAATCGGTGACCGGCTCTGCGGCGCGCCCGCCGGCGGCCCCGGACGGGCGTGGCGCGCGGTGCGCGGGCCGCCATGCGGGCGGCGCGGCGCCGCCTTACAATATCGGCTTACCCAGAGGCGCTCAACATGTCGTTTTCCCGAAGCGCAGCCGATGCGGCTGACACCCTGCCCGACCTCGCCGCGACGCTCGCCGCGCCCGCCGAACACGCGTTCGTCACGCTCGGCGACGCGTTTCATACGCGGCTGCCGGCCGCGCCGCTCGCCGCGCCGTACGTCGTGGGCTTTTCCGACGAAGTCGCGCGACTGCTCGACCTGTCGCCCGCGCTCGCCGCGCAGCCCGGCTTCGCCGAGCTGTTCGCCGGCAACCCGACGCGCGACTGGCCCGCGCACGCGATGCCGTACGCGTCGGTCTATTCCGGCCATCAGTTCGGCGTATGGGCCGGCCAGCTCGGCGACGGCCGCGCGCTGACGATCGGCGAATTGCCCGGCACCGACGGCCGGCGCTACGAACTGCAGATCAAGGGCGGCGGCCGCACGCCGTATTCGCGGATGGGCGACGGCCGCGCGGTGCTGCGCTCGTCGATCCGCGAATTCCTGTGCTCGGAAGCGATGCATCACCTCGGCATCCCGACCACGCGCGCGCTGACGGTGATCGGCTCCGACCAGCCGGTGGTGCGCGAGGAAATCGAGACGGCGGCCGTCGTCACGCGCGTGTCGGAAAGCTTCGTGCGCTTCGGCCACTTCGAGCACTTCTTCTCGAACGATCGCCCGGACCTGCTGCGCCAGCTTGCCGATCACGTGATCGACCGCTTCTATCCGGCCTGCCGCGACGCGGACGATCCATACCTCGCGCTGCTCGAGGCCGCGACGCTGCGCACGGCCGACCTCGTCGCGCAATGGCAGGCCGTCGGCTTCTGCCACGGCGTGATGAACACCGACAACATGTCGATCCTCGGCGTGACGATCGACTACGGCCCGTTCGGCTTCGTCGACGCGTTCGATGCGAACCACATCTGCAACCACTCCGATACCGGCGGCCGCTATGCGTACCGGATGCAGCCGCGCATCGCGCACTGGAACTGCTACTGCCTCGCGCAGGCGCTGCTGCCGCTGATCGGGCTGCAGCACGGCATCGCCGACGACGACGCGCGCGCCGAGCGCGCGGTGGACGACGCCCAGGCCGTGCTCGCGAAGTTTCCGGAGCGCTTCGGTCCCGCGCTCGAACGCGCGATGCGCGCGAAGCTCGGCCTCGAACTCGAACGCGAGCACGACGCCGAACTCGCGAACAGGCTGCTCGAGACGATGCATGCGAGTCACGCGGATTTCACGTTGACGTTCCGCCGGCTCGCGCAGATCTCGAAGCACGACGCGAGCCGCGACGCGCCCGTGCGCGACCTCTTCATCGACCGCGAGGCGTTCGACGCATGGGCGAACCTCTACCGCGCGCGGCTGTCCGAGGAAACGCGCGACGACGCGGCGCGCGCGGTTGCAATGAACCGCGCGAACCCCAAATACGTGCTTCGCAACCATCTGGCCGAAGTCGCGATCCGGCGCGCGAAGGAAAAGGATTTTTCGGAAGTCGAACGGCTCGCGCGGATCCTGCGCCGCCCGTTCGACGAACAACCGGAGCATGAAGCATACGCGGCGTTGCCGCCCGACTGGGCCGGCTCGCTCGAAGTGAGCTGCTCGTCCTGAGCCCGCCACCCGCGCATCTCGACCGACCGATCAGGAGAACCCCATGTCCCACGATTCCGACGACAAGACCTACCCGTACCAGAAGGACGACGCCGAGCTGCGCCGGCGGCTCACGCCGATGCAGTACGAGGTCACGCAGCACGCGGCGACCGAGCGCGCGTTCACCGGCGAATACACCGACACCGAGGACGCCGGCATCTACAAGTGCGTGGTCTGCAGCACGCCGCTGTTCGAATCCGGCGCCAAGTTCCACTCGGGCTGCGGCTGGCCCAGCTACTTCAAGCCGCTCAACGGCGAGGTGATCGACGAGAAAGTCGACTACTCGCACGGGATGGTGCGCGTCGAGGTGCGCTGCAACCACTGCGGCGCGCATCTGGGTCACGTCTTCGAGGATGGCCCGCGCGACAAGACCGGTTTGCGGTACTGCATCAATTCGGCTGCGTTAAACTTCGAGTCCCGACCCGAAAACGAATGAGCGGCCGGGCCGATCTACCGGGTGGCCAGCCCGGGCAGACCGCCCCGCTCCGCAACGGCGATGCCTGGCGGGTCCCTACAACGATGACAGGCCGCGCGAGCGGCCTGTCACGCAGCTGCGAGCGCCATGAAATTCCTGTTCGATCTGTTTCCGATCATCCTGTTTTTTGTCGCCTTCAAGGTCTGGGGCATCTTTACCGCCACCGCCGTCGCGATCGTCGCGACACTGGCCCAGGTCGCATGGGTCGCCTTCCGGCACCGGAAGGTCGACACGATGCTGTGGGTCAGCCTCGGCGTGATCGTCGTGTTCGGTGGCGCCACCCTCGTCCTGCATGACGAGAAATTCATTCAATGGAAACCGACTGTGCTGTACTGGCTGTTTGCGATCGGGTTGCTCGCCGCGCGTTATGCGTTCAGCAAGAACCTGATCGAAAAGATGATGGGCAAGCAGCTCACGCTGCCGTCGCCCGTGTGGGACAAGCTGAACCTCGCGTGGGCGCTGTTCTTCGCGGTGCTCGGCGTCGCGAACCTGTACGTCGTGCACAACTTCACCGAATCGCAATGGGTGAACTTCAAGCTGTTCGGTACGACGGGCGCAATGGTCGTGTTCATCATCCTGCAGAGCCTGTGGCTCACGAAGTACCTGAAGGACGAGTGACATGAGCGACGCCTTTCTCCACGCCTCCCCCGACGAACGCATCGCGCTGATCGAAGCGCGCCTCACCGCGTCGCTCGCGCCGCTGTCGCTCACCGTGCGCGACGACAGCGCGCAGCATGCGGGTCACGCGGGTGCCGCCGCCGGCGGCCACTTCACGGTCACGATCGTATCGTCCGCGTTCGCGGGCAAGCCGCGCGTCGCGCGGCACCGGCTGGTGTATGATGCGCTCGCTGATGCGATGCAGCGCGGCATTCACGCGCTCGCGATCGTGGCTTACACGCCCGAAGAATTCAACGAATCTTCAATCTAGTCTCATTAGGAATTCCCGATGATCCTGACCTCCCCCCGCCTGTGGGTCGCGGCGGCTGCTTTTGCAGCGGCACCGGCATTCGCCCAGAACATCGCCGTCGTCAACGGCACGCCGATTCCGAAGTCGCGCGCCGACGCGATGGTCGCGCAGCTCGTCCAGCAAGGCCAGACCGACGGCCCGCAACTGCAGCAGGCCGTGCGCCAGGAACTCGTGAACCGCGAAATCCTGATGCAGGAAGCGATCCGCGAAGGCATCCCGAACCGTCCGGACGTGAAGGCGCAAGTCGCCGTCGCGCAGCAGACCGTCGTGCTGCGCTCGATGATCGAGAGCTTCCTGAAGAAGAACCAGCCGACCGACGCCGAAGTGAAGGCGCGCTACGACGAACTCGTCAAGGGCGTGGGCGGCAACCGCGAGTATCACCTGCACCACATCCTCGTCGACAACGAGCAGCAGGCGAAGGACCTGATCGCGAAGATCAAGGGCGGCGCGAAGTTCGAGGATCTCGCGAAGCAATACTCGAAGGATCCGGGTTCGGGCAAGAACGGCGGCGATCTCGACTGGTCCGACCCGAAGGCGTACGTGCCGGAATTCGCGGCGGCCGCGCAGAAGCTGCAGAAAGGCCAGATGACCGACACGCCGGTGAAGACGCAGTTCGGCTGGCACATCATCCGCGTCGACGACATCCGCGACATCGCGCCGCCACCGTTCGACCAGGTGAAGGCGCAGATCGCGCAGCAGCTCGTGCAGCAGAAGCTGCAGGCGTTCGAGGAAGGCCTGCGCCAGCAGGCGAAGATCCAGTAACGCCGGCGCGCGTCACATGCGCATCGCCAAGCCGCTCTTCGGAGCGGCTTTTTCTTTTGGCGCGCATGAACATGGGTGTTGCGATGCGGCGGTGCTCGACCGACGCGCAATAAAAAGCCGCTCCGAAGAGCGGCTTTTCCCGTACCGGGCGTCTCCCGCTCGCGGCGTTCGCTACGCGGGATAAAACACGCGGTGGTAGCGCACGTCGCCTGACGGCATCGGGACCGATTCGTCGAACGGCAGCGCGAGGAAATTCGCGGCCGGCACGCCTGGAAACACGAGGTCGCCGTGCGGCTCGAACCCGAAACGCGCGTAGTACGCCGGCTCGCCGAGCACCACGCAACCGCGCGCGCCGAGCCGGCGCAACGCGTCGAGCCCCGTGCGCACGAGCCCCGCACCGATGCTCTGCCGCTGGCAATCGGGCCGCACCGCGAGCGGCGCGAGCCCGTACCACTGCTGGCTGCCGGCCGGCGCATCGCCGATCGCCACCGGCGAGAACGCGACGTGCCCGACGATACGCCCGTCGCGCTCCGCGACGAGCGACACGCTCAGCGCACCGTCGGCACGCAGCGTCTCGACGATGCGCTGCTCGAACGCCCCGCCCTGCGGCGCGCCCGCGAACGCCGCGCGGATCACGCGGCCGATCGCGTCGGCCTCGCTCGCACGCTCGTCACGCAGCGTGACGACCTCGACCGGCGCGTTCGGGTCGAACATCATCCGGATCAGCCGATCCAGCGGCGTGCGTTGCGGAACACGCGCATCCACGGGCTCGCCTCACCCCAGCCTTCCGGGTGCCAGCTCATCGTGACCGTGCGATGCACGCGCTCCATGTGCGGCATCAGCACCGAGAAGCGGCCGTCGGCCGTCGTGACCGACGTGATGCCGGCCGGCGACCCGTTCGGGTTGAACGGATAACGCTCGGTCGCTTCGCCGCGGTGGTCGACGTAGCGCATCGCGACCGCGACGCGATCGATGTCGCCCTGCTGCGAGAAGTCCGCATAGCCTTCGCCGTGCGCGACCGCGACCGGAATCCGCGAACCTTCCATCCCCGCGAAGAAGATCGACGGCGACTTCTCCACTTCGACGAACGAGAAGCGCGCCTCGAACTGCTCGGACTTGTTGCGCGTGAACTTCGGCCACGCTTCAGCGCCCGGGATCATCGACGCGATGCTCGACAGCATCTGGCAGCCGTTGCAGATACCGAGTGCGAACGTATCGGGGCGCGCGAAGAACGCCGAGAACATGTCGGCGAGGTTCGCGTTGAACCGGATCGTCTTCGCCCAGCCTTCGCCCGCGCCCAGCACGTCGCCGTACGAGAAGCCGCCGCACGCGACCGCGCCCGCGAAATCGGCCAGCGTCGCGCGGCCCGCGAGCAGGTCGCTCATGTGCACGTCGTGCGCGTCGAAGCCCGCGCGGTCGAACGCATACGCCGTTTCCAGATGCGAATTCACGCCCTGCTCGCGCAGGATCGCGACGCGCGGGCGTGCGCCCGTCGCGATGAACGGCGCGGCGATGTCGTCGGCCGGATCGAACGTGAGCACCGGCGAGATGCCCGGATCGGCCGCATCGAGCAGCGCGTCGTATTCGGCATCCGCGCAGGCGGGGTTGTCGCGCAGGCGCGCGATGCGCCAGCTCACTTCGCTCCATGCGCGATGGAGTTCGGTGCGCGGTGCGTCGAAGATCTTCTTCGCATCGCGGTACACCTCGATCACGTCGCGATCGTTGACCGAGCCGATCACGTGCGAGCACGTCGACAGGCCGAATTCGCGCAGCGCACCGAGCACCGCGTCGCGGTCGGACGCGCGCACCTGCACGACGGCGCCGAGCTCTTCGGAGAACAGCGCGCGCAGCGTACGGTCGTCGCGACGGCCGCTCGTCTGCTTCGCCCAGTCCTTTGCGTCGCCGTAGTCGGATTCGCGGTTCGGGTCGAGCGTCAGCATGTCGACGTTCAGCGACACGCCCGCGTGGCCGGCGAACGCCATTTCGCACACCGTCGCCCACAGGCCGCCGTCCGAGCGATCGTGGTACGCGAGCAGCTTGTCCTGCGCATTGAGCGACTGGATCGCGTTGAAGAAACGCTTCAGGTCTTCCGCGTCGTCGACGTCCGGCGTCGTGTCGCCGACCTGCTGCGTGACCTGCGCGAAGATGCTGCCACCCATCCGGTTCTTGCCGCGACCGAGATCGATCGCGATCAGCACGCTGTCGCCCGCGTCGGCCACCCGGCGCAGTTGCGGCGTCAGATGGCGGCGCACGTCCTCGACGGGCGCGAACGCGGAGATGATCAGCGACACCGGCGACACCACTTCCTTCGCGACGCCCTGCTCGTCCCACTTCGTCTTCATCGACAGCGAATCCTTGCCGACCGGGATGCCGATCCCGAGCGCCGGGCACAGCTCCATGCCGATCGCCTTGACCGTGTCGAACAGCGCGGCGTCTTCGCCGGCCGTGCCGCACGCGGCCATCCAGTTCGCCGACAGCTTCAGCTTGTCGAGCGACGCGATCGGCGCGCTCGCGATGTTCGTGATCGCCTCGCCGACGGCCATGCGGCCCGACGCCGGCGCGTCGATCACCGCGAGCGGCGTGCGCTCGGCCATCGTCATCGCCTCGCCCTTGAAGCCTGCGTAGTCGAGCGCGGTGATCGCGCAGTCGGCCACCGGCACCTGCCACGGGCCGACCATCTGGTCGCGCACCGACGTACCGCCGACCGAACGGTCGCCGATCGTGATCAGGAACGACTTGCTGCCGACCGTCGGGTGCTTCAGCACGTCGAGCGCGACTTCCGACAACGCGATGCCCGTCACGTCGACCGGCGCACGCTCGGTCTTCACGCGCACGACGTCGCGGTGCATGCGCGGCGGCTTGCCGAGCAGCACTTCCATCGGCATGTCGACCGGGTATGCGTCGGCGCCCGTCGCTTCGTCGTCGACGAGCTTCAGCTGGCGTTCGTCGGTCGCGACACCGACCACCGCGAACGGGCAGCGCTCGCGCGCGCAGATCGCCTCGAAGCGCGGCAGGTCGGCCGGCGCGATCGCCAGCACGTAGCGCTCCTGCGCCTCGTTCGACCAGATTTCGCGCGGCGACAGGCCCGATTCCTCGAGCGCGACCTTGCGCAGCTCGAAGCGCGCGCCCTTGCCCGCGCCGTCGACGATTTCGGGGAACGCGTTCGACAGGCCGCCCGCGCCGACGTCGTGGATGCTCAGGATCGGGTTTTCCGCGCCGAGCTGCCAGCAGCCGTTGATCACTTCCTGCGCGCGACGCTCGATTTCCGGGTTGCCGCGCTGCACCGAGTCGAAGTCGAGCTCGGCCGTGTTCGCGCCGGTCGCCATCGAGCTCGCGGCGCCGCCGCCCATGCCGATGCGCATGCCGGGGCCGCCGATCTGGATCAGCAGGGAGCCGGCCGGCACGTCGTGCTTGTGCGTGTGTTGATCCGCGATGTTGCCGAGGCCGCCCGCGATCATGATCGGCTTGTGATAGCCGTGCACCGTGCCGCCGACGTTCTGCTCGTACACGCGGAAGTAGCCGCCGAGGTTCGGGCGGCCGAATTCGTTGTTGAACGCGGCGCCGCCGAGCGGGCCGTCGATCATGATCTGCAGCGGCGACGCGATGCGGTCCGGACGCCCGTACGGGCCGTGCTGCTCGTTCGGGTTGCGCTCGGCCACCGGCTGCGCGGCGTCGCGATCGTTTTCCCACGACCGGCGGGCGTCGGGCAGGTCGAGGTTCGACACGGTGAAGCCGGTGAGGCCGGCCTTCGGACGCGCGCCGCGGCCCGTCGCGCCTTCGTCGCGGATCTCGCCGCCTGCGCCGGTCGCCGCACCGGGGAACGGCGAGATCGCCGTCGGGTGGTTGTGCGTCTCGACCTTCATCAGCGTATGCGTGAGCTCGGTGTGGCGGCCGTAGCGCTCGCCCGGCTCGCCGGCCGCCCCCGTCTTGCGCGGGAACCAGCGCTCGGCTTCGGCGCCGACCATGATCGACGAGTTGTCCGAATACGCGACGATCGTGCCCTGTGGGCTCAGCTTCTCGGTGTTGCGGATCATCGCGAACAGCGACATGTCCTGCGCTTCGCCGTCGATCGTCCACTGCGCATTGAAGATCTTGTGGCGGCAGTGTTCGCTGTTCGCCTGCGCGAACATCATCAGTTCGACGTCGGTCGGGTTGCGTTCGAGCTTGCGGAACGCGTCGACCAGGTAGTCGATCTCGTCGTCGGCGAGCGCGAGGCCCAGCTCGACGTTCGCACGCTCGAGCGCGCCGCGGCCGACGCCCAGCACGTCGACGGTCGTGAGCGGCTTGGCCGGCAGTTCGTCGAACAGGTGCTTCGCGTCGTCGCGCGCCGCGACCACGCTTTCGGTCATCCGGTCATGCAGCGCGGCCGCGACGGCCGCGCGCGCGTCGTCCGACAGCGCCTTCTTGCCGCCGAGCAGGCCCGACTTCAGCGTGACCGTGAATTCGACGCCGCGCTCGATGCGGCGCACGTGCGTGAGGCCGCAGTGCTGCGCGATGTCGGTCGCCTTGCTCGCCCACGGCGAGACCGTGCCGAAGCGCGGCAGCACGACGAAGGTTTCGGTCGCACCCTTCTCGCCCGCCGGCTGGAACGGCTCGCCGTAGTGCATCAGCGCATCGATGCGGGCGCTGTCGTCGGCCGACAGCGGCTCGGCCGCATTGACGAAGTGCAGGAACTGGCCGCGCACCGCGACGATGTTGGCGTCGATTTGCCTGAGCGTGTCGAGCAGGCGGGTTTGACGGAAATCGGAGAGGGCCGAAGCGCCGGGAAAACACGAGAAGTGAGCCATGGGCTGGACTGACGTCGATGAGTCGCGCGAAGTGGCGACGTGGGGCGAAAGGAAGGCCGTAATTATACCCGGAAGTCGGGCGTCCAAGACCGGCCGATCGGCGGTCCCCATGCACCGCACCGGTGCCCGGGCGCGCGCTGCGCACGGCCGACCGCCGGGCCGGCCCGCCCGGCCCGCGCGCCGGCCGCCACGGCGCGCCCGCACGGCCCGAGCTCGGCCGGCGCCGGCTCGCGCCCTTTTGGCGCTATCATTCCGGGTTCACCGGGCCCGGCCCTCAGCGAATTCTCACCGGGTGGCGTACGCGCCGCCCGTCATCGAAGCAATCCATGGATGTCATCGTCATCGGCGGCGGAATCAGCGGCGTCGCCACCGCCTACCAGCTGCGCGCGGCCGGCCATCGCGTGTGCGTGGTCGAACGCCACGCGACCGTCGCGCAAGGCGCGACCTACGGCGACGGCGGCGCGCTGCTGCCGAGCCCGCTCGACGTCTGGTTCGGCCCGACGTTCATGCGCCAGCGCCAGCCGCGCGACAGCGGCATCGTCTACAAGCCGGGCTTCAACGGCGGCGTGCGCCGCTTCGTCAAGCAACTCGGCACGCTGCGCGAGCCCGACGCGTTCGCCGCGCAGTACGCGCGGCTGCGCCCGCTGATCGACGTGTCGCGCGACACGCTCGCCGATATCGAGGCGCGCCTCGCGCTCGAATTCGAGCAGAAGCCCGGCATCCTGCACGTCGTGCGCGATCCGCACGACTGGGACGCGCTGCAGCCGGCGCTCGACCTGCTGCGCACGCTCGACCAGCCGCACCGCACGCTCACCGCGGACGAATGCGCGGCGCTCGAACCGTCGGTGCCGGCCGAGCCCGGCTTTGCGGGCGGCGTGCTGCTCGAAACCGAGCGCACCGGCAACTGCCCGCTGTTCGCGAAACTGGTCAAGCAGACCCTCGACGAGCATGGCGTGCAGTTCCGCTTCGGCGCGGACGTCGCCGCGATCCGCGTCGACAACGGCCGTGCCGCGGTCGAACTCGTGCCGCCGGGCGATCGGCGCGCGACGAAGGCGCACGAGGTCGACGTGATGTCCGCCGACGCGATCGTGGTCGCCGCCGGCGCCGGCAGCCTCCCGCTGCTCGAACGGCTCGGCTGGCGCCTGCCGCTGCACCCGGTGCGCATCCATACGCTCACCGCGCCGGTCGCGTACGAAGAACACTCGCCGCACCTGTGCGTCGTCGATTCGATCAAGCGGATCTCGATCACGCGCACCCATCAGCGGCTGCGCGTCGGCGGCGGCGCCGTGCTGCAGGGCCTCGCCGACACCGCGAAACCGCTCGCCGAGCCGCTGTCCGAGGCCGCGCTCGCGCTGCTCGGCCAGGCCGTCCATGACTGGGTGCCGGGCGCGGCGAAGATCTCGGCCGCGCTGTCGTGGCGCGGCATGCAGCTGCTGTCGCCGGACGGCCTGCCCATCGTGGGTCCGACCCCGCATCCGCGCGTATTCGTCAATTTCGGCCACGGCCCGGCCGGCTGGGGCCTCGCGTGCGGGTCTGCTAAAGTGGTGGCCGACTATCTGGGCGGCAACGTCCAGCACTGGCCCGCCGATACGCTCGCCGCGCTGAGCGCCGGCCGCTTCACGACCTGACCGCCGCGGGCCGGCCCGTGGCGGCATCCTTGGCAGCCGCCACGATCCCGCGATGACCGTTACCCGCCCGCCGCTTCCCGATTCCGAGCCGATCGCACTGCTGCGCGTCGCCGACCTGCGCGCGGCCGAAGCCGACGCCACCGCCGCGCTGCCGCCCCACACGCTGATGGGCCGCGCCGGCGCCGCGGCCGCGCGCTGGCTGTCCGAGCGCGTCGCCGGCGACGAGCGCCCCGTCTGGTTCGCGGTCGGCCCCGGCAACAACGGCGGCGACGCGCTGGTGGCCGCCGCGCATCTCCAGCAGCTCGGCGTGGCCACGCACGCGTGGATGCCGGTGCCGGTCAAGCCGGACGACGCGCAATGGGCACTCGGTCTCGCGCGCTCGGCCGGCGTGCCGCTGTCGGCCACCGCGCCCGCGTCGCCGGGCGACTACGCGTGGGTGGTCGACGGGATGTTCGGCATCGGTCTCGGCCGCGCGCTCGACGGCGCGTTCGCCGAGCAGGCCGCACGCATCGCCGCCCATGCGCGCGGCGGCGGCCGCGTGCTCGCGCTCGACGTGCCGAGCGGGCTCGACAGCGACACGGGCCGGATCGTCGGCGCGGGCGTCGCCGTCGCGGCCACGCACACGCTCACCTTCATCGGCGCGAAGCCCGGCCTCTACACGGGCGACGGCCGCGATCTCGCCGGCGAAATCCACGTCGCGTCGCTCGACGTCGCGCCGCCCGCCGCGCCGGCGATCGTGCTGAATGCGCCGGCGCGATTCGCCGCGGCGCTGCCCGCGCGCGCCTTCGCGTCCCACAAGGGCACCTACGGCAGCCTCGCGGTGCTCGGCGGCGACACGGGCATGTGCGGCGCGCCGATCCTCGCCGCCCGCGCCGCGCTGTTCGCGGGCGCCGGCAAGGTGCACGTCGGCTTTCTTGGCGCAGGCGCGCCGCCGTACGACCCGCCCTTCCCCGAGCTGATGCTGCATCCGGCCGACACCGTCGACCTCGGTGCGATGACTGCAATCGCGGCCGGTTGCGGGCTCGGCACGCGCGAGGCGGCGGCGACGCTCGTGCGCGACGTGCTCGCGCGCGACATCGCGACGTTGCTCGATGCCGACGCGCTGAATCTCGTCGCGACGCACGCGGATCTCGCCGCCGCCGTCGCCGCGCGCGGCGCGCATGGCAGTCCGTGCGTGCTGACGCCGCATCCGCTCGAAGCCGCACGCCTGCTCGGCAGCAACACGGCCGCCGTGCAGGACGATCGCGTCGCGGCTGCACAGGCGCTCGCCGCTCGTTACGCGGCCATCGTCGTGCTGAAAGGCTCGGGCACGGTGATTGCCGCGCCCGACGGCCGCGTGACGATCAACCCGACCGGCAACGCGGCGCTCGCCACCGGCGGCACCGGCGACGTGCTCGGCGGCCTGACCGGCGCGCTGCTCGCGCAACGGGTCGCGCCGTACGAAGCCGCGCTGGCCGGCGTCTATCTGCACGGCCTCGCGGCCGACACGCTGAGCGCGAACGGCACCGGCCCGGCCGGGCTCACCGCGGGCGAACTCGCGCCGACGGTGCGCATGCTGATCAATCGCCTTTTTTATCCGTCGCCGCGCGCCGACACGTAACGCCGCTATACTGACTGCCCCGCCGCACGGCGGGCGTTCTCGTCCGCCGGCTTTCCGATCCCGATGAGCCGGCGCGGCATTCCTCCCGATTCACGCTTCACTCGAACCGTCATGACGCTGAAATCGCTCCCCGCCTGGACTGCCCTTCAATCCCACTTCGAACAGATCCGCCACGCGCGGCTGCGCGACTGGTTCGCGCCGGAAAACGATCGCGCACCGACCCGCGCCGAACGCTTCACGATTCCGGGCGGCGGTCTCGCGGCCGATTTCTCGAAGAACCGCATCGATGACGAAACGGTACGCCTGCTCGTGCAGCTCGCGCGCGACGCGGGCGTCGAAGCGCGCCGCGACGCGATGTTCGCGGGCGAGATCGTCAACCCGACCGAAGGCCGCGCAGCACTCCACACCGCGCTGCGCGCGACCGACCCGCACGCGCCGTTCCACGCGCAGGTGAGCGCCGAGCGCGCGAAGATGGCGACGTTCGCGCGCGCCGTGCGCAGCGGCACGTGGACGGGCTATACGGGCAAGCGCATCCGCCACGTGATCAACATCGGCATCGGCGGCTCGGATCTCGGGCCGAAGATGGTCGTGCATGCACTGCACCACGTCGCGACGCCCGAGATTTCCACCCATTTCGTGTCGAACGTCGACGGCGCCGATCTCGCACGCGTGCTCGAACAGGTCGACCCCGAGGAAACGCTCGCGATCATCGTGTCGAAGACCTTCACGACGCTCGAGACGATGACGAACGCACGCTCGCTGCGCGACTGGTTCGTCGCGCGCGGCTGCCCCGAGGACGCGCTCGCGAAGCACTTCGTCGGCGTGTCGGCGAACCCGGCCGAAGTCGTGAAGTTCGGTATCGCCGCGGACAACGTGTTCGAGATGTGGGATTGGGTCGGCGGCCGCTATTCGCTGTGGTCGGCGGTCGGCCTGTCGATCATGATCGCGGTCGGCCCCGAACAGTTCGACGAGCTGCTGGCCGGCGCGAACGACATGGACCGTCACTTCCGCGAAGCGCCGCTCGAGCGCAACCTGCCGGTGCTGCTCGGCCTGATCGGCATCTGGTACCGGAATTTCTTCGGCTCGCAGAGCTATCTCGTCGCGCCGTATTCGGAAGCGCTGCACTACCTGCCGTCGTACCTGCAGCAGCTCGAAATGGAGAGCAACGGCAAATCCGCGCGCCTGGACGGCCGCTTCGTCGACTATCCAACGTCGGCCGTCACGTGGGGCGAGCCGGGCACCAACGGCCAGCATGCGTTCTTCCAGATGCTGCACCAGGGGCCCACGATCGTGCCGATCGACTTCATCGCGGTGCTGACGCCCGAGCATCCGCTCGCGAGCCATCATCCGAAGCTGCTCGCGAACTGCTTCGCGCAAAGCGAGGCACTGATGCTCGGCCGCACGCTCGAAGAAGCGCGCCAGGTCGCCGGGCCCGGCAAGGAAGCGCTCGCGCCGCACCTGACGTTCCCCGGCAACCGCCCGACCACGACGCTGCTCGTCGATGCGCTGACGCCGCGCGCGCTCGGCGCGCTGATCGCGCTCTACGAGCACAAGGTGCTCGTGCAGGCGACGGTGTGGGACATCAATCCGTTCGACCAGTGGGGCGTCGAGCTCGGCAAGATTCTCGGCAAGGTCGTCGAAGCCGACCTGTCGGCCGAATCGGTCGACCCGGCGAAGCACGACTCGTCGACCACGGCGCTGATCGAGCGCGCCCGCGCGGCGCTCAAGCGTTGAAGCACTGACGCGACGGTGTCATGCCGTTGCCGGCCGCGCCGATTCGCCCCGCGCGGCCGGCCGCAGGCGCCTTCACGCGCCGCGGGAAGCCGCGTGCGGCGCGACGATGCGGCCGGCGTCGAGCGTCACGGTGGTGGCGCAGCGGCGCGCGAGTTCGATATCGTGCGTCACGAGCACGAGCGTCGCGCCATGCGTGCGGTTCAGTTCGAACATCAGGTCGATGACCGCGTGGCCGGTGGCCGCGTCGAGGCTGCCGGTCGGCTCGTCGGCGAACAGGATCGCCGGGCGCGTGACAAATGCGCGCGCGAGCGCGACGCGCTGCTGTTCGCCGCCCGACAGCAGCTTCGGATAATGCGCGGTGCGTTCGCCGAGACCGACCTGCACCAGCAGCGCGCGAGCGCGGTCGGCCGCCTCGCGCGCACTGATACCGCCCTGCAGTTCGAGCGGCAGCATCACGTTCTCGAGCGCCGTCAGGTGCGGCATCAGCTGGAACGACTGGAACACGAATCCGACCGCACCGTTGCGCAACGCCGCGCGTTCGTCCTCGTCGAGCTGGTCGAGTGCGCGACCGAGCAGGCGAACCGTGCCGCTCGTCGCGCTGTCCAACCCCGCAAGCAGGCCGAGCAGCGTCGATTTGCCCGACCCCGACGCGCCGACGATCGCGAGGCTGCTGCCCGCCTGCACGGCAAGCGTGATGCCGTCGAGGATCGTCAGCTCGCCCGTTGCATCGGCGACCCGCTTGCACACGTCATGGACTTCGATGATCGGATCGGTAATCTTGAACATGGACACGACATTTCGCTGGAAAAGACGCGCGGCGGCCGCCGCGCTGCTGGGCACCCTGCTGGCCGTCGGCGTGCCCGCACGCGCCGCGACGGCGCCGGCATCGAGCCCGCCCGTGATCGTCGTGCTGGGCGACAGCCTGTCGGCCGAATACGGATTGCCGCGCGACACCGGCTGGGTGGCGCTGCTGCGGCAACGGCTCACGACCGAGCGAATCGATTATAGCGTCGCGAACGCGAGCGTCAGCGGCGACACCACGAGCGGCGGCCGGGCACGGCTGCCCGCGGTGCTGCAGCGGCTCAAGCCGTCGATCGTCGTCGTCGAGCTCGGTTCGAACGATGCGCTGCGCGGCGTACCGCTCGCGACGACCGAGCAGAACCTGCGCGACATCATCGCCGGCGCGCGGCAGGCGCGGGCGAAGGTCGTGCTGGTCGGCATGTACGTGCCGCCCAATTACGGCCCCGACTACACGCAGAAGTTCCACGCGGTCTATACGCGGCTGTCGAAGGATCTCGGCGTACCGCTCGTGCCGTTCCTGCTGGCCGGCATCGAGAACAAACCCGAGATGTTCCAGGCCGACCAGATGCATCCGGCGCAGCCGGCCCAGCGCATCCTGCTCGACAACGTGTGGCCGGCGCTGAAGCCGTTGCTCGGCAAGCCGCACGGCTGAGCGCAGCCGCGCACCGAAAAACAAAAAGCCCCGCGTCGCGCGGGGCTTTTCGATGGTTGTTGCGGGCGAAACGATGCTCAGTTGTCGCCGTCCTGCTGCTGGCTCGCCGTCGTGCCGTACAGCTTCACCTTCGAGCGGTCGCGCAGCGCGGCGAGGTACGCCTCGCCTTCGCTTTGCGCGTCGACCTGCGCCATCTGCTGCTGCGCGGCCGCCAGTTGCTGCGGATCGACCGCCGAACCCGGGATCACCGCGTTCACGCGATAGATCGCATAACCGTCCGCGCCCAGATCGACGCCGACGTAAGCCGGCAGCGTCTTCGCATCGACCTTGTAGACGGCGCTCAGCGCAGCCGGCGTCAGGCCTTGCGACTGCGTGCGCGACACCTTCTGCGCGGCCGAGAACCCGTCGGTCGACTTCGACTTCTGCAGCTCGGCCAGCTTCGCCGCACCGTCCTTTTTCGCGAGTTCCGCGGCCTGCTCGGCGATGACCTTCTGGCGCACGACGTCCTTGATCGCGTCGAGCGCGGGCACGGCAGCCGGCTTGTAGTCGGTCACGCGCGCCGAGATCAGCGTGTTGTTGCCGACGTCGATCGCCTGCGTGTTGTTCTGGTTCTTCACCGCGTCGTTCGCGAACACGGCGGCCAGGAACTTCGGATTGTTCAACGGGCTCGTCGGCGGCAGTTGCGGATTCGGCGTCGGCGTGACGGTGGCCGTCTGGATCGTCAGCTTGTACTTGTCCGCGGCCGGCTGCAGCGTCTTCGCCTTTTCGTAGACGGTCGACGTGAACCCTTCCGCGTTGTCCGAGAACGCCTTCGACGCGTACTGCTGCTTCAGGTCGGCCGCGATCTGGTCCTTCACTTCCGCGAACGGCTTGACGACCGCCGGCTTCACTTCGGTCGCCTTCAGGATGTGGAAACCGAGATCCGACTGCACGATGCCGCTGACGTCGCCCTGCTTCAGCGAGAACGCGGCATCGTCGAACGCCTTGCCGCCCGCGGTCGAGCCGCGCGTGATGAAGCCGAGGTCGCCGCCCTTCGCCGCCGACGGCGCGTCCTGCGAATCCTTCTGCGCGATCTGCGCGAATTGATCCGGATGGGTCTTCACGTCGGCGAGCAGTTGCTCGGCCTTCGCCTTTGCCGCCGCCTTGTCGGCCGCGCTGGCGCTGCCCGGCGCGGCGATGAAGATGTGGCTCACGCGCACCTGCGCTTCGGTGCGGAAGTGCGTCGGGTTGTCGTCGTAGAACTTCTTGATGTCCGCCTCGGTCGGCTGCGCGCTCGCGGCCGCGGCCGCCGGCGAATAGACGAGGTACTGGATCGTCGCGGTTTCCGGCGTCGCGAAGCTCTGCTTGTGCGCGTCGTAGTACGCGGTGAGCTGCGCGTCGGTCGGCTGGACCTTCGCCGCGAAGTCGCTCGTCTTCAGCACGAGCGCCTGCACTTCACGCTGCTGCGCGGCGAGTTCGGACAGGCGTTGCGCAAGGCTCTTCGGCGTGAATGCGCTCGACACGATGCTCGCCGGAATCTGCTGCAACGCGAGGCTGTAACGCACGCGCTCCTGGTACTGCTCGGGCGTCATCCCCTGGAACGACAGCAGTTGCGCATAGCGCTCGACGTCGATCGTCCCGTCGGGCTTCTTCAGCGACGCGATCATCGGGTCGCTCATCAGCGCGTCGCGCACGGCGTTGTCGGAGGCAGTCAGGTGCAGGCGTTGCGTCTCGTCGGCCAGCACACGTTGCTGGATCAGGCCGTCGAGCACCTGCTTGCGATGCTCGGGCGTATCGAACATCTTGATGTCGAACTGGCCGCCGAGCGCCTGGCGCGCCTGGTCGATCTGCTGGCGGAACGCGCCGTCGAATTCGACCCGCGTGATCTTGTGCCCGTTGACTGCCGCGACGTTCGCACTGTCGTCGAAGAAGCCGCGGAAGCCTTGGATCCCGACGAAACCCAGCCCCGGCAACACGATCAGGAGCAGGAGCGCCATCATCAGGCGCTGGTGATTACGGAAGAAATCGAGCATGCGTGACGGGAAAATTGGACAAAACGTCCGATATTACAACATACGGGGTGGGACGGGATAAAACGCAGGCGGCTTCCTCCGCTCCGCGGTCACGCACCCGCAAGCGGGCGCAAACCGGATGCACAAACAACAATGCCCGCACAAGGCGGGCATTGTTGTTTGTTTGGCGGAGCGGACGGGACTCGCCCACATCCTGCAGGCCGCGGTTGCGCGTGCACGCGCAACCCTTCGAGTCCCGCCGGAAGCCGCGCAGGCGGCTTCCTCCACTCCGCGGTCACGCGCCCGCAAGCGGACGCAAGCCGGATGCACAAACAACAATGCCCGCACAAGGCGGGCATTGTTGTTTGTTTGGCGGAGCGGACGGGACTCGAACCCGCGACCCCCGGCGTGACAGGCCGGTATTCTAACCGACTGAACTACCGCTCCTTGGTCTGGCTGAATCGTGAAACTGGTGGGTGCTGAGGGGTTCGAACCCCCGACCTACGCCTTGTAAGGGCGCCGCTCTACCAGCTGAGCTAAGCACCCGTTTCCGATTCGTTCCGACTGCGATCTGCGTTTCCGCATCAACAATCAGCGAGCCCGCAAGTTTAATTCATCCCCGATCATTTTGCCAAGCCCGCACGCGAATTTTTTTTCACGCGCGGGCACGCACGATTCCGATGCGCATAAAAAAACCCGCGGACACCGCCGCGGGTTTTCGTGAACAACCGTCAGCAACGACGGCGTTCAGGTTCTCAGTGCTTGACGACTTCCGTCGAACCGGCATCCTTCGCCGCCTCGCCGACCGGCGCCGCAGCCTTCGCCTCTTCTTCCGGCGGCAGCGGCGTCGGCGAACGCTCGAGCGCGAGCTCCAGCACCTTGTCGATCCAGCGGACCGGCACGATCTCGATCGCGTTCTTCACGTTGTCCGGAATGTCCGCGAGATCCTTCACGTTCTCTTCCGGGATCAGCACGAGCTTGATGCCGCCGCGGTGCGCCGCCAGCAGCTTCTCCTTCAGCCCGCCGATCGGCAGCACTTCGCCACGCAACGTGATTTCGCCCGTCATCGCGACGTCGGCCCGCACGGGAATACCCGTCAGCACCGACACCAGCGCGGTCGTCATCGCACCGCCGGCGGACGGACCGTCCTTCGGCGTCGCGCCTTCCGGCACGTGGATGTGGATGTCCTGCTTCTCGAACGCTTCGTCCTTGATACCGAGACGCCGCGAACGCGAGCGCACGACCGAACGTGCGGCCTCGACCGACTCCTTCATCACGTCGCCGAGCGAACCCGTGCGGATCACGTTGCCCTTGCCCGGCATCACCGCGGCTTCGATCGTCAGCAGGTCGCCGCCGACTTCCGTCCACGCGAGGCCCGTCACCTGACCGACCTGGTTTTCCTTCGCGGCGAGGCCGAAGTCGTACTTGCGCACGCCGAGGAACGTGTCGAGGTTTTCGCCATCGACCTTGATCGCGCCCGATGCCTTCTTCAGCAGCAGCATCTTCACGACCTTGCGGCAGATCTTCGACACTTCCCGCTCGAGCGAACGCACACCGGCTTCGCGCGTGTAGTAGCGGATGATGTCGCGGATCGCCTGCTCGGTGACCTCGATCTCGCCTTCCTTCAGCCCGTTGTTCTTCTTCTGCTTCGGCAGCAGGTAACGCTGGGCGATGCTGACCTTCTCGTCTTCCGTGTAGCCCGACAGACGGATCACTTCCATCCGGTCGAGCAGCGGCGGCGGGATGTTCAGCGAGTTCGACGTCGCGACGAACATCACGTCCGACAGATCGAAGTCGACTTCGATGTAGTGGTCGGCGAACGTGTGGTTCTGTTCCGGATCGAGCACTTCGAGCAGCGCCGACGACGGATCGCCGCGGAAATCCATGCCCATCTTGTCGACTTCGTCGAGCAGGAAGAGCGGATTGCGCACGCCGACCTTCGCGAGACTTTGCAGGATCTTGCCCGGCATCGAACCGATATACGTCCGGCGGTGACCGCGGATCTCGGCTTCGTCACGCACGCCGCCGAGCGCCATCCGGACGAACTTGCGGTTCGTCGCACGGGCGATCGACTGGCCGAGCGAGGTCTTGCCGACGCCCGGAGGCCCGACGAGGCACAGGATCGGCGCCTTGACCTTGTCCACGCGCTGTTGCACCGCGAGGTACTCGAGGATCCGTTCCTTGACCTTCTCGAGGCCGAAGTGATCCTCGTCGAGCACCTGCTCGGCGTTCGACAGATCGTTGTTGACCTTGCTCTTCTTGCGCCACGGCAGGCCGATCAGCGTGTCGATGTAGTTGCGCACGACGGTCGCTTCCGCCGACATCGGCGACATCAGCTTCAGCTTCTTCAGTTCGGCGTCGGCCTTCTTCTTGGCTTCCTTCGGCATGCGCGCGGCGTTGATGCGCTTCTCGAGTTCCTCGAGATCCGCGCCTTCCTCGCCTTCGCCGAGTTCCTTCTGGATCGCCTTGACCTGCTCGTTCAGGTAGTACTCGCGCTGGCTCTTTTCCATCTGGCGCTTCACGCGCCCGCGGATGCGCTTTTCGACCTGCAGGATGTCGATCTCGGCTTCGAGTTGCGCGAGCAGGTGCTCGAGGCGCTCGATGACCGGGAACATCTCGAGGATGTGCTGCTTCTGGTCGAGCTTCAGCGGCAGGCGCTCGGCGATCATGTCGGCGAGGCGGCCCGCTTCGTCGATGCCCGACAGCGACGTGAGGATCTCCGGCGGGATCTTCTTGTTCAGCTTCACGTACTGGTCGAACTGCGACACGATCGCGCGACGCAGCGCTTCGGTTTCGGCGCTGTCTGCGTGATCGGGCTCGAGCGGCATCACTTCGCAGGAGAATTGCGTCTCCTGCTCTTCGATCGACAACGCCTTCGCGCGCTGCAGGCCCTCGACGAGCACCTTCACGGTGCCGTCCGGCAGCTTCAGCATCTGCAGGATGTTGGCGATACAACCGACCTCGTACATGTCCTTTTCGGTCGGTTCGTCCTTGGCCGCGGTTTTCTGGGCGACGAGCATGATGTGCTTGCCGCCTTCCATCGCTGCTTCGAGGGCCTTGATCGATTTCGGCCGGCCCACGAAGAGCGGAATGACCATGTGCGGGAAAACGACGACGTCCCGCAGCGGCAGCAGCGGGAGCGTGATGCGTTCCGGCGGGAGAAGTTGGGTGCCTGACATTTCATTTCCCCATGAGTGGAATCAATTGTTCGGTAATTGAGGCCGCCACAACGAATTGCAAGCCTTCAAGTGCGGGAAATATTCGGTAAGAAAGTAACCACCGCGTGTCGAGTCAGAGTTACCCACAAGATAAACGAAAAAAAGCCGCCCACGGACTCATGAACGGCCTTTTTCGCTGAACATCGTCGGCAAGCCGGTCAGTTCGAACCCGCCACCTTCGGCGTGTCCTCGTAGATCAGCAAGGGCTTGCCGTCCCCATCGATGACGTTCTCGTCGATGATGACCTTGCTGACCCCTTTCATCGTCGGCAGCTCGTACATCACGTCGAGCAACGCCTGTTCGATGATCGAACGCAAACCGCGCGCGCCGGTCTTGCGGCGGATCGCCTTGCGGGCGACTGCCTGCAGCGCGCCCGGCCGGATTTCCAGCTCGACGCGCTCCATCGCGAACAGCTTGTGATACTGCTTGACGAGCGCATTCTTCGGCTCGACCAGGATCTTCATCAGCGCGGCTTCGTCGAGCTTGCCGAGCGTCGCGACCACCGGCAGCCGGCCGATCAATTCGGGGATCAGACCGAATTTGATCAGGTCTTCCGGTTCCGTTTCGCGCAGCACCTCGCCCGCGTCGCGCTCCTGCTTGCTCTTGACCGTCGCGCCGAAGCCGATACCGGTTTTCTCGGTACGATCGGTGATCACCTTTTCGAGACCGTCGAACGCGCCGCCGCAGATGAACAGGATGTTGGTCGTGTCGACCTGGATGAAATCCTGGTTCGGGTGCTTGCGGCCGCCCTGCGGCGGCACCGACGCCATCGTGCCCTCGACGAGCTTCAGCAGCGCCTGCTGGACGCCCTCGCCCGACACGTCGCGCGTGATCGACGGGTTGTCCGACTTGCGGCTGATCTTGTCGATTTCGTCGATGTAGACGATCCCGCGCTGGGCCTTGTCGACCTCGTAGTTGCAGTTCTGCAACAGCTTCTGGATGATGTTCTCGACGTCCTCGCCGACGTAGCCGGCTTCGGTCAGCGTCGTCGCGTCGGCGATCACGAACGGCACGTTGAGCAACCGTGCGAGCGTCTGCGCGAGCAGCGTCTTGCCGGAGCCCGTCGGGCCGATCAGCAGGATGTTGCTCTTCGACAGCTCGACGTCGTCCTTCTTGTCGAGATGCTTCAGGCGCTTGTAGTGGTTGTACACGGCCACCGCGAGGATTTTCTTCGCGCGCTCCTGGCCGATCACGTACTGATCGAGGATGTCGCGAATTTCCTGCGGGCTCGGCAGATCCGACCGGGACAGGCTGGCCTCGACGCCGGCGGCAGCCGCCTCGTCGCGAATGATTTCGTTGCAGAGGTCGATACATTCATCGCAGATGAACACCGACGGGCCCGCGATGAGTTTTTTCACCTCATGCTGGCTCTTCCCGCAAAACGAGCAATACAACAGCTTCTCGCTGTTCGAACCTTTTTTGTCCGCCATGAATGTAGAGCCTCCGGACAGGTAAATGACATGATACGCCGATTGCTCCGAACGCCGCGCCTAGGGCGCGACCGGAGCCGGCTGGATGCGCTTGCCGCAGATGCTCAGGGCACTCGGGACGTGGCGGGGCGCCGGGCGAATCGGGGCGGCACCCCGTTTAAGCTCACGGGCGCTTCAGCAGCACCTGATCGATCAGCCCGTACGCCTTCGCGTCCTCGCTCGACATGAAGTTATCACGGTCGGTGTCGCGCGCGATGCGCTCGACGTCCTGGCCCGTATGCTGCGCGAGCAGGTTGTTCAACCGTTCCTTCAGGTAGAGGATCTCGCGCGCCTGGATCTCGATGTCGGAGGCCTGGCCGCGCGCGCCGCCCAGCGGCTGGTGAATCATCACGCGCGAATTCGGCAGCGCGAAGCGCTTGCCCTTCGCACCCGACGCGAGCAGGAACGCACCCATGCTGGCCGCGAGGCCCATGCACAGGGTCGACACGTCCGGCTTGATGAACTGCATCGTGTCGTAGATCGCCATCCCGGCCGACACCGAGCCGCCCGGGCTGTTGATGTAGAGGCTGATGTCCTTGTCGGGATTCTCGCTCTCGAGGAACAGCAATTGCGCGACCACGAGGTTGGCGGTCTGGTCGTTCACTTCGCCGACCATGAACACCAGGCGCTCCTTCAGGAGACGCGAATAGATGTCGTACGAACGCTCGCCGCGGCCGCTCGTTTCGACGACGATCGGCACCAGCCCCAGCGCTTGCGCCTCGAAACCCTGCGGCGCGTTCGAAGCAAGCATGTCCAGCAATTCAGCGCGAGTGATCATTCAATGAACCTTGTTCGAATGGAAAATTGAACGGAAGGAAGCCGCCCGCTCAATCGCCATATTAATGGCAACCGTGCGCTTGACGTAAAAACGGCGTGCGGGCCGTCGCTCCGACAGCCGGCACGCCGCTAGAGCGACACTTACGCTTGCGCCGATGCGCTCGCGAGTGCCTCGAAGCTCACTTCCTTGTCCGTCACCTTTGCCTTGCCCAGCACGAAGTCGACGACGTTGCTCTCAACGACGAACGCTTCCATCTCGGCGAGGCGCTGCTGGTTGGAATAATACCAGCGGACCACTTCCTTCGGGTCTTCGTAGCTCTTCGCGAACTCGTCGACTTCCGCGCGGATCTGCTCCGGCTTCGCTTCGAGGCCGTTCGCCTTCACCAGCTCGGCCAGCACGAGGCCCAGCTTCACGCGACGCTCTGCCTGCTCGGCGAACATCTCGGCCGGGATCGGTGCATCCTTCGCGTTCGGCACGCCGCGCTGCGCCAGATCCTGGCGCGCCATTTCGACGAGACGCTGCTGGTCCTGCTCGATCAGCGCCTTCGGCACGTCGAGCTCGGAAATCTTCAGCAGCGCGTCCATCACCTGGTTCTTGACGATCGACTGCGTGCGACGCTTCGCTTCGCGCTCGAGGTTTTCCTTGATCTCGGCACGCATCTTCGTGAGGTCGCCGTCTTCGATGCCGAGCGACTTCGCGAATTCCGCGTCGATTTCCGGCAGGTGCGGCCACTCGATCTTCTTCATCGTGACCGTGAACTGCGCCGTCTTGCCGGCGACGTCCTTGCCGTGGTAGTCATCCGGGAACTTGAGGTCGAACGTACGCTGTTCGCCGACCTTCAGGCCGAGCGCCGCCGTTTCGAATTCCGGCAGCATGCGGCCTTCGCCGAGCACGAACGGGAAATCTTCGGCCGTGCCGCCCTGGAACGCGACGTCGTCGATCTTGCCGACGAAGTCGACCGTCACGCGGTCGCCGTTCTTCGCTGCGGTGTCCGCGCCGCCGTCGCCGTGCTCGCCGGCTTCGCCGCGTGCGTGGTAGTGCACGCGCTGCTTGCGCAGGATGTCCAGCGTGCGGTCGATTTCGGCGTCGCCGATCGTCGTCGTCGAGCGCTCGACTTCAGCCGTCGCCAGATCGCCGATCTTCACTTCCGGGTAGACCTCGAACGTCGCGTCGAACGCGTATGCGTCTTCAGCCTGTTCCTGCTTCGGCTCGAAGCTCGGCTGGCCGGCGACGCGCAGGTTTTCCGCGCGGCTGATCGTGAAGAATTCCTGGCCGATCTTGTCGCTCAGCACTTCCGCCTCGACCTGACCCGCGTACTGTTGCGCGACCATCTTCAGCGGCACCTTGCCCGGGCGGAAACCCGGCATGCGCACGTTCTTCGCGAGTTTCTGGATGCGGGCATCGATTTCCTTCTGCACGGTGTCTTTCGGCAGGGAAATCGTCACACGGCGTTCAAGCTTGCCGAGGTTCTCAACAACGTTAGCCATGGCTTCAATCGTCCTAAAATTATTCGAGCGAATCGGGTTTTCCTTGCCGTGCCTGCCTGCAGCGTGAGGTGCGCACACTCACACGCCGCGCCGGGGCGCCACGCCATCCCTGCACGCGCCGGATGGCTAGCGCAAGCGGCTCGGAGCACGGCTTTGGCCGGAAGAATCGACTATTCTAGCAAACAATTTTCCTCGTACCGCCAGATCGGCACGACACGCGTGTGTCCCCGCCCCATCGACGGCCCGTTGCACGGCCATGCACACGGATCGCCGCTATGCCGAGCCACGTATCCACCCCGCGCCCGCCATCCTGTAAGCTCCGATAGCGTGTGAGCCACCCCCGTGGCCAACCATGCATTCTTCACACCAATCACACCCTCCGGAGACACCATGCCGCACCACCCGTCCGCGCCTGTCGTCGTCATCGCGCCCGATTCGTTCAAAGGCTCGCTTTCCGCCGAGCAGGTCGCGGACGCGATCGCCACCGGCATTCGCCGCGCGCGGCCCGACGCCGTCGTGCGCTGCTGCCCGATGGCCGACGGCGGCGAAGGCACGCTCGACGCGATGCTGGCGGGCGGCGGCACGCGGCGCACGCTGCGGGTGGCCGGCGCGTCGCTCGCACCGCGAGACGCGGCGGTCGGCGTGATCGATGCGCGTACCGCGATCGTCGAGACGGCCGAGATCGTCGGGATTACCGACCCGGTCGGCATGAGCGTGCCGGTCGACGCGCGCAGCACGCGCGGGATGGGCGAGGCGATCCGCACGCTGCTCGACGAGGGCGTGCGCCGCTTCTTCGTCGCGCTCGGCGGCAGCAGCACCAACGACGCGGGCGCCGGGCTGCTCGCGGGCCTCGGCCTGCAGTGCTTCGACGCCGACGGCCAGCCGCTCGAGCCCGTGCCGTCGCGGCTCGCCGACATCGCGCGCATCGACGTGTCGGCGCTCGATCCGCGCCTGAAGGAAACGGAATTCGTCGGCATGTCCGACGTCGACAACCCGCTGACGGGCGCGCATGGCGCCACCGCCGTGTTCGGTCCGCAAAAAGGCGTGACGGCCGCGCAGGTTGCGACCCTCGATGCCGCCCTCGCCCGATTCGCCGACCTGCTCGAAGCCGCGCTCGACCGTCACGGCCGCGACCTGCCGGGCGCGGGCGCCGCGGGCGGCCTCGGTTTCGCGCTGCACATGCTCGGTGCACGGTTCGAGGCCGGTGCCGAGGTGGTCGCGCGCCAGGTCGGGCTCGACGCCGCCCTGGCCGGCGCCGACTGGCTGATCACCGGCGAAGGCCGCTCCGACGTGCAGACGCTGCACGGCAAGGCGCCGTTCGTCGCGTGCCGGCACGCGCGGGCCGCCGGCGTGAGCGCGTCGCTGCTGTCCGGCGCGGTCGACCCGGCCGCGCTGCCGCGCCTGTCCGAGCATTTCTCCGGCTGTTTTTCGCCGGCGCCCGGGCCGATCACGCTCGACGTCGCGATCCGCGATGCGGCCAATCTGCTCGCGAACGAAGCGGAACAGTTGACACGCCTGAAGTACGGTGCACACTGACCGTTGACCCGAGCGCGCGATACAGGAACAATCGGGCCCGCCCTTTTTCTTCAGGATTCGACATGAAAGGCCGTCAAGCCGGGCTCGATCAGTTTCTGACCTATCGCCTCCATGCGCTTACGAAGCGCTCCGACCGCGGGATCGGCGAGGTGTACCGGCACAAGCTCGACATCTCGCTGCCCGAGGCGCGCGTGATCGCCGCCGTCGGCGCGTTCGGCCCGTTCTCGATCATGGACCTCGCGCGCCACACCAATCTCGACAAGAGCCAGGCGAGCCGCGCGGCCGAAGCGCTGCTGCGCCAGGGGCTGCTCGAGCGCAGCGCGAGCGACGAGGACGGCCGGATCGTGCTGATCGCACTGACCGCAGACGGCCGCGCGCTGCATCGCAAGATCATGCCGATCGTGCGCAAGTGGAACGACGGCTTGCTCGCGTGCCTGTCCGACAGCGAACGGCAGACGTTCGAGCGGCTGCTCGACAAGGTCGTCGCGCACGCAACGGAGCGCGACGACTGAGCCGCGCGCCGGCCCCGGCTTCGCCGGATGGCAAGGGCGGCAGGCTGCATTGATCCGACGAATCAGACAGGCCGCCCGGGTCGCGTCGCGCGCGATCCGGGCGGCCCGTTTGCATCATGCGGCCGCACAAGCGCTACAACCCGCTGTTCGCGGCGCGCTGACGCAACAAACCGAGCACCGCGTCGCAGTACGGGGTCGGCACACCGAGTTTGCGGCCGAGTTCCGGAAACACACCGAGAATCGGCCCGACCTCGAGCGGGCGCCCCGCTTCGAAATCCTGCAGCATCGACGTCTTGAACGCCCCGAGCTTGCGCGTGACCGCGATCCGCTCGGGGCCGCTCATGCCCGTGGATAGTCCGAGCTTCGCGCCGATCGCGGCCGCCTCTTCCATCATCCGCAACGCGAGATCCTGCGTGAACGGATCGTCGAGCAACTGCTCGGCCGTCGACCCGGTCAGCGCGCTCAGCGGATTCATGTTCATGTTGCCCCACAGCTTCGTCCAGATCTCGGTCCGGATCGCGGGCGTCGACTCGACGTCGAAACCGCCGGCCGCAAGCGCCGCGGCGAACCGCGCCGTGGCGACGTCGAGCCGCGGATCGGGCGTGCCGACGATCAGCCGGTTGCCGCGCCCGCGACGCACGACGCCCGGCGCGTCGGTACTCGACGACAGGTGCACGACGCAGCCGATCGCCTGCGCGGGCGGCAACGCGGCCGACACCGCGCCGCCCGGGTCGACCGCATCGAGCGGCACGCCGTCGATCGGCCCTTCGAGCCCGTGCGTGAACCACCACGGCAGCCCGTTCATCGCCGCGACGATCACGGTATCCGGCCCGACCAGCGGCGCGAGGCGCGCGGCCAGCGCCGGCAGCGCCTGCGCCTTCAGCGCGATCACCACGTAGTCCTGCACACCGAGTGCGGCCGCATCGTCGCTTGCCCGCACCGGCACCGACGAGGTTGCGCCCGCCTCGTCGATCACGCGCACGCCGTGCGTATTCAGCGCATCGAGCGTCGCGCCGCGTGCGTATGCGCTCACGGTCATGCCGGCTCTCGACAACGCGGCCGCGAGCAATCCGCCGATCGCGCCGACCCCGACCACCGCCGCGCGCACCGACCCTGAATTCGTGTCGTTCATGATGGGATTCCGTCTCCTGGGAGTTGACGAGCATAACGCTCAATGGTTGCGGACACAACCATTCGACCATCGCAGTGCGCGCCGCGTGGCACCCGTTCGTCCATGCGCCTCAGCGCGGCATGCCGCCCGCCTCCTCCGCGTCGTCGGTTGCGCCGCCCGTCGCGCCCAGCACGCCGGCGATCTGGCTCTTGTCGTGCATGCCGAGCTTGCGGTACGCGCAGCGCAGGTAGTGACGCACGGTCGTCGGCGAGATCGCCATCTGCTGCGCGACCTCCTTGTGCGAACGTCCGGCGCCGTAATAGCGGATCGCCGCGAGCTCGCGCGGGCTCAGCCGGTCGAGCAGCGAGCGCGGGCGCGCCTCGATCTGGAACAGCCCCGCGATCGGCACGCACTGGATGCGCAGCGCGTCGCCGACGAACGGCTGGCCCGGCTGGCGCCGCAGATGCGCGACGAGCGGCGCCGGCACGCGCGCGCCGGCCCAGTCCGGCCATTCGGTGCGCAGCACGTCGTCGAAACCGTGATCGGCATGATGCAGCACGCCGAAGCTGTCGCACAGCGCACGCGCGGCCGGCGCGACCGTGTCGGCGCGTTCGCGCGTGAGTTGCGCGGCGCGATTGATCGTCAGCGCGGCGGCCAGGTGGGGAATCACTTCCTCGAAACGTCGTGCGTCGTCGTCGCTGAACGGTCGATTCAGGCCCTGGCGGTAGATCGACATGAACGTCGTCAGGCCGAAACGGCGATCGAGCGTGCACACGCACATCAGTTGCGCGAGCCCGTACTTCACGCACCAGTCGCGAAACCGCGCATCGAGCCCCGGTTCGACGACCGTCAGCCGCACCGCGCGGCCGCGCGCGCCGTGCAGCGTGCGATGCGCGAGCGGATCGCAATCGCGCACGCGCTTCCAGTCGGGGAAGAACGCATGCGGCAAGCGGTACAGGAAGCTGTTGTGCATCACCGGGCCGGTCGGCAGATGGGTCGCGACACCCGTCCACGCGGCATCGAACGGAACGAGCGCCTGCAGCAGCGAGAAGAACCGGCATTCGAATTCGCCGATGCCGGACTGCGCGGCCACCGCGTACAGGTCGAGCAGCATCAGCCCGAGTTCGCGCTGCGCTGCGTCGCCGCGCGCGACGCCGTCGAAATCGTCGCGCCTGGACGGCAGCGGCGGCCACGCGAATTCGTCGAGCACGATGGCGGCCGGCACGTCGCGCAGCGCGTCGAGATCCTGCCCGATATCCGTCGTGATCCTCACCTTACGCTCCCCTGCCCGCTCGGGCTGCCGATGTTCGCAACGACACCGGCCGATTATAGCGAGCGGCTTTTTTGGCGGGCCACGGTGCCGGAACGGGCGCCCGCCCCATCCATTTGAACGGTACGCCGCACGTTGCTGCCGCGCAGCACGGCGCACGTCGGCGTCGCACGGCGTTCTCACCGTGCACCGCGGGTTTTCCGCACCGTTCATCTGGACGACTGTTCGACGGTTTTCCCGCTGCGGACACTGCGTCGCGACAACACCAACGACAAACCGATGCAGCACGGTATGGAGAGCCCCACGTGACGACACCCCGCTTCATCCGCACGGCCGCGGCCGCCGCGACACTTGCCGCGTGCGGCGCCGCCGCGCACGCGCAGTCCGCCCTCACGCTGTACGGCGCGCTCGACGCCGGCGTGCAATACCTGACGCACGCCGACGGGCATCGTTCGGCCGTGCGGTTGCAGAACTACGGCATCCTGCCTTCGCAGTTCGGCATCAAGGGCCACGAGGATCTCGGCGGCGGCTGGCGTGCGCTGTTCAAGCTCGAACAGGGCCTCAACCTCAACGACGGCACCGCGACCGTGCCCGGCTACGCATTCTTCCGCGGCGCATACGTGGGCATCGCGGGGCCGGTCGGCACCGTCACGCTCGGCCGCCAGTTCAGCGTGCTGTTCGACAAGACGCTGTTCTACGACCCGCTCTGGTACGGGTCGTACAGCGGCCAGGGCGTGCTCGTGCCGATGAACGCGAACTTCATCGACCACTCGGTGAAATACCAGTCGCCGACGTTCGCCGGCTTCGACGTCGAGGCGCTCGCCGCGACTTCCGGCGTCGCCGGCAACACGCGCGCGGGACGCGTGCTCGAACTCGGTGGCCAGTACACGAGCAACGGCCTGTCGGTCAGCGCGGTGCTGCACCAGGCGCACGGCGACGCATCGGCGGCCGACGACGCGTCCGCGCGGCGCCGCGAACTCGGCACGCTCGCCGCACGCTATGCGTTCGCGACGCTGCCGCTCACCGTCTACGCAGGCGCCGAACGCCTGACCGGCGACCTCGACGCGGCGCGCACGATCGTGTGGGGCGGCGCCCGCTACCTGGCGTCGAACGGTATCGGCCTGAACGCGGGCGTCTACCACACCGATTCGCGCACACCGGCGATCGGCCACCCGACGCTCTTCATCGCGAGCACCACCTATGCGCTGTCCAAACGCACCGTCGCCTACGTGAACCTCGGCTATGCGCGCAACAGCGGCCAGAGCTCGCAAACCGTCTACGAATACGACCCGACACCGCTCGCCGGCGCATCGCAGTTCGGCGCGATGGTGGGCATGTACCACCTGTTCTGATTCCCTCGACGAGATCCCGCCATGAAAACCCTGTCCCCGGATGCCGCCCTCTCGCCCGACGGCCGCGCGTCGACGTTCGCGCGCTCGACGCTCGTCGCGCTCGTCGTGTTCGCGGCCATCACGCCGCTGTTGCTGCTCGTGGCGCCCGCCGTCGCCGGTCAGCTCGCGACGCAGCTCGGCTTGTCCGCGTCGCAGATCGGCACCTACTTCTTCGTCGAGCTCGGCGCATTCAGCCTCGCGACCGTGCCGTCGTACCTGTGGCTCGGTCGCGTCGACGCGCGCCGCGTGGCGGCATGCGCGATCGCGCTGTTCGGCGCGGGCAACCTGCTGACCGCGCTGTGGATGCCGGGCTTCGCCGCGCTGCTCGCGCTGCGCGCGGTCACCGCGCTCGGCGGCGGCTCGTTGATGGTGCTCTGCATGACGAGCGCGGCGACGAGCCGCAACAGCGACCGCGTATACGGCCTGTGGGTCGTCGGCCAGTTGATCGCGGGCGCGATCGGCCTGTTCGTGCTGCCGCACGTGTTCGCCGCGTTCGGGCTGCGCGCGCTGTACGTCGCGCTCGCCGTGCTCGCGCTGCTCGCGGCACCGCTGTCGCGCGGCTTTCCGTCGTCGCTCGGCGCGCGGGCGGCATCCGCACACGGCGCGCGCGGCGACGCGCCGCGAACGCCGCGTAGCTTCGTCGTGCTCGCCATCGGCGCCGTGCTGACGTTCTATCTCGCGATCGGCAGCGTGTGGACATTCGCGAGCCGCGCGGCGGCCGAGGCCGGGCTCGATCCGCAGTCGACCGGCAACGTGCTCGCGATCGCGAGCGTGATGGGGATCGCCGGCGCGGCGCTCGCGTCGTGCGCGGGCGGCCGGCTCGCACGGCGCACGATGCTGGCGGCCGGCTACGCGCTGCTCGCGGCATCGCTCGTCGCGCTCGCCGCGATGCGCCACACGGGCGGCTACAGCGCGGCGATCTTCGCGTTCAAGTTCGCATGGACGTTCGTGCTGCCGTTCATCCTCGCGACCGTCGCGCAGATCGACACGTCGGGCCGCCTCGTCGCGACGCTCAATTTCGTGATCGGCGCGGGGCTTGCCGCCGGCCCGCTGCTGGCCGGCCTGATGCTCGATGCGGGCGGCACGATGCGCGCGCTGTTCGTGGTCGCGACGTCCGTCGCTGTCGTGTCGTTCGCCGCGCTGCGCCACATCGATCGCCGTTCTTCCGTTTCCTCCCAACCGTGACAGGTCACGCATCCATGAATCGCACTGCCTTCTTCACCGACGAACGTACTTTCTGGCATACCGGCGGCACGCACGCGCTGTTCTTCCCGGTCGGCGGCTGGGTCCAGCCGCCGTCGAGCGCGGGCTATGCGGAATCGCCCGATTCGAAGCGCCGCTTCCTGTCGCTCGTGCAGGCGTCGGGCCTGGCCGCCCAGCTCGACCTGCGCGGCGCCGAGCCCGCGACGACCGCCGACCTGCTGCGCATTCATCCCGCGCACTATCTCGACGCGTTCCGTGCGCTCAGCGACGCGAACGGCGGCGACCTCGGCGATCTCGCGCCATTCGGCAAGGGCAGCTACGACATCGCCGCGCTGTCGGCCGGCCTCGCGATCGCGGCGGTCGATGCGGTCGTCGGCGAGCGCGCGGCGAATGCGTTCTCGCTGTCGCGACCGCCCGGCCATCACTGCCTGCGCGACCGCCCGATGGGCTTCTGCATGCTCGCGAACATCCCGGTGGCGATCGAGGCCGCGCGCGCGAAGCACGGCATCGAGCGCGTCGCGGTGATCGACTGGGACGTGCATCACGGCAACGGCACGCAGTCGATCTACTACGACGATCCGGATACGCTGACGATCTCGCTGCACCAGGATCGCTGCTTTCCGCCCGGCTACAGCGGCGCCGACGATCGCGGCGCGGGCGCGGGCATCGGCGCGAACCTGAACGTGCCGCTGCTCGCGGGCAGCGGCGACGATGCCTACCGGTATGCGTTCGAGCGGATCGTGCTGCCGGCGCTCGCGCGTTTCCGCCCCGAGTTGATCGTCGTCGCGAGCGGCCTCGACGCGAGCGCGGTCGATCCGCTCGCGCGCATGCAGTTGCACAGCGACAGCTACCGGTTCATGACGCGCGCGATGAAGGACGCCGCGCAACGCCATTGCGGCGGGAGGCTCGTGATCGTTCACGAAGGCGGCTACTCGGAGGCGTACGTGCCGTTCTGCGGGCTTGCGATCGTCGAGGAACTGGCCGGCATCCGCACCGAGGTCGCCGATCCGATGCTCGACCTGGCGATCGCGCAGCAGCCGGGCGAGCGGTTCGTCCGGTTCCAGCGCGAACTGCTCGACGAACTGGCCGCCGCGTTCGGGTTGTAACGTGCGGGAACGAATGTGACGGGGCCGGCCCGCGCCGGCCCTTGCGCGATCCGTGCGGATGGGGTTTCCTGTGCCTTTATCCTGTTTCGGCACGAGGCCGCACTCTTCCGATGAAATCGTCCCCGCGCGAACACAACGACAACGCCAAAACGCGCCGCCAGCCGTCGAAGCTGGCCCTGAACATCGCCGCCGTGACGGTCGGCCTCATCACGTTCGCGATCGGTGCGGCGTGGGTGATCTATAGCTGGGTCGTCGATCGCGAAGCGCAGTATTTCGCGATTCCGCTGGTGTTCTCGGTGCCGGTGATCGTGGCCGTCGCGATCCGCAGCTTCTGGGAATAGGCGCGCCGGAAACGACGAAGCGCCCCGGTCTGGCGACGCACGGCGCTTCGTATCGCGCTCGTTTCAACCGAAGCGGCGCGCTGCGCGATCCGCGTGCAAGCGCATCACAGGCCGGGGTGAACGCGGCCAGCATCAGCGCCAGAACGGAAAGCGGGATGCGTGCGGTGTGTTTCATCGAGCGGCCCCTCGGTATCGTCGTGTTTCTTGCCTGAAAAACGCGCACGATATTACACGCGGGCGGGTTTTCGGGCGAGGTGCGAGTGCCTGGCGAGGAAACCGGCGTCGATATAGTCAATAAAAAAGCGCTGCGGTCGGCCGACCGGCAGCGCTTTTTCGCGGACGCCCCCGACGGGGACACGTCCGACTTCTGGTGCGTGAGGCCGGACTCGAACCGGCACACCCTTGCGGGCGTCAGGACCTAAACCTGGTGCGTCTACCAATTTCGCCACTCACGCGCATTTCCGTCGCCTGATCGCGCGGGACGCAAGATGCGTGCTCCACGCGCCCGGGACTTCACGCCGGCCCGAAAACCGGCACGCCCGATCAGGCGAGCGCGAGATTCTACCCGATCCGTGCGGCCTTGTCTCGCCCTGCCGGCACCCGTCGTGCGGCGGTGCTAGAATGCCGCGCTCGACGTTTCGGCAACGCGCCGCCGCGTGTCCCCCGAACCCGCCCCACACGATTTCGCCCGTGAACTTCGACGACTACTGTCAGCAAAAGGCCGCCCCCGCAGGCTCCAGCGTCTACTACGCGCTGCGCCAGGCGCCGCTCGCCACGCAGCCGCGCCTGACCGCGCTGTTCGCACTGCGCCGCGAACTCGAGGAAACCGTCAAGGAAACCAGCGATCCGACCGTCGGGCATACGAAGCTCGCATGGTGGCACAAGGAACTCGCAGCGCTGGCCGACGGGCAGCCGTCGCACCCCGTCACGAAAGCACTCGCGCAGCATCACCCGGCGATCGCCGCCGAGGCCGACGCACTGCGCGCGCTCGTCAACGGTTACGGGATGGATCTCGAGCAGGCGCGCTACCTCGACTTGCCGAACCTGCAACGTTATATCGCGCAGGTCGGCGGCACGTTCGCGTCGCTGGTCGCACGCGCCAGTTCGGCGCATCCGGCCGACCCGCAGCCGTGGGCCGCGGACGTCGGCCGCGCGCTGATGCTCGCGCAATTCGTGCAGGAACTCGGCAACGACGCGCGCCACGGCCGCATCTATCTGCCGATCGACGAACTGCAACGCTACAACGTCACCGCGGCCGACCTGCTGAACCGCCGCTACAGCCCGGCCTTCACCGAATTGCTGCAATTCCAGACAGCCCGCGCGCGCGACGCGCTGACCGCGGCCGATGCGGCGATTCCAGCCGCCGAGCGCCGCGCGCAGCGCACGCTGCGCGCGCAGATCGCGCTGGCCGGCGCGCTGCTCGACGAAATCGCGCGCGACGGCTACCAGGTGCTGCACCAGCGCATCGCGCTGACGCCGATCCGCAAGCTGTGGATCGCGTGGCGCGCCGCGCGCCGCCGCTGAGCGGCGCGCATCACGCCCTGAGCAGCGGCAGCGTGTCGAAACGCTGCTGCAGCACGCGCGTCGCATCGAGCCCCCACCAGGACCCAAGCACGGTCGCGTAAAGCTGGCGGAAATCGACGGCCACCGGCAGGTTGCCGTTGCCGTCGAGCCGTCCGAGCGCCGGCGGCGCACCGTACAGCCCGCCCGCCACACGGCCGCCCATCACGAAATGCGGCGCGGCCGTGCCATGGTCGGTGCCGTTGCTCTGGTTCTCGCGCACGCGCCGCCCGAATTCCGCATACGTCATCACGAGCGTCTCGTTCCAGCGCCCGAGTTCGATCAACGCCGCGCGCATTGCGCTCATGCCTTCCGCGAACTGCTTGAGCAGCGCCGCGTGCTGCCCCGGCTGATTCTGGTGCGTGTCGAAGCCGTTGAGCGTCAGGCGCAGCACCGCGACCCCGTCCTGCGCGCCGGGCCCCGACGCTTCGCACGCGGCCAGCACCTGCATCGCGGTCTTGACCGACGTGCCGAACGCACCGGCCGGAAAGGCCGTCCTGAATTCGCGCATCCCGCCGCGCGGGCGCAGCCGGTCGGCCGCCTTCACGATGTCGTTCTCGACGTCGATGATGTGCGCGAGCGCCGGGTTCTGCTCGCGCAGCGACGACGGCTCGGCGAGCCGGGCCGCACGGATGAACTGCGCGGGATTGACGAGCGCGATCGCGCGCGCGCCGTTCGACAGCGGCCCCATCTCGGCGCTGCCGAGCACGACGCCGTCCGCGGCGAAACCGGGCGGCACAGGCGCCTGCGCGAACGTGCGCGTGAGCCAGCCTTCGTGCAGGTACTGGTCCGAGCGCGACGCGGTGTCCCAGATCTCGATCGAGCGGAAATGCGACAGGTTCGGCTGCGGATAGCCGACACCCTGCACGACCGCGACCTGTCCGTCGCGCCACAGCGGCATCAGCGGCGCGAGCGCCGGGTGCAGCCCCGTCTGCGCGTCGAGCTGCAGCACCTGGTCGCGCTTGATGCCGATGCTGCGCCGGAACGAGTAGTACAGCGGATCGGCATAGGGCACCACCGTGTTGAGGCCGTCGTTGCCGCCCTTGAGCTCAACGAGGATCAGCACGTTCGCATACCCGGCCGCCGGCTTTCGCGCGGCCTGCGTCGCGGCAGCCGCCGTCGCCGGCGCCTGCCACATCGACACGCCGGCCGCGGCCGCCGCGCCCGTCAGCGTCAGAAAATCACGTCGGTTCATCGCACATCCTTTGGTTCGCCGCCCGGCGCCGTGGCCGCGGCAGCTGCCCGCTTCATCGTCGTTCGCATCATTTCAGTTGATAGGCCGGATCCATCAGCAGCGCCTCGAGATACGCGCTGCCGGTCGAATCCGTGTCGATCGCCGCGACCGGCGAAAGCTGCAGCACCGCGTGCTGCAACTGCAGCTCGGTCGACAATCCCGCCGTCGCCTGCGGCCGGGCACGATACTGGGCCAGCCAGCGTTCGAGGTCGAAACGCAGGCCGCCGCGCGCCGGCTTCGCGGGCGTGCCGCGCATGCCGGCGGCGGACGCCGCGTCGGCCACCGGCATCGCGTGCGCACGCGCGTTCGGGGGCGGCGTGCTCGCACGGGCCGGCGCGCGCATGCCGGCCGTCTCGGTCGCGCGGAACAATTGCTCGACGAACTGCTTGCGCGACAGCAGCGTGGTGCTGTTGATCCACAGCGCGCCGCCCGGCCAGCCCTTCACGTTCGGCGGGTAGAACAGGTTCTGCCCGAGCGTGCGCACGGTGTTCGCGAGCATCTGCGGATCGCCGTACGCCACGTCGAACAGCCGCACCGACCCGACGACGAATTCCACCGGCGACTTGACCAGCACGCCGCGGTTGCGCGGATCCCAGAACGCGTCGGTCGACCACAGCGCGGCGAGCGCCGCGCGAATGTCGTAGCCGCTCGAACGAAACCGGTCGGCCACCGCATCGAGCGCGCCCGGCTCCGGCGTATCGGACACGAACTCGCGCCACAGCTTGCCTGCGATGAAACGCGCGGTGCCCGGCCGCTTCAGCAGGATGTCGAGAAAACCGTCGCCGTCGAACGGCCCGGTTTCGCCGAGGATCGTCTTGTCGCCGGCATCGTGCCAGTCGGGTCGCACCACGAAGCGCAGCGTGTCGGGATCGACCGTCCAGCCGGTCATCGCGCGCGCGGCTTCGGTCACGTCGTATTGCGTGTAGTGCCCTTCGCCGAGCGTGAACAACTCCATCACCTCGCGCGCGAAATTTTCGTTCGGCCGCCCCTTGCGGTTGCTCGCGCCGTCGAGATACTGAAGCATCGCCGGATCCTTCGCGACCGCGTGCAGCAGCGCGCCGAAGTTGCCGAGCGCCTCGCGGCGAAACAGCGCGTTCTGCGCGGCCATCGTCTGCGGGTAAGGCACCTTGTCCTGCCCGGACGTGAAATGCCCGTGCCAGAACAGCGTCATGCGCTCGGTGAGCGGCGACGGCGTCGCGACCATCTCGTTGACCCACGCCGCACGCAACGCATCGTAGCGGCGATTGCGCTCGGCCTGCTCGTCGCGGCGCATGTCGGGCGTCAGCGCCTGGCGCTGCGCGCGCGTCGGCGGCGGCTCGGCGAGCCAGTCGGGCCACGTCGTGACGGGTTCGCGTCGCGCATTGCCGAGCGTGTCGGCGACGACCTGCGCGCGCGTCATGCCGACGATGCGCGCGACCTCGGCGGGCGCGGGAGAGAAACCGGTGCGACTCAGGAAAAACAGCGCGTCGTCGGCATCGAGCGTCGCCTGCATCGCAGGAGACGGCGCCGGTGCGGCAGCGTTCGCTTTCATCGTCATGGACTCCGGGAACGCACCGGCGGTGCGGATGCCCGTACAACGGCATTCGGCAGCCGAAAGTTGACCGCAAAAGTGCTACGAATTTTTTCCGCGCGGAGATTTCCGCGCAAGACGAACGACGGCACGTGTCAGCGCTTGTACAGCTCGCGAACGGCGTCTTCGATGTGCTGGCGCAGCAGGTGGCGCTCCTCGGGCGTCATGTGCCCGTCGCGGCGGCGCTGTTCGAGATCGGGAGGCACGGCGGAACGGACCGTCATGTCGGCGGCACGATCGGACTGCGGCGCTTTGCCGCGCGGCAGCTTGCGCGACGATGCGCCCGGGTCGGGGCGCTGCGCATACGCGAAGTTCGACGCATATGGACCGGCAAGCGCGATCGTCAGCATCAGTGCAATCCGGGCAGATCGCATGACCGTCCTCGCTTCTTTGGTCGATTTGTTCCCTTCGTCACGCGGCAACCGGCTACCTCTGGTACTTGAAAAACCCTGCGGAATTCGGGTGTGCAAAGATGAAAGATGGAGTGCAGGGGAGTATCTACCGAATTTCGGCTTCGAGTAAAGGAATCTCTATAGCCTGCCTTTACTCGGCGCGACACTACGGGTAAATTTTGTAACCGACTGTAACGCACGAAAATACGCGGCCGTGCGTCAATTCCCATTCGCGATAAGATGCCGATCATGGAAACGAAAAACCCCTCCAAGATTCTCGTCGTCGACGACGACCCTCGCCTGCGCGACCTGCTGCGCCGCTATCTCGGCGAGCAGGGTTTCAACGTCTACGTCGCGGAAAACGCGACCGCGATGAACAAGCTCTGGGTCCGCGAGCGGTTCGACCTGCTCGTGCTCGACCTGATGCTGCCCGGCGAGGACGGCCTGTCGATCTGCCGCCGGCTGCGCGGCAGCAACGACCGCACGCCGATCATCATGCTCACCGCGAAGGGCGAGGACGTCGATCGCATCGTCGGGCTCGAGATGGGCGCCGACGATTACCTGCCGAAGCCGTTCAACCCGCGCGAACTGGTCGCGCGCATTCATGCGGTGCTGCGCCGCCAGGCGCCGGCCGAGCTGCCGGGCGCCCCGTCGGAAACCACCGAGGTGTTCGAGTTCGGCGAATTCTCGCTGAATCTCGCCACGCGCACGCTGACGAAGTCCGGCCAGGAAATCCCGCTGACGACCGGCGAATTCTCGGTGCTGAAAGTGTTCGCGCGCCATCCGCGCCAGCCGCTGTCGCGCGAGAAGCTGATGGAGCTCGCGCGCGGCCGCGAATACGAAGTGTTCGACCGCAGCCTCGACGTGCAGATCTCGCGCCTGCGCAAACTGATCGAACCGGATCCGGGCAGCCCGCGCTTCATCCAGACCGTCTGGGGCCTCGGCTACGTGTTCATCCCGGACGGCGCCGCCTGAGCTTTTTCCTTCCCGGTTTCGCCCCGCCCACGGCCCGTCCCATGCGTATCGACCGGCGCCTTCTGCAGCTCGCGTTCGGCGGGCTGTTCTGGCGCACCTTCCTGCTGATCGCGCTGCTGATCTCGGTCAGTCTCGCCGCGTGGTTCCAGAGCTTTCGCGTGATCGAGCGCGAGCCGCGCGCGCAGCGCGTCGCGCTCCAGCTCGTCGCGGTCGTGAAGCTCACGCGCACCGCCCTGCTCTATTCCGATCCCGACTTGCGGCGCGCGCTGCTGCAGGACCTCGAAAGCAACGAGGGCGTGCGCGTCTATCCGCGCGAGAAAACCGACAAGTTCAAGCTGCAGCCCGACGAATCGCTGAACCGCCTGATCGAACACGACATCCGCAGCCGCCTCGGCGACGATACCGTGATCGCGCAGTCGGTCAACGACATCCCCGGCGTGTGGATCAGCTTCAAGATCGACGACGACGATTACTGGGTCGCGCTCGACCGCGACCAGCTCGACAACGTCACGGGCCTGCAGTGGGCCGGCTGGGGGCTGTTCGCGCTCGCGCTGTCGCTGTTCGGCTCCGCGTTCATCACGAGCCTCGTGAACCGGCCGTTCTCGCGGCTCGCGCTCGCCGCGCGCCAGGTCGGGTCGGGCCAGGCGCCCGAGCCGCTGCCCGAGCGCGGAATGGGCGTCGCGGCCGAGACCAACCGCAGCTTCAACCAGATGGTGCGCGACCTCGAACAGCTCGAGGCCGATCGCGCGCTGATGCTCGCGGGCATTTCGCACGACCTGCGCACGCCGCTCGCGCGGCTGCGGCTCGAAACCGAGATGAGCCCGTCCGATCAGGCGACCAAGGACGCGATGGTCGACGACATCGAGCAGATGGATCGCATCATCGCGGCATTCATCGACTACGCACGCCCGTCGCAGCGCAAACCCGAGCCGGTCGACCTGTCGTCGATCGCGCAGGAAGTCGCCGCGCGCGTGTCCGGCGAGGACGGTGTCGAGATTCGCACGCGGCTCGCGCCGAGCGCGATCATCGAAGCCGACGAGACCGACATGCGCCGCGTGATCGGCAACCTCGTCGAGAACGCGCGCAAGTACGGCCAGAGCAAGCAGGACGGCATCTCGCGCATCACGCTCGAGACGCGCGTGTCGCACCAGCGCGTCGAGCTGTCGGTGAGCGACGAAGGCCCCGGCATCCCCGAGGATCAATTGCCGCTCGTGATGCGGCCGTTCTACCGTGTCGACACCGCGCGCACCAAGGCGGACGGCACGGGCCTCGGGATGGCGATCGTGCTGCGCCTCGTCGGCCGCTACCGCGGCGCGCTGCGCCTGCGCAACCGCCAGCCGGAAGCCGGCCTCGAAGTCACGCTCGAATTCCCCGGCGCCGGCAAGGTGCGTGCGACCGCGTGACACGCGCACGCACGGATCTTGCGCGTCACACTATCGGCGCGGTTGACAAAAGCTATGAGCGTCGTTAGTCAAAATCTATTGAAGTGACTTACTAATAGTGTTATAGTTTTGCCCATGCTGTCACATCATCGTTGCAGCACCGAGGTAGCTTGACTCAGTCTTCTTCCCAACTCACACAGGAGTATCCGCATGAAAACCGTGGGCGATAAACTCGAAGCTTTCACCGTCGTAGCCGCGAAGCCGGGCTTCAACAATCACGAGGAAAACGGCCAGTCGGCGTTCGAGACCGTCACCGAAGCGTCGTTCCCGGGCAAGTGGAAGATCATCTACTTCTATCCGAAGGATTTCACGTTCGTGTGCCCGACGGAAATCGTCGAGTTCGCGAAGCTCGCGAAGCAGTTCGAAGAGCGCGACGCCGTGCTGCTCGGCGGCAGCTCGGACAACGAATTCGTCAAGCTCGCATGGCGCCGTGAGCACAAGGACCTCGACAAGCTGAACCACTACTCGTTCGGCGACGTCAAGGGCGAACTGATCGACCAGCTCGGCGTGCGCGACAAGGAAGCCGGCGTGGCCCTGCGTGCAACGTTCATCGTCGATCCGGACAACACGATCCAGCACGTGTCGGTGAACAACCTGAACGTCGGCCGCAGCCCGGAAGAAGTCCTGCGCATTCTGGACGGCCTGCAAACGGACGAACTGTGCCCGTGCAACCGTGCAGTCGGCGGCGCAACGCTGTAAGCGCATCGATGCACGAAGCCCGCGGCGCACGTCCTGCCTGCGGGCTTTTTTAACGGCCAACCCATAGGAGATATCAATGGAATTCCTCGATTCGATTAAGGCACGTATTCCCGATTACGCGAAGGACATTCGCCTGAACCTCGACGGCACGATCTCGCGCTCGTCGCTCGAAGGCACCGACGCAGTCGGCGTGGCGCTGGCGGCGGCCATCGCGGCGAAGAGCACGGTGCTCGTCAAGACGATCCGCGAAGCCGGCGTCCTGTCGCCCGAAGAGACGAACGCCGTGCTGACGGCGGCCGCGCTGATGGGGATGAACAACACCTGGTATCCGTATGTCGAGATGGCCGACGACGCCGACCTGAAGACGCAGCGCGCCGAATTGCGGATGGGTGCGTATGCGACGCACGGCGGCGTCGACAAGCGCAAGTTCGAGATGTACGCGCTCGCCGCGTCGATCGTCGGCAAGTGCCACTTCTGCGTGAAGTCGCACTATGCGCTGCTGAAGAACGAGCAAGGGATGACCGTCACGCAACTGCGCGACGTCGGCCGCATCGCATCGGTGATCAACGCCGCCGCGCAGGTGATCGCCGCCGAAGGCGCATAAGCGGCCGGCCGCGCGGCCGTGAGCCGCGCCTGCCGCAAACGAAAATGCCACGCATTCGCGTGGCATTTTTCATGTCGGCGATGAGCGCGCGGCGCGAACCGCACGCCGCCGCGGCCGGACGTCAGCCGCCCCGCTTCACCAGCAGCGCGGCGGCCTGCGCCTCGATCCCCTCGCCGCGGCCGAGATAGCCGAGCTTCTCGTTGGTCTTCGCCTTCACGTTCACACGATCGAGCGGCAGCCCGACATCGGCCGCGATGTTCGCGCGCATCCCGTCGATATGCGGCGCGAGCTTCGGCGCCTGCGCGATCACGGTACTGTCGACGTTCTGGATCGTGAAGCCGGCCGCGTTCACGCGGGCGACGCACTCGCGCAGCAGCACGCGGCTGTCCGCGCCCTTGAACGCCGCGTCGGTGTCGGAGAAATGGCGGCCGATGTCGCCGAGCGCCGCCGCGCCGAACAGCGCGTCGGTGATCGCGTGCAGCAGCACGTCCGCGTCCGAGTGGCCGAGCAGGCCGCGCTCGTACGGAATCGTCACGCCGCCGATGATGAGGGGGCGCCCTTCGACGAGCTGGTGCACGTCGTAGCCTTGTCCGATTCTGAAATCCATGCGTGTTCCGATTGAGATGGGGTGAAAGTCAGGAAGCGTCCGCGGCGCGCGCGAGGATCGCCTCCGCGAGCGCGAAATCTTCCGGGTACGTGACCTTGAAGTTGCGCAGGCTGCCCTGCACGACGCGCGGCGTGTGGCCGGCCCACTCGATCGCGCTCGCTTCGTCGGTCAGGTCGTGCCCTTCGCGCTGCGCGCGCAGGATCGCGTCGCGCAGCATGCCGATGCGGAACATCTGCGGCGTCTGCGCCTGCCACAGTGCATCGCGCGACTCCGTGCGCGCGATCGCGTCGCCGCCGGCCGGCACGCGCTTGAGCGTATCGGCAACCGGCAGCGCGACGATGCCGCCGACCGGATCGTCCTTCAGCGTCGCGACCAGCGTGCGGATCAGCGCCGGCGTGATGCCCGGGCGCGCGGCATCGTGCACGAGCACCCAGTCGTGGTCGCTCGCGCCGAATTCGGCCAGCTCCAGCAGCCCGTTCAGCACCGACGCCTGCCGCGAGCCGCCGCCGCAGCGGCGCACCGCGAAGCGCAGGCCCGCGAAGCGGCGCGCGTCGAAGTGGGAATCGTCGGGCGCGAGCACGACGAGCGTCTGCGCGAATTCGCTGCACGCGTCGAACGCGGCGAGCGTGTAGTGCAGCAGTGCACGGCCGGCCAGCGTGCGGTATTGCTTCGGCACGGCCGAGCCGGAACGGCTGCCCGTGCCGGCACAGGGAATCAGGGCGAAAAGTCGGGGAGTCACGAAGGGAAACGCCGGAAAGGTGAAATCGAGAAGCGGATTTTATAATAGGTCTTTCGTCTCGACCGGCGCACCGCGCTGCGCCCGTGCACGCCACCCCTGTCGTCCCTATGCCAGATAACGCTTCCACCCCGTCCGCCTCACCCGTTGCCCGCGTCAAGCCCGGCCAGCGCTTCGTCTTCGACGGCGCGCACGGCTCCGCCGACGCGCTCGCCATCGCCCGTTATCTCGCCGACAACCGCCAGGACGTGCCGCTCCTCGCCGTGATCTGCGCGAACGCGGTCGACGCGCAGCGGCTGTCGCAGGAAATCCGCTACTTCTCGCCCGACGCGCGCGTGCGCCTGCTGCCCGACTGGGAAACGCTGCCGTACGACACGTTCTCGCCGCACCAGGACCTCGTGTCCGAGCGGCTGGCGACGCTGCACGACCTCGGCGAGGGCCGCTGCGACATCCTGCTCGTGCCCGCCACCACCGCGCTGTACCGGATGCCGCCCGCGTCGTTCATGGCCGCGTACACGTTCGCGTTCGCGCAAGGCGAACGGCTCGACGAGGCGAAGCTGAAATCGCAGCTCACGCTGGCCGGCTACGAGCACGTGAGCCAGGTCGTGCGGCCCGGCGAATACTGCGTGCGCGGCTCGCTGATCGACCTGTACCCGATGGGCTCGCCGCTGCCGTACCGGATCGACCTGTTCGACGACCAGGTCGATTCGATCCGCGCGTTCGATCCCGACACGCAGCGCAGCCTCTACCCGGTGCGCGACGTGCGCCTGCTGCCCGGCCGCGAGTTCCCGTTCGACGAAGCCGCGCGCACGGCCTTCCGCAGCCGCTGGCGCGAAACCTTCGAAGGCGACCCGAGCCGCGCGCCGATCTACAAGGACATCGGCAACGGCGTGCCGTCGGCAGGCATCGAGTACTATCTGCCGCTGTTCTTCGACGAGACGGCCACGCTGTTCCACTATCTGCCGCAGGACGCGCACCTCGTGTTCACCGGCGACCTCGACGCGTCGATCCGCCGCTTCACCGCCGACACGAAGCAGCGTCACGCGTTCCTCGCGCACGATCGCGAGCGGCCGATCCTCGAGCCGCAGCGGCTGTTCCTGTCCGACGAGGATTTCTTCGCGTTCGCGAAGCCGTTCGCGCGCGTCGTGCTGCCCGCGCAGCCGGCCGGCGGGTGGGCGACCGCCCTGCCCGAGCTCACCGTCGACCGCCACGCGGACGATCCGCTCGCGTCGCTGCGCACGTTCGTCGAATCGTCGGGCAAGCGCGTGCTGCTGACCGTCGAATCGGCCGGCCGCCGCGAGACGATCCTGCAACTGCTCGCCGAACATCACCTGCGCCCCGCGTCGAACGACGATTTCGCGAGCTGGCTCGCGAGCGACGCGCGCTTCGCGCTCGGCGTCGCACCGCTCGCGAACGGTTTCGCGGTGCCGGGCGAAGGCTACGCGGTCGTCACCGAAACCGAGCTGTACGGCGCGCTCGGCCGCCGCGCGGGCCGCCGCCGGCAGGAGCAGGCGAGCAACGTCGACGCGATGGTGCGCGACCTGTCGGAGCTGAAGGTCGGCGACCCGGTCGTCCACGCGCAGCACGGCATCGGCCGCTACATGGGCCTCGTGTCGATGGATCTCGGCGAAGGCGAGACCGAATTCCTGCATCTCGAATACTCGGGCGACAGCAAGCTCTACGTGCCCGTCGCGCAACTGCACGTGATCTCGCGCTACAGCGGCGCCGATCCCGACAGCGCGCCGCTGCACGCGCTCGGCTCCGGCCAGTGGGAGCGCGCGAAGCGCAAGGCCGCCCAGCAGATTCGCGACACGGCCGCCGAGCTGCTGAACCTGTACGCGCGCCGCGCGGCCCGCGAGGGCCACGCGTTCGCGCTGGACCCGCGCGACTACGTGAAATTCGCGGAAAGCTTCGGCTTCGAGGAAACGCCCGACCAGGCCGCGGCGATCGCGGCCGTGATCGGCGACATGACGAGCGGCAAGCCGATGGACCGCCTCGTGTGCGGCGACGTCGGCTTCGGCAAGACCGAGGTCGCGCTGCGCGCCGCGTTCATCGCGGTGATGGGCGGCAAGCAGGTCGCGCTGCTGTCGCCGACCACGCTGCTCGCCGAGCAGCACACGCAGACCTTCGCCGACCGCTTCGCGGACTGGCCGGTGCGCATCGTCGAGCTGTCGCGCTTCAAGACCGCGAAGGAAGTGAACGCGGCGATCGCGCAGATCAACGAAGGCAGCGTCGACATCGTGATCGGCACGCACAAGCTGCTGTCGTCGGACGTGCAGTTCAAGCGGCTCGGCCTCGTGATCATCGACGAGGAACACCGCTTCGGCGTGCGCCAGAAGGAAGCGCTGAAGGCGCTGCGCGCGGAAGTCGACGTGCTGACGCTCACCGCGACGCCGATCCCGCGCACGCTCGGGATGGCGCTCGAAGGGTTGCGCGATTTCTCGGTGATCGCGACCGCGCCGCAGAAGCGGCTCGCGATCAAGACCTTCGTGCGCCGCGAAGAGGAAAGCGTGATCCGCGAGGCGATGCTGCGCGAACTCAAGCGCGGCGGCCAGGTGTACTTCCTGCACAACGAGGTCGAGACGATCGAGAACCGCAAGGCGATGCTCGAGGCGCTCGTGCCCGAGGCGCGCATCGTGATCGCGCACGGCCAGATGCACGAGCGCGAACTCGAACGCGTGATGCGCGATTTCGTCGCGCAGCGCGCGAACGTGCTGCTGTGCACGACCATCATCGAGACCGGCATCGACGTGCCGAGCGCGAACACGATCATCATGCACCGCGCGGACAAGTTCGGCCTCGCGCAGCTTCATCAGTTGCGCGGCCGCGTCGGCCGTTCGCACCACCAGGCGTATGCGTACCTGCTGGTCCACGATCCGCAGTCGCTGACCAAGCAGGCGCAGCGCCGGCTGGAAGCGATCCAGCAGATGGAGGAACTGGGCTCGGGCTTCTATCTCGCGATGCACGACCTCGAGATCCGCGGCACCGGCGAAGTGCTCGGCGACAAGCAGTCGGGCGAAATCCACGAGATCGGCTTCCAGCTCTATACGGACATGCTGAACGACGCGGTGAAGGCGCTGAAGAACGGCAAGGAGCCCGACCTCACCGCCCCGCTCGCCGCGACGACCGAAATCAACCTGCATGCGCCCGCGATCCTGCCGGCCGACTACTGCGCGGACGTGCAGGAGCGGCTGTCGCTGTACAAGCGGCTCGCGAACTGCGAACACGGCGACGCGATCGACGGCATCCAGGAGGAACTGATCGACCGCTTCGGCAAGCTGCCGCCGCAGGCGCACGCGCTCGTCGAGACGCACCGGCTGCGGATCGCCGCGAAGCCGCTCGGCATCGTGAAGATCGATGCGAGCGAGGCCGCGATCGGGCTGCAGTTCGAGCCGAATCCGCCGATCGACCCGATGCGGATCATCGAGATGGTGCAGAAGCATCGCCACATCAAGCTCGCGGGCCAGGACAAGCTGCGCATCGAGACGCGCTCGCCCGACCTCGCGATCCGCGTGTCGACGATCAAGGAAACGCTGCGCGCGCTCGGCCCGAAACAGGGAGCGGCCGTCGCGGCCCGGTGACGCAATCCCGACGGGCGCGACGTTGCTGCACCGCATCGCGCCCGACGAAGGCGGCCGGGCGCGTTTTTGAGTATGATTTCCCATTCACCCGACGGAGTTTTGCCATGTCCACTCTCGACGCGACGGCGCCGTCCGCCGCAACCGAAGGCGATGCATCGCTCGTCAGCCTGCCCTGGGTCAAGCAACTCGTGTCGATGGACACGACGAGCCGCGTGCCGAACCTCGGCCTGATCGAAACGGTGCGCGACGCGCTCGCCGCGAAGGGCATCGCGTCGACGATCACGCACGATCCGCGCGACGGCTGGGCGAACCTGTTCGCCACCGTGCCCGCGCACGACGGTTCGACGAACGGCGGCATCGTGCTGTCGGGCCACACCGACGTCGTGCCGGTCGACGGCCAGCAGTGGGACAGCGATCCGTTCGCGCCGGAAATCCGCGACGGCCGCCTGTACGGCCGCGGCACCTGCGACATGAAGGGCTTCATCGGCGCGGCGCTCGCGCTGCTGCCCGAGATGCAGGCGACGAAGCTCGCGAAGCCCGTCCATTTCGCGCTGTCCTACGACGAGGAAATCGGCTGCGCGGGCGCGCCGCTGATGATCGCCGATCTCGTGAAGCGCGGCGTGCAGCCGTCCGGCTGCATCGTCGGCGAGCCGACCAGCATGCGGCCGATCATCGCGCACAAGGGCATCAACGCATACCGCTGCTGCGTGCGCGGCCACGCCGCGCATTCGTCGCTGACGCCGAAGGGGCTCAACGCGATCGAGTATGCGGCGCGCCTCATCTGCCACATTCGCGACATCGCCGAGCGCTTCCGTGCCGAAGGCCCGTTCGACGAACTGTACGACGTGCCGTTCACGACCGCGCAGACGAGCACGATCCAAGGCGGCAACGCGATCAATACGGTGCCGGCCGAGTGCCGCTTCGACTTCGAATTCCGCAACCTGCCGACGCTCGACCCCGAGCAGATCTTCACGCGCATCGAGGCTTACGCGCAGGAAACGCTGCTGCCGCAGATGCTGCGCGAGCATCCGAACGCCGCGATCGAGTTCTCGAAGATCGCCGCGGCGCCCGGCCTCGACGCGACCGAGCAGGCGGCGATCACGCAGCTCGTGCGCGCGCTGACGGCCGACCAGGACAAGCGCAAGGTCGCGTACGGCACCGAAGCCGGGCTGTTCGCCCGCGCGGGCATCCCGAGCGTCGTGTGCGGGCCCGGCAACATCGAGCAGGCACACAAGCCGAACGAATATGTCGAGCTCGCGCAGCTCGCCGGCTGCGAGCAGTTCCTGCGCAAGTTCATCCGCAGCATGTCGGTCGACGCGCACTGACTGCCTCCCGCCACGCCGGCCCGCGTGTGCGGGTCGGCCCACTCCGCCACCCGCCACGTCATGTCGACTGAACAACAGGGCACGGCCCATACGACGATCGACGGCGAGCCGATTCCGACGCTCGACGAAATCGCCGCGCAGCATTTTGCGTTGTCGCCGTGGGTCGCGCGCACGCCCGTGTTCGAGCGCGCCGACCTGCCTTCCCTGGAAGGCACGCACGTCAACTTCAAGTTCGAACTGCTGCAGGCGAGCGGCAGCTTCAAGGCGCGCGGCGCGTTCACGCACCTGCTCGCGCTCGACGAAGCCCGCAAGAACGCCGGCGTCACCTGCGTGTCCGCCGGCAATCATGCGGCGGCCGTCGCGTATGCGGCGATGCGGCTCGGCAGCAGCGCGAAGGTCGTGATGTTCCATACCGCGAGCCCGACACGCATCGCGCAGTGCAAGCAGTATCGCGCGGAAGTCGTGCTGGCCGGCAGCGCGTCGCAGGCGTTCGACCTCGTGCGGCGCATCGAGGCCGAGGAAGGCCGCTTCTTCATTCATCCGTTCAACGGTTATCACACGATCCTCGGCACCGCGACGCTCGGCTACGAATGGGCGACGCAGACGCCCGACCTCGACGCGGTGATCGTGCCGATCGGCGGCGGCGGCCTCGCGGCCGGCATGGCGACCGCGCTGCGGCTCGCGAATCCGCGCGTGCACGTGTACGGCGTCGAGCCGGAAGGCGCCGACGCGATGAGCCGCAGCTTCGCGGCCAATCACACGATCACGATGAGCGCGATGCAGACGATCGCCGATTCGCTGATGGCGCCGCATACCGAGGAATACAGCTACCAGTTGTGCCGGCGCCACCTCGACCGGATCGTCACCGTCTCCGACGACGCGTTGCGCGCCGCGATGCTGTTCCTGTTCTCGCACCTGAAACTGTCGGTCGAGCCGGCCTGCGCGGCCGCGCTCGCCGCGCTGCTCGGCCCGCTGCGCGAAACGCTGCAGGGCAAGCGCGTCGGCGTGCTGCTGTCGGGCACGAATACCGACCCGGCCACGCTCGGCATGCATCTCGCGCACGCGCAACTGCAGCACTGATCGCGTATCGCGCGTACGCAGTCCAACCTAGGGTTATCCCCAGATTATGTTGACAGCCCTGTTGATAACCCGCCGGACAAGCGCGCAAGTGGTTGAGCGCGCAGCGTTTTGCGCGCGCGAAGGTCGATCGTCACGAAATGGGCAGATACGGCGGCTGGCCGCCTGCGCGATGGCGCTCGCGCTGCTCGCCGGTTGCGCGGCGCCGCCATCGCCCCCCTCCACCGCGGAACCTGCGACCTGCACGCAGCCGGGCGAGAGCCGGATGCTGCAGGCCGACCTGCTGTTCGGGCGCGACATCGCCGGGCGCGGCCCCGTCACCGATGCCGAACGCGCGGCATTCCTCGCCGATACGGTCACGCCACGCTTTCCCGACGGCCTTACCTACTGGGACACGCACGGCCAGTGGCGCGACCGCTCGACCGGCGCGATCACGCGCGAAGACAGTTTCGTGATCCGTATCATTGCCGACGATACGCCCGACACGCGCACACGCCTCGCCGCGATCCGGCAAGCGTACGTGCAGCGATTCCACCAGCAATCGGTCGGCATGACCGTCGTGCCGACCTGCGCGTCGTTCTGATCCGCCGTCTTCCGCCGCCGGTCGCGCGCAATCGGGATAGGGGCGGTCAGAAGCCTGACCGTTCCCCTCCCACACCACCCGGCGTGCGGGTCCGCACCGGGCGGTTCGAGTAGTTGAGGCTATGAGAGTCGGGGTACGCCGAGGCGGTCGAAGTAACCAGTGGAGAGCACGAGGTGCAGCGCCCGCCCGCTGGTGTGCCACCACCGGCGGCTATGACCAGCGGCCTTCCGCGCAGCCGATTCCGACGCGCCCAGCGCTAGTAGTTCTCGATAGACCGTCGTGCCCCGACGCCAGTGCTTGAGCTGCAGTGCACGCAGCCGGTGTCTGATCCACTCGTCCAGTCGGCGGAACACCTTCGGTGTTTGTGCCAGTTGGAAGTACGCCTTCCACCCGGGCACGTATTGCCGTAGTCGTTCCACCACGGTCGACATACTGCTGCCGCCCGACCGACGCGTAATCTCCCGGATACGCTGCTTGAAGGCGTCCTGCGCCTTAAACGAAACCGCACATTTGACTTGGCCACTTGGGTGACGCCACAACTCGTATCCCAAGAACTTTCGACCCGTCGCAGGTGCAACCGCCGTTTTGGACTCGTTGACCTTCAAGCGTAGAGAAGAGTAGAGGCAGCGTAGCCCGTCAAGTACACGTTCACCCGCGCGCCGACTGCGTACGTAAACATTGCAGTCGTCGGCGTAGCGCACGAACCGGTGCCCGCGCCGCTCCAATTCTCGATCCACCTCGTCCAGCAACACGTTCGCCAAGAGGGGCGATAGCGGACCACCTTGCGGCGTTCCCTCAACTCTCTCTTTGGTGATTCCGCCGTCCATGACCCCAGCCGTGAGGTATCGACGGATCAACCGAAGAACGGCTTTATCGTCGATTCGCCTTGATAGCCGTTCCATCAGAACGTCGTGATTGACTCGATCGAAGAACTTTTCCAGATCCACGTCGACGACTACGTCGTAGCCGTCCCGCACATGACTTTGTGCCATCAGCACCGCGTCACGCGCTCGCCGGCCCGGCCGGAAGCCGTAGCTGTGTTCGGAGAAGCTTGGATCAATCAACGGTTGCAGGACTTGCAGAAGGGCTTGCTGAATCAGCCGATCCGTCACCGTCGGAATCCCCAGTTCTCGCACTCCACCGTCGGGTTTCGGAATCTCAACGCGCCGCACGGCCTGAGGCCGGTAGCTTCCGTCTCGTATTTCCTTCCGAATCTGCGGCCAGTGCGTCTTCAGGTATTTCGCCGTTTCGGAGATCGTCCGTCCATCAACCCCTGCACTGCCACGATTGGCTTTGACACGTTTCCATGCCAACACCATGTTCGTGGTCGAGAGGGCCTGCACTAGCAGGTCCTCCCGTCCTGAGCTTTCGGATTCTCGCCGTGCCGCACGTGCTTCATCGCGCCCCGCATCCGACGAAGCTTCACCTCGCCACTCCGCGATTCGCTCCGGTTTCCCGAACTTCTGATGCCCTGCCCGTTCGAACGACATGACCGATCACTCTCCTACTCGTTCGGCCCTTCGCCCCTAGCTGGCGGCTACTATGGCCTCTGCTGACCCCTTGCTCCGGCTCGTCACCGTCGCCCTTTCAGACGTAAAGCAAGGTCTCCCCAGGTAAGAACGCACTCCTTCACCGCACAACCGCCGTATTTACATTGCCTCGCCTTGGTCACAAGAGCTTCGCGGTCTTTTGCCCGCTCGCCCTGCTCAGCAATGCCTTCTATACGGTTCTTGTCCATCGGCTCGCGATTTACGCTCCACGCTTCCTTCCCACACTCGGTCACCCTCATGCAGTTGCGCTTCACTTCGTTCGTTGTGACCAACTTACGGCGGGACTTACACCCGCAGGAGTGCGCCCATGCTGGGCGCACAAAAAACGGGCGCCCGAAGGCGCCCGTCGCATGGCTGAAGAACAGCGTACCGCTTACTTGTTCTCGAACATGTCCATGATCTGCTGCTTCTCCTGCGGCGTGACGGGCGGCGGCGCGAGCCCGGCCGCGCCGGCCGAACCGAGCGCGTCGTTCGCGCTGATCGCGTTCTCGGCCGGGTTGATGTCGACGTTCGCGACGAAGCCGTTGCCCGGCGTGCGATCGGCGTAGTACAGCTCGCCGTCGATCGTGGTCAGGCCGTCCGGCATCGGCATCTGCTGCTCGGGCACGCCGTTCAGCGCGGTGCGCATGTAGTTCACCCAGATCGGCAACGCGAGCTGCGCGCCGAATTCGCGGCTGCCGAGGCTCTTCGGCTGGTCGAAGCCCATCCACGCGACCGCGACGAGCGACTGCTGGTAGCCGGCGAACCAGCCGTCCTTCGCATCGTTGGTGGTACCCGTCTTGCCCTGCAGGTCGTTGCGGCCCAGCGCGTTGGTGCCCGCGCCCGTGCCGGCCGTCGCGACCGAATGCAGCAGGCTGTTCATCACGTACGCGTTGCGGCCTTCGATCGTGCGCGGCGCCGTGCCGCCCGCGACCACCGGCTGCGACTTCTGCAGCGGCTGGCCGCGCGCGTCGTCGACTTCGGCGATCAGGTACGGGTCGACCTTGTAGCCGCCGTTCGCGAACACCGCGTAGCCGGTCGCGAGCTGCAGCGGCGTCACGAGGCCCGCGCCGAGCGCCATCGGCAGGTAAGGCGGCGTCTTCGCCGGATCGAAGCCGAAGCGCTGCGTCACGTATTGCTGTGCATACTGCGTGCCGATCGATGCGAGGATCCGGATCGACACGAGGTTCTTCGAACGCTGCAGGCCGGTGCGCATCGACATCGGGCCGTCCGGCTGGTCGTCGTCCTTCGGCTCCCACGCGGTGCCGCCCGGCACGCTCGGCGGGAAATACAGCGGCGCGTCGTTGATGATCGTCGCCGGCCCCATCCCCTTGTCGAGCGACGCCGAATAGATGAACGGCTTGAACGACGAGCCCGGCTGGCGCCACGCCTGCGTCACGTGGTTGAACTTGCTCTTGTTGAAGTCGAAGCCGCCGACGAGCGAGCGGATCGCGCCGTCCTGCGGCGCGATCGCGACGAGCGCGCCTTCGACCTGCGGCAGCTGCACGACCTGCCAGCCCGTCTTGCCGTCCTTCAGCACGCGCACGACCGAGCCCGGCTTGATGCGCAGCGCGTTGTTCGCGCGGGGCCCGAGCGCGGCCGACACGAAGCGCAGGCCGGCCGGGCCGATCGTCGTGGTCGCGCCGCCGACGAACTGCACCTCGACCGCGTTCGGCGACGCCGACAGCACGACGGCCGATTGCAGGTCGCCGTTGTCCGGGTGATCGGCGAGCGCGTCGTCGATCGCCTCGTCGCGCTCGTCGCCGGCCGCGGGCAGGTTGATCGACGCTTCGGGGCCGCGATAGCCGTGACGGCGCTCGTAGTCGAGAATGCCGCGACGCACGGCCTGGTAGGCGGCTTCCTGGTCGGCCGAGTTGATCGTCGTCGTGACGGTCAGCCCGCGCGTGTAGGTTTCGTCCTTGTACTGCTCGTACATCATCTGCCGCACCATCTCGGCGACGTACTCGCCGTGCACCGCGTACTGGTTGCCCGGCGTGCGCACGTGAATCTCTTCCTTGATCGCTTCGTCGTACTGCGGCTGCGTGATGTAGCCGATGTCGAGCATGCGCTTCAGGATGTATTCCTGGCGCACCTTCGCGCGCTTCGGATTGACGACGGGGTTATACGCGGACGGCGCCTTCGGCAGCCCCGCGAGCATCGCCGCTTCGGCGAGCGTGATGTCCTTCAGGTCCTTGCCGAAGTACACGCGCGCCGCGGCTGCGAAGCCGTACGAGCGCTGGCCGAGATAGATCTGGTTCATGTACAGCTCGAGGATCTGGTCCTTCGTCAGGGCCTTCTCGATCTTGTACGCGAGCAGCATCTCGTAGATCTTGCGCGTGTAGGTCTTCTCGCTCGACAGGAAGAAGTTGCGCGCGACCTGCATCGTGATCGTGCTCGCGCCCTGGCGCGCGCCGCCGTGCATCAGGTCGGCTACGCCCGCGCGCAGGATGCCGACGAAATCGACGCCGCCGTGCTCGTAGAAGCGGTAGTCCTCGATCGCGAGCACGGCCTTCTTCATCACGTCGGGAATGTCCTGGAAGCGCACGAGGCTGCGGCGCTCCTCGCCGAACTCGCCGATCAGCACGTGGTCGGCGGTGAACACGCGCAGCGGCACCTTCGGCTGGTAGTTGGTCAGCGCATCGAGCGACGGCAGTTGCGGCGCCATCACGACCAGCGCGTAGCCGACGATCAGCGCGCCGACGACCGCCAGGGTCGCGAACAGGCCGACGAACCACAGCGCGACGCGCGAGCCGAACGTGCGGCGCCCGCCGCCGCCACTGCGCTCGTGCGTGCGGCGGCCGTCGTCGCGATCGTCGTCATCGGGGTAATAGGCTCCGGACGGCGAACGGCGCAGCGTGTAGTGGGGTTCGTTCCTGTCGGAAGAAGAAGGCGGTCGTTTGATAATTGGCATGTCGGAATGGCGGGCGTACGTGGCGCCCTCGGACGCATGCGGAAATGCAAGCGGATGAATCAGAGCGGGTGCATCGAGATGCGGCTGTCACGTCGACAGACCCCGTCGCGCGGCGATCCGTTCCCGCGACGTGACAGCGCATTTTAATGAAATCGACCGGGTGCCTTCGCGATTTTTTGTAAAAATTCGCGCAATGCCGTAATCGACGGAACGTATTGTCGGCATCCTCGGCCTATGATGGTCATGCGATACGGCGCGCGCGGGCGAATTTCTTTCAGCGGCGAAAGGTTCGATCTCCCGATGCGCGAGCCGCTTGAACTCGCGCGTTTAAGCCGTATTTAAGTGAACCGGTGGTGTAATATCCGCCGGCTCACGCGGGCCGCAACCGGCTCGCGGCGGGCATTGCCGCGGTTACGCGGCGCCTTTCAACCACGGAGGATTTCATGTCGCTTTTCGACTCTATTTCGCGCACGATCAAAGGCCTGCTGAACGATGCGGCCGATTCGGTACAGGATCCGTCGCGCGACGCACGGCAGATCGTGCGGGAGCTCGACGACAGCATCGGCCGTGCCGAGAATTCGCTGATCGAGATCGAGGCACAGGTCGCGACCCAGCGCAGCAAGCGCGATGCGGCCGACGACAAGGTCAGGAAGTACGAGGACGGTGCGAAGCGCGCGCTGCAGGGCGGCGACGAAGCGCTCGCCCGCGAGGCGCTCGCCGCGCAGGCGAACGCGGAAGCCGAGCGCGATGCGCTCGCGGCCGAACTGACGACGCTCGAGCCGTCGGTCGAGAAGCTGAAGGGGCAGATCGCCGACATGCGCCAGCGCCGCAACGATCTGAACGCACGCTCGAACATCCTGCAGGCGAAGCAGGAAATCGCGCAGGCGAAGGATGTGGCCGCCAGCGCGCTGGGCGGTATCGGCGGCAAGAACCTGTCCGAGGATTTCCAGAAGCTCGAGGACAAGGTCGCGCTGCAGAACGCCCGCTCGGACGCGCGCCTGAATTCGGCCGACACGTCGAGCGGCAAGGCGCTCGACGACAAGCTCGCCGCGCTGAACAAGGGCCCGTCGGTGGAAGATCGCCTCGCCGCGCTGAAGAAGCAGCTCGATACGCCCGCGCAGTAACCCATCGCGGGCAACCGCGCCGCGCCCCGGCCCGGGCGCGCGGCGCGAACCGATCGTCAGGAGACGGGCGCGCGCGCCCGGTTCGACCATGAAGAAATCTCTCGCCGCACTCGGCCTGTCGCTGATGTTGCTGTCGTCCGCCGCGTTTGCGGTCCCGTCGCTGCAGCAGGTCGAGCAATCGATCGCGCAGCGCAACTGGCAGCAAGCCGACACGCAGTTGTCGCAAGTCATCGACGCCCATCCGAACAACGCGCACGCGCGCTACCTCTATGCGCAGGTGCTGGACCGCGAAGGCCGCGCGTCCGACGCGCTCGCGCAACTGCAGCGCGCGAAATCGCTCGACCCGCAACTGCGCTTCACCGATGCGTCGCGCTTCGCGCAGACGGAATCGCGCATTCGCGCCGACGCCGCGCGCGTGAGCGGCAACACGCCGCCGGTCACGCAGGCCGGCACGCTGCAGCCGGGGCTCGCCCCCGCCGTCGCGCCGGCCGAAAAACACGGCCCGTCGACCGGCATGTGGATCGGCCTCGGGCTGATCGTCGCCGTGATCGCGCTGGTGCTGCGCTGGACGCTGCGGCGCGCGCGCACGGCCGACAACAGCCGCGCCGACGACGAACGCCGCACGCAGCTCAAGCGCGCGACCGACGTGCTGAACGACATCCGGCCGCTGAAACTCGACGCGAAACTGTCGACGGCGCCCGGCGCCGCGGCGCTGACCGGCGAACTCGAAGCGATCGAGAACGACGCGCGCACGCTCGTCGAGACGCTGTCGAACGGCAAGAATCCGGTGCCGCCGTATCGCGTCGACGAGCTCGAACAGCGTCACGCCAGCGTGAAGGCGCGCGTCGAAGGCCGCCCCGACCCGGTCGCGCAGCCCGCGGCGCCGGCGAACGGCAGCGGTTCCGTGTACGCGCAGGAAGCCGACCGCGTGACGGGCGCCCAGGGCCAGCCCTATCAGCAACAGCCCTACCCGCCGCAACAGCCCTATCCGCAACAGCAGCCGCCCGTCGTGATCCAGCAAGGCGGCGGTTTCGGCGGCGGGATGGGCGGGCTCCTGACCGGCGTGCTGCTCGGCGAAGCGATGTCGGGCGGCCGCGAGCGCGTGGTCGAACGCGACGTGATCGTCGACGGCGAGCGCCACCGGCAGGAAGCCGACCCGGGCTTCGATCTCGGCCGCGGCGACGATTCCAGCTGGAGCGACGGCAACGGCGGCGGCGGGATGGACCTCGGCAGCAACGACGACGGCTGGACCGACGACAACACCTGAGCCCCCGCACACCGGGCGTCGACGTGCATGTCGCCGCCCGGCTTCCCACGCCACGCCCTGCTGCATGACCGGCCGCGCCGACGCGCGGATTTGTCAATCATTTCAAGATGGACTACCGGCAATGGGGCACGTTCGTTATCATGCGGCCATCGGCGTGCCACCGACCCTCATTCGACGCTAAGCCATTCCGCGCGTCGCGGCACGCCTCCTCTCGCCCCAACCAGGAGAAAGCCGCTCATGAGCATCATCAAGGAATTCAAGGAGTTCGCCGTCAAGGGCAACGTGATGGATCTCGCCGTCGGCGTGATCATCGGCGGCGCGTTCTCGAAGATCGTCGACTCGATCGTGAAGGACCTCATCATGCCGGTCATCGGCGTGCTGACCGGCGGTCTGGATTTCTCGAACAAGTTCGTTCTGCTCGGCGCCATCCCCCCGACGTTCAAGGGTAATCCCGATTCGTTCAAGGACCTGCAGGCCGCGGGCGTCGCCGCATTCGGCTACGGCTCGTTCATCACGGTAGCGATCAATTTCGTTATCCTCGCGTTCATCATTTTCCTGATGGTGAAATTCATCAACAAGCTGCGCAAGCCGGAAGAAGCCGCGCCGGCCGCGACGCCGGAAGACACCGTGCTGCTGCGCGAGATCCGCGATTCGCTCAAGCAGCGCTGATCGCCACGCGTTCCGCCAGCCAGGCCCGCCCCGTGCGGGCCTTTTTATTGCGCATACGATGCACCGCCGCATGCGGCCCATCTCACTTTTTTGTGACGAGCGAATGCACGCGCGGGAAAAGCAGGTCTATGATGGAGACTAAACGACAGTACGGGCGCCAAGACGCTGGCTGTGTCGATCATGGCGAGCAGGTCGACGGGAGACATTGATCGTCGTACTGCACGAATGCAGCATTTTCGTGTGCTATAAAGGATCGACATGCGGCGTACATAGCCGGGAGTGGGTCGCATGAAAGTGCCGCATTTCTTGCAATTGTTTTTGAGGCGAGTGTTTATGTCCTTCCCGAAAAAACGTCGGCGTGCGCCGCAGGATGGCCAGGAATCGTTCCTCGCGGTCTTGCGCCACTCGAAACCGTTTGCCCAGCTCGACACCAAGATTGCCCGCGCCCGCGCGCAGGACGAGCCCGTCCTCTATGCGCACGTGCTTCCCGGTCTCGACGTGCTCCTGTGCAGCGTGCGCGGCGCGCAGCCGCCCTATCCGGCCATCGCGGAGTTGCGCAAGCGCTGCATCGAATCGATCGCCAACGCGCTCGAGCAGCCGCTCGACGGCCTCGAGAACGGCGGGTACTGGTACGAAGCGAACGGCTTCGGCTTCCTCGTCTTCGCAAGCCGTGCGCGCGCGCGCATCCTGCCCGAGTTTGGTGCAGGCACGAAAGCGAGCCTGCGCGGCGGCCTCGGCCGCCAGAACGCCGGCGACACGACACCCCGCTCGCTCGGCTGATCCGCCCCGGTCATTCGATGGGCCGCCTCCGGGCGGCCCATCTGCATTCATACACCCAACTTGCCCGTCACGACGCCTGCTGACGGCCGTTGTTCGGCCGCACGATGTCGATGAACGCGGCGAAATCGGCGCTCGCCAGCCCCTGTGCGGCGCCGAGCCTCAACACCTGCTGCACGGTGGCCGACACGGGCATCACCGCGCCCGTGTCGCGCGCGGCGTCGGCGATGGCATCGACGTCCTTCTGGAACGTACCGAGCGCACCGATCGGCGGGTGAGCGCCCGACGTCATGCGCGGCACGAACGTCTGCAGCAGCACCGAGTCGGCCCAGCCACCGGCCAGCGCCTCGGCCAGGCGCGCGGCGTCGATACCGCTCGCCTGCGCGAGACCGACCGCCTCGGCGATCGCGGTGACCGTCGCGGTCACGATCGCCTGGTTGCACAGCTTCGCCGTCTGGCCCGCGCCCGCGTCGCCCATGTGCGTGATACGCGACGCGTACGTATCGATCAGCGGGCGCACCGCGTCGAGATCGGCCGCGCGGCCACCGGCCATCACCGCGAGCGTGCCGGCCTGCGCGCCCGGCACGCCGCCGGACACCGGCGCATCGACCCAGCCGACCCCGAGCGCGGCCGCGCGCGCCGCGTACTCCCGCGTGGTGGCGGGCGGAATGCTCGAATGATCGACGATGCGCCGCACGCGTCGTGCGCTCGCGTCACCGGAAAGCAGCCCGTGCTCGCCGAACACGACATCGCCGACCGCGCGGCCGTCGAGCACGCACACGCATACCGTATCGACGCGCTCGGCCAGCTCGCGCGGCGTGCCGACCACCTGCGCGCCGTCCTTCACCAGCGCTTCGGCCTTGTCGCGCGAGCGATTCCACACGCTGACGCGATGCCCGGCCGCCAGCAAATGCCGAATCATCGGCGCGCCCATCAATCCCGGTCCGCAAAATCCGACTTCCACGTTGTTCCCCGTCTCCGATATGGGTTGCACTTGCCGCCCATCATACCTATCACTCAAGAAGCCGGGCATGCACGGCACCGTTGCGGGACCGCGGCTTGCCTCGGCGATACAGACCGACATCCCAGGGAGGCATCATGAGCGACCACGTGTACAAGATGATCGAGCTGACCGGTTCGTCGCGCCAATCGAGCGACGACGCGATTCGCAACGCGATCTCGAAAGCCGGCAAGACGCTGCACAATCTGCACTGGTTCCAGGTGACCGACACGCGCGGCCACATCGAAGGCGACCAGGTCGTGCACTGGCAGGTCACGCTGAAGGTCGGCATGCGCCTCGACGACTGACGCGCCCGCCGTCACCCGCCGCGCCGCGACCGGATCCGCGCAATACGGACCCGCGCGGCGCCGCGCGCCCCACCCCGTTCAGGCCCCTTGCCGCAGCCCGGCCGGCGGGTGCTTGCGGGTAACCATCTCTTGACGCTGATTTTCGTTCATATTAAAAACGATATACCCCATCACCCCCTCGATCAGCCCTGCCATATAAACCGGAGATAACATGAGTCAGCAACGCGAGGCGATCGACACGTACCTCTTGCGCGTCTTGCACACCTTGTTGATGGAGCGCAGCGTCACGCGCGCGGCCGTCAAACTGAACCAGTCGCAACCGGCGATCAGCGCCGCGCTGCGGCGCCTGCGCGACATCACCGGCGATCCGCTGCTGGTGCGCGGCAAATCCGGCATGGTGCCGACCGAATACGGGCTGCGCCTGCTCGAGCCCGTGCAGAACGCGCTGCGTGAAATCGAGCGCATCAAGTTCCAGCAGCACAATTTCGACCCGGCCACGTCGATCCGCTGCTACCGGATCGGCTGCCCCGACTACCTGAACGTGCTGTTCGTGCCGACCGTCGTCGAGCGCTTTCGCCAGGCGGCGCCGAACGCGACGCTCGAATTCCACTCGCTCGGCCCCGCGTTCGACTACGAGCTCGCGCTGGAAGACGGCAAGCTCGGCATCGTTGTCGGCAACTGGCCCGAGCCGCCCGAGCAACTGCACCTGTCGAACCTGTTCGTCGACGAAATCGTCTGCCTGATGAGCAACACGCACCCGTTCGCGAAGCGCGGCGGGCTGACGCTCGACCAGTACCTGAACGCGCCGCACCTCGCGCCGACGCCGTACTCGGTCGGCCAGCGCGGCGCGATCGACGTGCACCTCGCGCGCGAACGCCTCAAGCGTCACGTGGTCGTCACGCTGCCGTACTTCAACCTCGCGCCGTACGTGCTCGTGAAGTCGGACCTGATCTTCACGACGACGCGCCTGTTCGCCGATCACTACGCGAAGTTCCTGCCGCTGTCGGTCGTGCCGGCGCCGCTCGACTTCCCGCCGATGCAGTACTACCAGCTGTGGCACGAGCGCTGCCATTACTCCGACGAAGTGCGCTGGCTGCGCAGCCTCGTCGCCGAAGCCACCCGCACGCTGATCGAGGCGTAACGGCATGACGGCCTGCGCCGCGTGCGCCGTCACGGCGCGGCGCAGCGCCGGCCGGCCCTGCTTCAGCGCGATGCCTCGACGAGGGCGTGCGCCAGCGCGTTGTGACGCTCGATCACGGGCGGCAGATCGAGCGTCGCGAGCCGCCCTTCCCGCACCACCACCTTCCCGTTCACCACCGTATACGCCGTCTGCGACGGCGCGCAGAACACGAGCGCCGCGACCGGATCGTGCAGCGCGCCCGCGAACAGCGGCTGACGCAGGTCGAACGCGGCGAAATCCGCGGCCATGCCGGGCTTGAGCGCGCCGATATCGTCGCGGTTCAGCACCTTCGCGCCGCCGAGCGTCGCGATCTCGAGCGCTTCGCGCGCGGTCATCGCGTCGGGCCCGAAGCCGACCCGCTGCAGCAGCAGCGCCTGACGTACCTCGGCGACCATCTGCGCGCCGTCGTTCGACGCAGAGCCGTCCACGCCGAGGCCGACCGGCACGCCCGCGAGCCGCATCTTCTTCACCGGCGCGATGCCGGATGCCAACCGCATGTTCGAGCACGGGCAGTGCGCGACGCCCGTGCCGGTACGCGCGAACAGGCCGATGCCCGCATCGTCGAGCTGCACGCAGTGCGCGTGCCACACGTCGTGGCCGATCCAGCCGAGATCTTCCGCGTATTCGGCGGGCGTCATCCCGAACTTCTCGCGGCTGTACGCGATGTCGTTGACGTTCTCCGCGAGGTGCGTGTGCAGCGACACGCCGTATTCGCGCGCGAGCACGGCCGCGTCGCGCATCAGCTCGCGGCTCACCGAGAACGGCGAGCACGGCGCGACCACCACGCGCAGCATCGCGTAGCGGCCTTCGTCGTGATAGGTCTCGATCAGGCGCTGGGCGTCGCGCAGGATGTCGGGTTCGCGCTCGACGACCGAATCGGGCGGCAGCCCGCCGTCGCGCTGGCCGACGCTCATCGCGCCGCGGCTCGCGTGAAACCGCATGCCGATCCGCTGCGCGGCATCGATGCTGTCGTCGAGCCGGCTGCCGTTCGGGTAGATGTACAGATGATCGCTCGACGTCGTGCAGCCCGACTGCAGCAGCTCGGCCATCGCGGTGAGCGTCGATACCTCGATCATCTCGGGCGTCAGGTGCGCCCAGATCCGGTACAGGTTCGTGAGCCAGCCGAACAGTTCGGCGTTCTGCGCGGCCGGCACCGCGCGCGTGAGGCTCTGGTACATGTGGTGGTGCGTGTTCACGAGCCCCGGGATCACGAGGTGGCCGCGCAGGTCGAGCACTTCGTCGGCCGTGTCGGGCAGCTCGGCGCTCGGGCCGACCGCGACGATCCGGTTGTCTTCGATGTAGAGCCCCGCGTCGCGCAGCTCGCGGCGCGTGTCGTCCATGGTCACGAGCACGTCGGCGTGCTTGACCAGCAGGGTCGTCGGGCGGGATGAGGTCGGATTCGGCGCGCGTGCGCCGGCGTGCTGCTCGAGATTCATGCGTTCTCCGCGTCGGTCTGCCCCCAGGGTGGCCCTGGAGGCGGTCACACAGCCGTTCGAACGCTCGATCGCGGCACGCCCCGGTGCCCGCGTCCGTTCGAACGCCCTGGCCCGGTTACCCGGCGTGCTCGCCGTCTTCGGGGTACGCGCGGCCACGGGCCGACGCGCACGGCGGGAGGATCGCCCAAGCGCGCGCCGCGCACAATGCGCGATCCGGAATACCGTCCCTCAGGGATTCGGTATGGTACGCCGCCCGACGCCGCGACGGGCGCCCCCACGGGTACCCCGACGGATGCCCGAACTCCGCGCGCAAAGCCGTATCCGGCGGGCCGTCGACAGCCGCTCATGCGCGGCGCATTATCTTCGATATCGCGCCCGTATTTGCGCAGGGAACCTTTTTACAATGCCTGCACGGCGCTCGCTTCACTCTCGCCGACGGGTATGTAGCCACGTGACGTGGAGCCTCGATCCGCCGCACAGTCAGGGATCGAGTCGCCGCCGAACCTCGCATTCACACAAGGACACAACGAATGGGAAAGCTCACTACCCACGTACTCGATACGGCGCACGGCCGGCCCGGCGCGGCCATCAAGGTGGACCTCTACGCGCTGGACGGCGAATCGCGCCGCGCGATCAAGACCGTGCTGACCAATAGCGACGGCCGCTGCGACGCACCGCTGCTCGAAGGCGCCGCGCTCGCCGCCGGCGAATACGAACTCGTGTTCCATGCCGGCGACTACTTCGCGTCGCTCGGCGTGAAGGTGCCCGAACCCCGCTTCGTCGACCGCGTCGTCCTGCGTTTCGGCATCGCCGACACCGGCGCGCACTACCACGTGCCGCTGCTCGTGTCGCCGTGGTCGTACAGCACCTATCGCGGCAGCTGACAGACGAATCAGCGCCTGCATCAAGACAAACGATCTGAGTCCGGAGGAGTTTCATGGAAGGCTTCATCACCGACTGGCTGAACCTCGCGCTGCGATGGCTGCACGTCATCGTCGCCATTGCGTGGATCGGCGAGTCGTTCTATTTCGTCGCGCTCGACAACAGCCTGAAACCGCCGACCGACGCGAACCAGCGCAAGCGCGGCGTGTTCGGCGAGCTGTGGCACGTCCACGGCGGCGGTTTCTACAACATGCAGAAGTACACGGTCGCCCCGCCGGAAATGCCGGATGACCTGCACTGGTCGAAGTGGCCGTCGTACACGACCTGGCTGTCGGGCTTCACGCTGTTCTTCGTGCTGTACCTGCTCGCACCGAACACGTACCTGATCGACAAGAACGTGCTCGACATGGGCCCGGTCGTCGCCGTCGCGTCCGCACTCGGCTTCCTCGCGGCCGGCTGGATCGTCTACGACTCGCTGTGCCGCATCCTCGGCACCAACGACCGCGTGCTCGGCATCTGCGTCGGCATCTACGTCGTGATCGCCGCGTACCTCGCATGCCACATCTTCTCGGGCCGTGCCGCCTACCTGATCGTCGGCGCGATGCTCGCGACGATCATGTCGGCGAACGTGTTCTTCGTGATCATTCCCGGCCAGCGCAAGATGGTCGACAAGATGCTCAAGGGCGAGGAGCCGAACCCGATCTACGGCAAGCGCGGCAAGCAGCGCTCGGTGCACAACACGTACTTCACGCTGCCGGTCGTGTTCGCGATGCTGTCGAACCACTATGCGATGACGTACACGAACAAGTTCAACTGGGTCGTGCTCGTGCTGATCATGCTGGCCGGCGCGCTGATTCGTCAGTTCTTCGTGATGCGTCACCGCGGCAAGCAGCTGTGGTACCTGCCGATCGGCGGCGTCGCGCTGCTGTCGGGCGCGCTCGTGTGGACGATGCCGAAGCCGGTCGCCCCGGAAGCGCAGGCGGCCAACGCACCGAAGATCGCGATCCACGACATCATGCCGATCCTGCAGCAGCGCTGCGTCGAGTGCCACTCGGCCAAGCCGACGCTGATGGGCAGCGCGCCCGCGGGCGTGATGTTCGACACGCCGGACGAAGTGTCGAAGAACGCGCAGCGGATCTACGAACAGGCCGTGCGCCTGAAGGCGATGCCGATCGGCAACGTCACGCACATGACCGACGACGAGCGCATGAAGCTCGCCGCGTGGTTCGAGGGCGGCGCGGTCAAGTAAGCCGTCGGGCGCCGGGCGTCATTCGCCGGCGCCACCCTCTCCGTTCGCGGGCCCGGTGACGGGCCCGTTTTTTTTGCCTGCTCCAAACGCCCTTTGCGCGTCAGTCGCGCATCGCGTCGCGCTGCAGTGCGACAAGTACATCGCGTGCGCGCGGGCCGTCGTCGAACGGCACGAAGATGTGATCGTGGTACGCGGCGGCCATCACGTTGCAGCTGATGCCCGCCGCACCGAGTGCCCGCGCGAATGCGGCCGTGAGGCCGATGGCCGCGAGGTCGGAATGCACGGTCAGCGTAATCCACGCGGCGCGGAACAGCACGGGCCAGTTGCGACGCGCGGCCGTCTCCACATCGACCACGACCGTCAGCCCTTCCGCTTCGCGAAACGTCGCGATCGCTTCGGATAACGATACGTCGGCATCGTGCGACAGCGCGATGAACGCGACCGCGCCCGGATGCAGTTCGGGCTGCATCGTACGCAGCAGGACCGCGAGATCGTTTTCAGGCTGGCTCATTGCAAGATCACGCCCGGAACCGGGCGTTGGATGGTGACGATGCAGGCACGATAGCACGCACTACACGCGCACCATCGCGACTTCGTCCGCGAGCCAGCCGTGCAACACGACGATGGGCGGATCGTCCGTGGGCGCACTCCGGCACCGCGCCGCCGTTTGCGACGGCATGCAACGGCGATCAGGTTCACGTGCGCGGGCGCTGCGTGCGATGGCGCAGCATGCGCCGGTCACGAACCGGCGGTGCGGCGGTCATGGTTCGCGCGATACCCGCAAGGCCGCGTCGCCTCGATGCGCGCGCAAGCGAGCGCACATGAAAAACCCGCGCGAATCGCGCGGGTTTCGACGGACGGGCGATCAGCCGGACTCAGGCCGTCACCGCATCCAGTGCATCCTCGGTGAGCCACAGCGACTCCTGCAGATCCTGCTCGTTCAGGTTCAGGCCATCGCCGCCGCGATCGACGACGATGAAGTCGCTGACGCCGCCCAGCGCGATCAGCGGGTGATGCCACACGCCCTTCGCGTAGTTGACGCCCTGCCAGCCGCTGGTCACGAACGCGCGGATCTTCGCCGGATCGAGATCGCCCGCCGGTGCCACGACGACGAGATACGGCTGGTCGTTCAGCGGCACGAATGCCTGGCTGCCGAGCGGATGGCGCTCGAGCATCTTCACTTCGAACGGCAGCGTGCGCGGCTGGCCGCGGAACAGGTTGACGAGCGGGCGGCCGCCTTCGTCGGTCACGTCGACTTTCGCGAGATCGTGAAAGCGGATCGTCGTGCCGAGATTGATCGGGATCTGCTTCGCCCCTTCCGTTTCGATCACGTCGCCGAACGGCGCGAAGGCTTCCCTGGTCAGCGGTTCGATGGCGAGCGTCTTCATTTGTCGAGCGTCCCCCACAAACGCAGGCGCGACACGCCGCCGTCCGGAATGATGTTCAGTCGCACGTGCGTGACGGGGCCGAGCGACGCGATCTCCCGTTCGAAGTCGTGCTGCTTGTCCATCTGCAGCTTCTGTTCGCCGAGCAGCACCGGCCAGAACATCGACTGCGTGATCAGCGAGCTGTCGGTGCCGCCCGACACATAGGCGGCCTGGATCGAGCAGCGATCCGGATAGTTGCCCTTGAAGAACGCGGTATCGACTTCGATCCTGCGGATCACGCCCGGCTGCGCGAGCGCGATGATCGCCCAGTCGTTGCCCGGTTCGCGGCGGCGGCGGGTTTCCCAGCCGTCGCCCATGTTCACGCCGCGGCCCGGCAGCAGCAGGTTCGACGCGACGCCGAAGTGCTGGTTGTTCGCCGCCACGACGTAACCGCCGTTTTCCATCGCCGCGAGGTCGAACTGCTCGGTCGCGCTCGCGCCGGCCCAGTCGAGTTGCGGCTGGCCGTACACGCGCAGGCGCGCGATGCCGCCGTCCGGGTAGATGTTCACGCGCAGGTGCGTGAACGCGCGGGCATCGCTCGCTTCGACGTAATGGTGGCTGTTGCCCTGCAGCGTCGTCGACGGCACGACCTCGACCCACTCGGTCGCGTGCGTCGGCGCGCCGTCGGCCACGAACGCGGCCTCGATCGACGCGGCCGGCGGGAAGTTGCCGGTGAAGTGGCTCGTGTCGATGTCGAAACCCTTCAGCACGCCCGGGCGCGCGAGCTTGACGATGCACCAGTCGTAGCCGGTCGTGCGCTTGCGGCGCGTTTCCCAGCCGTCCATCCACTTGCCGTGGTCGTCGTATTTGCCGGGAATGAAGACGGCCGGCTCGGGGTTCAGCATCCGGTCCTTCGGCGCGAAGAATTCGTCGCTGGCCTCGAGCGCCTGCGCACCGAGACGCGGGTCGGCAAGATTCACGTAGCGCCGCGTGAAATCGGGTGCGTTCGGATCGAGAAGCGGAACAGCCATGATGTTTCCTTGTTTCAGTGAGGCGATCGGGCCGCTGCGACGCAGCAGGCCGTATTGCGGTGTCAGGCGGCGGCGTCAGGCGTCGATCAGGTCGTCGAGGCGAAAGCGCGCGATCCGGTAGATCTGGTCGAGGCTCGTGCGCAGCTCCTCGGCGCGCGAATGGTTCACGCGCGACTCGAAGTTCGCGATGATGCCGTGGCGGTCGTAGCCGCGCACCGCGAGGATGAACGGAAAGCCGAACTTCTCGCGATACGTGCGGTTCAGCGTGAGCAGCTTGTCGAATTCTTCCTGCGTGCACTGGTCGAGGCCCGCGCCGCTCTGCTCGCGCGTCGACTCGGCCGTCAGCTCGCCGCGCACGGCGGCCTTGCCGGCCAGTTCCGGGTGGGCGTTGATCAGGGCGAGCTGGCGCGCCTCGCCGGCCGTCTCCACCGCATCCGACATCGTCTCGTGCAACGCGTCGATGCTCGCGAACGGCCGCTTGCCCGCGGCGACCTCGGCCACCCACGGCGAATGTTCGAAGATCCCCGACAGCGCCGCGACGAATCCGCTCGGCGCCATCGTGTTCAGTTGCTCCAACGTGTAACGCATCGCCTTCATGCTTTCCCTTCGTTTCGATGATTGGGCTGATACGGATGATGTTCGCGCCAGTGCCGCGCGATATCGACACGGCGCGTCACCCAAACGCGATCGTGCTGCTCGATGTGATCGAGGAACCGCTGCAGCCCGCGGAACCGGCCGGGCCGGCCGAGCAGCCGGCAGTGCATGCCGATCGACAGCATCTTCGGCGCTTCGTCGCCCTCCGCGTACAGCACGTCGAACGCGTCGCGCAGGTACTGGAAGAAGTGGTCGCCGGTGTTGAAGCCCTGCGGCGTCGCGAAACGCATGTCGTTCGTGTCGAGCGTGTACGGCACGATCAGTTGCGGCGTCGTGCGGCCGCCCGACACCTCGACGTCCATCCAGAACGGCAGGTCGTCGCCGTAGTTGTCGGAGTCGTACAGGAAGCCGCCGTATTCGGCGACGAGGCGGTGCGTATTGGGGCTGTCGCGGCCGGTGTACCAGCCGAGCGGACGCTCGCCCGTCACGCGCTCGATCGCTTCCATCCCGAGGCGCATGTGCTCGGCTTCGAGCTCCGGCGTCATGCTCTGGTAGTGGATCCAGCGCCAGCCGTGGCACGCGATCTCGTGGCCGAGCTCGACGAACGCGCGCGCGAGCTCCGGATGTCGTTCGATCGCCATGCCGACGCCGAATACCGTCAGCGGCAGGCCGCGCTTCTCGAATTCGCGCAGGATGCGCCACACACCGGCCCGCGACCCGTATTCGTAGATCGACTCCATGCTCATGTGGCGGTCCGGATACGCGGCCGCGCCGACGATTTCGGACAGGAACTGCTCGGAGCCCGGATCGCCGTGCAGCACGCAGTTCTCGCCGCCCTCCTCGTAGTTCAGCACGAATTGCACGGCGACGCGGGCGCGTCCCGGCCAGTTCGCCTGAACGGGATGGCGGCCGTAGCCGATCAGGTCGCGAGGATAGTTGGGATCGAGTGGCATGGTTCGAAGTGCAACGAAAACAGGCTGAATGAGCGGGCTGAAATAATGGGTTCGCATCGGCTGCGCGGTGCCCGGAGGCCGGCCGCACAAGCCGGTGCGATGACGGCCCAGTGTAGCGAAAACGTTCATACGCGCCCATACAGCGGCGCAGATAGTGCGTGTCAGACGGTGTGTATGTGCGGTTGCGGCAAATTCGGCGCCGGTTCCGCCGCCTCCCCGTCCGGCGGGCTGAAGCGGGCGAACGCGCCGTCGTAGCGCTTCGGCAGTGGCCGCGCGTAGTCGCCGCGCTTCGCGGTCGCGAGGCGCAACGCGACGAGCGCCTCGGCCCACTTCACGGCCGCCGTGACGCCCTCGACCACCGGCGCGCCGATCTGCTGTTCGATCTCGTGCGCGAATTCGGCCATCCCCGCGCAGCCGAGCACGATCGCGTCGGCGCCGTCCTCGTCGAGCGCGCGCCGGCATTCGTCGACGATGATCCGGCGCGCGGCCGAGCCGGGCCGGTCGAGTTCGAGCACCGCGACGTCGGTCGCGCGCACGTTGCGGCAGAACCGCTTCATCCCGTAGCGCTCCGCGAGGTGCCACGCCATCCCGCAGGTGCGCGCGAGCGTCGTGACGACCGAGAAGCCCGGCGCGAGCACGCTCGCCGCATGCATCGCGGCCTCGGCGATGCCGATCACCGGCCCGCGCGCGAGCTCGCGCGCGGCGTACAGGCCCGGATCGCCGAAACACGCGATCACGTACGCATCGCAGCCGTCGCGCTCGCCCTGCGCGATCTCGGCAAGCAGCCCCGGCGTCGCGAGCGCCTCGTCGTAATACCCTTCGATCGACGGCGGCCCCATCGACGGGCTCACGGCCACGATCTCCGTGCCGGCGGCCGCGACCTCGCGCGCGCAGCGGCCCATCGCGTCGGTCATCCGCTGCGTCGTATTCGGATTGATCAGTCGGATCTTCATCGCACGCTCCTTACGCCTTCGCGTTCGCCTTCGCGCCCGCAAGCAGCCGGTAGAACACGAAGCCGAGCCCTGCGCCGATGAACCACGAGAAGTTCGCGAGCGCCTGCCAGCCCGGCACCATCACGCAGACCACCGCGATCACCGCGGCCGGCAGCAGCGCGACGAGCGCGCGGCGGTTCACGCCGCCGGTGTACCAGTAGCTGCCGCTTTCCGACATCGTGTACAGGTCGTCGCGCACGAGGCGGCCGCGCTTGACGAGGTAGAAGTCGGCGATCAGCACGCCGTACAGCGGGCCGATGAACGCGCCGAGCACGTCGAGCGTGTAGTGGATCACGGCCGGGTTGTTGAACAGGTTCCACGGCGTGATGAAGATCGACGCGACGGCCGCGAGCATGCCGCCCGCGCGCCAGCTGATCAGCCGCGGCGCGACGTTCGAGAAATCGAACGCGGGCGACACGAAGTTCGCGACGATGTTGATGCCGATCGTCGCGATCGTAAACGTCAGCGCGCCGAGGATCACCGCGGTCGGATGGTCGATGCGGCCGACCGTTTCGACCGGGTCGGTGATCAGTTGGCCGAACACGGGCAGCGTCGCGGCGGTCGTGATCACGGTGACGAGCGAGAACGCGAGGAAGTTGACCGGCAGCCCCCAGAAATTGCCGCGCTTCACGTCGCCGAACGTGCGGCAGTAGCGCGAGAAATCGCCGAAGTTCAGCATCGGCCCGGAGAAATACGACACGACGAGCGACACGGCCGTGATCATCACGGGAATCACTTCGGCGCCGTGATACTTGACGCCGCCGAGGTTGATGCCGATGTTGCGCCAGCCCGCGCGCCACACCATGTAGCCGGCGAGGATGAACATCACGACGTAGACGGCCGGGCCCGCGAAGTCGATGAACTTCTTGATCGTCTCCATCCCGTTCCAGAACACGAACGCCTGGAGCACCCACAGCAGCATGAAGCCGGCCCAGCCGAGCGCCGACAGCCCGAGGAAGCCGTAGCGATGCACGTCCGCATACGGCAGCCATTGCGGGAAGAATTTCAGCACGACGATCACGAGCGCGCTCGACGCGAGATAGGTCTGAATGCCGTACCACGCGATCGCGATCAGCCCGCGGATCACGGCCGGCACGTTCGCGCCGAGCACGCCGAACGTCGCGCGGCACGCGACCGGATACGGCACGCCGATCTGCTGGCTCGGCCGCGCGATCAGGTTGCACAATCCGTTCACGAGGCCAATGCCGACGATCAGCGCGATCAGCACCTGCCAGCTCGTCAGCCCGAGCGCGAACAGGCTGCCCGCGAACACGTAGCCGCCGACGCTGTGCACGTCCGACATCCAGAACGCGAAGATGTTGTACGAGCCCCATGTCTGATTTTTCAGGGGTGCCAAATCTTCGTTGTACAGACGTTCGCTATAACCATCCGGCAGTGCCGGACCACCGCCCTCGCCACCTTCTTCCGCCGGATAGGCGCTGTCGTGCGCCACACTGAACTGAGCCATGACTTCTCCTTGACGCGGCCGGAAGGCCGCTCCACCGTCATCGATATCGCTCCGGATCATCGCCCGGAGTCGGACCCGCGGCCCGCGGCAAATGCCGCAGGCCTGCATTGCGCTCGTCGTGTGGCGCGCGGCCGGGTTCGCGTCGCCGCTCAGGCGCCGCCGAACACTTCGCGCAAATCGACCTGCCCTTGCGCGGGCCGGTCCAGCATCTTCAGTTCGACATGCTGCAGGTGGCGCGCCATCAGCGTCACCGCCTGCTTCGAATCACCCGCCTCCAGCGCCGCGAGGATCTCGTCGTGGTCGTCGCACGAGCACGGGCTGCGGCCGTGCGATTCGTACAGCGCCGACATCAGCGTCGAACGTGCGACGAGCCCTTCGAGGCACTCGCTGAGCGTCGCATTGCCCATCAGCGTCGCAAGCGCCGTATGGAATTCGCCCGACAGCCGGATCCATGCCGCGAAGTCGTGCCGCTCGAACGCCTTGCGTTCCTTGTCGATCAGCGCCGCGACGCCCTTCAGCCGCCTGGCGCCGGGGCCGGTCGCGAGCCGCTCGACCACGGCCAGCTCGATGATCCGCCGCATCTCGAACACTTCGTGCACGTCCTGCAGCGTCGGGCTCGCGACGAATGCGCCGCGATTCGGCTCGAGGTCGACCAGCTTGTCGGTCGCGAGCTGCGCGAGCGCCTGGCGGATCGTCCCGCGCTTCACGCCGAACACCTCGCAGAGCTGCGCCTCCGTCAGCTTCGCGCCGGGCGCGAGCCGATGCTCGAGGATCGCGGTGCGGATCCGTTCGGCGATCGCTTCGGGACCGGCTGCGCCGGACGGAGGAGAATCGGGCTCGTTCATGATCTGCATCGTGTGATGGTCCTCATCCTAGGGCGGACATAAAGATTGTCAACAATTCTTTTGCAGGATTTCGCACAATCGGCGTGCAACGGCGCGTCCACATTCGGTGCAATGCGCACAAAACCCATGCACGACAAGCCTGACGGGTACGATCGCGGCCCTTCTCGCCTTATGCCCGCCCGGTCGTTTTGTTGACAAAAATGGTGCACAACCGGGCGGAAATCGAACGGGCATCGACGAGAAATATGGACCGTTAGTTGCGTGATTACATAAAGAAAAAGGCGGGAAACCCGCCTTTCGATCGATTCGCACCGGCATCAGCCGAGATGCGGATAGTCGGACAACGTGAGCCGGAACCCGTGCGCATTCGCGACCAGTTGCGCCTGCGCACCGAACGGCAACGTCAGCAGGTCGGGCACATGGCCGAACTGGAGCCCCGTGACGACCGGAATCCCGATCACCGCGCGCACCTGGTCGATCATCGCCTGCATGTCGTAGCCGTTGTCGTACTCGAACGGCCGCGCGCCGGTGAACTGGCCGAGCACGAGCGCCTGCTGGCGCGCGAGCAGCCCCGACAGGTGCAGTTGATAGATCATCCGCTCGATCCGGAACGGTTGCTCGTTGACGTCTTCGATGAACAGGATGCCGCCCTCGATGTCGGGCATGTACGGCGTGCCGACCAGCGACGTGAGGATCGCCAGGTTGCCGCCCCACAGCGTGCCGGTCACGTTCACCGTCTGCGCCTGCGGCGCGTCGGCGACGATGGTCGTGCTCGGCTGCGTCAGCGTCTGCCAGAAATGCTGCATCGTGAAGTCGCTCGGCGTTTCGGCGCCGAAATCGGCCGACAGCATCGGGCCGCCGAACGTCTTGATGCGCGCCTTCGCGTACAGCGCCAGCTGGATCGCCGTGAAGTCGCTGTGGCCGACGAGCGCGATCGGCTGGTCGCGCAGCCGGCGCTCGAGCCCGCGATAGTCGAGCCCGTGCAGGATGCGCGCGGCGCCGTAGCCGCCGCGCACCGCGAGCGCGATGTCCGGCAGCGGCCGCTCGGGATCGGCGAGGCGGTTCAGGTCGCCCGCCCGCTCGCCGTCGGTGCCGCCGAAACGCTGGAAGCGCCGCTGCGTCGCCTCGATGTTCTCGATGCGCTGCTGCGCGGTGCTCAGGCGCTCGAGCGCGCGGTTGATCGCGTCGGGGTCGTGCGGATAGCCGGACGGCGCCAGCAGGCGGATGGTGTAGGACGCGGCGGGCTGGAAGGACATGGCGAAAGTATCGGGATCGTCAAACCTGCTTAGAGGGTCCGAACCGTGTCCGGTTCACGACAACGGTGCACGGCCGGTACGACGGGCGCGCCGGAAGGCACCTATGACGCGCCGGATTCGGCGTCGCGGGCGAGCCGTGCTTCGCGCAATGCGCGACGACGCTCGGCGAAGAACGACTTCAGCGCCGCCCCGCACTCGTCGGCCAGCACGCCGCCGGTCACTTCGGTGTGGTGGTTGAGCTGCGGATTCGCGAATGCGTCGATCACGCTGCCGCACGCGCCCGTCTTCGGGTCGGCCGCGCCATAGACGACCCGCGCGATGCGGGCGTGCATGATCGCGCCGGCGCACATCAGGCACGGCTCGAGCGTCACGTACAGCTCGCAGCCGGGCATCCGGTAATTCCGCAGATGCTGCGCGGCCATGCGCAGCGCGGCCATTTCGGCATGCGCGGACGGGTCGTGCCCGCCGATCGGATGGTTGAAGCCGCGTGCGATCACTTCGTCGCCGCGCACGAGCACCGCGCCGACCGGCACTTCGCCGGCCGCGCGCGCCTCTTCGGCGGCGGCCTGCGCAAGACGCATGAAATGCAGGTCGCGCGCCGATACGGGCGCGCTTTCCTGAACGGGGGAATCGGCGGCGGGTTCAGCGGCCGGGGCGGTAGCCGAGCGGGCTGCGTCGTGCAGCGCGTCGGACGTCACATCGGCCCCGCTTCGGCGGGCGCTTCGTCGAGCCCGCGCTCGCACAGACGTTCCGCGATGCGCCGGCAGTAGTCGCGCGGCATCACCATCGGGCCGCCGCGCAGCGATTCGAGCGCCATGTCGAGCGCGAGGATCTTCGCCTGCAGCCGGCAACGCGCGGCACGGTCGCTGACCGCCTGCACTTCGTCGTGCAGGTTGCGCAGCGCGCGCAGTTGCTCGACGGCCGGCGGCACGAAGCCTGCGTTCTTCAGGATACGGTTGGCCACCCGCACCTCCTCGGGCACGAGCAGGTCGTCATCCAGCGCCTGCGGCGCGCCGGTACCCGGCAAATCGTCGAACTCGCCCCGCGCGGCGGCGGCGGCGATACGTTGTTCGACCAGGGCGTCAAGCAATCTCATCAGTCAATCGGAACAATGCGGCAGGCCGAATTCTAGCAGGGTGACGCCGGTATGACAGGCCCTTCGAATACATGCTCGATATTGCGTTTTTAGGGGCCGAATCGCCGCGCATGCGCGGCGATCGCCGTCGGTTGCCGCTCTGCTGCGCCGCAGCAGGCAAAGCGCCGGCCGAGGCCCCAAAACGGAGACGATGTCCGGACCTTCTTTATCCGCGCCCAGGCGGGCGCCACCCCGCCCGAACCGGCGAAAACGCCGCCCCCCTGCCCGACTACGCCGCCACCGTTTCCGGGCGCGCTTTCGCGAACGGACGGAACAGCGTCGCGATCAGGAACGCGCCGATCCCGATCGCGAACGATCCGACGTACAGCCAGCCGTAGCTGCCGAATGCATCGACGATCAGGCCGCCGGCGACCGGGCCCGCGGCCATTCCGAGGCTGCCGGCCATCGCGCAGCCGCCGATCACGGTGCCCATCATCCGCAGCGGAAAATTCTCGCGCGCGAGCACCGAATACAGCGGCATCACGCCCGCGTAGATGAAGCCGAACAACGTCGCGACCGCGTAGAAGCCGTCGAGCGTGCGCACGAAGTAGTAGCCGAGCGCGCCGAGCGCCTGTGCGAGCAGCCCCGCCACCAGCATGCGTTTCGCGCCGAGACGGTCGCCGAGTATCCCGAACGCGATCCGGCCGCCCATGCCCGCGAGCCCTTCGACGCTGTAGATCGACACCGCGACGATCAGCGGAATCCCGCAGGTCACCGCGTAGCTGACCGTATGGAAGATCGGGCCCGAATGCGTCGCGCAGCAGAAGAAATTGGTCAGCACGAGCACGATGAACTGCGGCGAGCGCAACGCATCGGCGACCGACATCGCGGCGGGCGCGCCGGCGGGCGCAGGCGCGGGCACTGCGTGCGCCGGCGCAGCGTCAAGCGCGGGCGGCCGCCGCACCAGCAGCGACACGGGAATCATCACGACGGCCGCCAGTGCGGCAATCAGCAGCATCGACGTGCGCCAGTCGCGCACTGATACGAGCCAGGCGGCCAGCGGCGCCATCGTCATCGGCGCCATCCCCATGCCGGCCGACACCAGCGACACCGCCAGGCTGCGGTGCGTGTCGAACCAGCCGGTCACGCACGCCATCATCGGCGCGAATATCGCGGCGGTCGCGCTGCCGACGGCGAGGCCGAAGGTCAGCTGGAACACGAGCAGCGACGGGGCGCGGCTCGCCAGCGCCAGGCTCGCCGACAGCAGCACGGCGCCCGCGACGACGACCGGCCGCGTGCCGACGCGGTCCGACAGGCTGCCCCACGCCATGCTTGCGAAGGCCATCGCGATGAAGCCGAGCGTCATCGCGGCGGAAATGCCGGTCATCGACCAGCCCGTCTCGCGCGCGATGGACCGCAGGAAGACCGGTAACGAGAACATCGCGCCGATCGCGACGCAGCCCATCAGGCCGCCCGCGGCGACGATCACCCAGCGGTATCGGGAATTCGACATGTGGCGTGTCATGTGGCCTCTCCTCGTTCGTTGCGCCATTCGGGAAACCGGTGCCGGCCGGATGGCGCGGCGCTGCCCGGTCGATATCGACACGACGGGCGACGCATCGGGAAATCGACATGCGCGACGCATGAGACCGCGGTTTTGATTGTCGACGATCCCGCGCGGCTCGCAAGGGCCGGATCACGCGCCCGCCCGGCCGCCCGTCACCCTGTCGCCCCGCTTTGCCGGAACGGGAAATTCGAAATCAGAAATAGTTGGTTGGGGCCCGCCATCGCGCTGGCTACACTCGCTCCATCTTGTCATAACAAGTTGACCCATGCCCCCACCCAACGTCGTGCCGCTGTCCGCGGCCCCGCTCTACGTGCAGATCAAGGACATGCTGCGCGCGCGCATTCTCGACGGCACCTATGCGCCGCACAGCCGGATGCCGTCCGAGCACGAACTCTGCGCGATGTTCGACGTGAGCCGCATCACGGTGCGCCAGGCGCTCGGCGACCTGCAGAAGGAGGGCCTGCTGTTCAAGCTGCACGGCAAGGGCACGTTCGTGTCGAAGCCGAAGGCGTTCCAGAACGTGACGTCGTTGCAGGGGTTCGCCGAGGCGATGTCGTCGATGGGCTACGAGATCGTCAACCAGTTGCGCAGCCTGCGCACCGTGAAGGCCGACCGCCATCTCGCGACGAAGCTGAACGTGCCCGAAGGCGCGCCGCTCGTCGAGATCCATCGTGTGCGGCTGCTGAACCGCGAACCCGTGTCGCTCGAACAGACCTGGGTGCCGGAAGCGCTCGGCAAGCGCCTCGCGGGCGCCGATCTCGCGACCCGCGACATCTTCCTGATCCTGGAGAACGACTGCGGCATCCCGCTCGGCCATGCCGACGTGTCGATCGACGCGATCCTCGCGGACGACGAAATCGTCGACGCGCTGCACGTCGAGGAAAGCAGCCCCGTGCTGCGTATCGAGCGCCTCACGCACGACGCGTCGGGTGCGCCGATCGACTACGAATACCTGTATTTCCGCGGCGACGCCTTCCAGTACCGGTTGCGCGTCGACCGGCAGAAGGCGCGCAAACCTGCAAGGAACCCGCGATGAACACCCATGTGCACGAATACGACATCGTCGTGGTCGGCGGCGGTACGGCCGGCCCGATGGCGGCCATCAAGGCGAAGGAGCGCGATCCGTCCCTGCGCGTGCTGCTGCTCGAGAAGGCCAACGTGAAACGCAGCGGCGCGATCTCGATGGGAATGGACGGCCTGAACAACGCGGTGATCCCCGGTCACGCGACGCCCGAGCAGTACACGCGCGAGATCACGATCGCCAACGACGGGATCGTCGACCAGGAAGCCGTGTACGCGTACGCGACGCACAGCTTCACGACGATCGAGCAGCTCGACCGCTGGGGCGTCAAGTTCGAGAAGGACGGCACCGGCGATTACGCGGTGAAGAAGGTCCACCACATGGGCTCGTACGTGCTGCCGATGCCGGAAGGACACGACATCAAGAAGGTGCTGTACCGGCAACTGAAGCGTGCGCGCATCGCGATCACGAACCGCATCGTCGCGACGCGCGTGCTGACCGACGCGCAGGGCCGCGCGAGCGGCGTGCTCGGCTTCGACTGCCGCACGGCCGACTTCCACGTGATCCGCGCGAAGGCCGTGATCCTCTGCTGCGGCGCGGCCGGCCGGCTCGGTCTGCCGGCATCGGGCTACCTGATGGGCACGTACGAGAACCCGACCAATGCGGGCGACGGCTACGCGATGGCCTATCACGCGGGCGCCGCGCTCGCGAACCTCGAATGCTTCCAGATCAACCCGCTGATCAAGGACTACAACGGCCCGGCGTGCGCGTACGTGACGGGACCGCTGGGCGGCTTCACCGCGAACGGCAAGGGCGAACGCTTCATCGAATGCGACTACTGGAGCGGCCAGATGATGTGGGAGTTCTACCAGGAACTGCAAAGCGGCAACGGTCCCGTGTTCCTGAAGCTCGACCATCTCGCGGAAGAAACGATCCAGACCATCGAGCAGATCCTGCATACGAACGAACGGCCGAGCCGCGGCCGCTTCCATGCGGGGCGCGGCACCGACTACCGCAGCCAGATGGTCGAGATGCACATCTCCGAGATCGGCTTGTGCAGCGGCCACAGCGCATCGGGCGTGTACGTGAACGCACGCGCGGAGACGACCGTGCCGGGGCTGTACGCAGCCGGCGACATGGCGGCCGTTCCGCACAACTACATGCTCGGCGCGTTCACGTACGGCTGGTTCGCCGGGCAGAACGCGGCCGACTACGTGGCCGGCCGCGACCACGCGCCGGTGGACGACGAACAGGTGGATACCGAGCGCACCCGCGTGTTCGCGCCGCTGCTGCGCGAGCGCGGCCTCGCGCCGGCGCAGGTCGAGTACAAGCTGCGCCGGATGGTGAACGACTACCTGCAACCGCCGAAGGTGACGCGCAAGATGGAAATCGGGCTGCAACGTTTTGACGGAATTACTGAGGATATCGAAGAAATCAAGGCCGACAACCCGCACGAGCTGATGCGGGCGGCCGAAGTGCGCGCGATCCGCGACTGCGCCGAAATGGCCGCGCGCGCGTCGCTGTTCCGCACCGAGAGCCGCTGGGGGCTGTACCACCATCGCGTCGACTTTCCGCATCGCAACGACGCCGAATGGTTCTGCCATACGTGGCTGCGCAAGGACGCGGCAGGCGCGATGCGCAGCGAGAAGCGACCGGTCGAACCGTACGTCGTGCCGCTCGCCGACGACGAACGCGGCGCCTACGCGCAGTTGCGCATCCGCGAACCGGCCGCGCTCGCGGCCGCCCTTTGAGGACCCCTGCCATGCCCCATACCCCGCACGACATCTTCCAGCGCAGCAGCGCGCCCGTGACGATCGACGAGTCGCTGTGCATCGCCGACAAGGGCTGCACCGTGTGCGTCGACGTGTGCCCGCTCGACCTGCTCGCGATCGACGTCACCAAGGGCAAGGCTTACATGCAGTTCGACGAATGCTGGTACTGCATGCCGTGCGAGCGCGACTGCCCCACCGGCGCGGTCAAGGTCGACATCCCTTACCTGCTGCGCTGACACGGCGCGCCAACCCGCGCCCCGCTTTCCCACTACCGGACTCACGACACATGAACACCACGCTACGGATGTTCCGCCTGCTCGCCGCGTCGCTCGCGGTCGCGGCCGCCGGTTTCGCGCATGCGGAGACGATCCGCGTCGCGATCGGCACGCAGGACACGACGATCAACTGCGCGACCGGCGGCCTGCTGATCCGCGAACTGCATCTGCTCGACAAATACCTGCCGCACACCGGCGAGTACCAGGACGTGAAGTACGACGTCCAGTGGAAGGATTTCACGTCCGGCGCGCCGCTGACCAACGAGATGGTCGCCGGCAAGCTCGACTTCGGCGCGATGGCCGATTTCCCCGGTGCGCTGAACGGCGCCGCGTTCCGCAAGGCCGGCCGCCGCAGCGTGTTCATCACCGTGCTCGACGGCAGTATCGACGGCAGCGGCAACGGGATCGTCGTCCCGTCGAATTCGACGGTGCGCGGGCTGGCCGACCTGAAGGGCAAGACGATCTCGGTACCGTTCGCGTCGACCGCGCACGGCATGCTGCTGCGCGCGATCAAGGCCCAGGGCTGGAACCCCGACACCGACGTGAACATCGTCACGCAGGCGCCGGAAGTGGCCGGCAGCGCGCTGAAGGCGAACAGGATCGACGCGCATGCGGACTTCGTGCCGTTCGCCGACCTGTTCCCGTACCGCGGCATCGCGCGCAAGATCTACGACGGCGCGCAGACCCACGCGCCGACCTTCCACGGCGCGCTCGTCGACGCGGACTATGCGCAGCGCTATCCGGAAATCGTGGTCGCCTACCTGCGCGCCGCGATCGAAGCGAACCGCCTGCTCGCGCAGAACCCGGAAAAGTACAGCCTGCTGATCGAGAAGGTCACCGGCATCGAGGCGCCGGTCGACTACCTGTATCACGGGCCGCTCGGCATCCAGACCCGCGACCTGACCTGGAAGCCCGAATACCGGCAAGCGGTCGCGACGGCCATCGACACGCTGAAGCTGCTGAAGAAGACCGACACCGCGCCCGACCCCGCGACGTTCGTCGACGATCGCTATATCCGCGCGGCGTTCAAGGCGTCGGGGCTCGACTACGACGCGGCGCTGAAACACTACGGCAAGCAACCGCTCGTCGCGAACGATGCGGCGACCGGCAAGCCGATCCGCGATTTCAACGACGTCGCGCAGGTCTGGCTCGCCGGCGACGCAGCCGTGCGCCACTATGCGAGCCCCGCGGCCGCCTTTGCGGCACTCGGCCAGCTCGGGCCCGCCGCGAAGGTGCGCGCGGTATTCGTGCACGACCATGCGAGCGGCCTGAAGCTGTTCGCCGACCAGGCGTGGTACGTGAAGGACGCGCACGGCGCGCTGACCGCGTTCCTGCTGAGGTCGGGCGCCGACGCGTACGCGCAGCAGGTATCGGGCGCGGTGGTCGACTATGCGGCCGCGAAGACCGTCACCGCGCCGGCGCTCGCCGCACGCTGAACGTCGCACGCCCGCCTCTTTCCATTCGTCGACACCGGACTCCCGCATGGCCGCCACCCTCGACCTCGTCAAACGCCGCCCCACCGACGCACCGCGCACCGACGGCGCCCTTTCGCCGCATCCCGCCGCACGCCACCGCCCGACACCGATGCGCCGCCGCGCGTGGCGGATCGCATCGCTCGTCTCGTGCATCGCGCTGTGGCAAGCGGCCGTCCACTGGCGGCTGTCGTTCGGCATCGTCACGTTCGCGAACGTGCCCGCGCCGGCCGACGTCGGGCCCGCGCTGGCCTCGTTCCTGCAATCGCCGAAGCTGCCGATGCACCTGTTCGCGAGCCTCACGCGCGTGCTGGCCGGCTTCGTCGCGGCGGCGCTCGCCGGCATCGGCCTGGGCCTCGCGATCGGCCGCTATCGCGCGCTCGAAGACACGCTGCTGCCGCCGCTCGAGATGCTGCGGCCGATTCCGGCCGTCGCGTGGATTCCGCTCGCGATCCTGATGTTTCCGTCGTCCGAGCTGAGCATGATGTTCATCACGTTCGTCGGCGCGCTGTTTCCGATCCTGCTCAACACCGTGCACGGCGCCGAAGCGGTCGACCCGCGGCTCGTCGCGACCGCGCGCAGCCTCGGCACGCGCGGCCTCGCGCTCTATGCGGAGGTGATCCTGCCCGGCGCCGCGCCGTCGATCTTCACGGGCCTGTCGATCGGGATGGGCACCGCGTGGTTCTGCCTCGTCACGGCCGAGATGATCGCGGGCCAGTACGGGATCGGCTATTTCACGTGGGAATCCTATACGTTGCAGAACTACCCGGACATCGTGGTCGGCATGGCGCTGATCGGCCTGCTCGGGATGGGCAGCAGCCTGCTCGTCAAGCGCATCGGCGCGGCGCTCACGCCGTGGTACGCACCGCGCGGAGGGCGGCGATGAGCACCGCGGACATCGCATCGCCCGCTGCCGGTCGCGTCGGCGTGCGCGCATTGACGATCGAACTGGGCCCGCCGCATGCGCGCGTCGCGGCGCTCGATGCGCTCGACGTCGACATCGCGCCCGGCGAATTCGTCTGCGTGCTCGGCCCGTCCGGCTGCGGAAAATCGACGCTGCTCGGCGCGCTCGCCGGGCACGTCGCGGCCACGCGCGGCGAAATCGTCGTCGATGGCGAACCGGTCGACCGCCCGCATCCCGATCGCGGGCTCGTATTCCAGCAGCACACGCTGTTTCCGTGGAAGCGCGTGATCGACAACGTCGCGTTCGGGTTGAAGATGAAAGGCGTGCCCGCGCACGAGCGCCGCCGAGAAGCGGCCGAACTGCTCGAACTCGTCGGGCTCGGCGGTTTCGGTGCGCACTACCCCGCGCAGCTTTCCGGCGGCATGCAGCAGCGCGTCGAGATCGCCCGCGTGCTGATCAACCGGCCGCGCGTGCTGCTGATGGACGAGCCGTTCGGCGCGCTCGACGCGCAAACGCGCCGGATGATGCAGACGCTGCTGCTCGACATCTGGTCGCGCATCGGCACGACCGTGCTGTTCGTCACGCACGACATCGAGGAAGCGCTGTTTCTCGGCGACCGCATCCTGATGCTGTCGCCGCGGCCCGCGCGCATCGTCGCCGACCTTCGCGTGCCGCTCGCGCGGCCCCGTACCGACGACAGCACAATCGAGCCCGCGTTCGTCGACATCAAGCGCCGCTGCCTCGCGCTGTTGCGCGACGCCGCCTGAGCGCACGCGCCCGCCCATTCACCGCACCGACTTTTTCCCATGACCGCTTCTTCCTCCGCTATTCCGCTGCCCGGCGTGCCGGCCGCCGAACACGCCGAACACCCCCATCGTGCCGCGCTCGTCGCGCGCCTCGCCGCAGCCGATGCGTCGGTGCGCCGCATCGCGCTGCTCGAACTCGCCGATCTCGAGGCGCCCGAACTCGTGCCGTCGTTCATCGCGGCGCTACGCGACGACCCGTCGGCCGACGTGCGCAGCGAGGCCGCGCACGTGCTCGGCGCGTGGGAGCAGCCCGATGTCGTCGACGCGCTGTGCCGCGCGCTGCTCGACCCGGACGACGGCGTGCGCACGACCGCCGCGCAGAGCCTGTCCGAACTGAAGGACGCCGCATCGGGCGCCGTGCTGTGCCGATGGGCCGACCGGTCCGAGCCGTTCGTGCGCGGCGCCGTGCTGCGCGGCTTGCGCGAGTTGCGCGACCCCGACGCGTTCGCGCCCGCGCTGCGCGCGCTCGACGCGAGCGCCGCGGCCGTGCGCGCGGAGGCGGTCGTCGTGCTCGGCTGGCTGAAGGACGACCGCGCGCTGCCGCCGCTCGCCCGCGTCGCGACCGCGGACACCGACGCGGACGTGCGGCGCGCCGCGGTCGGCGCGATCGGGTTTGCGGCGGCGGGCGACGCCACCGTCGTCACCGCGTTGCTCGCGGCGCTGCGTGACGCCGAATGGCAAGTGCGCGAGGAAGCGGCGACCACGCTCGGCAAGCTGCGCATCGCGACCGCACGCGAGCCGCTCGTCGCCGCGCTCGACGACGACTACTGGCAGGTGCGCCTGCGCGCCGCGCGCGCACTCGGGCAATTGCGCGATGCGGCTGCGGCGCCGGCCGTCGTCGCGCTGCTCTCGCATACGATCAGCAACCTGCGCAAGGAAGCCGCGCTTGCGCTCGGCGAACTGCGCGACCGCGCAACGCTGCCCGCGCTGCACGACGCACTCGACGATCGCGACCCCGACGTCCGCAAGGCCGTGCGGATCGCGATCGGACAGATCGACGAGGCATCGCGATGATCGCGCCGACCGAAATCGCACTCGATCACCCGGCGCGCACACTGACGCTGCGCTGGTCCGACGGCGCGTCGCAACGTATCGACTACGTGCAATTGCGCGGCGGTTGCCCGTGCGCGGAATGCCGAAAGATCCGGCTCGACGGCGGCCACGTCGACGCGCGGCCCGACCTGACGCTCGACGGCGTGGAAGCGCTCGGCTACGGTGTCCGCTTCCTGTTCGGCGACGGCCATGCCCGCGGCATTTATCCGTGGCCGTACCTGGCGGACCTCGCGTAGCGACGACGACGCGGCTTCCGCGGTCGCGCGGGCCGGATGGCGGGCGTATGAAAACGCTGCGATACTGACGCCCACGATCGTCTCACCCACCGTGGGAGCCGTACCATGCAAACCGCAGTCGGATTCATCGGCCTCGGCGTGATGGGCACGCCGATGGCGCTCAATCTCGCGCGGGCCGGCACGCCGCTCGTCGTGTGGAGCCGTTCGCACGGCAGCGACGACGCGCTGCGCGCCGCCGGCGCACGGGTGGCCGAGGGCATCGACGACGTATTCGCGTCCTGCCGCACCGTGATCCTGATGCTCGCGAACGACGCGGCCATCGATGCCGTGCTCGCACGCGGCACGGCCGCCTTTGCCGCCCGGGTCGGCGGACACACGATCGTCAACATGGGCACGAATGCGCCCGAATACTCGCGCGCGCTCGCCGACGAAATCGCCGCCGCGTCCGGCCGCTACGTCGAGGCGCCGGTATCGGGCTCGCGCAAGCCGGCCGAAGCCGGTCAGCTCGTCGTGATGCTGGCCGGCGCACCGGACGACGTCGATGCCGTGCGCACGCTCGTGAAGCCGCTGTGCCGCGACAGCTTCGTGTGCGGCGACGTGCCGTCGGCGCTGACGATGAAGCTCGCCGTCAACCTGTTCCTGATCACGATGGTCACCGGTCTCGCCGAAGCCACGCATTTCGCGCAACGTCACGGTATCGAGCTCGCCCGCTTCGCCGATGTGCTGAACGCCGGCCCGATGGCCAGCGACGTGTCGCGCGTGAAGCTCGGCAAGCTCGTCGCGGAAGACTTCTCGGTGCAGGCCGCGATCACCGACGTGCTGAAGAATGCGCGTCTCGTCGCCGAAGCCGCGCGCGGCATCGGCATCGCGTCGCCGCTGCTCGACATTTGCCACGCGCTTTACGCCGAGACCGAGCAGGCAGGACATGGCGCGGCAGACATGGTCGCCGTGATCCGCGCGATCGAACAGCGTACCGGGGACGTGCGATGAGCCGCGTGCCTGCCCACGCGTTCGTTCGCACCGACGGGTAGACACGCCCATGTCCACCACCGGCACGTCCGCAACCGGCACGTCCGCAACCGGCAACGCTACACCCTTGCGCCCCGTCCCAGCCGTGATCGGCATCGTGCTGCGCGAACGCGACGTGCTGCTCGTGCGCCGCGCGAATCCGCCCGATGCAGGCTGCTGGGGCTTCCCCGGCGGCAAGATCGAGCCGGGCGAGCCGCTCGCGGATGCGGTCGTGCGCGAGATCGCGGAAGAGACGACAGTCGACGTGGAGGCGCTCGACGCCTTTACCGCACTGGACGGTTCGATTACGACGCGCACGGCGCCGTGCGCCAGCATTTCATCATGGTCGCGGTGCTGTGCAGATGGTTGCGCGGCACGCCGGCCGCCGGCGACGATGCGCTCGACGCGCGCTGGTTCGGCATCGACGCACTCGACCGCGACGATTTGCCGATGAGCGCGGGCGTGCGCGACGTCGCGCGACGGGCGATCGAGCGAGCGGCGGCGCTGGCCAACGCGCGTCCGCCATCCGCCTGATACACCACCGTCGCTTGCACATCGCCGCGACGCGCCCGCTCCATCGCGGGGCTGGCTACCCGCCGAGTGCCGGATCGTCGCACACCGAACCACGATCGACATCCGCCGATCCACCTGAAGCCGTCGCGTTTCTGCCGCGCGTGCCGCTCGATCCGGGGCAGCGCACTTGCGGCATCAAGATCGTCCCGATGCACTGCCGGTCCCCAACGGCCAGCGCCCCAACACGTCGTAGTGCGACTTGCCGAGCCAGCTATCGATCAGGACGAAGTCGAACACGGTCCACGTAATCGGTTCGATCCTGTACTCGTCGGGCCTCTGTGCGCCATACAGCAGCGTCACGTGCGGGGTGAAACTCGAGGGAAAAACAGGCACGCCGACCCGTTTCAACGCGTCTCGCAACTGCCGTCGAAAATCGATCACGTCTTCCAGACCGGCCTTCCCCATCAGCACCAGCGGCTGACGACCGGGCCGCCCGTTGAAGCTGACGATCTTGTCGAACCTCACCGGGAAAGACCGCACATCGATGCGGTCCGCGACCGCGCGAGCCCGTGCAAGCTTAGCGTCCGGCACGTAAGCGAAGTCGCCCAGCGAGCCCAGCGTGATATGCAGACGCTCGGTGCCCACCGGCCTGTCCTTCTTCAGCCGCATGTTATCGGCCATGCCGGCAATGCGCACCGCCGTGGCCGGATCCGGCATCGCGGCGAAAAAGAAGCGGTGCACGGGAACCGGCGGCGGCACATCGAATCCGGGTAGCGTCAGTTGAGTCACGGCAACATGTCCGACTGGCCTGGAGCGGGATTTTCATTATCGTCAATCGGCAGCCAGCCCGCTCGCCGCGCGATGGATTCGCCGTCCGCGCGCCCGAAGATGCTACCCTCTCGGCCACACTCGACACCCTCCGATGAAGCAACCGAATTCAACCATGCAAACCGTCGCGGTACTGGACTTCGAAACAACCGGCCTGTCGCCGAATCTGGGCGACCGTGCGACCGAAATTGCCGTCATCCTGCTGCGCGACGGGCAAGTCGTCGACCGTTTCCAGAGTTTGATGAATGCCGGCCGACGCATCCCGTCCGATGTCGTTGCGCTCACCGGCATCACGAACGACATGATCGCGGCGGCGCCACCCGCGTCCGAAGTCATGAAGGAAGCGGCCGCGTTCGTCGGCAAGCATGCGGTCGTGGCCCACAACGCCGGTTTCGACAAGCGCTTCTGGCAGTCGGAACTGGGGCTGCTCGGCATGGCGGCCGACCATGCGTTTGCGTGCACGATGCTGGTGGCGAGACGGATCTATCCGGACGCCCGCAGTCACCGCCTGTCGAGCCTGGCCGAGATGCTGCGGCTGCCGCAATCGGGCCGTGCGCACCGCGCGATGGTCGATGCCGAGATGGCCGGGCACCTCTGGTGCCGGTTGCAGCAGGATATTTCGCGCACTTATGGGCTGGATCGGATCGATCACGCGCTGATGTCGCGGGTTCAGGTGACGACCAAGGCGAAGGTGCCGATGTATCTGCGCTCGCTCGGGCGGGCGCACGCGTGACGAATTCCGTCCACGAACGGCAACGCAGCACTGACTGACCGACTTCGCGCGTTCACGCAAAACGGCGTGGCAATTGCCACGCCGCTTCTCCGGGAATGAACATTCGCCAAAGCTGCAACGCTCCCCCGGGATGAGCGGCGCCCATTCATCCGACCGAGAACACTGAACCGGATCACCTGTCGGGAGCCGCCAACCGCTGGGCACTCACCTCCGCCAGCGCGTCGACGACCTCGACGATTTGCCTGCCTGAAGCGTGGTCGCCGCTGTGCTGAGGTCGATGATGGGCGCGATAGGGGCCGCGCACAGCACCGCCCCGGTCGGAAGCCTCGGCAATCCCGGACTGCGCCGTAAAACCCGCTTTCCCGGGAAGCCTTCTACCGTCAAGGTAACGGCTGGCAGCGAACGTCATGCGGCATCACGTATCACGTAACGGCTATGCGAACGGCGCCTCACATTCGATCACCGCCCGCCACGACAAGTGTCAGGTCAATGAGCGAATCAAATACGCCTGAATTTCTCCGACCGTGCGCAATGGCGCCAACGCGGACTGATTGAGTTTGATACCCAGCCCCTCCTCGATTGCCACACCGAGATCGATGGCATCCAGGCTGTCGAGATCAAGATCTTCTTTCAGGCGAGCTTCCGGCACGATCGCATTTACGTTCAACTCGAACACCTCGATCAGGACGCGTTGAACGATCGCCTGAATCTCAACGGGATTCGTCACCATGGTGTGGCCTCCAAAACAAGACTTGCATTCGTACCGCCGAATCCGAACGAGTTCGACATGATCGTCCGCACGCGTGCATCGCGTGCCTGCCGTACGAGGTCGAGTGCCGAGCACGCGGGATCCGGTTCGACGAGATTCGCGTTCGCGGCGATGAATCCGTGCTCTGCCATCAGCAGGCTGTACGCGACCTCCGATGCACCGGCCATCCAGCACTCATGCCCGGTCATCCCCTTCGTCGACGACACCGGCGGCCGCGCGTCGCCGAACACGTCGAGAATCGCCGCAGCCTCGGCAACGTCCCCTGACGGCGTCGCAGTTGCATGCGCATTCACGTAGTCGATGTCTGCGGGTACGAGGTCCGCATATCTCAGCGCGTCGCGCATGCAGCGCCGCGCGCCCTCTCCGTCCGGCAGCGTCAGATGCCGGCCGTCGGACGAGAATGCGTACGAACGCAGGATTGCACGCACGCGGGCCGAGCGTGCCTGCGCATGTCGCAGCGATTCCAGCACCAGCATCGCGCCGCCTCCACTGGGCACGAGCCCGTCGCGATTCGCGGAAAACGGCCGCGATGCCTGTGCCGGCTCGCCGCTCCATGTCGAAAAGGCGCCCAGTCCGTCGAACGCGCACATCCCGGCCCAGTTCAGCTCCTGCACGCCGCCGACCACGACGATGTCCTGCCGGCCGCTTTCGATCAACATGCTGGCCTGTCCGATTGCATGAGCACCGGACGAGCACGCGCCGGACACGGTCCAGCACGCGCCCTTCGTCCCGAGGAGAACCGACAGACACATGCTCGCGGACGAATTCATCGCCTCGACCACCGCCGACGAGCCGAGCAGGCGCGTCGTACCGACATTGCGCGTGTCGTCGCATGCGCGGCGCACCGCATCCGCACTGGAGTCGTTTCCAACGATTACGCCGGCTTCCGGTCGACGCAGCGCGTCGCGCGACAGTGCCGCATCGTCGAGCGCCCGCAGCGCGGCGACCGCGCCGTACAACGCGGGCTCCGCCATCCCCCGTCGATCCTTCCGGCTCAGCCTGTCCGCCGGATCGAACCCGGTGATCGCCCCCGTGAGCGCGCACTGAAAACCGAGCGCCTCGCGCTCCGGGTCGCGCACCACGCCGCTGCGCCCCTCGCGCAATGCCGTGGCGACGGTATCCAGGTCTTGCCCGAGGCAAGAGACGATACCAATGCCGGTGATGACTACACGTTCCATGGTTCGCGTCCAGATCCCGCTGCATGCATGGGTTGTTCAAGCCGGTCGGGAAGCACCATGCACGTGCCTCGGTACGGTTACTATTCGACCGCCCAACTGAGCTCTGCCACCGACAGACTGATCGGCGATCCTCGTCGCGGGCTGACCTCTCCCGGGTTCAGTGCGTCCGGCTTCCACTCGCGCGTCGGAAGGTTCAGCTTCGGAATCGCGATACTGGTCGAGCCGGCGGCGCGCTTCGCGCCGATGCTCTCGAGTTGATCCTTCATGAATTCACGGGCCTGCGTCTGCGCTTTCTTCACTTTCCCTGAAGCAGTGGCATCGACGTTGCTCGCAAGCGCGGGCGCGGTAAAGTAGTTCAGCGTGAAGGTACCGGCCGCAATGAGCGCGGCCTTCACGATATCCTCGATCGCGACCCCCGAAGCCAGCGTAACGGCACCGTTCTTGTCCTTCACGACGAAGGTGTTAATCGCGTCGAGTGCCACCTTCACGCGCGCTTCGTCAAGCGCGGTATGCGCCTTCGAGAAGCTGGACTTCGACGGTATCCATATTCCCTTGCCGGCAGACGTGGGATGCTGCATTTCACTGAATCCCAGTACCGTATCGCCGCCCTTCAGCTTGAAGCCAGACCAGCGCGTCGGGAGCCGGATGCTGGAAAACCCGTCAATTGCCGTTTTGAGCCGCGCCATCTCCCCTTTGCTCAGCCCCGCCTTTTCGAGTCCGACCAGCAGGTCGGTAATCAATGACGTGCGAACAATTTCATCCTGCGCGTCCCAGATGCCACGGTAGACGACGGGAAAGGTCTTTTTCATCCCCGCCTTCATGTAGTCCTCGAGCTTGGCGATCTTGCGCTTCGGATCGTGCGCCTTCAGCACGCGCGTCTTTGACAGGATGCTGCCGCTACCTGGTTTCTTGATTGCCGAACGGACGGTACGAATCGCCAGCGCGGTCTTTGCGACCCGCTCCTTGGCGGAATACCGTTTCAGCGATTTTCCATACGAGTGCGGCACGTTCAGGACACGACGACGGCAGCGAGGCAATAACGCGCTGTGTCCGCCGGCACACCGGCTTCGCTCGCCGACACGGTCACCACCACGGTGTTCAGTCCTACCACCAGGTAATCGCTGAAATCCTCCGCCATGTAGTCGGTGGAGCGCAACGTGATATCCGTACGGTTTGCCATTCCCCCGGCACCCTGTACCGCGTCGACGTACTGCGCGGGCAACGCCGCGCCGTTGACCTCGATATTCACCACCACGCCGGTCGGATCGAGCTTCCAGTGTTTCAGATAGAGGGTGATCTCGCCGACCGTTTCGAGGACCTTGAACGCCAGCGTATACGTCGCGTCGTTCTTCGCGACGTCGACGATCATGCCCGGGCTGAATCCTGGCGCGACGCACAGCAACGTATTGGTCGGCGACATCACGACCAGCGGCACCGAACCGTCTGCGGGAAAGCGCGATGCCGGCAGTTTGTCGAAATTCGCGCTCGCGTCGTTACGGCCAGGCACGATCGCATCCAGCGCCAGACATTCGAGTTGCCACCAGCTCAGCGCGAGCGAAGTGGAATCGGTGGTCGACTGCCCGAGCGATGCCGCGAGCGAGTACGGCGGTGCGTCCCCGGTACGTTGGTGCGAGCCGAGCACGTAGGCCGTATCGATATCGAACGACAGCAGCGGTGTCGTGACGTCGACGTTGAACTCCGACGGCATGAAGCTCCAGTCGGCGGTAAATGTGAAGTCGGTGCCAAACTGCGAAAGCTGCGACGGCGGCAACACGCAATCACCGACCAGCATCCGGTCGACGATCGGCTGCGGCAGATCGATGTTGCCGGTGCCGTCGGCGCTTCGATACTGGAGGATATCCCACGGGTATTCCTGCGCGCATACCCAGGTCGTCTGCAGATTTTCGCGGTTGACCTTCGCGTAAATCCCCCAGTCCTTGATGCTGTACGAATCGGCGATACCGTTCTGCTGCGACGCACTGCTGCCCTGCGCAGTCGTGCGCTCCTGACTGTTGGCCGACGTGTACGCGTGGTCGTAACTCAAGCCGATCGACAACAGCGGCGACTCCATCATCCAGCCCGCCTGCACGTCCACACCGAACGAGTTGGTCTGTGACGAACTCGAGCCGACCGACTGTTGCGACGAGTTCGTCTGCGTGTTGTCCGTCACGTCGCTGCGGGACGTCGTGATCGACGAATTCACGGTGATCGGCGAATAGTTCAACAGCTTGAAATTGGCCGACTGCGACGATGCGCTGCACGTCAACGACTTGGTAAAGCTGAACATGGCCGGGTAATTCATGTACGAGGTCACCGGCCCTGGATTGATATTGAAATCCTGGCTGTTATAGATCGATACCTTCAGCACGGTCTTGATCAGATAGACCGGCTGCGTCTTCAGGTTGATGGTCGAGATTCGCTTGACGACGAACACCTTGAGGCAAACGTAGCCGTTCCCGTTCAGCGAATATCTCAACTCCTGTGCATGGATCTCCGGGGTCATGAACGAACCTCGATCTGCAGCTCGCTGTTGGACGGGGCCTTGTAGTTGCCGGGCATGAGCTGGGGTGGCGTACCATAGGCGGCGCCGGGCGCGCCATTCGCGCCTGCATTGCCCAACGCACCGGTATTGCCGTTGGTGCCGTCGGAACTGCTGTGTCCGCCGCTGCCGCCGGTTCCGCCGGCACCACCCTGCCCCGCCAGCCCGCCTGTACCACCTTGTCCGGGCGCCGCTTGCTGGCTCATGTACGTGTAAAAATTCGCTGACTGTTGGGACGGATTCAGGTTCAGGTAGATCGTTCCACCATTGACGCCGTTTCCGCCGTTGCCCCCATTTCCACCATTGCCGCCTGCTCCGCCGTTCGCACCATTGCCACCGTTGGTGCCCTCGCATCCGGCATTGCAGCCATTTCCGCCGTTGCCTCCCTGCTGGCCCGTGCCGCCATTGCCGCCATTTCCTCCGTTACCGCCGGTACCGGACATGCCGAATACGACGAGAGGCGCCTGCGGCGAAGCGAAATTCGCAATGTTGATGTTCGCAACGACGCTCGCGACGCCATTCATTCCGTTTCCGCCCGCGCCGCCGTTGTACCCGGCGTTGCCGACCGTACCATTGCCGCCGCTGCCCGACCCCGTGCAGACCCCGGGCGATGCCGGCGACGAATTCTGACCGTTGGGCGCCTGCGATTGCGTGCCGCCGTTCGCCCCGTTCGACCCTGGGCCGCCGGGCGAGCCGAGAATCCCGATGTGATACGGCCGGGAGCCCGACGACTCGATCGTCAACTGCGACGTGACCCAGAGCGTAAAGTTCGTACTCTGTATCACGTACGATCCGCCGTTGAAAATCAATTCGTCGCACGCGATGTAGACCGGTGGCGACCCCGGGTTCACGACGTAGTCGCTTGTCAGTTCGATTTGCGACGACGCCACCATCCGGATTTCCATCGGGAAGCGTTTCTTGAAAAAGGCACTCCCGATCGACGTATCGAGATTCGATACGCCGCACGCATAGGCAGAGAAATGCTTCAGTCCCGCTTCGTACGAATCGGGGGCCTCCCCATTCAGCGCCATTGTCTTTGCAACAACGTCGTACGTTTCCGGTGTCGCTGGAATCGCGAGAAGCTTTTTCATTTCCTGCGGTGTGGAAACGACAATCGTCGCCGCAACGGTTTCTCCGCGCGAAAGTCTCTCGACATCGAGCTTGAAATTTTTCGCGAGGGTGAGAAGTGCCTGACTGGGGGCAGTCTTGTTCGTCGACATGGTCTCTTCGCTCCGTCTCGTTTGTTTAAGAAATAAACGTCGTTATTTTCTCTGCATTGGAGACAATAGGATACGTTTGAGAGATCGACAAGATAATTCTCAAATCGCTCGAGGCAATTGGACGCAGGTGATTTTTTGCATTTACAGCAAGATTAAGCACCCGCACAAAAACACAGCCACCCAATATGAATCAATGACTTACACGCGAAATTAAACGTATCGCACCTTGATCATCAACAATATAACGAGGCAATCTCACAGTCCTCGTCAATAATTCATTCGATTGTTATTCATTTCGTATCCGGTCGCGCCACACGCTCCAAAACATTACATTTTTATTTCGACGACCTGTACGTTCACCGGAACATTCCGCGGGCAGGAAAAGGGCGTTCCGGCGCCAATGTCGCGAATGGGGCCGCTCGGGGTTTGGGGAACACACGACAGGCTGTGCCGTCGGCCGGCCCGTCAGGCAGGATCGGGAATACGAAGGGTGATCGGCCGGGCTCGACAGCCGACGCCATGCCGGTTGACGCTGCCGCCCGGCGGGCCGCGCGTCCGCCGATGTCGCAATACCTACGCGCCGCTCTCGCGCACGACCACCGACGTCAACCACGCGAGCATGCGCCACGCGAGGCTTTGCCGCGCGCCGCCGATCGTCGCCGTGCCGACGATCTCGCGCGGCCACGCTTCGTTCTCGGGACAATCGCCTATCCGCACGCGATAGGTCGCCGCGAGCGGCACGAGCTGATGCGTGCCCGGCTGCAGTTGCACGGGCAGCGGACCACCATAGACGCTTGCAAGCGCCGGCGCGTCGAGCGTGGCGACATTGACGCGATCGATCGCACTGACCCGGCAGTCCAGCGCGTCGAATTCGGGTAGCGATGCAACGAAGCTGATGCGGTCGCCGGCCGAGATCCGCATCGCATCCTCTTCGCCGACGAATGCTTCGCCCTTCACGCCGGCCGGCCCGACGACGTCGAATGCATGCTCGCCGCGTGGCAACCACGTACCGGTCGCAAGTGTGCCATCGGTTTGCACGACGCCGTCGAACGGCGCGCGCAGCGTCAATTGCGCAACTTGTGCCGCGAGCCCCGCAACGGTTTCATGCGCCGCGTCCGAGCGACGCTTTAACGCGACACCCTGTTCGAGCAACCGTGAGTCGAACGGTTGCTGCTCGAGCTGCCAGCGCAGCAGTGCATCGGCAACCCGTGCCGCCTGCAGCCGATGCGCAAGGTCGGGCGAGGCAAACACGGCCAGCACGTCGCCCGCGCGCACGTGCTGGCCATCGCGGGCGATCGGCGCATCGCCTGTCACATACGCGGCCTCGGGTACGTAGAGTCCCTGCGCGCGCAGCGGGCCGACCACGGCAGGCGCGCCGATCCCGCCATACCAGGGCAACACGAGCAGCGCGATCGCCGCCACGCCGACGACGGCGGTGCGCCGGGTTTCGCGGCGCCACCGCAGCGCCGAGCGACGCTGCCAACACGCCATGCTCTCGCGTACGATCGGCCGCGCGATGAACCAGCCAAACTCGATGCCGAACAGGACCAACCCGAGCGCCTTGAAGAAGGTGTGGTAAACGACGAGCGCGATCGAGAAAAACACGACGAGCCTGTAGAGCCACGTCGCGAACGAGAACGCGATCAGGAAACGCCGGCGGCGCGGTGCGCAGGGCTCCGGTTGCGGATCGCCGAAACCGAACAGCCGCTCGCGCATCCACCAGCGACCGAACGCGAACGCGCGGTCGTGCAGGTTCGGCATGTCGAGCCAGTCCGAGAGCAGAAAATAGCCGTCGAAGCGCATGAACGGGCTAGCGTTGATCGTCAGCGTGCCGATCCAGGTCGTCGTCGCCAGCAGGAACGCGCCTGCGCGCATCGGCCCGTCGGGCAACACGCTCCACGCCAGCGTCGCGAACGCGGCCAGGACCAGCTCGGTCAGCATGCCGGCCGCGCCGATTCGCAATCGGTTGGCGCGGCCCGGTACTTTCCACGCTTCGGTCGTATCCGTGTAGAGCACCGGCACCATCACGAGCAACGCGATTCCCATCGTCGGCACGCGGCAGCCGTACCGATATGCGGTAAACGCGTGCCCGAACTCGTGCAGGACCTTGGCACAGCCTATCGCGATGCCGATCGCGACGACGCCGCGCAGGTCGGCATAGCCGTGGAACGTATGAACGAACTCGTCCCAACGGCGCGACACCAGTACCAGGGCCGTGAGCGCCACGAGCGCAACCACGCCCCAGAACGCGGGCCGGTACGCGATCTCCGCATGGCGGGCGAAGCGCCGCAGGAACGGCATCGGTCGCCACAGCGGGACGCGAATCATCAGGTAATGTTTGAGCAGCCACATCGCATGCGAAAGCCGGCTCGCCGCCGCAGCGCCCGCAAGCCGGCCGGTATCCGCCGCGCTCGCCGCGACGAGAAGGTGCTGATGATGCAGCGTGCGCACGAGCGATTCGACCTCGTCGATCGTCACGTGCAGCGTCGTTTCCGCGTTGACCGACGCGACGATCGCCTGCGGGTCGCCCAGTGACCAACGCGAGAGCATTTCGAACGCGGGCCAGCCAATCTGGAAGAACCGGTGGGCCGCCGGGTCGTGCAGCATCCAGGTCGGCGCGCCGTCCGGCGTGGAGGCGCCGCGCGTCAGCGTCAGTTCCTGGCGAAGAGGCGGAAGACGTGACATCGATGCGCCCGATTCCGTGAAAGCGGTGGCCACGCGCAGCTACCAGCCGAGCCACTGCCGCGCCGTCGCGAGCGGTCGGCGCAGCAGGTAATAGGCAAGCGGCACCCAGCGGCCGTGAATGCGCGCGGTGCCCATCATGCCGAGCGGCGGCTTCGCCGTGCCCGCGAACGTCGCTTTCACACGGTAGGCGACGACGCCATCGGGCGTCGGTTCGGCGCGGTAGGCCACGGTATCGATGCGTGCGTCGTACGCGTCGAGCGGCGAACTCTTCGGATATAGGGTCACGGTCGCGCCGGGCACGACGTCGACATTGTCGGCGACGGGTACATACGCGGTGAGTTCGACGTGCGCGGGATCGGCGAGCAACATCACTTTTTCGCCGATCGACACCGCCTTCCCGTTCCAGTCGTTCGGATCCGAGAACACAGTCACGCCAGCGCGCGTTGCCGTCACGCTCACGCGCGCGAGTTCGCGCGCCGTGTAGTCGAGCTCGACCGCGCTCTGATCCAGTTTGCCCTTGCGTAATGCCATGTCGAGCCGGTCCTTGTCGTCGGTTACCGCAAGCTGGGCGGTCTGGCGGTACTCCTCCTCGGCCGTCGCGTAATTCTTGTTCGCGAGCGCATAACGCGACGCGAGCGCCGTCGAGTCGAGCGCGAACAATGGCGCCCCCGCGGCGACCCGTTGATTCGGTTGCGCGAACAGATGATCGATGACGCCGTCGAGCGGGGCGCGCACGACGAACGGATCCTTCGGCGTGACCTCAGCAGGTGCAAGCACCGTCAACGGAACCGGCACGACCAGCGCGACGGCGACAGCGGCGAGCGCGCGGCGCCGCTGCTTGCCGGCGCGCAGCGCGAGTTGCGCGCGCTCGAGCCATGATTCCCGCGGCGCGAACGCCGCAAGCGCATGGGTCCAGACACGGGCGAGTTCCGCGAGCAGCGCTTGTTCGACCGGCGCCCATGGCTGCTCGCGCGCAAACGCGACACCGCCCAACGAACGGCCAGCCCGATCGACGAGCGGCACCCACAACGCCTGTGCGGGCCACCAGGTGGCCCAGTCGTCCGCAAGCGTCGCCGGCAGGCGGCCTGCGTCGAACGCATACGGAAATGCGGACGCGCCGCCCTCGTCGCCGGGGAGCGCCGAACTCGGCGGTTGTTCCGGCGCCCCTGCTGGCCGCGACTGCCGTTCAAGTGTGCGGCAGACTTCACCGAGCCATTGCACGTACGGCGTGCCTGGATCGCTCTGCGGCAAGCCCGACACCGCCGCGACCGCACCCGGCAGGGGTCCCGGCGCCCGCCACCACGCCGCCTGGCGATACGGCACCAGCGACAGCGACTCATTGACCATGACGAAGCCGAGCGTCTCCTCGCTCGGCGCCTCGCGCGCGCGGGCGGACAACTGCCAGAGAACGGCGATCGCATTCGCGTCGACCTGCAGTGGGGCATTCATCTTGCGACTAGCGGGTAGCGCCGGCGAACCTCGCCCAGCCACTCATGCCCGGCAGCAGCTCGGGTGGGCGGGCGGATAGCGCGGCGGTGACGTCGACAGTCTGCGTGACGGGATCGACGCGTGCGCCGATTCGGGCGACCGTGGCCGGATACGTCTTGCCGACCTCGTCGACGGAGACACTCAACGGATGGTCCGGCTTGAGCCACGCGAGCCATTTCGACGGCACGATCATCTTGAGTTCCAGGTGACCGGTGTCGACGATGGTGAGAATCGGCTTGCCGGGCTCGGCGAACTGCTGGGCCGACGCGCTGCGCTTGACCACCCGTCCGTCGAACGGCGCGGAGATCCTGCACTTACCCACCGTCGCCCGCATGTACGCGACCTCGGCGGCGCCGGCTTTCGCCTTGGCGTTGGCCTGCTCGACATCGACCGCCCCGATCGAATGCAACTCCAGCAGCCGATCGTTGACGCGCTTCAGTTGCCCGGCGGCTTCCGCCTCGGCTTGCGCCTTGTGCAGTTGCGCCGCGTAGAGCGAGCAATCGAGCGAGACGAGTGTCTGCCCCGCGCGGAATGCATCGCCGTCGCGAAACGGGAGCGATGCGATCTTCGCACTGATCTCGCTCGAGATATCGACCTGATCGCGTGCGACGAGCTGAACCCGGATCCGGCCGTCGTCGTCAGCGTGCGCGACGGTCGGCGCCACCACTGGTACACCCGGGAGTGCGCCCGGTGTGGCCATCGTCCGCTGCGCAGTCGCACCGCCCGGCGTCCCGGCCGCCCAGGCATCATGAGCGGCCACCATCAGGACGGCACTCCATAGCCCTGCCCTGCACCATCGATTCATTGCGTCGTTACTCCGTCCGCGTGGCCGAATTGCGCCCAACGCGCTTGCTCGGTATCGATCGATTGCTCGATCGATTGCAAATCCGCATCGCGCGCAAAGGACGGCACGGGATCGAGCCCGAGCGTCGCGAGCAGTTGACCATATGCGCTTTCGAGTTCGCCGTAGCTCTGATACAGCCGCAGTTCCGACATCATCGCGGAGGTTGCGGCGCGAATCTCCTCGAGCCTGCCTTGCGCGTTCGCGATCGTCGCGTTGTGCGTGTGCTGCAGTATCTGACCGTCGACGTCGTTGATCTGTTTGAACAGATCAAACTGCCGCTGTCTAGCGCCCAGTTCCGCGCGCGCGACGTGCACTTGCGTCAGCACGGCCATCGACAGCGCGAGGCGCTGCGCATGTGCGACGTCGAGTTGCGCCTTGGCCGCGCCGCGAATGTTCTTCGCATTGAGCACGTTCAGCAGGTTCCAGCTCACGTTGATGCCGGCCGCGCGCCACGCGTGATAGACTAGGAAGCTGTTGCTGTCGTAATGCGCCCCCAGTTGCAGCTCGATGCCCGGCAGCAGCTTCGCGATCGCCTTGTGCGTCTCGTTGACGCTGATGCGCTCGTTGTAGCTTGCCTCGACGAGTTCCGGGCGCCGTTCGAGCGCCGTTTGTTCCATGCGCTCCATCGGCATATCGAAGCTCGGCACCACGAAACGCTCCGGCGGCGCGAGCAGGAAATCGGTACCGGGCGCGATGTTCATCAGCGACGCGAGGCGCGGCTTCGCTTCGTCGAGCTGGTCGCGCACGGCTTCGAGCTGGCGCATGATGTCGAGCAGCGCATGCTGATAGGCGAGCGTGTCGAGCGGCGAGCGCAAGCCTTCGAGCTGCGACTGGCGCGACGCGGCGAGCGCCTGTCCGGCCTGTGCAAGCAGCGGGCCGACGCGCGATGCCATGCGCTGCGCGCCGACGGCCTGCCAGTACGCCTCGCGCACCTGCTGCATCATCAACTGCACGACCTTGCGCCGGCGTTGCTCGACGACGAGTACGCGATCGGCCTGCTCTTTCGCCTCGAAATAGCTGACGCCGAAATCGAGCAGGTTCCACGAGAACGACAGATCGGCCGTACGATCGTTCTTGTCCGTCGAATACGACGGCGGCACGACCTGCGTGTCCGTGAAGAGCCCCTGCGACGACGATGCGAGCGGGCGATTGCGTGTCGTGTAGCCGGCCTGTGCGGTCAGGCGCGGCAACATCTCGAAGTTCGCGAGATCCAGCTGCTTTTCCGCAAGCGCCTCTTCCATCATCTTCAGCCGATGGTCGAGGTTGTAGCGGATCGCGCGCGCCATCGCCTCCTGCAGGGTGACCGGCCCGGCCAGCGGCGGCTGATTCGCGAACATCGCGGCGCGGTCCTCGCGCACGGTCTGCACGCGCTCCGCGTCGGTAAACGGCGTCGGGTGAACCGCGCAGCCCGACAGCCAGACCATGGCTGCCGAAACGGCGAGCAGTGACACGCGCGGCAGGCGCGGCGAACGCAGCCCGGGCACGGCGCGCGCGGCAAGGACGGGCAACGGCATCACTTCGACAACGGACGTTTGTGATCTCATGGTTATCGGCGCTGGACGGGAATTCATAGACGACGCACCGCGTCGCCGGGAGGCGGCACGTGCAACGCGGCACGCGCCTGCGCAAACTGATGATCGAGCGACGGCTTGCCCGGCGGCCGTATCGCATGCGCGGCCGTCGGCCCGGCGCCCTCCCCGGCGGCATGTCCGGGTCCGGCCGGATGAGCGGCGCGATGCGCGTCGCCGTGTGCATGAGGCGCCAGTACGATCTCGCGACGGGTCGCGTGGCCGGACGCGTCGCGCGTCTGGATGAAGACGTGCAGCTCCTGCGTGCCCGGCGGCAGCTTGCCGCGCAACACCCCATTGGCCGCGTCGTAGCGAATCCAGCCCGGCAGTGACCGGCCGTCTGCGAGCCGTACCGTGACTTGCGCGCCGCCGTGCAGTGCGTCCGACGGCGGCAGCAGCGTCGCCACGTCGATCGAGAACGGTTCGTCCGTCGCGATCGGGAACGACATGTCGGGCAACGGCAGCGGCGCGTCCAGCGGCATCGCGGCGAGGGTTGCGTCGAGCGCCGCGAAGTCGAATCGCGATACCGTAGTGCGGTTGACCAGGAGCGCGTCTCGCGGGGCGGCCGGATCCTGGAACGTGATGGTCGGGACCACCGGCACCGATCCGATCCGCGGCGGCGCTTCAAGCTCCTGCAGCACGTCCGGCGGCGCGGTGTTGTCCGAACCCGCCAACCCGGCAGGCGATGCCGGGCCGGGCGACGCGATGATCGTCGGCTGCTCCCGCACGTTTGGTACACCGCCCGACGGCCCCGCGACGACCGTCACTGTGGTCGACACGGGGACGCTACTCTTCACGCCGTCACTCACCGTGAACGTTACCGTTCGGCTGCCTGCCGCATTGAGCGCGGAATCCGCATAGGTGACCGATTGAAGCGCTGCGGTCCATTGCGCGAGCGTCGCCTTGCCGCTGGAGGAGGTCAGCGTCAGTACTCCGGTGGCCGCGTCGTAGCGCGCGCCGATGTCCCCCGTCGCGGCGCTGCCAGCAAACGACAGCGTATCGTGCGCCGCATCGAAGCCGCTGCCGATCGACACCCGGGCCGACGTCAGCGTCGCGTCGTCGCGGTCGCTCAGCGCGACCTGTGGCGCGACCGCCACAGGGACCGGATTGGATGCTCGCGCGACATACGTTGCGTTGCCGCCGACGCTCAGGCGCGGCGTCTGGTCGGTATCGGCCACCGTCACGCCGCGCGTTTGCACATCGCTGGCCGTGCCGTTGCCATCGGTCACCGTGAAACTGACCACGCGTGTCGTGGTGTCCGGCGTGACCGCCGTGTCGGTATAGGTGATCGATGCGAGCGCCGCCTGCCACTTCGCGAGCGTCGCCGTCCCGCTGGCGGACGTCAGCGTGAGCATGCCCGTGCCCGCGTCGTAGCTGGCCGTGATGTCGCCCATCGTCGAACCATCGTTGCGGAATGCGAGCACGTCTTCGCCCGGATGAAAACCGCCCGTGATCGCCACCGTCGCGGAACGCAGCGCAGTGCTGCTGCCATCGCTCAGCGTCAGGCCGGGAGACACCGCGACCGGCGTCGATGCCGTGTTGTCGCCCGCGACGAAGACAGCCGCTCCCGCGCCGGTGTCGACATGTGGCCGGTCGAGCACGGTCACGGTCGTACGTGCCGATGCGCTCGTCTTTGCACCGTCGTTCGTCGCGAACGTGATCGTGCGATCGCCGAAGTGCGTGCCGCTGGTGGCGAACGTCACGTTCGACAGCGCGCGCGCCCACTGCGCGTCGGTCGCCGTCGCGCCGACGGATGCAAGGGTGAGCACGCCCGTGGCCGCGTCATACGACGCGGAAATGTTGCCGAACGCACCTGCATCGGCGTTCGTGAACGCCAGCACGTCTTCGCCCGGATGGAAACCGCCCGCAATCGCAATAACGGCCGACGACTGCGTCGCATTATCGAGATCGGTCACGCTCACGCCCGGATTCACGACCGTTGCCGATGCACCGGTCACGTACGACGCCGTGCCGCCCGGCATCGCCACGATCGGTGTCTGGTCGGTATCGGTCACCGTCACGGCCCGCGTCGCCGTATTGCTCGCGATCGCGCCGGTATCGACTGCCGTGAAGGCAATCGTCCGGGTTGCGTCATTCGGTGTGACGGCAGTATCGGTGTACGTCACCGAGGCCAGTGCGCTCTGCCATTGCGCGAGCGTCGCGGTCGCCCCAGCCGACGTCAGCGTCATTACCCCCGTCGCCGCGTCGTACGACGCGGCGATGTTACCCATCGTCGCACTATCGTTCGCGAACGACAGCACGTCTTCTCCAGCGTGAAAATTGCCGGTGATCGCGACGGTGGCCGACGCAAGCGTCGGTGCGCCGGAGTCCGTCAGAGCGAGTCCCGGGTCGATCGCGACGGGCGTCGGTGCCGTGTTGTCGCCGGCGACGAACGCGGCCGACCCGGGATCGGTCGCGATATGCGGCGGCCCGATCACGTAGACGGTATCGCTGGCCGCGACGCTCGTCTTCGTGCCGTCGCTGGTGGCGAAGGTGATCGTGCGGTTGCCCGGCGTGGCGCTGACGCTCGTCGAGAACGTCACCGCGCGCAATGCGCTCGCCCATTGCGCATCGGTTGCAGTCGCTCCCGACGACGTGAGGGTGAGCACGCCTGTCGCCGGGTTGTAAGAACCGACGATGTTGCCGTAGGTCGACGCATTCGTATTGACGAACGTCAGGGTATCGCCGCCGTGAAAACCTGCCGTCACGGCCACGGTTCCGGACGACTGCGTCGGGTTGTCGAGATCGCTCACCGAGATACCGCCGTCGATTTGCGCCGCGGACGTGCCGGCCACGTAGTTCGTGGTCGCGCCCGTGGTCGTCACGATCGGCGTCTGGTCGGTCGCCGTCACGGTCACCATGCGTGTCGCCGTGCCGCTGATGTTGCCGCCGCCATCGACGACCGTGAAGCCGACGGTACGCGTCGCCGTGCTCGGGATGATTGCCGTGTCGGTGTACGCGACCGCCTGCAGCGCGCTCTGCCATTGCGCGAGCGTGGCCGTCGCACCGGCCGAGTTCAGCGTCAGTACGCCCGTCGCCGCGTTGTACGCGCCCACGATGTTGCCCATCGTCGAGCCGTCGTTGACGAACGCCAGCACGTCTTCGCCACTGTGGAAGCTGCCGATGATCGCAACCGTTGCCGACGCCAGCGTGGCGCTGCTCCCGTCGCTCAGCGTCAGGCCGGGATCGATCGCCACCGGCGTGGACGCCGTGTTGTCCGCCTCCACGAACGCGGCCGAGCCGGCGTCGGTCGTGATCTGCGGCGGCGGGGTCATGGCCACCGTATCGATTGCCGCCGCGCTGGTTTTGGTACCGTCGCTCACCGCCGTCGAAATCGTGCGATTGCCGTACACCGTGCTCGTACTCGAGAAGGTCACGGCGGACAACGCATGCGACCACTGCGCGTTCGAAGCGACTGCGCCGGCCGACGTCATCGTCAGTACGCCCGTCGCCGCGTCGTACGATGCGACGATGTTGCCGAACAGCGTTGCGCTCGTGTTCGTGAAGCCCAGCGTGTCGCCGCTGTGGAAGCCTCCGGAGATCGATACCGTTCCGGCCGACTGCGTCGAATTGTCGAGGTCGCTCACCGCCATCCCGCCGTCGATCGTCACCGCGGACGTGCCGCCCACATAGCGGGTCCCGCCCGTGGTCGCCAGCACCGGCGATTGATCCGTGCCCGTGACCGTGACTGCACGCACCGCCGTATTGCTCGTATAACCGCCGGTGTCGACCGCCGCGAAGCTGATCATCCGCGTCACGGTGTTCGGCGTGACCGCGGTGTCCGTATACGTGACGGACTGAAGCGCGCTCTGCCATTGCGCGAGCGTGGCGGTCGCGCCGGCCGAGGTCAGCGTCAGTACGCCCGTCGTCGCGTTGTAGGACGCCGCAATGTTCCCGTACGTCGTGGAGCTCGTATTGACGAACGCGAGCACATCCTCCGCACTGTGGAAATTGCCCGTGATCGCGACCGTGGCCGAGGCCAGGGTCGCCGAGATCCCGTCGCTCAGCGCGATGCCCGGATCGATCGCCACTGGCGCCGATATCGTGTTGTCTGCCTCCACGAACGATGCCGAGCCGGAATCTGCGGTAATCGTCGGCGGCCCGAGCACGCTTACCGTATGCAGCGCCGCCGCACTCGTCTTGATGCCGTCGGTGGTCGTGAACGCGATCGTGCGGTTGCCCGGCTGCGCGCTCGCACCGGCCGAGAACGTCACCGCCCTCAGGGCATTGGCCCATTGCGCATCGGAGGCCGTGCCGCCCGACGACGTGAGGGTCAGCACGCCAGACGCCGCGTTATACGAACCGACGATATTGCCGAAGGTCGTCGAGTTCGAGTTGATGAACGTCAGCGTGTCGCCGCTGTGGAAACCGGTCGTCACCGCCACGGTCCCGGAGGATTGCGTCGTGTTGTCGAGGTCGCTCACCGAAATGCCGCCGTCGATCGTCACGGCGGACGTCCCGCCGACATAATTCGTCGTACCGCCCGTCGACGTGACGATTGGCGTCTGGTCGGTGTCCATGACCGTGATCGTGCGCGTGGCCGTGGCGCTCGCATTGCCTGCACCGTCGAGCACGGTGAAGCCGACCGTGCGCGTTGCGGGGTTCGGTGTGACGGCCGTATCGGTATACGTGACCGATTGCAGTGCGGCCTGCCACTGGGCGAGCGTCGCCGTCGCCCCGGCCGAGGTCAGCGTCAATACGCCCGTCGATGCGTTGTACGATGCGATGATGTTACCCATCGTCGCGCCATCGTTGACGAAGCCCAGCACGTCTTCGCCGCTGTGGAAGCCGCCGGTGATCGCAATCGTCGCCGACGCGAGCGTGGCGGCACTGCCGTCGGTCACCGTCAGGCCCGCATCGACCGCCACTGGCGTCGACACCGTGTTGTCTCCCGCCACAAACGATGCCGCGCCCGCATCGGTCGTGAGCTTCGGCGGCGCCGTCATCGCGATCGTATCGGTCGCCACGGTGCTCGTCTTCACGCCGTCGCTCGTCGAGAACGAAATCGTCCGGTTGCCATAAGTCGTGCTGGTACTCGAAAATGCCACGGTCGACAGTGCGTTCGCCCACTGCACGTCGGTGGCCGTCGCACCCGCGGAAAAGAGCGTCATCACGCCCGTCGCCGAGTTGTACGATGCACCGATATTGCCGAACAGCGCCGAACTCGTGTTCACGAAGCTCAGCGCATCGCCGCTGTGAAATCCGTTCGCGATCACGACCGTGCCCGACGTTTGCGTCGAGTTGTCGAGATCGCTGACCGAAACGCCACCATCGATCGTGACGGCCGGTGCGTTGCCCACGTAGCTCGTCGTACCGCCCGTCGTCGTGACGATCGGCGTCTGATCCGTGTCCGTCACCGTCACGGTGCGCGTGGCCGTATTGCTCGTGTTGCTCACGCTGTCGACCACGGTAAAGCTGACCGTGCGTGTCGTCGCGTCGGGCGTCACCCGCGTGTCGGTATACGTGACCGAACGCAACGCAGCCTGCCATTGGGCGAGCGTCGCCGATGCGCCCGCGGACGTCAGCGTCAGTACACCCGTCGCCGCGTTGTACGACGCGGTGATGTTGCCCATCGTCGCACCGTCATTGGCGAAAGACAGAATGTCCTCGCCGCTGTGGAAGCCGCCCGTGATGGCCACCGTCGCGGATGCGAGCGTGCCGGTAGCGGTATCGGACACCGTCAGGCCCGAATCGATCGGCACCGGCGTCGACAGCACGTTGTCTCCGGCGACGAATGCCGCCGAGCCAGAATCCGTGGTGACTTGTGCCGAACTCACGACGCTGACCGTGTCAGTCGCGGCGACGCTCGTTTTCGAGCCGTCGCTCGTCGCGAACGAGATCGTGCGATTGCCGAGCATCGTGCTCGTACTCGAGAACGTGACCGCCGACAACGCGTTGGCCCACTGCGTATCGGTGGCACTGGCACCCGCCGACGTAAGCGTCATGACGCCTGTCGCTCCGTCGTACGACGCAACGATATTGCCGAACCGTGCCGGGTCGGTATTCGCGAAACCGAGCGTATCGCCACTGTGGAAGCCACCCGATACCGATACCGTGCCCGACGCTTGCGTCGTGTTGTCGTGATCGCTCACCGAAATGCCGCCATCGATCGTCACGGCCGCGGTGCCCGGACGATAGATCGCCGTGCCGCCGGTCGATGCGACGATCGGCGTCTGGTCGGTGTCGGTCACCGAAATCGCCTTCGTCACGGTGTTGCCCGACGTATGGCCGTCGCTCGTGATCTCGAAGCTGACGGTTCGCGTGGCGGAATTCGGCGTCACGGCCGTATCGGTGTACGTGACCGCGCGCAGCGCGGCTTGCCATTGCGCGATGGTCGCCGTGCCACCCGACGAGGTCAGGGTCAGCACGCCGGTGATCGCGTTGTACGTCGACGAAATGTTGCCGTATGTGGCGGCGCTCGTATTCGTGAATCCGAGTACGTCTTCGGTGGTATGCAGGTTCCCCGTGATCGCCACGGTCGCGCTCACCGCCGTAGTCGAATTGCCGTCGGTCAGCGTGATCCCGGTGTCGACGGCCACCGGCGTCGACGCCGTGTTGTCGCCGGCCACGAACGACGTGGCGCCGCCCGTGGCGGTAAGCGTCGGCGGTGACGACGGCGCCAGGTAAACGAAGTTGTCGAGCGTCGGCGACAGGTACCCGCCGTCGTTGCTCGACTCCACGAGCTTGATGCTCTTGACCTGGGAGAACGCCGCATTTCCGGACAGGTCGACGTGAAACACGGAACTGCTGCCATTGTGGGCAATATCGAGCACGACGCTGCCGATGATGTTGCCGGATGAGTCGAGTGCCTGGACCGTCACTTTCGAGCTCAGGAAGACATCGATGTCGAAGCTCTGTACCGCCATCAATGCGCCGTCTTGCCGCTGGATCGTCAGCGACGACATCTGCGTGCCCTGTACGTTCACGATGAACTCGCCGCCAGCGCCGCTCGCGGGAAGCGACCCGTTGACTACGGAATATTCGACCGACCGATCGCCCGTATAGACGAGACCGTCGAGCGTGGTGGACGCGACAGCCGTCGTACCGGTGTCGAATCCGACCTGGCTGTCATACGTCTCGTCAAAGACGGACAACACGTGATCGAACTGTTGCTCGGCCGATGTCGAGAAGACCACACCGGTATGCACGTCGCCGACGTCGTACTCAAGTGTCCAGTTGCCACCCAGCGACGTCGCACCCGTGACGTCGGTCGATGCCGCCACGTTCAATCCGGTCAACGTGGCGACCTGCTGCACGAATGCCTTGCCGTCCGCATTCTGCGCCACGTCGCACCCGTAAATCAGAAAGTCGCCGCCCGGCTTCATCGCCGCGCCGATTTGCGCGAGCTGCGCACCATACGCCGACAGATCGGCCTGATCGAGCCATGTACTGCCGATCTGCACTTCGCCATTCGCCCCATGCGAGACGAGATGGATCGCGCTCATGCCCGGGTGCGCCTGCAGATACTGCTCGATTTGTGCGAGCCCGTCCTTCGTCGCATCGAGTACGACGACTTGCGTGCCCGGCGGCAGCCCCGCGACAAGCGTTTGATAGTCAGCGACGTTCGCGTTGACGAACACCACCTGATGGTCCGTCGGCTGGCCCCCGGCTTCCGCAAGCCCGTGCACCACGCGCATCGCGGCCGATTCGGTGGTGTGAACGGCACCCGTGCCGGCCACCGCGGCCGGTGTGTCGCCGTGCGCCGCGTGCGACGGTGCCGCGCCGCCTTGGGCGCCGGCCGCCGGTGCCGCGTCGGGCGACGCATTGGCGGCGTGCGCATCGACGGCAGCGGGATGCGCGGCCGCAACGGCAACGGCGCCCATCGCGGCAACCGACCCGTCGTAGACGATGCGCGGTTCGAGCGCGACAATGAGCGGCGCCGGCAGCGCGACGGGCCGATTACGCGAACGCGGATCGGACGCGCGCATCGCGGCAAAAAGCTTCGAGAGGCTGGCGGCGAATTTCATCGCTCAATGTCCTTGATTGCGTGCCGCTCGCGCGGCACGCGCACTTTACCGGTCAGCCCCGCGACGGGAATGCGCCGGCCAGCGCAATGATGAAATTGATGCCGATATACGGGTTGCGCAGCGAGAACGGCGTACTGCCGCCGGCCGGGCCGTTCTGGATCGTCGGCGCCGTAACCGGCAAGGTCACGTCGAACGGCTTCAGCGTCGTATCGGCAGCCGCCGTGCTGTAAAGGTCGCCCTGGCGATTCGCCACGCTGACCGTTCCCAGCACCGACGTATTGCCGGGCGCCGCGCTTTGCGTGCTCGTGTCCGTCGAAGTCGACGCAGGGATCGAGATCGATCCCTGCGCGGCGCCGGTGGTCGAGACCGTCGCGACGTGCGTATGGAGCGGCATGTTCTGCGTCGTCAGCGACGCGTTTTCCGTACCGCCGATCTGACCTATTTCGACCGCGGACAGTCCCGTTCCCTGCCCGGTTCCAACCGGTGTGCGGCTGCGCAGATCCGGCAACTGAAACGTCGTCGTGCCGTTACCGCCGTAGTACGTGCCAAGCAACGAGAACAGCGCCTGGTTTTGGGAAATCGCCAATACCTCGCCCTGGCACAATGCCCATCCGTAGGGAGCAAAGTTGAACCCCACCATGCGGATTTCACCCAGATACGGATCACTCATCACACGCCTCCTCTCTTGCGGGAAAAGAAGAAAACCCTACGTGTCGCTGCCCGGGCCGGCGGTCCCGGCAAATTGATCGACACGACAGTGCACGACGATGGTGAGCGTCGAGCATCCGTCCTCGGTGGGCCGCGTCGGTGTCGCGAGGAGCGCCCACGCATGGCCGGCCGGCGATACGATGCGATACACGTCCTGCGAACAATGCACACCGGCGGGCAACGCGAACGTTGCCGAGTAACAGACGAACTGGTCATTCATCGGGAGGCCGGACGGTGCATCGAGGAGTACAGCGTCGACGGGGTCGCCGCAGGCGGCGCCAAACGTGAACCGTTGCCCGATCGCGTCGCGCAATTCGGCATGGGTAGGGATGGACAGCAAGCACGCCCCCGATCGTTATTCGTTCGTTGTACCGGTAGCCGGCTCGGCCGGCTGCGGTCTTTCGTTGTTACTGCCTGACGTCCGTACTGCTCGCTGCCTGCTTGCCTTCAGTCGCGAGGCCTGGCACTGGCCTCACGTTCGCCCGGTCGAACGGCACGGCAGGACGCGTCATCTGCAGGTAGATCCCGTTCTCGCCGGTCTGCTCGAATCCACACCGCCCATACAGCGCCCGGACCGGGTTGTTCATTTCCACGTAGAGCACGACCGACATCGCCCTGGCGGCTGCCAGCGATACGATCGCCTGCACGAGCCGCGTGCCGATCCCGGCCCCGCGATGCGCAGGCAGCAGCGCGATATCGATCACGCGCACTTCGCTGCCCTGCCAATCGTGATAGAGGCGACCGATCGCATGCTCGCCGAGCATGACCACGTCGAACCGGCAATGCGGATAGTGCGCTCGGTAATACCTGTCCTGCATCGAAAACTGCTCGACCAGCAATGCCGCGATGCGATCCGCGCTCAAACCGGCCTGCGCAAACTCGTCGATCCGCGTGCTTTCGAATACGGTGCGCAGGAACACACGGTCGCTTTCTTGCGCAGGCTGCAGATACAGCAGATCGCCTCCCGCATCGGCACGATGCATCACACCGTTGACGACGCCTCCGAGGCGCTTCTCGGCCATGGGAGATTCATTTCCTTACAAAACGAAAACAACGGATTGGCACGCGTTGCATCAAGGTCGTCCAATTTAAATCGACAAACTGACCGATGCGAGGAGGATATTAGTCTACACAATATGTACTAGCAACTACGTCGCCGCCCTTATGCCTCCGCACATACCCTGATCGACATTCGCTTGCCTGCCGAGACGACTTAAACGATTATCAATTCCTTTTCAAATCGCTCCGCGGCGTCGCGCTTCAAGAAATTCGCTGCGATGGCACATGTATTTTTAATGTCGCCACCCCTGCCACGGCAATCCGAAATTTCGGAACCGCACCCGAATGCCGTGCGGTCGGCCCCGTCGCGGTCGAGCTCAAAGCGTCACCAATAAGACGACGATGCCTTGCGCCCCTTTCACCTCAGTGCAAGTTTAGTGAAAATCAATTAATTTTCGCTAGTCAATCCGTCTCGCCTGCATAACCGAATCGCCAATCGCATCATCAGGAATACGTTGCCTGGATTCGCTTTGTCGGCGCACTCCTCGATGGCATCACCGCTGCATATAGTCCACGCTGATTGGCAATCTTGTAGATTTTCCCAGCCGGCTAGAGGGCACGCAGTTGCGTGTCTGCGAGCATAGAACCTCCTCGAACGTATACCGTCGGCCGATACCGTCAACACGACGTGACGGTATCGGACAAGGTCGTCCGAGGAAGGAACGTCGATACCGCCAGCGGTACCGACATTTCCCCTTGGCATATTGCACGGATCGCTGCGGATCCTGACGGACAATACTCCCTGTCTTTAAACGGAAAAACAGGAAAAAACGGTACTCCCGAAACGACTTGGGAACGGTCTAGATCACTCCCACTCGATCGTCGCCGGCGGCTTGCCCGAGATGTCGTACACGACCCGGTTGATCCCGCGCACCTCGTTGATGATCCGGTTCGACGCACGGCCGAGCAGCGCGTACGGCAGGTGCGCCCAGTGCGCGGTCATGAAGTCGGTCGTCTGCACCGCGCGCAGCGACGTCACGTAGTCGTACGTCCGGCCATCGCCCATCACGCCGACCGACTTGACCGGCAGGAACACCGCGAACGCCTGGCTCGTCAGGTCGTACCAGCTCTTGCCGACATCGGCCTCGCCGCACAGGCCGGCCGCCGCATCCTGCGCGGTCGCGATCGTGCCGCGCAACTCCTCGATGAAGATCGCGTCCGCGCGGCGCAGCAGGTCCGCATACTCGCGCTTCACTTCGCCGAGGATCCGCACGCCGAGGCCCGGGCCCGGGAACGGATGGCGGTACACCATCTCCGGCGGCAGGCCGAGCGCGACGCCCAGCTCGCGCACTTCGTCCTTGAACAGGTCGCGCAGCGGCTCGAGCAGCTTCAGGCCGAGCGTTTCCGGCAAGCCGCCGACGTTGTGGTGACTCTTGATCGTCGTCGCCTTCTTCGTCTTCGTGCCGCCCGATTCGACCACGTCCGGGTAGATCGTGCCCTGCGCGAGCCACTTCGCCTTCGACAGCTTCTTCGCCTCGGCCTGGAACACCTCGACGAACTCGCGGCCGATGATCTTGCGCTTCGCTTCCGGATCGGTCACGCCGGCCAGGTGGCCGAGGAACTGGTCGGACGCATCGACGTGCACGACCTTCGCATGCAGACGTCCCTCGAACATGTCGAGCACCATCTTGCCTTCGTTCAGGCGCAGCAGGCCGTGGTCGACGAACACGCAGGTCAGCTGATCGCCGATCGCCCGATGGATCAGCGCGGCCGCGACGCTCGAATCGACGCCGCCCGACAGGCCGAGAATCACTTCCTCGTCACCGACCTGCTCGCGGATCTTCGCGACGGCTTCCTCGATGTGGTTCTTCATGATCCAGTCAGGCTTCGCGCCGGCGATCTGCAGCACGAAACGTTCGATGATCTGGCGGCCCTTCACCGTGTGCGTGACTTCCGGGTGGAACTGCACCGCGTAGTAGCCGCGCGCCTCGTCGGCCATGCCGGCGATCGGGCAGCTCGGCGTCGACGCCATCAGCGCGAAACCCGGCGGCAATTCGGTGACCTTGTCGCCGTGGCTCATCCAGACCTTCAGCATCCCGTGGCCTTCGGCCGTCGTGAAATCCTCGATGCCGTCGAGCAGGCGCGTATGGCCGTGCGCCCGCATTTCCGCGTAGCCGAATTCGCGATGGTCGCTCCACTCGACCTTGCCGCCGAGCTGCACGGCCATCGTCTGCATCCCGTAGCAGATGCCGAGCACCGGCACGCCGAGATCCCACACGGCCTGCGGCGCGCGCAGCTGGTGGTCTTCGTACGTGCTCGCGTGGCTGCCCGACAGGATCACCGCCTTCGGCGCGAACTCGCGGACGAAGTCGTCGGACACATCGTTCGGATGGATTTCGCAGTAGACGTGCGCTTCACGCACGCGGCGCGCGATCAGTTGGGTGACTTGCGAACCGAAGTCGAGAATCAGGATTTTGTCGTGCATGGCTGCGGACGGGATGAAGAGAATAAGAAAAGCAGCGCGTGAAGCGCTGCGTCAAAAGCATGGACAGCGGCGTCGGGCGGCAGGCGGCACGCGCGACGCATCGCCGGTCAATCCTGCGACGGCGGGCGCGCGTCGAATGCGACGCTGCCCGACGCGCGGTCGGAGGCGGCCGATGGCGCAGCCGCGGCCGGCGCCGACGGCGCCACCGGACGGCTGACGACCGGCTCGACCCGCGGCTGCGGCGCGGCGACCGGCGCCGGTTCGACCGGACGCCTCGCGTCCCGGCCCTCGAGCGCCTGCGCCTTCTCGCGCCGGCGCACGGCCGATGCGAGCCGCACGCCGCCGAGGCCGAGCACGATCAGCGCGACCCCGGCCACCGCCGACAGCACCCGGCCGGCGGCCGCGAGCGCGGGCCCGCTGCCGGTGCCGATCGACCACACGACCGTCAGCACGCCGGTCAGCCAGTTCACATGGCCGACCGCCCGTGCGACGGGTGCCGTGAGGTCGCCGTTGAACGCCGCATGAAACGCGAGCCACGCGAGCCCGAGCAGCGCGATGCCGAACGCCTGGCCGAGCATCGCCGGCTGGACGTTCGCCAGTTGCAGCGCGTCGAACAGCGCCTGCCAGGGCGTCAGCACGAACAGCACGCCGAACGTCAGCAGCAGCACGGCGTCGACGATCAGCACGGCTCGCAGCAGCGGTTTCATCGGCGATCAGTCCACGTGGTAGTTCGGTGCTTCCTTCGTGATCTGCACGTCGTGCACGTGCGACTCGCGCATGCCCGCCGCGGTGATCTGGACGAATTCGGCCTTCTCGTGCAGCTCGTCGATCGTGCGGCAGCCGCAGTAGCCCATGCTCGCGCGCACACCGCCGACCAGCTGGAACAGGATCGCGTTGACCGAACCCTTGTACGCGACGCGGCCTTCGATGCCTTCCGGCACGAGCTTGTCGATGTTCGCCGAGTTGTCCTGGAAGTAGCGGTCCGCCGCGCCGTCCTTCATCGCGCCGACCGAACCCATGCCGCGATACGACTTGTACTGGCGGCCCTGGTACAGGAACACGTCGCCCGGCGCCTCTTCGGTGCCCGCGAACATGCTGCCCATCATCACCGCGTTCGCGCCGGCCGCGAGGGCCTTCGACACGTCGCCCGAGAAGCGCACGCCGCCGTCGGCGATGCACGGCACGCCGGTGCCCTTCAGCGCTTCCGCGACGTTCGCGATCGCGCTGATCTGCGGCACGCCGACACCCGCGACGATCCGCGTCGTGCAGATCGAGCCCGGGCCGATGCCGACCTTGACCGCGTCCGCGCCATATTCGACGAGCGCCTTCGCGGCGGCGGCCGTCGCGATGTTGCCGCCGATCACCTCGACGTGCGGGAAGTTCTGCTTGACCCAGCGCACGCGCTCGAGCACGCCCTTGCTGTGGCCGTGCGCGGTATCGACGACGATCACGTCGACGCCCGCCTGCACCAGCAGCTCGACGCGCTCTTCGTTGTCCGGACCGACGCCGACCGCCGCGCCGGCGCGCAGCTTGCCGTGTTCGTCCTTGCACGCATCCGGGTGCTCGGTCTGCTTCGTGATGTCCTTGACGGTCATCAGGCCGCGCAGTTCGAACGCGTCGTTGACGACCAGCACGCGCTCGAGGCGGTGGCTGTGCATCAGCGCCTTCGCTTCGGCGAGCGGCGTGCCTTCCTTGACCGTGACGAGGCGCTCGCGCGGCGTCATGATCGACTTGACCGGCTCGTCGAGGCGCGTTTCGAAACGCAGGTCGCGGTTCGTGACGATGCCGACGAGCTGCGGGCCTTCGACGACCGGGAAGCCCGAGATGCCATGCTGGCGCGACAGCGCGATCACGTCGCGCACCTTCATTTGCGGCGGCACCGTGATCGGGTCGCGGACGACGCCCGACTCGAAACGCTTGACCTTCGCGACTTCGCGCGCCTGTTCGGCCGGCGTGAGGTTCTTGTGGACGATACCGACGCCACCCTGCTGGGCCATCGCGATCGCGAGGCGACCTTCGGTGACCGTGTCCATCGCGGCGGACACGAGCGGCATGTTCAGGGAGATGTTGCGGGTCAGCTTGGTCTTGAGGCTGGTGTCGCGCGGGAGAACGTCGGAGAAGGCGGGAACGAGGAGCACGTCATCGAAAGTGAGTGCTTTTTGGATCAGACGCATGGCAAATCCTATGGGCGCAAAAGCGAATTATACGCGAAGCGCCGTGAATTTTCACAACACGAACAACGGCTTAGCCGGTTTCGGCCGTTGGGGGGCCGAATCGTTCGGATCGCCGTTCGGTTCGTTTTCGATCGTTTTTCGTTTCGCTGCCGCGTCGGGCCATTCGCACAACCGGCGGCCGGACGGCAGGTGGCCGTGTCGCGGCGAAGCCACACGGGCGTGACAGCGGCGGCCGCACGCGGCCCGGGACCGCCTCCGCAGCGGCTTTTGCCTGCCCCGGCTCACGTCAGCCCGACCGCGCGCACGATCATCGCGATGCCGCCCGCCACCGCCCCACAACCGACGATTCGCGCGACGCGGCCGCCGGCCGGCGCCACGCGTTCGGCGGCGATGGCCACCGTCACGGCGGCCATCACGCGCAGATCCATCATGCCGGCCGCCAGCGCGACGGCCATCAGGTTCCCGCAACACGCGCCGCATCGGATCGCGGCATGCACGCCGTACCGCCATGCCGTAACGGCCGCCGCCCGCGGCACGTGCCCACCGTGCGCCGCCGCGTGCCGGCAGCACGCGAGCCGGCGCGCCTTCCACCCGGAGAATTGCAGCGCGCCCGCGGCCAGCACGACGACGCCGGCCGCGAACGGCATCGCCCGGGCCAGTGCCGGCAGCCGGGCGGCGGCCGTCGTCAATGCCGCGCCGGCCGGAAACACGAGCGCCCCGAGCGCGATCCAGACCGCGAAATATCCGGCCCCCGCGACGACGACGAGCCACGCCGACCGCGCCGGCCGCGGGCCGATGCGCAGCCGGTAATGCCAGAGCTGCGGCGCGAGCACGGGCAGCATCATCGTCACCGTCATCGCGCCCCACATTCCGGCGAACGCCGCGAATGCGCGCCCGGCGCCCTGCCCGCACGGCCGCAGCCATGCGGCCGAGGCCATCCAGCCGCCGGACATCGGTTCGTCGCCCATTGCGGCCATCGATGCGTGCTGCGCCAGCAACGCCAGCGCGGCGACCGCGAACGCGGCCGCGACCGCCACGCCGAATGCCCGCGGATCGGGGGCCGTCTCGCCGGTTTTCGGCCCGGTCGTCGTTCGCGTCATCGCGCGCTCCCGCCCGTCGCCGGCCCGCTCAGCCGCGCGCGTACTCGTCGTGACGGCGCCACCACGGGCCGGCCTCGTTGCGACCGCGCGGCGCGCGATCGAGCCACTGGTACATCCCCCACAATCCGTCGAGGCCGCGCGCGTACGTCGAATACGTGTGATAGACGGCGCCGTCCTCGCGCACGAATGCGCTCATCCCCGGCCGGTCGAGCGAATAGGTGACGGCGTCGGTACCGCACGTGGCCGCGAACTGCACGACGGGCGCCGGCGGCGGATCCATGTCCATCGCATGGCCGGCCCGCGCATAGTTGTATTCGACGTCGCCCGCGCGCCGCTGCGTTTCGGTGAACGACACGTTGAAGTCGAAGTTGAAATCGCTGCCGACCGACGACGCCCACGGGAACGTCCAGCCCATCCGCTGCCGGTACGCGAGCAGTTTCGCGAGCGGCGCGCGCGACACGGCTGCGAGCGTCACGTCGTGGTGCGCCAGATGCACGGCAAAGCCGTCGAAGCCGTCGGCGAGCGCCGAGCACGACGGGCAGCCCGCCTTGTAGTCGGGGCCGAACATGAAGTGATAGACGAGCAGTTGCGAACGGCCGCGAAACAGGTCGTCGAGCGTCGCCTGCCCTGCCTCGGTATCGAACCGGTAGGTCTTCTCGACGCGCACCCACGGCAGCGCCTGGCGCCGCCGCGCGAGTTCGTCGCTTTGCCGCGTCAGCGCCTTTTCCGCGTCGAGCAGCGCGCGGCGTGCGGCCAGCCATTCGTCGCGGGTTCCGGTGAGATGGGTCGTCATGGCAGGTTCCTCCTTCCGATGGGTATCCGGGCACGGCGTACGGGGCCGTGTGCGTGGTGCTAGATTAGTGGCGGACATCGGACCGCAGGGAGTGACAAGTGTGTCGGGATTCGGATGGATTCGCTGATCACGGCGGCCGCGCGCGCGCTCGCGGCCGGTGACGCGCTCGGCGCGCTGAACCGCGTCGCGCTGCGCGACGATGCGCCGGCGCTCGCGCTGCGCGGGATCGCGCTGGCGCAACTGGGCGATTTCGAACGTGCGCGCGCGCTCGTGCGCGGCGCCGCCCGTGCATTCGGTGCGAAGGAGGCGGTCGCGCGGGCGCGCTGCGTCGTCGCGGAAGCCGAGATCGCGCTCGCGTCGCGCGACCTGCGCTGGCCGACGCGCGGGCTCGATGCGGCGTGCGCGGCGCTCGACGCGCACGGCGACCGCGCGAACGCCGCGCATGCCCGCTATCTCGGCGTGCGCCGGTTGCTGCTGATCGGCCATCTCGACGAGGCCGAGCGGCTGCTCGCGCATCTCGATCCCGCGCCGCTGCCGCCCGCGTCGCGCGCCGCCCATGAATTGATCGCGGCCGGCATCGCGATGCGCCGCATCCGCACGCACGCGGCCCGGGCGGCGCTTGCCCGTGCGCGAACCGCCGCCCGCGCCGCCGGCATCGCCGCGCTGACCGCCGAGGTCGACACCGCCGCGCGCGTGCTCGACGCACCGGCCGCGCGGCTCATCGCGCGCGGTACGTCGCGGCTCGTGCCGCTCGACGAAGTCGAGACGCTGTTCGAGTCGAATGCGCTTGTCGTCGACGCGTGCCGCCACACGGTGCGCGATGCGCGCACGACCGTATCGCTCGCGCGGCGTCCGGTGCTGTTCGTGCTCGCCCGTGCGCTCGGCGAGGCGTGGCCGGCCGACGTGTCGAGAAACGCGCTCGTCGCCGCCGCGTTCCGCGCGAAACAGGCCGACGAATCGCACCGCGCGCGGCTGCGCGTCGAGATCGGCCGGCTGCGCGCGGTGCTGCGCCCGCTCGCGAACGTCGTCGCGACGCCGCGCGGCTTCGCGCTCGAACCGCTCGGCGTGCGCGAAACCGTCGTCCTCGCGCGCCCGGTCGACGATCGCCACGCGGCCGTGCTCGCGCTCCTCGCCGACGGCGAAGCGTGGTCGAGCTCCGCGCTGGGGCTCGCGCTCGGCGCCAGCCAGCGCACCGTGCAGCGCGCGCTCGATTCGCTCGCGGAAACCGGCAAGGTGCAGGCGCTCGGCCGCGGACGCGCGCGCCGCTGGATGACGCCGCCGCTGCCCGGATTCGCGACGACCTTGTTACTCCCGGTTGCGCTGCCGGGAGATTAGGATGGCCTCATCGAACGACGAGGTGACGAACATGAAACGCTCCACGGCAGACATCCTTCGCGAGTACGGCCCGTTTCCGGGCGTCGACGGCGTGCACGGCGTCACGTTCGACGGGCGGCACGTGTGGTACGCGTCCGGCGACAAGCTGAATGCGCTCGATCCCGAGCGCGGCACGACCGTCCGTTCGCTCGACGTCGCCGCGCACGCGGGCACCGCGTTCGACGGCCGCCACCTGTTCCAGATCGTCGAGGACCGCATCGAGAAGATCGATCCCGAATCGGGCCGCGTGCTCGCGACGATCCCGGCGCCCGGCGGGGGCGCCGATTCGGGGCTCGCGTGGGCCGAAGGCACGCTGTGGGTCGGCCAGTACCGCGAACGCAAGATTCATCAGGTGGATCCGCACTCGGGCGCCGTGCTGCGCACGATCGAATCGAACCGCTTCGTCACCGGCGTGACGTGGGTCGACGGCGAGCTGTGGCACGGCACGTGGGAAGCCGACCAGAGCGACCTGCGACGCATCGATCCGCGCTCCGGCGAGGTGCTCGAGCAGATCGACATGCCGGCCGGCGTCGGCGTGTCGGGCCTCGAATCCGACGGTCACGACCGCTTCTACTGCGGCGGCGGCAACAGCGGCAAGCTGCGCGCCGTGCGCCGCCCGGCGCGCGCCCGTGCCGCAGCCGACGGCACGGAAGCGGCATCCGATCCGGTCGAGGATTGATTCGCTGCCCGTCGAAGCCGCTCGATGCGTCGAACCATGCCGCGAGTGCAGGATTGAACAAGACGCCGCCGCGACGGCATCGCTAAGATGCGCGCACTTCAGTCATTCGTTCGGAGCGGTCGATGCGGCGCGGCGTGGTGTACGGTGTCCTGGCAGGCGCCCTGTGGGGCATGGTGTTTCTCGTTCCGCGGCTGCTGACCGATTTCTCGCCGCTGCTGCTGAGCGCCGGCCGCTACGCGATGTACGGCCTCGTGTCGCTCGCGGCCGCCCTGCCCGCCGCCCGCTCGCTGCTCGCGCGGCTGACCCGCGAGGATCTCGTCGCGCTGGTGAAGCTCGCCGTCGTCGGCAACGTCGCGTATTACATGCTGCTGTCCGGCGCCGTGCACCTGATCGGCATCGCGCCCAGCTCGCTGATCGTCGGCGTGCTGCCCGTGACCGTCACCCTCGCGGGCCTCGCGGATCACGGCGCCGTGCCGCTGCGGCGGCTCGCCGCCCCGCTGGCGCTCGTGATCGCGGGCATCGTCTGCATCAACGTCGACCTGTTTACGTCCGAAGCCGCGCACGCCACGACGCTCGGCCGGAAGCTCGCGGGCGTCGCGTGCGCGGCGGGCGCGCTCGCAAGCTGGACCTGGTATGCGGTGGCGAACACGCGCTACCTGCAGCGCCATCATCGCTTCGGCGGCAACGAATGGTCGGTGCTGTGGGGTGTCGTGACCGGCCTCGTCGGTGCGCTCTGCTGGCTGGCGATCCTCGCGCTGCCCGCCGGCACCGTGCAGGCGGCCGTGCCGGCATCGCGCTGGCAGTTGTTCTGGCTGCTGAACCTCGTGCTCGCGATCGGCGCGTCGTGGCTCGGCAACGGGCTGTGGAATGCCGCGTCGAAGCGGCTGCCGCTCACGCTGTCCGGCCAGCTGATCGTGTTCGAAACCGTGTTCGCGATGCTGTACGCGTTCGTGTACGACCGGCGTATGCCGCACGCACTCGAAATCGCCGCGCTCGTGCTGCTGCTTGCCGGCGTGTACGGCTCGGTGCGACGGCACGGCGACACGCCGGGCAACGCGCGCACGAACGCAAACGCCGCGGCCCACTGAGCGCCGCGGCGTTTGATCGGATCGGTCGGAACGGAACGCGCGTCAGCGCGCGTCCTTGTGCATCCACTTGCGGCCCTCGATCGAGCCCTCGCGGCGGGACTTGTCGACGCGCCGCTGGCGCGCGAGCTTCGGATCGACGATCAGCGGACGGTAGATCTCGACGCGGTCGTGATCGACGAGCGGCGCGTCGAGCGGCGCGAGCTTCCCGTACACGCCGGTCTTCGCGTGCGCGAGATCGATCTCCGGGTGCAGCGCGAGCACGCCGCTCGCGTCGATCGCCGAGCGCACGGTCGCCCCTTCGGGCAGCGACACCGGGATCAGCGTCTGGCGGTCCGGCAGCGCGTAGCAGACTTCGATCGACAGCATCGCGTCACCCCTTTCCGTAGCGCTGGTCGGCGCGCTTCACGAACGAATCGACGAACGTGTTCGCGATGTGGCTGAACACCGGCCCGATGATCTTCTCGAGCAGGATGCTCGAAAACTCGTAGTGCAACGCGAATTCGATCTTGCACGCATCGGCGCGCAGCGGGATGAAGCGCCACGAACCCGTGAACTTCTTGAACGGCCCGTCCGCGAACTCCATGTCGATCCGCGTCGGACGCTGCTGCGTGTTGCGCGTCGCGAAATGCTGCTTGATGCCCTTGAAGTTGATGTCGATGCGCGCTTCCATTCCGCTCTCGTCCTGACGGCGAACCTCGACACCGCCGCACCAGGGCAGGAAATTGGGGTAGTCGGCCACGTCGGTGACGAGGTCGAACATCTGTTCCGCCGAATGGCGGATCAATACGGTTTTCTGGACATCTGCCATAAATCGCGCGGCATCGCTGAAGGTGGAAACGCCAAGCCGGGCGATTCCCGCCCCGCTTTGCTAAAATCGTGATTTTAAACGAGTTGGCCCGATCCTTTCATGAGCATCATCGACAACAGGAAAGCGCACTTCGATTATCACATCGAGGAACGCTACGAGGCGGGGCTCGTGCTCGAGGGCTGGGAAGTCAAGGCGCTGCGCGCCGGGCGCGGCCAGATCAAGGAAGGCTACGTCGTGGTGAAGAACGCCGAGATCTTCCTGATCGGTACCCATATCAGCCCGCTGCCCGAAGCTTCGACGCACATCAAGCCCGACCCGGTTCGCACGCGCAAGCTGCTGCTGCACCGTGAGGAAATCAAGAAGCTGATCGGCAAGGTCGAGCAGCGCGGCTACACGCTCGTGCCGCTGAACTTCCACTACAAGGGCGGCCGCGTGAAGTGCGACATCGCGCTCGCGAAGGGCAAGAAGCTGCACGACAAGCGCGAAACCGAGAAGAAGCGCGACTGGGAACGCGAGAAGGCGCGCATCATGCGCGCCGGCACCTGACACGCACGGCGTTCATCGCAAACGACACGGCCCGCTCGAAGCGGGCCGTGTCGTTTTGGATTCCCTGGATCGCGCCGGCCGGTCGCCCGGCCGCGCGACGATTCGCCGCACGGCGATGCGCACGCGGCAGCCGCACGCGCATCGATCATCGGGCTCAGCCCTTCGCGCCAGACGCCGCGCCCGCGTTCTTGACGATCGTCAGCGCCGACGCAATCGCGGTGCCGAGATCCGACAGGTTCGACGGCACGATCAGCGTGTTGCCCTGCTTCGCGAGATTCGCGAACGCGCCGACATACTGCTCGGCGACCTTCAGGTTCACCGCATCCATCCCGCCTTGCGACTGGATCGCGCTCGCGATCTTCTGGATCGCCTGCGCGTTCGCCTCCGCCACCGCCAGGATCGCGGCGGCTTCGCCCTGCGCCTGGTTGATCGCGGCCTGCCGCTCGCCTTCGGACTTCTGGATCGCGGCTTCGCGCGCCCCGGACGCGAGGTTGATCTGCTCCTGCTTGCGGCCTTCGGATGCGGCGATCAGCGCACGCTTTTCTCGCTCCGCGGTGATCTGCGCCTGCATCGCATGCAGGATCTCCTTCGGCGGCGTCAGGTCCTTGATCTCGTAGCGCAGTACCTTCACGCCCCAGTTCGCCGCGGCCTGGTCGAGCGCCGACACGATGTTGTGGTTGATGAAATCGCGCTCCTCGAACGTCTTGTCGAGTTCGAGCTTGCCGACCACCGAGCGCAGCGTGGTTTGCGCGAGTTGCGTGATCGCCAGCACGAAGTTGCTCGACCCGTAGGACGCCTTCATCGGATCGGTCACCTGGAAGTACAGCACGCCGTCCACCTGCAGCTGCGTGTTGTCGCGCGTGATACAGATCTGGCTCGGCACGTCGAGCGGAATTTCCTTCAGCACGTGCCGGTACGCGATGCGATCGACGAACGGCAGCACGATATTGAGGCCGGGCGACAGCGTCGCGTGGTAACGCCCGAAGCGTTCGAGCACCCATGCATGTTGCTGCGGCACGATCTTCACCGTCTTCGACACGATCACGATCGCGATGACGAGCAGGATAACCCAGATGATCAGCGAATCCATGAAGTATTCCCTCCTTGTTGTATGGGCGGACGATCAGCCCGCGGGTTTCGCCACGACCACGAGGCAATTGCCGCGCACGGCGCTCACCTGGTACACGTGCGCATCGTCGCGCTCGCCGTGCGCGAGCTCGACGTCCCAGTCGGCACCGCGATACTGCACGCGCGCGCGGCCGTCGCGCCACGCGTCGACCGTAACGGTCGAGCCGATATCGAGATTGACGTCGGGATTCGTCGACGTGTCGCGCTTCTGCTTGCGGCCGAGCCCCGAACGGCGCAGCACGATCATCGCGACGATCGCGACCGCGGCGGCCGCGCCGATCTGCACGTGCGGCGCGACACCGGCCAGTTGCAGCAACCCGCCCGCGAGAAAACCCAGCGCGATCATCAGCAGATAGAACGTGCCGGTCAGCAGTTCGGCGACGACCAGCACGCCGACTCCGACCCACCAGAACAGATGCCCCGACATCATTGTGGTCTCCAGAAAAAACGCCCCGAGGCTCACTATATTCGCTACGCTCGCCGCTGTGCGAAGCGGTCGTCACGCTCGAGAGGGCCCTGCGCGTACCGACGAAAAAAAACACCCCGGTGCTTACCGGGGTGTTTATAGCACGAACCTTGCATTTTGCCTTCAACGAAAGCGCGGCGGACCGCGCTTTCGACGAAGTTGCATGACCGATCGTTACTTGCGGTTGGCGAGCGCCTGCCACGTATCGATGATCGTGTCGGGGTTCAGCGAGATCGACACGATGCCTTCGTCGGTGAGCCACTGCGCGAAGTCCGGGTGATCGGACGGGCCCTGGCCGCAGATCCCGACGTACTTGCCCATCTTGCGGCAGGTATCGATCGCACGCTTGAGCAGGAACTTGACGGCCGGGTCGCGCTCGTCGAAGTCGACGGCCAGCAGTTCCATGCCCGAGTCGCGGTCGAGGCCGAGCGTGAGCTGCGTGAGGTCGTTCGAGCCGATCGAGAAACCGTCGAAGAACTGCAGGAAGTCTTCGGCGAGGATCGCGTTGGTCGGGACTTCGCACATCATCACGAGGCGCAGGCCGTTTTCGCCGCGCTTCAGGCCGAACTTCTCGAGCAGGCCGACGACGCGCTCCGCCTGCTTCACGGTCCGCACGAACGGCACCATGATCTCGACGTTGGTCAGGCCCATCTCGTCACGCACGCGCTTCAGTGCACGGCATTCCATCTCGAACGCCTGCGCGAAGTCGTCGGCGATGTAGCGCGACGCACCGCGGAAGCCCAGCATCGGGTTTTCCTCGTCCGGCTCGTAACGCGAACCGCCGATCAGCTTCTTGTACTCGTTCGACTTGAAGTCGGACAGACGCACGATCACGGGCTTCGGATAGAACGCCGCGGCGATCGTCGCGACGCCTTCCGTCAGCTTGTCGACGTAGAACTGACGCGGCGACGCATGGCCGCGCGCGACGCTCTCGACCGCCTTCTTCAGGTCCTGGTCGATGTTCGGGTACTCGAGAATCGCCTTCGGATGGACGCCGATGTTGTTGTTGATGATGAACTCGAGACGCGCGAGACCCACGCCGCCGTTCGGCAGTTGCGAGAAGTCGAACGCGAGCTGCGGGTTGCCGACGTTCATCATGATCTTGACCGGGATTTCCGGCAGTTCGCCGCGCTGCACTTCCGTGACTTCCGTCTCGAGCAGCCCGTCGTAGATCTTGCCTTCGTCGCCTTCCGCGCACGACACGGTGACGAGCGCGCCGTCCTTCAGCACGTCGGTCGCATCGCCGCAGCCGACGACGGCCGGCACGCCCAGCTCACGCGCGATGATCGCCGCGTGGCAGGTACGGCCGCCGCGGTTCGTGACGATCGCCGCGGCACGCTTCATCACCGGCTCCCAGTTCGGGTCGGTCATGTCGGCCACCAGCACGTCGCCCGGCTGCACGCGTTCCATTTCCGACGGATCCTGGATCACGCGCACGGGGCCCGCGCCGATCTTCTGGCCGATCGCGCGGCCCGTGGCGAGCACCTGCGACTGGCCCTTCAGCTTGAAGCGCTGCTCGGCCTTGCCGCTCGCCTGGCTCTTCACCGTTTCCGGACGTGCCTGCAGGATGAAGATCTTGCCGTCGCGGCCGTCCTTGCCCCACTCGATGTCCATCGGGCGCTGGTAGTGCTTCTCGATGATGACCGCGTACTTCGCGAGCTCGATCACGTCCTCATCGGTGATCGAATAGCGGTTGCGCTGCTCGTGCGGCACGTCGACCGTCTTCACGCGACCCGGCTCGCCCGGCTGCGTGAATTCCATCTTGATCAGCTTCGAGCCGATCGAGCGGCGGATGATCGGGTACTTGTCCTGCGCGAGCGTCGTCTTGAACACGTAGAACTCGTCCGGGTTCACCGCGCCCTGCACGACGGTTTCGCCCAGGCCGTAGCTCGACGTGATGAACACGGCGTCCTTGAAGCCCGACTCGGTATCGATCGTGAACATCACGCCGGCCGCGCCGACGTCCGAGCGGACCATGCGCTGCACGCCGGCCGACAGCGCGACTTCGGCGTGCGTGAAGCCCTTGTGCACGCGGTACGAGATCGCGCGGTCGTTGTACAGCGACGCGAACACGTGCTTCATGCGATCGAGCACGTCCTCGATGCCGACGACGTTCAGGTACGACTCCTGCTGGCCGGCGAACGATGCGTCGGGCAGGTCTTCCGCGGTCGCGGACGAGCGCACGGCGAACGACAGCTCGCTCGGCGAACCGTTCTTGAGCACTTCGAACTGCGCGCGGATGTCCTGCTCGAGACGCGGCTGCAGCGGCGCGTCGACGATCCACTTGCGGATTTCGGCACCGGCTTCGGCGAGCGCCTTCACGTCGTCGATGTCGAGCGACTCGAGACGCTTGGCGATGCGATCGGTGAGGTCGTTGTGCTTGAGGAAATCGCGGAACGCGAGCGCGGTCGTGGCGAAACCGGTGGGTACGCGAACGCCTGCCTCGGAAAGCTGGCTGATCATCTCGCCGAGCGACGCGTTCTTGCCGCCCACGATTTCCACATCGGTCATCCGCAACTGCTCGAACGGAATTACATACGCCTGGTCCTTTGCGACGTTTGCTGCGTTAGTCATACAAGCCCCTAAGTGTGAAAAAAATGCTCGATCGCGCAAGTGGGCTCGAACGCGGGCGCTTGCAAAAAGGCGCGGCGCGTCTTGCGCAACCTGTTAGATAAACACTCGCAGCGGCGGAAATCTTCCGACCCGATTTGCAAAAATCCCGGCAGAAGGGCGATATTTGCAGACAAATCGCCAGACTTGCCGGGAATTCCGGAATCGCGCGGCCCAGCCACGGGGCGCCGTTCGCGCCCTGCCCCCGCAATTGCTTATCCAACAGGTTGCCGCTATTCTACCGTGCCGGCTGCCGGATGTGGCGCGACCTTGTCACTGCGCCTGGAGGCTCGCCTCCAGCCGCCCGCGCAACTGCCCTTCACGCTCGACGCCCAGATTCATGCTGCCTACCGTATTCATCGTCTCCGACGGCACCGGGATCACTGCCGAAACCTTCGCGCATTCGATCCTCTCCCAGTTCGACCAGAAATTCCGCCTCGTGCGCGTGCCGTTCGTCGACTCGCTCGACAAGGCCTATGCGACCGTCGAGAAGATCAACGAGGCCGCCGTGCACGACGGCCGGCGCGCGATCGTGTTCACGACGCTCGTCGACAGCGAGTCGAACGACATCGTCAAACGCTCGAACGCGCTCGTGCTCGACATGTTCCAGCGCTTCGTCGAGCCGCTCGAGCAGGAACTGGAGCTCAAGTCGAGCCACGCGATGGGTCGCGGCCACCAGAACGCGGACACCGAGGAATACAAGACGCGAATCGAGGCGATCAACTTCTCGCTCGCGCACGACGACGGCCAGTCGAACCGCAACCTGTCGGAAGCCGACGTGATCCTCGTCGGCGTGTCGCGCAGCGGCAAGACGCCGACGAGCCTGTATCTCGCGATGCAGTACGGCGTGAAGGCGGCCAACTATCCGCTGATTCCGGAGGATTTCGAACGCGGCAAGCTGCCGTCGGCGCTGGCGCCGTACAGCGAGAAGCTGTTCGGGCTGTCGATCGACCCGCAGCGCCTGTCGGAGATCCGCAACGAGCGCCGCCCCGGCAGCAAGTACGCGGCGCCCGAGAACTGCCGCTACGAGATCAACGAAGCCGAAGCGATGATGCGCCGCGAGGGAATCAAGTGGCTGTCGTCGACGCACAAGTCGATCGAGGAAATCGCGACGACGATCCTGCAGGAAATCCGCCTCGACCGGCAGTCGTACTGAGCGCGGATGCGCCGGCGGCCGTCCGGCGGGCGCCGAAAGCAACAAGGCCGCGTCAAACGCGGCCTTGTTTCGTTTTACGGCAAATACGATGCGCGCGGCATCACGCAGGCCGCTGCTGCCGCACCTGCTCGAACAGGCACACCGCGGCGGCCGCCGCAACGTTCAACGACTCCATCCCGCCCGGCTGCGGAATCGTCACGCGATGCGTGGCCGCGTCGCGCCAGAATGCCGACACGCCGGCGCCTTCGTTGCCGAACACCCACGCGACGGGCCCCGACAGGTCGCAGTCGTAGAGCGCCCGCGCGCCGTGCGAATCGGTCAGCGCAACCGGTACGTCGAGGCGTTCGGCAAGCGCCGCCGCTTCGACGTCCTCATGGATCGACAGCAGGAAATGCGCGCCCATGCCCGAGCGCAGCACCTTCGACGACCACGCGTAAGCCGTTCCCGGCGCGCAGAACACGTGACGCACGCCGGCCGCCGCCGCGCTGCGCAGGATCGAGCCGACGTTGCCCGCGTCCTGCACGCCGTCGAGCACGACCGACGTATGCGTGACGCGCCCGGGCAGCGGTTGCGCCGGCCGATCGACCAGCAGCAGGAAGCCGACGCCGTTGACGACGTTCGACAACTGCCCGAACAGCGCGTCCGGCAGCGTGACGATCCGCTGCGCGTCGATGCGCGCGACGAGCGCCTGCGCCTCGGCGTGGCCGAGCGCCCCTTCGGTCGTGACGCACAGCTCGGGCGTCGCGCCCGTATCGAGATACGCGCTCGCGAGATGGAAACCTTCGAGCAGCGCCTGGCCGCTGCGGCGCTGATGGGGCGTCGAACCCGCAAGCGCCTTCAGGCGCTTGTACAGCGGGTTGTCGCGGGAAGTGATGCTTTTCATCGAATCAGATCGAGCGCCTCGCGAACCGGCGCGAACGAGCGGCGATGCGCTTCGCACGGGCCGTGTTCGCGCAGGGCGGCAAGATGTTTCGGGGTACCGTAACCGGCGTGCACGTTGAAGCCGTACACCGGAAAGCGTTCGTGCAGGTCGACCAGCATGCGATCGCGCGTGACCTTCGCGAGGATCGACGCGGCCGAGATGCTCGGCACGAGCGCATCGCCGCTGACGATCGCCTCGGCGCGCACGCTCAGCGTCGGACAGCGGTTGCCGTCGATCTGTGCAAGCGTCGGCAGTACCGACAGGCCTTCGACGGCCCGCTTCATCGCGAGCATCGTCGCGTGCAGGATGTTCAGCGTATCGATCTCGTCGACGCTCGCCGACGCGACGCAATACGCGTGCGAACGCGCGACGATCAGGTCGTACAGCATGTCGCGCTTCTTCGCGGACAGCGCTTTCGAATCGTCGAGCCCGTCGATCGGCCGCGCCGGATCGAGGATCACCGCGGCGGCCACGACCGGCCCCGCGAGCGGGCCGCGTCCGGCTTCGTCGACGCCGCACACGATCTCGTCCGGGCGGCTGAAATCGAAACCGCCCTGCATATCGCTCGACGCGCGGTGGCGCGGTGCGCGGACGGCCGTCATGCGCGCCTCTTGCGTTGTTCGAGCACGCGCACGACGGCCTCGGCGGCCTTCGCGGCCGTGTTCTGCCGCAGCGAAAGATGCATTTCGGTAAACACTTCGGTCAGCGTGCGGCGGTTCGCGTCGTCGCGCAGCTGCGTGAGCGTCGCATCGGCGAGCGCCTCGGGCGTCGCGAAATGCTGCAGCAGCTCGGGCACGACGAAGCGCCCCGCCAGGATGTTCGGCAAGCCGACATACGGCAGGTAGCCCTGCCGGCGCATGATCTGCCCCGTCAGCCAGGGCACCTTGTACGAGATCACCATCGGCTTCTTCAGCAGCGCGGCTTCCAGCGTGACGGTACCGCTCTTCACGAGGATCGCGTCGGCGGCCGTCATCGCGACCTGCGAGCGGCCGTCGGTGATCGTCAGCGCGAGCTGCGGATGCGCGTCGACGAGCGGCTGCAGCAGTTCGCGCAGCGCGGGCGTCGCCGCCGGCATCACGAAACGCACGCCGGGTTCGCGCTGCTGCATCAGCGCCATCGCCGCAAAGAACGTCGGGCCGATCAGCGCGATCTCCGAGCGCCGGCTGCCCGGCAGCACCGCGATCACGGGGCCGTCGGCCGGCAGACCCAGCGCGATGCGCGCGCCGTGCGTGTCGGGTTCCAGCGGGATGTCGTCGGCCAGCGGATGGCCGACGTACGTCGATGCGACGCCGGCCTTGTCGAGAATCACCGGTTCGAACGGGAACAGGCACAGCATGTGATCGACCGACTTCGCGATCTTCTTGATCCGGCCGCCGCGCCACGCCCAGATCGACGGGCACACGAAGTGGATCGACGGGATGCCCGCGTCGCGCGCGGCCTGCTCGACGTTGAAATTGAAATCGGGGGCATCGACGCCGATGAACGCGTCCGGCCGCTCGGCGAGCAGCTGGCGCTTCAGTTCGCCGCGAATCCGCAGGATCTCGGGAATCTGGCCCAGCGCCTCGACATAGCCGCGCACGGTGAGCTTGTCCATCTGCCAGTGCGAGTCGAAGCCCTGCGCGAGCATGCGCGGCCCGCCGATCCCGTAATACTGGGCCGATTCGGGCAGCCGCTCGCGCAGCCCGCCGAGCAGCGACGCCGCGAGCAGATCGCCCGACGGCTCGCCGGCCACCATCGCAAGCCTGAGCTGATTGGTCGGGAGCGGCATCGCTTAGCGGATGATGCCGCGTTGCGACGCGTCGATGAACTCGACGAGCGCCTTCACCGGCGCATCGCCGTCGCCGCCCGCTTCCGCGAGTTCGCGCAGTTGCACCTTCGCTTCCTCGAGCGACAGGCTGTTCTTGTACAGCACGCGGTACGCGCTGCGCAGCGCCGAAATCGCGTCGGCCGAGAAGCCGCGCCGGCGCAGCCCTTCGACGTTGATCCCGTGCGGCTCGGCCTTGTTGCCGGCCGCGATCACGAACGGCGGGACGTCCTGCACGAGCGCCGACGCGCCGCCCAGCATCGCGTGCGCGCCGATGCGCACGAACTGGTGCACGCCCGACATCCCGCCGACGATCGCGAAGTCGCCGATCTCGACGTGACCGGCCATCTGCGCGTTGCTCGACAGGATCACGTTGTTGCCGACGCGGCAGTCATGGCCGATGTGCACGTAGGCCATGATCCAGTTGTCGTCGCCGAGCGTCGTCACGCCAGCGTCCTGCACGGTGCCCGTGTGGATCGTCGTGAATTCGCGGATCGTGTTGCGGTTGCCGATCACGAGCTTCGTCGGCTCGTCCTTGTACTTCATGTCCTGCGGACGGCCGCCGACCGATGCGTAATGGCCGATGCGGTTGTCCTCGCCGAGCGTCGTGTGGCCTTCGATCACGCTGTGCGAGCCGATGGTCGTGCGCGCGCCGATCGTGACGTGCGGGCCGACGATCGCGTACGGGCCGATCTCGACCGATTCGTCGATCTGCGCGCCCGGCTCGACGATCGCGGTAGGATGAATCCTGGTCATGCGCCGTTGCCTCTCGATATGATGTGTCGCGTTGCTCGCGGTATGTTGTCCATGCGTGCCGCGTCGCTCAGGGCGCCGCGTCGGCCGTCTTGACCGTGCACATCAGTTCGGCTTCCGCCGCGACCTTGCCGTCGACTTCCGCCACCGCCTTGAACTTCCAGATGCCCCGGATGTAGCGCTCGAACGTCACGTTCAGGATCAGCTGATCGCCCGGTTCGACCACGCGCTTGAAGCGCGCGCCGTCGATCCCGACGAAGTAATACAGCGTGTTCTCCGGATCCTTCGGCTGCTCTTCCGCGAACGTCAGCAGCGCCGCGGCCTGGGCGAGCGCCTCGAGGATCAGCACGCCCGGCATCACCGGCCGCTTCGGGAAGTGCCCCTGGAAGAACGGCTCGTTGATCGACACGTTCTTCAGCGCTTTGATCCCTTTGTGCGGCTCGAGTTCGAGCACGCGGTCGACGAGCAGAATCGGGTAGCGATGCGGCAGCAGCGTGAGGATCTTGTGGATGTCGAGATTGATTTTTTCAGTGCTCATGATGGTTCGTCTCACGCAGAAGCTGCGCGGTGGTGATGCAAAGGCTGAAGCGGGCCGCCGCGCGGCCCAGTCTGGCAAACCGGGCCGGTTGCGCTGGCCGTGCCCGGTTCGTGGTCTCGCATGATGCGCTCAGGCGTGGGTGCCGCCCTGGGCGGCGAGCGCGGCTTCGAGCGCCTTGATGCGCTCGCGCAGCTTGTCGAGGTTGCGCACGAGCGCGGCGCTCTTGTTCCATTCGCCGTGGTCGACGGCCGGGAACGCGCTGGTATAGATGCCGGCCTTCGGCAGCGACTTCGATACGCCCGACTTCGCGGTGATGATCACATAGTCGCCGAGCGTCACGTGGCCGGCGATCCCGGCCGCGCCGCCGATCATGCAGTGACGGCCGATCGTCGTGCTGCCCGCGATGCCCGCGCTGCCGGCGATCACCGTATACGCGCCGATCCGGCAGTTGTGGCCGATCTGCACCTGGTTGTCGATCTTCACGCATTCCTCGATGACGGTGTCCGCCATCGCGCCGCGATCGATCGTCGTGTTCGCGCCGATTTCGACGTCCGGGCCGATCGTCACGCCGCCGACCTGCGGGATCTTGACCCAGCTGCCGGTGCGCGCGTCGCCGTCGCCGACGAAATCCGGTGCGAAGCCGAAGCCGTCGGAACCGATCACGGCGCCCGCGTGGACGATCGCGCGCGGGCCGATCTTGCAGCCGTGGTACACCGATGCGTTCGGATAGAAGTGCGAGCCGGCGCCGATCGTCGTGCCGCGGCCGACGAATACGTTCGCGTCGAGCTGCACGCCGTCCTCGATCACCGCGCCGGCCTCGATCGTCACGTGCGGGCCGATCACCGCGGTCGCGGCGACCTGCGCGGCCGGATCGATCGTCGCGCTCGGATGCACGCCGGCCGCACGCGGCGGCGTGGCGAGATCGATGAACATCTGCGCGACGCGTGCGAAATACGCGTACGGGTTCGGCGTGACGATGAAATTGCGACCGTTGGCGGCCGCGCCCAGCTTTGCCAGATCCTTCGGTGCGATCAGGACCGCACCGGCGCGGGTCGACTCGACCTGCGACAGGTACTTCGGGTTCGCGAGGAACGCGAGCTGCTGAGGGCCTGCCTGGTCGAGCGGCGCGAGCCCGCCGACCTTGCACTGTGCGTCGCCGGCGATCTCGCCGCCGAACCGCTTTACGAGTTCCTCGAGCGTCAATGCCATTCGTCGTCTGCTCCGTTCAGTTCGTCGAGCCGGACGCGAGCGCCTTGAGCACCTTGTCGGTGATGTCGATGCGCGGGCTGACGTACACGGCTTCCTGCACGATCAGATCGTAATTCTGCTGCTCGGCGATCTGCTTGATGACCTTGTTCGCCTTGTCCAGCACGGCCGCCAGTTCCTCGTTGCGACGCTGGTTCAGGTCTTCGCGGAACTCGCGCTGCTTGCGCTGGAAGTCGGTGTCGAGCTGCGCCAGATCGCGCTGCTTCTGCGCGCGATCGGCCGCCGACAGCGACGCGCCGTTCTTGTCCAGCGAATCGGACATCGACTTCAGACGTGCCGCCAGGTCCTGCAGATCCTTGTCACGCTTCGCGAACTCGGCTTCGAGCTTCGTCTGCGCCGCCTTCGCGGGCGCCGACTCGCGCAGAATCCGATCCGAATTGACCGCCGCGATGCGGGCGACGTCCTGTGCGTGCACCGTTGCCGCGCCCAGGGCCAGCGCAACGGTCAGCGCGCACATCACTCGTTTCGAAAACTTACCGGTTAGCAAAATTACCCTCTCGTTGCTGTTGTCATGCGTTCGGTCAGAACGCCGTCCCGATCTGGAACTGGAATTTCTGGTACTGGTCGCCTTCGTGCTTCTGCAGCGGGAAGCCGAGGCTCAGCTTCAGCGGGCCGATCGGCGAGATCCACGCGAGACCCACACCGTAGCCGTAGCGCAGGCCGTTGGCGCCCGTACTCGTGCCGCCCGGCGCATTGCCCCACACGTTACCGCCGTCGAGGAACGTGAACACGCGCAGCGTGCGGTCGTAACCCGTGCCCGGCAGCGGGAACGTCAGCTCGATGTTGCCGACGACCATCTTCGAACCGCCGATCGGGTCGTTCGTCTTCGTGTCGCGCGGGCCCAGCGAACTCGGCTCGTAGCCACGCACGGAGCCGATACCGCCCGCGTAGTAGTTCTTGAAGATCGGGTACGGGTTGCCGATACCGTTACCGTAGCCGCCTTGCAGGTTCAGGCCCAAGATGAAGCCGCGCGAGAACGAATAGTAGTACTGCGCCTGCAGGTCGGCCTTGTAGTACTGGATCTTGCCGACCGGCACGCCGTATTCGACGTTCGCCTGCGTGAAGTAGCCGCGGCTCGGAATCAGCGCGCTGTCGCGCGCGTCGCGCGACCAGGCCACCGTCAGCGGCACCGTGTTCGACACGCGGCCGAACTCGTTCACGTAATCCTGGTAGCTCTGCGGCGTGTTCGAATCGACGTCGAGACGGTTCTGCTCGAAGCCCGCGCCGAAGTAGACGGTGTCGACTTCCGAGAACGGGATGCCGAACTTCAGGTTGCCGCCCGCGCTGATGATCCGGAAGCTCGAACTCGTCGAATAATAAAGCGGCTGGTACGTGCGGTAGTAGACGTCCGTGATCCGCTTGATGCCGTCGACCGTGAAGTACGGGTCGACCTGCGTGACGGTCAGCGTCCGGTAGCTCTTCGCGGTGTTGACGTTCACCGACAGGCTGGTGCCCGAGCCGAACACGTTGTCCTGCGACACGCCGGCCGACAGCACGACCTTGTCCGTCGACGAGAAGCCCGCGCCGAGCGTGATCGCGCCGGTTGGCTTTTCGTCGACCTTCACGTTCACGTCGACCTGGTCGTTCGTGCCTTCGACCGGCACCGTCGTCACGTCGACGTTGGTGAAGTAGCCGAGACGGTTCACGCGATCCTTCGACAGCGCGAGGCGGTTCGAGTCGAACCACGAGCTTTCGAGCTGGCGCATTTCGCGGCGCACCACTTCGTCGCGCGTACGCGTGTTGCCGACCACGTTGATGCGGCGCACGTACACGCGGCGGCTCGGATCGACGACGAGATTCAGGTTCACCTTGTGGTTCGCCTGGTCGATGTCCGGCTGCGCGTTGACGGTCGCGAATGCGTAGCCGTATTCGCCGAGCTTGTCGACGATCGACTTGGTGGTCTGCTGCAGCTTTTCGGCCGAGAAGCGGTCGCCCGGCTTGATCTTGATCAGCTTGTTGAGTTCGGCCTCGCGATCGAGCAGGTTGCCCGACAGCTTGATGCCCGACACCGTGTACGGCTCGCCTTCGTGCAGCGTGACCGTCAGGTACATGTCCTTCTTGTCCGGCGAGATCGACACCTGGGTCGACTCGATGTTGAACTCGAGGTAACCGCGATTCAGGTAGTACGAGCGCACGGCCTCGAGGTCGCCCGTGAGCTTTTCCTTCGAGTACAGGTCGTTCTTCGTGTACCAGGAGAACCAGTTCGGCGTCGACAGCTGCATCTCGTCGCGCAGCGTGCTGGTGCTGAACGCCTTGTTGCCGATGAAGTTGATCTGGCGGATTTTCGCGCTCGGGCCTTCGGCCACCGCGAACAGGATCGACACGCGGTTCGCGTCGACCGGCGTGACCGTCGTCTTGACCTCGGCCGCATAGAAGCCGCGCGTCAGGTACTGGCGCTTGAGCTCCTGCTCCGCCTTGTCGACGAGCGCCTTGTCGTAGTAGCGGCCGTCGGCGAGGCCGACCGCGCGCAGCGCCTTCGTCAGGTTGTCCTTGTCGAATTCCTTCGTGCCGGTGAAGTCGATCGACGCGATGGCCGGACGCTCCTGCACCTGCACGATCACGACGTTGCCCTGCGTGGCGATGCGCACGTCGTTGAAAAAGCCCGTCGCGTACAACGCGCGGATTGCTTCGGATGCCTTGTCGTCCGTGAAGGTATCGCCCTGCTTGATCGGCAGATAGGCGAACACCGAACCCGCTTCGACGCGCTGCAGCCCCTCGATCTTGATGTCTTGCACCACGAACGGTGCCGCTGCATGCGCCGCGAGGCCGTGCGCGGCGAGCGCGGCCGCTGCAACTGTCTTAGGTACAAAGCGATGAGGTTTGAACAACATGCATCCCCAATATTTAGCTGCATCAAATCGGGCGGCTGGCCAGCGGCCGCCGCCTGACGCTTCAGAAATGGATTAACCGAGCCAGATCGTTGAACAGCGCGATCGCCGACAATGCGACGATGCAGATCAACCCGGCTCTTTGCAGAATCAGTTGCCAACGCTCCGAGACGGCTTTCCCGGTCGCGGCTTCAACCGCATAATATAACAGATGCCCCCCGTCCAAAACGGGAATCGGCAACAAGTTCAGGACGCCAAGGCTAATGCTGACAAGGGCGAGGAACGACAGGAACGCCGACGGACCGAGTCGCGCGCTCTTGCCTGCGTAGTCGGCGATCGTCACCGGGCCGGACAGGTTCTTCAGCGACGCGTTGCCCGTGATCATCCGCCCGAACATCTTCAGCGAATACACGGAAATGTCCCACGTGCGCCGCGCGCCGAGCCGCAGGCTCTCGACCGGCCCGTAGCGCACGTCCACCGACGGCGCGTGCATCGACAGCGCCGCGCCGATGCGGCCGACCTGCTGCCCCGATTCGTCGTCGCGCTGCATCCGCGGCACGATCGACACCGTCTGCGCGGCGCCGTTGCGCTCGATCTGCAGCTCGAGCGGCTGGCCCGCATGGTGCTTCACCGTATCGATGAAGCGGGACCCGCCGCCGACCGGCTTGCCGTCGAGCGCGACCAGCTTGTCGCCGGCCTTCAGGCCGGCCTGCTCCGCCGCGCTGCCGGGCTGCACCGACGCGACCGACAACGTGCCGCCGCCGGCCTCGAAGCCCAGATGAGCCATGAAGTCGTCGTCGAGCTGGCTGTCGGGCACGTTGCGAAGGTCGACCCGGAAATCGAACGTCGCGTTGCCGTCGCGCGCGCCGAGCACGACCTCGCGATGGTCGAACGCGGCCGACAGCAGCTTCCAGCGCAGGTCCGACCACGATCGCACCGGCTCGGACTCGCCGCCTTGCGCGTTGCGGATCGACACGACCGTCTCGCTGCCGTCGAAGCCCGCGCGGGCCGCCACCGTGCCGGCGGCCGGCGGCGCGACGATCGCGGCCGGCTCGGTCACGCCGGTGGCGAATACGAGGGAAAACAGCGCGATTGCCAGCAGGAAGTTCGCAACCGGCCCGGCCGCGACGATCGCGATGCGCTTGTAGACGGATTGGCGGTTGAACGCCTGGCCGAGCGCTTCGGGTGCGATGCCCGGGCCCGGATCGCGCTCGTCGAGCATCTTCACGTAGCCGCCGAGCGGCAGCGCGGACAGCGTCCACTCGGTGCCCGTCCTGCGGCTGACCCAGCGCGCGACGGGCTGGCCGAAGCCGATCGAGAAACGCAGCACCTTCACGCCGCACCAGCGCGCGACGCGATAGTGCCCATACTCATGCACGACGACCAGTACCCCGATCGCCACCGCAAACGCGACCAGTTCGACCAGCACGTTCATGAGCACCCCATTCAGACAGTACGCTCCACGCGTGGCGCAGGCGCTTTCGCAATGATCGCGGCGGCGAGGCGGCGCGCCTCGGCATCCGCCGCGAGGACGTCGTCGAGCCCGTCGGGCGTGCGGTTCGGCAGCGTGTTGAGCACGGCGTCGACCGTCGCCGCGATCGCCATGAAGCCGATCCGGCGCTCGAGAAAGGCTTCGACCGCCACTTCGTTCGCCGCGTTCAATGCGGCGCTCGCGATGCCGCCTTCGTCGAGCGCCTTCAGCGCGAGCGCGAGGCACGGGAAGCGCGCGTAATCGGGCTTCTCGAACGACAGCTGGGCGATCTGCGCGAGATCGAGCTGGTCGACACCCGCGTCGACGCGCTCGGGAAACGCGAGCGCGTGTGCGATCGGCGTGCGCATGTCGGGGTTGCCGAGCTGCGCGAGCACCGAGCCGTCGCGGTACGACACGAGCGAATGGATCACGCTCTGCGGGTGGATCAGCACGTCGATCCGGTCGCCCGGCAGCCCGAAGATCCAGTGCGCCTCGATCACCTCGAGGCCCTTGTTCATCATCGTCGCGGAATCGACCGAGATCTTGCGGCCCATCACCCAGTTCGGGTGCTTGCACGCCTCGTCCGGCGTCACGTCGACGAGCGTGGCCGGCTCGCGCGTGCGGAACGGGCCGCCCGACGCGGTCAGGATGATCTTCGAGATTCCGCCGTGCTCGGCCGCGTCGCGCGGCATGCTCTGGAAGATCGCGTTGTGTTCGCTGTCGACCGGCAGCAGGATCGCGCCATGGTCGCGCACGGCGTCCATGAAGATCGCGCCCGACATCACGAGCGCTTCCTTGTTCGCGAGCAGGATCCGCTTGCCGGCGCGCGCGGCCGCCAGGCTCGGCGCGAGGCCGGCCGCGCCGACGATCGCCGCGACCACCGTGTCGCAGCCGTCGCTCGTCGACACGTCGACGAGCGCCTGCGGCCCGTGCAGCACGACCGTCTTGCTGCCCGCCGCGCGCAGTTTCGCGTCGACGTGCGCGGCCGTCGCGGCATCGCCGACCACGGCCACTTCGGGCGCGAAACGCAGACACTGCTCGACGAGCTTGTCGCCGTTGCGGTGCGCGGTCAGCGCGTAGACCGAGAAGCGCTCGGGATGGCGCGCGACCACGTCGAGCGTGCTGTCTCCGATCGAGCCCGTGGAACCGAGCAATGTCAGACGTTTTTGCATAACAGGAATAAGGGTTTAACCAAGCAGCAGCATCGCGAGCGGCAGCACCGGCAGCAGCGCGTCGACACGATCGAGCACGCCGCCGTGGCCCGGCAGCAGTCCGCTCGAATCCTTCACGCCCGCCTGCCGCTTCAGCAGCGACTCGAACAGGTCGCCGATCACGCTGTACGCGACCAGCAGCGTCAGCGCGGCCCACGCGCCGGGCATGCCGTAGCGCGCGGCGAATGCGGAAAACAGGGTCGGTTCGAATGCGTGCACGACCATCGCGACACCGGCCACGACCATCACCGCGAACCAGCCGCCGATCGCGCCCTCCCAGCTCTTGCCGGGGCTGATCGTGACGGCCAGTTTACGCTTTCCGAAGGCCTTGCCCGCGAAGTATGCGCCGATATCGGCCAGCCAGACGACCAGAAGCAGCGATAGCACGAACGGCACGCCCTGCGCGCGGGCTGCAACGAGCGCGTGCCAGCAGGCGGCGAACACGACGAGACCGGCGGCCAGCAGGAACGGGCGCCAGACGCCGCCCGCGAGTTCGGGCTTGCGCCGCAGCGCGAACGGGCCGACCAGCAGCCAGAACACGCCGGCCGCCATGAAAAGGGGACGGGACGAAGCCGCATCGACGCCGAGCGGCGTGGTGGCCGCGAGCGCGAGCGCCGCGACGAGCGCATAGACAATCGGGCCGGCGCCGCCGAGCTTCAGGAGGCGCGCCCACTCCCACGCGGCGAACACCAGCACGACGCCGATCAGCGCGCCGAACCCGGCGAGCGGCGCGAACAGCGTCACCGGCAGCAGCACCGCCAGCATCGCGATCGCCGTGATCACACGGGTTTTCAGCATGAAAGGGAGTCGGCGTTCTGCGATTGCGGTTCGAGCTGCGCACTGGTGCGCCCGAAACGGCGCTCGCGCTCGGTATACGACGCCATCGCGTCGGCCAGTGCCGCGCCGTCGAAATCCGGCCAGTACTTGTCGGTGAAATAGAATTCGGCGTACGCGAGCTGCCACAGCAGGAAGTTGCTGACACGCTGCTCGCCGCCGGTGCGGATGAAAAGATCGGGCTCCGGCGCGTAGGCCATTGCCAGGTGCGGCGCGAAGGCTTCCTCGGTCACTTCGACCTCGCGACCTTCGCGCACGGCCTGCTCGACGAGCTTCTTCGTCGCCTGCAGGATGTCCCACCGGCCGCCGTAGTTGGCCGCGATGGTGAGCGTCAGACGGGTATTGCGCGCCGTCTTGGTTTCGGCGCGGCGAATCAGTTCGCGGATGCGCGGCTCGAAACGGTCGAGATCGCCGACGACACGCAGGCGGATCCCGTTCGCGTGCAGCTTGCCCACTTCGCGCTCGAGCGCGGTGATGAACAGCCGCATCAGGAACGACACTTCGTCGGTCGGCCGACGCCAGTTTTCCGAACTGAACGCGAACAGCGTCAGGTACTCGACGCCGGCGCGCGCGCAGCCTTCGACCACCGCCCGCACGGCATCGACGCCGCGGGTGTGCCCCGCGACGCGCGGCAAGCGGCGTTCGGTCGCCCAACGGCCGTTGCCGTCCATGATGATCGCGATGTGACGCGGCACGACGCCGACGTCAGGCACGCGAACGGTAGAGCTGGTATAGGTCATGGCCGTTGAGACAGTAATGCGGGAAGAAGGCGGCGCGCGAGGACGGTCGTCAGACCGTCATGATCTCGGCTTCCTTGCTCTGCACGAGCTTGTCGACTTCGGCAACGTGCTTGTCGGTCAGCTTCTGCACGTCGTCGCTCGCGCGGCGCTCGTCGTCTTCCGAGATTTCCTTGTCCTTCACGAGCTTCTTCAGCGCTTCGTTCGCGTCGCGGCGCAGGTTGCGGATCGCGACCTTGGCCGTTTCGCCTTCGCTCTTCACGACCTTGGTCAGCTCGCGGCGGCGCTCTTCCGTCAGCGCGGGCATCGGCACGCGGATCAGGTCGCCGGCCGTTGCCGGGTTCAGGCCCAGGTCCGCTTCGCGGATGGCCTTCTCGACCTTCGCGACCATGTTCTTTTCCCACGGCTGCACGCCGATCGTGCGCGCATCGACGAGCGTCAGGTTCGCGACCTGCGAGATCGGCACCATCGAGCCGTAGTAGTCGACCTGCACGTGATCGAGCAGACCGGTGTGTGCACGGCCCGTACGGATCTTGGCCAGATCGTTCTTGAACGCTTCGATCGAGCGCTGCATCTTTTGCTCGACGCCCTTCTTCACATCAGCGACACTCATTTCAACCTCCGAACCTTCAAACCTTCAAAGAACGCGAGCTCCGCCCGGCGCATGTCGCGCGCCGCGGCCGGCAACCCGCGCCGTTCGCCCGCATCCGCGGGAGTTTACACGTGGACGAGCGTACCTTCGTCCTCGCCCAGCACGATGCGCTTGAGCGCGCCCGGCTTGTTGATCGAAAACACGCGAATCGGCAGTTTCTGGTCGCGGCACAGCGCAAACGCCGTCGCGTCCATCACCTGCAGGTTGCGGCTGATCGCCTCGTCGAAGCTGATCGTCGTGTAGCGCGTGGCCGACGGATCCTTCTTCGGATCGGCAGAATATACGCCATCGACCTTGGTCGCCTTCAGCACGACTTCGGCACCCACTTCCGAACCGCGCAGCGCCGCGGCGGTATCCGTCGTGAAGAACGGGTTGCCGGTACCGGCCGCGAAGATCACGACGCGGCCTTCCTCGAGCTGGCGGATCGCGCGAGGCCGGATGTACGGCTCGACGACCTGGTCCATGCGCAGCGCGGACTGCACGCGCGCCTCGATGCCGGCGTGGCGCATCGCGTCCTGCAGCGCCAGCGCGTTCATCATCGTGGCCAGCATCCCCATGTAGTCGGCCGTCGCGCGGTCCATGCCGGCCGCGCCGCCCGCGACACCGCGGAAAATATTACCGCCACCGATCACGACCGCGAGCTGCGTACCGAGACGCACGACTTCGGCGATATCCGCCACCATCCGCTCGATCGTCGCGCGATTGATGCCGAAGGCATCGTCGCCCATCAGCGCTTCGCCGGAGAGTTTGAGGAGGACGCGTTTATAGGCATTGGACATAGGGGCTTCCGAGCGACGAGAGGATGACAACCACGAACTGTAGGGGCGAAATACTGATTCGGGCAAGCGCCGACGACCGGACCGGGGTTCCCGGCCGGCCGGCGGCGCCGCCGGCCGCGGCGGAGCGGACGCCCGCCGCGGATACTGCCTGACTGCTTACTGCTGCTTTGCTGCTGCGACTTGCGCGGCCACTTCGGCGGCGAAGTCGTCCTGGCGCTTCTCGATGCCTTCGCCGACGACGAACAGCGCGAACTTCTGCACCGCCGCATTCGCTGCCTTCAGCATCTGCTCGATCGTCTGCTTGTCGTTCTTCACGAACGTCTGGTTCAGCAGCGACACTTCCTTCAGGTACTTCTGGACGCTGCCGTCGACCATCTTCGCGACGATTTCGGCCGGCTTGCCCGATTCCGCAGCCTTCTGCTCGGCCACGCGGCGTTCCGTCTCGATCAGTTCCGCCGGCACGTCGGCCGACGACAGCGCGACCGGCTTCATCGCCGCGATGTGCATCGCGACGTCCTTGCCGACCTGCTCGTCCGCGCCCGTGTACTCGACGATCACGCCGATACGCGCGCCGTGCAGGTACGTCGCGATCTTGTTCGCGGTTTCGAAACGGACGAAACGGCGGATCGAGATGTTCTCGCCGATCTTGCCGACCAGCGCCAGACGCACTTCGTCGACCGTCTTGCCGTCGAGCGGCAGTGCCGACAGCGCGGCCACGTCGGCCGGGTTCTTCGTCGCGACGAGTTCCGCCACCGTCTTCGAGAACGCGAGGAAGTCGTCGTTCTTCGCGACGAAGTCGGTTTCGCAGTTCAGTTCGACCAGCGCGCCTGCGTTGCCGCCGACGAACGATGCGACGACGCCTTCGGCCGTCACGCGCGATGCCGCCTTGCTCGCCTTGTTGCCGAGCTTGACGCGCAGCAGTTCTTCAGCCTTGGCCAGATCGCCGTCGGCTTCCGTCAGCGCCTTCTTGCACTCCATCATCGGTGCGTCGGTCTTTGCGCGCAGTTCTGCCACCATGCTTGCGGTAATTGCCGCCATCATTCGCTCCTTGAGTCTGTATTCACAACGCCGCCCGCTTGGACGCGAACGGCCGAGATTCGTTTCCGGACCCGCGCCGCTTCGGCGCGATCAGGTCCGGCGCACAAGCTTAAAAAAAGGGGGCCTGTTGAGAGCCCCCTTTTTGCGCCGGCTCGGGGCCAGTTACGCGTTTTCCTCGACGTACTCGTCGTCGCCACGCACAGCCTGGACCACTTCGTTGACCGCGTTCGCACGGCCTTCGAGGATCGCATCGGCCACGCCCTGCGCGTACAGCGCGACTGCCTTGCTCGAGTCGTCGTTACCCGGGATCACGTAATCCACGCCTTCCGGCGAGTGGTTCGTATCGACCACGGCGATGACCGGCACGCCCAGCTTGTTCGCTTCCGTGACGGCGATCTTGTGGTAGCCGACGTCGACGACGAAGATCGCGTCCGGAATGCCGCCCATGTCCTTCACGCCGCCGATCGACTTCTGCAGCTTGGCGATTTCGCGCTCGAACAGCAGCGCTTCCTTCTTGCTCATCTTCTCGAGCTCGCCCGCCTCGACGGCCGCTTCCATGTCCTTCAGGCGCTTGATCGACACCTTCAGCGTCTTGAAGTTCGTCATCATGCCGCCGAGCCAGCGTGCGTTGACGTACGGCATGCCCGCACGTTGCGCTTCCTGGGCGATCGTGTCACGCGACTGGCGCTTCGTGCCGACGAACAGGATCGTGCCGCGGTTCGCTGCCAGCTGGCGCACGTACTTCTGTGCGTCCGTGAACATCGGCAGCGTCTTTTCGAGGTTGATGATGTGAATCTTGTTGCGGTGACCGAAAATGAACGGAGCCATCTTCGGGTTCCAGAAGCGCGTCTGGTGACCGAAGTGGACACCCGCTTCCAGCATTTGGCGCATCGTGACTGCCATGTAAATTCTCCACGAGGGTTGGGTCTTAAGCCGGCCGCCGTACCGCCGCGCGAACCCGCCCCGCTGGGCGCGAATTCCGCGCGGCCGGCACCCTGGTTGCGCCGGCTTGCGATTCGGCACGCGCAAAAACGCCCGTGCCGTAAGCCTGTCACCGCGATGCCACCCCAAATTGGGGCAAATTCGGCATTTGGATATCGACTTAGCCAGAGAGTATAGCACGCCGATTTGTCCGCTCTCAAGTCGCGCGGCACTTTCGCGTGCCGCGCGGCAGCGGGCCGGACAATCCGCGAAAACCCGCATCCGCGCGGCCGGCAGGGGCTGCGAGGCCCGCCATAAGGTGCGATAATCCGTCAATTCACCGCATTCCAGGCATACCTCGATGGCTATTACGCTCAAAAACGAACACGATATCGCGGAGATGCGCGTCGCCTGCCGTCTCGCGAGCGAAGTGCTCGACTTCATCACGCCGCACGTGGTCGCGGGCGTCACGACCGCCGAACTCGACCGCCTCTGCCACGAGTACATGCTCAACGAGCAAGGCACGATCCCCGCGCCGCTGAACTATCAGCCGCCCGGCTATCCGCCGTACCCGAAGGCCACCTGCATTTCGGTCAACGACGTGATCTGCCACGGCATTCCCGGCGAGAAGGTGCTCAAGAACGGCGACGCGCTGAACATCGACATCACCGTGATCAAGAACGGCTACTTCGGCGACACCAGCCGGATGTTCATCGTCGGCGAGGGGTCGATCCTCGCGAAGCGCCTCGTGCAGACCACCTACGAATGCATGTGGCTCGGCATCGACCAGGTCAAGCCCGGCGCGCACCTCGGCGACATCGGCTACGCGATCCAGAAGCACGCGGAGGCACAGGGCTACAGCGTCGTGCGCGAATACTGCGGGCACGGCATCGGCACGGTGTTCCACGAGGATCCGCAGGTCGTCCACTACGGCCGCCCGGGCACCGGCATCGAGCTGAAGGCCGGGATGATCTTCACGATCGAGCCGATGATCAACGCCGGCAAGCGCGACATCCGCACGATGCCCGACCAGTGGACGGTCAAGACGCGCGACCGCAGCCTGTCCGCGCAGTGGGAGCATACGGTGCTCGTCACCGAAACCGGCTACGAAGTGCTGACCGTGTCGGCCGGCACGCCGGCGCGCCCCGTGTTCGCTCAGCCGGCCGCCGCCGTCTGAGCGCCGTCGCATCCGATCGCCCCACTTTCGCACCTGAACGGCCGCCCATGAGCGCTCACGCTGCCCCCTCGCCCGAAGCGCTGTCGCGGCGCGCCGAATTCAAGGCCGCCAAGACGGAGATGCTCGAGCGTTTTCGCCGCGCGGCGAACGTCGCGTCGCTGATGCACGCGCTGTCGAAACTCACCGACGACGCATTGAAGCGCGTGTGGGACGACTGCGGGCTGCCCGCGACGCTCGCGCTCGTCGCGGTCGGCGGCTACGGGCGCGGCGAGCTCGCGCCCTATTCCGACGTCGACATCCTCGTGCTGCTGCCCGAGGCGCACGACGCGGCGCTCGACGCGCGCATCGAGCGCTTCATCGGCATGGCGTGGGACCTCGGCCTCGAGATCGGCAGCAGCGTGCGTACGGTCGCGCAATGCATCGAGGAGGCGTCGCAGGACGTCACGGTGCAGACCTCGCTGCTGGAAGCGCGCCGCATCGTCGGCAGCACCGCGCTGTTCGAGCGCTTCACCGTGCGCTACCACGAAGCGCTCGACGCCCGCGCGTTCTTTACCGCGAAGGTGCTCGAGATGCGCCAGCGCCACGCGAAGTTCCAGGACACGCCGTACAGCCTCGAGCCGAACGTGAAGGAAAGCCCCGGCGGCCTGCGCGACCTGCAGACGATCCTGTGGATCGCGCGCGCGGCCGGCTTCGGCAGCAGCTGGCGCGAACTCGATACGCGCGGCCTCATCACCGAGCGCGAAGCGCGCGAGCTGCGCCGCAACGAAGGCTTCCTGAAGACGTTGCGCGCCCGGCTGCACGTGATCGCCGGGCGCCGCCAGGACATGCTCGTGTTCGATCTGCAGACGCAGGCCGCCGAGAGCTTCGGCTACCAGCCGACGCAGGCCAAGCGCGCGAGCGAGCAGTTGATGCGCCGCTACTACTGGGCCGCGAAGGCGGTCACGCAGCTCGCGACGATCCTGATCCAGAACATCGAGGCGCAGCTCTTCCCCGCGACGAGCGGCATCACGCGCGTGCTGTCGGCCGATCGCTTCGTCGAGAAACAGGGGATGCTCGAGATCATCGACGACGGCGTGTTCGAACGCCATCCCGACGCGATCCTCGAAGCCTTCCTGCTGTACGAAACGACGCGCGGCGTGAAGGGCCTGTCCGCCCGCACGCTGCGTGCGCTGTACAACTCGCGCGAAATCATGAACAATGCGTGGCGCCGCGATCCGCAGAACCGCCGCACGTTCATGCAGATCCTGCAGCAGCCCGAGGGCATCACGCATGCGTTCCGGCTGATGAACCAGACGAGCGTGCTCGGCCGCTACCTGCTGAATTTCCGCCGCATCGTCGGCCAGATGCAGCACGACCTGTACCACGTGTACACGGTCGACCAGCACATCCTGATGGTGCTGCGCAACATCCGCCGCTTCGCGGTGGCCGAGCATGCGCACGAATACCCGTTCTGCAGCCAGCTGATCGGCAACTTCGAGCGCCCGTGGGTGCTGTATGTCGCGGCGCTGTTCCACGACATCGCGAAAGGCCGCGGCGGCGATCACTCGACGCTCGGGATGGCCGACGCACGGCGCTTCTGCCGCGAGCACGGCATCGCCGGCGACGACGCGGCGCTGATCGTGTGGCTCGTCCAGCATCACCTGACGATGAGCCAGGTCGCGCAGAAACAGGACACGAGCGACCCCGAGGTCATCAAGCGTTTCGCCGAAATCGTCGGCAACGAACGCTACCTCACCGCGCTCTACCTGCTGACCGTCGCCGATATCCGCGGCACGAGCCCGAAGGTGTGGAACACGTGGAAGGGCAAGCTGCTCGAGGATCTCTACCGCATCACGCTCGCGGTGCTCGGCGGCGCGAACCCCGACGCGCACTCGGAGCTGAAGTCGCGGCAGGAGCAGGCGCTCGCGCTGCTGCGCCTGGAAACCGTGCCCGACGACGCGCACCGCGCGTTGTGGGATCAGCTCGACGTCGGCTTCTTCCTGCGTCACGACGCGGCCGACATCGCGTGGCAGACGCGCGTGCTGTACCGGCACGTGAACGCCGAAACGGCGATCGTCCGCGCACGGCCGTCGCCGATCGGCGACGCGCTGCAGGTGCTCGTGTACGTGAAGGACCGCCCCGACCTGTTCGCGGGCATCTGCGCGTATTTCGACCGCAACGGGCTGTCGGTGCTCGACGCGCGCGTCAGCACCACGCGCCATGGTTATGCGCTCGACAACTTCATCGTCACGCAGACCGAACACGACGTGCGTTACCGCGACATCGCGAATCTCGTCGAGCAGCAACTCGCGACGCGGCTCGCCGAAACCGCGCCGCTGCCGGAACCGGCGAAGGGGCGCCTGTCGAGGCTGTCCCGGACGTTTCCGATCACGCCGCGCGTCGACCTGCGGGCCGACGAGCGCGGCCAGTACTACATCCTGTCCGTGTCGGCCAACGACCGGCCGGGCCTTCTCTATTCGATCGCGCGCGTACTCGCCGAGCACCGGATCGGCGTCCATGCGGCGCGGATCAATACGCTCGGCGAGCGCGTCGAAGACATCTTCCTGCTCGCGGGCGCCGGCCTGTCCGACAACCGCCTGCAGATCCAGCTCGAAACCGAATTGCTGCGCGCGATCGCAGTCTGAATGAATCCCAGCGTTTATGCGCACCAAATTAACCGTCAAGAATCCGAAGCCGGCGTCGCCGACTCGCGCCCCTGTCCGCTCCGGCAGCCTCGTCGCCCGCAAGGCCGTGCGTCCCGCCGCGCCGCCCGCAGCGGCCAAGCCGGCCCGCCCGAAGCAGGCGCCCGCGGCGGGCGCCACCACCGGCGAGCGCTCGTTCAAGCCGCGCGGTGCTGCTGGCGCCGAGCGCTCGGGCGCGGATCGCGCACCGGCCAAGCGCGCGCCGCGTGAAGGCGGTGCCGAGCGCGGCACGCGTGCGCCGTATCGCGACAACGCGACCGGCGAAGGTGCGAAGCGCAGTTTCGGCGAGCGCCGCACGTCGTCGGATCGCCCGCCGCGCCGTAGCGATGACGATGCACGTCCGCGTCGTGCAGCAGGTGGCGACGAAGGCAAGCGCCCGTCCTACCGCGACAAGCCCGCCGGCGAAGGCGCGAAGCGCAGCTTCGGCGACCGCCGCCCGTCGTCCGATCGCCCGCCGCGCCGTAGCGACGACGATGCACGTCCGCGCCGTGCAGCAGGTGGCGACGAAGGCAAGCGCCCGTCCTACCGCGACAAGCCCGCCGGCGAAGGCGCGAAGCGCAGCTTCGGCGATCGCCGCACGTCGTCCGAGCGCCCGCCGCGCCGTAGCGACGACGATGCACGTCCGCGCCGCGCAGCAGGCGGCGACGACAGCAAGCGCCCGTCCTACCGCGACAAGGCGGCCGGCGAAGGTGCGAAGCGCAGCTTCGGCGACCGCCGCCCGTCGACCGATCGCCCGCCGCGCCGCAACGATGACGATGCACGCCCGCGCCGCGCAGCAGGCGCCGACGACAGCAAGCGCCCGTCCTACCGCGACAAGGCAGCCGGCGACGGTGCGAAGCGCAGCTTCGGCGACCGCCCGGCCCGGCCCGCGCGCGACGGCGAGCGCCGCTCGTTCGGCGCGGTCAAGACCGCGCAACCCGTCAAGCGCCAGGCCGCCGACGTCGACCGCGGCGACGAAACGGGCTTGATGCGCCTGTCGAAGCGAATGTCCGAACTCGGCATGTGCTCGCGCCGCGAAGCCGACGAATGGATCGAAAAGGGCTGGGTGCTCGTCGACGGCGAACGCATCGACACGCTCGGCACCAAGGTGCGCGCCGACCAGAAGATCGAGATCGACGAGCGGGCGAGCGCCGCGCAGGCCGCGCAAGTGACGATCCTGCTGCACAAGCCGGTCGGTTACGTGTCGGGCCAGGCGGAAGACGGCTACGAGCCGGCGTCCGTGCTGATCACGCGCGCGAACCGCTGGAGCGGCGATCATTCGCCCCTACGCTTCTCGCCGCAGCACCTGCATGCGCTTGCGCCGGCCGGCCGTCTCGACATCGACTCCACCGGCCTGCTCGTGCTGACGCAGAACGGCGTGATCGCGAAGCAGCTGATCGGCGAGCAATCGGACATCGACAAGGAATACCTGGTGCGCGTGCGCTTCGGCGAGCGACTGATCGACATCGACCAGCACTTCCCCGCGGAATCGCTCGCGAAGCTGCGCCACGGCCTCGAGCTCGACGGCGTCCCGCTGAAGCCTGCGATGGTGAGCTGGCAGAACGGCGAGCAGTTGCGCTTCGTGCTGCGCGAAGGCAAGAAGCGCCAGATCCGCCGCATGTGCGAACTGGTCGGCCTCGACGTGATCGGCCTGAAGCGCGTCCGGATGGGCCGCGTGATGCTCGGCGCGCTGCCGCAGGGCCAATGGCGCTACCTGTCCGCCGACGAGACGTTCTGACCGCAGGCACGCCCGGCGCGCCAAGCAATGAAAAAGCCCGCTCGAGCGGTAATGCCGTTCAGTTAAGGTTTTTCCGAAGATATCGAACGGAATAGCGAGCAGGACGGGACTTGACGGCCCGATCGCATTTGCGATCGGGCCGTTTTA
>NZ_CADFEN010000004.1 GCF_902833145.1 Burkholderia sp. BCC0506 | reverse complement strand
ACACCATCAAGGTCATCAAGCGTCGAGCTTACGGGTACCGCGACGACGAATACTTCTTCCTCAAGATTCGCGCCGCGTTCCCCGGTAATCCTCGATGAACCATAAAAAAGGCCCTTGCGGGCCTTTCGTGGACGAAGTTACGGACGACACTTACCGCGTCAACGCCGTAAACCCCTCCAGCAACCGCTCGACATCGGCCGCCTGAATCGCGCCCATCGTCGAGATCCGGAACAGTTCCTTCGACAGCCCGCCTTGTCCCGCGTAGATCACGAAGCCACGCGCCTTCAGCCCGTCGTGCAGCGTCTCGTACGTCACACCTTGCGGCAACCGATACGCACGCAGCACGACCGACGATGCACCTTCCGGCAGCACCAGCGACATCCCGCGCGCCGCGAGCCCCGCCTGCACCTGATCGGCAAGCGCCTTGTAGTGCGCATGCCGCGCCCGCCAGCCGCCAGCCTCATCGAACTCCCGCAACGCCTCGACGAGCGCGTAATACGCATGCACGGAAGGCGTAAACGGCGTATTGCGCTGATCCTGCAGCTTCGCAAGCCGCCCGAGATCGAGATAATACGTGCGGCTCGCAGCCTTCGCGAGCGCGCTGCGGCGCACGATCACGAACGCCGCGCCCGGCACGCCGTGCAGGCACTTGTTCGCGGTCGCGGCAACCGCGTCGATCACGCCGCCTGCAAAATCGATCGCTTCCGCACCGAAGCTGCTGACACCATCGACAAGCATCTTCACACCACGCGCACGGCACACGTCGGCAATCGCATCGAGATCGTTCAACCGGCCCGTCGTCGTTTCATGATGAATCGCCGCGACGTGCGAATAGCCGCCCGCGTCAAGACGCGCACCGATCTGCGCGAGATCGGGCGCCTGCATCCACTCGTGCTTCAACACGTCGTGCGCGATGCCGTACTGCGTGGCGATCTGCGTGATCCGCTCGCCGTACACGCCGTTTTCGATCACGAGCAGCTTGCCGTCCTGCGGCACGAGCGCCGCGATCATGCTTTCGACGGCGGCCGTGCCCGAGCCCGTCATCAGCACGGCGGCCCATTCGGCCGGATCGAGTTCGTACGCGGCGACGAGGCGCGCACGCGCTTCATCCTGCAAGTCGAAGAATTCGCTTTCGCGATGGCACAGATCGGGTTGCAGCAGGCTGCGGCGCACGCGTTCGGAGAGCGTGACCGGGCCGGGGTTCAGCAGCAGCATCAATGGGCTCCTTCAACGTGGGCTTCGGTCTGCGCGGCGCCGATGTGCCGCATCAGACGGGTCTTGACCTCGACCGGCGTGACGGTCGGGCGGGGCAGGCCGTCGGGCACGCCCGTGCGGATCGCCACGCGAACGAATTGCACGCCGTTGCCCGTTGCCGCCAGCGTCGCATCGAGCACGTCGAGCGTATCGCCTTCGACCGCCGACGCGTAGCCGCACGCAGCCGCGACACCGGCAAACGACACATGCTGCGACACCGTCGCCTGGCCGCCCGTCGACTCGTGCGCGCCGTTGTCGAGCAGCACGTGCGTGAGGTTGGCCGGGCCGTAGGTGCCGAGCGTCGCGAACACGCCCATGCGCATCAGCGCGGCGCCGTCGCCGTCGACGGCCACCACGCGCAGGTCGGGGCGCGCGAGCGCGAGGCCGAGCGCGAGCGGCGTCACGCAGCCCATCGAGCCGACCATGTACAGCTGGTTCGGGCGATCGTCGAGCGCGTAGAGTTCGCGGCCGCAGAAACCGGTCGACGCGAGCACGACGGTCGAATCGACCGGCGTGTGCGCGATCACGCGCTGCAGCGCGTCGTGACGGGTCGGCCATGCATCGGCCGGCACTGCGCGCGACGACGATTGCGCGGCGACGTGCGCACGCGGCTTCGCGGCCGGGTTCGCCTTCAGTTCATACGGCGCGACGCTGCCTTTCTGCATCACGAGCGCGTACGGGCGGCCCGTCGCGTCCATGTGCGCGATCGCGCGGTCGAGTGCCGGGCCGACCGCGTCGGGGTCGGTCGGGAACGTCTCCCACGGGATCTCCATCGTGTCGAGCATCGCGGGCGTGATCGGGCCCATCAACGCATGCTGCGGTTCGTCGGGCACGCCCGGCTGGCCGCGCCACGTGACGATCAGCAGTTGAGGCAGGCGGAACGTCCAGGTGAGCGACGTGAGCGGGCTCACCGCGTTGCCGAGCCCCGAGTTCTGCATCATCGCGATCCCGCGCTTGCCGCCGAGCGTCGCGCCTGCGATCAGCGCGACCGCGTCGCCTTCGTTCGCGGCCGACACGTAGTGCAGCGTCGGGTCCTGCAGCACGTAATTGATGAACGGCGTCAGGTACGAGCAGGGCACGCCCGCGTACCAGTCGAAGCCGCGTTCGCGCGCGGCCTCGACGAACTGGGCCGCTTCGATCATCGTGCGCCCCCGTTGCCGGCACCCGGTTCGGACAGCGGCGTCTGGCCGTGCGCGAAGTCGCCCGCGCGGCGGAAGTCTTCGAGATCGTTGACGCCGCGCCAGTGGCCGTGCACGTACTGCACCTCGATCTTCTCGCCGGCGGCGATCAGTTCGTTGAGCAGCGACGGAATGTCGAGCGTGTCGAAATCGGGGCGCGCCTGCAGCGTTGCAAGCATCGCCTTCAGGCGGTCGACCCCGGCGCCGCGCACGTTCAGCAGGCCGATCCAGCGGCCGTGCGGCGTGCCCGCGGCGACGTCGCTCGACACGCGTTGCAGGTACGTCTTCTGACCGAACAGGCCACGGTCGTCCGCCGCCGAGCACAGCGCGAAGTCGCGCACGCTCTGGTTCGACGGCTCGGTCAGCGACGAATCGACCACCACGCTGAACTCGGCCTCGCTCTCCGCGAGGTCGCGCAGGATGTAGCTGCGGAACAGCAGGTCGCCGTACGAGATCACGGTGTCGCCGGTCAGGCGGTCGGCCGCGCAGGCGAGCGACGCGAGCTCGCCCGTCTGCGCATGGCGTTCGTTGACGACGAGCTTGATGCCCGACGTGTCGATCGCATCGGCGCGGTAGCCGCCGACCACGGTGATGTCGTTCACGCCCTGCTTCTTGAAGCCGTCGACGAGCCAGCGCAGGAGCGGCTTGCCGGCGACCGGCAGCATGACCTTGGGTTTGTCTTCGGTGACGGCTTCGAGGCCCTTGCCGCGGCTCGCGGCGAGCACGACCGCCGCGTTCGACGCGCGCGACGACGACGACAGGTAGATGCGCTCGGCCGCCGAGTACTCGTCGGCGTCCTGCAGGCGGAAGATTTCGTTGACCGACGCGACGCGGTCCTCGACGTTGATCAGCGTTTCGTTCTCGTGGATCTCGCGTGCGACGGCCTGCATCGCCGATGCGGACGCGCGGATCAGATGGTTCGCCCAGATCACGGTGCTGATGCCGGCCTGGCGGAACACGTCGGTCGGCGTGCTGTAGTACTTGGTCGGCACGATCACGAGCGGCGCCTTGCCGCTCCATTCGCGCGCGAACTGCAGGATTTCGTCGGGGCGCGACAGCTTGCTGTGGATCAGGATCGCATCGGCGCCGGCTTCCGCATACGCGTTCGCGCGGCGCAGCGCCTCGTCCATCCCCCAGCCGGCGATCAGCGCCTCGACGCGCGCGACGATCGAGAAGTCGGGATCGCTCTGCGAATCCTTGCCGGCCTTGATCTTGCCGCAGAACTCGTCGATCTCGGCGAGCGGCTGGCGTTCGCCGTCGATGAAGCTGTTGGTCTTCGGGAACTGCTTGTCCTCGATGCACACGCCCGCGATACCGCGCTGTTCGAGCTTCTTCACGAGGCGGCGCACGTTGTTGAAGTTGCCGTAGCCGGTGTCGCCGTCGAGCAGGATCGGCAGGTCGCTCGCGTCGGCCATGAATTCGAGCACGTCGACGACCTGCGTCCAGCTCGCTTCGTTGTTGTCGCGCACGCCGAACTGCGCGGAGATCGCGAGGCCCGACGCCCAGATCCCCTTGAAGCCGGCCTCGCGGACGATCCGTGCGGACAGGCCGTTGTGCGCTTCCATCAGGAATTCGAGGTCGCTGCTGACGAGCATGCGGCGCAGGCGCGCGCTGCGCGATTCGGAGAAGTTGGGTTCGCGTGCATTCATCGTGCGGCTCCTGCGGTGGTGCGTTGAATCAGGGGAAGGATGTCTTGCGTCGCGCGGGCGACGTCGTTCGGGAAGTCGATCTCGATCCACGGCGAGCCGGTGACGTCGGCGACGTCGAACGAATGGCCGCCTTCGAGCAGCAGGTCGCGCACGGCTTCCTCGTGCGGCATGTTCGCGCGGCCGCTGTCGACGTAACCCGCGACGATCGTCGCGAGGCGGCGCGCGGTGCTTTCGGTGAAGCGGAAGAAGCCGACGGATTCGCCGATCGTGTCGTAGTCGAGGTCGACGGCGAGCTGTTTGCGCAGCTCGACCGGCACGCCGTTCTTCAGGCACAGCTTGACGGGCTCGTCGCCCGCCTCGAAGTCGCGGTCGATCAGCAGGCGGTCGACGGCCTTGTCGGCATCGGCGACCAGCGCGTGCAGGATGTTCTCGTCGTACAGCACGTCCGCGTCCATCAGCAGCACGTCGCCGCCGCGCGTCATCGCATCGGCGACGGTATGCACGGTCAGCACGCTGCCGAGGTCGTAGCGGTCGTTGATCACGATCTCGGCGGTACGGCCGAGGCGCTTCAGTTCCTGTTCGACCTTCTCGTGCTGGAAGCCGAGCCCGAGCACGATTTCATCGACGCCCGCGGCGTCGAGCACGCGCAGATGGCGCTCGAGCAGCGACACGTCGTCGAAGCGCAGCAGGCACTTCGGGAACTGCGCCTCGGGCGGTTGTTGCAGGCGCAAGCCGAGGCCTGCCGCAAGAATGATGGCTCGCATGGGTTCTCCAACCAAAAAGCCGGCGATCTGAACGATCAGTCGGCGAGCGGCTGCGGCGCGCGGCGCCGCTGCCAGTTTCTTTCACTGAAATGCAGATAGAGCAGGCCGGGCAGGCCGAGCGCGAGTTCGCGCGCGCGCTTCGCGAGCGACAGCGCGAGCGCCGCGTCGGGCGGCAAGCCGACCAGCGGCGCGAGCAGCAGGTAGCCGCCTTCCTGCGCACCGAGCGAGCCCGGGATCGCGAAGGCCGCCCCGCGAATCGCCTGGCCGACGCTTTCCAGCAGCAGCGCGTCGACCCAGCTCACCGGATGCCCGAGGAAGTGCAGCGCGAGCCACACTTCCGCGGTGCCGACGATCCAGCCGGCGAGACTCAATGCGAAGGTCTTCGCGACTTTCGCGCGATCGCGGTACAGCGCGCCGACCGCGTCGTCGATCGCGTCGGCGCGCGTGGCCAGCGACGACCAGTCGCGCGGGCCGAGCAGCTTCGACGCGAGGCGCATCCCGCGGCCGAACAGCCCGCGCCGCTGCGCCAGATAGAACATCACCGCGAGCGCGCCGAGCACGCCGGTGGCGATCAGCGCGGGCGTACGCAGGTGCACGACCGACTCGTGCGTGGCATACAGGCTGAACGCGGCGATGCCGATCAGCGCGAAGGCCATCTGCGCGAGCGCCTGCATCGTCGTGCTGACGGTCACGACGGCGGCCGCGTCGGCCATCCGCGTGCCGCGCTGCGCGAGGTGGCGCACCATCAGCACCGGGCCGCCGATCTGCCCGGCGGGCAGCAGGCTGTTCACCGATTCGCCGACCCAGCGCGCGCGCAGCGCGTTGCCGAGTTCGGCGCCCGGCTGCCCGCGGCGGAACATCACGGAGATCGCGACCGCGTCGATCACGAGCGGTACGACGTGGAACGCCGCGACGAGCGCGAGTCCCCAGCCGGCCGCGAGGAATGTGGACGCGACCGCGCCGACGCCCTGCCAGGCCAGCAGGGCGATGAAGAGGGCGGTCCCGAGGGACAGCAGGATGAGGCCCGCGCGTGTCATGACCCGGTCGTGCGCCGCGTGGCCAGTTGCTTGAACACCTGGCGGAAACCGAAATACGCGATCGCATCCTTCATGTTCGAGATGAAACGCTTCCACGGCCGCATGCCGGGGTTCGTCACGTATTCGAACGTGAGCGACACGCGCATCTCGTTCTGGCCGAGCGGCGTGATGCGATGGCGCAGCTTGTCGCCGTCGAACAGCACGATGCCGCCGTCGGCGATCTGCACGGAGCCCGGTTCGTCGGGTACGTCCGGGTTGCGCGTATGCAGCTCGTAGTCGAGCCGGCACGACGATTCGTCGATCACGCCGATCAGCAGCGTGTAGCGCCGGCCGTCGTAGTACGACGTGTCGTAGTGCCAGCCGATGTGGTCGCCGGGCTTCGTGTAGTAATACAGCGCGTACGCGTGCGGATCGTCGTCCGGCGACAGCATCAGCTTGTCGCCGGTGATTTTCTCGAGGAAACCGATCAGCGCCTTCGACCGGTACAGCTCGGCGATGTACGGCGCCTGCTCGTCGATCGTATGGCGGCTCACGCTGCCGCCCTGCTTGTGGCCGGGCAGGTAATTGCGGTTCAGGCCGGCCTGCATCGCGCGGGCGGCGGCCGCCAGCTTCGCGTGCGCGTCGGGCGGCAGGAAGGCGTCGAGGTAGAGGAACGAGCCCTGGCGCGTGTAGTCGCCGCGCAGGCGGTCGAGGTCGAGCCGGCCGACGCAGTCGGCCACGGTGCGATCGGGATCGGCCGCCGTCGCGCGCACGGGCGCGGGGCGTGCCGGGCTCAGCACGGAATCGTCGCGCGTGCTAGGAGTCATTTGGAAGCCTGGATTTCGGTTGGGTTCTGCGCGGCCGGAGTCTGCGGGAGGTTGCCGCGCCGCACGATGCGCCACCAGTCGATCACGACCCAGGCGGCGAACAGCGGGGCGCCGATCGACGCCGCGAGCAGGAACGGCTCGACGCCGTCCACGAGCGTCACGATCGGCAGCAGGTACAGCACGTCTTCCGTCTCGAAGCCGCCGGCGAACGCCTGCTTGGTGCCGGCCTTGCCGGCGATCGATTCGATCCGCATGCGCAGGAAGAAAATCAGTGCGACGGCCGCGCCGGCCACCGCGCCGAGCAGCACCGGCGACGCGGCCATCTGGCCGCCCTGCGCGACGATGCCGACGCCCATGCTGACGAACAGCGCGACCGTGACCAGCGCATCGGCCGCCAGGTCGTAAAAATGACCGATCTTGCTGGACTTGCCGCTGATGCGTGCGAGCTCGCCGTCGGTGTGGTCGACGAAGTTCGACAGCACGATCAGGAACGCGCCTGCATTGCTCCAGCCGAAGCCGCCGTGCGCGAGGCACCAGGCGCCGGCGAGGCCGATCAGCAGACGAAGGGTGGTGAGGTGATTCGGGGTGACCGGCGTATCGACGAGCGGTCGGACAAGCGAGCGCGCGAGCCGCGCATCCCAGGTGCGTGGCAGGGGCGGTTCAGGGCGTGTGGCGGTTTTTCTTTGGTCCATCGGCGAAATATATACGGAATTGTAATTTGTTGCTTTTTATTCGATCAATGTCCTGACATGCGGGAGTGTTACGGCGTCTTGCAGGCATTGGCCTGTCCAAAAACACACGTGCGAACGGGCCGGCCGACCGTGCCGGCGGACCCGTCTTCCAGTGTGGTCCGCATCGCGCGGCTGTCAAGGCCGGACGGGCCTCGCCGGCCGGTGCGGCAGGTTTTTTCGCGCCGGTCGGCCGGCGTCGCGCAGCGCATGCGACCTTGATCTCCGTCAGGGGTGAAAAAGCCGCATCGGGTGACAATCGGCCGCGCCGGACGGGTATCGGCGATTGCCGAACCAGGGTCGTCAATGCCGACGGACATCGGTCAATTGATGCGCGACGCTCGGCGAACGCGAACCGGCGAGTCGCCCGATGCTTTCGCATACCTTTCGCATGGAGGCGGCGCGGGCGGATCGCCTGTCACAGAACGGTCGTTCGATACCCGGCAAATCCGGCAAGGATCTTTTGCATCCAGCGGACATTTCGCGGCGATGGCCTCTGCGATACTCCGACCGTGCCTGTGGTGCCGGGCCGCCCCTCGCGGCCCCAAGGGCTTCGCGTCGCTCAGGAGACACCCCCCGCGACGTCAACGACAGACCAAAGCGTCAGATAACCAGCCATGTCTTCTTCACGCATCCTCGCTCCCGCCCTGCGTTCGCTCGTCCGCACCGCCGACGAAGCCGCCGCGCTGATCCGCCCCGGCATGACCGTCGCCATGAGCGGCTTCACCGGGTCGGGCTATCCGAAGGCCGTGCCGGCCGCGCTTGCCGCCCACATCGACGCGGCCCATTCGCGCGGCGAGGACTTCCGGATCAACGTGCTGACGGGCGCGTCGACCGCGCCGGAACTCGACGGCGCGCTCGCCCGCACCGACGGCATCTCGATGCGGCTGCCGTACCAGTCCGACCCGACGTTGCGCGACAAGATCAACGGCGGCGAAGTCGATTACCAGGACGTCCACCTGAGCCACGTCGCGCAATACGCGTGGTTCGGGCTGTACGGCGATCTCGACGTCGCGATCGTCGAAGTCGCGGGCATCCGCGAGGACGGGCTGCTGATCCCGTCCGCGTCGATCGGCAACAACAAGACCTGGCTCGAGCGCGCGAAGCACGTGATCCTCGAAGTGAATGCGCGCCAGCCGCTCGGCCTCGACGGGATGCACGACATCTACTACGGCACCGCGCTGCCGCCGCACCGCAAGCCGATTCCGCTGACGAAGAGCGACGACCGGATCGGCGAGCCGTACCTGCGCTGCCCGGCCGACAAGATCGTCGCGATCGTCGAGACCGATGCGCCCGATCGCAGCAACGCATTCACCGCGCCGGACGCGACCTCCAAGCAGATCGCGCTGCAACTGATCGACTTCCTGCGCCACGAAGTGAAGCGCGGCCGCCTGCCGGAAAACCTGCTGCCGCTGCAGTCGGGCGTGGGCAACATCACGAACGCGGTGCTGGCTGAGCTGAGCTCGGCCGGCTTCTCGAACCTGACGGCCTACACCGAGGTGATCCAGGACGGCATGCTCGACCTGCTCGACGACGGCACGCTGAGCTTCGCGTCGGCCACCGCGCTGTCGCTGAGCCCGGCCGCCGTGCAGCGTTTCGCCGACGAAATCGCGACGTTCCGCGAGAAGATCGTGCTGCGCCCGCAGGAGATCAGCAACCATCCGGAGCTCGTGCGCCGCCTCGGCTGCATCGCGATGAACGGGATGATCGAGGCCGACATCTACGGCAACGTGAACTCGACGCACGTGATGGGCACGAAGATCCAGAACGGCATCGGCGGCTCGGGCGACTTCGCGCGCAACGGCTACCTGTCGTGCTTCATGTCGGCGAGTACCGCGAAGGGCGGGGCGATCTCGCGGATCGTGCCGATGGCGAGCCATGTCGACCATACCGAGCACGACGTCGCGGTCGTCGTCACCGAGCAGGGGCTGGCCGACCTGCGCGGCCTGTCGCCGAAGCAGCGCGCGCGCAAGATCATCGCGACCTGCGCGCACCCGGACTACCGCCCGATGCTCGAGGACTACTTCGAGCGCGCGTCGCGCGAGAGTTTCGGCAAGCACACCCCGCATCTGCTCGCCGAGGCGCTGTCGTGGCACGAGCGCTACGTGCGGACCGGGACGATGAAGGCCTGAGATGGCGGCCTGTGACGGGCGCGCGCTCGTCACACCGTCAATCCAGCGCCGCATGCGCGACGTCGACGCTCGCCGCCTTCTGCGGCGGGCGGATCAGCAGCAACAGCGGGATCATCAGCAGCGTCGCGACGAACATCAGCTTGAAGTCGTTCAGGTACGCGATCATCGCGGCCTGCTGGTTGATCGTGCGGTCGAGCAGCGCGATGTCGACGCGGCTGCCGGCCATCGCCTGCACGGCCGGGGCGAACGGCGTGATGTGGGTCGCGAGGTCGGCATGCGCGACCTGCGTGTTGCGCGTCATCAGCGTCTGCACGATCGAGATGCCGATACTGCTGCCGATGTTGCGCATCAGGCTGTAGGTGGCCGTGCCGTCCGCGCGCAGCTCGGGCGCCAGCGTCGAGAACGACAGCGCGCTCAGCGGCACGAACACGAGCCCGAGGCCGAAGCCCTGGATCACGCCGGGCCACACGATGTCCGCCTCGGACAGCACGATCGTGTACTGCATCATCTGCCACAGCGCGAGCGCGGAAATCGACAGCCCGGCGAGCAGCAGCACCCGCGCATCCACGTATTTCAGCAGCTTCCCGACCAACAACATCGCGATCATCGTGCCCGCGCCGCTCGGCGCGGTGACGAGGCCCGTCGTCGCGACCGGGTAGCCCATCAGGTTCTGCAGCATCGGCGGCAATAGCGCGCGGGTCGCGTACAGCACCGCGCCGACCACGAAGATGAACAGCGTGCCCGTCGCGAAATTCGGGTCGCGCAGCAGTTCCGACTTGAAGAACGACGCCTTGCCGACGGTCGCCGTATGCGCGAGGAAGAACGCGAAGGCGAGCGCCGCGACGAGCGCCTCGACGCGGATCTCGTAAGAACCGAACCAGTCGAGCTGTTCGCCGCGGTCGAGCATCGCCTGGAACGCGCCGATCGCGAGCGCGAGCGTCGCGAAGCCGAACGTGTCGAATTTCACGTGCGGGCGAGCGGCGCGCGCCGGCAGGAAGGTCATCACGCCGGCGAGCGCGAACGCGCCGATCGGCACGTTGATGAAGAATACCCAGCGCCAGTTGTAGCTGTCGGTGAGCCAGCCGCCGAGCGTCGGGCCGAGGATCGGGCCGACCATCACGCCCATCCCCCAGATCGCCATCGCCTGGCCCTGTTTCTCGCGCGGGTTGATGTCGAGCAGGATCGATTGCGACAGCGGGACCAGCGCGGCGCCGAACACGCCCTGCAGCAGCCGCGCGCCGACGATCTGCACGAGCGATTCCGACAGCCCGCACAGCGCCGACGCCACCGTGAAGCCCGCGATCGACACGATCAGCAGCCGCTTCACGCTCAATCGGTCGGACAGCCAGCCGGTGAGCGGCGTCGCGATCGCCGCGGCGACGATGTAGGACGTCAGCACCCACGTAATTTCGTCCTGCGACGCGGACAGCGTGCCCTGCATGTGCGGCAGCGCGACGTTCGCGATCGTGCTGTCGAGGGTCTGGATCAGCGTGGCGAGCATGATCGACAGCGTCAGCATCGGCCGGTTCAGGGCGGGCGAGGCGGGGACGGCGGCGGCGGGGTTCAAGCGAGTGTCTCCGTGGGGCGGTCGCCGTGGGCGGCGATCCTGCATGGCGTAAATTATAAGCACGCTTATTATATATCTGCTTATCGCGGGGTCGCGAGCCGCGGGCGGGTTCCGGCTTGACCCTATAATCGCCGCATGGACAAGACCTACGAGAACCGGATCGGTTACCTGATCGCCGACGTGGCGCGCCTGAACGGACGCCTGTTCGACCGGCGCGCGAAGCGCATCGGGCTGACGCGGGCGCAAAGCCGCGTGCTCGCGTACCTGACGTGGAAGGGCGAGATGAACCAGGCGCGGCTCGCGGAATGGCTCGAAATCACGCCGATCTCGCTCACGCGGCTGCTGGACCGGATGGAAAGCTATGGCTGGATCGAACGCGTCGCGAACGACGACGACCGCCGTGCGTTCGTGATCCGGCTGACCGACAAGTCGCGCGAGATCTTTCCGCAGATGCTGGAGGTGGGCGATACCGTCGCCGACGACGGGCTGCGCGGCTTCACGCCCGACGAGCGCGATACGCTGGTGCGGCTGCTCGGGCGCGTGCGCCGCAACCTGATCGACTGCGGCGGCGAGTGACGGGGGTGCCCGGACGGGCGTGCCGGGCAATGGGAGTGCGCTGCGCACGCTCGGCCGCGTGTGTTCGAGGCGGGCGAAGGCGCGCCGCGGGGCGCGGCTGACGGGATGCCGGTGCGCGGGTCAACCGGCCAGCGCCGCGAGCACGCACGCCGCAAGATAGAGGCCCACCCCGTACGACAGATGCGTGACGAGGCTGCGTCGGCGCGCGACGCCCGGCTGCGGCGTGCGCGACGCCGCGATGCCGAAGCCGAACGCAGGCTGCATCACGAAGAACGGGGCAACGACGCTCGCGAGCCCGGCGACGAGTGCAGGAAGCGGCGTCGGCGCGCCGATCCACGCCGGGCCGGCGATCAGCACGGGCAGCGCCGCGAACGCGATGCCGATCGCGTAATGCGCGACCCAGCCGAGCGCGCGTTCGCCGGCCACGGGTGCGGCGGCGACGATCGACGCATGCCGGAACCGGCCGTGCGTCATGTGGCCGAGCCAGCGGCCGACCAGCGCGTAGTCGAGCGACGGAATGCCGAACGCACGCCGCCGCCACAGCGTCCACAGATCCATCACGACCGTGGCGCCCGCGCCGATCAACAGGAGTCTGAGCAGGATCTCGGGCGTGCTCATCGCGCACCTCCGCTGCGGACGGCCTTCGCGACGCGGCACGGCGAAATACGATGCGGGTTCGATGGTTTCATGGCGGTGTGGCTTGTCTCGATGGAGTCGAACGACTATCTTGCAACCTCAAGCGAACTTGAGGTCAAGCATGAACCGACTGGACATTGCGGACGTTGCGCGGCGCACGGGACTGCCCGCATCGACGCTGCGCTACTACGAGGAAAAGGGGTTGATCGTTCCGATCGGCCGGCACGGGCTGCGGCGGCAATACGACGCGTCGGTGCTGGAGCGCCTGGCGTTGATCGCGCTCGGCCGCGAGGCCGGTTTCTCGCTCGACGACATCCTCGCGATGGTCGGCACAGAGGGCCGGCCCGCGATCGATCGCGCGAAGCTCGACGGCAAGGCCGACGAGCTCGACCGCACGATTCGCCGTCTCGGCGCGGTACGCGATGCGCTGCGGCATGCGGCGGTGTGCCCGGCGGCGAACCATCTCGACTGCCCGTCGTTCCAGAAGCTGCTGCGCATTGCCGCGCATCGTCATCCGGCGCGCCGTGCGAAGGCGGAAGGCGCGTAGGCGGCGAACCCGAACGAGGTACGCGGTGCGGTGGCGGTCGGCAGGAGGGCGGCTACGTGGCGACGTCACGGCCTCGACGTGCCGAATCGGGAAAAGGCGATGCGGTGCATGCCGCCTTCGACGGCAGCGAGACCGCCGACGCCGGACTCACCCCGCGTAATACACGCGGCATTCCATCTCGCGGCCGCGCACGATCCGCTTGCCGACGAGCGCGCCGTACGTTTCGGTGAACACGGTGCGCTGGTGCTCGCGCTGCGCGGCGTCGTAGAAATAGAGCGAGACCCAGTCGGTCGGACGTCCGGCTTCCGGCGTGCGCATGGCGGCGTGCTGGCTCAGCACCGTGAAATGCCAGCCGCCCTTGGTCATGTGCATCACGGGCGGCGGCACGTAACCGTCCGCGTTCAGGCGCCGGGGCGCGAGCGTCGGCAGCACGCCGGCGGCGGCCTTGTTGCGGTACTGGCGATCGATGTAGAGCAGCAGTTCGACGGGCGGTTCCGTGCCGGGGCCGGCGTGCTGCATGTGGCCCTGCCAGCGCCGGCGGCGGCTCAGCACGTCGTCGAGCGCGGCGCGGATGCCGACCGCGCGCCGCGGGCCGACGCCCGCGATCGTTTCGAGCTGGCCGTTGCGGGCCGCGCGTTCGAGCTCCTCCAGCGTGTCGATGTGCAGCGCATCATGAATCCGTAGCGCGAGCGCGTGGCCGATGCCCGGCACCGCTTCGAAGGCGGAAACGCGCTCCGCGTCGCCGCGCAGGCGGTCGAGCTGGCGCCAGCGCCCGGTCACCAGCAGCTCGGCGATCGCCTGCGCGACGCCCGCGCCGATGTCGGGCAGCGCGCCGAGCGCCTCGACGCCGCCGGTTTCGAACACGTTGCGGATGTCGCGGTCGAGCGCGTCGACCGTATCGGCCGCCGCGCGGTACGCGGCGACCCGGTACGGGTTCGCGCCCTGGTCGACGAGCCACTGCGCGGCTTCACGCAGGCTAGCCGCGATCGATCGGTTTTCCTCGTACGTCTGGCTGACGGTCGACTGCATGGCAAGGACCCGGAAAGCACAAACGGAATGGACGCGGCGAGCGATGCGCCGGTCGGCTGTCAACCATTGTCGCGACGCGCGATGAAGAAAACTTGATGCGCGTCAATGGCAAACGTAACACAGGCGCGTAGCGCACGGTCGTGCCGCAACAGGGCATGACCGTGCGCTGCACGCGATCCGGTTACGCGTCGAGGAACGACTGCGCGTTCTCGGCTTCGGCGGCCGTGCGCAGCGCGGCGAGCGCCCGTTTCTCGATCTGCCGCACGCGCTCGCGCGACATCCCCGCATCCTGCGCGATCGCGTCGTAGGTGTCGGGCTCGGCGCCGCCGAGGCCGAACCGCCGGCGCAGCACGTCGGCTTCGGCCGGCGTGACCGAGCGCAGCAATGACCGTACGCATTCGCGCATGCGCGTGTCGGCCAGTTGCTCGAACGGGCTGGCCGATGCCTGATCCTCGATCAGTTCCACGAGGCCGGTATCCGCGTCGGGCAGCGGCGTGTCGAGCGAGACCGGTTCGGCGGGCAGCGCGAGCACCGCGCGCAGCTTGCCTTCGTCGAGCCCGGTTTCGGCCGCGAGCTCGGCCGGCGTGGCCCGACGGCCCGTGCGCTGCCGAAAGCGCGCCGCATGCCGCTGCACGCGCTGGTACTGGTCGCCGACGTGCACCGGTACGCGGATCGTACGCGAGCGATCCGCGACCGCGCGTGCGATCGCCTGGCGGATCCACCAGGTCGCATAGGTCGAGAACTTGAACCCGCGCCGGTATTCGAATTTCTCGATCGCGCGCATCAGGCCGAGGCAACCGTCCTGCACGAGGTCGGACAGGTCGACGCCGCGATTCAGGTACTTGCGCGCGATCGACAGCACGAGCCGCAGGTTCGCCTCGAGCATCGCCTGCGTCGCGTCGCGCACCTTCTGCTGGCCGTCGCTCAGCGCGGCGGCGAGCGCGCGCCGCGCGACTGCGTCGAAGCGCGCGGCGTCGCCCGCCGACGAGTCGTCGCGGGCAGCCGCGAGTGCGCGCACGACACGGCTGGCATCGTCGACGGCCGGTGGCACCCAGGCGAGCGAACCGAGCAGTGCGGCCACATGGTTGCGCGCGTCGCGGTAGTCGGCCGAACGGCTGCCGTGCGCATGCAACGCCGCGCGCAGCGCCGACACCGCTGCGTCCAGCGCATCGTAGCGGGCAGGCGCGGGTGCGCCGGTGGCGTCGTCATCGTCATCGGGCGATCCGGTCGTACCCGTTGCGCGATGACGCTCGAGCAGCGCGCCGACCGCGGGCGGGTAGCCGGCAATCGCGTGCAGTACCTGATGGCGGCCCGTCTCGATCTCGCGGGCGAGCACGATTTCGCCTTCGCGCGTGAGCAGCGGTACCGCGTGCATGCGCCGCATGTAGAGCGCGAGCGGATCGGTCGACGCGCTCGTGCCGTGCGCGAGGTCGCCGAGCATGGCCCGGCCTTCGTCGAGCGCGTCGCGATCGACCTCGGCCGGCGCCGCGCCGGGGAACGGAGCAGGCACGGCCGGCTCGTCGAGTACCGCGATGCCGATGTCGGCGAGCGCGGCACGCACGACGTCGAGCGCGTCGGGGCCGTCGCTTTCGGGCGGCAGCGCGTCGACGAGGTCGGCGTGCGTCAGATAACCCTGCTCGCTGGCGCGCGCCAGCAGCTGGATGATCGGATCGAGCGGGGTGTCCGCCCGGGGAGTGGGGCGTGGCGTAGTCATGTCGAGGGCGGCGCGAGCCGCGTTCCTGTCTGGGCGGGCCGAAGCTCGCCGGTTTGCGGTTGCCGGTGGCTCGCGGACACCCGTCCGCGCCGGTCAGTCCGACATCGTTCAAGTTGAGGGCAGTTGCGCCAACTTCAACGCCGGCGCCGCGCACGGGCCAGCACGCGGCGTGCCCGCCCGGCCGTGCGGGGCAGGAAACAAAAAGTAACCGATCATACGCGCGGAAATCTGCAGGGGACGTAAGCTACAGTCAGGCGCGCGCCCGGCGGCGGCGCGCGGATTCTGCCGGAGCAAGAGATGAACCCGATTTCCGCCGCGAGGCCCGCCGTCGTCGCGCTGGCCGCACTGATGCTTGGCGGCTGCTACTACACGAGCCCGTACGGTTATGCACCTTATTACGCGCCGGTGCCCGCCACGGTGACGCAGCGCGAATTTTCGACTGCACCGGTCACGCCCGACCCGGCCCCGGCGACCGTGCCCCAGGCGCAGGTGGACGCCGGCACGGCGGTGCCGGTGTACGTCGCGCCGGCCTACGTGCCGGCGCCGTATCCGTATTACTACCCCGCGTACTACTCCGGCTGGTACGCGCCGCCCGTGACGATCGGCTTCTGGGGCCGCTGGGGCGGCGGATATTGGGGCGGGCGCGGCGGGTACTGGCATCGTCCGTGGGGCGGCGGGCATTGGGGTGGCGGCCACTGGGGCGGCGGCCATCGACACTGACCGGCGCGCGGCGGCACGGTGCGGGAGAGCATCATGAGGAACACGATTGTCCGAAGTCTGTGCGTCGTCCTGGCCGGCCTGGCGGCCGCCCCGGGCGTCGCCGATGCGCAGAGCAGCGCGTACACGAACTCGCCGGCCGAGCTGTATGCCGGGCCCGCGCCCGATTATCCGGTGGTCGCGCAGATTCCGCCCGGCACCGCGCTGGACGTATTCGGCTGCCTGAGCGACTACACGTGGTGCGACGTCGCGCTGCCCGGCGTGCGCGGCTGGATCGATGCGCAGTTGCTCGACTATCCGTACCAGGGCAGCTACGTGCCGCTGCTCGAATACGGCGCGATCATCGGTGTGCCGGTGACCGGCTTCGCGATCGGCGCGTACTGGGATCGCTATTACCGGCACCGCCCGTGGTATCCCGATCGCGACCGCTGGGCGCACCGTGCGGAGCCGCGGCTCGGCCCCGGCGGCATGCCGCCGGGGCAAGGGCGTCCGCAACCGGGCGCGCCGATGCAGGTTGCGCCGGGCGGCCCGCCGCCCGTGCACGACACGCGACCGTCGGCGACGCGTGGCGGCTGGAATGGCGCGAACCGCATGCCGCCGCCGGCTGTCGCGACGCCGATGCCGGGCGGCGCCGGCAATGCGCGTCCGGCCAGCCCGCCCCCAGCTGCGCCGGCGCCGACGCCGATGCCCGGTGGGGCGGGCAATACGCGTCCGGCCAGCCCGCCGCCGGCCGTGCTGCACCCGTCGCCCGCGCCGGGCGCAGAGGGCCACACGATGCCGCCGCCGGTACGCCAGGGCGGCGGGGGCGGGGGCGGTGGCGGTGGCGGTTATGCACGGCCACAAGGCGGCGGAAACGGTGGCGGCAATCACGGCGGCGGTGGGGGCGGCGGCCCCGACGACCGCCGTCACTGATAGCGCCAGTGCGGTCGGGGCTCCGGGTATCGGACGAAAAAAAAGCCGCTCCGGAGAGCGGCTATCCGATCGGGCGGGCAGGCCGTTCGCACGGCCCGCCGTCTCGCGTCAGTCGTCGAGCAGCGACAGGTCGCGCACCGCGCCCTTGTCGGCCGACATCACCAGCTTCGCGTACGCCTTCAGCGCCGCGGACACCTTGCGCGGACGCGGCTGCGCGGGCTTCCACCCCTTCGCGTTCTGCTCCTCGCGGCGGCGCGCGAGTTCCTCGTCCGACACCAGCACGTTAATCGTGCGGTTCGGAATGTCGATGCGGATCTTGTCGCCGTCGCGCACGAGGCCGATCGCGCCGCCCGCTGCCGCTTCCGGCGAGCAGTGACCGATCGACAGGCCCGACGTGCCGCCCGAGAAGCGGCCGTCCGTCAGCAGCGCGCATGCCTTGCCGAGGCCCTTCGACTTGATGTAGCTCGTCGGGTACAGCATTTCCTGCATGCCCGGGCCGCCCTTCGGGCCTTCGTAGCGCACGATCACCACGTCGCCGGCCTTGACCTTGTCGTTCAGGATGTTCTCGACCGCTTCGTCCTGCGATTCGGTCACGTGCGCCGAGCCTTCGAACACGAGGATGCTCTCGTCGACGCCGGCCGTCTTCACCACGCAGCCGTCGAGCGCGATGTTGCCCGTCAGCACCGCGAGCCCGCCTTCCTTCGAGAACGCATGCTCGTACGAGCGGATGCAGCCTTCGGCGCGGTCGAGGTCGAGGCTCGGCCAGCGCGTGTCCTGGCTGAACGCGACCTGCGTCGGGATCCCGGCCGGGCCGGCCAGATAGAACGTGCGGACCGCTTCGTCCTGCGTGCGCACGATGTCCCACTGCTCGAGCGCGTCCTTCAGCGTCGGCGCGTGCACGGTCGGCACGTCGGTGTGCAGCTTGCCGGCGCGCTCGAGCTCGCCGAGGATCGCCATGATGCCGCCTGCGCGGTGCACGTCCTCGATGTGGTACTTGTTCGTGTTCGGCGCAACCTTGCACAGCTGCGGCACGCTGCGCGACAGGCGGTCGATGTCCTTCATCGTGAAGTCGATGCCGGCTTCCTGCGCGATCGCCAGCAGGTGCAGGATCGTGTTGGTCGAGCCGCCCATCGCGATGTCGAGCGTCATTGCATTCTCGAACGCCTTGAAGCCGACCGAGCGCGGCAGCACGCGCGCGTCGTCCTGCTCGTAGTACTGGCGCGTGAGTTCGACGATGCGGCGGCCGGCGCGCTTGAACAGCTGCTCGCGATCGGCGTGCGTCGCGACCACCGTGCCGTTGCCGGGCAGCGACAGGCCGAGCGCTTCGGTCAGGCAGTTCATCGAGTTCGCGGTGAACATGCCCGAGCACGAGCCGCAGGTCGGGCAGGCCGAGCGTTCGACTTCGGCGACGTCCGCATCCGAATACGACTGGTCGGCCGCGATCACCATCGCGTCGACGAGGTCGAGCTTCTTCAGTTCGACGGTCTTGGTGACCGGGTTCGCGAGGCGTGTCTTGCCGGCTTCCATCGGGCCGCCCGACACGAAGATCACCGGGATGTTCAGGCGCATCGCGGCCATCAGCATCCCCGGCGTGATCTTGTCGCAGTTCGAGATGCACACCATCGCGTCCGCGCAGTGCGCGTTCACCATGTATTCGACCGAGTCGGCGATGATGTCGCGGCTCGGCAGCGAGTACAGCATGCCGTCGTGGCCCATCGCGATGCCGTCGTCGACCGCGATCGTGTTGAATTCCTTCGCGACGCCGCCGGCGGCTTCGATCTCGCGCGCGACGAGCTGGCCGAGATCCTTCAGGTGCACGTGCCCGGGCACGAACTGGGTGAACGAGTTGACGACCGCGATGATCGGTTTCGAGAAATCGTCGTCTTTCATGCCGGTGGCGCGCCACAGCGAGCGCGCACCTGCCATGTTGCGGCCGGCGGTAGAGGTTTTGGAACGGTAAGTGGGCATGGTGAAGGCTGAAGAAATATCGCGGGAAAAGGGTGGAGGCACGGGAATAAAGGCCTCTCTCGCGCCCGTGCGAACAACCTCTTGAGCTGCGCCCTGGGCAAACTTCGCGATTATCCCACAGCCGCCGTGGGTGTGGCGCCCGCGGCGCCGGACACGGGCGGCGGGCCCGGCGCGCAACGCGGGGCAGTCAGGGCAGTCGCGGCACGTTTGTCCGGACGGGCCGGGGGGCGACGGAATCGCCTCCCGGCCCATGACGAAGGCGTGCCGACCGCCGTACTCCGGCGTCAGTCGAGCAGCGTCAGGATTTCGTCGTACAGCGGCTTCGGAATCCGCACGCCGTTCGCGATGCTGCGCGCGCGGGCGTCGAAGCGCCGTTGCGATGGCAGCCGCGCGCCCTGCGCGACGATCGATTCGAACAGCCGCTCGCCGCGCGCGAGCCCCGCGTCGAGATCGTCGCCGAGAAACACCTTCGGGTCGAATGCGATCACGAGCTCGCCGTGGCACGGCGTCGCGCCGACGCCTTCGTCGAAGTCCATCGATTCCCGGCTCGTCATGTCGCCGATCAGCGCGCCGCCGAGCAGTTCGACCATCGCCGCGAGCGCCGAGCCCTTGTGGCCGCCGAACGTGCGCATCGCGCCTTGCAGCGCGGCCTTCGGGTCGGTGGTCGGCTGGCCGTCGGCGTCGATCGCCCAGTGCGGCGGAATCGCCTTGCCCTGTTTCGCGTGCAGCTCGATGTCGCCGCGCGCGATCGCGCTCGTCGCGAAATCGAACACGAACGGCTCGCCGCCCGGGCGCGGCCACGCGAACGCGATCGGGTTCGTGCCGAACACCGGTTCGCGGCCGCCTTCCGGTGCGACCCAGCTATGGCTCGGGTTCATCGCGATGCCGACCAGCCCTTCGGCGGCGATCGCCTCGACCTCGGGCCACAGCGCGGAGAAGTGATAGCAGTGGTTGATCGCCATCGCGGCGATGCCGTGCTGCTTCGCCATCTCGACCAGCACGGGCAGGCCGGTTTCGAAGCTCAGCAGCGAGAAGCCGCGATGCGCGTCGACCGCGACGATCGACGACGACAGCCGGCGCAGCGTCGGTACGGCTTGCGGATCGACCTTGCCTTTCTTCAGCGACCGCACGCAGACGAGCAGCCGGTACACGCCGTGCGAATGGCATTCGTCGCGCTGGCCCTGCGCGATCACGTTCGCGATGGCGCGCGCATGCGCGTCGGACATTCCGTGGTGCGTCAGCACGCGCAGCGCGAGCGCGTGGACTTCGTCGAGCGACAGGACGACGTCGGCGGTGCGCTCAGCCATGGTTTACCTCGCGCGGGGCGGGCACGCCGTCGATGCGTTGCGGCACGTGCAGCGGATTGCTGTCGCGGATCGCGTCCGGCAGCAGCGCGTCCGGCACGTCCTGGTACGACACGGGGCGCAGGAAGCGCTCGATCGCGCGCGCACCGACCGATGTCGTGCGCGTGTCGGACGTCGCCGGGAACGGGCCGCCATGCACCATCGCGTGGCCGACCTCGACGCCGGTGCCGAAACCGTTGACGAGAATGCGGCCGGCCTTGCGTTCGAGCGTCGGGCGCAGCGCGGCGAACAGCGCCGCGTCGCCGTCGGCGAGGTGCGCGGCGATCGTCAACTGGCCTTCGAGCGATTTCAGCACGCGATGCAGCGTGTCGGCGTCCGGGCAGCGCACGATCAGCGACGCGGGGCCGAATACTTCGTCGCGCAGCTCGGGGCGCGCGACGAACGCGTCGGCGGACGTCGCGAACAGTGCCGCGCGGGCCTGGTGACGGCCGCCTTCCGCACCATCGGCCAGCAGCTCGACCGCCTCGTGATTGCGCAGCGCCGCGACGCCTTGCGCATAGCTCGCGTGGATGGACGGCGTCAGCATCGTCTGCGCCGCGACGGCGCGCACGGCCTCGGCCGCCGCGGCTTCGAACGCGCGCAGTGCGGGGCCGTCGACCGCGAGCACGAGGCCCGGGTTCGTGCAGAACTGGCCGGCGCCGAGCGCGAGCGACGCGACGAACTGCGGTGCGATGGTGCCGTGACGGGCCTCGAGCGCGGCGGGGCACAGCAGCACGGGATTGATCGAACTCATTTCCGCATAGACGGGAATCGGCTCGGCGCGTGCGGCCGCGATATGCATGAGCGCGACGCCGCCGCGGCGCGAGCCGGTGAAACCGACAGCCTTGATGCGCGGATCGGCGACGAGCGCCTGGCCGATCTCGCGCGACGCGTCGAACAGCAGCGAGAACACGCCGGCCGGCATCCCGCATTCGCGCGCGGCCTGCTGGATCGCGCGGCCGACGAGTTCCGACGTGCCCGGATGCGCGGAATGCGCCTTGACGATCACCGGGCAGCCGGCCGCCAGCGCCGATGCCGTGTCGCCGCCGGCCACCGAGAACGCGAGCGGGAAGTTCGACGCGCCGAACACGGCCACCGGCCCGAGCGCGACGTTGCGCAGGCGCAGGTCGACGCGCGGCAGCGGCTTGCGCTCGGGGCGTGCCGGATCGATCCGCGCGTCGAGAAAACCGCCGTCCCGCACGAGCGACGCGAACAGCGCGAGCTGGCCGACGGTGCGGCCGCGTTCGCCTTCGATGCGCGCACGCGGCAGCCCCGTTTCGACGACGCAGCGCTCGATCAGGTCGTCGCCGAGCGCCATGATGTGGCGGCCGATCGCGTCGAGGAATGCGGCGCGCGCGTCGAGCGACGTTTCGCGATAGGCGTCGAACGCGTCGTCGGCGAGCGCGCACGCGGTGTGCAGGTCGTGCAGGCTCGCGCCGCCGAACGCCGGTTCGAGCGGTTCGCCGGTGGCGGCGGCGAGCGCGTGGAGAGTGCCGTTCTGTCCGGCGACGGCCGACCGGCCGATCAGGAGCTGACCTGTGAGTGGCATGGTTTTCCTCGGAAAAAGCCGGGCCGGGCGTGCTGCGCCCGGCCGATGGAAGGGAAAAGAGCAGGAAAAGGGCGCGGGCGCGTCAGTCCTCGTCGTCGTCGAGTTGCAGTTTGTCGGCGCGCACGCCGGTGTTCGCGCCCCAGTAGTAGATGACGAGCGCGACGGCCGCGACGACGACCGTGTCGTACGGATGCGCGAGCTGGCCGGTGCCGCCGAAGCCGCCGAAATACGACAGCACGATCATCGCCGCATAGAACGCGATCAGCCATGCGGACGAACGCACCTGCTCGGCGAGGCTCAGATGCGCGGTCGGCACCCAGCGGCGGCACGCGAGATAGATCGCGAACATCGCGATCTGCAGGCCGAGCAGCCAGGACACCGTGCTCCAGCCCGACCAGTAGACGATCAGCGCGGCGATCACGAACGACGCGGGGCCGGTGAGGCCGAATGCGCTGGCGCGAAACGGCCGCGGCAGATCGGGCGCGGTGCGGCGCAGCGCGGCGACCGACACGGGCGCGACCGCATAGCTGAGCACCAGCGCGGCCGACACGATGTTGATCAGTGCTTCCCACGACGGGAACGGCAGCGTCCAGAAGATCGCGAGGCCGAACGTGAGCCACAGGCCCGCGCGCGGGATGCCCGACGCTTCGTCGACGCGCGTGAACACCTTGAAGAACGTGCCCGTCTTCGCCCAGCCGTAGACGACGCGCGGCGTCGCGTTCATGTAGATGTTGCCGCAGCCGCTCGGCGAGATCATCGCGTCGGCGACCACCATCACCGCGAGCCAGCCGACGCCGAGCGCGAGCGCGATGTCGCGGTACGGCAGCGAGAACGCCTTGCTCACGTCGTGCCACCCGGCGGCGAGCATGGCCGTCGGGATGCTGCCGATGAACGCGAGCTGCAGCAGCACGTAGATCAGCGTCGACAGCAGGATCGACAGGATCAGCGCGATCGGGATCGTGCGTTGCGGATTGCGCACCTCGCTCGCGACCGACACGATCGGCGTGAGTCCGAGATACGCGAAGATGATGCCGCCCGCGGACACGGCCATTTCGATGCCCGGCATGCCGAACGGCGCGAAGCCGTGCACGGTCAGGTTCGCGGGCTTGAAGAACATGAAGAGCACCGCGATCACCGACAGCGGCACGATGAACTTGAAGAGGCTGATGATGTTGTTCGCCTTCGCGAACGTCTTCACGCTCGAATAGTTCAGGTAAAAGAAGAAGCAGAGCAGCGCGGCCTGCACGAGCCAGCCCAGGGTGGTCGGGTCGCTCGATCCTTCGATCGTCAGGCCGGGGAACCACGCGGCCGCGTACTGGCGCGCGGCGACGACCTCGATCGCGATCAGGCTCGAGAAGGCGATCAGCGTGATGAATCCCATCAGATAGCCGAGCAGCGGGCCGTGCGAGAACACCGGGTAGCGCACCACGCCGCCCGCGCGCGGCAGCGCGGCGCCGAGCTCGCAGTAGACGATGCCGAGCAGCAGCACCGCGAAGCCGCCAAGCAGCCACGAGAAGATGCCGGCCGGGCCCGCGATCGTCGAGACATGACTCGCGGCGAACAGCCACCCCGAACCGAAAATGGCGCCGAGACCGATGAACGTGAGATCGGTCAGCGACAGCTGTTTCTTGAACTTGCCGTGACCCGCGCCGGGGTGCGCGGAACGGGAAAGCGGGACAGACGGGTGTGCGTTGCCTTGGCCTGGCATGGGCGTGTCTCCTGGGAAATATCGGTGCGGGCGCGCGTGGCGCGCGCTCCGACGGAGCAGCGCGCACGCGTGCCGGCCGGCGTCGCCCGGTTCGAACGACCGGGGCGGGCCGCGGCCCGTTCGCGCGCGGCGCGCGCTGGCGCCGGGGCGGGCGGGCCCGCGGGCCATGCCGGACCGCGGACGGCGGCGAACAGGGCAAGCCCGCGCGCCGCCGCAGGGGCGTCGATCAGAGACCGACGTCGGGCAGCGCCGGGCGCGTTTCGAGCGCCTTCGCGACGATGGCCTTCACTTCCGCGAGCGTGTCGCCTTGCAGCGCGAGGCGCGGCGGACGCGTGACCGCGCTGCCGCGGCCGACCAGCTCTTCGCACAGCTTGATGCACTGCACGAGGTCGGGGCGCGCGTCGAGGTGCAGCAGCGGCATGAACCAGCGATACAGTGCGAGCGCTTCGTCGAAGCGCTTTTGCTTCGCGAGGCGGAACAGCGTCTCGCCTTCCTTCGGGAACGCGTTCGACATGCCCGACACCCAGCCTTCGGCGCCGACCGCGATGCTCTCGACCACGACGTCGTCGAGGCCCGCGAACAGCACGAAGCGGTCGCCGACCGCGTTGCGCAGGTCGATGAAGCGGCGCGTATCGCCCGACGAATCCTTGAAGCAGACGATGTTCTCGCAATCCTGCAGCGCGATCAGCACGTCGGGCGTCACGTCGTTCTTGTAGATCGGCGGGTTGTTGTAGACCATCACCGGCAGGTCGGTGCTCGTCGCGACCGCACGGAAGTGCGCGGCGGTTTCGTGCGGCTTCGCCGAGTAGACGAGCGCGGGCATCACCATCACGCCGTCGACGCCGACGCGCTGCGCTTCGCGCACCGTGTTGCGTGCGAATTCGGTCGTGAATTCGGCGATGCCGGCGATCACCGGAATCTTGCCGCCGGCCGCGTCGCGCGCGGCTTCGATCACCTGGAGCTTCTCGTTCGTCGACAGCGACGTGTTTTCGCCGACCGTGCCGCAGACCACGAGGCCCGACACGCCGTCGTTCACCAGGTTCTTGACCACGCGGTGCGTGGCGTCGATGTCGAGGGAAAAGTCCGGCTTGAACTGGGTGCTGACGGCCGGGAAAACCCCGGTCCACTGAATGGCTTTGCGGCTCACTGAAATCTCCTACGTTCGTATCGGTCGGCCGACGGGGGTGTCGGTGTGGCAACCAGTATCGCCGCGCAAACGCCCATCACGCTTGAGTCGTATCGCGGAGCAAAATGACGAAATCGGCACAGCGACCGGCGGGGGCGCGACGGGTGCGTCGCACTATGCCGATTTCGTCGCCGTCCTCATCGAAAAGCCACAAGCGGATGGACGCGCGACGGAGGAAGCTATGCTCCTTTCCCCACTTCGGACGGCTCATGATGAAGCGCATCCAGATCATCGATTCGCACACGGGCGGCGAACCCACTCGGCTCGTCGTGTCCGGCTTTCCGTCGCTCGGCAACGGCACGATGGCCGAGCGACGCGACGTGCTCGCGCGCGAGCACGACCGTTACCGCACCGCGTGCATCCTCGAGCCGCGCGGCAGCGACGTGCTGGTCGGCGCGCTGCTGTGCGACCCGGTGTCCGCCGACGCGGCGGCCGGCGTGATCTTCTTCAACAATAGCGGCTATCTCGGGATGTGCGGGCACGGCACGATCGGCGTCGTGCGCACGCTGCATCACATGGGACGCATCGCGCCCGGCGTGCACCGGATCGAGACGCCGGTCGGCACCGTCGAGGCGACGCTGCACGACGACCTGTCGGTCAGCGTGCGCAACGTGCCCGCATATCGCCATGCGAAGGACGTCGCGCTCGACGTGCCGGGATACGGCCCCGTGAAGGGCGACATCGCGTGGGGCGGCAACTGGTTCTTCCTGATCAGCGACCACGGGCAGCGCGTGGCCGGCGACAACGTCGCGGCGCTCACCGCCTATGCGTCGGCCGTGCGCGAAGGGCTCGAACGCGCGGGCCTTACCGGCGCGAACGGCGGCGAGATCGATCACGTCGAGCTGTTCGCCGACGATCCCGCGCACGACAGCCGCAGCTTCGTGCTGTGCCCGGGCCTCGCCTACGACCGTTCGCCGTGCGGCACCGGCACGAGCGCGAAGCTCGCGTGCCTCGCGGCCGACGGCAAGCTCGCGCCGGGCGCCGTGTGGCGGCAGGCGAGCGTGATCGGCAGCGTGTTTCACGCGAGCTACGAGCTGGCCGACGGCGGCATCGTGCCGACGATCCGCGGCAGCGCGCATCTCAGCGCGGAAGCGACGCTGCTGATCGAGGAAGACGATCCGTTCGGCTGGGGCATCGGGTCGTGAGCGAAACGAAGACCGACGTCGTCGTGATCGGCGCCGGCATCGTCGGCGCGGCGTGCGCGCACGAACTCGCGCAGCGCGGGCTGCGCGTGCTCGTCGTCGACGATGCGAGCGGCGGCGCGACCGGCGCGGGCATGGGGCACCTCGTCGCGATGGACGACAACGCGGCCGAGCTCGCGCTGAGTCATTACTCGATCGAACTGTGGCGCGCGTTGAGCGGCGAGATGCCCGACGGCTGCGCTTACCGCAACTGCGGCACGCTGTGGCTCGCGGCCGATGCGCACGAGATGGATCTCGCACGCGCGAAGCAGGCGACGCTCGCCGCGTACGGCGTGGCCGGCGAGTTGATCGACGCCGCGGCGCTCGCGCAACTGGAGCCGATGTTGCGCGCGGGTCTTGGCGGCGCGCTGAAGATTCCCGGCGACGCGATCCTCTACGCGCCCGTCGCCGCGAACTGGCTGCTGCAGCGCGCGCCGCGCGTCACGTTGCGCCGCGAGCGGGCGGTCGCGATCGACGGCCCGAGCGTGACGCTCGCGGGCGGCGACGTGCTGCGCGCGGCGCGTGTGGTCGTCGCGAACGGCGTGGCGGCGCGCACGCTGTTGCCCGAACTGCCGCTGCGCCCGAAAAAGGGCCATCTGCTGATTACCGATCGCTATCCGGGCCACGTGTCGCACCAGCTCGTCGAGCTCGGCTATGCGGCGAGCGCGCACGCGAGCGACGGCACGTCGGTCGCGTTCAACGTGCAGCCGCGGCCGACGGGCCAGTTGCTGATCGGGTCGTCGCGCCAGTTCGACACCGAGGATGCTCAGGTCGAGCCGCCCGTGCTCGCGCGCATGCTGCGCCGCGCGGTCGGCTACCTGCCGGATCTGGCCGACCTCAACGGCATCCGCGCATGGACGGGCTTCCGCTCCGCGAGCCCCGACGGCCTGCCGCTGCTCGGCGAGCATCCGGCGCGGCCGGGTGTGTGGCTCGCGGTCGGGCACGAAGGGCTCGGCGTGACGACCGCGCCGGGCAGTGCACGGCTCCTTGCCGCGCTGATGGCCGGCGAGGAGCCGCCCATCGATATCGAACCGTATTTGCCGGGACGCTTCTTGACCGCGTCCCCCGTAGCCGGAGCGCTGACATGAAACGACCCCCACGCTCACTTCATTCGCTGTCGACCGGCATTGGCGCTTCAGCGCTTGCGCCGGTCCCGTGCAACGCGCCCCCCGCGGGGGCGGTCAGCCTCCTTGGGGCGGCCCGGCGGAGGCTGACATGATCATCCATCTGGACGGCCGCGCGCTGACGGTGGCCGACGGCGCGACCGTCGCGGCCGCCGTCGCGGCGAGCGGCGACGACACGACGCGCGTGTCGTGCACGGGCGCGGCGCGTGCGCCGTTTTGCGGGATGGGCATCTGCCAGGAATGCCGGATGACGATCGACGGCCGGCGCCGTCTGGCGTGCCAGACGCTGTGCCGCGACGGCATGCAGGTGGAGCGCACGCGATGACACAGGAACGACTGAGCGTCGATATCGCGATCGTCGGCGCGGGCCCGGCCGGGCTGTCGGCCGCACGGGCCGCCGCGCGAAGCGGCGCGACGGTTGCGATCGTCGACGACAACCCGCGCGCGGGCGGGCAGATCTGGCGGCAGCCGGCAGCGGCTGCACCGACGCCGGCCGCCGCCGAACGCCTCGCCGTGCTGCGGCAGCCGAGCGTCACGCATCTCGCGGCAACGCGCATCGTCGCCGAAACGCAGCCGGGCACGCTGCTGCTCGAAGACGACGAACGCGGGCGGCTGCTCGATTTCCGGACGCTGATTCTCTGCTGCGGGGCTCGCGAGCTGCTGCTGCCGTTTCCGGGCTGGACCCTGCCGGGCGTGACCGGCGCGGGCGGCTTGCAGGCACTGATCAAGTACGGCCTCGATGTGCGCGGGCAGCGCACGGTGATCGCGGGCAGCGGGCCGCTGCTGCTGGCGAGCGCGGCGACGGCCCGGCAGGCCGGCGCGCGCGTGTCGCACGTGCTCGAACAGGCTGCATGGGGCGACGTGGCCGGCTTCGGCGCGGGGTTGTGGCGCTGGCCGTCGAAGCTTGCGCAGGCCGCGAAGCTCGTCACGGCCGCTTACCGGCCCGATGCGCACGTCGTCGAGGCATTCGGCGACCAGCGGCTCGAACGTGTGCGGATTCGCCAGGGCGATCGTGAATTCGATGTCGATTGCGACCGGCTCGCGTGCGGCTTCGGCCTCGTGCCGAATACCGTGTTGCCGCGCCATCTCGGCTGCCGGATGGAGCACGGCGCGGTGGCGGTCGACGCGCACCAGCGCACGAGCCGCGACGGATGCTTCGCGGCGGGCGAGTGCACGGGTGTCGGCGGCAGCGAGCTGGCGATGATCGAAGGCGAGATCGCCGGTTATGCGGCGACCGGGCAGACGGCGCCGTTGGCTGCGCTCGTTGCCCGGCGCGCGCACTGGCAGGCTTTCGCGGATGCCGTACGCGAGCGCTTCGAGATCCGGGAGCCGATCCGCCGGCTCGCGCGGCCCGACACGCTGCTGTGTCGTTGCGAAGACGTGCGGTTCGATGCGGTCGCACGCGAACCGGGCTGGACGGCCGCCAAACTGCAGTCGCGTTGCGGGATGGGCGCGTGCCAGGGCCGCGTGTGCGGCGCGGCCGCGCAGACGCTGTTCGGCTGGGCGCCGCCGGCGCCGCGCACGCCGCTCGTGCCCGCGCGGGTCGGTACGCTGATGCTCGACGGTACGCAATCCTGCGACGGCGCGTGATGCGTCCAGCGTCGCGGTGAAGCGGCCCGGTTCGCGCCGGGCCGCACACCTGTCATTCCATCTTCACTTTCGCCCCCCGACCTGTGGCGCTGCACGGGCGCGCTGACGCATGGCGTCAAGATCGCGCCCGGTTCGATCTTCTCGAATTCGGACCGCCTCGACGGCTATATCCGGCTCGCCTGCACGCGGGTATTCGATGCGGCGCACGAGGCAGCGTTCGGCACATTCGGCCGCCTCGTACGGGAAGCCATGGCGGCCGCGCAAGCGCGACGGCGGCAGCGGGCCGGATTTCCGAATACGCGAGTGCGCCGGCCGGACGCGGTACCGAAGCGGCAAGCCGCCGCCATTTCATCGGCCGACCGCGTGCGTGGCGAGGTGCTGGCGAATCAGCGACAGATAGCGATCGCCGACCGAGAAATCGCGTGCCACGCGCGGCCGGACGGCAGCCGGGCGCAGCGTGGCCGGCGCGCTCATGCCCAGATACCGGCACACGGCCGACGGAAAGGGCTTGCGCGTATGCCCGAGCTGACGCGCCGCGCGCTCGACGCGGGCATCGCCGACCTGGGCACGAAGCCACGCCAGCACTTGGCGATCGGTGTCGTTGACGATCCGGACCAGATGTTCCATCGCGCACCTCACTGTTCATAAATACAGTACTGTAAATATAACCAGTGTTTGCGGTAACCGCAAGCGGGCGCGCGTCGGCTGGCCGTTCGGCCAGGGTCAGCGCACCGGCGCGGCGGCGCGCGTGACCCGGGCCGCGGGGACGGCCGGGGCGGCGCTGCCCGTGTAGCGCGCGTCGGTCAGCGTGCCGAGGAACGCGACGATGTCGTCGATTTCCGCGTCCGTCAGCGCGGGCGGCGTCCCGGGCCGGCGGTTCATCGGCGTCGAGTTGACGTTGATGTTGCCGCGATAGGCGGCCGGCACGTCGTCGAACGTCTGGGCGCCGTGATACCAGAAGCCGGGATCGGTCGAGCGCGTGTTGTAGAACGCGACCGCGTCGCGCAGCGTCGTGAACACGCCGTTGTGCATGAACGTCTGCTTGACCGCGACGTTGCGCAGCCCCGGCGTGCGCAGGTAGCCGCACCATTGCGTCGGTTCGGGCCAGCGCAGCCGCCGTGCGGTGTCGCACAGCCCGTTGTCGAAATGGCGCGGATCGCGGTTCGCCGGCAATGCACGGTTGCGCGGCACCGCGATCGCGTCGTAGCCGAAATCGGTGAACAGCGAGCGCTCCGGGCGGCTCGACGTGTCCGACAGCGTATGGCAGGTCATGCAATTGCCCTTGTCCGGATTCCGGAACAGCGCGAGGCCGCGCATCTCGGCCGGCGCGAGCGGCTTGCGCGTGCGCAGGAACGCGTCGAAGCGCGACGTGAACGGTGCCATCTCGTCGCTCTGTAGATAGGCTTCGACGGCCGAGCCCAGCGCGCGCACCAGTTGCTCGGGGTCGCGCCGCACCGGCGCGCCGAAGCGCGCGGCGAGGTCGGTGGCGAGCTCGGTCGCGTCGACCTTGCGCAGCAGCGCGGCCAGCGACCGGTTGTTCATCTCGTTCGGATCGAACAGCGGCCCGCGAATCTGCTCGGCGAGCGTATCCGCGCGGCCGTCGCTGAAGAGTCCGCCGAACGGCGACGGCGCGGGCGCATCGTCATCCTGATAGAAGTGGCGGCGCGGCACGTAGCGTACATACAGCAGCGACGGCGCATTGCGCTGGCTGAAGCGCCCGGGGCGGCTACCTTCCGGCACGCCGGGCCCCGCGAGCGACGCGGCCGACAGCGTCGGCGCGAACGCGCGGCCCGGATCGTGGCAGCCGGCGCACGACATGCCGCGCGGCTCGGACAGCCGCGCGTCGAAGAAGATCCGGCGGCCGAGCGCGACGAGCGTCGGGTCGGGCGCGAAGCGCGCGGCGGCCGCGTCGATCTTGCTCGTCACCTGCGGTGTGCCGTTGCCGATCGTGTCGACGACGCGCGACGGCGGCGCGCCGGGAAGCAGGACCGTTTCGGTCGGCGCGGCATGGGCCGCGAGGGTCAGCGCGGCGAGGGCGACCGGGATTACACGCTGCAGCGTCTGCCGGCCGTGCACGCCGTGGCCGTCACATCGGACTGCGTCACTCACGGCGCGATGAACCCCGTCTTGTCGCAGGCGAGCGTCCTGCCGGACTGATTGCACGACGCCAGCAGCTTGCCGGCCGCCGAATACGCGCGGAACACCCAGCCCGTCGCCGGCGCGGCATTGCGCTCCATGATCAGGAAACCGAAGCTGTTGTTGTGCGACAGACGATCGATCACGGCGCCGGGAGCGGGCGTCAGGCCGGCCGGGAACGGGTCGGGCAGCGCGACGTCGAGGTTGTCGCCGCCGTTGCCGGACACGATCGTCGCCGGGTGTCCGGACGAGAAGTTGATCGCCTGGAAATCGTGCACGTGGCCGTGCAGCGCGACATGCACGCCCGGCGGGTAGTACGCCTGCGCGTTGAGGCTCGACATCACCGACTGCAACGCGAGGTTGCCCGGCGCCGGCGTGCTGCCGGCGATCGGCGCGAATGCAAGGATCGGATGATGGTTCGTGAAGATCGTCGTCGTCATGCCGGCCTTCGACGCGAGCGATGCGACCGTCTGGAACTGCTTCTGGTAGATGCCGAATTGCACGTCGGTCGTCTTGAGCGGCGTGCGGCCGACTTTCGCGGTGTCGAACACGATCACCTGCGAGCCGCCGCCGAGCGACACCGCATAGGGTTCCGAGTAGTTCGCGTTGTTGTCGTTGGCCGGATCGTCGCACGAGCGTGCGGCCGAATACGGGCGCGGGTCGAGGAAGCGGAACCAGCCCTGGCCCGCACGCGCGCATTCCTCGTGGTTGCCGCGCACGACGACCCACGGCGCCTTCGCGAGCAACGGCGCGGCCGGGCGGAACAGGTCGGCTTGCCACGTATCCCAGCCGTAGCCCCACGGGCTGTCCTTGCAGCCGGCGATGTCCGGCGGGCATGCGTTCTCGCGATAGTGGTAGTCGCCGACGTGCAGCACGAGATCGGGCGACAGCTTCGCGACGCTGGCCGCGATCGTGTCGAACGGCCAGACCGTGGCATCGTTGCACGCCTGCCACGCGTTGTCGGCCTTCTTCATCCGGCAGCCCGTGTCGGCGATGATCGCGATGCGCTGCGGCTGCGCTTTCGGCAGCGGCAGCGTGCGGCCCGCGACGCTCGCCGCCTGTGCGCCGGCCGGCAGCGTGGTTTCGCAGACGGACACCGGGAAGCTCGACGGTTTCGAATCGGCCGGGTCGCTGGCGGTCGGCCGCTGCGCGACGGTCGCGGCGCCGGCGCGCAACGCCATGCGCGACAGCTTGCCGTCGACGGCCAGTTGCGGGCACGTCGGATCGCCGGCCGACGCGGGCGTGTAGTTCGTGACGACGCGCGCGATCGCCTGGTTCGCATCGCCGATCTCGACCCATGCGGCCTGGACGTTGGCCGACGCGCTGGCCGGATCGTCCGGCGAATCGATGTGATTCGAGCACGCGGACAGCGCGGCGAGGGCAACCAGGGGAACGCAGCGCACGAGCAGCGCGCGCGAGAGGAATCGTCGCATGGGAGGGGCGGCACCGTAGGAAAGTCGTCAACGATACGCAGCACGAATGTAAGAAATGTGAAAACGGGCGCGGCACGGGCGCGCAGTGGCCGGCCTTGACTTCAAGCCGGCTTGAAGCGGCACAGTCCGGTTCGTCATCAACGAATCGGAAGGGGATCGACGATGGAAGCCAACCGGCCCAACGAAGTGCAATCGGCGCTATGGAACGGTCCGTCGGGGCGCGCGTGGGTCGATGCGCAGGCGCTGCTGGACCGGATGTTCGAGCCGTTCGAAACGCTGCTGGCGGATGCGGCGGCAGCGTCGTCCGCCACGCGCGTGCTCGATGTCGGCTGCGGCACGGGCGCGGTCACGCTCGCGATCGCGCGGCGGCTCGGCGCGAACGCGCAATGCACGGGTATCGACATTTCGGCGCGGATGATCGACGCCGCCCGGGCGCGTGTCGAACGCAGCGGGCTGCACGCCCGGTTCGTCTGCGCGGACGGGCAGACGCATGCGTTCGAGCCGGCGAGCGTCGACCTGATCGTGTCGCGTCTCGGCGTGATGTTCTTCGACGATCCGGTGCGGGCGTTCGCGAACCTGCGGCAGGCGGCGGAGCCGGGCGCGCAGATGCGGTTCGTCGCGTGGCGCGGCGCAGCCGACAACCCGTTCATGACGACGGCCGAGCGGGCGGCCGCGCCGCTGCTGCCGAACCTGCCCGTGCGGAAGCCCGGCGCCCCCGGGCAGTTCGCGTTCGGCGACCGGCAGCGGGTCGCGTCGGTGCTGTCGGACAGCGGCTGGGCCGACGTTGCGATCGAGCCGGTCGACCGGGCGTGCGTGCTGCCGGCGTCCGCGCTGGACGACTACCTTGCCCGGCTGGGCCCGGTCGGTCTGGCGTTGCCGGAGACGGACGAAGCGACGCGGCGGCGCGTGATCGACACGATGCGCGCGGCGTTCGAGCGCTACGTGCACGGTGCCGAGGTGCGTTTCGATGCGGCGTGCTGGCTCGTGACGGCGCGCGCGCCGTCCATATGACGGAGGGGGTGAAAGCCGCGAAAGCCGCGGAAGCGGATCTGCGAAGTCGTGGCCGCTCGTTGGCCATGCACGTCATCGTGCCCGCGTGACGAAACGGGGCCGCGCGCCCCGCGTGCGTCAGCGTTTGCGCGCGCGCAGCATCAGCCACGCGCAGCCACCGGCCGCCAGTGCAAGGCCGAGCAGGACGGCCTCGGCGCCGAGCGCGAAACCGGGCGGCATTTCGCCGCTGTTCGGCACCGGCGTCAGGTTGCCGCCCATCGCGACGGCGCCGCCGGCAAGCAGCGCCGCGCAGACGATCCAGTAGGCCTTGCCGCGCGGTGCCGCGGCGCGGATCCGCCACAGCGCGATGGCGGCGCCGCCGAGGTACAGCACGGCGAGCGTACCGAGCGCGATGACGTCGGCGGCGCGGCTTTGCAGCAGCCCGCTCATTCGGCCTCCGTCGCATGCCCCGGCGCCCGGCTCAGCAGGTGCGTGCGGGTGTCTGCCGCGAGCGACACGTAGCGCTCGTACTGGCGCAGCACGTCGGCGATCACTTCGTCGCCGCGCAGGTATTCGATGTCGTAGCCGAGCCGGCCGTCCTCGAAGAACGTGACGACGCCATGGACGTGCGCACGCGCCTCGTCCGGCCCGGCCGCCTCGCGCACGAGGAACGCGGCCGCGGATTTCGCGGTGACGCGCACGCCGTACACGAAATCGCGGTGTTCGGCGGTCGGCACGGTGAGCCGCACCGCATCGTCGCTGTCGCGCTGCACGTGCGCATCGACGCCGCTCGCGCGCAGCTCGTCGGCGACCTTGCGCAGCGCCGGTTCGACCGTTTCCGCGACGAACTGGCGCGCCTCGGCCTCGGTCGTCTGCCGCAGGATGTGCGTCAGGCGATGGCGCCAGTGCTGGCCGGTCCAGAAGCTCGTTGCGGGCGCAACGTCCTGCGAATAGTGCGCACGGTCGGCGGCGAGCCCGCGCCACAGCCCGTAGCAGAGCGCGAGCATGATGACGGCGACCGGCAGCGCGGCGATCAGCGTCATCGCCTGCAGCGCGCCGAGCCCGCCCGCGACGAGCAGCACCGCGGCCGTCACGCCGAGCAGCGCGGCCCAGAACAGCCGCTGCCAGACCGGCGAATGCGCGTTGCCGCGCGTCGCGATCTGGTCGATCACGAACGCGCCCGAATCGGCGGACGTGACGAAGAACACCGCGATCAGCACGATCGCGGCGATCGACAGCAGTTGCGGCAACGGCAGGAAATCGAAGAAGCGGAACAGCAGCGCATCGACGTTGGTCGCCGTCTGCGCGAGCGCGCCGGCCGCGCCGTGCGTATCGAGCCAGATCGCGCTGTTGCCGAACACGGTCATCCAGACGAGGTTGAACGCGGTCGGCACGAGCAGCACGCCGATCACGAACTGGCGGATCGTGCGGCCGCGCGAAATGCGCGCGATGAACATGCCGACGAACGGCGACCACGACACCCACCACGCCCAGTAGAGGATCGTCCAGCCGCCGAACCAGCCTTCCTCGCGCGGCGGCGCATACGCATAGGTGCGGAACGACAGGTCGACGAGGCTCGACAGGTACTGGCCGATGTTGTCGCCCAGCGCGCGCAGCAGGAAAGCCGTCGGCCCCGCGACGACCACGAAGGCGAGCAGCAGGAACGCGAGCAGCAGGTTCAGCTCGGACAGCCGGCGCACGCCCTTGTCGAGGCCGGTGGCGGCCGACACGCCCGCGAGGAGCACGACCAGCGCGACGAGCCCGATGCGGAACAGGTTGCTGCCCGTGTCCCACCCGGCGACCGTATGCAGGCCCGCGCTCAGTTGCATCACGCCGTAGCCGAGCGTCGTCGCGATGCCCGCGACCGTGCCGACCAGCGCGAACGCATCGACCGCGTGGCCGATCCAGCCGTTGATGCGCTCGCGCAGCACCGGATACAGCCCCGAGCGCAGCGTCAGCGGCAGGTTGTAGCGAAAGCCGAAGTACGCGAGCACGAGCCCCATCAACCCGTAGATCGCCCACGCGTGGAAGCCCCAGTGGAAGAAGGTCATCAGCATCGCCTCGCGTGCGGCGGCGGGCGTGCCGGGCGCGACGGTCGGCGGCTTCAGGAAGTGCTGCATCGGCTCGCCGACGCCGAAGTACATCAGGCCGATGCCCATGCCGGCCGCGAACAGCATGGCCGTCCACGACACGAAGCTGAATTCGGGTTCGGCATCGTCGGGGCCGAGCCGGATATTGCCGAAATCGCTCGCGGCAATCAGCACGAGAAACACGAGGAAGCCGGTGACGGCGAGCACGTAGAACCAGTCGAACCGTGCGACGACCCATTGCTGGCCGGCGGAGAACAGCGCGCCGGCTTCGCTCGGGTGCAGCGCGCACACGACGAGTAGCGCACCGATCACGGCGAGCGCGGGCAGGACGACCTGAGGCTTGAATGTCGTGCGGGGCGAGGGACGGGAATCCGGCATGGCGGGCATCCAGTTGTGGGCGCAACGAGGCGCGACGCCGCCCGGCACGCGTGTCGCGCGTCGGACCCTGATACGGCGTGCGTCGAGTGTACCGCGGTGTCAGGACTGCAAGAAGGGGGCATGCAGCAGGAATGAACCTGACGGATTGTAAGGTATCGGGGCGATCGGGAAAACCCGCGCGGTGCACGCGGCGGGCCGGCAAGGCGGGGAAAACGCAGCGACGAACGCGGATCGGGTACCCGGACGGCGCGCACGGCCTGCGCATCGTCCGGGGCCGGAGATGGCGCGCGGAAAGCGCCGTCGGGCGGGTTCAGAACGTGACGGCGATCCCGGCCATGCCGACGAACTGGCCGTGCGTCGTCGACGGCGTGAGCTGCTGCGAATCGCCGACGATCGGCGCCGCGTCGACGATGTGTCCGGCGCCTTGCGCGCCGAGCGTCTGCCCGCTCGAATGCGTGTACGCCTGCAGCGCGTAGAGCGTCGTGCGCTTCGACAGGCTGTACGACTCCTTCAGCGAGTACTGCTGATAGCGGGCCGCGCTCGCGACGCCGTTCGCCTTCGACGCAAGCGTGTACGCGAACGCGCCGGCCACCGAGAACGTCGGCGTGAAGCGATACGCGGCCAGCGCGCCGTAGGTGTTGAACACGGCCGTGTCGGTGAAGGCCGAGCCGTTGCCGGGCAGGTACTTCACGTTCGAATAGTTGAGCCCCATCGTCAGGTCGCCGAGCGTGTAGTTGCCGGCCGCCGCGACCTGCTCGACGGCCTTCGCGCTCAGGTAGCCCTGGTTCAGCACGGACACGGCGAAGCTGCCCGACGACGCGATGGCCGGGTTCTGGAAGCCCGCGGACGAGCCCGAGCTGTTGATCCGCAGGTAGCCGGCCGCGATCCCGATCGGCCCGTTCGCGTAGCGCAGCGCGGCGCTGAACGTGTTGCCCTTGCCGGTCGCGCCGGCAATGCCGCCGAATGCGTACATCGCGCTCGCGGTCAGCCCCGCGTAGGTCGGCGACGTGTAGGTGACCGAGTTGTTCACGCGGATCGTCGTGTCGAGGCCGTCGATGTCGCCCGGATGCGCGCCGGTGGCGCCGGTCAGCCAGCTGCTCGACGCGTACGGGCCGACGAACAGGAAGTAGGGCGTGTACTGGCGGCCGGCTGTCACCGTGCCGTAGCCGGCGTTGCGCAGGCCGACGAAAGCCTGGCGATTGAACAGCGTGCCGGCGGCGGCCTGCGCGCCCGTATTCAGGTTGAAGCCGGCCTGCAGGTCGAAGATCGCGTGCGTGCCGCCGCCGAGATCCTCGTCGCCGCGCAACCCGAACTTCGACGCGTACAGGTTGCCGTCGCGCATGTAGACGTTCGAGTGGCCCTGCTGGTTGTTCACGTACGCGAGCGAATCGTCGACGACGCCGTACAGCGTGACGCTGCTCTGCGCGTGCGCTGCGGTCGTGCCGAACGACGCGGCCGATAAAATCAGGATTGCATAGCGGTTGACGGGTGCTTTCATTGTCGATCTCCGGGTCTCTTCATCTTTTCAAGGGGGCGGGAGGTGGGCTGCCTCCTCTGTGGCAGGCGGCGGGCCGCGCGAACGGCCCGCCTGATCGGTCTGCTTCAGTCGCAGCGGTTCAGCGGTCGAACGCGACGACGAGGCGGCGCCATGCGCCGTCCTGCGCGTCCTGCTCGACACGCGCGCCGCGCACGGCAATCGCGCCTTGCAGCGACGCGGGCAGCAGGATCTCGACGCGCTCGGCCGGGCGTGCCGGGCGGCCGTCCCAGCGGATCGACACGCCGAGCACGCCCGACGCCTCGCGGCCGGTCTCGATGCGCCAGAGTCCGTATTCGCCGTCGCGCCATGCTTCCGTCTCGCCGTCGTCCTCGATGCATTCGCCGTACGCGACGCCATCCTCGAGGCGCGGTGCGACCAGGAAGCCGCGGGTATCGGCGCGCGCACCGAAATGCTGTTCGGCGACGTTCAGCGGCAGCACGCGGCCTTCGCGCAGCAGCATCACCGGCGTGTCGAGCGGCGCGGGCAGCGTCACGCTCGCGCTGCCGTCGAACGATTGCGCGCTCGCGCAGCACGTCCAGCGCGCGCCCGACGGCAGGTACACCGTGCGCGCCGTCTGGCCGGGCTCGACGACCGGCGCGACCAGCAGCGCGTCGCCGAGCATCATGTCGTCGCATGCGTCGTAGCAGCGCGCATCGCCGGGGAAATCGGCCAGGGTCGGTCGCAGCACGGGCTCGTAGCGCGTCGTCGACAGCCACAGCAGGTGATAGAGGTACGGCAGCAGCCGATAGCGCTGCTTGATCAGCGACGCGATCTGCGCGGTGATCTCCGGGTACATCCACGGCTCGTTGACGGTGCCGTCGTCGTTCCACGAATGGATGCTGAAGCGCGGCATGAAGATGCCGAACTGCACCCAGCGCAGCAGCAATTCGGGCGACGGCGCGGGGCCGGAGAAGCCGCCGATGTCGTGGCCGATGTTCGACACGCCCGACAGCGCGAGCCCGAGGCCCATCTTCAGGTTGTAGCGCAGCGTTTCCCACGACGTGGTGTTGTCGCCCGACCACGTCTGCACGTAGCGCTGCATGCCCGCGCCGCCGGAGCGCGACACGAGAAACGGCCGCCGAGCCGGCGCATGCGCGCGCTGCGCGTCGCGCGACGCGCGCATCATCAGCATCGTCTGCAGCACCTTCGCCTCGCGCGCCGGGAACGGCTGGCCGAAGCCGTGCGCGATCGCGTCGGGCGACCAGATCTCGTATTCGTTGTTGTCGTTCCAGGTCGACTCGATCCCGTATTCCAGCAGCGCCGACGTGACCTGCTCGCGCCACCAGCGGTACGCGTCCGGCTGCGTGAAGTCGATGTACGCGCCGACTTCGTCCCAGAACTGCACCCATGCGGGCTCGCCCGACGCGGCACGGATCAGCAGCCCGCGCCGCGCGGCCTCGTCGAAGGCCGGATGGTCGCGCAGCAGGCACGGCTTGATGTTCGCGCACAGGCGGATGCCGTGGGCGCGGTAGTGCCGCACGAAGCCCTTCGCATCGGGAAACTTGTCGCGGTTCCAGTTGAACACGTAGCGCTTCGCGCCGATCGACGTATAGCCCGACGACAGATGGAACGAATCGCACAGGATGTCGTGCGCGTCGCACTGCTCGACGAACCGGTTCATCTGCCGCTGCGCGTCCGGCGCATCGGTGTAGCTCATCGTCGAGCCCGAATAGCCGAGCCCCCATTTCGGCGTGCGCGCGGGGCGCCCGGTCAGCCACGTGAAGCGCCGTGCGGCCGCGAGCGGCGTATCGGGCGACGCGATGAAGTAGTAGTCGAGATCGCCGTGCTCGGCGACGAAATAGCGATAGAGCCCGTGGTAGTTGTCGAGCTCGCGGCCCATGTCGAATGAGCAGTCCGACAGCGTGTCGTAGAACAGCCCGAACCCCTGGCACGCATCGGGCGACCACGTGATGTAGAACGGGATGTGCTTGTACAGCGGGTCGGTGTGCTTCGCGCTGTAGCCCATCGCGTCGATGTTGCGCATCTCGAAGCGCGCGCCCGTGCGGTCGAGTTCGCCTGCGCGTTCGCCGAGGCCGAACACCTTGTCGCCGCGCTCGCGGGCGACGTAGTGATACGCGCGATCGTCCCACCAGCCGAAGTTGTACGCCTGCGTCGCGCGGTCGGCGAGCGCGACGCGCCATGTGCCGTCCGCGCCGCGCATCGACCACGTGCAATGGCCGCCTTGCCGGCGCACCGTGAGCCGGATCCGCGCGGTTTCGATGCGCACGCCGCCGTCGTCCTCGGCGAATGCGTAGTGGGGGAGCGCGAAGCCGCTCAGGTCGAGGCGGTCGCGCCCGTCGAGCGGCACGTCGTCGAGACCGGGCGCGATCGTCCACGTGCGCGGGTTGCGCGCCGTCGCGTCGGGCAGCACGCGCACCCGCACGATGTCGTCCTCGAGCACGAAGATTTCCAGAGTGGCGCCCGTATCGGACGCGAGCAGCACGCGGTTCGCGTGGTGGCTGGCGACGCGGAACACGGGCGGATGAAGGAGCGAAGTCATGAATGCGATTCCTGGTGAAAACGGATGTCAGGCGTGCTGCGCGAGCAGGCGTTCCTGCTTCGACTGGCCGCGGATCAGCACCGCGAGCAGCGTGACGCCGACGATGTCGAACAGGCCGAGGCACGCGAACAGCGGCGCATAGCCGATCTTGTCGGCAAGCGCGCCGACCAGCAGCGAGAAGCCGAGGCCGCCGATCCACGCGGCCATCCCGGCGAAGCCGCTGGCGGTGCCGACTTCCTCGGGATCGAACACGTCGGCCGACAGCGTGTTGACGAGCGCGGAGATCATCTGGTGCGCGAAGCCGCCGACGCAGAACAGTGCGATCGCGGCGTACGGCGACGACACGAGCCCGATCATCGCGGGGCCGAGCATCAGCACCGCGCCGAGCGCGACGCCGGCGACGCGCGACCACACGAGCGGCAGTTTGAAACGATTCGCGAGATACGGCGACAGGTAGCCGCCCGCGATGCCGCCGAGGTCGGCCGCGAGAAACGGCATCCACGCGAATACCGCGATCTGCGTGAGCGGCATGTGGCGCTCCGTCGCGAGGTACAGCGGAATCCAGAAGCTGAAGGTCTGCCATGCGGGTTCCGCGAAAAAGCGCGGCAGCGCGATCGCCCAGAAGCGCCGCGCGGTGACGACGTCGCGAATGCGGCGCTTCGACACGGGCGGCATCGTGGCCTGGCCTTCGCGGATCAGCGTGCGCTCCCGCGGCGTGATGCGCGGATGGTCGGCCGGCGAGCGGTACTGCGTGTACCAGAGCGCGGCCCAGACGAAGCCGAGCGCGCCGGTGACCATGAACGCGGCCTGCCAGCCGAATCGCATCGAGATGAACACGACGAGCGGCGGCGCGATCGCGGCGCCGAGCGACGTGCCCGCGTTGAAGTAGCCGACCGCGACGGATTTCTCGCGATCGGGAAACCATTCGGCGACGGCCTTCATCCCCGACGGAATCGCGGCCGCCTCGAACAGGCCGAGCAAGCCGCGCAGGATGCCGAGCGACAGCCAGCCCGACGCGAAGCCGTGCGCGACGCCGACCACCGACCACAGCATCGCGAACAGCGCGAACCCGAGCCGCAGCCCGATCAGGTCGACGATGAACCCGCATACCGGCTGCATGATCGTGTAGCCGATCTGGAACGCGCCGACGATGTACGAGTATTGCTGCGTCGAGATCGCGAATACCTGCTTGAGCTCGGGCGCGAGCACCGCGAGGGAATTCCGTGCGAGGTAGTTGAGGATCGTGCCGAGACACACGAGCACGATGATCCACCAGCGCAACGCCTTGACTGTCTTCACTGCTGTCTCCTGTCAGGGAGGGCGGGCGCACGGCGCCTGCCCGGTCCGTGAAGGCCATCCGTCCGGGATGGCTCGTTTCGTTTTATTCGTACGATGTCCGATCTTGATATGCGCCGGTTTGGCCACGCGATATCGAAATGACGGTGTTCGAGCGAACATTTCGTCGTCATCGAGCTGCAATGTTATCTGACGACTGATCATTTTCGAACATCCTATGTTCGAATGCGAATCCGGTCAACGGGAATCTGCATTCGAACGAACGTACTCGGGGTTTTCCCGGTGAACGGGTGCCGGCGCGCGAGCGGTCGCGCAGGGCGGTCGCCCGGCAAAGGCCCGCGGGAAGGGCCGGGTGCTCGTCCGGGCGGTCGGCGGACGCCGGATCGGGCGTGACAACCCTGATGAAAATTTATTTCTTTTCGGAAAGCGGATTGTGTAAATTCATTTTCATCGAACCTTGCAACGACCCTTCGCATGACGCCTCTCGTTCCGCACGATGCCAGCCACGACGAACCCGCGATCGCCGAGCGGATCGCGTCGGCAATGCCGTTGCTGACGCCGATTCACCGGCGCATGGGCGAATTCGTGCTGGCGAACCCGTTTCGCGCGGCGACGATGCGGATCGACGAGCTCGCGCAGGCCGTGAATGCGTCGATCGCGACCGCGAACCGCTTCGCGAAGGCGCTCGGTTTCGACGGCTATCCGGCGATGCGCGCGGCGCTCGTGCGCGGCTTCGAGGCCACGCTTGGGCCGGTCGAACGGCTGCGTTCCGCGCAGGAGCACGAGTCCGGCGTACGCGGCGCGGCCTGGATCGACGCGGTGTTCGACCAGGCTGCCGCCAACATCGAGAACACGCGTGCGCAACTGGATGCGGCCGACGTCGAGGCGGCGGTCGAGGCGATCGTCGGCGCGCGGCGCGTGCTGATTCTCGGCGCCGGGTCGAGCGCGTTCCTCGCCGGGCTGATGGAGCACGGGCTGTCGGTGTGCCACGACAACGTGCAATCGCTCGCGCTGCTGGGCGGCCCGTCGCATGCGGCACGGCGCCTGTACACGGCCGACGCGCGCGATCTCGTGATCGCGCTCGCGTGTCCGCGCTACGTGAAGGACACGATCGAACTGGCCCGTCGCGCGGCGGCGCGCGGCGCGCGCGTGCTCGGCATCACCGACGGCCCGCAATCGCCGCTCGCGCCGATCGCGTGGATGAACCTGTACGTGAAGGCCGAGCGGCGTTTCGCGGCCACCTCGGAAGCCGCCGTGCTCACGATGATCGAGGCGCTGATCGATGCGGTCGCGCTGCGCACGCACCGGTCCGCGAAATCCGCCGCCGAGATGACCGAATTCCTGCTGCCGTGGCTCGTGCAGCCGCAAGCGGCTTTGCCGGCCGCCAACCCTTCTTCCCCTCGTCCGAAAAAATCATGACCTCACCCGCGATCGTCGCGATTCACGGCGGCGCAGGCACGATCCTGCGCGAAGCGATGGATACCGACACCGAACGCCGGTACCGCGCCGAACTCACCGCGATCCTGCAGGCCGCGCAACAGGTGCTGACCGATGGCGGCAGCGCGCTCGACGCCGTCACCGTCGCGGTGCGGATGCTCGAGGATTGCCCGCTGTTCAACGCCGGGCGCGGCGCCGTCTATACGGCCGAAGGCACGCACGAACTCGACGCGGCGGTCATGGACGGCGCGACGCTCGGCGCCGGCGCGATCTGCTGCGCGACCCGCGTGCGCAATCCGGTGCTCGCCGCGCGACGCGTGATGGAGGCGAGCGAGCACGTGCTGTTCGCCGGCGCGGGCGCCGATGCGTTCGCGGCCGCGCAGGGGCTCGAGCTCGCGGAGCCCGGCTACTTCGACACCGAATCGCGGCATGCGCAGTGGCTGAAGGCGCGCGCGGCGGCCGGCGCGATGCTCGATCACGATGCGGCGACGTTCGTGTTCGGCCAGTCGCAGCCGCAGCCGCAGCCGGCAGAGCCGCTCGATCCGGACCGCAAGCACGGCACGGTGGGCGCGGTCGCGTGCGACCTGAACGGCCACATCGCGGCGGCGACGTCGACGGGCGGCATCACGAACAAGCAGCCGGGGCGCGTCGGCGATTCGCCGATCATCGGCGCCGGCTGCTATGCGGACGACGCGACCTGCGCGGTCTCGTCGACGGGCACCGGCGAGATGTTCATCCGGCTCGCGACGGCCTACGACGTCGCCGCGCAGATCGCGTATCGCGGCGCGTCGCTCGCCGACGCCGCGCACGACGTCGTGATGAACAAGCTGCCGCGCCTGGCGGGCCGCGGCGGGATCATCGCGGTCGACGCGCAGGGCAACGTCGCGATGCCGTTCAACACCGAAGGGATGTACCGCGGCTACGCGCGCGTCGGTGAAGCGCCGGTCGTCGGCATCTACCGCGACGACGCGGCCTGATTCCGGATCGCACGAGGAGATACGTCATGACTTCGAGCCGTAACCCGTCGACCCTGGTGCTGCCCGAGCAGCGCGTGGTCGCCGTCGACGACCTGTCGGTCACGTTCCGCCGCGAAAACGCGACGTTCGACGCGGTGCGCAACGTGTCGTTTCACGTCGATCGCGGCGAGACGCTCGCGATCGTCGGCGAATCGGGCTCCGGAAAATCGATCACGTCGCTTGCGTTGATGCGGCTCGTCGAGCACGGCGGCGGCGAGATCACGAGCGGCCGGATCGCGTTCCGGCGCCGCGGCGGCGCGCTCGTCGATCTCGCGCAGGCCAGTGCCGCGACGATGCGCGGCATCCGCGGCGCGGACATCGCGATGATCTTCCAGGAGCCGATGACGTCGCTGAACCCGGTGTTCACCGTCGGCGACCAGATCAGCGAGGCGATCGCGCTGCACCAGTCGAAGAGTGCGGCCGACGCGCGCGCGGAAGCGCTGCGGCTGCTCGACCTCGTGCGCATCCCGGAAGCGCGCCGCGTGTTCGCCCGCTATCCGCACCAGCTGTCGGGCGGGATGCGGCAGCGCGTGATGATCGCGATGGCGCTGTCGTGCCGGCCCGCGCTGCTGATCGCCGACGAGCCGACGACCGCGCTCGACGTGACGATCCAGGCGCAGATCCTGCAACTCGTGCGCGGGCTGCAGGACGAAATGAACATGGGCGTGATCTTCATCACGCACGACATGGGCGTGGTGGCCGAAGTCGCCGACCGCGTGCTCGTGATGTATCGCGGCGAGAAGGTCGAGGAGGGCGAATCGGACCGCATCTTCGCGACGCCCGCGCATCGCTACACGCGGGCGCTGCTCGCGGCCGTGCCGCGGCTCGGCTCGATGCAGGGCACCGACGTACCCGAGAAATTCCCGCTGCTGAAGGTGGACGGCACGAGCGCGGCGGCGCCGACCACGGCATCCGTCGCGAACGACGCGTCGCAGCCGGCCATCGATCACGCCGCGCCGCCGATCCTGCGCGTGCGCGATCTCGTCACGCGCTTTCCGGTGAAGACCGGCGTGTTCGGCCGCGTGTCGCAATACGTGCATGCGGTGGAGCGCGTGAGCTTCGAGTTGCGCGCGGGCGAGACGCTCGCGCTCGTCGGCGAATCGGGCTGCGGCAAGTCGACCACCGGCCGCTCGCTGTTGCGCCTCGTCGAATCGCAAAGCGGTTCGATCGAATTCGACGGCCGCGACATCAGCGCGCTGAAGGGCGCGGACCTGCAGGCGCTGCGCCGCAACATCCAGTTCATCTTCCAGGACCCGTTCGCGTCGCTGAACCCGCGCCTGACCGTCGGTTTCTCGATCATGGAGCCGCTGCTCGTGCACGGCGTCGCGAGCGGCAGCGACGCGCAGGCGCGCGTCGACTGGCTGCTCGACAAGGTTGGCCTGCCGCCGGAGGCCGCACGCCGCTATCCGCACGAGTTCTCCGGCGGCCAGCGCCAGCGGATCGCGATCGCGCGTGCGCTCGCGCTGAACCCGAAGGTCGTGATCGCCGACGAATCGGTGTCGGCGCTCGACGTGTCGGTGCAGGCGCAGATCGTCAACCTGATGCTCGACCTGCAGCGCGAGCTGGGCGTCGCATACCTGTTCATCTCGCACGACATGGCGGTGGTCGAGCGCGTGAGCCATCGCGTCGCGGTGATGTATCTCGGCCAGATCGTCGAGATCGGCCCGCGCCGCGCGGTGTTCGAGGCGCCGCAGCATCCGTACACGAAGAAGCTGATGAGCGCGGTGCCGGTGGCCGACCCGGCGCGCCGGCACGCGCCGCGTCAACTCGCGGCGGACGAGATTCCGAGCCCGATCCGCGCGGTCGGCGACGAGCCGGTCGTCGCGCCGCTCGTCGCGGTCGGCCCTGATCATTACGTCGCGACGCATCGCGTCGGCGGCGCGTATTGAGTAGTGGGAGTCGCGCGCCGTGATGACGGCATGCGAACCAGCAGGCAGTCGAAACCGAAACGCCCGTGAGGCGTCACCGATTCACCGATAGGAGCCCAGCAAAATGATCCAGCAGCATCCGTTTCCGATGTTTCGTCCGCGCGCATGCCTCGTCGCGCTCGCCGGCGCGTTCGCGCTGTCGGCCGCGCTGCCCGCGTACGCGCAGCAGACCGCGGTGATGGCGGTGGATTCGACCTTCACGACGATGGACCCGTACGACGCGAACGACACGGTGTCGCAGGCCGTCGTCAAGTCGTTCTACCAGGGGCTGTTCGGCTTCGACAAGGACATGAAGCTCGTCAACGTGCTCGCGACCGGCTATGAAGCCAGCCCCGACGCGAAGACGTACACGATCAAGCTGCGCTCGGGCGTGAAGTTCCACGACGGCACCGATTTCAACGCGGCGGCCGTGAAGGCGAACTTCGACCGCGTGACCGATCCCGCGAACCACCTGAAGCGCTACAACATGTTCCGCGTGATCGAGAAGACCGAGGCCGTCGATCCGACCACGGTGAAGGTCACGCTGCGCGAGCCGTTCTCGGCGTTCATCAACACGCTCGCGCACCCGTCGGCCGTGATGATCTCGCCGGCCGCGCTGAAGAAGTGGGGCCGCGACATCGCGCTGCATCCGGTCGGCACCGGGCCGTTCGAGTTCGTCGAGTGGAAGCAGACCGACGACCTGAAGGTGAAGAAGTTCGCCGGCTACTGGAAGAAGGGCTACCCGAAGATCGACGCGATCGACTGGAAGCCGGTGGTCGACAACAACACGCGCGCGGCGCTGATGAAGACGGGCGAGGCCGATTTCGCGTTCCGCATTCCGTTCGAGCAGGCGGCCGACCTGAAGAGCAATCCTAAGGTCGACGTCGTCGAGCGCCCGTCGATCGTGCAGCGCTACGTGTCGCTGAACATGCTGCAGAAACCGTTCGACAACCCGAAGGTGCGCCAGGCGCTGAACTACGCGGTGAACAAGGAAGCGCTCGCGAAGGTCGCGTTCTCCGGCTTTGCGACGCCGTCGACCGGCGTGGTGCCGCAGGGCGTCGACTACGCGACGAAGCTCGGGCCCTGGCCGTACGACCCGGCGAAGGCGCGGGCGCTGCTGAAGGAAGCCGGCTATCCGAACGGCTTCGAGACGACGCTGTGGTCCGCCTATAACAACTCGACGTCGCAGAAGGCGATCCAGTTCGTGCAGCAGCAGCTCGCGCAGGTCGGCGTGAAGGTGCAGGTGCAGGCGCTGGAAGCCGGCGAGCGCGTCGCGAAGGTCGAGAGCGCGCCGGATCCGGCGAAGGCGCCGGTGCGGATGTACTACATCGGCTGGTCGTCGTCGACGGGCGAGGCGAACTGGGCGATCACGCCGCTGCTGGCCGGCGCGTCGGCGCCGCCGAAGCTCGTCAACACCGCGTACTACAAGAACGACACGGTGGACGGCGACCTGACGAAGGCGCTCGAGACGGTCGACCGCACGCAGAAGGCCGAGCTGTACGCCGATGCGCAGAAGCAGATCTGGGCCGACGCGCCGTGGATCTTCCTCGTGCAGGAGAAGATCGTGTATGCGCGCAGCAAGCGGCTGCAGGGCGCGTACGTGATGCCGGACGGCTCGTTCAACTTCGACGAGATCTCGCTGAAATGACGGCGGTTCGCCCGCCATGCGGCGCCGGCGGCGCGAGCTGCCGGTGCGCTGATTCGATCGGTGTCCCATGCTGAATTTCCTCGTCAAACGCCTGTTCGGCCTGCTGCCCACGCTCGCGATCGTCGCGGTGCTGGTGTTCCTGTTCGTGCACCTGCTGCCGGGCGACCCGGCGCGGCTCGCGGCCGGCCCCGAAGCCGACGACGCGACGGTCGCGCTCGTGCGCGCCGATCTCGGGCTCGACCGGCCGCTGCCCGCGCAGTTCGCGAACTTCTTCGCGAAGATCGCGCACGGCGATTTCGGCATCTCGACGCGCAGCAAGCGGCCGGTGTCGACCGAGATCGGCGAACGCTTCATGCCGACGCTGCTGCTCACGCTCGTCAGCATGGTGTGGTCGACGCTGTTCGGCATGGCGATCGGGATCGCGTCGGCGGTCTGGCGCAATCGCTGGCCCGACCGTCTCGGGATGACGCTCGCGGTATCGGGCATCTCGTTTCCCGCGTTCGCGCTCGGCATGCTGCTGATGGAAGTCTTCTCGGTGAAGCTCGGCTGGCTGCCGGTCGTCCCGGACGGCTCGTGGAAGAGCTACGTGCTGCCGTCGCTGACGCTCGGCGCCGCGGTCGCGGCCGTGATGGCGCGCTTCACGCGTGCGTCGTTCGTCGAGGTGCTGAACGAGGACTTCGTGCGCACCGCGCGCGCGAAGGGCGTGCACGAGCCGATGGTCGTGCTCAAGCACTGCCTGCGCAACGCGATGATCCCGGTCGTCACGATGATGGGGCTGCAGTTCGGCTTCCTGCTCGGCGGCTCGATCGTCGTCGAGGTCGTGTTCAACTGGCCGGGGCTCGGGCGCCTGCTCGTCGATGCGGTGACGATGCGCGACTACCCGGTGATCCAGGCGATCGTGCTGCTGTTCTCGCTGGAATTCATCCTGATCAACCTGACCGTCGACGTGCTGTACGCGGTCATCAACCCGACCATCCGGTTCAAGTGAGGCGCGCATGAACGCGACTGTCCAGCCCGCGGCGCCGGCCGCACCGACCGCGATCCGCACGCCGTGGCGCGAATTCTGGCGCAAGTTCCGCAAGCAGACCGTCGCGCTCGTCGCGGGCGGCTTCGTGCTCGCGCTCGTCGTGCTGGCGTTCGTCGGCCCGCACGTCGTGCCGTTCGATCCGGAGAACTATTTCGACTACGACGCGCTGAACGCGGGGCCGTCGGCCGTGCACTGGTTCGGCGTCGATTCGCTCGGCCGCGACATCTTCAGCCGGATCGTCGCGGGCACGCGCATCTCGCTCGCGGCCGGCTTCTTCTCGGTGGCGCTCGGCGCGGTGGTCGGCACCTTCTTCGGGCTGCTCGCCGGCTATTACGAAGGCTGGTGGGACCGCATCACGATGCGCATCGCCGACGTGCTGTTCGCGTTCCCCGGCATCCTGCTCGCGATCGGCGTGGTCGCGATCCTCGGCAACGGGATGGTGAACGTGATCTGCGCGGTCGCGATCTTCAGCATCCCGGCTTTCGCGCGGCTCGTGCGCGGTAACACATTGATGCTCAAGCACATGACCTACGTCGAGGCCGCGCGCAGCATCGGCGCGTCCGACTGGACGATCATCATGCGGCACATCCTGCCGGGCACCGTGTCGTCGGTCGTCGTCTACTTCACGATGCGCATCGGCACGTCGATCATCACCGCCGCGAGCCTGTCGTTCCTCGGGCTCGGCGCGCAGCCGCCGACGCCGGAGTGGGGCGCGATGCTCAACGAGGCGCGTGCGGACATGGTGACGGCGCCGCACATCGCGGTGTTCCCGAGTCTCGCGATCTTCCTGACCGTGCTCGCGTTCAATCTGCTCGGCGACGGGCTGCGCGACGCGCTCGACCCGAAACTGGAGCGTCGTTGATGCGGGCTGCACCGATGTGGACGGCGACGCTGCCGGCCGGGCCGCGCGGCACGATCGCCGACGTGCCGGGCGTGACGGTCGGCCATTGCACGCTCGATGCCGGCGGGGTGCAGACGGGCGTGACCGTCGTGAAGCCGCATCCGGGCGACGTGTACCGCAGCAAGGTGCCGGCGGGCGCGGCCGTGATCAACGGTTTCGGCAAGAGCGTCGGGCTCGTGCAGGTCGACGAACTCGGCACGCTCGATACGCCGATCGCGCTGACCAATACGTTCGGCGTCGGCGCGGTCGCACAGGCGCAGATCCGCGCGGCGATCGCGGCGAATCCGCGGATCGGCCGCGACTGGTCGACCGTCAATCCACTCGTGTTCGAGTGCAACGACGGTTACCTGAACGATATCCAGGCGTTCGCGGTCACCGCCGCGCACTATGAAGACGCGTGCCGGACGGCGTCGCGCGACGTCGTGCGCGGCGCGGTGGGCGCCGGGCGCGGGATGTCGTGCTTCGACCTGAAGGGCGGGATCGGTTCCGCGTCGCGCGTGGCCGTCGCGGCCGGCCGGCCCTATACGGTCGGCGCGCTCGTGCTCGCGAATTTCGGCCGGCTGCCGATGCTCACGCTCGGCGGCGTGCCGCTCGGGCGCATCGTCGCGCAACGGCGCGCGGCCGAAGCGGCCCACGCGGCGCCGCCCGAGCAGGGTTCGATCATCCTGCTGCTGGCCACCGATGCGCCGCTCGACGCACGGCAGTTGTCGCGGCTCGCGCGCCGCGCGGGGGCGGGGCTCGCCCGCACGGGTTCCGTCTACGGGCACGGCAGCGGCGACATCGCGCTCGCTTTTTCGACCGCCTATACGATCGCGCACGATGCATCGACGATCGCGCTGCCGGCCCTCGTGGCCGATGCGGCGCTCGATCCGCTGTTCATGGCCGCGGCCGAAAGCGTCGAGCACGCGATCGCCGATGCATTGCTGCAGGCGGTGACGGTGGCCGGCCGCGACGGACACGTGCGGCAATCGCTGCGCGACGCGGTGCCCGATCTCGACCGGCTGTTCCACGAAAACAACGAAGGACGTTCGACCCAGTCATGAAGATCCTGATCTCGACCGACATCGAGGGTGTCGCCGGCGTATTCGCGACCGAGCAGACGCGCGCCGGCAATCCGGAATACGAACGCGCGCGCCGCTGGATGACCGCCGAGGCGAACGCGGCGATCGAAGGCGCGTTCGCGGGCGGTGCGCAGGCCGTCTGGGTCAACGATTCGCATGGCGGCTATCGCAACCTGCTGCCCGACGGGCTCGATGCGCGGACGCGCGTCGTGCTCGGCAAGCCGCGCACGCTCGGGATGATGGCGGGCCTCGAACAGCGGCCCGATCTCGTGTTCATGATCGGCTATCACGCGAAATCGCAGACGCGCGGCGTGCTCGCGCACACGATCAACAGCTTTGCGTTCACGCAGGTCTGGCTGAACGGCGTCGAGCTCGGCGAAGCCGGGCTGTACGGTGCGCTGGCGCGCGAATACGGCGCGCATGTCGCGCTCGCGACCGGCGACGACGTATTCGCCGAGGAAACGCAGCCGCTGTTTCCGGACGCGCGTTTCGAGACGGTCAAGACGGCCGGCGGAGCATCGAGCGGCGACACGCTCACGCCGTCCGCGTCGTGCGCGCGGATCGCGACCGCGGCGCGCGAAACGGTTGCACGGGCGCTGTCGTCCGGCCGGCGCGCGCTCGCCCATCGGCCCGCGCCGGCCGCTTGCACGCTGCGTGTGCAGACCGCCGCGCTCGCCGACCTGTTCTGCGTGCTGCCGTCGCTCGAGCGCGTCGATGCGGTGACGCTGCGTTTCGACGGGCCGTCGGTCGAGCACGTGGTGCGCACGCTGAACAGCCTGTCGGCGATGGCGTTCATGCTGCGGTGATGCGTGCCGCGACGATACCGCCGGCGCGCGCATACGGTCGGGCGCGATGGCGGCGGCCTCGTCGATCGTGTAGGGGCCGCGTGCGACGCGCATACGGCCGTAACGTCGGCAGTCCATGAATACATCGCTGACGTGCTCGCGCGACGGCCACGCTTCGAGCGGTTCGAACGTGCGGGCGTCGCCGAACCGGCCGTGCGACACCAGAACGGGGGTGGGGCGTTCCCCACGCGATGAAACATATTCGGCATGTCCGCTCCGACGAGGTTGCCGATCGGGCAATCTGGCCAATCGGCCGATCTGGCCGGCGGGTGTGGCGGCCGCGAGGTCGCGCAAACGGTGGGGCGGATCGTGGATCGTTCGAAGGCGACCCGCCTTCGATATCGGGTCATTGATGATGGAATTCGGGCCGTGAGAAATACGCTGCTAGATCCCTACGAACACATTCCCCGGAGCGTGGTCGTGCTCGCCAACGACTTTGCGGCGGGCACGACGTTTCCGGATCACGCGCACGTGCGCGGGCAGTTTGCGTTCGCGTCGCGCGGCACGATCAGCGTGTCGACGCCGTACGGACGCTGGCTGGTGCCGCCGCAGCGCGCGTGCTGGGTGCCGGCCGGCGTGCGGCACGAGATGACGATGACCGGGCCGGTCACGATGCTCAACGTGTTCGTGTCCGGCGACGCCGCGCAGGCGGCCGGGCTGCCCGCCCAGTGCGGCGTGTATGGCGTGTCGCCGTTGCTGCGGCAACTGCTCGACGATGCGGTCGACCTGCCGGCGATGTACGACGTCGACGGCCGCGCGGGCAAGCTGATGGATCTGCTGGTCGCGGAAATCGCGACGATGCCGCGTCTGTCGCTGCATGCGCCGCTGCCGGTCGATGCACGGCTGGCGAAGGTGTGCCGGCACCTGTTCGCGGCGCCGTCGATCGACGCCGATCTCGACCGGGTCGCGGCCGACGCAGGCGTGAGCCGCCGCACGTTCACGCGGCAGTTCCGCGCACAGACCGGCGTGAGTTTTGCCGCGTGGCGCCAGCAGGTGTGCATGCTCGCGGCGATTGCCCGCCTGACCGACGGGCAGCCGGTGACGCGCGTGGCGCTCGATCTCGGCTACGCGAGCGCGAGTGCGTTCACGTCGGCGTTTCGCCGCATTCTGGGCGACACGCCGAGCCGCTATCTGGAGATTCGTCGCTAGACGCCGGGATCCGGCGCAGGCTCCGCCCGCTGGACCGGGGCGTCAAAAAATACGCGTCCGCCAACTTCGGCCAGACGCGTTCAAAGGCACTCTGTCGGAAAAAATGCACGGGCCGGCCTGTCGGGCAGCGTCGCGCATGGCGGATGTCATTATTTCTTCATTCGATTCAATTCTGCCGATTCGTCGCAGATAGCCAAGCATACGCCGCATAACGCGCAAACGATATCGTGTCGGCCCGACGATTGATGTGCTGCCGCAGCATGCGTGTCGCCGGCGTGTTCGATATCGGGGCGGGAAGCCGATGACGACGGGCGTCCGCAACCACCGCGCGTCGCGATGCGGCGCACCATCGATTGATCGTGACGGAACGCCCAAAACGCCGTGTGGCGCGATGCCTGTCGGTATCGCGCCACACGGCGATGCGGTTGCACACGGCGCACGGAGCCGGCAAGCGCCGGCGCGTGCGTCAAACGTCGAAGAACACGGTTTCTTCCGGGCCCTGCATGCGGATGTCGAAGCGGTAGACGACCGGGCGGCCCGGCTGCGCGTCGCGTTTTGCGACGAGTGTCGCGCGGCGCTCGGCGGGCACCGCGTTCAGCACGGGGTCGACCGCGTTCGCGGCGGCTTCGTCGTCGAAGTACACGCGCGTGAACGCATGGGTGAGGATGCCGCGCATCATCACGGTCACGTTGATGTGCGGCGCCTCGTCGGCGGCGAGGCGGCCCGGCTTCACCGTCTCGACGACGAAGCGCTGCTGCGGGTCGGTGCCCGTGCCGACCCGCGCGAAGCCCGTGAAGCCGGATTTCGCGATATCGTCGCGCGACGCGGGATAGCGGCCCGCGGCATCCACCTGCGTGAATTCGAGCACTGCGTCGCCGACCACGTTGCCGTCGCCGTCGAACACCTGCCCGACCAGCAGCACGTGCTCGCCGTCGGCGTGCGCGGCGGCGATCGTCGGCGTGAACAGGCTCTTCAGGTCGTAGTCGTATTGCTGCGGGCACAGGCCGTACGCGAAGTACGGGCCGACCGTCTGCGAAGGGGTTTGCTTCAGCGTCGTCATGGTTCAGCGCTCCATCGGGGTGGCGTCGCGGCCGCGCAGCACGATGTCGAATTCGTAGCCGAGCGCATAGCCTTCTTCGGTGATGTCCATCGAGAAGCGCGAGATCAGCCGGTCGCGCGCTTCTTCCGGCGTGCCCTGGAAGATCGGGTCGTACGCGAGCAGCGGATCGCCGGGGAAGTACATCTGCGTGACGAGGCGCGAGCCGAAGTAATCGCCGAACAGCGAGAAGTGGATGTGATTCGGGCGCCACGCGTTCGGATGGTTGCCCCACGGATACGCGCCGGGCTTGATCGTCAGGAAGCGATAGCGGCCTTCGTCGTCGGTCAGGCAGCGGCCCGCGCCGAGGAAGTTCGGGTCGAGCGGTGCATCGTGCTGGTCGACCTTGTGCACGTAGCGGCCGGCCGCGTTGGCCTGCCACACCTCGACGAGCGTGTTGCGCACGGGCTTGCCGCCTTCGTCGAGCACGCGGCCGGTGACGACGATGCGCTCGCCGAGCGGCTCGCCGTTCTTCACGGCGTTCTTCGTCAGGTCGTGGTCGAGCGCGCCGAGATCTTCCGCGCCATAGACGGGCGCGTACTGGTCGCGCAGCTTCTCCTTCAGCGGGATCAGCGGGCGGGTCGGGCCACGCTTCACGGACGAACGGTACTCGGGGTGGATGTAGGCCGGATGCGACGGCCAGTCGCGCGGCGTGAGGATCGTGGGGGAATCCATCGGGCGTCTCCTGATAGGTATTTCGCGAAGTGGATGGCACGACTTTAGCCAATCCGGAAAGTTATGCAAAATGACCTTTTTTCGCGAATCGCATAACCGATCGTTATGCCCGTCGCGACAATGAAAATTCCGCCGGACAGGCAGCCTGTCCGGCGGAAAAAGCGATCGGGCCTCGCGTCGTCGGTGACGACCCCGTGCACGGCCCTCCAGCCGGCCCGTCGCCGTTTTTTGTCGTTTGTTCTCGTTGTTATCCGGTCTCCCCGAGCGTGCCCGTCGTCATGGATGGCGAGGATCGAACACGATCCCGTCGAATTCGAGCGTCAGCATGCCGCTGCGCAGCAGGGCCGACGGGGGCGGCGCGTGGCCGGCGCCGAGCACCTCGGCCACGTACCGCGCGCAGAAGTCGCGCCGCGCCCGCAGGTTGAAGCGGCTACCGAGCAGTGCATCGATTCGCCGTTCGGCTAGCGCATGAACCTGCCGTTGCGCGTCGGCCGACGCGGCCGCGACGCGGCGCGCCAGCGCGATGCGTCCGCCGTCGGTACGGGCGACGAAGCGCGACAGCGGGGTGAGCTTCGTCCACGCGAACGCCGCGGGCGCGGCGATCACCGGTTCGTCGCCCGACGTATCGACGACGATGCCGAAGCGGTTGGCCCACGTGCCGGTCGCGCCAGCCGCGGCATCCGGTGCGCCGGCCGGCTCGCGGATGAACACGAGATCGCCGACATGGGCGCCCGCGGCCAGCGTGCGCACTGTGGCGAGCGGCATCGTGCGATCCGTGTCGCGAGCATCGCGCGGGGCGGCGAGGTGATGCGATTCGCGGTTCGCTGTGTCGATTCGGGCGGTCATTTCGGCTCCGTCGTTACGTGACAGGACGGAGCGGATTATGCAGACAAGTATCCAAAAGTGCTGATGTGGATGCGTGGGTAGCCTAATATCCAACCTCGAGCATCATTTTTCGATACCGACATGACCGAGACAGGCCAACTCATCGAAACGCTGAAGCGCCAGTTGAAGGCGCAGGGCATGACTTACCGCGACGTCGCGCGTGCGCTCGACGTCTCCGAAACGAGTGTGAAGCGGCTGTTCGCGAGCGGCCGCTTCACGCTGGAACGCGTCGCGGAGATCGCGCAGCTGCTCGGCTATACGCTCGCCGAACTCGTGCAGGAAGCGTCGGCGTCCGCGCCGCGCCTGCGCGTGCTGACCGAGCAGCAGGAAGCGTTGCTCGTGTCGGACGAGAAGCTGCTGCTGGTCGCCGTCTGCGCGATCAACTACTGGACCGTGCAGGACATCGTGTCGGCCTATCGCCTCACGCAGGCCGAGTGCGTGAAATACCTGCTGATGCTCGACCGGATGAACGTGATCGCGCTGCTGCCCGGCGACCGGATTCGCGTGCGCGTCGCGCGCGATTTCGACTGGCTGCCGGGCGGGCCGATCCGCCGCTACTTCCATGCGCACGTGCTCGACGACTTTCTCGGCAGCCGCTTCGACGGTCCGGGCGAAACGATGACGTTCCTGCAAGGGATGCTGACGGACGCGGCCGCCGCGGAGCTCGAACAGGAGCTGCGGCGGCTCGCCAGCAAGGCGGCGGCGCTGCACGCGGAGTCGTCGTCCGCGCCGCTCGGGCAGAAGCACGGCACGGCCCTGCTGATCGCGAAACGGATCTGGGAGCCGACCGGATTCCACGCGCTGCGGCGTCATGCATGACACCACGCCCGTCGAACGCTTGGGTCTTTCCGGAAAGTTATGCAAAATGGCGATTCATCGCCATTCGCATAACCGCCCGTTATGAATAACCGTATCGCCGACGGCCGCGTCAAATTCCGGCATCTGCAGTGTTTTCTCGCGGTCGCGCAGTTGGGCGGCGTGCAGAAGGCGGCCGAAAGCCTGTCGATCACGCAACCGGCCGTGTCGAAGACGATCGCCGAGCTGGAGGCGATCCTCGGCGTGAAGCTGTTCGAGCGCGGCCGCCACGGCGCACAGCCTACCCGCGAAGCGCAACTGTTCATGCCGCACGCGAATGCGTGCGTGCTGGCGTTGCGGCAGGGCGTCGGGCTGCTGGCGCGCGAGGGCGGCGCGGCGGCCGCGACACTGGAAATCGGCATGCTGCCGACCGTCGCGGCCTCGCTCGCGCCGGCCTTGATGAAGGCGCTGACCGCGCGCTGGCCGCGCATCGTCGTGCGGATCGCGACGGCCGCGAACGCCGAGCTGCTCGAGCGTCTGAAGGCCGGGGCGATCGAATGCGCGATCGGCCGGCTGTCGGAGCCGGAACGGATGATCGGGCTCGCGTTCGAGCAGTTGTACAACGAGCCGCTCGTCGCGGTCGTGCGCGCCGGGCATCCGCTCCTCGCGAGCGCGGCGCCGGCCGCCGAGCTCGCACACTTTCCGGTCGTGCTGCCGCCGTTCGGCACGTTGATCCGCCAGTCGGCCGAGCAACTGCTCGGCGCATGCGGCGCGCCGCCGCTGGATTCGTTCATCGAGGTGCTGTCGGTGTCGGTCGCGCGTGCGCTCGCGCTCGAGAACGACGCGGTCTGGTTCGTGCCGCTCTACGCAGCCGAATACGACTTGTCGGCCGGCGCGCTCGCGCGCCTGCCGCTGCCGTCGGCGGGCACCGACGAGCCGGTCGGGCTCGTGCTGCGTACCGATGCGCAGCCGTCGCCGATCGCGCGCACGCTGATCGATGCGGTGCGCGACATCGCGCGATCGCGGTTCGGCGATGCGCGCGCGCACCGGGCGCCACGCGCGGCGCGCAAGCCCGGTCGCGGCAAGCGTTGATCGACCAGGCCCGGCGATATGCCGGGCCCGATCTCCCTTTCGTGCCGCAGGATTGGCCATCCGGTCAGTAGCGCTCATCCGGGTGCTTGGCATATCGTACCATTTTTGATACGATTGGCGGCAAGACGATGGCGAGACAGCAGATTCAGGTCACGCTCGGCGTGCGGTTCTTCCGGACGGCCCGCGGCCACGAGCCGGTGCGCGACTGGCTCAATGCGCTCGGGCAAGCGGAGCGAAGGGCGATCGGCGAAGAGATCAAGACCGTTCAACTCGGCTGGCCGCTCGGCATGCCGCTGGTCCGGAAGATGGCGAAGGATCTGTGGGAGATCCGTGTGACGGTGCCGGGGCGAAGCGCGCGCGTGCTGTTCACGGTCGTCGGCGACACGATGGTGCTGCTGCATGGCTTCTTCAAGCAGTCGCGCGCCACGCCGTCGAACGATCTCGACGTCACCGTCGCGCGCCTGAAAGCGCTGACGCACGCCATCTGAATTCCCGGTTGCGCCGGAACGCACCGTCTCCGACGGGCGGGCAGCCGGCAACGCCATGCATCTGGAGTACGACATGACGACCACGAACAATCCGCATATCGGCAGCGATTTCGACGCCTTCCTCGAAGCTGACGGCAATCTCGAAGCGGCCACCGCCACCGCGATCAAGCGCGTGATCGCGTGGCAGATCGGGCAGGAAATGAAGGCGCAGCACATCACGAAAACGGCGATGGCCGCGCGGATGAAAACCAGCCGCGCCGCACTCAACCGTCTGCTCGACGAAACCGATACGAGCCTCACGCTGGCGACGCTCGCGAGCGCGGCCGCCGCGCTCGGCAAGCGGCTCAGCTTCGAGCTGGTGCCGGCTTGAGCGGCGCGAGCCAATGGCGCGCGGCCGGATCGACGTGATCGTTCATGCGATGCGCGCGGCGAGCATGCGGTTGCCGGCCCGCGTGCGCATGCCGGGTCATTGACGCGCGCCGGCGACCTGCAGATAAAGCAACGCACCGCCCGCCAGCAGCAGCGGGCACAGGAAATACCAGCCGGTCGTCACGAACAACCCGGCCACCGCAATCAGCGAAATCCACGCGCAGCGATACGCGATGCCGCCACGCGGCAGCAGCTTCAGCGCAGCCGCCGCGCCGAGCCCGTACACCATCACGAAACATCCGGACGTCACGAGCACGAGCGGCTTCGGCCCGACGTCCGACAGCGTCGTGGCGGCCAGCGCGACGGCCGCGAGCACAGCGATCACGCCGAGGCTGCGGCGCGGCACGCCGCCGACCTGGCTGCCTTGCGCGAGCCAGGCGGGCAACGCGCCGTCGCGTCCGAGCGCCGCGCCGAGCTTGGCCGCGCCCGCGAAATATGCGTTCATCGTGCCGAGCGTGAGCAGCAGCGCTGCTGCGGCGGCCAGCACCTGCGCATGGCCGCCGATGCCGCCCGCGATCAGTTCGGCGAGCGGCGCGCCCAAAGCGCCCGCGGAAGGCCCGAGCACCGTCACGCTCGCGGCGGCAACCGACAGATACAGAAACCCGACGACCACGACCGCGATGCCGGCCGAGCGCGGCATGTCGTGCGCGGGCCGGCGGAATTCGGCGGCGAGATGGGTGATCGCTTCCCAGCCGGCGAAGCTCCACACGAGCAGCGCGGCGGCCTGGCCGACCGCGAGCCAGCCGTGCGGGGCGAACGGATGCAGGTTCGCGGTGCGCGCATGCGGCGCGGAGGCGAGCACCGCAGCCAGCAGCAGCGCGACGAGCAGCGCCGACAACACGAGCTGCATGCGGCCCGATACGGTGACGCCGAATGCGTTCGCGGCCGACACGGTCGCGATCAGCGCGGCGGCCGTGACGATGACCGTCGTGTGTCCGCCACCGGTGACGGCCGCGACGTATGCGCCGCCGAACATCGCGGCGGCCGGCGCGCCGGCCGGCACCGCGAAATAGAAGCACCAGCCGACGACGGCCGCGGCCTTCGGGCCGAATGCGCGCCGTGCGTAGGTCGATACGCCGCCCGCATCGGGATAGCGGGCGCCGAGCGCGGCGAAGGTGGCCGCGAGCGGCCCGGACAGCACGACGAGCGCCGCCCACGCGAGCAGCGAGGCCGGCCCCGCGACTTCGGCGGCGAGCGCGGGCAGCGCGATCACGCCGGTGCCGAGCACCGCGCCGATATAGAGCGCGGCGCCCTGGAAAATGGTCAGCGAACCCGCGTGATGAACAGCGGGCGAATCGGCATGCGAAGGCATGAACGGCAGTCTCCGGAAGTCTTGTTTTAGGGGGGGCGACACGCGGAAGCCCGCGCGGTCGATCGTTCGATGCTACCCGAACGATGGCATCCGCGCGGCCCGGCGATCAGTAGTCTCGTGCCGCGTGCGTGTCAGCCGATGTCAGCAGTAACGCGCGAGCCGCAGGCGCGCGTCCTCGCGCGCGGCGGGTGCCAGGTCGGGCGCATAGCGGAACGTACCCGATACCAGCGAGGCGACGGGCACGCCGTCGCGGAACAGCACGCGATTGCCGGCCAGCGCCGGCACCTTGTCGCCGGGCAGCAGCGTGCCGGCGAGATTCAGCGGGTCGGCGCCCGTCACGCATATGTACTGTCCTTCACCCGGTTGCCGTCGCAGTTCGCGCAGGATCGGGATGGCCTCGGGCAGCGCGAACTGCTCGCCGGCGAGCCCGGCGACGAAGCGTCCGCCGCGGATCTCGCCGCGTGCTTCGAGGCGCTGCAGCACGCGCACGAGTTCGCGCCAGCTCGGCAGCCAGTCGGCTTCGCGTTCGAGCAGCCGCCAGAACACGACGCCGTAGCGGCGCAGCAGCGTCCATACGATGTGTTCGAGCGCGTCGGGATCGATCGTGGCGGGGCCGCGTTTTGCTGCGGGCGCGTCGTCGTGAGAAGGTGCCTGACGCAGCACGAGCGCCCAGCGGCCGGCGTCGTCCATCCCGCCGATCAGCGCGCCGCCGCGTCGCGTGCGTGGCGCATAGGTCGCGCTGCGCTTGACGGCAGGCTTCAGCAGCGCGCGCAGGCCCGCGTAGCTGTCCGCATTCACGAGGCCGGCCGACACGAGCTCGCCGAGTGCCTGTTCGAGTTCGACGGGCAGCATGTGCAGTTCGTCGAGCAGTGCGTCGAAGAACATCGCGCCGTGCGCGGCGAGTGCGTCGCGCACTTGTGTGGCGCGTGCGGACAGCGCCGGTTGCGCGTCGGGATCGCGCAGCGCCTGCCAGGCGGAAAGATGGCGACGCGGCAGCAGCACGATCGGCGTGGTCTTCACGGGCGTGCCGGCCGCGCGCGCCGGCGCGCCGATGCGGGTCCACACCAGCTTGCCCGAGCGGCACAGGTCGTCAAGGCCGCCCGCCGTGTAGTCGGTGAGCCGCGCGGGTAGCAGCGCGTCTTCCCACGCGCTGGCCGCGGCTTCGTAGCCTTCGAGCTGTTCGACCACGGCTGCAAGCGCGTCGCGGCCGGTGCCGCGCGTGTCGGGTGTCAGGTGCTGCCAGTGGAACAGGAAGCGCATGAAATCGGCGCGTTCGACCGGCTCGATCTCGCGGCGCAGCCGCTTCACCGTGTAGCGATGAATGCGTGCGAGCAGGTGGCGTTCGCACCATTCGTCGGTCGTTGTGCCCGGCGTGAAGCGGCCGCGCATCACGTAGCCTTCGCGCTCCAGCGCCGCGAGCGCCGTCGCGATCGACGCGGGCGGCAGGCCGAGCGGCGCGGCGATCGCATCGAGCGTGAGCGGCCCGAAGCCGGTGAGCCGCGCGCGGATCACGTCGACGAGCGCCGCATCGGCTTCCCACGGCTGTGCGCATGCGGCCGGCACCTTCAGCGCCGGTGTCGCGCGGGCGTCCGGATGCAGCGCCCGCAGGCAGACGAGCCGCTCGACCGGCACCCACAGCGCGGCACCGCCCGGCGTCGCGAGTTTTGTCGCGCGCCGGCGTTCCGCGAGTTCCGCGAGTCGTTCGGGCCAGCCCGCGTGGGCCTGCGCCTCGCTGTCGGCCACGCATGCGAGCGTCAGTAGCGCATCGTGCATCTCGTCGGCGTCGCGCACGAGCGGCCACGCTTCGTCGCGTACCGCGTCGATCGCGTCGGCGTCGAGCGCGCCGAGATCGTCGGCCGATTCGGGATCGCTCCAGCGGCGCGACTGCACGGCCTGCGTGCGACGCTCCTCGAGCGGCGCATCGTCGAGGAATGCGTAAGGCTTTGCGTTCAGGATCTCGGCCGCGAGCGGCGATGGCGCGGGCAAGTCGCGCGCGACGAGCTCGATCGCGCCGCTTTCGATTCGGCGCAGCAGCGTGAGCCAGCCGTCGGTGTCCATCGCGTCGTGCAGGCAATCGTCGAGCGTCTGGTCGACGAGCGGGTGGTGTGGAATCTCGCGTTCGCCGACGATGTTCTCGAGGCACGCGACCTGATCGGGGAACACCGTCGCGAGCAGATCGTCGCTCTTCATCCGCTGCAGTTGCGGCGCGGTGCGCCGGCCGCCGGTGAAGCGCGGCAGCGCGAGCGCGGTGGTCGCGTTCCAGCGCCAGCGCACGCCGAACATCGGCGCGTCGAGCAGCGCCTGGATCAGCACGTGCTCGGCGCTGGCCGAACGCAGGTAGCGCCACACTTCGTCGAGCGCGAAGCTGTGCGCGAGCGACAGCGACAGGATGATCGCGTCGTCGGTCGCGGCGGCCTGCAGTTCGAAGTTGAACGTGCGACAGAAGCGCTTGCGCAGCGCGAGCCCCCATGCGCGGTTGATCCGGCTGCCGAACGGCGAATGGATCACGAGCTGCGTGCCGCCGGATTCGTCGAAGAAACGCTCCATCACGAGCGTGTCCTGCGTCGGCAATGCACCGAGCGCCGCACGGGTGCGGGCGAGGTAGTCGGCGATCTGGCGCGCGGCGTCGGGCGACAGGCGGAGATCGTCGACGAGCCAGCGCAAGGCGGGCGCGAGGCGGCTGTCGGTCGGGGCGAGCGCGGTGCCGCCGGGCGCGTTGTCGGGCGAGGCGGGTAGCGCGTCAGTTTCGGCGGCTGCTGTTCGGGGTTTGCCGCGGGTGGCCGTCTTGCCGGGCTCGGTGACGTTCGCGTGCTTCGTCGCGTCGGCTCGCGGATGCCGGTCGCCGTCCGCGAACAGCGCGTCGAGCCGCGCGCGCAGCCGGCCGACCGCTGCCGACAATTCGTCGCTGCGCCCGAGCCCTTCACCGAGCCAGAACGGGATACCGGGCGACTGACCGTGCGCATCCTCGACGCGCACGCGGCCCGTTTCCACGCGAATGATCCGGTACGACTGGTTGCCGAGCTGGAACACGTCGCCGGCCAGGCTCTCGATCGCGAAATCCTCGTTGACGGTGCCGACCTGGATGCCCTGCGGTTCGAGCAGCACCGCGTAGTCGGCCATGTCGGGGATCGTGCCGCCGGAGGTGGTCGCGGTCATCATCGCGTTGCGGCGCCCGCGCACGGTGCCGCCGACCACGTCGCGATGCAGGTACGCACCGCGCACGCCGCGTCGGCTCGTGAACCCTTCGGCGAGCATCTTCATTACTTCGTCGAAGCGCTCGCGCGTCAGTCGCGCGTACGGCGCGGCACGCGTGAAGCTCGCATACAGCGCGTCTTCGTGCCATTCCGTGCACGCGACTTCGGCGACGATCTGCTGCGCGAGCACGTCGAGCGGCGCTTCGGGAATCCGCAGCGCATCGAGTTCGCCGCGCCGCACGCAGTCGAGCAGCGCCGCGCATTCGACCAGCTCGTCGCGCGACAGCGGAAAGAGCCGCCCCTTCGGCACGCCGCCGACATGGTGCCCCGAGCGGCCGACACGCTGCAGGAACGGCGCGATACCGCGCGGCGAACCGACCTGGCACACGAGATCGACGTCGCCGATGTCGATGCCGAGTTCGAGCGATGCGGTTGCGACGAGCAGCTTCAGTTCGCCGCGCTTCAGGCGCTGCTCGGCGTCGAAGCGGTGCTCCTTCGCCAGACTGCCGTGATGCGCGGCGATCGCGTCCTTGCCGAGCCGGTCGGCGAGATGGCGCGCCATGCGCTCGGCGGTGCGGCGCGTGTTGACGAACACGAGCGTCGTGCGATGCGCGGTGGCGAGCCCCGCGATGCGGTCGTACACCTGTTCCCACACGTCGGTCGCCATCACCGGTTCGAGCGGCACGTTCGGCAGTTCGAGCGCGAGATCCCGCTCGCGCGTGTGGCCGGTATCGACGATCGCGCAGTCGCGCGGCGCGTCGGCCGGCCCGCCGACGAGGAAGCGCGCGACCGCATCGATCGGCTTTTGCGTGGCCGACAGACCGATGCGCGGCAGCGCGCGCCCGACCAGCGCGTCGAGGCGTTCGAGCGACAGCGCGAGATGGCTGCCGCGTTTGGACGACGCAAGCGCGTGGATTTCGTCGACGATGACCGAGCGCACGTTCGACAGCATCTGACGCCCCGACGTGGACGACAGCAGCACGTACAGCGATTCGGGTGTCGTGACGAGGATGTGCGGCGCGCGCTTGCGCAGCGCGGCGCGCTCGGCCTGCGTCGTGTCGCCGGTGCGCACCGCGGTGCGGATTGCCGGCACCGGCAGGCCGAGTTGCGCGAGCGATTCGGCGATGCCGGCGAGCGGCGCGTCGAGGTTCACGTGGATGTCGTTCGACAGCGCTTTCAGCGGCGACACGTAGACGACCAGCGTCGCGTCGGGCAACGTGCCGTCGTGCGCGAGCGCATCGCGCACCAGATCGTCGAGCGCGCACAGGAATGCGGTGAGCGTCTTGCCGGAGCCGGTCGGCGCGGCGACGAGCGTCGAGCGGCCGGCCTTGATGTGCGGCCACGCGAGCGCCTGCGCGCCGGTCGGCGCGGCGAACGTGCGCGTGAACCACGCGGCGACGGCCGGGTGGAACACGTCGAGCGCACGGGCGGCAGGGCGGGTAGCTGTGACGTCCATCGGAGCGTTGAAATGGGGTGCGAGCGTGCGGATGTATCGCACGCGAATCGAATCGTCAGTGTGCCAGACGTCGCGCGTGCGTGCCGGGCATGCGTGCCGACGATTCCGATTCAGATGGGGGCCCGCACCGCGCTTTCAATGGACGGAAAGTTGCGTGCGTTTCGGCATGTCGATTGCATGCCGAATTGTGCCGAATTGCAACTAGACGCGATGCAGCCAGCCGAGCCAGTGCTCGATCAGCGGCGCACGCGACCACAGCGACTGCGCGAGCCAGAGCGTGCCGCCCCAGGCGGCGGCCACCACGATCAGGTCGCAATGCCCGCTGTTCCAGAGGTTGAGTGAGTGGCGCCGCCAGATCCACGGTACGCCGAGCGGATTCGGCCAGTCGGCGAGCAGGTGCATCACGCCGCCGCAAGCGAAGCCGAACAGCGGCGCGGCCCACATCGGATGCGGGTGATGGGTGAGCCCGTGCCAGCCGAGCGCGAGCAGCGCGACCCAGCCGATGCCCCAGTGCGTGAGGGTGCGATGCGTGATCCACAGGCGGCGCTTGCGGGTCCACCACGCGACTTCGAGCCAGTCGGGCGCGGTGCCGCCCGCGACACCCGCGGCGAACGCGGCGAGCATGCCCGAATGCCACGGGCCGGTTGCGCCGGTTTGCGCGACGAGGACGGCGGCGGCGACGCCGGCGGCGAAGCCGGACGCGTGATGCGCGTTGTGTGATGCCATAGGGAGCGAGACGAAGAAGCGTGAAGCGGCGCGTGCACGAAACGACGATGCGGCGCGCAAGCGGGGCGCTATCTTCGCAGATCGGGCTGTGCCGCGCGCGGGTCGTTTGCAGATTTTTTTGCATGTGCGGCACGCCCTGCCGCGCGGATCGCAACTTTCGGTTTTTGTGCATTGCGCGAAGGCCTGCGCCGCAGCCGATATCGAACGATCCGTGTGCGTGTCGCGGCGCTGCAACGTGACCGCGCGCACACGATCGACACGTTTTCGTCGCGACGTCGCGTGTTCGACCCTTTTTGTCCCCCTATACTACGAGGCCGGCACAGGGCCGCCGGCGCGCCGGCGGCTCATCCGCGAATCAGGTGCTTTCCTGCCTGAAGGAGATCCACATGGGGGACATGCAATGACTACGCTGAATCGCTTCAAATCATCCGCTGCCGTGCTGGCGACGGTGGCCGGCATCGGCTTCCTGCCGAACGCGCCCGCCTACGCGAAAGGGCCGCAGCCCGCGGTCCTGACGAGCTCCGCGGTGGCGGTGGCCGACAAGTACAGCGCGGATGCCGCGGAGCGGATCTTCAAGGAAGGCGGCAACGCGATCGACGCGGCTGTCGCGATCGCGTTCACGCTCGCCGTCACGTACCCGGAAGCCGGCAACATCGGCGGCGGCGGCTTCATGACGATCTACAAGGACGGCAAGCCGTACTTCATCGATTACCGCGAGCGCGCGCCGCTCGCCGCGACGAAGGACATGTATCTCGACAAGGACGGCAACGTCGTCAAGGGCATGAGCCTGTACGGCCCGCGCGCGGTTGGCGTGCCGGGCACGGTGGCGGGCATGTGGGAAGCGCAGAAGCGCTTCGGCAAGCTGAAGTGGAAGCAGGTGCTCGCGCCGGCGATCCACTACGCGCGCGACGGCTTCGTCGTCGACGAGCAACTCGCGCAGCGCGGCGTCGACGCATCGAAGGAGTTTGGCGGCAAGACCAACTTCGACAAGTACTTTTCCGGGCTGAAGGCCGGCGCGAACTTCAAGCAGCCCGACCTCGCCGACGTGCTGACGCGCATCGCGGACGGCGGTGCGGAAGGCTTCTACAAGGGCAAGACGGCCGAGCTGATCGCCGCGTCGATGAAGACCGGCGACGGCAACGGGCTGATCACGACCGAGGACCTCGCGCAGTACCGTGCGGTGTGGCGCCAGCCGGTGCAGGCGAAGTGGAACGGCTATGACGTGATCACCGCGCCGCCCCCGAGCTCGGGCGGCATCGGCCTCGTGCAGTTGCTGAAGATGAAGGCCGACCTGAAGCAGGACTTCGAGGGCGTGAAGCTCAACTCGCCGCAGTACATCCACCTCGTCGCGGAGATCGAGAAGCGCGTGTTCGCCGACCGGGCGCAGTATCTCGGCGATCCCGACTTCTACAAGGTGCCGGTCGCGCAGCTGACCGACGACGCGTACATCGCGAAGCGTGCGGCCGAGGTCAACCCGAAGGAGCCGTCGGACACGAAGAGCGTGCAGCCGGGCCTCGGCACGACGATGCCGGAGAAGGCCGAAACGACGCACTTCTCGGTGGTCGACAAGTGGGGCAACGCGGTATCGAACACGTACACGGTCAACGGCTATTTCGGCTCGGGCGTGATCGCCGACGGCACGGGCATCGTGCTGAACGACGAGATGGACGACTTCTCCGCGAAGCCGGGCGTCGCGAACATGTTCGGCGTGGTGGGCAGCGACGCGAACGCGATCGAACCGAAGAAGCGTCCGCTGTCGTCGATGTCGCCGACGATCATGACGAAGGACGGCAAGGTGTCGCTGGTGATCGGCACGCCGGGCGGCTCGCGCATCTTCACGTCGATCTTCCAGGTGATCAACAACATCTACGACTTCAAGATGCCGTTGAAGGAAGCGGTCGGCGCGATGCGGTTCCATCACCAGCTGCTGCCGCCGAACACGATCTTCTGGGAGCCGTACCATCCGATCGAAGGCGAACTCGCGAAGCAGATCGAGGCGCGCGGCTATACGCTGAAGGGGCAGGATTTCAGCGGCGACATCCAGGTCATCAAGATCGACGGCAAGACGCCGGAGGCGATGGCCGATCCGCGCGGGCGGGGCGTGACGCGGATCATTCGTTGACGTTGACGTGAAGCGATGCGTGCGCGTTGGCGACAGCCGCCGCGCGTGCCGTTCGGTAGCCGGTGTCTCGACCCGGCTGCCGATTTTTTTCAGCCGGTCGTTCGGATGAAGCCCGCGATCCGCGCGGCAATGGCTTCGGACGCATCCTCGAGGCAGCCGTGCCCGACGCCGGCCCGCTCATTTCGCTTCCGACGGGCTTGGCCGCCCGTTTTCATGAATTTGACGCGCGACGCTGGGATAATGGCCGAGTTTGGCTGCGTCAACGATGGAAGGAGGCCCCATGGGCGACAACGATACCCGCACCGAGACCGACAACCGCACCGATACGAACTCGATGGAAGCGCGCCAGCGCCGTTTCGAGGAGGATCTCGTCGACGCCTACGACGAAGAGCTCGAGATGGAGCTCGACGACCGCCGTTTCGACAATAGTGAGGATCTGCTGTTCTCGCCCGAGCGTCGCGAAGCGCGCAAGGAATATTTCCGCGAGCTGTTCCGCTTGCAGGGCGAGCTCGTGAAGCTGCAGGACTGGGTCGTGGAGACCGGGCACCGGCTCGTCGTCATTTTCGAGGGACGCGACGCGGCCGGCAAGGGCGGGGCGATCAAGCGCATCACGCAGCGCCTGAACCCGCGCGTGTGTCGCGTCGCCGCGCTGCCGGCGCCGAACAACCGCGAGCGCACGCAATGGTACTTCCAGCGCTATGTCGCGCATCTGCCCGCGGGCGGCGAGATCGTGCTGTTCGATCGCAGCTGGTACAACCGTGCGGGCGTCGAGCGCGTGATGAATTTCTGTACCGACGACGAGTACGAGGAATTTTTCCGGTCGGTGCCCGAGTTCGAGAAGATGCTCGTGCGCAGCGGGATCCAGATCGTCAAGTACTGGTTCTCGATCACCGATCACGAGCAGGAGTTGCGCTTCCAGAGCCGGATCGAGGATCCGCTGAAGCAGTGGAAGCTGAGCCCGATGGATCTCGAAAGCCGCCGCCGCTGGGAGGCTTATACGGCCGCGAAGGAAGAGATGCTGCAGCGCACGCATATTCCGGAGGCGCCGTGGTGGGTCGTGCAGGCCGTCGACAAGAAGCGCGCGCGGCTGAACTGCATTCACCATCTGCTCGGCCAGGTGCCGTATCACGAGGTGCCGCGCCCGACGATCGACCTGCCGCAGCGCGAGCATCACGAGGACTACATTCGCCGTCCGGTGCCGGACAACATGATCGTGCCGGAAGTTTATTGACCGGTTCGCGCCGGCCGATCGCGATGTGACGAAGCGCGCCGCATGATGCGGCGCGCTTTTTTTCGGGCTTTCGGTCGAGCGCGGTGATTCGGCGCGTGCGCGCATACGCCGCGCAGCGCCTGTCGCCGCGACGGCTCACATTTCCGGAAACCCCGAGCGCCCTTGCGTCAGGTCGAACAGTTCGGCCCTTGCCGCGGCGTCGGCGGTTTCGGGCAGCTTGATCACGAGCTTCACCGTCATGCCGTACGTGCTGTCCACCAGCTCGTAGCCGGCCTGTTCGATCCAGCGACGCACGCGCGCCTCTTCCGGGTAGCCGATCTCGATCGCGAGCCGCGTGTGCCGAATGCGCTCGACGCGTTCGGCATCAAGCAGCGCCGATGCGATCGCATCCGTGTACGCACGCACCAGCCCGCCCGCGCCGAGTTTCACGCCGCCGTAGTAACGCACGACCGCGCCGAGCACGCCGTCGAGGTCGTGATGGCGCAGCACTTCGAGGATCGGCCGGCCCGCCGTGCCCGACGGCTCGCCGTCGTCCGACATGCCCGACTGGCCGCCCGCCAGCAGCGCCCAGCACACGTGGGTGGCTGCCGGATGCTCGTCGCGCAGGCGCTGCAGCACCTGCATCGCGGCGTCGCGATCCTCGACGGGAACCGCGTGCGCGATGAAACGGCTCTTGCGGATTTCGAGTTCGCGGATATAGGAGGTGGCGAGCGAGTAACTCATGCGTCGCGACGCGGAAAGTGCAGGGAAATCAAGGTGGCGATGGCTGGTCGATGCTTGTGACGTGGGCCCGCGGACGGAGGGATGCCGTCTGCAATCCGCGCGGGGCGAAGACGCGATTTTACCGTGGCGCGCGTCGAGGGTTCCGGGCGGGGCTGGCGACCGGGGTCTGGATGGCGAGGATGGCGAGGATCGCGCGAACCGGGCACGGCGCCGAAGCGAGACATGCGTTGCTTTCGTTTCCTGCGCGCGGTTCGAATCAATGCGGCGTCAACGTGCGCCGACCGACGACCGTAGCGCCGCGCCCAGCGTGCGCAGCGCCTGGCGGGCGCGTGCATCGGTCAGGTTCGAGTAGAGCACCACGTCGCGCGTCGGTAATGGCGGCAGCCCGTAGCGCGTACCCACGTCCACCGTGCCGGCGGGTGCGACGCGATGCCCGAGCGCCGCGACGGCCAGCCCCGCGGACACCGCCGCGCCGATCGTCGCCACGCCGCCGCCGACGAAGACTTCCGTCCACGCGACACCGGCTTCGTCCAGCGCGCCGACCGCCATGCGGCGCACGCTGCACGGTTCGGCCTGCGTGGCGAGCCGCAGCGGTTGTGGCGGACGGTACTCGAAATCGGCCGCCGCCATCCAGCCGAACGATTCCGACAGGAGGGTCTCGCCGTCGAGCCGCCGGCTGTCGTGTTGCAGCGCGACGGCTGCATCGAGCTGGCCGCGATCGAACGCGTCGAGCACGTCGCGCGACGCGGCGACGCGGATCTCCAGCACGAGCGTCGGCTCCGCTTCGCTCATCCGCCGCAGCAGCACCGGGAGATCGGCGCCGACGACATGGTGGCTCACGCCGATCACGAGCCGGCGCTGGCTCGTGCCGAATGCGCTGATTGCGCCATGATGGGCGGCCACCAGTTCGCGCGCCGGTTCCAGGAACGCGGTGCCGTCGGCCGACAGGCGAACCTGCCGCGGCGTGCGTTCCAGCAGGCGGCGGCCGAGCGCGTCTTCCAGCCGCTTGATCTTCAGGCTCACCGCGGATTGTGTCGTATCCAGCGCTTCCGCGGCCCGCGTGAAGCTCTTGAGATCGGCGGTCAGCACGAACGCCTGCACGGCTTCGATGTCGAGCGTTTTCATCGCACCATCATCCATTTCAAAATCGAATCATTGAAATATTCTGCCATCCTGTTTTCAAATGATTCAAGGTATTCTACGCTGCAGTCATGCCGTCCGGAATGCCATCCGTTTCTTTCGCGAGGAGTCGATCATGCTGACCGCGTACTACGTGCACCGTCTGCCGGCGGACTACGACCTCGACATCATCCGCAATCGCGTGCGCGAGCGCGGCCGGTTGTGGGACGACACGCCCGACCTGCGGTTCAAGGCGTTCCTGCTGCGTGAGGCCGGCCGCCACGGCGCGACGGAAAACGGCTACGCGTCGTTTCACCTGTGGCGCAACGAACAGGCGTTCGCGCGCTTCGTGACGGACGGCCGCTATCGGGTCGTGACGGACAGCTTCGGTCGCGCGCCGATCGACACGCAGGTTGCGCTCGACGCGCGCAAGGGCAGTGCGTCGACGGGGCGGTTTGCGCGTCTGGAAACGATCGAGATTCCGGCGGACGCCGATCTCGACGCGGCACTGGCGCGGGAGATCGCGCGCAATCGCGAAGCGGCGGCACGGCAGGGCGTGGTCGCGGCAACCGTCGGTCTCGATCCGCTGCGTTGGCGGCTGACGCGTGCGCTCGTGACGGAACATGAACCGGATGACGGCGGCGCGGGCACGGTGTACCAGGTCCTGCATCTGGCGAGGCCGCTGCTCGACACGCTGGACGCGGGCGGCGCGTGATGGCCGGCATCGCGTCGCGATTGCCGGCCGGCGTGGCGATAGCCGCGCATCTGGCCGGTGTGATGGCGGCCATCGCCGCGATTGCGACGATGGCGACGGTGCTGGCGCTGCTGCTCAGGTAAGGCGCGTCAGCGCAGTGGTGGTCGATGCAGGGGCGCCGCGCATGCGATTCGCGGCGCCCCGGTCGCTTCATCGTCGCTCGCTCAGTGCCCCTGCAAGCGGATATCGCGCGACGATGCGCCGACATACACGGTCCCGCCGGGGACGACCCGCCAGCCGTTGCGCGACGTATCCCAGACGCTCTGCATCCGCGGCGACACGGTCACGCGCACACGCCGCGCCTCGCCCGGATTCAGCCGGATCTTGTCCCAGCCGACCAGCCGCTTCGGCGGCTCGTCCTTGTACGGCACGCCGAGATAGACCTGCGGCGTTTCCGCGCCGGCAACGCGCCCGTCGTTGCGCACGGTGAACGCGACGCTCAGCGAGCCGTCCCATTGCTTCGACACCGACAGATCCGAATACGCGAAGTGCGTATACGACAGGCCGTAGCCGAACTCGAACATCGGCTTGATGTTGTGCGCGTCATACCAGCGGTAGCCCATGTTCAGCTTTTCCGCGTACACCGGGTCGGTGTCGAACGTGCCGTTTTGCCCCCACGTCGGCGAATCCTGATCGCGCGCCGGGAAGGTCACGGGCAGCTTGCCGGACGGATTGACCGCACCGAACAGCACGTTCGCGATCGCCTTGCCGCCGGCCTCGCCCGGATACCACGCCTCGACGATGGCCGACACGTTGTCCTTCCACGGCATCAGCACCGGGTTGCCGCTCTGGACGACGACGATCGTATGCGGATTCGCACGCGCGACGGCTTCGACGAGCGCATCCTGGTTCGACGGGTTCGCGAGGCTCAGGCTCTGCAGATCGCCGAAATCCTCGCCGGCCGGCTGGGCGACCACGACGATCGCGACATCCGAGCGGCCCGCGAGCGCCGCGGCCTGGTCGATCTCCTGCTGCGTGTACGCACGGAACGGCGACTGCTGGTCGCTGTTGCCGGCATACGTGACCTGCGCGGCGGGCGCGAGCGCGCGGATCGCCGCGACGATCGGCACGTCGACCTTGAGCCAGGGATTGCGCCACCAGCTGCACCCGGTCGACGACCCGAACGTCAGGCCGCCGCAGCCGGCGAACGACCCCGAGACGGGATCGCGCGTGTTGCCGGAGCCGCCGCCGGACAGCACGGCCGCATCCGCATGGCCGCCGATCACGGCGATGCGCGACAGCGCCGACGCGACGAGCGGCAACTGGTTGCCGTCGTTCTTCAGCAGAACGATCGACTGCTCGGCGACGCTTTGCGCGAACCGGTTGCCGGCCGCGAAATCGATCGTGCCGCCGCCCTTGGCCGGATCGTCCATCACGCCGACGCGGATCATCACCGCGAGCTTGCGGCGCACCATGTCGTCGAGGCGCGCCGTCGACACCGAGCCGTTCGCGATTGCCTGCTTGACGGCCGCCGGCGTCAGGTACACGCTCGGCCCGACGTCCTCTTCCTCGTCGAGCCCCGCGTTGATCGCGGCGGCGGTGCTGTGCGTGGCGCCCCAGTCGGACTGCACCTGGCCCTGGAAGCCCCATTCGTTCTTCAGCACGTCGTTGAGCAGGTGAGGGTTCTCGCACGCATAGGTGCCGTTCAGGCGGTTGTAGCTGCACATCACGCTGCCGGGCCGGCCGCGCTTCGCGGCGATCTCGAACGGCAACAGGTACAGCTCGCGCAGCGTGCGTTCGTCGATCTGCGTATTGCCGCCCATCCGGCCGTGCTCCTGCTCGTTGCCCGCGTAGTGCTTGATCGTGGCGATGACTTTCTGCCGCTGCGTGGCGAGCGTGCGCTCCGCGAGCAGGTCGCCGGCCAGCAGCGGATCCTCGCCGAGATACTCGAACAGGCGGCCGCCGCGCGGCTCGCGTGCGAGGTTGGTGCCGCCGCCGAGGCCCATGCCGAACCCTTGCGCACGCAATTGGATCGCGACCTGCTTGCCGAAGTCGTACGACAGCCGTCGATCCCAACTGGCGGCGACCGCGATCGTCGCCGGGAACGTCGTGCTGGCCTGCGACGTGCTGCCGGAGCCGGTCGCCGAATCGACCATGTTCAGATCGGGAATGCCGAGTCGCGGTACGCCCTGGATGTAGCCGGCGCCGCCGCCGGGCACCTTGGACATTTCGTATTGCGAATGAATGAACTGGAGTTTCTCGTCGAGCGTCATCTTGCGCACGAGCAGGTCGGCGCGTCGCTGTGCGGCGGCCGATGCGAACGCGTCGGTCGCGTCGCCCTGTGAATTGAAATCGGCGTCGCCGGCGTAGGCGGTGGTGCAGAGGGTCGCTGCCAGCACGACGGCCGGCCAGAGTGTGTCCCGCATGTTGCTCTCCATGATCGTATTGCCGGTTGTTCGGATGATGTCTGGAGCTGCGCATGTCTGGTGGATTCGCACCGGACGGATTCGGCTGGCGATGCGGGATGGTGGCGCGTCGGCATGCCAGGCCAGGCGGGGAATCGTTACGGCCGGTTGGGCCCCGATCGAACCTCGCGGACGGCGACGCGGACCGCCCGGCACTGTCGAATCGGATGTAGCGATTCTCTGCTGCGGCTAATGGTATGAATGTAGTTTGACTACAGCATCGGTGTTTCTACCGAGACGTGCGATCTTTATTTCGTAGGCTTGCGTAGCGGGGCGAAAAACGGTCATCGTTCCCGATCGGGTGTGCGCGGAGAAGTAAGAAGTACCCGTGCGCGAGCGTGCGGAGGGGGTGGGAGATCGGCAGGCGTGTGGTCGGACGGTGCGGTTCGTTGCGCGCGCATCGAACGAAACGCCGTCGGATGCCGGTCACCTCGTGGGGGAAGCCGGTCAGCATCAGCGGTGCGCTAGCCGCGTCGCGCGACCGGACTTCCGGGAAGCGGAATTCCGGCGCGATAGACGACGGTGGCGAGTGCAGCGGCGACCGCGGCCTCGGCCGTCAGCACGGCGGCGGCTGCGCCCAGCTCGGCGAAGTACTTTGCGAGCACGGGTACCAGCACGATGTTCAGAATGCCCGATGACATCAGGATTCGCGTGAATGCCGACTTCATCCCGAGCGGCAGCATCGTCTGCACGCCGAACAGGTCGGTCATGCCGGCCATGAACGGAATGAAGGCCATCCAGCGCAGCACCTGGACCGTAGGTTCGTACGAAGGGCCATACAGGATGCGCACGGCGAGCGGCGCGCCGAAGAAGATCACGAGCGAGATGCCGAGCACCATCGCGACCTGTACGAGGAACAGCTTGCGCAGGAACGAGAACGCATCGTTGCGTGCGTGCCGCATCAGGTAGCTGATGCGCGGATAGGTGGCGGCCTTCAGCGGTTGCAGCATGCTGAGCGCCGCGCGGATCAGCTTGTCTCCGGCGGCGAAGTAGCCTGCGGCGACGTTGCCCGATACGAAGCCGAGCAGCACGGTGTTGGTCGACGCATAGAACGCGATGGACGTCGACGCGAGGAACACCTGCCAGCCGCCTTTCAGCGATTCCGTGATGTCGGTGAAGCCCACGCGAACGAAGTCGATTTCGCGCTGAGCATAAAGGTAGACGGCCAGCACGATCGCGGACAGCGTCGGAACGGCGGCGTTGACGATCATCGCGCGGTCGATGTCCGCCGGGCTGTGCACGAGCGCGAACATCGCGGGCAGGCTCAGGATGCGGCCGACGAACAGGATCACGCTCAGTGCGCGCAGCTTCTCCATGCCCTGGAAATACCAGCCCGGCGTGAACGCCACGCCGGCCACCATTCCGAAACCGATCAGCAGCAGGTCGCGGTCCTCGCCGAAGCGCTTGAACAGGAAAGTCAGCGCGACCAGCACGATGAAACAGATCATGGCGATGCCGATCTGTGCGTACAACGTCGCCCAGAAGATTCGGGAGCGTTCGGCGCGGTCGTCGCGGGCGAGCGCGATGCGCGGCGTGGCGGTCAGGTCGAAGCTGTAGCTCGTGCAGTTGGTCAGGTAGGCGATGACCGCGAGCGAGAACGCGAGCTGGCCGTAGCCTTCCGGCCCCAGCGCGTGCGTCAGCAGCGGTGCGATCAGCAGCGGCACCGCGTACATCGAAATCTGCAACGTCAGCAGCAGCAGGAAGTTCTTCTTGAGGTTAGACATTCGCTCGGTCGGCGCCGTGGGTATCGCGGGGCGGCGGCATGGGGCCGCGGTGCGCATGTGCATCCGGTCGGCGCTGACCCGGTTGCATGGGTGGGTGGCGCGTCCGGCGTCGCCGGGCACGGCCACATCATCGTATGGCGGCCATGATACCGGCCGCGCGGGACGACTGTGTTCGCGAGCCTACCGTTCGCGGATTGCGCGCGCACGGCATGCATGCCGGCACCGCGCGGGCCGTCGCGCGTCGCCGTATCGCGACAGCGACGAATCTATTTGTAAGCTGGCGCACCGAAGGACGCTCCGACCGGGTGCTTTAATCGAGCGCACAGTTTTGGTTCATGGCGCATTGGTTCGCGATGCAAACCGTCCAACGACGCCTCGGACACGCAACGTCATCTCCCGCACGCATGGGAGCAGGGCAACGGACGAAACAGGGCGGGCCGCGCAGGGGCGCGGCTGGGGCGCCGCAGTGTGTTCGTCGAGCAGTGGCACGATCGTGGAATTGCTCGTTCCGGTAGAGCTGCCGGAACGTGCGTCCGCGTCCGATAAAAATACCGATCCGAGGAGTACCGATTGAAGCCGATTATGTTCGGCAGCTGCGTGGGGTGGCTGCACGAAGGACAGACGACACAAGGGGTGGTCCTGTGCGAAGCATTGGGCCACGAGGCAACGTGGACGCACAAGCTCATGCGGGCGATCGCCGAGCGCCTCGCCGGCGACGGCGTCACGGTGTTGCGATTCAACTATCCGTGCAGCGGCGACTCCGCGGGCGACGATCGCGATGCCGATCGATATGCGGCGTCCATCGGCAGCATTCACGATGCGATCGATATGCTTCGCGACCAGGTCGGCGTCACGTCGCTGACGCTCGTGGGCATCCGTGCGGGCGCGATGTTCGCGATGCTGGCCGCCGCGGGCGACGGCCGGCGTCCGTTGCCGCGCGTCGACGCATTGGCGGCGTTGGCGCCCGTCGTGCGGGGGCGCGCGTACCTTCGCGAGCTGTCGTTCGTGCATCGTCAGTGGCTCGATATCACGTCGCCGGCAATTCGTGCCGCACATCGCGACGAGCCGTGCATGAACGTGCTCGGGCACCGCTTTCCCGACGATTTCGTCGATGCGCTGAAGGCGGTCGATCTGTGCGACGTCGTGCGCGATGCACCGACGTTGCCCGGCGCGATGCTGCTGATCGAGCCCGATCAGGGGGACGGGTCTGCGTTGCGCGATGCCCTGCTCGCCCGCGGCGTGGACGTGGCGACCGACTCGTTCCGCGAATGGTCGACGACGATGCTGGACGGTACGCGCTCGCGTCTGCCGCTCGAGGCCATCGACACGCTCGCGAACTGGATCGCCGGACGAGCACCGCGCGTGGTGGCAGGCACCGACCCCGCGTGGCCGCTGACTCCGCCATGGAATGGAGAATCGTCCGTCGCGCTCGACATGACGGACATGACCGAGCAGGTCGTCGCCGTGGGGCCGGACCGGCTGGTCGGCGTGCTGTGCCGCCCCGCCGATACGGGGCCGGCGAATCCCGTCGCGCCGGCGCTCGTGATCGCGAACACGTCGACGAATCCGCGCAGCGGAGAGGGGCGTTTCAGCGTGCGCCTCGCGCGGACGCTCGCACGCGCCGGCGTCACGACGCTGCGGATCGACGTGAACGGGGTGGGCGACAGCGGGGTTGCCGCGCCCGACGACCAGGCGCGGGTCGTGTATTCGCCACAGTCGAGCGACGACGTGGCGGCTGCCGCGGACTGGCTGCGTGCGCTCGGGTACCCGGAAGTGTTCGCGGCCGGCATCTGTTCGGGTGCTTATGCGGCATTGCATGCGGCCGTGAAGACGCCGTCGCTCGGCGGCGTGATCGCGATCAACCTGGCGCGCTTCGTTTGGCCGGCCGGGCTTTCGCTGGAGGCGGTGCAGAAGCAGCGGAACAACTCGGTGCGCGGCTACTGGCTATCGGTGCGGGACTGGAAAAAGTGGAAGGGCCTCGTGCGCGAACGGCGCGATTTGCGGCCGATCGTGCGGGCCGTCGCCGCCAATGCGATCGCGCGGGTCAGCGTGCCGATGAAGGAGGCTGCCGCGCGCGTCGGCTGGAAGCCGCGCGCCGGCACGCCACGCGGCGTGATGCACGTGCTGGCACAACGCAATGTCCGGACGACGCTGGTGTACGGCGCGCTCGACCCCGGCATCGACGACGTGCGGCGCCACTTCGGTGCGATCGAGCACGCGTTCAGGCGCTCGCGTCACGTGCGACTGCATCTCGAACCGCAGGTCGATCACGCGGTGTACGGCGCGGTCGGCACGGACATCGTGATCGGGCTTTGCATGCAGGCGCTCGGCCGTGATTCGGCGAGGCCGGTCGTGCGCGTCTCCGATTCCGCCGCGCTCGAAACGGCTGCAGGATCGTACGGGAACGTGTCGGTCGGCAGGCCGTGACGTCCGCCGTGCCGCATGCAATGCATCGCATGCAGCGGCGCATCGGGGTGCGATCCCGTCCGCGCATCAAGATCGGCGTTCGGTGGGGTTGCTCACAGACGCGCCGTTCGTCGTGGTGTCCAATCCCTTATCGATGCATGCGCGGTCGTGCCGAGGCATGACCGACCGGGATGCATCAGTCGGGATCGCCCGGCGCTTCATAGGGTGATTTCGCGTAGGGCGACGTGTACAGCGCGTCGCTGCCCCATACGTCGTCGGCCGGTGTACTGGCCACCTGCGCGCGATGCGGGCGGGCCGGGACGAGCGGCCGGCGCAGCCTGCTGCGGGCGCGCGGGTCGGGCTGAACGGCGGCGCTCGCGGCGGGACGCGAGAGGGCGGGCGCGGCATTCGCGGACGCGGGCGCGGCAGGTTCGGCGGCCGCGCTTGCGGCTGCGACTTGGGCCGAAGGTTGTGGCGGCAGTTGTGGCGGCACCGGGCTCGGTAGCGTCGACGACGCGAAAGACGGGGTGTCGGCGGGTGTGCCGGACAGCGTCTGCGCGCCGGCGGCACAGACGAAGCCGGCCGACACGATGCAGACGAATGACGAAAGCGATGAAGAGAAGTTCATGACGAATCGTATGGAGTGACGTGCGGTGAAGAGGGCGGTGCGGCGATGCAACGGGAGCCGCGCTGGGCAAGCGTAATGCCGGAATTCGCCGCGTTCGGCGGGTTACCGCACAGTTTTGGAAGGGCATCATGTCAATCACCACGCAACCGGAATCGACGCTCGGCACGCCGGGGCCGCGCAGGGTCGTCGCGCGTCGCGCACCGTGGCAGTCGCGTCTGGCGATCGCGGCGGCCGCGTGCGCACTGAGCGCCTGTGCGCTGTCGCCCGGCATGACTTACCACCCGCCGGCCGAACGCGACGCGAATGCGCGCGTGAGCGCCGACGCATCGGGGTCGGGCGGCCTCGACGGGGTGCAGAACGTATCGAGCGCGGATCTGATCGAGATCACGCCGGCCTTCGTCGCGCAGCACCATGCGGGGCGGCCGGCGGACGTCGACGCGGAAATCCGCCAGTTGTTCGGCAAGCCGAAGCCGTACACGATCGGCCCCGGCGACGTGCTGGGCATCGTCGTATGGGACCACCCCGAGTTGAACCTGCCGGCGACGCAGACGATCGGTGGCGGCGACGGGGTCGGGGCCAGTTCGGTCGCGACAGGCTACACGGTCGATGCAAACGGCAACGTGCAGTTCGCGTACGCGGGGCTCGTTCACGTGGCGGGGTTGACCGAGGCGCAGGCGGGCGCGCTGCTGATGAAGCGGCTCGGCGAGTACGTGCGCAAGCCGCAGCTCTCGGTGCGCGTGCAGAGCTACCGCAGCAAGCGCGTCTATCTCGACGGCGAGGTTCGCACGCCGGGGCTGCAGATCGTCAACGACATGCCGATGACGCTGCCCGAGGCGATCGACCGCGCGGGCGGCTTTACCCCGACGGCAGACCGCTCGCAGGTTTCGGTGACGCGTGGCGACAAGACCGTGAACGTGAGCCTGCCCGCGTTGATCGCGGCGGGTGTGAATCCGTCGAACATCCTGTTGCGCGACGGCGATCTCGTGCGCGTGCGCGCGGCGAGCGACGCGAAGGTGTTCGTGCTCGGGGAGGTGTCGCGGCCCGCGACGCTGACATTGACCGACGGCCGGATGAGCCTCGGCGAGGCGCTCGGCGACACGGGGGGCGTGAGTCAGTACACGTCCGACGCGCGCCAGGTGTTCGTCGTGCGCCGCGGCCCGGACAATCGTCCGCGGGTGTATCACCTCGACGGCAGCTCGCCCGCGTCGTTCGCGCTCGCCGACCAGTTTCCGCTCGAGCGGCGCGACGTCGTGTTCGTCGATGCGTCGTCGCTCGTGCGCTGGAGCCGCGTCGTGAACCTGCTGATTCCATCGTCCGCGCAAGGTGCGCTGACGGCGAAGGCCATTTCACCGTGATGCTCGCGGCGGATTTCGTGACCGCGACGGTGCGTCGCGCCATACGGGACTGATGCTGTATGAATACTTCGACCCTGCCTGACTCGCACAGCGGGCGCATCCTGCGGCCGTCCTATCCGGTGCGCCGCTACTGGAGCATGCTGTACGGCGGCCGACGCCTGATCCTTTGCACGGCGCTCGCGGGCGCGGTTGCCGGCGGCCTGTATGCGCTGTGCGCGGCCCCCGTTTATCGCTCGGACATCCTGTTCCAGGTCGAGCAAAGCCAGACCGACACGAAGCAGACGTCGCCGCCTGGCGATCCATCGTCGGTGTTCGATCTGAAGACGGATGCGTCGACGGAGATCGAGGTGCTGAAATCCCGCGCGGTGCTCGATCGCGCGATCGACAGCACCAACCTCGCGCTCGACGCCCGACCGCATTACCTGCCGCTGATCGGCTGGCGGTTCGTGAATGCCGCCGACGGATTGTCGTCGCCGTTGCCGGGCGGATACGTGTACGGCACCGAGCGCATCGACGTGCCGACCTTCGATGTGCCGAAGCGACTGCTTGGCAAGCGCTTCGCGTTGACCGTCGGCGATGACGGCGCCTATACGCTGCAGCGCACCGGCATCTTCGGCCGCAAAGGGCCGACGTGGCAGGGCCGTATCGGCCAGCCGTTGCACGTCGAGACGCCCGAGGGGCCGATCGACGTATTCGTGCGCGGCGTGGCCGGCAAACCCGGCGCACGCTTCGACCTGACGCGTTACAGCGACGAGGAGGCATCCACGTGGCTGCAGAAGCACGCGCTGATCTCGGAGCGCGGCAAGCAGTCGAACATGGTCGGCGTGACGCTCGACGGTACCGATCCCGTGCAGGACAGTCGCGTGCTGAACGCGATCGGCGACGCGTATCTGGCGCAGAACACGCAACGCAAGTCCGAGGCGGCCGACAAGCTGATCCAGTACATGGACGGCCAGTTGCCGCAGCTGAAGGCCCAACTGGAGGCGGCGGAAAACCGCTTCAACGCGTTCCGTGCATCGCACGGGACGGTCAATACGAGCGATGAAGCACTGGCATTGCGTCAACAGGCGGTCGACATCGAGACGCGCGTGCAGACGCTGCAGCAGCGGCGCGAGGAACTGATGACGCGCTTCATGCCGAAGCATCCGGCCGTCGCGGCCGTCGATGCGCAGCTCGCCGATGCGCAGCGTTCGCTCGCCACGACGCGCAAGCAGATCCAGCAGTTGCCGACCGTGGAGCAGGGCGTCCTGCAACTGCAGCGCGACGTGGCCGTCGACACTGCGCTGTACACGAACCTGCTCAATACGCGCCAGCAGATGGTTCTCGCGCGTGCCAGCAAGACCGGCACCGTGCGGATCGTCGATACGGCGAAGATCGCCGAGCAGCCGATCGGTCCGCATCGCGGGGTTGCGGTGGTCGGTCTCATGATGGTGGGCCTGCTGGCTGGCGCGGCGGTCGTGATTGCCCGGCAGCGTGTCACCGGCACGATCGGCGACGCGGAAGAAATCGAATGGGCGACGGGACTGCCGGTATTCGCGACCGTTCCGCACAGCGCGATCGCGGCGGCGGCGGAACTGCGGCCGAAGGCCGGCCGGCCCGGTCCGCGCACGTCGATCGCGCCGGTCGACGCGCAGGACGCCGCGCTCGAAAGCCTGCGCGGGTTGCGCGCGTCGCTGCAATTGTCGATGCCGGCCGCACCGAATCCGGTCGTGCTGATCTCCGGGCCGACGACGGGCGTCGGCAAGTCGTTCGTCGCCGCGAATATCGCAGCGCTCGTGGGTGCCGCGAAGCGGCGGGTTCTGCTGATCGACGCCGATCTGCGCAAGGGTTCGCTGCACGACCGGTTCCGCTATAGCCGCGCGCCGGGGCTGTCCGACGTGGTCGCGGGCACCCACGCGCTCGACGAGGCAATCAAGCGCGGCGTCGCGCCGGGCCTTGATTTCATCGCGATGGGCAGCGTCGTTCCCGACCCGGGCGAACTGCTGCTTCAGCCCGCGCTCGCCGAATTGATCGGGCAGCTCGCGTCGCGCTACGACATGGTCGTGCTCGACGGCCCGCCGTTGCTGCCGGTCGCCGATGCGCTGGTGCTGGGGCGTCTGGCGGGTACGGTGTTCCTCGTCGCGCGTAGCGGCGTGACGACGCTGACGGAGCTCGACGAAAGCGCGCGACGGCTCGAGCACGCGCATATCGATGTGCGCGGCGTGATCCTGAACGACTACAAGGGTGCGCCGGGACGGTACGACTACGGCTACACCGGTGCGAATACGCATCAGGCCACGTCCGGATACGCCGGAGCGATGGTGCAGCGGCAAAGCGTGGAACGCGCGTCATGAACCGGCGAACGGGCGGCGCCGGGCCGCGACCGAGCGCGCCGGCGGTGCGCAGGATGGCACGCGTGCGCCGTGTCGCGGGCGGTTATGCGGGCTACTGGTGGGAAGATCCGGCACGGCTCGTGCTGACGTTCATCCTGCCGTTGTATGGATTGCTGTCGCTCAGCCTGCTGGGCGACCAGAAGTCGATTGCGCGGATTTATTTCGACGGTTACTACGCATTTGCCGGCGCGGTGTTCCTGATGGTGGTGGCGGCGACGGCGTGGCTCGCGACGACCGAAGCGCGCACGCGGCGCGGGCCGCCGGAAACGCCCGTCGAGATGCCGCCGCGCGTGCTCGATTTCCTGTTCGCACTCGCGCTGTTCGGCAATCTCGTGATGATGAGCGGGATCATCGCGCGTCCGGCGCTGCTGCTGGAGTTCCTGCATGGCCAGGCTACCGCATACGACATGCTCCAGCAGATCGGTCGCGTCACCGGGTTGAGTTCGTTCACGCAGGCGACGTCGCCGTTCGTCGCACTCTATTTCTACGTGTTCCGAACGCCGGTGAAAGGCCTGAACCGCTACAAGATCTACATGGCCGTGCTCGCGGTGCTGACGCTGCTGCGCAGCTTCCTCTTCGCGGAGCGCCTCGCGTTGATCGAGATGGTGATGCCGCTCGCGCTGATGGTCGTGCGGTTCCGGCTGCACGGCCGGTATTCGCGGCTACTGACGCTCGGGCCGTACGCGGCGATCCCGCTGTTGTTCGCGCTGTTTATCGCGAACGAGTACAACCGGTCATGGGAAGCCTATTACGTCAATATCTACGACAACATCTTCGACTTCGCGCTCGAACGGCTCGGCCTGTACTATTCGACGTCACTGAACAACGGTGCCGGGATGCTTGCCGTGCTCGGCTGGGGGCAGGGCCATCCGATGTTCACGTTCGACTGGCTGATGCGCTTCCCGGTGATCGGCGCGACGTTCCAGCCGTGGTTCGATTCAAGCGACAGCTTCAACCTGTTTCTGAACAGCTACGCAGACCCGGAATTCAACAATCCGTCCGGGATCTTCGTCCACTTCTACGAGTGGGGCTGGTTCGGACTGCTCGATGCGGCCGCGCTCGGCTGGCTGGTTGGGCGCAGCTACGCGGGCTGGCGCAGCGGCAACGGGTTCTGGTGCTGCGCGCACGCGGTGCTCTACGTGTCGTTGATGGAAATCATGCGTACCCCGAATCTGTTCAGCGGACGCAATTTCCTGCCGATCGTGCTGCCGATCATCGTGTTCCGTTGGTTCGGTAGCCGGCCGGCGAGCGTTGCGCCTACCGCCAGGCATGCCGCGTCCTGACGCGGGACGCACGCCGCCGCGCACCGCGGAAACGCACGAGCGGGACGGCAGCGCACCGGCATGGGAACGCGCAGGACTTCCGGACTTCCGGACGATCCGGCGCTCAAGCGGTATGCGTGCGTACCGCCGTGTCGCGTCCTGGCCACGACGGGAAGCCGGCAACTGGCGCGAACCCTGTCCGCAATGCGACCAGATAGACGGCGATCGGGATCGCGACACCGGCCAGCGTGCCGAGCCCGAGGTGTACCGCGAGACTGGTGATGCCGGCGCGCATCAGCACGATCCGTACGGCTGCCATCGCAAAGATGTGGGTCAGGTAGATCGGCATCGATGCGCGACCGATCGCGGCCAGCCATGCCGCGCGTGCCGGCTGCGACGCATACCGATGCGCGAGTTGCAGCGCCAGCGCGATGCCCGCGAACGCGGCGGGAAGTGCCCAGATGCTCGCCGCGCTACCGAAGCCGTGAGCGAATACGACCGCGGCGACGAACGCCGTTGCCGTTGCGGCGCATGCGGCCGGCCCGCTGTTGCGCGCGAGCCAGCGGGGCAATGCCTGCGACGCAAGGACACCCGCCACGAAGAACGGCGCGTTCATCAGCGTGATCGACAGGATGCCCCACTGCGTCGACGCGCCGAGCACCAGCCCGAGCACCGCGCAGGCGGCGAGCCAGCCGCGCGCCCGCGGTGGCATGGGTGCACGCGTCACGTCCGGCACGGCCGCCGCGAATGCCCGGATGCCCAGCATGCAGAGCATCAGCGCATACAGGAACCAGAACTGCGCGAACGGTCGCCAGCCGATCGCCAGCAGATCGTTCAGCATGAACGGATGATTGGTGCCGTGCGACGCCATTGCAATCTGCACGGCACCCTGCGCGATCGACCACAGCAGGTATGGATAAACGATCGTCCTGACCTTCGACCACAGGAAACCGTCCGGCGTGCGGCGCAGCGAGCTGCACACGTGCAGGCCGGACAGGAAGAAGAACAACGGCATGTGGAACGTATAGATCACGTAGTCGTTCCACGCGAATGCCGTGTCGGCCGCGCCTGCCGGCACGAGGTCGGCGGAAACGGCACCGCGCAGCACATGCCCGTATACGACGAGAATGATTCCCGCGCCGCGGGCGACATCGAGGGTGGTTTCGCGTGCAGTCATGATGAAGGGGCGGCCGGCCCGTCAGGTTCCGCACCGCCGGGATATCGGATAGTCGTTCACTGTAGGGAGGGCCGACGCGCAGGACAGTGCGGTGGGGGACAGTTGGTCGTCATGCAACGCGACGGTGCCCTACAGCCCCTCGAATATCTCGTTCATCATCTCGGCGCTTCTGCTCCAGCGATACTTCTCCGCGTGCAGGCTGCCTTTGCGCTTGAGTTCTGTCCTGAGCTCGGCGGAATCGAGCACGGTTCGCAATTTCTGCGCGATGTCGTCCTGCGAATACGGATCGCAGTACAGCGCCGCATCGGCGCAAACTTCCGGCAGCGCCGCGGATCGGCCGACGACGACCGGGCAGCCGTAGCGCATCGCTTCGAGGGGCGGTATCCCGAAGCCTTCGTAGATCGACGGATAAAGGAAGCACGCGGCGTTCTGGTACAGCGCCTTCAATTGCTCGTCGCTGATGTAGCCGACGTACTTGATGTTCGGTTCGGCGGCCGAGGGATGATCCTGCTTGCCGAACACAGTGGTGTTCTGCATGCCGACGATGACGAGATCGACCGACGGATCGTCGATCTGCCGGAAAGCCGCGATCAGCCGGCCGAAGTTCTTGGTCGGATTCATGCTGCTGACCGCGAGCACGAACCGGTTCGGCGTCAGCGCATGCTTGTCGAGCACGCTCGTGTCCGCTTCAAGGGCATCGAGATGATCCGCGCCGAGCGGCACGACGCTGATCTTCTCCGCGGCCACCCCGCAGTGATGCGCGAGGCGATCCCGTGAGAAATAGGAGTTGGTCAACACGCAAACGGAGGTTCGCGCCAGGATCCAGAACATGATCCGGTACCACACGCGAAACGGCCGTGAGAAATGTGCGGGCGTGTCGAACACCGCCGCATCGTGCATGTAGATGATCTGGTTGCCGATGAAAATGGATGCCGAATTGCTGAGGTTGACGATGCGGCCTCGGCGCGCGAACAACGGCAGCACCAGTTGTTCCCACACGACGCCCTTGTAAAAGCCGACCTTGACCGTCCGCGCTCCGCTTACCTCGACGCCGGGCTGCGGAGGCACCAGCACGGTGACCGGATCCTGCGGCTGAAACTTGATCAGTGCGGCGATCAGCTCGCGTGCGACGCGCTGCACGCCGGTCGTCTTCTGCGTGGTAAAGCGGCCGTTGTATACGAGTTGCTTCGGTTTATTGAAAGTGATCATGTCGACAAGAAGATATCGAAATCGGAATCAGGCTTTGACGTGATCCGGTGCAACCGGCTTGAAGTCGCGCGTGTCGACACGCGGCTCGTGGGTATCGAGTCCGTATAGGGCATTCCACTGCCGGAAAATCGCATGCATCGAAAACCGCTGAATCGCCCGTTTTCGGGCTGCCGCGCCCATTTGCTCGCGAAGCTGCCGGTCGTCGCGGAGCGTTGTCAGATATGCAGCCATCTCGGCGGCGTTCGATGCGACGTAGCCGGTCACGCCGTGAATCACCACGTCGCGATTGCCCACGACGTCCGTCACCACGGCCGGTATGCCGGCGACCTGCGCTTCGATCAATGCGACCGGCATCCCTTCCCAGCGGGAAGTCTGAACGTAGATGTCCAGTTCCGACGTCAGCGCGAGCGCACGTGCGCGGGGTATCCAGCCGCTGCAGACGACGGCCCGGCGCTGGCCGGGATCCGGAATCTCGGCGGCGTCGCCGCCGATCCAGAGAAACTCGACGTCCTCCTCGTGCAGCATGTCGGCGAGGCGCACGAATGCTTCATGGTTCTTCTGGAACGACGCCCGACCGCTCATCCCGATGACGACCTTGCGATCGTCGCGCATTCGACGCAGTGGAATTTCCGCCACATCGACTCCGTTTTCCACGAGGACCGTCGATTTCGCCCGGACCTTTCGCCTGATCTCGGCGAGTTCGCTGCCCGAGCACGCGACGATGGTTCCGCCGATGTGCGCCGCGATGCGCTCGAAGCTCAGATAGGCGTACTGCTTCATGCGCGACACGTCGCGACGCAGGAACGAGAGTCCGTGCGGCGAGTAGAGGACCTTCGCATTCGGGGTCGCGATCCGGGCGGCGATTCGCCCCAGCACGCCGGCCTTCGACGAGTGCAGATGAATCGCGGTCGGCTTGCAGTCGCGCAGGTTCCGGACCAGCGCACGCACGCTCCGCAGATCCTGCTTGACGCTCACCTCGCGCGCCATGTCGACGTACACGAGCTTCACGCCGGGCAGGAACAGCGTCGAAAAATCGGTCGGGGTTTCCGATCGGATCGAGTGCAGAACCGTCACGTCGACACCGTTCGCCGCGGCATGGTTGGCGAGATGGGTCAGCATCGAAAGCACGCCGCCACCGAATGCTTCGGCGATATGAACGATCTTTTGTTGGGTCATCTGTGGGTCCGGCGATTCGACCGCACATTCATCGCACGTCGTGACGACGAGTCGCCTGCGAATCTTGCGGTCTCGATATCCAGTTCGAGAAACTATGCATTCCTGATTGATAAATGCATGGCGTTCGTGGCCATTGGATCCTGCTGTCACATTCGCTCGTTTGCGCTGACGAGGCAGCCGGATGGTTTCCGCCGATGGCATATCGCGTCGACGTTGCCGAAGGGCGCTGAACGCGATGCAGCGTGAGGAAATCGATGACGCGTCATACGTATCGGCTCGATTCCACCGACATCGGATACCGGCGTTCGACTACGACGACTGCGGACGAGACAACGAAGAAGTCCGGTCAGTGCGCGTGAATCCACTGGTCCGGATCATTGTGCAGCGCATGCGCGACCCACTGGGTGCGATGGCTTACCGAATGCGCGATTCGGCGATGCTATCGCGCGTCGGCGTGATGGCCGGATGAATTCCGCACGCGCGCGAGCGGATTGGCGATATAGCGAATCGCGCGGTTGCTGAGCGTGGCCGACGGCAGCAGGCATGCGAGCGACAGCCCGGCTACGGCCGTTTTCTTGGCGGGGCCCCAGAACGGGTTACGCAGCACGGTTTGCCAGTAGCGCCCCGATTCGCACAGGAACCAGCGCCAGCGCCGCACGAGTGGGGCGTGATAAAGCGTGCTTGCGAAGCGGGCCTTCTCGATCGCGAAGTCGAGCGGCGCGATCGGCAATGTTTCGCGCAGCCGTGTGGCGGCGAGCATGCGCAGCGTCGCCCACCGGCGTTCGGCTTTCAGTGCGCCCGTCGCGGCGTCTTCCGAATTGGTGAGAGCGAGGGCCGGTGTGCCAGCGGACGTGTGCGCCCCTGGCTGCTGATCGACGCGATAGCCGCCGAGCGTTGCATCGATCATGTGTACGGCGCCGAGCAACGCGATACCGTAGATCGCATAGAAATCCGCGCCGTGCAGGTTGTCCGGGGTGACAGGCACCGGAAAGATGCGCTTGAGCGCGTCGACCCGATACGCGTTGCCGGATGCGGGCGGCGACGGGTACAGCCAGCCCGCGCGTAACAGGCGGCCGCAATCGGTGTCGACGGCCGACTGCGGCACGCTGGCCCCGGTGATCGCACCGTCCCGCGTGATCACGTCGAGCCGGAAATGCACCTTCACGTAGTCGCCGGACGCGAACGCGGCCAGCACGCGGGCCGCGGCGTCGGCGTAGAGCACGTCGTCGGCATCGAGCAGGATCACGTAGCGCGTCGTGACATGTTCGAGCGCGCGGTTGTATGCGGCGACCTGACCTTGATTCTCCTGGAACACCGCCGTCACGCGCTCGCCGTACGAACGAATGATGTCGCGCGAATCGTCGGTGGAACCGTCGTCGACGACCAGCACGCGTACACCGTGCACGCTTTGCGCGAGCGCCGAATCGATCGCGTCGCGCAGGTACGCGCCGTGGTTGTAGTTGCAGATTGCGATGGTCAGGTTGGTCATGAACGGATTCTGGACGAGCGAAGTGTTGCGTCGCATGGCGGCCATGATACGCGTCGTCGATCGGCGCTCGGTTCGCGAGCCTACCGTTGCGCGATTCGCTTCATCGAAAGCGCGATGAATCGTCGACGGCACGTCAGATACGCCGCGCGGACGGGATGTATAGGTCTGTTGACGCACTGAAACGTGGCGGGTTCGAGTGGTCCAATCGAACATGGCACGCCGCCGCTTCGACGGCGGTACCGCGGGTGGACAACTTGGCCGGCATGCAGCGATTCGGGCGCGCCGGCTGGCGTGTGCGAAGTCATTCCAGGGAGTCGACTCGATATGCGTAGATTACATGGCACCTTTCTCGCGCGCGCAGCGCTCGCCGCCATGTGTGCGGCAGGCGGCCTGGCGTGGCCTGGCAATGCCGCGGCGGCGGCATCCGGCGCGTCCGCGCCCGGTGCGCTTCATGCGGCTGTACCGGATGCCTACGTTCGTCCCGCTGCGGACGCGGCCGATCAGGCCGACATGCTGCAACATGCGCTGGACGCGTTGCAGCCCGGCCAGCGACTGGTGTTCGCGCCGGGCCGGTACGTGGTCGGCCGGTCGCTGGTCGTGCGGCAGCGGAATGTGGTGTTGTCGGGCTACGGCGCGACGATGATCGCGACAACCCCCGGCGACCAGGTGATGGAGATGAGCGGCGACGGTACGACGCTCGTCGGCTTCCGGCTCACCGGAACCGGCACGACACGCCTCACGACGCCGGAGTCGTCGAAGGTTGCGGTAACGGGGCGCGGTGTGCAGGTGCTCGACAACGTCATCGACGGTGGCGCCGGCGCCGGGATCTTCGTGTTCGGCGGCGCGGACGTCGCGATCGTCGGCAACGAGGTGCTGTCGACGCTGGCGGACGGCATTCACATGACGCACGGCTCGCGCAACGTGCTGGTGCAGGGCAACGTCGTGCGCGGCACCGGCGACGACATGATCGCCGTGGTGAGTTATCAGGCGGAAGGCGTGCTGACGCGCAACGTGCTGATTACCGGCAACTCGCTGGAGGGTAATCCGTGGGGGCGCGGCATCACCGTGGTCGGCGGGGCGGACGTCACCATCTCGAACAACATCGTGCGCAACGTGCAGGTGAGCTCGGGCATTCTCGTCGCGCAGGAGGACAGCAATCGCACTGCCGGCTCGTCCGACGTGCGCATCGAGGGCAACACGATCGCGGATATCCAGACGGCGGCGGATCGGGCTGATCCTCGCCCGGTCACGCAGCAGGCGGCGATCGAGATCAGCACGTGGTCGGGTTCGGTGTCGCGCGTGACCGTGATCGGTAACCGCGTGTCGCATGCGCGATTCGACGGCATTCGCCTGTGGGGAAACGTGTCGGGCGTGCGTCTCGCGGACAATCGACTGTCAGGGATCGGCGGCATGCCGGTCCGGATCGACCCTGCGCACGATTGCGCGGCCGGCGGGCAGGTGGGAGCGTCGGGAGGGCGGGCGAAGGGCACGCCGTGTGCGGCCGCCGCGCTTCAGCCGCTGTCGGCGGCAGGCGACGCGGTCGGCGCGGATACGTCGTTGTTGCCGCGCGTGCGCGAGTCCGTCAGGCGGCCGCGCTGGTCGCAAGGCGGCACCCACTGATCGTACGGTGCGTGGACGGCCGGTCGGGGGCGCCATGCTCCACGAACACGCGAGCGCCCCTCGTTCGCGCGGCGGCGGGCGTCGTCTTCGGGCACGCCGTCGCAATCCGCATGCGCTTACCGGATGACGTCGCGCTCCGCGGCTTCCTCGTCCGGTTCGCGCGAGGCGAGCGACGGCCGCTGCTGACCGGTCCCGACGACCGCCCGCCCATACTGATCCTCGAACCGCACGATATCGTCCTCGCCGAGATAATTGCCCGATTGCACCTCGATGATTTCGAGCGGAATCCGGCCGGGATTCTCGAGCCGATGCACTTCGCCGACGGCGATGTACGTCGATTCGTTCTCGCACAGCAGGTACGTCTCGGCGCCGCGCGTCACCTTCGCGGTGCCGCGCACGACGATCCAGTGCTCGGCGCGGTGGTAGTGCATCTGCAGCGACAGCCGCTTGCCGGGTTCGACGACGATCCGCTTCACCTGGAAGCGCTCACCGAGATCGATCGAATCGTAATGGCCCCACGGCCGCTGCACCTTGCGGTGCTCGCTCGCCTGCGGGCGCCGGTCGGTCTTCAGGCGCGCGACGATGTTCTTCACGCGCTGCACGTCGTGCTTGTTCGCGACCAGCACCGCATCGGCCGTCTCGATCACGACGACATCCTTCATCCCGACGCACGCGACGAGACGCCCTTCCGAACGCACGAGGCTGTCCTGCGTATCCTCGAAGACGATCGGGCCGCGCGCGACGTTGCCGTGATCGTCCTTCGGCATGATTTCCCAGATCGCGTCCCACGTGCCGACGTCCGACCAGCCGGCCGAGAGCGGCACCACGATGCCTTCGATGCCGAGTTCGCCGTGTTCCGCGAGGCGCTCCATCACTGCATAGTCGATCGAATCCGACGGACATGCGTCGAAGGCCGCCGCATCGATCCGGAAGAACGGATCGTCGGCGACGCCCGCGCGCCACGCGCTGTCGCAGGCGGCGTGAATGTCCGGCGCGAGCGCGCCGATCGCCTTTAGCCAGACCGATGCGCGCGTGACGAAGATCCCGCTGTTCCACCAGTAATCGCCCGATTGCAGGTAGCGTTCGGCGAGCGTCGCATCGGGCTTTTCGACGAAACGCCCGATCGCGTAGCCGCCCTGGCTGCCGTGGCGGCCCGAGCGCGGCTCGCCGACCTGGATGTAGCCGTAGCCCGTTTCCGCGCGGCGCGGCAGCACGCCGAGCGTGACGATCGCGCCTTCCTGCGCATACCGCGCCGCGCGCGCGATCGCGTCCTGGAACGCGCCGACATCGACGATCACATGGTCGGCCGGCATCACGGCGAGCACGGGATCGTCCGCGAGCGCGCTCGCGTCGAGCGCGGCGAGCGTCAGCGCGGGCGCGGTGTTGCGCGCGGCGGGCTCCAGCAGGATGCGGGCGGGCGCCGAGCGGCCGTGTACCTGCTCGGCGCTCATGAAGCGATGCTGTTCGCCGCATACGAGCAGCAGCGTGTCGCCAAGCGACGCGTTCGCGATGCCGTTCAGGCGGCGCGCCGTCGCCGAGAGCGGCGATTCGTTCGAGACCAGCTCGATCAGTTGCTTCGGATACTGCTCGCGCGACAACGGCCACAGCCGCGTGCCGGAACCGCCGGCGAGAATCACCGGCAGGATGCTCGGCAGGTCGGGCTCCGGAACCGGATGAAGAGTGCGGGTCATCGGTTTGCTCCGGTATCGGCGGGTAGCCGGGTGCGGGCACGGCCATCCGCGCGCGCGTCATCGTTGCGCGAGACCGAAACGGCTCGCGACAACAGGTGGCGCAACGCGCCGGCCGCGCGGTCGGCCGAGCGGACGAGGCCGACGAACGGCGCGCCTTGTTCGAGATACGGGCCGTAGGCCTTGCGGAATCCGAACCGTTTGTAGAACGCCTGGCGCGGCGCGGGAACGTGCGTGCGCACCGCGGTGTCCGGCCATGCGGCCTGCGCGGCGGTCAGTGCGCGTTCGATCAAGCGTTCCAGCGTGTCGTCGTCGCGGCAGCTTTCGCTCGTCAGCACCTTGTCGATCACGACGTCCGGATCGATGTCGTCGCCGGGCAGGATGCGCGCGTAGGCCGCGACTTCCATGGTGTCGCCGTGGCGCACGCTCGCATAGACGTGCAGCGCGCCCGCGTCCTTGCCGTCGATGTCGAGATGCGTGTGCGCGTCCTCGACCACCAGCACGGCGTTGCGCGCGCGCAGGATCGCGTAGAGATCGACGGCGCTCAGATGTTCGAATTCACAACAATGCCATTCCATGATGCTGTCCTCGCGTGATGCCTTCGGCACGCCGCGCCGCACGGACGCGGTCGTTCCGTGCGGCGCGGCGATCTTCATCATCCGGATGCGCGCGCCGGCGGTCTGTTCGAAAGCGTACTCACGCTCCGGATTCGCGCGCCCGGCGCGGGATGCGAGACGGTCTACGTGACGCGCGAGTGTCGGAATGTGCGATAGCACACACCGTCGGGGCCGGTGCCTTTTCATAATTGATTCATCGTGGCGGCCTGCAATGAAGCGGGGCAGACCGACATCGCATGCGAACGGGGCGCGGGACCGAACATTGCGGTCGTTCGCCGCGGGCCGGGCACGCTGGGCAGCGCGGGGAACAGGGTCGCCGTCGATTGCTCGGCGTGGGTCGGTTCATGCAATCCTGTCGCGTTTCGTCGGAATCGTGCGCGCCTGCGCGGTACGGGTTGTCGGGGGCAAGGAGGGCCGGCATGCTGCATCGCACGACGTAGGTGCCGGCGCCGGCCGTCACGTCTGGCGGCGGGAAATCGCCGAAAAGAGCCGGGCGGCGAGACGTCGGTGATTACGACGTGTAACGGCCGGACGGCCCGGGCGGCGTCACAATGCGGTGCCGCCGCCGGGTGGCGCGGGCGATTATGCGGCCCGGCGAGCACGGTGCCTCGCATTTTGGGAGATTTCGGCGGGAATCGCTGGTAATCGGCCGTATCAATCTTGCGGAAAAGTAGTATTTGCCACTGATTGACGGGAATGGTCGTAGATAATCAAATCTCAGTGGTCAAAAGCGTGCAGCGCGAGCTGACGGGCAGCGTAACCGACTGATTCAGGTTTATCTTTTGGTAACAAGGTCATCGCGAAACGGGGTGTAAATTCAGGTGCGGATGAAATGGGGCGTCAATCCGGGCGCGGTTGGGCGGCCCTCCGGTTCGGCATCGGGCGCGACTGTCGTGTACGACGCGACGCACATGCGAACGGAATTTCCGTTGGCCGACGTGCCCCGCCCGACGGCGGGTCGCTTCAAAGCCGGAATGTGGCGGCTCCCGCAGCCGCGCATTCCGTTCGAGTTCGATGACAACGAGGCCGGATGACAGCCGGCTCGATCTCCGGGGGTTCTCGCCGTGTGCAGTTTCGATCTTCGCCAAAGCTGCGGAAACGCAGCGCGGAAAGGCGGCCATGCGCCGCCGGCCGCCGCGCACGCGAACGGTTCGCGGAGTGCAGAAAGTGATGGTTCGTTATGAATATGCCAATAACGCGCGATAAGAGCGCCGGCGTGGGGAGCGGTAACGGGCAGCGTCCGCTGATTTACTGGACGCAGTCGCCGTCCGTCATGCTGCGAAAGGAGTTGTCGCGCCGCGACTGGAAAGTGTCGGTGGTCGCGCATGCGAGCGAGCTGCGCGACACGTCGGGCGAAATTACCTGCGGCATTCTCGATTTGAGCGGCGGCCACGCCGATGCGATCGGCAGCATCGCGTCGACCTGTGCGTCGATGCGCGACGTCGTCTGGGTGGCGCTCGTGGATGCCGGCCAAACCGCGTCGCCGAACGTGCGGGCGCTGTTGCGCGACTACTGCTTCGACTACGTGACGTTGCCGGCGTCGCACCAGCGGATCGCCGATACGGTCGGCCATGCATACGGCATGGAATGCCTGTTCGCGCGCGATCGCGAACAGCTCGAATCGGATGAAAAGGGCATCGTCGGCACCTGCAGCGCGATGCTGCGGCTGTTCGATACGGTGCGGCGTTTCGCGCGCACCGACGCACCGGTATTCGTGTTCGGCGAAACGGGAACCGGCAAGGAACTCACGGCCGTCGCGATCCATCGTCATTCGGAGCGGCGCAACGGCCCGTTCGTCGCGGTCAACTGCGGCGCGATTCCGCCGCATCTGCTGCAATCGGAGCTGTTCGGCTACGAGCGCGGCGCGTTTACCGGCGCGAACGCGCGCAAGATCGGCTACGTCGAAGCCGCGAACGGCGGCACGCTGCTGCTCGACGAAATCGGCGACCTGCCGCACGAAAGCCAGGCGAGCCTGCTGCGGTTTCTGCAGGAGCGTGCAATTCACCGTCTCGGCGGCAGCGACCCGGTGCCGGTCGACGTCCGGATCGTATCGGCGACGCACGTCGATCTGCGCGAGGCAATGGAAGAAGGGCGTTTTCGCGCCGACCTGTTCCACCGGCTGTGCGTGATGCGTATCGACCAGCCGCCGCTGCGCGCGCGCGGCAAGGACATCGAACTGCTCGCGCACCACATGCTCGAACGCTTTCGCGGCGACGCGCGCCATCGCGTGCGCGGGTTCTCGACCGATGCGATCACGGCGCTCTACAAGCACGACTGGCCGGGCAATGTGCGCGAGCTGATCAACCGCGTGCGCCGTGCGGTCGTGATGACGGAAGGGCGCCTGATCACCGCGCAGGATCTCGAACTCGAATACTGTCTCGATGCGGCGTCGCCGTCGGTGGCCGACATCCGCAAGTCGATCGAGCGCGAGGCGATCGAAACCGCGCTGCTGCGCACGCGCGGGCGCGTCGCCGCGTCCGCGCGCGAACTCGGCGTATCGCGCGCGACACTGTATCGCTGGATGGAAGCGTACGGTATCGAGCGGCCGCGCGGGACCGGCTCGTCCGACTGATACGCGGCAGCATGACGCTCGCGGCGGCTGCCGCGAGCGCTCGCGTCACCCGGCCTGCGTGGCTCGCACCGCGCGCGCGGCGTTCACGGCGCGGATATCCACCACAGGCGGCGCGTGGTCGCCAGCCGCCGCCGGCTTCCCGTCGATTTGCAACGGAATGAGCGCGATGCGCGCCGGCGTGCCGGGCGCGAGATGGAACCAGTCGTCGCTCGGCATGAAACCCGGCGCGTCGATCTGCACATGGCGTGCGACGTGGCGCGTGTCGATGTCGACGTGCCACATGCCGCCGGTGCGCGATACGCACGCCTCGATCCCGGGTTCGCGGCGCGCCAGCACGGCCGGATGCGTGCGGGACGGGAAATGGAACGCCTGCGACAGCAGCGTGCCGTCGTCGGCGCGCAGTGTCGCGACGACCGTATCGTGTTCGCACGGGCCGAAACGGTATGCGTAGGTCCAGTCGAAGAAGCGGCCGAGCAGCTCGGCCGAGCCGAGCCGCACCGTATCGTGCGCGGCGATCCGCACCGGGCAGCCGGCCCGCGCGACCGGCGTGCGGCCGTCGCGCAGCGCGACCAGCTCGATCGCCGCCGACAGCGGCGCCGGGCGCTCGTTGATCACGTGCACGTCGAGCCCGTTCAGCCCTTCGTCGACGAGCAGCACCTGGATCGGCTGCAGCACCTGGCGCAGCGCATACCATGCCGATTTCGGGCGGTGCGCGGCGTCGATCACACCCCATCCGGCGCCCGGCATCACGTCCTGGAACTGCCACACGAGTGCGCCGGCGCAACGCGAGCCGGCGCGTCGCCATTCTGAAAACGTCTCGCGCATCGCGTCCGCGATCGCCGCGCGCGACAGCTCGACATAGCGTGCCGGATCCTCGCGCCGCAGCCGGTCGGGCGCGACGTCGTACAGCGTCTGCAGATAGTGGTCGCGGATATCGTCGAAATCCCACGACGTGCCGGGGTCGCGTGGCACGGCCGCCTTCCAGCGCGGCTCGTGCACGCCGGGCCAGCCGAGTTCGGCGAGCGTCGCGTCGCACGGCACGTTCGCGAACGCGAGGCATTCGCTCGCGAAGCGCACGTCCGCGCGGCGCGCATCGTCGAGCGGGCGCAGGTACGCACCGACGCCGTAGTAGTGCGACACGCGTTCGCGCGGCGTGAACGGCAGGACGCCGCCGTCGGGCGAATCGGGCACGTACGGAACATCGGGGCGGCGCGCGGCCGCGTGGCCGGCCAGCCGGTCGGCCGTCAGCTCGAGGAAGCGCTGCTTCGGCCCGAGTCCCGACATCGCGGCCTGCTGCGCGATCTCGCTGCCGCCGCACAGCACCGCGAGCGACGGCGACGCGCCGCGACGCGAGAGGAACTGGTTCGCTTCGCGATCGACGTTGGCCGCGAACGCGGGATCGTCGAGCGCGTAGTCGAAGTTCGCGAAACCGAAGTCCTGCCAGACCAGCAGGCCGAGCCGGTCGCACCACGCGTGGAACGCGTCGGCCTCGTAGGTCATCGTGCCGCCGACGCGGATCATGTTGAAGCCGGCGTCGCGCGCGAGCCCGAGCAGGCGGCCGTAGGTCGCGTCGTCCGCGTGCAGCGCGAGCGGCGCGGCGCTGCTCCAGCATGCGCCGCGCGCGAACACCGGCACGCCGTTGATGCGCAGGCCGAATCCCTTGCCGTCGGCGCCGCTATCGACGTCGATCGTGCGGAAACCCGTCGTGCCGAGCGGCCGGCGCGCATCGCCGATATGCAGCGCGATCTCGTAGAGCGCCGGATCGCCGTGCGTATGGGGCCACCAGCGGCGCACGTTCGGTATCGCGACGCTCGTGCACAGCCGCTCGGCGCCGGCACGTTCGAGCGTCGCGTGATGTTCGCCGCACGACAGCCGCGCCGCGAACGCGTCGGGCAGCGGCGCGGCGAACGTCAGTTCCGCATCGAGCCAGCCCGTGTCGCCTTCGACGCGTGCCAGCAGGTTGCAATTGGTCAGAACGGGTCCGTCGGCCGGATCGAGCACGTCGACGGGCCGCCACGGGCCGGTGGGCACATAGGGCGGAAACCAGCCGGGCATGTGCCCGAACAGCGACGTGCGGATCGTGCGCAGCCCCGCGGGCTCGGCGAGCCGCGTGCGCCAGCGCGCACGGCGCGGTGCGCGCGCGTCGCGCAGGTGCGGTGCGAGCGCGCGGAAGCAGACGGTCAGCCGATGCGTGCCGTCGAGCGACACGGGCACGTCGTGCGCGACGAACATGCTGTCCGAGCGGTGGATCGGCGTGTCGTCGAGCCAGGCCTGCGCGAGCGTCGCGAGGCCGTGAAAGCGCAGGATGCGCGGCCCGCGCCCGCGCAGCTCCAGGCGGTACCAGTGGTCGCGCTCGTCGAGCGACGCGGCTTCGTCGAGCCGGCCGGCCAGCGCGAGCGCTTGCGCGACCGTGCCGGGCACCGGCGCCGCGATCCAGCCGGCGTGGTCGGCCGGGAGCTCGCGCGGTTCCCGCACGGCGCCCGCGGCCGTCGCCAGCATCGACCACGCGGGCAGGGTGCGCGCGCGCGTCACCGCATGACCGACACGGGCGCCGTGTCGCCGCGCACGGGCGTCACGTGCCGCAACGGCGCGGCGATCTGCCGCGCGCACGCGACGACGTCGGCATACGCAGCCTGGATCGCCTCGAGCGTCGAATCGCCGCGTTCTTCCTTGCCGCGAGCGCACGCGCGCGCGAGCCGGAATTCCAGCACCATCGCTTCGGACGCGATGCGATCGCACGCGGCGCGGATCTCGGCGAACGGCCCGATGCAGCCGCTCGCTTGCAGCCAGCGCGCATAGTGGCCGAACAGTTCGAAATTCGCGCCGAGCTGCCGCACCGAATTGAACGAGTACGCATGGAAGCGCTCGAGCGGCGCTGCCGCGAGGAGGTGCGCGTCGGTCTGCAACTGCCGGCGGAATGCCGCGATCGGATCGACGACCGGCAGACGCCGCAGGTGGCGTTGCAGCGCGGCTAGCGAGGCCTCGCAGAGCGCGCGCTCGTCGAGCGGTGCGAAGCGTCGCTTCGCGCATTCGACGTACGGCGGCAGCGTCATCGGCGAACTGCTGCCGACGAGCCCGTTGTAGTCGAAATCCTCGGCGACGTAATAGCCGCTGTTGTGGAAATAGCCGATCTGGTGCTTCGCGCGGTCGATCGCGTCGATGCCGATCGTCGTTTTCGTGTGCTGCGTGCGGTAGCTGCTGCCGCGCGTGTCGGGCAGGAACCACGCGTCGACCTCGACGATCATCAGGTGGCCGCGCGCGACCTGCGTCTCGATGTGCTGGTCGAGCGGCTCGTAGATCGAATGTTCCTGCACGACGATCCCGTAAAGCCGCTCCAGCTCGTCGTGCGGAAACTTGAAGAACGTGAACTGGTCGCCCTCGAAATCGAGCGCGATCGTAAACGGCAGCGCCGCGTACGGATTGAGGCCCCACCACCGGAGCACCTCGAGCCACATGTCGACATAGCAGTTGGTCTGCTTCCAGACCATCTCCTGGCTATGCAGCGGATGCGGCCGGTAGTGACGCGCGCGGTGGCGAACGCTCTCGAACGATGCGTCTTCGCCGTCGCGGGAAACGAATCTCATCGCGTGCCCCACAGTACGTCGCGGACTGCTTGCGGCCACGCGTCGAGGTCGAAGCCGTGGTGGCGGAACAGCGCGAGCGTGAGCCGCTCGAGGCCGAAGCCGACGCAGCCCGTGTGCGCGACGTCGCCCGTCGCGGTGCGGATGTCCCACAGCAGCCCGAAATGGTCCATGTGGTAGTTGAAGCTCAGGCACGCGGTCTGGCGGTCGTCGTGCTCGATCGGAATCAGCAGCTCGAACTTCAGGTTCTGTTCGCGCTGGCTGTTCGCGACGATCTTGCCGCCGCGCCCGAAGAACGGGTCGTTCGCGAGATCGATCGCATTCGGCAGGCCCAGTGCCTCGATCATCCGCGTGCCGCGCTCGATCCACGTCTCGCGGAACGAGACGATCTGCTCGGGCGTGCCGATCCGCACGTACTCGCGCATCCGGAACAGCTGCATGCGGGTCGGGTCGAGCGACGGTTCGTGACGGAAGCAGTACGAGAACACGTCGACGATGCGGCCGTCCGCGGGCAGCGCACCCGCGCGCGCGACGACGGGATACACGGGGTAGCATGCGGCCGGCGTCATCACGACGTAGGTCGGCTTCTGGCTTTCAGTCCAGTCGTCGCCGCGATCGAGGCATTGCAGCACGCGCTGGTGCTGGCGTTCGTCGCCGCAGAACGCGTGCACGCTGCCCGCCAGTTGCGGGAAGCTCTTCATGTATTCGCTGCGTTCGAACTCGGTGCGGCTCATCGCCGGCGGGAAGCGCAGTACTTCGGCCTGCTGGTCGGCGCCGATACGCGTGACGAACGCATCGAGCGCTTCGACCACGCGCTCGAAGCGCTCGCTGCGGCCGAACAGGCCCTGGATGCCGGTCGAAACCAGCAGGCCCGCGTCGATCAGCGCGTCGCGCAGCGGATTGACGCCCGCACGGTCGAGCGGTGCGTCGGCGGGAACGGAGGCGGAGGAGGGCACGGCGAGGCGATCGTTCACGTATGTTTCTCCAGCGTCGCGGGACGCAGCGCGAGCAACAGGCTCGCAGTGTTGGCGGCAATGCGGTCGTTGCTGATCATCAGCGGCGCCGCGTGAAGGTCGCGGATGTGGCGGCCGATGCTGAACGGCGTGCCTTGCTTGTAGCCGGCCATTCCGCAGATCATCATCGCCTGGTGCGCGACTTCGAGCGCGGTCGCCGACACGTACGTCTTCAGCGTATTGATCTCGGCGGCCCAGGCCATGCCGGCCGACCACGAGCGGGCCGACGCGTTCGCGTGGAGGCGCAGCACGTTGTCGACGCGGGCCTGCATCGCCTGCATCAATGCCAGCGATTCGGCGATGCGCCGCGCGGCGGGCGACGGTGCGCCGTCGGTCTGGCGCGCCTGCGCGCGGAAGAACTGGTGCGCGCGGTGGAATGCATCGCCGGCCACGCCGATCCATACCGCGGCCCACAGGATGTGCGAGACCGGCACCATCGTTTCCTCGGCGATCTTCGCGAACGGCACCGGCAGGCACTGCACGGCGGCGCCTTGCGCGTCGAGCACGAAGCCGTTGCTGCACGTGCCGCGCATGCCGAGCGTGTCCCATTCGCCGCGGCGCGTGAGCGTATAGCCGTCGCGCAGCAACGTGACGAGCACCTGCTCGGAAGCGGGCGCATCCGCGTCGCGCCGCGCGGTGGCGAGAATGCCGTCGGCGTAGTCGCCGTACGAGATCGTCGGCGCCGATTTGCGCAGCCGGAACCCGCCGCCGTCGATTTCGAGCGCGCACTGGCTCGTGCGCAGGTTGCCGCCGACGCCGTCTTCCGACGTGGCCGACGCGAGCAGCCACTGGTGGCGCACGAGCTGCTGCAGGAACAGCTTGTGCCAGCCCTGGTCGGCGGCGTGGTCGACGATGCAGGCGACCTGGATCTGGTGCATCGCGAACACCATCGCCGACGATGCACAGGCCTGGCCGAGGATCGAGCACGCCGACGCAATGTCTTCCAGCGACGCACCGGCGCCGCCGAGATGGGTCGGCACCATGGCACCGAGCAGGCGGCGCGCGCGCATCGCCTCGATCGCCTCGACGGGGCAGCGTGCGTCGCGATCGACCGCGTCGGCATGCTGGGCGGCGATCTGCGCGACGGCATGCGCGGCCTCGTCGAGGCGATGCGAATCGCCGTCGGACGCGAGTTCGGGAAGCAGCGCGCTCATGCGGAGTGCTCGGTGCGTTGCAGCGTGGCGATCGTGTCCGCGAGTGCGTCGATGCTGCGGAACAGGTTGCGGTTCAGCATCTCGTCGGGAATCTCGATGTTGAACTGCTTCTCGATCGCGAGCATCAGCTGGATCGTATCGAGCGAGGAGAGCCCCGCTTCATAGAGGTCATCCCCGTCGCCGATCGAATCGATCGCGGCTTCGAGATGGGCGACGTGCTTCAGGATGGTTCTGATTTCGTTTTTCACGTGCTGCTCCGGCGTGCGTGGTGTCGTCCGCTCGGGCAGACGCGCGCGATGCGCTGACATCCCCCCGGCAGTCCGGCATCAGTAGACCATCGGCAGACACGGCGTTCTGTTCGCCACCCTACAAACGGCTGACCTCGAACGCGGGCGACGCCGCGGCGCCGTCCCGGTCCGGTGCGCCGATCACGCCCGCGACGCGGCCGGCACGCCCGAGTCGGCCGACAGGATGCGCTTCATCTCGTCGCGCACGATCGCGCGGCAGCCGCACGACATCTTTTCGAGGCCGTCGAGGTCCGCGAGCTCGATCGAGCTGCGGTATTGCCGAATCAGGCCGAGCTTCTGGATTTCGCCGGCAGCGTCCGTCACCGTTTCGCGCCGTACGCCGAGCATTTGCGCGAGCATGCTGTGCGTCACCTGGATCTCGATGCTGCGCGTGCGATCGAATGCGAGCAGGAACCATCTGCACAACTGATGTTTGAGCACGTGATGACGGCTGCAGAACGTGATCTGCGATACCTGCGCCATCAGCAGCCGCACGCAGACGAACACGAGATGGCGGATCACCGGCGACGCATCGAACGCGGCGGCGAAGACGCGCCGATCGAGCCGGTAGGCGAAGCCGTCCCGGCACGCGAGCGCACGGCAGGGCATCCGGCCGCTGCCGCCGATCACGTCGTCGCAGACCACGCTTTCGCTGCCGATCTCCGCGACTTCCAGCGTCATGCCGCCGGACGACACGTACTGCAGCGAAATCGCGGTCGTGACCGGCAGGTAGACCGCGGCGAGCATTTCGCCGGGTTCGCACAGCACTTGCCCGGATTTCAGATGGACGAGTTGCAGGTGGGGCGTCAGCGTGGCGAGTTCGTCGCGGTCGATGGCCGCGAGAAACCGGTTGGCGTCGAGGCTATGGGAAAGCTCGATCATGCCGTTCGCGTGCGCGACGGCGTCGGCGGCCTGGTGAGTCACGGCGCATCCTCGCAAGTTGGCGGTCGCGCGTCGTTTCGGCGAACCCCGCAACGGGATTTCGCACGATCGTGCGGACTGTTGTTGATCAAAAAACGGAATGACGATACTCGCGAAAAAGGCTAGCACGCAATTGAATCGGGGCAATTCCACATTTTGCTATTTCACAAAGTTTGACGGTTGCGATTGAGAGCAAACGTTATGCCGATTTAATGATTCGTTTCCCCGGAATTAATCATCCGGAAATGGAATCGTGTGCTTGCTTGTCATTCGATGTCGATAGGGAGTCAATCGAACGACGTTGCGCATCGTACAGCGAAAGCGTTGGAAAAGCATTGAACATTATTTGACAAATAATCGGGGGCAGCTTTATTTTCCATTTGTATCAATGGTTTACGATTGATATGTGCGGTAGCGGACAGAGTCCGAAATCAGTGTGCCGATTCAAATTTGAGACAGTTTGAAGCGAGCGCGCGCGGCGCGATGACGACGGGAAATGCTGCGCTGCACATCACGGAAACAATTGAAAAGCGGCCGTAAGTATTTGAACGATAAGCGTCGTGGCCGCTGCGCGGTCGTCCTGGCCCGATGCGGGGGAATTGATCAGTCGAATGTCCGCTGTGTCCGTCGCGTGGCGGAGTGTCCGGAAATGAGACGTTTTTTTGCTTTTGGGGCCGGTTATTCGGGGGCGCTAAATCGGCCGTGATTCATATATTAAGGACAGGCGGCTATTGGCACGTAAATCGCTTATTCGGGCTGGCGTGTAGAAACGGGACAGTCGACTCAATCGGGCAATGACAAACCGATGATCAGTCGGACTCAGGGTTGTGGGCCGCAACCGCTGTCAATGTCCGGACGCGCATCGCGATAACGAGTTCCGTGCATGCGGCTGCAGGCGGCGCGGACGATAAAAGGGATACAGACATGCTTCATCTTCACTCCAGCTACTCGGCGAACGCCATCCTTGCTGCCCTCCCGGAGGACAGCATCCGAACCATCGCACCGCATCTGGAACTGGTCAGGATCAAGGCCGGGATGCTCGACCGGGTCGGCGAGCCGATGCGTCATCTGCATTTTCCGACGACGGCGATGATGTCGGTCCAGCACCTGATGGAGGATGGCGCGATGGTCGAGGTGGCGGTGGTCGGCCGCGAGGGCGTGGTCGGGCTGGGGACGCTGGTCGGCGGCGTCGCGGCGTCGAGCCGGGTCGAGGTGCGTATCGGCGGGATGGCCTATCGCGTGCCGAGTTGCGTGATGCGCGCCGAGTTCGAGCGGTCGGCGCAGACCTACCGGCTGCTGCTCAACACCTGCCAGGCGACGATGGCGCAGATCTCGCGCAGCGCGCTGTGCAACCGGCATCACTCGGTCAGCGAGCAACTCAGCCGCTGGCTGCTGCTCGCGCACGACCGGATCGACGGCGACGAACTGACGGTCACGCAGCAGACGATTGCGAACATGCTCGGCGTGCGGCGCGAGGGCGTGACGGAAGCGGCCGGGAATCTGCAGGAGGCCGGGCTGATCCGGCAGCGCCGCGGCCGCATCACGGTGCTCGACCGCGACGGCCTAGAACATCACGCGTGCGAATGCTACGACCTGATTCGCGCGGACTATCGCCGGCTGCTCGGCACGCGCGCGAATGCGATGCCGGCGACGATCCGTCCGCGCATGCCGGAGGGGCACCGCGGATTTCCCGCGCATGGTGCGTGACGATGCGGTCGATGTCCGGTGGAACGAATGCGATGCGGCGTGCCGCGATCGCGGCGGCCGACGTCGTGCTCGTGCTGGCGGGCGCGCTCGTCGCGCAGGCGGTGTCGGGTTTCGGCTGGCACGACCTGTCCGACGCGCAGCGCGGTGCGATCGCGCTGCTGTGCGTGCTGATGGCGGCGCTGCTGCCGCGCTACCTGCGCACCGTGCGCGGCGGCGTGGTGGTGCAGGGCGGCGCGCACGTGCTGACGCACACGCTGGTGGCGGTGGTTTGCGCGAGCGTGCTGACGGTGGCCGGCACGATGTGGATCATGAACCGCGGCGGCACGGTCACGACCCGGTGGATCGTGCGCACGGTGCTGGCCGGCGACGCGTCGCTGCTGCTCGGCCGCGCGGCGTTGCTGGCGCTCGCGCTGACGCGCGGCGACCCGCGTGCGCGGCAGCGCCGCGTCGCCGTCGTCGGCGCAACGTCGTACGGGCGCGTGGCGATCGAGCGGATGCAGCTCGCGCCGAACGGCCCGTTCGCGGCCGCGTGCGTATTCGATGACGATGCGGATGCACCGGCCGCCACGGGCGGCATCGGCGGCGTGCCGGTGATCGACGACTGGAACGCATTGCGTGACCTGATTCGCGGTGGCGACATCGACGAGGTCTGGCTCACGCTGCCGATGTCGCACGAGTGGCGGATCCAGCGCATCGTGCGCGAGCTGCGCGACGAGTTCGTCGAGTTGCGGCTGTTGCCCGACGTGCGGCAGATGTCGGTCGTCGAGCGTTCCGCAACCGACGTGCTGGGCATGCCGGCGATCAATCTCGCGACCACGCCTCGCTCCGCGCCTGAGCTGTGGGCCAAGTTCGCGTTCGACCGGCTGTTCGCGTTCGGCGTGCTGATTCCGTTGCTGCCGCTGCTGACGATGCTGGCGATCGCGGTCAAGCTGTCGTCGCCGGGGCCCGTGCTGTTCAGGCAGCGCCGCAAGGGCGTCGACGGCCGCGAGTTCGACATCCTGAAGTTCCGGACCATGCGCGTGCATCGCGTGCAGCCCGGCGTTCTGCAGCAGGCGTCGCGCAACGATGCGCGCATCACGCGCGTCGGCGCGTTCCTGCGCCGCACGTCGCTCGACGAGCTGCCGCAGTTCTTCAACGTGCTGTTCGGGCAGATGTCGGTGGTCGGCCCGCGGCCGCACGCGATCGAACACGACGACCTCTATCGGCAACTGATCGACTGCTACATGTATCGCTACCGCGTGCGGCCCGGCATCACCGGATGGGCCCAGGTGAACGGCTATCGCGGCGAAACGCGCAAGGTCGAGGCGATGGAGGCGCGCGTGAAGTTCGACCTGTTCTACATGCAGAACTGGAGTTTCTGGTTCGACATGAAGATCATCCTGATGACCGTGGTGCGCGGCTTCATCGGGCGCAATGCATTCTGAGGAACACGAACTATTGGACGGTGGCGCGCGAGCGATCGTACCGCCGGCGTAATGCCGGTTCGTGCGCACGTAAACAGCGACGTGCCCTCACGGAAAATTGCTGCGCTGCGATCGTGCCGGCACGCTCGCCGGCACGCGCGGCAGGGCGGGATCGAGCGTCGGTCCCCAGTTTCCGCCCCTGCGCCACTGCATGACCGGCACGCTGATTCCGGTCAACACACGCGTGTTCAATGGGTTTATCCTGCGTCGAAGGTGTCCGGCGTTTTGCGCGTCCGGCCGCCGATCCGGATGCGGCAATGCGGGTCATGCCTGCGTGCCGCGCACCGGTGCGATACCGCGCGCCGCTCTGTTTTCGCGCGGAACCCGGAACAGGAGAGACGGCCATGTCGCTCGACGAACAACAACGGCGGACGCTGAAACAGCGGCTGAACGAGAGCGAGCAGGCGCTGCGTGCGGAGATCCGCACGAGCGAAGACCAGCGCGCGTCGGAATCCTATGCGGACCTGGCGGGCGCGGCGCCGGACGAGGGCGACGAGGCGAACGCCGACCTGTTCGTCGACGTCGATCATGCGTTGATCGGCATGAAGCTGACCGAACTGCGCGCGATCGGCCGCGCCCAGCAGCGGATGCGCGACGGCAGTTACGGCGACTGCATCGACTGTGACGGCTCGGTGGGTTACGAGCGCCTGCTGGCGCGCCCGACCGCCGAACGCTGTACGCATTGCCAGTCGCTTTACGAGCGACGCTACGCGACGACGCCGCGCGCGTCGCTCTGACGTCGCGGCTCCAAACTCGCTGCACGCACGGCGCGGCCGGCGCAGGATGACCAACGGGTGCCCGGCGGCGTCGACATGCGGCGCCGGGCGGGCAGACGCCGTCGCGCGGTGCGCGGCGCCATCCACGTGGAAGGGAGCCACGCCGATCATGCCGATCCACAATGCCGAGTGCGCGGCCGTGTTCGCCGAGATCGCGGACATGCTCGAGATCCAGGGCGCCAACCCGTTTCGCGTGCGTGCGTACCGCAACGCCGCACGGACGATCGCCGATTACGGCCGCGATATCCCGACGATGATCGCGAACGGTGACGATCTCGGGAAGATTCCGTCGATCGGGGCCGATCTTGCGGCGAAGCTGCGCGAGATCGCCGCGACCGGCACCTGCGAACTGCAGCAAACCTTGCGTCATGCGCTGCCGGGTGCGATCGTCGACCTGCTCGAGGTGCCCGGGCTCGGCGCGAAACGGGTGAAGGCGCTGCATGACGCGCTGCACGTCGATTCGCTCGAACAACTGCGCGCCGAAGCGAAGAGCGGGCATGTGCGCGAGCTGCCGGGCTTCGGCGCGAAAACCGAAGCGCATCTGCTCGAAGCGATCGACGATCGCCTGCAGCGCGAGCCGCAACGCTTCCTGCTGCCCGAGGCCGCGCATGCGCTGACGCCGTTGCTCGAACGATTGCGCGCGGTGCCCGGCGTCGGCAAGGCCGTGCCGGCCGGCAGCTTTCGCCGGCGCCGCGAGACGGTCGGCGATCTCGACATCCTCGTCACGGCACGCGACCCGGTCGCGGTGACCGACGCGTTCGTCGGCTACGGCGACGTGGCGCGCGTGCTCGCGCACGGCAAGACCCGGTCGAGCGTGATGCTCGCCAACGGATTGCAGGTCGACCTGCGCGTGGTCGATGCCGATGCGTTCGGGGCGGCGCTCGTCTATTTCACGGGATCGAAGGCGCACAACATCGCGCTGCGCCGGCTCGCCCAGGCCGGCGGCCTGAAGATCAACGAATACGGCGTGTTTCGCGGCGACGAGCGGATCGCCGGCGCGACGGAGGCATCGGTCTACGCGGCCATCGGGCTGCACGAGGTGCCGCCCGAGCTGCGCGAGGATCGCGGCGAGATCGATGCGTCGCGTGCGGGCACGCTGCCGGCGCTGGTCGAGCGCAGGCATCTGCATGGCGACCTGCACGCGCATACCGATGCGTCGGCCGGCCGCGACGGCCTGCGCGCGATGGCCGCCGCCGCGCGGGCGCGCGGGCTCGCCTACCTGGCCGTCACCGACCGCGCTCCGCCGGGCGACGGCGATCGTGGCGGCTTCGACTGGCTCGCACGGCAGATCGACGACATCGATCGCATCAACGCGACGTTCGACGATTTCGTGTTGCTCAAGGGCGTGGAAGCCGGCATTCGCGAGGATGGCAGCCTGGACGTGCCCGACGCGATGCTCGGCCGCCTCGATCTCGTGGTCGGCGCGGTACGCGATGGCTTCGATCTGCCGCGCGGCGCACAGACCGATCGCATGCTGCGCGCGATGGACCATCCGCATTTCACGATTCTCGCGCATCCGACCGGCCGCGTGCTCGGCGAGCGCGACGCCTGCGAACTCGATTTGCCGCGCGTGCTCGCGCACGCCGCCGCGCGCGGCTGTTTCGTCGAACTCGACGCGCAGCCGCGACGCTTCGACCTGCCGGACGTCTGGTGCCGCGAGGCCGCGAAGGCCGGCGTGCCGGTCGCGATCGGCTCGGATGCGTGCAGCGCGGACGAGCTCGATACCCTCGCGTTCGGCGTCGACCAGGCGCGGCGCGGCTGGCTGACGCGGCAGGACGTGCTGAACACGCGCACGCTCGCGCAACTGCGGCCGCTGCTGGCGCGCACGATGGGCGGTGCGGGCGGCGGCGTGAAGCGGAGCCGGTCGAAGGGGACGTGAACGCCATGCGGCCGGCCGCGTGGCGTTCCACTCGAGCAGGCAGGGTCACGCGAGCACGCCCGTGGCCGGGACATAGGGCAGGCCGAGCGACAGCGCGACCGCTTCGTACGTGATATGGCCGTCGCACACGTTCAGGCCCGCGCGCAGATGCGGATCGTCGAGCATCGCCTGTTTCCAGCCCTTGTCGGCGAGCGCGAGCGCATGGCCGAGCGTCGCATTGTTCAGCGCAAACGTGGACGTGCGCGCGACGGCGCCGGGCATGTTCGCGACGCAGTAATGGACCACCCCGTCGACCACGAAGGTCGGCGCCGCGTGCGTGGTCGCGTGCGAGGTCTCGAAGCATCCGCCCTGGTCGATCGCGACGTCGACGACGACCGCTCCCTTGCGCATCGTCGCGATCATCTCGCGCGTGACGAGCCGCGGCGCGGATGCGCCCGGCACGAGGACGGCGCCGATCACGACGTCGGCATCGCGCACGGCTTCGTCGATCGTCTGCGCATTCGAACAGACGGTCGCGATCCGGTTGGCGAACACGAGGTCGAGCTGGCGCAACCGGTTCACGTTGTTGTCGAGCACGGTGACGCGCGCGCCGAGGCCCACCGCCATCTGCAGCGCACCGGTACCCACCACGCCGGCGCCGAGCACGACGACATGCGCGGCCGGCACGCCCGGCACGCCGGCCATCAGCACGCCGCGGCCGCCGCGCGGGCTTTCGAGGTGGGTCGCCGCGACCTGGATCGACATGCGGCCGGCGACTTCGCTCATCGGTGCGAGCAACGGCAGGCCGCCGCCGGGGCCCGTCACGGTTTCGTATGCGATGCAGACCGCGCCGGATTTCACGAGCGCGGCGGCCTGATCGGGATCGGGCGCGAGATGCAGGTACGTGTAGAGGATTTGGCCGCGCCGCAGCATCGCGCATTCGGCCGGCTGCGGCTCCTTGACCTTGATGATCATGTCGGCGCGCGCGAAGATTTCGTCGGCGCCGTCGCTGAGCGACGCGCCCGCGGCCGTGTAGTCGTCGTCGAGCAGGCCGATCGCCGTACCCGCACCGCGCTGCACGAGCACGCGATGGCCGTGCCGCGTGAGTTCGCGCGCGCCGGCCGGCGTGAGGCCGACGCGGTATTCGTGGTTCTTGATCTCTTTCGGCACACCGATCAGCATGAGTCGCCTCCATGGCCTTCGTTATCGTCGTCGTGCGGACAGCCGGCGGCACAGCGGCGTGCCGACCGCAGTACTGGAATAACAGGGTAGTGGTGCACGGAGGGAAGTCAAGCGGCCTGCCCGTGCGTCGACGCACGCGCACTGCAACGCAACACGCGCCGCTACCGGTTGCGACGGGACGTCGCAATGCGCACGTGCGCTGGTTTCGGTATCGTCGTGCGGGTTGCGTTTCGCGCGGATGGACACGCTGTATTGCTCGCCGCTGTGTGCGGCGCTGCCGCTGTCGATCGCGTCGATGCTCTGGCCGTGGTGAGCGGCGTGCGACTCGGTCCGCGCGGGTATCGATCGGCGTCAGGTATCCGGCACCCTCTGTGATCGGGCGGCGGCACCGGAAAGCGACACGCGCCCGCGGCATCCCGATCGTCTGCCCGACCGCCGAGGCTATCCGCGATCTCGCCATCCTTGCACATTCCGGCTTCCGGATTCCCCATTGTTGCTAATTTCGATGCACAGAATTGCATCGAACCCTCTGGTAATGGAACCGGTTCCATATATAATTCGCCGCACTCGTCGCCGGACCCCGAAAGAGGGTCGTGCACGTTGCGCTTGCCGTGGGCAGACGCGACGTCTAAGTTGAACTAGGGTCATGGACGATGACGGGCAGATGCAGGTCGATGCCGGTATTTGTCCGACGATAGGGCCCGCGAAGAGGCCGATCCGCGCAGCGTCGCCGGCAACGGGGCGGCGCGCGGCTGCAATGAGGGCGCCCCCGCGGATCGCGCGGCGCGGCGCCTGCATCGAGGTTGTGCGCAACACACGAAAGAACAGGGCGACCGGCCGCGAGCGGCACGGCTGCCGTGCCGGGCACGCGGCATGCGGAATGCGCGCGTCCGAACCCCGATCCCCAACGATCAACATCCGACCATGTCCACGCCACCTGACAAACCCAATTCGCGTCGCCGTTTCCTGCGCACATCGGTCGCGCTGGTGCCGATCGCGTCGGTCGCCGGCTGCGACCTGCGCTCGTCGTCGACGCCCGCGACGACTGCCGGCAACGCGTCCGCTGCATCGGCCGGCGCCGAGCGCGCGCCCTACAAGCCGACCTTTTTCGATGCGAAGGAATGGGCGTTCGTCCAGGCCGCCGTCGACCGATTGATTCCGGCCGATGCCGAAGGCCCCGGCGCGCTCGAGGCGGGCGTGCCCGAATTCATCGATCGCCAGATGGAGACGCCGTATGCGCACGGCGCGACGTGGTACATGCAGGGGCCGTTCCAGCAGGGCGTGCCCGAGCTCGGCTACCAGTTGAAGCTGGTGCCGCGCGACATCTACCGGCTCGGCATCGCGGCCGTCAACCGCTATTGCGAAAAGGCGCACGGCAAGGCGTTCGCGGAGCTCGACGCGCCGACGCGCGACACGGTGCTCGGCGCGCTGGAGAAGGGCAGCGCGCAGATCGACGACGTGCCGCCCGGCATCTTCCTCGGCCAGTTGCTGCAGAACACGCGCGAAGGGTACTTCTGCGATCCGGTGCATGGCGGCAATCGCGACATGGCCGCGTGGAAGATGATCGGTTTCCCGGGCGCACGCGCGGACTTCATGGATTTCGTCAACCAGAGCGGCAAGCCCTATCCGTACGGCCCCGTCTCGATCAACGGGGAGCGCAGCTGATGGCCGCAGACAAGAAGCCGCATGTGGATGCGGTGATCGTCGGCTTCGGGTGGACCGGCGCGATTCTCGCGAAGGAACTGACCGAAGCGGGTCTGAACGTCGTCGCGCTCGAGCGCGGCGAATATCGCGACACCTATCCGGACGGCGCGTACCCGAACACGATCGACGAGCTGACCTACAACATCCGCAAGAAGCTGTTCCTCGACCTGTCGAAGACGACCGTGTCGATCCGCCACGGCCTGCAGGACACCGCGCTGCCGTACCGGCAGCTCGCCGCGTTCCTGCCGGGCGAGGGCGTCGGCGGCGCGGGGCTGCACTGGTCGGGCGTGCACTTCCGGATCACGCCGGAAGAGCTGCGCCTGCGCAGCCACTATGAAGAGCGCTACGGCAAGAAGTTCATCCCGGAAGGGATGACGATCCAGGATACCGGCGTCACGTACGACGAGCTCGAGCCGCATTTCGATTTCGCCGAGAAGGTGTTCGGCACGTCGGGGCAGGCGTACAAAGTGGGCGGCAAGGTGGTCGGCGACGGCAACGTGTTCGAAGCGAACCGCAGCGACAACTTCCCGCTGCCCGCGCAGCTCAACACGTACTCCGCGCAACGCTTCTTCGATGCCGCGAAGTCGCTCGGCCTGCATCCGTACCGGCTGCCGTCGGCGAACACGTCGGGCCCGTACACGAACCCGTACGGCGTGCAGATGGGCCCGTGCAACTTCTGCGGTTACTGCAGCGGCTACGCGTGCTACATGTATTCGAAGGCGTCGCCGAACCTGAACATCCTGCCGGCGCTGAAGCAGGCGCCGAACTTCGAGCTGCGCTCGAAGTGCCATGTGCTGCGCGTCGACCTCGACGACACGAAGAAGCGCGCGACCGGCGTGACCTACGTCGATCCGGCCGGGCGCGAAGTGCACCAGCCGGCCGATCTCGTGATCGTCGCCGCGTTCCAGTATCACAACGTGCACCTGCTGCTGCTGTCGGGCATCGGCAAGCCGTACGACCCGATCTCGGGCGAAGGCGTGGTCGGCCGCAATTTCGCGTACCAGAACCTGTCGACGATCAAGGCGTTCTTCGACAAGGACACCTACACGAACCCGTTCATCGGCGCGGGCGGCAACGGCGTCGCGGTGGACGACTTCAACGCGGACAACTTCGACCACGGCCCGCTCGGCTTCGTCGGCGGCTCGCCGCTGTGGGTGAACCAGGCCGGCGTGAAGCCGATCAGCGGCATCGCCACGCCGCCCGGCACGCCGCAGTGGGGCTCCGCGTGGAAGAAGGCGGTCAAGGACAACTACGCGCACACGATCTCGATGGATGCGCACGGCACCAACATGTCGTACCGCGACGTGTATCTCGACCTCGATCCGACCTATCGCGATTCGTACGGCCAGCCGCTGTTGCGGATGACGTTCGACTGGAAGGACAACGACATCAGGATGGCGCAGTACGTGACCGGCCAGATGAAGAAGATCGCGGAGGCGATGGGGCCGAAGGCGATCGGCGTGTCGACGCGCGAATTCGGCAAGCACTTCGACTCGCGCCAGTACCAGACGACCCACCTCGTCGGCGGCGCGATCATGGGCACCGACCCGAAGACGAGCGTGCTGAACCGCTATCTGCAGTGCTGGGACGTGCACAACGTGTTCGTGATGGGCGCGTCCGCGCTGCCGCAGGGTATCGGCTACAACCCGACCGGGATCATCGCGGCGCTCGCCTACTGGTCGGCACGCGCGATCCGCGAGCAATACCTGAAAAATCCCGCCCCGCTGGTGACCGTATGAAGAGGACGATGAACCACCATAGCGCCGCGCGCTTCATTTCCCCGCTGCGGCGCGCGCTGGCGATCGGCACGGCATGGGCGGCATTCGGGATGGCGGGCGGCGCCGCGTTCGCGCAGCCGGCATCCGCGCCGGGCGCGGCTTCGGGCGCGGCGGCGCCTGCCGCCCAGTCGGCCGACGCGGCGCTCGTCAAGCGCGGCGAATACCTCGCCCGCGCGGGCGACTGCATTGCCTGCCACACCGCGAGCGGCGGCAAGCCGTTCGCGGGCGGGCTGAAGTTCGACACGCCGATCGGCGGCATCTACTCGACGAACATCACGCCGGACCCGAAGACGGGTATCGGCGGCTGGACGGTCGAGGACTTCACCCGTGCGGTGCGCGAAGGCGTGCGCAAGAATGGCGACACGATGTATCCGGCGATGCCGTTCCCGTCCTATTCGCGGCTGACCGACGACGACATGAAGGCGCTGTACGCGTACTTCATGCACGGCGTCGCGCCGGTCGAGCACGAGAACCGCGCGGTCGACATCGTGTGGCCGCTGTCGATGCGCTGGCCGCTCGGCATCTGGCGCAAGCTGTTCGCGCCGGCGCCGAAGCCGTTCGACGCGGCGTCGTACACCGACCCGGCGGTCGCACGCGGCGCGTATCTGGTGCAGGGGCTCGGCCACTGCGGCGCGTGCCACACGCCGCGCGCGCCGACGATGCAGGAGCGCGGGCTGACCGATGCCGACGGCCTCGACTTCCTGGCCGGCGGCGCCGCGATCGACGGCTGGGTGCCGACGAGCCTGCGCGGCGAGCCGCGCACGGGCCTCGGCACGTGGAGCGAAGCCGAGATCGTGCAGTTCCTGAAGACGGGCCGCACGCTGCGCACGGCCGCGTTCGGCGGGATGACGGACGTGGTCGGCCACAGCATGCAGCACATGACCGACGACGACCTGAACGCGATCGCGCGCTACCTGAAGACGTTGCCGCCGCGTGTGCAGGGCGAGCAGCCGCACGTGTACGACGCGGCGGTCGCGAAGGCGCTGCAGGCCGGTGACGCGAGCAAGCCGGGCGCGGCCGTCTATCGCGACAACTGCATGGCCTGCCACCGCAGCGACGGCCACGGCTACACGCGCGTGTTCCCGGCGCTCGCCGGCAACCCGGTCGTGCAGGGCGACGATCCGACGTCGCTGATCCACGTCGTGCTGGAAGGCAGCGCGCTGCAGGGCACGCGCACCGCGCCGTCGACCTTCACGATGCCGCCGTTCGGCTGGCGCCTGTCGGACCAGGAAGTCGCGGACGTGTCGAACTTCGTGCGCACGAGCTGGGGCAACACGGGTGCGCCGGTGACGGCCGCGCAGGTCGCGAAGGTGCGCAAGAGCGTGCCGTCGACGCGCCCCGAGCCGCCGCCGGGCGCGCGGTTCCCGCAGGCGTCGCGCTGACGGTGAGCGGCGGGGCGCCTGCCCGCCTGCCGCCCGGCCCATGTCGACATGTGGCCGGGCTCGCGATGCCTTTTCCCCTCGCCGGGGTTGCACCCCGCCAAGCGCGCTTCCGCGTGAAATTTTCGCGGTCGCGCGCCATTCTTCCGCCTCATCCCTTATCCTTTCATTCTTGAACCTTACTAAATAGTTACAAGAACTTGGGAGGGAGGATGCCTCATGACGTCAGCCTGATTGCATTGCTCGCGGCCGGTTTCGGTCTCGCGATGATCTTCGGTTACCTCGCGTCGCTGCTGAAAATGCCGCCGCTCGTCGGCTATCTGCTCGCCGGGATCGTGATCGGCCCCGGTACGCCCGGTTTCGTCGGCGACCTGTCGCTCGCGCAGCAGCTCGCGGAAGTCGGCGTGATGCTGCTGATGTTCGGCGTCGGCCTGCATTTCTCGCTCGGCGATCTCCTCGCGGTGCGCAAGATCGCGCTGCCGGGCGCCATCGTGCAGATCACCGTCGCGACGCTGCTCGGCGGCGGGCTCGCGCTCACGTGGGGCTGGAGCCTCGGTGCGGCGCTCGTGTTCGGGCTCGCGCTGTCGGTCGCGAGTACGGTCGTGCTGTTGCGCGCGCTCGAAGGGCGCGGGCTCGTCGAGACGGTCAACGGGCGCATCGCGGTCGGCTGGCTGGTCGTCGAGGATCTCGTGATGGTGCTCGTGCTGGTGCTGCTGCCGCCGGTGGCAGGGCTGCTCGGCGGCACGCCGCCCGGCGACGCGCATGCGGCCGGCGGCAGCGTGTGGGGCACGCTCGGCGTCACGATGCTGAAGGTCGCCGCGTTCATCGCGCTGATGCTGGTGGTCGGCAAGCGCGTGTTTCCGCGCATTCTGTGGCTCGTCGCGCGCACCGGCTCGCGCGAGCTGTTCACGCTGTGCATGATCGCGGCCGCGGTCGGTATCGCTTTCGGCGCGGCGAAGCTGTTCGACGTGTCGTTCGCGCTCGGCGCGTTCTTCGCCGGGATGATGATGCGCGAGTCGGAATTCAGCCGGCGCGCGGCCGACGAGACGCTGCCGCTGCGCGACGCGTTCTCGGTGCTGTTCTTCATCTCGGTCGGCATGCTGTTCGACCCGAAGGTATTGCTCGACGAGCCGCTGCACGTGATCGAGGTCGCGGCGATCGTGCTGATCGGCAAGACGGCCGCGGCCGTCGCGCTCGTGATCGCGTTCCGCTATCCGCTGAACACCGCGCTGACGGTCGGCGCCGGCCTCGCGCAGATCGGCGAATTCTCGTTCATCCTCGCGGGGCTCGGCCGTGCGCTCGGGCTGCTGTCCGCCGAAGGGCAGAGCCTGATTCTCGCGGTCGCGCTGATCTCGATCGCGATGAACACGCTGCTGTTCGCGATGATCGATCCGGCGCTCGCGTGGATCCGCAAGCATTCGGCGTTCGCGCGCAAGCTCGAGGCGCGCGACGATCCGCTCGCCGCGCTGCCGATGTCGACGCCGCAGACGCACCTGACCGGGCAGGTCGTGATCGTCGGCTACGGCAAGGTCGGCACGCGGATCGCGCATGCGCTGGACGAGCGCGGGATCGCGTATGTCGTCGTCGAGCAGAATCGCGAGCTCGTCGAGAAGCTGCGCGCGGACGGCATCGCGGCCGTGTCGGGCGACGCGATCGAGCCGATCGTGCTCGTGCAGGCGCATATCGCGCGTGCCGGGATGCTGGTCGTCACGCTGCCCGACGTGTTCGACGTGCGGCAGATCGTCGAGATCTCGCGCACGCTCAATCCGACGCTCGAGGTCGTGCTGTGCACGAACAGCGGCGACGAGGCCGCGCTGCTCGCGAGCGAGGGCATCGGCACAGTGTTCATGGGCGAGACCGAACTCGCGCGCGGGATGACCGAGCACGTGCTCGGCCGGATGGCGAAGCCGGTCGCGGCCGCGCATTGACGGCGCGTGGCGGCCCGCGGCGCGAAAAAATGGCAGGAGGGCGCGGCGGGAATGCTCGAATAACGCGGCGCACTCCTGGAGAGTGAGAGGGGCGATGCAGAGACGGCATCGCCTCCTGCCTTTCGTCAGCCTGCGGCAGCCGCCTTCGCGGGCGCGCCGGATTGCGCGGCGGCTCTGACCGATGCCGACGGTTTCGGCGTGACGGCGATCGTTGCCGACGCTGCGGCTTTCGGCGCCGCGACCGTCTTTTGCGGCGCGGCAGCCTTCGCCGGCGCATGCTTTTCCGGTTCGACCGGCGCATCGGGCGGCACGCCGAGCAACTGCAGCGAGCCGCTCGTGACCGACGCGAACACCGGGCCGGCCACCGTGCCGCCGTAATAGCCCTTGCCGCGCGGCTCGTCGATCATCACCGCGACGATCAGGCGCGGGTTGCTCATCGGCGCCATCCCCGCGAACAGCGCGCGGTACTTGCCCTTTGCATAGGTCGCGCCGACCTGCTTGCGCGCGGTACCCGTCTTGCCGCCGATCCGGTAGCCGTCGACGCGCGCGCGGCGCCCCGTGCCGCCTTCGCCGACCGCCATCTCGAGCATCGAGCGGATCGCGGCGGCCGTTTGCGGCGACGTCACGCGGTGGCCGCGGTGCGCGTCGATCGTCTGCTGGTCGGTGCCGTTCTTCAGCAGCGACACCGGGTGCAGCGTGCCGTCGCCCGCGTAGGCGGTGTAGGTCTGCGCGATCTGCAGCAGCGACATCGACAGCCCGTAGCCGTACGCCATCGTCGCCTGCTCGATCGGCCGCCAGCGCTTGTAACCGCGCAGCCGGCCCGCGGCGACGCCCGGGAACGTCAGCTCCGGCGCGCGGCCGATCCCGTACTCCTGGTACTTGTTCCAGATCGTTTCGGCGGGCAGGTTCAGCGCCAGTTTCGCGAGCGCGACGTTGCTCGACTTCTGCAGCGCTTGAGATACCGTCAGCGACCCGTGGTTCGACGTGTCGTGGATCACCGCCGGGCCGATCTTGTAGGTGCCCGGCGACGTGTTGATGATCGTGTTCGGCGTGACCTTGCGCTCGTCGATCGACAGCGCGACGACGAGCGGCTTGATCGTCGAGCCCGGTTCGAACGTGTCGATCACCGCGCGGTTGCGCAGTTGCTGGCCGGTGAGCCGGGCGCGGTCGTTCGGGTCGAAGGTCGGGTAGTTCGCGAGCGCGAGGATCTCGCCGTTCTGCGCGTCGAGCACGACGACGCTGCCGGCCACCGCGTTGTTCTCGATCACGGCCGCCTTGAGCTGGCTGAACGCGAGCTGCTGGATGCGGCGGTCGATCGTCAGTTCGATCGTCGCGCCGTGCTGCGCGGGGACGAGCGGGCGCGTGTCCGACACGATGCGGCCGAGCCGGTCGCGGATCACCTCGCGCTGGCCGGACGTGCCTTGCAGGCGCGCGTTCGCCGCGAGCTCGACGCCTTCCTGGCCCTTGTCCTCGACGTTCGTGAAGCCCACCACGTGCGCGGCCGATTCGCCTTCCGGGTAGAAGCGCTTCGAATCGGCGATCTGCGTGATGCCGTCGATCGCGAGCTTGTCGAGCCGGCTCGCGGTGTCCGCGTCGACCTGCCGCTTGAGCAGCACGAACGTCTTGTCGTTGCCGAGACGCCGCTTTACCTCGACGAGCGGCATGTCGAGCAGCTTCGCGATCTGCGGGTAATCGGTGTCGGCGACCTGTTTCGGGTTCGCCCAGATTTCATAGGTCGACAGGCTGACCGCGAGCATCGCGCCGTTGCGGTCGACGATGCGCCCGCGCATCGCGTCGAGCTCGATCGTGCGCTGATAGCGCTTCTGGCCCTGGCCGACGTAGAAATCCTGGTTCGCGACCTGCACCCAGAAAGCGCGCGCGATCAGCGCGGCGAACGCGAGGAACACGACGATCACGATCAGCTTCGAGCGCCACATCGGCAGGCGCGACGCGAGCATCGGATTCTTGGTTGCCGTTGCGTACGGATCGGCGGGGTGGGTCTTCTTTTTCACGCTCATGCAATGGCCGGGTCGGGCCGCCTGACGGCGGCTGGTCAGTCTGAATAATGCGATTGTAATAAATGAGTAAACGCCGTGTGAGGAAAGTATGTTCCGGCCCCTGAAAAAGGCGACTGGGCGGCGGTCCGAAACACGAGGGAAATGGGAGGGGCGGGCGGCAGAGTCACGATTTCCGCAGCGGGCGCGGATGACGAAAACCCGCATGATCCGTCGCGTATGGAACGGGCGACGCGAGGTGCGCCATCACGCGATCGCGATCGCGCCGACGCGATCAATTGCCCGCGGCCCGGTTATTTCTTGAATCCCGAAAATGAAAAGCGCCTCGAACCGAGGCGCCATTCATGCTGAATATCGAAATGAATTTCACGGATACCGGAATAAACCCGAAAACCGCAGACGATTGATGTCAATAATACCTATCGGGCAACGGAAATAAATTCCCGGTATTCCGGCTGCGTCGTGCAGGTATCGACCGCCTGCAGCCGCCACGCGCCGTCGGGATGCTCGCCGGCGAGCACGGCGGGACCCTGCTCGCGCCGCATCGCATCGAACGACAGCCCCTTCAACTGGCAGACGGCATTGCCGCTGTCGGCCGCGCAGAGCGCCATCGCGCCCTCCACGTCGCGGACCTTGCCCCAGGTCGGAAGGTCGATGCCCTGATGTGCCTCGCGCGACCACAACCCCTCGTCGGTATCGACCCACAAGACCGCGAAGGAATGCCGGGTTGCCGATTCGCTGCCATTAATCCGAATGGTGAGGCGCATTGGATCGTCTCCTGAAAAAAAATGACACATTCGACCGATTTGACTTGAACAGTCTAGATAGACTGGTGTGAAACGCAAGTGATAATCCGCAATAAATCCGGATCGCGCCCATTTCGGTTTCGTATGAAACGACGTCTGACGATTCATGGTCATTCCCGAGGCGTCAGCACAGGCGGGCGATACCGGCGATCGCGCTGCGCCGCCGGTACGCGCGGCGGTCCGGACATGGGATGACAGCGCCGCGGTCCGCGTCGATCTGTCGCGCGCCGGCCGCGGCCGACAGCGGAGCGGCGGCCGGCGAGACACACTCCGACAATCGCGTACAAATCGGCACACTTTCACGAAACTTTCGGAACAGACTTGCATGCGTTCGGGCCCCACACTGGGAGCTTCCCGATCCTGCGCCGCGGACGCCCGTCCGCGCCGGCTGCCGCCCCTCGTGCCAGAGCGCGATCGACGCGATCGCAGGCCGCACGCCCGATCGGGAGCTGCCGGGGCGCGCGTCAGTCCCGGCCCGGCCGGCGAGCCGTGCGCCGCCCGCAACCGCGGGCCCCCGCGCCGCCCGGCCGATTCTTCGAAGGAGACTATCGTGCTGATCTGGAAAACCGCGTTGTCGCTCAACTGGCGGACGAGCCTCGTGTCGCCGGCCAGCGCACCGGTCGCGGCGGCGAACGTCGGGCGGCTGGTGCTGACCGGCGCCACCGGCTTCATCGGCAGTACCGTGCTGACGGCGCTCGTCAATGCAGGGCTGCTCGAACGTATCGTCTGCGTCGTGCGCGCACAGGACCGCGGCCATGCGGTCGCACGGCTGCGCGAAGCGGCGCTGCGCGCGGGGCTCGCGCCGTACTGGGCGTCGCGTCTGACCGATGCGAACGTGATCGTCGGTGCGCTCGGCGACGTGTGGCACGGTGCCGATGCGCCGCGCCTGGCCGGCGCGACGCACGTGATCCACTGCGCGGGCCACGCATCGCCGGCCGACGGCGCGCACTTGCGGGCCGACGTCGCCGACGCGGTGCACTTCGCCGAACGCTTTGCGCACGCGCCGCATCTGCAGCGTTTCGTGTACGTCGGCACGGCCTACGCGCATGCGGGCCGCGGCGGGATCGTGCAGGAAGAGGGCGAACGCGGCGCGGGAAGCGATGCCGCGCCGGGCGACGAAGGCCTGCCGGGCGCGGTGCTCGCGGCCGATTACCTGCACGCGAAGGCGGAAACGGAGCAGCGTCTGCGCGCGCTGGGCCTGCCGCTCGTCGTGGTGCGGCCGTCGCACGTGGTCGGCCACACGGTGCTCGGTACGCGGCCCGCGCCGAATTCGTTCTGGATGTTCCGGCTCGCGCATGCGGCGCGCCGCTTCACCGCGCGGCCGATGACGCGCATCGACATCGTGTCGGTGGACGACGTGGCGCGCGCGACGATGCTGCTGGCCGTCAAGCCGACGCTCGCGCACGACGTCTATCACGTGTCGGCCGGCGACGAGGCGCCGCAGGTCGCGCAGATCGTGCGCGCGATGGACGAGGCGGCCGGGATGACCGGCGCGCCGCGCTACGCGGCGTGCGCGCCGGCGGAACTGCCGCTCGTCGTGCGCGATGTGCTGGGGCGCCCCGATCCGGCGCTCGAGCGCGTGATCGGCCGGGCGCTGCAGCGCTGCGGGGAATTCGCGACGGTCGATCGCGTGTTCGACAATCGCCGCGTGCGCGACGAAATCGATTTCGAGCCGCTGCCGTTCATCGATTACGTCGAGGAATGCATGCGCACGTCGCGCGGCGTGGCCGTGACCGAACTGATGCGCGGCGCGATCCACTGATCGCCCGCGTCGCACCGGCGCCCGCACCCGCACGGGACGGGCGCCGTCTTCACGTTTGGCTGCCGAGCTCGATGAGCCGGTCGAGCGCGCGGTAGATGTCCTCGAGGCCGTCCTGGCCGAAGCGCGCTTCGAGCTTTCGGTATTGCTCGTCGATGCGCGGACCGATTTCCGTCACCAGTTTCCTGCTTTGCGGCGTCAGGCTCACGAGCAGCCGGCGCTGATCCTCCTGTGCGCGCGTACGGGTGATCAGGCCGTCGCGTTCCATCCGTTCCAGCACGCCCGTGAGGCTTGGGCTCAGGATGCAGCAGCGTTTCGCGATCTGCCCGGCTTCGAGCGCCTGCGCCGGTTCGCCGTCGAGCACGCGGATGATCCGCCATTGCTGTTCGGTCAGCGAGAATTCCTTGAGAATGGGGCGAAACAGACCCATCAGCGTTTCGCGGGCCTCGAGGAGCAGCATGGCCAGGTTGCGATGGTCGAGCGTACGGTTCATCAGGGTGAGCAGAGGACGGGGACGCATCAATCTTAACAGCCGAAGCTGATGGATTTCGCGTATCAGGGTAATCGAGGTTGCCAGCGCCCGATTGTTTACTTAAGATATTAACTATTGACGATGCGCCGCGACGCGCGGCAGGGGAATGACGCATGGAGCTGTGTTGCACGACCGCCGCGGCGCCGCCGTTGCCGGTCCCCATCGGAACCGTCTACGGCGCGCTGCTCAACGAGCGCGCGGCGCTCGACGCACTCGGCGATGCGGTGAACGCGCCGCCTTACGGCCGCCCGCCGCAGGCGCCGATCCTGTATATCAAATCCGCCAATACGCATGCGGCCGACGGCGCCGCCGTCGTCGTGCCGGCCGGCGTCGACGCGCTGGAGATCGGCGCGTCGGTGGCCGTCGTGTTCGCCCGGCGCGCGACGCGCGTGGCGGCCGCGCAGGCGCTCGACTACGTGCACGGCTTCACGCTCGCGAGCGACGTGTCGGTGCCGCATCCCGATTACTACCGTCCGGCCGTGCGCTTCAAGTGCCGCGACGGCTTTTGCCCGCTCGGCCCGGCGATCGTCCCGGCCGCCGCGCTCGCCGATGTCGACGCGCTCGGCCTGACGGTGCGGATCGACGGCGAGGTGGCCGCATCCGCGTCGACCGCGACGCTGATTCGCCCGGTGCGCGCGCTGATCGCCGACGTGACGGCGTTCATGTCGTTCGACGCGGGCGACGTGCTGCTGCTCGGCGTCGCGGGCGGCGCACCGCGTGCCCGCGCGGGCAGCACGATCGAGATCGCCGCGGCCGGCATCGGCACGCTGCGGCATACGCTGATGGCGGAGGAGGCACGATGAAGACCGCGCGCGTGATCTACAACGGCGCATTGCATGCGGCCGAACCGGCCGGCGACGGCGCGATCCGCCTCGATACGGGGCGCGTGGTGACCGAGGACGCGGTGGCGTGGCTGCCGCCCGTCGCGCCGCGCACGACGTTCGCGCTCGGCCTGAACTACGCCGACCACGCGAAGGAACTCGCGTTCAACGCGCCGAGCGAGCCGCTGATTTTCCTGAAGGGGCCGAACACGTTCGTCGGCCACCGGTCGCTGACCGTGCGCCCGGCGGACGCCACGCACATGCACTACGAGTGCGAGCTGGCCGTCGTGATCGGCCGGCCCGCGCGGTGCGTGAGCCGCGCGCAGGCCATCGACTACGTGGCCGGCTATACGGTCGCGAACGACTACGCGATCCGCGACTATCTCGAGAACTACTACCGCCCGAACCTGCGCGTGAAGAACCGCGACACCTGCACGCCGCTCGGGCCGTGGTTCGTCAGCCGCGACGAGATCGGCGACGCGGGCGACCTGACGCTGCGCACGACGGTAAACGGCCGGGAGACGCAGCGCGGCAGCACGCGCGACATGGTGTTCGACGTGCCGGCGCTGATCGAGCACATCAGCAGCTTCATGACGCTTTCGCCGGGCGACCTGATCCTGACCGGCACGCCGGAGGGGCTGGCGGACACGCAGCCGGGCGACGAAGTCGTGACCGAAATCGAAAGGATCGGCCGGCTGGTGAACACGATCGTCGGCGAAGCAGACTACTATCGCGCCGGCTGAGCCCGTCGCCCAAGAAGGAGAGCACATGACCATCAAGCACTGGATCGGCGGCCGCGAAGTGGCGAGCCGCGACACCTTCACGACGCTGAACCCCGCGACGGGCGAGGTCATCGCCGACGTCGCGTCGGGCGGCGAGGCCGAGGTCGACGCGGCCGTGCGCGCGGCGAAGGAAGCGTTCCCGGCATGGGCGAACACGCCGGCGAAGGCGCGCGCGAAGCTGATGCGCAGGCTCGGCGAGCTGATCGAGAAGAACGTGCCGATGCTCGCCGCGCTGGAGACGCAGGATACCGGCCTGCCGATCGCGCAGACGAGCAAGCAGTTGATTCCGCGCGCGTCCGAGAACTTCAACTTCTTCGCGGAAGTGTGCGTGCAGATGAACGGCCGCACCTATCCGGTCGACGACCAGATGCTGAACTACACGCTGTACCAGCCGGTCGGCGTGTGCGCGCTGGTGTCGCCGTGGAACGTGCCGTTCATGACGGCCACGTGGAAGACGGCGCCGTGCCTCGCGCTCGGCAACACGGCCGTGCTGAAGATGTCGGAGCTGTCGCCGCTGACGGCCGACCAGCTCGGCCGGCTCGCGCTCGAAGCCGGCATCCCGCCCGGTGTGCTGAACGTCGTGCAGGGTTACGGCGCGACGGCCGGCGACGCGCTCGTGCGGCATCCGGACGTGCGCGCGGTGTCGTTTACCGGCGGCACCGTCACCGGCAAGCGGATCATGGAGCGCGCCGGCCTCAAGAAGTATTCGATGGAACTCGGCGGCAAGTCGCCGGTGCTGATCTTCGACGACGCCGATTTCGACCGCGCGCTCGACGCGTCGCTGTTCACGATCTTTTCGATCAACGGCGAGCGCTGCACCGCCGGCTCGCGGATCTTCGTGCAGCGCACGATCTACGACCGCTTCGTGCAGGCATTCGCGCGCCGCGCGAACAACCTGGTGGTCGGCGATCCGACCGATCCGGGCACGCACCTCGGCGCGATGATCACGCGCCAGCACTGGGAGAAGGTGACGGGCTACATCCGCATCGGCGAGCAGGAAGGCGCGCGCGTGGTCGCGGGCGGCGCGGACAAGCCGGCCGGGCTGCCCGCGCATCTGCGCAACGGCAACTTCGTGCGGCCGACCGTGTTCGCCGACGTCGACAACCGGATGCGCATCGCGCAGGAAGAGATATTCGGGCCGGTCGCGTGCATCATCCCGTTCGAGGACGAAGACGAGGGGCTGCGGCTCGCGAACGACACGACGTACGGCCTCGCGTCGTACATCTGGACGCAGGACGTCGGCAAGGTGCATCGGCTCGCGCGCGGCATCGAGGCCGGGATGGTGTTCGTCAACAGCCAGAACGTGCGCGACCTGCGCCAGCCGTTCGGCGGCGTGAAGGAATCGGGCACCGGGCGCGAGGGCGGCGAGTACAGTTTCGAGGTGTTCGCCGAGATCAAGAACGTATGCATCTCGATGGGTTCGCATCACGTTCCGCGCTGGGGCGTGTGACGGGCGCCGAGCGATTCGCCGCAAAGAACCATACGGAGACTGAACGATGGGCAAGCTGTCCCTCGCCGCGAAAATCACGCACGTGCCGTCGATGTACCTGTCGGAGTTGCCCGGCAAGCATCACGGCTGCCGTGAAGCGGCGATCCGCGGCCACCGGCTGATCGGCGAGCGCTGCCGCGCGCTCGGTGTCGACACGATCGTCGTGTCGGACGTGCACTGGCTCGTCAATGCGGGCTATCACGTGAACTGCAATGCACGGTTCGCGGGCACCTATACGAGCAACGAGCTGCCGCATTTCATCCGCGACATGCAGTACGCGTATCCGGGCAACCCGGCGCTCGGCCGGCTGATCGCGGAAACGGCCACCGAGCGCGGCGTCGCGACGCGTGCGCACGAGATCGACAGTCTCGAGCTCGAATACGGCACGCTCGTGCCGATGCGCTACATGAACGGCGACCAGCACTTCAAGGTCGTGTCGATCGCCGGGTGGTGCATGTGGCATCAACTCGACGAGAGCCGCCGCTTCGGCGAGGCGCTGCTCGAAGCGATCGAAAAGAGCGATTCGAACGTCGCGTTCCTCGCGAGCGGCTCGCTGTCGCACCGCTTCAACGACAACGGCAGCCCCGAGGAATCGATCCACCAGATCAGCCGCGAATTCTTCCGGCAGGTCGACCTGCGCGTGGTCGAGTTGTGGAAGCAGGGCGATTTCAAGACCTTCTGCGCGATGCTGCCCGAGTACAACGTGCATTGCCACGGCGAAGGCGGCATGCACGACACGGCGATGCTGCTCGGGCTGCTCGGCTGGGATCGTTACGACAAGCCTGTCGAGATCGTCACCGACTATTTCGCGAGCTCGGGCACCGGGCAGATCAACGCGATCTTCCCGCTGCCCTGAGCGCCGCATTCACTTATCCGGAGCGTTGCCATGCCACATATCGTCGTCGAATACACCGCGAACATCCGCGACGACGCCCGCATTCCCGCGCTGCTGCGCACGATCAACGCGACGCTGATCGCGCAGGGCGGCGTGTTTCCGACCGGCGGTATCCGCTCGCGCGCGATCGAGCTGCAGGATTACTGCGTCGCCGACGGCACGGAGGACGACGCGTTCGTCCACGTGACGCTGAAGATCGGCGCGGGCCGCAGCGACGAAACGAAGCAAGCCGCGTGCGACGCGCTGTTCGACGCGATCAAGGGGCATTTCGCCGAGCTGTATGCGAAACGCTACCTCGCGCTGTCGATGGAGCTGACCGAGTTCAGCGAAAGCGGCTCGTACAAGCACAACAACATCCACGCCCGCTACAAGCGGGCCGGCTGAACCCCATCCCGATCCGACCATGCTCGACTCCGCCCTCATCGACCAGCTCGCGCACCGTCTGCACGACGCCGAGCGCGCGCGCACGCAGATCCGCCAGATCTCGCTCGACCATCCCGACATCACGATCGACGACGCGTATGCGATCCAGCGCGCGTGGGTGGCCCTCAAGCTCGCGGAAGGCCGCACGCTGAAGGGGCACAAGATCGGCCTCACGTCGAAGGCGATGCAGAACACGTCGCAGATCGACGAGCCCGACTACGGCGCGCTGCTCGACGACATGTTTTTCGCGGACGGCGGCACGATTCCGACCGGCCGCTTCATCGTGCCGCGCGTGGAGGTCGAGCTCGCGTTCGTGCTCGGCAAGCGGCTCGCGGGCCCGAACTGCACGATCTTCGACGTGTACGACGCGGTCGATTACGTCGTGCCGGCGCTCGAGATCATCGACGCGCGCAGCCAGTCGATCGATCCCGATACGAAGCGGCCGCGCAAGGTGTTCGACACGATCGCCGACAACGCGGCGAACGCGGGCGTCGTGATCGGCGGCCGGCCGGTGCGCCCGCAGGACGTGGATTTGCGCTGGGTCGCGGCGATCATGTCGCGCAACGGCGTGGTCGAGGAAACCGGTGTGGCGGCCGGCGTGCTGAACCATCCTGCGAACGGCGTCGCGTGGCTCGCGAACCGGCTGTCGCGTTTCGACGTCGCGCTGGAGCCGGGGCAGATCGTCCTCGGCGGGTCGTTTACGCGGCCGTGCGCGGCGCGTCCGGGCGATACGTTCAGCGTCGACTACGGCCCGCTCGGGACGATCCAGTGCCATTTCGAGTGAGGCGAGCGAACGATGCAGATTCCGTCGAATGTCTTCAAGGCCGCGCTCGCACGCGGCGACGCGCAGATCGGCCTGTGGCTCGGCCTCGCGAATCCGTACAGCGCCGAAGTCGTCGCGGGCGCGGGTTTCGACTGGCTGCTGATCGACGGCGAGCATGCGCCGAACACGGTGCCGACGATCCTCGCGCAACTGCAGGCGATCGCGCCGTATCCGTCGCATCCGGTCGTGCGCGTGCCGTGGAACGATCCGGTGATCGTCAAGCAGGTGCTCGATCTCGGTGCGCAGACGCTGCTCGTGCCGATGGTGCAGAGCGCGGACGAAGCGCGCGCGGCCGTGGCCGCGACGCGTTACCCGCCGCACGGGATGCGCGGCGTCGGCAGTGCGCTCGCGCGCGCATCGCGGTGGAATCGCGTCGGCGAGTACCTGCATCGCGCGAACGACGAGATGGCCGTGCTCGTGCAGGTCGAGACGCGCGCGGGGCTCGATGCGATCGATGCGATCGCGCGGGTCGACGGCGTGGACGGCGTGTTCATCGGGCCGGCCGACCTGGCCGCCGATCTCGGGCATCTCGGCCATCCCGGGCACCCGGACGTGCAGGCCGCGATCGACGGGGCGATCCGCGCGATCAAGGCGGCCGGCAAGGCGCCGGGCATCCTGAGCGCGGATGAGGCGGCCGCGCGGCGCTATCTGGAAGCGGGGGCGTCGTTCGTCGCGGTCGGTGTCGATACGACGCTGCTGGCACGGAGCGCGGAGCGGCTCGCCGCGCAGTTCAAAGGGCGCGGTGGCGACGCAGCGAAGAAGGGCGACGGCACGTATTGACGCAGCGGCGGGCGGTTTTCGTGTGCCGTACGCCGGATCGTTGCCGTGCGGCTTCGTGCATGCGCATGGCGGTCGTGCTTATTCCCGTGCTTGCCTTCCCGTCTCCAAGTACCTTCCCGGCGTCGTCCCCAGCGCGCGCCGGAACATGTCGATGAACGCGCTCACGTTGTCGTACCCGAGATCGAGCGCGATCGTCGTCACCGGCACGCCGTCGGCAATGCGCTCCAGCGCCCGCAGCAGCCGGGCCTGCTGACGCCATTGCGCGAACGTCAGCCCCGTCTCGGCGACGAAGCGGCGGCTCATCGTCCGCGCGCCGATGCCGGCCCATTCGGCCCATTCCTCCAGCCGACGGTCGTTCGCGAGATCCGCGGCCAGCGCATCGGTGATCTTCACGAGCCGCGGGTCCCGCGGCCGGACCAGCCCCAGCGCCTCGGCTTCCGATGCCGCGATCTCGTCGAGGATCACGTCGGCGATCCGGGTCTGCGCCGCGTCCAGCTCGGCGTCGTCCCAGCTCGCCGCGCGCTGCACGGCCTCGCGCAGCAGCGGCGTCGTGCGGATCGCGCGCGGCGTGGCCGGCAGCGCCGCGCAGCGGGCTTCGGCGATGAACGCCGACCAGCCTGAAATCGGCCCGAACGAGCGCAGCGAATGCCGGCAATGCGGCGGAATCCAGATCGCATGGATCGCCGGCACGACCCATTCCTGATCGTCGAGACCGATCGTCACGAGCCCGCTCAGCGCGCCGACGAGCTGGCCGCGCGCATGCGAATGCGGCGCGGTGATGCGCGGGTCGCGCTGCGACATGACCGCGGCGACCACGAACGGGCCGTCGTCGGACGTCACGAAGCGGGCGGGCAGGAGTGGATCGGACATGGCCGGATATCGGTATCGAATGGCCGTTATACCGGAGATTGGCCGGTTTCGCACGCCTACACTGCGTTCCATCGATGACAACCGGAGCAAGACGCGATGCGAGCCGAACAGATGCTTCCCGACCAAGCCGACCGGGTCGACGTCGGCGGAACGACGATTCGCAAGGGGACCGTCGGCGCGTTTCTGGTCAACGCACGGGTGTTGACCGATCCGAACGCCGCGCCGGCCGAGCGGGCGCGCGCGGAGGCCGATGCGATCGAGGCGTTGCCTGCCTTGCGCGCGCTCGGCCTGTTCGACGTGCTGGAAGTACGCGATCCCGCGCTGCGCGCATGGCTCGATGCCCGGTAACGATCCACCCGCCAGAAGCGAAGGAACCACCATGAAAGCAGCAGTCGTGACGGGCGCCGGCGAGCGTCCCGCCCATATGGAATTCGATGCGCCGCACGCGATGCCGGGCCACCGCCTGATCGACGTGACGGCGTCCGCGCTGAGCCGGCTCGCGCAGGGGCGCGCGGCCGGCACGCATTACTCGTCGGACCGACGCTATCCGTTCGTCGTCGGTGTCGACGGCGTGGGGCGTCTCGACGACGGTCGGCGCGTCTACTTCTTCGGTGCGCCGACGCCGTTCGGCGCGATGGCCGAACGCACGATCGCGCCCGACGCGCAGTGCGTGCCGCTGCCGGACGCGCTCGACGACGTCACGGCCGCGGCGATCGCGATTCCCGGGATGTCGTCGTGGGCGGCGTTGACCGAACGCGCGCGGCTCGTCGCGGGCGAGACGGTGCTCGTCAACGGCGCAACGGGGACGTCGGGGCGGCTCGCGGTGCGGATCGCGAAGCATCTCGGCGCGGCGAAGGTCGTCGCGACGGGCCGCAACGCGGCCGCGTTGCAGGCGTTGCTGCAGGCCGGCGCGGACGCCGTCGTGTCGCTGCAGCAGGACGATGCGCACCTGGCGCGGGCGCTCGAACCGCATTTCCGCGCGGGCATGGACGTCGTGCTCGATTACGTATGGGGCGCCAGTGCGCAGGCGCTGCTGGCGGCCGCCGCGAAGGCGACACCCGGCGGGCGGCGGCTGCGCTTCGTGCAGATCGGCTCGATCGGCGGCGCGGACGTGCTGCTGCCGGGGGCCGTGCTGCGGGCGACCGCGATCGAACTGATGGGCAGCGGCCTGGGCAGTGTGTCGCTGCCGCGCCTGCTGGCGTCGGTGCGCGGCGTATTCGAAGCGGCCGGGGAGGCAGGCCTCACGATCGACACGCGCACGGTGCCGCTATCGGCGGTCGGCGAACACTGGGGCGATGCGAGCAGCGTCGTACGTCCAGTGTTCACGATGCGTGACGGGTAAGTGGCGCATCGCCATGCGGCGGCCCGGATGCGGCGTGCAGGTCATGTGAAAGCAGGCGGGCGGCCGATCGACCGCTGCCGCCCGTGACGTCAGACTCAGAACCGCTGCTGAATCCCCGCCGTGACGCCCACCTGCGTCGTGCCGTATCCCGCGAAATCACGCGACACGCCGACTTTCTGGTCGTGCTTCGCGATCGCGAACGCCCCGGCCGCGTACAGCACCGTGCGCTTCGACAACGCATATTGCGCACGCACCGACACCAGTGTCGGGTCGGCATCCGTACCGCCCTTGATGTTCTGGTGATAGACAGCCGCGATCAGCGAGAACGTCGGCGTGAACTGGTACGACCCGCCGAGCCAAACCATGTCGCTCAACTGGTTCGCGGCCGTGGTGCGGAACGTGCGCTTGTAATTGCGATAGCCGGCCATCGTCTTCAGGTTGCCGAAGTCGTAGCTCAGGCCGGCGTGGATGCCTTGAATGTAGTTGACGGTATCGGCCGGCGTCACGCTGTCGGCCGCGCCGTTCTGCCGGTCGAACGTGACGACGGCCGCGAACGGCCCTGTCTCGTAGCCGACCGCGAAATCGTATTTCGAGCTGGTCTTCATGCTGCCCGGCACGTTGCCGAAACCGTACAGCGCGCCGAACTTGAAGCCGCTGAATTCGCCGTCGTAGCGCACCGCGTTCGACGAGCGCGTGAACAGGCCGTCCTTGCGGCCGCCGGTCGCCATCGACGAGGTTGCCCACGAGTAGTTCTGCGCGTAGCCCATCGGGTCGAACGGCAGCATGTAGTCGTAGGTGACGGTGAAGTTGCGGCCGAGCGACAGTTCGCCCCATTTGCCTTTCAGGCCGACCGTCGCGCGGCGCGCGAAGATCGAGTCGGGGCCGTCGTCGGACGCGCCGTTCGCGAGGTCGATCCCGCTTTCGAGCCGGAACACGGCCTTCAGCCCGCCGCCGAGATCCTCGACGCCGCGCAGGCCCCAGCGCGACGTGTTCTTGTTGCCCGACTTGAGCTTGACCGAATTGCCGCCTTCCGGCGCCGCATGGTTCGTGAATTCGATACCGGCGTCCATGATCCCGTACATCGTGACCGACGACTGCGCGTGCGCGGCGCCTGTCGCGAGGCCGGCGACGGCGGCCGACCCGGTCAGGACGGCGGCGCGAAGCGAACGTTGTGCGCGTGACTTCATTGACGGTGTCTCCTTGGTTCTTGTGGTGGGGTGAAACGGATAGGGCGCGACCGCCCGCGGCGCACGCCCGAAGGCGTCCGCCGGACAGGCTGGCTGCTGCGTGGTGTACCGGCGGCGGCACACGAGCCGCCGCGATGCGGATCAGCCCGCTTTCGCGAACGCCCAGCAGTCGTTGGTCGGGAATTCGATCCAGTGCTTGCCGGCCGCGCGCGGCACATGGCCGAACGCGCGCAGGCGCATGTCGCCGCAATGGAACAGGTATTCCCAGCGATCGCCGAGATACATCGACGTGACGAGGTCGGCCTGCAGCCGGTTCGCGCCCGGGCCGTCGGCGACCTGCACGCGCTCGAGGCGGATCACGGCCTGCGCGTCCTGGCCCGGCGCGAGCGTGTCGCGGGCGACGGCGCGCAGCTCCCAGCCGTCGCCGGCGAGCGTCACGCACTCGCCGTCGATCGCGGCGACGCGCGCGTCGATCCGGTTGTTGCTGCCCATGAACTCGGCCGTGTACAGCGAGCGCGGCGCGCCGTACAGCTCGGCCGGCGTGCCTTCCTGCTCGATGCGGCCGTTGCGCAGCAGCAGGATGCGGTCGGACATCGCCATCGCTTCGGTCTGGTCGTGCGTCACGCACAGGGCCGACAGCCCGAGCGACACGATCAGCTCGCGCAGCCACGCACGCGCTTCCTCGCGCAGCTTCGCGTCGAGGTTCGACAGCGGCTCGTCGAGCAGGATCACCGGCGGGTTGTAGACCAGCGCGCGGGCGATCGCGACACGCTGCTGCTGGCCGCCCGACAGTTGATGCGGAAAGCGTTCCGCGAGATGGCCGAGGCCGAGCTGGTCGAGTGCGGTCTGCACGCGGCGCTTCTGTTCGGCCGGTGCGACGCGGCGCAGCTTGAGGCCGTAGCCGACGTTGTCGGCGACGGTGCGGTGCGGCCACAGCGCGTACGACTGGAACACGAGGCCGAGCGAGCGCTGCTCGACCGGCAGGTCGACGCGCCGCGCGCCGTCGAAGAACACGCGGTCGTCGAGCTGGATGCGCCCGTCGGACGGCTGTTCGAGGCCGGCCACCGCGCGCAGCAGCGTGGTCTTGCCGCTGCCCGACGCGCCGAGCAGGCATACGACTTCGCCGGCTTTCAGTTCGAACGACACGCCCTTGAGGATCGGGTTCGCGCCATAGCTGAGGTGCAGGTCGTCGACGATGAGCTTATCCATGAAGTTTCACTCCGAAGCGCAGGGCCACGCCGAGACCGGCGCCGACCATCGCGATGTTGATGACAGAGAGCGCGGCGACCTGGTCGACCGCGCCGGTCGCCCACAGCGACACGAGCAGCGCGCCGATCACCTCGGTGCCGGGCGACAGCAGATACACGGCCGTCGAGTATTCGCGCTCGAAGATCATGAAGATCAGCAGCCACGCGGCGAGCAGCCCGAAGCGCACGAGCGGCAGCGTCACGTCGAGCGACACGCGGCTGCGCGTCGCGCCGACGCTGCGGCCGGCTTCCTCGAGCTCGGGGCCGACCTGCAGCAGCGCGCTCTGGATCAGCCGCATCCCGTACGCGAGCCACACGACCGTGTACGCGATCCAGATGCTCCACATCGAGTTCTTCAGCTCGCGCAGGCCGGGCACGAACAGGAAGATCCACAGGAATGCGAGGCCGGCGAGCAGGCCGGGCACCGCGCGCGGCAGCAGCACGAGGTAGTCGAGCAGCTTGGTCGCCCAGTCGGGGCGGCGGTGGCCCGCGAACGCGACGAGCGAGTAGAAGCCGATCGCGAGCGCGCCGCCGATCACGCCGATGCCGAGCGTGTTGACGATCGCGCGCACCAGGTTGTCCTGTTCGAACAATTCGATGAAGTTCGACAGCGTCAGTACTTCAGCGAGCGGCACGCCTTCGCCCCAGTTGGTCACGAACGCGCGCAGCACGATGCCCGAGATCGGCACGATCACGGTCAGCGTCAGCCACAGCGCGACGATCGCGAGCGCGACCCAGCGCCACGCACCGAGCGGCAGCACCGTCGCGCGGCCGGCCTTGCCCTTCACGGTGACGAAGCGGTTCGCGGTCTTCAGCAGGCGGCGCTGCAGCAGCACGAGCGGAAACGTGATCGCGACGATGCACACGGCGACCGCGGCCATCAGGTGATACGACGGCACGCCGAGCTTGTTGGTCAGCTTGTACAGGTACGTCGCGAGCACGAGGTGGCCTTCCGGATCGCCGAGCACGAGCGGCAGCCCGAACACCTCGAAGCCGAGGAAGAACACCAGCACGCCGGCGAACAGCAGCGCGGGCATCGTCATCGGCAGGCTCACGTCGAGCGCGACGCGAAACGGCCGCGCGCCCGTCACGCGCGCCGCTTCCTCGACGTCCGAGCCGAGGTTGCGCAGCGCGGCCGACGAATACAGGTACACGTGCGGCACGTGCGTGAGGCCGACGATCACCGTGATCGCGAAGATCGAATACACGTTCCAAGGCACGCTCTGCACCCCGAACAACTCCTTGAACCACACCGAGTAGAAGCCGACCGGGCCGGCCGCGACCACGTAGCCGAACGCGAGCACCATCGGCGACACGAACACCGGCGTGAGCAGCAGCGGTTCGAGCCAGCGGCGGCCGGGCAGGTCGGTGCGCACCATCAGGAACGCGAGGATGCCGCCGAGCGGGATCGAGATGAACAGCATCCCGCCGGCGATGATGAACGAGTTCTTCACGGCCGACCAGAAGTCGGGATCGCTGAAGATGAAGCGGAAACCTTCGATGCCGAGCGTCTTGTTCGCGTCGAAGAACGGCGCGGACAGCAGGCTCTGGAACAGGATGAAGCCGAGCGGCAGCGCGACCGCGACGGTCAGTACCGCGACGACGATCCAGCGCAGCATGCCGGCGAGCGGCTGCAGGCTGCTGACCGGCAGCGCGGGAATCGCGTCGCGCGGGCCGGTGGCGGGCGGAACGGCCGGTGCCGTGCCGCGTGTGCTGGTTGAAAGCATGAGTTCGCCCCTGCGGCCATCCGGATGGCCGCCTCAAGGAAGTCGGTAAGGGGAAGGGGCCGCCCGCGCGCCGTGGGGCGGGCGGCCTGAGGTCAGCGGCTCAGCGCGTCAGCGCTTGATCGCCTGCTGCCATTGCTTCAGGAACGCGAGGCGCTTCGACTGGTCGAGATAGACCAGCAGGCCGGTGCCGATCTGGATCGGCTTCAGCGAGTCGCCGAGCTCCTTCGTGAGGCTCGCGGCCGACGTTTCGCCGCTCACGTCCGCGCGGATCGCGTACAGGTTCGCCTGGTTCGCGATCAGCGTCTGGCCGCGCTTCGACAGCAGGTAGTCGACCCACAGCTTCGCGGCGTTCGGGTTCTTCGCCTTCTTCGACACGGTGGCGAGGCGGCTCACGACCTGCGTGTAGTCCTTCGGGAATACGTAGCCGATCGACTTGTCCTTCTTCGCCTTCGCGTACGCATACGAGCCGATGATGTTGTAGCCGATCAGGTTCTCGCCCGACGAGATGCGCTCCATCATCGCGCCCGTGCTCGACTGCAGCTTCGGGCCGGTCGCGCCGATCGCCTTCACGAGCTCCCACGTGACCTTCTCGTTCACGTGCGCGTCCTGGGTCAGGTAGTTGAAGCCGACGCCCGATTTCTCGATGTCGTAGGTCGTGACCTTGCCCTTGAACTTGTCGGCCTGCGTGGTGAGCAGCTTGATCAGGTCGGCGCGCGTCGTCGGCACCTCGTTCTCGGGGATCAGCCGCTTGTTGTAGACGATCGCGAGCGGCTCGAACGTCGTGCCGTACGCCTGTTTCTGGTACTGCGCCCATTGCGGCACGTTCGGGCTTTCGGGCGAATCGTAGGACGCCATCAGGCCGTCGTTGACGAGCTTGACCTGCAGGTCCATCGCCGAGCTCCACAGCACGTCGGCGCTGGTGCTGCTCGCCGCGTTCTCGCTGATGTAGCGGTTGTACAGCTCGGTGCTGTTCATGTCGTTGTATTCGACCTTCACGCCGTACAGGCTTTCGAAGTCCTTGATCAGCGGACGCACGAGGCCCGTGTCGGTCGTCGAGTAGACGATCAGCTTGCCTTCCTTCTTCGCGGCGTCGATCACGCCCTGGTAGCTCCCCGGGTAGCCGGCCGGAACCTGCGCGGCGGCGCTGCCGGCGGCAGTGCCCAGAACGACCGCCAGCGCGGCGGCAAGGTGCTTCGGTGCAAACGGCATGTCTTCCTCCAGTGATGCGTGTGTGTTGTTCGAGTGACGCGGATGTTAATTGCGGGGCACTTTCAGCCTGCTTTCATTCCGGTTCACAATCGCGCCGATCGTGTCATGGATTTCCCGAGGTCGAAGCGGCGCCGGCCGCGCGTTTCGCGGCGCGACGCAGCGCTCGAAAGGGAACGGGGATGGGGCGCGAGCCGCCTACGCTGGCGTGGCCAGCAGTTGCCCGAGGATGCGGCCGCCATGTCGCGCGTGCGCGGCCGTCAGCGCGGCATACCCGACGACGACGCCCGCTTCGCGCCGGGCGCTTCGACAGAAGCCGCGGATCGACTGCAGCTCGACGCCGGCCGCGCGGGCTTGCGCGACATACGCTGCGTCATCGATGCCGGGCGGCAGCCACAGCACGAAATGAAAGCCCGCGTGCTCGCCGGTCACCGTGTATCGGCCGCCGGCATGCTTGGCCAGCTCGTCGAGCACGAGGTCGCGCCGCTGGCGGTATGCGTGGCGGGCGGCGCGCAGGTGCTTCGCGAAATCGCCGTGGCCGATGAAGCGGGCCAGCGCGAGCTGCGGCGCGACGCCGACCGAGCGCGCGGTCGCGTGCCACACGGCGGACAGCGCCGGCCGCAGTTCCGCCGGCACGACCATGAAGCCGATGCGCAGCCCCGAAAACAGCGTCTTGTTGAACGACCCGCAGTAGATCACGCGATCGCATGCGTCGAGCGATTTCAGCGCGGGCAGCGGGGCGGTCTGGTAGCTGAATTCGCCGTCGTAGTCGTCCTCGATGATCCACGTGCGGTTGCGCTGCGCCCAGTCGAGCAGTTCGAGCCGGCGCGACACCGACATCGTGACGCCGAGCGGCGCCTGGTGGGCCGGCGTCACATAGGCGACGCGCGCATCGGGATGGCGGTCCAGCAGCGCGGTGTCGATGCCTTCCCGGTCGACCGGCACATCGATGACGGCCGCGCCCGCGAACGTGAAAATCTGCCACGCCGACGCGTAGCCGGGATCTTCCATCAGCACCGTCGAGCCGGGCGCGAGCAGCGTGCGGGCAACGAGGTCGATCGCGTGGCGGATGCCGGTCGTGATGACGATGTCGCCCGCTTCGCACGGGATGCCGCGGTATTCGCGCAGGTACGCGGCGATCTCGGCGCGCAGGCTGTCGACGCCCTGTGCCGGCGTCGCGGCGAGGTCGTCCGCCGTCGCGGCAAGCAGGCTGGCGCCGAGCGCCTTCTTCCATTGCTGCATCGGCAGCAGGCCGGGGTCGGCGAGTCGCGCGACGAACGGGACGCCCGGGCGCACGCCGTGCTCGGGCTCGGCCGGGGAGGCCGGCGCCGGCGAGGCGGCGGGGGCGTGGAGCGAGCCGCCGTCGCGCGCCTGCTCGGCCGCGCGCAGATAGCTGTCCGGCACCGCCGCACATACACGCGTCCCGGATCCTTGCGTGCGGGCGACGTAGCCCTCGGCGCACAGGATGTCGTACGCCGCTTCGACGGTGCCGCGCGCGACGTCCCAGCGCGCGGCCAGCGTCCGGCTGGATGGCAGCGGCCTGTCGCCGGGCAGCAGGCGCTTCAGGATCGCGTCGCGAATCGTGTCGGCGATGCATTCCTGCTTCGTCTGCGAGCCGGCGCCCGACAACCCGGCAGGGCGCGGCAGATCCAGCGGAATCGCGGCTTTGCCTCGCGGCATAGTGGTCCAGTCAACGGTCGATTTAATGGTCCTTCAGCTTATATCACTTTCGCCCTAGATTGCTGTCGACCCCACTCATCCGACCGAAACGGACTGACCGCATGAAGACGCATTCGTTACCCCGCCGGGGCTGGCTGTTCCTGTTGATGCTCGTCGTTTGCCTGCCGCGCGTCACGATCGATGCATACCTGCCGTCGCTGCCCGCGATGGCCGATACGCTGCACGGCACCGACGCGCAACTGCAGCTCACGCTGACCCTCTACATGGTCGGCTATGCGCTGTCGATGCTGGTGTCGGGGCCGCTGTCCGACCGTTACGGCCGACGGCCGGTGCTGCTCGGCGGGCTGTGCCTGTACGTCGTCGCGAGCGTCGCCTGCGCATGGGCGACCAGCGTTCCGGCGCTGATCGCCGCGCGTGTGTTCCAGGCGCTGGGCGGCTGCAGCGGCACCGTGATCGGCCGCGTGATCGTGCGCGAGCGTTTTGCGGCCGCGACGCAGGCCACGATGCTCGGCCATATTTCCGCCGGCATGGCGCTGTCGCCGGTGGTCGCGCCGCTGGCCGGCAGCGCGATTGCCGCGTGGCTCGGCTGGCGCGGCGTGTTCGGCTGGCTCGCGGCGGGCGGGCTGGTCGCGATCGCGATGGTGCTGCGCGACCTGCCCGAGACCCGTGCACGCGATGCGCGGCCGCCGGCCGGCGCCGGGCTGCTGCGGACCTACGCCGGCCTGCTGCGCGAGCGGCGTTTCCTGCGCTACTCGCTCGCGATCAGCTTCGCTTACTGCACCTACTATCCGTTCATCGCGGAATCGTCGACGCTGTTCCAGCGGCAAATCGGCGTGTCCGGCCCGGTCTATGCGGCGATCTTCGGCGTGACCGTGCTCGGCTACCTGATCGGTTCGAATGCGTTCGCACGGACCAGCGCGCGCTGGAAACCCGATTCGGTCATCGCGGCGGCGTCGGCCGTCAATCTGGCCGGTGCCGCCGTGCTGTGGGTCGGCGGCGCGCTCGCGCCGACTTCGGTGACGGCGCTCGTCGTGCCGATGTTCGTCGTGATGATCGCGGTCGGGATCGCGATCCCGGCCTGCCAGTTCGCGGTGATGCAGCCGTACACGGAGATCGCCGGCACGGCGTCGGGGCTGTTCTTCTTTATCCAGATGGCGATCACGGCCGCGTGCGGCGGCGTGCTGGCGTCGCTGTCGGACGGCACCGCGCACCCGATGATCGTCGTCACGGCCGGCGCGAGCATCGCGTTCGTCGCGGTGGTGGCCGGTTTTCGCGAGCGGAGCGTGTCCGGCCACGCGCACGTCGCGACGGGCAACCGTTCCGCGGCAGCGCGCTGAGCGGCAGCGTCGCGCCCCGGCGCGCGGCGGCTGGACGGCACCGGCGCAACCCGTGTTTTCGCGAGGCGTCGCGATGGAAAGGATCATGTAATGTAGCGGGCTGTCGCTGACCTTACCGGAATTCCCATGCGTGTGCTGCTCGTCGAAGACAACCCGAACCTGGCTCAGTCGCTGAACGACGCGCTGAGTGCCGCGCGCTTCGCGGTCGATCACATGGCCGACGGCGAGGCGGCGGACCACGTGCTGCGCACGCAGGATTACGCGCTGGTGATCCTCGATCTCGGCTTGCCGAAGCTCGACGGGCTGGAGGTGCTGCGGCGCCTGCGCGCGCGCCGCAATCCGGTGCCGGTGCTGATCCTCACCGCGCACGGGTCGGTGGAGGACCGCGTGAAGGGGCTCGATCTCGGCGCCGACGACTATCTCGCGAAGCCGTTCGAGCTGACCGAACTGGAGGCGCGCGCCCGCGCGCTGATCCGGCGCAGCCTCGGGCACGAGCATTCGCGCGTCGAATGCGGGCCGCTTTCGTACGACAGTATCGACCGCAGCTTTCATCTCGCGGGCGAGCCGCTGTCGCTCACGCCGCGCGAGCGCTCGGTGCTGGAAGTGCTGATCCTGCGCAACGGCCGCGCGATCAACAAGGACACGCTGTCGGAGAAGATCTTCGGGCTCGACGAGTCGGTCAACGCGGATGCGATCGAGATCTACGTGTACCGGCTGCGCAGGAAGCTGGAGAACACGGGCGTCGCGATCGTCACGCTGCGCGGGCTCGGCTATCTGCTCGAGGCGAAGGCGGAGCGCGCGGAATGACCCGCCCGAACCTGCGCGCGCAGGTCGCGCTGTGGCTGCTGCTGCCGCTGCTCGGCCTGCTCGCGCTCGACTCGTGGCTCACGTACCAGCGCGCGATGAGCGCCGCGCACGTCGCGTTCGACCGCACGCTGTCGTCGTCGTTGAAGTCGATCCGCGAAGGCGTGCGGCTCAACGACGGCGAGATCGAGGTCGACCTGCCGTATCTCGCGCTCGAAATGCTCGAATCGAGCGACGGCGGCAAGATCTACTACCTGATCCGCGAGGACAACGGCCACACGATCACCGGCTATCCGGACCTGCCGCTGCCGCAGGGGCGCGACGCGGGCGACGGCGCGCTGTTCGTCACGCGCTACTACGACGTCGTGTATCGCGGCGAGCAATTGCGGATGGCCGCGCTGCGCATCCCGGTGCACGACGTGCCGACCGCGCAGTCGCGCGTCGTGTGGGTGATGGTCGGCGAAACGATCGAGGCGCGCCAGGCGCTCGCGCGAGAGATCCTGATCGGGTCGCTGCTGCAGGAAGGGCTGCTCGTCGTGCTGGCGCTCGGGATCGTGTGGCTCGGCGTCGGGCGCGGGCTGCGGCCGCTGAACCGGCTGTCGGCCACCGTCGCCGCGCGCAGCGAGGACGACACGACGCCGCTCGATACCGGCGCGATGCCGAGCGAACTCGCGCCGCTCGTCGATTCGATCAACCAGTACATCGGCCGCACGCAGCGGATGCAGGTGGCGCGGCGGCGTTTTTTCGCCGATGCGGCCCATCAGCTGAAGACGCCGCTCGCGGCCGTGCAGGCGGGCGTCGAACTCGCATTGCGGCCCGACGAGCAGCCGCGCGCGAACGTGCATCTGCGGCGCGCGAACGGCGCAGTGCGGCAGGCGGCGAAGATCGTCCAGCAACTGCTGTCGCTGTCGCGGCTCGATTCGGACAGCGGCCATGCGGTCGCGCACAAGCCGGTCGCGCTGCACCGGCTCGCCCGCAGCGTGACGCTCGACTGGTCGCCCGTCGCCCGCGCGCGCGGCATCGATCTCGGCTTCGAGCACGAGGCCGACGTCGACGTGTCGGGGCAATCCGACCTGCTCGGCGAGATGATCGGCAACCTGATCGACAACGCGATCCGTTATGCGGGCGACCACGCGGTGATCACGGTGCGCGTCTCGCGCGACGGCGCGGACGCGCGGCTCGACGTGATCGACAACGGGCCGGGCATTCCGGCCGACGAACGCGATGCGGTGTTCGAGCGCTTCCATCGCGGCAGCAAGACGCAGACGGTCGAAGGCACGGGCCTCGGGCTGTCGATCGTGCGGGAAATCGCGCGCGTGCATCAGGGCAGCGTGACGCTGGCCGATGCGGCCGGCGGCGGGTTGGTCGTGACGATCCGGTTGCCGGCGGCGGCGAGCGACGCGATGCCGCGCGCCGCGTGACGGCGCGCGACGCGAAGGGGCGTGAAGGGGCGCGAAGGGAACGGGCGGCGCCGTCCGGCTCAATCGCCGAACCCGATCTCCGCTTCGACCGGTTGCCCGACTTCGAGCCACGCGCCCGCGCCTGCGACGACGATCGCATTGATGCCGAACGTCAGCGCGCCGTCGTAGTTCGGGTTCGCGCGATAGGTCTGCATCGTGTCGGTCGGCTCGTGCGGCCATGCGGGATCGGGTGCGCCGGTAACCTGGTCGATCGTCGGCATCGGGCAGCGCGTGCACAGCTTCACGAGCCGCAGCCGCACCGGCGTGTCGCCGTCGGCGTCGAGGTGTTCGACGAAATCCTCTTCGTACGCGTCGAGATCCGACACGACGATGTTCGGCCGGAAGCGGTTCATCGGGATCGCAGGCGCGCCTTTCGCGGCAAGCCGCGCGTTCAGGTCGTCGAGCGACGACTGGCCGATCACGAGCAGCGGATAGCCGTCCGCGAACTGCGTATGCGTATCGATCTCGCCGGTCCATTTGCGGTTGCAGCCGCGGCGCGTGTCGGGGCCGAAGCGCGCGAGCTTCGTCGGCACGCCGAGGAATTCGCTGAGCCACGCGGCCGTTTCGACGCCCGTGTCGATCGCGTCGACGGTGTCGCGCCACACGGTCGCGGCCATCTTCGGCGTGGCGGGCGTTGCGTCGCCATCGAGCGGCGTGCGGATCGCCGGCATGCCCGGCGCGTTCAGCACGAGCGCATCGCCGTCGAGCGTCGGGCGGATCAGCGCGAGCCGCGGGTGCGTGCGCTGCGTGAGCATCTGCCCGTGCGGATCGGTGATCAGCCAGTGACGGTCGTACGCGAGGCCCGTTTCGAGCAGTTGCGCGCGCGTCAGCGCGATGCCCGCGCAGGATTTGATCGGGTAGACGAAGAGTGCGGTGATGGCTGGCATGACGCTGGCTGAAGGCGGGATGATCGAATCGCGATTGTGCCAGATCGTGCCGAAGCCGTTCGGGCGGCCGCGCGCCTCTCAGGCAAGCGGGAAGCTCGTGTCGAAGGTCGTGCGCACGTCGAGCGGCTGGCGCAGCAGCCCGGCCTTCAGGTAGAAGTCGGCCGTGCGCTGCTGCTCGGCGATCACCGTCGCGTCGATCGGCAGCCAGCGCGTGCCGCGGCGCTCGAATTGCAGCTTCGCGGCGGCCGGCGGAATGCCGATGATGCGCGCGAGCGCCGCCGAATATGCGTCGGCGTGCCGGTACGACCAGGCCTGCGCGCGCACGACACGCCGCAGGAAATCGTGCAGCACGTCGCGCTTCGCGGCGATCGCCGCGTCGGTCGCCGCGAGATAGCTGAGGCCTGACCACAGCCCGCGGCCGTTGACCAGCACGCGCGCGCGGCCGCTCGTTTCGGCGAGCGCGGTATAGGGCTCCCAGGTCGCCCACGCATCGATCGAACCGGTGGCGAGCGCCAGCATCGTGTCGGCCGGCGGCAGGAAGCGGAACGACACGGCGTCGGGCGGCAAGCCGGCCGCATCGAGCGCCTTCAGCGTGACGAAATGGCCGATCGAGCCGCGCGTGGTGCCGATGCGCTTGCCTTTCAGGTCGGCCGCGCCTTTCAGCGCGGCGTCGGGTTGCACGAGCACGGCGGTGCCGTATGGATCGGAACGGTTCGCGCCGATCACCTTGATGCGGGCGCCCGATGCCAGCGCGAAGATCACCGGCGCGTCGCCGATCGGCCCGCAGTCGACGGCGGCCGCGTTCAGCGCTTCGGCGAGCGGCGCGGCGGCCGGGAATTCGGTCCACGCGATGTCGTATGCGAGGCCGTTCAGTTCGCCGGCCGCTTCGAGCAGCGCACGCAGCCCGCCTTTCTGGTCGCCGGCGCGCAGCAGCGGCCGGGCGCCCGATTGCGCGCGCACGGCGGCCGGCGCGGCGGCGATCGTGGCAAGGGCGCCCGCCTGGGCGAGGAAGTGGCGTCGGGTCGGATTCATCGTGAAGTGCGGTTGGAGGAAGGGTTCAGGGATTCAATGCGCAAGCCCGGCCTGTACGTCGCGCACGGGTTCCCGGTCGACGCGCAGCAGCAGCGCGGTCAGTGCGTCGCCGCTCGTGGCGCGCGCGGTCGGCTGCACGGACGCATCCGAGCGGCACAGCAGGTCGGCATCCGACCAGCCGACACTGCCCGGCAACGCGCGCGCCCGCAGCCAGCCGCGTCGATCCGCAAGCAGTTGCGTGCCGCCGAGTGCATCGGGCGCGACACCGGCAATCGTCGCGAACGCGCGCCACGCGTCGGCCGTCGTCGCGACGCAGTTCGCACGCGAGCCGGTCGATGGCGCCACCGGCGCGCCGCGTTCGGTGACGAGCAGGGTTTGCCAGCGCGGGTCTTCCTGCGGTGGCGTCGCGCCGGGCGCGAGCGCGACGACGCGCACGCGCTGGCCTTCGCGCCAGCGCTCGAGTGCTTGAGGCGCGGCGTTGCCGCACTGTACGTCGAGCGCCGGCAGCGGGACGGGCACCGGCCACGCGCCTTCCGCCTGCGCGCCGCTGCCGGCGGCCAGCGCCTTCAGGTAATCGAGCACGGCCCACGTGTCCTGCGGGCCGAGCGTCGTGGCGAAGCCGGGCATCGTCGACGCGCCGTGCTCGTCCTGCGTGCCGTGGCGCACGCGCCAGAACAGTTCGCCGTCGAGCCGACGCGCGAGCAGCGCGCCGGCGAAGGTCGGCGGCCAGTGCGCGAGCTTGGCCGCGAGCGGGCCTTCGCCGCGTCCGTCCGCGCCATGGCAGGCCGCGCAATGTTGCGTGTACAGATGAGCGCCGCGCATCACGTTCGCGACGGAAAACGGTGTGGGATCGCGCTGGAAGCTCGTCGGCACGGCAGGCGCGAGCCACAGCGACGCAGGCGGCCACGGCGCGCACCATGCGACGGCCAGCGCGGCGACGGCCGACGCGACACGCCGCTTGCGCGAAGCCAGCGCGATGCAGGCGAGCACGACGGCCAGCGCCGTCGCGCCGCAGGCGAGCGCGAGCTGTCGCGTGAGTCCCGCGTCGATGCGCAGCGTTTCGAGCGCGATGCGGTGCGCCCACGGCCACGCCGCCTGCCCGTCGGCGTCGCCGGTCAGGCCGAGCGCGTGCAGTCCACGCACCAACGCGATTTGCATGCGATACAGCAGTTGCAGGAACGCGATGGCCCAGTCGGCGAACGGCGGCGCGTTCATCGCGCGCGTCTCCGGCGTACCGCGGTCGAACGTCGAACGGCCCCCGGCATCTACCAGCTCGCGTCGAGCCCGAGATGCCGCAGCGCGTCGTGACGCAATGCGGCGAGGCGCGGGTCGCCGCGATGGCGCGGGTAGGGCAGGTCGACGCGCAGCTCGGCGACGATCCGTGCCGGGCGTGGCCCGAACACGATCACGCGCTGCGCGAGGAACAGCGCTTCCTCCACGTCGTGCGTGACGAGCAGCGCGGAGAACCCGTCGCGCTGCCACAACGCGGTGAGCTCGGCCTGCATCGTGAGCCGCGTCAGCGAATCGAGCTTGCCGAGCGGTTCGTCGAGGATCAGCAGGCGCGGATCGTTGACGAGCGCGCGGGCGAGCGCGACGCGCTGCGCCATCCCGCCGGACAACTGATGAGGAAACACGTTCGCGAAGTCCTGCAGCCCGACGCGCGCGAGCGCATCGTCGACGCGATGCTGCGCGGTGCGCGCCACGCCGCGCGCTTCGAGGCCGAGCGCGACGTTCGCGCGCACGCGCCGCCACGGGTACAGCGTCGGGTCCTGGAACACGACGATGCGCGACGGATCGGGGCGCTCGATCGGCACGCCGTCCTGCGCGATCGTCCCTTGCCGGGCCGCGTCGAGCCCGGCGACGAGGCGCAGCAGCGTCGATTTCCCGCAACCGCTCGGGCCGAGCAGCGCGACGAATTCGCCGGCCGCGACCGACAGCGACACGTCGTCGAGCACCGGCAGCGCGCCGCCGGGGCCGTCGAACGCATGGCTCACGCGGCGGATGTCGATGCGCGCGCCGCGCGGCGGCGTGACGGCGGGCGCGGCGACAGTGGTAGCGGACGGTTCGAGTACGGCGGCGCTTACCATTTGACGGTTCCTTTCTGCCAGGCGAGCACACGGTCGCGCAGCGCGAACAGCAGCGCGATCAGCCCGGAAAACAGCAGCGCCATCACGAGCAGCGCCGCATACATGTTCACGTACGATGCCCAGCCCTGCGCCCAGCTCAGGTACCAGCCGAGCCCCGACTTGACGCCCATCATCTCGGCGACGACCAGCACGGTGAACGACGCGCTCAGCCCCATGAAGATGCCGACGAACACGTGCGGCAGCGCGGCCGGAATCGCGACGCGCAGCACGAGGAAGCGTGCGTTCGCGCCGAGCGTGCGCGCGACGTCGTAGTACTGCTTGTTCACGCTCGCGACGCCCGACCACGTGAGCACCGCGACCGGGAACCCGGTCGCGAGCGCGATCAGGAACGCGGCGGCCGAATAGCTCGACGGGAAGAAATAGAACGTGAGCGGCAGCAGCGCGGTGGCCGGCACGGGCCCGAGCACGCGCAGCACCGGATGCACCCAGTAGCCGATCCGGCGCGACCAGCCGATCGACACGCCCACCGCGAAGCCCACCGTGACGCCGTACGCGAAGCCGAGCGCGAGCAGCTTCAGCGTATTGCCGGCGCTGCCGGCGAGGCGCGGCCAGTCGTCGACGTAGACCTCGATCAGCGCCTGCGGCGGCGCGAAGAACGGCGTCGGCAGCCAGCCGGTTTTCGCGGTGACGATTTCCCACGCGGCGAGCACGAGCGGCAGCGCGACGAGCCACGGACCGGCCGGTCGTATGCGTGCGAGCCGCTTGCGGGTCGCCGCAACGAGATGGCCGAGCGTCGCGGCGACGAGCAGCAGCGCGGCGATCGTCCACGCGGCCGTGCCGAACGTGTCGGTGTACGCCCAGTCGCTGAAGCCGACGATCCGGTTCGGCCACAGGTGCGTCAGTGCGCCGAGCGCGGCCCACGCGCATGCGGCGGCGATCCCGGCCGGCCAGGTACGCGCGCGCCGGGCTTCTGCGGCCAGCGTGGCTTCGCAAGTCGTGCAGCCTGCGCGCGCGGAAGCCGTCGCGTTGGCAGCGGCGCCGGTCGAAGCCGATACGGCGCGGGCGGCGGAGGCGTGTTCGATCGTCGACATCGCGTTATCCCAGTACGTTGGCATAGACCTGCTGCGCGAAGCGCTGCGGGTCCGTGCTCTTCTTCAGCACGCTGATGCGGCGGAAATCGTCCGCATAGAACGCGATTTCCTGCTGCAGGTCGACGTTGGTCGGGTGATGCGTGTAGGTGAGCGTCGCGTACAGCTTGCGCAGATCGTCGGGGCTGATCTTCGGCGAATACTTCGCGAACACCTTCGCGGCTTCGTTCGGGTTGTCGTGCGTGTACTCGGTGGCCTGCACGATCGAGCGCGCGAGCGCGGCGGCCGCCGGCCGGTCGTTGCGCACGAGGTCGCCGCGCGCGCCGATCACGCAGCACACCTTGCGTGCGTACTCGCCGGACAGGTTGGTCGCGAGTTCGGTATACGCGCCGTTGCTGCGCTTTTCGAGCAGGTAGAGATTCGGGTCGCCGTCGGCGATCGCGTGGATCTCGCCCTTGTCGACCGCAACGCCGAGCAGGTCGGCCGGATACTGCCGCCACGTGATGTCGCGCTCGGGATCGACGCCGTTCTTCGCGAGCAGGATCGAGAAGAAGTGCTTGCCGGGCGCGGCGAGATCGCTGACGCCGACCGTCTTGCCCTTCAGCGCCTGCAGCGTCGTGACGCCGGCCGCCTTCGCGCCGAGCAGCCGCACGCAGCCGCCGTGCGAGCTGCCGATGATCTTCACGTCGAAGCCGGCCTCGAGCGGCTTGAGCCAGCGGTGGATCATCCCGACCGCCGCATCGGCCTTGCCGGTCGCGATCGATTCGAGCAACTGGTCGGTCGAGCCGCTGTAGTTGATCAGTTCGACCTGCAGCCCGTTTTTCTCGAAGAAGCCGCGCTCCTGCGCGACGACGATCGGCGTCAGGCAGAACGCGTTCTGGTTCCACGCGAACGTGAGCTTTTTCAGCGGCGGGGCGGACCACGCCTTGCGGCCGAGCGTGATCGCCGGCACGGCGAGCGCGGCGGCGCCGGCCGCGCGCAGCAGCCGGCGGCGTTGGTCGTCGTGTGCGTCGTGGGGCGCGGGTGCGGTGGTTTCGGTCATGGTCTGGTCTCCGGTGTGGCGGCGGAACGGCTCAGTCGAGCAGATCGGGTTCGTCGGCGACGACGCGCGCGAACAGGCTGTCGAACGCATGCAGCGCGCCGTCCGGGCCGCCGATCTGGCCGTGCGTATGGCGCGCGGTCGCATGATCGATCGGCTGCGGCGTGCCGGCCGCTTCGGCCAGCAACTGCGTGTGCGCGGCATTGTCGAGCGCGATGTACCACCACGCGGCGGCCTCGACCGTCGGGCCGGCCGTCAGGATCCCGTGGTTCTTCAGGATCACGCCCTTGTGCGTGGTGCCGTCCGGCTTCGCGAGCGCATCGGCGATCCGCGCGCCTTCGCTGGTGTCGACGACCATCCCCGTGAAGTCGTCGAACAGCGCGTGGTCTTCATAGAACACGCACGCGTCCTGCGTGAGCGGATCGAGCGGGCGGCCGAGCGTCGACCATGCCTTGCCGTAGGTCGAATGCGTGTGCGCGGCGGCGACGACGTGCGGATGCGCTTCGTGGATCGCCGCATGGATCGCGAACGCGGCCTTGTTCAGCGGCCGCTGGCCGATCGCGGTTTCGCCGCGCGCGTTGACGAGCAGCAGGTCGGACACCTTGATCTGCGAGAAATGCACGCCGAGCGGGTTCACCCAGAAATGGTCGGGCAGCTCCGGATCGCGCGCGGTGATGTGGCCGGCCAGGCCCGACGCGAAGCCGAAGCGCGCGAACAGGCGGAACGCGGCCGCGAGCCGCTCCTGCCGGTGGCGGCGCTCGGCAGCCACGTCGATGCGCGGCGCGGGCGGATCGAACCAGAAATGCTGGCGCGGGGTGTCGGCGAGCACGAGGCCCGATGCGGTACGGTTGGACGGCGAAAGGACGGCGGACATGATCGCGTATGGCTCCGTTGGACTCAGGCGGCGCGGCGGGCCGCGTCGCGGGCGGCGACGGCGCTGCGCACGCGCGGAATCAGTTCGCGGCCGTAGTCGATCGCGTCTTCCAGCGGATCGAAACCGCGGATCAGGAACGTCGTCACGCCGAGGTCGTAGTAGTCGAGCAACGCGTCGGCGACTTGTTCGGGCGTGCCGACCAGCGCGGTCGAATTCGAGCGCGCGCCGGTGAGCTTCGCGATCTCGGTCCACAGCCGCTTGTCGACGCGCGCGCCGCGCTCGGCCGCGGCGAGCAGGCGCCGCGCGCCTTCGCTCTGCTGCGGGCCGCCGGCGCCGAGTCCCGCCGCTTCGCGCAGCCGGCGCGTTTCGTCGAGGATCCGGTGCGCGCGTGCCCACGCTTCGTCCTCGGTCGCCGCGAGGATCGGCCGGAACGACACGGAGAAACGCACCTGGCGGCCGTGCTTCGCGGCTTCGGCGCGCACGCGCGTGGTCAGGTCGCGCACCTGGTCGAGCGATTCGCCCCACAGCGCGTAGACGTCCGCGTGCTTGCCGGCCACCGCGAGCGCGGCTTCCGACGCACCGCCGAAGTAGATCGGCACATGCGGCTGCTGGAACGGCTTCACTTCCGAGAAACCCTGCTTGAACCGGTAGTGCGCGCCGTCGTGATCGAACGGCTGCGTTTCCGTCCAGATCCGCCGCAGGATGCCCAGGTATTCGTCGGTGCGTGCATAGCGCGCGTCGTGATCGAGAAAATCGCCGTCGCGCTGCTGCTCGCTGTCCGAGCCGCCGGAGATGAAGTGCACCGCGAGCCGGCCGCGGCTGAACTGGTCGAGCGTCGCGATCTGCCGTGCGGCGAGCGTCGGCGCGGTGAAGCCCGGGCGATGCGCGAGCATGAAGTGGATGCGCTCGGTCGCGGCCGCGGCGAACGCGATCGTCAGCGTCGCCGACGGGCCGGTCGAGTGATGCGGCACGAGGATCCGGTCGAAGCCGGCCGTTTCGTGGGCGCGGGCGAAGTCGCGCACATAGTCGGGATCGACCACGGGGCCGGATGCCGGGTGGATTTCCGACTGCTTCTGGCTCTGGATCATGCCGATGAATTCGACGCTCATCTGGGTCTCCGGTGCAGGGACGTCCCGGCGCGCGGCCGGGCAGGAATGGAGCGCAGGTTAACGCCGCGATCATGCGGAATGGAAATAATCAATCCCGATTTGAATATCAGATTTGCATGGTTTGGGGCCGCATGCGTTGCGCATACGCTGTGGGCTCGTGAATGATCGGGCGCGCGTCGGCACGGTATGGGCCGTCGCTGTCGTGTTCGCCGCCGTGTTCGACCTACCCAGGGAATCCGTTTCGATGTCCGCCAGCCTTGCCGCTTCCTCGCCGCCACAGCAGCCTGCGCTGCGTCTCCTGCCTGCCGACGTCGCTCGACCCGCCGCCGACGACGCCGGCGACGAGGCGAACGACGCGCGCCTCGCCGCGTTGCTCGATCGGCTCGCCCCCGAACTCGCCGCCGATGCGGCCCGCAACGACGTCGACGGCCGGTTTCCGCACGAGAACTTCGCGCGGCTGCATCGTGCCGGGCTGATCGCGCAGGTCGTGCCGCGCGAGCATGGCGGCGCCGGGGCGACGCTCGCGCAGGCGAGCCGGATCGTCGCGGCCATCGCGCGGGCCGATCCGGCCACCGCGCTGGTGCTCACGATGACGTATCTGCAGCATCGCGCGCTCGGCCGCGCCGACAACCGCTGGCCGGCGCCGATGCGGCGCGCGGTGTTCGACAGCGCGGTCGCGCACGGCGCGCTGATCAATGCGCTGCGCGTCGAGCCGGCGCTCGGTTCGCCGTCGCGCGGCGGGCTGCCGGACACCATTGCGCGCCGCGCCGGCGACGGCTGGCGGCTGTCGGGCCACAAGCTCTACAGCACCGGGATTCCGGCGCTGCGCTGGCTGGCCGTGTGGGCGCGCACCGACGAACCGGCGCCGCGCGTCGGCGTGTTTCTCGTGCCGCGCGACCCCGAGGCCGGCGATGCCCGCATCCGCGTGATCGAAAGCTGGAATCACCTCGGGCTGCGCGCATCGGGCAGCCATGAAGTCGTGTTCGACGACGTGCCGCTGCCGGCCGATCATGCGGTCGACGTGCGTGCGCCGGACGCGTGGGCCGTGTCGGCTGCCACGCACGCGGATGCCGACGCGCAGGCCGATCAGCAGGCGTGGATGGTCGCGTTGCTCGGCAGCCTGTACGACGCGGTGGCGCGCGCGTCGCGCGACTGGCTGGTCGAATTCGCGACGACGCGCGCGCCGAGCGGGCTGGGCGCACCGCTCGCGTCACTGCCGCGCGTGCAGGAGGCGGTCGGTGAAATCGAGGGCTGGCTGCACGCGAACCGCGTGCTGCTCGACGATCACATCGCGCGCACCGATGCGGGCAACGCGCCGTCGGTGACGACCAGCGGCCTCGTCAAGCGCACCGTGACCGAACACGCGATCCGCACGGTCGAGCAAGCGCTGAAGCTGTCGGGCAATCACGGGCTGAGCCGCGGCAATCCGCTCGAACGCCACTATCGCGACGTGCTGTGCAGCCGCGTGCATACGCCGCAGGACGATGCGATCGCGATAGCGGCGGGGCGGGCGGCGCTCGACGCGACGCGCGGGGCGACGCACGCGCAGGCGGACGCAACGTCACGCAACGGGATCGAACGCGTTCGACGCGATGCGTGAGCCGGGCCGGGTTGCCGTGCGCGAAAACGGCGCGGATCGAGCCGGGCGCCGCGCGGCTGCCTCGGCTTCCTCTGCGTCGTTAAGCGGCCTTGTCCTGCGATCGCTCGGGCAGCGCGAACGCCGTGCGCGCATGCGCGGCGACGGCCGCGAGCGGCGCATCGAAGCGCGCCGCATCGTGCCGGCGCAGCAGCCACAGGTCGATCTGCGGCTTGAAATCGGCGAGCGGCACGATGTCGAGCGCATCGCGCAGCGGGCTGCCTTCGACGAGCGGCAGCGGCATCAGCCCGAGGCCGAAGCCGTTCGCGACGCTCTGCAGTTGCAGGTCGCGGCCGTACGCATCGAGCGTGACCGGCATCGGCAGGCCCTGCGCGTCCAGTGCGCGCCGGAGGCCCGCCCGGAAGCCGCACCCGTCCGGATTGAGCACCCAGCCGCGCGCATGGCAATCGGCGAGCCGGTAGCTGCGGCGCGGCCAGTCGCCCTTGCGGCCGACCGCGACGAGCCGCGTGGCCAGCAGCCGTTCACCCTCGACCTGCGCCGGCAGCACCATTTCGCGGGCGAGGAAGACGAGCGCCGCATCGAGTTCGCGGCGGGCGATGCGTTCGACGAGCAGGCCGCCCCATGCGGTCGTGACCTGCGTCGCGAGCGCGGGCCACTGCGCGGCGAGATCCGCGATGAGCGCCGGCAGCATCAGCTCGCCGAGCCCCTGCGTGAGCCCGATCCGGAATTCGCCGGCGGGCGGCTGCTGGCCGGCCGTCAGCTCGCGCAAGGCATCGACCTCGCGCAGGATCGCGCGACACTGCTCGAACACCTGCCGGCCGATGTCGGTCGGGCGCGGCGGCTTCGTGTTGCGGTCGAGCAGCGTTACGCCGAGCGCTTCCTCGAGATTCTGGACGCGCCGCGTGATCGCGGGCTGCGTCATCCCGAGCTCGGCCGCGGCCTGGCTCAGCGTCTGGCAGCGGACGACCGCTGCAAAAGCGTCGATATCGCTAATTTTCATGTTTGTTCTGCATGGTCTTTCAGGTGCATCATGACGATCCATCATATTCGGCATCATATTCGAGGAGACGGCCGATGAGTACGCTTTCGTTGCAACAGACGCCGCTGCGTCCGTTCGTCGACGGTCTGGGCGCGTTGCTCGCGTCCGGCGCGAACGAGGCGCGCATTCTCGACGAGGGCGGCGCGCTGCTCGCCGCGCTCGTCGAACACGACGACTGGCTGCCCGACGCGTTCGCGCAGCCCGATCCCGAGCGCTACCGGCAGTACCTGCTGCATCTCGACCCGGACGAGCGCTTCTCGGTCGTCAGCTTCGTGTGGGGGCCCGGCCAGACGACGCCGATCCACGATCACACGGTATGGGGGCTGATCGGAATGCTGCGCGGCGGCGAGTTCTCGCAGCCGTACCGGTTCGACGCGGCCGGCAGGCCGGTGCCCGCAGGCGACGCCGTGCGGCTGCGGCCGGGGCAGGTCGAGGCCGTGTCGCCGCGCATCGGCGACGTGCACCGCGTGACCAACGCATTCGCCGACCGCGTATCGATCAGCATCCACGTGTACGGTGCGAACATCGGCAAGGTCGAGCGTGCGGTGTACCTGGACGACGGTACCGTGAAGCCGTTCGTGTCGGGCTATTCGAATGCCTGACGCCACGCCTGCTCGCGCGGCCCGTTGCAGGTGCGCGCCGGCAGGGTGAGACTCGATCCGTTCCGTTTTCTTCACCGACTTTCAACGTATTCAACCCAGAGACATCGTGACGCAATCCGCCGATTCCACTTCCCGCTTTCCCGTCGCGTCGTACCAGGACGTACGCGCGCGCCTGCTGGCCCGCGACGAGATCGCGCTGATCGACGTACGCGAAGAAGATCCGTACGCACAGGGCCACCCGCTGTGGGCCGCCAACTTTCCGTTGTCGAAGCTCGAACTCGACGCGTGGACGCGGATTCCGCGCCGCGACACGCCGATCGTCGTGTTCGGCGAAGCGGGCGGCGAGGATCTCGCGCCGCGCGCGGCCGCGACGCTCGCGCGGCTCGGCTACACCGACGTGCGGCTGCTCGACGGCGGCCTCGCCGGCTGGGTCGCGGCGGGCGGCGAACTGTTCATCGACGTGAACGTGCCGAGCAAGTCGTTCGGCGAATGGGTCGAGGCCGAGCGCCATACGCCGTCGCTGTCCGCGCAGGAGGTGCAGGCGCTGATCGATGCGAAGGCCGATGTCGTGATCGTCGACGCGCGCCGCTTCGACGAATACCAGACGATGAACATCCCGACGTCGACGAGCGTGCCCGGCGCGGAACTCGTGCTGCGCGTGCGCGCGCTCGCGCCCGATCCGCGCACGCAGGTGATCGTCAATTGCGCGGGTCGCACGCGCAGCATCATCGGCACGCAATCGCTCGTCAACGCGGGGCTGCCGAATCCGGTCGCCGCGCTGCGCAACGGCACGATCGGCTGGACGCTGGCCGGCCAGACGCTCGAGCGCGGCGCGGCGCGCCGCTTTCCGGACGCGATCGACGCGACGCAGCGTGACGAAGCGCGTCGGGCCGCCCGCGCGGTGGCCGAGCGCGCGGGCGTGCCGCGCATCGCGCTGGCCGATGTCGCCGCGCTCGACGAACCGGGCCGCACGCTGTACCGCTTCGACGTGCGCACGCCCGACGAATACGAAGCCGGCCACCTGCCGGGCTTCCTGAGCACGCCGGGCGGCCAGCTCGTGCAGGAGACCGACCATCACGCGGCCGTGCGCGGCGCGCGGATCGTGCTGGCGGACGACGACGGCGTGCGCGCCGACATGACCGCATCGTGGCTCGCGCAGATGGGTTGGGACGTGCGCGTCGTCGAACCGGCCGGTACGGCGGCATTCGTCGAGCGCGGCCAGCCGTCGCGCGACGTGCCGGCGGCGCCGCCCGCGACCGACGTGTCGCCCGCGACGCTCGCGGGCTGGTTGAGGGAAGCCGCGCCGGGCGAGCTCGCGATCGTCGACGTGACGGCCAGCGCGAACTACGTGAAGCGTCACATCCCGGGCGCATGGTTTGCCGTGCGCGCGCAGTTGCGCGACGCGCTGGCCGCGATTCCGCCCGCGAAGCGCTACGTGTTCACATGCGGATCGAGCCTGCTGGCGCGGTTCGCGGCGGACGATGCGCGCGCGCTGCTGCCGGAGTCGGCCGACATCCGGGTGCTGACCGGCGGCACGGCCGCGTGGATCGACGCCGGGCTGCCGCTGGAGAGCGGCGAGACCCGTCTCGTGTCGCCGCGCGTCGACCGCTACCGGCGCCCGTACGAAGGCACCGACAACGCGGCCGCCGCGATGCAGGCGTATCTCGACTGGGAATACGGGCTCGTCGACCAGTTGAAGCGGGACGGCACGCACCACTTCAACGTGATCTGACCGGTACGTGCAATCGGGCGCGGCGCGTGCATCGTGCGCGGCGCCCGGTCGCGATGCGTGCCGGCGCTTCGTGTCAGCGCTGGAACGTATCGACGGCCGTGCGGCCGACGGCCGGATCGTCGGTGAAGAAGCCGTCGATGCCCGCACGCAGGTACGCCTGGATCTCGCGCACCGAGCCGGCCGTGTTGCGCGTGGCCGGCGTGCCGCCGTCCTTCAGCGACGCGGGCAGGAAGTTGTTCTCCGGCCGGAACGTGTACGGATGCACGACGAGCCCGGCCTCGTGCGCGTAGCGCACGTACGGCGTCGGCTGCTGCAGCGTGCCGTCCGCGGCGACCGCGATGATCGACGTCTTGTACGGCCCGACGCCGTTCGCGTACGTCGCGATCTCGCGCATGCCGTCGCGCGTCGACAGGTCGCCGTAGGTGCGCGTGTCGTTCGCCTTCACGAAGTCGTACGGGCGCTGGCCGGCTTCGTCCATCAACTGCACGAGCTTCCAGTTCGGCTGGCTCGACTTGATCCGGTTGCGGATCGTCTTCAGGTTCGCGACTTCGAACGACTGGATGTAGACGGTCGCCGTGCGCGACGTGTACGCATCCTTCAGCAGCGCGTCGACGAGGCGATCCTCGAGCGGCAGGCCGATCGACTGGAAGTAGGTCGGATGTTTGGTTTCCGGATACAGGTGAATCGTGCGGCCGGTCTGCGCGGACATCTGCTTCGCGAGCGCGACGATCTCGTCGAACGTCGGAATCTCGAACTGGTCGTTGTACGCGGTGTTGGCGGGGCGCACCTGCGGAATGCGCTCGCGGGCCCGCAGCGTCTTCAGTTCGGCGAGCGTGAAATCCTCGGTGAACCAGCCGGTCAACTGCGTGCCGTCGATCGTCTTGGTCGCCTTGCGGCTCGCGAACTGCGGCAGCGTCGACACGTTGGTCGTGCCCGAGATCTCGTTCTCGTGGCGGGCGACGAGCACGCCGTCGCGCGTCGACACGAGGTCGGGCTCGATCACGTCCGCGCCGTCCTCGATCGCCTTGCGGTACGACGCGAGCGTATGTTCGGGACGCAGCGCGCTCGCGCCGCGATGGCCGACCACCTGGACCTTCGCGGAAATCGGCTGGGTGGGGTCGCGTATCAGATCGTCGTCGCCGCCGCACGCGGCGAGCAGGCACGCGGCGGCACAGGCGAACGGGACGGAGCGCAGGGAGGTCGGGCGCTTGAGGAGCATGTCGATGAACCTTCGAAACGGAGTCGGAAAGGGGCGTTCGCGCCGGTGGCCCGGCATGGGCGCCGGGCTACGCGGAAACGAGCGGTGCGCGATCGTCGCATCGAATAATTACATATGTATTACTTAGACCTTTCCGTTCCGTTTTGACGAGGCGACGGGCACGGCGGCGCGAGCGACGGCAGGCGGGCGCACGCCGCGTCCCGGCCGTCTCGGCGAACCCGCGCGCCGGATGCACTAAACTTGCGGGAATTTTGCATCGTCGCGGCGGGGCCGACGCCCGCCCGGCGCGACGATGCGGCGACTCGCGGGCCGGCGCGGGCGCCCGGCGCCCGTGTGTGCCCGGGCCCCGCGCCGGCCGGTTTTTTCCCGACTCATGACGACCCATACCGATCCCGCCTATCTGCTCGGCGAACTGCTGAAGAACGTTTCCCGCTCCTTCTACCTGACGCTGCGCGTGCTGCCCGACGGCATGCGCGACCCGGTCGGCCTCGCGTACTTGCTCGCGCGTGCGGCCGACACGATCGCCGATACGGCGCTCGTCGCGCCCGACCGCCGCGCGGCGCTGCTGACCGACCTGCGCGACGACATCGAGCGGCTCGGCGACGGCGCGGCGCTGTCGCGTTCGCTCGAGGACGTGACGCGGATGCAGACCGATTCGCACGAGCACGTGCTGCTCGGCTCGATGGAGCCGATGCTCGCGCTGCTGCGCGCGCAGCCGGAGGCCGATCGCGCGTCGATCCGCAAGGTCGTCGCGACGCTCACCGCGGGGATGGAATTCGACCTGCGCACGTTTCCGGACGAGCAGTCGGGGCAGGTCGCGTCGCTGCCCACGCGCGACATGCTCGACCGCTATACGTACCTCGTCGCCGGCTGCGTCGGCGAGTTCTGGACCGACATGACGGCGGCGCACACGCGCGCCGCGCGCGGCTGGGATCTGGCGGCCATGCGGGAGAAGGGTATCCGTTTCGGCAAGGCACTGCAGATGACCAACATCCTGCGCGATTGCGCGAAGGACCTGCGCATCGGCCGCTGCTACCTGCCCGACGACGTGCTGCGCGCGCACGGGCTCGTCGTGGCCGACCTGATGCGGCCGGAAGCCTCGGCGCGCGCGCGCGGCGTGCTGGTCGACCTGCTGCGCGTCGCGCTCGACCAGTATCGCGACGCCTGCCTGTATACGCTCGCGATCCCGCGCCGGTTCGTGCGGCTGCGGCTCGCCTGCCTGTGGCCGATCATGATCGGCCTCGAAACGCTCGAGCTGCTGGCCGGCCACGCTGCGTGGCTCGACCCGGTGACGCCGGCCAAGGTGCCGAGAAAGCGCATCTACCGGATCATGGCCGTGTCGCTCGCGCTGGTCGGCTCGAACACGGCGATCCGCGCGCGCTTGACCGCGCTCGCCGATGCGGTGTCCGCGCGGCTCGCGCGCCCCGTGTCGCAGCCCTGAAGATCGCCGGCGCGACAGGCGCCGGCTTCGCCTTCCGGCCCGCGTTCGCCGGGCCGTTCGCGGCGGGTCTCCGGCACGCCGGCTAAAAACGTTTTCATGATTTCGTGTCTCGAAATGTGGGTGTCATGAACGTCGGCGATCCTGCGCGGCGGCGTGAATCGCGGCGTCAGCTCCGATCGCGCATTTGTAAGATGAATTTTTGCCGAAGGCGTCTGACGACATCGGACGGCCGCGTGGCACCCGTAAAAATGTAAAGCTAGGGTTTTCACCGGCAAATGCCGGAGACGCCCGCCACACATGCGTTTCGAGGTGCCATGTAACCGTTTGGTGAACCCGCGCGTTGCGTCGATCATACGATGACCGACTGCACATGTTGGGAAACAATCGGTAATCCGTCAGAATCGCGTCGGCATGTACTCGCACATGTGTCAGTCATAAAACCACACCAGAAAAGAAATCATTCTTTGAGGACGGAGAATCAATGAAAAAGCGCGTCGCTTTCGCCATGACGGCAGTGGGTCTCGCAGCCGCTACCGCCGCCCACGCCCAGAGCAGCGTGACCCTGTACGGTATCGTCGACAACGGTATCGCTTGGCAGAACAATTCGTCGGCAGTCGGCGCGACCTCGGGTGGTCACTCGAAGGTGCAGATGTCCACCGGCGTGTGGGCAGGCAGCCGCTTCGGCCTGAAGGGCAGCGAAGATCTGGGCGGCGGCACGAAGGCGATTTTCCAGTTGGAAGCCGGCGTCAACACGGCTAACGGCTCGTCGCAGTGGACCAACGGCATCTTCACGCGTCAGGCATGGGTTGGCCTGACCAACGCCACGTACGGTACGCTGACGGCCGGCCGCCAGTACACCGCGTACTACACGCTGCTGTCGCCGTACAGCCCGACGACCTGGCTGACGGGTTACTACGGCGCGCACCCGGGCGATATCGATTCGCTGGATACCAGCTACCGCGCGAACAACTCGCTCGTCTACATGTCGCCGAAATTCTACGGCTTCACGGTCGGCGGTTCGTACTCGTTCGGCGGCGTCGCAGGCGCGACGAACCGCGGCTCGACGTGGAGCGCGGCGATCCAGTACCTGAACGGCCCGGCAGGCATCGCGGTCGGCTACCAGAAGGTCAACAACTCGACGCTCGGCGGCGGTGTGTGGGGCGCGAACTCGACCGCGCAGAACGGTCTGGATGCGAACGGGAACGGTGCGGAACAGGCCGTGTCGTCGATCAACAACGGCTACAAGTTCGCGCAGTCGCAGCAGCGTATCGCCGTGACGGCGGGTTACCAGTTCACCCCGTCGTGGGACATCTCGGCTTCGTACTCGAATGTCCAGTACGTCCCGGGTACGGGTTCGGGCTTCAAGAACACGGCGATCTTCAACACGGCTGGCGCCGTGCTGCACTGGAAGGCATCGGCGCAGTGGGACTTCGCGGCAGGCTACTCGTACACGGCTGCAACGCAGTCGAACGGCGTGTCGAGCTCGGCCAAGTACCACCAGGTTACGGTGTCGCAGTACTACAGCCTCTCGAAGCGCACGGGTCTGTACGCAGTTGAGGCTTACCAGCACGCGAGCGGCAACACGATTACCCCGACCGGCGGTATCATCGCTGCAACGACCTCGATCGGCGACGGCGTGGGCGCAGGTTCGAAGCAGAACCAGATCGGCGTTGGTGTCGGCCTGATCCACCGCTTCTAAATGTCGCGCGGCGCGCGAGCGCCGCTCACTGCATGCGGTATGAAAAAACCGGCCTTCGGGCCGGTTTTTTCGTTTACGTCGTTGCTGCGTGCATCGCGATGCATCGGATCACTGATCGATCGGCGACTTCAGCGGCTGATGCTCGCCCGTCAGCCCGAACACGACGAGTTGCGCGGGCTCGGTCGCGCTCGCGTTGCGCGACACCCGATGGCGCGAGCCGGGCGGCTCGTACCAGCCTTCGCCGGCGCGATAGCGGCGCAGCGGGCCGTCGTTCACCTGCGACAGCACTTCGCCTTTCGACACGACCGCGAACACCGAGCCGAGATGCCGGTGCGCTTCGGATGCCTGGCCGGGCGCATAGTCGACCGTCGCGACGACGACATGCTTGCCGGGCGCTTCCGGCACGGCCTGCCGCATGATCGCGTGCACGTTGTCGCCGGCGTCGTGCGCGCGGGCGGCGGCCGGCAGCGCCGCGGCGAGGGCGAGCCCGGCGGATAGCGCGGCGCGCTGGAGCGGGGAGCGGATCATCGTCGCCGCCTTACTCGGGCATCTTGCGGAACGCGATCGCGAAGCGGTTCCACGAGTTGATCGTCGCGATCAGCATCGACAGGTCGAACAGTTCCTCGTCGGTGAAGTGCGGTTTCACGGCTTCCCAGACGGCGTCGGGCACATGGCTGCTGGCCACGAGCGTCAACGCCTCGGTCCATTCCAGCGCCGCGCGTTCGCGCTCCGTGAAGAACGGCGTTTCGCGCCACGTGACGACGGTCGCGAGACGGCGATCGGTTTCGCCGCCCTTGCGCGCGTCGGCGGTGTGCATGTCGACGCAGAACGCACAGCCGTTGATCTGCGATGCGCGCAGGCGGACGAGCTCGGCGAGCGGCTTCTCGATCGAGCTCTTCGCGAGGAATTCCTCGGCGTTGCGCATCACCTTGATCGCATTCGGGCTGGCGGCATAGAAGTTCAGACGCGGTTGCATGGCAGGTCCTTTTCGGTAGGTAGCGCCAGGGCGGCGCGACAGGACCCACTTTAGGACGCGTACTGGCCTGCTTGAATAACCAATTTCATGGAAATTCAGGTAACCAGTGACGACTCGCCCGCGAGGTCGGCATCCAGTAACCGCGCCAGCTTCGCGAGCGCCGTGTCGATGCGCAGCGCGTCGATCCCGCCATAGCCGAACAGCAGCCCCGCGCGCACCGGCACGCCCACGTGGAACGCTGAGATCCCGTACAGGCCGATGTCCTGCGCGCGCGCCGCGCGGACCAGGGCGGCTTCGTCGAGCCCCGGCTTCAGGCGGGCGGCGAGATGGATGCCGGCGGTCGGCACGATCGCGTCGAACCACGGCGCGAGTTCGCCGCGCAGGTGCGCGATCAGCATCTTGCGGCGCGCGTCGTAGTGCTTCTGCACGCGTTTCAGGTGCCGTGCGAAGTCGCCGTCGTGCATGAAGCGTGCGAGCGCCGCCTGCGTCAGCGTGCACGTGTGCCAGTCGACGATCTGCTTCGCCTTGGCCAGCGCGCCGCGCAGCGCGCGCGGCGGAATCGCGTAGCCGATCCGCAGCTCGGGAAAGATCGTCTTCGAGAACGTGCCGACGTACGCGACGAGGCCCGTGCGGTCGAGGCTCTTCAGCGATTCGACCGGCCGGCCTTCGAAGCGGAATTCGCCGTCGTAATCGTCCTCGATGATCACCGCGCGGCGGCGCTGCGCCCATTCGAGCAGCGCGACGCGGCGCTCGAGCGTCATCGGCATGCCGAGCGGGAACTGGTGCGACGGCGTCACGTACACGAGCCGCGCGTCGTCCGGCAGCCGTTCCGTGACGAGGCCGTGCGCGTCGACCGGCACGCCGATCACCGTCGCGCCGAGCGACGCGAACGCGGCGCGCGCGGGCGGGTAGCCGGGATCCTCGACCGCGACGACGTCGCCCGGCCGCACGACGACGCGTGCCAGCAGGTCGAGCGCCTGTTGCGCGCCTTGCGTGACGAGCACGTCGTCCCAGCTGCAGGCGACCGCGCGGCTGAATGCGACGTATCGCGCGATCGCGCCGCGCAACTGCGGATCGCCGGCCGGATCGTGGTACTGCCCGCGGCCGCGCGCCTGCTGGCGCAGGGCATGATGCAGGCAGCGCCGCCATGCGTCGAACGGGAACAGCGTCTTGTCGGTCACGCCGCCGCGAAAGTCGAAGCCGGGCGAATCCTGCGGCGCGGGCATCGCGAGCGCGTCGGGCAGGTCGTTCCACAGCGCGCGCGCATCGACCGCGTCGATGCGCGGCCGCTCGTCGGCGATCGACGGTGCCGACGTCGCCGCGGCAGGCACACGCGCGAGGCCATCGGCGACGAACGTGCCGTCGCCGGCGCGTGTAGTCAGGTAGCCCTCGGCCACCAGGCGCTCGAACGCGTCGAGCGTCGTCTTGCGCGACACGCCGAGCTGCTTCGCGAGGTCGCGCGTCGACGGCAGCCGCGCGCCGCCTTCGAGACGCCCGTCGACGATCGCCGTGCGCAATTGCCGGAAGATTTGCCCGGTCAGATCGTGACGGCCTTCGATGCGGATCGCGATGTCCATCGCAGTGGTTACCTTGATTCCTGGGATTTCGCCTTGATCAGCATACCGGAAGTCGACCACGCAGGCGGCCGTTCGCGGCAGGCGGGCGCGGCCGCCATCGCGCGATTGGACCGCCGAGCGCTGCTGCCTTACGATCCACCACAAACCTCACCGTGGAGCCACCTCATGCTGTCCGAAGACGAACTGGCGCTGCTCGACGCGATCCGCGCCACCGGCAGCCTGTCGCGTGCCGCCGCGCGGCTCGGCAAGGCGCCGTCGACGGTGTCGCATGCGGCGCGCCAGCTCGAAACGCGGTTCGACGCGCTGCTGTTCGACCGGCGCGGCTACCGGTTGCAGCTCACGCCGGCCGGACAATTGCTGGCCGACGAGGCGGCGCGGCTCGCGCTCGACGTCGCGCGGCTGACGCAGCGCGTGCGGCAGGTCGCAAGCGGCTGGGAGGACCGGCTGTGGATCGTCAGCGACGAGGTGCTGGAGTTCGATACGCTGTTGCCGGTCGTCCGCGCCTTCGACGCGCTCGATTCGGGCGTGTCGCTGCGCTTCACGCACGAGGTGCTCGGCGGGACCTGGGAAGCGTTGCGCGACGGCCGCGCGGATCTGGTCGTCGGCGCGACCAACGAGCCGCCCGCAATTCCGGGCCTCAAGTGGTTCGAGCTCGGCGCGATGGACTGGGTGTTCGCGGTGTCGCCGCGCCATCCGCTGGGGTCCGCGCGCGGGGTGCTGACACGCGACGCGATCGGTGCGCACCGGTCGGTCGTCGTCGCCGATTCGTCACGACGGGCGGCCGGCCGCGCGTATGGCCTGCTCGGCGGGCAGGCCGTGCTCGCGGTGCCGTCGATGCGCGCGAAGATCCTCGCGCAGCGCGATGCGCTCGGCGTCGGCTGGGTGCCGCGCCGGCGCGTCGCGTCGCTGCTCGCGCGCGGCGAACTGGTCGAGAAGCAGACGGCCGATGCGCGCGAGCCGAACCTGCTGTACGTCGCGTGGCACGGCGACCGCGACGGCCGCGCGCTGCAATGGTGGCTGGAGCAACTGCGCGAGCCGCGACTCGCGCAGCGGCTGCTCGACGGGATCGACGTGATCGGCTGAGCGCACGCACACCAACATGTTCGACGTTTTCGAACATGTCCGTCGCGCCCGTCGTACGGCAACGCCGCGCGCCGCGCGCATCCTGTGTTCACGGTCAACTCACCGGTTCACAGGAGAACATCATGCAACGCTTCGAAGGAAAGACGGTCCTCGTCACGGGCGGCAACAGCGGCATCGGCCTGGCGGCTGCCCGCGCATTCGCGGCCGAAGGCGCGCGAGTCATCATCACCGGGCGCGACGCCGAAACGCTGGAAGCCGCCCGGCAAACGCTCGGCGAAGGCGCGCTGGCGATTCGCAACGAAGCCGGCAGCGTCGCGTCGGCCCGCGCGCTGGCCGACGCGCTCGCCGCCGCCGGCGTGCGGCTCGACGCCGTATTCGTCAACGCGGGCGTCGCGAAACTCGCGCCGTTCGCCGACAGCGACGAAGCGATGTGGGATCTCGTGTTCGACACCAACGTGAAGGGCGCGTATTTCCAGATCCAGTCGCTCGTGCCGCTGCTGAACCGCGGCGCATCGATCGTGATCAACGGCTCGATCAACGCGCATGTCGGGATGCCCGGCTCGTCGGTGTACGCGGCGAGCAAGGCGGCCGTCAATTCGTTCGCGAAGACACTGTCGACGGAGCTGCTGCCGCAAGGCGTGCGGGTGAACGTGGTGAGTCCGGGGCCCGTGCAGACGCCGCTGTACGGCAAGCTCGGGTTCGACGCGGCGACGCTCGACGCGACGGCCGACAAGATCAAGGGCCTCGTGCCGATCGGCCGGTTCGGCACGCCGGACGAAATCGCGTCGACGGTGCTGCACCTGAGCGCGCCGGAATCCGCATTCATCGTCGGCGCGGAAATCATCGCGTCGGGCGGGATGGGGTTGCTCTGAGGGGCGAGGCGCCGGGGAGCGTACCCGGCGCCAATGAGGTGCCGGGCGAGCGCCTCCCCGTCACCTGCACCTACCGGGCCGCACAGGCGCCGCGCGTATCGTCGCCGGTTTTCAACTGCGTCACCGTCAACCCCGCGAACGTCGCGCTGCCTTGCTCGGCGAACACGGCCACGCGATCCGCATCGAGCGGCGGGAAAATCAGGTCCGTCAGCGCCACGCGGCCGCCGTTCGCGAATACTTCGACCGACCCGCGATCGACGACGATTTCGAGCCGCAGTTGCCCATGTTCGAGCGGCAGATCGACGATGTGCTCGCGGCTGAACGTGCCGGCGAAGTTTGCCTCGCCGGATTGCGAGCGGTCGAGCGTCAGCGTGCGTTTCGCCGTGTCGTACACGATCCGGGTGCCGGTCGAGCCGTCGGCCGAGCGCCGGACGATCAGGCCCGCGCGCGCGGCACGCTGCGGCGAGATCGTCACCGTGATGCGCTGGACGACGCCGCGCGTCGCGGCCGACAGCACGCGCGTAGCGGAGTCGACCGCGACGTCGCCTTCATGCACGGCGGGCCGGCCGTCGGCCCATGCATCGAACGCCGCGGCCGGCGCGACGATGAGGGTCGGCTCGCCGTCGATCGTCTTCAGCGACAGTTCGCGCGGCAGGGTGGTCGCGCCGCGCCATGGGCTGGTCGGCGCCTTGGACGCGTAATCCCAGTTGCTCATCCATGCGATCGCGACCGGCCGCGCACCCGGCGCGCCGGAGAACGTGCCGGCCGCATAAAAATCGGCGCCGTGATCGACCCAGCGGAATTGGGCGGGATCCGAGCCGGCGGGCGCGACGCGGTCGGGCACGAACGTGCGGCCGTCGAAGTCGCCGACGAAATACATCGCACCGGAACCGCCCGCGATCGACCACGGGTTGACGTTGACGATCATCACCCACTTGATCCGCTTCGGATCGTCGTCGAGCGGCAGCGGTATGAGGTCGGGCATCTCCCACAGCGCGCCCGCATGTGGTATGTCCGGCAGCGTGAAGTCGCTCAGGAACGACCAGTGGATCAGGTCGTCGGAGCGATAGAGCTTCACGACCTGCGCATCGGCGACGACCGTCGTCATCAACCAGTAGCCGCCCCGCGCATACCACGACACTTTCGGGTCGCGAAATTCCTTCGATTCCGGATCGAGCGTCAGCACCGGGTTACGCGCATACGGCTGCCAGGTCGTGCCCTGATCGAGGCTGTACGCGAGCGACTGCGCCTGTATGCCGGGTGCGTGACCGGAGCCGGGCTTGTAGACGCTCGTATAAAGCGCGACGAGCGGCGTGTGGCCCGGTGTGCCGAGACCGGACGTGTTCAGGGTATCGGCGACGATCGAGCCGGAGAAGATTTCCTCGGTGGCGTTCGCGCGCATCGCGACCGGCTGCTCGCGCCAGTGGACGAGGTCGGTGCTGGTCGCGTGCCCCCACGACATGTTGCCCCAGTCGTTGCCGAGCGGGTTGTACTGATAGAACAGGTGATAGCGCCCGTTCGCGTAGACGAGCCCGTTCGGATCGTTCATCCAGTTGCGCTGGGGCGTGTAGTGAAGGGTGGGCCGCCATTGCGGCGTGCCGATTTCGGCCGATGTACGGCACGGAGCGGCGATGGCCTGCGCGCAGGCCATGCAGGCCATGCAGGCGAACAGCAGCCGAACGAGCCGGACGGAACAGCGGAAAGACGTCGATTTCATGCGGTCGGGCGCTTCGTCGGGCGAAGCGGGAAAGGACAGGGCGCACACCGCCTGCGAAGACGAGATGCGCAAGGTCAAAAATGGAAAGTCGAAAGAAAAAGAGGAGGCGCACACGCGACACGCGCGATACGCGCCTCCTGAACCTCGTGCCTTGATCGACGATCGTTATCGTGGTTCGGCCTGATTACGCTGGCCGTTGCCGTCAGTTGTGGCCGGCCCCCGTCGCCGGCAGGTTCGCCGGGATGTCGCCGTAGCCGCCGAGACCGCCGCGCCCGTACGTGCGGTCGACCGCCGTCGACGCGCCGTTGATGTTCACCTTGACCGTCGGCGCGAGCGTACCGCCGCGGCGCGGACCGATCGCATCGATGAACGACTCGACGAGCCCGCCCGGCATCACGTAGTGCGAATACGACTGGAATTCGCGCGGGTTCTGGTTCGGATCCTGCGCATACGGTGCGCCGGCCGGCGCGGAGAAGTCGGTCGGGTTGCCGAGCACGAGGCCGCTGCCGCCGTTCAGCGGCAGGAAGTCGCTGCGGATGCCGTTGCCGACGAAGCCGTACACGCCGTCCGGGCCGTCGACGCCGGCCGCCATCGTCGTGCGGTGGCTGATCGTGAACAGGTAGTACTTGCCGTCCTTCAGGTAGATCTGCGGGCGCTCGGTCTGGTCGTCGACGCAGTTCGCCGACAGGATCGGCGGCAGGAACTTCCACTCGGTCAGTTGCGGGTTCGTCGCGACCGCCAGGCCGACATTGGCCTTTTGATACACTGCGCCCGCGTTCATCACCGCGTTGAGATCTTCCCGGTTCGGATCGTTCGGCGCGTAGCCGAGATCGGCCTCGGTGCAGGTGCGTGCGCCGCGCGGGCCGCCGGTGTTGCCTTCGAACACCATGTAGGTCTTGCCCGGATGCGCGGGGTCGGTGAACACGAACGGATCGCGGAACGAGAAGTAGGTGTTCTGCTGGCCGGTCTGATAGTAGTTGCCGTCCGGTTGCAGCAGCGCCTTGTGATCGTCGAAGCCGGTGAACCACACGTGTTTGTCGTCGGCATGGATGTGACCGTCGGCGCGCGTGATGATCGCCTGCGGCGGCGTGATGTCGGCGCCGCCGGGCGCCGAGCGGTTGAACGACGTGGCGGTGTAGTAGAGGCTGACGTTGTCGCCCTGCGTGAGGCGCGCGGAGCCCGACCATTCGGCGTTGTTGGTCATCGGCGCGGTGCCGAATACCTTGACGCTCGCGCCGTCCGGGAACAGGTGGCCGCCCCAGGTCCAGCCGCCGTTCGCGGGGCGCTGCGACGCGGGGATGCCGGCGCGGCGATAGAAGAAGCCGATGCGGGCGTGAACGTGGCGGTCGTCGAACGTGTAGCCCGCGTGCGGATCGGCGGTGAGCGAGAAGATCACCTCCCAGCCCTTGTAGCTGAGCTGGTTCGCTTGCAGGTCGGCCAGCGGCCACGTGTCCCACACCCACACGTTCGAGTTGATCAGCGGGAAGTCCTGCGGGATGTCTGGCATCGTCAGCGCTTGCGGCAGCGAGTTCCTGTCGGCGCCGGCGGTATGCGATTGCGCGACGATCTGGCGGATGTCCGCCCGGGTCCAGCGCATCGTGAAGTTGCCTTCGGGATCGTAGGCTTGTTGCGTATGGGGCGTGGGCACGGGCGCGCCCGTGCCGCTGGACTGCGCGTGCGCGACGGACGCGAAGGCGGCAAGTGCGCCGCCAGCGAGCAGCAAACGTTTGGCCGCGATCGGGCGGAAAAGGGGAAAGTATGTCATCTCGTCGTTGTTTCCTGGAAAAGTGAAAGTGAACGGCTGAGTGGGCATCGATGTCCAAACCGGTTTGGATGCTATTTCAAACCGGTTTGGAACGCAAAAGATATTTATTTGACGGTAATAACTACCCAATGGAAATAATTACCCGGTCGGCGCGTCGCGGTCTTCGGGCGGCCGGGGGGATCGGCGAATGCGAGGAACCACGGTGAAGGTGAATCTGAAGGCGCTATCGGACGCGCTCGGTCTGTCGCGGACGACGGTCAGCCGCGCGTTGAACGGTTACGACGACGTCAGCGAGGCGACGCGCGAGCGCGTGGCGAAGGCCGCGCGGGAAATGGGCTACGTGGCCGATCCGACCGCGCGCCGGCTGGCGACCGGGCGGGCCGACATGGTCGGCATCGTCTATCCGTTCGGCGCCGGCGATCTCGGCGATCCGCGGTTCGGCGAGGTCGTCGCGGGGATCACCGAGCGGCTCGCGGAGCGCAATCTCGACTTCATCATCGCGTCCGCGCGACCGAACGCGGAACTGGACACCTATCGGCGGATCGTCGACGGCAAGCTCGTCGACGGGCTGATCGTCGCGCGCACGCGGGTCGACGATCCGCGCCTCGCGTATCTGCAAGCGAGCGGGTTTCCGTATGTCGCGTACGGCCGCACGCAGGCGGCCGGCCCGTATGCATGGTTCGATTTCGACAACGAGGCGGGCGCGCGCGACGCGGTGCGCCGGCTGATCGGCTTCGGACACCGGCGCATCGCGATGATCAGCGCGCCGCTCGCGCTGAATTTCGCCGCGCAGCGGCGCGCCGGCTTTCTGTCGGCGTTGCGCGAAGCCGGTATCGATGCGGAGCCGGCGCTGCTCGTCGAGTGCCCGTTTACGCACGACGGCGGGCTGCAGGCGGCGCGGGCGCTGCTCGCGCGCGCCGCGCCGCCGACCGCGCTGCTGGTCGACAACAACATCGCGGGCGCCGGCGCGTTTCGCGCGCTGGTCGACAGCGGGCTGCGCCTGGGGGCGGACCTGTCGCTGATCGTCTACGACGGCGTGCCGCCCGATATCGCGCATCCGTATCGCGTCACGGCGGTCGTGCAGCCGACCGGGCATGCATCGGGGCGCGCGCTGGCGGAACTGATGCTTCGGCTGCTGGACGACGGCGTGTGCGATAGCCGGCTCGAAGCGCCCGTCATCGAGGCGGGCGACACGGACGGTCCGTTGCTCGGTTAGCCGGTACACCGGTGGCGCGGCGACGGCGGGCGTGGCCGAACCGCGCCCCCGTCGAAAAGGCCATGACGACGACAGGGGCGAATACGCGTGCTTATAGACGACCGGTCTAATCCAGCGATATCATCCGTCCTGATGAATGCGGCGACGTCTTGCGGCAGGCTCATGCAGCGGGACGCCGTCGTTTTATTTCGGCTGCTTCTAGACGACTGGTCTAATAGGCGTGTATCGCATACGGATGAATGAATCGCACGTTGCCGCGCGCCGGCTGACTAACCGACAGGCGTGCCGCGCCGACGTGCGGCTGCGTTCCCCCGTTCATTTTCGAAGGAGTGTCCGATCATGAAGATTCTGGTTGTCCTGACCTCGCACGACACGCTCGGCGACACCGGCAAGAAAACCGGCTTCTGGCTCGAGGAACTGGCCGCGCCGTACTACGCGTTCAAGGATGCGGGCGTCGAGCTGACGCTCGCGTCGCCCAAGGGCGGCCAGCCGCCGCTCGACCCGAAGAGCAGCGACCCGACGGCGCAGACCGACGCGACGCGCCGCTTCGACGCCGATCCGGCAGCCAAGGCCGAACTCGCGTCGACGCGCAAGCTCGCCGATGTGTCGGTGGACGACTACGACGCCGTGTTCTACCCGGGCGGTCATGGCCCGCTGTGGGATCTTGCCGAGGATCTGCACTCGATCGGCCTGATCGAGCGTGCGCTCGCGGCCGGCAAGCCGGTCGCGGCCGTTTGCCACGCGCCGGGCGTGCTGCGCCACGTGAAGCACCCGCAGACCGGCGAGTCGGTCGTGCGCGGCAAGCGTGCGACGGGCTTCACCAACAGCGAGGAAGCCGCCGTCGGGCTGACCGAAGTCGTGCCGTTTCTCGTCGAGGACATGCTGAAGACCAACGGCGCGGAATTCGAGCGCAGCGCCGACTGGGCGCCGCACGTCGTCACCGACGGGTTGCTGATCACCGGGCAGAACCCCGCGTCGTCGGCGCCCGCGGCCGAGGCGCTGCTCGCGAAGCTCGGTCATCGCTAAAGCGCGGCGCCGGCCGGGCCGGCGCCGTTTCCTTGCCGTCGCCGGGCTCAGCCGGCCCGCCGACGGCCCGAATCGTTGCGTCGTGCGCACCGCGCGGCGCATTCCCAGCCGTTTTGCAGAACCAAGCAAAGGAGTCGTGGATGTCTGCCCTGTTCGAACCGTTCAAACTCAAGGATGTCACGCTGCGCAACCGCATCGCGGTGCCGCCGATGTGCCAGTACGTCGCCGAAGACGGCGTCGTCAACGACTGGCATCACGTGCATCTGGCCGGCATCGCGCGCGGCGGCGCGGGCCTCGTGATCGCGGAGGCGACGGCCGTGTCGCCGGAAGGACGCATCACGCCGGGCTGCGCGGGGTTGTGGAACGACGCGCAGGCCGAGGCGTTCGCGCCGTCGGTCGCGGCGATCAAGGCGGCCGGCGCGGTGCCCGGCATCCAGATCGCGCACGCGGGCCGCAAGGCGAGCGCGAACCGCCCGTGGGAAGGCGACGACCATATCGCCGACGGCGATCCGCGCGGCTGGCAGACCATCGCGCCGTCGGCCGTGCCGTTCGGCGCGCACCTGCCGAAGGTGCCGCGCGAAATGACGCACGACGACATCGCGCGCGTGCAGGCCGACTTCGTCGCCGCGGCGCGGCGTGCGCGCGACCTCGGCTTCGAATGGCTGGAACTGCACTTCGCGCACGGCTATCTCGGCCAGAGCTTCTTCTCGGTGCATTCGAACCGGCGCACCGACGAATACGGCGGGTCGGCCGAGAACCGCGGCCGCTTCCTCGTCGACACGCTCGCGGCCGTTCGCAAGGTCTGGCCGGAGCATCTGCCGCTGACCGCGCGCCTGGGCGTGATCGAATACGACGGCCGCGACGAAGAGACGCTCGCCGAGTCGATCGCGCTCACGCAGCGGATGAAGCGGGAGGGGCTCGACATGCTGAGCGTGTCGGTCGGCTTCTCGACGCCCGACGCGCAGATTCCGTGGGGCCCGGCGTTCCTCGCGCCGATCGCCGAGCGCGTGCGCCGCGAGGCCGGCTTGCCGGTGTCGTCCGCGTGGGGGATCGATACGCCGCAGCTGGCGAATCGCGTGGTGGCGCAAGCGCAGCTCGATCTCGTGATGGTCGGCCGCGCGCACCTGGCCGACCCGCACTGGCCGTATTACGCGGCCAAGCAGCTCGGCGTCGAGCGTCCGTCGTGGACGCTGCCCGCGCCGTACGCGCACTGGCTCGAGCGCTACCGGGTCGCCGACAAGGTGGCCTGAGCGAGGCGCGACGACGCAACGCCGCGGCGGTCCGCGCAGCGCGCGTGCCGCCGATCCGGCGCCGATGGATAGAATGGCGGTTCGCCCAGGTCCGTTGCCTGGGCGAACCGCCATTTTTTCATTTCGCCAGAGGTGCCATGGGCGCACATGTCCCGTCGTCTCACGATTCCGCCGCGCGGCCGCGCGCCCAGCAAATCGCCCGCGTCGCGCTGTATGCGGCGTTGCTGGTGCTCGCGCTGTGGGTGATCCGCGACTTCATTCCCGCCATCGCGTGGGCCTGCGTGATCGCCATCGCGATGTGGCCGCTGCTGAAATGCTTCGAATCGCACCGGCTGTTCCGCAGCCGGCCGACGCTGATCGCAACCGTCATCACGGCGGCGATTTCGTTGCTCGTCGTGCTGCCGGTGGCCGTCGCGACGACCCAGGCGATCGCGCAGGCGCACGACCTGCGCGAATGGCTGCGCGCGATCCAGGACAACGGCATTCCGTTGCCGGACTTCGTCAGCCGCCTGCCGTACGGCGCGGCGCAGATCACCGAATGGTGGCAGGCCAATCTCGGCCATCCGTTGCATGCGGCCACCGCGATGCACGGTGTCAACGGCGAGAAATTCATCGCGTTCGGCCGGCAATTCGGTACGAAGCTCGCGCACGTGCTGCTCGAATTCGGTTTCATGCTCGTCACGCTGTTCGTGATCCTGCGCGCCGGGCACAAGCTGTCGGGCGCGTTGCTGCAGGGCGCGCGACGCGCGTTCGGGCGCAACGGCGCGGAACTGATCGAGCGCATGGTCGCGGCCGTGTACGGCACGGTCACGGGGCTCGTCGTCGTCGGGCTCGGCGAGGGCGCGCTGCTCGGCGTCGCGTATGCACTGGCGGGCGTGCCGCACGCGGCGCTGCTCGGGCTCGTCACGGCGGTCGCCGCGATGCTGCCGTTCTGCGCGCCGGTCGTGTTCTGCGGCGCGGCGCTCTGGCTGTTCGTGCAGGGGGCGACCATGTGGGCCGTCGTGGTCGCCGCGCTCGGGTTCATCGTCGTGTTCGTCGCCGAGCATTTCGTGCGGCCGGTGCTGATCGGCAGTTCGGCGCGGCTGCCGTTCCTGCTCGTGTTGTTCGGCATCCTCGGCGGCGCCGAGACGTTCGGGCTGATCGGGCTGTTCGTCGGGCCCGCGCTGATGACGGTGCTCACGATGCTGTGGGCCGAATGGATCGCTTGACTGCGCACGCCGTTGCACTGATTCGATGCAGCGGCGCAACAGTGCGCCAGCGCCTGCACATGGGTGCGGCTGCAACGGTCGCTGACGATTCTGTGGGCGCGGATGCCCGCAAGCGCAGGGATTCGGATAGAGATCTCTACATTTCTTTTCGATCCGGACCCAAAGGTCGAGTAGCATGGGGCTTTCGATCACACCGCCATGGCGCAGCAGATTCCTCGAGCATGCGATTGATTCCGATGGTCCGTCCCGCGGCGACGCTGTCCCTGGCCGCCAGCTGCCTGATGTTGCACGGCTGTGCGTGGTTCGACTCGTGGCTGCCGTTCTCGTACTCGCGCACGCCGCTCGCACGGGCCGCGTCGAAGCACGGCGCGACGCGCGCCGACGTCGTTCGCGCCGCCGGCAACCCGCGCAGCGTCTGGATGGTCCGCAACGGCAGCGGCGTCTGCTACAACTACTTCATCGAGCACGGCAACGATCATCGCGCGTTCTTCGTCGTGTTCGACAACGCCGGCGTCGTCACGCAACACGGCTTCGATACCTGCATGGACGCCGATCGCAAGGGCGCGCTTCAGGCGGGCAAGAGCGCGTCGCGATAGTGCGGCGGCCACGCGCGGCACGAGCGCGTCACGCCGCCGTCACGCGATCGTGTCGACCACGCCGCCATCGACGCGCAACGCCGCGCCGGTCGTGGCCGACGCCTGCGGCGAGCACACGTATACGACCAGGTTCGCGACTTCCTCCGTCGTCGCCGGCCGCTGGATGATCGAACTCGCGCGCTCGCTGCGCACGAACTCCACCGCGATGTCGTCGATGCTGCGGCCCGTTTCGTCGGCCTGCGCCTTCAGCATCTCGCGTACGCCTTCCGACATCGTCGGCCCGGGCAGCACCGAATTGACGGTCACGCGGGTGCCGGCCGCGAGCTTGGCGAGACCGCGCGCGATCGACAACTGCGCGGTTTTCGTGAACCCGTAATGAATCATGTCGACGGGGATGTTCAGGCCCGATTCCGACGAAATGAACACGACGCGTCCGGCGTTGCGCTCGATCATCCCTTTGAGGTAATGCCGCGCGAGCCGCACGCCGGACATCACGTTCATCTGGAAATAATGTTCCCATTCGGCATCGTCGATGTCGAAGAACGGCTTCAGGCCGTAGATGCCCGCGTTGTTGACGAGAATGTCGGCATGGGGCGTGTGCTGCGTGACGCGCGCGACACCGGCCGCATCGGACAGGTCGGCGGCGACGCCGTCGACGCTTGCACCGGGCACGGTCTTGCGCAGTGTCTCGAGCGCGGATTGCACCGACGTGTCGCTGCGGCCGTTGACGACGACGTGCGCACCGGCGCGCGCGAGCCCTTTGGCGATCGCGAACCCGATGCCGGCGGTGGAGGCGGTGACGACCGCGGTCTTGCCTTTCAGATCGATCTGCATGAGCGTGGAGGGGAAAAGTGAACGGGAACCGCCGCGCGTGTCGCGGCGGACGGAATTCAAAGCTTAGGTAAATTCCGCTCGATCGGCCATCTCGCGAGCGTGTCGGCGGCGTGGGCGCAAGAACCGGTCCTTTCGATTTCAGCGCCCGAGCAGGCGGAAACCTCCGTAAGCGGGTGCGGGGTGGCCGATGTTCCGGCGTCGGCGCGGCATTCTCGGCGCATTGCGTCGAAGCGTCGTGCCGAACGGCGAAGCCGGGCGATCCGGTTGCACGGCGCCGCGCAGTCTTGTACGGTGAGCGTTCGCCGTCCAGACCGGGAGCCCGCCGCGTGAGCCGTACCGCCAACCGATCCGTCGTACCGTCGCCGTTCTGGCGCGATACCGCGCTGCCGTTCATCGAGGCGCGCACCGTCGACGACGGGCGCGCGATCTGCTACGCGAAGCACACGCACGACACGTTTTCGGTGGGCGCGATCGTCGGCGGCACGAGCACGTACGTGAACGGTGCGACGAACGCCCACGTCGGGCACGGCGTGCTGGTGATCATCGATCCGGAGCAGGTGCACGCCTGCAACCCGTACGGCCCCGAAGCGTGGGCGTACCGGATGGTCTATGTCGACGTGCCGTGGCTCGCGCGGCTGCAACATTCGCTGGGCCGCGATCCGAACCGCGATTTTCACGGGTTTTCGCCGAAATTGACCGAGCGCGGCGACCTGTTCGCGCAATTTGGCGGCTTCTATCGCACGCTCGTGTCGCCCGGCATCGATGCGCTCGGCAAGGAGAGCGCGGCGGTCGGATTCTTCACGGCGCTGCACGGCGCGCTCGATCGCGAGGTGCCCGACACGCGGCCGGGGGACGACAACGCGAAGCTCGCGCGCGCGGCCGACTACATCGCCGCCCATTGCCGCGAGGCCGTCACGCTCGATGCGATCTGCGCGGCGGCCGACCTGTCGCCGTCGTACCTGATTCGCGCATTCAATGCGCGTTACGGGATGACGCCGCATGCGTTCCTGATCGATCGGCGCGTGCAGTACGGCCGCACCGAGTTGCGCCGCGGCCGGCCGATCGCCGAAGTCGCGCTCGACGCCGGCTTTGCGGACCAGGCGCATTTCCAGCGCGCGTTCCGGCGGATCGCGGCCGCGACGCCCGGGCAATACCGCAGCGCGATGCGCTGACCGGCGAAGCCGCTAGACGTCGAGCAGCAACAGTGCGCTGCCCGCGAGCAGCAGCGCCATCAGCCGGTTGAACACGCGCATGCGCCGTGCGTTCGCGAGCCGGTGCCGCAGCGACGCGCCCGCATAGCCCCAGCATGCGATCGACGCGAAGCAGATCACCAGATACAGCGCGGCGAACTGCCAGACTTGCGCGCGATCGCCGTCGGCCGCATACGCGCCCATCGCGGCCACGCACGCGAGCCACGCCTTCGGATTGAGCCACTGCATCGCCGCGCCGGACGCCGCCGACGGCCCGGCCACGTCCGGCTCGGCCGACAGCCGGCCGTCGTCGAGCGCGAGCCGCAGCGCCATATACAGCAGGAACGCGATCCCCGACCACTGCGTGGCCGTCGTCAACACGGGCCAGCGCGCGAGCGCCGCGTGCAGGCCGAGGCCGATCAGCAGGAACAGCGCGACGAAGCCGAGCGTCGCGCCGGCTGCGTAGCGCAGGCTCGCGCCGAGGCCGTGGCGGGCGCCCGCGCTGAGCGCGACGATGTTGACGGGACCGGGGGTGATCGACGAGGCGAGCGCGAACGCGGCCATCGAAACCAGCATGCTCATCGGGTGTCTCCATGCGAAATGTCGAAAATCGCATCGAGACTACGGGCGCCGCGTCGGCCCGTATTGAAGAAAACTGCCCTCGGCGGCGCGTGGCCGCCGTCAGTGCAACGCGCGCGGCGCGTGCGCCGGACGAGCGCCGCGCGGATCGGGCGGATTCTCCGAATCGGCCGGACGCAGCGGCCCGCCCGACCACGGTTGCGTCGACACCGAGAAGCCGAACGTGTTGACGCCGCCCGAGCACGCGACGAACACGCCGCCGCCGTGCATCTCGGCCACGGCCTTGACGATCGACAGCCCGAGCCCGTGGTTTTCCTTGCTGTTCGCGCGCGCTTCCTCGAGCCGGTAGAAGCGCTCGAACACGTGCGAGCGCTGCACGGGGTCGATCGGCTCGCCGGGGTTCGACACGGCCATCTCGACGAGCGTGTCGCGGCGCGCGATCGTCACGTTCAGCGTCGCGCCCGGCGGCGAATGCTGGATCGCGTTGATCAGCAGGTTCGTCATCGCGCGGCGGAACAGCGACGGATCGACGGCCGCGCGCGCATCGCCGTGCAGCTCGGCGCGCAACTGCGCCTCGTCGAGCGGGATTTCGAGAAAGTCGAGCATGCGCCGCACCTCGTCGGCGAGCGACACGTCCTTCAGGTCGGTCGCGCGTTCGCCGCGGTCGCTGCGCGACAGGAACAGCATGTCGTTGATGATCACGCGCAGCCGCTCGAATTCCTCGAGGTTCGACTGCAGCGTCTGGCGCATCCGGTCGACCGAGCGGTCGCGGCTCGTGAGCGCGACCTGGGTCTGGCCGATCAGGATGCTGATCGGCGTGCGCAGCTCGTGCGCGACGTCCGCGTTGAACGCTTCGAGCCGCGCGTAGGTTTGCTGGATGCGTTCGAGCGCGCCGTTGAACGACGTGGCGAGATCGCGCAGCTCGCTCGGCAGCGCGTCGGTGTGCAGCCGCTGGCGACGGTTCGTCGCGCTCACGCTCGCCGCGTCCTGCGACAGCCGCTCGAGCGGCGCGAGCCCGAAGCGCGCGACCGCGCGGCTCAGCAGCAGCGTGATGACGGTGGCCGTCGCGATCAGCCCGGCCAGCGTCCAGCCGAAGCGGCGCAGCATCCGCTGCGTGCGCTCGCACGACGACGCGACGATCAGCTTCACGTCCGGGCGCTCGCCGCTGCCCGCGACCGCGATGGTCTTCGTCATCACGTTGTAGCTGCTGCGGTTGAGCGCGTACTGCTGGAACGCGCCGAACGGTTCGCCGACGGGTACGCCGTCGACTGGACGGCCGAAGCGGAAATCGGCGTCGGGGCTGTCGACCTGATAGCGCGTCGAGCCGTCGGGCGGTTCGAGGTCGGCGAGTTTTTCCTGCATCAGGCGGCCGCGCGCGGCCGTCGTCGTGTGCGACACGATCATCTGCGCGACCTTCGCGCGCGTGTCGATCGTCGCGCGCAGCTCGGCGAGCAACTGGCGCTCCATCATCACGAACAACCCGCAGCCGACCAGCGTGAACACGAGCAGCGACACGATGCCGAACATCGCCGACAGGCGCAGGGTGATCGAGCGTTTCAAGCGTGCTTCTCCACGTCGCCGTCCTCGCGCGCCTCGAGCACGTAGCCCATCCCGCGGATCGTATGCAGCAGCTTCTCCGGGAACGGGCCGTCGAGCTTCGCGCGCAGGCGCTTGATCGCCGTCTCGACGACGTTCGCGTTGCTGTCGAAGTTCACGTCCCACACGAGTTCGGCGATCGTCGTCTTCGACAGCACCTCGCCGGTGCGCCGCGCGAGCACGCCGAGCAGCTGGAATTCCTGCGCGGTCAGGTCGAGCCGCGCGCCGTCGCGGGTCGCGCGGCGGCCGATCAGGTCGACGCGCAGGTCGCCGATCGAGATCAGCGTCGATTCCTGCACGCGGGCGCGGCGCGTCAGCGCACGCAGCCGTTCGATCAGTTCGAGGAACGAGAAGGGTTTGGTCAGGTAGTCGTCGGCGCCGCCGCGCAAGCCGCGCACGCGGTCGTCGACACGGTCGCGCGCGGTCAGCATGATCACGGGCGTCTGCTTCTGCGCGCGCAGCGCACGCAGCACGCCGAAGCCGTCGAGCTTCGGCAGCATCACGTCGAGCACGACCACGTCGTAGTCGAATTCGACGGCTTTCCATGCGCCGTCCTCGCCGTCGAGCGCGGTGTCGACGACCCAGCCTTCCTCGGTCAGGCCGCTTTTCAGGTATTCGACGACTTTCGGTTCGTCTTCGACGATCAGGACTTTCATAGGCGTATGTGTGTAACCGGTTAGGGGCCGATGTTCGCGGCGGGCCGCGGGCCGGCCGCCGCGACGTCGGTCGACGCGGCGCCGCCGTCCCAGCCGCCGCCGAGCGCCTTCGCGAGAAACACCACGAGCGCCGCGCGCTGACCCTGGATCTGCACGGCCTGGCGCTCGCTCGTCAGCAACTGCTGCTGGGCCGTCAGCACGTCGATGAACGGCGTCAGGCCGCCCGCGTAGCGGTCCTGCGCGAGCGAGACGAGCTTGCGCGCGTCGTCGACGGCCGCCGACGCCTGCCGGGCCGCCTGCGCCAGCACCGCCAGGCCGGTCACCGCATTTTGCACCTCCTGGAACGCGGTGAGCACGGTCTGCCGGTAGCTCGCCTGCGCGGCGACGTAGCCGGCCTGCGCGAAATCGACGCCGGCCTTCAGCCTGCCGCCTTCGAACAGCGGCTGGCTGAGCGAGCCGCCGACCGACCACAGCAGCGCCGGCACCGTAAACAGGCCCGCGAAGCGCGTCGCGTCCCAGCCGATGTCCGGCGACAGCGTGATGCGCGGGAAATACGCGGCGCGCGCGACGCCGATCTGCGCGTTCGCGGCGGCCATCGCGCGCTCGGCCGACGCGACGTCGGGGCGCCGCTGCAGCAGGTCGCTCGGCATGCCGGTCGGCAGCGCGGGCGCGTTGATCGGCACCACGCGCGGCGGCAGCGAGAATTCGGGGGCCGGCGTGCCGACCAGCGTCGCGATCGCGGTTTCGACCTGCGCGCGCTGCTGGATCAGCAGTTGCGCCTGCGTGCGCGTCGCGTCGAGCTGCGCGCGTTGCTGCAACAGGTCGAGGCCCGACACCGCGCCGAGGTCGTGGCGCGCGCTCACGTAGTCGAGCGCCTTCTGCTGCAGCTCGATCGAGCGCTTGACGACGTCGATCTCGGTGTCGAGTTCGCGCAGCGCGAAATAGCTCGACGCGAGATCGGCGCTCAGCACGAGGCGCGCGTTCGCGAAATCGTCGCGCGCCTGCTCGGAGCTCGCCTGCGCGGCTTCGACGTTGCGTCGCACGCGGCCGAACAGGTCGAGTTCGTAGCTGACCGCCGCGCCGACCTGGATCTCGTTCTGCACGGTCGACATGCTCTTCGTCGCGTAGTTGGTCTGCGGCCGGTCGCCGGAGATCTTGAAGCGCTGGCCGCTCGCGTTCAGCCCGACGGCCGGATACTGCGCGGACGCGACCGATGCGAGCGTCGCCTTCGCCTGGTCGTAGCGGGCGGCCACCGCCTTCAGGTTCTGGTTGTTGCGCAACGCATCGGCTTCCAGCGCGTCGAGCTGCGCGTCGCCGAACGCGGTCCACCAGGCCGGATCGAGCGGCGCGCGGGCCGGCTCGGCCGGGTGCCAGTCCCCGTCGGCCGGGTCGAGCCGCCATGCGGCCGGTGTATCGACGGCCGGGCGCCGGTAGTCCGGGCCGACCGTGCAGGCGGCGACGGCGGCGGCCGCGATGAGGGTGGCGGCGAGCGCCACGGGCCGTGCGCGGGCGCGCATCGCGATCACGACTTCGCTCCCGCGGCGGCAGAGGCCGGCTGCGCGGCCGGCGCCTGCACGACGACCCGGTCGCCGGTCGCGAGCGCATCGCTCGGGTTCGCGACGAGGCGGTCGTTCGGCGTGATCGGGCCGTCGACTTCGAGCGTCTGGCCGATCGTGCGCACGACCGTCACCTGTTTCAGCCGGACCTGGCCGCTCGCGTCGACGGCTGCGACCGTCGGGCCCTCGGCGCGGAACAGCAGCGTATTGGCCGGCACCTGCAGGCGGCCGACCGGCGTCATCGGCAGCGTCGCCTGCACGTATGCGCCGGGCAGCAGCCGTCCGTCCGGGTTCGGCAGCGTGATCTCGATCTGCAGCGAGCGCGTCGCGACGTCGATCGCCTGCGCCGTGCGCGTGATCGTCCCGTCGAACGTCCGCCCCGGCAGCTCGGCCTGCGCGACGCTCACGTGCTGGCCGACCTTCACCTGCTGCGCATACGCCTGCGGCACCTGCACGTACAGGCGCAGCCGGTCGGCTTGCACGACCGTGAACAGCGCACGGCCCGCGTTGCCGGAATTGACGAGATCGCCGACGTCGACGTTGCGCTGCGTGACGATCCCGTCGATCGGCGCGACGATCCGCTGGAACCCCTTCAGCTCGGTGAGACGGCGCACGTTCGCATCGGCCGCCGCGAGGTTCGCGGTGCCCTGGCTGAACGCGCCTTGCCGGTCGTCGAGTTCCTGCTGCGCGACGGCATCGCGCTGGCGCAACTGCTGCGCGCGGTCGAACGACGTCTTCGCGAGCGCGAGCGCCGCTTGCGCCTGCTGGCGTTGCGCGGTGGCCTGCGCCAGCTCCTGGTTCAGCTCCGGCGTGTCGAGTTCGGCGAGCGTTTGCCCCTGCTTCACGTGCGTGCCGATGTCGGCCTGCCAGCGCAGCACGTAGCCGCTGGCGCGCGCATAGATCGGCGCCTCGACGAAGCCGCGCAGCGTGCCGGGCAGCGTCAGCTTGCCGCCGGTGGCCGCGTCGACCGGATGCACGACGCTCACGTACTGGCGCGTGTTCTGCTCGGCGACCGCGTCGAGCCGGTTGCGGTTCAGCCCGTTGACGATCAGCGTGCGCGCGGCGCCGGCGGCCAGCAGCACGCCGATCGCGATCACGACGATCCGTCCGCGTCGCGACACCGACGCGCGCGTCGGCAGGTGCATGCCGTGTTCGTCCACCTGGATGCCGACGGCGCTGTGATGTTTCTCTTCCATGAATTCAACCAATTCAACCGGGTAGTGGGGCGAAAGTCAGTGTCCGGCCTGGCGCGCGCGCCGGCGGGCCAGCCGTGAATGCACGCCGCCGAACACGAGCGGCACGAACAGCAGCGTCGAGACGGTCGCGAACAGCAGCCCGCCGATCACCGCGCGGCCGAGCGGCGCATTCTGCTCGGCGCCTTCGCCGAGACCGAGCGCCATCGGCACCATCCCGATGATCATCGCGAGCGCCGTCATCAGCACCGGCCGGATCCGCGTCGCGCCCGCCTCCAGCGCGGCCGTGAGCGGCGGCGCGCCGGCCGCGAGGCGTTGCCGCGCGAACGACACGACCAGAATGCTGTTCGCGGTCGCGACGCCGACCGTCATGATCGCGCCCGTCAGCGCGGGCACGCTCAGGTGCGTGCCGGTGATGAACAGCATCCACGCGATGCCCGCGAGAGCGGCCGGCATCGCGCTGATGATGATCAGCGGGTCGAGCCACGACTGGAAGTTGACGACGATCAGCAGGTAGACGAGCACGATCGCCATCGCGACACCCGCGCCGAGGCCGAGATACGACGTGCGCATCGTCTCGATCTGGCCGCGCATCGAGAGGTCGGTGCCGCGCGGCAGCGTCGCGCGTGCGTCCGACACGATGCGGTCGATCTCGCCCGCGACCGCGCCGAGATCGCGGCCCTCGACGCTCACGTACACGTCGATCGCCGGGCGGATGTTGTAGTGCGTGATCACGGCCGGGTTCACGGTGCTGCGCACCTGCACCAGGTTGCCGAGCAATTGCAGCGGCGTGCCGGTGCGGCCGCTGGCGGAGATCGGCGTGCCGAGCAGGTCGTCGACCGACGAGAGGTTGTATTGCGGGGTCTGGATCTGCAGCGGGTACTGGACGCCGGTGCGCGGGTTGATCCAGAACGACGGCGTCGTCTGCGAGCTCCCCGACAGCGAGATCAGCATGTTCTGCGCGACGTTCTGCGCGGAGAGATTGAGCTGCTGCATGCGCGTACGGTCCATGTCGGCCAGCAGGGTCGGTTCGTCATTGCGTTGCAGCACGTGCACGTCGACGGCGCCGGGAATTTGCCTGATCTTTTTCATCAGGCTGCTCGCAATGGCCATGTTACTCGCGAGATCGTTGCCGAGCACCTGCACGTCGATCGCGGCCGGCTGGCCGAAGTTGAGGATCTGCGTGATGATGTCCGACGGCTGGAAGAAGAACTCGACGCCCGGGAAGCGCTGCGGCAGCACCGTGCGCAGCGTCTCGACGTAGTGCCCGGTTGCGCGGTGGCCGGGCTTCAGCGCGATCAGCAGCTCGCCGTCGAGCGTGCCGATCGTGCCGGCGTTGCTGTACGACAGGTTGATGCCGCTCACCGGCAGGCCGAGGTTGTCGACGATCGCGCCGAGCTCGTCGGGCGGCACGGTTGCGCGGATCACGCGCTCGACCTGGTCGGCGAGGCGCGCGGTTTCCTCGATCCGGTAGCCGGTCGGCGCACGCACGTGCAGCCGGAGGTTGCCGGAATCGGCGTTCGGGAAGAAGTCGCGGCCGAGCACGAACACGAGGCCCGTCGACAGCACGCAGAAGCCGAGGAAGCACAGCGCGTAGAAGCGGCGGCGCACGAGCAGGATGCTGAGCAGCACGATGTACCACGCGCGCAGCCGTTCGAACGCGTGGTTGAATGCGTGATGGAGGCGCGCGAAGCGCGACGTCGCATGATCGGGGCCGGTGCCCGCCTGCTGCGGGCGGAACAGCAGCATCGCGAGCGTCGGCACCAGCGTGCGCGACAGCACGTACGACGCGAGCATCGCGAACACCACGGCTTCCGCGAGCGGCACGAACAGGAAGCGCGCGACGCCGGTGAGGAAGAACATCGGCACGAACACGATGCAGATGCACAGCGTCGACACGAGCGCCGGCACGGCGATCTCGCCCGCGCCCTCGAGGATCGCATCGTGCAGGTTGGTCCCCAGATGCAGGTGCCGCTCGATGTTCTCGATCGTGACGGTCGCGTCGTCGACGAGAATGCCGACCGCGAGCGCGAGCCCGCCGAGCGTCATGATGTTGATGGTCTCGCCGAGCGCCGACAGCGCGATCAGCGACGTGAAGATCGACAGCGGAATCGAGATCGCGATGATCAGCGTGCTGCGCCAGTTGCCGAGAAACAGCAGGATCATCATCGCGGTCAGCACGGCGGCGATCAGCGCCTCGTGGATCACGCCCTGGACGGCCGCGTTGACGAACACCGACTGGTCGAACAGCGGCGTGATCGTGAGCCCTTCCGGCAACGTCGGAATCACCTTCGGCAGCAGCGTCTTCAGGTCGGACACGACCTTGAGCGTCGACGCGTCGCCGCTTTTCAGGATCGAGATCAGCACGCCGCGCTGGCCGTTCTGGCGCACGACGTTGGTCTGCGGCGCGAAGCCGTCGCGTACCGCCGCCACTTCGCGCAGGTAGGTCGTCGCGCCGTTGATCGTCTGCACGGGCAGGTTGCTGATGTCGGCGACCGTATCGGCCGACGCGTTCGTGTCGATCCGGTATTCGGTCTGGCCCATCTTCGCGGTGCCGGTCGGCAGCACGAGGTCCTGCGCGTTGACCGCGTTGACGATGTCGGCCGGTGTGAGGCCCTTCGCTTGCAGCGCCTGCGGGTCGAGGTCGATCGCCACCACGCGCGTGCGCCCGCCGTACGGAAACGGAATCTGCACGCCCGGCACCGTGATCAGCTGCGGGCGCAGGAAGTTGAGCGCGATGTCGGCGAGCGACTGCTCGCTGAGCGTCTGGCTCGACAGCCCGAGCTGGATCACCGGAATGCTCGACGCGGAATAGGTGATCACGAGCGGCGGCGTCGCGCCCTGCGGCATCTGCCGCACGATCGCCTGCGCGGACGACACCGTCTGCGCGATTGCCGTCTGCACGTTCGCGCCCGGTTGCAGGAACACTTTCACGACCGCGATGCCGGGCAGCGACGTCGATTCGACGTGCTGGATGTTGTTGACGGTCGTCGTCAGGATCCGTTCATGCACGGACGTGATGCGGTTCGTCATCTCCGTCGCGGAGAAGCCGGTGTAATTCCAGATCACGCTGATCACGGGGATGTTGATCGCGGGCAGCACGTCGACCGGTGTGCGCATCAGCGCCAGCGGGGTGGCCAGCACGATCATGATGGCCATGACGATGAACGTGTAGGGGCGCCTGAGCGCGAGATTGACGATCCACATGGAGGCGGCGGGACAGGCGGTGATCGGGCGTCGGTGAAGGGAACCCGCATGATAGGCGTCGGCCCGCAACGGGTTACTGTCGCGAAACTGGCGGAATTGTCAGGTTGGGGCGCGCGGGCCGGCGGCCGATTCGGCAGACGAAACGCACCGTCGCGATGGCGACGGTTTCGCGCATCGGGCGGCGCTCACAGCTGCTCCATGCCGAAGCGGGCGAGCGCGTCGAGATCGACGACGTCGATCTGGTTGTACGCGAGCCGCAACGCGCCGAGCTTCTCCAGTTGCTGCAGCGCCTGGTTGATCCGCTGGCGCGACACGCCGACGAGCATCCCCAGTTCCTCCTGCGAGATCGACAGCGACGGGCCGGTATCCGGGTACAGCGCCGGGTTGAAGAGCTGCGCGAGCGCCTGCGCGACGCGCGCGTCGACGTCGAGCAGCCGGCTGTTCTGGATCGACGCGATGAATTCGCCCATCCGGTTGTTCAGCTGATGGATCACGAAGCGCGTGAACGGCAGGCTCGTGTCGAGCAGCGCATGGAACGTGTCGACCGGCACGAACAGCACGGTCGAGCGCTGGATCGCGACGACCTCGTACTTGCGCCGCTCGCGCTTGATCACGCTGCCTTCGCCGAACCAGCCGCCCGACGGCACGCCCGAGAACGTGCAGCCGCGCCCCGACACGTTGAAGATCGCGAGCTTCAGCAGCCCCTGATGGACGCCGATCCAGTGTTCGGACGGCGCGAGCCGGTGCGCGACCACGTCGCCGGCCTCGCACCGCGCGACGTGCGACTGGGCCAGCACGAGCGCCTGATGCTCAGGCGCCAGCGTGCGGAACCATGCGCACCGGCCGAACAGCGTCGCGAGCGGCGGCAGCGGGCCCGGTTCGGCAAGCGTGTCGGCCGGGCGGACGGCCGCGTCGAGGTGATCGTGCATGGGTGCGGGTTTGCGAGGATAGGGATAACGCGCAGCGCTCGAGCGGCACTCTGTCGTTTCGATGACAGACGGCTCACAATAGCGCCCGTTAGGCTGTCGGCAATTGAACCACATCAAAACGATCCGGGGTGCGTGCGCTCCGGTCGACAGAACACGGGAGACAGGATCATGACGCAGATGTTCGAGGCCGGGCTCGGCCGCCGCGATGCCAACTACGTAGCGCTCACGCCGATCGATTTCCTGGTCCGTACGGCCGAGGTCTATGGCGAGCGTCTCGCGATCGTGCACGGCGACGTGCGGCGCACGTGGGGCGAGACCTGCACGCGCGCGAAACAGCTGGCGAGCGCGCTCGCGCAGGCCGGCGTCGGGCGCGGCGACACGGTCGCGGCGCTGCTGCCGAACATTCCGGCGATGGTCGAGGCGCACTTCGGCGTGCCGATGGCCGGCGCCGTGCTGAACACGATCAACACGCGGCTCGACGCGTCGTCGGTACTGTTCATGCTGCGTCACGGCGAGGCGAAGGTGCTGATCGTCGATACCGAATACGCGGAGGTCGCGCAGCGCGCGGCGCTGGAGCTGCCGGGCCTGAAGATCGTCAGCGTGGCCGACGCGATGCCGGCCGACCCGGACCGTTTCGCGGGCGCGACCGACTACGAGGCGTTCGTGGCCGGCGGCGACCCGGACTACGCATGGACACCGCCCGCCGACGAATGGGAGGCGATCGCGCTGAACTACACGTCGGGCACGACCGGCGACCCGAAGGGCGTCGTCTATCACCATCGCGGCGCGTATCTCGCGGCGATCAGCAACATCCTCGAATGGGACATGCCGAAGCACGCGGTGTATCTGTGGACGCTGCCGATGTTCCACTGCAACGGCTGGTGCTTCCCGTGGGCCGTCGCGGCACGCGCGGGCGTGAACGTGTGCCTGCGCAAGTTCGACGCGAAGACCGTGTTCGACCTGATCCGCCGCGAGCGCGTCACGCACTACTGCGGCGCGCCGATCGTGCAGAGCGCGATCGCGAACGCGCCGGCCGAGTTCCGCGCGGGAATCGACCACACGGTGCACGCGATGGTCGCGGGCGCGGCGCCCGCGCCGGCCGTGATCGCGAAGATGAAGGAGATCGGTTTCGACCTGCTGCACGTGTACGGGCTGACCGAGGTCTACGGCCCGGCAACTGTCTGCGCGCAGCAGTCGCATTGGGACGCCGTGTCCGACGAGGAGCGCGCGCGGCTGAATGCACGCCAGGGCGTGCGCTACCACCTCGAAGCAGGCGCGACGGTGCTCGATCCCGACACGATGACGCCGGTGCCGGCCGACGGCGAGACGCTCGGCGAGATCATGTTCCGCGGCAACATCTGCATGAAGGGCTACCTGAAGAACCCGAAGGCGACCGACGAGGCGTTCCACGGCGGCTGGTTCCATACCGGCGATCTCGCGGTGCTGATGCCGGACGGCTATATCCGGATCAAGGATCGCAAGAAGGACATCATCATCTCGGGCGGCGAGAACATCTCGAGCATCGAAGTCGAGGACGCGCTGTACCGGCATCCGGCGGTGGCCGTGGCGGCCGTCGTCGCGATGCCCGACCCGAAGTGGGGCGAGGTGCCGTGCGCGTTCGTCGAGCTGCGCGAGGGCGCGAGCGCGACCGAGGCGGAGATCGTCGCGCATTGCCGGCAACTGCTCGCGGGCTTCAAGGTGCCGAAGGCTGTGCGCTTCGGCGAGCTGCCCAAGACGTCGACCGGCAAGATCCAGAAGTTCCAGTTGCGCAACGCCGTCGGCTCGGACAAGGCGATCGACCTGGCGGGCGACAAGAAGTAGGCGGCGCGCCCGGTGGTGTTTCCTCATCCGGCCCGCGTCACGCGTCGCGTGCGAGCCGGAACACGCTGACCGCGTCCGACAGTTGCGCGGCCTGGTCGCGCAGCGCGACGGCCGCGCGTTCGGCATCGGAGATCAGCATCGCATTCTGCTGCGTCGCGTCGCCGATCTGCGTGACCGCGAGATTCACCTGTTCGATGCCGGTCGATTGTTCGCGCGACGCGGCGCTGATCTCGCCGATCAGCGTGCGGACCTGGTCGACCCGCGCGACGATGTCGCGCATCGTGCCGCGCGCGGCGTCCGCGATCCGGTAACCCTGTTCGACGGTCGTCGACGATTCGGCGCTCAGCGCATCGATCTCCTTGACCGCGGCCGCGCTGCGTTGCGCCAGCGCGCGCACCTCGGCCGCGACCACCGCGAAGCCCTTGCCGTGTTCGCCCGCGCGGGCGGCCTCGACGGCCGCGTTCAGCGCGAGGATGTTGGTCTGGAACGCGATGCCTTCGATCGCGCCGGTGATCTCGGCGATCCGGCGCGTCGCACGGCCGATGTCGTCCATCGTCGCGACCACGCGCTGCACCGCGGCGTCGCCGTTCGTCGCGGCGGCCGACGCGTCGGCGACCAGCGCGTTGGCTTGCGCCGCGTGCTCGGCGCTCTGCTGCACGGCGGCGGTGATCTGTTCCATGCTGGCGGCCGTCTGTTCGACGCTGCTCGCCTGCGTCGCGATGCGCGCGGCGATGTCGCCGCTGCCGGCCGCGATGCCGACCGTGCCGTGCGCGATGTCGGCCGCGCTGTTGCGCACCTGCGCGACGATCCGCGCGAGGCCGTCGCCGATTCCGTCGACCGCCTGCACGAGCCGGCCGATCTCGTCGTTGCCCGCGCTGCCGTGCGCATTCGCGCCGTCGCGGATACGCACGCTGAGATCGCCCGCCGCATAGCGCTCGGAGGCGCGGGCGGCCGCCTCCAGCGGCCGGCTCACGACACGTCGCACGACGATCACGAACAGCGTCGCGAACGCCGCGACGAGCACCGCGCCGATCATCAGGAAGCGGTTGCGGGTGGCGCGCATGGTGGCGAGCAATTCGTCGTCGAGTGCGATGCCGCCGACGAGCCATTGCCACTGCGGAATCGTCGTGAAGGACACGAATTTCGCGGTCGGCGCGCCGTCGTGCGCGGCCGGGTCGGTCGACGTGTACGCGAGCCGCCCCTGGCCGGCCGCGAGCATCTGCGCATAGGGCGCGCGCGTGTCGTCGGCCCGTTGGCCGGCCGCATCGGGATGCACGACGAAGGTGCCGCGCGACGGGCCCTGCGACGCATCGAGCACGAAGTAGTAGCCGTTGTCGCCGATCTTCAGCGCGCGGATGCCGTCTTCGACGAGCTTGAGCTCGGCGCCGATGTCGAGGCCGACGAACAGCGCGCCGATCACGCGGCCGCTCGCATCGGTCACCGGCTTGTACTGCGTGATGTACGGCCGGCCGAACAGCTTCGCGAGGCCCGTGTAGCTGCGCCCGGCGACGAGCGGCGCGTAAGCGGGGCCGGCGCGGTCGAGCCGGGTGCCGACGGCGCGCGCGCCGTCCTGCTTCTTCAGCGACGTGGTGATGCGCACGAAATCGTCGCCGTCGCGCGCGAAGATCGTCGCGATCGCACCGCTTTTCTTCAGGAACTGGTCGGGAATCGAGTAATCGAGGTCGAGCGGCTGGCCGCCCGCGAGAAGCGTCGGCGCGGCCACGCCGCCGATATCGACGGTGCGGGCCGGGTCGAGCGTGAAATCGGCCGGCAGGAAACTCGCGAACAGCGACATCGAGCGGTTGGCTTCGGCGGTCAGCGCCTTGTCGAACAGATCGACCATCGCGCGGATCGACTGCTCCTTTTCGTCGATTCGCAGGTGCGCCTCGTCGGCGAGCTGCTGGCCGGCGAAATGGGCGAGCGTCCACGCGAACACGGTAAACAGCACGGCGACGAGCGCGCACGCCAGCGCGGCCAGACGCGCGCCGACGCTCACCCGGCCCAATTGGGTCAATCTCATGAAACATCCTGAGTGGCGAGGGAGAGGGGGGCGGAACGCACGCGTCACCGCTAGTCGTCCACTTAATACGGCAACTTCGGCGAAATCTTTAGCGGGACGGCGTCGTGGCAGGCCGGCAGGCGCGCGAAGGGCACGCGGACGTCAGTGCGTGACGAGCCACGCGACGGCCAGATAGCGGCCGACTTTCGCGATCGTCACGATGACGAGAAAGGTCGGCAGCGGCTCGCGCAGCACGCCGGCGATCATCGTCAGCGGATCGCCGATCACCGGTGCCCAGCTGAGCAGCAGCGACCAGCGGCCGTAGCGTGCGTACCAGCGCTCGGCGCGTGCGAGCGCGGACGGTTTGACCGGAAACCAGCGGCGCTCGCGAAAGTGCTCGATGCCGCGGCCGAGCGCCCAGTTGATCGTCGAGCCGGCGACATTGCCGACGCTCGCGACCAGCACCAGCGCCCACACGGGTTCGCGCCCGGCGAGCAGCAGGCCGGCGAGCACGGCTTCGGACTGGAGCGGAAACAGGTCGCGGCGACCATCGACACGGCGAACAGGCCGCCGTAAGTGAACAATTCGGACATCGCGCGATTGTACGGGCGGCGTCGCCGCCGGTGCGCGGGTGTTGCGGTCGCGCGGAAAGGAAAGCGTCGACGCCCTCAGTTCCAGCCGACCATCATCGCGCCCATCCCGACGAGCAGCCCGCCCGTCACGCGGTTCATCGCACGCATCCGCGCCGGCCGCTGCAACGCGCGGCTCAGCCGGTGCGAGAACAGCGCCATCGACGCGACGCCGCCCGCGAACAGCAACGCGAACGTCGCGGCGAGCAGCAGGTATTGAAGGTTCAGGCTCCAATCGGCAGTCGGGTTGATGAACTGCGGAAAGAACGACGGAAAGAACAGCAGCGTCTTGGGATTCAGCCCGGAAGTCGCGACGCCGCGCCAGAACAGCGCGCGCCCGGTGTCGGTGTCCGGCGCGGCGATCGCTGTTCCAGCGTCGGTATCGGCCGATGTCGATGCCGATGCCGATGCCGATGCCGATGCCGATGCCGATGCCGATGCCGCGGCTGCGCCGGCCGGCGCGCGGCTCAGCCACTGCTTGCCGCCGAGCCAGACGAGATACGCGGCGCCGGCCCAGCGCAGCACGGTCAGCGCGTGTTCATCGAGGTGGACGAGCGAATTGAGGCACAGCGCGGTCAGCGCGAGTTGCAGCAGCACGGCGAGCGTGCCGCCCCAGACGCACGGCAGCGCGCGGCGCCAGCCGGTGCGCAACGCCTGGTTCATCGTGAGCAGGTTGACGGGGCCGGGCGCGTAGATGAGAACGACGGAAGCGGCGAGGAACGACAGATAAAGCTTGAACGACATACGGACGGGCAGGAACGGGGACGCAGGCACCGGCCCCGCACGCGGTCGGATAGGCGTGCGGGCGGCGGGGAATCGCATGCCTGCCGGCCGGCACCGCAACTCGTGATTGCGGTCGTGCGTCCCGTTGCGAGGGGTGGTCGCGGGGAGCGTGCCGGGCAGCGGGCATGGAGAAAATGTATCAAGCGGCCCGGTTAAAAGGCTTCCTGTTTTCCAGCGAAACGGGCCCGAAACCGGAATCCTGTTCAGATAGAATGCCGATTTTAAGTAGAAGATTCTTCTCATCATGGCTACCCGCGAACGCACGCCCAAAACGCTCGACAATCAGGACCGCAAGATCCTCGCTGCCTTGCAGAAAAATGCGCGCCTGTCGAACGCCGAACTGGCTGAACAGATCGGCATGTCGACCACCGCGTGTTGGAACCGCACGCGGCAACTCGAACTCGACGGCTACATCGACGGCTACGTCGCGCTGGTCAACCAGCGCAAGCTCGGCTACGCGGACATCGTGATCCTCGAAGTGACGCTCGATCGCCATGAAGACGACGCGCTGGCGCGCTTCGGCGCCGAACTGGCGGCGCTGCCGGAGGTGCTCGAGGCGTACCTGGTGTCGGGCGAGTACGACTACTGGATCAAGGTCGCGGTGGACGGCACGGCCGGCTACGAGCGCTTTCTGCGTGAGAAGCTGTACAGGATTTCGAGCATCCGCCACAGCCGCTCGATGTTCGCGCTGCGGTGCATGAAGGACGTGCCGTCGATCCAGGTTTGACGGCGGTGCGGCGAGCGGCGGCGCATCGGGTTACGGGCTCGCGGCTGCGGGGCAAGAAGGGCGTAAGGGCACTTTAGCGGCCGCGGTGTACCGCCTGAGCCGGATACGGGCGTAACGGGCCCGCAGGGAGAAACGGATGATTCTTCCGTCGCTGCTTGGCGCGATGAGCGACGAACCCGACGAACCATCGGCGATGTCGCCCGGCGCGGTGGTGCAATGCCCGCGCGGGCAGCCGGACAGCGACGTAATCCGGCAGGACGGCGCTTTGCATCGTGCCAACACATCGGGCACGGCACCGCAACTGCATCACGGCGCCGAGATCGCGTGAGCGCCTTCACTTCCGAACCATTCGGCCCTTTTTATTGATACCCGCCAGCCGCTCCGATGGTGGACGCGACGGCCTTTCGGCGCGCGTCCCGACAGCGGATCAGCCGGATATCGTGCCGCCGGTGGGCGGCCGGTCGAAGCATTTAGCGCGGCAGGCGTGCGTGCGCTTCAGCGATGACTTCGCAGTTCTCGAGGTGCAGAGCCCATGCTTCCGCGAGCAACTCGCCAATGCGTGCGAGCCAGCCAGCGGATTGGGTGGAACGATCGGAGACATTAGACGTTTGCATGACGAAGCCCCATATAAGTGGTGAGTTAGGGATAACCCTAATCATAGAGAAACGTCACCGCTTTGTGAAATGCGTTTTCGTTATATGAGAATTCCTGACACTTTCTGTTGCCGTCGCGCAACAGGCGTCGTGGCGGCCTCGCGGAATGTACGGGCGTGGCGGGGCCCGGGCGGAAGCGGGCCCGTTGCATTGGCGAGCGGTAAAGGGAAAGGGAAGTGAAGCCGCGGAGCGGGCGCGGCAGCGCGACCGCGCTTACCCGCCGATCCACCCGAAGCGCCACGACAGCCGCCGTGTCGCGGCCCGCAGCGTCTGCGCCAGCATGCTGTCCGACCCGCGCGGGAAGCCGCGCGACGAGCCGATGATCGCGATCACGAGCCGGATGCTGCCGGTGTGATCGAACACGGGGGCGGCAATCGTCCCGATGCCGGGCACCGGCGCGTCGAACGCGAAATCGAGTTCATCCGCGCGGATCGTCGCGAGCCGCGCGCGGAAGGCTGCGTCGTCCGGTGCCGTGTGTGCGCCCGCAAGACGCACGGGCTCGTTGGCGAGGAGGTCGGCCAGTACGTCGTCCGACATGCCGGACGCGAAAATTCGGCCGATCGCCGTATTGACGAGCGACATCACGGTGCCGACCTGCAGGCTCACGTGCTGCGGTCGCGCCGATTCCTCGAGCCGGATCACGGTCGGCCCGAGCGGCCCGAGCGTCGCGGCGGCCACGCTCATGTCGGTCGCGCCGGCGAGCGCGACGATCTCGGCTTCCGCGTCGCGGGTCGGCGACACGCGCTGCATCGCGATCAGGCCGAGCGCCTGCGCGAGCGGGCCGCCGTCGAAGCAGCCGGCGTCGTCGCGGCTCAGCAGGCCGATCTTCTGCAGGCTGACCAGATGCGGAAACGCCTTCGCGGCGGGCATGCCGGCCGCCGCCGCGAGATCGCGCAGCGGCAGCGCGCGGCCCGCCGACACCAGCGCGAGCAGCAGCTCGCCGGTGCTGTCGAGCGCATTGATGCCGCGCTGCGCCTTGGCGTCGTCGGCCAGCGCGGGCGGCACGCGCGCGGCGCCCGGCGCCGGCGCCGGCGCAGGTTCGGCACGCGCCGCGCCGAGCGACGCCGTGGCCTGCCGCGCCGCATCGCGCAAGGCCGCCGCGATCGGGCCGTCCCAGTCGACATCGATCGATCCCGTCGAACCGATCACCGTCAACGCGAGTTGCAGCCGCCCGTGCGCATCGAACACGGGCACGCACATCCCGCTGACGCCCGGGCTCGGCCGGTCGATGCTGCGCTCGATGCCGCGCGCACGGATCGCGTCGAGTGCGGTGCGTTGCGCATCGGCGTCCGGCGCGGCCGGCTCGGCTTCGGCGCCGGCGAGCGTATCGCCCGCGCCGGCCTGGCTCGCCGCCATCGCGTCGAGTTGCGCGGCGTCGCCGAACGCGCGGAACACCCGGCCGGTCGCGGTGGTGTCCAACGACATCACCGAACCGACGTGCAGGTTCACGTGCAACGGATAGCCGCCGTGCTCGATGCGCACGATCGTCGGGCCGAGCACGCCCGGCACCGACAGCGCGACGCTCAGGCCGACCGTTTCCGCAAGCTTCACCGCGTGCGGCAGCGTCGCGCGGTACGCCGGCTGGCGCTCGATCGACATCAGCCCGAGCCGCAGCGACAGCGGCCCCGGCTCGTAGTTGCCGGTGATTGCATCGCGCTTGACGAGCGCGAGCCGCGTCAGGCTCACGAGATAGGTATGCGCCTGCGCGGTGGACAGATCGGCCGCCGCGGCCAGCTCCGACAGCCCGAGCGGCTTGCGCCGGCGTGCGAGCGCGTCGAGCAGGCGGCCGCCGACCTCGACACTCTGGATGCCGCGCTGCGCCTTGGGCGGCGCATCGTCCGCGCTGACTTCATGGTTCTGCACGCGATGATTCTTCCGTTGACGAAACCCCGCATGGTATCCGACGCCATTTCTCGCGCCAGTCCGCAGGTTTACCCGTATTAGACAATAGCAAGCTGATTTGCCATTGACAAATATTCGGGGCAGGCAGATGATCCGCTCATTCCCCTCAACACATGGCTCGCCGCCACGGAACGCACAATGGCCAAAGCATTCGCCTCCCAAGCCGATCTGGAAGAGAAGAAAGTCACCTGGACGCAGCTGTCCGAGAACGCGTACGCGTACACCGCCGAAGGCGACCCGAACTCGGGCGTGATCATCGGCGACGACAGCGTGCTGATCGTCGACACGACCGCGACGCCCGCGATGGCGCAGGACCTGATCGCGAAGATCCGCAGCGTGACCGACAAGCCGATCAAGCACGTGGTGTTGTCGCACTACCACGCGGTGCGCGTGCTCGGCGCGTCCGCGTATTTCGCCGAAGGCGCGCAGCACGTGATCGCGAGCCGCGGCACGTACGAGATGATCGTCGAGCGCGGCGAGGCCGACATGAAGTCGGAGATCGAACGCTTCCCGCGCCTGTTCGCCGGCGTCGAGACGGTGCCGGGACTGACCTGGCCGACGCTCGTGTTCGAGCGCGAGATCACGCTGTTTCTCGGCAAGCTCGAAGTGAAGATCATGCACGTCGGCTCGGGCCACACGAAGGGCGACACGATCGTCTGGCTGCCGTCGCAGAAGGTGCTGTTCTCGGGCGACCTCGTCGAATACGACGCCGCGTGCTACTGCGGCGACGCGCAGCTCGAACAGTGGCCGGCCACGCTCGAGGCGCTGCGCGCGCTCGGCGCGGAGAAGCTCGTACCGGGCCGCGGCCCCGCGCTGCTGAATCCGGCCGAAGTGAACAAGGGCCTCGACTACACGAAGGATTTCGTCACGACGCTGCTCGCGCAGGGCCGCAAGGCCGTCGAGCGCAATCTCGACCTGAAGGCGGCGATGGCGCTCACGCGCGAGGCGATGGACCCGAAGTTCGGCCACGTGTTCATCTACGAGCACTGCTTGCCGTTCGACGTGTCGCGCGCATTCGACGAGGCGAGCGGCATCGCGCATCCGCGCATCTGGACCGCGCAGCGCGACAAGGAAATGTGGGCCGCGCTGCAGGAGTGAGCGGTGCCCGGCGGCGGGGCGGCGTTCGCATGATCGTCTCGCCGTTTTCCTGAAGCTGGCGGCAGCCGCGGCGGTATCGCGCCGCGCTGCCGCCAGCCGTATCCGGTCTTCACAAGAAAGCAGGGCGCATGCACGCCCTCGGAGACTGCCGCGCGCTCGACATCGCACGGCCCGTTTGGAGAGAGACATGCCCCAATCGCTTCCCGCCGAAGCGACGCTCGCGCACGCGAGCGCCTCGGCGTCGACTGCCGCATCCGAATCCGCACCCGGCGACGCGCTGCTGTTCCGCAAGATCGCGTGGCGGATCGTCCCGTTCCTGTTCCTCTGCTACGTCGTGTCGTTTCTCGACCGCATCAACATCGGCTTCGCGCAGTTGCAGATGAAGCACGATCTCGGCTTCAGCGATGCGATGTACGGCCTCGGCGCCGCGGTGTTCTACGTCGGCTACGTGTTCTGCGAAGTGCCGAGCAACCTGCTGCTCGCGCGCTTCGGCGCGCGCCGCACGTTCACGCGGATCATGCTGCTGTGGGGGCTCGCGTCGACCGGGATGATGTTCGTGTCTCAGCCGTCGCATTTTTACGTGCTGCGCTTCCTGCTCGGCGTGTTCGAAGCCGGCTTCTTCCCCGGCATCGTGCTGTACCTGACCTACTGGTTCCCCGCGAACCGGCGCGCGGCGGCGATCTCGGTGTTCTTCGCGGGCGTCGCGGTGGCCGGCGTGCTCGGCGGTCTGATGTCGGGCTGGATCATGCGCGACATGAGCGGCGTGCTCGGGCTGCACGGCTGGCAGTGGATGTTCGCGATCGAGGGCGCGCCGGCGATCCTGCTTGCGTTCGTCGCGTTCGTATTGCTCGTCGACCGGCCGCAGGACGCGACGTGGCTCACGTCCGGCGAGAAGGCGCGCGTTACCGCGCTGTGCGCCGAAGGCCGCGCACACGGCAGTGCGCACGACGCACGCAGCGTGCTGGCCGCGCTCGCGAACCCGCGCGTGTACCTGTTCGCGTTCATCTATTTCTCGCTGACCTGCGCGTCGCTGACGCTCAACTTCTGGATGCCGCTGATGATCCGCGACTTCGGCGTGACCGACGTCGTCGCCGTGAGCCTCTATACGGTCGTGCCGAACGCGGTGGGCGCGGTGGGGCTGGTGCTGATCGCGCGCCGCTCGGACCGCACCGGCGAACGCCGCAAGCACTTCGCATGCTGCACGATCGGCGGCGGCCTCGCGCTCGCGGCGCTGACGCTGCACCTGCACAGCTTCGCCGCGATGCTCGCGTGCCTGTCGATCGCGGCAACCCTGATCTTCGCCGCGCTGCCGATCTTCTGGGCCGTGCCGACCCGCTACCTGTCCGGTCACGCGGCCGCGGCCGGGATCGCGCTGATCAGCAGCATCGGCATCACGAGCGGCATCGTCAGCCCGTGGGTGATCGGGATGATCCGCACGCGCACGGGCAGCATGGATTCGGCGATGCTGATGATCGCCGGATTGCTGGCCGCGTGTGCGGTCGCGATGCTGCTGGGCGTGCGCGCCGCCCCGCGCGGGGCGGGCCCGGCCGCCAATTAGCGCGCCGCGGTGTAGCGCGGGGCCGGCGTATCGGCCGACAGGTGCGGCGCCATCGTGCGGCGCGCGGCCTCGTACGCCTCCCATTCGTCGCCCGCGTGCAGCGACGGGATCGTCACGAGTTCGCCGCGATCGAACCCGACCAGCGCCGCATCGACCATGTCGTGCGCGGTCATCACGATTTCCTTCGGCAGGTGCTCGAGCGGCAGGCCGCCCGTCTGCCAGAAATCGGTGGCCGTCGCGCCGGGCAGCACGGCCTGCACCTGCACGCCCTTGTCCGCGAGCTCGTGATGCAGCGACTGGCTGAACGCGAGCACGAACGCCTTGCTGCCGCCGTACACGCCGTTCAGCGTTTCCGGCGAGATCGCGACGATCGACGAAATGTTGATCACCGCGCCGCGGCCGCGTGCGACGAAGCCGGGCACGGCCGCATAGGTCAGGCGCGTGAGCGCGGTCACGTTCAGGTCGATCATCCGCGTCATCGCGTCGACGTCGCTGTCGAGCAGCGGTGCGTGTGTGCCGATGCCCGCGTTGTTCACGAGCAGCGTGATGCTCGCGTCCTGTTTCAGCTTGGCTTCGACGGCGGCGAGCGCCGCGCGGTCGTTGAGATCCGCATCGACGATCTCGACGCCGCGCTGCGTGTCGTTCGTGATGCGCTCGGCGAGGGCGCTCAGCCGGTCGCGGTTGCGCGCGACCAGGATCAGGTCGTAGCCGCGGCGTGCGAGGCGGTCCGCGTAGATGGCGCCGATGCCCGACGACGCGCCGGTAATGAGGGCGGTACCGCGATGTGCTTGCGTCATGATGTGCTCCGTTTCGATGAGGATGGCCGGATGGCGTGAACGCATTCTGGCCTCGAAACGCTGCGACACAAATGACGTAGATGGGTATGATTTCGGACATCGGGCCAATCGGCACGCGACCGGAGAACGCACATGCACCGAATCGGCTTTCTGATCAGCGACGGCTTCCAGATCATGGCGCTCGCCGCGCAGTCGGTGTTCGAGTACGCGAACATGGGCCTGGATGCGCCGTTCTACGCGATGGACAACTATTCGGTCGACGGCGGCGACGTGCGCTCGTCGCTCGGGCTGCCGGTCGCCACGCGCGCGCTGCGCGGTCGGATCGACGTCGATACGTGGATCGTCGCGGGCGTCAACGATCCGCTCGCCGTGCCGGCGCCGGCCGGCGTCGTCGCGTACCTGCGGCGCGCGAATGCCCGTGCGCGGCGGATCGCCGGCATCTGCACGGGCGCGTTCGTGCTGGCCGAGGCCGGGCTGCTCGCGCAGCGCCGCGCGACCACGCACTGGGCGTTCGGCCGCGACATGCAGCGGCACTACCCGGAGATTCGCGTCGAGGACGACCGGATCTTCATCGTCGACGGCCCGATCTGGACGTCGGCCGGGATGACGGCCGGACTCGATCTCGCGCTCGCCATGGTGGAAAAGGACCTCGGCGCCGATGCCGCTCGGTCGGTCGCGCGCAAGCTGGTGATGCATCAGCGCCGGGCCGGCGGCCAGTCGCAGCATTCGGAAATGCTCGATCTCGCGCCGAAATCCGACCGGATCCAGAACGCGCTCGACTACGCGCGGCAGAACCTCGGGCGTGCGCTGACCGTCGAGGATCTGGCCGAGGCCGTGCACCTGAGCCCGCGCCAGTTCAGCCGCGTGTTTACGCTCGAAACCGGGCAGTCGCCCGCGAAGGCGATCGAGCGGCTGCGGCTCGAATCCGCGCGGCTGATGATCGAACAGAGCCGCCATCCGCTCGACGTGATCGCGAAGGAGAACGGCTTTCGCGACCGCCGGCACATGCGCGACGCGTTCGTGCGCGGGTTCGGCGTACCGCCGCAGGCGCTGCGGCGCGATGCGCGGGCGGATGAGCGGGAAACGGGCTGACGCGCGCGGCCGCCCGCCGCCGGCGCGAGTCGGAAAAAGCGCGCAGAATCTCGTCGACAGGCTTCGCGAGGAGACACGATGCACGCCGTACCGTTCGACATTGCAATACCCGATCAAGCGCTCGATGACCTGCGCCGGCGCCTGCGCGACGCGCGCCCGCCGACGCTGACCCCCGCCGAGCCCTGGCAGCAGGGGACGGACGGCGCATGGCTGCGCGAGCTGGTCGCGTACTGGGCCGAGGGCTTCGACTGGCGGGCGGTCGAGCGTGCGCTGAACCGGCTGCCGCAGTTCGTCGCGGACGTGGACGGGCAGCGCGTGCACTTCATCCATCGGCGCGGCGCGGGGCCGACACCTTATCCGCTCGTCATCACGCACGGCTGGCCGGGCTCCGTGTTCGAATTCGGTGCGCTGCTCGATCGGCTGTGCGACCCGGCCGCATTCGGCGGCGACACTCGCGACGCGTTCGACGTGGTCGTGCCGTCGCTGCCCGGCTTCCTGTTCTCGCCGGCGCCGGCGGCACCCGGCATGTCGGCGTTTCAGGTCGCCGATCGCTGGGCGGGGTTGATGGCCGGCCTCGGGTATCGACGCTTCGGCGCGCAAGGCGGCGATATCGGCGCGGCCGTGTCGGTGGCGCTCGGCGCGCGACATGCCGACGTGGTGGACGGTATCCATCTGAACTACCTGCCCGGCAGCTACGAGCCGGCGATCGACCCGGCCGCGCCGCCGACCGACGACGAGCAGGCATTCCTGAAGCAGCGCACCGACTGGGTCGCGATGGAAGGCGGGTACGCGCACGTGCACGCGACGAAGCCGCAGACGCTGGCTGTCGCGCTCAACGATTCGCCGGCCGGGCTGGCCGCGTGGATCGCCGAGAAATTCCGCGCGTGGAGCGATTGCGACGGCGACGTCGGGCGGCGGTTTTCGCACGACACGCTGCTGACGGGCATATCGCTCTACTGGTTCACCGGCTGCATTGGCTCGTCGATGCAGATGTATTGGGAAAACCGGCTGCAGCCGATGCGCTTCGCGCCGGGGCAACGCGTGGCGGCGCCCGTCGGCTTCGCGCGCTTTCCGAAGGAGATCAGCCGTCCGCCGCGCAGCTGGCTCGAACGCGTGTTCGACGTGGTGCAGTGGACCGACATGCCGAACGGCGGCCATTTCGCGGCGCTGGAGGAACCGGATCTGCTGGCCGACGATATTCGGCGGTTTTTCCGGCGTTTTCGGTAACGCGCCGGGCGGCCGGGGAAATACACCGGCGGCTATCCGCGCGAGCGGGCGGCGGCAGCACCACCCGGTTCGCACCGGACCAACGTCGCCTGCCTTACCGTGTAACGAACGCCGTGGCCGTGTCCGGCGCCGTACGCGCATGCTTGCGCTGGCGCAGCAGCGCGACGCGGCAGTTTTCGCGCGCGGTTTCGCGGCCGTCGTCGTCGAGCAGCACGAGGTCGCCGCGCATCACGTTCAGCGTGATCACCTCGTCGCCGGGCGCACCGAGCGTTTCGGGCGTATGCACCGAGCCGGCCGGTTCGAGCACCGTCGAACCGGCGTGCGCGACCCAGTCGTATTCGCGATAGCGCCACGCGCCCTGCAGCGTATGGACGAACACCTCGCCGTCGTGACGGTGGCGCGGCAGCGTGCCGCCGGCCGGCATCTTCAGCAGCGCGGTCAGCGTGTCCTCGGCCGCATTGATGTGCAGGTACTTGATCGCGAGCCCCGGCAGGTCGGCGCTCATCGGCAGCCACGGCAGCGCGTCGCCGGGCAGGCACGAGATCGGCGGCAGGTGGGTCGGGAGCGGGGCGGACGGCTGCGTCATGGCGGAAGGCAAAGCGGAAGCGGGAAGAAGGCCGCATTATCGCAGAGCCGGATCGCGCGGCCGAACGCGTGGCGGTGTCGCGGCGAAAGCGCGCGCGACGGGCCGATCCTTACGGGATGAAATATACAGCTAAACTGCACAGTTTAACTGTCGATGTGCTATCGTCGATGTCATGAACCCGCCGTCGTCTCCTCCCGACACACTCCCGCTGGCCGGCCTCGCCGGCGAACTCCGCATCTCGGTCGGCAAGCTGATTCGGCGGATGCGCGAGCAAACCCATCCGAACGACCTCACGTCCTCGCAGAAATCGGTATTGCTGCGGCTCGATCGCGACGGCCCGGCGACCGTGTCGGCGCTCGCGCGTGCCGAAAGCGTGCGTCCGCAGTCGATGCGCGTGACGGTCGCGACGCTCGAGGCGCTCGGCGCGGTCGCCGGCGCGCCCGATCCGACCGACGGCCGGCAGACGCTGATCGCGCTCACGCCCGGTTTCCGCAAGCTGCTGCAAGCCAACCGCGCGGCCAAGGACGACTGGCTGTTCCGCGCGCTGCACGCGCAACTGTCGGCGGCGGAACAGGCCGAGCTCGCGGCGGCCGTGAAGCTGCTGCAGCGGCTCGCCGAATTCCAGGACCCCGCGCGTCCGTGAACCGCACGCCCTCGCTCGCTGAAAGGACACCCCGCACATGAATCTCCTCCATCTCGTGTCGTACTTCTTCGGCGGCGCCTTTCTCGCGAACGTCGTGCCGCATCTCGTCAGCGGGCTGCGCGGCGAGCCGTTCCAGACGCCGTTCGCGAATCCGCCCGGTCGCGGGCTGTCGTCTTCCACCGTGAACGTGTTGTGGGGCGTCGTGAACCTCGCGATTGCTTACGCGCTCGTGTGCCGGGTCGGCGATTTCGACCTGAAGCGCACGGCCGACGCGGCGGCGCTCGGTCTCGGCATCCTGGTGCTCGGCCTGTTTCTCGCGCGCCACTTCGGCGAACTGCACGGCGGCAACGAGCCCGACCGGGACCGGCCATGAGCGTGCCGGCCGCGGGCGTGTTCCGCTCGCTTCGCAGCTTCAACTATCGCGTGTGGGCGATCGGGTCGCTGGTGTCGAACATCGGCACGTGGATCCAGCGCACCGCGCAGGACTGGCTCGTCCTCACGCAGCTCACGCATCACGACGCATCGGCGGTCGGCACGGTGATGGCGCTGCAGTTCGGCCCGCAACTGCTGCTGTTGCCGTGGACCGGCTACGCGGCCGACCGCTTCGACCAGCGCAAGCTGCTGATGGCGACGCAGGCGCTGATGGGCGCGCTGGCGCTCGTGCTCGGCGTGCTGACGGTCACCGGCGCCGTGCGGCTCGAGCACGTGTACGTGTTCGCGTTCCTGTTCGGCTGCGCGTCGGCGTTCGACGCGCCGGTGCGGCAGACCTTCGTCGCGGAACTGGTCGGCGACCGCGAGCTCGCGAACGCGGTCGCGCTCAATTCGACGTCGTTCAACGCCGCGCGGATGATCGGCCCGGCGGCGGCGGGCTTCCTGATCGCATCGGTCGGCACCGGCTGGGCGTTTCTCGCGAACGGGCTCAGCTTCTTCGCGGTGCTGGCGTCGCTAGCGCGGCTTCGAGAGGATGAACTGCGCGGGAACGTGCGGGCAGGCCGCTCGCGCGGCAGCCTGCTCGACGGGTTCCGCCACGTGTGGCGCCGCCCGGACCTGACGGCGATCCTCGCGATGCTGTTCCTGATCGGCACGTTCGGGCTGAATTTCCAGCTGTTCATCTCGACGATGGCCGCCACCGTGTTTCATGTCGACGCGCGCGGGTTCGGCTTCCTGTCGTCGATGATGGCGGTCGGCACGATCTCGGGCGCGCTGCTCGCCGCGCGCCGCGAGCAGCCGCGGTTCCGTCATCTGTGGATCGGCGCGACGCTGTTCGGGCTCGGCTGCACGTTCGCCGCGCTGGCGCCCGGCTACGGGTCGTTCGCTGCCGCGCTGGTGCTGACCGGCATCGCCGCGATCACCTTCATGAACTCGACCAACAGCCTGATGCAGCTGTCCACCGAGCCCGCGATGCGCGGCCGCGTGATGGCGCTGCGCCTCGCGGTCGCATTGGGCGGCACGCCGATCGGCGCGCCGGTGGCCGGCTGGGTCGCGAACCATCTCGGCCCGCGCTGGGCGCTCGGCGTCGGTGCGGCGTCGGGCTTCGCCGCGGCGCTCGTCGCGACCCATTTCGTCGCGCGCCGACGGGCGCAGCCGCGCGCGGGCGGCGACGGGGCCTGAACGGGCCGCAAGCCGGCGCTACGCCGCCGGCCGTGCCGCCGCATGCGCGGCGTCGAGGCACGACTGGAACAGCAGCGCCGCCCGCGATGGCCGCGGCGAGCGCCGCAGCAGGCTCACGAACCGGCACCGGTAATTGAACCGGTGCGGCGCGATCGGCTGCATCAGCCCCTTGGTTTCGAAACTTTCCGCGTAGTGATCGGGCAGGAAGCCGAGATAGCGGCCCGACAGAATCAGCGTCGCGATCGATTCCTGGTCCGACGCGGTCGCGCCGCGCGTGAGTTTCGCGCGATGGCTCAGCTCCATGTTCGGCGAATGGAAACCGAGCCCGGCGAACGCGTGGTTGCGGATCGTCGTCCACGTGAGCTTGCCGTGCGGCGCATCGAAGAGCGGATGCTGGCGGCCGCAGTACAGCAGCATCCGCTCGTCGAACAGTTCCGAATACACGAGGCTGCCCGAGTTGCGGTGCGCGGGAATGATCCCGACCTGATAGCTGCCGTCGATGATGCCGCGCTCGACCTCGTTGATCGACGCGACGTGCAGGTTCAGCGCGACGTCGGGCGCTTCGTCCACGAACTGGCGGATCGCGTCGCCGAGGCGGGCCTGCGGATTGGTGGCCGTCTTGTCGAATACCGCGATGTGCAGTTCTCCGCCCATCTTGTCATGAATGCCGTCGATCCGGCTGCGAAACGCTTCCATCGACGCGAGCAGCCGCAGCGTCTCCTCGTACACCGTCTGCCCCTCGGGCGTCAGCGTGAAGCCCGCGCGGCCGCGCCGGCACAGCACGAGGCCGAGCCGCGTTTCCAGGTCCTTCACGTGCCGGCTGATCGTCGAGATGCCGATATTCAGTTCCAGTTCGGCCGCCGCCATCCCGCCGCACTGCACGACGCCCTTGAAGACCCGCAGCAGGCGGAGATCCATGTCGCTGAGCTGCCCGAGCAGCGCGCGGCTCTTCGGTTTCTTTGCTTGCATAGTTGCGCAAGTGAACATTGATATTGCGATATTCAAAAGACTAATTGGCGTCCCGACAATGTGCAACATCATTACCAGGAGGAGGGGCGCGCCGCGCCGACCGACATGACCGACATCACCACCGCCCAGCACGACGACACGAACCTCCGCACCGACGCCGCGTGGCTCGATGCGCACTGGATGCCGTTCACGGCCAACCGCCAGTTCAAGGCCGATCCGCGCATGATCGTGTCCGGCAAGGGCGCGTATTACACCGACGCCGAAGGCCGCAAGATCTTCGACGGCCTGTCGGGCCTCTGGTGCACGGGCCTCGGTCACGGCCGCACCGAAATCGTCGAAGCCGTGAGCCGCCAGATCGCGCAGCTCGACTACGCGCCGGCCTTCCAGTTCGGCCATCCGGCATCGTTCGAGCTCGCCAACAAGATCAAGGACCTGACGCCGGCCGGCCTCGACTACGTGTTCTTCACGGGCTCGGGCTCGGAAGCGGCCGACACGTCGCTGAAGCTGGCCCGCGCGTACTGGCGCGCGAAGGGCAAGGGCACGAAAACGCGCCTGATCGGCCGCGAGAAGGGCTACCACGGCGTGAACTTCGGCGGCATCTCGGTCGGCGGGATCGGGCCGAACCGCAAGCTGTTCGGCCAGGGCATCGACGCCGATTTCCTGCCGCATACGCAACTGGCCGAGAACACGTTCTCGCGCGGTATGCCCGAGCACGGCGCCGAACTCGCCGACCGGCTGCTCGACCTGATCGCGCTGCACGACGCATCGAACATCGCGGCCGTGATCGTCGAGCCGTTCTCCGGTTCGGCGGGCGTGGTCGTGCCGCCGAAGGGCTATCTGAAGCGCCTGCGCGACATCTGTACCGCGCACGACATCCTGCTGATCTTCGACGAGGTCATCACGGGCTTCGGCCGGGCCGGCGCGATGACGGGCGCCGACGCATTCGGCGTGGTGCCGGACATCATGAACTTCGCGAAGCAGGTGACGAACGGCACGCAGCCGCTCGGCGGCGTGATCGCGACGAAGGAGATCTACGACACGTTCATGGCCGCGGGCGGCCCCGAGTACATGCTCGAGTTCCCGCACGGCTACACGTATTCGGCGCACCCGGTCGCGTGCGCGGCCGGCGTCGCGGCGCTCGACCTGCTGGTGAAGGAAGACGCGGTGGCCCGCGTGCGCGATCTCGCGCCGCATTTCGAGGCGGCCGTGCACGGGCTGAAGGGCCAGCGCCACGTCGCGGACATCCGCAACTACGGGCTGGCGGCCGGCCTGACGATCGCCGCGTTGCCGGGCGAGCCGGCCCGGCGCCCGTACGAGATCGCGATGCGCTGCTGGGCGAAGGGCTTCTACGTGCGCTACGGCGGCGACACGATCCAGCTCGCGCCGCCGTTCATCGCCGAGAAGCGCGAGATCGACAACCTGGTCAACGCGCTGTCCGACGCACTGAACGAAGTGGACTGAGCCATCGCGCGCCCGCAGCCATCACCGAATTCACGAAAGAGCCAGAGACATGAAACACGACAGCAATGTGACCTCCACCGTCGGCCACCTGATCGACGGCAAGCGCATCGACGGCGGCAGCCGCGTCCAGCCGGTGTTCGACCCGGCCACCGGCGAATCGCACAAGAGCGTCGCGCTCGCCGACAAGCTGACCGTCGAAGCCGCGATCGCGTCCGCGCAGGCCGCGTTCCCGGCGTGGCGCAACACGCCGCCGCTGAAGCGCGCCCGCGTGATGAGCCGCTTCAAGACGCTGCTCGAGGAACACGCCGACGAACTGTGCGCGCTGATCACGGCCGAGCACGGCAAGGTGCTCGCCGATGCGATGGGCGAACTGCAGCGCGGGATCGAGAACGTCGAATACGCGACCTACGTGCCCGAGCTGCTGAAGGGCGAGCACAGCAAGAACGTCGGCCCCGCGATCGATTCGTGGAGCGAGTTCCAGGCGCTGGGCGTCGCGGCCGGCATCACGCCGTTCAACTTCCCGGTGATGGTGCCGCTGTGGATGTGGCCGATGGCCGTCGCGTGCGGCAACACGTTCGTGCTGAAGCCGTCCGAGCGTACGCCGTCGTCGACGCTGCGCATGGCCGAGCTCGCGCTCGAAGCCGGCCTGCCGCCGGGCGTGCTGAACGTCGTGAACGGCGACAAGGAGGCGGTCGATACGCTCCTGACCGACCCGCGCGTGAAGGCCGTGAGCTTCGTCGGCTCGACGCCGATCGCCGAATATATCTATTCGACCGGCTGCGCGCACGGCAAGCGCGTGCAGGCGCTCGGCGGCGCGAAGAACTTCGCGGTCGTGATGCCCGACGCCGACATCGGCAACGCGGTGAACGCGCTGATGGGCGCCGCGTACGGCTCGTGCGGCGAGCGCTGCATGGCGATTCCGCTCGTCGTCGCGATCGGCGACGAAACGGGCGACCAGGTCGTCGCGGGGCTGAAGGCCGAGATCGAGAAGATGAAGGTCGGCCCGGGCAATGGTGTGGGCGTCGACATGGGGCCGCTCGTCACGCAGCAGCATTTCGAGAAAGTCACCGGTTTCGTCGACGCGGGCGTGGCAGCGGGCGCGACGCTCGTTGTCGACGGTCGCGGCGTGAAGGTCGACGGTCATGACGGCGGCTATTACCTCGGCCCGTGCCTGTTCGACAACGTGAAGCCCGGCATGCCGATCTACCAGCACGAGATCTTCGGGCCGGTGCTCGGCGTGATCCGCCTGAAGTCGCTCGACGAGGCGATGGCGCTGATCGACGCGCACGAATACGGCAACGGCACGTGCCTGTTCACGCGCGACGGCGAGGCCGCGCGCTACTTCAGCGACAACATCCAGATCGGCATGGTCGGCATCAACGTGCCGCTGCCGGTGCCGGTCGCGTATCACTCGTTCGGCGGCTGGAAGCGTTCGCTGTTCGGCGACCTGCACGCCTACGGCCCGGACGCCGTGCGGTTCTACACGAAGCGCAAGACGATCACGCAGCGCTGGCCGTCGGCCGGCGTGCGCGAAGGGACGGTGTTCAGCTTCCCGTCGAATCGTTGAGTTGACGTGCGAGCCGGCTGCATGCAGCCGGTGCGACGTGCGAAGCCGTAAAAGCCCGCTCCGATCGGCGATCGGGGCGGGCTTTTCTACATCCTGGCGACGTGCGCGGAAGGCGGCGAAAGACGGGGTTTACGGCGCGACCACGTGCCACACGTTCTTGAAGTTGTCGCCGTTGCGTTCGCCCTGTTTCATGTCCTTCGAGTAGAAGTACAGCGGCTTGCCCTTGTACGCCCATTGCGGGCTGCCGTCGTCGCGCTTGACGATCGTGTAGGGGCCGACCGGTACGTCGGTCGCGCTGGCCTTGTATGGCGGCCAGAGGGTTTCGCATGGGCCGGTGCAGGCGCTGGTGCCGGCGTTCGGCTTGTCCTTGTCGAACGTGTAGACGGTCATTCCGTTCGCCGCGACGAGTGCGCCGTTTTCTTCTTTCGTGATCGACCCTTGGGCCGAGGCCGAGGCGGACGCAATGGCGAGCAGGACGGAGCTGACGAGCAGCGCAGCTTTCATGTGTGCCTCCTGGTAATCGGTGGGCGGGCGCGATCGCGTGCACGGGCGAGCGTGCGCGACGACCGCGATGAATGGCGCCGGAACGCGATGCCGTTGCCGCCGCCGCGAGCGGTGCTGGGCCGAACGGCAGCAAACGGGGCGCTTCATTCACGATAGGCGGTTTTTGCCGGGGCTGCGAGAAGATCGGGGGGCATATCGGCCAGACGTATGCATCGCGCAACGGCGTGGCGCCTGCCGGCGCACGCTATTTCGGCATCCGTCCCCGATCGTCGCGCGTACGCCGAAGTATCCGCGTTTCGCGCGGTCCCGCCGCTCGATGCCGCGCGACGAGCGGCGGCGGGGCGCCGTTGAATGCGATCCGCGCGCCGAGCCCGGCGTGCCCCCATCGCTGCCGGCCGGCGATTTTCGTGCGTCGGTCGCGTTTTATCCGGCATGCGGCGCTTGACGAAGCGTGCCCGAATCGGCGCCTGTTGCCGCGCGTGCGTACCGATCGACGCACTCATCCGTCAGCATCTTCCCCCAGCGCCTGGATGAACCGCGAAAACAGCTCCGGCTGCGACGAAATCCCGAGCTTTGCATACACATGCCGCCGATGCACCTTCACCGTTTCCGGTGAAATCGCGAGCCGCTCGGCGATGGCCTTCGACGAATTGCCGCGCAGCACCATTCTCGCGATCGACATCTCGCGATCGGTCAGCACGCCCGCACCGAAACGGGCGAGCGCCTGCTCGACGCGTGCGCCGAGATCGGCATCGGGCGTCGCGCGCGCGGCATCGCCCACCAGCCGCCAGTGCTGCCGCATCGCGGCGAGCACCCACGGCATCGCGGCCGTCAGCTTGCCGAGCGGCTCGACGTCGAAGCGTGCCGATGCCCCGAGCGACAGCGACAGCAGCGTGTCGGCGTTCGGCCGCACGAGAATCTGGATCTCGTCGTCGCCGACCGCATCGCGGAAATAGCTCAGGAAATACTCGCTCTGCCGGAACAGGTCGGGCGCGACTTCCTCCAGCCGGTAGCAGCCGTCGGCGAGCCCGTCGTGCGCGGCCTGCAGGAACGGATCGAGCAGATATAACCCGTTCAGGTAAAGCGGTACCGGCGACGCGGTGTCGGTGCCGCCCGTGTCGTATTCGTCGAGCACGAGCGGCACGCCGTCGCGGCCGATCGCGGTCGCGAGCGCGTTGTCGAACGGCGCCATTTCATTGAGCAGCAGCACGAGGAACCGCCAGAAGCGCGGCTGGCCGAGATGATCGATTGCGCGGCCGAGCGCCTGGTGCATCGCGATTTCGGAAAAGAGACGATCCATACCACCACCGGAAGGGCGTAACACGAAGGGGGAATAGCGGTCCTGAAATTGGCTTCCTAGACTGCCACGCAATCAATCGGGCCCGAGTATGGGCGTTCCAAAAAGAGCAGCAAAGGAGAACGAAATGGCGATGATGTCGGAATCGACGGGCACCGTGCAAGCGGCGCCCCTCACGCAAGACGCGCCGCGCGCGCTGTCGCAGACGCTCAGCGTGCGCGATGCAGTGATGATCACCGTGTCGGGCGTGACGCCGGCCAGCTCGATCTTCGTGATCGCGCCGTTCGCGATCCAGCAGGCCGGCAGCGGCGCCGTGCTGTCGTTCGTGCTCGGCGGCGTGCTCGCGCTCGCGTTCGCGCTCTGCTATGCGGAACTGAGCGCCGCGCACCGCAGCGCGGGCGGCGAATACGTGATGGCCAAGCGCGTGTTCGGCACGCTGCCCGGCTACCTGACCTTCATCACGGTACTGTCCGTCAGCGTGTTCATCCCGGCCGTGCTCGCGAGCGGCGCCGCGCCGTACCTGAACAACGCGCTCGGCACGCACTTCGGCAACCAGTCGGTCGCGCTGACGATCGTGCTGCTCAGTTATCTGCTCGGCATGCTGAACATCAAGACGAACGCATGGATCACCGGCGCGTTCCTGGTCGTCGAAATCGGCGTGCTGATGCTGATCGCGGGGCTCGGCTTCGGTTCGCCGCATCGCGGCGCCGATGTGCTCGTCGCACCGGTGGTCGCGAGCGGCCATGCGCTTGTGCCGGCGACGTTCGCCGCCATCGTGCCCGCGATCGGCACGGCGATCTTCTGCTACAACGGCTTCGGCTCGGCGGCCTACCTCGCGGAAGACCTGCGCGGTGGCAACCGCAACGTCGCGAAGGCGGTGATCTATTCGCTGCTCGTGATCCTCGTTGTCGAGCTGGTGCCGCTTACCGCGATCGTGCTGGGCGCGCCGTCGCTGACGGAACTGACGAAAAGCGCCGATCCGATCGGCTATGTCGTGCGCTCGTTGAGCACCCCGGCCGTGTCGCGCGTGGTCAGCGGCGGGATCTTCCTGTCGGTGTTCAACGCGATCATCGCGATCGTGATCGCGATGGGCCGCCTGCTGTACAGCAGCGGCCGGCATGCGCTGTGGTCGCGTACCTGCAACCGCGCGTTCTCGACGATCCACCCGCGGCTCGAATCGCCGTGGCTGGCGACGATCGCGCTCGCGATACCGTCGGCCGGGCTCGTATTCGTGTCGAGCCTCGACGAGCTGACCGCGTTCACGGTCGACCTGTTGCTGCTGATCTACCTCGTCGTCGGGCTGGCCGCGCTCGCGAGCCGGTTCGTACGCCGCGACGTCGAGCATCACTACCGGATGCCGCTGTGGCCCGTGACGCCGCTCGTCGCGGTGGCGGGCGCCGCCTATACGCTGTACACGACGCTGGCGACGGCGACCAAACCGACCGACCTGATCATCATCGCCGGGCTGCTGGTCGCCGCACTCGCGATGTACGTGGCCTGGGCGCGCCACAGCGACGCATTCCGCGCGCTCTGAGCACCGCATCGACACCTTGCACCATCGAAACACCGAACCATTGAAAGACGGGAGGAATTGCATCATGCGCACGAGGGATCTCGGCATCCGCATCGGCCTCGGCACGCCGGGCCGCTTCAACGCGATCACGGACGTACCGGGCGTGCGGGTCGGACATTGCACGCTGAACGTCGAGAACGGCGATGCGTCGATTCGCACCGGCGTCACCGTCATCGAGCCGCGCGCGTGCGCCGCGCACGATTCGCCATGCTTCGCGGGCGTGCACGTGCTGAACGGCAACGGCGACGCGACCGGGCTCGAATGGATCCGCGAAGCCGGCCTGCTGACGACGCCGATCGCCTATACGAACACGCACAGCGTCGGCGCGGTGCGCGACGCGCTCGTCGCGAACGAACGCGAGGCGGCGGCCGGCCGCGTGTACTGGTGCATGCCGGTCGTGATGGAAACCTACGACGGACTGCTGAACGACATCTGGGGACAGCACGTGAACGCCGCGCACGTGCAGCGCGCGCTGGCCGCCGCGCAATCGGGGCCGGTCGCCGAAGGCGGCGTGGGCGGCGGCACCGGCATGATCTGCCACGAGTTCAAGGGCGGCATCGGCACCGCGTCGCGCGTGCTGGCGAACGATGCGGGCGGCTGGACCGTCGGCGCGCTCGTGCAGGCGAACTACGGCGTGCGCGAGATGCTGCGCGTGGCCGGCTACCCGGTCGGCGAAGTGCTGCGGCACGTGCATTCGCCGTTCCGCGAAGCAGACGCGAAAGGCGAGGCCGGCATGGGCTCGATCGTCGTCACGATCGCGACCGACGCGCCGTTGCTGCCGCATCAATGCACGCGTCTCGCGCAGCGCGCGAGCGTCGGGCTCGCCCGCGTCGGCGGCGGCACCGAGGATTCGAGCGGCGACATCTTCCTCGCGTTCGCGACAGGCAACGCCGGCTTGCCGGCGGCGAACTACGGCAGCAAGGGTGCGCCGACCACCGGCGTGCGGATGGTCAACAACGACCATATTTCAGCGCTGTTCGTCGCGGCGGCGGAAGCGGTGGAAGAGGCGATCGTGAATGCGCTGGTCGCGGGCGGCGACGTCGCGTCGCGCGGGGCGCGGGTCGAAGGGCTCGGGCAGGCGCGCTTGCTGGATGCGTTGCGCGAAGTGGGGTGGCGGCCGGGGCGCGGCGCCTGAAACGGCAAGCGCCGCTTCAATCGAAGCGGCGTGGAGCAGGACGGCGATGCGGCGAGCGGCCGGGCCGCCGTCCGCCCGTGCACGCGATGCTGGCGGGACGGGCGAGGCAGGCCTGGCCGTGACGACGCGGCGTCACGCTCAGCTGCCGAAGTAGATGTTGCAGAAGCTGACGGGACCGACGCAGGCGTTCGGGTCTTCCTGCTTCGATTGCGCACGATCGACACGGCCGGCGGCCTTGATCGCCTCGGCGTGGTTCGCCTGTTGCGGTGCGACGTCTGCCGGCGCCGGCTGCGCATGAGCGACGGCAGCGGTGAGCGACAGGGCAACGAGGGCGAGGTGCAGCGGCTTCATTTTGTTTCTCCTGGGTGAGTGCCAGTCTCGCTGGCAGTGAGGACACTATAGGCTCGCACTGCTTAAAGATTAATCACCGCGGCTGTAGAGCTTTTTTCCATCCGGAACAACGATCCCGTTGCGCGCGCATCGGCCTTCAACGACGGTGCCGGTTGAACGGCGCATCCTTGTCGAGCAGCGCGCTGCGCATGAAATGCAGGCAGCCGACGGTCCGCTGCATGCTGCGGCGTGCATCGGCCACCGCGTACCATGCCTGCAACGCATGCTGCGCCGCGCGGATCGCGAGATTCACGGATTTCAGCGTGCGCGCATGGTTAGCGGGCGTCGGATCGTCGAAGAAGCGCGGCAGTTCGTTCAGCACCGCATCGATCGAACCGGTCCAGCGCAGTGTCTGCGGCGGTTTCGACGCGCAGAACGCATGCAGCTCGTCGCGCAGGTCGATGACCGCGTGGCCGACCTCGAGCGTCGACAGCATCCAGCGCAGTGCATCGCGGTGCTGCCGCGTGCGGCGCACCAGCAGCGTGCGCAATTGCGCCATCAGGTCGTGCGTGCTCGACTGGAAGCGCTGCGCGAGGCCGTCCGGCGCGCCTTCGCAGGCAAGCGTCACCTGGCGGCGCAGGTCGTGCGCGATCCGGCCGGTGAGCCAGGGCATGTGAGTGGGGAATACGACGGCGAATACGAGCGAGCACGCCAGCATCGCGACGACGATCGCCAGCCCGTTGTTGATCAGCACTTCAGGCGTATACGCGATCGTGTTGTCGGGGCCCGCGAGCAGGCAGAAAAACACCGCGAAGCCGATTCCGTAGCCGGACAGGCCGGGCCGCATCGCGAGGAACGCACCGAGGCCGAGCACCGGCGCGAGCGCCGCGCACAGCAGCGGAAAGCCGTCGATGTTCGGATAGACGTGGCACAGGAACAGGTAGCCGACCGCGGTCGCGAACGCCGCGCCGACACTCATCTGTGCGACGAACTTCGGCGCGCGCGGCGAGGTCGAGCTGAGCGCGCATGCGATCGCGGTGGCGATCACCGCGAGCGAGCCGCTCGGCCACTCGGACGCGATCCAGAATGCGCTCATCGCACCGACGGCGATCACCGTACGCAGGAACGCGAAACCGACGAAGAACGAATTGGTCTTCACCGCGTAATGCGTGACCGAGCGTTCGAACGCGTGATCGTCCTGGTTGAGCGATGCGTAGGTGTCGACGTAGCCGAGATATTCGCCGATGAACCGGTACAGCAGCTCGATCGCGGTATCGAAGTCGAGCAGGCCGCCGGCCGCATGGTCTTCGATGGCCCGCCGCGACGCGCGCGCGGCCTTCGGCAACGCACCATGAAAGCGGCGCAGGTCGAGCATCGCACCGGTGGCCGGTGCGATGCCATGCCGGCGTTCGTCGCGCAACGCGGCGAACCGCCGCGCGAGCGCGTCGACGTGCGGCGCGAGTGCGTCGAGCACCGCGTCCGAGCGATTCGCGCGCAGCCGTTTGACGAGCTGGTGCAGCGCATGCAGCCGCGTGCATGCGTTCATGAACTCGCTGTTCAGCCGCGCGAGCCGCCGGCTGCGCGCGCGAATGTGCGGATCCTCGAACGACGCGAACGCGCGATTGGCTTCGAAGCCGACGATGTCGTCGACGAAATCGGCGAAGCGCCGCTCGAAATCGCCGCGTGCGATGTCGCCCGCCAGCGCACCGGCCGTGAACGCCGCGAACGTCGCGTGGCGCGCGCTCAATGAGCGCATCAGCGCCTTCGCGGAACTCAACGGCAGGATCAGCGCGCTGACCGCACCCGAGCACGCGATGCCGAGCGCGACTTCCGCGGCGCGCGTGAGCGCGGACTGGAACAGCGTCTGAGGCGTCATCACGGCCGGCAGGCCGATCAGCGCGGCCGTATAGCCGGCGAGCACGAAGCCGTACCAGCGGAAGTGGCGGTTGCGCACCGCGAGCGCGATGCAGCCGCCGATCCACAGCGTGATGCCGGCCATGTACAGCTCGGGCTGCTGCGCGAACAGCCCGCCGAGCACGAGCGCGGCGACGAGGCCGGCCGCCGTGCCGAGCACGCGGTAGAAACTCTTCGCGAACACCATGCCCGACAGCGGCTGCATCAGCACGAACACGGTCGTCATCGCAGTGCGCGGCTGCGACATCTCGAGGCGCATCGCGATGCCCATCGCCAGCAGCGCCGCGAGCACGGTTTTCGCGAGGTGCAGCCAGATCAGCCCGTCGGTCATGGCCCAGTCGCGCGCCGCGTTGCCGAGCGGATCGAGCCATCGTCTCCATCGTGCCGGTTCGATGGAAGGTCGCTCGATCGCAGGTTGTGGCTTCATGAAGGGAGGGCCCAAGGCCGGTCGCGCGAGGTGGCGCGGCGCGTCCGAACGGGGCCGTTCGACTGGTGAGGCGCCGATTGTAGGAGGGCGGCGCCCGTGCATTAACACAGTTGCGGGGAAACGATAGTTGCAGCGGGAGTAACAATCCGTCGCATCCCGTGGAGGAAAATGGCGGCTCCGCTACAGGTTGCTCATAGGAATGGATACCCTACAAAACATGCGGGTGTTTTCGCGCGTCGTCGAGACGGGCAGCTTTACCGCCGCCGCGCAATCGCTGAATTCGACGACGGGCGCGATGTCGCGCGCGGTGTCGGAGCTCGAGGCGCGCCTGCGCACCCGTCTGATGAATCGCTCGACCCGCCGTCTCGCGCTCACGTCCGCCGGCGAAAGCTATCTGCGGCGCTGCCGCCAGATCCTCGCCGACGTGGACCGCGCGGAGGAGGAGGCGAGCTGCGCGCACGAGCGACCGGCCGGCGTGCTGCGCATGCACAGCTTCGCGAGCGTCGGCCATCACTACGTCTTGCCCGCGCTGACGCGCTATCACGCGCAGTTCCCGGGCGTGTCGATCGAGCTGTCGCTGTCGCAGCGCATGCCCGACCTGTTCGACGGCACGAGCGACATGGCCGTCGTCACCGCGTCGTCGCTGCCCGATTCGGAACTCGTGTCGCACCTGCTCGGCTCGACGTTCAGCATTCTGTGCGCATCGCCCGACTACGTGAAACGGCACGGCGCGCCGGCCCGCCCGCAGGATCTCGCCGCGCACGCGTGCCTGACGCTGTGTACGCCGGCGTTCCCGACGCACGAATGGGTGCTCGAAGGGCCCGAAGGCGTCGAGCAGATCCACGTCGCCGGGCCGGTGCAGACCAATACCGCCGAATCGCTCGCCCTCGCGATCCGCGACGGCATCGGGATCGGCATGCTGCCGCTCTATTCGGCGATCGACGCGCTGCGCGATGGCACGCTCGTCCGTGTGCTGCCCGCGCATATCCTGCAGAAGATGAACGTGTATGCGTTGTACCCGTCGCGCCGCTTCGTCGATGCGAAGGTGCGGACCTGGGTCGAGATGCTGCGTGCCCAAGTGCCGGGGATGATCGCGCGCGACGTCGAGATGCTGAACGCGATCGACCGCGAACCGCAGGCTGCCTGAGGGCCGCGCGTAGCGCCGCGTGGCTCGGTGCTCCGTGCAAACGCGACACTTGCGTCGCTCGCCATGCATGCGCGATGCGAGCGACGCGCGCGTCGTTACAATGCGGGCCTGCCCGCCGTGCCCGATTCGGTTGCCGGCTCGCCGGCCGGGCCGTAGGCGGCCTGCGCCGCTTTCCGTTCGGCGAGACGCTTCGCCTGCAGTCGTTCCTGCGCCGCCAGAATGTCCTCCGGATAGTTGCCGACTTCACCGCGCGCCGGGTTGTAGCCGACCGATTCGAGATCGATCAGTTCCTGCAGCACCTGCGCGCGCGTGACGGGCGACTTCGCCTGCTGGGCGAACGACAGGGCCGGTGCGGCAAGCAGGACGGCAGCGGCGGCGGTTACGACGAGCGATTTCACGAGATTCTCCTGAATACGGGGTGGGTGGCCGGATCGGCGCACGACGCGCGGGATCGACCTTCGACGTCAGTCTACGGAGCGCGTCCACGCGCAAACACCCCGATTCCAGGAGGGCTGCTTTCCAGAAGAAACAACATTGGCGCGCTCGCCCGCGGCGGCCGAACCCGTGTGCGAGCACGGGCGCCGTGCATACGGGCGACGTTGCGCGCTGCCGATCAGAACCGCGTGCGCATGCCGATCGTGCCGACGACCTGGTTCGCCGTGCTCGATGCACCGCCCGACGCGTTGATGAACGCCTGGTAGCCGCGGCCGGACGCGTGCTGGACTATCGCTTCCGCGTACAGGTCCGTGCGGCGCGACAGCTTGTAGACGGCCTGCAGGTTCGCCTGATGCCATTTCGGATCGGTGCCGTGCTTGCTGTCGGGATTCGACACGCTGGCGTCCGTATAGACATAGGCCGCGCCGACGCTGACAGCCGGCGTCACCGCATAGCGTACGTTCACGTCGTAGTTGTTGAACGCGATCTGGCCGCTGGAGCCGAACGCGCCCGTGTTGTCGTACTGCGAGCGCGTGTAGACGAAGCCGACGGTCGCCGGGCCGAACACGTAGCTGACGCCGCCGCCGTACGTGCGCATGCGGTCCGAGCCGATCGACCAGCCACCCTGGTTCAAGCTTTTCGCTTCGGCCGAATCGGTCGCGCCGGGGCTCGCGCTCGTCGAGCCCTTCGTGCCGTTCATCTGCAGGTACGCGCCGGCCAGCTTCAGCGGGCCGTTCGTGTAGCTCGCGGCCACGCTGTACGCGCGGTTCGCGCTGAAGTTCGCCGAGTTGGAAAACGCGTACAGCGCGCCGACCTTGAAGCCCGCGATCGTGTCGCTCGTGTACTTGACCGCGTTGTTGATACGCAGCGAGTGGTTCAGGTTGTCGTTGTCGAACGGATGCGCGAAGCCCGTGTCGCCGAAATCGCCGGACGTTGCGGACAGCGGCGCGACGAAGTCGACCATCGTGTCGTACTGGCGGCCGAGCGTCAGCGTGCCGAAGCCGGCGCGGCTCAGGCCGACATACGCGTGACGGCCGAACAGCTTGCCGTCCTGGCCGAGCCCGCCGTTGTTCGCGTTGAAGCCGTTTTCGAGGACGAACAGCGCCTTCAGGCCGCCGCCGAGATCCTCGGTGCCGCGCAGGCCGAAGCGGCTGCCGTTGATCGTGCCGGTCGTCATGCGCCACTGCGACGCGCCGTTCACGTTGTTGGTATAGGCGATGCCGGCGTCGATCAGGCCGTACAGCGTGACCGAGCCTTGCGCGTGGGCGAGTGGCGCGACCAGGGCGGCGGCGCACGCGCCGGCGATCAAGGTTTTTTTCATCGTGAAGCGCTCCTGCGTGTGGGACTGGAAACCAAAGTTCGGCGCAAGTATAGGAATGCGCGGCGCGCGCACGGCCGTCCGGGCCGCGAGCGCACTGTTCCAGATCCGGCAAGAGTCGTTCACAAAACCGACACGACGCGTCGCGTGCGCGCCGGGCAGGCGGTTCTTGCGCGACGGCCGGCTTGTGACTTCCGTCCGACGCGGCCCGGCTGTCGTGTCGATGCAACATGCGCGGCACGTGCGCGCAGAGCCGCTTTTCCTCCATACTGGTCGCCCGGACCGCACGGCCGCCGACGCAGATCGCGCGGCCGTGTCAACGCATACGACAAGAGGCCTCCCCATGAACCTGTTCAACGTACGCCTGCGTGGCCGCGACGGCCTGTTCACGATCGGCATCGATGCCGGCAGGATCGCGCGGATCGATGCGCAGACCGCGCCGGTCGCGCCGACGCACCCCGACGATATCGATGGCGGCGGCCGTCTCGCGATGGCACCGCTCGTCGAGCCGCATATCCACCTCGATGCCGTGCTGACCGCCGGCGAGCCCGCGTGGAACATGAGCGGCACGCTGTTCGAGGGCATCGAGCGCTGGGCCGAGCGCAAGGCGACGATCACGCATGAGGACACGAAAGCGCGCGCGCATGCGGCGATCGGCATGCTGCGCGACCACGGGATCCAGCACGTGCGTACGCACGTCGACGTGACCGATCCAACGCTCGCCGCGCTGAAGGCGATGCTCGAAGTGAAGGACGAGGCGCGCGGGCTGATCGACCTGCAGATCGTCGCGTTCCCGCAGGAGGGGATCGAATCGTTCGACGGCGGCCGTGCGCTGATGGAGCAGGCGATCGAACTCGGCGCGGACGTCGTCGGCGGGATTCCGCATTTCGAGAACACGCGGGAGCAGGGCGTCAGCTCGATCCGCTTCCTGATGGATCTCGCGGAGCGCACGGGCTGCCTCGTCGACGTGCACTGCGACGAGACCGACGATCCGCATTCACGCTTTCTCGAAGTGCTCGCGGAAGAAGCGCGCGTGCGCGGCATGGGCGCACGCGTCACCGCGAGCCACACGACCGCGATGGGTTCGTACGACAACGCATACTGCTCGAAACTGTTCCGGCTGCTGAAGCGGGCCGGACTGAACTTCATCTCGTGCCCGACCGAGAGCATCCACCTGCAAGGGCGCTTCGACACGTTTCCGAAGCGGCGCGGCGTCACGCGCGTCGCGGAACTCGACCGGGCCGGGCTCAACGTGTGCTTCGGGCAGGACTCGATCAAGGATCCGTGGTATCCGCTCGGCAACGGCAACATCCTGCGCGTGCTCGATGCCGGCCTCCATATCTGCCACATGATGGGCTACCAGGATCTGCAGCGCTGCCTCGACTTCGTGACCGATCACAGCGCGACCGCGATGCATCTCGGCGACGCGTACGGCATGGCGGTCGGGCGTCCGGCCAATCTCGTCGTGCTCGACGCGGACAGCGACTACGAAGCCGTGCGCCGTCAGGCGAAGGCCACGCTGTCGGTGCGCCACGGGAAGGTCATCATGCGGCGCGAACCGGAGCGCATCACGTATCCGGATTGACGCGCCGGCGGCCCGTTGCGGGCCGCCGGGCTTCATGTATTCATCAAATGCATGAGTCGATTCGAAAAATACGTTTGTCTCATGATGGGCGCACGCCTACGATGCGGTCCTGACGACGGCGCGCACGGTGCGCGCCGTCTTTTCGATTCCCGTTCGCCGACCCCATGCGCCCCGATCTTCCGTCCGCACCCGCCTCTTCTTCGCCGACCGCCAGCCCGTTCGCACGGATGGCCGTCGTCACGGTCCTGACCGGTATCGGGGCGGGGCTCGGCGGCATGCTGCTTGCGTTGCTGCTGCATGCGATCCAGCACGTCGCATACGGCTACAGCCTCTCGCACGTGATCGGCTCCGAGAGCTTCCTCAGCGGCGTGACCGCGGCCGAGCCGCTGCGCCGGTTCGCGGTGCTGGTCGTGTGCGGGATCGTCGCCGGCGGCGGCTGGTGGGCGCTTTACCGGTACGGCCGGCCGCTCGTCAGCATCCGGCGCGCGGTGCGCGCGGCCGACCCGCGGATGCCGTTCGTCAGCACGACGATTCATGCGCTGCTGCAGATCGTTACCGTCGCGCTCGGCTCGCCGCTCGGCCGCGAGGTCGCGCCGCGCGAGATCGGTTCGCTGCTCGCCGGACGGCTCGCCCACGCGGCGCGGCTCACGCCCGACGACTGCCGGCTGATGGTCGCGTGCGGCGCCGGCGCGGGGCTCGCGGCCGTCTATAACGTGCCGCTCGGCGGCGCGATCTTCGTGCTCGAGGTGCTGCTCGGCACGTTCGAACTGCGCGCGCTGATCGTGGCGGTCGTGACGTCCGCGATCGCGGCGATCGTCGCGTGGCTCGGTCTCGGCAACGAGCACCAGTACACGGTGCCGGCGTTCGTGCCGAGCACGCCGCTGGTTGCATGGTCGATCGTCTGCGGGCCGCTGTTCGGCTTCGCCGCGTACGGGTTCGTGCGGCTCACGACCCGCGCGCGGGCGAGCGCGCCGAAGGACGGGCGGCTGCCGGTGTTCGCGGTGCTCAACTTCGCCGTGATCGGCGTACTGGCGATGCGGTTTCCGCAATTGCTCGGCAACGGCAAGGGCCCGGCGTCGCTGGGTTTCGACGGCACGCTGACGATCGGCCTCGCTGCGGTGCTGCTCGCGCTGAAGGTGCTGATCGAGGCCGGCAGCTTGCGGGCCGGTGCGGAAGGCGGGCTGCTGACGCCGGGCCTCGCGAACGGCGCGCTGCTCGGTGTCGTGCTCGGCGGGTTGTGGAGCGTCGCGTGGCCGGGCGCATCGCTCGGCGGATGCGCGCTGATCGGGGCGACCGCGTTTCTCGCCGCGTCGATGCAGATGCCGATCACCGCGGTCGTGTTGATGCTCGAATTCACGCGCGCGAATCACGACAGTCTCGTGCCGATGCTGCTGGCCGTGGCGGGGTCGCTCGTTGCGTACCGGTTCGCGCAGCGGCTGGCGGAGCGAAGGGAGAGTGAGGTTGCGACCGTGAGCACGTCGGCGACGACGGTGCGTTGATATGCAAGAGTGGCCGGAAGGTGGGTAATCCACTGAAAATTGACACTCTGTATCTGTTCAGATGTATGTCGCTGCCGTGGCGCATTCGTCCGCAACAAGGAGGCTGCGACAGCCAGAAGTGCAAGCCGCACGGTACTTCACAGGAACTGCACAAGATCCATCAATCGCATCCGGACGCAGTCTTGTCGCGGCGATCTACCGGTGAGTCCGTTGTTTCGCCTGTGCCACCCGCGTTAGCCTTTTCTGCTCGTTCAAATTCAAACCACCTGAGAGAAAATGGCGAACACGTACAGATACGGCATTCACGAGGGCTTGAGCCGCGAAGCATTGTTCTTTTTGATCTTTATCGAAGAAACCGGCAAGGCATTGGGGGTAGATGACGCAGTTGGTATCGCGATGGTACTGTTGGGCCAGCGCTTTATCCCGACGAGAGGGAAATTCGCGAACGCGGTCAAGGGCACGTCCATCGCGTCCGTCGTTTCGCGTCGGCTGCTGCCATACGAATTGAAGCACCGGATTTTGCCGACTGTTACATCGTTCACGAGCCTTATTATGTTGCGCATCAGGTTTACCCAGAATATCGGCGCGTTCGTGGGGCGGGCGATTCCTGGAGTAGGTTGGGTGATCCTTGCTACGGATGTCTCGTTGATCACCTATCGTACGGTGGGCACATACAACAGCATCGCGAGGCCCGAGGATCGCTTGTATGGCTGACACGTGGCAACGCCTCGAAGCGTTCATCGCGACCGACGTCGCCAATCGCCCGATCGATCGCATCGAACTGTCGCGGGACACGGATCTTCATCACGATCTCGACCTCGAACCGAACGACATCGACAGAATCATCCGGCAGTGGGCCGCGATATTCAGCGTCGATTTGTCGGCGTTCGACCTTCACTATTACTATCCGTCCGCGAAGCTCCGCATCGGTTCGTTTCTCGCGACGGTCGTCAAATCCCCGTTCAGCACGAACGCGCGCGAGACGCTGGGCGGTCGGTCACTGACACTCGGCATGATGGAAGAAGCGATGGAGCGCGGACGCTGGGAGCCTTGATTCGCCGGCCCGGCGAGAGTCGCGAGACCCACGACGAGACGACTATCGCCGCATGAAGCGCCCGCCTGATTCGCAGTCAGGCGGGCGCTTTTGCATGTGTGCGTCCTTCCTTCATGAATTCCAGTCTGTAACGACCCGCTTCATTGGCATTCGTCGCTCGGTCGCCCTGCATTCGGAGCCGATCACGACCATGTGATGGATTCGACCGCCCGCCGAAGTCGACCGACCCGATTCCCGGCAGGGACATCAACGCAAGCAATACGGTTCTGTGCAAGAATCCGCGCGTTTCCGCGCCTCAACTAACAACGATACGCGCGGATGTCCCTATCAGGAAACGAGGAGCTCAAGTTGATCCAGCGCATTTCCCGCTTCTTCACGCAGGTGGTTCACCGCGTGTTGCCCGACCCGTTGATTTTCGCGATCCTGCTGACGATCGTCACGTTCGCGCTCGCATTCGGCCTCACGCCGAATACGCCCGTGCAACTCACCACGATGTGGGGTTCGGGCTTCTGGAACCTGCTCGCGTTCTCGATGCAGATGGTCATGATTCTCGTCACGGGCCACGCGCTGGCGAGCTCGCCGCCCGTGCGGCGCCTGCTCGTCGCGCTCGCGAGCACCGCGCGCACGCCCGGTCAGGGCGTGATGCTGGTCGCGTTCGTCGGCGCGCTGGCGTGCGCGATCAACTGGGGCTTCGGCCTCGTGCTCGGCGCGATGCTGGCGCGCGAAGTGGCGCGCCGTGTGGCCGGCAGCGACTACCGGCTGCTGGTCGCATCCGCCTACATGGGCTTCCTGAGCTGGCACGGCGGGCTGTCGGGTTCGATCCCGCTCGTCGCGGCCACGAAGGGCAATCCGATGGAAAAGACCATCGGGCTGATTCCGGTGTCCGACACGATCTTCACCGGCTACAACGCGTTCGTCACGATCGGGTTGATCGTGATGCTGCCGTTTCTCGCGCGGATGATGATGCCGAAGCCGGGCGACGTCGTCAGCGTCGATCCCGCGCTGCTCGCCGAGCCGCCGAGCGTCGAGCGCAAGCTCGGGCCCGACGCGACCTTCGCGGAGCGGCTGGAGGAGAGCCGCGTGCTGTCGATCTTCGTCGCGGCGCTGTGCGCGGCGTTCCTCGTGCTGCGTTTCATCCAGAAGGGCTTCGCGCTCGACATCGACACGGTGAACCTCGCGTTTCTCGCGGCCGGCATCCTGCTGCACCGTACGCCGATGGCCTACGCACGCGCGGTGGCCAGCGCGGCGCGCGGCGCGTCCGGCATCATGATCCAGTTTCCGTTCTACGCGGGCATCCAGGCGTTGATGGATCACTCGGGGCTCGCGGGCGTGATCACGAAGTGGTTCGTCGATATCGCGAACGTGCACACGTTCCCGCTGCTCGCGTTCCTGAGTTCGGCCGTGATCAATTTCGCGGTGCCGTCGGGCGGCGGCCACTGGGTCGTCCAAGGGCCGTTCGTGATGCCGGCCGCGCAGGCGCTCGGCGCGGATCTCGGCAAGGCGGCCATGGCGATCGCGTACGGCGAGGCGTGGACCAACATGGCGCAGCCGTTCTGGGCGCTGCCCGCGCTGGCGATCGCGGGGCTCGGCGTGCGCGACATCATGGGGTATTGCGTGACGACGCTGCTGTTCTCCGGCGTGGTGTTCGTCGCGGGGATGTATCTGTTCTGACGGGCCGAGGCGGGATGCGAGCGAGGCGGGCCCGCATCCCGCCAGCTCGAATTTCGCCTGCCTTCAGCCGCGCAATCGCACGTCGGCGCGCTCGTGCCCGTGACGCAACGCGAGGCTCGCGAACGCCGCGACGACGAGCGCGGCCGCCAGCAGCGTCAGCCCGTTCTTCGCGTTGCCGGTCGCCTGTTCGATCGCGCCGACGACGGTCGGCCCGACGAAGCCGCCGAGCAACCCGCACGTATTCACGAGCCCGAGCCCGCCGGCGAGCGCGCTGCCCGTGAGCCGCGACGCCGGGAACGTGAACACGATCGACTGGACGACGAAGAACATCGACGCGGCCACGCACACGCAGAGCAGCCCCGCGAACGGCGACGCATGCGCGGCGCCGACCATCCCGGCCGCCATGACGACGAGCCCCGCGCACAGCATCCGGCGCGAATGACGCGACTCGCGCGCGAAGCGCGGCAGCGTCCCGGCGCCCAGCGCGGCGGCGAGCCACGGCAGCGACGTCAGCAACCCGACCGCGAGCGGCGAGAGCCGCCCCGACGCGCCGATGATGCCCGGCAGGAAGAAGATCACCGTGTAGATGGTCAACTGGTGGCAGAAGTACACGAAGATCGCCAGCCAGATCTGCGGATCGCGCAGCGCGGCGCCGAACGCATGGCCCCCATGCGCGGCGACGCCCGCGTCCTGTTCGGCGGCCAGCTTGCGCTCGAGCGCGCGGCCGGTGTCCGGTGCGAGCCACGGCGCGGCGCTCGGACGGTCCGGCAATCGCGTCCACACGACGAACGCGAGGAAGATCGCCGGCACGCCTTCGACGACGAACAGCCATTGCCAGCCATGAAAGCCGAGCGTGCCGTCGAGCTCGATCAGCGCGCCGGCCAGCGGCCCGCCGACGATGTTGGCGATGCACACGCCGAGCAGGAAATAGCCGGTGGCGCGCGCACGCTCCTCGCGGCCGAACCAGTACGTCAGATACAGCATCACGCCGGGAAACAGGCCGGCTTCGGCCACGCCGAGCAGCAGGCGCATCACGTAGAACGACGTCTCGCCGCGGACGAACGCCATCGCGACCGACAGCGCGCCCCACGTGATCATGATCCGCGTGATCCAGAAGCGCGCGCCGACGCGATGCATGATCAGGTTGCTCGGAATCTCGAAGAGCGCGTAGGTCAGGAAGAACAGCCCCGCGCCGAGGCCGTACGCGGCCGACGAAATGCCGAGATCGACGCCCATCGAATGTTTGGCGAACGCGATGTTGGTGCGGTCGAGAAAACTGATCACATACGCGGCGATCAGCAGCGGCATGAGTTTGCGGAACAGCAGCCGGTTCAGCGACGCGTTCGCGTCGCCGGCGGCGGAGGGCAATGCCTGAGCGTGATGAGTGAACATGCGGACGACTCCGGTAAAGGCGAACCGGCGCGCACGGCAAGCACGGTGCGCCGCGTTCGGCAAATGCCGCTGCGGTGCACGCAGCGGATGGGCAGACGACGGAGCCGCGCCGGCGGCGCTCGAACGGAGCGGGGCGATGAAAGGCGCCTTGTCACTGCGCTTGCGGATACGGGGGTCGGGCGACGGCCCGGCGATCAGAAATTCACCGCGTCGCCACCCTTGAGTGCGAGCATCGCGCGCGCGTCGGCCGGCGTCGCGATCTCGAGCGACAGGCCTTCGAGCACCTGGCGCATTTTCAGGACCTGCGCGGCGCTCGATTCCGCGAGCTTGCCGGGCGCGATCCACAGCGAATCCTCGAGCCCGACGCGCACGTTCGCGCCTTGCGCGGCGCCGATCGTCGCAAGCGGAATCTGGTTGCGCCCGGCGCCGAGGATCGACCACACGTAGTCGCTGCCGAACAGGCGGTCGGCCGTGCGGCGCATGTGCATCAGGTCTTCCGGATGCGCGCCGATTCCGCCGAGCAGGCCGAACACGCTTTGCACGAAGAACGGCGGCTTCGCGAGCCCGCGGTCGACGAAGTGCGCGAGGTTGTACAGATGCGAGATGTCGTAGCACTCGAATTCGAACCGCGTGCCGTTCGCGCCGCAGCGCGTGAGGATCGTCTCGATGTCCGCGAACGTGTTCTTGAACACGAGATCGCGGCTTTTCTCGAGATGCTCGCGTTCCCACGGATGTTTCAGCTCGCGGAAGCGCTCGAGCATCGGGTACAGCCCGAAGTTCATCGAGCCCATGTTCAACGACGCGACCTCGGGCTGGAAATGCAGCGCGGGCTGCAGCCGTTCGTCGACCGTCATGTGCGGGCTGCCGCCCGACGTGAGATTGATCACCGCGTCGGTCTGCGCCTTGATGCGCGGCAGGAATTCGGCGAACACCGCCGGGTCCTGCGTCGGTTTGCCGTCCGACGGGTTGCGTGCGTGCAGGTGCAGGATCGCCGCGCCGGCCTGCGCGGCCGCGACCGCGGCCGTTTCGATTTCGTGCGGCGTGACGGGCAGGTACGGCGACATCGACGGCGTATGGATCGCGCCGGTCGGCGCGCAGGTGATGATGACTTTGCGAGCGTTTGCCACGGATGGATTCCTTTCGATGAACGATGCAGGAGGCGTCAGAGCACTTCGACGTTGCCGCAGACGGAGATCGCCTGCCCGGTGATGCCATGCCCGCCCGGCGAGCACAGGAACAGCGCGGTCGCGGCGATCTCCGCCGGATCGGTCATGCGCCGCAGCGAGATCTTCTCGAGATAGCGCTGCTCCATTTGGTCGTGGCCGATGCCGAGCTGCTGCGCGCGCGCCTCGATCACGCGGCGCATTCGCGGGCCGCGCACGATGCCGGGCTGGATCGCGTTCACGCGGATGCCGTGCGGCCCCAGCTCGATCGCGAGGCTTTTCACGAGGCCGACCACTGCCCATTTGGTGGCCGCATACGGCGTGCGGAACGCGTAGCCGAGCCGGCCGGCGACCGACGACAGCGCGATGATCGCGCCGCCGTGCTTCGACTCGCGCAGCAACGGCACCGCGCGGCGCGCGAACTGGAATTGCGCGTTCAGGTTGATCGCGACGGTTTGCTCCCACTGCACGGGGTCGATCTCGTCGATGCCGCCGGTCGGGCCGGCGATGCCCGCGTTGTTGACCAGCACGTCGAGGCCGCCGAGCGTGGTCGACACGTCGGCGAACACGCGTTCGACGGCGGCCGGGTCGGATACGTCGGCCAGCGTCGCGCCGATCGCGCCGGCCGCGGCGCGCGGCGGCCGGTCGGCGAGCGCCGCGATCGCGGCTGGCGACGCATCGCACACGTGCACACGCGCGCCGCATTCGGCGAACGCGTCCGCGATTTCGAGGCCGATGCCCGACGCGCCGCCCGTCACGAGGACGCGCAGGCCGTCATAGGGTTTCAGCAGGTCGGAAGCTGTCATGCCGGGTTGTCTCCATCGTTGGTGTAGTTGCGGCCGCTCGCGTGTCGGGCGGCCGCGGCAGGCGACCGCTACGGCTTCGCGTTCACGGTCCGCGGCGTCTGCTCGGCCCGCAGCGTCTCGGCGAGATCGTGCGCGGCGCCGCCGATGTCGAGCGCGATGCCGGCCCGCACGCCCGCGCCGTCGCGCCGTTCGAGCGCATCGACGATCGCGCGGTGCGCATCCATCGAGCGCCGCATGTGCGGGATGTCGAGCGCGACCATGTTGAGGAACGGGCCGACGCGCATCCACAGGTTCTCGACGATCGCGAGCGTGCTTTCGCTGGCGCCGTGCGCGTAGATCGCGCTGTGGAACGCGAAATTGCTTTGCAGGTAGGCGCGCGAGCGGCCGGCTTCGACGTGGGCCTGCATCGTCTCGCAGGTCTTGCGCACCGCCGCGATCTGCGCGTCGGTCATCCGAGCGCACGCGCGCTCGGCGATGCAGCCTTCGAGCGCGATGCGCACGTCGCGCAGTTCGTCGAGCATGTCGAGCGTCATCGGCGGGACGACGAGCGCGCGGTTCGGGCCGTCGACCAGTGCGCGTTCGGCGCGCAGCCGCGTGAGCGCGGCACGCACCGGCATCGTCGACGAGCCGACTGCCTCGGCGACGCTGCGCAGGCTCAGCGCCTGGCCAGGCGCGAAGCGGCCGCTCATCAGCGCTTCGCGCAGTTGCTGGTAGACCTTGTCTCCCATCGTTTCCTGTTCGATGGCTTTCAGTGCGGGCGGGACGATACGGGGCGGCAAGGCGGGGTCTCCTGGGTTTGATCTGCGATCTGTGATCACACTGTAGATATGCGAAGTTTTGTCGATCGGCGCGGCGGAGTCAAGGCGAACGGGATCGGGGAAAACGAGGGGTTGGGTGGGGCGAAGAGGCTGCGCGCGACAGTCGGCAATACTTTTCCGCGTTGGGAGTTGATCCGATTCTCGCGCCACGGCGGGGGGATGGCGATCGAGGCGAGCATCCAGCGTCACGACCATTGTTACTTCAACGAACCAGGCGCGCGGTATCGTACCGATCGCGCAAATTTTTGGAGCCTGTCATGAGGGGAGTCTGGATCGCCGCCATGTTGATGTGCATCGCGCTTCAACCGGCGAGGGTCGTGGCGAAGGACTCCGCACAAACCTCGCCCGAGGCCGGTTCACGAACTTACCTCCAGAACTTCAAGGACATGGTGCTCGCGGAGTGCCTGGCTACCGCTTGCAAGCCTGAGTCCGGCGCGAGCAAGGACATAGGCAGCAGCATCAGCGCTTTGCGCGACTGGACCTACTACGACATGGAACGTGCGCCGGACGTCATTCACGCGCTGGTCGCGAAGTATCTGGCTCGCGACTATCGGAATCCGGTTGTCGAACCGGAGGTCAGGGACGTGAAGTTCGACTTCCTGAAGTGCATCGATCTGTATCACGGCAAGGAACTGGACGCTGCAGCGAAGCAACTCGTATCGCGCCCGAACCGTACCTACCGGAGCGAGCATGCGTCGAAGCCGCGGTAGCGGTCAAACGCCGTTGCGCCATGCAACGGCGTACCACCGCCTTCCGTTTCGCTGCCGCTATTCAAGCGTCCGGATCGAATTGCTGATCCCGCGCGCGCAGTCGATCACAGCCGGCGCGAGCTTGCGGCGTGCATCGTCGAACGTCCAGCGGCTCGTCGGCGCGACCACGTGCACGGCCGCGACCGGCTGCCCCTGGCTGCCGAGCACGGGCGCCGCGATCGACATGTCGCCGATGAACAGCTCCTCCTGATTGGTCGCGTAGCCTTCGCGCCGCGCGCCGTCGAGCAACGCGACGAGATCGTCGAGCGCCGTGACCGTGCGCGGCGTATGCGGCGTGCGCGCCATGCCGTCGAGCCGCACACGCGCTTCTTCCGGCGGCAACGCGCTCAGGAACGCGCGGCCGCTGCCGGTGCAGTACATCGGGATACGGCTGCCGATCGGCATGTGGATCGGCACGAACTTCGTCGACACGAAACGCGCGACGTACACCATTTCATCTTCGTCCGGCTCGGTGAGGTTGGTGGTTTCGCCGGTCAGGTTCGTGAGCTCGGACAGGAACGGATTCGCGACGTCGATCAACGTATCGGCCGCGAGATAGTTGAAGCCGATCCGCATCACGTGCGGCGTGAGCTGATAACGCCGCGTGACCGGATGCTTGCGGATGTAGCCGAGCTTCTCGAGCGTATAGACCATCCGCTGCGCGGAGCTTTTCGTCATGCCCGCCGCATCCGCCACTTCCGCCAGCGTCATCGTGCGGCGCTTCGCGCTGAACGCGCGCAGCACGTTCAGCCCTTTTTCCAGCGACTGGTTGAACAGCAGGTCGTTTGCTTGGTCGGACGACGTTTCCATGGCGAGGGGCGCGATCGATTCGATATCGAATCATATCGTATCGAATATCGATACGCAAAAATCTATTTGCGATGTTTTTGATTCGTTTTAAGATCGAGCCATCGTCGCAGTGTCGATCAGCGACCGGCCGGCGCACCGGGTTATTCGAGAAGGAGACGTCATGGTTTCGTTCATCAAGCGGTTCGGCGCACTGGCCGCCGGTTTCGCCACCTGTATCGCCCTGTCCGCCGCATCGGCGGGCGCCGGTGCAGCCGAGCCGACGCTGAAGGTCGGCGCGACGGCCACCGGCGTGCCGTTCACGTTTCTCGACGTCAAGAGCAATTCGATCCAGGGGATGATGGTCGATGCGATCACCGCGGCCGGAAAGTCGGCCGGGTTTCGCGTCGACGTGCAGCAGACCGTGTTCTCGGCGCTGATCCCGTCGCTCACCACGCAGAAGATCGACATCATCTCGGCCGCGATGCTGAAGACGCCGGCGCGCCAGCAGGTCGTCGATTTCTCCGACACCGTCTACACGTTCGGCGAGGGCCTGATCGTGAAGGCCGACGATCCGGGCCGCTATACGTCGATGGACGATTTCAAGGGGCAGGTGGTCGGCGCGCAGGTCGGCACGGCATTCGTCGATGCGCTCAACAAGAAGGGCATCTTCAAGGAAGTCCGGACCTACGATTCGATCGCCGACATCATGCGCGACGTCGCGCTCGGGCGCATCAAGGCCGGCTTCGCCGACCAGCCGATCGTCGCGTACCAGATCGAGCACGGCGTCAATCGCCAGGTGCGGCTCGTGCCCGAATACCAGAGCGTCGTGAAAGGGCAGGTGTGCTTCATCGTGCGCAAGGGGGACAACGCGACACTCGAACAGCTCAACGGCGCGATTCGCAAGATGAAGAGCGACGGCACGCTGCAGCAGATCCTGCAGAAGTGGCACATGAGCTGAGCGTCGGCATTCGCTTCCTGACCGGTTTCGCCCGCGCGTCGCGGGCATCCGCGGCGGCGCGCGGTCCGGCCGTCGCATAGGAGACCTCATGTTTTTCCAGAACGCGATCGATTTCCTGCCGATCCTGTTGAAGGGCGCGGTGGTCACGGTCGAGATCACCGCGTGCGCGTTCGTGCTCAGTTCGGTGCTCGGGCTGATCCTCGCGCTGCTGAAGGTGTCGCGCAATCGTGCCGTATCGACGGCCGGCAGCACGATCGTCAACGTGATCCGCGGGCTGCCGATCATCGTGCAGCTGTTCTACATGTACTTCGTGCTGCCCGATCTCGGCGTGCAACTGTCGGCGTTCCAGGCCGGCGTGCTCGGCCTCGGCATCGCATATTCGGCGTATCAGGCCGAGAACTTCCGCGCCGGCATCGAGGCGATCGACCGCGGCCAGATCGAAGCCGCACAGGCAATCGGCATGCGCGGCCCGATGATCATGCGGCGCGTGGTGCTGCCGCAGGCGTTTCGCATCGCGCTGCCGCCGTACGGCAACACGCTCGTGATGCTGCTGAAGGATTCGTCGGTCGCGTCGACCATCACGGTCGCGGAAATCACGCGCGCCGGCCAGTTGATCGCGTCGTCGACGTTCCAGAACATGAGCGTCTACACGCTCGTCGCGCTGCTGTATCTCGCGCTCGGCCTGCCGCTGATGTTCGGCGTGAACCGGCTCGGCAAGCGGCTCGCACCGAGGAGGGGCGCATGATCCGGATCGAGTCGATACATAAACGGTTTCAGCAGCACGCGGTGCTCAAGGGTGTGAGCCTCGACGTGCAACAGGGGGAGGTCGTGTGCCTGATCGGCCCGTCCGGTTCCGGCAAGTCGACGGTGCTGCGCTGTATCAACGGCTTCGAGACCTACGACGAAGGCTCGATCACGATCGACGGCGTGAAGGTGGACGCGCATTCGAAGCGGATCCACGAGCTGCGCATGCGGGTCGGCATGGTGTTCCAGCGCTTCAACCTGTTCGCGCATCGCACGGCGCTCGAGAACGTGATGGAAGGGCCCGTGCACGTGCGGCGCATGCCGGCCGCGCAAGCGCGCGAGCAGGCCGCCGCGCTGCTCGACAAGGTCGGGCTCGCGCATCGGATGCATGCGTACCCGTCGGAGCTGTCGGGCGGGCAGCAGCAGCGCGTCGCGATCGCGCGCGCGCTCGCGATGGAGCCGCAGGCGATCCTGTTCGACGAGCCGACCTCGGCGCTCGACCCCGAGCTCGTCGGCGAAGTGCTCGGCGTGATGCGCGCGCTCGCCCGCGACGGGATGACCATGGTGGTCGTCACGCACGAAATGGCGTTCGCCCGCGAGGTGGCCGATCGCGTGTGCTTCCTGCACGACGGCACCATCTGCGAAAGCGGACCGGCGCGCGCCGTGCTCACGCAGCCGACGCACCCTCGCACGCAGGAATTCCTGCGTCGCCTGCTGGCGTCGGATAGCGCCGATACCCCGGATCGACCATGAGCGCAACGAACGCGGCACCCGGATGGCCCGATTCGCCGTGGCCCGACTCGCTGTGGGCGGCAACCGCCGCCCCGGCGCCCGATACGCCCGCGCTCGACGCGTCGGTGTCGTGCGACGTGGCGATCGTCGGCGCCGGCTTCACGGGCCTGTCGACTGCACTTCACCTGGCCGAGCGCGGCGTGAACGTCCGCGTGATCGACGGCGCGCAGCCGGGCTGGGGCGCATCGGGCCGTAACGGCGGTCAAGTGATCCCCGGGCTGAAATACGACCCCGACGAACTGGTCCGCCGGTTCGGCGACGAGGCGGGCGAGCAGCTTGCCGGCATCGTCGGCGGCGCGGCCGATACCGTGTTCGACCTGATCGCGCGGCACGCGATCGACTGCGATGCGCGTCGCAGCGGCTGGATTCAGCCGGCACCGACCGCCGCGATGCTCGACACGGTCGCACGCCGCGCGCAGCAATGGGCCGCGCGCGGCGCGCCGGTCGACGTGCTGAGCCGCGACGACGTCGCCCGACGGCTCGGCACGCCGGCGTATGCGGGCGGCTGGATCGATCGCCGCGCCGGCAGCGTGCAGCCGCTCAGCTATACGCGCGGCCTCGTGCGTGCCGCGCAGACGAGCGGGGCGGTCGTACACGGGTTGACCCGCGCCGTCGGGCTGACGCGCGCCGACGGGCGCTGGCGGATCGCGACGTCCGGCGGCGCGACGCTGTCGGCCGAGCGCGTCGGCCGGGTCCGGGCAGGTGCGCCAGGCGGGCGACACGATGCGCGAGATCGTGTCCAACGTGTCGAACGTGACGACCATCATCTCCGAGATCACGCACGCGGCGAACGAGCAGACGCGCGGCATCCAGGAAGTGAACCGCGCGGTCACGCAGCTCGACGAAATGGTGCAGCAGAACGCGGCGCTCGTCGAACAGTCGACCGCGGCGGCCACCGCGCTGCAGTCGCAGGCGAACGCGCTGGCGACGACGGTCGGGCAGTTCAAGGTCGCCTGAGCGGCCGGCAGCCGGCGGCCCGCGGCGTGCGGGCCGCGCCGCTCACGAGCCGCCCCGGTCGCGCATCAGCGCGAGCCGGTTGTAGAGCGTCTTCAGGCTGATGCCGAGCGCCTTGGCCGCGCGCGGCTTGTTGCCGTCGAAGTGACGCAGCGTCTCCGCGATGAAGCGCTGCTGCGCGTGGTGCAACGTCGCGCCGAGCGGCAGCGCCATCGCGCCCGCCGACGTGCTGTCGGCCGCCGGCATCGGCTGCTTCGGCAACGCGACGTCGATGCCGTCGTCCGACAGGATGTACGCGCGCTCGATCGTGTTGCGCAGTTCGCGCACGTTGCCGGGCCACGAATACGCGCGCAACGCGGCGATCGCCGCGTCGGTCAGGCGCTTGTGCGCGCGATGCCGCGCGTTCAGCGTGTCGACGAACTCCTGCGCGATCGTCTCGACGTCGCCGTCGCGCTGGCGCAGCGGCGGCACGTAGATCGCGAACGCGGCGAGCCGGTAGAACAGGTCCTCGCGCAAGCGGCCGTCGCGCACGGCGTCGGCCGGATTGTGGCGGGTGGCCGACACGAACCGCACGTCGAGCGGAATCGATTCGGTGCCGCCCACGCGCACGATCGTGTTCGACTCGATCGCCCGCAGCAGCTTCACCTGCAGCGCCGCGGGCATTTCCGCGATCTCGTCGAGCAACAGCGTGCCGCCGCGCGCGGCTTCGAAGAAACCTTCGCGCTGCGTGGTCGCACCGGTGAAGCTGCCTTTCTCGTGCCCGAACAGTTGCGCCTCGGCAAGGTCGGGCGGGATCGCGCCGCAGTTCATCGGCACGAACGGGCCGTCGCGCCGCGCGCTGAGATCGTGCAGCCGGCGCGCGACGATGTCCTTGCCGACCCCGCTTTCGCCGGCAATCATCACGCTCGCACGGGTCGGTGCGATTCTCTCGATACGGCCGAGCAGCGTGCGCATCGCGGCGGACCGGCCGGACAGCCGGCGACCGTCTGCGCGCTGCTTCGTCCGGTTGGCGGATTCACCCATAAGCGTTCGCGGGCCGCTTTGAAAAACGGCATCGCACGTTTCGTTGATTGCAATATTTATCATCGACAGCGAAACGACCGCGAAGGTGCCGCCGAATAGAAATTTCCAATGTGCGCGGCGTCGGTGAAAGATGCAGGCCATCGGTGTTGTCCACATACTCGCGATGTGGTGCGACGTCCGATGCAGTAGCGGTGCCTTTTTACAGAACTCCGATGAAAAAAGCGGTCGCCGACACAGCGCCGCGACCCGCACGGCAAAGCCGGCGGCCACCGGACCGGCCGCAGGGTGGGCACGCCGTCCCGCGCCCCGTCGCCGCGAATCCGCCGCGCGGCCGATACCGGGTACGTTATTTGCGGGCGCCTTCACGCTCGCCCGGTGCGTTCGACCGCATGCCGGATGGCCGACAGGCGGCATGCCTGCGCACGACGGCTGCCGGTGCGATGCAAGGATGCAATGAGGACTCTGACCGGTGAGGTGTTCCGGCAGGGTGCATGGGTCGTGCTGGCCGTCGGGTTGGCGTCCGCGCTGCAGGCGTGGGCGATTCGGGCCGTCGGCGAGCACGCGCCCTTTGCGCCGCTGCCATTTTATGCAGGCGTGGCGGCCGCCGCGTGGCTGACGTCGTTCGCCGGCGGCCTTGCCGCGACCGTCGCGAGCGTCGGCGTGATCGGTGCGCTGTGGTGGCGCGAGGCCCCGCTCGCGACGCTGCTGGCGCAAGCCGGCACGTTCGTCGCGATCAGCTTCGTCGAATGCGTGCTGGTGACGGCCGTGAAGCCGCTGCTCGCGAACGATCGTTTGCGCGAGATCGATGGCGGCGGTGAACCGTCCCCCCCGCATCGCGAGCCGTCGTCCGCCGCGAGCGTGCCCGACGACGGGCTGCTGCGCCGTGTGGTGGACGCGTCGCCCGATGCGATCGTCGGGGTCGACGCCGCGCGCCGGGTCACCAGCTGGAATCCGGCCGCGGCAAGAATCTTCGGCATCGATCCGGCCCGGGCGAACGGGCGGGACGTCGTCACGATGATCGCGCCGCGCTGGCTGCGCCGGCATGCGGTGCCCGCGTCGTTCGCGGACCTGCGCGAGCCGGTCGGGCCGCTCGACATACTGTGCATGCGCGCCGACGGCGGCCGTTTTCGCGCGACCTTCGCCGCGTCGCCGATCGTCGACGCGCAGGGCAACTGCACGGGCCTGTCGCTGACACTGCGCGAAGCGGGCGAACGCCGCCGCAGCGAACGGCACGCGCTGCGCTCGCTGCGCGGCGCGCGCGACGCGCGCGTGCAGGCCGACGCGTCGAACCGGCTGAAGGACGAGCTGCTGGCGACGGTATCGCACGAACTGCGCACGCCGCTGAACGTGATCTACGGCTGGGTCGAGGTGCTGCGCAACGCCGACGGGCAGGGTTTCGCACAGCAGGCGGTCGACGCGATCGACCGCAGCGCGCGGTCGCTGTCGCACATGGTCGCCGACCTGCTCGACGCGTCGTCCCTCGCGACCGGCCGGCTGCGCCTCGAACGCGTGCCGGTCGATCTCGTGCGGATCGTGCGCGATGCCGCGCGTGAACTCGACGCAACGGCGCAGGCGAACGGGCTCGTGCTGTCGACGGAGTACGCGATGCCGGCGTGCGTGATTCCGGCGGACGGCGAACGCCTGCGCCAGGTGCTGTCGAACCTGCTGTCGAATGCGATCAAGTTCACGCCGCGGGGCGGCCGCATCAACGTATCGCTGACGCGCGCGGGCGAACGCGTGCGGTTGTCGGTGTCCGACACCGGGCAAGGTATTGCGCCGGACCGCCTGCCGCATCTGTTCGAGACCTTCAGCCGGCCGGAAGGCGCGTTCACGTCGCCGAAGCGCGGCCTCGGGCTCGGCCTGTCGATCGTGCGCAACATCGCGCAGCTGCACGGCGGCGAGGTCGTCGCGACGAGCGCGGGCGCGGGGCGCGGAACGACCGTCACGGTGACGCTGCCGGCCGGCTGGGACGCCGACGATCCGGTGGGGCAGTTGTCGCGCGCGCGTAGCGCGTCCGATACGGTCGCGCTCGACGGCCAGCGCGTGCTGGTGGTCGACGACGACGCAACGTCGCGGACCAGCCTTGCGGCGGCGCTCAAGACGATGGGCGCAGAGGTATCGACCGCGCGTTCGGGGCACGACGCGCTCGAAGCGGTGGAGCGGCAGCCGCCGAGCGTCGTGCTGTCGGATCTCGCGATGCCGGACGGCGACGGTTACTGGCTGCTCGACCGGATCCGGCACTTGCCGAACGGCGGCGGACGTCTGCCGGTCGTCGCGGTGACGGCTCACGCCGGCACGGCCGACCGGCGCCGGGTGATGGCCGCCGGGTTCGATGCGTACCTGTGCAAGCCGGTCGACATGCCGACGCTCGCGAGCGTGATCGTCGACGTCGTACCGGACGATCCGGACGACATTCGCGACACGGCCGACGGCAAGCCGCGCGAGCGGTAGCTGCGCACAAAAGGCGCGGCGATCCGGCCGCATACGCAAAAGGAGGCGCGATGGACGCAACGGAAAACACGCGGCGCGACGGCACCGGCACTTGCTGGCCACGCATCAGGCGCGGGACGCCGGTTGCGCGGATCGCGAGCATACTGATGCTGTCGTGTGCATGGATCGCGACGCCCCGCTACGCAGCGGCCGAGGAGGGTACGCGTGCGAAGCTGGCGAGCCAGGCGTCGGCCGTCGGAGGCCAGATCCGCGACGCGACGCTCGCGTCCCGTGTCAGGGCCGCGCTCGTCGCCGAACGTGGCCTGGCCTCCGGCGACATCGACGTGCAGGTCCACGGCCGTGTGGTCGAACTGACGGGCCATGTGCCCGACGAGCGGCAACGCGCGACCGCGATCCGCGTGGCGCACGACGTCGACGGCGTGAGCGGCGTGCGCGACAGGCTGCAGATCCGCCGGAAGTAACGTGATGCGCGGCTCCGCGCCGGGCCGCTCGGGCGTCGCGCGCCCGCGGCCCTGTGCGTCACCGGGCAGGAGGTTCGACATGGACACCATCATCGCGGGCCGTTTCTCGCGGCTCGAGCAGGCGGAACGGTGCGCGGAGCAATTGCGCGGCCACGCCATTCACCGGGACGACGTGAAGGTCTTCTTTCTCAATCCGCCCGGACAGCACGCGCTGTTCTGGCTCGGCGGCGACGTCTATGCGGACTCCGCCGCGCGGCCGGGTGGCCTCGGCGCGCTGGAAGGCGTGGCCGTCGGTGCGGTCGTCGGGCTCGCCGGGGCCGCGCTGCTGTACCTGGGCGGGCTTCACTCCCCGCTCGCGTGGATCGGCGTACCGCTCGTCGGCGGCTATGTCGGCGCGTTGTGCGGCGCGCTCGGCCGGATGCGCGGCGATGCGCCGGAGGGGCACGGCGCGCTGAAGCAATGCGAAAACGGCGTCGTGCTCGCCGCGCACGTGACGCGGCGCACGATCGCGTTCGCGGAGCGGACGATGCTCGCGGCCGGCGCGCTGTCGGTGGAGCGCACCGAGGGTGCGTGGCACAACGGCGCGTGGACCGATTTCTTCACGTCGACGCATCGTCCCGCGTGACGGCAAGCCGCGCGGCCGGCTCGCGCCGGCGCCCGACCCGGAGGCCCGGATGACGAAAACGAACCGGATGAAGCAACGCGGGCGTCGGCCGGTGGCCATCGTGCTGACTGCCGCGGCCGGCGCGCTGACGTTCGCGCGCTCGCACGCGGAGACGCCGCCTGCGTCGTCCGCGCAGGTCGCGCCGGGCGTCATCCGCCCGGGCCCGACCGCCGACGAGGCCGGCATGACGCAGCGGCCGATCGGCATCGACGCCGAGTTCGTCGACAAGGCCGGCATGATCGGCAAGGTGGAGCGGCAGGCCGGCCAGCTCGCGCTCGACCGGTCGTCGAGCGCGGACGTGAAGGCCTTCGCGCGCCGGATGGTCGACGACCACGCGCGTATCGGGGACGAATTGCGGCACATCGGTGCGCAAAAGGGCGTGCCGGTCCAGACACGGATGCTCGTCGACCCGGAAGTGACGGCATTGCGAGCGAAGGAGGGACGTGCGTTCGATACCGCATATGTGGCGCTGGCCGGGCCACGCGCGCACGAAGCCGCGATCCGGCTTTACGAGACCGAGGCCAAAGCGGGCCGCGACCCGCAGCTTCGCGCATTCGCGGCCCGCACGCTGCCGATGCTGAACGCGCACCTGGGCGCCGCGCGGCAACTTGCGAAGACGGTGGCCGCCGCGAAGTGAACCGGATCCGACCGGCCAGCGGGTGTCAGTGCTGCCGCGTGCCGTCTTCGGGGCCGCCCGGCGACGCCTCGTACGGCGGCGAATCGAGCGCCGTTTCGCCTTCCTCGATCAGCCAGTACGGAGCGCTGCCGTAGTACGCATGCAGCGCCTCGGCCCATTCGGCGTCGGCCATCGTCGGCCACCGGCTCTTGTCGAAGCCGGGCGCCTCGCGCACGCGCGCGGTGTCGACGGGCAGCACGAAGCATTGGCGCTCGGCATCGAGGACGAGCGCGTTCCACGGCACCGCGAGCAGCTTGTCGCCGATGCCGAGCAAGCCGCCCGACGACACGACCGCGTACGCGATTCGTCCGGCGCGCACGTCGAGCATGATGTGCGCAACCTTGCCGATGTCGTCGCCATCGATCGTCAACACGCGATCGCCTTCGAGCGTGCGAGTGGCCATCACGCCGGGCCCCGGCCCGCCAGCGGCCGTGCGCGCATGCGCGCCGACGATGCGCGCGGCGTCGCGCGACGGTTTGTCCGTTGTCATCGAAAACCTCCTGGTCGAAGCGGCAACCCGGTCCGCGCACCAATGCGTTGCGCGGGTAGTGCGCCGGGGCTGCGGGCCGCGGGGTGATGGGGGCGCCGGTCGGTCAGCGGCGGCGCGGCAACGATACGTCCTCGAGCGTGTTGGCCAGCTCGTCGCGGGCCGGGCCGCCCGCGCGCGTCGCGATGTCGCCCAGCGACACCATGCCGACCAGCTTCAGACTGCGATCGAGCACCGGCAGCCGGTGCAACTGCACGTCGGCCATCCGTTGCTGAACGTCGCCGACGCCGTCGTCCTCGACGCACCACTGCACCGGCCGCGACGCGACCGCCTGCACGGGCGTGTCGGGCGAATGACCGTGCGCCAGCGCCCGCACCGCGAGGTCGCGGTCGGTCACGATCGCGACGAGTTCGGTGCCGTCGCAGACGGGCAGCACGCCGATATCGAAGCGCTGCATCAATTCGGCCGCATGGCGAATCGTGTCGGTCGGCGCGACGCACACGACGTCACGCGACATGATCTCGTTGACGCGATACATGAACGCCTCCTTCGTGATCGGAACGATACGGGAGCAGGGCGCGTGCCGCGCGCGACGCGCGCACGCCGGACGTGCGCAGCCAGACGACGGAGGAATTTGCCAGCCCGCTTGTACATCTTCCACGGCGGCAGCCGCGGCCGGCTCTGCGGGACGTCAGTGGCCGATACCCGTCATCGTGACGATCGCCAGCACCACCGCGCTTTCGATCGCGGCCAGTGCCGCGACGCCGGCCGCGCCGCTGATTTCATGCCATCTGCGTTCAAGGACTTTCATCGGATCGCTCCTGGTTTCGCCGGCTCGTCGGAGCGCTGCCACGCCCCGCGCGCCGGGTGCCGCCGTCAGCCGTGATCGCGGGGCGGGGAAGGGACGTGCGGCGCGCGACGTTCGTGCTCGCCGGACGGCTTGGCGGGGTCGATGCGCGTCGCACCGCCGACGGCGGGCGGGTCGCTGGCCGGAAACGTCTCCTCGAGCCCTTCGTCGATGCGCTCCTCCGTCTTGTCTTCCGACGGCGGACGCGACGTGGCGAGCCTGAGCGATCCGGCGGCCGGTGACACGGCGTCGCGGCGGCCGGTGGCGTGAACGGTCATGATCGAAACCTCCTTGTCGACGAGAAGGCGCAAGCGGCGTACCCGCGGCATCCGCGGCACGGCGCTTGCAAGCCGGCGAGCACCGGCCGGGCACGCGTCCGGCATGGACGAGAGGACATCGTGATGAATGCAGCCAGGGAAAGGATACGTTACGACGCGAACGTATGCGGCGGCGATTTCGACCACGTGCGCGAGCGTTTCGCCACGTGGAAGCGCGAATCGCTGATCTATCGGCCGGAACGGCGCATGTTCGACGGCAAGGACGAGGTACGCCAACTGAACGACATCGTCTACGACGGTCCGGAACGTGCCCAGCAGGCGCTCGTCGCGCAATGCGCGCCGTCCGATCCGTTCGCGCTCGCCGTGCAGCTGGCCGCCGAGGGGCGCACGATGTGGCTCGTCATGGCGGCTTACGACGAATGAACCGAACGGCCAACGGCCCCGGCACGGCAGCGGGCACGGCGCTTGCGGGCGCTCGCCTCGCCATCGAGATGCGCGAGCCGTCGCGCAGGAGTGACATGAACACGCCATCCACGCTGCACCGCCCCGAACCGACGACACCCGACGTCGACCCGGATCCGCCGCCGCCCGGGCACGACGACCCGGTCGATCCGCCCGTGCCCGACGGGCTGCCGCAGGGCGACCCGCCGTCGCACCCGCCGCCGATGCGGATGCCGGGCGGGGGCAGTGCGCCACCACCGGCCGCGCGAACCTGGAAAAGGAGGACCGTCATGGACATTCACGTGCAATCGCCAGACAAGCGCGCGATCGCTCAGGTACTGGGCCGCTATTTCGAATCGCGCTCGCTGCACTATCACATCGAGGAATTGCCGGGCGGCGTGCTGCAGATCGGCTTTCGCGCGAGCGGCCGCCCGGTCGCCGTCACCGTTTCGTTCGACGATGCCGCGTACGACGCGTACACGCACTGGGACGCGAGCCAGAAGCAGCTCGCGCTCGGCCGGCTTGCCGACGGTTTCTCGCGCATGATGTCGACGCGCAGTCCGGCCGCGCTCGCCGGCGACTATCACGTCGAGCGTTTCTGATCCCGCAATCATCCGCCGGCTCGTGCCGGATTCCGGCAAAGTGCCCGCCGACAACGGGCGCTTTGCGTCTGCACGCGCGTCGCGTAGGATGTCCGTTAATTCAGCGCATGCTACGTTTGCGCCGCAGGCTGCGTGCCGTTGCAGCCGATGAAGCGCGACGCGCTTTCCTTCAGGTTCGTTTCGTGCAACCGACGGAGACCGCCTTGACCACTGTTGCTCGCCTGTTGCAGTCGCCCGGCGCTCGCCGGTTCGTATTGTCGACATTCGCGGCGCTCGCCGCCGCCGGCGCCCGCGACGCGTCGGCCCAGACGCCTTCGCCGCTCGGCGAATGGCAATACACGGCGGGCGTACCGCTCCAGAAACTCTTCGATCCGAACATCCCCACGTGGCAGGTGAGCGTCGGTGCCGCGATGACGCTGCAGCCGCGCTATGCGGGCTCCGACCGCTATCGCGTGATGGGCGGCCCGAATGTCGACATCCGCTATCGCGACCTGTTCTTCCTGTCGACCGGCGAGGGGCTCGGCGCGAACGTGCTGCGCGGGCCGAACTGGCGCGTGAGCCTGTCCGTCGGTTACGACCTCGGACGCCGTTCGGCCGACGATCTCGGCCACCTGAACGGGCTCGACAACATCAACGCGGCGCCCGTGATGAAGCTCGCGGCCGACTACGTGGTCTCGAAGGATTTCCCGCTCGTGCTGCGCGCGGACGTCCGGCGCAGTATCGGCGGGTCGAACGGCTGGACCGGCGATTTCTCCGCGTACATGCCGATGCCCGGCAGCAACGAGCACTTCTTCTGGTTCGCGGGGCCCACCGTGTCGTTCGCCGACTCGCGCTACATGAACAGCTGGTTCGGCGTGAACCAGGGCGCGTCCGCGCGCTCGGGGCTGCCGGCCTATTCGTCGGGCGCCGGGATCAAGTCGGCGGGCCTCGGCGTGACGATGGTGTGGTTCGTCAACAAGCACTGGTTCGTCACGATGGACGGCGCGATCGAGCAGCTCGTCGGCCGCGCCGCGCGCAGCCCGATCACGCAGCAGTCGACCAACGGCGTGTTCGACATGTCGGTGAATTACCAGTTCTGACGGGGGCGGGCAGGCGATGTCGCGTGGGGCATCGCCCGTCACATTTGATATGATTGCGACCTGTACAAATGTACAGTGATCGATCCCCGTGACGCCTGCCTCGCCGACGCCTCCGGCGTTTTACTACCTGACCAATTTCGAACGCGCGCTCGCCTGGCTCGGCGAGCGTTACGACGACCTGTTCGACGCGCACGAGCACGCCTTCGTCCGGCAGTTCGCGACGCTGCCGCAGGCGTCGCGCGCGCTGCTCGTGCGGATGCTGATGCGCAACGGGTCCGATTTCCGCGCGAGCAAGCTCGTGTACGACGAGATCGGCTGCACGCTGGACGCCGCCGCACCGCTCGTCGCGCTCGGCTGGGTCGATCCGGCGCCGGCGCTCACGCTCGACGAGCTGTTCGCGCTGTCGACCAAGGCCGAGCTGCTGCGGATCTTCCCGTCGCTCGCCGCGCATGCGGGTGAGCGCAAGGCCGACTGGCTCGAGCGGCTGCGCCCGGTGCACGACGTCGCGCAACCGCTCGACGCGTGGTGCGCGCAGCCCGACGACCGCGTGCTGCGCGTGACCGTCGGCGCGCTGTGCGACCGGCTGCGGCTGATGTTCTTCGGCAACCTGCATCAGGACTGGAGCGAGTTCGTGCTGGCCGATCTCGGCGTGTTCCAGTACGAAAGCGTGCCGATCGCACCGTCGTCGCGCGCGTTCCAGCAGCGCGGCGACGTCGACGCGTATCTCGCGCTGCAGATGTGCCGCGACGCGCTCGACGCGTGGCCCGACGATCTGCCGTTCGACGACCTGCTCCGCGCGCTGGACGCAGTCGACTGCGCGCAACCGTGGCTCGCGACCCGCCGCGCGAAGCTGCTGTTCGCGCTCGGCCAGGCGTGCGAACGCCGCGCCGACTGGGACGCCGCACTCGACGCGTACACGCGCAGCGCGTGGCCCGGCAGCCGGCATCGGCGTATCCGCGTGCTCGAACGCTGCGGGCGCGACGGCGACGCCCTGGCGCTCGCGCTCGACGCGCGCAACGGCTTCGAGAGCGACGAGGAGCGTCAGCGCGTCGAGCGCATGCTGCCGCGCCTGCAGCGCCGCGCCGGCCACCGGGTCGAACGTGCGCCCGCCGCGACGGACGTACCGCGCGAGACGCTCGTGCTTGCGCGCCCCGACGCGTTCGTCAGCGTCGAATTCGCGGTACGCGACCATCTCGCGCAACCGGCGTCGCCGGTCCACTACGTCGAAAACACGCTGATCAATTCGCTGTTCGGGCTGCTGTGCTGGGAGCCCGTGTTCGCGGCCGTGCCCGGCGCGTTCTTTCACCCGTTCCAGCGCGGCCCGGCCGACCTGCACGCCCCCGATTTCGCCGTGCGCCGCGCGGCGGCCTTCGACGCCTGCTTCGCGCAGCTCGATTCGGGCGCGTACCGCGACACGATCCGCCGGCATTTCGCGACCAAGGCCGGGTTGCAGTCGCCGTTCGTGTTCTGGGGCGTGCTGACCGACGAACTGCTCGACGAAGCGCTCGCGTGCCTGCCGCCCGAACACCTGCGGCTGTGGTTCACGCGCCTGCTCGCGGATATCCGCAGCAACCGGTCCGGCTTGCCCGATCTCGTCCGCTTCTGGCCCGACGAGCGCCGCTACGAGCTGATCGAGGTGAAGGGCCCCGGCGACCGGCTGCAGGACAATCAGACGCGCTGGCTCGCCTACTGCCTCGCGCATCGCATGCCGGTGCGTGTCGTCGACGTCGAGTGGGCCGGCGAGGGCGTCGCGCACGCCGAGGCGGCGAGGGTGTCCGCATGAGCTACGTCGTCGCGGTGCGGGCGATGTGCGAGTTCACCGCGCGGCGCGGCGATCTTGACCTGCGCTTCACGCCCGCACCGACCGCGCTCGAGGGCATCGCCGGCCACGGCGCGGTCACGTCGAAGCGCGGCGCGCGCTACGAAACCGAGATCGCGCTGACCGGCACGTGGGGCACGCTCACCGTGCGCGGCCGCGCCGACGGCTACGATCCGGTGGCGAACCGGCTCGAGGAAATCAAGACCTATCGCGGCAGCCTCGACGCGATGCCGGCCAACCACCGCGCGCTGCACTGGGCGCAGGCGAAGGTCTATGCGCACCTGATGTGCGACGCGCGCGGCCTCGCGGAAATCGACGTCGCGCTCGTGTATTTCGACATCGTGTCGGAGCGCGAGACGGTGCTGACGGAAACGCTCGATGCCGGCACGCTCGCGACGTTCTTCGCCGAGCAATGCGCGTGTTTCGTCGGCTGGGCCGAACGCGAGACGGCCCATCGCGCCGCGCGCGACGCGGCGCTGCGCGCGCTCGCGTTTCCGCACGGGCAGTTCCGCAGCGGCCAGCGCGAGCTCGCCGTCGCCGTCTATCGCGCGGCGCGCGACGAACGCTGCCTGATGGCGCAGGCGCCGACCGGCATCGGCAAGACGCTCGGCACCGTGTTTCCGCTGCTGAAGGCATGCGGCGAAGGCGAGCTCGACCATGTGTTCTTCCTGACCGCGAAAACGCCCGGCCGCGCGCTCGCACTTGAAGCGGCGACGACGCTCGGCGCCGGCACGCCCGCGCTGCCGTTGCGCGTGCTGGAGCTCGTCGCGCGCGACAAGGCGTGCGAGCATCCGGACAACCCGTGCCACGGCGAATCGTGCCCGCTCGCGAAAGGCTTCTACGACCGGCTGCCGGCCGCGCGCGACGCGGCGATCGAGGCCGGGCTGCTCGATCGCGATACCGTGCGCACCGCCGCGCTCGCGCACGACGTCTGTCCGTACTATCTGGCGCAGGAACTCGCGCGCTGGTCGGACATGATGATCGGCGACTACAACTACTACTACGACGGCAGCGCGATGCTGCACACGCTCGCGCAGCAGAACCAGTGGCGCGTCGGCGTGCTCGTCGACGAAGCGCACAACCTGCTCGACCGCGCCCGCAAGATGTACAGCGCGTCGCTCGATCCGTTCGCGTTCGCGGCCGCGCGCGACGCCGCGCCTGCGGCGCTGCGCAAGGCGTTCGACCGGCTCGCCCGCGCGTGGGGCACGCTCAATCGCGCGCAGGCCGAGCGCTATGCGGCCTATCCCGACGTGCCGGGCCCGATCGTGTCGGCCGTGCAAAACCTCGTCGCGGCGATCGGCGAACACCTGACCGACGCACCGCGCGCGAACGACGACGCGCTGCTGCGCTTTCATTTCGAGGCGATCCAGTTCGGCGTGCTGGCCGAAGCGTTCGACAGCGCGTCGATCTTCGACGCGACGCTGCACGGCGAACCGATGCCGCGCCAGCCCGCGCTCGACGGCGTCGCGGCGGCCGGCCGCCGGCGCCGCATCCAGTCGACGCTGTGCGTGCGCAACGTGATCCCGGCCGGTTTCCTCGCGCCGCGCTACGAAGCCGCGCGCACGACCGTGCTGTTCTCCGGCACGCTGAGCCCGTTCCATTTCTATCGCGACACGCTCGGGCTGCCCGGCGATACGGGCTGGCTCGACGTCGACGGGCCGTTCCGCGCCGAACAACTGACGGTGCGCGTCGCGAGCCACGTGTCGACGCGCTGGCGCGATCGCGATCGTTCGCTCGAACCGATCGCCGACCTCATCGCCGCGCAATACGCGGCGCGCCCCGGCAACTATCTCGGCTTCCTGAGCAGCTTCGATTACCTCGGGCGCGTGGTCGCGCTGATGCAGACGCGCCATCCGGACGTCCCCGTGTGGGCGCAGGCGCCCGGCATGGCCGAAAGCGAGCGCGACGCGTTTCTCGCGCGCTTCGACGCGGGCGGACGCGGCGTCGGCTTCGCGGTGCTGGGCGGGGCGTTCTCGGAGGGGGTCGACCTGGTCGGCGAGCGGCTGATCGGCGCGTTCATCGCGACGCTCGGGCTGCCGCAGGTCAACGACATCAACGAGCAGATGCGGCGCGCGATGGATGCGCGCTTCGGCAACGGTTACGACTACATGTACCTGTATCCGGGGCTGCAGAAGGTCGTGCAGGCGGCCGGCCGCGTGATCCGCACCGAGCACGACGAGGGCGTCGTGCATTTGATCGACGATCGTTACCGGCGGCGCGAAGTGCGCAATCTGCTGCCGCGGTGGTGGCGGATCGGGTGACGCCGGCGGCGCCGGTCGCTACAGCACGTTGAGCATCGCGAGCGCGGCTTCCTGCAAATGCGGCAGCACGCGCCGCACGGCCGCGTCGGTCGTCTCCGCGCCGATCGGCATGTTCGTGCTCAGCGCGGCGACGACTTCGCCGTGACGGTTCTTCAGCGGCACCGCGATCCCCCGCACGCCGACCTGCAGTTGCTGCTCGATCGCCGCGTAGCCGGCGTCGCGCGCCTGGTCGACCTGTTCGAGCAGCCGCGCCTTGTTGGTGATCGTATGCGGCGTGAACGGCGGCAACTCGGTCTCGTCGAGCCACGCGCGCACGGCTTCGCGATCGGGATGATGGGCGAGCAGCACGACACCGGGCGACGTCAGCGGGGCCGGCACGCGCGCGCCGAGCACGAACCCCGTCGTCATCACGCGCGACACGCCGTTGCGGGCGATGAACACGAGTTCCCAGCCGTCGAGCACGCTGACGTACGCCGATTCGTTCAGCGACGCGCTCAATTGCTGCAGATAAGGCTGGACCGTGCGCGGCAGGCGCGCCGAATCGAAGTACGACCAGCCGACCCGCAGCACGCGCGGCGTGAGGCCGTACAGCTTGCCGTCGGTGTACACGTAGCCGAGCGATTCCAGCGTCAGCAGATAGCGCCGCGCGGCCGTGCGTGTGAGGCCGGTGCGCGCGGCGGCCTGGGTGGGCGTCATGCGCGCGTGCCGGCTGTCGAATGCCTCCAGGATCATCAGGCCTTTTTCGAGGCCGGCAATCCAGTCGCGTCGGTCGAGTTCGGGCTTTTTCGTCATCACGGGCGGGCGGTGGCGCGCGGTGTTCGCGCAGAAGTGGGCGATTATCGCGCGAGTTGGGGAGGAGCGGGAGATCGGCTGATACGCCATCCTTGCCGGTTGGACCGGGGCGAAGATAGAGCCGGCGGCGTCTATTCAAGGAGGTCGTATGCAGATTGCAAAGTGGGGGACTGGCCTGGCCGTGCGCCTTCCGGCCGGTCTGGTCGATGCGTTGGGGCTGCGTGAAGGCGACGAAGTCCAAGTCGTCGTTCGCCGTGCCGGTGCTTTGGCCGAAAGCCCCACCCGAACCCCGAAGTGCTTCTGCTGCAGTTGAGGCGTTTCAGAGGCAAGCTGCCGGGCGATTTCAGGTTCAGGCGGAACGACGCAAACGAGTCGGAATGATTCGATCCTCGACGAAATCGAAGCGGGAATCGATTGCCTGATCGATCCGGACCGACCCGATGCCCGTTATCGTCACGCACGTCCGCGCGTCACAATTTGCAAGGTTTCGTCCCGATATGCGATACCCAGTCTGTCCGACGTACTGACGCCGACCGCAGGAAGGGAATGGAAGCAGCACGCAGTGTGCTGACGTGAACGGATGGCAGCCGATGGCAGAACGCTGCGCGGCCGCGCATGGAATCGGCCGATACGGCATGAAAAGCGGGGAAACCGGATGCGACGCCACCAATACGCGCGCCGCATCCGTCACGACCTTACTCGCTGCTCGTCCACTCGACGTTCGCGCCGACCGAACGCAGGTTCTCGACGAAATGCGGATGCGCGCGGCGAATCGGCAGCGCGTTCATGATTTCCGAGCGGCCTTCGATGCTCGCGGCCACCATCAGCAGCGCGATCGCGACGCGGATGATGTACGGGCTCTCGACGCGCGCCGGCGTCAACTGCAGCCCGCCGAACGTGATCAGCCGGTGCGGATCGGACAACAGCACGTGCGCGCCGAATTTCGACAGTTCGCCGGACCAGCCGAGCGCACCGTCGTAGACCTTGTTCCAGAACATCGCGCTGCCTTCGGCGCGCACGCCGAGCGCGATGAAGATCGGCAGCAGGTCGACCGGCAGGTACGGCCACGGCGCGGCCTCGACCTTGGTCAGGATGTTCTGCGTGAACGGCCGGCGCACGCGCAGCGGGCCGTCGCGTTCCGCGCGCGACCAGCCGTCGCGGTGCGTGATGGTCACGCCGAATTTCGCGAACGTGCGGTCGATCAGCGGGAAATGCTCGGGCGACGAGTTGCGCACCGTGATGTCGCCGCCCGTGATCGCGCCGAGCGCGAGGAACGTCGCGATCTCGTGGAAATCCTCGGCGAAGCGGAACTCGCCGCCGCCGAGCTTGCCGCCGCCCGTCACGCACAGCCGCGACGTGCCGATGCCCTCGATCGCGACGCCGATCATCGCGAGGAACTGGCAGAACTCCTGCACGTGCGGCTCGGATGCCGCGTTCATCAGCGTCGACGTGCCGTTCGCGCTCGTCGCGCACAGCGCGAAGTTCTCGGTGGTCGTCACCGACGCGTAGTCGAGCCAGTGATCGTTGGCCGTCAGCGGGCCGTCGGTGCGGACGATCAGCGAATCGGGCGTGCGCTCGATGTGCGCGCCGAAACGTTCGAACACCTCGACGTGCGGATCGATCTCGCGCACGCCGAGCGTGCAGCCTTTCACGTCATTCTCGAGGCGTGCGACGCCGAAGCGCGCGAGCAGCGGCGGAATCAGCATGATCGACGAACGCATCGCCTCGGGCAGCCGGTGAACCGCCGGATCGAACGTCGTGTCGCGATGGTGGAGTTCGAGCAGACCCGTCGTGAAATCGACCGACACGTCGCTGCCGAGCGTGCGGAAGATGTCGAGGATCTTGCGTACGTCGGTGATGTCCGGCACGCCGACGAGGCGCAGCGGCTGATCGGTCAACAGGGTGGCGCACAGAATCGGCAGGACGGCGTTCTTGTTCGCGGACGGCTTGATGTCCCCGCGCAGCGGAGTGCCGCCGTGGACGATGAGATTCGACATGATATGGGGGCGTATCGGTGACTGACGTAGGCCCATATGATGCCATTGGTCGGCACGCGGCGTGGAATGTTCGGAGGGGAAAAAGGGGAATCGGCGCGCGTAAATGACAGTGTTTGACGTCGCGCCCGCGATGCAGCAGGTCGAATGTCGCCCGGCATGGCGAAATGGCCGGCCGCGAACCGGGCCGGCCATCCGCTCAGGCCGTCATTGCGCCGCCCGCATCCGCGCGGCGACCACCAGCGAGATCAGGCAGCCGGCCGCCAGATAGCCTGCGACGAGGTGCCACGAACCGCCGGCCAGGCTGACGAGGCCGACCGCGATGAACGGCGTGAACCCGCCACCGACGACGCTCGCGAACTGGTAGCCGACGCCCGCGCCGCTGTAGCGGTATTCGGCGCCGAACAGCTCGGTGAACAACGGCTGCTGGACACTCACGACCATGTCGTGCGCGGCGTTCGCCAGCAGGATCGAGAAAATCACGATCCACGCGATCGACCGTGCTTCCAGCGCGACGAAGAACGGTACCGCGGACGCGAGGCCGATCAACGCGCCGATCAGGTAGATGCGGCGCAGGCCGTAGCGGTCGGCCAGCCACGCGAAGCAGGGGATCGTCACGCAGCTCACCGCGCCCACCAGCAGGCCGATGTTCAGGAACAGGTCGCGCGACATCCCGAGGTTCGTCGTCGAATAGCTGAGGGCGAACGCGGTGACGATATACATCGTGAAGAGTTCGGCGAGCCGCAGCGCGACGATCAGCAGGAACGCCTTCGGGTGGCGCGTCAGCGCTTCGAGCACCGGCAGGCGCAGCTTGCGGTTGCCATGCTCGACCTTCTCGACGAACTCCTGCGATTCGTCCATGTTCTTGCGCACCCACAGCCCGATCAGCACCAGCACGATGCTGAACACGAACGGCAGGCGCCAGCCCCACGACTTGAACGCAGCCTCGCCGAGCGTATGGCTCAGGATCGACACGATGCCGGTGGCCAGCACGAGCCCGACGCCGTAGCCGACCTGCACGCCGCTGCTGTAGAACGCCTTCTTCTGCTTCGGCGCGCTCTCGACGGCCATCAGCGCCGCGCCGCCCCATTCGCCGCCGACCGCGAACCCCTGGATCGCGCGCATCAGCACCAGCAGCACGGGCGCCCACCAGCCGATCGTCGAGAACGTCGGCAGCAGGCCGATCGCGACCGTCGACAGCCCCATCAGCATCACGGTGAGCACGAGCATCCGCTTGCGGCCGAGCCGGTCGCCGTAGTGGCCGAACACGATGCCGCCGAGCGGCCGGAACAGGAAGCCCACGCCGAAGGTGGCGAACGCCGCGAGTGTACCCATCGTCGGGCTGACTTTCGGGAAAAACTCGGAATTGAACACCAGTGCGGCGACGATCCCGTACAGCAGGAAGTCGTACCAGTCGACGACGGCGCCGACGAAACTGCCGATCGCGGCCTTGCGGGCCTGGCTGCGCGCTCGGGCGGTGGCGTCGAGGGTGTCGAAGGTGGGGGTCATGGCGATGTCTCCTGGCACGGCGCATCGTGGAATCGTGGCGGCGCCGCGTCCGATGCTGCATTGAAGTCGATGGGTGAACGGAGAATAGGGCGCGGGCCGCGCGACGGCAATTGGCCAATCAGGCAAAGTGCGCGATTATCGTTCAAATCCGTGCGATTATCGAACGATTTCGGGGTTTGCACTAGGCGGCGCGACGATATCCCGTTCGGCCGGGGTGTGCCGCCGTGAACGATCTGGTTAAAATCTGCAGCATCGACAACTCGCCCGTCCGGAGCGGACGCGCAGCCGCCACATCGGTCGCGCATGCCGTACGCGACAGGCCCGATTCCCCATCGACCGCATGCCCCCGGAGACTGGAATGCCCGGCAATTCCCACCCCTTGTCCAGCGATACGCCGCCCGTCGCCGATCCGGCCGCCAACCCGCTCGGGATGGCCGGCCTCGAATTCGTCGAATTCGCGGCGCCCGTGCCGGACGCGCTCGCACAACGCTTCGAGCAACTCGGGTTCAAGGCGATCGCGCGGCACGTCAGCAAGAACGTCACGCTGTACCGGCAGGGGCAGATGCATTTCCTGATCAACGCCGAGCCCGATTCGTTCGCCGCGCGCTATGCGGAGGAATACGGGATGGGCGTCTGCGCGATCGGGTTGCGCGTGGCGAACGCCCGGCGCGCGTTCGAGCGCGCGATCCAGCTCGGCGCGTGGGCGTTCGAAGGCGAAAAGGTCGGCGTCGGCGAGCTGAAGATCCCCGCGATCCAGGGCATCGGCGATTCGCACCTGTATTTCGTCGACCGCTGGCGCGGGCGGGGCGGCCAGCGCGGCGGCGTCGGCGACATCTCGATCTTCGACATCGATTTCCGGCCGATCGACATCGCGACCGCGCATACCGATCTCGATTGCGCGGGCGTCGGCCTGCTGCAGGTCGACCATTTCACGCAAACCGTCGGCGCGGGCCGCATGCAGGAGTGGCTGGATTTCTACCACGACCTGCTGCATTTTCGCGAGATCCACCAGATCGACGCGCACTGGCACGTGTCGGAGGAGTCGCGCGTGATGGTGTCGCCGTGCGGCGCGGTGCGGATTCCGGTCTACGAGGAAGGCACGCGGCGTACCGAGCTGATGCATGCGTACCTGCCCGACCATCCGGGCGAGGGCGTGCAGCACGTCGCGCTGGCCACCGACGACATCCTGTCGTGCGTCGATGCGCTGCGCGCGAACGGCGTCGAGTTCATCGAGCCGCCCGCGCGTTATTACGACGACGTCGATGCGCGGCTGCCGGGGCATGGCGTCGATCTCGACGCGCTGCGCCGCCGCGCGGTGCTGGTCGACGGCGAGATCGGCAGCGACGGCGTGCCGAGGCTGTTCTTCCAGACCTTCGTCAAACGCCGCCCCGGCGAAATTTTCTTCGAGATCGTGCAGCGCAAGGGGCACCACGGGTTCGGCGAGGGCAACCTCGCGGCACTCGCCCGCGCGCGCGACGCCGGCTGAACGGTCGCGCGTCGTCGGCCGGCACGCGGTTTACACGGAGCCGTTCGATGGCCGTATCGGCGAAGGCGGAACTGCTCCCGCCCTGTCGGGGCTGCCGGTCGGCCGACGGCTGGAGTATTGCAGCGAAGACCGCCTCGTCTCGGCCGATCGATCCGTCACGCGGGATCGGCTGCCGCGAGCTTGCGGCTTTGCCGACGCATGCCGGCGAAAATCGCATCCGCCACGTCCGCCGGAAAATCCGCCGGGATCTGCGCCGCGGCTTCGGCAATCGCGGGCTCCGTCCGTGCGGCGACGGCCGCCATCGCCGCGCGCACGTCGTCTTCGGTCAGGCCGACGCGCCGGCCCTGCGCGATCCAGTGGCGCGGCTGGATTTCGCCGATTACGTAGTGCCGGTTCTTCCCGCAGACGGCCATCGCGAGGCGCGCGCGACGCGGCGGAATCTGGTTGCGGCGCGTTCCGATGATCGGGTGCGCGGACAGCACGTCGTACAGCGGTGTGCTGCGATACGCATTCCCGGGCAGGTGCGCGATGCTGAAGTTCTTCGCGTGGCCATCGATTGCCGCCAGCACCCAGAACACGAGCTGCGCGACGAAAAAATTCATCCGGTCCCGGGAAGCGTCGGCCGAATTCGCGAGGATGCTCATGATCGTCTCGATGCCGGGGCCGCCGTCGGATTCGTATTTCGCCGCCGACGGCGTGCCGGTCGCCTGGCACATGTCTTCCTGCGGCAGCCGCAGGATCCACGAGCCGTCGCGCGACGGACGTCGGTCGAAGCGCTCGACGACCAGCGCCTTCTGGTCGTCGAACCGGCCGATTTCGCACGGCGCGACCGGCAGCCCGTACGCGGCGACGAGCTTCGAGCACAGCCATTCGTTTTCGACGGATGTCCGCATGTCTGCCTGCATGTTTCCGACGCGCCCGAGCGGCAGCTTGAAGATATGCGTCGTCGGCGTGCTGCCCGACGGCCGCAGCCAGCGGTTGCGATGACGCAGCAGCGCGGTCTTTTCCTGCGCGCCGGCGATCGACAGGCGCAGGTCGCCGTCCGGCTCCGCGCGGCCGGGCAGCGGCGTGGCCGTCGCCCGGCGCAGCACGTCGGCGACGGCCGCGTCGTCGAGCGTCACGCCGTCGATGGCCTCGAGGTCGACCGGCGCCTCGCCGGGCGGCAGCATCTGGATCGCGCCGACGCAGTCGCGGCCGATCGACGCGAGCAATTCGAACGGCGCCGTCGATTCGAGCCGGTAACGCTGCGCGATACGGCGGCGGATCGGCTCGCTGTCCGGCAGCAGGTTGTCGAAGTAGTCGGCCACGATCGCGCCCTGGTGCGGCTGGTTGCCGGGCGTGAAGGGCAGCGACAACGACAGTGGCCGGCCCTGGGGGTCGTCGAGCCAGTCCGGCAGGTAGACGAGGCGCTCGACGCCGCGTCGAACCTCCCAGTAGCCGACCGGAATACCGTTCATCCACAGGTCGAGGCGGTCGTGGCGGGCGCGGGTGGCCATCGTCACCAGTCCTCCCGCTTCGAGACGCGCGGCCTGGCCCGGGGCGTCGCTGGGGGGCGCTTCCGCTCGGAGGCGGCCGCGGCGCCGGTCGGCGCTTTGTCGGGCGTGGTGCCGCGCTTGCTCGCGACCGGCTTGCGGCGTACCGCCGGCTCGGCGCCGGAAGTCGAATCGGACGCTTCCGCCGGCGCATCCCGCTCGTCCAGGCTGAGCATCATGCGAACGCCGAGCACGTTCAGCACCTTGAAAAGCCGTTCGATGCTGACCGCCGACGGGTTGGCTTCGAGCTGGGCATAGGATTGCTGGGTGATGCCGAGGCGGGCGGCCAGTTGCGCCTGCGTGAGCCCCGCGGATTTCCGGAAGCCGACGAGTATCGGGCGCAACTGGGTCAGGGTCTGGACAGGAAAAGCCATCGGGCGCTCCGCGAGATGACAGGCGATCGCTTGTAATCGGAAAATACAGTCTATGGCATGTATTGTAAAAATACAAACAATAGTCTGTATTGACAAAAAACAAACGATAACCTGTTAAGAAGCACCCGATCGAGTGGGCAACAGCATGAATCGGACATTGGGCGATGCCCGCGGCGTTTACGACCCGCGCGTCGAGCGATTCGCCCAATCGGCCCATGCCGGCCATTGCGCCCGGCCGCGCCGGATGAACCCGGCGCCCGTGCGAATCACGAGCGCGCCGATCGCGAGCGCGGCCAGATCGTCCAGACGGCCGAAGCCGACCAGCGCCGCACTCATCGCGAGCGCCGCCAGCAACGACGACAGCGCATCGGTCCGCACGTGCCAGCCGCTCGCCTCGAGCAGCGCGGAGCCGGTCTCGCGTGCCTTGCGCAACATCCAGAACGACAGCACGGCCTTGCCGGCGAGCGTGGCGGCAACCAGCGCGAGCGCGGTCGCGCCCGGCTGCACGACGGGCGGCGTACCGAACCGGGTCAGCGCATGCCAGATCATCTGCGCGCCGGTTGCGACCAGCAACGCGCCGAGGCCCGCGAGCGCGAGCGGCTCGTAGGTCGGACGACGCGCCGGCGGCAGGCGCGCGTCGAGCCGGCAGGCGACGAGGATCAGCGCATCGGCCGCAAGGTCGATCGCGGCGTGTGCGACGTCCGCGAGCAGCCCCGACGAATGCGCACACCATGCTGCCGCCGTCTCGACGGCGAGCAGCAGCAGGTTGATCGCGAGGCTGACGGCAAGGGCGCGGGACGTGGCTGCGTAAACGTGGGGCGTGGCGCGCGAGGGGCGCTGCATGGCGGATCGCTTGTCGGAATCGGGGGCGACTTCGGACGTTACGGCCCGACGGTGGCACGCGAATGACAGACGAAACGAAGACGCCGGTCGAGCTTTCGATGCGACGGCGATCCGCCGACCGGCCACCCGCCGCGCTCACCGCTTTCGGTCGTGCTGAAAAAATTACAGCGCTCCTTCATTGGGTATCGGATTCGGTATGCAGCACACGGCGCTTCGGCTCCAGCGATGCAGGCCGCTCGATGGAGCGCCGAAGCACGATGAGCGACGCTGCCGACATGCAAGCGGGACCGTGGTTTGCTTTCGCGACGATCCGGCAGCTTCGCCCTGGCAGCCTATCCGACGGGTTCCCCGACCATGATCGGTGCACCGCCGGGCGACGAATCGCATTGCCCACTCGTTTCAGCAAGCCGATGCACGACCGCCAACGCCGTTCTTCGCCCGACACGATGCGTGAGTCAAGCACGATCGTCGTCAGCCGCGTCGTTCATCCGGGGCGGGAAGGGCAATTCGATCGCTGGGCGCGCGAGATCGACGCGGCAGCGCGGCGTTATCCGGGGCACCTCGGAAACGTCCGCCTGAGCGATTCGAGCGGCATCAACTACCTGATTTATCGCTTCGACTCGCCGGCACACCTGCATGCGTGGGAGTCCTCCGGGGAACGGCGAAAGCTGGTTGCGAAGGGCGACGAGATATCGGACGAACATCGCGACGCCGCCGTCGGCATGGATGCGTGGTTCGCGATCGCCGGCAAGCCTGCTACACCGAAGTGGAAGACGTTTCTCGTGACGTGGCTGGCCGTTTACCCGGTCCTGCTGTCGATCACCTTCCTCCTGAACGCGCTCCTTCCGGCGTTGGAGCGTCCTGTCCAACTCGCGCTCAGCTCCGCGCTGCTGACTTCGTCGCTGACGTGGATCATCATGCCGCTCCTCACGAGGCAACTTCGGCCATGGTTGCTCCGGGGCGTGAAGCAGGTCGACAGGCTGAGCGACCGACACAGCAACGGATGACGACCCATGCAGAATGAACACTCTGAACACTCGATGTCAGGAATGCCGGCGCCCGGCCTGCCGGCCGGTTTCGACCGACGATTCAGTCGACGCTACGCGCACGTCAACGGCGTCCGTCTCCATTACGTGACCGGCGGCCCGGACGACGGCGAACTGGTGGTCCTGCTGCACGGCTGGCCGCAAACCTGGTACACGTGGCGTCACGTGATGCCGGCGCTGGCGCAAGAGGGATATCGGGTCGTCGCGGTCGATTACCGCGGGGCGGGCGAATCCGACAAGCCGCTCGGCGGCTACGACAAAGCCTCGATGGCGGGCGACATCCGCGCGCTCGTGCGCGAGCTCGGCGCGATGCGCGTCCACCTCGTCGGCCGCGATATCGGCGTGATGGTGGCCTATGCGTACGCCGCGCAATGGCCGGCCGAGATCGTCAAGCTCGCGATGCTCGACGTTCCGGTGCCGGGCACGCGCGTCTGGGACGAAGCGAAGGCCCGTGCCGACCCGCAGATCTGGCATTTCGGACTGCATCAGCAGCGCGATATCGCGGAAATGCTGGTTGCGGGCAAGGAGCACGCCTACATTCTCGATTTCTACAAGAAGCGAACGCACGTCGCGCTGTCGAACGACGATATCGCCGTCTACGCCGACGCTTACGCGGCGCCGGGCGCGCTACGCGCCGGGTTCGAACTCTATCGCGCGTTCCCGCAGGACGAGACGCAGTTCAAGGCGTTCATGAAGCACAAGCTCCCGATGCCGGTGCTCGCGCTCGCCGGCGACAAGAGCAACGGCGCCAGCGAGCTCGACATGGCAAGGGAACTCGCGCTGAACGTTCGCGGAGCCGTTGCGCCGGACACGGGCCATTGGCTGCCGGACGAGAACCCGGCCTTCCTGACGCAGCAGTTGATCGATTTCTTCCGGGAATCCGAATCCGGCCGTTGACGGCTACATCCGTGACCGGGCAGGGGCAGTCGGCTTTCAAGCACGCAGTTGCGGCGTTTTCGAGGCGGCCATAGCGCTGCTTCTTGCTCGGCAACCACGTTGGGCGACAGCCAGGCGGCCAACTACGCACGTCGCTACCAAACACCCCCGGGATCAACGAATTCGACATTATAGAAATAATGTCAAATCTCAAGCGCCGACTGGTTGGATATTTAACGGTTTACGTTATATTATTTACGAAACTCCCGATACGACACGCCATGTCCGATCTCGCTGCCGACGAACCTCGCCTGACCGCCGAAATCGAGCGCCTCAAGGCCGACTTCCCGAAAACGCGCGAGCTGTACCGCGAAGCCTGCGCGCTGCTGTTCTTCCGCTTCGGCATCACGCCGACGGCGAACCGCCTGTACCAGCTCGTTCGGAGGGGCAGCATGAGCACGCCGACCGCCGTCCTCGGCGAGTTCTGGGCCGAATTGCGGGAAAAGAGCCGGGTCCGCATCGAGCATCCCGACCTGCCGGCCGATCTGCAGGCGGCAGCAGGCGAACTGGTCGCGGCGTTGTGGAAGCGGTCGAGCACCGACGCGGCCGCCGCTCTCGACGCGCTACGCGCGGAAGTCGAAGCCCAGCGGGCCGCGGCGCAAGCGGAAGTCGCGACGTTGCAGGCCGAACTGGCCCGCACCGAAACCGCGCTGGAGCAACGCACGGCCGCGTTGCTGGCCGCGCAGGTCCGCATCCAGGAACTGGAGCAGGCGAGGGCGGCGGACGAGGCGTCGCGGCACGCGTTGCAAGCGGATATCGAACGCCTGAAGGCAGACAACGCGGAGGCCGACCGTGCACTCGCGCAGGCCCGCGCGGATTTCACCACCCAGCTCGACCGGTTGCGCGACGACGCTGGCCGCGCCGAGGCGCGCCTGCGCGCATCGGAAAAGCGTGCGCTTCAGGAGATCGATCGCGAGCGGCTCGCGGCCGCGCGCTTGCAAAAGGAACTCGACGCCGTGACCTCGCGCGCAGAGGAGCGCGATGCGCAGCAGCGGAAGGACACGGCTGCACTACAGGCGCAGCTCGGCGACGCGTTGCATCGCTGCGGGGTGCTTCAGGGGCAGCTCGACGGCGCGCTGGCGGCCGAGGCGGCGCGCCGCGACGAACTCGATGCACTGAGGCGCGAGATGGCGGCACTCGTGCGCCGGCCGCCGTTGCGCGGCGTCAAGACTGCCCCGGCCGCGCAGCGCAGCGAGCGGCGGGCGCGCACGAGAAAGCGCGCCGACGAAGCGCCGCGCTGATGGCGCGGTCATGCGCGTGCGTCAACCGTCGGCGCCCCACGCACAAAGCGGAGGCCCACCAGGATTCGAGAGTCGCTACACGCGCGTGCAACGCCGGCCGCGGCCTTGCAAATCGCCGGCGCATGCGCCGCGCGCATTTGTCCGGGAGATCGATGAAATACCTGCGACGAAACCGGGTCGCCGATGTGACGCGACCCGCGCGCGGCACGGGCGTAGGCGGGCCGCGCCGCGCAGACATTGGGCGCACGACGGGGATCGGGTAAAGTGCCGCTCAACATGCCGGTTCGACGTTACTAGACGACCGGTCTAATCGTTGCTACCATACGCCATCATGAATGCATCTTCGGGCGCCGAAGTCCGCCAGCACATCCTGAATATCGCGAAGCCGATCATGCTCCACAAGGGGTTTTCGGCGGTCGGTCTGAACGAGATTCTCGCCGCGGCGGGCATCCCGAAGGGCTCGTTCTACCATTACTTCGGCTCGAAAGAGGCATTCGGCGAAGCGCTGCTCGAATCGTATTTCGAAGGCTATCTCGCGCATCTCGACAAGCTGCTCAAGCAGCAGGCCGGCACGGGCGCCGAGCGCCTGATGACGTACTGGGGCAACTGGCTGCACACGCAGTGCGCGGACGATCCGGAGGGCAAGTGCCTCGCGGTCAAGCTCGGCGCGGAAGTGTCGGATCTGTCGGAAGCGATGCGCGCGGTACTGCGGCGCGGCACCAGCCAGATCATCGAGCGGCTCGCGGGCGGCATCGAGGCCGGGCTCGCCGACGGTTCGCTGAGCGGCGTCGACGATACGTCGTACACCGCCGCGATCCTGTACGAGCTGTGGCTGGGCGCGACGCTGCTGGAGAAGATTCACCGCAACCGCAAACCGCTCGAGAGGGCGATGGCCGAAACGCGGCGCATGTTGAACCTGCCGCCGGCCGCACACGACGGAGTACAGTCGTAGTCCGGGCGCGCATGGGCGCGCCTTGTTTTTACCCTGATTCTAGACGACTGGTCTACTCAATCATCCATGACGAACGCTTCGCGCCGCGTTACGCTGTCCCGATTGCTCCAACCGCCTGCCCACGGCCGCACCGGCCCGCTCGCCGCTGCCGCGTCGGGCGCGCACTTCCCGCTGGTTCATCCCTGATCCGATCGTGCCCGCGACGCACGTTCATTCCTGTTGACGGAGGCTCACATGCCGCAAAGCAAGACCGCAAACCGCCAGATCATCCTGAATTCGCGCCCGGTCGGCGCACCGACGCCGGAGAACTTCCGCGCCGAAACCGGTGACGTGCCGGTACCCGGCCCGGGCCAGGTGCTGCTGCGCACCGTCTGGTTGTCGCTCGATCCGTACATGCGCGGCCGGATGAGCGACGCGCCGTCATATGCGCCGCCGGCCGAGCTGGGCCAGCCGATGGTCGGCGGCACGGTCAGCCGCGTGGTCTCGTCGAACCTGCCGGCGTTTCGCGAAGGCGATCTCGTCGTCGCCGGGGCCGGCTGGCAGGACTACGCGCTGTCCGACGGACGCGACCTGATCCCGCTCGGCCGCGACTTCGCGCACCCATCGTACGCGCTCGGCGTGCTCGGTATGCCGGGCTTCACCGCGTACACGGGGCTGCTGAAGATCGGCGAGCCGAAAGCCGGCGAAACCGTGGTCGTCGCGGCCGCGAGCGGCGCGGTCGGCGCGGTGGTCGGCCAGATCGCGAAGCTGAAGGGTTGCCGCGTGGTCGGCGTCGCGGGCGGCGCCGACAAGTGCGCGTACGTGACCGGCACGCTCGGCTTCGACGCGTGCGTCGACCACCACGATCCGGCGTTCGCCGCGAAGCTGAAGGAAGCGTGCCCGAACGGCATCGACATCTATTTCGAGAACGTCGGCGGCGCCGTGTTCGACGCTGTGTGGCCGCTGCTGAACGACCATGCGCGCGTGCCCGTCTGCGGGATCATCGCGCATTACAACGACGCGGCCTACGACGACAAGGCGCTGTCGACCGGCCGCGACCGCGTGCCGGCGCTGATGGGCGCGATCCTGCGCAAGCGCATCCGCGTGCAGGGTTTCATCATTCTCGATCACTATGCAACCGGCTATGCACCGTTCCTGAAGGACATGAGCGAGTGGGTCGCGCAAGGCAAGGTCAAGACGCGCGAGGACATCGTTCCCGATCTCGCCGACGCGCCGCAAGCGCTGATCGGCCTGCTCGCCGGCAAGAATTTCGGCAAGGTCGTCGTGCGGGTCGGTCCGGACGAATTGGCCTGAGCCCTCCGCTCGACGACATACAACCGATGCACGCTGGCGTCGCGCGACGCCGGCTTGTGGCATGCTCGTTTCCGTTTTCAAAGGAGTCGAAAATATGGCGCTTCACGTGATTGCCTCGCTGTTCCTGAAACCCGAACACGCGCAGGCCGCCGAGGCCGAACTGCGCAGCATGGTCGCGAAGACGCGCACCGAACCGGGCAACCGGCGCTACGACCTGTTCCGCGAGCAGGACGGTTCGCCGAACCTGCATCTGTACGAGATCTACGACGACCAGGCGGCGTTCGACGCACACCTCGCGAGCCCGTATTTCGGCGAATTCCGCGCGAAGTCGGCCGAGTGGTTCACGGCGCCGCCGGTGATCAAGGTGCTGTCGGCCATCGACGTGGCCGAGTAACGACGCAAACAGGCGACACCCCGCCGGCTCGCCCGCACCCGGGCCGGCGGCATCCGTTGCGCACGACGCAACGGCGATGACGACGACCCTGCGGCGCAGCGCGCCCCGTTCGCGCCGCTTCCCCAATACAACGGCCCCGGAGGCTGAATGATCACCCTCAACATCAACGGCGAAACCCGCTCGGTCGACGCCCCCGACGACATGCCCTTGCTCTGGGTGCTGCGCGATGTCGTGGGCCTGACCGGCACCAAGTTCGGCTGCGGCATCGCGCAATGCGGCGCGTGCACCGTACATCTCGACGGCGTGGCCGCGCGTTCGTGCGTGCTGCCGGTCGCCGCCGTCGCGGGCCGCAAGATCACGACGATCGAGGCCGTCGGCGCGACGCCGGCCGGCCACAAGGTCCAGCAGGCCTGGCGCGAACTCGACGTCGTCCAGTGCGGCTATTGCCAGTCGGGCCAGGTGATGGCGGCCACCGCGCTGATCGCAGCGAACCCGAATCCGAGCGACGCCGACATCGACGCGGCCATGGCCGGCAACATCTGCCGCTGTGGCACGTACCACCGGATTCGCGCGGCCGTCAAACAAGCCGCGAAGGAGGCCTGACATGTCGCGAGGACTGATCGAAGCAGGTCGGGCTAATGCGGGCGTCTCGCGCCGGTCGTTTCTGAAACTGGGCATGTCTCTCGGCGCGGCGGCCGGCGGCGGCTTGCTGCTCGGCTTCAGCCTGCCGGCGGCGGGCGACGACGCGCGCCGCTCGGTGATCGGCGGCGACGCGGCCGAGCCCGCGCAACCCGGCGTGTTCGCGCCGAACGCGTTCGTGCAGATCGACCGCGCCGGCAAGGTCACGCTGGTGATGCCGAAGGTCGAGATGGGGCAGGGCGTCTATACGGCGCTGCCGATGCTGATCGCGGAAGAACTCGAAGTGCCGCTGTCGAGCGTGACGCTCGATCACGCGCCGCCGAACGAGAAGCTGTTCCTCGATCCGCTGCTCGGCGGCCAGCTCACCGGCGGCTCGACGTCGGTGCGCTACGCGTGGGAACCGCTGCGCCGCGCGGGCGCCACCGCGCGCACGCTGCTGGTCTCGGCAGCCGCGAAACAGTGGAACGTCGATCCGGCCAGCTGCCGCGCGGCGAATGGCGAGGTGCAGCATCCGCCGAGCGGCCGGCGCGCATCGTACGGCCAGTTGGCGGACGCCGCGGCGAAGCTGCCGGTACCGAAGGACGTCGTGTTGAAGAAGCCCGAGGATTTCAAGCTGATCGGCACGCCCGCGAAGCGCCTCGACTCGCCGGAGAAAGTCGACGGCACCGCGCAGTTCGGGCTCGACGTGCGCCTGCCCGGCATGCTGTACGCGGTGATCGTGAACAGCCCGGTATTCGGCGGCACGGTCGCGAGCGTCGACGACACGGCCGCGAGAAAGATCCCCGGCGTGCGCCAGGTCGTGCGCGTCGACAACGCGGTCGCGGTGGTCGGCGATCACACGTGGGCCGCGAAGCGCGGCGCATCGGCGCTCGTCGTGAAGTGGAACGAAGGGGCGGGCGCGAAGGTGTCGACGAAGGATCTGTTCGCGGATCTCGCGCAGGCGGCGGCGAACGGCAAGGGCGCGGTCGCACGCAAGGAGGGCGACATCGGCAAGGCGTTCGCGAATGCGAAGACGCGCGTCGACGCCGTCTACGAACAGCCGTTGCTCGCCCACGCGACGATGGAGCCCGTGAACTGCACGGTGCACGTGCGCGGCGACGGCTGCGAGATCTGGGTCGGCACGCAGGTGCCGACCCGCGCACGCGACACGGCGCAGCAACTGACCGGGCTGCCGCCGGACAAGATCGTCGTGCACAACCACCTGCTCGGCGGCGGGTTCGGCCGACGGCTCGAAACCGACATGATCGGCCAGGCGGTGAAGGTCGGCAAACAGGTCGACGCGCCGGTGAAGGTGATCTGGACGCGCGAGGAAGACGTCCAGCACGACATGTACCGGCCGTGCTACTACGACAGGATCTCGGCCGGCCTCGATGCGAACGGCAAGCCGGTCGCCTGGCAGCACCGGATCGTCGGCTCGTCGATCCTCGCGCGCTTCGCGCCGCCCGCGGTCAAGGACGGCGTCGATCCCGACGCGGTCGAGGTTGCCGCCGAACTGCCGTACGACCTGCCGAACCAGCTCGTCGACTACGTGCGCCAGGAGCCGCGCCACGTGCCCACCGCGTTCTGGCGCGGCGTCGGGCCGACGCGCAGCACGTTCGTCGTCGAGAGCTTCATCGACGAACTGGCCGCGCAGACCAAGACCGACCCGGTGCAATACCGCCGCGCACTGCTCGACAAGACGCCGCGCGCCCGCAACGTGCTCGACGTCGCGACGAAGGCGGCCGGCTGGGGCGCGCCGCTGCCGAAGGGGCAGGGGCGCGGCGTATCGGTGATGCATGCGTTCGGCAGCTTCTTCTCGATCGTCATCGACGTCGCGGTGGACGGCGGCGAGGTGCAGGTCAAGCGCGCCGTGTGCGCGGTCGATTGCGGCATGGTTGTGAATCCGAACACGATCGAGGCGCAGGTGCAGGGCGGCATCATCTTCGGGATCACGGGCGCGCTGTACGGCGAGATCACGATCGAGGACGGCCGCGTCGTACAGACCAACTTCACCGATTACCGGATGATGCGAATCAACGAGGTGCCCCCGATCGAAGTCCATCTGGTGAAGAGCGGCGAGGCGCCGGGCGGGATCGGCGAGCCGGGCACGGCCGCAACCGCGGCGGCGCTGTCGAACGCGATCTTCGCGGCCACCGGCACGCGGCTGCGCAAGCTGCCGGTCGGCAACCAGCTGAAAACGGCCTGAGGGGAGGGGACGACCATGCGACATCTCACCTTGAACCTGAACGCGCTCCGCGCGTCGCTGCTCGCGCTGTCCGCACTGCTGGCCGGCACGGCCGCGCATGCCGCGCAGACGGCGCCCGCCGACAGCGCGCTCGTCGCGCGCGGTGCATATCTCGCGAAAGCCGGCGACTGCGTCGCGTGCCACACCGCGCCGCGCGGCACGCCGTTCGCGGGCGGCCTGAAGATGGTCACGCCGATGGGCGCGATCTACACGACCAACATCACGCCCGACCCCGAGACGGGCATCGGCGGCTATACCGAAGCGGAGTTCGCGAGCGCGTTGCGCAAGGGCGTCGCGAAGGACGGCCACAACCTGTATCCGGCGATGCCGTACCCGTCGTACGCGAAGCTGAAGGACGACGACGTGAAGGCGTTGTACGCGTACTTCATGCACGGCGTCGAACCGGTGAAGCAGGCGAACCGGCCGTCCGACATCCCGTGGCCGCTCAACATGCGCTGGCCGCTCGCGTTGTGGAACATGGTGTTCCTCGACACGACGCCTTACGCGGACAAGCCGGCGAAGGACGCGATGTGGAACCGCGGCGCGTATCTCGTGCAGGGGCTCGGGCACTGCGGGTCGTGCCACACGCCGCGCGGTGTCGGCTTCCAGGAGAAGGCGCTCGACGAAAGCGGCGCGGCGTTCCTGTCCGGCGCGCCGATCGACAACTGGTTCGCGTCGAACCTGACCGGCGAGCACAACACCGGGCTCGGCCGCTGGAACGAGGCCGACGTCGCGCAGTTCCTGAAGACCGGCGCGAATCAGCACGCGACCGCGTTCGGCTCGATGGTGAGCGTGATCAACCACAGCACGCAGGAAATGACCGACGACGATCTGGCCGCGATCTCGCACTACCTGAAATCGCTGCCGGCGGCAGGCGGCACGGGCGCGCCGCCGTACCGCTACGATCCGAAGGCGACGCAGGTCGCGCTGGGCCGGCCGGCAGCCGATCCGGGCGCGAAGGTGTATAACGCTTACTGCCTGCATTGCCACGGGGCAGACGGGCGCGGCTACGCGCCGTTGCTCGCGCCGCTCGCCGGCAATCCGAACGTGCTCGAGGCCGATGCGTCGTCGCTGATCAACGTGACGCTGAACGGCAGCGACACGCTCGTGATCGGTGGCGTGCCGTCCGCGTATCCGATGCCGGCGTTCTCGAATCAACTGAACGACCAGCAGATCGCCGACGTGCTGACGTTCATGCGCGCCGGCTGGAACAACGGCGCGCCGGCCGTGCAGGCAGCGGACGTCGCGAAGCTCCGCAAGGCGACGGCGGCCGCGCACTGAGCGCGGCGCGCCGCGCAACGATGGCGGGCCGCCGTGCCTGCCGTCGACGCCGCCGGGTGCGTGCCTGCCCCGGCGGCGTGGCTTTTCTGTTTCTGTCAACCGGCGTGCGGCCGTTCGCGGCCGCGCGCGTTTTATCGACGCAATGTAGGGGTGTCTGGATGGCTAACGTGACTTATACGGATACGCAACTGCTGATCGACGGCGAGTGGGTCGACGCCGCGAGCGGCAAGACGATCGACGTCGTGAACCCGGCGACCGGCAAGCCGATCGGCAAGGTGGCCCACGCGGGCATCGCCGATCTCGACCGTGCGCTCGCCGCCGCGCAGCGCGGCTTCGAAGCCTGGCGCAAGGTGCCCGCGCACGAACGCGCGGCGACGATGCGCAAGGCGGCCGCGCTGGTGCGCGAACGCGCCGACACGATCGCGCAACTGATGACGCAGGAGCAGGGCAAGCCGCTCACCGAAGCGCGCGTCGAAGTGCTGTCGGCGGCCGACATCATCGAGTGGTTCGCGGACGAAGGCCGCCGCGTGTACGGCCGGATCGTGCCGCCGCGCAACCTCGGTGCGCAGCAGACGGTCGTGAAGGAGCCGGTCGGCCCGGTCGCGGCATTCACGCCGTGGAATTTCCCGGTCAACCAGGTCGTGCGCAAGCTGAGCGCCGCGCTCGCGACCGGCTGCTCGTTCCTCGTGAAGGCGCCGGAGGAAACCCCGGCCTCGCCGGCCGCGCTGTTGCGCGCGTTCGTCGACGCGGGCGTGCCGGCCGGCGTGATCGGCCTCGTGTACGGCGATCCGGCCGAAATCTCGTCGTACCTGATTCCGCACCCGGTGATCCGCAAGGTCACGTTCACCGGTTCGACGCCGGTCGGCAAGCAGCTGGCCGCGCTGGCGGGCCAGCACATGAAGCGCGCGACGATGGAGCTGGGCGGCCATGCACCGGTGATCGTCGCCGAGGATGCGGATGTCGCGCTCGCGGTGAAGGCCGCCGGCGGGGCGAAGTTCCGCAACGCGGGGCAGGTCTGCATTTCGCCGACGCGCTTTCTCGTGCACAACAGCATCCGCGACGAATTCACGCGCGCGCTGGTCAAGCATGCGGAAGGACTGAAGATCGGCAACGGCCTCGAGGAAGGCACGACGCTCGGCGCGCTCGCGAACCCGCGGCGCCTGACCGCGATGGCGTCGGTCGTCGACAATGCACGCAAGGTCGGCGCGAGCATCGAAACCGGCGGCGAGCGGATCGGCTCGGAAGGCAACTTCTTCGCGCCGACCGTGATCGCGAACGTGCCGCTCGAAGCGGACGTGTTCAACAACGAGCCGTTCGGCCCGGTGGCGGCGATTCGCGGTTTCGACAAGCTGGAAGATGCGATCGCCGAGGCGAACCGTCTGCCGTTCGGCCTGGCCGGCTACGCGTTCACGCGTTCGTTCGCGAACGTGCATCTGCTGACGCAGCGCCTCGAAGTCGGGATGCTGTGGATCAACCAGCCGGCGACGCCGTGGCCGGAAATGCCGTTCGGCGGCGTGAAGGATTCGGGCTACGGGTCGGAAGGCGGGCCGGAAGCGCTGGAGCCGTATCTCGTCACGAAGTCGGTGACGGTGATGGCGGTCTAACTGCCTTGAGTGCGGGCGCGCCGCTGTTGTTGGAGTCGCGCGCCCGTTTTGCAGAGTCGATGCAGAGACAGAGGCTGGGGAATCTGGGCGCCGGTTGCTATCGGGAATCGTCGGGCGTTGCTCGAATTCGCCGTGGTGGCGGATAATCGCGCGTTATCCCGACAGAGCGCGTATCGCGTGGGTGCCACGAATGTCTGAAGAATACGAAGTTCACGGTCCTCACGACCATGCGGTGGAACATCATGCGGCTCACGGTGGTGAGCAGGGTGCGTCTCGTATCGCCGTGCTGACGGCCGTGCTTGCCTGCTTCGGCGCGATATCTGCCTATCAGAGCGGTGCCGAAGAGAGCCTCGCGCTGCTCTACAAGAATGACGCCGCGATCCGGAAAACCGAGGCTGCGAACCAGTGGGCCTATTATCAGGCGAAGGGTGACAAACAGAATCTCGCCGAACTGGGTGCTGCGTTGAGCCCGGACACGTCGCCACAGCGGAAGCGGTTCGAGACGGACGCCGCGCGATATCGCGCCGACAAGGAGCCGATCCGGGCACGCGCCGAGGCGCTCGAAAAGGAAGTCGAAAAGTACAACGCGGCAAGCGAGACGCGGATGCACCGGCACCATCGATGGTCGCAGGCGACGACCATCATCCAGATCTCGATCGCACTGGCCGCGATCACGATTCTAACGAAGCGGTCATGGATGCAAGGCCTGTCGATCGGCGTGGCCGCGATCGGCATCGTGATCGCGGGGTTGGCGTTCTTTGGGGTGTAATTGACGTCGAGGCCTGAGCAGGCTGGTTGTGTCACGCGTGTCTGTGAGGGATCGACCGCTGCGTCATTAATTTGACATAACGTGAATTATCATCGGATTGGTTTGTAGCAGCCATATCCTAATGTCGTGTTCTGGCTATTTACTGGATCGGGCGAGCCAAAACGCATTGTCGTCCGAGGGCACAGTGATATCCGGCGCATTACCGGCCCGCTTGCGGACGCTGTTGGCGACAATCAACGATTATCGGAACTGCGAGCCGACGCAGTGGTCAGCATGTTGCGCCGGCTGCTGACTTACCAGGATGTCGAGATCGTGGCGGAAGGTGCCGGTAGTCGAGAGCCGAAGATCAAACGTCCGGCAGAGACTGCTGGAACACGCTATGAAATCGAACAATGCAACGCACTGAATCGCCGCGTCGAAATCCGTGTGACCTACGCTCGCGGCGTTAGTCGAAGCAACATACACTGACAACCGGGCAATCCGTCGATCAGTGCCTCAGTCGAGCACCCTGCTTCGGCACGGAACCCGACCACCCACCGGAGGGCACCATGGCGATTCACGAAGTCTTTCCGTATCTGCGCGCCAAAAGCGCGGAAGACGCCATCGCGTTCTATGCGAAGGCATTCGGCGCGCGGGAAAAATTCCGGCTCGTCGAACCGTCCGGGCGCATCGGTCACGCGGAATTGCAGCTCGGGCCGTGCACGCTGATGATCTCCGACGAGTTCCCGGAATACGATCTCTTCGCCCTCGACCCGGACGGCAACGCGCCGATGGCGCTCCATCTTCATGTCGACGATGCCGACGCGACGGTCGCCGCCGCCGTCGCGGCCGGCGCCCGCGTGACGCGCGCACTCCAGGACCAGTTCTACGGCGAGCGTACGGGCCGGATCCGCGATCCGTTCGGTTACGATTGGCTCATCGGGCATACGATTGAAGCGCTCGACCCCGACGAAATGCAGCGGCGTTACACGGCGTTGATGTCCGGCGATCGGTAAGCGATCCGGACGGTGCCCCCGATCGATCACCCGCCACCCGCCATTCGCGATGCACTACCACCCCGACGACATCAGCCGGTTTTTCTCGCCGTCCCGACGCTGCAGTTGAACCGCCCCGCGCCGGCCGAACGGTTTCTCGCCGCCGCTGTCGAGTCCGGCGTCGAACTCCGGCATGTGTTGCGCGATTACCCGCATGTCCGCTACCAGCCGCTCGACTTCCACTATCTGTGCCAGCAAAGCCTGTCCGCGCTGGACGACACGCTGCAGGCCGACCTGACACGCGACATGCAGCACGGCTGGCGCGGCGCGCACTGGGCCGCGCTGCTGATCGCGTTGTCGGGCGACGCGCGCTACCTGCCGCACCTCGACGCCGCCAGCCGCCATCGCGGCGTCGAATGGACGGCCGAGCTCGCTGAAGCCGCAGCGGCTGCGGATACGCAATCGTCACCCTGCCCTTGCTGTCGGTCGATCGTGCAGTTGCGCCATCAACTGGCCGAGTTGCCTCGCGTCGTCGTCCGGCTGAGACCGTGGCACTCGCCGGAAACGCTCGAAGCGAGAGCGAACGCCGTGCGCACCGCCTATCGCAGCGGCGGCGCCGACGCGGCGCTGCCGGTCGCGCGCCGCTAACCGTCCAACATGCCATCAACACGCGTTGACGCGCTGAATCCCACGCCCCTCCCCGCCGTCGACGCATCGCGATTCCGAGCGATTCCGCAGAGGACCTTTCCTGTGCAACGCCTTAATCGACCGCCGCACGATCTCCAATAATGACCGCTCGATCCATCGGCCGCCAGGCCGGTTCAACAACAACAAAACTCCTATGCAATCCTGCCAAATCAACCCGCATGCCGGCGCACGCGTCGCGGGGACCGTCATTGCCGCCTGCCTGACCGGCTTCGTGCCGGACGTCGCGTCTGCCCAGAGCAGCGTGACGTTGTACGGCCTGATCGACACGTCGATCACCTACTCGACCAACCAGCGCACGCGCGGTGCCGGTTCGCCCGGCGGCGGCAGCGTCGCGATGACGAGCGGCGCGCTGAACGCGTCGCGCTGGGGGCTGCGCGGCCGCGAGGATCTCGGCGGCGGAATGGCGGCGGTCTTCGCGCTCGAAAACGGCTTCTCGGGCACCACCGGCAAGCTGTCGCAGAAAGGCGTCGACCTGTTCGGCCGTCAGGCGTGGATCGGCGTGAGTTCGCAGACGGCCGGCACGCTGTCCTTCGGCCGCCAGTACGACCTGATCCTCGATTTCGTGACGCCGCTCGGCGCGTCCGGCCCCGGCTGGGGCGGCAATCTTGCGGTCCACCCGTACGACAACGACGATTCGAACCGCAACCTGCGCATCAACAACGCGGTGAAGTACACGAGCCCGACGGTCCGAGGGCTGAGGTTCGGCGCGATGGTCGGGTTCTCGAACACGGCCGGACAGTTCTCCAACAACGCGGTGTGGAGCACGGGGGTCTCGTACGAGAACGGGCCGCTGAAGCTCGGCGCCGGCTACCTGAAGATCAGCCGCGACCGCAACGCGCCGAACCCGGACGGCGCGCTGAGCACGGTCGACGGCTCGGCGACGATCACGGGCGGCAACCAGCAGATCTGGGCGATGGCAGGCCGTTATGCGTTCGGGCCGCACTCGATCGGCGCGGCATGGTCGCATTCGACCACCGACGGCGTGACGGGCGTACTCCAGGGCGGCAACATCGCGCCGCTGAAAGGCGAATCGCTGGTATTCGACAACTTCTCGATCGACGGACGCTACTTCGTCACGCCTGCGTTGAGCGTCGCCGCCGCGTACACGTACACGATGGGCCGCTTCGACACGCGCACGGGCCAGACGCGCCCGAAATGGAACCAGGTGGTCGCGCAGGCCGACTATGCGCTGTCGAAGCGCACGGATGCGTATCTCGAAGGCACGTACCAGCGCGTGAGCGGCGGCAACGGCAATCCGGCGTTCAACGCGACCGTCTGGACCTTGACGCCTTCCGCGAACAGCAACCAGGTCGTCGTGGCGCTGGGGCTGAGGCACAAATTCTGACGAGGCGGCGTCACGCGGTCGACCGACCGCATCCGGCGAATGCTTGCCGCATCACCCGATCGCCGTGACCGGCAATAAGGCCGCGCCCGTGCGCGGCTTTTTCACTGTGGCTGGGGCATCGCGGAGCGCCACCGCCCGCGGAAGCAAGAATGCCTCCCGGCTGTCGCGTTTGCGCAAAAAAAGCGAAGAAACTGGTCGCGTTGTGACATTTTTCCTAATCTGTTTGCAGCGACGCCGCGATCCGGCGTTCCGGTCGCAACATACTTTCATCTGGCGCACCGTCGGCTTGCGAACCGGCATCGCGGCAACGAAGCCGGACCTTTCGCGCCATGGCGGCCGGCCGGCTGCGTGCGAACGGCACGCGCCCCGCTTTCAACGCAGTCAACCGCTGGAGAAGAACGATGAGCAAAATGAACCGAATTGCGGTCCTGGCAACTTTCGTCCTGCTGGCCGGTTGCCACAACGCGGCGAAAACGCCCGAGAACGCCGGCGCGGCGCCGGCGCCCTCGAGCGAAGCCGTCGCGACGGTGACGGCCGACGATCTGAACAATCCGAACAGCCCGCTCGCCAAGCGCAGCATCTACTTCGATTTCGACCAGTACTCGGTGAAGCCCGAATTCCAGTCGCTGCTGCAGGCGCACGCCGACTACCTGCGCAGCCACCCCGCGCGGCACGTGCTGATCCAGGGCAACACCGACGAGCGCGGCACGTCCGAGTACAACCTCGCGCTCGGCCAGCGCCGCTCGCAGGCCGTGGCGAGTGCGCTCGAAACGCTCGGCGTGCCCGCGACGCAACTCGAAGCCGTCAGCCTCGGCAAGGAAAAGCCGGTCGCGCTCGGCCACGACGAGGAGTCATGGGCGCAGAACCGCCGCGCCGATCTCGTCTATCGTTGATCCGGCGTCACCGCCCCGCCGATACGCAAAATACATGGAATAAACGCCCCGCCGAAACGTCTTCTCATCGCGCAGACGCGCGGTTCGCGCGAGCCGCCTTTCCTGTGGCCTGCGCGTTGCAAGGAGATTGCGATGAAATCGGCAACGATGGCTGCGACGCTGATCGCGGCGCTGGTGCTCGTGCTGTCGGCGGGCTGTACGTCGTCGGGCAGCGGCGTGTCGCAAGGACCGGGCATGAGCCGGTATGGCGGCGCGGGTGGCAGCGGAGGCAGTGGCGGAGGCGGCGGCTACTGACGCGCCGCCGGGCGACGCATCGCGCACGAGCGCCGGAAACCGGCCGCCACGCGCGCGATGCCCTGCCCCGGAGCACGACTCAACGCATCGCCTTCACGTCGGCCGGCGTGACGCTCGCGGGCTGGCCGCCCCACGTCGCGCGCAGGTAGTTCGCGAGCTGCGCGAGTTCGTCGTCGCTCAGCGTATGCGCGAAACCCGGCATCGGCTGCAGGTTTTCGAAGCCGGCGAACTTCTGCTCGTCGATGCCGTCGAGCATCGCGACCAGCAGGTTGCGCGGGTCGCCCTGGCGCAGCGTCGAGTTGCCGTTCATCGGCACCGCCACGTGCGGCTTGCCTTCGCCGTTGAGGCCGTGACAACCGGCGCAGACCGCGAGATACACCGAGCGGCCGGCGGCCAGCTGCGCGGCATCGGCCGACACCGGCTTCACCGGCTGCGGCGCGGGCGGCGTATCGCCGAGCAGGTACACCGACAGCGCGCGCAGGTCGTCCTTCGTCAGGTACTGCGTGCTCAGGTGCACGACCGGATACATCTCGCCGAACGCCGAGCCCTGCGGCGCGATGCCGACGCCGAAGAACGTCTGCAGGTCGGTGCCCGTCCAGCCGCGCGCGGCGAGGCCGGCCGGCGTGATGTCGGGCGCGGCCACGCGGCCGAGCGCGGCCCCCGCGAACGGCTTCGCCCCGTCGAGCTGGCCCGTGAACGCGCGCGGCGTGTGGCATTCCGCGCAGTGACCGAGCGCGCCCGCGAGATAGCGGCCGCGCTGCCAGTCGGCGGATTGCCCGGCCGACGCATCGGGCAGGCTGTCCTTCAGGAACAGCATGTCCCAGAAGACCATGCCGAAGCGCAGGTTGTACGGGAATTTCAGGTCGTGCGCGCGGTTTTCCTGCGCAACGGGCTTGACCGTCATCAGGTACGCGTACATCGCATCGGCGTCGGCGCGCGTGAGCTGCCGGTACGACGTGTACGGCATCGACGGATACAGGCGCTTGCCCGGCGCCTTGCCGTCGTGCAGCGCGGCGTAGAAGTCGTCCGCGCTCCAGTTGCCGATCCCGTGTTCCTTGTCGGGCGTGATGTTCGAACCGTAGAACGTGCCGAACGGCGATTCGAGCGCCGCGCCGCCGGCGAACGGCGCGCCGTCCTTCGCGGTGTGACACGCCGCGCAGTCGGCGGCCTTGACGAGATAGCGACCGCGCGCGACCGGGTCGGCGCCGGGCGCGCCGGACGCCGCGTTCGCGGCCGGCGCGTCGTGAGCGCCGCAGGCGGCGAGCAGCAGCGCGCAGGCCGCGGCGAGCGCGGGCAGGCGCGCGGCCCGCGCGACACGATGAGCGAGTGTGCGGTTCATGCGGCGTCCTTCACGAGTCCCGGCGTCGTCAGCACCACGTCCTTGACGGCTTCGTAGTAGCGGACGTAGCCCGTGCAGCGGCAGAGGTGCGCGTCGAGCGCGTCGGTGATCGTGCGCTCCACGTCGGCCTTCGCGATCGGCTCGCGCTTCAGGCGTTCGATCAGCACGGTCGCCGCGTTGACGAAACCCGGCGTGCAGTAGCCGCACTGAAAGCTGAAGTGCTCGAGGAACTTCTGCTGGATCGGCGACAGCTCGACCACTTCGCCGGCTTCGTTGCGCTTCGCGTGGCCTTCGATCGTGCGAATCGAACGGCCGTGGAAGAAGTGCGCGCCGGTAATGCAGGTGCGCATTTCCTCGCTCGTGCCGTCCGGCTGGTCGACGATCACGACGCACGCGTGGCAGACGCCCTGCCCGCAGCCGAGCCGCGAACCGGTGAGGCCCACGTACTCGTGCAGGAACTCGATCATCATCAGCCCTTCGGGCACCTGCATCGGGCCGACGGCCTTGCCGTTGATCCTGACCGACAGCGGCTTTTGCTGGAACCGGACGAGCGGACGCTCGATGGGAGCCGATGCCGGCGCAGCCGGAGCGGCGGGAACGGACGCCGATGCGACCGAAGTTGCCGCCGGTGCGGAAGCACCGGTCGCAGCCGCGCCGGCGCGCGCGGCCGAAGCCGCGGTTTGGGCGGTCGTCATGCGAGCACCTCCTGAATCTTTTGCGGGGTCACCGGCAGGTCGGTGAAACGATGGCCGATCGCGTGCGCGATGCCGTTCACGATCGCGCCGACGACAGGGATCATCACCACTTCGGCGACACCCTTCGGCGGATCGGTCTCGGACAGCGGCGGCAGCACGTCGCCCGTTTGCGTCCATACGGCGACGTCGGACGCACGCGGCAACCGGTAACGGTTGAAGTTCCACGTGCCGTTGCCGGGGCCGTCCTCGTAGAGCGGCAGGTACTCGTGCAGCGCATGGCCGATGCCCATCGCGAGACCGCCCTGCAACTGGCCCGACACGAGCTGCGGCGAAATCTGGTTGCCGCATTCCATGATCGAGTGGTGCGTGAGCAGTTCGACCTTGCCGGTCGCTTCGTGCACGGCCAGCTCGACGAGCGTGCCGACCGCCGTGTAGTACGTGACGGCCGCGTTGTTGCGGCTCGTCGGCGGGATGAACACGCGCTTGCGGTCCAGCACGCGGTAGCCGTTCGCGGTGGGCGGCAGCGTGCCGCGCAGCGCGGTCGCGCCGGCCGGTGCGGCGGTGCCCGGGAACGGACCGTCGTCGCCCGTCTTCGGCGCGCCGACACGCAGCGACAGCCCGTCGATCGGCAAGCGCTCGACCGCGCCGCCTACCTCGAATTCCGCATCGGTCCATTGCCAGCGGTTGAACACGTGCACGACGGCGCCGGTCGGCAGGCCGAGCGCATGCGCCTGCTTCGCGAGCTGTTCGAACGTCAGCGGCTCGAGGCCATCGGCGGTCAGCTTGCCGTCGACCCAGCGCGCATCCTCGATGCGGATCGTGTACGGCGCGGCCTGGCCGCCGCCGAGGCCGCGCGTCCAGATCGACATCGCGGCCGGCCACAGCCCGTAGCGGAACACGGCGCGCGCGGCTTCGCGCGTGCTGTGCGTGAAGTAGTACGCCGAATTCGTCGCGCTCGACGGCGACGCATAGCCCGGCGACCAGCGCGGGTTCGTGCTCAGGCGGTCCTGGTCGGCCTGCGACATCAGGTACGGGTCGCCGCTCGTCTCGATCGGCAGGTCCGGCCATTCGGTCACGGCCACGCGCACGTCGGTCGCCGGACGGCCGAGCCATTTCGCGACCGCGACGGCCTGAGACGTCGACATCCCGGTGCCGATCTCGGCCGCCGTGTGCTGCAGCGATACCTTGCCGTGCTCGTCGAATTCGACTTTCGCGAACGACGCTTCCGCGCCCGTGCCGAAATCCTTCTGCACGCACGCGAAGCCGACGCCGTAGCGCTTGCCCGGATGCGCGGCCTCGAATTCGGCCTTGCGCGCGGCGCGACGCGTCCACAGCGGGTGCTGCTTCGCACGTTCGAGCACTTCGTCGACGCGCAGCGCGCCGGCGGGAATCGCCCCCTGCGTGTTCTTCATCCCCGAGCGCAGCGCGTTGCGCAGACGGAAGTCGATCGGGTCGATGCCCAGTTGCGCGGCGATCTCGTCGATCGCCATTTCGGTCGCGGCCATGCTCTGCAGCGTGCCGTAGCCGCGGGCGGAACCGGCGTCGATCGCACGCGACGCGATCGCGACGGCCGCAAGGTCGCTCTTCGGGAAGTAGTAGATCGATTGCGCGGCGGTGGCGCCGACCATCGCGACCGACGGCGAGAAGTTCGAGCGGCCGCCGCCGTTCGCCTCGAAGTCGCCCTTGAACGATTGCAGCAGGCCCGTGTTGCGGTCGACCGCGATCCGGTAATGCATCTTGAACGCGTGGCGCTTCAGCGAGGTCTGGAACTGCTCGTAGCGGTCGTTCGCGAAACGCACCGGGCGGCCGTCGGCGTACAGCGCGCAGACGAGGCCGTAGAACGGCACGTTGAAGTGATCCTTCGAGCCGTAGCCGACCGTGTAGCACGGATGCACGAACAGCTTCTTCACCGGGAAGCGGCATTTCGCGACCATCGCGGCCGCGTTCTCCGACACTTCGAGCGGCGACTGGGTCGGCACGACGAGGTGCAGCGATTGCGTCGCGGCGTCGTACCAGCAGTTCGCGTTGTCGGGTTCGAGCGCGGCCGTATCGACCGACTGCGTGTTGTATTCGCGGTCGAACACGAGCCAGTCGGCCGGCGGATGGTCGAGCTCGCCGGCGATCTGCCCGGCGAGGAACATCCCCTGCTCGTCGAGCTTGCCGTGTTCCTTGCCGTCCGGCCAGACCGGCAAGTGCTTGCGCATCATGCTCGGGAAGATCGGCGCGTCCTTCAGGCTCGAATAGACGTCGTCGTCATAGGCCGTCTTGCCGCCCACGCGCACGTAACGGAAGGTGCCCCACGGATCGCGCTCGAGCGGGCCCGTGACCGCGCCGTAGCGGATCACGTCGTCGCGAAATTTCAGCGCGTTCTTCGCGAAGCGGAAGCGTGCGAAGTCGTGATAGATCAGGATCGCGACCGCGTGGCCGAGATACGCGGGCGTCTTGCCGGCCGGCAACAGCATGTCGTCGCCGTAGAACGCCGGGAACGCGACGCCGTCGCGCGCGAGATCGTCGGCCGTGACCACGCGGTCCGGTTGCAGCGCGTCGCCGAGCAGCGACAGGTCGAAGCCTCCGTACGTGCGGTCGGCCTGCGTGACGCGCAGGATCAGCGCGTGCGACTGCTGCTGCGGCCAGTGCGGCATGTCGGCGGCGCGCACGTCGCGGGCGAACACTTTCGAGCCGGTGACCTTCGCGATGCCGTCGATGCGGAATTGGGGGATGCCGGTGACGCTATCCCATTTGACCGGGGTGAGGAGTTTTTCTTCGAAGAGCGCCGCGAACGCGCGGCTGCCGATGGGCGCGACATACACCGCGACGCCCGCCAGCACGCTGGCTTTCAGAAAACCCCGCCGTGACAGGCCGTGGTTTTTCATTGGGGGGAACCTCCTGATGCGGCTCGGACGGCGATCGGGTGTCGCGGCGTTCGGAGCGGCGCGCATTCTGGCATTGTTTTAGATATATCGCCTATAGTATTTCCCGCATGAAATACTTATTGAATTTCTTATAACGCGATTCAGCCGGGCTGCGGCCGACGGTCGCGGGGGCGATTCGTTGGCCGTTTGCGTGCGGCCGGATGCCGCCGTACATCGTTCCGTTCGCAACGACCCGGCCTTTGCGCCGCGGAATCCGCAAGCCGCTCGCAGCCGGGACTGACGACCGCGCACGCCGCGATGCGCGGTGCCGCCGGGCGGCCCGCGCCGCCGTTTTTTCATCAGTTGCTCCGAGAAACCCCGTCCTTCAGGACGGGGAGGAAAGGCGTGCTGTTGACAGACCGCTTCTTCCACGGGTTAGGATCACCGGCATGATCCTTGTCTATCGCTACCGGGTGAAATCGCTCAACGGACTGCTCAACAAGCAGAGTCGTGCGGTGAACTACGTCTGGAACTTCTGCAACGACACGCAGAAGCACGCGCTCAAGTGGGGCAAGAAGTGGCCTACAGGATTCGACCTGAACGTGCTGACGACCGGCAGCGGCAAGGAACTCGGTATTCACTCCGGCACGGTCAACGCGACGTGCGAGCAATACGCGAAGTCGCGCAGTCAGCACCGTCGCCCCTACCTGCGCTATCGCGGCAGGAAATCGCTGGGCTGGGTGCCGCTGAAGGGGCGTGACCTGAAGCGCGAAGGCGACGCGTTCCGTTTCGCCGGCAACACGTTTCGCGTGTTCAACAGCCGATCGCTTCCCGAAGGCAAGATCAAGGACGGGACCAACTTTGCGCAGGATGCACGCGGCAACTGGTTTCTCAACATCGTGATCGAGATGCCGGATGTTCCTGCCCGACCTATCCGTTCCGGTGTTGGCATCGATCTCGGCCTGAAAGACTTCGCCACACTTTCGACCGGCGAGAAGCTGCCCAATGACCAGTTTGGTCGACGCGCGGCGGAAAAGCTGGCGAAAGCGCAGCGGGCGCGAAAGCACAAGCGGCATATCGCGAAGCTGCACGCCAAGGTCGCGAATGCCCGTGCCGATTTCCAGCACAAGCTCGCGCTCGATCTGGTGCGGCGTTTCGATTACATCGCGGTCGGCAACGTATCTGCCGTCAAACTTGCCAGAACCAGGATGGCGAAGAGCGTCTACGACGCGTCCTGGTCGTCCTTCCGAAACAAGCTCCGCTACAAAGCGATCGCGCACGGGGCCACGTTCGAGGAAGTGGACGAAAGGGGTTCCACCCAGTCCTGTTCGGCGTGCGGGTCGAAAGACAGCACGACGAGGCCGAAAGGTATCGCGGGACTGCGAGTAAGAGAATGGGCCTGCAGTGACTGTGGTGTCGAGCATGATCGAGATACCAACGCTGCGCTGAACATTCTCCGATGCGGACGTGCATCGCCAGGTGTGGGAATCCTCTCCCTTTAGGGAGAGGAGGACGTCAAGGTAATGTCGTGCGCATCCGGCTCGGCCGGGCTTCCGCCACGTGCCGTGCGGGCGCCGCCAGCCATCGAGACATCGTGTCGAGGTCGACAATCATGACAGTCAGAGCGTCTCTCCTGAACTCCGTTCTCGCCACTCCCCCCTCCGGCAACCACCGCGTGACGGCCGCGCTGCGTCCGTCGATGCTCGTGACGCTGTTCGAGGACGTGCGCCCGATGGCGCTGTCCGGGCTCGCGAGCGGCTTTGTCGCGGCCATCGCGCTGATCCGGGTGCAGCAGCTATGGTGCCTCGCATGGCTCGTCGCCGACGTCGGCCTGCTCATTGCACGCCTGTCGATCGCACGGGCCTACACGGTACGGCGCAACGCCGGCGACGATCGCGCGGAATACTGGGCAAGGCGCTATGCGCCGGTGTCGCTCGTCGCCTGCTTCGTGCTCGGCCTCGGCGTGATGGGCTGCGTGCAGGCCGCCGACGTCGAGATCGGCACGCTGTCGGTGATGGTCGCGGGCGGCGTGTTCGGCGGGATCGCCTCGCGCAATTCGGCGCTGCCGCGGCTCGCGATGACGCAGGTCGCGCTCGGCGTGCTGCCGATCGGCGTCGGTGCGCTGCTCGCCCACCGGCCGGGCGCGTGGCTGCTGGTGCCGCCGCTCGCGATCTATCTCGCGGCCATGCGCACGGTCGTGCAGCGTCACTACCGCGTGCTCGTCGCGCTGATCGCCGCGCGCCAGCGCAACGCCGAACTGGTCGCGCGCTTCGACGCCGCCCTCACCTACATGCCGCACGGCCTGTGCATGATCGACGGCGGCAGCCGCGTGATCGTCGCGAACCGGCGCACCGCGCAACTGTTCGGTTCGCCGCGCGAGATCATGCTCGATACGCCGCTGCCGGCCGTGGTCGCCGCGCTCGGCGCGAACGCCGTGACCGATCCCGACGGCGCCGGCCTCGCCGCGCAGTGCGACAGCTGGCTGCGCCGCGACGATCCCGGGTCGCTCGACATCGCGCTCACGGACGGCCGTCAGCTCGAACTGACGCGCCACCGCGTGCCGGACGGCAACGCGGTGATCATCGTCGAGGACGTCACCGCGCGCCGACAGACCGAACAGCACATCCGGCACCTCGCGCGGCACGACGCGCTGACGGGTCTGCCCAATCGCCACGAACTGCACGCCGAACTCAAGCGAAGGCTCGCGCGCCGGCCGCGGCTGCCGAGCCCCGCATTCGCCGTCATGTATCTCGACCTCGACGGTTTCAAGTCGATCAACGACCGCTTCGGTCACCAGGCCGGCGACGACGTGCTCACGCAGGTCGCCGAGCGGCTCGGCAAGACGCTGCCGCCGGGCGAGCTCGCCGCACGCATCGGCGGCGACGAATTCATCGTCGCGATCGACGACACGACGATGCACGCGTGCTCGATCCTCGCCGCGCGGATCATCCGGCAGATTTCGGCGCCGTACACGCTGTCGATCGGCGAGACGGTCTGCATCGGCATCAGCATCGGCATCGCGCTCGACGACGGGCACGGCTCGCCCGACGAGTTGATCCGGCAAGCCGACAGCGCGCTGTACGACGCGAAGTCCGCCGGCAAGGGCATCTACTGTTTCTATTCGAGCGGCAGCCGCCGCGTGGCGCCGGCCGCCGCAAGCTGAGCCGGCAACGCGGCGCCTGCGCACTCGTCCTTTCCGTATCCGCCCCATCCTCCCGACGATTCAACTTCGAAACGCTGCGCCGGTTCGCACGTGGCGCCGTGCGTTCGCGTGTCACGTGACGTGTTCCGTAACATCGCGGTCCGGCACGCCGCAAGATGGCTGCAGAAGCCCGCACGATCGAGACCGGGCGCGGTATTTCTCGGCTGGCACTCTTATTGCTCCTTGATGGGGAAAGAACGTTTCAGGGAGCCACCATGAATACCGTCGACGTCCTCGCACGCACCGAAATCATCGACGAACAGGCGGTGATCGACGGCACATCGCTGATCCGCCGGCTCGTGTCCGACCGCCGGATGCCGGCCGCGCGCGAGGCCGCATGCGTCGACAATCCGCCGCTCACGCTGTACGGCGCGTTTCGTCAGGGCATCGCCGATCACGCCGCGCGACGCGCGAATCCGTATCGCGCCGGCAGCCGTTTCTGGTCGCTGTGGGAAGAAGGACGTATCGAAGCTGAAACATCCGGCCGGTAAGCCGGCGGTACGCGCCGCCCCTGTCTCGACAAGGGATCGGCGCGAATTCCGGCACGCGCGTGCGACCGGGCGGCGTGCCGGCATGCGTTCATCGCGGCAACATCGCGCGCGCTCGCGCGTATCGGCACGGCAACGGGCCCGTTCCGCGGTCACGTGCATCGGCCGTCGATCCGGCCCGCCGCGCCGCGCGGTGCCGGTTTCCCCTATAAGATGGCAGATTCCGTTCATCGAACGATACCGCCATGACCGCCTCTTCCTCTCCCCGAAATCCCATTCACTGCGAAATCGATCTCGACGCACAGGGCAAGCACGCGGGCTACCTGCGGCTGCCGCACTCGGTGCATCGCTCCGCGTACGGCTGGCTGCCGATCCCGATCGTATCGATCCGCAACGGCGACGGCCCGGTCGCGCTCGTGATGGCCGGCAATCACGGCGACGAGTACGAAGGCCAGATCATCGTGTCGCAACTGATGCGCGAGATCGAACCCGACATGGTCAGCGGGCAGTTGATCCTGCTGCCGATGGCGAATTTCCCGGCGGCGGATGCGGGCCTGCGCGTGTCGCCGCTCGACGAAGGCAACCTGAACCGCAGCTTTCCCGGCGACCCGACCGGCACGCCGACGCAGATGATCGCCCACTACATCGAGCATGTGCTGCTGTCGCGCGCGCAGTACCTGGTCGACCTGCATTCGGGCGGCAGCTCGCTGCTGTACCAGGGCGGCAACATGCTCGCGATCGATCCGCTCGACGCCGAAGAAGCCGCGAAGCTCAACGGGCTGCTGGTCGCGTTCGGCTTGCACAACGCGCTGCTGCACGCACCGAATCCCGTGCATTCGGCGTCGGCCGCGCGCCGGCAAGGCGCGATCTCGATCGTCACCGAGCTTGGCGGCGCCGGCATGGCCGATCCGTCGCTGATCCGGCTCGGCCGCCAAGGGCTGCTGCATTACCTCGGCCATATCGGGTTGCTGCACGGCGCGCTCGTGCCCGACGCGCCGCCGACCGTCCCGCGTTTCATGCGCGTCGACGGCGATCGCCATTTCGTCTATGCGTATGAGCGCGGGCTGTATGAACCGCTCGTCGAACTCGGCGATCAGGTGAAGGCCGGGCAGCCGGCCGCGTGGGTGCATTTCCCCGATACGCCGTTGCGCGAACCGGTGTTGCACCGGTTCAAGGGCGACGGCGAGGTGGTGTGCAAGCGCGTGCCCGCGCAGGTGCGGCGCGGGGATTGTCTGTTTCAGCTGGCGGAGTTGTCGACACCGCCGCGTGTCGTCGGGTGATGAACCCGACTGGCGCGTTCACGGCCGTCGTGCATCGCTCGTGCGTGCGCGCTGACCGTCAGTCGGACGACACAGGCGACTCGTTTCCCTGCGCAACACCGCATTGATGGCAATGCGGAAAGAAGAAGAAATTCCGGCCACCGCATTCGCACACGTTGAAAAGCCTCAATCCGCAATGTACGCAGAACGTGGAATCGTCGCCGCCGAGATTCCATTGTTTGTCGCATGACGGGCAGCGTTTCTTTTCCAGCGATCGAACGGCCTTTTCGTATCCGATCGAGCGCGCGCGTTCCCCCTGATCCTGTTGCAATTCGAGCCGCTTGCGTTCGGCATAGCGCTGAAATGCCTTCATCATGTAGAGGCCGGCGAATACCGTGAGCGCGATGCCAACGAGGACCCGGACATAGCCGCCGAAATTCGGCAGGTACGGGACCAGTTCAATGAAAAACGCGCTCAGTGCGAACAGGCCGAAACCGTACACGAACGGCCAGTAGCGCGCCTTGCGGTAGCGGATGAACAGCCAGGTCGCAACCAGCAGGATCGGCAACGTCAGCGCAAGCCGCAGCCCGAACACCTGCATCTCGTAGTGCCGGGTGGCCGCGTCGAAGCGCCGCTCGGCTGCTGCGTCCGCTTCGGCGATTTGCGCGTCGACTTGAGCCTGCTGCGATGCCAGTGCCCGTTGCTGGTCGCTGATCGCATCGATCCGATGCTGCCAGTCGATCACCACGGCCTGGAGCGCATCGAGCTCGCGCGTTCTCGCCAGAATGTCCGGGTCCTTCGCGCCGTCTCCAGTCACCGCGCGGGTTGCGAGCCAGTTGCGGAAACTTTCCTTCTCGGCCGCGTACGCCTTCGCGGCGCGGCCGCGCGAGACTTCCATCGTGTCGATCTTCTCGGCCAGCGCGTCGCGCTGCGCCTGCAATTGACGCCGCGCCGCGTCCAGCCGCGCTTTTACCGGCGCATCGGCGAATTGCTCGATGACCGGCGGACCACCGCTCGGAGCGAACGCCATGTCGCGGATCACGAGACTGCCGAGCATGTTCAGAAAGACGGCGAAGATGATCGCAATCCCCCATGAAGCGAGTCGCAGGAGCCGCGCCGGGCTGGTCAGGCCGTCGCCGGAAGTCATCATTGTTTTTGCCCTCTTGTTGGAATGGTCTCCATTGTCGTCAATCTCGATGCAACCGTCGATTCTCTCTTTTTCGACAGCTCGCGGTCACCCGACATTTGCGGAGGAGCGTGTGGATTTGGCTCCATGAGTTCACGGGCTAACCGGACGGACATCACAACGCTGCAACCGAGACAAACGCTATTGTCGAAATGTCCGCAACTGGCCGCTGACCGCCCCCGTCATATAGAATGACGCGCTTTGCCCGTACGCCTATGTGGTTCAAGAACCTTCAGCTTCATCGTCTTCCGGCACCTTGGGCCGTCACCCCAGACCAGATGGAAAAATGGCTGGCGCCATACGCGTTCCAGCCGGGCAGCAGCGTCGAGATGCAGCGCGCCGGCTGGGCGTCGCCGCGTGACGACGGCGCGCTCGTGTATTCGATCAACCGGCAGATGCTGCTGCTGTTTCGTGCCGAAAAGAAGCTGCTTCCGGCGTCGGTCGTCAATCAGGTCACCAAGGCGCGTGCGCTCGAAGTCGAGGAGCAGCAGGGCTTCAAGGTCGGCCGGAAACAACTGCGCGAACTCAAGGAGCAGGTGACCGACGAACTGCTGCCGCGCGCGTTCAGCATTCGCCGCGATACGCGCGTGTGGATCGATACGGCGAACGGCTGGCTCGTCATCGATGCGGCTTCCCAGGCGCTGGCCGACGACGTTCGCAGCCTGCTCGTCAAATCGATCGACCAGTTGCCGCTCGCGGGCGTCCAGGTGGCGCGTTCCCCGGTCGCCGCGATGACCGATTGGGTGCTGTCCGGCGAGGCACCGGGCGGATTCACGGTGGACCAGGACGCCGAGCTGCGCTCGAGCGGCGAAGGCGGCGCCACGGTGCGATACGTCGGCCACGCGCTGGAAACGAACGACATGCGCCGGCACATCGAAGCCGGCAAACAGTGCATGCGCCTTGCGATGACGTGGGACGACCGGATCTCGTTCGTGCTGACGCCGTCGCTGACGATCAAGCGTGTCACGCCGCTCGACGTGATCAAGGAGGCGGCGGACCCCACCGCGCAGAACGACGATGAGCGCTTCGACTCGGATTTCACGCTGATGACGGGTGAACTGGTACGGATGCTGACCAGTCTCGTCGATATCCTGGATGGCGATCAGCAGGACGCGATTCAGCAGGCGGCAGCGGCCTGAACGCCGTCGTCGCCGAGGATCGTCGCCTCGCGGTGATGCGACGAGTCGAGGCGGCCCGTCGCCCGCACGGCGGCGGGCACCGACCGGCCGCGCCGCGACGGGCCAGCCCCCGGTCGGCATGACCGTTCGGCCGTCGAAACGACAACGCTCGGCGTTCATTGCCGACGTACACACCGCGAACGGGCATGGCCTCCACACCACGCCCGCTTGCCCCACCCCACGCCCCCTGCAAGCCTTCTTCCACCGCCCGCGAAATCCTTATCGAAATTGCTTCGTTCGCCTTTGCGGGCCGCGCCGCTAACGTGTTCAAAACGGCGGCGGCGCGCCGGATGCATCGCACCAGGCACGACAGCCGCCGCCATCACGACAACTGCGTCGCGATAACGGAACAGACCGGACGGGTCGCGTGCCCGCACCCTGCCAGGAACGTCCGCATCGCGCGCCATTCGCGATGCCCATGGCCACGAACGACCGCATCATCGACACGACGCCGCTCGACGTCCGCGCACAGCCGCTGATCGACGCGCTGATCGACGAGTATTCGACCCGTTACGCCGCATACCGCCCCGACAGCCGCGCGTCGGCCCGCGACGAACTCGCGCGCTACCCGGCCGAACGCTTCGCGCCGCCCGACGGCGCGTTCGTGCTGCTGCTGCGCGACGGCGAAACGATCGGCGGCGGCGCGTTCAAGCGCTACGACGCGCAAACCGCCGAACTGAAGCGCATCTGGACGCGCACCGACCTGCGCCGCCAGGGCCTCGCGCGACGCATCGTCGAAGCGCTCGAACAGCGCGCCGTACGACAGGGTTACCGCCGCCTCTACCTGACCACCGGCTTCCGCCAGCCCGAAGCGTGGGCGCTGTACGACCGCACCGGCTACACGCGGCTGTTCGATTCGTCGATCGACCCCGAAGCGTATTTCCACCTGCGCTTCGGCAAGGATCTCGTCGATCCGTCGCGCACGTCGACGCTGGCCGACCTGTGGGCGCCCGTGCCCGAAGCGGCGCTGCCGCGCTGAGCGCACCACATCACGCATTTCATCTCGACCATCCCGCTTTTTTCCACGCTTCCACGACACGACAGGACGTTTTCATGCATCGAGCCGTACCGCTTTCATCCCGTGCCGTGCGCACGCTGGCCACCGCACTGGTCGGCCTGACCGCCCTCGCCGCCGCCATGGCTACGACCGCCGCGACGTTCGACCTGAGCCCCGAACAGCGCGGCCGCCCGCGTGGCACGCCCGATGCGGCCGTCGAGCGCGCGGTGCCCGCATCGTTCAAGTTCGCGGAACCCGGCACGCTGACGATCGGCATCGCGCCGAGCCTGCCGCCGATCAGTTCGTATGCGACCGACGCGCGCACGGTGGTCGGCTTCGACGCCGACGTCAGCCAGCTCGTATCCGACAGCCTCGGCCGCAAGCTGAAGATCGTCGCGCTCGCGTGGGCCGACTGGCCGCTGGCGCTCGAATCGGGGAAAGTCGACGCGGTGATCTCGAACGTGACCGTCACCGAGGAGCGCAAGCAGAAGTTCGATTTCTCGACCTACCGCAAGGACCAGGTCGGCTTCTACGTGCGTAACGACAGCAAGATCCAGGCGATCCGCGAGCCGAAGGACGTCGCGGGGCTGCGCATCGTGACCGACGCCGGCACCAACCAGGAAAAGATCCTGCTCGCATGGGATCGCGAGAACGTCGCGCACGGGCTGAAACCCGTGCAGATCCAGTACTACGACGACCAGGCGATGCGCATCGTCGCCGTGCAGTCGGGCCGCGCGGACGCGGTATTCAGCGTGAATTCGGTGCTCGCGTATCAAAGCGCGCAGCAAGGCAAGACGCGGCTCGTCGGCGCGATCAGCGGCGGCTGGCCGCGCACGGCCGACATCGCGATCGCGACCCGCCGCGGCAGCGGCCTCGCCGAGCCGCTGACCGTCGCGCTGAACGGGTTGATTACGAGCGGCCGCTACCAGCAGGTGCTCGACCGCTGGAACCTCGCGTCCGAGGCGATCGACCAGTCGCGCACGAACCCGCCCGGGCTGCCGAAAAGCTGAGCGCCGCGCCCGCAACCGTCCCATCCACGCTCACGCAGGAACGCCGCTCACCATGTCTTATTCGCTTTCGTTGCTGGACAAGAGTCCGATCGCCGACGGCGCGAACGCCGCCGACGCGCTGCGCTTCACCACGACGCTCGCGCAGCGCGCCGAACAGCTCGGCTACGAACGATTCTGGGTCGCCGAGCATCACGGCACGCCGGGTTTCGCCAGCTCGGCGCCGGAGATCGTCGTCGCGCACCTGCTCGCGCACACGTCGCGCATCCGCGTCGGCTCGGGCGGCGTGATGCTGCAGCACTACAGCCCGTTCAAGGTCGCGGAAACGTTCAAGCTGCTGGCCGCGCTCGCGCCGGGCCGCGTCGATCTCGGCATCGGCAAGGCGCCCGGCGGGCTGCCGCTGACCACGCGCGCGCTGCAGTGGTTCCACGACAAGGCGCGCAAGCCCGATTTCGCGGGGCAGCTCGCGGAGCTCGACGCGTTTCTCGGCTGGGGCGTGGCCGAAGATCATCCGCTTGCCGGCGCGGTCGCGATGCCGGTGCCGCCGCAGTTGCCCGAACGCATCCTGCTCGGCGGCTCGCCGGACAGCGGCGCGCTCGCCGCGCGCAACGGCTGGCGCTTCTGCTACGCGGGCCATTTCAACGGCGACGACGCGAATCTCGAACGCTCGCTCGACGCCTACCGCAGCGCGGGTGGCGAAAAGCCGATCGTCGCGCTGTACGCGGTCGCTGCCCCCACCCGCGACGCGGCCGAACAACTGATCGGGCCGTTGAAGATCTTCAAGCTGCAGCTCGCGGGCGGCCAGAGCTTCAACCTCGCCAGCGCGCAGGCGGCCGCGGAATTCGCGCGGCAAAGCGGCGCGTCCGACTACCGGATCGACGAATTGCGCCCGACGGTGCTGGCCGATACGCCGGAGCGCGTGCATCGCGCGCTCGACGCGCTGAGCCGCCGGCTCGACGTCGATGCGTTCGTGATCGATTCGCCGGTGTCCGACTACGCGGCGCGGCTCGCGTCGGCCGAATGGCTCGGCGGCGCGCTGTCGACCACGCCGTTGCAGGCCGCCCTCGCGGCCGGCCGCTCCCTCTCCCCTGACCAGAACGCGTGACGCTCCCATCATGACGACCCGACGATCGATTCCCTTCGGCCTGATGCTGCAAGGCGCAGGCAGCCACATGAACGCATGGCGGCATCCGAGCAACCCGCCGGATGCCAGCATCAACCTCGACTTCGCGATCGGCGTCGCGCGCAAGGCGGAAGCCGCCGGCATCGCGTTCGCATTCGTCGCGGACGGCCTCTACATCAACGAGAAGTCGATCCCGCACTTCCTGAACCGCTTCGAGCCGCTGACGGTGCTGTCGGCGCTCGCGGTCGCGACGAAGAAGATCGGGCTCGCGGGCACGATCTCGACGTCGTACAGCGAACCGTTCACGGTCGCGCGCCAGCTCGCGTCGCTCGACGCGATCAGCGGCGGGCGCGCGGGCTGGAACGTCGTGACGACGCCGCTCGAAGGCACCGCGAAGAATTTCGGCAAGGCGCACCCGGATCACGAACTGCGCTACGAGATCGCCGACGAATACCTCGAGGTCGTGCAGGGCCTGTGGGACAGCTGGGACGACGATGCATTCGTGCGCGACCGCGCGACCGGCCGCTTCTTCGATCGCGACAAGCTGCATACGCTCGATCACCACGGCCGCTTCTTCCAGGTCGCGGGCCCGCTGAACATCCAGCGCTCGCCGCAGGGGCAGCCGGTGATCTTCCAGGCCGGCTCGTCCGACACCGGGATCGGCCTCGCGGGCAAATACGCGGATGCCGTGTTCACGCATTCGCCGTCGATCGAGGAAACGGCCGCGTTCACGCGGCGCGTGAAACAGAGCGCGCTCGAGCACGGACGGCGGGCCGATGACGTGAAGATCTTCCCCGGCGTCGGGCCGATCGTCGGCCGCACGGCCGCCGAGGCGGAGGACAAATACCAGGCGATTCGCGACCTGCTGACGATCGACGAGGCGCTCGCGTACCTCGGCCGCTATTTCGATCACCACGATTTCACGCAGTACGCGCTCGACGCGCCGTTCCCGGAGCTCGGCGAGCTGGGCCGCAACAGCTTCCGCTCGACCACCGACCGCATCAAGGCCGACGCGAAGCGCAAGGGCCTGTCGCTGCGCGAGACGGCGCTCGCGGTCGCGACGCCGCGCCCGAACTTCATCGGCACGGCCGAGCACGTCGCCGACGAGCTGATCCGCTGGCACGATGCCGGCGCCGGCGACGGCTTCATCCTCGGTTTTCCGGTCCAGGCACAGGGCGTCGACGATTTCGTCGAACTCGTGATTCCGGTGCTCGAGGCGCGCGGCCGCTACAGCCGCGACCTGCCCGGCGCCACGCTGCGCGACCACCTCGGCCTGCCGCGCAAGGCGAGCCGTTACGCGACGCCCGGCGCCGCCCACGAGACGGCGGCCGAAGCGCACGCCTGACGCCGCCGCGCCGCGCGCGCGGCGCACCCGCCGATCGACCGATTCGAGGATGCCCACGACATGAGCGACACGACCCACCTCGGCGGCGCGCTGCCGCCGCTCTCTTCCCCCGGCGCACGCGACGCCGGCACGCGTTTCCGGATCGTGCCCGCGCGCCACCGGTCGCGCACGGCCGGCACCGTGCTCGCGCTCGCGCTGATCGCGATCGCGCTGCATTCGATCCTCGGCAACCCGCAATGGGGCTGGCCGGTGTTCGCCGAATGGTTCCTGTCGCCGCCGGTGCTGTCGGGGCTCGCGCGCACGCTGGTGCTCACGCTGCTCGGCGCGGTGTTCGGCTTCGTGCTCGGCGCGTTCGTCGCGCTGGCCCGGCTGTCGCGTTCGCGCCTGCTGTCCGCCAGCGCGTGGACGTTCGTGTGGCTGTTCCGCTCGATTCCGCTGATCGTGCTGCTGCTGATCCTGAACAACCTGGGCTACCTGTACGAGCATGTGCGGCTCGGCGTGCCGTTCACCGACATCGTGTGGTTCGACACGCCGACGACCGACCTCATCAGCCCGTTCCTCGCGGCCGTCCTCGGCCTCACGCTGAACCACGCGGCGTTTTCCGCGGAGGTGATCCGCGGCGGCATCCTCGCGGTCGACCAGGGCCAGCTCGAAGCCGCCGCCGCGCTCGGGCTGCCGCGCGGCCGTCAGACGTCGCGGATCGTGCTGCCGCAAGCGATGCGCGCGATCCTGCCGACCGCGTTCAACGACCTGATCACGCTCGCGAAAGGCACGTCGATGGTGTACGTGCTCGCGATGCCCGAGCTGTTCTACACGGTGCAGGTGATCTACCGCCGCAACCTCGAAGTGATCCCGCTGCTGATGGTCGCGACCGTCTGGTATCTGATCATCCTGACCGTGCTGTCCGCGATCCAGGTGCAGGTCGAGCGGCACTATGCACGCGGCGCGCTGCGCAGTCCACCGCCGTCGGCGGTCACGTTCGCGCTCGCGCGCCTCGGCAGGCTGTGGCGGCACGCCACGTCCCGCCGCGCGGCCGCGGGCGACACCCGCGCCGATACCGTGGCCGCCGTGTCGCGCACCGGCGGCGAAGTGGCCGTGCATGGCGTGTCGAAGCAGTTCGGCATGCAGCGCGTGCTCGACAATGTGTCGTTCGTCGCGCCGCGCGGCAGCGTGACCGTGATCGTCGGACCGTCCGGCTCCGGCAAGTCGACGCTGCTGCGCACGATCAACCATCTCGAACGCGTCGACGACGGCTTCATCGACATCGACGGCGAACTGATCGGCTATCGCCGCGACGGCGACGTGCTGTACGAGCTGAAGGAGCGCGACGTGCTGAAGCGGCGCACGGCCGTCGGCATGGTGTTCCAGAACTTCAACCTGTTCCCGCATCTGACGGTGCTCGAGAACCTGATCGAAGCGCCGCTCGCCGTCGCCGGCGTGACGCGCGATGCGGCCGAGCACGCCGCGCGCACGCTGCTCGCGCGGGTCGGCCTCGCGGATAAGGCCGATGCCTATCCGCGCCAGTTGTCGGGCGGCCAGCAGCAACGCGTCGCGATCGCGCGGGCGCTCGCGTTGCGTCCGAAGGTGCTGCTGTTCGACGAGCCGACGTCGGCGCTCGATCCCGAACTCGTCAACGAAGTGCTCGACGTGATCAAGGAACTCGCGCGCTCGGGCACGACGCTCGTGATCGTCACGCACGAGATCGGTTTCGCGCGCGAAGTGGCGGACAACGTGCTGTTCATGGAACACGGGCGCATCGTCGAGGCCGGGCCGCCCGCCGTCGTGCTCGACGCGCCGTCGCATCCGCGCACCCGCGCGTTCCTGTCGCGGGTGCTGTGATGCGCGCCGCTTCCGACCTGCGAGGTGCCGCGCGATGACCGATCGACGCCAGTTCATCACGGCCGCGCTGGCCGCGGCATCGGGCCTGCGGTGGCATGCGGCGCGCGCGGCGGCCGCCACCGCCGACCTCGACCCGCGCCAGGCCGGCCGCCCGCGCGCCGGCCCCGACGACGCGGCCATCCGCGCGGCGAGCGGCTACCGCTGGGTACGCGACGGCGCGTTCACGGTCGCGATTTCGCCGCACGCGCCGCCCGTCTCGACCTATGCGACCGACGCACGCACCGTGGTCGGCGCCGATCCCGACTATGCGCAACTGGTCGCCGACGCGCTCGGCCGCACGCTCGTGCTCGTGCCGATCGCATGGGCCGACTGGCCGCTCGGTCTGACCTCCGGCAAGTACGACGCGGTGATCTCGAACGTCGGTGTGACGGAGAAGCGCAAGGAGAAATACGATTTCACGACCTATCGGCTCGGACTGCACGGCTTCTACGTGCGCACCGCCAGCCCGATTGCGAAGATCGCGGAGCCGAAGGACATCGCGGGCCTGCGGATCATCACCGGCGCCGGCACGAGCCAGGAGCGCATCCTGCTCGAATGGAGCAAGCGCAACGTCGCGCAGGGGCTGAAGCCGGCCGAGCTGCTCTATTTCGACGACGATGCGACGGCGCGCGTCGCGCTGCTGTCGGGCCGAGCCGATGCCGAGCTGAACCCGAACGCGTCGCTCGCGTACGAGGCCGCGCACAGCGGCAAGATCCGCCGCGTCGGCGTCGTCAATGCCGGCTGGCCGGCGAATGCCGATGTCGCGATCGCGACGCGTCGCGGCAGCGGGCTCGCGCCCGCGCTGACGCTCGCGACCAATACGCTGATCGGCAACGGCCGCTACGGACAGGCGCTCGCGCGCTGGGGTTTGCAGAGCGAGGCGATCGCGCGGGCGGAAACCAACCCGCCGGGGTTGCCGTCGTTCTGAGCGGTTGGTTCGACACCAGGGCGCCGGCATGTCGTGACGGACAGGCCGGCGCCATTCGATCGATCGGTCGTTCGCCTACGCCGGCACCGCCGCACGATAGCGATCGAGTTCCGCAATGTGCGCGTGAATCGCTGGGATCAGCTCGCGCCCATAGGCCAGCGCATCGTCGAGCGGATCGAAGCCGCGAATCAGGAACGTCGATACGCCGAGCCGGTAATACGCGCCCAGCGCCCGCGCGACCTGCTCGGGCGTGCCGACCAGCGCGGTCGAATTCCAGCGCGCGCCGGTCAGGTTCGCGACGCCCATCCACAGCCGCTCGTCGAGCACGTCGCCCTGCGCGGCAGCCGCCATCAGCCGCTGCGAGCCTGCATTCTGCGGCGCGTGGCCGGCGATCGGCTGGCCGTTCGCGAGCCGCGCCGCACGCACGCGCGCGCGGATCGCCTCGGCCTTCTCCCACGCGGCCGCCTCGGTGTCGGCGACGATCGGCCGGAACGACACGCTGATGCGCGGCGCGCGCCCGAACGGCGCGGCAGCGGCCCGCACGCGCGCGATCTGCTCGCGCACCGCGTCGAGCGGCTCGCCCCACGTCATGTAGACATCCGCGTGCTCGCCCGCCACGGCGAGCGCGGCCGGCGACGAACCGCCGAAATAGATCGGCACGTGCGGCCGCTGCGCGCCCTTCACGACCGGCGACGCGCCGCGCAGCCGGTAGAACGCGCCGTCGTGATCGACCGGCGCGTCGGCCAGCCAGATCCGTTTCAGCACGTCGAGATATTCGCCGGTGCGGCGGTAGCGGGCATCGTGCGGCACGAAATCGCCGTCGCGCTGCAGATCCGCGTCGTCGCCGCCGGACACCACGTTCAGCGCGAGCCTTCCGCCGCTGAACACGTCGAGCGTCGCTATCTGCCGCGCGGCGGCCGACGGCACGATCACGCCCGGCCGGTGCGCGAGCAGCAGGCGAATGCGCCCGGTCGCGGCGGCCGCGAACGACGCGACGATGAAACCGTCCGCCGCATTGCTGAAATGGCCGATCAGGATCTGGTCGAAGCCGGCCGCCTCGTGCGCCTGCGCGAAGCGGCGAACGTAGTCGGGCTGGACGGCCGCGCCGCCCGGTACGTCGACCTCCGCGCCGGGCGTCGCGGTGATCATGCCGATGATGTCGACGGGCATGTCGGGATGTCCTCGGGTGTGTCGATCGGGAAAACGCGAAAATCGTGCAGCAGGCTGCACGGTCACTGCGCGGCGGCCGTCTTCTGCGCGGGCACGGCGAACGCGCCCGCATACGAGCGGTCGAGCAGCTTCGACGTGTCGTATGCGGCCGGAATCACGCCGGACTTGTGCAGGAAGTCGGCCGTGTTCTGCGCATCCTTCGCGGCCGTCTCGTCGACCGGGCCGACGCGCTGCTTCGCGTTGTTCAGCCAGCGATACGCGACGTCGGGTTCGAGATTCGCGCGTTTCGCCCACAGGTCCGCGTACTCGCGCGGATGACTGTCGACCCACTGGCGCGCGGCCACCACGCGCCGCAGGAAATCGGTGATCTCCGCGCGCTTGCCCGACGCGGCCTGCTCGTTCGCGGCGACGAAGCTCAGTGCGGGCATCAGCCCCTGCGCGGTCGTCACGGGCCGCGCGCCCTGTCGCAACGCCAGCGTGCTGACGAACGGCTCCCACAGCGACACGGCGTCGACCGAGCCGTTCGCGAGCGCGTTGGTCGCGTCGATCGGCATCAGGTACGCGTACTTCACCGAATCGGCGCGCAGGCCCGCATGTTCGAGCGCGCGCAGCACGAGCTGCTGGCTCCATGCGCCGCGCCAGACCGCGATGGTCTTGCCCTGCAGGTCGGCCACGGTACGCACCGGCGAGTTCTTCGGCACGAGGATCGCGACGCCGTCGAGGCTCTGCCGCGACACCGCGACGACCTTGACCGGCGCGCCGCGCGCGGCCAGCGTGAGCAGCGCGGAATCGCCGAGGAAGCCGACGTCGATCGCATTGCCGTTCAGGCTTTCGGCCACCGGCGCGGCGGCCTGGAAGTGCTTCCACTCGATCGTGTAAGGCAGGTCCTTCAGCACGCCGGACGCTTCCATCGACGCCTGGATGTTGAAGTAATTCTGTTCACCGACGCGCAGCGTGACGGTGTCCTTGGCAATGCCCGGCTGCGCGGCAAGCGCCAGCAAGAGCGCCGTGACGATTCGGCTCAACAACATGATCTCCCGGAAGGTTCGCGAGCGGCCGCGCGGCGGCGACGCTCTTTTGTCCGCCGTGCGCAACCGCCGGCGGAACGGATGGAACCGATGAAGATACGTCGATCCAATTCATGAGACAAACGCAATATTCTTCTATGCAAAGATGCAAATGTTTTATGAAACACGTTCACGTGCCCGTTGCTCGCCACCGGCCCCTGCCCGCATGAAGTTCGAACGATTCCTCGACATATATTTCGTGCACGAAATAAATCCACGACTATATTTCGCATACGAAATAACTGCCCGAGCGAGGACAACCATGACCTCCCAACCCATCGAGTTTTCCGCCGCCGACGGCTATGTGCTGCACGGCACGTTGTGGTCGCCGGACGCGACGCCGCGCGCGCTGGTCCTGCTCCATCCGGCGACGGCCGTGCCCGAGCGGCTGTATGCGGGCTTCGCGCGCTTCCTGACCGAACGCGGTTTCGCGGCGCTGACCTACAACTATCGCGGCATCGGCGCATCGCGGCCCGCGCGTCTCGGAGCGCTGCAGGCCCGCATGCGCGACTGGATGGAGCTCGACGTGGGTGCCGCGACGGCATGGGCCCGCCACACCCATGAAGGGCTGCCGTTGCTGGCGGTCGGCCATAGCGTCGGCGGACACGCGATCGGCCTGTCCGGCGCGACGACGCATCTGCGCGCGGCCGTGCTGGTCGCCGCGCATGCGGGCAGCACGCGGTTGATCGCGCAGGCGGCCGAGCGCCTGAAGGTGCGGCTGATCCTGCGCGTGCTCGGCCCGCTGATGTCCGCGCTGCTCGGCTACGTGCCCGGCAAGCGGCTCGGGCTCGGCGAGGATCTGCCGGCCGGCGTGTTCCGCGAATGGAGCCGCTGGACGACGCTGCCGCACTACTTCTTCGACGACCCGACGCTCGGCGCGGCCGAGCGCTTCTCGAAGCAGCGGTTGCCGATCCTCGCGCTCGGCTTCGACGACGATCCGTGGGCGAACCCGGCCGCGATCGACCTGCTGGTAAGCTATCTGACCCGCGCGAAGGTCGAACGCCGCCAGATCGATCCGCGCGCGGCGGGCACCGGCCCGGTCGGGCACATGGGCTTCTTTCGCAGCCGGCCCGGCGCCGTGCTGTGGCCCGACGTCGCCGACTGGCTCGCGCAGGCGCTCGACACGCCCCGCCCCGCGGGCCGTCCCTCCCTTTCCATTGCAGCCGGGAACCCAGCTTGAGCGAAGACCGACGACTGTTTTTCATGTTGAACATCGGCCAGCGGCGCGTGCAGCGCTGGATCGACCGCAAGGCGGAAACCGAAACGCGCGCGAGCGCCGCGCAAGCCGGCGTGCTGTTCTGTCTCGCGAAGCAGGATGGTGCGCTGATCGGCGAAGTCGGCGCGGCGCTGCAGCTCGCGCCGTCCGCGATGACGGGGCTTGCCGACCGGATGGCGAAAGCCGGCCTCATTACGCGTCATGCCGATTCGGACGACGGCCGCGCGACGCGGTTGTACCTGACCGACGCAGGCCGCGCGGCGCTCAAGCGTGCGCGCGTGCTGCTGCGCGAACTCAACGGCAAGCTGTGCGACGGGTTTTCCGACGACGAACTCGATGTCGTCGCGCGCTGGCTGCACGCGTTGCAGGAGCGGTTTCCGGCGGAACGCTGAGCAGCGCGTCACGCGGGTGCGAGCGGCGCGCGCCGGCAGCAATCGCAAGCGATTGCGATTCGCGTTTTCGATTCGATTTTCATGCCGGTGCAACGGCAATTCTTGCGTGCCGGACGCGGGCTTCCGGCAACGCTTTCCGGCTACGCTCTGTTACAAAAAACTGCCTGTCGCGCGGCATTCGGATCGCCTACATTGCAATCCACTTCGACGCATTCGTCGCATGACCGGACCGGCTTTCCCGTCGGGTCGACGTCGCAGACACACCCGACAAGCAATGAAAACGAAGAGGAGTCTTAACCGACGCGCTGGCGGCATCCAGCGCACGCGGATGGCGATGACTCGAGCAGCAGGCTGAACGGCACGTCACGACGTGCGCGGCATGATCGGTCGCGCCCCGCGCGCGTCGTCCCGCCGTGCCCCGCCATCGCATCCGCACGTCACCGAGGAGTCGTCCATGCGACGCATGATCGTGTCCCATCCGCTTGTCACCCGCCTGTCCGCCGCGCTGGCGCTGGCCGCCGCTGCCGCCGCGCACGCCGACCCCGTCGTCGTGTCGGGCCCGAGCCCGTTCGCCGCGTGCACCATCGGCGGCCCGGGCACCAACTACGTGAATGCAGAAGTCGAACCGTGGCTCGCGGTCAACCCGGCGAACCCGAACAACATGATCGGCGTGTGGCAACAGGACCGCTGGTCGAACGGCGGCGCCCACGGGCTCGTCGCCGGCTACACGTTCGACGCCGGCGCGACCTGGGCGCGCACGCCGCAGCCGTTCAGCGCATGCGCGCCCGGCGGGCTGAAATACGAGCGCGCGTCCGATCCGTGGGTATCGTTCGGGCCGGACGGCACCGCGTACTCGGTATCGATCTCGTTCAACCAGTCGAACAACGGCAACGCGGTCGCCGCGTCGGTCTCGACCGACGGCGGACAGACGTGGAGCAGCCCGGCCGTGCTGATCGCGAACGACGAACCGACGACGCAGTTCTTCAACGACAAGGAATCGGTGACCGCCAACCCGGTGAAGGCCGGCACCGCGTACGCGGTATGGGACCGCCTCGAGCTGCCGAACGGCAACCCGTACGCGAACCTGCACACGATGGCGTACCGCGGGCCGACGCTGTTCTCGAAGACGACCGACGGCGGCAAGACGTGGAGCGCCGCGAAGGTCATCGTCGACGTGCCGTCGCGCCAGCAGACGATCGGCAACCAGATCGTCGTCGATCCGAAGAGCGGCACGCTCTACGATTTCTTCGACCTGATCCAGCCGCCGTTCAGCAAGGCGGCCGGCAAGGTCGCGTTCATCAAGTCGACCGACGACGGCGCGACGTGGACCCAGCCGCAGATCATCGCGGGACTGCAGACGGTCGGCGTCACGGATCCGAACACCGGCGAACCCGTGCGCACCGGCGACATCATTCCGGAACCGGCGATCGATCCCGCATCCGGGCAGCTCTACGTCGTGTGGCAGGACAGCCGCTTCAACGGCGGCGCGTACGACGAGATCGCGATATCGACGTCGAAGGATGGCGGCGCGACGTGGAGCACGCCGCAACAGGTGAACACGCCGACCGGGCGCCCCGCGTTCAATCCGTCGGTGCGCGTCGACAACACGGGGGCGGTGATGGTCACGCACTACGACTTCCGCGATCTGCAGGCCGGCAACACGACCACGCTGCCGACCGGCTTCTGGCGCAAGATCTCGCACGACGGCGGCGCCACGTTCGCCGACGAGCGGCGCGTCGGCGGCCCGTTCGACATGAAGCTCGCGCCCAACGCCGAAGGATTCTTCATCGGCGACTACCAGGGGCTCGACGTCCTGCCGTCGTCGTCGTTCCATCCGTTCTTCGTCCAGACCAACGCGGGCAACCTGACGAACCGCACCGACGTGTTCTTCGCGCCGTGACGCGAGCCTGAGCACCTCGCCGCCGCCGCGACGCCAACGCCGTGGCGTGGCTGCGTTCGCGGACACGCGGGAAAAGCCGACGTACGTGCCGCGGCGCGACGCCACGCCGCGGCACGCACACGTCAAGGCGTCACGCAGCCTGCGGTATCGGAGCCACCGCGGATCCCGCCTTCAGCGCAGCCACTTTGCCGATCGTGTCGACACAGGCATGCGCGAGCTCCGCGCCCTTCACGAGGAAATGCTCGTGGAAGAAGGCAACGTGCTCGGCCCCGTGGAAATGATGCGGCGTCAGCACCGCCGACAGCACCACCACGCCGGTTTCGAGTTGCACCTGCATGAGACCGGAAATCACCGCCTGCGCGACGAAGTCATGGCGATAGATGCCGCCGTCGACGACCAGGCCGGCGCACGCGATCGCCGCGTATCGACCGGTTTGCGCGAGCAGTTTCGCATGCAGCGGAATCTCGAAAGCGCCTGCCACTTCGAAGAAATCGCAATCCGCCTGGCTCAGGTTCGCGTTGACGAGCCCGTCGACAAACGCGTTTCGGCATTGGTCGACGATCTCCTTGTGCCAGCACGACTGGACAAAGGCGATACGCGGCGCGGCGGATTGGGAGGGGGATGCAAGTTGAGTCATCGATGGGTCCTGTGTGAGTTGAATGGGCGCACAGGGACAAGCCGCGTACCTTGCGTACGCAACGAACCCCGCTCTCTCTCATCCGGACTGTGACCGTCGGCCCCGGAATCCAACCGGGTCTGCTGACCTTGCCGTGCACATGCGTGCCGACAAGCGCTCGCGGGCTACGCGCAATCGCGCGATTACCGCCGGTGGGGAATTTCACCCCGCCCCGAGAACGTTCGCGGCACGTTGGCCGCGCCGGAAATCTATCACAGTCTCGTCATTCGGATGTCCGGCTTCCCTGCTCGCTTCGCTGGCCCGACGCGCCGGGACCCGCGCCTTTCGGCATCCGCCTCGCTCCCGCCCCGCTTTCGCCGCTCTGACGGAGATCCGACGGAATCCCGTCATCCTGCTTGGAAATTGACATGATATAACATATCATGTCGCGTGCTCGTCCGCCTGACGCCGTTTCGATCCAGGTGGCCGCGCATCGCCGAGCCATGTTCCAACGGGTCATTGCGCGTCATCGACGCAACAATATATCGTATCCGGCGGTGACCCGCATCGCTCGTTACCCGATCCGATTCCAACCGATTCACCGACCATGCGCGACCTCCCTCGCTTACCGCTTCGCCCGCTCTCGTCCCTGTCGCTGATGCTGTTCGCCGCCGTCGCCCACGCGCAGACCGATGCGCCTGCGGCGTCCGGCACGCCTGCCGCCGCAACCGCGACGCTCGCACCGATCTTCGTGACCGCGAACCCGCTCGGCGACGCCGAACTGATCGCACCGACCGTCCAGTTGTCCGGCGATGCGCTGACGCGCCGCCAGGCCGATTCGCTCGGCGAAACGCTCAACGGGCTGCCCGGCGTGTCGACCACCACCTACGGGCCGATGGTCGGCCGCCCGATCATCCGCGGGATGGACGGCGACCGGATCCGGCTGCTGCAGAACGGCGTCGCGGCCTATGACGCGTCGTCGCTGTCGTACGACCATGCGGTGCCGCAGGATCCGCTGTCGATCGAGCGCGTCGAGATCGTGCGCGGCCCGGCCGCGCTGCTGTACGGCGGCAACGCGGTAGGCGGCGTGGTCAACACGATCGACAACCGGATTCCGCGCGAAGCGATCGAGGGCGTGACCGGCGCGCTCGACGCACGCTACGGCGGCGCGAATTCCGTGCGCGCGGGCGCCGCGCAGGTCGAAGGCGGCAACGGCCGCTTCGCGTTCCACGTCGACGCGTTCGACCGCGAAACGAGCAAGCTGCGGATTCCCGGCTACGCACGCAGCAGCCAGCAACGCGCGATCGACGGCCCCGACACGCCGCAGCCGGAAGGCAACGTACCGAACAGCGACGGCCGCGTGCACGGCGGTGCGGTCGGCGCGTCGTACACGTGGGCGGACGGTTTCGCGGGCCTGTCGTACAGCGGCTACGAATCGAACTATGGCTCCGTCGCGGAAAGCGACGTGCGGCTGCGGATGCGACAGGAACGCCTCGCGCTCGCATCCGAGGTACGCAACCTGAGCGGACCGTTCACGCAGCTGAAATTCGACTTCGCGTACACCGACTACCGCCACAAGGAAGTCGACAACGGCGAGACGGCGACCACCTTCCGCAATCGCGGCTACGAGGCGCGCATCGAGGCGCGTCATCGCAAGATCGGGCCGTTCGAAGGCGCGATCGGCGTGCAGTTCGGTCAGAACACATTCTCGGCGCTCGGCGACGAAATGCTCGTGCCGTCCACGCGCACCAGCAGCGTCGCGCTGTTCGGCCTCGAGGAATGGCAGGTCGTCCCGGCGCTGAAGCTGAGCCTCGGCGGCCGCTTCGAGCACGTGAAGGTCGATCCCGATCCGGCCGGTGTCGAGAAATTCGCGGGCGCGCAGCCGCGCGACTTCAACGCGGGCAGCCTGTCGGCCGGCGCGCTGTTCTCGCTGACGCCGGTATGGTCGGTCGCAGCGAACGTGGCCTACACCGAACGCGCGCCGACCTTCTACGAGCTGTATTCGAACGGCCCGCACGACGCGACCGGCCAGTTCCTGATCGGCAACCCGAACGCGTCGAAGGAAAAGGCCGTGTCGACCGACCTGTCGCTGCGCTATGCGAGCGGGCCGAACCGCGGCAGCGTCGGCGTGTTCTACAACCGCTTCTCGAACTACCTGACCGAGTACAACACGGGCCGCGTCGTGGACGACGACGGCGAACCGGTCGCGCCCGGCACCGACGGCTCGCTCAACGAGGCGATCTATCGCGGCGTGCGCGCCGAGTTCTACGGCATCGAACTGGACGGCAAGTGGCGGGCATTCTCGCGGCGCGGCCACACGGTCGATCTCGAACTGACGGCCGACTACACGCATGCGCGCAATGTCGACACGGGCCAGCCGCTGCCGCGCATCGCGCCGCTGCGCGCGACGCTCGCGGCCGACTACGGTTACGGCCCGTTCGGCGCGCGTGCGCAGGTCACGCATGCGTGGTCGCAGCATCGCGTGCCGGACAACGACTTCTCGACGGACGGCTACACGTCGCTCGGCGTGATGCTGACCTACAAGTTCCGCGTCGGCCCGACGCACTGGCTCGCCTACCTGCGCGGCGACAACCTGACGAACCAGGAGATTCGCTACGCGACTTCCGTCGTGCGCGGCTTCGCGCCGGAAGGCGGCCGCAGCGTGATGGCCGGACTGCGCACCACGTTCTGACCGTCGTACGGCTCGCGGCGCCCGCCGCGGGCCTTTCTCCCGCGCGAAACGAGCAGCCGTCTCTTTTCCGTCCGCCAGTCGATCCTTCGCGTCGTTCACGTCAGGTACGCCTATCGGCTCCCGCCCCGGTCCCTCCGAAACGATATTCGGGTATTCGCCGGAAAATCAGAACGAAATCATCAGACAATTACAATTAAAAAGACGATTTTTGTTTCATCAATAAAACCGGTTTCAAATTCTCCGTATAACGCCTCGAATAATCGGCGACGCTTCCGGCTTTTTGATCGAGATCAAGAACGCCCGTGCGACAAGGCTCCCATCAATAAAATAGCGAATATCAGGGTTTCGAAGGGTAAAGAATCATCCCGAATACCCGTTAAAGCTGGCACGAGCCCGTATCTGGTCGAACGATAAATTCCATTTGCCAACCACACGCACAGGGGCACAACGTGAAAATCGCCAGAATGCGCATCAAGACAAAACTCCTTGGCGGCTTCGGCCTGCTCGCAGCAGTCACCGTGATCGTGTCGGGCATGGCCCTCAAGGCACTGTCCGATACGAATGCCGAGTTTTCGCGCTACATGAACGGCATCAACGCGCGGGCGAACCTGTCCGCGCGAATCCGCACCGCGGTCGACCGGCGCGCGATCGCCGCGCGCAACCTCGTGCTCGTCACCCGGCCGTCCGACGTCGAGGCCGAGCTGGCCGAGGTGAATCACGCGCACAAGGACGTGCAGGACCATCTCGCGAAGCTCGAGGCGCTCATGGCGAACGCGAACGACACTTCCGGGCGCGCACGCGAACTGGTGGCCGACATCGTGCGCATCGAGGCCCGCTACGGGCCCGTTGCGCTGCGCATCGTCGGGCTCGCGCAGGCCGGCAGGAAGGACGACGCCATCGCCGACATCGAGGACAATTGCCGCCCGTTGCTCGCGCAACTGGTGCGTGCGACCGACGCCTACGCGACCTATACGCACGAACGCGAAATCGAGATCGCGCAGGCATTCGCGGATCGCTATACGGTGGAGCGCAATCTGCTGGCCGGCATCTGCGTGATCGCCGTCGCGATCGCGGCCTGCGGCGGCCTGTGGCTCACGCGCAAGATCACGGCGCCGATCGGCGCGGCCGTGGCAGTCGCGCGCACGGTGGCCAACGGCGATCTCGGCAGCCGTATCGAGGTGCGCGGCAACGACGAAACGCGCGACCTGCTCGACGCGCTGCGCACGATGAACGAACGGCTGGTCGGCATCGTCGGGCGCGTGCGCGAATCGTCGAACAGCATCGCGCACGCGGTGAGCGAAATCGCATCGGGCAACCTCGACCTGAGCCAGCGCACCGAGGAACAGGCCGCGTCGCTGCAGGAAACCGCGGCGACGATGGAGCAATTCACGTCGACGGTGCGCCTGAACGCGGAAAACGCGCAACAGGCGAGCACGCTCGCCGCGAACGCGTCGGACGTCGCGCAGCGCGGCAGCGCGGTGGTCGGCCGCGTGGTCGACACGATGACGGAAATCGGCCACAGCTCGTCGAAGATCGCCGACATCACGGGCATCATCGAAGGCATCGCGTTCCAGACCAACATCCTCGCGCTCAACGCGGCGGTCGAGGCCGCCCGCGCGGGCGAACAGGGACGCGGCTTCGCGGTCGTCGCGAGCGAGGTGCGCAATCTCGCGCAGCGCTCGTCGACGGCGGCCAAGGAAATCAACGAGCTGATCTCCGCGTCGGTGCAGACGATTCGCGACGGCTCGGCGCTCGCGGGCGAAGCCGGCAAGACGATGGCCGACGTCACGCAGGCCGTGGCCCGCGTGACGGACATCATGGGCGAGATCGCGGCCGCATCGGCCGAGCAAAGCCGCGGCATCGACCAGGTGAACCTGACGATCACGCAGATGGACGAGACGACGCAGCAGAACGCGGCGCTCGTCGAGCAGGCGGCAGCCGCCTCGAAGTCGCTCGAAGCGCAGGGCCGCGAGCTGTCCGATACCGTCGCCGCGTTCCGGATGCCGTCGGGCGCACATCGGGCGTCGTCGGGCACGCATGCGCAGGAGGCCGATATGCGTCAGTGGCAACCGGCTGGCGCGTAACGTAACGACCGATGCGCAGAAGGCGGCGGTAGGCACACCGTTTCGCGTATCGGCCTGCGTCACGCGCGCGTGCGCCGCACGATGTGCGGCATCCGCCCCACTCGCCGCACGGCCTTGCGGGCATTGCATCCGCCGCGATGCGCAAATTTCGGTCCCGCTCGGGCAGCGCACGCTGCCGCACCGTCGCCATCGATACCGCGCGACAGGCTCGCCGGCCGCGTCCATCGACACGGACTTTTAAAACCCGCGAATGACGAGTATCCTAAAAAAGCACTTTTCGACCGGACGGCGAATCGCTTGCCCTGACTCCCGTCCGATCGCCCTGCGGCCCCAGCGTCGCGCATCGCGCGCCGATGGCGGCGTCTGCCTCTCGCGCCTTGGCCGCACGAACCTTCCCCCAACGATCGTCAGGAGAGCTGGTGAGCCGACTCGTCGTCGTATCCAATCGCATCGCAGATCCCCGTAAAGCCGCGGCCGGCGGCCTCGCCGTCGCCGTGAAGGACAGCCTGCAGGAAACCGGCGGCGTCTGGTTCGGGTGGAGCGGCCGGCTACGCGGCGGCGAGGATCAAGCCGCGCATGGCGACGACGTGCAGATCCAGAATGTCGGCGGCATCCAGCTCGCGACGATCGATCTCGATCCGCAGGATTACGACGCTTATTACCTCGGCTACTCGAACAACGTGCTGTGGCCGGTGTTTCACTACCGGCTCGACCTCGCGCAGTTCGACCGGCGCTTCGCCGACGGCTACCGGCGCGTGAACCAGTTGTTCGCGCGCAAGCTGCGCACGCTGCTGCGGCCCGACGACATCATCTGGGTGCACGACTATCAGCTGATTCCGCTCGCCGCCGAGCTGCGCGCGATGGGTTGCACGAATCCGATCGGCTTCTTCCTGCACATCCCGATGCCGCCGCCGCCGATCATGGCCGCGATCCCGGAGCACGAATGGCTGATGCGCTCGCTGTTCGCGTACGACCTCGTCGGCTTCCAGACGGAATCGGATCTGCTCCACTTCGAGCATTACGTCGAGGCCGAGGCCGGCGCGGCGCGGCTGCCGGACGGGCGGCTGCGCGCGTTCGGGCGCACGCTGTCGGCCGGCGCGTTTCCGATCGGCATCAACGTCGACGAGTTCGAATCGCTCGCGCGCGATCGCGATGGCCTCGACATGTTCGAGCGGATGCGCGACGAATATTCGCGCCGCCAGTTGCTGGTCGGCGTCGACCGGCTCGATTACACGAAAGGGCTGCCGCAGCGCGTGCATGCGTTCCGCGAGTTGCTCGAACAGTATCCGGAGAACCGCGACCGCGCGACGCTGATCCAGATCGCCGCGCCGAGCCGCGAGGATCTCGGCGCGTACGACGACCTGCGGCGCGAGATGGACAGCCTGTGCGGCGCGATCAACGGCGACTACGGCGAGCTCGAATGGATGCCGATGCGCTACATTCACCGCACCGTCGCGCGCAAGCGCCTGCCGGGCCTCTATCGTGCAAGCCGGGTCGCACTCGTCACGCCGCTGCGCGACGGGATGAATCTCGTCGCGAAAGAGTTCCTCGCCGCGCAGGACGCGGCCGACCCGGGCGTGCTCGTGCTGTCGCGTTTCGCGGGTGCGGCCGAGCAATTGAAGTCGGCGCTGCTCGTCAATCCGTACGATACGCAAGGCACCGCGCAGGCGATCCAGCGCGCGCTCACGATGCCGCTCGAAGAGCGCCGCCAGCGCCACGCGGCGCTGATGGCGATCCTGCGCAAGACCGACGTGCACTGGTGGCGCACGCGCTTTCTCCAGGCGCTCACCGAAGCGGCCGAAGTCGCGGCCGCGACCGAATCCTGACGCGCCGGCCCGCGCTCACGCCCCCGTCGCAGTGCATTCGAGCGCGACGCCGCTCGCATCGCACACGTCGACCGAAATCGGGATGCCCGCGCGCATGCTCTCGCTCACCACGCAATACGCATCGAACCCGTCGAGCGCGCGGATCGCGGCCGCGAGGTCGGCCCACGTCCGGCCGATCGACAAGCGCACGGCCATCTCGCCCACGCGCACCCTGCCCGCTTCGGTTTGCACCATGTCGACGTCGATATGCGCGGCGGCTTCAGCGGTCGGGTTCGTGCGGCCGTCCGTACGCGACGAAATCGCGCTCGACCGCCGAGGCCTGCTCCGTCTCGACCGCGCCGCCGCGCGCACCGGCATCGTCGCCAGGCGCGATCGACGCGGCCGACGACGGTTCGCCGCGCCCGTCGATCAGCGCCTGCAGCGCGTCGCGTTCGAGCACCTCGCATTGCAGCAGCCGTCGCGCGATGCGTTCGAGCGCGTCGCGGCGTTCGCCGAGCGTCGCCGCGACCCGCGCATGCGCATCGGCCAGCAGCGTGCGCACCTCGTCGTCGATCATCCGGGCGGTGTGCTCGCTGCAGCGGCCGTCGCCCGCGTGCCATGCGCCGGGCATGCCCTGGCGCGCATCGCCGTCGTCGAACGTCGCGAGCCCGATCTTCTCGCTCATCCCGTACTGCATGACCATGTGGCGCGCCATCGCGGTCGTACGTTCGAGGTCGTTCTGCGCGCCGGTCGACACATCGCCGAACACGAGTTCTTCCGCCACGCGTCCGCCGAGCAGCGCGTCGATCCGGTCGAGCAGTTCGCTGCGGCGCAGCACGTAGCGATCCTCGGTCGGCACTTGCTGCGTGTAGCCCAGTGCCGCCACCCCGCGCGGGATGATCGACACCTTCTTCACCGGGTCGCAATGCGCGCGGCTTTCCGCGACGAGCGCATGGCCGGCCTCGTGGTACGCGATGGTCAGCTTCTCCTGCTCGTTCATCACGCGGCTCTTGCGTTCGAGGCCCGTCAGCGCGCGGTCGATCGCCTCGTCGAAGTCGGCCATGCCGACCGCCGGCTTGCCGAGTTCCGCCGCGTGCAGCGCGGCCTCGTTCACGACGTTCGCGAGATCGGCGCCGACGAAGCCCGGCGTGCGCGACGCAAGCTCGCCGAGATCGACGTCGGCCGCGAGCTTCACGCGCTTCACGTGCACGCCGAGGATCTGGCGGCGGCCATTCACGTCGGGCCGGTCGATCGCGATGTGACGATCGAAGCGGCCCGGCCGCAGCAGCGCGGGATCGAGGATCTCGGGCCGGTTCGTCGCGGCCATGATGATCACGCCCGAGCCGGCCTGGAAGCCGTCCATCTCGACCAGCAACTGGTTGAGCGTCTGTTCGCGCTCGTCGTTGCCCGACATCGGGCCGACGCCGCGCACCTTGCCGAGCGCATCGAGCTCGTCGACGAACACGATGCACGGCGCCTTCTGCTGCGCCTGCTCGAACAGGTCGCGCACGCGCGCGGCGCCCACGCCGACGAACATCTCGACGAACGCCGAGCCGCTGATCGAGAAGAACGGCACGGCCGCTTCACCCGCCACCGCGCGTGCGAGCAGCGTCTTGCCGGTACCCGGCGCGCCGACGACGAGCACGCCCTTCGGAATCTTGCCGCCGAGCCGCTGGTAGCGATCGGGGTTGCGCAGGAACGCGACGAGCTGCTGCAGTTCGGCCTTCGCTTCGTCGATGCCGGCGATGTCGTCGAACGTGATGCCGGTTTCCTGCTGCACGTACACGCGCGCGCGGCTCTTGCCCATCCCCGTGAAGTCCTGCAGCCCGCCGCGCTTGCGCACCATCATGTTCCACATGAACACGAGCAGCATGAGCGGTAGCAGCCACGACGCGAGCGACGCGATCCAGCCGGTGTCGGGCGTGCCGTGATAGCGGATGCCCGCGGCGGTCAGCATGTCGATCAGGTGTTCATCGGTCACGCGGGTCGTCGTGAAGCGCCACGGCGCGCCGGCCTGCCGCACAACCGCGGCGTCGGAAGCCGGCAGCATCGTGCCGGCCTGCGGCATCTTGAGCGTGCCCGAGATCGACGCGGGGCCAACTTCCAGATCGTCGACGAGCCGCGCCGCGACGAGCCGGTGGAAATCGCTGTACGCGATCGGTGCCGACGTCGGGTGCAGCATCAGCAACTGCGCGGCGAACAGCACGAAGAAGCCCGCCGCGATCAGCAATCCCGGGTAGTCGAATTTCCTGTCCATGGCATCGGGCCGGCCGTATCCCTGATTCAAGTCTAGTTCGCGCACGCGCGCCGCGCATCGCTCGCCGCGCGAGCGTCGAATCGTCCGACGAACGGCTTTCATCCGCCCCCTTGCCGCGTTATAGTCGCGCTCATGACATTTTTGTGACAGTCGGATCGCGCCGCCGCGCACGATGCCGGCCGTTGCATCCCGCCCTGTGTCGCGGCAGCCCGCGCGGCGCCGGCGCGCATCGAACGACGACGCCCACCCGCCCATCCGAGGAGCCCACGACGTGAACGACACCCCCGATCGCCCCGACGACCTTCCCGCCGACCCCGACCGCCGCCGTGTGCTCGGCGGCCTCGCCGCACTCGGCGCCGGGGTCGCGCTCGCCGGCTGCGAAACCACCGCGGGCAGCGCATCGCGTTCGGCCGCCGACCAGCGCATCGACGAAGCGTTGCGCCAGCGCGTACGCCACATCGTCGTGATCTATGCGGAAAACCGCAGCTTCGCGAACCTGTACGGCGATTTCCCGGGCGTGCGTTACCCGCTGAGCGAAGTGCGGCCCGAACATGCGCAGCAGCTCGATCGCGACGGCAAGACGCCGCTGCCGGTGCTGCCGAAGATCTGGGGCGGGCTCGTGCCGCAGGCGCAGGAAGTGAACGGCAAGCGCTACGCGATCGCCGAGCGCGACATCGACAAGCTGCCGAACGCACCGTTCCGGATCACCGACGCGCAGGGCCAGCCGCTGCCGAACGGCGTGATCACGCGCGACCTGTGGCATCGCTTCTACCAGAACCAGATGCAGATCGCGGGCGGCCGCAACAACCAGTTCGCCGCGTGGGCCGATTCGGGCGGCCTCGTGATGGGCCATTACCGCAATTCGGCCGACACGCTGCGACTGTGGAATCTCGCCCGGCAATACACGCTGTGCGACAACTTCTTCATGGCCGCCTTCGGCGGTTCGTGGATGAACCACATGTTCCTGATCTCCGCGCAGCCGCCGCTGTATCCGGACGCGCACAAGCATCCGCATGCGGCGAAGCTCCTGTCGAAGGTCGAAGGCGACGATCCGGCCGGCACGCGCCTGAAGCTCGCGGACGATTCGCCCGCGTCCGCGCTCGACGGTCCGCCGAAATTCGCGGCCGACGGCCCGCTGACGCCGGACGGCTACGGCGTGAACACGATGGCGCCGCCGTACCAGCCGAGCTACGTGCCGCCGCCCGATCCGGGCAACGCCGCGTATGCGGATCCGGCCGACCATCGCGTGATGCCGCCGCAGGGCTACGCGACGATCGGCGACCGCCTGTCGGAAAAGAACATCGACTGGGCGTGGTACAGCGGCGCATGGCAGTACGCGCTCGAGCATCGCGACACGGGCACCGTGCCCGACTTCCAGTACCACCACCAGCCGTTCAACTACTTCGCGAACTACGCGCCGGGCACCGAGGCGCGCCGCAAGCACCTGCGCGACGCGGGGCTCGGCGACGAGCCGTCGACCAACCGCTTCATCGCCGACATCGACGCGGGCCGCCTGCCGGCCGTCACGTTCTACAAGCCGCAGGGCAACCTGAACATGCACGCGGGCTATGCGGACATCGCATCCGGCGACCGTCACATCGCGACCGTGATCGACCATATCCGGCGCGGGCCGCAATGGGAAAACACCGTGATCGTGATGACGCACGACGAGAACGGCGGATGGTGGGATCACGTCGCGCCGCCGGTCGGCGATCGCTGGGGCCCCGGCTCGCGAATTCCGGCGCTCGTGATCTCGCCGTTCGCGAAAAAGGGCTTCGTCGATCACACGCTGTACGACACGAACTCGATTCTGCGCTTCATCAGCCGCGTGCACGGGCTCGCGCCGCTCGACGGCATCGTCCTGCGCAACAACGCGTTCGCCGCGCGCGGTGAGACGCCGCCCGGCGACCTGACGAACGCGCTCGAGCTCGGCTGACGACCGCGCGAGCGCCTGAAACGACGACGCCCCGGGCCATGCGATCGCTGGCGCGGGGCGTTCTCGTACTGCTTTCCGGTGATGACAGAAATTCCTGCCGTCAGCCGCCGATACGCTGCTCGATCTTCTTCATCGTGTCGGTCAATTCGGCCGGCAGCCGCAGCTTCAACGTATCGAACAGCGCCGCGTGCAGCTTCAGCTCTTCGCGCCATTCGTCGGGGTTCATCGACGTCACCGCATCGAACTGATCGCGCGTGAAATCGAGGCCGTCCCAGTGCAGGTCTTCATACGCAGGCGACACGCCGAACGCATGTTCGCCGCCACCGCCGCTGCCTTCGAGACGATCGAGCATCCACTTCAGCACGCGCATGTTCTCGCCGAAGCCCGGCCACACGAACTTGCCGTTCGCATCCTTGCGGAACCAGTTCACGCAATAGATCTTCGGCAGCTTCGCGCCGGCGGCTTCGAGCTGCTTGCCGAGTTTGAGCCAGTGCGCGAAATAATCGCTGACGTTGTAGCCGCAGAACGGCAGCATCGCGAACGGATCGCGGCGCACGACGCCCTGCTGGCCGACGGCTGCCGCCGTCGTCTCGGAACCCATCGTCGCGGCCATGTACACGCCTTCGACCCAGTCGCGCGCCTCGGTGACGAGCGGCACCGTCGTCGAGCGGCGGCCGCCGAAGATGAACGCGTCGATCGGCACGCCGGCCGGGTTTTCCCAATCGTCGTCGATCGACGGGCACTGCGCGGCCGGCGCGGTGAAGCGCGAGTTCGGATGCGCGGCCTTGCGGCCGGTTTCCTTCGCCGTTTCAGGCGTCCACGGCTTGCCCTGCCAGTCGGTCAGCTTCGCGGGCGGCGTGTCGGTCAGCCCTTCCCACCACACGTCGCCGTCTTCCGTCAGCGCGACGTTCGTGAAGATCACGTTTTCCGTCAGCGTGGAGATCGCGTTCGGGTTGGTCTTCACGCCCGTGCCCGGCGCCACGCCGAAGAAACCGGCTTCCGGGTTGATCGCATACAGGCGGCCGTCGCGGCCCGGCTTCAGCCACGCGATGTCGTCGCCGATCGTCGTGACCTTCCAGCCGTCGAAGCCCTGCGGCGGAATCAGCATCGCGAAGTTGGTCTTGCCGCACGCGGACGGGAACGCAGCGGCGACGTGATACTTCTTGCCGGCCGGCGACGTCACGCCGAGGATCAGCATGTGTTCCGCGAGCCAGCCCTGATCGCGGCCCATCGTCGACGCGATGCGCAGTGCGAAACACTTCTTGCCGAGCAGCGCGTTGCCGCCGTAGCCCGAACCGAAGCTCCAGATCTCGCGCGTTTCGGGGAAGTGCACGATGTACTTGACCGGATTGCACGGCCACGGCACGTCCTGCTGGCCGGCTTCGAGCGGATGCCCGACGCTGTGCACGCACGGTACGAAATCGCCGTCCTCGCCGAGCACGTCGTACACGTCGCGCCCCATGCGCGTCATGATCCGCATGTTCACCGCGACGTACGGGCTGTCGGACAATTCGACGCCGACGTGCGCGATCGGCGAGCCGAGCGGGCCCATCGAGAACGGTACGACGTAGAGCGTGCGGCCGCGCATCGCGCCGCGGAACAGACCGTTGAGCGTCTCGCGCATTTCGGCGGGATCGATCCAGTTGTTGGTCGGGCCGACGTCGTCGCGCGAGGCCGCGCAGATGAACGTGCGATCCTCGACGCGCGCGACGTCCGACGGATCGGATTGCGCGAGATACGAGTTCGGACGCTTCGCCGGGTTCAGGCGCTTGAGCGTGCCCTGATCGACCATCGCCTGGCACAGCGCGTCGTATTCCTCCTGCGAACCGTCACACCACACGATGCGTTCGGGCTCCGTGAGCGCCGCGATGCGCGATACCCAGTCGATCAGCTTGCGATGTTTGACGAAAGCCGGCGGAGCGATCAGCGGGCCGTGCGTTGCTTCGGCCAAAGTGTTTTGCGACATGGGGATGTCTCCAGATTATTGGGCGGGAATGGGGATGCGGGGCGAGCCCGCGAGATGGGGAATGCGTGCGGAGCGCAGGAAGCGGCAGCGCGCAGCACGGGAGGCGCGAGCGGAGCGCGCGTCGAAGCCGCGATGCGTGCGAGAGAAGGTGAAGTCTCGTTGGAAAGTGCGAACGCGCGTTTCGCCATGCAAGCAACCTGCCGTACAACTCCATGCCGGCCAGCATACCATCGCCGTTATCGGGCGGGCGTTGCGTTGCAACAAGAAACAATTGTGACGGCGCGCCGGCATGCGGGTTGCAGCAAGGTGTTTTTTACGGCGCGCTCGCGCGCGCTTTGGGGACGAAACGGCCGTGACCGCCGCCCCGCAAGGGTTCCGCACGAACGGCAATTTCGACCTGCCGCGCATGCGTGCCGACGATGCGAACACGCGTCGTGCGAATTCGCGTTTTCGCTACTCAGGCATACCCTGAATTAGGTTGCGTACACAAACATCCTGTTCGACTGCCCGATGCACGCCCCCGCTCAAAACGAGGTATCCGGCAATCCGGAGTAATACGCGCCCGCGGCCATCCTGCCGACGACCGACATGCGGAACGTCGCCGCGCGAGCGGCACGCTGCGCGCGTCGAATAAAAAAGCCAACCCGTGACGGGTTGGCTTTCCGCTGCGGATATGACGATTACGAGAACTGGTTCATCGTGTTGTCCTTGCCCGCTGCCTTCAGCGCCGCTTCACCGCTGAAGTATTCCTTGTGGTCGTCGCCGATGTCCGAACCCGACATGTTCTGGTGCTTCACGCACGCGATGCCCTGACGGATTTCCTTGCGCTGCACGCCGGCCACGTAGCCCAGCATACCCTGCTCGCCGAAGTATTCCTTGGCCAGGTTGTCGGTCGACAGCGCGGCCGTGTGGTACGTCGGCAGCGTGATCAGGTGATGGAAGATGCCTGCTTCACGCGATGCATCGGCCTGGAACGTACGGATCTTCTCGTCGGCCAGTTTCGCCAGTTCGGTGTCGTCGTACTCCACGCTCATCAGTTGGGCGCGGTCGTAAGCCGACACGTCCTTGCCTTCGGCCTTCATCGCGTCGTAGGCCTGCTGGCGGAAGTTCAGCGTCCAGTTGAACGACGGGCTGTTGTTGTACACCAGCTTCGCGTTCGGGATCACCTTGCGGATCTCGCTGACCATGCCGCCGATCTGCGCGATGTGCGGCTTTTCGGTTTCGATCCACAGCAGGTCGGCGCCGTTCTGCAGCGACGTGATGCAGTCGAGCACGCAACGTGCTTCGCCCGTGCCGGCGCGGAACTGGAACAGGTTGCTCGGCAGGCGCTTCGGGCGCAGCAGCTTGCCGTCGCGCTTGATGACGACGTCGCCGTTGCCCAGCTGGTCGGCCGACAGTTCTTCGCAATCGAGGAACGAGTTGTATTGATCGCCCAGGTCGCCCGGCCGGTTCGTCACGGCGATCTGCTTGGTCAGGCCGGCGCCCAGCGAATCGGTACGCGCGACGATGATGCCGTCGTCCACGCCCAGTTCCAGGAACGCGTAACGGATCGCGCGGATCTTCGCGAGGAAGTCCTCGTGCGGCACCGTGACCTTGCCGTCCTGGTGGCCGCACTGCTTTTCGTCCGACACCTGGTTCTCGATCTGGATGCAGCACGCGCCCGCTTCGATGAACTGCTTGGCCAGCAGGTAGGTCGCTTCCGCGTTGCCGAAGCCGGCGTCGATGTCGGCGATGATCGGCACGACGTGCGTGACGTGGTTGTCGATCTTTTCCTGGATCGCGGCCTTGGCAGCCGCGTCCTTCGCGCCATCCAGCTCGCGGAACAGGCCGCCGAGCTCACGGGCGTCGGCCTGGCGCAGGAACGTGTACAGCTCGCGGATCAGCGCGCTGACCGAGGTCTTTTCGTGCATCGACTGGTCCGGCAGCGGGCCGAACTCCGAGCGCAGCGCGGCGACCATCCAGCCCGACAGGTACAGGTAGCGGCGCTCGGTGCTGTTGAAGTGCTTCTTGATGGAGATCATCTTCTGCTGGCCGATGAAGCCGTGCCAGCAGCCCAGCGACTGCGTGTACTTGGTCGGATCGGCATCGTACGCGGCCATGTCGGCGCGCATGATCTTCGCGGTGTACTTCGCGATGTCCAGGCCGGTCTTGAACTTGTTCTGGGCACGCATGCGCGCCGCATATTCGGGGTTGATGGCATTCCACGCGCTGCCGTGGTTTTCCTTCAGACCCGCCACTGCCTTGATGTCGTCTTGATATTGGGACATGTCTATCTCCTGGGAACGAAGCGCATTTGAGTAAAGGGTTCAGCGTGTCCGCCGCGTGCGACGAAGCGAACTGCATGGACTCAATAGTAATCGCGCTTCACGAAATTTCGGCCAAGTCTTATATAAGACATAAGATATAAATTTCTCTTATTTTTCAATGAGATAGGCCGGCGTTTTTGCGATGCAAAACACGGTTTCAAGCCGCGGTAAAACGCGGCGGCAGGAATCCTGCGCGCATCCCGCAATATGGAATGCCCTTTCGGCTGCTGAAGAATCGGCTCGCTTCGACGAGGCGACGCAACGCCGTCCGCGCCTTTGCCACCATCACGACAAAACGTCTATACTTGGACAATTCTTTGATCCGCGCGCATCGACGCGTCGGCCCGATTGCCCGGAGCGACATGAACGACTCTCCCGTTTTCGACACGCTTTGCGAACTGCTGAGTACGTCCGGCGCGCGTTTTCGCGTGCTCGAGCATCCGGCGGAAGGCAAATCCGACGCGATCGCCGCGTTGCGCGGCACACGCCCCGAACAGGGCGCGAAGGCGATGCTCTGCACGTTCAGGGACGGCGGCGATGCCGCCGCGCTCGCGGTGATTCCCGGCCACCTGAAGATCGACTTCCGCAAGGTCGCCGATGCAGTCGGCCGGCGCAAGGCGACGCTCGCATCGCCCGAGGTCGCGGCTGCCGTCACGCGCTGCGTGATGGGCGCCGTGCCGCCGTTCGTATTCGATGCGAACGTGACGCTCGTCGTCGATCCCGCGCTGGTCGAGCGCAACGCCGAGATCGCATTCAACGCGGGCCGCCTCGACCGCTCGGTCGTGCTCGACGCGGCCGACTACGTCCGGATCGCCCGCCCGCTGCTGGCCGACATCACGCGGCCCGAAACGACGGACGCCCCGGCCCTCCAGGACAACGCATGAGCACGAACCGCAAACCGCTGCTGTCGGAGCAGGCCTCGCTGATCGAGCAGGTGCGGCGCATCGCCGAAGGGCTCGGCGAGATGTTCGCGCCGTTCACCGAGGTCGTCGTACACGATCTGCGCACGCCGGAGCACGCGATCCTCGCCATCCACAACAACCTGTCCGGACGCGCGGTCGGCGATCCCGCGACCGAACTCGGCCTCGCCCGCATCGCCGACGACGATTTCCCGCAGGTGCTCGCGAACTACCCGAACCGCTTCGCCGACGGCCGCACCGCGAAAAGCACGTCGATCGGCATCAAGGATTCGACCGGGCGCTACGTGGCCGCGCTGTGCCTGAATGCCGACGTCACGCTGTTCCGCGGCTTCCAGGGCATGCTGAACCAGTTCTGCCGCACGGACGGCGAGGCCGTCGTCGAAACGCTCGACCCGGCCGGCGCGGACGCGATCCGGCAGCGCATCGACGCTTTCGCGACGCGCCTCGCGACGACGCCGCGCGAGCTGAAAACGGACCAGCGCCGCGAGCTGATGCAGACGTTGAAGGCCGACGGCTTCCTCGAGGTGCGCCGCGCGATGGAGATCGTGGCGCAGCATCTCGGCGTGTCGCGCGCCACCGTCTACAACGATGCGAAGTGACGCCGCGCGCGCCGCTTTCCCGTTGCGAGTTTCCCGTTGACTGATCATTTCGACCCTCGAGCCACCATGAACTCTCCGACTCTCCCCACGTACGACGACGTCGCCGCGGCCGCGGCCCGGCTCGAAGGCCATGCGCACCGCACGCCGGTGCTGACGTCGCGAACGGTCGACGACGCGCTCGGCGCGCAGGTGTTCTTCAAGTGCGAGAACCTGCAGCGCATGGGCGCCTTCAAGTTCCGCGGCGCATTCAACGCGCTGTCGCGCTTCGACGCGGAACAGCGCCGCCACGGCGTCGTCGCGTTCTCGTCGGGCAACCATGCGCAGGCGATCGCGCTGTCGGCGCGCATCCTCGGCATTCCCGCGACGATCGTGATGCCGCAGGACGCGCCGGCCGCGAAGATGGCCGCGACGCGCGGCTACGGCGGCAACGTCGTGACCTACGACCGCTACACCGAGGATCGCGAGCAGATCGGGCGCGCGCTCGCGGAGAAGCACGGGCTCACGCTGGTGCCGCCGTACGATCACCCGGACGTGATCGCCGGCCAGGGCACGGCGGCCAAGGAACTGTTCGACGAAGTCGGCCCGCTCGACGCGGTGTTCACGCCGCTCGGCGGCGGCGGGCTGCTGTCGGGCACCGCGCTTGCCACGCGCGCGCTGTCGCCGCATGCGAAGCTGTACGGCGTCGAGCCCGAGGCCGGCAACGACGCGCAGCAATCGTTCCGCTCCGGCACGATCGTGCACATCGACACGCCGCGCACGATCGCCGACGGCGCGCAGACGCAGCACCTCGGCAACCTCACGTTCCCGATCCTGCGCCGCGACGTCGACGACATCCTGACCGCGACGGATGCGGAACTCGTCGACTGCATGCGTTTCTTCGCCACGCGGATGAAGATCGTCGTCGAGCCGACCGGCTGCCTGTCGTTCGCCGCCGTGCGGCGGATGAAGGATGCGCTGCAGGGCAAGCGCGTCGGCGTGGTGATCAGCGGCGGCAACGTCGATCTCGAGAACTTCTGCTCGCTGGTGTCGGCACCGGTCTGATCATCGCGGCGCGCACGAAGCCCCTGCGCGCCGCCCACCCTTCACGTCGCGTTAAGTTTCGCGCCCTAGACTGATTACGTCGTCCCGCATTCAGTCGTGAAGGAGCTGCCATGAATACGCACGCGATCGTCGCCGCCGCCCTGACGGCCGTTTCCCTGTCGGCGTTCGCTCAACCGGGCGTGACGCCGACCGCCTTTCCCGCCGCCTCGACTCGCCCCGCCGTCGCGCAAGCGATGCACCGTGCGCCCGGCGCGTTGCCGTCCGCCGGCTTCGTGCTCGCGAAGATCGATCAGAACAATACGCCGCCCGACCGCGGCGGCGACCCGAGCGGCCGCTCGCACGCCGGCACGCATATGTAACGACACCGCCGGCCGGCTGCAGTCGGAACGACGGCAGCCGATTCCGGCGCGACGGCATGCGTTCGAACGCGGCCGTTTCTTCAGACCTGAAACACGTCCCGGCCCTGACGTACGAAAGGCTCCGGAAAGCTGGCGCCGCGCAGTGACGTTTTTTCGCATCCGCGCGCGCCGGACGATTGACGCGCCCGAGCGCACGCCCTTACCCTTGCGCGCTGATGGTTCCCAGGGATGGGATCAAAAGGGAACGCAGCAGAGGCCACGCCTCGAATCTGCGGCTGCCCCCGCAACTGTGAGCGGCGAATCCGTGCCACCGCATGCCACTGGGAAACCGGGAAGGCCCGCACGGACGACGACCCGCGAGCCAGGAGACCTGCCATCGACCCGAGGTCCAGCAGCCGCACCGGGCGGGGTGTCCCGATGTGCAAGCGCCGCCGTTGGCGGCCGCCCGTTGCATGGACGACCCGACCTCAGGATCCGTCAGATGTCCATCGTTCCCGAATCCGCTTCCCGGCCGGAAGCGCCGCACCGACACGCCGTCGGCATGCGCCATTTGTCCGCCCTCCGCTCACGCTCGTCGTACGCGCCACCCGTTTTGTCCCGCTGCCTCATGAACATTCGTCACCTGCTTGCCACGTCCGCCGCCACCGCGCTGCTTTCCCCGCTCGCCCATGCGGCCGGCGACACGACGCCCGCGCAGCCCGCCGGGCCCGCGGCAAGCGCGGACCTGCCGACGATCAGCGTGACCGATACGCGGCACCTGCCCGAATCGTTCGACCGCCGCTATGCGTCGACGCAGGTGCTCACGCGCGAGGATCTCGACCGGCTGTCGCCGACCGACCCGAGCATCACGCAGGCGCTCGCGACGCTGCCGGGCGTGACCGTGTCGCAGAACGGCGGGCCCGGCTCGTCCGCGTCGGTCAGCATCCGCGGCTCGTCGGCGAGCCAGGTCGCCGTGTTCATCGACGGCATCCGGATCGGCTCGCCGACCACCGGCATCGCACCGTGGGCCGACCTGCCGACCGAAGCGTTCGAGCGTGTCGAAGTGATCTCCGGCCCGGCCGCCGCGTCGTTCGGCAACAACGCGATGGGCGGCGTCGTGCAGCTCTTCACGCGTCGCGCCGCCAGCCAGCCGAACCGGACCACCGTGTCGTTCGGCGGCGGCTCGAACAAGACGTTCGACACGCAATTACGCACGTCGGGCACGGTGCCGTCGACGGGGCCGCTGGCCGCGCTCGGCGGGCTCACCTATTCGCTCGGGCTGCACGACTACAACACGGCCGGCATCGATGCGACGCGGCCGTTCTTCTATGGCCACGAAGACGGCCGCAATCCGTATCACGCGCAGGATCTCGACGCGCGGCTCGGCTATGCGCGCGACAACTGGTCGATCTCGACGTTCGCGCTGTACCACCGCTCCGATCTGTCGTTCGACAACAGCGGCTACGCGAATCGCGAACTCGATCACCAACTGACGACCGGCGTCGCGTTCCATCTCGACATCACGCCCGACACGCAGTTCGACCAGTCGTTTGGCTACGCGAACGACCGCCAATTCATCTACGCCGATAACCCGGCCCTCGCGACCGACCAGATCAATTCGCAGCGCATCAGCACGTCGACGTCGCTGACCCACCAGGCGCACGGGTTTTACCTGTTCGGCCTGCCGCTGTCGGGCGAATCGAAGCTTGCGTACGACTTCACGCGCGAACAGGCGTTCCTGCCGGTCGACATTCCCGGCGGCGTACCGACGCGCAACGATTCCGCGTTCTCGCTGCACCAGTCGGCGACGCTCGGCAGCGTGACGATGTTCGTCGCGGGCCGTCACGAGGTCATCTCGGGGCAGGCGGTGAATACCGGCAATGCCGCGCTGTCGTGGGCGATCACGCCGGTCTACACCGCGCGCATGTCGTACGGCAATGCGTTCCGCCTGCCGACGTTCAACGACCTGTACTACCCCGGCTACGGCAATCCGAACCTCAGCCCGGAACGCAGCACGTCGGTCGAGGCCGCGCTCGACGCGAACACGGCGTACGGCACGTTCACCGCGGCGATCTACGACACGCGCGTCAACAACCTGATCGCGTACAACCCGGCGACGTTCTCGCCGATGAACATCGGCCGTTCGCATATTCGCGGCATCGACCTGTCGTACAAGGGCACGATCGGCCGCTCGACGCCGGTGAGCGTCGCGGTCGGCATCCTGAATCCTCAGGACGAGACCAACCAGACCTGGCTCAGCCGCCGGCCGCGCCAGACGGTCAGCCTGAACGTCGACCACACGTGGGACGAACTGAAACTGCACGCGCTGAGCACGGGCGCGTCGCTGCTGTACGGCGGCTCGACGTTCGACGATCCGGCCAACCGGCAGTATCTGGCGTCGTACCTGACGGTGAGCCTGCGCGCGTCGTACCGCGTCAATTCGCATTTGACGGTGTCGGCGTCGCTGTCGAACCTGTTCGACCGGCAGTACATGACCGCGTACGGCTACAACACGCTCGGGCGCACCGCGTTCGGCAAGGTCAGCTATACGTTCTGACGGGGCGACGCATCGGCCGGCCACTCCCGGCCGTCATGCCGTTGACCGTTGCGCCGGAGGCCGACGCTTCGGCCCCCGGCGGGACGAAAGCGCCGTTGGGCCCGACGCGCGGGATGCCGATGCACCGGCACGGCTCGTCGACGATCTGCCGTCGGTTCAGCATGCGATCGAAGCGTTGCCGGCCGATCTCGTCGTCAGCATGCGAATCGGCCAGTCCTTTCGAATAGCGGTGATGCTCGAACTGCTCGCGCAACTCCGGGCCGGCGGTCGACGCGATCCGGTCGACCCGTGCGGCCGCGCGCCTAGGTCAGCCCGCGCACGGCCGCGATCAACTGGCTCGCGCCGAATACCGCGACGACGGCCGCCGACACGCGCGACAACCCGTGCATGAACGCGAACGACAGCTTTGTGCGCAGTGCGGCGGTCGCGCCGCTCAGGCACAGCCACCACGTGGCCGAGCCGATGAACACGCCGGCCACCATCCACGCGACGGTCACCCGCATCGCGCCTTCCCGCGCACCGGGCAGCGGGCCGAGCGCCGCGAAGATCCCGACGAACGACACGATCGTCATCGGGTTCGACAGCGTGAGGGCGAACGTCGTCAGGAAATCGCGCAGGATGGTCGTACGCGGCACCTCGCGCTGTGCCGCCGGTGCGGCCGGCGCCTGGCGCGCGAAGGTCCATGCAAGCCAGACGAGAAACGCGCCGCCGCCGATTTTCAGGCCGACGGTCAGCATCGGGAACGCGGTGACGATGCCTGCGACGCCCAGCGCCCCGAGCAGGCCGTAAATCGCATCGGCGCACGCGGCACCGATGCCCGTCGCGAATCCCGCGCGGAAGCCGCGGCTCAGGCTGCGCTGAATGCACAACATGCCGATCGGGCCGACCGGCACCGCGATCGACAGCCCCATCGCGACGGATTGGATGAACAGCATCGCCTGCTCCTTGCAACATCCGATGGATCGAACAGGCATCGTAGGGAAAGTCCGGCCCCCGCTGAATACGGTTTTTAAGGAAAAATGACGGCTCTACCTTAAAAACGCCCGTCGCGATGGACGATCTGGACTGGAAGATACTGGCGCTGTTGCAGGACAACGGGCGCATCAGCTATACGGAGCTCGCGCGCCAGGTTCATCTGTCGGTGCCTGCGGTGACGGAGCGCGTGAAGCGCCTCGAAGCAGCCGGGGTCGTCGAGGGCTACACCGCCCGGATCAATCCGTCCGCGGCCGGCTACCCGGTGAGCGCGCTGATCGGCATCACGGTGCCGCAACCGGCGAAAGCGAAGTTCCTCAAGCTGCTGGAGACGATTCCCGAAGTCGTCGAATGCCATCACGTGACGGGCGCCGATTCGTATGTGATGCGGTTCGTCGCCGTCAGCATGATCCATCTCGAACAGTTGATCGAACGCATCAACCTGTACGGCGAAACGCGCACGTCGATCGTGATGTCGACGCCGCTGCCGGCGCGCGGGATGGCGCGGCCGCCGTCGAAGCCGGGTGATACGCGCAGGTAGCGGCTCGCAGTTTCAGGGGGCGTCGGACGGTCGCGGCCGACACCGGGGCGACGATGGCCGCCGCCCCGGTCAGGCAGCGTTATTTGCCGACCGCGCCGCCCAGCAGGCCACCCACCAGCGACGTCACCGGCGCGAGCGGATTGCCAAGACCGCCCAGCGGCGAGCCGCCGCCGGTCGTACCGGTGGCCGGGCCGTAGTGCACGATCGCCGGTATGCCGCCGACCACGCTCGTCACCAGACCGGCGACCGGCCCCGCGCCGTTCGGACCACTCGGGTTCACGAGGCCGCCCGCGTTGGTCACCGTGTTGCCGACTGCCCGAACGAGGCCGCCGAGCGCGCCGACGACCGGCTGCGGCGACGTGGACGTCACCTTCCATCCGGCCGACGTGATCGCTCCGCCGACCTGGCCGAGCAGGCCCGCGACCGGCTGCCCGAGGCCGGTCGCGGTGCCGACCTGCTGCGTGAGCTGGCCCGTCGTCGTCACGAGCGGCGTGATCGCGGTGCTGATCGCCTGCGTCGCCTGCTGGACCTGACTCGACGACAGCGCCAGACTGAGCGTGGTGCCGCCCGACTTCAGGCCGCCGGCCACCGTGTCGAGCAGGCCGCCGACGGGTGTCGTGATCGGCGCGAGCGGCGACAGCGGGCCGGAGCCGAGCGCCTTCACCGTTTCGCTGAGGCCGTTGACCGGGTTGCTGGTCGAGCCGACCAGGGTGCCGAGACCCCTTACCGTCGTGCCGACCGGGTTCGGCGTGAAGCCGATCTGGCCGACACCGTTGCTCACGGCGTTCGTCGCATCGCGAATGATCGTGGCGACGCCGGTGACCGTGTCGGCCGGCCCGGTCGTCACGGCCTTGCCGACGCCGGGCAGCGTCACGTCGCCGAGCGTCGAACCCGCGGCCCGCACGACCGCGCCGACGGAACTGATGATGCCGTTCGTGCCGGGGGTGCCGCTGGTTCCGCTCGTACCGCCTATGCCGCTGGTTCCGCTTGTGCCGCTTGTGCCGCTTGTGCCGCTTGTGCCGCTTGTGCCGCTCGTTCCGCTCGTTCCGCTCGTTCCGCTCGTTCCGCTTGTGCCGCTGGTTCCGCTGGTTCCGCTGGTTCCGCTTGTGCCGCTGGTTCCGCTTGTGCCACTGGTTCCGCTCGTGCCGCTGGTTCCGCTCGTGCCGCTGGTTCCGCTGGTTCCGCTGGTTCCGCTCGTTCCGCTCGTTCCGCTCGTTCCGCTCGTTCCGCTCGTTCCGCTCGTGCCGCTCGTGCCGCTCGTGCCGCTCGTTCCGCTCGTGCCACTAGTCCCGCTCGTACTCGTCCCGATGGTATTACCTGCCTGCGTCGGCGCCGTAACGTCCCCGCCGCCGCACGCCGCAAGCGCGCACGCAGCGGCAATGGCGGCGAGCGCAACGTTCGCCTTGATGAAGTGATTGTGCATGGAAGCCCCCGTTCGCTATTCAGCGCGATCACTCCAGCAAGCATCTACCGTGCCATTTCCATCGGTCTCCTTCACAGTTTCACAATGACCTTTCGATCGCCGTCCAGGCCGCCCTGCGCGGTACGGCGCATCGGATGCGGATCACGCGTCGCGGCTCGAAGCGTGCGGGCATTCCGATAACACTGACGTAACACCCGCTCTCCGTTACGTAGCACGAACCGGGAAAAACCGGCGGCGGCTCCGCGTACATGCCGACTCGTCGTCACGGCCGCTTCATCAGCTTCACGATCGTCAGTGTGCCGTTGACGTTTTCCACCCGAACCCGGACCTTGTCACCCACGTGCAGTGACGGGATCATCACCGCGTCGCCAGCCTTGAATGCCATCGTCATCGGCGGCATCCCGATGTTGTCGAGTGCGCCGTGCTTCAGCGTCACGAGCCTGCGTCCCGCATCGATTGCCTTGACTTCGGCATCGGTCAGCTTCGCGTTCGACGCGGACAGGGTCGTGTCGCCGGCGCTCATGTGCGACATGTCGCCGCCCGCGAGCGCCGGCATGGCGGCGATCGCCATCGCGCACGATATGGCTACCGCGCCAAAACACGTCGTCATCGAGCGTCTCCCGTCGGGCCCGGCGCGTGACTGCCGCCAGCCGGCGCCACGTATCACACGATCAACGTCACACCGGCCCACGCGATCAGCACGACACCGAGCACACGGCCGATACGATCGCCACCGGGCAGCACCTTTTCCACGAACACGAACAGCGACAGCGCGACGATCCATACGACGTTCATCACGCCGCCGACGAACAAGAGCGCCATCAGCAACCAGCAGCAGCCCACGCAAACCATCCCGTGCCGCGCGCCCAGCAGGAAACTGCCGGCGGCGCCCGGGCGCCAGTGCGCGACGAGGAATGCTGCCGGCGCACGGCATTGCCGCAGGCACGCGCGTTTCAGCGGCGAGAACTGATAGAGGCCGGCCAACGCCAGCACGACGGCGGAAAGGCGCGCGCTCTTCGACCACAGCATCATCGCGGAGATCAGCCCGGCCGGCTGCAGCAGCGCCTGAAGCAACGCCGCGCCGATCGAGAACACGAGCCATGTCGTCAGATAGCCGGCCAGCAGCGCCACCGACGTGAACGCCGACCCCGCCGCCCCGTCGCCGTGCTGCCGCAGCACGCGCCGGTACAGCATCACGAGCGGCGCCGCGCCGGGCGTCATCATCGCGATCATCATCACCCACCACATCGCGATCACGGTCGGCAGAGACGGATCCATGCTGCCCATGCCGTCCGCCAGTCGATGCGGAAACAGCGCGACGGTCGTCATCTCGCGCGCCGACATGCCGGTTCCGGCGCCCGTCCACAGATAAAACCAGCACAGCCCGACGAGCGCGGCCATGCCGAGCAGCGTGACGACTCGCTCGCGGGCGAGCCAGGAGTCGAACGGCGTCATGCCGCAGCGCGATGCCGGATCAGCCCGTGATTGTTCAGATGCAGCCGCGCGAATTGCGCATAGGTTCCGTCGAGATTCAGCGCGATGTTGCCTTGCGAGCGCCCCGTGCCCGAACCGATCTCGGCCAGCTCGTATTCGAAACCGTGCGGCAGGTCGATCCGCACGCGGTGCTCGTCACCCGTCACCGGATTGCGGATGGGTTCGCCCGCGGCGTCGAACACGCCGTCCACATGAATCCGGCCGCGCCGCGCATCGACATCGACGTCGAAATCGATCTTCGTGAAGATCGGATCGAACGCGTGCTCGAGCGTCGACGCATATACGGAAAACATCGTCGAGAATGGATCGGTATCCTGACCGGTCATGATCTTCAGTACAGCCTCGCGCTGCGCCGGACTGGCGCGCTCGTCGACGATCGGCTGGCACTTGCCGTGGCCTTCGTGCACGGCGCCCGGCCACTGGAACACCACCGCGATCCTGACGCCGTCGAGCACCACGTCGCCGTAGTGGCCGCTGTCGATCGAAATCGCCCCCATCGCTTCGCAGTTGCCGTTGGTCGGCAGCGCATTGAACTGGCAAGGGCAACCGTATGAGCAATTGCAACTGATCATTTCGGTGCCCTGAATCTCCCACGGCGTCATGGCTCCACCTCGCGCTGAAACAGACGAACGCTTCGAATCTAGTGCACGCGATGAGGGAAAGCAACGCGGTAATGGCGGCGTGAAAACCGTGGGTTCCGGCCTCACGTAAGACGTTTCGGGATGCGTTCGCGCGCGTGTTCCGGAAACCGTTCCGTTGTCCTGTCTTCACACGATCAGCGACACGACGATCGCACACCACACCGCGCCGGCACCGCACATAAACACGCGTCGCGCGACGAACATGCGCGACTCGTCGTCGGGCGTTTTCATTGGCGACGTCGCGAGAAACGGCACGCTGGCGAGGCACGCGAAACCCGCCAGCGCCGGCACGATCACGACGTAGTCGCCGAAGCGCCAGGGCAGCGCTTCGTGCAATCCCCAGTAGCCGAGAAACAGCATGCCCATCGAGAACATCGTCGCCGCAGCCGAGCTGAGCGCGACCACCGAGCCTGTCGGAAATTGCACGGGAACCTCCCCTCGCGCCGTGCGCGATGTAACGCCTGTCGCCCGAGATCGCCATGATCGCGTTCGCGGGCCACGGAATCGGGCATGCGTTTCGGGCTCGAGTACATCGGGCGCGCCGTCTCCGCCCATCGGCGAATGCGCGTCGTCACGCATTGACCGATTCGATCCGCTCGGGCGGTATTTCGCGCCTGGTTAATCGAGCAGCACGTGCATGACGCCGCTAACCCGGCTTCTTCGTGGCTTGCGCAACGGAAATCCACCCGACCACCGCCGCGGCGACCCAGCAACAGGTGATCATCAGGTCCAGATCCATCCAGCCCTCGAAATTCGTACTGTTTTCGAAACTGCAGCGCTGATGGCCCCTGACCCACATGCAGCCGCTGATCAATTGCTGGATGTGCATGTAGACGCTGTACACGGCAACGGCCGAAGCGATGACGGCGACCCGCAGGCTCATGCTCTTTTTCATTGACGCGGAAGGCGTGGAATGATCTCCCGGCGATCTTAAGCCAATGGCCATGCGCGACGCAATCGATCCGGCATCGCCCCGAAGTACGTGATTCCGGCACACGACGTTCCCGGCGAACCGGGTCGTCGGCGGCGCATTGCCGGCCCGAAAGAGATGATCCCGGATACGTCGCTCAAAACGATGCCGGCACGTGAGGCGACGCCGTGGGCGGATGCGCGCGTGCGGGCATGACGCTTGCGTAGCCCGATGCCCTCGCCTGCTGACATCACGGTGGCAGCAGGCGGCGCATAAGGTTGCACGATCGCCTGTCGAGGAACGTCGCCATGGTCCATACCGGAGAAGTTGCCGAGCACGCCCTCAAACGTCGCGGCGTGACGCTGCTCGCGCTGTGCATCGCCGTACTCGTCGCCCAGGTCGACACGGCCGTCGTCAATCTCGCGACGCGCGCGATCGGCGCCTATTTCCATGCCGGTGTCGGCGCATTGCAATGGGTCGTCGACAGCTACAACCTCACGTACGCCGTGCTGCTGCTGACAGGCGGCCTGCTCGCCGACCTGTACGGCCGCCGCCGCATCTTCATGGCCGGCACGGCGGTCTTCACGATCGCGTCGCTGCTGTGCGCGCTCGCGCCGTCGGTGTCGGTGCTGATTGCCGCACGCGCACTGGCCGGCGTCGGCGCGGCATTGCTGTTGCCGGCGTCGCTCGCGATCGTGCGCGTCGTGTGGCGCGACCCGGTCGAACGCGGCCGCGCGCTCGGTATCTGGGCTGCGTGCAACGGCGTGGCGATGGCGGTCGGCCCGACGCTCGGCGGCGTGCTGATCCGGCACTTCGGCTGGCGCAGCATTTTTTTCGTCGTCGTGCCGCTGAGCGTCGCCGCGATGCTGCTCGCGATTCCGGCCGTGCCGGAGTCGTCCGATCCTCGCGGCCGTCATTTCGACGGCACCGCGCAAGTCACGGGCGCGCTCGCGCTCGGCGCAATGGCGTATGCGGCGATCGTGTTCCGCGAGGCTCCGGTCGCCTGTGCGATCGCCGGCTGCGTCGCGGTTGCGTCATTCGTCGCGTTCGTGGCGATCGAGCGGCGCCACGGCGAATCCGCGCTGGTACCGCTCGACATTTTCCGGATCAGTGCGTTTCGTGGCGCGATCGCCGCGACCACCGGCATGACGTTCGGGATGTACGGCGTGCTGTTCCTGCTGCCGCTGACGTGGCAAAGCATCGGCCGCCTCGATTCGACCGGCGCGGGCCTCGCGCTGTTGCCGATGGCGCTCGTGTTCGTCGCCGTGTCGCCGTGCTCGGGACCGTTGTCGGAGCGCATTGGCACACGCGCGACGACGGCCGGCGGTGTCGCGGTGATCGCGAGCGGGCTTGCGGCGATCGGCGCATCGGCCAGCTCGTCGAGCCTGCTCGGCGCCGAAATCGGACTGGCGTTGACGGGACTCGGGATGGGGATCGCAACGGGCCCGCTCATGACCGTCGCGGTCGGCGCGGTCGATGCGGCGCGCTCGGGCACCGCGAGCGCGCTCGTCAACGTCGCGCGGATGACCGGCGCGACGCTCGGGATCGCGGTGCTCGGCACGGCGTTCGCCGCCGCGCACGACGGCGCGGCCGGCCTGCGTGTGGCGATGTTCGCCGGCGCGGCGGTTCAACTGACGGGCGCGGTGGTATCGGCTGTCAGCGTACGGCGGGCGGCATGACGCGTGACATGCGCGCCGGGCAAGCACGGCGCCCTTTCACTCAACGATGCTTCCCGCCATGCTTGCGCGCCCGATGCTCGGCACGCTTGTGCAACAGCACCGGCATCAGCTCCTCGATGTACTGCCGCGCCTGCCCGCGCGTGACGATCTCGCTGAAGCGCTGGTGGGCCTTGTCCTGGCCGACGAGCGCCGCATGCGCTTTCCTCAGGATGTGCAGATAGGCGATCAGGCTCGTGCCGTCGCGCACGGGCAGCGCATCGCGCGGGTCCGGAGTCGGAGCGCTGGCATTCATGCTCCGATCCTTTGCGGACAGTCAGTCCGGCACGTCGCCGTGACGAGCGCGAGCAGGTCGTTGGCGAGGCGATCGCGGTCGGTCAGCGGCGCGAGGCCGAACAGCCGCTCGAGCGTCGCGGCCACCGACGCGTGGTCGTACGGCGTGTGATCGACGTGCCCGGCCGCGACCCACGGCGAAATCACGATCGCCCGCACGCGCACGCCGTAGATGTCGAAGCCGAAGCCGCTCGCGTTCAGCGTCGCGGGCGCACCATCGTTCGGCGGCGGCGCGGCACCCGGCCTGACCGAATCGTAGAAGCCGCCGTGCTCGTCGTAGACGATCACGAACAGGCTGCTGTTCCACACCGGCGAGTTGCGGATCGCGTTGTACACGCGTGCGGCGAGCCGGTCGCCGCCGGCCAGCCCGTCCATCGGGTGCTGCGAGCTGCCGTTCCGGTAGGTGCCGTGCACGATGTCGCCGTAGCCCGGCTCGATGAACGTGTAGCGCGCGGTGTAGCCGGCGGCGAGATCGGTCTCGAAATGCGCGAGATCGTCGACATCGAAGAAGCTGATGCCCTTCAGCGACGCAACCTGCGGCACATGGCCGAGCGGATCCCCCGTCTGGTCCTGGTAGATGCGCCAGTTGTCGTCGCCGAGCGCAGCGAAAATCGAGCCCTTCGGATAGTGGAAGCCGTCGAGCGTATCCCATCCGGCCATTTCTTCCTTGGTCGGCGAATGATCGAGCCCGGCCGACGACGCACCGTGCAGGAAGAACCGGTTCGGCCACGTCGGCCCCGGCATCGACGCATGCCACGCGTCGCACAGCACGAACGCATTCGCGAGCGCATACAGCGACGGCGCCTGCGTCGCGGCATCGACGCCCTGCATGATCTTGCCCGCGTCGGCCAGCTGCGGCGGCATGCCTTCGGAATGCGACGTCGCGTAGTTCGACACGAACCCCGCATTGTTGACGGGCGGATACGGCTGCCCTTTCACGAACGGCACGCCCGCACCGCAGAGCTGTTCGAGCACGTCGGTGAATTCGTGGCACGGATCGGTCGGCATCGGGTCGGACGCACCGCCGCCGAACGGATAGATCGTACCGTTGTACGCATTGCTGTTGCCCGGCGACGCGGCAACGATGTCGGCGATACCCGACAGCGCGAACAGGTGATCGAAGGAGCGGTTCTCGAGCATCAGCACGAACACGTGCCGGATGCGATCCTGGACCGGCGGAGATGCGGGGGCTGCGTCTGCACTCATGGCGCCTCCTGGCGTCGCGCGACGAATGTCCGGCTGGCACGGCCGTTGGCCCGCTGAAAGCACCGAAGGGATTGAAAACCACGCGCGGGCCGCGAATTGCCGACGAGTGTACGGCCGCGCCGGCTCCTGCGTAAAGCCGCGGACCGACGCGTCGCTGTGCATGCATTCAGTCGTCGGCGGGTACGGACGACGATGCATTTCGCCGGCTCTTGCGGCTCGTGCGGGTCGTGCGGTTCGTGACGGGGAGTTTACGCGGAACGCGACCGCCTGGACGTTGTACACGCACGGCGGTCGCTGGCAGCAAGAGAAGCCGGCGCGGCGCAACGTCGTCGCCGGCTACCGATCAACGGCGCACCGTGCACCGTTCATCCGGTTCGCCCGGCCAGACGGCCGGACAGGTATCGATCGGCGCGCGCTGCCGCGCACCGGTCGTGGCCGCTTAGCGGCGCGGCTGCCCGCTTCGCGGCGGACGCGGGGAATTCGCGTCCTTGTGCCGGAAGTTGATGCGGCCCTTGGTGAGGTCGTACACCGACAGTTCGAGCGTCACGCGATCGCCCGCGAGAATGCGAATGTGGTTCTTGCGCATGCGGCCCGACGCGTACGCGCCGACCACGACGCCGTTTTCCAGCGTGACACGGTATTTGCTGTCCGGCAGCACTTCGTCGACGATTCCGTCCAGTTCCAGCAGTTCTTCTTTTGCCAAACCAATTCCTCCAGACAAGGTGATTGACCGCGGCCGCGACGACTGTCCGGCACCGGCTCCCGCGAACGGGACGGCGGCCGGCATGCGGCCGGGATCGGTTCGTTCAGACGGGCCTCGGGCCTGTCTTGCGATCGGAGCCCGGCGCGTGGCGACGTTCGGGCGGTCGGTGGCTGCGGCGCCTGTAGCGCCGCGCAAGTCGGGACCGCGCCCGCTACGGCAAGGCGGCGGTCTGCTCGGGTTGATGCGTTGAAGCAGTGATGCGCTCGCGAACGGTGCGCGCTTCGCGAGGGCGTTGCGTCGCATGCGGTCCACGCATGCGATGAGGGAGGCGTCACGACCGATGCATCGTGAATGTCGCGATGCATCGGTCGTGCGCATCGGAACGCGCAGGCCGCCGTCGAGCGGCGCCCCGCGCGGTACGCCATCCGGCAGCGGCCGCCGATCGGCGACCGATGCCGATGCGGCTTACTGCGGCGTGATGTTCGACGCTTGCAGACCCTTCGGGCCGCGCTTCACTTCGAAGCTGACCTTCTGGCCTTCGGCCAGGGTCTTGAAGCCCGTGCCGCGAATTTCCGAGAAATGGGCGAACAGATCGTCGCCGCCGTTGTCCGGGGAAATGAAACCAAAGCCCTTGGTTTCGTTGAACCACTTGACGGTACCGGTATCCACAAATACTTCCTTAATACAAATGACAAATGAGGAACATGCGCCCGCGACGGGCACAGAAAGAATCAAAGAGGGAGAGACCAACGACTGCCGCACGGTGTGCGGCCAATGATGAGCAATCGGACTTCTTGACGACTTCGGTCTCGGACACTACGCGGTAGTGTCCGTTTCGTCAAGTTCTTTTGGTGCGACGCACAAGCGCAGCCCCTCGGCCACCGCGCAGGATACCGGCCGCCGGGCGGCGTCATGTCGCATGTCGGGACAAGAGGACGCGAGCGGTGAAACACGATGATTGCGGCGCGAAGGCGCGCCTACGGGAGATTCTGTGCAGCGGGCGGGAAATGTTGCGATTGTGTCGACGCCGGGCACGGGAACCGGCGACGTCGGCACTCGCCTGTCTGCCGATCGCCCCCGTCTCGACTTCGCGCGACGATAGGTCGCCGCCACGATGCTAGTCGAACGGATTCAGCAACCGGACGCCGGTGCGAGCGAAATCGCCGACGTTGCGCGTCACGACCGTGAGATCGTTGATCAGCGCGGTGGCCGCAATCAGCTTGTCGAGTTCGTGCGTCGGATCGGGCACACGCAAATGCCCCCACATCTGGCTGGTCTCGATATCGACCGGCAGGATGTTCTGTGCATAGCCGGACAGGATCATCGTCATCCAGGCCTCGAGCGCCGACGCCTGGCTGAGATCGCCGCGATGACGGATCAGGTCGACACCGCGCCGCAGCTCGGCCACCGTCACCACGGACAGGTAAAGCGGACTCGCATCGGCTTCGGCCTGCCTGAAGAAGGCGCGCACGCCGCGGTTGGTTCGCTTGCCTTTCCTGATTTCGCTGATGACGTTCGTATCAATCAAAAACACGCCTGACCTCGCCTGAATCCTGAACACGTTGGAAATCCGCGTCCTCGCCGACCTCCGGCATGCTCATCAGCACTTGCGCGAATGTCCGCCGCTTCGGCCGGCCGAGCGCTTCGGCCAGAATGGCTCGATGTTCGGCCTCGGCGCTCCTGCCATTGGCCGCGGCCTGCTCGCGCAGACTTTGAACGATAGTGTCATCCACGTTACGCACCAGAAGATTTGCCATGAGTCCCTCCGTCCAGATTTGCTATCAATGATAGCGCCGCGCGGGTAAATTGCAAGCATTGCTATCACCTTCGTGACTGGACGGACGCTGGAGTGTCGGCGTGAACCCGCGGCAGCGGGCGGCATGAATCCGCCTACGTTCCGCCGCGGGCCCGACGCATCGAACTGCTATCGCTCAAGGTAACCGGGAGCGGGACGGTGTGGAATTCGGCCGAATGGCCAGCCAAAGTGCGATCGATCACCGACTGTCGGGCCGGCGAGGAACGGGATTTGCGGCGCGAGCACCGTTTGCGACATGCATGACGAATCCACGCGCCGTATCGACTCGCGCTGAAACATCGTGTTGCACAACGCGCCGCGGCGGGCGCCATCGTTTGATACCATCGGATCACAAGACCGGCGAATCGAACGCCGTGCGAAGCGCGCAGAAGACCTTGCATCGACGCGGACCATCCGTGCCTGAAATCCCGATCCAAGACACGAGACGCTCTTCAGTGGACTTTGTTACGCCCTCTCTGGAAACCCTGCTCTCCCCGACACCCGACAAACTCTACTTCCCGGCATGCGTTGCGGCTGTCGCGATCATCGCGTGGCTCGTCGCCCGACACGTGCCGTTCTACCGGTCGGCCGTCGACAAGTCGCTGTCGATGCGCTACCGCAATCTCGACGGCTTCCGCGGCATCCTGGCCACGTCCGTCGTCTTTCATCACTTCGCGTGCAACCAGGCGTTGCTGTCGACCGGCACCTGGGGTGCCGGCTCCGATTTCCTGCGCAATCTCGGAACGATCCCCGTCGCGATGTTCTTCATGGTGACCGGGCTGCTGTTCTGGGAACGCGCATGCAGAGGCACCCTGGACGTGCGGAGCTTCTTCGTCGGGCGCGTGCGACGCCTCGCGCCGCTCTATCTGTTTTATGCGGCCGTCATCGTCGCGTGCACGCTTTACTGGTTTCCCGGCAACGCCGTCGGCGCACCGACGCAGTTGCTGGCGGACCTGCTCAAGACCGTTTCGCTCGGCTGGTTCGGCGCGTTCCCGATCAACGGAGCGGAGCGCACGCCCTACCTGAGCGGCGTCTGGTGGACCCTCGCGTACGAATGGCGGTTCTACGTCGCCGTGCCGTTTCTCGCATGGTTCGTCGCCACGCGTGCGTGGCGCAAGCTGCTCGCGCTCGCGATCGTCACGGCCTGCGCCGCGCTGTTCGGGCCGCCCGGCGGCATGGCGCTGCTGTTCGCGTTCGGCGCCGTGGGCTACGAGGTGTCGCGGCACCCCGCGATCCGCGCGCGGCTCGCCACGAAGCCGGCGGCGACCATCGCGCTGCTGATCCTCGCGCTGTCTCCGTCCCCGGCCGAACGCTATTCGATCGCAGGCGCGCTGCCGCTCCTTCCGGTGTTTCTCTGCATCGCAAGCGACAACACGTTCTACGGCGTGCTCAAGACCCGGCCGCTCGCGCTGCTCGGCACTGCCAGTTTCAGCATCTACATGATCCACATGGTGATCGTGTACATGATCATTCACGCATTCGACAAGTTCGTTGTCCCGATCGATTCAACCAGCGACTCGGGCGTCTGGGCGCTCGCGCTGGCCTGCGCGCTGGTGGCCGTCTTGTGTGCGCTGCTGACCTACCGCTACGTCGAGCATCCGTTCATCGCGAAGCGCAACGACGCACGCCCGGCACGCCGCGCGGCCGAGCGCGCTCCCGAGCGTCAAACGGTCACGCCGTGACCCGCCCGCGGTTCAGAAGCGGTACGAGATGCCGATCTGCAGGACCGGATACCACCGATAGCGCGACATCCGCTGTCGCAACGCGTCGAGCCCGCTCGCGACCAGCACCTGGCTCTTCGCCGGCCCGGCCGCCGCGGCCAGCTCCGGCGACAGCGTGTACGAACATTTCGGTATCCCGTACGCGACGCCGATATCGGCGACGAACCCGAGCCCTTTCGACGCCGGCCGATGCCCGTAGCCGATTCCGGCATACGGCATCACGGTCGGGTAACGCGCTTGCGCGACCGCGTACATACCCGGCAGCGCCGGATAGCGCTTGCCGCCGAATACGTAGGTTCCGTTGGTCGGTACCGACACGCCGCGAAGCTCGTCGTCGTTGAAGCGCAATCCCAGCGTCGCGCGAAAGCCGCTGCCTCGCCACGGAAAGATGTCGGCATACAGGCCGCCCTGGCGCAGCTTCAGGTCGTCCTGATAGCGGTTGCCGGCCACCGTGAAGTCATGCGTCAGATTGATCGCGTTGAAATCCGCATGCGCGCCCAGCATCGAGTTGAAGCTCACGGCCGCCCCGATGCCGATGCCCTGCGTGCCGCCTTGCAGGTAGATTTCCTGCGCGTGCGCGCTCGCGACGAACATCACCGCGACCGCTGCCCATTGATTCACCGTCGTTTTCACGGGCGCCTCCCCCGACATGTGCCGGGTGCGACGCGGCGCACACGCGGCCTTCGTCGCGATGCGCGATGCGAACCCCGGCACGACACCTTGCAAGCACGCTTGCTGTTCGACGGATCGGGAACGCGTTGCGCCGTGCGCATGACCGATACGACATGCGCGGCGCATGCGCCGTGACACATGGCGCGCGCGACCCGATCCGATTCCCCGTTTGTTTCGATGTCGTGACATGCCGCCGATACGCGGATCGTTCTGGCGAAATGCGTCTGCGCCAGCGGCATCGGGGGAACCGCAAAGCGCATGCCATGCGGCGCCGACCCAGGCGGAAAAAGCGCGGTCGGCCGAGACCGGTCGTCGCGCGAGCCGCAATCGAGGGGAAATGTTTCAGGAACGTATCCGTATTCGGCGGGCGACGCCGAAACACGCGATAGTCGGCCTCTCGCGCCGGTCGCGACACGCCGGCGGAGCGAGGCTGGACGGCCGTCGGCGCATGGCGGTCGTCATCGCGATCGATCGTGTGCGGAGGAATACGTTGAAAAAGCGTTGCAAAAGTGCGACCTCGTACCGATCGCACGTGACGCCGACGCGTAATTCCGTGTCGCGAGGCAGGGTGAATGCCGATGCGTGCGCATGCATCTTGTACGGCCATGCGCGACATGCCGCGGGCCGATCGGCTCATGTCTTGCAACGTCGTCGAACGCAGGCAGAAGTGGCAAGGCCGATCATTCGCGTGCCCCGACGCCCGCGCCCGCCGCCATGTCATCGATGCAGTCGGCGAGGCGGCTTCCCGTCGAGCAGCGGAATCGGTACCATCGACCTCTCGAAGTTCGGCACACGCCGCACGATCGCACACCGGCGCCGCCCGCTCCGGACTTCTCGCACCACCGATTTCGCCATGTCCCGGGAACCCGCTCATTCCGCGCTGCTCTGGATCGTCGCCGCTGCGTTCTTCATGCAGTCGCTCGATACGACGATCGTCAACACCGCACTGCCCTCCATCGCACAAAGCCTGCATGCGTCGCCGCTCGCGATGCAGCCCGTCGTGGTCGTCTACACGCTGACGATGGCGATGCTCACGCCAGCCTCCGGCTGGCTCGCCGACCGGTTCGGCACACGTCGCGTGTTCTCGGTCGCGATCCTCGTGTTCGTGCTCGCGTCGATCGGCTGCGCGGCGTCGCATACGCTCGGCCAGCTCGTCATCGCACGCGCCGTGCAGGGCATCGGCGGCTCGATGCTGCTGCCGATCGGGCGGCTCGCCGTGTTGCGCCGCGTGCCGGGCGAACAGTACGTCGCGGCGATCGCGTTCGTGTCGATCGCCGGCCAGCTCGGCCCGATCGTCGGGCCGACGCTCGGCGGCTGGCTCACGCAGGCGATTTCGTGGCATTGGGTGTTCATCGTCAACGTGCCGGTCGGCGTGATCGGCTTCATCGCGGTGCAGCGCTACCTGCCGCACGACCAGGCGACGCAGCCGCCGCCGTTCGACTTCGTCGGCTGCGCGCTGCTGTCGGCCGCGATGATCGCGCTGTCGCTCGCGATCGACCCGCCGATGTCCGCGCACCGCGCCGCGTGGTCGGCCGCGCTCGCCGGGCTCGGCCTCGCGAGCGCGCTCGCGTACCTGCCGCACGCGCGGCGACGTGCGCAGCCGCTGTTCCGGCTCGGATTGTTCCGCGAGCCGAACTTCGGGTCCGGGCTGCTCGGCAACCTGCTGTGCCGGATCGGCACGAGCTCCGTCCCGTTCATGCTGCCGCTGCTGATGCAGGTGCAGCTCGGCTATACGCCGCTGCAATCCGGGTTGATGATGCTGCCGGCCGCGATCGCGGGCGTCATCGCGAAACGCTGGATCGCGCCGCTCGTGAAGCGCTTCGGCTATGCGGCGTTTCTGGTCGTGAACACGGGTGTCGTCGGCTGCGCGATCGCGGGGTTCGCGCTGGTGTCGGCGCGGCCCGCGCCGGTGCTGGAAGGCGTGCTGCTGATCGTGTTCGGCGCGGCGAATTCGATGCAGTTCGCCGCGATGAACGGCGTGACGCTCAAGGGGCTGTCGCATGCCGACGCCGGCAGCGGCAACAGCCTGTTCACGATGATGCAGATGCTCGCGATGGGGCTGGGCGTGTCGATCGGCGGCGGGCTCGTCAACCTGTTCGCCGCGTACCTGGGCTCGACGGCGCACGGGTTCATGCTGTCGTTCGCGTGCATGGGCGCGGTGACGCTGCTGTCGTCCGTCGTGTTCCGGCGGATCGATACGGCCGCGCCGCCGGCCGGTGCGGCGGCACGTCCTTCCGCGTGATCGCGGGCGTCAGTTCACCTGGCGGCGTTCGACGATGCGCTTGAGCACCCAGCGGATCGACGAACCGTCGGCCGGCGGCTGCGCGACACGATACTCGTCGACTTCGAGCGTGTACAGGTAGCCGGGCTGGTACGCGAACCCCGCGATTCCCGCGTACCACAGGCTCCACGGCTCACTCGGGCTGCTGCGCACCTGCAGGCACTCCATCGGCGCGACACCCGTGCAGCGCGCGGACTGTGGCGCGACGTAGACGGTCTTGGTCACGGGCTTGCCGTCGGTCGGGCGGGCCGCCTGCGGCCCAGTGGCCGCCGTGTCGGTCTGGCATCCGGCGACGAGCATGCTGCCGGCGATGACGGCCACGCCAAGCAGCGTTCGGGACGTGCGAATCATGCGATGTTCCTCTAGGGCGTTGGAGGGCCGATTAGACGAACCGCCTCGCGAGAAAGTTCACGAATACCTTACAGAACGCGATCGACCACGCTCACTCATCGGATGTCGCACGCGAGCCGCTACGTTAGCGTGCTCCGATTTCACCGCGCGCTTCGTCAGCGGACAGGCTATCGCCGCCGACGGCCGCTTCACCGTGTGGTCATCGTGTACCATCGATGCTTCCCGATACGCTTTGGCGCGCTGCCTTCATCCGCCCGGCCACGCGCCGTGCGGCCTACGCGGCGCGTTTCCTCCGCATGACCTCATCCGCTTCGTCCGACACCGCGCTGCGCCCGCTGCCGATCGATACGCTCGTCGTGCCGGCCGCGCTCGATGGACGCACGGGCACCAACCGCTCGGGCAGCGCGCATCCGCAGATCGCCGCGACCAACGACCTCGACGCCGTGCGCGCGTGGCTCGCCCGCTTCGTCGATACGCCGACCACGTTCCAGAACTACCGCAAGGAAGCCGAGCGCCTGCTGCTGTGGGCCGTGATCGCGTGCGGCAAGCCGCTGTCGTCGCTCACGCACGAGGATCTCGTCGTGTACCGGCAATTCCTGCTCGCGCCGACGCCGGCCGAGCTGTGGTGCGCGAACGGCGGCCGCAAGCATCCGCGCGACGATCCGCGCTGGCGGCCGTTTTACGGGCCGCTGTCGGCAGCCAGCCAGCGGCAGGCGCTGGTGATCCTGAACGTGATGTTCTCGTGGCTCGTGCAGGCCGGCTATCTGGCCGGCAACCCGCTCGCGCTGTCGCGACAGCGGCAGCGACGGCCCGCGCCGCGTGTCACGCGCCATCTCGGGCAGCCGCTGTGGCAATCGGTGAAGGACGCAATCGCCGCGATGCCGCGCGACGATGCCCGCGCGTGCTTCCATGCGGATCGCGCGCGCTGGCTGTTCACGCTGCTGTATCTCGGCGGGCTGCGCATCACCGAAGCAGCCGATACGACGATGGGACAATTCTTCTGCCGGCGCGATGCGAACGGGCACGAGCGCTGGTGGCTCGACGTGACGGGCAAAGGCGGCCGGCAGCGGCTCGTGCCGGCCACCGACGAGATGATGGCCGAGCTGTCGCGCTACCGGCGCGCGCACGGCCTGCCCGCGCTACCGTTCGACGGCGAGCCGACGCCGCTCGTGCTGCCGGTCGGCCAGACGCGCAAGCCGCTCACGCGCGCCGCGCTGCACCGCATCGTGAAGCAGGTGTTCCGGCACGCGGCCGACCGGCTGCGCGCGAACGGCGAAGCCGGCGAGCAGGCGGCGCGCGTGCTCGAACAGGCGTCCGCGCACTGGCTGCGCCACAGTGCGGGCTCGCACATGGCCGACGGCCGCGTCGACCTGCGGCTCGTGCGCGACAACCTCGGCCATGTATCGCTCACGACGACGAGCCAGTATCTTCATGCGGACGACGACTGGCGGCATCGCGAGACGGAGGAGAAACACCGGATCGGGTGGTAGGCGCGCCGCGCGGCGCATCGTGCACGGTCAGTACACCGCCACCCAATGCCCCGGCACCCACGCCCAGTGATTGCCGGCCCACCGGTAATGCCCCTTCGCCCAGCGATAGCCGGGAGCTGGCGGTGGCGGCGCGACCTCGACGACCGGCGCGGGTTGCGGCGGCCGCACGGGCTCGACCACGCAGGCGGACATCAGCACCGCACTCGCGCTCACCAGTACGGCGAGCGAAACGGACCGGATTTTCATCGTCGATTCTCCCTGTCGTGTAATCGGTTGACGGCCCCCGTCGCGGCTCTGGCACCGCGTCACGCGACCCCGTGAATCAGGCCGCTCATCGGCTGCGTCGGCCCGCTTTCCGCGAACAACACGGACGCGGTGCGGCGCGGATCGAGCCGCAGGCTGTCGGCGGCCGCGCCCGCGATCAGCGCGTCGAGCGACGCGGTCGGCTTCAGGTCGCGCCCTTCATACAGGTCGCCGGGCCGCAGCCCCGGCCAATCGGCAATCACGCGCCCGCCTGCAACCGCGCCGCCCGCGAGCATCGCGACCGACGCCTGCCCGTGATCGGTGCCGCCGGTGCCGTTCACCGCGGCCGTACGGCCAAACTCGGTCGCGACCAGCACCGTGGTCTGCTGCCATGCGGGCCCGAGACCGTCGCGCAGCGCGGCGAGCATCGTGTCGAGCGCCTTCAGCTGATTCGCGAGCCGCGCGTTCTGCGCACTGTGGGTATCCCAGCCGCCCGTCTCGATCATCGCGATCCGTGGGCCGTCGTCGCGCGCGAGAAACGTCGCGGCGAGCTTGCCGACGCCGGCCGGATCCTGCCGCGCGTGCGCATCGCCGGCGAGACCGCGTGCTTCCATCGCGGATTGCCACAGCGGGCCGAGCTGCGCGTCGGCTTCGTAGAGCGCCGACACGCGGGTGAGCAGATCGTCCGGCGCGGCCGGCAAACCGGACGGCGCATACGACGCGGCCTGCACGGTGCCGCGCAGCGCGAGCGGCACGGTCGGCGCGAACGCGATTGCGCTGTCGCGCGTCGCCGGCAGCAGCGCGGCGAGCCGGTTCAGCCAGCCGTCCTTGACCTGGTACGGCGCACGACCGCCCGTTTCGAGCACGTTCTGGCCGTCGAAATGCGAGCGGTCGCGATACGGCGACGCGATCGCATGGACGAACAGCGCCTGACCGTCGCGGTACATCTGCGCGGTTTGCGCGAGCGACGGATGCAGCGCGAACGTGCCGTCGAGGCGCGTCGCGGCCGCCGCGTCGATCGCGAGCGGCCCGCGCAGCGACGCGTACGCGGGCTCCGCATACGGGACGACGATGTTCAGGCCGTCGGCCGCGCCGCGCTGGATCACGAACACGAAGCGCCGGTCGGTCTCGACATTCGCGAACGCGATACGCGGGGCGACGAGGATCGCGCCCGCGCCGGCGGCGGCAACGCTGAGGAATTGTCGACGGGACAGTGCCATGGTCATCTCCGTTGGAAATCGGGCGATACGAGCAGCAGCGCGAGCGACGTCGTCGCGCTTTCGGCGCGCGCGAGCGCGAGCGCGGTCGGCACGCTCATCGAACCGGCGAGCAGCGTGTCGCCGAGCGTGCGCGGATCGAGCCGGTCGCCGGTGCGCGCGGCCAGACGCTGCGCAATCTCGACGCGGCGCACGAGCGCGTCGGGCGCGGCCCAGCTCGCGGCGACGTCGTCGTAGCCGGCCGGCGAGCCCGGCCGCCACACCGGCTGGCCGAGCTGCGCGAGCAGCGGCGCGGCCTTGAGATCGCCGGTGTCGCGCCAGCCGAGCCCGCGCAGCGACGATACGGCCCACTCCCACGGCGTCTTGAACTTGCGGTTGACGGCGGACCATGCTTCCGGCGCATCGACGAGCGCGCGATAGACGGTCGGCAGGTCGCCGCCGCTCGCATCGAAGGCGCGCGCGAGCCGGTCGGTCAGCGCGGGCGGCGGGTTGTCGGCAACGAAATGGCGGGCGAGCTGGAACGCGATGTGCCGGCCCGTCGCCTCCGATCGCGCGAGGTCGTGCAAAATCGCGCGCGCCTGCACTTCGCCCGGCTGATCGTAGGTGCGCCCCATCACCGTGCGCGTGCCCGGCTCGTGCAGATTCGGCCGAAACACGAAGGCGCCGGGCGCCGCATCGCCCGGCTGCGGGCCGCGCCCGCCGGCGATGCTCCAGCCGGTCAGCGCGCGCGCGAATTCCGTCACGTCGGCTTGCGTGTAACCGGTGCGCACGCCGAGCGTATGCAGTTCCATGATCTCGCGAGCGAGGTTCTCGTTGAGCCCGCGCTTCGCCGACGGATTGCGTGCCTGCGCACGCAGCGCGGCCGGGCTGTCGGGGCCAACCGAGCGCGCCTGGTCGAGGAACACCTGCATCGCGGGATGCTGCTCGACGGCGACGAGCATGTCCTCGAACCGGCCGAGCACGTGCGGGCGGATCGCGTCGCGTTCGAATGCGCCCGCGTACGCGGCCACCTGGCCCTTGTCGACCGATACCGCGAAATGATTCGCCCAGAAATGCACGAGACGCTCGATGAACGGCGCGGGCGTCGTCAGCGCGCTGTTCATGCGCGCGGTGACGGCGCTGCGATACGCGTCGTAGCCGTCGCGCCGGATCGATTGCCCGGTCGCGCGCTTCGCGGCCGCGTCGTCGCTCGTCATCGCGTTGCGGGTATTCGCGAAGCGCGTGGCGAGCGTGACCGCGTCCGGCTCGCCGGCCCATGCGGCAGGCCGTGCGTCGTAGCGGTCGAACTGCGCGAGCAACGCGGCCTTCGGATCGGCGGGCGGGGCTTCGTCGGCGCGCGCACCGAGACCGAAGCGGTTCAGCGCGATCGCGGCCGGTGAGATGTCGTTCGGGTGGTCCATGACGAGAGTTCTCGCGGTGCGTACCCGTGTTTAACGAGCGGCGCCGGAAAATCCGTCGCGGGACTGCGAAATATTTATGTTTCTCGGCCGGGGAACCGCATCGCTTGCTTTTTGCTTTCAATCGCTCGCGGCCATTCGCCCGACGACGCAGCGCGCCTGTTCCCGACGATCGCGAAGCACGATGTCGCGATCCTCCGTCGCGATGCCGATGTCGTTCCGTCTGCCGTTTCAGGTTCGACGTCCATCACGCCCACCGTTGCACGGCTGATCGGCCGGGCCGCCGTCCGGCGCGTACGGTTACCTCAGCGTGCGGCACCCGCATCGCCAAGGCCCGCAACATCCTTGCCGGACAGCTTCGACAGCAACGCTTCCATCGGCAGCTTGCCGGCTATCCGCGGCTGCGAAAGACGCAGTTCGCGAAACGCGGAATCGATTTCCTCCCGGGTCGGCTGCAATGGCGCAAGCGCGGACGCGAGGGGCGGGACAATCTGCTTGACCATGTAGCGACGCCCCGTCGCCTTGATTTGCCTGACGACGATCAACACGCCGAGCGCGATGAAGAAATAGATGCCGTAGGTCGTCGCGCCCGGTGCGATCATGCCCACCGTCACCGACCCGATGATCGCGACGGCGAAGGCGACGAAGATCGCGAGTATGTCCCGCCAGTTGATGCGGCTCGACGCGAAATAACGCTCGACCTTCGTCGACAGCACCACGAACGGATCGCGAATCAGCGCCTGTCGCTCGTCGGGCTGCAGCGACGGGAGCGCGGTGCGAACCCGCTCCTCGAGCACGAGCCGGTCTCGCCATGCCGATTCCAGATTGGGAAAGGTCTGCGCGGTCAGTTCCGGCAGCGGCGCGGGCTTCGGCGACACGCTCGCATAGGTGGACAGCTCGCTCTTGACCGGCGTTCGGCAAGTCTGGCAAGTTCGCTGATATCCGACCAGCCGCCCTTCCCCGACCGAGATGTTGTAGACATGGCCGGCGGAACCGACCCGCTGCAATTCGAACGTACGCGGCGTTCGGCAGATCGGACAGAAGTCCGCTACGTAGCCCTGCTTGCGATAGACTAACTTCCGCCCCCAGAAGACGAACATGGTATTCCCCCGGATTCCGGGGATACGCCCCGGCATGCACGTTTCATTGATATTTGTTTGCCAGTCCGAAACGACACGGCGGCTTATTCTGCCTGATCTTTTTTCCGATGGGTGGCGATTTTGTCGGTCGGGGAATGTCGAATACGCAACACGATGCGAATGCTTTCATCCGGTTTTCATCCCGCCTTCGATGGCAACGCGGTTCCAGGAAGCGATACGCCGGCACGATCGATCGGCTGTCACATTCCGATGTCCTGATCGCGCGACAGACGCGCGGCTTACGCTCATGGGTCGATAACACGATGGTCACCATTTACCCCGCCGGGCCGCGCGACGTGCCGGCCGGACTCACGCGCGCGAGCCGCGCGTATCGCCGCAACGTGTGGCTGGCGGTTACGGGCCTCGTGCTGTTCATCCTGCTGTATCTCGCGCTGACCGGCTGGTTCGCGTTCTCGGCAATCACCGGTGCATTGCGGCTCGCGCTGGATGGCGGGTCGGCCGGGTTGCCCGAATGGCTCGCGTGCGGCGGTAGCCTGTTCCTGGCGGCATTCCTGGCCAAGGCGCTCTTCTTCGTCCGGAAAGACGAGCGTGCGGACCGCGTTGAATTGACGCGCGCGCAGCAGCCGCGACTGTTCGCGTTCCTCGAACGTATCGCCGACGACGCCGGCGCGCCGCGCCCGAACAAGGTGTTCGTCAGTGCGCGAGTCAATGCGGCCGTCTTCTACGACCTGTCGCTGCTGAATCTGGTTCGGCCCTCGCACAAGCATCTGGAGATCGGGCTCGCGCTCGTCAACATGCTCAACCTCACCGAATTCAAGGCGGTGTGCGCGCATGAGTTCGGTCATTTCGCGCAGCGGTCGATGGCGCTGGGCCGATGGGTCTACACGGCGCAGCAGATCGCCGTTCATATCGTCGCGCAGCGCGACCTGCTCGACCGCCTTCTGCACCGCCTGTCGAACCTGGACGTGCGCATCTCGTGGATCGGCTGGCTGCTCGGCCTCGCCGTCTGGGCATTGCGATCGATCATCGACATAGCATTCCGCCTCGTCGTCCTCGCACAACGTGCGCTGTCGCGCGAAATGGAAATGCAAGCCGACTTGGTCGCCGTGTCGCTGACCGGCAGCGATGCCATCGTGCATGCGTTGCACCGGTTGCAGATTGCAGACGACGCATGGGACCGCACGTTGGGCCTGCTGCGCAGCGAAGTCGCCAACGGCCGGCCGCCGCGCGATGCATTCGTCGTGCATCAGGCTTTTGCCGATCGCCTCGGTCGCATCTACAACGATCCGGCCTACGGCCAACGCCCGCAGGTGCCGGCGGACGCAGCCGGCGCGTTCCGCGTGTTCGACCGGGAAATCGCGCAGCCGCCGCGCATGTGGGCCACGCATCCGCAAAATCACGAACGCGAGGAAAACGCGAAGCGCACGTATCTCGCCGCGACCGCCGACGAGCGCAGCGCGTGGCTGCTGTTCGACGACGCGCCCAGCCTGCGCGAACACCTGACGGCCACGCTGATCGGCGACACCGGATACACGCCGGTGGACCCCGACGTTTCGCTGCGGCAACTCGACGAACATTTCGTGCAGGAACATCTCGGGCCGCAATATCGCGGCATCTACATGGGTTTGCCGGCCACCCGGCACGCGCGGTCCGCGCAGTCGTTGACCGAGCCGGTCGCGCACGGCGGTTCGCTCGATATCGACACGCTGTACCCGGCGGCCATCGGCCACGATCTCGAGCGGCTGCGCAAGCTCGATCGCGAGCATGCGCTGCTGTGCTCGCTGCGCGACGGGCGCTATCAAGCGATCGACGGGGTCATCCGCCACCGCGGCCGGATACTCCGGCGCGCCGAGTTGCCCGGCGCGATCGACGCCGTCGATGCCGAGCGATCCGCCGCTCGCGGCCGCCTGCAGGCGGTGCTGAAGGCGGTACGCAGCGCCCATCTGGCCGCCGCCGACACGCTGTCGCCAGCATGGCGGGCCTATCTCGAAGGCTTGCTGCGCTTGCTTCACTATGCGGAGCACACCGAAGCGAATGTGCGCGACGCTCACGCGCATCTGTCGCTGTGGCGGCAGCGGGCCACGGCAGGCGGGACGATCACCGAGCACGGCATCGGCCATATCGTCCGCGCGGCCGAGCAGTTGCAGCGGGCATTGGCACAAGTCTTCCAGCATGCGGAGGACGTGCGCCCTGGCGCGCCCGTGCTGGCCGCGCTCGACATCGACAATTGGCCCGGCGCGCTGGCGCAGTTCGCGCTCGCCGAGCCGGTTCGAAACAACATAGACGGCTGGCTGCGTGCCGTCGGCGGTTGGGTCCAGCATGTGACCGGTCACCTTTCCGCGTTGCGCCGCGCGACGCTCGACGAACTGCTGCGCGCGGAAGCGATCGTCGCCGCCCATGCGAGTTCCGGCGCACCGGCGACGGATGCGCCGCCGGCGCCAACCGTTCCGGCCGCGTACGACACGCTGGTCGTCGGCACGGAGCGCGTGCTGCACGTCGACAAGCCGACCTTCCGCGAGCGCTTCAGCACGGCCAGCGGCGTGCTTCCCGGGATGGCGCGCGCGGCCGTGGCGCTCGGAATCGTGGGATCCGTGCTCGTGTTCGGCTGGATGCAAGGCCGCGTCACCGTTTCCGTGTACAACGGTCTCGCGCGCCCCGTGTCCGCGACGATCGACGGACGGCGCGTCCAGCTGCAACCGGGTGCGTCGGCCGATGTGATCGTTCACGGCGGCCGCGATATCCGTATCGTCAGCACGACTGCCGATGGCGAGCCGATCGAATCGTTCGATGCGCCAGTCGGTTTTCGGCATGCGCGGTTCGTCTACACCGTCGCCGCCGCCGCGCCGCTGCGTCTCTGGACGGCCGCCTACGGCAGCGCATCCGCGCCGCCGCCGCACTGGCTCGCGCCGCTCCGATGGCAGCCGGCTTCGGCCGACTACGTCTTTACCCGCCCGCCGGCCAGCATTCGCACGAAGGACGGCGGCGCGACGCGCACCGTGCTCGATGCAGCCCATGTCGTCGCACCGGAGACCCTGGTGCGCGCGGTCGGCGACAACGCAGCGGCGGCGATGGTGTTGTCGCACGTGCGATACGATCCGCCGGACTCGCCCTACCTGCGGAACTGGCTGGATCTCGCCCGGACGACACCCGGCTTCGATCGGGCGCTGGCAGCACGACGCGCGCATTTTCCGGCCGACGCGTCCGCGCCTGGAATCGGCAAGACGGCAACCGCGAGTCGCGTCGACAACAGCGTCGGCAACGAAGGCCTCGCATGCGGCGACGCCTGTCGCAACGCCGATTCGCGATGACGATTACGGGCTCTCCGGTGCGCCCCGCTTCTTCGCCGGTAACCGCCAGTTCCCGCTGCGCCGCAATCCGTCGACGAACTTCGCGCGCTCGTCCGCGGTCAGCGTCGCCGCGAAATCGACGACACTGCGCTCGACCTGCGCACGCAACGCGCTATCGGCGGCCCGCGTACGATCGAGCGCTGCGTCGATCGCCGCACGATCGAGTTGCGGCGCGGCCAGCAGATCCAGCACCGTGATCCGTCCGTCACGCCCTTCCCGCGCGAAATCCCGGCCGTCCTTGCGCGCCGCCTTCAGCGCCGCCACGAACGCCCGCTGACGCGCATCGGGTAATTCGTCCGCGGCGAAACGCAGGGCCGTGCGCTGAGCGGAGCCGCCGGCCGCATGCTCGTCGCGATGCGTGGCGAACCACTGATACGCGCCGCCGCCGATCGCGCCGAGCATGAACACGTTCAGCACGACCGAGCCGACGAGAATGAATTTCCAGCTGCGTTCGCTCATTCATCGGCTCCGTCGATGCTCGGGCCACCGAACGTCGTCGTCAGGTAGCCCAGTTCGTGTTGCGCGATCGGTGCGCTACCGAGCATCAGCATCGACACGGCCACCGCGCCCGCGAGCGCGCCGGCCAGCCCGACGCCCGCGAACGCGGCGCCCGACCACCACACGCTGCCGCGGCGTCGCGCGCGTTGCGGCGCCGGCGCCGTCGCGACGATGCGCTCGACCAGCGCCGGCGCGGGCGGCGCGACCGTGTCCTGCATCAGCCACGCATCGAGCTCGGCGGCGGCGTCGAGCGCTTCCAGCGCGTCGCGCGGATGCGCTTGGGCCCACGCTTCGGCCGCCGCGCGTTCGGCTTGCGGCCAGCGCCGCGCGTCCGAGCCGTACGCGGCGACGATGGTGCGGAATCGTTCGGGTGTCATCGCTTGTCCTCGCTAGGTGGGTCGCCGGCCAGTTGCGCGCGCAGGTTGCGCCGCGCACGGGCGAGCAGGCTTTCCAGCGCATCGACGGTGATGCCCATCAGGTTGGCCGCTTCCACGTTCGACATTTCCTGATAGTACTGGAGCACCAGCGCTTCCCGCTGCCTCGGCGGCAACGCGGCCAGCGCCTGCTGCACGCGCGCGTCGCGCGAACGCAGTTCCGCATGCGCGGCCGGCTCCGGCTGCGTGTCGGGCACGTCGGGCAGCGTATCGACGGGCTCTTCGCGCCGGCCCCGCAAGCGGTCGTAGCACAGGTTCAGCACGACGCGATGCAGCCACGTGTCGAAGCGCGCTTCGCCTTCGCGCCAGCGCGGCGCGTGGTTCCAGATTCGCAAGAACGTCTCCTGCGCGACGTCCTCGGCTTCGTTCCGGTCGCCGAGCATGCGCGTCGCCAATGCGAGCAGCCGCGGCAGCTTGCGTGCGACGAGCACGCGCACCGCCGACGCATCGCGCGCGCCGACGCGCGCGACGAGTTCCGCGTCCGGATCGCGGTCGCCGCGATCGTTCAACGCCGCCTGCTCCGTCGCGCGGCGCGCCGGCGCCGCCCTGTCGCGACAGGTATACCCGCCGCCCGGTTGAAGCTCATCGTCGTGCTCTCCTTGCATGCGTCGGGATATCGCCTGACGGCGCCATGGCGACGGTACGTCGGCCCCGCGCGCATCGCACACGGCGTCGCACACGGCGTCGCACACGGCGTCGGCCGCGTCGGTTTCATCGGCATCCGGTTCGCGCCGCATGTCGATCCTGTCGGCCGGCCGCGCGACCGCCGGCCGGCGCGCTCAATATACGACGACCGGCGCGGGCCGGTAATACACCGGACGGGCCGGCACCACGACGCAGCCGGCCAGCACGATCGCGGCAGCCGCCAGTATCACGACGGTTCGAAAAGGCATCGCTTCGACTCATGATGTTGCGTGAGCAATCCGCCGCGCCGGCATCGCGTGCCGCGCGTCGGCGTGCATGTTCAGGCCCAGTGCCCCGGCACCCAGCGCCAGGCCGGGCCGCGCGCATCCCAGTGTCCGGGCACCCAGTGGTAACCGACGCGCACGACCTGCCAGTGGCCCGGAATCCACTCGTAGCGGCCATGGTGCCAGTGCCCCTGATCCCATACGTAACCCGCACGGGGTGCCGGCATCACTTCGACGCGCGGCGGCGGCGGCGCGTACGGCGCGACGATGACGGCCTGCGCGAATACGGCGGACGTCGCGAGCGCGGCCACGCATGCGGCGGCCCATCGCAATGGAACAGAAAGTTTCATGAAAGACTCCGAAATAACGGCATCGACCGGAAGCGGTCGTTCATGCGTTAAACGGAGCCGGCACGGCATATCCGTCGCGGAATCGGCAAATAATTTTTCGGTGGGCCGACCCTGCGTCGGAGCGCACCGGTGGCGCGCGACGCGATCGTCCGTATCGGCCGCCGCAAGCGCGGGGTTGCGGAACTGTCACAACGCGGCAAAACTGCCCTTCGACAATGCAGGCGACCGGAATCCCGCTCGTTTCCGGCCCATGCCCCGGCCGTGCTCGCGCATGGCCGCGCGGTTCCCCTCGCGCCCCATCAACGAAAACACCGAACCATGTCGAACCAGGACACTCTCCCCGACCAGCCGAACGAGCCGGCCGCCTCCGTGTCGCGTCGCGGCTTCCTGAAACTCGCCGGCGTCTCCGGCCTCGCCACCGCCGCCGGCGGGCTCGCGGCCGCCCGCGCCGCCGCGTCGAACCCGGACGGCACACCCGAACAGGTTCACCTGACGTGGGGCAACGACCCGACGTCCGAAGTGGCGATCTCGTGGGCGTCGCTCGCCCCGGCCGTCAATCCGCGCGCGCGCATCGTCGCCGACGGCGAGCCGGCGCGCACCGTGCACGGCGTCCAGCGCCTGTACACCGACGGCCTGAACGGCGAGACCGTATTCACGTACCACGCCCGCGTGCACGGGCTCAAGCCGGATACGCGCTATCGCTACGAGATCACGGCCGACAACGACAGCAATGCCGCGCAGCCGTTCTCCGCATCCTTTTCGACGGCGCCGCGCGGCCGCGCGCCGTTCCGTTTCACGAGCTACGGCGATCTCGCGACGCCGAACGGCGCGTGGGTACTGTCGTCGCCTCAGAGCCGCTTCGCGGTGCAGGCCGTCGAACAGTTCCAGCCGCTGTTCCACCTGCTGAACGGCGACCTCTGCTACGCGAACCTGAACCCCGCGCACCAGCCCGAGGTGTGGCGCGATTTCGGCAACAACAACCAGACGTCGGCCGCGAATCGCCCGTGGATGCCGTGCCCCGGCAATCACGAGATCGAATTCAACAACGGTCCGCAGGGGCTCGATTCGTACCTCGCGCGCTATACGCTGCCGGAGAACGGCACGCACTTCCCGGGCCGCTGGTACAGCTTCCGCGTGAGCTCCGTGCTGTTCGTGTCGCTCGACGCCGACGACGTCGTCTATCAGGATGCCGCCGCGTTCGTCGGCGGCCCCGCGCCGCTCGTGCCGGCCGCGAGCACCGGCCGGTCGCCGATCGAGCCCGGCACGTCGTTCTACGTGCGCGGCTACAGCAACGGCGAGCAGACGCGCTGGCTCGAACGCACGCTGCGTCATGCCGCGCATGACGACGACATCGACTGGATCGTCGTGCAGATGCACCAGGATGCACTCAGTTCGTCGAAGACGGGCAACGGTTCCGACAAGGGCATTCGCGAAGCATGGCTGCCGCTGTTCGACCGTTACGGCGTCGATCTCGTGCTGTGCGGCCACGATCACGACTACGAGCGCAGCTACCCGGTGCGCGGCTGCAATCACCGCGCGGGCGTCGATGCGAAGACCGGCGAAGTGGTCGAGACGCTGCAGCCGCGTCCGGTCGGATCGAACGATCCGAATCGGACGACGTTCGACACGAGCCACGGCACGATCCATCTGATCCTCGGCGGCGGCGGCACCAGCGCGCCGCTCGACGTGTACGGCGAAAACCCGTCGACCGGCTTTGCGCAGGCGAAGGTCTTCACGAAGCCGAACCGGCCGGTGCCGGGCACCGCACCGAACACGTTCGTGCGCCAGCCGGCCGATGCGCTCGAGGATGCGATCTGGTCCGCGCGCCGCGATACGGGTACCGGCTACGGGATCGCGGTGTTCGACCACGACCCGGGCAAGCCGGGCGGCCACACGACGATCACGATGCGCTACTACCATGCGCCGGGCGCCGACCAGCATCCGACCGCGCAGTACGAACTGTTCGAGACGATCGAGCTGAGCAAGAAGCGGCGCGAGCGGTGATCGACCCGTCGGGCGCTCGCTGCGGCGGACGCCTGATGCGTTGCCGTCGGCGGATACGAGGCGCGGCGCGAGTTGGACTGCCCGCCTCGCACCCCAGTCCACGTAGATGTGTTTCGAAGACTGCCTTCACACGCTCCCTCCCGCCAACGCATTCGATGCCATCGCCAATGCGCCGCGACAAGCACATGGCGACATCGACGTCGATCCACATGAACGACGGCTTGAGATTCGCGACGCGGCCGGCGGCTGGCCGCTGATCGATCTGTCGATCGACGACACCCGGTTTCCCCCTTGTCACGACGCTCGGTCCGATGCGGAATGCGATGCTCGACGCGATCGAACACGCGCTGTCGGAAATCCGCGCACCGTCGCGCATCGACGGCGCATGATCGGTTCGCGCGACTGAATCGATCGTACACGCCGTTCCGGCTACATCGCCGGAACGGTTGTGCCCTCGTAAAATGCGCGTCTCCGGCGAAATCTTCGCTTTTCTCTTTGGATCGCCGCTCGCAATGACAACACGCGCGAGCCGACCGAATCGTCCGAAATCGAATTGGCATGTTGAAACAGGCAGCAAGCATGAAACGCAAGAACAACGCAACGCTCGTCGGGCTCGGCGCGGTGTTGTTATGGGCCTCGGTGGTCGCGCTCGTTCGCGGGGTCAGCGAAAGCCTCGGCGCGACCGGCGGCGCGGCGATGATCTATACGGTGGCATCCGTGCTTCTGCTGTTCTCGATCGGCTTCCCCGACCTGAGCCGATTCCCGAAGAACTATCTGTTCTGGGGCGGGTTGCTGTTCGTGTCGTACGAGGTGTGCCTGTCGTTGTCGATCGGCTATGCGACCAACGGTCGGCAAGCGATCGAAGTCGCGATGGTCAACTATCTGTGGCCGAGCCTGACGCTGGTCGCGGCCATCGTGTTCAACCAGCAGCGCGCGAACCTGCTGGTCGTGCCCGGCGTCCTGTTGTCGATGCTCGGGATCTGCCGGGTGCTCGGCGGCGACCAGGGGCTCGATCCCGCCGGCATGCTGCGCAACGTCGCCGACAATCCGCTGAGTTACGGGCTGGCATTCGTCGGCGCGCTGATCTGGGCCGGCTATTGCACGGTGACCGCGCGCATCGCCGACGGCAAGAACGGCGTCACGCCGTTCTTCATGCTGGTCGCCGCGGTGCTCTGGATCAAGTTCGCGCTCGAAGGCGGCGGCGGCATGACGTTCAGTTTTCACGCGGTCGTGTGTCTCGTGCTGGCGGCGTCGGCGCTCGGCTTCGGCTATGCGGCCTGGAACACCGGCATCATGCACGGCAACGTGACGGTCATCGTCGGCGCATCGTACTTCACGCCGGTGCTCGCCGCCGCCCTCGCCGCCACGCTGCTGCATGCGCCGCTGTCGGCCGAATTCTGGCAAGGCGCGTCGATGGTATGCGGCGGCTCGATCCTGTGCTGGCTCGCGACGCGCGGCCGCCGCGACAAGGCCAAGCCCGTGCGGATCGCCAAGGAGGCCGAGGGTGGTTGCCACGGGTGACGATGCCCGGTGCCGTCGTCAACTTCGCGATTCCAGTGCGATTCGCACGGCCAACCCGGCCAGCACCGTCCCCATCAGCCAGCGCTGAACCGCCGCCCACAGCGGCCGCCCCGCGAGGAAGCCCGCGATCGAACCGGCCGCGCACGCGATCAGCGCATTGACGCTGACGCTCACCGCGATCTGCACGCAGCCGAGCGCCAGCGATTGCGCGAGCACGCTACCGTGCCCCGGGACAATGAACTGCGGCAGCAACGACAGATACATCACCGCGATCTTCGGGTTCGCGAGATTCGTGACGAAGCCCATCGTAAACAGCCTGGCGCGGCTGTCGTGCGGCAACTGCCGGACCTGGAACGCGGAGCGCCCGCCCGGCTTCAGCGCCTGCCACGCCAGGTACGCCAGATACAGCGCACCGGCAACGCGCAGCGCATCGTATGCATACGGCACGGTCATCACCAGCGCGGTGATGCCCGCTGCCGCGCACACCATGTAGAACACGAAGCCCAGCGCGACACCGGCGAGCGACACCAGCCCGGCACGGCGTCCCTGGCAGATCGAGCGCGACACCAGATAGATCATGTTGGGGCCGGGCGTCAGCACCATGCCGAGCGACACGAGTCCGAACGCAAACAAGGTGGGCAAGGCCGGCACGGCACGCTCCTTCAGTAAAACGACGACGAGGTCCGAACAATGTATTGCATCTCGGCCGTCATCGTCATGAATAAACTGCAAGCCCATCATGAGCGCCGCTCATCGTGCCCGTCGGTCGCTACTTGCCCTTTTTCGCGCGCATCCGGGCCGTCTTTTCCGCCTTCGGACGTTGCGCGTCGACGAGCCGCACGAACGCGTCGGTGACCGCGTTGCCGGCGGTATTCCATGCCAGCCGCACGGAGCGATGCAGCCGCGGCGACAAGGCCAGCACGCGGCCGCCGAACGGCGTGTACGTGAGCGTGATGCGCGGCACGATCGATACGCCCATGCCGGCCTCCGCCATCGACAGGATCGTGCGCATCTCGACCACGTTGAATGCGGCCCGAAGCGGTACGCCGCCGCGCGCGAAGTAATCCGCGATCACCGGCCCGCACCCCGCCTTCGAGAAGATGAACGGCGCCGCGGCCAACTGTCTGGCCGATATGCTCTTGCGGCCGGCGAACATGTCGTCGGCCGCCACGGCGACGAAGTCCTCGTCGAGCAGCGGCAGGTTGTGCGCGAACGTTTTCGTACCGGCCACCACGCCGACGTCGGCCGTCCCGTCGTCGATCCACCCTTCGACTTCGCTGTCCGTGCCCTCGAGCAGCACCGCCGACACGCCCGGGTGCATCTCCTTCAACGCCTCGAGCGCGGGAACGACGAACGCGAGCGACACGCTCGGCAGCGACGCGACCACCAGCTTCCCTTCGAGCTTGCCGCGCGACAGGCTGAACTGCTGGCGCAGCATCTGTGCTTCCCGTACCACGCTCTGGACATACGGCCACAGACGTTCGCCGGCAGCCGTCAGGACGACCGGCTGCCGGTCGCGCCAGAGCAGTTTGACCTGGGTGATGTCCTCCAGCTCCGTCAGCGCGTGGCTGATCGCGGATTGACTGCGGCTGAGCCGGTCCGCCGCGGCCGTCAGCGAGCCGAGTTCGACCACGGCAGCCAGGGCCTGCAACTGGGCAAGAGTCATCGGGTTTCCTCGTTCAGGGTATGTATGTTGCGCATGATGCAACCGATCTTCTTGAATTATATTGAACCCGATGCGGCGGTCATGCACCCGGCATGCGCGCAGACAAGATTCCGGTCGCACCGACAACGCGTGCCGGCCCCGTCCCCGTGCGAGGAATCCGTAGGGACAAGGACGGGGAACGGAACTGTAGTGCGAGAGAGCGACGCCGGCTCGGTTGGTTCGCATTCCGATTCAACGACCCGAGTCTGCACCTGCAGCCGTCGCACCCTTCCGGCGCCGCGCCCTGCTCCATTCCCGAAGACGCGTTAGACTACTCGGATGGAACAATGCCGTTATTGCCAGAGAATCCGCGATGAATGGGATTGCCACGGCGACGAATGCCGTCGGGCGATCGCCAAGGCGCTGCGCCGGCAGCGCGCGGGCCTGCCGATGGTGCCCGATCGCATCCGCAACGAGCTGCCGTCCGGCGCGCCGACCCAGCAGGTGATCGCCGTCCTGTCGCGCCAGCGTCTGCGCGCGCGTCGCGGCAACGAGGAGCGCCGCGAGCGCAAGGAAATCGACGACGACGGGGTCTGATCCGCCCGTCCGCAGCCCGCCCGTCCGCCGCGCCACCTTCACCGGCCTTGTGCCGCCGGGCGCGTGGCCGCGCGTAACATCCCGCCTCCCGCCATTGCCCGCGATCCCCGCAATACCGCATGGGGACAGAAGACGTTTGTCTCGAAATTATTACCTTCAACGCAACGATCTTTCACTCAAACTCACGTTTACCCTAGGTCGAGCGACGCCTACGATGTGATCAACCGCTTACGACGTGGTGTCGAACGCGGAAAGCCAAACAAACATCGGAGGTCATCATGAAATCGCTCGTTTCCGCAGTCGCCGCCGCCGTCGCCCTGTCCGCGTCGTTCGGCGCATTCGCACAAAGCACCGTGACCCGCGCGCAGGTGCGCAATGAACTGGTCCAGCTCGAAAACGCCGGCTACAAGCCCAGCCAGTCGAGCCCGTATTACCCGGCCGACATCCAGGCCGCGCAAGCCCGCGTGCACGGCATCGACAACAGCGGTTACGGTTCGCAACCGGCCGCGACCGTCGAGAGCGGCGCGCCGGCCCTCCGGGCGCAGACCGCGCGCGACTCGGTCTACTTCGGCCACTAAGCGTGCCGCTGCGCGCCCCGCGCGCGCAGTTCGCACCTGCGACGAGCCCGTCCGGCGACGGGCTCGTCGCGTTTCCGGCGTGCGTCAGCGGCTGCCGCCGGACGCGACACGGCCGGTCTCGTCAGGCGTGCCGCCGCGAACCAGATCCTGATAGCGCACGCACACGCACTGCGCGGACGCCTTCGCCGCGTACATCGCCGCGTCGGCCTTGACGAGCAATTCCTCGGCCGACGCGCCATCCGCCGGAAACTCGCTGACGCCGATGCTCGCGCCGACGGCCATGCGCCCTTCGTCGAACTCGAGCTCCTCGGCCATCACGATCTGGATGCGCGACGCCACATCGCCGATTACCGCCGGCGAACGCACGTCCGAGATCAGCACGACGAATTCGTCGCCGCCGAGCCGTGCCACCATGTCGCCGCTGCGCAGCACGTGGCTCAACCGCTTCGCGACCGCGACGAGCGTGCGATCGCCGGCCGAATGCCCGTGCCGGTCGTTGATCTGCTTGAAGCGGTCGAGGTCGACGAACATCACGGCCAACCCTTCGCTCACGGCGGCCGCATGCCGGATCGCGGCATCGAGATGCTCCATGAACAGCAGGCGGTTCGGCAGGCCGGTCAGCGGATCGTGGCCGGCGAGGTGCGTGAGCTCCTGCTGCTTCGCGCGCAGCATCGCCACCTGCGTGCGGATCTCGACGCGCATGCTGTCGAAACAGCGCGCGAGCACGCCGATCTCGTCGGCCCGCGCGACCGGCAACCGTTCGGCGGCCGGGTCGTCGAACACGTGCGTCGCGGCGCGCGCGAGCGTCTGCAACGGCCGCGTGATCGCGCGTGCGAACAGGATCGCGAGAATCACCGCCAGCACGCTCGATACGAGCACCATCCTGACGATCCGTCCGCCCAGCGTGCCGGCCGGCGCGAGCACATCGGCCAGCGGGCGGGCCATCCCGAGCACGACGAAGCGGTTGCCCTCGTCGTGCCCGAACGGCGTGCGCACGAACGCGAACATCTGGCCCGGCGCCTCGTCGGGCTGCGCGAGACCATTGAGCGTCACGTTCGTGCGCCCGCTGTCGAACAGCGCGCGCGTGACGGCGAAGCGGTCCTGCATCAGCACGCGCCGGCCGCGATCGAACCCGAACGTCTGTTCCGGGTCGGGATGCACGAGAAAATCGCCCCACTCGTTCGCGAGATAGACCGCATAGTCGTCCGGCAGATCGCGTTCGAGCCGGTCGAACACGCGCGACAGCTCGACATCGACGACGAGCGCGCCGACCGTCCGGCCCGCCGCGTCGACCACCGGCGTCCCGACGCGCAGGATCGGCTGCCCTTCCGCCGCGTGCGATCCCGTCTCGTGATTGATCACGATCGGCGACAGATAGATGTGGCCGGGCGCCATCGCGAGCGTGTCGAATACGTAGGAAAACTGCCCTTTTTCCTGCAGCGCGCTGTCGGGCAGCACGACGATGCCGCGCGCATCGCGATCGAGGCGAATGCGTTCGAGTCCGAAATGACCGCTCGCGATCAGGCGGATCTGCAGGTATTCGGCGTGATTGCGCATGAAGCTGTAATACACCTGCTCGAGCCGCCTGCGGCGCGCGTCGTCCGGCTTGTCGCCACCCGCGACGAACGCGGACGACGGCAACTGCGCGAGCACGAGCGCATCGTCGGCAACGTCGGCCAGTGCGGTCGTGAAGCGCTGCCCGAGCAGTTGCGTCGACATCAGCAGACTGTGCTGCGCTTCCTGCACGAGCATCGCGCGGTTGGCGCGATACGCGTAGTAACCGGTCGTGCCGGACGCGATCACGCCGATGCACGCGAACAGGACCGACAGCTTCGACGTGAGCCCGAGCCGGATCATTTTCCGAACCGCTCCGGGCGATCGCCCGACACGATGCGGCTCCACAGCGACTCGCGGCGCGCGATGTCCTCCACGGGCTGAATCCATACGAGATGCTGGCGCCCGGCATCCAGGCCGCGCGGCGGCTCGAGCGTGTTCGCCAGCCCCTGACGCTCGGTCAGCAGCGTGCCGATCGCCGGTTCGAGCATGTAGTCGATCCACGCGAACGCGAGCTCGGGACGTGGCGCGCCGCGCGTGACGGCCCAGCAGTCGAGCCACGCGAGCGCGCCTTCATCCGGGATCACGTAGCCGACGTCCGCGCCGGCGCGCCGCAACTGCTCGACCTGCTGCGTGCCGTAGTTGCCGAACATCAGCGCCGCGCGATGCTGGACGAACAGCGCGGTCGCCTCTTCAGGAAGCGTGTAGTACGTCAGCAGGTTGCGGCGCAGGTCGATCAGCTTGCGCGCGACGGCAAGCGTCTGCGCGGGCGAAAGGCGGAACGGATCGGGATAGCCGAGCGCCAGCGCCGTGAACGAGAAATTGTGCTGCGCGCTGTTGAAGTCGAGCACCTTGCCGCGATAGCGCGGATTCCACAGCTCGCGCATCGAGTGCGGCGCGCCCGGCACCTGCTTGCGGTCGTAGATCAGCCCCATCGACGAATACGTGAACGGAATCGCATAGGACGCGCCGTCCTGCACGAGCCCGCCGATCGTCGCGAGCTGCTGGAAACTCGCCAATTGCCGCCGCCGGTTCGGGATGCGCGACAGGTCGATCGGCGCGAGCAGGCGTTCATGCACATAGCGCTGGATCTCGGCCGTGTTCGCGGCCAGCACGTCGTACGGCGGCGGCGATGCGCTGTGCATGCGCGTCCACAGCGCTTCGTCGGAATCGACCAGCGTCACCTCGACGCGCACATGAAACTGCGCCTCGAATGCGCTGACGATATCGCTATCCGCATAACCGGGCCAGGCCAGCACGCGCAGCACGTTGTCGTTGACGGTTTCGGGAGAGGCGGCGAAGGCCGGCGGAACGGGCGCAAGTAAGCCAAACGTCAGTATGATAAGCAGCGTGCGCACGACGCCACGGACGCGTGTGCGTATGCCGATTCCCCTGATCAATCGGACCCCGCGTGAATCGCCCGGCTGCATTCGACTGTCCTTTTTCGAGTCGATGCGATATCCCGCAACGAGACCATAAAACGCTTGGTCACGCAATCCGAACAACCCGCACACGGCACGTATTCACTCGCCCGCGCAGCTGAATGCGACGCAATTCCGTGGGCTCGCGTCGCGCACCATGATCGCCGCGAGCGCCGCGACGGCCGCGTCGACCCGCCCGCGCGCACGGCGTCTCGGTCGGTCCCGCGCCGTGCGGCACCTCGCACGCCACGTGCCGCGCGGCATCGACCGCCGCACGTCAATACCCGAGCCGAGCCGCGCGCGGGTTACATTGCAGGTCTTGCCGCCCTTTCCCGATCGCCCATGAGCCCACTGCCTTACCTCGATCACGATGCGCTGCTGAAACTGACGGCCGAAGCGGCGCATGCCACGCAGCCGTGCACGTGCACGAAGACCTCGCTCGCCGGCTGGACGACCCTGCCGCTGTCGCTGCCGGACACGCAACTGATCGAAGTGGCCACGCTCGCGCCGCCGGGCGAGGCCGAGCCGACCTACGCGGAATATCATCCGGCCGGCACGCGCTATGCGTCGGACGACGCGCCGATCGCGCTGCGTCATTTCCCGTACAACCGCTGCAACGTCAGCCGCTGCCGCACGTGCGGCCGCCTGTTCCTGCGCTACCAGGAAGGCGGCGGCTACTTCATCGACCAGCGCATCCGCGCGCTCGATCCGGTGCTCGTCGTCGACGCATGACGGCGCCCACGGTCATCTCGCCGCGGGACACGGCAGCGCGGGCAGGAAAATGAAACGGGCGGCTCGCTGGCCGCCCGCACGATGAACCGGAAGCAAACCGGCCGGCGCCCGCCGTCCCGCGGCCGCCGCCGGCGTTCAGCGCGCCGCGGCCGGCTTGCCGAACGCGCCGAGGATCTTCTTCTCGAGCGCGATGTAGTCGCGGCCGAAGTGGTGATCGCCTTGCGTCTTGATCACGTCGGCGCCCGTGTTCGCGAGCGCCGGGCACATCGTGTCCTTCTCTTCCGCGCCGTAGAAGCACTGCACGAGCGTCGGCGGCACCTTCGCGATTTCCGGCGCGACCTTCAGCGCCTTGTCGCTCGCGGGCATGCCGAGCCAGCCCGTCACGCGGATCTGGAAATCGGCCGACGGCGCGAAACCGAGCAGCGACATCACCGCCACCTTGTCGCGCAGGTCGGCCGGCAGCCGGTTGTACGCGAACGGCATCACGTCGGCGCCGAACGAATAGCCGACCAGCGCCACGCGGCTCGCATGCCAGCGCGCCATGTAGGTGCGCATCACGCGGGCGAGATCGCGGCTCACCTGGGCCGGCGGCTTCTCGCTCCAGAAATAACGCAGGCTGTCGATGCCGACCACCGACACGCCGTCGCGCTGCAGCGCCTCGGCGATCGTCTTGTCGAGATCGCGCCAGCCGCCGTCGCCCGAGATCACGATCGCGAGCCGGTCGCTGCCGCCCTTGGCCGGCAGCTCGACGAGCGGCAGATCCGACACGTCGAGCTCGTCGCTGCTGCTGGTGTCGCGCAGGTGCGACGTGACGAGCGATACGAGCTTCGCGGTGTCGCCCGCGGCAGCCGTGTCGACGAAGCCCGGCATCGCGCGGCGCACGATCGTCGGATCGGGCGGGCACGGCTTGAAGCGCGGATCGAGCTTCGCGGCCGGGCCGACCGCGACGACGCCGGCGATCGTGTTCTCCGGCGCCATCGACAGGATCTGCTTCGCGATCGCGCCGCCCTGGCCTACACCCGCGACGATCGGCGTGAAATAGCGCGACGACTGCGCGAGACGTTCGAGCTGATGGCTGACCGCCTCGGCGTCGCCGTCGAGGTGGTGGCAGGCCTCCTGCTTCGCGGCGAGCGTCGCCGCGTAACGCTCGGAATCGACGCCGACCGTCATCGCACCGGCTTTCGCGAGCGCGTCGGCCGCTTGCTGATCGGCGGCGCTCCAGCCGGCCTCGCGCGAGAACAGCACGACGAAACCGCGCAGCGGCCCGCTCGGCTTGGTCACGGTCACGGGCCCGTAGCGGCCGCCGGACACGGTTTCGGCTTTCACCGCGGCCGGCTGCGCGGCGCACGCGGCGGCGGCCAGCATCATTCCCGCGCAGGCGGCTGCCGCCCGCGCGATTCCCTTCTTCGACATCATGAACGCCGACCTCCAGCCAGCAATGACAGATCCGCAAGCGTGACGAACACGCCGACCGAGCCCGAGGCCGCGAGATAACGCGGCTCCCAGTGCGGTTCGAACTTGCTCTTGAAAGCGCGCAAGCCGCGGAAGTTGTAGAAGCGGCCGCCGAAGCGCCAGACCATCAGGCCGAGCCGGTGGAACGGCGACGGCATCTTCGCCGCCCCCATCCCCGAGAACGGCGCGATACCCAGGCTGAGCTTGCGGAACCCCGCTTCCTTCAGATGCAGCGCGAGCTGCGTAAACAGGTACTCCATCGCGTACGGCGAAGCGTCCGGCAGATGGCGCATCACGCCGACCGTCGCCTCGGTGTTGAGGTCGGTCGTCATGAACGTGACGAACGCGATCGGCTTGTCGGCCTGCCGCACCAGCATCACCGACTGCGTCGCGAGATAGCCGTCGTGAAATGCGGCCACCGAAAAGCTCTTCTCGCGCGCATCGCGGCTGTCGAGCCAGCCGTCGGAGATGTCGCGCAGCGCCGGCAGCGCGGCCGGCACGTCGGCCGGCGCGATCACCTCGACCGTCAGCGCATCCTTGTCGCCGCGGCGCAGCGCGTAGCGCAGGTGCGAACGGTTCGATCCCTTGAGGTCGAACTGGTCGAGCGCGATATGCGCTTCCTCGCCCAGCTTCATCAGCGTGAGCCCCGCGTCGAGATACAGCGGCAGCGCGTTCGCGCGCACCTGGTAGAACGCCGCGCGGCCGCTGTGCGCATGCGCGAGCGCAATGAACTTGCTGATCAGGCCCGGCCACTCTTCGCGCGGCCCGACCGGGTCGTGCAGCGCGGCCCACGTGCGGCCGTTCTTCGCGTACATCAGGAACGCGCGACGCGACTCCGAGAACAGGAACGACTTGTCGCCCATCAGCGCGAGGCCCGCGTCGCTGCATTCCTGCGCGCGGATGATCTGCTCCGCGTCGATCAGGTCCTGCTCGGCGGGCTTCACGAAACGCCCGGGCGCCGGGCGCAGCAATTGCCACAGCGCGAACAGCGCGACGAACACGCCGGCGGCGAGCGTCGCGCGCAGCGCCCGCGGCGCGCGCGCATCGAACGAGAAATGCGACCACAGTTCGCGCGTGTAAGGCACGTCGCGGAACGCGAAGAACAGCACCCACACGGCCAGCATCAGCACCATCGCGACCGACACGAACCAGCTCACCGTGAAGCGCTCGGCGAGCAGCGACGAATGACGGTTGAAGCGGCGGCGGCTGACGAGCAGCAGCACGAGCAGCGTCCCGAGCACGCCGGCCTCGACGAACGCGAGGCCCTTGGCGAGCGACAGCGCGAGGCTCGCGAGCGTCAAGGCGAAGGTCATCCACCACGCGCCGTCGAGCCGGCGCAGCAGCCCGCGCGCGACGAACAGCAGCGCGACGCCGAGCACGCTGCAGATCACCTGCGAACCTTCGAGCACCCACAGCGGCACGATGTGGCGCAGGATCGCGATCCGGTGCCAGAACGCGGGCGTCGCGCTCGAAATCACGAGCATCCCGCCGACCGCGAACGTCACGAGGCTCAGGAACACCGGCGCGAGCTGCGACACGCGCACGGCCTGCCGCGTCACGAGCCGGCGCCGCAGCGCGCGGCCCTCGAAACCGGCCAGCAGGCCGGCCGACAGCACGAGCGGCACGCCGAAATAGATCGCGCGATACGCGATCAGCGCGGCAACCATCGCGTGCGCGGGCACTTCGCGGCCGAGCGTGAAGACCATCGCCGCTTCGAACACGCCGATCCCGCCCGGCGTATGGCCGATCATCCCGAGCAGCAACGCGGCCGCGTAGACGGTGATGAAGGTCGGGAAGCCGACCGGCGCGGCCGGCAGCAACACCCACAGCGTCAGGCCCGCGGCGATGACGTCGAGCACCGCGTAGACGACCTGCGCGACGAGATCGCGCCGCGCCGGCACGTCGAACGACAGCCATTTGAAGCGCGTGACGACCGGGCGCGCGGTGCTGCCGCACAGCATGACCAGCGCGGCGAGCACGACGAGCAACGCGGCGCCCGTCCACACGAGCACGCCGGGCGCGACGTGCAGCATCGCGGCGAGCGCCTCCGGCACGCAGACCATGCCGACCGCCGTCATCAACACCATCGCCAGCGCCAGCGTGCCGCTCGTAAACACCGTCATCCGGCCGATCTGGGCGGGCGTGACGCCCGACACGCCGTACACGCGGGCGCGCACCGCGCCGCCGGTCAGCGCGCCGAAGCCGGTCGCATTGCCGAGCGCGGAACCGGCAATCGCGCCGATCCACAGCGCGACACGCGGTACTTTGGCGGCGACGTAGCGCAGGCCAACCGCATCGCGGGCGACGAGCGCGAGATAGCTGAGGGCCGTCGCGGCGAGCGACGCGCCCCACTCGGCGATGGACATGTGACGCAACTGGCGGATCACCGACCGGTAGTCGACGGATTCCGACAGATGCTGGAAAACCACGATCAGCAGCAGGCCGATGCCGAGCGCGAGCAGCGGCGACAGCACGCGCTCGTTGCGGATCAGCGCCCGGGCACGGGCGATCACCGCCTCGGCGCGGCCGGGCGAACCAGAGTGGCGGGAAGACATAACGTGTTCAGTGGTGGTGCATAGCGTGTCGCGGCGCGGGTTGGCCCGGCGGCGACCTGTCTGGTTGTTCTGCGTGGGCGGCCGGCCGAAGACGGTCTCGTGGCGCCTGGATCAGAACTTACGAGTATACGGAATTTATATTACAGAATCTTTCACGTCGGCTTTGTGCGGATTTGTGGGATCTCGCACATCAAAAACGCATAAAGAAACAAATGCGTCTACCAACGCAAGGTGCGCATGATACCGGGAACCGGTGCCATTTTTTCATCGGACGAAGGGTGAATCGCTGATTCGGGAAAAATTCTCCCGGCCGGCCGACGCGAGCGAGCGCAAAACCGCGAGCAGGCGCGGTTTGCGGGAATGGGGACGAAACGCCGGCGGTCGCACGCGCGAGGCGGCCTGGCCCGGCCCGGCCGATCGTCCGGGCCGCCCGGCACCGGGCAGGTGCCGAGCCGCCTGCTTCGTCATCAGGCCGCGAAGTCGGTCGAACTCGACAGCGCCCGCCACGTTTCCGTTTCCTGCGTCACGTACGCGTTTTTCGCCGCAATCGCCGCCAGCGTGTCGGTGCCGAGCGGAAGGCGCAACGGCGGGTCCGTCGCGTCGACCAGCGCGATCATCGCGGCCGCGAGCTTCGTCGGGTCGCCCGGCTGGTTGTGATTCAGGTCCGCGGCCCGGCGACGCACCGCGCCCGAGGTTGCGTCGTAATCGTCGATGACGTGCGGCGCGACCAGCAGCGAAGATGCATCGAGGAAGTCCGTCCGGAAGTAGCCGGGCTCGACGACCGTCGCGTGAATGCCCAGCGGCTTCAATTCCGCGTGCAGCGCCTCCGTGATCCCTTCGACCGCGAACTTCGTCGACGAGTACACGCCGAAGCCGGGCGCGGCCCGATAGCCGCCGATCGACGAAATGTTGATCACGTGCCCCGAGCGATGCGCGCGCATCGCGGGCAGGACGGCACGCGTGACGTTCAGCAAGCCGAACACGTTCGTGTCGTACATCCGGCGCACGTCCGCGTCGGCCGACTCTTCCACCGCACCCAGCAGGCCGAAGCCGGCGTTGTTGACCAGGACGTCGATGCGGCCGAACGTGTCGATCGCCGCCTGCACGGCCGCCCGCGCATGGGCCTCGTTCGTCACGTCCAGTTGAACCGGCAGCAATGCCGCCCGCTCGCCGAGCCGCTCGACGATCGCCGCTACGTTGCGCCCCGCGGCCACGACCGCGTTGCCGTCCTCGAGCGCCGCCTGCGCGATCAATGCGCCGATCCCGCGCGACGCGCCGGTGATGAACCAGACGCGCTTGAAACCGCCTTGCCGATTGCCTTCCATGATGTTTCTCCACGTGTGTGATGAGGTGAGTCCATGGTAGGCGCGACGATTGACACGAACTAGATGCCTTATCCTTGCGTGATAATCAACTTTTATTTGCGAATACGGAGCACGGCAATGAACGGAATCCGCGCGATCACGACGTTCGTCCGCGCTGCCACGCTCGGCAGCCTGCGTAGCGCGGCGGTCGACCAGCGCATCTCGCCGCAGGCCGCGAGCCATGCGGTGATGCAGCTGGAGAAGGAGCTGGGCGTTCGGCTCTTTCACCGCACGACCCGCAAGCTGAGCCTGACCGAGGAAGGCCAGCGCCTGCTCGACAACGTGAAGCCGGCGCTGGAGATGCTGTCGTCCGCGCTCGACGACGCGCGGCGCTCGACGGAGGACCTCGGCGGCGTGCTGCGCGTGAGCGCGCCGCGCGCGCTCGGCCTCCCGGTCCTGTGGCCGCATTTCGAGGCATTCCAGAAGCGCTATCCGAACGTGCAGCTCGAGGTGCAGCTCGACGATCAGTTCACCGACCTCGTCGCCGACCGGTCCGACGTCGGATTCCGCGGCGGCCATCCGCCTTCCGGCGGCTCGATCGCACGCCGGCTGCTGCCGATTCAACTGATCGTGTGCGCATCGCCGGACTATATCGAGCGCAACGGCGCGCCGCGGACTATCGACGAGCTGGCCGGGCATCGCTGCACCGGCTACCGGCGCGCGAACACCGGCAAGCTCGCGCAATGGCAGTTCCGTCTCGGCGACGAGATCGTCTATCGCGACGTCCCCGCCGCGATCTGCGTGAACGACACCGAAATGGAAACGCAGGCGGTGCTGTCGGGGCTCGGCATCGGGCAGTTGGGCAGCTTCAACGCGGCGCCGCATATCCGCAGCGGCCGGCTCGTTCCGTTGCTGACGCAACATGTGTCCGAATACGGGATGATCTACATCTACTACAGGCATCGAACGGAACAGCCGCAGCGCGTGCGGACGTTCATCGACTTCATGGTCGAGCGCATGGCGGACAACCGCGACTTTTTCCTCGATCCGGCCGAGCTGCGCGCGGCGTCGTGACTCGACCGATACCCTGGCTTCGCGGGCCGGATGCCCTGAATCGCGTAGGCCGAGTGATCATCCGGACGCCGGTCAGGATGACCGGCGCGCCGCCCCCATCGGCCGCGACCAGTGCTCGTGCAGTGCGATGCACGACGGCACGACTCGCTCGTCACTTCGCCCGCTCGTGCTCCCCCAACCCGATCGCCTTGTAGTCGTAAGTCGGATAGAACTCCGTCCGGTACGCGCCCCAGGCCGTATCCTCGAGCACGCGATTGACCTCGCGCAGCCTCGACGCCGGCAGCCGCAGCACGACGATCTGCCCGATCCCCATCGTCACGGTCCAGCTCACGACTTCGACGCCCGGCGGCGGAAACGCCTTGTAGAAACCCTGCTTCGCGAGTTGCGCATTCAATTCGGCGAGCGGGCGGGACTGGTCGTGTTTCAGGAAAACCGTCAGCAGGACCGCATTGTCGGGGGTCGCGGCGGCCGAGCCGACCGGTACGGTCGACGTCGACGTCTGGCCGATGGCAGGCACGCCAGCGAGCGCGACAGCGCCCAGCGCCGTGGCCATCAAAAGGGTTCGAATCGGGAAATACGGGAATGCCGTCATGACGCGACTCCGTGGCTTCGTGGCTGGAGCCGCCATCATGCCCCGCCGAATCGATTGCTGCAGCGAGCGCCCTCGATTACGCCACGCCCGCGCCTTTCCGCTCGCGCAGCACGTCGATGAACGCGCGCAGCTTGGCCGGCACGTGCTTGCGGTTCACGTAATACAGCCACATCGGCAGCAGCGTCCGGCACGCGCCGGGCAGCACCTCGACGAGCGTGCTGCGGTTGAAGAGCTTCACGCCGAGCTGGCCTTCCAGCTGCCCGATCGCCAGGCTGACGGCCGCCGGCGTCAGGCCCAGCGCGGCGGCGGCCCGCGTGAAGTTGCCGGCCGTCGCGACGCGGACGGCCGTCCGCCGCTCACGCGATCAATACACGTCGCGCATGTAGCGCCGTGCCTTCGCAAGCCGCGCGACGTAGTCGTTCGCGGCTTCGTCCGACATGCCGCCGTGCCTGGCGACGACCGCCTTCAGCGCGGTGTCGACGTCCTTGGCCATCCGCGCGGCGTCGCCGCACACGTAGAAGTGCGCGCCCTCCTCCAGCCATGCGAACAGCTCGGCGCCCTGCTCGCGCATCCGGTCCTGTACGTACACCTTGTCGGCCTGATCGCGCGAGAACGCGAGATCGAGCCGCGTCAGGAAGCCGCTTTCGTGCATCTCGCTCAGTTCGTCGCCGTAGTAAAAGTCGGTCTGCGCATGCTGCTCGCCGAAGAACAGCCAGTTGCGTCCGCGCGCGCCGCGCGCCCGCCGCTCGTGCAGGAAGCCGCGGAACGGCGCGACGCCGGTGCCCGGGCCGACCATCACGATCGGCACGTCGCCGTTTACCGGCGGCCGGAAATGCGCGGACTTCTGCACGAACACGGGTACGCGGCCGTCGTCCGCGCGATCGGCGAGAAACGTCGACGCGACGCCTTTGCGGGCGCGCCGGCCGTTGTGATAGCGCACGGCCGACACGGTCAGGTGAATCTCGCCCTCGTGCGCGCTCGGGCTCGACGCGATCGAATAGAGGCGCGGCTGCAGGCGCTTGAGCATGCCGACCAGCTCCGCGCCCGACAGTTCGACCGGGTATTCGTGCAGCACGTCCGCGAGTTGCTGCCCCCACAGCCATTGCTTGAGGTCGCCCTTGCGATCTTCGCCGAGCAGCGACTTCAGCGCGCCGTTCGCGCTGCGCGACGCGATGAAGGCCAGCGTATCCGGATGCGGGCGCGTGATGTCGAAGTGGCGCGCGAGCGCATCGCCGAGCCGGACCTCCCCGACGCCCGGTACCGACACGGGCGCATCGGCCTTCAGCGCGGTGACGGACAGCAGTTCGTCGACCAGCTCCGGGCAGTTGGTCGGCCACACGCCGAGCGCGTCGCCGGTTTCGTATTCGAGGTTCGCGCCCTCGGCCGACAGCGACACGTAGCGTGTGTCCTTCGCGGCGCCCGGCCGGTTCAGGCGCAGGTTCGCGACGAGCTTCGACGGCGCCGGATGCGCCTTCGTCGGCACCAGCCCCGACGGGCTCATCCCGCCGGACGGCACCGCGTGAAGCGCGGCATCGGCCTCCTTGATGCGCGCGACGACGCGTTCGAGCCACTGATCGGCATCGTGCTGGAACTCGACGTCGCAATCGACGCGTGCGCACAGCCGCGCCGCGCCGAGCTCCGCGAGCCGCGCATCGAGCCGCCGGCCGTGGCCGCAGAAACGGTCGTAGTTGCGGTCGCCGAACGCGAGCACCGCGAAGTGCACGCCGTCGAGACGTGCGGCGCTGCCGGCCTGCAGCGCGTCCCAGAACTCGCTGCCGTTGTCGGGCGCATCGCCGTCGCCGAACGTGCTCGTCATCAGCAGCACGTATTGCGCGCCGGCGAGCGACGCGACCGGATAGTCGGACATGCACGCGGTGCGGATCTCGAAGCCCGCGTTCATCAGCTTCGTCGCGTAATCCTCGGTCAGCGATTCGATGTTGCCCGTCTGCGACGCCCACAACAACGTGACCTTCGGGCGCGCGCGCACGATCCGTACGCCGCCGGACGCGGCGGCGTCGGCCGGCAGCGCGGGCGCCGCGCCATCCGCGGCGTGCGCGGGCAGCGAGCGGCTGAACAGCCCCGCGAGCATCCCGTCGAGCCAGAACCGCACGGGCGGCGTCAACGGCGCGCCGGCCGGCAGCACGGGCACGCTGCCGTCGCGACGGCCGACGCTCGCCTTCAGCCCGCTGACGAGGCCGGCCACGTACAGCCGCTCGGTGTCGGTCAGCGGCGGCGGCGCGAGATCGGCGACGCCGAGCGCGGCCGCGAATGTGTCGATGTCTGCCATGTCGGATTCCTGTGAAGCAGTGGCCTGCACCATCGCCGGCGCGGGCCGCGCGTCGCCGGCGCATGCATCGGGTTGCGCGGTGTCGTCGTCGACGGACGCGAACGCATCGGTGTCGACGCGCGTCAGCGCGACCGCGCAGTATTTCAGTTCGGGTTGCCGCGATTCCGGGTCGATCGCGTCGTTCGTCACCGCGTTGATGCACAGATCCTCGCCATACACGTCGTTCCAGTGCATCGGCGCGAAGCAGTTGCCGCGCCGCACGCGCTCGGTCACGACGGCCGGCAGCACCGCGCGGCCCCGCGCCGAACGGATCTCGACGCTGTCTTTCGTCGCGATGCCGAGCGCGCTCGCATCGTCCGGATGCAGTTCGACGAACGGGCGCGGGTTGAGCTTGTTCAGCATCGCGACCTTGCCCGTCTTGGTCATCGTGTGCCACTGATGCTGCAGCCGCCCGGTATTCAGCACGATCGGGAACGTGTCGTCGGGCAGCTCGGCCGGAGCGACATGCGGCCGCGCGAAAAAGCGCGCCTTGCCCGAAGGCGTCGGGAACGCGATGCGCGGGGCGTCGCTGCCGTCGGCGGCCGGGCGGCGCGTCTGGCTCACCCCGTCGTTCAGGTAGCGGATCGGGTGCCGCTCGCGCGCGGTGCCCGGCGCGACCGGCCACTGCACGGGCCCGTCGCGCAGCGCCGCGTGGCTCGCGCCGCGCAGGTCGTAGCCGGTCGCCGGATTCGAGAAACGGACGATCTCGTCGAACACGTCGGCCGCCGACGCATAGTCGAACGCATCGCCGAAACCCATCGCACGCGCGACTTCCGCGACGATGCGCCAGTCGGGCAGCGCATCGCCCGGCGGCGCGATTGCCGCGCGCATCAGCGTCATGTTGCGCTCGGAATTGACCATCACGCCGTCGCCCTCGGCCCACAGCGCGCCGGGCAGCAGGATGTCCGCGTAACGGTTCGTCTCGGTGTCGAGGAATGCGTCCTGCGCGATCACGAGTTCCGCGGCCTGCAGCCCCGCGATCACGTTCTGCCGGTTCGGCACGGTCGCGACCGGGTTCGTGCAGACGATCCAGCACGCCTTGATGTCGCCGGCCGCCATCCGTTCGAACAGGTCGACCGTGCCGCTGCCGGTTTCCTTGCGCAGCGTGCCGGCCGGCACGCGCCACAGGTGCTCGACGTAGCGGCGGTCATCGTCGGAGAGCACCGAACGCTGGCCCGGCAGCCCCGGCCCCATGTAGCCCATCTCGCGCCCGCCCATCGCGTTCGGCTGGCCGGTCAGCGAGAACGGCCCGCTGCCCGGGCGGCAGATCTTGCCGGTCGCGAGATGCAGGTTGCAGATCGCGTTGGTGTTCCACACGCCGTGCGTGCTCTGGTTGAGCCCCATCGTCCAGCAGCTCGTCCATTCCTGCGCGTCGCCGATCCATTGCGCGGCCGTGCGGATGTCGGCTTCCGCGAGCCCCGTGATTTCGGCGACGCGCTCGGGCGTGTAGTCGGCGAGGAACGCCGGCATCGCGTCCCAGCCTTCGGTGTACGCGTCGATGAACGCGGCATCGGTGCGGCCGTTCGCATGCAGCAGGTGCAGCAGCCCGTTGAGCAGCGCGAGATCGGTGCCCGGCCGGATCTGCAGGAACAGGTCGGCCTTGTCGGCCGTGCCGGTGCGGCGCGGATCGACGACGATCAGCTTCGCGCCGGCCTTCACGCGATCCATCATCCGCAGGAACAGGATCGGGTGACAGTCGGCCATGTTCGCGCCGATCACGAAGAACAGGTTCGCGCGATCGAAGTCCTGGTACGACCCGGGCGGACCGTCCGCGCCGAGCGACTGCTTGTAGCCGGTGCTCGCGCTCGCCATGCACAGGCGCGAGTTCGACTCGACGTTGTTGGTGCCGACGAAGCCCTTCGCAAGCTTGTTGACGAGGTATTGCGCCTCGATCGACATCTGCCCGGACACGTAGAACGACAGCGCATCGGGCCCGTGCGCATCGAGCACCGCGCGCAGCCGGCGCGCGGTCTCGGCGATCGCGTCGCGCGCCGGCAGCGGCACGAGGTCGTCCTCGCGCGCGCGGCGCACGAATGCGCGGTCGAGGCGACCCGAGCGGCGCAGCGCGACGTGCGCGGACGAGCCCTTCGTGCACAGCCGCCCGAAGTTGGTCGGATGGTCCGAGTCGCCGGACACCTTGACGACTTCGCCCTCCTCGACGTGCAGCACCATCCCGCAGCCGACGCCGCAGTACGGGCACACGCTCTTGACAGGGGTGGCGGTCATGCGTGCTCCGGGGCGCTCAGGCCGCGACCCACACGAAACCGTCCTCGACCCGCGACGGATACGCGCTCACCGACTGCTCGGGCGCTTCCAGGCATTCGCCGGTCCGCAGGTCGAAATGCTGCTTGTACAGCGGCGACGCGACCACGACGCGTTCGCCGAGGCTGCCGATCAGCCCGCGCGACATCACGGCCGCTTGCGATACCGGGTCGACGTTGTCGATCGCGAACACGCCGCCTTCGGGATGCGCGACGTGAAACACGGCCACCTGCTCGCCGTTGACGAGCGCGCACACGCCGGTGTTCGGCACGATGTCGTCGAGCGGGCACACGCGGGTCCAGGACAGCGGAAGACGATCGTTCATGATGGGCTCCTTGGAAAAGACGCTGGGGTGGGTCAGGGTCAAACGGTTGCGGGTTCGGCGACGACCGGGATCGCCACGGGCTTGCCGCGCCCGCGCTCGTCGGGCGTCGCGGGACGGATCTGCCCGCGGGTCTCGACGAATGCGATCGTCGTGTCCGGCGCGTCGCTGTTCACGAAGTGGCGGAAGCGCTTGCGCGTCTCCGGATCGGTGACGGCCCGCTTCCACTCGCATTCGTACGTGTCGATCACGTGCTGCATGTCGGCTTCGAGCTCGGCCGCGATCGCGAGCTTGTCGTGCACGACGACGTCGATCAGGTAGTCGAGTCCGCCTTCGAGGTTGTCGCGCCACACGCTGGTGCGCTGCAGCCGGTCGGCCGTGCGCACGTAGAACATCAGGAAGCGGTCGATGGTGCGGATCAGCGTGTCGCGATCGAGATCGGACGCGAGCAGTTCCGCGTGGCGCGGCTTCATCCCGCCGTTGCCGCACACGTACAGGTTCCAGCCCTTCTCGGTCGCGATGACGCCGACGTCCTTGCCCTGCGCTTCCGCGCACTCGCGCGTGCAGCCGGACACGCCGAACTTGATCTTGTGCGGCGCGCGCAGCCCCTTGTAGCGATTCTCCAGGTCGATCGCGAGGCCGACCGAATCGCCGACGCCGTAGCGGCACCACGTCGACCCGACGCACGATTTCACGGTGCGCAGCGCCTTGCCGTACGCGTGCCCCGATTCGAAGCCGGCCGCGATCAGCTCCTCCCAGATCGACGGCAGCTGCTCGACGCGCGCACCGAACAGGTCGACGCGCTGGCCGCCGGTGATCTTCGTGTACAGCCCGTATTTTTTTGCGACCTGGCCGACCGCGATCAGCCCTTCCGGCGTGACTTCGCCGCCCGGCATGCGCGGCACGACCGAGTACGTGCCGTCGCGCTGGATGTTCGCGAGGTAGTAGTCGTTCGAATCCTGCAGCCCCGCGTGCTCCTTCTTCAGCACGAACTCGTTGAAGCACGACGCGAGGATGCCCGCGACGGCCGGCTTGCACACGTCGCAGCCGAGCCCGCGGCCGTGCTTCGCGAGCAGTGCGTCGAACGTCGTGATGCGCTCGACGCGGATCAGGTGGAACAGCTCCTGGCGCGAATACGGGAAGTGCTCGCACAGATGGTTGTTGACCGCGAGGCCCTGCTTCTTCATCTCGGCCTTCATGATCTGCGTGACGAGCGGCACGCAGCCGCCGCACGACGTGCCGGCGGCCGTGCACGTCTTCAGCGCGCCGAGGCTCGTCGCGCCGTCGGCCACGGCCGCGCAGATCTGCGACTTCGACACGTTGTTGCACGAGCAGATCTGCGCGCCTTCCGGCAGCGCGTCGACGCCGATCGCCGGCTTCGCCGCGCCGTCCGACGACGGCAGGATGAGGAATTCCGGCGACTCGGGCAGCTCGATGCGGTTCAGCATCATCTGCAGCAGCGTGCCGTACTCGGCGGCATCGCCGACCATCACCGCGCCATGCAGGAACTTGCCGCAGTCGGACACCACGAGCTTCTTGTAGACCTGGCGGCGCTCGTCCGCGTACTGGTAGGTACGGCTGCCGGCCGTCGTGCCGTGCGCGTCGCCGATGCTCGCGACGTCGACGCCCATCAGCTTCAGCTTCGTGCTCATGTCGGCGCCCGCGAACACGGCGGCGGCGTTCGCGTCGCCACCGATCTGTTTCGCGACCACGCGCGCCATGTCGTAGCCGGGCGCGACGAGGCCGTACACCATGCCGTTCCACGCCGCGCATTCGCCGATCGCGTAGATGTCCGCATCGCTCGTGCGGCATGTATCGTCGATCGCGACGCCGCCGCGCGGGCCGATGTCGAGCCCGCACGCGCGGGCCAGTTCGTCGCGCGGCCGGATGCCGGCCGAGAACACGATCATGTCGGTGTCGAGATGCGTGCCGTCGGCGAACGCCATCCGGTGCATGCCCTCGTCGCCGTCGACGATCTCGAGCGTGTTCTTGCCGGTATGCACGGTCACGCCGAGCGCCTCGATCTTCGCGCGCAGCATCCGGCCGCCGCCGTCGTCCACCTGCACGGCCATCAGGCGCGGCGCGAATTCGACGACATGCGTGTCGAGCCCCATGTCACGCAGCGCCTTCGCGCATTCGAGGCCGAGCAGCCCGCCGCCGACCACCACGCCGCGCTTCGCGTGCGCGCCGGCCGCCTGCATCGCTTCCAGGTCCTCGATCGTCCTGTACACGAAACAGCCCGCGCGGTCGCGGCCCGGCACCGGCGGCACGAACGGACGCGAGCCCGTGGCGAGCACCAGCTTGTCGTATGCGAGCATGTCGCCCGATGCGAGCGTGACCGTATGCGCGGCGCGGTCGATCGACGCGACCGGCGCGTTCAGGCGCAGGTCGAACTGCGGATGGCGCGCGAAGAAGCCAGGCTCGACCAGCGACAGGTCGTCCGCCGACTTGCCCGCGAAGAATTCGGACAGATGCACGCGGTCGTAGGCGGGGCGCGGTTCCTCGCCGAGCACCGTGACCTGCAGCGCGCCGGCCGTGCCGGCTTGCGCCGCGATGCATTCGAGGAATTTGTGGCCGACCATGCCGTGGCCGATGACGATCAGTTTCATGATGACGGTTCCCTCGGTCGATCAGTTCGCGGCGTTGGCGGCGGCCAGCGCGCGATCGCGCAGCTCCGCCTCGCGCGCCTTGTGTTCTTCGCTGAAGCGCACGGCCATCGCGCACAGCGCGGTCGCGGTGACCGCGAGGCCGAGCAGGCTCAGCGCCTGCTGCACGTCGCCGACACCCTTCAGCAGGAAAGCCGCGGCCACCGCGCCGACGTTGCCGCCCGCGCCGACGATTCCCGCGACGCCGCCGAGCGCCTTGCGGTCGATGAACGGCACGAGCGCGTAGGTCGCGCCGCACGCCATGTGCGTGAAAAGGCCGAAGGTCAGCATCGCGACGAGGGCGATGCCGATGCTTTGCGCATGCGAGAACCAGATCAGCCCGAGCCCTTCGCCGATGATCAGCGCGCACAGCAGCGTCGCGCGCACGTCGAGGCTGCGGCGTGCCGCGATCTTGTCGGACAGCCAGCCGCCGAGCGCGCGGGCGAACAGCGCGAGCAGCCCGAACATCCCGACCGCGAAGCCGGCGTCCTTCAGCGACAGCTTGTAGTGATCGACGTAGTACAGCGCGGCGATGTTGTGGATGAACACCTCGACGCCGAAGCACGCGCCGTACGTGACGAACAGCATCCACACGCGATAGTTGGCGCAGGCCGCGAAGAAGCTCGCCCAGCCGCCCTTCTTGCCGCTGTCGATCGTCACACCCTGCTTGCGCAGCGCGACGAAATCGCCTTGCGGGCAGTCCTGCGTGAAGCGCCAGTACGCCCACGCCATCACGAGCATCGCCACGCCCGGCACGACCAGCGCGACGCGCCACGACGAGTCCTCGCCCAAGCCGAGCATCAGGCCGGCGGCGACGAGCAGCGGCATCAGCGCCTGCGTCGCGCCCGCGCCGGCATTGCCCCAGCCGGCCGTCGTCGCGTTCGCGGTGCCGACCACGTTCGGCGCGAACATCACCGACGTGTGGTACTGCGTGATCACGAAGCCCGCGCCGATCGCGCCGATGCCGAGCCGGCAGATCAGGAACCACAGGTAATCGTGCGTGAACGACACGGCGAACACGGGGATCGCACCGAGCAGCAGCAGCCCGGCATACACGCGGCGCGGGCCGAAGCGGTCGCACAGCGGGCCGACCAGCAGCCGCACGGCGATCGTCGCGGCCACCGCGGCGATGTTGATGTTCGCGACCTGCGCGGCCGTGAGGTGGAATTCGCGCGCGATCAGCGGCATCAGCGGCGCGCACGCGAACCACGCGAAGAAGCATACGAAGAACGCCATCCACGTCAGATGGAACGCGCGCATCGGCGCGGTGCGGAGGCTGAAGAGATCGATACGGGTAGCTTTGTCGGTCATGTCATCCGCCAAACGAAAAACGGCGTCCTGCGCACCCGGTCTCGTCGAGACCCGATGCGTAGGACGCCGTTGCCCATGAAGCCCGTTGCCGGGCGCGTCGGTATTCGGTACTGCGGACGGATCGCCATTGACCCGCCCGAACGACTTATTGCAAGCGACGTGCCATGTCAGCGTCGATCACGCCGCGAGCCCCACCGCACAAGGCGCGCCGGGCAATCGGCGCGAGCTCGCGATGCGCTGCGCGCTCTCCATCGCGATGCAGCGAGGCACAGATGTGGTGCGCTGCAGCACTGTCGCCGTGCGCTCGCGCCGTGCGCGCCGTTGGGGCACGCCGCACGCCAATGCGGGATGGCGCATGCTCGCGCATGGCGAGCGCGTGCATGCTCGCGGCCGTCGCGCGGTGCGCGGCGCGACGCGACGGCCGAGTCGTCGCACCGGTTGGCCCGGATATTGCTGAACCTCGATCACACCGGCAACGGCGCCGGTGGGCAGTCCCCGCAAACCCGGCCCGCCATTCACCGCGGGCCCGTCAGGACAACGGCGTCCCTCCGTGCACGGCACGGCCGGATGCCGGTGCATTTGTTTGGACCGCCCGCCGCCGCCGCGCAACACCGCGACATCAGACCGCCGCAGGAATGCGATGCGGCACAGGAACACGACATGACGACAGGCAAAGTCACGCTGCTGGGCGCCGGGCCCGGCGACCCCGATCTCCTCACGCTGAAAGCGGTGAAGGCGCTGGCCGCCGCCGACGTGCTGCTGCTCGACGATCTCGTCGCGCCCGGCATCGTCGCACTCGCGCCGCAGGCGCGCGTGATCCGCGTCGGCAAGCGCGGCGGCTGCCGCTCCACGCCGCAGGCGTTCATCGAGAAACTGATGCGCCGCTACGCGCTGCGCGGCGCGCACGTGGTGCGCGTGAAAGGCGGCGATGCGCTGCTGTTCGGGCGCGCCGGCGAGGAACTCGCGACGCTGCGCGCGGCCGCGATTCCGGTCGAGATCGTCAACGGCATCTCGTCGGGATTCGCCGCGGCCGCGAGCCTCGGCATCTCGCTCACGCATCGCGAGCACTGCCAGGGCGTCACGTTCGTCACCGCACACCGCCAGGACCACGGCGAGCCCGACTGGGCACGGCTCGCGGCAACCGGCACGACGCTCGCGATCTACATGGGGATGAGCCGCGTCGACAGCATCGCGGCGGGCCTGCTCGCCGCGCTTCCCGCGTCGACGCCGGCGGCGGCCGTGCAATGGGCCGGCACGCCCGACGAACGCCGCTGGACCGGCACGCTCGGCACGCTCGCGCACGGTATCCGGGCCGCGCGGCTCGGCAGTCCGGCCGTGATCCTCGTCGGCGGCGCGATCGGCGAAGCGGCCGCGCTGGGCGCGGACGCGGCAACCGGCGCGGCGCTTTCGCGGGCCGCCTGACATGCGCCGCATCGCGCGGCTTCGGCCGCTCCCCGTTTCCCTGCCCCCCGGCCGCACGCGCGGCCTGCATGCATCGTTCGTCCCGTGCCTCGACGCGTCACCGTCCCTGTTGCCCGCCCCATGAGTTCGTCCGCCCTGCCCGCCCGCCTGCGCGTGCTGCTCGTCACCGATACCGACAAGCCGATCGGCGAGCTCGGCGACGCGCTCGCGCGTCTCGGCTACGAGATGCTGAACGACGTCGCGACGCCCGCGCGCCTGCCGGCGGCCGTCGAGGAGCAACGCCCCGACGTCGTGATCATCGATACCGATTCGCCGTCGCGCGACACGCTCGAACAGCTCGCCGTCATGCATGCGACCGCACCGCGCCCCGTGCTGATGTTCAGCCACGACGCCGACCAGGAACTGATCCGCGCGGCGGTCGGCGCGGGCGTCAGCGCGTATCTGGTCGAAGGGTTGTCGGCCGAGCGCCTCGCGCCGATTCTCGAAGTCGCGCTCGCGCGCTTCTCCCACGACGACGCGCTGCGCCGCCGGCTGGCCGACGTCGAGCGCGAACTCGAGGAGCGCAAGCTGATCGACCGCGCGAAACGCGTGCTGATGGACCAGCGCAAGCTCTCCGAACACGATGCGTATGCCGCGCTGCGCAAGCGTGCGATGGATCAGGGCCTGCGCATCGTCGACGTCGCGCGACAATTGCTCGACGCGTCACCCCAGTCATGAGTGCCATGAATACTTCCCCTCCCGCCGCGCCGGAACGCGCGCATCTTCGCCTGGGGTTCGTCGCGCTCAGCGACGCGGCCCCGCTGATCGTCGCGCAGCGCCTGGACCTCGGCGCGCGTCATGGCCTCACGCTCGAATTGAGCCGCCAGCCGTCGTGGGCGGCCGTGCGCGACAAGCTGCTCAGCGGCGAGCTCGACGCCGCGCATGCGCTGTACGGGCTCGTCTGCGGGCTGCAGCTCGGCATCGGCGGCCCGCAGACCGACATGGCCGCGTTGATGGTGCTGAACCGCAACGGCCAGGCGATCACGTTGTCGCGCGGCCTCGCCGACGCGTACCGCGAAACCGCCAGCGTGCGCACCGCGTTCGCGGCACTCGGCCGCAAGCCGCTGCTCGCGCAGACCTTCCCGACCGGCACGCACGCGATGTGGCTGAACGCGTGGCTCGCGTCGCACGGCGTCGATCCGCTGCACGACGTGCGCAGCGTCGTGATCCCGCCGCCCGAGATGGTCGCCGCGCTCGCGGGCGGCGAGCTCGACGGCTTCTGCGCGGGCGAGCCGTGGCACGCGGTGGCCGAAGCGTGCGGCGCGGGCCGCACCGTCGCCGTCACGAGCGAGATCTGGCCCGATCATCCGGAGAAGGTGCTCGCGACGCGGCGCGACTTCGTCGCGCTGTATCCGGCCACCGCGCGTGCGCTGGTCCGCACGCTCGTCGATGCGTGCGCGTGGCTCGACAGCGCCGCACACCGCCGCGAGGCGGCCGACTGGCTCGCGTCGCCCGACGCGCTCGGCGTGCCGGCCCGGCTGATCGCGCCGCGCCTGCTCGGCGACTACGGCGCGGGGCCGTTCGCCACGCCGCCGTTGCCGATCCGCTTTCACGACGGCGGCGCCGTGAACCGGCCCGATCCGCGCGAGGGCCGGTGGTTCCTGTCGCAATACCGGCGCTGGGGCATGCTCGACGGTTCGCACGACGACGCAGGGATCGCCGCGGCGATTGCGCAGACCGCGTTGTATGATGCTGCGGTCGCCGAAGGCGGCGCAGCGGGCCCGTCGCGGGCGTGACGCGCACCGCGCGGTGCGGCCGGCGGATGCGACCGGGCCGCGCCGCCCGGCCGCTGCCCGCCTGCGCCGCTCGTACGACACCGCCTCGTCACTCCGTCCCCGCTCCGAATCGATGCCGAAAAGAACGCGCGCGCCGCTCGACGCGCTGCTCACCGAAATCCGCGCGTGCCGTGCATGCGAAGCCGACCTGCCGCTCGGCCCGCGTCCGGTCGTGCGCGCGCATCGCGACGCACGCATCCTGATCGTCGGGCAGGCACCGGGCGCGAAGGTCCATGCGAGCGGCATCCCGTGGGACGACGCGAGCGGCAAGCGGCTGCGCGACTGGCTCGGCGTCGATGCCGAGACCTTCTACGACGACACGCGCTTCGCGATCGTACCGATGGGTTTCTGCTACCCGGGCCGCGGCGCGAGCGGCGACAACCCGCCGCGCCCCGAGTGCGCGCGACTGTGGATCGACCGGCTCGTAGCCGAACTGCCGTCGATCCGGCTCACGCTGCTGATCGGCCAGTACGCGCAGCGGCATTTCCTGCGCGGCACGCGCAAGGCGACGCTGACCGACACCGTGCAGGCCTGGCACGACTACGGCGCGGCCATCCTGCCGCTGCCGCATCCGTCGCCGCGCAACCAGGCATGGTTCAAGCACCATCCGTGGTTCGACGCCGAGGTCGTGCCCGAGCTGCGGCGCCGCGTCGCGTCGCTCGTGACGGACTGACCGCGCGAACGCATCCGTCGCCGCCACGCCCGGTTCGCTGTACCATCGCGGCTCAACCGCGTCACGAACAGCAGAATCCTTCATGCCCTCCACCGCCCCGCCGCGCCTGTACGGGATGCCCGAACGCAGCGACCGGCTCGATTTCTACATCCGCGACCAGGCGTCGCGCCAGGCGATCACCGAGCCGCACCGGCACGCGTATTTCCAGATCCAGTTCAACCTCGGCGGCGACACCGAGCAGCGCATCGGCGGCGTCACGCGGCCGTTTCCGCGCGGCGCGCTCGCGTTCGTGCTGCCGCACCGCGAGCACCTGATTCCGCATCCGGAAGGCGCGCACTTCATCGTGATCAACTTCAGCCAGGCATTCCTGCGCGCCGATCTCGACGTCGATCCGCTCGATCTCGAGGACGTGCCCGCGCACCGCTTCCCCGAACTGACGCCGTTCCGCTTCCAGGAGCATCTCGATTTCATCCTGACCGGCGACACGTACGACGAGGCGCGCCGCCTCGCGCTATGCATGCTCGACGCCGACCGCGTGCGCACGTTCGGCTCGACCACGTTGCTGCGCGGCTATCTGCTGCAACTGATCGGGCTCGTCTGCACGCAGTACGCGGGCGCGCTCGACAAGCTCGCGCAGCGCGGCGCCCAGCGCGCGGGCCGGCGCGACGCGCTCGCCCGCGTGCTGCGCCACGTGCGGGCGAACCTGACGCGCGAGGACCTGACGCTCGCCGCGACCGCCGAAGCCGCGTTTCTTTCGCCGAACTACCTCGCGCACCTGGTCCGCAAGGAAACCGGCAGCACCTTCACCGATCTCGTGACCGAGCGCCGGATCGCGCTCGCGCAATCGCTGCTGGCCCACACCAGCCGGCGCATCGCGGACATCGCACGCTCGGTCGGCTTTCGCGACGAAGGCTATTTCGCGCGGCGCTTCCGTGCACGGGTGGGCATGTCGCCGAAGGCGTACCGCGACGCGAACGCCGCGCTGCCCGCGGCCGACGACACGCAGCCTGCCGCCGACGCGTAGTTTTGTCCCGGTAAAACGCAGTTGCGTCGCATCCGGGCGCACGCGCGTCGGGTATCGTTGCACGCATGCCGGCCGGTGCGCCGGCCATCCGTCTTCCCACCGAACGAGGCCCTCCGATGTCCGCATACGTCATCGACGCTGCCGAGCGTCCTTCCATCGAAGTCGAACAGTCGACCGCGCGCTTTCCGGTGCGCCGCGTATTCTGCGTCGGCCGCAACTACGCCGACCACGCCCGCGAAATGGGCGCCGACCCCGAGCGCGAACCGCCGTTCTTCTTCACGAAGCCGGCCGACGCGATCGTGCCGGCCAGCGGCACGGTCGCGTATCCGCCGCTGACGAACGACCTCCATCACGAAATCGAGCTGGTCGTCGCGATCGGCAAGGACGGCCGGGCGATCGATCCGGCCGACGCGCTGTCGCACGTGTGGGGCTACGGCGTCGGCGTCGACCTCACGCGCCGCGACCTGCAGGCCGAAGCGAAGAAGCTGAGCCGTCCGTGGGACTGGGCGAAGGGTTTCGACGCGTCGGGCCCCGTGACCGCGCTGCGCGCGGCGACGGCCACCGGCCACCCGGCAACCGGCCGCATCTGGCTCGCGGTCAACGGCGACACGCGCCAGCAAGGCGACCTCGCCGACATGATCTGGGCCGTGCCCGACGTGATCGCGTACGTGTCGCGCTCGGTCGAGCTGAAGGCCGGCGACCTGATCTTCACCGGCACGCCGGCCGGTGTCGGCGCGCTGCAGCCGGGCGACCGCGTGACGGGCGGCGTCGACGGCGTCGCGACGTTCGAATTCGTCGTGGGCGCGAAACCGTGACGCAGCGCGCGGGGCAGCCGCCCCGCGGGTATCCCGGTGCCGGTCAGCCGTAGCGGCGCAGGAAGGCGTCGGCGACGGCCGGCGGGTTCAGCGCTTTCGCCGATGCGTTCTCCAGCGCCTCGGCTGCGTCGTCGTCGCCGATCGACACGAACAGCGTGATGGCCGCGCGGTCGTCGCCGGTGCCGAACACGCCGTCGCGATCGAGCAGCCGCAACGCCGCGACCATGTCGGCATGCAGTTGCCGGGAAAATTCGGGGAATCGCGACCGGACGAACTGCGGGCTCAGCAGTTCGTCCGCCAGCCTGCCGCAGATCGCGTTGAACGGCGAAGCCTCGGCCGCCGCGTACGCCCACTCGGACACGCTCCACACGGCCCGCGGATCGTCGTCCGCAACCGCCAGCCGCGCGCGGGCCCGGCGCAGCCCTTCGACCGAATTGGCCGCCGGCACCACCGTCATCGCGCCGCTGTCGGTGTACAACGCGAACGCGTAGAAATGCTCGTCCGGGTGCAACGCCCGCAGCGCCCTGAAGGTCGCCCTCGCGGCATCGGCAATGTCCCGCTGGAAATCAGAAAAGTCGCTCATCGCATCCTCGTCCAGTCGGCTGTCGCGATCGTCGGGACGCACGGCGCGCGAATCGTGCGCCGTCTTCCCGCATGCGGCGGATTGTCCGTCATTCGGCCGCGCGCCGGTACCGGGGCGCACCCGCGCTCACCGCCCGGCGTCCTGCTCGTCGAACGCCCGCACGCACACGGCGGCGGCCAGCGCGATCGCCGCCGATAGCAGCATCATCGCGAGCGTCAGGTAGCCCGCGTTGCCGGCGGTCAGCCACGCGCCCGTCAGCGACGACAGCGCGGCGCCGCCGCCGATCGTCATCGCACCCGCCAGCCCGGATGCGCTGCCCGCCAGCTCCGGGCGCACCGACACCGCGCCCGCATGGGCGCCGGGGTTACTCAGCCCGTTGCCGATGCCCACCAGCACGCACGGGCCGAACCAGGCGAGCGCGTGCGTCGCGCCGCCGAACACGAGCGCGAGGCCGACCAGCGGGCCCGCGCACGCCACGACTCGCCCCCACAGGATCGTCGTGGCCAGCGCGTAGCGGCGCGCGACCCGCGCGGCCACCGCCGCATATCCGCCGAGCGACAGCGCGACGAGCGCATAGTCGGCGTGCAGGTCGCGCGCGATCGCCGGCAGCGACGGCAGGAACAGGCTCAGCGGCAGCACCGACAACGCACACAGCAGGATCAGCGTCGCGTGTCGCGGCGACGCCGCTCCGGAAGCGCTCGACAGGTTCGATTGCAAGGAGATGCCCTCCCGCGCACCGGCCGCACGGCCATGCGCAACACAAAAAAAAGCCCCCGAACGGGTCGGGGGCGCATGGGTGCCGGCGCGGTGCCGCTACCGGACCCTGCGCCTGTGGATTACTACTACGACGAAGCAAGCCGTTTTCATGCCGAATGGCTCCTGAATGCGTGGCGGACCGCCCGCGATACCGGACGATGGTAGGCGGACGACGACAGCCGCGTCAACATCCTAACGCGTGCGCACCGACACGAACTTCCGCGCGTTGTTGCGCTGGATCAGCACGGCGATCACGCTGCCGCCGCTCGCTTCGAGCGTCGGTACGTCGTCCGGCGTCTCGAGCAGCGTGTCGTTGAGCTCGAGCACGACGTCGCCCGGCTGGATACCCGCGCGCGCGGCCGGGCCGTGCACCGCGTCCACCATCATCCCGACCGCGAGCCCCGTCGAACGGCGCTCGTCGTCGCTCAGCGCGTGCATCGTCAGCCCGAGGCGGTCGCCGCCATCAGCTGCATCGCCTTTGTCGCCGGTGCCCGGCCCCGGCCGCGCGCCCGCTTTCGGCGCGGCCATGCCGACCGTCGCGGCCGCGCCGCCGTCCGCGTCGTCGGCGCCGGCGCCGGCGCCGGTGATCGTCAGCGTCACCGGCGCGCGATTGCGGATCACGCGCAGCCGCGCCTTCCCGCCGGGCGGCAGCGCGGCGGCAACGTCGTTCAGTTCGGCCGAGCGGCCGATGGCCTTGTCGCCCACCTTCACGATCACGTCGCCGGGTTTCAAGCCGGCCGCGGCGGCCGGCGAGCCGGGGGCGACGCCGTTGACGAGCGCGCCCGCCGGGCGCGGCAGCCCGAACGCCGCGGCCAGACCGACGCCGACGTCCTGCACGTCGACGCCCAACGCATTGCCCGACGGCGCGGCCGGCGCGGGTGCCGGAGGCTGCTGCGCCTGCATCTGTGCCTGCTGTTGCGCGCGCAACTGGGCGCGCACCTTGGCCGCGAATGCGATCGGGATGGCAAACGTCATGCTCGCGTAGCGGTCGGCGCCCGTATAGACCTGCACCGCGATGCCGATCACGTCGCCCGCGCGATTGAACACGGGGCCGCCCGAGTTGTCCGGGTTCGGTGCGATGTCGGTCTCGAAGAACGGAAACGCATTGCCGTCCGGCAGCCGGCGCGCCGTCGCGCTGACGATGCCGGCCGTGACCGTGTTGCCCGATCCGTCCGGCGCGCCGATCGTCATCACCGGTTCGCCCGCGCGGACTTTCGACGAATCGCCGACGCGCACGAACGGCAGCTTCGTCGCGTCGACGTGCAGCACGGCGACATCGCTTTGCGGATCGACGGCCAGCACCGTCGCCTTGAATTCGCGGCGGTCGGTGAGCCGCACCGTTACGTCGGTCGCCTCGTCGACCACATGGGCGGACGTGAGGATCAGCCCGTCGGCGCTGACGATGAAGCCCGAGCCGCTGCCGGATACCGTGCGCGGCGCCGTATCGGGCGCCGGCGCCTGCGGCCCTTGCGCGGGCCGCGGTGCGCCGTGCCGGAAAAACGCGGCGAGCGGATCGTCGGGATCGAGGATGGCAAAGGCCGGGCCGCCGGTTTGCGGATCGGGTGCGGCAGCCAGGATGGTCACGACCGCCGGGCCGTAGCGCTCGACGATCGCCGGGAAATCGACCGGCATCGCGTACGGCACGGCGGGCGGCCGTGCCTTCGTCGCGGGCGGTGCGGCGGGCGGCGCGAGGGTGCCCGCAACGGCGGCGGGCGGCGGCAGGATTCCGGCGAACACGCCCCCGATCAACGCAGTGCGAAGCACGGCGCGAGCAAGCGTCTGGCAAACCACGGTGCACCTCCCCCGGGCAGCCGCGACGCCACCGTGCGCGAGACGCGCAGGCGCCCGACAAGCACCGGTACACCCAACCATTTATAGCCCACGCCGCGGTTGGAACATACGAATCGAAACCCGTATGCCGGAAGGTCCCGCGTTGGTGGAGCCGCGACGGCGTTCGTTTCGAACAAAGTGCGCGGTTCGTCAATCCGAATATCCACCACGCATCGGTGTGCGCGCCACGGTCACCGCCGTCGTCGCGGTCTGCGGCCAATCGTCAGCCTGTTGCGCATCGCGACGGACAGCGTGCGGCACGCAAACCGCGAAAGGCCGGTCAGTGGCACGACAGCACCGCCACCCCACCGACGCCTGACGTGTTCGGCAACGCAACCGTGTAACCGACGGCGACCAGCGGCTGCGCCGCGTCATGTCCGACGACGATCGATTGAAGCGTCGCGGGCCCGGTGGTCTTCAACACACCGTTCAACGGCACCTGCGTGTACGTCAGCGCCTGTTGCGCACTCCCCAGCTTGATCGACAGGTCCAGCGTGGTGAGCGTGCGCGTGACCGGATCGAGCGTGGCCGAACTCGACACGAGCGCACCGCTCGTGCCGCCGTAGTTGCTCGCCACCGTGTCGGCGATCACCTGCGTACACGAAAGCGGGCCGCCGGTGGCGGGCAACGACAGCGGCGTGCCGACCGCGTAGTGAACGCCTTGCGAATCGTTATAGGTATTGCCGTCGGTATCCATCGCGCGATTCCACCGGCCGATCGCCACATCGGTGCCGACGCCCTGGATCTCGGTCACGGCCCCGTGGTCGAGCCCGAGGCAATCGCTCGCCGCCGCCGACGACGCAAGCGTCGTGAATGCGCCGCTGCCCTGCTGAACCAGGCTCGTCGCCGGCACATCGGCCGCCGTCATGTTGCGGTTCTTCGCCCACTCGCTCGGCAAGTTCGGCACCACGAGCACCGCCAGCCGGCCGTTGTTCGCCGCGACCGGCGACGCCGCACCCGAATAGCTGAAGTTGCCGTTCGGCCGGCAGGCCGTTTGTACGGATGGCTGAGTGGACGCCCCCGGCGCCGGCGTGGCGGGCGACGTGGCCGTCGGCGTCCCCGCCGTATCGTTGTTCGATGCGCTGCTGCCCGTATGGGCGGCGCCACCGTCATCGCCGCCGCCACAGGCCGTCAACATCAGTACCGTACTTGCCAGACCCACCAGACAGACTTGCTTGCCCCGCATGCTTCACCTCTTTCTCGTTGTTGAAACCCGTCGCCGTGTGCGCCCGGTTCACACGGCGTCGTTTGCCGTATTCGCCGGCGCCACGCGCAGCGCATCGACCGACTTGACCAGCCACCCTGCACCGATGCCGCCCAACGCAAGCGCGCCCAACCACCAGGAAGTCGGCCAGATCTCGAGCAGGCTCTCCTTCGTGAGGACGAACGGCGACTTCAGTGCGACGAGCACCACGGCCGTGTTGTAGCTGGCATGAATCAATATCCCCGGCAGCAGCGATCGAGTAGCCGCATACAGTTTTCCGATCAGCAAACCGAGTCCGAATGCGAGCGCGAACTGGTACACATTCAAATGCGCGAGACCGAATACGGCGGCCGAATGGGCGATCGCCGTTCCCTCCGGGTACTGTCGCAAGAAGCTGCGCAGCATCACGCCGCGAAACAGCATCTCTTCGAGTAGCGGCGCAATCACGCAGGTCAACACGATCAGGCCGAGCCCGCCATTCACATAAACCTCGCGGGCTTCATCCCGGGTTCCGCTCCACGGGAAAAACTGCCCGACACCGACTTCGAGCACGCTCATCGTCACGAGCAATGCCGGCGTGATCAGCAACACGGGCACGAGAAATTGCCCGATCGTCGTTCGCCAGGAATCGACGCTGTCATGCAGCAAGCTGCGGTAGGTCAATTGGCTGTGGTGAAGCAGCACCGTGAATACGAGCCCGTTCGCGAGCACCCGCCCGATGCTCGCGATCGCCATCGTCTGAAGCCCGGCGCCGCGGCCGGCCGACCAGATGATCGAGTTCATCAAATACTCGACCATGTTCAGCACGACGACGATAAAAAACGCTTCCAGCAGATTCGGAAAACAATAACGGCTTGAATCGGATTTCATCTTGCTCTATACGGTTTCGCAGACGGCATACGCGCTGATTGCGCGCTCGGATGCCTGCGGCCGATCTCGTCCGATCGGCATTTTTATTTATTGGAGTACAGGGCCGACGCGACCTTCGTGCTCCGCTATTCTTAACGGCGGAAAAGTAACCGTTTGTTACGGAGAAGGATCGTCGCTCATCGCATGCGTCGCGACAAGCGCCATTGACCATTTTTTACGATCGAAAGAATAAGACTGTCGATCCGGGCCGCGTGGTCGGGAAACGTCAATATCGAGATAAAGGCCGAGCTTTTAAAAGATTCAATGATTTGCGACCGATGCAGCCTTTCGGCGCCTTTAAAGCACCGGTTACCTGACGCACCGGTCACGCGCGGCAAATTCTTTATTGATTGTCACCGAGACCATCCCGCAAGCGCCGCGCGGCGGCTTGCCGTCCGTGCAGACGGCGCTGTCCGATACCCCGTACACGATATTGCCGCGCTGGAACGGCCGGTCGGTGCCGACGCACGGGCCGTTGCTTCCGTGCCGCCGCGCACTTCGGCGTCCGGCTTCGGGTCGGCCGAATGCGGTTCGTTCCATGCGCGCGAGCGCAATGCGCGATCCGCCACGCGCTCGATCACGACGCGATGCGTGTCCGTACCGTCACGCGTTACCCGCGCCCACCCGCTCCGCGATCGCCGACACCAACCGCAACATCGGCTCGAACGCGTCGGCCGACGTATTGCCGAAACCGAGCACGAGCCCGTTGCCGGCGCGCCCCGCGTCGATCGCGAAACCCGACAGCGGAAACGGCCCGATGCCATGCGCGCGCGCCGCCTCGACGATCGCGCGGTCGCGATAACGCGCCGGCAGCCGCAGCGCCAGATGCAGCCCGCACGGGCCGCCCTCGACCTGGTGCGGCACGCTCAGGCTGCTGTCGAGCGCGGCGAGCAGCAAACGCCGCCGGTCGCGGTACAGCCGGCGCATGCGCCCGAGATGCCGGCCGTACTCGCCCGTCTCGATGAAATCGGCCAGCGCGAGCTGCACGTGGCGCGTCCCGCCGCGCAGCATCTCCGGCAGCGCCGGCCGCACGGCGGCCAGCAACGCGTCGGGCAGCACGAGAAAGCCGATCCGCAGCGCCGGAAACATCGTCTTGCTGAACGAGCCGAGATAGACGACCGGCGAATCGGGCGCGAGCCCCTGCATCGCGCCGATCGGCTCGCCGGTGTGACGGAATTCGCTGTCGTAGTCGTCCTCGATGATCCACGCGCGATGGCGGCGTGCCGCATCGATCAGCGCGAGCCGGCGCGAGATCGACAGCACGGCGCCGGTCGGAAACTGGTTCGACGGCGTCGTGTAGACGAGGCGCGGCGTGCGCTCGCGCCAGTCGTCCGGTTCCGCGCGCAGCCCTTCGGCGTCGACCGGCATCGGCACGACGTCGAGGTCGGCCGCCTGCATCGCGGTGCGCGCGCCGCGGTAGCCGGGCTCCTCGACCCACACCGTATCGCCCGGATTGGTCAGCAATTGCGCGCACAGCGCGATCGCGCCCTGCGCACCTTCGGTGATCACGATCTGCTCGGGATCGCAGCGCACGCCGCGCGTGACGGCCAGGTGGCGCGCGATCGACTCGCGCAACGCGGGCTCGCCGAGCGGATCGCCGTACGCCAGCAGGTCGCGCCCGGCGCGGCGCAACGCGCGGTCGATCGCGTGCCGCCACGCGTCCACCGGGAAATGCGACAGCGCCGGCACGCCCGGCCGGAAACCCGCCGATTCGCCGGTGCCGACGAGGCTCGGGCGAATCCGGCCGAGCCGCTGCGCGACGGCCGGCGGCGCGGCACGCCGGCGCGGCGGCGCCGGCCGCGACAGCCCGACGACCCGCGTGCCGCGCCGATCCGACTGCAGGAAACCTTCGGCAACCAGTTGCTCGTACACGGCGGCCGTCGTATTGCGCGACACGCCGAGCGTGTCGGCCAGCGCGCGCGTGCCGGGCAACCGCGTGCCGGCCGGCATCGCGCCGCCGAGAATCGCGTCGCGCACGCGGCGCAGCAACTGGCGCTGCAGCGACGGTGCGCCGGGCGTGCGCGCGAGCGGCGCATCGAGCGGCAGCAACGGCGCGTTGTCGGGAGGAACGGCAGTCGTCATCGGAATATCGCAGCGTGAAAAGCTCGAGCGGACGGTGAACGGCGTACGGCCGGCGGCCAGGGATCGTGGCACCATAAATTTGCCATTCGCTGGCGCTTCTCATGGTACCTCGCCGGGACTACGATCGTCTGCATGCCGGCATGTCGCCGGCCGCCAACCGAAGCGAGATCGACCTTGCCCACGCTCACCAACGCTTTCCAGCAGCCCATCGGCCAACCCGTTCCCGACTGGTCCGCGCGTCCGCGCCCCGAGCGCATCGCGCTCGAAGGCCGCTACTGCCGGCTCGAACCGCTCGACGCCGAGCGCCACGCGGCCGACCTGTACGCCGCCTACGCGCAGGCGCCCGACGGCCGCGACTGGACCTATCTCGCGCACGGCCCGTACGCCGACGCGTCCAGCTACCGCGACTACGCGCGCGGCGCACAGGCGAGCGCCGATCCGCTGCACTACACGGTGATCGATCGCGCCACGGGCCGCGCGGTCGGCACGCTCGCGCTGATGCGGATCGATCCGGCCAACGGCGTGATCGAAGTCGGTTCCGTCACGTTCTCGCCGCTGCTCAAGCGCACGCCGGTATCGACCGAAGCGCAGTTCCTGCTGATGAAGTACGCGTTCGACACGCTCGGCTACCGGCGCTACGAATGGAAATGCGACGACCTGAACGAACCGTCGCGCAAGGCGGCTGCGCGCCTCGGCTTCCGTTACGAGGGCACGTTCCGGCAGGCGATCGTCTATCGCGGCCGCAATCGCGACACCGCGTGGTTCTCGATCATCGACGGCGAATGGCCGGACGTCCGCGCCGCATTCGAAGCATGGCTCGCGCCGGAGAACTTCGATGCCGAAGGCAATCAGCGCCAGTCGCTCACCGCGATCCGCCACGCGCAGGCCCGCGCGCGCGATGCGGCCAGCCGCGCGAACGACGCCGCGCGCGTCACGGTGCGCCCGCTCGTCGCCGCCGACGAAGCCGCGTGGCGCCCGCTGTGGCAGGGTTACCAGAAGTTCTACGACACCGCGCTGAGCGACGCGGTGTTCGCGACGACATGGGCGCGCCTGATGGATCCGGCCGAGCCGATGTTCGTGCTCGGCGCGTTCGACGCGTCGGGCGCGCTGGTCGGGATCGTGCATGCGATCTACCACCGCTCGTGCTGGACCGAAGGGCCGTACTGCTACCTGCAGGATCTGTACACGGCGCCCGACGCGCGCGGGCAAGGCGCCGGCGGCGCGCTGATCGAGGCCGTGTACGAACGGGCCCGCGAAGCCGGCGCGAGCCGCGTGTACTGGCTCACGCACGAGACCAACACGACCGCGCGCGCGCTCTACGACAAGCTCGCGAACAATGCCGGTTTCATCCAGTACCGGCACGATCTGAAGAAGTAACGTCGCGCCGCCGCCGGGCAAGGTTCAGCCATGAACCTCGCCCGGACTGCATGCGTCGCCGTCCTCCGGCGCGCGATCGCACGCCGCACCGGCCCTACCCGGCACCGACGCCGGGCAGATCATCTCGTCGCCGTTGGCCGGCACGGGCCGCCGCACCGGCCGGAACACCGGCTCGCCCGGCTCGATCGGCTGCCCCGAGAGCGCGCAGCGGCCGGGCTGCAACGCGACGCGCAGGCGCCAGCGTTGCTCGCCGTAATGGCACCGGCCGCTCTCGACCCAGCGCACCAGCAGCCCGTCTTCGCCGGCCTCCAGCACCGTGACGAACAGTTGCGGGCGCAACGGCGATGCGGCGGCCGTCGCGTGCTCCGGAACCGGCGTGCGGCCGATCGCCACGAGCGGATACGCGACCCCGCCGCCGCGCGACGGCAGCGCATCGTCTTCGTCGCACGTCGACACATCGCACGACGGGTCTTCTTCGCAGATCGGGCTTTCCATGGAGTTGAGCATGCTTGACGGATTTCCGTGCAGGTTGAACGACGCCGGCGCGCTCGGCGCCGGCCCATCGGTTCGCGCAGCAGGGACAGGCCGATCGCCGCGCCGGCGACACCCGCCCGGTAGCTGGGCATCGGCCGCGCCACGCGCTTCGGTCATCCTCGTCTCCGTTGAAGCGGCCGCGTGCAACGGGATGTCTCGCGCGAGCGCAATCGGACTGGCGCACATGATACAAATTGAAGTTAACTTCAAGTAAAGGGGCAGCGTGCGCAACGATCCGTTTCGGCGAGGGTGACAATCGCCGGCGCAGCAAGCGACGGCATCCTCGGCTAAGCTGTCGGCTTCGCTCCGACAACGCCCGTCCGCATGCCGACCGCCTCCCCTGCACCGGCCACGCTGTTCCCGCTCGACGAAGCCTGGTCCGCCTTCCCCCGCCGCAAGGCCGCCGTGCGCGCGTTCATCGCCGGGTACTGCGCCGCGCGCGACCGGCGCGATGCGCCGCTGCACGACGGCCCGGACGGCCATGTCGTGCAGTTCGACGACGCGATGGGCCGGCCATTCGAGCATTTCATGATCGAGGGTGCGCCCGGGTCCGGCGCCGGCCCGTTCGCCGTCGGTGCGTGGATCACGCGCTACGGCGCGGCGCCGCTGCCGTCCGTGCTGCAAGGCAGGACGCGCCGGCTGACCGACGAGCACTTCATGGCCGCCGATATCGGCGGGCTATCCGGCGACGACGCGCTCGCGCAAGCGCTCGCCTGCGACACGCCGGACGCGATCGACGCATTCAACGCCAGCGGCGCCTTCCCGCCGTTCCACCCGAATCCGGCCGCATTCCTGTTCGCGCACCGGGTCGACGGGCAGATCGCGGCCACCGCGCGCTACGGCTTCGCGTCGCCGCGCGACATCGTCGTCGATCGCGTCGCGACGGCGGACGCATACCGCCGCCGTGGCCTCGCGACGCAACTGCTCGCCGCGATCGTCGCCCACGCACGGGACCGGGGGGCGCACCGCGTGTGGCTGATATCGAGCGAAGCCGGCCAGCCGCTGTACCGCGCCGCCGGATTCACGCCGCTCGCGGCCGTCGCCGTCGACGAAGTCGTCGCCTGAGCGCGGATCGAGCCGCATCGTTCGTCGCCGTTCGTCACCGTTCGTCTCGCGCTTCGTCTCATCGCGCTGAGACGAACGTCCCGGCGTCTCAGCGGATTCGATGTTCCGCTATCGCAGCAAATCCGACGCGCCATTCCTCCCGAATCCTGGCCGGTCGGCACCAGGCGACATGGTGCAATGCATCCAACGCCCCCTTCCGGCCGCCACGCACCACCCCGATTCACGCTGGCCCCGTTCCTGCATACCGGTCGATCGCGCAATCGCGCGACGGGCGCACCGGCAGTGTTGCCGCGCGCCCGACGACAACCTGACGGAGACAGCAACGTGAGTACATCGGCACCGAGCATCACACCCCGCATGAAGGCCGCCGTCTGGCACGGCCGCCACGACATCCGCGTCGAAGAGGTTCCCGTTCCGGCGCGCCCGCCCGCGGGCTGGGTCACGATTCGCGTGCACTGGTGCGGCATCTGCGGCTCCGACCTGCACGAATACGTCGCCGGGCCCGTGTTCATCCCGGTCGACGCGCCGCATCCGCTGACCGGCCTGAAGGGCCAGTGCATCCTCGGCCACGAGTTCAGCGGCGAGATCGCCGAGCTCGGCGCGGGCGTGTCGGGCTTCGCGGTCGGCGATCGCGTGACGGCCGACGCGTGCCAGCATTGCGGCACCTGCTGGTATTGCCGGCACGGGCTGTACAACATCTGCGAGAACCTCGCGTTCACCGGGCTGATGAACAACGGCGCGTTCGCGGAATACGTGAACGTGCCGGCCGAACTGCTGTACAAGCTGCCCGACGATTTCCCGACCGAGGCCGGCGCGCTGATCGAACCGCTCGCGGTCGGGCTGCATGCGGTGAAGAAGGCCGGCAACATCGTCGGGCAGACCGTCGTCGTGGTCGGCGCGGGCACGATCGGCCTGTGCACGATCATGTGCGCGAAGGCCGCGGGCGCCGGGCGCGTGATCGCGCTGGAGATGTCGGCCGCGCGCAAGCAGAAGGCGCTGGAGGTCGGTGCGAGCGTCGTGATCGACCCGAAAACGTCCGACGCGATCGCCGAAGTCAGGGCGCTGACGGGCGGCTGCGGCGCCGACGTGTCGTTCGAATGCATCGGGCACACGGCCACCGCGAAGCTCGCGATCGACGCGATCCGCAAGGCCGGCAAGTCGGTGATGGTCGGCATCTTCGAGGAACCGGCGCCGTTCAACTTCTTCGACATCGTGTCGACCGAGAAGGAAGTGATCGGCTCGCTCGCGTACAACGGCGAATTCGCGGACGTGATCCGCTTCATCGCGGACGGCCGCATCGACGTGCAGCCGCTCATCACCGGGCGCATCGCGCTCGGCGACATCGTCGCGCACGGCTTCGAGGAACTGGTCAACCACAAGGACCGCAACGTGAAGATCATCGTCCAGCCGGCCGTGTGCTGACCGCCGGCGCGGCCGCGGCATCGATGCACGCCGCGCCGCGCAGGCTCGTGCACCGCGAACCCATTGCGGCAGGCGACGTCGCAACCCCGCGCGATTCTTCGATATACTGAACCGAACCCTATTCGGGACAACCGGGGGCAACCACGCGTTTCGCGCGTCCGCCCCGACCTGCGTGGAATGGCGCACCGTGAAACCGCGAGCCGGACTGATTCTCGAACTCTTCGTCAACCTCGTGCTGCCCTGGGTGGCCTATCGGGTCGCGCATCCGCATTTCGGCGAAACCGGCGCGCTGTACGCGTCGGCCGTTCCGCCGATCATCTGGTCGATCGTCGAATTCATCCGCTCGCGCCGCGTCGACGCGGTGGCGGCCATCGTGCTGCTCGGCATCACGCTGTCGATCGTCGGAATGGCGTTCGGCGGCAGTCCGCGCACGCTGCTGATGCGCGAATCGATCGGCTCGGGCACGATCGGCATCGTGTTCCTGCTGTCGCTGTTGCGCGAACGCCCGCTGATCTACTATCTGGCCCGCGCGACCGTGGCCCGCGAGATGGACGGCGGCGCCGCGCACTTCGAAGCCGTCTGGGACGCCCAACCGGGCCTGCGGCAGATGCTGCGGCTGATGACGTTCGTGTGGGGCGCCATCATGACGCTCGAGATGCTGCTGCGCTGGTGGATGGTCGCCAACTGGCCGGTCGAACGCGTGCTCGTCGTGTCGCCGGTGATGGGCTACACGGTGTTCGGCTGCCTGCTGCTGTGGACGTTCTGGTACCGGCGGCGGATGCGCGTGCGCAACAGCGTCGACATCCCGGGCCGCAGCGGCGTCACCGAAACCGCCGGCCGCTGACACGCGGCCGGGCGGCTGTCCGGCCGCATGTTGTCACGGCACCTGCTGTATGATGCGCGGCGTCTCGTCCGCCGGTCCGTTTTCCGTCATGTCCCTTTCGCTCCTTCCGTGTGCCACGATCTGGCTCGCGTTGTTCGTGGCCGCCGCATTCGCGTGGCATCGTCCGCTGCACGGCCTGAGCATCGGCCTCGCCGCGCTCGGCTATGCGGGCGCGCTGGCGTTCGGCCAGCTTGCGCCGATCACGCTGGCGCCGCTCGCGCTGCTGGTCGCGGCCGGCTGGGGCGTGCTGCCCGGGCGCCCGCTCGCGATGCGCATCGCCGCGCACCTCGTCTTTGCCGCGCTCGCGATCGCGCTGAGCCTGCACCTGATTCCCGGCTTCCACAATCCGCGCGTGATCGGGCCGACCCGCTTCACGCCGGACGCCGTCCCGTTCACGATGTACCTGAATTTCGACAAGCCGCTCGTCGGCCTGTGGCTGCTGTGGACGCTGCCGTGGGTCGCCCCCGACGTCGCGCCGTCGCGCGCGCTGCGCACCGGCGTCGTGGCGGCCGTCGCAACGGCCGGCGCGTGCCTGGCCGGCGCGCTCGCGTTCGGGATGGTCGGCTGGGCGCCCAAATGGCCGCCGTCCGGCTGGTTGTGGCTCGTGAACAACCTGTTGCTGGTGACGCTTGCCGAGGAAGCGCTGTTCCGCGGCTACGTGCAAGGCGGGTTGACCCGCGTGTTCGGCGCCCGCTCGTGGGGCCCGTGGGTCGCGCTCGCGGCCGGCGCGGTCCTGTTCGGCGCCGCGCACGCGGCGGGCGGCTGGCAATGGATCGTGCTCGGCACGGTGGCCGGCGTCGGCTATGGCCTCGCGTGGCGGCGCGGCGGGCTGCTCGCCGCCGCGCTCGCGCACGCGGGGCTGAACGTCGTCCACTTCGGCCTGTTCACCTACCCGATGCTCGCCGCCGCGCGCTGACGGCGGCGCCGGCGCCGCCCGCGCCGCCGCTCAGTTGAACCCGGCCACCGCGTGCGGCACGTACGGGCGTTCGAGCGTGGCGATTTCGTCGTCGGTCAGCTTCAGCGCGAGCGCGCCGAGCGCATCGTCCAGTTGCTGCGGCTTCGAAATACCGACGATCGGCGCGGTCACGCCGCGCTTTTGCGCCACCCACGCCAGCGCGACCTGCGCCCGCGGCACGTTGCGTGCGGCGGCGATCGCGGCGACGGCCTCGACGACCGCCTTGTCGGAGTCGATCGTCGCGTCGTACAGCCGCTGGCCGACTTCGTCCTTCTGCTGCCGTTCCGACGTTTCGTCCCAGTTGCGCGTCAGGCGTCCGCGCGCGAGCGGGCTCCACGGAATCACCGCGATGCCTTCGTCCGCGCACAGCGGCAGCATTTCGCGCTCTTCTTCCCGATACAGCAGGTTCAGGTGATTCTGCATGCTGACGAAGCGCGTCCAGCCGTTCTGCCTCGACGTGTGCAGCGCCTTCGCGAACTGCCACGCGAACATCGACGATGCGCCGATATAGCGCGCCTTGCCGGCCTTCACGACGTCGTGCAGCGCCTCGAGCGTCTCCTCGATCGGCGTGCCGTCATCCCAGCGGTGAATCTGGTAGAGGTCGACGTAGTCGGTGCCGAGCCGCTTCAGGCTCTGGTCGATGTCGGTCATGATCGCCTTGCGCGACAGGCCGGCGCCGTTCGGCCCCGGCCGCATCCGGTAGAACACCTTGGTCGCGATCACGACGTCGTCGCGTTTCGTGAAATCGCGCAGCGCGCGGCCGACGATTTCCTCGGACGTGCCGTCCGAATACATGTTCGCGGTGTCGAAGAAGTTGATGCCGGCCTCGACCGCCCGCTGGATGATCGGGCGGCTTTCCGCCTCCGGCAGCGTCCACGGATGCGTGCCGCGAAACGGCTCGCCGAAGGTCATGCAGCCCAGCACCAGTTTCGACACGTCCAGCCCGGTCGACCCGAATTTCACGTATTCCATTGCACGCCTCGCCACTCAAGTTGGGATTGCGGCCGGATGCGCCGCGCATCCGCCAGACGTCGCATGGTATCCCGCAAGCCGCGAACGCGTATGACCGCGCGCCGCGTACAGGCTGCATGAAAGGTTGAGCCGGGGCGTCCCGATTACTTGACCTGGTCGGCGAGCGGCTGCAGAAACGCGGAGAAACCGGTCAGCATGATCTGCACGCCGATGCACAGCAGCAGGAACGCCGACACGCGCTTCGCGACCTTGGTCCCTTCGCTGCCGAGGTAGCGCGCGAGCAGCGCGGAACGGCTGTACACCTGCCAGATCACGACCGCGACGAGCACGGACACGGCGATCGACACGATGCTCGACAGCATGAATTCCGACAGCTTGTGCGTGCGGTTCGCGTTCAGCGCGATCGCGGTCGCGATCGAACCGGGGCCGACCGTCAGCGGCACCGTCAACGGGAAGAATGCGCGCGTCATGATCGCGTTCGCGTCGATCGGCTTCACCGGCGTATCGCCGCCGCCGGGTCCGTCGGGTTCGTTCAGCATCTGCCAGCCGGCCACGGCAACCGCGAAGCCGCCGCCGATCCGCAGCGCTTCCATCGAGATCCCGAAGAAATGCAGCACCGGCGTGCCGGCGAAGAACGCGACCATCAGGACGACGAACGCGTTGAACGCGACCTTCCTCGCGAGCAGATCCCGTTCGTGCGCGGTGAGCGCCTCGGTCCGTTCGAGAAACAGGAACGCGATGCCGATCGGGTTGATGATGCCGATCAGGCCGGTAAAGCCGAACAGGATCTCGGAGACAAGGCGGTTGACGATCATCGTGCGAAGCATCGGTCGGGACGGGGCCGGCAGCGCCGGGGGTCACGCATTGTAGTGCAAGCGCTCGTGCCCGAGACGCAAAATGCGGCCGGCCCTGTGTCGCCGTCGATCGGCGCCGTGCCGCCTTATTCGGCGCCCGCCTCCCACGCCGGCGGACGCTTCGCGAAGAAGGCCGCGAAGCCTTCCTTCGCTTCCGGCGTCGCCCGCACGCGGGAAATCGTCTGCGCGGTAAACGCCGCGCGTTCGTCCGACGGCGGATACTCGCCGATCGCGTCGAAAAAGCGCTTGATCTCCATCAGCGCGTGCGGGCCGTTGCGGCCCAGTTCCGCGAGCGTCCGCTCGAGCGCGTCGTCGAGCGCATCGAGCGGCACGGCCTGGTGGATCAGGCCGATCGCGACGGCTTCGGCGGCCGCGAGCTGCGTCGCGGTCAGCGCGAGCCGGCGCGCCTGGCGCTGGCCGACCGCCTCGACCAGATACGGGCCGATCACGGCCGGCAGGATCCCGAAGCGCGCCTCGCTGACCGAAAAGCGCGCGTGGTCGCTCGCGATCACGATGTCGCACGCCGCGCACAGGCCCACGCCGCCGCCGAACGCGTGGCCCTGCACGCGCGCGACCGTCGGTTTCGGGCATTGCCGGATCGCGCGCATCATCGCGGCGAACCGCTCCGCATCGCGCAGGTTCGCGGCCGCGTCGTTCGCGCTCGCGCGCTGCATCCACTGCAGGTCGGCGCCCGCGCAGAACGCACGGCCGTCCGAACGCAGCACGATCGCACGCACGTCGTCGCGGCGGCCGAGCGTCGTGAACGTGTCGGTCAGCTCGGCGATCATCGTCTCGTCGAACGCGTTCAGCACGTCGCCGCGCTGCAGCGCGACGGTCGCGATGCCGCGCGCATCGACCGTGACGGCCAGGGTCTTCAATCCATCCATCGAACAGGTTTCCTCGGTTAGAACGCCAGCTATCGAAATCAGGCGGCCTGGCGGCGATCGATCACGCGGCGCGCCTTGCCGGTCGCGGTCGCGGGGATGCCGCCGGCCGCCAGCACCGTCACGCCGGACGACACGCCGACCATCGTCTTGATCCGGTGCTGCAGCTCGCGCGCGAGGGCCGCGCGGTCGCCGTCGGTGACCGACGCCGCCGCCTCGGAACGCAGTTCGACCGCGAGGTCGAGCCGGTCCATGTGACCGTCGCGCGACAGCGTGATCTGGAACTGGCCCGACAGCTGCGGCAGCGCGACGACGATTTCCTCGATCTGGCTCGGGAACACGTTCACGCCGCGCACGATCAGCATGTCGTCGGAGCGGCCCGTGATCTTCGCGAGCCGGCGCATCGCGCGCGCGGTCGGCGGCAGCAGCGCGGTGAGGTCGCGCGTGCGGTAGCGGATCACCGGCATCGCCTCCTTCGTCAGCGACGTGAACACCAGCTCGCCCCGGCTGCCGTCGGGCAGCACTTCGCCGGTGACGGGATCGATGATCTCCGGGTAGAAATGGTCTTCCCAGATCACCGGGCCGTCCTTCGTCTCGACGCATTCGCACGCGACGCCCGGGCCCATCACTTCCGACAGCCCGTAGATGTCGAGCGCGTCGATGCCCGCGCGCGTCTCGACTTCGTCGCGCAGCGCCTGCGTCCACGGCTCGGCGCCGAAGATGCCGATCTTCAGCGACGATTCGGCCGGATCCATGCCCTGCCGCACCATCTCGTCGATCAGGTTCAGCATGTACGACGGCGTGACGAGGATGATCTTCGGCTCGAAATCGCGGATCAATTGCACCTGCTTCTCGGTCTGCCCGCCGGACATCGGCACGACCATGCAGCCCAGTCGCTCCGCACCGTAGTGAATCCCGAGGCCGCCGGTGAACAGGCCGTAGCCGAACGCGTTGTGCAGCGTATCGCCCGGGCGGCCGCCGGCCGCGCGGATCGAGCGCGCGGTCACGTTCGCCCACGTATCGATGTCGCGCGCCGTGTAGCCGACCACGGTCGGCTTGCCGGTCGTGCCGCTCGATGCATGCACGCGCACGACCTGCTCGCGCGGCACCGCGAAGAGGCCGAACGGATAGTTGTCGCGCAGGTCGCTCTTGGTCGAGAACGGGAATTTCGCGAGATCGGCAAGCGACTTCAGGTCGTCCGGATGCACGCCCGCCGCATCGAACGTGCGCCGATAGTGCGGGACGTTGTCGTACGCGTGGCGCAGCGACCACTTGAGGCGTTCGAGCTGCAGCGCCTGCAGTTCGTCGCGGCTGGCGGTCTCGATCGGTTCGAGGGCGGCGGCGGGATGCGTCGGGTGAGTCATCGGGGGCTCCTCCAATGGCGTGATGTCGTTGTCGTGTTCGAAGGACGGCGCCGCGGCTACGACCGGAACGTGCGGCCGGCCGCATGCAGCGCGGCGAGCCGCGGCGACACGCGATAGCGGTCCTCGCCGTAGCTCGCCGCCAGGTTCGACAGCACGCGATGCACGCGGCCGAGGCCGATCGCATCGGCCCACGCGAGCGGGCCGCACGGATAGTTCACGCCCTTCTCCATCGCGAGATCGAGATCGGCCGGCGAGCACACGCCCTGGTTGACCGTGTCGGCCGCTTCGTTCGCGAGCATCGCGACGGTGCGCATCGCGACCATCCCCGGCACGTCAGCCACGCCGACGACGCGAAAGCCTGCCTGCTGGAACAGGCCGACCGCATCCGCGTACGCCGCGTCGCTGCACTGGAGCGCGCGGGTCAGCGCGACGAGGCCGGCCTGCGCGTAATCGCGCGCGAGATCGACGAGCACGAGATCCGCGACGCCCGTTTGCGCGGCGCGCGCGGTGGCCGTCCGGCCGTCGGTCAGCGCGATCGATGCGCGGCCGGCCACGGCGAGCCGATCGTCCGGATGCGTGTCGTGGCGCCGCGCGCCTTCGATACGTTCGGCGAAGCGTGCGAGCAGCGCGGCGGCCGGACCGTCCTGCGCGAACAGCACGACGTCGGCCGGCGCGGCGCACGGCGGTTCGAGATCGGGCGCGGGCGGCGTCGCGCCGTCCGCATACGAATAGAAACCGCGCCCCGACTTGCGCCCGAGGAACCCCGCGTTCACGAGTTCCTGCTGGATCAGCGACGGCGTGTAGCGCGGGTCGTTGAAGTACGCGCGGAACACCGATTCGGTGACCGCGAAGTTCACGTCGTGGCCGATCAGGTCCATCAGCTCGAACGGCCCCATCCGGAACCCGCCGGCTTCGCGCATCACCGCGTCGATCGAAGCCGGCGCGCCGCCCTGCTCGTTCAGCACGCGCAGCGCCTCCGCGTAATACGGCCGCGCGACGCGGTTCACGATGAAGCCCGGCGTCGATTTCGCCATCACCGGCTGCTTGCCCCACGCGGCGGCGGTCGCATGCAGCATCCGGGCGACCTCGGGCGCGGTCGCGAGCCCGCTGACCACCTCGACGAGCGCCATCAGCGGCGCCGGATTGAAGAAATGCAGGCCGGCGACGCGCTGCGGCACACGCAGCCCGGCCGCGATCGACGTGATCGAGATCGACGACGTGTTGGTCGCCAGCACGCACGTGTCGTCGACATGCCGTTCGAGGGTCGCGAAAATTTCGCGCTTCACGTCGAGCCGTTCGGCCGCCGCCTCGACGACAAGCGCGGCGCCCGCGCAATCGGCCAGCGCGCGCACCGCACGGATCCGGTTGCCGGCAGCGTCGGCCTGCGCCGATTCGAGCCGGCCCTTCTCCGCCAGCCGCGCGAACTGTGCGCGGATGCCGGCCAGCGCCTTGTCGCAGGCCGCTTCGTTCAGGTCGTACAGCAGCACCGTATGGCCGGCCGCCGCCGCGACCTGTGCAATGCCCGCACCCATCGCGCCGGCGCCGATCACGCCGACGACGGCCGACGGCGCCAGCGCGCCCGAGTTCACCGAATGTGCAGAAGAAACAGCCATCGCTTGCGATCCGTCATGAAGTGGAAGTGCGAGCGATTATAAACCGACCGGTCGGTAGATTTATGTCAGGGCGAGCCCGTATGCGTCACGCAAGACGCCATGACGGCAACTGCAACGACAAAAAAATCGAAAGATCGGGGCACTTTTTGCAAACCGAAAGGTCAATGTAAGCGCTCGAATATGAGATAGTGACCCCCGAACGCCTGATAAAATTCGACAAATCGCCGGATTCCAGGGGGAACGCGTGTCGCGCCGTCACCGCCGTTCATCGCTCCCTTCCGGGGTCGAATCGAGCCTCCGGCCTGCACGCCGCACATGCGTGCGTCTCGCCGTCCGCGGGCAACCGCATCGAATCGTTTCATCCCGCGACGGGCCTCGGCCCGCCCCGCCCCTCGCCGCCTCGCGGCAGCGAACCCCGGGCAGCGCCATTGCGCGCGGCCCCCTTCGGTTTCATCGTCCTTGTTCGGCAGATAGTACGGCCGGGCTTCGTCAATCCGTGACGGCGCGCCGCGCGCCGCCACCACCATAAGGAAACCCTCCATGCCGCTCTCGTCCAACCAGCTCCCGCGCTGGACCCTCTGGGCCCCGCTTGCCGCCTGCCTGGTACTCGCGCTGTCGCGCGTCGTACCGGCCGAAGGCCTCGTCATCGCGGTGTTCGCCGCCGCGCTCGCCGGCGCCGTGTTTGCCGCCGTCCACCATGCGGAAGTCGTCGCGCACCGGGTCGGCGAACCGTTCGGCACGCTGGTGCTCGCGGTCGCCGTGACCGTCATCGAAGTCGCGCTGATCGTATCGGTGATGCTCGGCGCGGGCCCCGAGAAATCGGGCCTGGCCCGCGACACCGTGTACGCCGCCGTGATGATCATCTGTAACGGCATCGTCGGCATCTGCCTGCTGGTCGGCGCGTGGAAGCACGGCGAACAGGATTTCCAGGGGCGCGGCGCGAGCAAGGCGCTCGCGGTGCTCGCGTCGCTGTCGGTGCTGTCGCTCGTGATGCCGAACTACCTGAACGCCGCACCGGGCCCGTTCTTCTCGAAATCGCAACTCGCGTTCGCCGGCGTCGCGTCGCTCGTGCTGTACGGCGCGTTCGTGTTCGTGCAGACCGTGCGCCACCGCGACTACTTCCTCGCCGAGCACGACAGCGCGAACGAAGCGGTGCACGCGGCCGCACCGAGCAACCGCACCGCGGTCATCAGCATGGTGCTGCTGTTCGCGAGCCTCGTCGCGGTCGTGCTGCTCGCGAAGCTGCTGTCGCCGGCGGTCGAGCACGCGGTGCTGAAGCTGGGCGCGCCCGAAGCCGCGGTCGGTATCGTGATCGCCGCGCTCGTGCTGCTGCCGGAAGGGCTGGCGGCCGTCACCGCCGCGCGTGCGAACCGGCTGCAGACCAGCATGAACCTCGCGCTCGGTTCGGCGCTCGCGAGCATCGGGCTCACGATTCCGACCGTCGCCGCCGTGTTCATCTGGGTCGGCCAGCCGCTCACGCTCGGGATCGGCGCGATGGAAACGGTCCTGCTGGCGCTCACGCTGCTGGTCAGCACGCTCACGCTGAGCCAGGGCCGCACGACAGTGCTGCACGGCGTCGTGCACGTCGCGCTGTTCGCCGCTTACCTGTTCCTGTCGATCACCCACTGACGTCCTGCTGCGCGCGGCGGTTTCGCGCCGCGCGTCCGCGTGGTACCCACCGGGCGCAGCCGCGTTGTCGACCGGAATCGCGCGGGCAATCGCCTCGTCGCCCGCATCAGACGACAGAGTTTTTCCGAGTTTCCCGAGCGCGCGACAACCCTTCGGGCGAGCAGGCGCCGCTAGACGCCCACGTCGTCCGTGCTCTGGGTCAGAAAACGCTCGACCATCGCGTTGAACACCGGCAGCGCGGGATTGTCGTTGTCCGCTCGCCACGCGAGATACAGCTCGGCCGCCACATTGACGCCCGCCAGCGGCCGGAACACCACGCCGTCGACATGCAGCTCGCGCGCCGACGCGGGCACCAGCGCCGCGCCGAGCCCCGCTCGCACGAGGCCGAGGATCGTATGCGTCTGGCCGACGTAGTGCAGGTAGTTCGGCAGCCGCCCGGCGCTCGCGAACATTCCCGAAATCATGTCGTGGAAATACTTGCCCTCGTTCGGCGAATACGCGATGAACGGCTGCCGGTCGAGCTCGTCGGGGCCGATCTGCTCGTAGGCCGCGAGCGGCGCGCCCGCCGCGACCGCAACGAGCATCGGTTCGCGCTGCACGAGCCGGTATTCGAGCGGCTGGCGCGCGGCGCGCTGGCGCACGAAACCCGCATCGAGCATCCGCGATGCGAGCGCGTCGATCTGCACGGTCGACACCATCTCGCGCAATTCGACGTCGACGTCCGGCAACGCATGCGCCGCGTGCGCGAGCAGCACCGGAATCATCCGGTACGCACTGACGGCCGTGAAGCCGAGCGTGATGCGCCCGGCCCGGCCGTGCGCGACGCGCTGCGCGGCCTGCTCGGCGCGCGCGGAGAATTCGAGGATGTGCCGCGCGTCGCGCAGGAAGCGTTCGCCGGCCGCGGTCAGGCTGACCTGCCGGCTGCTGCGCGCGAGCAGCGCGATGCCGAGCGCGTGCTCGAGCAACTGGATTTGCCGGCTGAGCGGCGGCTGGGTCATGAAGAGCCGTCTGGCCGCACGACCGAAATGCAGTTCTTCGGCCACGGCGACGAAGCAGCGAAGCTGGTGCAGTTCAATCATTCAATGCTTGAATCGATCGATAGTCCGTCGAGGTTAGGCTGATATCGATACGATTTCCATACTCGGTTCCACCTGATCGCTTCGAGCGGATCCGCATCGCGCCGCCGGCCGATGAACGCCGCGGCGACACGCATGCGCGGTCACGCGCGCCGGCGGCCGCCCGGCATCTGCTCGGTCGTCAGCCGGTCGAGCTCGCGCAGATCGTTCTCCAGCGCGGGCGTGAGCGTCGTGCGCAGGTGATCGAGGAAGGTGCGGATCTTTGCATCGAGATAACGGCGCGTCGCATAGACGGCATAGACACTCACCGTCTGCAGCCGGTACTCGGGCAGCACGCGGATCAGGCGCCCTTCGCGGATGTCGTCGAGCACCGTATACAGCGCCACGCACGCGATCCCGCGGCCGGCACGCACCGCGACGCACAGCGCGTCCGGCACGTTGACCTGGAACGGCGCCGGCTGCAGCTCGTAGACGGTTTCCTCGCCGTCGCTGCGCTCGAGCCGCCATTCGCCGGCCGGCGACGCGGGCGTATCGAGGCGCAGGCATACGTGATTCGGCAGCTCGTCGGGCGTCTGCGGCGTGCCATGCCGCGCCAGATATTCGCGCGAGGCGACGAGCACGCTGCAGCTCGTGCCGCACGTCTGCGCGACATAGCCCGAATCGGGCAACTGCGACGCCGTCACGATCGATACGTCGTAGCCCTCTTCGACCAGATTCGGCATCCGCTGCGCCAGCGTCAGGTCGACCGACACGTCGGGGTTGTCCTCCTGGTAACGGACGATCGACGACACGACATGACTCTGCCCGAGCCCCGTCATCGCATGAATGCGCATCTTGCCGCTCGGCCGCAGCAGCGCGTTGCGCGCCTCCGCATTCGCGTAGTCGAGTTCCGCGAGGATCGATTTCGCGCGCTCGAAATAGCGCTCGCCGCTTTCGGTCAGGCCGAGGTGACGGGTCGTGCGATGCAGCAGGCGCGTCTGTACGTGGGCTTCGAGGTTCGAGACCGCGCGCGAGACCTGCGCGGTGGTCGCGTCGATTTCCTTCGCGACCGCGGTAAAACTGCCGGCTTCGACGACGCGCACGAACAGGCGCATGTTTTCGAGCATGTCCATTGAATTGGCTTGGGGAGAGTCAGTGGGGAGGCGTTGGCGGCGCTCGCGTCAGAGGGATAACGGAACACCGTCGCGAACCACGTCGAATCGATCACCGTGCCGGGGAGAAGGCGGGAGAGCGGGCATCGCGTACGGGGTTCTGGGATGACGGGGGAATCGAGTGCGCCGAATTGTACGCTGCTGCAGACAAATTTGCGCGGTTACGCGTACGCAAGCTCCCACACAATGAAAGGATTCTGCAAGATTGGCGCGTCGCGCGCGTGCAACGGCCTGATGCAGCGCGGCAATTTATATCACAACACGATATACTTCGATGCTCGTCGCCGCGCCTTCGCGCTGTCATTTTTACCGCTTACCGTTCCATGTCGTCAGGCTCCTCACCGTCGCGCCGCACGTTGCGGCAATGGCTGCACAGCTTCATTCCCCATCCGATGACGCTCGGCTGGCGCGAGCGCCTGCGCTCGTGCGCCGGCGCGCTCGTGGGCATTGCGACGGTCGGCGCCACGATGCGGCTGCTGCCCGGCGTGCCGGGCCTCGTGCCGCTGCTCGTCGCGCCGATGGGCGCGTCGGCCGTGTTGCTGTTCGCGGTACCGGCGAGCCCGCTCGCGCAGCCCTGGTCGATCATCGGCGGCAATCTCGTCGCGGCGACGGTCGGCGTCGCGTGCGCGCAATGGATCGCCGATCCGATCACGGCCGCCGCGGTCGCGATCGCGTGCGCGATCGGCGGCATGTTCGCGCTGCGCTGCGTGCACCCGCCGTCGGGCGCCGTCGCGCTCACGGCGGTGGTCGGCGGCCCGGCGATCCACTCGCTCGGCTTCGGTTTCGTCCTGCAGCCGATCGCGCTGCAATCGGCGATCCTGCTGTCGGCCGCACTCGTCTATCACGCGCTGACCGGGCACCGCTACCCGCACGGCGGCGTGCGCCCCGAAGCGAAACCGCAGGCCGGCGGCGCCGCACCGGCGCGCGGCGGCTTCACGCGCGCCGACCTCGACGCGGTGCTGAAGCGCCGCAGCGAATGGCTCGACGTCGATCCGGACGATCTCGAAACGCTGTTGCGCGAAACCGAAATGCAGGCTTATACGCGCACGTTCGGCCAGTTGAAGTGCGCCGACCTGATGACGAAGCATGCGATCGAGGTGGCGCCGTCGACGTCGGTCACGGCCGCGCTCGCGCTGCTCGAGCGCCACCGCGTGAAGGCGTTGCCGGTGGTCGACGGCGAAGGCCGGCTCGTCGGCATCGTCACGCGCGCCGACCTCACGTGCCCGTTGCGCCGCCCGGCCCCGCTGTGGCAGCGCCTGTGCGCGCGGCTGCCGCAATCGTTCGGCGGCCAGCCCGCGAGCGTCGCCTCCGTGATGACGCGCGACGTCGCGTCGGTGCCGGAAACGATGCCGATCACGGCGCTCGTGCCGCTGTTCACGCATTCGGGCCATCACCATATTCCGGTCGTCGATGCGTCGCGCCGGCTCGTCGGCATCATTACGCAGACGGATCTCGTCACGGGCCTTTATCAGCAGACCCAAATGCTCGAGGCCGCGTAGCGCCGCGCACGACGTCATCGTCTGCTGAGGAAAAATACAGCTATTTCTCGATATTTCGGCCATTTATATCACGTCGTGATATATTTTCATCACCGTAACCGATTGCCCGACCGCCCCGATGACCGATACCCGACGCGCACTGACGAAAAGCGATTTCCAGCAGTTGTCCGAATTCCGCTACCAGATGCGCCGCTTCGAGCGCTTCTCCGAACGCGCCGCGCAAAGCGAAGGCGTGACGCCGCTGCAATACCTGCTGCTGCTGCACATCAAGGGCTATCCGCATCGCGAATGGGCAACCATCGGCGAGCTCGCCGAACGCCTGCAGGCGCAGCACCACGGCGTGGTGGCGCTGGTGACGCGCTGCGAAGCGCTCGGGCTCGTGAGGCGCAAGCCGAGCGAAGCCGACCGCCGCCAGGTCGAAGTCCACCTCGAGCCGGCCGGCGAAACGCTGCTCGCCCGCCTCGCGGCCATGCATCGTGCCGAGCTGAAGTCGCTCAAGGGCACGTTCCAGGTTCCCCAGATCGATTACTGACCCTTGCCACTCCGATGAACGCCCCACACAAACGCGATTTCTCGATCAACGAGCGCCTGCCCAGGATCGCGCTGCTTGCCGCCGGAATCGGCCTGCTCAGCACGCTTGCCGCATTCGTGCTGTTGAGCCTGATCCACCTGTTCACGAACCTGTTCTTCTTCCGGCAGTTCTCGTTCGCCGACCATTCTCCCGCGAACAACACGCTGGGCGCATGGGTGATCGCCGTCCCGGTGATCGGCGGGCTGATCGTCGGCTTGATGGCGCGTTTCGGTTCGGAGAAGATCCGCGGCCACGGCATTCCGGAAGCGATCGAGGCGATCCTGTTCGGCAAGAGCCGCATGTCGCCGAAGGTCGCGATCCTCAAGCCGCTGTCGTCCGGCGTCGTGATCGGCAGCGGCGGCCCGTTCGGCGCCGAAGGCCCGATCATCATGACGGGCGGCGCGCTCGGCTCGCTGATCGCGCAATGCGTGCACGTGACCGCCGCCGAGCGCAAGACGCTGCTCGTCGCCGGGGCGGCCGCCGGCATGACGGCCGTGTTCGGCACGCCGGTGGCCGCCGTGCTGCTCGCGGTCGAACTGCTGCTGTTCGAATGGCGTCCGCGCAGTTTCCTGCCTGTCGCGCTCGCGTGCGCGGTGGCAGGCTTCGCACGCGCGGTGTTCTTCGGCGTCGATCCGCTGTTTCCGCTGACGACCGCCGCGCCGACGCCCGTCGCACTGCTGTCGTGCATCGTCGCGGGCCTGCTGTCGGGCATGCTCGCGTGCGGCCTGTCGGCGGCGCTCTATCGCGTCGAAGACACCTTCGCGAAGCTGCCCGTGCACTGGATGTGGTGGCCCGCGCTCGGCGCGATCGTGATCGGCATCGGCGGCTGGCTCGAGCCGCGCGCGCTCGGCGTCGGCTACGACGTGATCGGCGACCTGCTGCACCAGCACATCGCGCTGAAGATCGCACTCGCACTGCTGATCGTGAAGGCCGTGATGTGGGTGATCGCGCTCGGCTCGGGCACGTCGGGCGGGGTGCTCGCCCCGCTGCTGATGCTCGGCGCCGGCCTCGGCACCGTGCTGTCGCCGGTGCTGCCCGGCGGCGATCCGGCGCTATGGCCGCTCGTGTGCATGGCCGCCACGCTCGGCGCAACCCTCGGCGCACCGCTCACCGCGATCGTGTTCGCGTTCGGCCTCACGCACGACGCCAACGCGCTGCTGCCGCTGCTCGCGGCGACGCTCGTCGCGCATGGCTTCGCGACCATCGTGATGAAGCGCTCGATCATGACGGAGAAGATCGCGCGCCGTGGCTACCACATCTATCGCGAATACGGCGTCGATCCGCTCGAGCGGCACGATGTCGGCGAAGTGATGACGTCGGCCGATCGGCTCGTCGCGATCGACGGTGCCGCAACGCTCGATACCGTCGAGACGCAATACTTCGGCGCGAAGCAGACGCACCGCGCTTACCCGGTCGTGCAGAACGGCCGCCTGCTCGGCCTCGTCGATCGCGCGACGCTCGATGCGCACCGCGCGCAGGCCGGCGCCAACGCGCCGATCGCGGCCGCATTCGCCGGCCGCGCACCGGCCGTCGCGCTGGCGCACGAAACCTGCCGCGTCGTCGCGTCGCGCCTCGCGATGCTCGGCCTCGAACGCCTGCCGGTGGTCGCCGACGAGCAATCGCTGCGCATCACGGGCCTCGTGTCGCGCAGCGACCTGATCAAGCCGGCGCTCCAGCACTTCGACGACGAACACAAGCGCGAGCGCTTCCGTCCGGTCGTCCCGGTCAATCTGCGCGACATCGGTTCGCGCAAGGCCGGCTGACACGGCCCGCGTGCGGGGCATGCCGTCGCGCACCGCCTCGCCGCCGCACCCCACGCCACGATGCCGCGCGCCCGTTGCGCGCGCAGCTCGCCCCGTCGCGTTCCTCCGTTTAAAGTTGGTTAACAATTCCGCGGAGGAAAGTTTGTCATCATGGTGCTCATGCGACGGGGCCATCCATAGCCATTCCACTTCGCCATCGAATAAAGAGTCGCGGCGCGGCATGCGTATACATGCCGCCCGTCGCGACCGCCACCCCACCACACCACGATCGGGCAGCGCACCGACCGCGGCACGCATGACGTCGCGTCGTACGCGACACATGGCGCGCTGCAACAACATGCGCAGCATCCGAGCCGTCGTTTGGCAAGCGCGTTAACAACTTGTTTCGGAATGACCGGAACCGTGCATGCGCGATGCGATCTCACTTGCACGCAGCACTGCTGCGCATCCCACTCAATCAATCACGACTCGAGGGAGATAACGTGAACGTGAAATACTTACCGCTCATCGCATTGACCGTGGCAATTTCTGCTCATGCAGCCGATCCTGCCGTGCAGAACGTGGGACAAAGCCAGAAAGCGGCTCCCGACGTCTCGGCGTGCATCGCCAAGACCTGGGCCGACAAGTCGCAACAACAGGTGATTTCGCAGAACGTGCTGGCCAACGGCCTCGCGACCGACGTGTACGTACCGGGCCAGCAGCCGCCGAACGGCGCCGCCGCGATGGTTCGCCCGTCGTGGAAGCCGGATGCGAAGACGTGGGTCGGCGTGCGCGGCGACGCCGCGGCCGCCGGCGACATCAGCGCCTGCCTGTAACGATGTAACGAGAACAGGCGCGCCGGATGGCATTGCGCCATCCATTTGCGACGAGCCCCGCTTCGGCGGGGCTTTTTCTTTGCCGCGCGCGGCGCGCAGGGCTTACAGGTAGCTGCAGACGTAGTCGAGCGTCTCGAGCACTTCGATGTCGAAGCGGCTCTTGCCCGGCACCGAGAACGATTCGCCGGCGCCGTAGGTCTGCCATTCGCTGCTGCCGTCGAGCTTCACGCGGCACTTGCCGGCCTGCACTTCCATCAATTCGGGCGCATCCGTGCCGAAGTTGAGCGCGCACGGCAGGATCACGCCGAGCGTCTTGCGCGTGCCGTCCGGGGAGAGCACGGTATGCGACACGCACTTGCCGTCGAAATAGACGTTCGCGCGCTTGACGACCGATACGTTGTCGAATTGGGTTGCACTGGTCATGGATGCCTCTGATTGCTGGATGCCGGATGGCGATGAAGTTGGAAGCCGGCCGAAGCGACGGGCCGGCCGCTATGATACCGGCTCGCGCGACGTGCGCCGAAATGGTACGCGGACCAGCACATGCCGGCGGTTGGTCGTCAGGATCGCTACGCAATCCGTGCGGGGCGTGCGCTCACCGCAATCCCTTGCGTCGCGCGGAATCGCGCAGGCAATCGAGCAGCATCGCCGCGGCAGGCGTCAGCGGGCTGTCGCGGCGCGTGACGACCTGCACCGATACGCCCGGCAAGCGCTCGCGGATCGGCAGCACCGCGAGCTGGTCGCGCGCCCCCTCGCCCTGCAGCAATTGCTCGGGCATCGATGCGATCAGGTCGCAACCGGTCATCAGGCTGTGCGCGAGACCGAAGCTCGGGCATTCGACCACGCGCGCCGGCACCGGCAGCCCGTATGCGACGAACGAGTTGAACAGCACCTGCGTGGAGCTTTCCGGCGACGGATTCATCAGCCAGTCGGCCTCGACGAGATCGGCGAGCGACGTGGCCGACGCGAGCGGATGGCCTTTGCGCGCGACGATCAGCGAGCGGCTCGCGTAGAGCTCCGCATGATCGAACTCGGCCGCCAGCAGCTCGGGGACGACGACGGCCACCGCGAAATCGAGCGAACCGTCGTGCAGGCGCGGCAGCGCGACGCCCGGAAACCCTTCGACCAGATTGACGCGCGCCACCGGAAAGCGGCGCCGGAACGCACGAAACGCGTCGGGCAGAATCGTCACGGCCGCCGCGGGCGTGATCGCCGCCGAGACGGAACCCGTCATCGCGCCCTGCGCCTGCTCGATGTCGTCGCGGGCGCGCTGCATTTCGGCGACGATCAGCCGCGCGCGCACCTGCAGTCGCTGGCCGAACGCGGTGAGCTGCACGCCGCGCGCGGTGCGCACGACGAGCGATACGCCGAGCGCGATCTCCAGCTCCTTGACGGCCTTCGTCAGCGCGGCCGGCGACACGTTCAGGCGCCGCGCCGCCGCGCGAATGCTGCCTTCCTCCGCGGCGGTGACGAACGCTTTCAGCTGATGGTATTTCATGGCGGCAATGCGTGACCCGTGGAAACCCAGTGCGCCGCGCGGCGCAGTGGCTCAGGGTATTCCCGAGCGGCAACCGACGGTGTGCACCAAAGCAATTTAGCAGCTTCTGGTACCCAAAAGAAATTTATATGCTTGGCCGTCATATGCACGTCAAACGCTCCACCTGCCCCACAGGAGACCCCATGCTGCAAGCCGTGAACCCCGTCATCCCCGGCATCGCCGCGATCGCCCCCGAGCTTGTCCAGGTGCGCCGCCGCATCCACGCCCATCCCGAACTCGCATTCGAGGAGACGCTCACGAGCGATCTCGTTGCCGAGCTGCTCACCGGCTGGGGCTACGACGTGCATCGCGGCATCGGCAAGACGGGCGTGGTCGGCGTGCTGCGCGAAGGGCAAGGCACGCGCACGGTCGGGCTGCGCGCCGACATGGATGCGCTGCCGCTCGCGGAAACCACCAGCCTGCCGTACGCAAGCCGCCATGCGAACAAGATGCATGCGTGTGGCCATGACGGCCACACCGCGATGCTGCTGTGCGCGGCGCGCCACCTGGCGGCGACGCGCCGGTTTTCCGGCACGCTGAACCTGATCTTCCAGCCGGCCGAGGAGAACTTCGGCGGTGCGAAGGCGATGATGGACGACGGCCTGTTCGACCGTTTCCCGTGCGACGCGATCTTCGCGATCCACAACATGCCGGGCCGCGCGGCCGGCGACATGGCGTTCCGCACCGGCGCCGCGATGGCGTCCGCCGACCGCGTGACGATCACGCTGCGCGGTGTCGGCGGCCACGGCGCGATGCCGCATTTCGCGCGCGATCCGATGTCGGCCGTGGGCAGCATCATGGTCGCACTGCAGACCATCGTCGCGCGCGAGGTCGATGCGCAACAGGCGGCCGTGATCACGGTCGGCAGCGTGCAGGCCGGCGAGACGTTCAACATCATTCCCGAAACCGTCGTGATGAAGTTGTCGGTGCGTGCGCTGAACGCCGACGTGCGCGCCCTGCTCGCGCGCCGTATCGAAGCGCTCGCGAAGGGCCAGGCGGAAAGTTTCGGCGTCACCGCGGAAGTCGACTACGACTATGGCTATCCGGTGCTCGTCAATCACGCGGAACCGACCGCGTTCGCGGCCGACATCGCACGCCAGATGCTCGGCGCCGAGCGCGTCGAAACCGACGCCGCGCCGCTGATGGGCAGCGAGGATTTCGCGTTCATGCTCGAAGCACGCCCCGGCTGCTACGCGTTCATCGGCAACGGGATCGGCAGCAAGGGCGGCTGCATGGTGCACAACCCCGGTTACGACTTCAACGACGACATCCTCGCGATCGGCGCGAGTTACTGGGTTCGCGTCGCCGAAGCCTGGCTCGCGGCCTGACGGCCCTTCACCACGCAGTTTCGCGCTAACCGGGGGAACCCCATGGAAACGTCCGCCCTTCCGTTCGCCGGCACGCCGGTCGACGCCCGCGCCGCCGCGAAGAAACGCCGGCTGATCGCGGCCGCCGCCGTCGGCAACGCGCTCGAATTCTACGACTTCACGGTCTACAGCTTCTTCGCGATCCTGATCGGCAAGCTGTTCTTTCCGGTGCATTCGTCGTTCGGACAATTGATGCTCGCGGTCGCGAGCTTCGGCGTCGGCTTCGTCACGCGTCCGCTCGGCGGGCTCGTGATCGGCATGTATGCGGACCGCGCCGGCCGCAAGAAGGCGATGATCCTCACGCTGCTGCTGATGGCGCTCGGCACCGCGACGATCGCGGTCGCACCGACCTTCGCCCAGATCGGCATCGCCGCGCCGCTGCTGCTCGTGCTCGCGCGGCTGCTGCAGGGTTTTGCGTCGGGCGGCGAAGTCGGCGCATCAACGACGCTGCTGCTCGAACAGGCGCCGCAGCATCGGCGCGGTTTTTATGCGTCGTTCCAGTTCTCGAGCCAGGGGCTCGCCGCGCTCGCGGGCGCGCTGACCGGCGTTGCGCTGACGTCGACGCTGACCGCCGCGCAACTCGAAAGCTGGGGCTGGCGCGTGCCGTTCATCATCGGCACGCTGTTCGTGCCGCTCGGCTACTGGCTGCGCCGCACCGTCGAGGAAGTGCCCGCCGCCGCACCGGCCGCCGCGCACGACGAGCCGGTCGCATCGCTGCCGCTCGCCGACGTGCTGCGCCATCACGGCAAGGCCGTGTTCGCGGGCCTCGGCGTGACGATCGGCGGCACGTCGATCCACTACATCATCGTGTTCTACATGGCGATCTACGGTGTGCAGGTGCTGCACCTGCCGACGTGGCTGTCGATGACGGCCGGTTGCGTCGCCGGCGCGATCCTGATGCTCGTGACGCCGATCGGCGGCCTGCTGTCCGACGTGTTCGGCCGCAACCGGATCGTCTGGTGGACGCGCATCGCGCTGATGGCCGCGATCTATCCGGCGTTCATCGCGCTGAACCGCTGGCCGGGCGCCGCGTCGCTGCTGTCGATCATCGCCGCGCTGTCGATCGTGCACGCGATCAACATCGGGGCCACCGGCGCGATGCTCGGCGAGTTGTTTCCGCGGGCGGTGCGTGCGACGGGCGGTGCGCTGGTGTATAGCGTGGGCGTCGCGATCTTCGGCGGCTTCGCGCAGTTCTTCGTCACGTGGCTGATCGCGGCGACCGGGAATCCTAATGCGCCTGCGTGGTATGCGATCGGGTGTGGTGCGATGACGCTGCTTGCGATTCGGTGCATGGACGAGAAGGCCGGGAAGGCGCTGGATTGAGCGGTGGCCGGTGTGCGGCGCGCGAAGCGTCATTGACGTCGCGCGCGCATCGGGCATCATTGATCAATACACGACGCCACGATCACCCTTTCGACAACCACGCGCACGACCGCCTTCGGCGGGCCCGTGCGGCGGGTGCGCGCAAGATCGTAGCGTCACGGATTCCCCCAGGCCCCGCCGATTCCGGACGGTCCCTTTGCGTTTCCGTCCATACCGGTCACTCTGGAGAACGCGATGTCCGATCCGCTATCTTCAACGCGCACTGTTCATCAGCGACATGCATGCCGGGATGCTTCATGGTCCCGAACGTCCATACGAAGAGAAATGCGCGCTCGCTGACATTCCCCTACTGATCCTGTCCCGCGTCGGTGGCTGCCGTCCCGACCTTATCTCGACGAGCCGCCCCTCGAAGTTCACACTGCGAAACATATTCCCGCCGTCGTGCAGTTGCCGTAACCGCATCAGACTCATCTTTTGGCGTCGGACTATTAGGCTGCAGGAACTCGGAGAATGAAGATTCGACTACGATGACCGTTGGACAATACGACGCACGTCGTGACCTGCAGAGGCCTTACGACGTTGGATATGCACGACAAGCTGCGCGGCTACTATGAACAGGAACTGACGAAGCTGGAGAATCAGTTCGCAACCTTCTCCAACGAGTATCCACGAATTGCCGCCGGCCTGCGCTTTACAGGCGGACAGACGGACGACCCACACGTCCAGCGGATGATGCAGGCGTTCGCGTTGCTTGCAGCCGAAATCCGGGCCAACCTGGACGACGGCGCACCGAAGTTCACGGAAGCGTTGCTTCATGTCTTGCATCCGCACTATTTGCGACCGTTCCCTTCATGTTCGATCGCTCGCTTCGATCCGGTCAAGGAATTACCGGACAAGCCGACCGTCTTGCCGCGTGGCATGGAACTCACGTCGCGCGGCGGGGAAGTTCGCTTTCGAACCGCTTATGACGTAACGCTTGCGCCGCTCAACATCGCAAACGCTCGATTCTCGCGCAGCACCGTCGCACCGGCACAAGTCACCTTGCCGCCGAACATAACCAGCTTCATTTCCATCACGATTGAGTCGACGGTAGCCACCTCGCCTCTCGGCGCGATTTCGCCCGACACGCTGCGCGTTCATTTCGCTGGAGAACGCCAGACGGTCGTCGCGCTGCTGGATACGGTCCTGCTGCGCGTCCGGGGCGCATATGTGGAAGCGGACGACAGCGGGCGGTGGATGCCAGTTGCGGGGATACCGGTCACACCGGTCGGGTTCGGCCCGGTCGATATGCTGTTGCCACCGTCACAAAATTCGCCGCTGGTTCAACCGCTGCTGGAATACGTCGGATTTCCGGACAAGTTCGACTTCGTCGACATTCAATTACGCCGATGTCTTGAACCCGTTCAAATGAACCGCGCACGTCGCGTAACACTACATCTGGCGATTGGAGGCGTACACGCCGATTCGCGCATCGCGCAAGCGTTCACGCCACTCTCGGCGGACAACATCGGACTGTTCTGTACGCCAATCGTGAACCTGTTCAAGCATATGGGCGTCAAGTCATCGCGCGGCGAAATCGTTGCCGATTATCCCGTCGTGCCAAAGCCGAGCCGGCCAGACATTCGCGGTATCTATTCGGTCGATGCAGTTCGCGATCCGTCAGACGGGACCGCTATTCCGCCGCTGAATGCATGGGGCGTCGGGGCCGACGAACGGTTCTGGATCACGCGTCACGATCCCTACGCGGCAATCCATCATCCCGGACGTGAAACGTCGCTCGTACTGCTACGCGCGGATGGGACAGCGGTGGCGAAAACGCCGCTGCAATTGAGTGCCGACCTCACCTGCACGAATCGCGACTGGCCTTCGCGGATGCGGATCGGCTCCCTAACGGGTGATCTGAAAAACGAAAGCGATCAGGTTCCTTGCAGGATTACGCTGCTGAAACAACCGACGCTGACTTATAGCGCGTCCCGTGAGTCGGAAGCGCAGTGGCGCGTGCTCGCGCTGACGACGGCCAACGTGACGCAATTGACACGTGAGGCGTGGCCTGATTTCGTGAAGCTCATGCGCCAGCTTGCGCCAAGCGATCGACGCGCCGAACACGTCGGGGCGATTTCGTTCGTCAAGAGAAACGTTGTTGAGCGACTACTGGCGATCAAGCCGCATTCGGCCCTTGTGAGAGGCTTCGAAATCGTGATGGCCGCGGATGAGAGCGCGTTCATTGAAAACAGTATCGGCGTGTTGATCCTTCAACTCGACCTTTACCTGTCGCGGTATGCGCCCGCCAACAGCTTTACGCAGCTCGTCGTGCTGTCGAAGAACGACGGCTCCTTGATCGTGCGGTGCCCGATGCGGCCGGGCACCGCGCCGCTGTTGTAGCGTTACACGAGGCTCGAAATCAGGTGACAGCCGCACGTAGCGCGATGGCCGTGCCGCGCAATCGGGATGCCGTTGTCCTTCATCGATTCGTCGCCTTCCTCGATGATGTTCGGCGACACGTCGGGATGCTGCGGACACGATACGCGGTCGCCTTTGCGGGCAACATAGCGGCCATCGAATTTCATCGATGAAGAGCCCGTTTCGACTTTGCCGCCGTGGTCGGTGTCATCACCGATTCGAATCAAATTGATCATCTGTCGAGGTGTTCAGGCCAAGTGAAGGACAAAGTCACCAGTTTTTAAAGAAATTAAGTCTGGCCGTGCAAGTGTTGCGCTCTTCATGTAACCTTGCGGCGACCATCTTGCAATTCAGATCCACATATTTAATCCAACTTGGATTGTTTCCGTCGGGTGTGTTTTTTATCAACTTCGATATTACCTTGGTGGCATCCCCGTTTTCGTAAAGATTCGCCATAACGGATAGTGATCGCCTGAAATCATCCATACCGATAGACGATTCTAAGTAGCGAATTTCATTTGTTCGCACCTCTGTCGCCGACGTCAAACAAGTCCATTTGTCGATAGATGCCTCCGCCCCTGGAGAAACGGCATCAAAAGCTGCATCACAATACTTCTCTTTATATGTGATCCACGCCCTTTGAGTTGCGATAATATTTTTCCTCTCCAGAGGAGTAGCCTTTCTTATAAATTCATTGTAGCCTCCATTCAATATTCTGTCCGCGGCTTCGTAATTTTTTTGCGTGCAGTTGATTAACCCTGCGTTATCTTGAACATTGCAGACCACTCTAGAAAAGGCTGCACCAGAAATAAGCATCAGCACAAAAAAAGCAACATTCTTCGTCACGATCCATCCCTAGCACTCAAAAATCGCACCCTTCTCAAACAGAACTACCCCAACCATTTTAATAGACCACCGCAATCAACCCAGATACATTTCTCCAATTTCGACTCATGCCATCAAGCTGAATAAGTTGCCCCTTCATTACTTCGAGAATACAGGCAGCATCTCTATCGCATAAATTTCGTTTCGCAAGCCACTCTCTTTGTTTGTGGATCGTATCGTCCACAGCATCCCCGGCTGACTTTTTGCTTGATTACCCGTGAAAATGATGCGACCGCCCATCAGCGCACACTTGTTGACCTGTTTCGACCGTGCCACCGTGGTCGACGGCAACAATTCCAATCGGACTAGTCACCTGGATTCCCCTTTAATACCACCCACATAACTCCATCTACTTTATATTTCCGATCTACTTGCATATAGCCAAATCTTCGCACTTGATCCATTTGAGAATAGCACCATGCCGCTTCGTAAAATATTTAACGAGATACCAAAGGCCATTTTCACTATTAAAATCCACCAACTGAACTTTATCACCCTTCAGCAAATACATCTTTGCCGAAGAAGAATCTGAATGGTCATCGTATAATCTTGCCTTATCCGCAACAACCGTCGTAGTTACCGGCATGCGCTTTGCATAGTCCCGCTGATTGGTAACAATTATTTTTTCAGAAATTTTCCCATCTACGTACACCGAACGGGAAACTTCGTCACATCCAACACATGCATCAGTTATTGCGATTTGATACCTTCCCTTTTTAAGCTTATAGATATCCTCATATTGCCTCGCATCAAGCCGATACGAGCTAATCAAGCTATCCCCCTCGACTCGAAAATTACATATATCTCGACCCGAAAATATCAAGACATAAAATCGGTTCGACGCACGGTCATATGAGAAAAATTTCGAACAACCATCGCCCCCACCACTCGTGGCAGCAATTTCCTTATTTCCATTCTTATAAATATCAACAACCGATAAATTCTCGTAACCATCATCAATAGCCTTTTTTAGATCGCCAGTCGGCTCAATGCTTTTGCACGTTGACAAACCGCTGCAGTCACGGATTTCCCCTGCTTTATTTATCGAGAGTCCATTGACAGTCTCGGCAGAAGCAACTGATAATGCGATCATCGCAATTGCAGAAATCAGGCCGAATTTGAGAAACACATCTCTTTTAAAAATTATCAAATCAACCCCCACTCTTTCTTGATTCGGCCAAAAAGCTCCTGACGCTCAGACAACCCATTATGCCCACCATTGACGGCCAGCGTAATTAATCTAACATTATTTTTCTCATGATCTACGATGATATTTATATCACCCTTGGCGTCATATTTTCCTGAAAGCGCCCCTTTGTGCCGCCAATACCAGCAAGATGCATCGATAGCGTTTTCCATATCGGTAGCAATAAGCTCAGGATTGTTTACAAAATCGACCCCTCTGTGGGCGGAGTATGCCGCATAGTTATTTTTCCACGTCAGCTGAATTATTCCCTTTCCCTTGTATTTCGGCCCATCTCCGAGATTAGTATTTCCATTCTTAATAGCATCTGGATGCACCCCGGGATTATATCCCTCGCCGGAGGCGAACTCTATTGTTGTCTCGAACCTAGCCGATTCATGGAAGCACTGTGCGAGAAAGTGGGCTTTATGATAACACCCAACAATGCCATATTCCTTCAATTTAGTATTGAGCAGTGAGACGAATTTATATTTGTCGTATTTATGTATATTCGGGTATTTTTCCGGAAACTCCTGCACAAAGGTTCTTGATCCGCCTTTCCCCGTAAACCAGTCTCCCGATTTTTCATAAACCTTTTCCAATAGCTCGACCGTAATTGCGCAGCACTCTGTGTCCGCAAAATTCCCGATCACCCCAATCGGATGGAAGTGCCAAGGCGAGAGGTCTGTAGGAAAGCCATCGACCCCCTTGATTTGTTCCCACCACTGAAGCTTGGCAAGGCGGTCAAGCTCCGTCTTCCACATCTCGGTCTGCTTCTGCATGAGCGGGTTGAGTTCCTCCCACTTGCCCAGACCACCGCCCCATTCGGTTTCATTGCGCACCACAAGATGCGAAACCGCTTCTGCCGTCCAACGCGTTTCCAGTGCGTGCTTCAGTTCCTGCGCCGTTACCTTCCCGTCTTGGTTCGTGTCGATCGCCCTTTCAAGTTTCGTGATGAGTTCGCCAGCGTTGACCTTCGCCGCTGTCCCCATGAACTCGTTACCATCCTCGTCCGCCAGATATTGTTCGGTCGTATGGATATGGCGTTTGAACATATCTGCAGGGCTGACGCTGCCGTTGTCTACCAATTCGAAACCCGGCCATTCACAAGGGCTACGAAACTGCACGCCGTGGTGGCCGGTATCGCACACCCAACCCTGTCGTGCGGAACCATCCTTCGAACCAATAGTAATGTTCCACCAATGATGCCCCTTGTCGTCGATCGCGACATTGTCCGCACCAAGTTTGTCGAGCTGAGTACGGAGAAGCACGTCCCGGAAGTCCGCTCCTGGCCCGCTCGCCTTGGAAACGTCCAGTGGAAAGTTCTGCCATCCCGCAACATTCGCCGTGCTGATCGTGTTCGCAAGACCGCTTTCAACCCACATCGGTTTCCCAACGTCTGCGAAGTTTTGCTTGGCCTTCTGCTGGCCTTTCGCAGGCACATTCGTCACGCTCTTCGGCTGCACCTTGACCCAACGTGAACCTTTCGCGTCGCCTACCGGCACGAGCTTCAATCCGGCCTGCGTCAGTTGCTGATCAGGCGCGGGAATTTCGCTGACCAGCTTGGCCCCCGGTTCGATTTCCAGAAGCGGTTTGTTTTTCTCGTTCAGTTCTTTCGCACGCGCGCGGCTTCGATCGATGAAGTCCTTCAGGTCCGGTCCCGCGAACACTTCGAGATGCAGCATCGGATAGTTCGGCTTCGGCGGTATCGGGCTCGCCTTCCTGGGCCATTGATACTGGCCGACATGCGCGACAACTTCGCCCGCCTTGACGCGCTGCGGCTCCTTCAGGATCACGACCGTATCAAGCGGCTTCGGATCGACAACGGCGTCCAGCTCCCCTTTGAACACGTAACTCCACTGTGCTTGAGGAGACACCGGCTTACCAACTTCGGCAGACAAAACCGTGCCCGATTTAATGGACTTGATCTTGATCCAGTCCGGGTGTGCAGAGTCACCTTCGCCCGCAATGATTTCGGTTCCTCTCGGCAACACGCCAATAATCTTGCTCTTTCCGTTCGGCAACTCTCGAATGTGCAAGCCTGTCTCCGGGGCCGGAGGAGTGGCATCTTGACCGCTATCTGCGGGCGGCGGTTCGTTCTGGTTCGTGTTGTTGATAGGCAGATTGTCGGCCCCATCGGTCCGTGTCGCGGGCGGTTGCACACGCGCTTTCGGCTTAGGAATGGCTTGCTTGTCCTTCGCCTTGTCGCCCACCCGATAGTACCGGTCGCCTTCCCAATATGACATTGGTGACGGAAGTGGCTGGTCTGGATGCCGGTCCGTTTTCGCTTGCCCCATCCCCTTTTGATAGGTTTCCCAATCCACCGTGTGCATGTACAGACTGAAGAACACGAGGGATTTGTCTTTGCTGTTGGACGACGGATTGTCGGCTGGTGCGGACGTCGGGGGCGCGGTATTAGTCGATGCAGGCGCGGGAGCCGATGCGGGGGCCGATGCCGAAGCCGGTTTCAGCGGCAATTTCAGCTCATGCCGAACCAGTACAAAGCCGGTCGAGTAGTGCGCCAGACCAACGTTGTTCGGATACGTCGTTTCCTCATATTTCGTGTTCAGCCGGTACGCCACGATTTTGCCGTCCGCAATCGCGCGCACGCCGCTGTCCTGCTTCAGCATTTCCGCGCTGCCTTCGGCGAAATGCACGCCACCGTGCCACATGCCGCTGACACCGAGTGGATAAAAGCCGTTTTCGCACTTGGCCAGCGCCCTGAAATAGGTCATCGGGTCGGCCGCGTCGTCCTTGCCTACCGGTGTGAAGGGGTAGGCCCAGTTCAGTGGTGTATCCGCCGGTTCGGCAGGTTTGGGGGTCGATTTTGGAGCGGCCGGTGGATGGTGTTTCTTTTTAGGCGTTGTCTTGCTCATGATTCCCGACTCGGATTCGGTTTCAGGTTTTTTTATATTGGAACTATCCCGCCGCGCGGTTTAACCGGAGAACACTGTGAAACGACCGCCGTCGACCGATACAGGCGTCGAATGCAGCGGGTTTTTCAGCGTGCCGCTTGCCGCTCCTGCTTTCTCCCAATTCGCGCACTTTTCTATAATCTGGCCCGACGTTGCGTTCTCGATCATGTTCGCCGTCAGCTTGATATACGAGCCGTTCGCGCCGATCCAGATTTCATCGGCCGACAGATACATCTTCTTGCCCGCCGTAATCTTCACATCTTGCGAAGCGGTCAAACTCATCGAATCATTCTGCGCCTGAAGGTCTATCGGGCCGCTCGCCGCGTAGATCTTGACGCCGAGTTTTTCCGCAAACAGGCTGATTTGCTCCAACACACTGGCGAGTAACGCCCGACCGGCTGCGAGGTTGATGTCTTCCCCGGCGACCACGTTGGTTTGCTTGTTTGCCGAGATATGCGCCGACCCTTGCGTCGATGCGGCAATGCCTTCCGGACTCGAGAGCAGCATGATCGGCTTCGCGAAGCCGTTCGCGTTGCCCGTGCCGCCACCTGCCGTGCGGCCGCCCTTGGTTGTGCCTGCCACCGGGTGCTGCGTTGCGTCCGTGAAAGTTTTCAGTGCATCGTGGCCGTCTTGCTGACTCTGCGCCCGATTCGTCTGGCTCGCCTTCGACGTCGTCGCCAACATCGCTTCGGCGCGGGTAAGCTGTTCGGACGCTGCCGTCACACTCAGCGGTTGAGTCGCGGCGGGTTGCGTCGAAACGTAGAGCCCTTGTTCGGCCCGCACCGCACCGTAGCCCAACGACTTGAGGTCGAAGCCGTGACCGATGAACGCACCGCGCGTATTGCCCGAATGCTGAATCAGGTAGCCCAGGTGCAAATGAGAGCAATAACTTGTCGAGTACAGATGCACGCGGTTCTGCCCGCTGGCGTCGTCCATCATCAGTTGGTTGTAGCCTTCTCCGCCGTATTCGCGCGACAGCAAGCCCGAGGTCAGCCCGTGCGTGTGCCATTCGGGCTTGCTTTCGCCACCATGCATTCTGGACAGGATCACCGGACGGTCACAATCACCGTTGATAAAATCGATTAGCACTTCGTCGTTCTTGCGCAGCGGGAACATGCCGCCGCGCTTGTAGCCCGCATCGGGCATCGCCGCGCGTATCCACGCCGACACGTTCTGGTCGCCGTCATTGAGTCGATCCGATGTCAGTCGAACCTTCGCCCGCAGCCATTCATCCGTATAGATTTCCTCGTTGTCCGGTCCACCGATGATGCCCGTCTGAAGCTGCATAACGGGCTTCTTGTGTTCGAAGGGACTGCGGAATGCGACCCGACGCCGTTGCGCTTCGATTTCGACGTGGAAAAATCCAACGCTGCCGTCGTCATGGCGCACCGCCGAACCCGCGCCGGTCGCTCGCGCCTGCTCGACTTCGGCGCGCAGGCTCTTGCGAAAACGCATCAGGTTTTCGATACCCGGCACGTTGTTCTGGATGAGCCAGTTCACCGAAAGAATCGCCATCTCGCGATCCTGTTCCGACTGCGCATCGTGCACCGGGTGCCCCGTCAGCACGCCATAGCGACCCGGCCATGCGCAACGCAATGCGCCGACACCGTGAAAGCGCTGCGCGCGCGAGCGCCATTCCTCAGCGACAACGTTTGCTTGCGTTTCGCCCATGTCGCGATCCGACCACGTATGCGATCCCGTATATTCGTATTGCTCGCCCAGCCCCGGTACGTCATCAAGATCGAATGCGGGCATCGTGACGTGCTTCGAAAGGTCCGGACGTTTGTAGTCGAATGTGCCCGTGTCGAGTTCGGCGGACTGGATTTCCTGCGAATCGATCCACTCGCCAAGGCCGTCGAATTCCTCGTCCTGTACCGCGCCGCTAAACAAAATGATCTTGCGCTTTAATTCTGGAACGGAAAAAAGATCGTCCATGATGACGACCTTGTGTGACTTGCCGTCCGGCGCGATGTCGAAACGCGGAAAGAGACCGAGTTCTTCGAATGTACGGTGGACGTAGTTCCAGTCGGACTCCCATTGCATCCGCTGCGAATACGAGCGCAGCGCTTGGCGCAATTGCCAATTCACGTTACCGGATGATTGGGGATACTTGGCGAGCACGTCGGACACGGTTTGCTGCGCGGGCGTCTCGATCCAGTCGCGCCTGTCACTACCGAGCCTCAGCAGCGCGAGGAATGAATTGAAGCGGAACTGGTAGTAGGTGTTGGCTCCGTCCCCGCCCAAGCGACTGAACGCAGTCACATAGCCGTGAATCGGCATTTCACTCCCGTCCGTTTGCCGAATCCACAGCGTCACGGATTGCCGGATCAGCGCGTTGGCCCGAATCGTTTCGAGCCGCGTCGACGCTGCGTCGATCGTGAATTCGAAGTCTCGCCCAAGACATGCCCGCCCCCGGACATAAAGCGGGACCAACCAGTCTTCGCCAAGCGGCGTATCGAGGCGGACAATTCGTCCGTGTTGCACGTATTGCGCGCGCAGTGTCTTGTTCAGCAGATCGGAAACCATCAGCCTACCCCGTGCCTTGCAGTAACAAAAAACGGCCGCCGGGCAATGCCGGGCGGCAGATTGGTATCGCTTCAAAAGGAGAAGGCCCAAAATGTCGGGCACTGCGGGGCCTTCAGGTATCGACGCGGCTCGAAGCGCTGAATCGCAACGAACCGGAATTCATCATATCGAGTCGCGCCCCATCCCGTCGTACGCCGTTGATGTTTCATGTTCAGTATCGCGGCGAGCCGGAACGAATCTCGCGCGATTTACATCATGTTTACGAGCACAACGATGTCGTGGGGAAATACGGGCTCGTGGCCCGTCGGGTGGCGCGCGACAGCCGTCGACCTAACGGATCGAACGGCGGCTCACATCAGTCGGATTGCGACAAATCGCATAACCGTTGTTTGCTTCAATTTTCGAGGCCGTAAACGTTAGAGAGTGTGAATGCATCGAGCGCGCATCATCGGCAACGCAATATTCATGTATGCCATACGCCGCCGTCGACACTACTGTGCTCGCCGCAATCCTCTCCGCAATCCTCTCCGCAATCGCCGTAAACGCAAAAAGGCACGGGCCTTCACCGCCCGTGCCTTTTTCACCTGCGCGAACCGCGCCTGCTCAGAACGTATGCATCATCCCCACATACGCGCCCGTCTGCGACTCGCCCGTCATCGGGCTCGTGCCCGACGTCGCGTCACGCGGCGACGCGATCAGCGAGAAGTTCGAATTCCCGCCGTTGCGCACATACGCAACCGTGCCGTACAGGAACGTACGTTTCGACAGGTTGTACGTGGTACCGAGCACGTACATCATCGCGTGCCCCGACGGGTCGTGCGACGCGTCGCCGCCGCCATCACCCACCTTCACGTAATACCCGCCCCCCGTCACGGCCCACTGCGGCGTCGCCGCATAAGTCGCACCAAGCCAGTAGTGATCCGCACGATCGGCAACGCCAGCCGGACTATCCGGCGCCTGGTAGTGCGTATACGCGCCCTGGATCTTGAACTTCGACACCTTCACGTTCGCGCCGACGAAATACTCGCGCGACGCGGTGAAGATGTTGCTGAACTTGCCGTTGTTGTCGCGCAGCTCGTCGTAGATGCCGCGCACGTCGAGCACCGGCGAGTGGTACGAGATCATGATCCCGTCCGAGCGGCCGAAATCGTCGGCCGCACCGTAGTTGAAGCCGCGCGACTGGTTGCCGAACGCGTATTGCGCCTGCACGTCGAAGCCGCCGATCACCGGGCTGTGATATTCGATGTTGTTGCTGGTCTGCTGCCAGTTGCGGCCACGCACGAGCGAAGCCGACGAAAACGCCTGCTGGACGAACGGATCGAATTCCCACACGCCGTCGCTGTCGATGAACAGATTGCGGCCGGCCTGCAGCTGGCCCCACGTGTCGCTCTTCAACCCGACGTACGCGCGCCGTGACCACATGCGCCCGCCGCCCGTCTGGCCGTTCATCACCTGGAACGCGGTTTCCAGGTTGAAGACCGTCGACAGCCCGCCGCCGAGATCCTCGACGCCCTTCAGCCCGAACATGCTGGTGCCCCAGTCGCCGCTTTCCGCGCTCCAGCGCGTGCCGCTGCCGCCGTTCGGCTTCGCGATGTGGTTCAGGTATTCGACGCCGCCGTCGATCCGGCCGTACAGCGTGACGCTCGTTTGTGCAAACGCAGCCGCCGGTGCGGCGGCTGCAATCAGCCATGCGAAGTATTGAAGTCGCAAAATGATGCCCCCTCGAAGTCTCGACCGTCCGACGCGCACCCCATGCACGCGCCTCCGGTCTGCTTAGCCGCGATCGATCGAAAAACGTCCGGGGCCGGCCGCGCAGAGCGCGAGCAAGCCGCCCGAGATCGCGATGTTCTTGTAGAAATGAATCATGTTGTTGATCTGCTCGCCGCCCGTCATCGTCCAGTAGTGGTGGCCGATGATGCCGGTGCCGATCGTATACAGCGCAAGCAACAGCGCGAGCGGCCGCGTCTGGAAACCGACGAGGATCGCAATGCCGACGATGAGCTCCATCACGACGGAGATCGCCGCCGAAATGATCGGTGCCGGCGCACCCTCGCTTCCCATGAACGCGATCGTACCGGAGAAGTCGATAATCTTCTTCCAGCCGAACATCACGAACAGGATCACGAGCAGAATTCGGGCAAGCAGCAGCAGCACATCGCGCTGGGACGCGAGAAACGGTTGGTTCGGTGTCATGGTCTCGATCAACGAAAACGATGCGCGCGCAACCGCACGCACCGGATTGCCTGTGAACCGGAGCGGGCGACCAACCGCGCCGCCCGCCCCGCTCTGCAACAACCGGCATCGGGGCCCGCCCGATGTGCTGTGCTCCTCCTCTTTTCTGTTGTCGCCCTGCTTCGTCGCGTGCCGCGTCAGCGCAGCTTCGCGACGTCCTGCTCGGTCACCTTCGCGGCCGGATTGCCGAACTGCCCGGTCAGGTAGTTCGTCAGCGCGGCGATCTGCGCATCCGACAGCTCGTGGCGGAACGCCGGCATCCCGACATCCTCGCTACCGGCCTTGCGCTGCACGCCGTTCAGGATCACCTGCACGAGGTTGGTCGGATTCGACGCGCCGACCGTCGAGTTGTGGAACAGCGGCGGGTAGTAACCGTCCGGCGTGCCCTTGCCCTGCATCTGGTGGCAGGTCGCGCAGTTGCCGAGATACAGCCGTGCCGGATCGATCCCCGACGACGCAAGCGCGACGCCGCGCAGCTTCAGGCCATCCTCGGCCGGCTTGCCCCACGACGAGCGCGACTGCTTCGCATCGCCGTTGGCGACGGCCGGCACGGTGCGAATGTACGTCGCGATCGCGCCGATGTCGGCTTCGGTCATCTTCGAGAAGCTGTGCTCGACCGCCTCGGCCATCGGGCCGGCCGCCTGCGCGAGGCCCGGCACGCTGCCGGTGCGCAGGTACTGGACGAGCTGCTGCTGCGTCCAGCCGCCGATCCCCGCGTTCGGGTCGGACGTGATGTTGTAGCCGTCCCAGCCCGCGAGCACGGAACCCGACAGGAAGCTGCCGCCCGTTTCGTCGAGCGACTTCTCCTGCATCGCGATGCCGCGCGGCGTGTGGCAGGTGCTGCAGTGCGCGAGGCCCTGCACGAGATATGCGCCGCGGTTCCACTCGGCGCTCTGCGCCGGCTTCGGCTGGTAGACGCCGTCCTTCAGGAACAGCCAGTTCCAGATCTTCAGCGGCCAGCGCATGCTCAGCAGCGCGGGGATCTCGTTCTTCGGCGGCGCCTGCTTGACCGGTTCGACGCCGTGCATGAAGTATGCGTACAGCGCCTGCACGTCGTCGTCGTTGATCTTCGCGTACGACACGTACGGCATCGCCGGATACAGGTTGTCGCCGTTCTTCGACACGCCGTGACGCACCGCGCGCTCGAAGTCGTCGAACGTCCAGTTGCCGATGCCGGTGTCGGGATCCGGCGTGATGTTGCTCGTGTAGATCTTGCCGAGCATCGGCACCGGCATGCCTAGGCCGCCCGCGAACGGCTTGCCGCCCTTCGCGGTGTGGCAGGCCATGCAGTCGCCCGCGACCGCGAGGTATTCGCCGCGCTTGATCTGCGCGGGATCGGCCGAATCGGCCGCGCGCACGAGGCCCGGCAACGCGAGGCACCCGGCGAGGAGGAAGGTGAGAGTAGATTTCCGCACGGTCAGACTTCCTTCTTCAGCGTGTCCGACATCCGCAGCGCGAGCGCCGCGATCGTCAGCGTCACGTTCACCGTACCGACGGTCGGCATCGTCGAGCTGCTCGAGATGAACAGGTTCGGATGGTCGAACGTGCGGCAGTCCTTGTCGACGACCGAGTCGCGCGCATCCGCGCCCATGATCGTCGCGCCCGTGATGTGGTTGTTCGGCGCGAATTCGTCGTTGAACACGACGTCGGTGCCGCCGAGCACCTTCGCGGCCGTCGCGTAGACCTCGCGCGTGTGCACGGCGCCGCGCTTCACGTAATCGTCGATCGCGTACGTGATCTCGGGGCGCGGGATGCCGATCGCGTCGGTGGCCGTCTTGCTCGGCACGATGCGGTTCTCGGGCTGCGGCAGGATTTCGTGGAAGCAGTCGAACTGCACGTAGCGCGCGGAACGGTCGCGGATCTGCGCGTCGAGCTCCTCGTGCTTCATCAGCTTGCCGGCCTTGAAGATCTTCTGCGTCTCCTGGTTGATGCGCGACATGTTCGACAGGTGGATCTTCTTCGCGGCTTCGGTCGCGCGGAACGGGCCGTCGCGAAAACCGATCAGCGACGTCATCTCCTGCGGGCCGCGGCCCGGCCACAGCTTCTCGCTCGCGTAGAACGACACGCCGGTGCCCGGGTGGTCCATCAGGTTGCGGCCGACCATGTCGGAGCTGTTGGCGACACCGTTCGGGAAATCGCGGTTCGCGGACATCAGCAGGATCTTCGGCGTCTCGATGCCGTTCGCGGCGAGCACGAAGTACTTGCCCTCGACGCGATGGTCGGCACCCGTCTTGTCCTTGTAGATCGCGGCGACGATGCGCTTGTCCGGCCCGGTTTCGAGCTTGTAGACGACCGCGCTGTCGATCAGCTTCGCGCCGGCCTGCTCGGCCTTCTCGACGTGGACGATGCCGTTGTACATCGCCCCGATCGGGCAGATCGGCATGCAATTGTTGTTCCCGCAACAGGTCGGCCGGCCGTCGTACGGGCGGCTGTTGCGCGCGACGGGTTCGGTCACCACGTGGAACTTCGGATCATGGGCGTTGAGCGCGCTCTTGATGGTCTGCTCGTTGAACGACAACGGCAGCGGCGGCATCGGATACGCCTGCTTGCGCGGGGAATACAGGTCTTCCTCGGGGCCCGGGCCCCACACGCCGAGTTCCTCCTCGGCGCGCTGATAGTAATGCTCGAGGTCGTCGTACTGGATTGGCCAGTCGCGGCCGACGCCGTACACGGTCTTCATCTTGAAGTCGTTCGGGATGAAGCGCCACGCCGACGCGGCCCAGTGCCACGTCGTGCCGCCCACCGCGCGGATGTACTGCGAGTTGAACTTGTGCTCGCCCTTCAGGATCAGGTAGTCGTTCGGCGGGCCGTATTCCGGATGCGGGGCCCACGGGCTCGACGGGTACGGCGCCATGAAATCGGTCTTGTCGGGCTGATTGCGAAAGCGCTCGACGATTTCCCAGCGCGGCATGCGCGGACCGGCTTCCAGCAGGATCACGGACTTGCCCGCCATCGCGAGCTGGTGCGCGACGATCGCGCCGGCGACACCCGATCCGACGACGACGACGTCGGCTTTTTGCGTATCGGTATCGGCCATCAGGCTTGCCTCTCGATCGGTTTTTCGGCCCAGAAGCCGGGTTTGTTGGGGCAATACGAAGGGATCACGAGCGTATCGGACACCACGCTGAACATTAATGCTTCCTCGTAGGTAATCACGACGTTGTCGACGATGCCGAGATACCACGCGCCGAGAATCGTCAACGCGAGCGATTCCTGGTCGGGATTCAGCGAGCCGGATGCGAGCGCACCGGCGAGTTGCGGCAGGCTGTCGGCCGTCTTGAACGAGCCCTTCTGCAAGGCCTGCAGATAGCGCTGGCCGGTCACGCGGCTCAGCCCTTTCTTGCCGGTCAATGCTTCGGAAAGCGTCATGAACGTATCGAGCGGCGCGGTGCCGGGATCGTCGGCCAGGGCCCGCAACGCCAGCGAGCCGGTGAGGCCCGCCGCCGTCAGCGCCAGTGCGCCCTGCAGCCATTGACGCCGCGTGATGCCGGTTGCGGCTGCGTCGTTGTCACGACGCGAGTGGGGGGTGTTGTCGTTGTGCATGTTTCCTTCTCTCGAACACCGGATTCGGGAAAACCACGCTTGATATTTCTCAAACATTGGCGCGGACCTGCAATGTACGCGCACAAAGCGGATCAAACAATCTTTTTATAGTCCATTTAATGTTCCGCAATCCGAGACAATCGAAATTTCGCTGCATTTTTGTGTCGTCGACGCGACAAATCCGCGGCAAGCACGCCCTTGTCGCGTGCCGACGACACACTACACGTTGCGCTGCGCACGCATGACGGTCGGTTAGAATCCCGTGCAATCAAACAGAAAGCTTCCCTCCGAGGGCAATCGAGCGATGAAGCAGCGCGACAAGCACAACAAAGACACGAACCGAACCAACCACACGACCCGGCTGCTCTGGCGCATCGGCGCCGTCGCGGCGCTCGGCGGCGCCGCGGCCCTGTCGCTGCATGCGGGCGCGGCGCGCACGGTGAGCGTGTCGCCGCAAGGCACCGTCACCGAAGTCCGGCAGAGCGTCGTCAAGTTCGACGAACCGATGGTCGCCTTCGGCTCGGCGTCCGCGCCGAATCCGGCGCGCGTGACCTGCAACGATTCGACGGCCGCGCGCGGCCAAGGCCACTGGCTCGACGACAAGACCTGGGTTTACGATTTCGAAAGCGACCTGCCGCCCGGCGTCCGCTGCTCGGTCGCGCTCAACGACACGCTGCGCTCGGTCGCCGGCAATGCGGTGAGCGGCCCGCGCCGCTTCACGTTCCAGACGGGCGGCCCGTTCCCGGTGTCGGTGCGCCCCGGCTCCCGCGAGATCGAGGAGCGGCAGGTCTTCGTGATGAAGCTGAACGGCCCGGCCGAGCCGCGCTCGGCGCTCGCGAACATCTGGTGCGAAGCGGCCGGCATCGGCAACCGCATTCCCGTCACGGCGGCCGACGACGCTACGCGCAACGCCCTGCTCGATCATTTCGGGCTGAAGAAAGACGCGGCGCGCGTGCTGACGCTGTCGTGCTCGCAGGCGCTGCCGGCGAGCGCGAAGATGCAGCTCGTGTACGGCAAGGGCGTCGCGAGCCCGAGCGGCATCGCGAACGACACCGAACGGCGCTTCGATTTCACCGTGCGCGCGCCGTTCGCCGCGAGCTTCTCGTGCGAGCGCGAGAACGCGAAGGCGCCCTGCACGCCGCTGCGCCCGGTCACGCTGTCGTTCAACGCACCGATTTCGCGCAAGCAGGCGGAAGCGATCAAGCTGCGTGGCCCCGACGGCTCGCTGTCGCCGACCTTCGCGGCCGACGATCGCAGCGAGGAAGTGACGACCGTCACGTTCAACCCGCCGCTGCCCGCGCAGGCCGGCCTGACCGTCGAGCTGCCGTCGGGCCTGCGCGACGTGACCGACCGCCCGCTGTCCAACGCCGACCTGTTCCCGCTCGCGACGCGCACCGCGCCGATGCCGCCGCTCGCGAAATTCTCGTCGGGCACCTTCGGGATCGTCGAGCGCTTCGCCGAGCCCGGTACGCCCGCGCTGGTGCCCGTCACGCTGCGCAACGTCGAGGCCGACCTGCATATCGCCGGGCTCAATGCGGGCGGCGCGCAATTCGCGAACCTGAAGGTCGAGAACGACACCGCGATCCGCCAGTGGATGCGCACCGTCGATCGCTTCGACAACTGGTCGATGACGGCCGGCTCGATCGACGACCAGATTCCCGGCCTGCTGGAACGCAAGGGCCAACGCCCCGTCTACGTGCCGCTCGAGGCCGGCGAAAAGCAGCCCGCGCCGAAGAACCGCCGTATCGACGTGCGTTCGCTGTCGCTGCTGACCGGCGAGCCCGGCGCGCAGGTGCTGACGCTGCCGAAGGCCGACCCGAAGACGCTGCGCCCGTTCGAAGTGGTCGGCGTGCCGATCGACAAACCGGGCTTCTACGTGCTCGAACTCGCGTCGCCCGCGCTCGGCCGCTCGCTGCTCGCGAAGCCGTCGAGCATGTACGTGCGCACCACCGTGCTCGTCACGAACCTCGGCGTGCACCTGAAACAGGGCCGCGAGAACAACCTCGTGTGGGTCACGACGCTCGACAAGGGCAAGCCCGTGCCGAACGCGCAGATCCGCGTGTCGGACTGCAACGGCGACGAGATCGCGGCCGGCAAGACCGACGCGCAGGGCCTGCTGAAGATCGACGGGCCGTTCGAGCCGAAGCGCGCGTGCAGTTCGTCGGCGCAGCGCTTCGACGACTACTTCGTGTCGGCGCGCGTCGACGATCCGAAGACGGGCCCCGACATGGCGTTCGTCAGCTCGGGCTGGAACCGCGGGATCGAATCGTGGCGCTTCAACGTGCCGACCGACACCGACAGCGCGCCGACCGTGCGCGCGCATACGGTATTCGACCGCACGCTGCTGCGCGCCGGCGAAACCGTGTCGATGAAGCATTTCATCCGTACCGAAACGCTGCAGAGCCTCGCGTTCCCGTCGCAATACCCGGCGCGCGTGACGATCCGCCATCTCGGCACCGGCCAGACCTACAAGCTGCCGCTCACGTGGGCGGCCGATCACAGCGCGGATTCGCAGTTCACGCTGCCGGCCGCCGCGAAGCTCGGCGAATACAGCGTCGAACTCGAAGGCGGCCCGGAAGATGCGCCGAGCGCTACCTACTACAGCGGCAGCTTCCGCGTCGAGGCGTTCCGCCTGCCGGTGCTGAAAGGCTCGATCGGCGCGCGCGACGCGCAGAAGAGCCCGCTCGTCGCCGTGAAGGAGGCGCCGCTCGCGGTGCAGATCGACTACGTGTCGGGCGGCGGCGCGTCGAACCTGCCGGTGCAGGTGTCGGCACTGATGAAATGGGCGTCGCCGCCGTTCGCCGATCGTTTCGAGGATTTCAGCTTCACGCCGTATCGCCCCGACACGAGCGACGGCAACGCCGACGACGATGCGCAGGACGGCGACAACGCGTCGTCGTCCGCGTCGAGCAACGATCCCGACGCGACCAAGCTGATCGCCGACAAGCTGCCGCTGACGCTCGACCGCAACGGCGCGGGCTCGGTCACGCTCAAGGGCCTGCCGGACGTCGACGCACCGAAGCGCATCGCGCTGGAGGCGACGTTCGCGGACCCGAACGGCGAAGTGCAGACGATCCGCGGCGACACGATCCTGTGGCCGGCCGCGGTGGTGGCCGGCATCAAGGCCGGCCGCTGGGTGTCGGTCGGCCAGCGCGTGCCGGTGCAGGCACTGGCGGTCGACCTGCAGGGCAAGCCGCGCGCGTCGGTGCCGCTCGAGATCAAGGGCGTCGCGCGCATCACGACGTCGTCGCGCAAGCGGATGGTCGGCGGCTTCTATGCGTACGACAACAAGAGCGATACGCGCGACCTCGGCGTGCTGTGCTCGGGCAAGACCGACGACAAGGGCCGCATGACGTGCGACGCGACGCTCGAGCAGGCCGGCAACGTGCAGCTGATCGCGGTCGCGAAGGACGGCGACGGCCGTACGTCGAATGCGTCGACGTCGGTATGGGTCACGCGCGAGGACGAACTCTGGTTCGGCGGCGACAACACCGACCGGATCGACGTGATCCCCGAGAAGACGTCGTACGAACCGGGCGAAACCGCCCGCTTCCAGGTACGCATGCCGTTCCGCTACGCGACCGCGCTGGTCGCGGTCGAGCGCGGCGGCGTCATGGAAACGCAGATCGTCGAGCTGAACGGCAAGAACCCGACCGTCGACCTGAAGGTCGGCGAATCGTGGGGGCCGAACGTCTACGTGTCGGTGCTCGCGCTGCGCGGCCGGATTCGCGAGGTGCCGTGGTACTCGTTCTTCACGTGGGGCTGGAAAGCGCCGGTCGAATGGGCGCGCGCGTTCTGGCGCGAAGGCCGCCACTATGAGGCGCCGACCGCGTTCGTCGACCTGTCGAAGCCCGCGTTCCGCTACGGCCTCGGCGAGATCAAGGTCGGCACGGGCGTGCATCGCCTCGGCGTGACCGTGACGACCGACGCGACGCGCTACACGGTACGCAGCAAGGCGCAAGCGCACGTGAAGGTCACGCTGCCGAACGGCCAGCCGGCACCGGCCGGCACGCAGATCGCGATCGCGGCCGTCGACGAGGCGCTGCTCGAACTGATGCCGAACAACAGCTGGGACCTGCTCGACGCGATGCTGCGCCGGCGCGCGTACGGCGTCGAGACGGCCACCGCGCAGATGGAAATCGTCGGCCGCCGCCACTTCGGCCGCAAGGCCGTGCCGGCCGGCGGCGGGGGCGGCAGCGCGCCGACCCGCGAGCTGTTCGACACGCTGCTGCTGTGGAACCCGCGCGTGACGCTGGACGCCAACGGCAGCGCCACCGTCGAGGTGCCGCTGAACGACGCGCTCACGCGCTTCCGGATCGTCGCGATCGCGGCGGTCGGCCCGGACCGCTTCGGCACGGGCAGCACGTCGATCCGCAGCACGCAGGATCTGCAGCTGATCTCCGGCCTGCCGCCGCTCGTGCGCGAAGGCGACGCGTTCCGCGCGCAGGTCACGCTGCGCAACACGACCGACCGCGCGATGCAGGTCGTCGTGACGCCGCGCGTGACGGGCCTCGACGTCGCACCGCAGACCGTATCGCTGGCGGCGAACGCGGCCACCGAAGTCGCATGGACGCTCACCGTGCCCGAGCAGGCGCTCGATGCGGCCGGTGCGCTGAACTGGCGCATCGAGGCGGCCGAGCAAGGCGGCAAGCGCGCGTCCGACGCGCTGGCGGTCGCGCAGAAGGTCGTGCCCGCGCTGCCGGTGACCGTCCAGCAGGCGACGCTCGCGCAGGTCGACGGCACGCTGACGGTGCCCGTGGCGGCCCCGGCCGGCGCGGTGAGCAACGCACAGGGCGCGCCGCGCGGCGGCATCGCCGTGTCGCTGCAGTCGAAGCTCGCCGACGGCCTGCCCGGCGTGCGGCGCTGGTTCGAGCGCTATCCGTACCGCTGCCTCGAACAGCAGACCTCGCGTGCGATCGGGCTGCGCGACCCCGCGCAATGGCAGGCGCTGATCGCGCGCATGCCGGTCTATCTCGACAGCGACGGCCTGGCGAGCTACTTCCCGCCGTCGTCCGACGATTCGCATCACGGCAGCCCGACGCTGTCGTCGTACCTGCTCGTGGTGTCCGACGAAGCCAGCCGTCTCGATCCGCGCTTCGCGCTGCCGGAAGACCTGCGCACGCAGCTCGAAGCCGGGCTCGCGCGCTTCGTCGACGGCCGCCTCGAGCGCAACGCGTGGGCGCCGCGCCAGGATCGCGACCTGCGCAAGCTCGCCGCGATCGAGGCGCTGTCGCGCTACGGCGCCGCGCAGGGCCGCATGCTCGGCTCGATCGAGATCGCGCCGAACCAGTGGCCGACGTCGGCGCTGATCGACTATCACGCGATCCTGACGCGCGTGAAGGACATCCCGCAACGCGACGAGAAACGCGCGCAGGTCGACCAGATCCTGCGGGCGCGCCTGACGTACCAGGGCACGCAGCTCGTGTTCTCGACCGCGCGCGACGACGACCTGTGGTGGCTGATGACCAGCAACGAGACCAACGCCGCGCGTCTCGCGCTGGCGTTCGCGGGCGATCCGGCATGGAAGGACGAAATGCCGCGCGTGACGGCCGGCCTGCTCGCGCTGCAACGCCAGGGCGCATGGCAGACGACGACGTCGAACGCGCTCGGCCTGCTCGCGGTCGAGCGCTTCTCGCGGACCTACGAGAGCACGCCGGTCGCCGGCGCGACGAAGGTTGCGCTGGGCGGCGACGAGCGCTCGATCTCGTGGTCGCAGGCGGCATCGGCCGCGCCCGCCGATACGCCTGCGTCGGCCACGCCCGCGACCCGCGCGGCCGCCGCGCGCAGCGTATTGATGCCGTGGCCGCGTGCGTCGCAGGGCCCGGCCACGCTGTCCGTCACGCAGGACGGCACCGGCCGGCCGTGGGCGACCGTCGAAAGCCTCGCGGCCGTGCCGCTGCGCGCGCCGTTCGCGGCCGGCTACCGGATCACGAAGACCGTCACGCCCGTGTCGCCGGCCGTCAAGGGCGTGCTGACGCGCGGCGACGTCGTGCGCGTGCATCTCGACATCGATGCGCAGAGCGACATGACGTGGGTCGCCGTCAACGATCCGATCCCGGCCGGTGCGACGATCCTCGGGTCGGGCCTCGGCCGCGATTCCGAAGCCGCGACGCAGGGCGAGAAAACGCCGGACGGCGCGTGGCCGGCGTTCATCGAGCGCGACTTCGACGGTTACCGCGCGTACTACGACTATTTGCCGAAGGGCAAATTCTCGGTCGAGTACACGGTGCGGCTGAACAACGTCGGCACGTTCGGATTGCCGCCGACGCGCGTCGAGGCGCTGTATGCACCGTCCGTGTACGGCCTGTGGCCGAACCCGCCGATGACCGTGAAGCCGGCCGACGCGGGCAAGTGACGAGACCGCGATGACCGATCTGGCTTGGCCGCGGCCGGCGCGTTTCGCCGGCCGCATCTTCGTCGCCGCCGTGCTGGCCGCGCCGCTCGTCGCGCATGCGCTGCCCGGCTACGACGACGTGCGCCGCAACTGGCGCAGCTCCGACTGGGTGCTGCTCGCGCGCGACGGCACGCCGCTGCAGCGCACGCGCATCGACCTTGCGGAACGGCGTGGCGACTGGGTATCCCTCGCCGACGTATCGCCTGCGTTCCGCGAGGCGATCGTCGTATCCGAGGACAAGCGCTTCTACGAACACAGCGGCGTCGACTGGCGAGGGATTGCCGGCGCCGCGTGGGGCAACCTGTGGAACGAGCGCACGCGCGGCGCGTCGACCGTCACGATGCAACTGGCGGGCCTGCTCAGCGATTCGCCGCGCCGCTCGGGCCAGCGCTCGCTGCCGCAGAAGGCCACGCAGGCCGTGAACGCGCTGTGGCTCGAACGCAGCTGGCGCAAGGACCAGATCCTCGAGGCCTACCTGAACCTGGTGCCGTTGCGCGGCGAGACGATCGGGCTCGGCGCGCTGTCGCAGGTGCTGTTCGGCAAGGCGCCGTCGGGCCTCGACGCGCGCGAGGCCGCGATCGCCGCCGCGCTCGTGCGGGCGCCCAACGCGGCCCCCGCGAAGATCGCCGAGCGCGCGTGCCGGATCCTGCGCGACATGCATGCCGAACAAGCCTGCGCGTCGCTCGACGGCTACGTGCAGCTCGTCGTCGCACGCCCGGCCCATACCGTCCGCGACGACGGCGCCGCCCTCGCCCCGCACTTCGCGCGGCGCATCGCGGCCGAGGTCAAGCCGGCAGCCGGCGCGCAGGTCCGCACGACGCTCGATGCGCCGCTGCAGCGCTTCGCGCGCGACACGCTGATGCGCGCGCTGACCGAACTGAACGCGCCCGCGCACCGGCGCAACGTGCAGGACGGCGCGGTGGTCGTGATCGACAATGCGACCGGCGAGATCCGCGCGTGGGTCGGCTCGTCGGGGGCGCTGTCGAGCGCGCGCGACGTCGATGCCGTGCTCGCGCCGCGCCAGGCCGGCTCGACGCTCAAGCCGTTCCTCTATGCGCAGGCGATCGATGAAAAACGGCTGACGGCCGCGTCGCTGCTCGACGATGCGCCGATCAACCTCGCCGCGGGCGGCGGCCTGTACATTCCGCAGAACTACGACAAGGATTTCAAGGGCTGGGTGAGCGTGCGCAGCGCGCTCGGCGGCTCGTTGAACGTGCCGGCCGTGCGCGCGCTCGTGCTCGTCACGCCGCACCGCTTCGCGCGCACGCTGACCGCGCTCGGCCTGCCGCTCGCGCAGGAAGGCGATTACTACGGCTTCAGCCTCGCGCTCGGCAGTGCGGACGTCACGCTGCTGTCGCTGACCAACGCCTACCGCGCGCTCGCGAACGGCGGCGTCGCGCGCCAGGTCGTCGACCTGCCGGCCGCGGCACCGATGCCCGCATCGGGCGCAACGGCGCCCGCCCGGACGGACGCCGGCACGCGCGTGTTCAGCGAGGCGGCCAGCTTCGTCGTGACCGACATCCTCGCCGACAACAACGCGCGCGTGCGCACGTTCGGCTTCGACAACCCGCTCGCGACGCGCTTTTTCTCGGCGGTCAAGACCGGCACGAGCAAGGACATGCGCGACAACTGGACGATCGGTTTCACGTCGCGCTATACGGTCGGCGTGTGGGTCGGCAATGCGGACGGCTCGCCGATGTGGGACGTGTCGGGCGTCACGGGCGCGTCGCCCGTGTGGTCGGCCGTCGTCGGCTACCTGCACCGCGACCTGCCGAGCCGTGCGCCGCGTGCGCCGGCCGGCGTCGAGACGCGCCGCATCGCGTTCGAGCGCGACATCGAGCCGGCCCGCAGCGAGTGGTTCATCGCGGGCACGGCGGTCGACACGATCCGGCTCGCGGCGCCCGTCACGCCGGGCAAGGACGGCGCGCGGGCGCCGCTGACGATCGGCGCGCCGACCGACGGCACGATCTTCGCGATCGATCCGGACATTCCGCCGAAGAACCAGCGGATCTGGTTCGAGCGCTCGGCCGGGCGCGCGACGAAGTTCGCGTGGCGGCTCGACGACAAGGTGATCGGGCACGCCGATCGCATCGCGTGGCTGCCGTGGCCCGGCCGGCACCGGCTCGAACTCGTCGATGCGCGCGGCAACGTCGCCGATGCGATCGGCTTCGAGGTGCGCGGCGCATTCGCGAAGCCGGCCGCGCCGCGCAAGCCCCGAGCCGGCGAGCCGGACTGACCGGCCGGCCGCATTCGCCTTCGCCCGGTTCACGACCTAGAATGACAGCAGCGCCGCATCCCCGACGCGCACCGGTTGCCTCATTCTCCCGATTGCCCGCGACCATGAACATCCGCCACGAACGCTTCACCCGCCCCGCGCTGGGCGCCTTGTGCGTCGCAACGCTCGCCGCCCTCCAGGCCTGCAACGGCGAGGCCTGCTTCGGCGTCGATGTCTGCTTCGACGACAACACGCAAACCGTCTCGCTGTCGGGCACGGCCGCGACGGGCGACCCGCTCGCGAGCGCACAGGTCACGGTCAATTGCGCGGCGGGCTCGGCGACGACGCTGACGGACGGCGGCGGCAACTACCGTGCGACGCTCAACGCCGCGCTGCCGTGCGTGATCACCGTGGCGGCGGGCGGCGCGAGCCTGCATTCGCTCGCCTACGCGGGCGGCACCTTCAATACGACGCCCGAGACCGAGCTGATGCTGGTCTACCTCGCGGCGCAACTCGGGACGAATACGGCCGGACTGATCGGCAATTTTCAGGGCACCCTGCGCTACCAGCGGGCGATGAACAGCCCGGACACCGTGCAGGCCGCGCAATCGGCCGTGGTGACGAACCTGCAGCAGCGCTATGCGGTCACGCTCGCCGCGCCGGCGTTCCTGACCACGTCGTTCGTGGTCGGGCAACCGGGCGTCGACGGCGATCTCGTCGCGCTGGCCAAGGCCGGCGCGATCGATCCGAACGGACTGCCGGACCCGGTTGCCGTTTCGCTCTTGCAGCAGGCCGGAGCCGCGCATCCGCTGTAAGCACCGCGCGGCTGGACAGGAATCGACCGTCAGGCGCCCGCTTCGCGCGCGTCGTCGGCCAGCAACGCCCAGCGCTCGTGGTCGCGCCATTCGCCGCCGATGCGCAGATAGCGCGGCGACAATCCCTCTTGCCTGAACCCGAGCCGTCGCACCAGCGCGATCGACGCATGGTTGCCGGGCTGGATATTCGCTTCCAGCCGATGCAGCCCGAGTTCGCCGAACGCGACGTCGATCGCCGCGCGCAACGCATCCGTCATCAGCCCCTTGCGGCTGAAGTCGACCATCCCGTAATAGCCGAGATAAGCGCTCTGAAACACGCCGCCGACGATCTCGTTGAGGTTCACCACGCCGACCACCGCGCCCGACGCCCGCTCGCGCGCGACCAAGCCGACGTTCGGCCCCGTCAGGCAGCGGGCGAACCATTGATCGAACCCGGCCTGATCGATGAACGAATCGACCCACGGCAGATGATGATTCCGGCTCGCGCGGTTGCCGGCGATCAGGTCGGCGGCGTCGGTCCGCGCGACGCGATTCAGCAGGATCCGGTTCATGAGTCGCTCGACAGCCGGCAATTAAGCCGCCTCCCCGCTTCCGCACACCGCCGGCGCCGCCTGCTGCCGCGACAGATACCGCAGCAGCTTCGTCACCATCCACACGACGATGAACGACAACGCGACGAAGAACACCGCCAGCGGCGTCAGCACGTGAATCGACACGAAGCCGGCGAGGCCCATCATCGCGGACGACACGAGCAGCAGCGCGCAGCCGAGAATCGCGCTCGTCAGCCCGGCGATATGCGGAAACAGCGAGTTGCCCTTGGCCATCAGCGTCGGGTACATCGCGCCCGCGCAGAAGCCCATCACGAGCACCGGCGTCGCGAGCGTCCACACGCGCAGGCCGATGGTCAGCGCCAGTACCAGCATCGCGATCGACGCGCCCGCCATCACGCGCGCGCCGATGCGCAGCCGTTGCTCGGCGCTCGGCAGCCCGCGGCCGTGAATCCGGTTCGACAGGCCGCCGAGGAAATACATGAGGCCGATGCCGAGCGCGAGATAACCGAAGAAGGTCGGCGGCTTGTGCAACGTGGTCTGTACCATGAACGGCCCGACGATGTTGAACACCAGCAGGATGCTGTAGCACAGCCCCTGTGCGAGGAAGCAGCTCTGGAACACCGGGCTGGCCAGCACCTTGCCCGTGTTCGCGATCAACGTGCGCGGCTCGAGATGCACCGGTTTCGGCAAGGTTTCGCGGTAGCGCCACAGCAGCGCCCACATCGCCAGCGAGTAGACCAGCAGGAACACGAGGCACGCGCGCCAGCCGAACCATTCCTGCAGGTGCGCGCCGATCACCGGCGCGATGATCGGCGCCAGTCCCCACGCAATCGACATGTACGTGAACGCGTGCATCAACGCCTGGCCGGAGAACGAATCGGTGATGATCGCCTTCGCCAGCAGGTTGGTGGTCGCGATCCCGAAGCCCTGCAGGCAGCGCGCGAGCACGAACGTCTCCAGGTTCGGCGCGCCCAGCGACAGCAGGCAGCCGATCGTGTAGATCACGAGCCCGAACGCGAGCACGCGCTTGCGTCCGTACGCGTCGGCGACCGGCCCGAAGATCAGCTGGCCGAGTGCGTAGGCCGCCATGTAGCCGGACACGCTCGACTGAATCGCCTGCGGCGTGGTCGCGAACGAGCGCGCCATGTCGGGCAGCGCGGGCACGTAGATGTCGATCGCGAGTTGGCCGGCGGATGCGAAAAGGCAGATCAGGAACAACAGGAAGCGCGGCGAATTCGACTCGCGCGCGGGAGTGAGCGTGGCGTTCATGACGGCTGGGAAGGAGGTGGGCAGCAGTGCCGCCCCGTCAATGTTCGAACGTCGAACACGCGTGCGGTCGTGGCGAATTCCGTATTGTGCCCGTTGTTGCACCGGGCGACAGGATTCCCCTGGCGCGGGCGAGGTTGAATGCCGATTGCGGCCCGTCCCGGAATGGGCTGACCGGGGCGCCCTCAGCGGTTTTAATGTTGATTTAAGCCGACGGCTGCATTGTGTCGGATGGCTCACTCCGTGAGCCGCACGTCATTGTTGATTCGATCAGTCTCGTTTGATGGAGATACGAAGATGCGATTCCGTTCGTATATGGCGGCGGGCGCGCTGGCGCTGGTGCCCGTGTTCGCCCTCGCCGGACAGGCCGGCGCGGCGGCGGCCGCTCAACCGATGTTCGTCAATGTCGACGGGCAGGCCGTGCCCGTGAAAGCCGAAACGCGCGTCGTCCAGACGGCGGTCGGCCCGATGAAGGTCAGCACGTGGAGCTGGCGCAGCCCGCAAGGCGGTGCGAGCTTCGAGATGCAGACGACGTCGTCGGGCGGCATGCCGCCCGCGGCGGCGTTGCGGCAAATGCAGGCCGCACAGTACCGGCTGCAGGCGGCACAGGCCCAGATGGTCGCGATGCAGCAGCAGATGATCGCACTCCAGCACATCGCGCTCGCCAACGCGTTCGGCATGCCGATGCCGCAGCCCGTCGGGTTCGCGATGCCGGCGTGGGCCGTTCCCCAACCGGTGCTCGTCATCGTACCGGCGCAGCCGCCGGTGCCTTCGGCGGCCCCGGCCACGCCGGCCGCACCCGCCGCACGCGGGCCTGAAATCAAGGCCTGACGCGCGCTTCCGGCGCACGAGCGACCGGGCTGCAAAGCGAAACCGCCGGCATGTGCCGGCGGTTTTTTATTTGCGGAGCGCCGGGCGTTTCGCCGAACGCGGCGCATGCCGCCTCCCCGCTCCTCCGTACTTTCCTCCGATTGACACACCTCCCCGCCTTCCCCCTATACTCGCCGGAGCGCCAGTTAATTGTTGAACAATCCAGCATGCGAATTGACGCCTGACCGGCCACCACCAAGGGTTTAAGCCGGATCGCCGCATCTGCCAACCTTTGCCGAGAGTACCGTGTCATGTCGAACTATCCCGCCGCCTACCAGGTCACCAAGGGTTCCGTCCTGAACGTCGACAAAGCCTTTTATTCCGCGATCGCCCAGCGCCAGGACGCGCGCGAACGGATCGCGTCGCACGTCGTGCCGATCCGCAGCGGCTTCGCATGGACGGTGCCGGCCGGCCACGTATTCCGGATCGTCACGCTCGAAGGCCCGCAAGTCGCCGACTTCAACATCTGGAACCTGCACAATCCGCGCGAACGCATGTGGGCGTCGCGCACACGCCAGTTGCAGGCCGCGCACGTGACGACATTCGACCGGCTCTGGTCGACGCTACCGTACCTGCGCCCGATGGTCACGATCACCGACGACACGCTCGCCGGCTACGGCGTCGACGGCGACGGCGGCCGCGTGCACGACCTGCTCGGCACGCGCTGCGACCCGTACGTGAACAAGCTGCTGACCGGCGAGGATTTTCATTTCCACTGCCACTCGAACCTCGTGCGCGCGGTCGCGCCGTACGGACTCACCGAATTCGACGTGCACGACGTGCTCAACGTGTTCCAGTGCACGGGCCTGAACGACGACGACAAGTACTTCATGAAGGCGTGTCCCGCGAAGCCGGGCGATTACCTCGAATTCTTCGCCGAAATCGACGTGCTGTGCGCGATGTCGACCTGCCCCGGCGGCGATCTGTCGGTGCCGATGTGGGGGCCCGACGCACGCGACCCGATCGACGTGTGCCGGCCGCTCGGCGTCGAGGTGTACCGGCTCGACCCGAGCCTGCTCGAAGGCTGGTCGTCGCCGTCCGTCGCGCCGTACCGCGGTCACCACGGCATGCAGCCGCCGCAGGCCGACTGGCAGCACGACAGGACGGCGTAATCGGGCCCGCAGCCCGTAGAATGGCGAAACGCCGCCGGCCTGCCACGCCGGCGGCACACAATCAGCAGAGGAGCGGACAAACGGAATGGCAAGCGAAAAAGCGAGAGGACAGTCGGTCGCCGACCGGATCAGCCATCAACTGCGCGAACACATCATCAGCGGCAAGCTGCCGCCCGGCACGGCGCTGATCGAGATGGACCTCGCCGCCGAGTACGACACGTCGCGCAACTCGCTTCGCGAAGTCCTGCATCAGCTCGGCCGCGAAGGGCTCGTCACGTTCGTGCGGCACAAGGGCGTCGTCGTGCGCACGCTCAATCGCCAGGACGTGCGCGATCTCTACGTCGCGCGCCGCACGCTTGAACTGCATGCGCTGAACACGGCCGAACTTGCGCAGCCGGCGCTGCTCGAAAAGATGCAGACCGCCATTCGCGCGGCCGAGCGAGAACTCGACAAGGAAAACTGGCAGGCCGTCGGCACGCACAGTCTGCGGTTTCACCAGCACATCGTCGCGCTGCAGAAGTCGGCGCTGCTCGACGAATTCTTCCGGACCATCTCGGCGCAGTTGCGTCTCGTCTTCGCCGCCGACCCCGACGAGAAGCGCGTGCAAACGCCCGACTGGATCCAGCGCGACTACCAGATCTACGACCTGCTCACGCAGAACCGCCGCAGCGAAGCCGTCACCACGCTGGCTCGTTATCTCGACGATTCCGAACGGATGCTCGTGGAAGCGATCAAGCGCAGCCATCGCGAAGCAGCCTGAATCCGCGCACCGCACGCCGCTGCGTGCCGCACGATGCGACGCGCAGCGGCCCGGCGGCACGCGTGATCAGGCTTGCCGTTCGGCCGGAAGCGCGTAGCTGCCGTCTTCCCGATGCGTCTCGCACCCCGTCAGCGGCGGATTGAACACGCACACGAGATGCAGGTCGCCGCGCGTCGCGCGCAGGATATGCGGATCGTTCAGGTTCAGCGCGTAGATCGTTCCGGGTGTGATCCGATGCACGGCGCCGGTCGCCGTGTCGACCACCTCGCCTTCTCCGGCCACGCAGTAGTTGGTCTCGAAGTGGTTCTTGTAATGCAGATGCAGTTCCGCGCCTTCATGCACGCGCGTTTCGTGGACGGAGTAGCCGACGCCGTCCTGCTTGACGATCATGCGCTTGCTGTCCCAGCCCGGTCCGCGGGCGTGACGTTCGGTATTGGCGATATCGGCCGATCTTACGACGATCATGAACACCTCTGAATCGTGACGATGAAGAATGGCAAGGCAGGCCCTGCCCCCGGAAAACGCGTCATGCGGAATCGGTCAGCGCGCGTTCGACCACGGCCGCGACATCGAGCAACCGCACGTCTCCGCCGCGGCGTCCGGTGATCAACAGGCCGACGGGCTGCCTGTTCCGCAAGTCGCCCGGCACACTGATGCTCGGCAGATCGAGCCGGTTCGCGAATTCGGTCAGCCTGAACGCCCGCGCATTCCGTGCGAGATACACGCCTTCGTCGGCCAGATCGGCCACACGCGGGGGCAGCATCGGCACCGTCGGCGTCAGCACGGCATCCGCGTCGCCCAGTTCGGTGTGGTACGTGTCGGCCAGCGCGGCGAGACGCAGCAAAGCCGCCGCATAGTCGTGCGCGCGCACGTGCTCGCCTGCGGCGATGCGCGGGCCGACCAACGGATCGTAGCGATCCGCGGCCGTTGCGAGACGCGTGCGATGCAGCATGAACGCTTCCGCGGCGACGATCCCGCCCGCGCGCGCCACCGCGCCGGCCTCGGCCACGCAATCGAGCCGCTTGCGCCGGATGCGCGCACCGTGCGCGGAGAGCCGCGATAACCATGTGTCGAACGCGCGCCCGACCTCGGGATCGAGATCGTCGACCGCGAATGGCTCGGGCACGATGAAAGTGAAGTCGCGAACGGTCGCCGGCGCTGCCCGTTGCACGGCGCGCCCGTACAGCGCGGCGTCCGCGCGCCGGCACAGGCCGACCGTCGCGGCCAGCAAGCCCGGTACGTCGAAGGTGGTCGACAGAAACTGCATGCCGCCGGTTGCATAGCGTCCGCGCGACGGTTTGAATCCGGTCACCCCGCAAAATGCCGCCGGAATGCGCGCGGAACCGCTCGTATCGGAGCCCACCGCCAGGTCCGCAGCACCGAGCGCCACCGACACCGCCGCGCCCGAACTCGAGCCTCCTGCGACCCGCTCGCGCCGTGCATCGAGCGGTGTCGCCGGCGTCCCGTACGCGCGGTTCACGCCGAGCGCGCCATATGCGAACTCGGTCATCGCGGTCTGCGCAATCAGCACCGCACCGGCACGGCGCAGCGCCGACACCAGCGCAGCATCGGTTCGTGCCGGGGGCGCATCGGCCAGCACGCGCGACCCGGCGTGCGTGACCCAGCCTTCGCAATCGAAGCAGGCCTTCACCGTCAGCACGGTGCCGGCCAACGGTGCTGCGATCGCCCCGCGCGGCGACGCATCCCATCTCCGCGCTTCCGCGATCGCCGCTTCATCACGGCGCGCGAGCCATGCCGTTCCGATGTCGAAGGGATACGCGTCCGCGCGTTCCAGACAGGCGAGCAGGTGCTCGGCACACGCAGGCTCGTGCCTGTCGGGCAGCCGGAAAGTCGTCGGGTCCATTCCTGCTCCGATCCGGTGGTTCGTCATGCGAAGTGAACGTGCTTCAGAAAATCCTTCACGCGCGCATCCGAGCTGCCGCGAATCCGCTCCGGCGGCACGTCGTACAGGATGCGTCCGTTCTCCATGAACACGATGCGGTCGGACACCTTGAACGCGAAATTCATTTCGTGGGTCACGATGATCATCGTCATCCCTTCTGCCGCCAGGGTCTCGACGACCTTCAGCACTTCACCGACGAGTTCGGGATCGAGCGCCGATGTCGGCTCGTCGAACAGCATGATCGACGGCCGCGTCGCGAGCGCGCGCGCAATCGCGACACGCTGCTGCTGGCCGCCCGACAACTGGTGCGGATACTTGTTCGCATGCTCGAGCATCCCGACCTTCGACAGCAGCGACAGCGCCTGCAGCCGGACCGCCGCCGTATCGGCCTGCCGGTGATAGCACGGCGCCATCATCACGTTCTGCAGCGCGGTGCGATGCGGGAACAGGTTGAAGCTCTGGAACACCATGCCGATATCCAGGATGCGCTCGTGCGGCACGCGCGGCGGATGCGAACCGGACGCGCGGATGAACGATACGCCGTACAGGTCGATCTCGCCGGCATTCACCGGCGCGAGGCCGTTGATGGTGCGGATCAGCGAGGTCTTGCCGGAACCGGACGGGCCGATGATCGACACGACCTGCCCGGGCGCCACGTCGAGATGAATGTCCTTCAGCACCTCGTGGCGGCCGTAGCGCTGCTGCACACCTTTCACGCGCAGCGCGAATTCCGCGCTTGCCCGCTGCCTGGGCGCGATGGCGGGCACCGACAGCGGCAGGTCGAGATTCGCGTGGCCTGACTGCACGGGTGTGCGTCGGCTGACGTCGAGGTGCCGCTCGAGATAGCCGAGCAGCCGGCTGAACACCGTGACGATCAGCACGTAGTAGAAGGCGACGGCCAGCATCGTTTCGAACACGAGGAAGTTCTGCGTGTAGAGCCGCTGTCCGACGAGCAGGATCTCGGCGAGCGATATCACGGACACCAGCGACGTGAGCTTGACGATCGTGATGAACTCGTTCGCAAGCGCCGGCAGCGCGATGCGGATCGCCTGCGGCATCACGATCAGCCGCTGGATGCCGGTAAAACGGATGCCGAGCGCACGGCCGGCCTCGAGCTGCCCGCGCGGCACCGACAGGATCCCGCCGCGATGGATTTCCGCGAAATACGCGGTTTCGCTCAGCACCATCGCGATGAGGCCGGCCGTGAACGGATCGGACAGCACCGCGCTGGTCGCGGGAACGACCTGCGGGAGGTTGTAGATGAAGACCAGCAGCACGAGCAGCGGCAGGCTGCGGAAAAACCAGATGTACCCGGCCGCCGCGCGCTTCAGCAACGGCCGGTGCGACTGCCGCGCGAGCGCCACCGGAAATCCGAGCAACACGCCGAGCCCCCACGCGGCGACGCTGAGCTCGACGACCACGACGCACGCATGCCAGAAATCCCTGTCCCACAACAATTGCAACGCATAGTGCCAATCGAACTGCATCGAAGACTCCTGAACCCCGAAGGGCGATGCGGCCGCGCTGCGCGGCACGCGATGGTCGGGTCGTGCGTGCGTCGTCCCTGCTGCGTGATTACTTCGCGGCGCCCAGCGCACCGGCGACGTCGGCCGGTGTGGGCGCCTGCAACCCGTATTTCTTCACGAGACTGCCGTATTCGCCGCTGCGCTTCGCATCGTTCAGCGCACCCTCGAGCGCAGCCTGCAGGCCGCTGTCGCCCTTCGTCACGCCCAGCCCGATCACGACCGGGTACAGCAGCGTCGTCGAACTGATTTCGATGCGCCCGTTCGTCTGCTTCGTCATCCCCTGCGCCACGGCCGCGTCCTCGATCTGCACGTCGACCGCCTTCGCCATCAGCGCGGACGTCGCTTCCGGCGACGTCGGGAACTCGAGGATCGCGATCTCGCCGAGCCCGGCCGCCTTGCAGGCGTCCTGCGAGACCGCGCGCAGCTTCGGCGTCCACGACGCGCCCTTGATCGAGCCGACCCGTTTGCCGCACAGGTCCTGCGGCGTCTTCGGCAGGAATGCGCTGCCTTTTGCGACGACCAGCGACGCGCCCGTCTTCAGGTACGGCACGAAATCGACCTGCTTCACGCGATCGGGCGTCACATAGAGCGCGGACGCGACGACGTCGAAGCGGCGCGCCTTCATCCCGAGGATGAGGTCCGGAAAACGCGTATCGAGAAACACCGGGTCCAGCTTCAGATGCTGCGCCAGCATCCGCGAGAACTCGGCGTCGAACCCGGCGGGCTTGCCGGCGTCCAGGTACGCGTAGGGCGGATACGTGAGATCCGAGCCCACCAGCAGCGTGCCGGGCCGCACCGTCTGCAGCGGCGCCGCCGCTGCGAGCGAGCACGCGAAGGCCAGCGGCGCGAGCGCGCCGCGCAGGAAACGTCGAAGCGAAAGACGAGCAAACATGGCGAGGCTCCTGGGTTATTCGACGCTCGCGCTGAAACGTCACAACGCCTCCCGCACGCCGCCCTGTGCGGCTTCCCGGGATTTTCCGTCGAAAATTGTTGAACAATTTCGGCCGATTCTGACCAGTTCAAATTGAAATCTGAATTCGGGTTTACGCGGCACATGGCGTCAGCGGACGCGCCACCGGCGTGCACGCGCATCCGGCAGTCCGGCGCGCGGAACGGGTCAGAAAAAAGGAGAAACGAACTTGCGGAGACGAAGCCCAGGGCGGGCCGTCGCGTTGCGCCGCCGCGGGCACGATGCGGCCCGCGGGAAGCATGAGGCGGATTTCGGCATCCGGCACGAACAGCGCCGAGCGGGTTCGCCGCCGCCGGCGGTACTGCTTCGCAGATCGGGCGGCGAGCGGGATTCGGGCATCCGGCGTAGCAAAGCGAAACCGCCGGCACGTTGCCGGCGGTTTTTTATTTGAGGCGCGATGCCATCACGGCGCGTCGATCAATACTGCGCCTGGTCGGTCGGATTCTTGAACAGCTGCTTCATCTCCGGCGACAGCGGATAGTTGAGGCTCACGCCTTTCGGCGGAATCGGCTGCATGAACCACTGGTCGTACAGTTTCTCGGCCGCGCCCGAAGTCTGCATCTTCGCGATCACCCCGTCGACGACACGCTTGAACGCCGGATCGTCCCTGCGCATCATGCACGCATAGTTTTCGTGAACGAGCGGCGTGCCCGCGACCGTGTACGCACCGGGGTTGCGGTCCTTCGCGATTTCGCCGTACAGCAGCGGCTCGTCCATCACGAACGCCACCGCGCGGCCCGTCGTGACGTTCATGAACGCTTCGGCGTGGTCCTTCGCGCTGATGATCGTCATGTTCATCGCCTTCTCTTCGTTGAGCTTGCGCAGCAGGCGCTCGTCCGACGTGCCGGCCGTCGTCGCGACCGTCTTGCCGGCCAGGTCCGCAAAGTCCTTCACGCCCGAATCCTTGCGCGTGCTGAAGCGGATGCCGTACAGAAAGATGCTGTTCGAGAACGCGGCCTGCTTTTGCCGTTCGAGCGTGTTCGTCGTCGATCCGCATTCGAAGTCGATCGTCCCGTTCTGCAGCAGCGGAATGCGGTTCTGCGACGTGATCGGGATTTCCTTCACGGCGAGGTTCGGCAGGTTCAGATCCGTCCTCAGCTGGTCGATGATGCGCGACGCGATGTCCCGCGAATAGCCGATGTTCTTCTGCTGGTTGTCCGAATACGAAAACGGCACCGACGACTCGCGAATACCCAGCGACACGACGCCCGTGTCCTTGATCTTCTTCAGCGTACCGGTAAGGGCCTGCGCGTGCGCGGTGCCGGCCAGCGCGCACGCGAGCGCGACAGCGAGCCAACGGAAACGGCGATCCATGCTTGTCTCCTGACGAAACGTTGAGCGAACCGCGATCGTACGCCCGACAATATTCGCGTCACATCAGGGCAAGCGTAAGCAACGTGCCGCCGCGGCCCGATCCCCGAAAGATCTTTTCCGTGCCGCGCAAACCGGCTCGCGCGCCCCGTTTCGCCCGACCGGCCGCGCGTGCACTCGGCCGCCCGTCTGTGCCAGTCGTTCCAAACGCGCGTTCATGCCGCAACGCAGCAACGTAATCGTTTGCGGCACCCCCCGTTTTTCTCGTGAAACGCACTCAAGAAGCCGCCGCGCACGCCGTTACCCAGTGCATGGCGCGTCGCAGCAACCTGCTGCAACCGTCAGACAAAAACACAAGGTCCGGCTCGGCCGGACCGGCGCCACCGCCGGCACGACGGTCATCTACGAGGATCGAGTTTCAACATGAGAACCAAGCGTTTCAATTTCGCGCTGGCGCGCCCCGCACATGCGCGCATGCTCGCCGGCATGCTGTCCGCCGCCGCCCTCCTGCCCCTCGCCGGTTGCGGCGGAGGCGGCGGCGACGGCAGCAACCCGTCTTCGTCCAACGCGTCGCCGGCGCCGGCGCCCGCTCCTGCGCCGGCGCCCGCACCCGCACCGTCGAACCCGCCGGCGTCGTCCGGCACGAATGCATGCACGTCGCAGCAAGCCGCCGTGCAGATGGCCGCGCAAACCGCACCGGTCGAGCCGCCGGTCGATCACCTCATCGTCAAGCTGAAGACGCTGACGGCCACGCGCGCGATGGCCGCCGTCGACACCGGCTCGCGACTCGACGCGGTGATCCAGCGCGCGATGACGCGCTGGACGGCCCCGGTGGCCGGCAGCGCACGCGCGTACGCGAGCACCGTCGCGCAAACGCCGGTGAACGTGCAGGTCGAGCGGACGATCTCGAACGGCGCGGCCGTGCTGTCGCTCGGCCAGCGCATGGCCGCCACCGACGCCGCCGCGCTTGCGCAGGCGTTCGCGGCCGACAGCGATGTCGACTACGCGGAACCGGATCACCCGATGCAGATTCGCGACACGCCGAGCGACCCGCTCTACAACCAGCAGTGGTACCTGTCCGACCCGTCCGCCGGCATCGACATGCCGCCCGCATGGAACGTCACCAAGGGTTCGCCGACCGTCGTCACGGCCGTGCTCGACACCGGCTACCGGCCGCACGGCGACCTCGTCGGCAATCTGATACAGCAAGGCTACAGCTTCATCAGTAACGTCAACACCAGCAACAACGGATTGACGCGCGGCCCGGACGCCACCGATCCGGGCGACTGGGTCACGCAGCAGGAACTCGACAACGCCAACGGCCCGTACTATCACTGCGCAAGCCAGCCGAGCAACAGCAGCTGGCACGGCACGCGCGTGATGGGCGTGATCGGCGCGACCGCCAACAACGGCACCGGTGTCGCCGGCGTATCGTGGCTCAGCCGGATCCTGCCGGTGCGCGTGCTCGGCAAGTGCGGCGGCGTGACGAGCGACATCGCCGACGGCATGCGCTGGGCGGCCGGCATCCCCGTCAATGGCGTGCCGAACAACCCGAACCCCGCGAAGATCATCAACCTGAGCCTCGGCGGCGTCGGCGCATGCAGCACGACGTTCCAGCAGGCAATCGACGACGTGACCGCGAAAGGCGTGACCGTGGTCGTCGCGGCCGGCAACGACGGCCTGTCGACCGGGCTCGACCAGCCCGCGAACTGCCGCGGCGTGATCACCGTCGGCGCGACCGACGCGACGGGCCGCCGCGCATCGTTCAGCAACTTCGGCGCCGATGTCGCGCTGAGCGCACCGGGCGTCAACATCCTGTCGACGTCCAACGCCGGCGCGACGACGCCGGGCTCGGACACCTATGACGTCGCGAACGGCACCAGCCTCGCGACGCCGCAGGTGACGGGGGCCGCCGCGCTGATGCTGTCGGTCAACGGCAACCTCACGCCTGCGCAGATCCTGCAGAAGCTGCAAGGCGGCACGCGTGCGGCAAAGCTCGCGGCCGGCACGTCGTGCACCGCGATGCCGGCAGGCTCGGGCATCCTCGATGCAGGGGCCGCCGTCGCGAAGGCGAACCAGTAACCGTCGCTTCGTTCGACGCGGCCGCGCGCATGCCATGTCGGCATGCGCGCGGCTGTTTCCTTGCGGGCTGCGAGGCACGCTTGCGACCACGCACCGGCTCGATCAAGCATCTCGAAATAACGCCTGACAAAAAGGTTGACGCTTCGCACGGCGAGCCATTACCATCGCCCCCGTCTAGTTACATGGAGTGTTCTGTGAACACCGATGCGAGTTGTAGTTGGTACGTCACCAACTTGACTGCTGCCTGAGGAAAACGCGCAGAGCCTCGTCTTCTGCCGCATCCCGGGAAGCAGGATGCGGCGTCCTTCCGGCCTGACCACGGGCCAGATCTCCCGCCGAATTTTCGATGTTGTCGAATGCACGCGACGCGCCGTCGCGCGTGTGCGTTCGTGTTGCGCGCGGCGCCAGCCGCGTGCGCTCTCCGTTCGCGTGCCGTCCGGCCGCGCGCCTCGTCACGCGCGCCGCAGCCGGTCGCCCGTGCCGACTCTCCACAACCGACAGGAGTGCAGATGAACTCAGACGACAGTAGTCGATTACCGCTCGCCGGTGCGACGCCGCGCATCGACACGCCGTCCGCATCGTGCGCGCCGGCGAGCGTTCCCGCCTTTACCGACCCACAGCCGATCGCGCCTGACGCGACGCGGCGGGGAGCGCTCGTGCGTCGATGACGTCAAGGCCGCGCCCCGCCCGCCGCCTCGTGCGCAAGGAGCGACTCATGACGACACGACACACCCCCTCGCACAAGAAACAGCGCGGCTTCATCAAGGCAGGCGCCGGCCAGCAGAACGAACCGCGCATCATGCGCGCCGCGCAGGAAGCCGCCCGCCCGCTCGACGACACGCTGAAGTCGCTGCGCGCCAGCACGCGCGGCCTCACCGACGACCAGGCCGCCGAGCGCCTGCAACACGACGGCCCGAACGAAATCGCGCACGACAAGCCGCCGCACTGGACCCGCCAGTTGCTGCTCTCGTTCCACAACCCGTTCGTCTACGTGCTGCTGGTGCTGGCCGCCATCAGCTTCTTCACCGACGTCTATTTCGCGGCGCCCGACGATCGCGACTACGTCGGCATGACGATCCTGCTGACGATGGTCACGATCAGCGCGCTGCTGCGCTTCGTGCAGGAATTCCGTTCGCTGCGCGCGGCCGAGAAGCTCAAGGCCATGGTCCGCACGACGGCGACCGTGCAGCGCACGGTGAGCGGCACGGCCGAGCCGTCGCGCCGCGAGGTGCCGATGCGCGAAGTCGTCGTCGGCGACATCGTGCATCTTTCCGCCGGCGACATGATCCCCGCCGACGTGCGCCTGCTCGCGTCGCGCGACCTGTTCATCAGCCAGGCGGTGCTGACCGGCGAGGCGCTGCCGGTCGAGAAATACGACACGCTCGGCGCGGTGGCCGGCAAATCGGCGAGCACGCGTGCGGCCGGCGCGGCCAACGACGCGACGGCGTCGCTGCTCGATCTCGAGAACGTCTGCTTCATGGGCACCAACGTCGTCAGCGGCACGGCGACGGCCGTCGTGGTCGCGACCGGCGAAGACACGTACTTCGGCTCGCTCGCGCGCAACGTCGTGAGTCACAAGCGCATCGAGACGAGCTTCGACCGCGGCGTCGCGAGCGTGAGCTGGCTGCTGATCAAGTTCATGTTCGTGATGGTGCCGATCGTGTTCATGATCAACGGGCTGACCAAGGGCGACTGGCTGAGCGCGCTCACGTTCGCGCTCGCGGTGGCCGTGGGCCTCACGCCCGAGATGCTGCCGATGATCGTCAGCGCGAACCTCGCGCGCGGCGCGGTCGCGATGGCGCGCCGCAAGGTCGTCGTCAAGCGGCTGAACTCGGTGCAGAACTTCGGTGCGATGGACGTGCTGTGCACCGACAAGACCGGCACGCTCACGCAGGACAAGATCATCCTCGAACACCATCTGGACCTGTCCGGCCACAAGAACGAGGACATCCTGCGGCTCGGCTGGCTGAACAGCTTCCACCAGAGCGGCCAGAAGAATCTGATCGACATCGCGGTCGTCGCGCGTGCCGACGAGATCGGCGAACGCGTGAAGCCGCAGGGCTACAAGAAGATCGACGAACTGCCGTTCGACTTCGTGCGGCGCCGCCTGTCGGTCGTCGTCGAGGATACGCGCGGCACGCACCTGCTCATCTGCAAGGGCGCAGTCGAGGAAATGCTGGCGGTTTCCACGCACGTACAGGATGAAGACGGCGTGCGCCCGCTCGACTTCGTGGCCCGCAAGCGGCTGCTCGAACAGGCCACCGCGTACAACGAGGACGGCTTCCGCGTGCTCGTGCTCGCCACCCGCGAGATCCCGCGCGGCGACGAGCGTAAGCAATACCGCACGGCCGACGAACGCGATCTCGTCGTGCGCGGCTTCCTGACTTTCCTCGATCCGCCGAAGGAGTCGGCCGCACCGGCGCTCGCCGCGCTGCGCGAGAACGGCGTCGCGGTGAAGGTGCTGACGGGCGACAACCCGACCGTCACGATCAGGGTGTGCCGCCAGGTCGGCCTCGAGCCCGGCAAGCCGATGCTCGGCACGGAAATCGAAGCGCTCGACGACGCCACGCTCGCGCAGGCGGTCGAACGCACGACCGTGTTCGCGAAGCTCACGCCGCTGCAGAAAGCGCGCATCGTCAAGGCGCTGCAGGCGAACGGCCACACGGTCGGCTTTCTCGGCGACGGCATCAACGATGCGCCCGCGCTGCGCGACGCGGACGTCGGCATCTCGGTCGACAGCGGCGCCGACATCGCGAAGGAAACCGCCGACATCATCCTGCTCGAAAAGAGCCTGATGGTGCTGGAGGAAGGCGTGATCAAGGGCCGCGAGACGTTCGGCAACATCCTCAAGTACCTGAACATGACGGCGAGCTCGAACTTCGGCAACGTGTTCTCGGTGCTCGTCGCCAGCGCGTTCCTGCCGTGGGAGCCGATGCTCGCGACGCAACTGCTCGTGCTCAACCTTGTCTACGACACGTCGCAGATGCTCTTGCCGTGGGACAAGATGGATCCGGAATTCCTGAAGAAGCCGCGCAAGTGGGAAGCCGGCAACATCGGCCGCTTCATGCTGTGGGTCGGGCCCACGTCGTCGGTATTCGACATCACGACCTACGTGCTGATGTGGACCGTGTTCGGTGCCGGTGCGATGTATCACCTGAACGGCGGCGCGAGCGGCCAGATCGTGATGAATTCGGGCTGGTTCATCGAGAGCCTCGTGTCGCAGACGCTCGTCGTGCACCTGCTGCGCACGCAGAAGATCCCTTTCCTGCAGAGCACGGCGTCGCTGCCGGTGCTGCTGTCGACCTTCACCGCGATCGCGATCGGCTGCTGGCTGCCGTTCTCGCCGTTCGCGCAAGCGCTCGGCTTCATGCACCTGCCGGGCACCTACTGGCTGTGGCTCGCCGCGACGATGGTCGGCTACATCGTGCTCGCGCAGATCGTCAAGACGATCTACGTGCGCCGCTACAAGCAGTGGTTCTGACGGTTCCGACGGCGCGCCGATGACGACGTGCCGGCCCGTGCCCGCAGGCGACGAGCGGGCCGGCACGGCGTGCGCGTCGAGCCGCTCCTATGCCACGGGCCGCATCGGCGGCCCGTTTCTCATTCATCCGCCGTCGTTCGCGCCGAACAGCTGCGCGCACACCGCGCGCCCTTCGTCGGTCAGCGCGGCGCTGCCGGTACCGTCCTCGTTCAGCGTCGTCGCGCTCAGGCCCGCGGCGTCGAGTTGCGTCAGCACGCGGCGCAGCGTGCTCATCGGCAGTTGCGTGCGCTTCGCGATCTTCGGCAGCGACCAGGGCTTGCCGGCCGGATCGCTCGCGGCTTCGTTCAGCGTCGCGAGCGTGGCGACGAGTGCGGGATCGAGCGGGGATTCGTCGGATTCTGAAGTCATCGGTTCGGATTCGTCGGCCGGCGCCGGGCCGGCATGTGCATGGAGAAAACGATCGCGGACACTATACGCCGCGTCACGCACCCTTGAGCGCCGCGCGCATGAACGACACGAAACGCGTGGTGACAGGATCGTCGCGATCGGACAGCCACGCGAGCCCCACGCGCCACTTCGCGTCACGGCCGTCGAGCGGCAGCACCGTCGCGTCGCGCAGCAGGTACCGCGCGCTCGACGGGATGAACGCGACGCCGACGCCGGCCGCGACCGACGTCAGCACCGACTGCACGTCTTCCGCCTGCTGCATCACGTGCGGCACGAAACGGCGCTGGACGCACCACCGGTCGATCTGCGCGGCCAGCCCCGGCCCGCGCGCACGCTGCAGCGCGATGAAGCCGATCTCGTTGAGCACGTCGAGGTTGGCCGGCACGCGCTTGAAGCCGAGATGCGGCGGCACCGCGAGCGCGAGCCCTTCGTCGATCACCTTGAACGACGACAAGCCTTCGTCGGAAGGCAGGCGCAGGAAACCGGCGTCGAGCTTGCCGGCGCGCAGCCGGCGCGTCTGTTCGGACGACGACAGGTCGCTCAGCGTTACCGCGATACCCGGATTGCAACGGCGGAATTCGGCGATCAGTTTCGGGACGAGCGTCAGCACGGACAGGCAGATGCCGAGCCGCAAATGCCCGCGCTGCCCGCTGGTCGCTTCCCGCGCACGCGCCAGGATTTCGTCGGCATCGCGCACGAGCGCCTGTGCGTCGGGCAGGAAGCGTTCGCCGAACGGCGTCAGTTCCGCGCCATGCCGGCCGCGCTCGAACAGCTTGCCGCCGAGGCTCGCCTCGAGCGCGCCGATCTGCTTGCTGAGCGCAGGCTGGCTCATGTGCAGCGCATCGGCCGCACGGCTGAAATGGCACAGCTCGGTGACCGTCAGGAAGGTGCGCAGCAGTTTCAGTTCCATTCTTCAACGGAATCGTAACGATCGAAATATTCATTTTACCGATCGAATGCAATGGCGTTCAATACGGACATGCCCTTCCCGGAACTTACCGTCATGTCTCTCGATCCAGCGGCCGACTGCGTGGCCGAGCCACCATGCGATGCCACGGGCGCAAGCGCATGCGCTGCCGCCGCCGATACCCGCGCACCGAAACGTCGTGCCGAACGCGCGGACGGGCGCAGCCGCCGCTTTCGCTTCGGCGATGCGCTGGACGACGCGCCGCCACGCGCGGTGACGGGCTCGATCGCGATCAGTTTTGCGGTCGTGTCGCGGCGGAACTGGCCGCGCTGAACCGCGCACCTGCCCGACTTTCGCTCCACGCTCCCCGCTGCCCGGCAGCGCAAAAACAGCCGGAATCCCCCGCATCGCGCGTCATTGCGCGTCATCCAATCGTCATCGTCGCGCGATCGACCGTATAATTTCCCGCACCCGCCGACCGCCCGTGCATTGCGCGCCGCCGCATCGCGCGTGAAAAGGAGACTTTCGCTTGACCGGCCTCATCGCGCGCGTGCCTCGCGCCCGGACCACCCTGATCCTCGTCCTGTCGTTCCTGCTGCTCGCATTCGCCGCGAACGCGTCCGCGCGACGCGTGCAGCCGCATCGCACCGCCTACGCGCAGCCGCATGCACACACGAAGGCCGTCAAGAAAAAACCTCATCGCAAGAAAAAGGCCGTCAAGCATCGCCGCTCGCGCGTCACGCATCAAGCGGCCAAACGCCACGCGGCGCCTGCGCCGCAGCAGCGGCGCGCGAAACGCACGACTGCGGTACGGCCGCGCCCGCCCGCGAAACCGAAACTGCTCGCCAGTTGCGGCTACACGCCGCGCGCGGTCGGGTCGCTGCATTCACGCGCGGCTTACGTGCTCGACGTCGAGTCCGGCACCCCGCTGCTGGCGCGCAACGCACGCACCGTAAGGCCGATCGCATCGATTTCGAAACTGATGACGGCCGTCGTCGCGCGTGACGCCGATCGCCCGCTGAACGGTGTGCTGCGTGTGACCGCGCGCGATCGCGACACGATCAAGTTCACCGGTTCGCGCCTGCGGGTCGGCTCGGTGCTGTCGCGCCGCGACATGTTCCATATCGCGCTGATGTCGTCGGAGAACCGCGCGGCCGCTGCGCTCAGCCGCGACTATCCGGGCGGACGCACCGCGTTCGTCAACGCGATGAACCGCGAAGCGCGCCGGCTCGGCATGCGGCATACGCACTTTCGCGAACCCACCGGCCTGTCGCCGCACAACGTGTCGACGGCGGAAGATCTCGCGCGGCTCGTCGGCGCGGCCGCAAAGGATCCGCTGATCCGCTATTTCTCGACCGACCTGTCGACCACCGTGCGCCCCGGCGATGGCGAACTCGTCTACGTGAATTCCGACCCGCTCGTGCGCTATCGCCGTCTGCCGATCCGGCTGCAGAAAACCGGCTTCATCAACGAATCGGGGCACGGCGTCGTGATGCGCATGCGCGTGAAAGGCCGCCGCGAAACGGTCGTGCTGCTCGGCGCACCGACGCGGGCCGGCGTATCGAGCGACGCCGTCAAAATCCATCGCTGGCTGTCCTGTTCGATCCAGTAAACGGACACGGGCAGCCGGCGCACTCACGCGACGGGAGCGACGCCATGCAGGACGAATACCGCTTCAACGCTTTCGGCCGGCTGCTCGCCGTGGTGCGCACGGACGGCGGCTGGGCCGTGTTCGATCTCGGCGCCGAAGGCAAGCGGCGCCCGGCCAATCTGCAGATTCCGTCCACGCTCGCCGCGGACGAACTCGCCCGGTACCTCGGCGATCTGCTGCACGAAAACGCGACCCCGCGATACGGCGAAGTCGTTCCGGTCTCGCATCGGCGCACGGAATCGCGCCGGATAGCGCCACCGGCCGGCAATCAATTCGACAGTTAAACTTGCAAGTTCAACTGTCGTGTTCTAAGATTCGCCGCATGAACCCGCCACGCAAACCCGGCGTTTCCGCCGAAACCGTCGCCGCCGAGCTGACCCTCGCGGTCGGCCAGCTCATCCGCAGGCTGCGCTCCGAGATCGATTCCGAAGGGCTCGGCATGTCCCAGACGAGCGCGCTCGCGCGGCTCGAACGGCACGGGCCGATGACGACCGCCGATCTCGCGCGCGCCGAAGCGATGAAGCCGCAGTCGATGAAGGCGATCCTCGCGAGCCTCGAGGAAGACGCGCTCGTCGAGCGCGAGCCGCATCCGACCGACGGCCGCCAGATCCTGTTCAAGCTCACCGCCGCCGGCCTCGACGCACGACGCAAGCGCCACGCTGCTAAACACAAGTGGCTCGGCGCTGCGATCGAGAAACTCGACCCGCAAGACATCGCCGCGCTCGCCGCGGCCATCCCGCTGATCCGCCGCATCGGCGAGCAATGAACCCGGCCGGCGCGCCGCGTGCGCGCACGGCTTTCCCCGCCCTTTCCCCGGAGCCCATCATGAGCGCAACCCGTCTCGACACGAACACGGCGCTGGTCGTCATCGACCTGCAGAAAGGCATCGTCGGTCTTCCCACCGCGCACCCGGTCGCACCGGTGATCGCGCACACCCGCACGCTGCTCGACGCATTCCGCAGCCGCGGTCTGCCGGTCGTGCTGGTCAACGTCGCGGGCGGCGCGCCGGGCCGCACCGAGCAGGCGCCGCGCACGGCGCAACTCCCCGCCGACTGGACCGAACTCGTACCCGAACTGAACCGCCAGCCAGGCGACCACGTCGTGACGAAGCGGACCTGGGGCGCCTTCACCGCCACCGGTCTCGACGCGCACCTGAAGGCAGCCGGCGTCACGCAGATCGTGCTGACCGGCGTCGCGACCAGCATCGGCGTCGAATCGACCGCGCGGCAGGCGCACGAACTCGGCTACAACGTGACGCTCGCCGTCGACGCGATGACCGACCTCAACGCGGATGCGCACGTCAACAGCATCGAGCGGCTGTTCCCGCGCCTCGGCGAAACCGGTACGACGCAGGACATCGTCGCGCTGCTCGATCGGCGCGGGGCGTGAGCGACCAGCGCATCCAGCCGGCGCCGGGCCACGCGGCCGGCCGGCGCGATCCGTCGATCTGGAAAGTCAGCGCGGTCGCGACGCTCGGCTCGCTGCTGTCGCAGCTCGACGCGACGATCGTCAACGTGTCGCTGTCGAGCCTCGCGACCGACCTGCATGCCAGCCTGTCGACGATCCAGTGGGTGACGAGCGGCTACCTGCTCGCGCTGACGCTGGTGCTGCCGCTGAACGGCTGGCTCGTCGACCGGATCGGTGCGAAGGCGCTGTACCTGTGGTGCTTCTCGGCGTTCACGCTCACGTCGGCGCTGTGCGGGCTCGCGTGGTCCGCGCCGTCGCTGATCGCGTTCCGCGTGTTGCAAGGCGTCAGCGGCGGCTTGCTCGCGCCGATGGCGCAGATGATGATCGCGCGCGTCGCCGGCCAGCAGATGGCGCGCGTGATCGGCTACGCGGCGGTACCGGTGCTGCTCGCGCCGATCCTCGGCCCGGTCGTGGCCGGCGCGATCCTGCAGCATACGTCGTGGCGCTGGCTGTTTCTGGTGAACCTGCCCGTCGGCGTATTCGCGCTCGCGCTGGCCGTACGATTCCTGCCCGGCGACCGGGACGATGCGACGCGGCGCGATCTCGACTGGATCGGCCTTGCGCTGTTGTCGCCGGGCCTCGTGCTGTTCCTGTACGGCGTCGAACGGATCGGTTCGGTGCCCGGTATCGCGGCGGTCGCCGGCTCGGCGCTGCTGCTCGTCGCGTTCCTGTACTTCGAGCGCCGCCGGGGCGACCATGCGCTGATCGACCTCACGCTGTTTCGCTCGCGCGTGTTCGGCGCGGCCGCCGGCACGCAGTTCCTGTCGAACGGCGCGACGTATGCGGGCCAGATGCTGATTCCGGTGTTCCTGATCCAGGCGTGCGGGCGCTCGCCGGGCGAGATGGGCTGGCTGCTCGCGCCGCTCGGGCTCGGCATGCTCGTCACCTATCCGTCGATGGGCGCGCTGACGAGCCGGTTCGGCGTACGCCGGCTGGCCGCCGCCGGTGCGTTGCTCGCCCTCGTCGCCACGCTGCCGTTCGTGTTCCTCGCGCTGACCGGCTACGATCCGCGCGTGCTCGTCCCGGCGCTGTTTCTGCGCGGCATGGGCCAGAGCGCGATCGGCGCGCCGTCGATCGCCGCCGCGTATGCGTCGGTCGCGCGCCGCAACCTGCCGATGGCGACCACGTCGCTCAATATCGTGCAGCGGCTCGGCGGCCCGACCTTCACGACGCTTTGCACGCTGTTTCTCGCGTGGCGGCTGCAGACCGAGGCGACGTCGGCCGGCGGCACGCAGGCCGTCGCGTATGCGTGGGCGTTCGGCCTGCTGTGCGCGCTGCATGCGGCGAGCTTCGCGACGACGCTGCGGCTGCCGTTGCGCTCGGCCGGGGCCGGCGGCCCGCCGACCGACAACGCACGGGCCGGTTCGCGCTGACCAGGGGCCGCGCCGCTGCGCCCTACACCGTGCCCGGCTCCTGCGGCGCGGGCGTCGTGCCTGCCGCCTCGAGCGCCTGATGCAGCGTGGCGAAGATGCACGACGCGCCGACCACCTCGGTGATCCCGTGACGATCCATGTCCGCGCGCAGATAGCGGTTCACGCGCCCGAACAGCACGCCGATCCCGCGCGCATGCAGCGCCCTGACGAGATCGATCAACGTGCGCGCGGCCGAATAGTCGACATCGGTGATCGCGCCCGCATCGACGACGAACCAGCGCGGCGGCACCGGCGCCGCGTCGACGAGCGCGGTCACTTCGGCTGCGAACAGGTGATCGTTCGCGAAGAACAGGTCGGCACCGAACCGGTAGACGATCAGCCCCGGCGCCGTCATCGCGCCGCGCCGGGTCGGCACCGGCTGCCACCGCCCGTTGCCGGCCACGGGTTCGAGCACCATCGTATGCGGCCGGTAGCTGTGGCGCACGTGCCGCATCAGCGACAGCGCCACGGCGAGCAGGATGCCCTGCTCGACGCCGACCGTCACGACGGCCGCGGCCGTGATCAGCGCGAGCGTGAATTCGCCGGGGCTTTCCCGGCGGATCGCCACGAGGCTGCGCACGTTGATCAGCCCGAGCGCGATCGTAAACACGATGCCGGCCAGTACCGCATGCGGCAGATACTGCAAATACGGACTGAAGAACAGCAGCACGACGGCGACCACGGCAGCGAACGCGAGATGCCCGATCTGGCTGCGCACGCCCGCACCGTCGGCCATCGCCGTTTGCGTCGGGCTGCCGTTGACGACGAACGCGCCGCCGAGCGCCGCCGCCGCGTTCGCGGCCGCGAGGCCGAGGATGTCGGCGTTGGTATCGACGTCCTCGCCATACTGCTGCGCGAACACGCGCGCGGCGGCGGCGCTCTGCGCGATGATCATCACGAAGCAAGAAGCGGCGACCGGCACGAGATCGAGAAACTGCTGCCACGTGACGGACGGCCAGCGCAGCGGCGGCAGCCCGCCCGCCACGGGCCCGAGCACCGCGATGCCGTGCGCGGCGAAGCCGAACGCACCGCTCGCGGCGATGCTTCCCGCGACCGCGATCATCGGCATCGGCACGCGCGGCAGGCACCGCTTGCACGCGAGAATCGCGCCGACGACGAGCGCCGCGAGCGCGAGCGTCGGCCGGTGCGTGTGAGCCAGGTGCGTGACGACGTAGTCGAGTTGCGCGAGGCTGCGCGACGCCGGGTACGGCACGGCCAGGCCGAACATGTCGCCGAGCATCGCGATCGATACCTGCACGCCGACGCCCGCGAGAAAGCCGACCAGCACCGTGCGCGACAGGAAATCGGCGAGAAAGCCGAGCTTGAAGATGCGCGCGAGCAGCAGCATCGCGGCGGTCAGCAGCGCGACCATGCCGGCCAGCGCCGCATAGTCGGCGCTGCCGGCCGGCGCCATCGACGACAGCCGGCTCGCGAAAATCGTCGCGGTCGCGGAATCGGCGGCGACCACGAGATGACGCGATGCGCCGAAGCACGCGAACGCAACGAGCGGCAGGAACACCGTGTAGAGCCCCGTGACGGCCGGCATGCCGGCGATGCGCGCGTAGCCGAGCACCTGCGGGATATCCATCGACGCGAGCGACATGCCCGCGAAGATGTCGCGCACCGCCGCCGCACGGCGGATCGGGAGGATGCCTGTCAGCAGCCGCACGCGTGACGGACGGCTTTCGTTGGAATCGTGCATAGGTGAATGCGTGAGTTCGAGTGACGGGCGCCACGCACGGGTGCGCGACGGTGTCGCGTGTCGCTCACCGTCGCCGGACGGTCCGCACGCCCACGCGAACGACACACCGGCAACGCCTGCGCCGTCCGCATGATTGCATGGATCGCCGGTCGTGCGCATCGACGCATACGGGCCTGCCGTCGCGGCGTGTGGCCGATCGCATCCCGGTGGACGACCCGCGCGGCACCCGGCTCGCACGCCCGCTTGCGGTGATGCGGATTCACTCCCAGCCTTCACCTAAATGCAGAGGATACCTGCACGATGGTGAGCCGATTCGGGAGCCGATCGGCCGGCCTTCACGGCACCCCTGCGGAACCCGATGGCACAATCACGGTCCCTTTCATGTGCCCTTCATCGGGCACGCGCCGCGTCGCGGCGCCGATTCAACGCACAAGAAGGTCCCAGTCTGCCCTCATGACCCTGAACGAATCCTGGTTGACGCCGCTCGTCGGCATCCTCGTCCTGCTCGCCGCCGCCGGCGCGATCACCGCCGTCGTCCATTTCCTGCTGTTTCGCGTGGTCGCGCGGCTCGCGCGGCTGTCCGCCACGCGCGTCGACGACGCGCTATTCGAATTCGGCGCCTTCAGATGGCTGAGCCGCATCGTCCCGTTCGTCGTGATCAAGCTCGGGCTCGGCGCGGTGGCCGGCATCCCGACCGTCGCCGCGCAGGTCGCCGACAAGGTGTTGTTCGCGCTGATCGTGTTCCTCGTGACGATGACGATCAGCGCGACGCTGTCCGCACTCGAGCACACGCACCGCACCTCGCAACGCGACCAGCCGCGCCTGTCGCTGAAAGGCGCGATGCAGCTCGTCAAGCTCGTGATGTTCATCACGGCCGCGCTCGTCGTGATCGGCGATGCGACCGGCAAGCAGATCGGCCTGCTGCTGTCCGGCATCGGCGCGATGTCCGCGGTGCTGATGCTGATCTTCAAGGACACGCTGCTCGGCCTCGTCGCCGGCGTGCAACTGTCGTCGAACGACATGCTGCGGATCGGCGACTGGATCACGATGCCGTCGGCCGGCGCGGACGGCACCGTGATCGACATCACGCTGAACACGGTCAAGGTCGCGAACTTCGATCACACGATCATCACGGTGCCGACGTGGAAGCTGATCACCGAGAGCTACCAGAACTGGCGCGGGATGACCGAAGCGGGCGGCCGCCGCATCAAGCGCGCGCTGTTCGTCGATGCGACGAGCGTGCGCTTTCTCACGAACGACGAGATCGAACGGCTCGAACGCCTGACGCTGCTGAAGGACTATCTCGCGGACAAGGTCGATGCGATCGAGCAATGGAACGGCACGCTCGGCGCGGCCGGCGATTGCCCGGCGAACCGCCGCCAGCTGACCAATCTCGGCACCTTCCGCGCGTACGTCGCGAACTACCTGAAGCGCCATCCGCGCATCCGCCGCGACATGACGAACATGGCGCGGCAGTTGCCGCTCACGGCCGAAGGCATTCCGCTCGAACTGTACTGCTTCACCGATACGACGACGTGGGTCGACTACGAGGCCATCCAGGCCGACCTGTTCGACCACCTGATCGCGGTGCTGCCGGAGTTCGGGCTACGCGTGTACCAGCATCCGTCGGGCTTCGACATGCGGCAGATGGTCGATGCCGCGCAAGCCGGGCTGCAGGCGCCACGCGCGGCCTGATACCGGCGCCCGGCGGCCGGCCGCCGGGCGGCCGCGCTCACCGCGCCGCGCACGCCGACGCGAGCCGCCCCAGCACCTTCAGCGCGTCCTCGATCTGCCGCGACCACGGGTAGCTGTAGTTGAGCCGGATGAAATGCCGGTAATCGGTGCCGGCCGAGAACATGTGGCCGGGCCCGACCGTGATCCGCTGCGCGAGCGCCAGCGTATACAGTTTCATCGCATCGACCTGCGGCGGCAGCTCGACCCACAGCACGTACCCGCCCTGCGGCTGCGACAGCCGCGTGCCTTCCGGGAAGAAACGCCGCACCATCGCGCTCATCAGGCTCGCCTGCTGCGCATACTGCTTGCGCATGCGTCGCAGATGAAAATCGTAGCCGTCGTGTTTCAGGTACTCGGCGATCGCGAGTTGCTCGATCGCGGGCGTCGCGAGCGTGTTCAGGAATTTCAGCTTCTCGACCTGGTCGCGGTAACGGCCCGGCATCGCCCAGCCGATCCGGTAGCGCGGCGACAGGCTCTTCGTGAACGACGCGCAATGCAGCACCAGCCCGTCGCGATCGAACGACTTCAGCGCGCTCGGCGCCGTGTCGCCGAAATGCAGCTCGTGATAGACGTCGCTCTCGATCGCCGGCACGCCGTGCTTCGCGAGCAGTTCGACGAGCGCGCGCTTGCGCGCATCGGGCATCTGGAAGCCGAGCGGATTCTGGAAGTTCGGCATCACCATGCAGGCCGCGATGCGCTCGCTCGACAGGATTCGCGCGAGCGCGTCGAGATCGATGCCGTCGCCCGGATGCGTCGCGACTTCCAGCGCGCGCATGCCCATCCGCTCGATCGCGTGCAGCATCGCGTAGAAGGTCGGCGACTCCACCGCGATCGTGTCGCCCGGCTTCGCGACGGCCTGCAGGCACAGGTTGATCGCCTCGGTCGCGCCGATCGTCATCACGATCTCGCCGGGCTCGACCGCGATCCCGCGCTCCGCGTAGCGTCGCGCGATCTGGCGGATCAGCTCCTGGTTGCCGGGCGGCAGATCGTCGATCACGCCCCAGCGCGTGCGGCGCCGCCCGATCGTCTGCGCATAGCGCGCGAGGCGCTGCACCGGAAACTGCGACGCGTCGGGATACGGCGAGCCGAGCGGCACCGCGTCGTCGCGCGCGATCGAGCGCAGCGTCGACAGCACGAGCCGGCTCACGTCCACGGCCGACGGCTCGGCGGCCGGCGCCGAGACATGCAGCTCGGCCTCGGCCGGCGCCGCCGCACGCGCCCGCACGAAATAGCCCGATTGCGGCCGGCTTTCGATCAGGCCGCGGCTTTCCAGCACGAGGTATGCGCGCAGCACGGTCGTGACGCTGAGCTGCTGCTGCCGGCTCGCGTGCCGCACCGACGGAATCCGCTCGCCGGGCCGGTACACGCCCCGCTCGATCTGCGCCTGGAGATCGTCGGCCAGTTGTTCGTAACGCTTCACGCGCCTCCCTTTCAACTTCCCTTCAGCAACACAGTTGCGATCCGCACTGGATGAATGGCCGAAACTGTACTCTTTTTTGAAGTGAAGAGGTGTACACACAGCGCGACGGGGGCCGCGCGTACTGTGCACGCATCGCCCCCGACACCCGCATCATGAAAAAGAAATCCGCCACCGCGCGCATCGAACCGTACACCCACCCGGCCGCCGGCTGGGGCGCGCTGAAAGCCGTCACGATCAACCTGATCAAGGAAAAGGTCGCCGGCGGCAACTACCGCACGCTGCTGCGCCAGAACCAGCCGGACGGTTTCGACTGCCCGGGCTGTGCGTGGCCCGACCGGCAGCACGCGTCGACGTTCGAATTCTGCGAGAACGGCGTGAAGGCCGTGGCCGCGGAAGCGACGAGCAAGCGCGTGACGCCCGAATTCTTCGCCGCGCACACGGTGACCGAACTGCTCGAACAGTCGGATTTCGAGCTCGAACAGCACGGCCGGCTCACCGACCCGATGGTGTACGACGCGCGGACCGATCGCTACGTGCCGATCGCATGGGACGACGCGTTCGAACTGATCGCGCGCCACCTGCGCGCGCTGCCCGACCCGAATCAGGCCGCGTTCTACACGTCGGGCCGCGCCAGCAACGAAGCGGCGTTCCTTTACCAGTTGTTCGTGCGCCTGTACGGCACGAACAACTTCCCCGACTGCTCGAACATGTGCCACGAGGCGACGAGCCGCGGGCTGCCGGCGTCGGTCGGCGTCGGCAAGGGCACCGTCACGCTCGACGATTTCGAGCATGCGGACACGCTGCTGATCTTCGGCCAGAACCCCGCGACCAACCACCCGCGAATGATGGGCGAACTGCGCGAATGCGCGAAGCGCGGCGCGACGATCGTGTCGATCAATCCGCTGAAAGAGCGCGGCCTCGAGCGCTTCGCCGATCCGCAGAGCCCGCTCGAGATGCTGACGATGTCGGGCACGAAGATCGCATCGACATTCATCCAGCCGACCATCGGCGGCGATTTCGCGCTGATCAAGGGGATGGCCAAGCGCGTGCTCGAACTCGACGACGCCGCGCGCGCCGGCGGTGCGCCGCGTGTGCTCGACACCGCGTTCATCGACGGGCACACGGCCGGCTTCGACGCGTTCGCCGACGATCTGCGCGCCGAAAGCTGGTCCGCGCTGACGGCCGAAAGCGGCGTGCCGTACGAGCAGATCGACGCGCTCGCGCGGCTCTACGCACGCAGCGAACGCGTGATCGCGACGTGGGGCATGGGCATCACGCAGCACAAGCATTCGGTCGCCACGGTGCAGATGCTGACCAACCTGATGCTGATGCGCGGCAACATCGGCCGCCCGGGCGCCGGCCTGTGCCCGGTGCGCGGCCATTCGAACGTGCAGGGCAACCGCACGGTCGGCATCGAGGAAAAACCGTCGCAGGCGTTCCTCGACCGGCTCGGCCACGTATTCGATTTCGAACCGCCGCGCCATCACGGCTACGACGTCGTCGAGACGATCGAAGCGATGCTCGACGGCCGCGTGAAGGTGCTGATCGGCCTCGGCGGCAACTTCGCGATGGCGACGCCCGACACGCCGCGCACGTGGGCAGGCATGCGGCGCTGCGAACTGTCCGTGCACATCGCGACCAAGCTGAACCGCAGCCATCTGATCCACGGCCGCGACGCGCTGATCCTGCCGACGCTCGGCCGCACCGAGATCGACCTGCAGGACAACGTCGCGCAAGGCGTGACGGTCGAGGATTCGATGAGCATGGTCCACGTATCGTACGGGATGAACAAGCCGGCGTCGCCGAACCTGATGTCGGAACCCGCGATCGTCGCGCACATGGCGCATGCGCTGTTCGGCAGCGACAAGATCGACTGGCTCGCGTACAAGGACGACTACGCGAAGATCCGCGATGCGATCGAGGCGACGCTCGACGGCTTCTACGACTACAACACGCGCATCGCGCGGCCGGGCGGCTTTCACCTGCGCGTGGCCTCGCGCGACCGAGAATGGCTGACGCCGACGGGCAAGGCGAACTTCATCGCGCACGCACTGCCGACCGACACGCCGATCCAGCGCGCCCGCGCGCTGCACGGCGAACGGCTGATGACGCTGATGACGACGCGCTCGCACGACCAGTACAACACGACCGTCTACGGGCTCGACGACCGCTACCGCGGCGTGTTCGGGCAGCGCCGCGTGGTGTTCGTCAACCGCGACGACCTTGCGATGCTCGGCCTGAAGGCCGGCGAATGGGTCGACATGGAAACCGTGTGGCACGACGGCATCGAGCGCCGCGCGAACGGCTTCCTGCTCGTCGAATACGACATTCCGCGCGGCTGCATCGGCGCGTACTACCCGGAAACCAACCCGCTCGTGCCGCTCGACAGCGTCGGCGACGTGTGCAACACGCCGACGTCGAAATCGGTGCCCGTGCTGCTGCATCGCGCGGCCGCGCCGGCGTCGATCGCCGCCTGACGGGGTACGGCGATGATCGTTCGTCCGCGCGAGCACTGGTGCGGATGCTGCTCGTCTGGAACGGCTCGCTGCTGCCGACCATCCTGCCGCAGCTCGTGCTGACGCTCGCGATCAGCCTCGTCTCGCTGATCGGCAATGCGTGGAACGACCGCACGATCCTGCACCACGTGCGGCTCATCGAACAGGCGAGCGTCACCAATCCGGTCTTCACGCAGCAGCTCGACACGACCCGTTCGCTGCTGCACCTGAGCCCCGATTCGACGCTCGCGTTCTTCAATGCGTCGGTCGATCCGCAAGCGGCCGTGATGGGCCTGAACGACATCTTCTACGTGTCGGCGATCATCTTCGTCGCGATCATCCCGCTCATCTGGATCACGAAACCGGCGCGTTCGGGCGGCGGCGATGCCGACGCGGCGGCAGCCGGCGCGCATTGATCCGCATTCCCGGCATCGCCGGACCGCGCACCGGCATCGCGACGACCGGGCGATCGGGCCGCAACGACGACGATGGCGACGATGAGAAAACAAGCGCTTGTGCGGCAGCGGGCGCTTGTTGTATCGAATCGTTTCAACGCGCCAACGGCGTCAAATGCTGCGGGTATACTCCGTCGTCAGCCGCCCGCCGTCTCGTCGTCCGTCAAAAGCGGCCCGATTCCGGGCGGTTTCGTCGCGAAGCTTCGCGTTTCGCTACCCCGCGCCCCAGCCTCGATACGAGACACCCGACGACCGACCATGAAACGATTCCTGCTGCTCCTTCCCGCCGCCCTGCTCGCCGCCTGCGGTTCCGCTCCCTCCTCGTCCGACTCGGCGAGCTCGGGTACCGCACCGATGATCTACGTGTCGTCGCAACGTCCGGCCTATGCGGTCGCAAACTGCCTCGACAGCCGCCTGTCGGGCACCGAACAATCGCAGCACAACGGCGTGACGGATATCTCCGTCGGCTCGAATTCGTACTTCGTCACGCTGACGCCATCGGGCAACGGCTCGGTGATCAAGGTCGTGCGCGGCTCGGGCAACGAGCCGGCCGAGGAAGCGATGCGCTTCGCGGTCGCGCGCTGCGCGATCTGATCCGAACCTGCCGATGCCGGGCGCCCGCCCGGCTCGCTCGTGCGCGCCAACCCGCCGGCGCGCCCGCCGAATATTTTCATCCGGGCGGCCGTCGATGAGAGAATCGCACCCACGATTCCCTTTCAACGGAGCCCGCATGAAGCACCTGCTGTCCCGGCTGTTCGTCAGCGCCGCGCTCGTCGCGCTTGTTCCGGCGCTGCCGGCGCAGGCTGCCACGCCGCCCGGCATCTTCGTCGTCGCCACGCAACTCGGCGAATTCACGACCCTCGACCCGAGCGGGATCTACGAGCTGGTGCCGTCCGAATACGTCGCGAACACCTACGAGCGGCTGGTGCGCGTCGACCTGAAGGACCCGACGCGCTTCGACGGACAGATCGCGCAATCGTGGACGGTCGGCGCCGACGGCATGACCTACACGTTCAAGCTGCGCCCCGGCCTCACGTTCCATTCCGGCAACCCGGTGACCGCCGACGACGTCGCGTGGTCGCTGCAGCGCACCATCCTGCTCGACAAGGGGCCGGCCGGCGTACTCGCCGATCTCGGCCTCACGAAGGCGAACGTGATGCAGAAAGTGCGCGTGGTCGATCCGCAAACCGTCGTGCTCGAAACCGACCGCAAATACGCGCCGAGCTTCGTGCTCAACGTGCTGAGCGCGTGCCCGGCATCGGTCTTCGACAAGAAGCTGCTGCTGTCGCACCAGCAAGGCAACGATTTCGGCAGCGGCTGGCTGCGCACCAACGACGCGGGCTCGGGCCCGTACCAGCTCGTCAAGTGGACGCCGAACGAGACCATCGTGCTGCAGCGTTTCGACAAATACCGCACGCCGTACCCGATGAAGCGCGTGGTGCTGCGCCACGTGCCGGAAGCGTCCGCGCAACGGCTGCTGCTGGAGAACGGCGACGCCGACGCCGCGCGCAACCTGAGCCCCGACAGCCTCGCCGCGCTGTCGAAGGCCGGCAAGATCAAGGTCGCGTCGTGGCCGGTATCGGCCCTGCTGTACCTGAGCCTGAACACGAAGAACCCGAACCTCGCGAAGCCCGAGGTGCAGCAGGCGATGAAGTGGCTCGTCGATTACGACGGCATCCAGCGCAACATCGTCAGCACGACCTACAAGGTGCATCAGACCTTCCTGCCCGAGGGCTTTCTCGGCGCGTCCAACGCGCGACCGTACAGGCAGGACGTCGCGAAGGCGAAGGCGCTGCTCGCGAAGGCCGGCTTGCCGAACGGCTTCGACGTGACGATGGACATGCCGAACGACTATCCGTACCTCGAGATCGCGCAGGCGCTGCAGGCGAATTTCGCGCAGGGCGGCATCCGCGTGAAGCTGATCCCGGGCGACGCGAAGCAGGCGATCGGCAAGTACCGCGCGCGCCAGCACGACATCTTCGTCGGCGAATGGTCGCCCGACTACATGGACCCGAACAGCAACGCGCGCGGGTTCGCGTGGAATCCGGACAACTCGGACCAGTCGCCGACCAAGATGCTCGCATGGCGCAACGGCTGGGACATTCCGCAACTGACGAAGGACACCGAGGCCGCGCTGGTCGAGCCGTCGCCCGCGAAGCGCGCGCAGCGTTACGAAGCGCTGCAGAAGGCCGTGCTCGCGAATTCGCCGTTCATCATCATGTTCGAGAAGGTCGTGCAGGTCGCCACGCGCCCCGGCGCGACCGGACCGGAAATCGGGCCGATCAACGACCTCGTGTCGTACCGGACGCTCGCGAAGTAAGCGCGGCCACGCCGCCGCGGCCGGCGCCGGGCCGTGCGGCCGCGGTGGCGATCTACAATAGCCGGCATCGCGCGGGTACCGCGCCGGGCACACGTAACGGGACACCAACATGCATTCGAGCGAGCACGCGGTCTGCGTGGCGATCAACGACAACAACCGCGCGTGGTACGAAATGCTCGTGCCGTTCCTGCTGTCGCTGCGGCACGCGGGCTACGACGGGCGCATCGCGGTGATCGGCTACGGGCTGTCCGAACGCAAGCGGCAGATTCTCGCGAGCCAGTCGGTCGACGTGATCGACGCGTCGGCCGCCTACGCGCTGCCGGTCGGCCGCTTCATCGAGGCCGCCGACTATTGCGCGCGCCATCCGCAGATCCGCAAGCTCGCGCTGTACGACGCGGACATCTGGTTCTGCGCGCCGCAGTTCGACCTGTTCTCGCAGATCGGCGACGACCGGCTCCACGTGTGCCCCGACCCGCTGTTCTGCACGTTCGTCGTCACGCCGCTGATCGGCGAGCGGCGCGACGAGCACTGGCGCCTCGTCGTCGACGAAGTCAACGCGCGCCACGGCGGTGCGCTGCAGGCCGGGCTCGTCGCCGGGACCGCCGACGCATGGGCGCGTTATGCCGACCACCTGCGCGACTGCATCGCCCGCATCGGCACCGATTTCCAGGAATGCTTCGGCATCGATACGACGTTCCTGCACCTGTGGAGCGCGCGAGGCGAAACGGCGCTGCTCGACCCGGTCCAGAACTTCGTCAGCAAGTACGGGATTCACGAATCGTTCGATGCGGACAGCGGCAAGACGACGCTCCGGTACCACGGCGAGCCGATCCGCGCGCTGCACATGACCGGCGACATCCGCTTCCTCGACCGGTGGCGCTACTACGCGAACCATACCGACGTCGCGCTGCGCGACGGCAGGCCGTTCGCGCTGTCGGACGGCACGCCGGCCCCGTCCGACGCGGTCGCCGCACGCATCGCGGCCGCGGATTACGTGCAATCGGCCGGGCTGACCGTGGCGTCCGCCGCGATCGAGGCAAGCGCGGGTGCCTATCTGCAGGCAATCGACGAGCCGGGCGGCACGATGCTCGTCGGCAGCGGAAACCACGAAATCGTGTTCACCGCGACGCGCGACATCGCCCGGCTGAACGTCTACGTCACGCACCCGTCCGGCTCGCCGTCGCCGCTGCTGTGCGAGGTGCTGGTCGACGGCCACGCGCAGCGCAAGGGCACCGAACTGATGGCGCATTTCTGGTACCGGGTGGCTGCCGGCGCCGTCATCACGCTGCGCGCGACGAGCCTCGGCGGCCAGCAGTGCAACGCGATCTGGCGGCTGCGCGAAGCGCCGGACATGCAGCAGTAAGCACCGGCCCGCCCCCGTTCAATTGAATGCGGCCCATACCAGGTACGCATTCAGCCCGACGATCATGACCGTCGCCGCGCCGGCGACGATCCGCAGCGGCATCCGCATCGCGTAAGCGCCCATCACGTCGGTGCGCGCCGACAGCATCAGCAGCGCGATCATCGGCATTGGAAGTACGAAACTCAGCACGACCTGGCTCGCCACCATCGCCCGCGTGACGTCGCAGCCGAGCGCGACCACCGCGAACGCGGGCGCGATCGTCACCGCGCGCCGCACCCAGATCGACATGCGACGGTGAATAAAGCCCTGCATCACGACCTGCCCGGCCATCGTGCCGACCACCGAGCTCGACACGCCCGAGGTCAGCAGCGCGACGAGAAACAGCGCGCCGGCCGCCGGCCCGAGCACCGGAATCAGCGTGTGATAGGCGTCGCCGATGTCGGTCATGCCCGGCGCGGTCATGTGAAACGCCGAGGACGCCATCATCACCATCGCGAGATTCACGAACCCCGCGAGCCCGAGCGCGGCCACGACTTCGCGGTTCGAGAAACGCACGAGCCGCCGCCGCTCGGCGTCGTCGCGCGGCGCGGTGCGATCCTGCGTGAGGCCCGAATGCAGATACAGCGTGTGCGGCATGATCGTCGCGCCGATGATCCCGACCGCGATCGTCAGCGCCGCATGATCCGGAATCTGCGGAACCACCAGATGGAACGCGGCCGCGTGCCAGTCCTGCGGCGCGATCAGCAGTTCGCCGAGATAGCACGCGCCGATCACGCCGACCAGCGCCGCGATCGCGGCTTCCAGCGGCCGGAAGCCGCGCTTTTCGAGGGCGAGGATCGCGCAGGTCGCGAACGCGGTCGCGATCATCCCCGCGAACAGCGGCAGGTGGCACAACAATCCGAACGCGAGCGCGCCGCCGAGGAATTCGGCGAGATCGGTCGCCATCGCGGCGATCTCCGACGCGATCCACATGCCCCACACGACCGGCGCGGGAAAACGGTCGCGGCACAGTTCGGCGAGATTGCGGCCGGTCACGATGCCGAGCTTCGCCGACATCGCCTGGAACAGCCGCGATCGCGTTCGCGGCCAGCACGACCCACAGCAGCCGGTAGCCGTACGCGGCGCCGGCCTGGATATTGGTCGCGAAGTTGCCGGGGTCCATGTAGCCGATCGACGCGATCACGGCCGGGCCGACGAACGGCAGCAACGCGGCGACGCCGGTGCGGCGCCCTTCCAGCGCGGCGCGCGCCGCGCCGTCGGTATGCTCGGCGGACCGGCCCGGCAGCGCGAAGCCGCCGGCGGGTTTGCTCGGGACGGGAATCATGGTCAGTATTCCGTTCGAATGAGGACGGCTGTTCGGGATTGCGCCCCGCCACGGCCGGCATGCCGCCCGCCGGCCACGGCAGGACGCAGGCGGCGTTACAGCGGCACGACGTCGGGACGATTGCGCGGAAACTGCGCGATCACGTCCGGCGCGACGTTCAGGTGCGCTTCGACGAGCTTCGGCGGCGTGTGCGCGAGCCAGTCTGACAACGACACCTCCGCATAACGGTCGGTCTTGAAGATCTCGAGGAACACGAGATCGGTCTGGCCGGTGTTCTGCACGTAGTGCCCGAGGCTCTTCTTCACATAGCCGACGTCGCCCGCGCGGAAGTCGGCCGTCTGCGCCTTCGGCCCCGTGTCGAACACCGTCATGCGCGCCTCGCCCTGCAGGTAGTACTGCCATTCGTCGGCGTTCGGGTGCCAGTGCAGCTCGCGCATGCCGCCCGGGTGCACGGTGACGAGCGCCGCCGCGACGGTCGTCGATACGGTGAAGTTAGTGCTGTCCGCGATCCGCACCTCGCCGCCGCGCGTCTTCCTGACCGGCTTCATGTCGCCGAGCGAAAAGACGAACGGATGCGGCGGCGCACCGGCCGACGCGGCCGACGCGCGCTGCGCCGCCGCGAGCGGGCCCGGCTCGTCGCCCTGGAAGATCCACAGGTTGTCGAGCGGCACGTTCCTGAACGCGTCGGCCGGCACGCCGAAGTTGAGCGCGAGCACGTCGGGCGGCGTATGCGCGATCCAGTCGGTCAGCAATAGCGTGTTGAATTCCGATGCGCGGCCGTTATCGAATGCGAGCAGGAATTCGGCGCCGTCGCTGCCGAGGCCCTGCAGCGAATGCGGCAGGCCGGGCGGGAAATACCAGAGATCGCCGGTCTTGACGTCCTGCACCGACGGCCGCCCGAGTTCGTCGAGCACCGTGATCCGGCAGCGACCGTCGAGCATGATCGCCCACTCGGCCTGCTGGTGCCAGTGCATCTCGCGAATGCCGCCGCGCGTCAGCCGCATATTGACGCCGGAAATGGTTTCGGAAATCGCAAAATCGTCCTGCGTCACCTCGCGAGCCCATCCGCCATTCTGAATGCGTTTATGTGCATTATTGAAAGACGCCCAGAATAACGGCATCCCGTTGATATCGGTGGCCGGCGGATCCTGAAAAGACGGGAATTGATTGGCGATCGCCGGATTTTTAGGCCCCGGATCGGTCAGGCTCTGGCGGTTGCGCGCATTCACCGCGCCTTCCGGCGGGCTGTCCGGATTACCGAACGAGGCGGCCGTGGCCGAGACCGCGATGCCCGCGGCAGCGATGGCGCCGGCCGTGCTCGCCAGCATTTTGCGTCGAGAAAGATTCGTCATGATTTCCTCTTCATTCGTGCAATCGAGAGAATTTCCATTACGGAATACTTGCCGTTTTTTCGAATCACCGAAAATCAGACATCCCGTGACGCAAGTTAAATCCAAAATCACATGAAAATTAAATGAATTATTAACCTGAATTCATGATTTAATCTGATCGACTTTAATTTTTGTAATTATTGCGATGCAGCAGGAGCGACGAGTGCCGACAGGAAGAAATCGATATGCGCACCGCGTAATTGCGAGCAACCGTCATCGACCCCGGGTTTCTTATCGCGTAAGCCGGAACGGGAAATGCCGATGCTCCGGCTTTCACCTGCCCGCCGCAGACCGGGACCGGGTCACTCCCGCAGCATTTCGGTCAGTCGCTGCGCGGCGAAGCGCAATCCGCCCAGGATGCGTTCGGCGATCCTCACCGGAAACCGGCCGGCCGCTGCCGACCGATTCGATCGCGTGCGGCGTCATCGCAACGAGTCGTTCGACGATCGGTGTAGCGATATCGCCAAGCAGGCAATATTCGGCCATCGCAGTAAAGTGCCGGCGCATAATGTCGCGCATTGCATAGTGCTTGCGCTTGCCGTGCATCGCCATCGCGAGCTTGGCCTTGTTCAACGCGCCGCCTCGACGGGGTCGCATCGCATGGTGCGTGCACTCGGTCGCAATGAGAACAGGCGCCGAAACTTTGGAGCCCGAATAATCGACCCAGCGATATCGGGCCCGACATTCGTCGTCGAGCCCTGCCATCACACTTTTCTCATGCGGATGTGGGGTCCGCTGACGCGTGCGCCCGGCGCAACGCCGCGCACGCGTCTCGACGACGTGTCAGCCGGACGTCAGCGCACCGGATTCGCGGAGGCCGTACGCTGCACGATCTCGACCCAGAGCACGTTGATCGTCTCGACCGGCGTCCATGCCGGGTTGGACGTATGCGGCTGCAGGCACCGGTATGCGCTGCCCTGGTAACTGACCTCGTCCCCGGTCGAATACGCCACGCCGGATTCCCACGCCGGTCGGATGCCGGTATCTCCCTGTGTGCGCGCGATCAGCACGTTGCTCGGCAGCGAAAGCCAGTCGCGCGAATCCACGGCCGCGACGAAGTAGCGATACTCCGTGCTGGCCGCGAGACCCGTATCGACGAACTCGAGCCTCGGCGGTACGGTCTCGCCGACCGGCACGCCGTTGCGATACACGCGATACAGCTTGATCGGATGACTGCCGGTGGACTCGCCCCACATCAGATGCACCGACTGCGCGGTTTCTCCCATCGAATGCAGGTGCGTCGGCGCCTTCGGCGGATGCGGTTCGCCGTCGCCGAACGTGCGAATGGTGATGCTGTCGCTCGGGCTCGACTGCGTACCGTCGATGTCGGTGGCGCGAACGTGGTACGCGTACGCGGTATCGGGATCGAGCGGCCGGTCGACAAAGCGTGTCGTTCCGGCGTCGACCTTGACGAGAAGGCGATCGTCGCGATAGACCGAGTAAAAGTCGAGCGGCAGCGCACTGCTCGAAGGCAGCCAGTTCAACTCGATCGACAACGTCGTGATTTCACCGGCCTGCAGATCCCGCGGCGGCGTCGGGCGCGGGCCGCCGCCAGCGCTAAACTCGAAATCGACGACCTGGTAGAACGCATTGCCCGTGTTGGCCACTTCCCACACGGCCAGAACGACGTGGTAGCCCTCCCGTTCCGGCAGCACCACCTCGTGCGTGGTGGGCGCAGGCGGCCACAAGCCGTCCTCGTGCTCCCAATACGGCTCCAGCAGATACTCCACCCGGTGGAACGGCTCGGCTTCGAACTGGTCGCGGCTCAGCTTGCGCTGCGGATCCCAGTTCCGCTTCGTGATGAAGTAGTTCCAGCGTCGCGCCGCATGGCGCGCCGAATAATCCCATGAAAACGGGATCACGTCGCCGGGGCTGGCCGGATGCTTTCGCCAGTGCGTGCCGGGCTCGTCGAGAAACAGCGCGGCCGGGAAGCCGCCGCTCGCGAGCTGGCCGTCGGCCGGCGGCAGGTTGTTGACGACGTCCGAGGAAATGACCGGATCGGGCAGACCGGCCGCCGCAGCCGGAAAGAACTTCCCGGCTTCGAGACTGTTCACATCGTAGTAACTCAGTTTTCCGTCGAGGTACGCGAACATCGCGCGCGACTCGGGGGAAAACACATGCCCATGACGCACTTGCTTGCTGCGAACGTTGGCCATATCGTGATGCTCCGTTGAGTTGGCGTAGGCGAGCGGAACCGCACGCATCATCGCGTGACCGGCTGCGCCAGCCAAAGCATGTCGGCGAGAGGCGGCAGCCAGAACCGGTTCGACGTGTGTTCCTGGATGCAGATGTAGCGGACGCGTTCGTAGGTCACGCCATCGCCGCGGTCATACCACGCGTCCTCCTGCCAGGACGGAAATTCGCCCGGGCCCGAGCCGGATTCGGTCGTCACCGTCACGGCTTCGCTGCGCTCGGACATCTCGCCGCGGGCATCGGTCGCGCTGACCTGATACCGATATGTGGCGCCGGCCTGCAGCCCGGTGTCGACATACGATCGCGTCGTCGTGTCGGCGATCCGGTCGTCGTTCCGGTAAACCGTATAGCGAACGATCGGCTGCGGGCCCGATGCGGCCTGCCAGGCAAGCGACACGCTGTGCTGCGTCTGGCTCGGCGAATGCAGGCCGGTCGGCGCGGCGGGCCGCTCGCCCGGCCCGCCGCCGCCCGTCAGGAAGCCGTAGCGACGCGCGAATTCCCAGTTGTAGCGCCGGCCGTTCTTGTCCACGCCGTCGTCCCAGCTCGCCGACCAGGTCATCAATCCGCGAATCGGCAGACGCGCGTCGTCGAGCCGCTTCAGCGCACCGATCGCCGCCTGCGCGTCGATCACGTAGCCGGTGGCCGCGGCGTCAGGATTACTGGGCAGGCCGATCGCGAACCGGTCGTGCGCAATCCGGGCGAAGCCGCGCGTGCCCGATACGATGCTTTCGGTGAGGTAGTAGAGAAAGTCCTCTTTACGCGCGTCGTCGTTTTGCGTCAGATAACCGACGCCCTCCACCCAGATGCCGTCGCCGCCCTGGTTGTAATACTGCGGCGCGATAAAATCGTAGTAACCATCGAGTGCATTCAGGTAGGCGAGATAAGCCCCATTTTCCCGCAAATACGGAAACTCGGGCGCCATGGAAATAATGAAATGCCGGCCTTCCTTCTCATAATGCTCACGGACCATTTTAAGCGCGGCCGGGATTACCGTCCGGTTGTCCGCCAGCGTAATCGCCGACTGCTCGAGGTCGATATCGAGTCCGTCGAAGCCGTAGGTTTCGACGAGGCGGATGATCTCGTATGCGAGCGGCTCCTCCTGCCCGGCATGAAGCTCGATATGCGCGTCCGCGCCGCCGAGCGAAATCAGCACCGCGCGCTGTTGCGCATTGAGCACGCCCACCTGCCGGCGAAACGCCTCGTCCGACAGGTTGTACGGACGGAAAGTCGGGATGCCGTGCCCTTTCATGAAGGCGACCGCCACGACGTTGTACGCTTCCGGGATATCCGTCAGCGGGATCTCCGCGAACCGGCCGCCCTGATACCCTTGCCCCGCATCGGACGGCCAGTTGTGCCAGAACCCCATCAGGATCTTCCTGCCCGACAGGTCCGGCATCGCGGACGCATCGTCCACCGACGCCCGTCGCAACTGTTGAACGACTCCTGGATTCAGCATGAGCACCTGCTCCTTCTCGTGTGTCATACAACCGACGTGCGCGCAATGCGCGCCCCGACGACGCCATGGGGCACCTGCCCGACTGCATCGCTGCGCACTCCCTGGCGGCGGATTCACGGCAGGCAATCCGTCCGTCACTTATCCGCCCCGTCAGCAGGACAAATAATTCGAATCTCATAACGACGCCGCATTATGCGCACACAATCCACCGATACAATCCAGGTGAAAATAAAAACAAACCCGGCAAATCAATTTTATTGACAAAAATCAAAACACCCCCATCCACCAAGTCAACAATTAACTCCATTTAAAAATAAAACGATCCCACTGTTTTTTTAATCCCTGAATAAAATTGATTGCCGTTTCGATCCGCGCAATCAATCGCATGAAAAGCCGCGGCTGGCCACGATCGGGGGCCGGGCGCCTACCGGCCGCCGTGTCGGGTAGAAGATGTCGAGGCCGCCGCCGCGCCCTCCCCGACGCGACACGGAAAAAGCTATTCACGACAGCGCCCGCATAGTTTTTTTTATCTGGTGCCGTTTTTATTGGTTTTGTTAGATGGATGACATTCCGTTATCAAACGACAACGATCTAACAGCCGATGACCTGCGCGTTCGCCCGTACCGTCGAATCCCGCTATGCCGAGCTGACGCCGACGGCCAAGCGCATCGCGAGCTACATGCTCGCGAACCTCGACCGGCTCGGGCTCGAGACGGCCGACCAGATCGCGCAGCAGGCCGGCACGAGCGGCATCTCGGTCGGGCGTTTCCTGCGCAGCGTCGGCTACCGCAATCTCGACGACCTGAAGCGCGAACTGCGCGGCGGCGCCGATCGCCCGTGGATGATCACGGACCGGCTCGACGAATACCGCCGCGTCGCCGGCGCGCAGCCGGCCGAACGCAACGGCAACGGCAGCGACGGCACGCTCGTGTCGTCGCTCGAGCGCGAGCTCGACGCGATCCGCCACGTGTACCGCCTCGCCGAAGGCCCGGTGTTCGCGCAGGTGGCCGACCGGATCGCGCATGCCGACGCCGTGTTCATCCTCGGCATCCAGTCGACGCGCGGCATCAGCAATGCATTCAGCAGCTACCTCGAATACCTGCGCCCGCGCGTGTTCTATTCCGACGGACAGTCGGGCTCGTACGTCGATTCGCTGAACTCCGAATTCGAGCGGCCGTACTGCATCGTCACCGATACGCGCGCGTATTCGCGCAGCGCGCGCCGCTATTGCCAGGCGGCGGCCGAGCTCGGACAGCCGTTCGCGCTGGTCACCGATCTGTATTGCCCGTGGGCGCGCGAATGGCCGGCCGACCTGCTGCAGGTGAAGACCGACGTCGGCCAGTTCTGGGATTCGCTCGCGCCGCTCACCTGCCTGTTCAACCTGCTGATCACGGCCGTGGTCGATCGCCTCGGCCCCGCGATCGACCGGCGCGTCGCGCGCAACCGCGAATTGCAGCGCACGTTCGATCAATTCGAATCCTGAGCGAGCCCGCCCCGCCGATGAACGATCACCGCCTCGTCGAAATCACGCCCGCCACGCACCGCGTCGACATCGATCTCGTCTACGCGACCGACCGCAACCTGACCGGCAAGCCGATTTACCGGCGCGCACACTGCCTGCTGCTCGAGCCGGCCGAAGCCGCATTGCGGCGCGCAGTCGACGTGGCCGCGCAAGCCGGCTTCACGCTGCGCATCTACGACGCATACCGGCCGCCGCAGGCGCAGCAGGTGCTGTGGGATTTCCTGCCCGATCCGAACTTCGTCGCCGATCTCGGCCGCGGCTCGAATCACAGCCGCGGCACCGCGCTCGACCTGACGCTCGTCGGCGCGAACGGCGAGCCGCTCGACATGGGCACGGGCTTCGACGAGATGGTGGCCGCGTCGGGCCATTTTCACGCGGGATTGCCCGAGCAGGTGCAACGCAATCGCCTGCTGCTGCTCGGCGTGATGCATGCGGCAGGCTTCGCGCACATCGACAGCGAATGGTGGCACTACGAACTGCCCGGCTCGCGTGCGCTGCCGCAGATCGACAACGCGGCGAGCGGCCCGTGGCGCCTGATGTAACGACGATGCACGCCTCCTTTTTCATGCAGGTTCACGTTCAACGACTCTAACGACAGATGGAGAAGCGCCCATGAAACTCCCGATCTCCCGGCTCGTCGCAGCGCTGGCCGCCGCGTCCCTGCTCGCCGCCGTTCCGCTTTCCGCGGCCCATGCGGAAACGCCGAAGGACATGTTCGTGATGGCCACGCTGCTCGACGAATTCACGACGCTCGACCCGGGCGAGATCTACGAGCTGGTGCCGGAAGAATACGTCGCGAACACGTACGACCGGCTCGTGCGCGTCGACCTGCGAGATCCGTCGAAATTCAACGGCGACGTCGCGCAGTCGTGGACGGTCAGCCCCGACGGCCTGACCTATACGTTCAAGCTGCGCTCGGGCCTCAAGTTCCACTCGGGCAACCCGCTGACGGCCGACGACGTCGCGTGGTCGATCCAGCGCGCGGTGCTGCTCGACAAGGGACCGGCCGCGGTGCTGACGGGTATCGGCCTCACGAAGGCGAACGTCGTCGCGAACGTGAAGAAGCTCGACGACGCGACGGTGTCGGTCACGACCGACCGCAAGTACGCGCCGACCTTCGTGCTTAACGTGCTCGGCTCGTGGCCCGCGTCGGTGGTCGACAGGAAGCTGCTGCTGTCGCACCAGCAGGGCAACGACTTCGGCAACGCATGGCTGAAGACCAACGAAGCCGGCTCCGGCGCCTACAAGCTCGTCAAGTGGACAGCCGGCGACAGCATCGTGCTGCAGCGCTTCGACGGCTACCGGCTGCCGCTCGCGATGAAGCGCATCGTGCTGCGCCACGTGCCCGAAGCCGCGAGCCAGCGGCTGCTGCTGGAAAACGGCGACGTCGACGCGGCGCGCGACCTGAGCCCCGACGATCTGGCATCGGTCGTGAAGTCGGGCAAGGCGAAGGTGGCGGCCTCGCCGCAGGCGACGCTGCTGTATCTCGGCCTGAACACGAAGAACCCGACGCTCGCGAAACCCGACGTGCAGGAAGCGCTGAAATGGCTGGTCGACTACGCGGGCATCCAGTCCAACGTCGTGAAGACGACCTACAAGGTGCACCAGACCTTCCTGCCCGATGGCTTCCTCGGCACGCTGAATTCGAACCCGTACAAGCTCGACGTCGCGAAGGCGAAGGCGCTGCTCGCGAAGGCCGGCGTGCCGAACGGCTTCTCGGTGACGATGGACGTGCGCAACGACTATCCGTATACGGAGATCGCGCAGGCCGTGCAGGCGAACTTCGCGCAGGCGGGCATCAAGGTGCAGTTGATCCCCGGGGACAACAAGCAGACGCTCGCGAAATACCGCGCGCGCCAGCACGACATCTACATCGGCGAATGGTCGGCGGACTACATCGATCCGCACAGCAACGCGCAGGGCTTCGCGTGGAATCCGGACAACACCGACAAGTCGAGCTATAAAATGCTGGCCTGGCGCAACAGCTGGGACATCCCGCAACTGACGAAGGAAACCGACACCGCGCTCGCCGAACCGACCGCCGCGAAACGCGCGCAACTGTATCAGGCGATGCAGAAGGAAGTGCTTGCGCGCTCGCCGTTCGTGATCATGTTCGAGAAAGTCGCGCAGGTCGCGACGCGGCCGGGCGTGAACGGGCTCGAAGTCGGGCCGATCAACGACCTGGTGTCGTACCGCAACCTGAAGAAGCAATAAGATTCGCCGCATGTCGACCCCCGCCTCCTCCCTCGAAGCCCTGCGCACGCTGCCCGCGCGGCGCCCGGCCGTACGCTGGGCGCTGCGCGTGCTGCGCTGGGCGATCACGCTCGCCGTCACGTTCGCGGGGCTGCTCGCGCTGACGTTCGTGATCGGCCGCAAGGTGCCGATCGATCCCGTGCTCGCGATCCTCGGCGATCGCGCGTCGGCCGAGGCGTACGCGGCCGAGCGCATCGCACTCGGGCTCGACAAGCCGCTCGCCACGCAATTCCTGATCTATGCGCGCGACGTGCTGCACGGCAATCTCGGCGTGTCGCTGCTGACCGCGAACCCGGTGCTCGACGACATCAGGCGCGTGTTCCCGGCCACGCTCGAACTGGCGACGATCGCGACGCTGATCGGCATCGCGATCGGCGTGCCGCTTGGCGTCGCGGCCGCCGTGAAGCACAACCGCCCGATCGATCACATCGCGCGCTTCGTCGGGCTGATCGGCAATTCGGTTCCCGTGTTCTGGCTCGGGTTGATGGGGCTGCTGCTGTTCTACGCGCGGCTGCACTGGGTCGGCGGCCCCGGCCGGCTCGATCCCGTGTACGACGGGATGGTCGACCCGCGCACGGGCAGCCTGCTGCTCGACGCGGCACTGGCCGGCGAGTGGGACGTGTTCCGCAACGCGGTGTCGCACATCGCGCTGCCGGCCGCGATCCTCGGCTACTACTCGGTCGCGTATCTCAGCCGCATGACGCGCTCGTTCATGCTCGACCAGCTGAGCCAGGAATACATCGTCACCGCACGCGCGAAGGGTCTGTCCGAGCGGCGCGTGATCTGGCGGCACGCGTTCGGCAACATCGCGGTGCCGCTGCTCACGGTGATCGCGCTCACGTACAGCAACCTGCTCGAAGGCTCGGTGCTGACCGAGATCGTGTTCGCGTGGCCGGGGCTCGGCTCGTACCTGACCGGCGCGCTGCTGAACGCCGACATGAACGCCGTGCTCGGCGCGACGCTCGTGATCGGCGCGATGTTCATCACCGTCAACCTGCTGACCGACGCGCTGTACCGCGTGTTCGATCCGCGTGCGCGCTGAGGGCCGCCCGACATGAACGCTTTCCCCCCGCTTCTTTCATCGTCCATGCCGAAGGCCGTCCAATCATGAGCGCCGAGCGTCTCTCCCTGCGCGCGTGGCTGTTGTCCGACGCGCCCGCCTCGCGCTCGCAGGCCGCCTTCGGCCTCGCGTACCGACGCTGGCGCCGGTTCGCCACGAATCCGCTCAACCTGTTCGGGCTCGCGATCCTGCTCGCGCTGATCGCGGTCGCGATCGTCGGCCCGCTGATCACGCCGCACGATCCGCTGCGCCAGGTGCTGGCCGACCGGCTGCTGCCGCCCGGCTCGCCGTCGCACTGGTTCGGCACCGACCAGCTCGGCCGCGACATCCTCTCGCGGCTGATCGCCGGGTCGCGCCTGACGCTCGGCATCGCGCTGCTCGTCGTCGTGATCGTCGTACCGATCGGCCTCCTGATCGGCACGACGGCCGGCTATTGCGGCGGCTTCGTCGACAGCGTGCTGATGCGCATCACCGACATCGCGCTCGCATTCCCGAAGATCGTGCTCGCGCTCGCGTTCGCGGCCGCGCTCGGCCCCGGCGTGATCAACGCGGTCGTCGCGATCTCGATCACCGCATGGCCCGCGTATGCGCGGCTCGCGCGCGCGGAGACGATCCGCATCGCGCAGGCCGACTACATCCATGCCGCGCGGCTGCAAGGCGCGTCGGGGCCGCGCATCCTGCTGCGCTACATCATGCCGCTCTGCATGTCGTCGGTGATCGTGCGCGCGACGCTCGACATGGCCGGCATCATCCTGACCGTCGCGGGCCTCGGCTTTCTCGGCCTCGGCGCGCAGCCGCCGAGCCCCGAATGGGGCTTCATGGTCGCGTCGGGCCGCAACGTGCTGCTCGACGCGTGGTGGGTCGCGACGCTGCCCGGCATCGCGATCCTGCTCGTGAGCCTCGCGTTCAACCTGCTCGGCGACGGGCTGCGCGACGTCTTCGACCCCCGCCATGGAGCATGACATGCCGATGAATTCCACCGCCGCGCCGGCGCCGCTCTGCGAGATCGACGGGCTGAAGATCGGCTTTCGCGGGCACGACGGCAGCGTCACCGACGCCGTGCGCGACCTGTCGCTGACGCTCGCGCCGGGCGAGCGGCTCGGCATCGTCGGCGAATCGGGCTCCGGCAAGTCGCTGACCGGCCGCGCGCTGCTCGGCCTGCTGCCCGACGCCGCGCGCTGGTCGGCGCGCACGATGCGCTTCGCGGGCCACGACCTGCTCGCGATGTCGCCGCGCGAGCGCCGGCGGCTGTGCGGCAGCCGGATGGGGATGATCCTGCAGGACCCGAAATATTCGCTGAACCCGGTGATGACGGTCGCGAAGCAGATGGGCGAGGCGTTCCGGCTGCACGAGCCCGGCCTGCGCGGCCGTGCGCTGCGCGAGCGGATCGTCGATGCGCTCGCGGCCGTGCAGATCCGCGATCCGGCGCGCGTCGCCGATGCGTATCCGCACGAGCTGTCGGGCGGCATGGGGCAGCGCGTGATGATCGCGATGATGGTGTCGACCGGCCCGCGCCTGTTGATCGCCGACGAGCCGACCTCCGCGCTCGACGTCGCGGTGTCGATGCAGGTGCTCGCGGTGCTCGACGCGATGATCGCGCGGCACGGCACGGGCCTGATGTTCATCAGCCACGACCTGCCGCTCGTGATGTCGTTCTGCGACCGCGTCGCGGTGATGTATGCGGGCCGCGTCGTCGAAACCTGCGCCGCGCGCGACCTGCGCGACGCGTCTCACCCGTATACCCGCGGGCTGCTCGCGGCGAACCCGCCGCTCGCGAACCCGCCCGACGAATTGCCGGTGCTGCGACGCGATCCGGCATGGCTCGACGCCGCATCGTCGGCGTCAGCTACCGCAGCCGCCGATCGACAGGAGGCCGTACGATGATCGACGTCGATCACGCATCGATCCGTTTCCCGACCCGCACGGGTCACGTCGACGCCGTGCGCAACGCGAGCTTCGCGGTGCGCGACGGCGAAGTGTTCGGGCTCGTCGGCGAATCGGGTTCAGGCAAGTCGACGCTGCTGCGTGCGCTGACGGGCCTCGTGCCGCTCGCGTCCGGCAGCCTGTCGATCGACGGCCGCCCGGTCGACGGCACGCCCGATCGCGCGTTCCGCCGCCACGTGCAGATGGTGTTCCAGGATCCGTATGCGTCGCTGCATCCGCGCTTCACCGTCGACCAGACGCTGCGCGAGCCGCTGTCGATCCATGCGATCGGCGACGCCGATGCGCGGATCGCCCGCGCGCTCGCCGAGGTGGGCCTCGGCCCCGCGTTCCGCTTCCGCTATCCGCACCAGTTGTCGGGCGGCCAGCGGCAGCGCGTGGCGATCGCGCGCGCGCTGATCGTCGAGCCGCGCGTGCTGCTGCTCGACGAGCCGACGTCCGCGCTCGACGTATCGGTGCAGGCCGAAATCCTGAACCTGCTGCGCCGCCTGCATCGCGAACGCAACCTGACGATGATCCTCGTCAGCCACAACCTCGCGGTGATCGGCTTCCTGTGCCAGCGCGTCGCGGTGATGCAGCACGGCGAGATCGTCGAGCAGCTGCGGGTCGAGGACGTGCGGGCCGGGCAGGTCGCACGCGACTACACGCGCACGCTGCTGAACGCGACCGAAGGCTACCGCCGGCTCGACCCGATCGCCGGCGCCCCCACGACCTGACTCGCGTCGCCCCGCGATATCGCGACCGGCCGCACGTGCGACCGTTGCATGACCTGCGTCTCCCGCAACGTCGCCCGTCGGCCGGTCATGCCCGCGTCGATCCGCTGCGATTGACGAATACCGAATAGCGCGACCAACGAAATCGGTGCCTCGCCGACTTCGGTAACGGGACGAGCATGCTCGCCCGCTCCCTCCTGCCTGCGCCCTCCTGCTCGGCCCCTCGCCCCGCCTGAAAGGCCGCTACTGGCGACCCAAACAACTTAGTACGCGTACTAGTAAAAAAGCTTATCAATTCGTACCCGTCAAATTACAAAATCATTACATGGCAAGCATAATTCAATCCGAAACGCGCCATTCGTAGTTTTAAATTCACCTCGCGCTTTCGATCGTCGAACTTTATTTGGAGTTGTTAAATATGAAGAACCTCAAGCGCAGCGCTATCCCGTTCCTCCTCGTCGCAGCCGGCGTCGCCTTCTCGTCCGCCGCTCACGCATCGGACGGCACCATCAACTTCAACGGCAAAGTCGTCGCGTCGACCTGCAGCGTCGAAGGCGGATCGGACCTCACCGTCCCGCTGCCGCCGGTCAGCACCACGGCGCTGGCCGACGTCGGCTCCGTCGCCGCTCGCAGCGCATTCTCGCTGGCGCTCAAGGGCTGCGCGACCGGCGATGAAAATCCGGTGAAGGTCGGCGTCATCTTCGAGAACGGCACGAACGTCGATCAGTCGAGCGGTCGTCTGACGATCGATGCGGGCGACAAGGCCGCGGAAGGCGTCCAGATCAACGTGCTGGACGACCAACAGAAGCTGGTCCCCATCGGCGCGCAGACGCCGGCCAGCACGCAGCTCGCCACCATCGGCACCGATGGCACCGCGAAGCTCAACTACTTCGCCGAGTACTACGCGTCCGGTGCCGTGAAGGCCGGCGACGTCAACTCGCGCGTCGAGTACTCGCTGATCTATCAGTAAGGCCCGACGCGTGGAGGTCGCCGTGTCGGCGATCTCCCCCCGTCGCGTCGCGCGGTGCGGACAACCCCGGTTTCCGCCCGCTTTCTCCCAACGATCCGACTCTCCCCGCCTATGAAACTGTTGAAGCTCTTCCGTACGCTGACCCTGGCCGTCACCGCATTCGCGTCGCAAGCCGACGCAAGCGTCGTGATCGCCGGCACGCGCGTGATCTTCCCGTCCAGCGAGCGCGAGGTCACGATCCAACTCACGAACGACAGCAAGCGTCCGGCGCTGGTGCAGGCGTGGCTCGACGACGGCAATAGCAGCGCGTTGCCCGAGAACGTCGACGTTCCGTTCACGCTGACGCCGTCGGTCTTCCGGATGGAATCCGGCAACGGCCAGACGCTGCGCCTCGTCCACACCGGCGAACCGCTTCCCGCCGACCGCGAATCGCTGTTCTGGCTGAACGTGCTCGAAGTGCCGCCGAAGGCATCCGCGGAAAACAACCGGAACCGCATCCAGCTCGCGGTCCGCTCGCGTATCAAGATCATGTATCGCCCCGACGGGCTCGCAGGCAGCGCCGACGATGCGCCGATGCAGCTCGACTGGCGCGTGGTTCGCACGGCTGACGGCTACGCGCTCGAGGCAAGCAATCCGACACCGTTCGTCGTCAATTTGGGCAGCGTCCTGCTGAATGCCGCCGGCCGCAAGCATGATGCCGGCATGGGCTACGTGCTGCCCCGAAGCACACAACGATTCCCGATCAAGCAGCTCGCCGGCGCGCCCGCCGCGGGTGCAACGGTCGAGTTCGGCGGCATCAACGACTGGGGCCGGTCCATCGACGTCAAGCGTCCGGTCAGCATCGCCCCGTAGCACGGTCGAAGCCGGTAGCGCGCATCACGGGCGCGTCCGACCGCTTCTCCCCCTTTCGTCCGCCGCTCTTCCCGCCGTCCCGACCAGACGGCCCTGAATCCCCGGATTCGACATTCGCCACGCAGCCGCGCACGCCCGCGCGACTGCGCAGGCTAAACGCGTCCGCGCGATTCGACACTATCTGGAGTACTGCTCATGACCACGACTCGACTGCCGCGCCATACCGTGGCCGACATGCCCAAGATCAAGCCGATCCATCTGCTGGTGGTGGCTTGCGTTGGCGCGTGGTCGAGCGAGGGTCGCGCGACCGCTCAATCCGCCGCCGGGAGCACGCTCGCGCAAGTCGAGTTCGACGGCGCATTCATGCAGAATCGCCTGGGCCGGAATTTCGACGTCTCGCGCTTCGCGCAGCGCAACGTCACGGCCCCGGGCGTGTACACCGCCGACATCCATGTCGGCGCCGACTGGATCGGCCGCTACGACGTGCGCTTCGCGGCCGCGCCGGACACGGGCGACGCCCAGCCGTGCTTCGACCGCACGCTGCTCGAACGCGTCGGCGTCGATTTCGGCAAGCTCGCGCCGGAAGTCGTCGCGGCGCTCGACGGCGAGCGCGCATGCCTGCGGATCGAGCAAGTCGTGCCGGAGGCAAGCGCGGCGTTCGACTTCACGCGCCAGGTACTGCGGCTCTCGATTCCGCAGGCATCGCTCGCGCGCAAGGCGCGCGGCTACGTGAACCCCGATCAGTGGACCGCCGGCGAAACCGTCGGCCTGCTCGGCTACAACTTCAACCTCTATTCGTCGAAGGCCAGCGGCCATACCACCCAGACGCAAGGCTACCTCGGCCTGAACGGCGGCGTGAATCTCGGCAGTTGGCGTTTTCGCCACGAAGGCTCGTTTGCATGGTCGTCGCGCGGCCAGAGCCACTACCAGAATCTCGCGACCTATCTCCAGCGCGACCTGCCGTCGCTGTCGTCGCAACTCGTCATCGGCGAAAGCTATACGTCCGGGGAGCTGTTCGATTCGACGCAGTTCCGCGGCGTGCGCCTGTCGACGGACGACCGGATGCTGCCCGACTCGCTGCGCGGCTATGCGCCCGTGGTGCGCGGTATCGCGAACAGCAATGCGAAGGTGACGATCCGCCAGAACGACGTGACGATCTACGAAACGACGGTCGCGCCGGGCAATTTCGAAATCGACGACCTGTATCCGACCGGGTATGGCGGCGACCTGGAGGTGTCGGTCTCCGAAGCCGACGGCTCCGTGCACACGTTCTCCGTACCCTATGCGGCCGTGCCGATGTCGCTGCGGCCGGGCATCAGCCGCTACAGCTTCGTCGCGGGCGCGCTGCGCAATTCCTACGGATCGAGCCAGCCGCTGTTCGCGCAGGCCACGTACCAGCGCGGCCTGACCAACCTGCTGACGGCCTATGGCGGCGTCACGCTTGCGGGCGGTTACGCATCCGCGATGCTGGGCGGCGCCCTCAATACGTCGTTCGGTGCATTCGGCACGGATGTGACGCATGCCATGACCTCGATTCCCGGCGAGAAGCGCTACAGCGGTTCGAGCGTACGCGTCAGCTATGCGAAATCCGTCGAAACGACCGGCACCGACATCGCCCTTGCCGCGTATCGGTATTCGACGGACGGCTATTTCGGTCTCAACGATGCAATGCAGGCGCGCGATGCCGTGCGGGACGGCCGCCCGGCCAGTTCGGTCTGGCGTCAGCGCCATCGCGCGTCGCTGGCGCTCACGCAGCGCCTCGGCGCGACCGGCGGACGCATCAACGCCACGGCATCGGCCGTGAACTACTGGAACCGCTCCGGTTCGGACGTCAACTATTCGATCGGCTATACGAACCAGTTCCGCAACCTGTCCTATAGCCTGACGGCCACGCGGCAGCGCAACGCCGGCGGCGACATGAGCACGCTCTATTACGCGAGCGTCACGATCCCGTTCGGCCGCGCGCGCCCGGTGACCGTCACCGGCAACGTGTCGCACGACTCGCTCGGCCGCACCCGGCTGCAGTCGACGCTGTCCGGGTCGCTCGGCGAGGATCACGCGCTGTCGTACAGCGTCAGCGCGAACCATTCGACCGGGTCGGGCTCGGTCACCGACGGCAGCGCCAACGTCACGTACCGCACGCGCATGGCCGAAATCAATGCCAGCGCGGGTGCGGGCACGGAGTTCCAGCAGGGTTCGCTCGGCGTGCGCGGCGCGTTGGTCGCGCACCGCGGCGGCATCACGTTCTCGCAGCCGTTGTCCGAAACGTTCGCGATCGTCGAGGCACCGGGTGCGGCCGGCGCGCGCGTCACGAACGCGTCGGGCGTCAAGGTCGACGGCAACGGTTACGCCGTCGTGCCGTACCTGACGCCGTACAGCCTCAATACGGTCGCGCTCGACCCGAAGGGGATCTCGATGGACGTCGAGCTGAAGGAAACCAGCCGGCAGATCGCGCCGCGCGCCGGTGCGGTGCCGCTCATCCGGTTTGCCACCGACACCGGCCGTGCCGCGCTCGTCCGGGCACCGCAGGCCGACGGTACGCCGTTGCCGTTCGGTGCCACCGTGCACGACGAGACGGGCAAGGAAGTCGGGGTCGTCTCTCAAGCGAGCAAGATCTTCGCACGCGGGCTCGCCGACAGCGGGTCGCTCACGGTTCAATGGGGCGCCGACCATCGCTCGATCTGTCGGATCGCATACGACCTGCCGGTCGCGGACCATCGCCGGCAATCGTCCGGCATCCAGACCGTCACGAGCGTCTGCCAGGCCGATGCGACGACCGCCGCCACTCAATAAGGAATCGATATGACCACCCTCTACGCATCGTCCGCATCGCCCCGGGTGACGAGCCGGGCAGGCATCGCGCATCTGCGCGGCACACGTGCCGGTATTGGCCGACGCGCGGCGCGCATGATCGCGGTTGCGTCGACCCTTGTGCTCGCATGCACCGCATTTGCGACCGACGCGGCTGCGGAGACCCTGTATGCCTTCGGGCAGGCGACGTTGTCGAGCCCGTCGAACGCGCCGGCCGGAACCATCGTCGCCCGTCAGTACTTCACGCCCGAGGACATTTGTGGCAAGAGCACATGCCAGATCACTGACACCACGATGAACTCGAAGGGCAGCGTGTGGGGCAGCACCACCGGTCCCGACCTGGACACCAACGTGTCCGGCCTGTCGACGCGGATGCTGATTGACGGCCAGGTGGCCACCTCGAAGACGAAAGCAACACTGCGCGATAGGCTCGAGATACAGTTGTTTCGCAACAGCGGCCAGCCGAAGGACGGTTCGCTCAATGCGGGCTCCTTCAACGGGTATTACTACATCCATTACAAGTCCGGCCTCCTCGGTCAAACGACAATCATCCACCTCGCCGCGAACGTCAGCTTCATCAACGGAACGTGCTCGGTTTCCGACCAGAACGTCACGCTGCCGACAGTGCAGAACCGCGACTTCAACGGCGTGGGCTCGACTGCAGGCGCCACCGATTTTCACGTGCAGTTGAACAACTGCCCGGCCGGCTACAACCGTATCGGATACCAGCTGGACCCGCTGGACGACGTGGTCGTCGGCGTGCCCGGCGGCATGCGGTTGCGTCCGGGTGCGACGGCCCGCGGCATCGGCATCCATATCGCCGATGCCGCGACCGGGCAGCCGCTGATGCTGCGACAATCGCACACGGTAACGAACTACAACCGGGCCACCGGCGGATCGCCGTCGATTCCGCTCCGGGCGTCGTACCTGCAAACGGATGCGACGATCGGCGGCGGCTCCGTTCATGCCGCGGCGCAGGTCCTGCTCGATTACCAATGAACGGCAGGCACTGCCCGGCCGCCCCGACATCCGCACGACACGGCGTCATGCGATACTCGGCGCACCGCGCGGTGATTTCCCGACGCCGGGAACCTCGGTGCGCCGCGCCGGTCCACTTCCCTTCGTCAACAGCACAACGGCTATAAGGAGGCATTCATGCTGCAATTCATCGAAACCCTGGTCGTCGGGCTCATCGTCGGCCTCCTCGCCCGCGCGCTCAAGCCGGGCGACGACAAGATGGGCATCCTGATGACCATCGTGCTCGGCGTCGTCGGTTCGCTGGTGGCCGGCTATATCGGCCGCGCCGCCGGCTGGTATGCGCCGGGCCAGGGCGCCGGCTGGATCGCGTCGATCATCGGCGCGATCGTGCTGCTCGTCGTCGTGGGTGCGATCCGCAAGCGCGCGAGCTGAACACCGCACGCCGCGCCTCATGGCAAAACGGCCGCTCAGTCAACGAGCGGCCGTTTTCTTTTGGCGAATCGTGATTCCCGGGATCGTCGAATCGTTGAGTCCTCAACGATTCACCGGCAAATCGCGCATCCATCGGCGCGCCTCGTCCGAACTTACATCATCGGCAATACCCTGACTTGCGGCCGCACAAATTTGAGATAAATTGAATGAACCAACCCGGCGTCATTTGCTCGTCGCCGCTATTTCCGGTTTTTCACTCAAGAGGTTCGATGAAGTTGCCGTTTACGCATACAGCACCGCAGCGTTGACGGACTGCCACCCGAGCGGCCGCGCTGCGACGCGCTTCCTCTCTGGAGCCTGTCATGAAGCATCGTGTGTTCGCCTCGTTCGCCCTGGCTGCCTCGCTTCTGGCCTCGTCCTCGTCATTTGCCGCCGGCACGTCCGGCATCATCTACTTCTCCGGCATGATCGTCGAGCCACCGTGCGCGTTCGCGCTCGATACGGCCGACGCCGCGCATGCGCACGTGCGCCCCGACTGCCCGCGTCCCGCGAGCGGACAAGTCGCGTTCGTCGACGCGGCCAGCCTGCGCACGATCAAGACCACGACCTTTACGCAGGCCTCCCGCGCAATCGTTTTACCTGACCGTCCGGGCAACGCGCACGCACCGATGATCGCCGTCGTGACCTACCAGTAAAGCCCGCCGCGGCGCCGCGGCGCCGCGCGTCAGTCGCGATGGCGCGCGATCCAGTCGCTGAACGCGCGGATCTTCTGCTGGTTGCCGAGGTTCTCGGGGTAGACGAAGAAGTAGCGTGCGCCCGTTTCGAGCACGATGTCGAACGGCCGTTCGAGCCGGCGCGCGCTGACGTCGTCGTCGACGAGCGTCACGTCGCCGATCGCGATGCCGAAGCCCTGCATCGCCGCGTTCGTCGCCAGATCGAGCGTGTCGAACGTCGGCCCGCGCGCGGGATCGACGCCGCGCTCGCCCGCATGGTCGAGCCAAGCGCGCCAGTCGCGATGGTCGCGCGTCGGATGCAGCAACGTATGGCGCGCGAGATCGCCGATCGTGCCGAGCGGCGACGCCTGCCGCAATTCGGGCGCGCACACCGGTGTCAGCCGCTCGTCGAACAGCGGCAGCGCGACGACGCCCGGGCCCGGCGACGTGCCGTAGACGATCGCCGCATCGAACGGCTCGCTCGAGAAATCGACGACGTGCTGCCACGTGGTCGTGATCTGCACGTGGAGATCGGGATGTTCGCCCTGGAAGCGCATGATGCGCGGCAACATCCAGCGCATCACGCAGGTCGGCACCTTCAGCGCGAGATCGGTGCGCTGCCGCGTGAGCTTCATCGAGATGTCCTCGATCCGCGCGAAGCTCTCGTCGACCACCGGCAGCAACTGCTCGCCCTCCGCCGTGAGCGTGAGGCCCTTCGCATGCCGCTTGAACAACGGAAAACCGTAATGCGCCTCGAGCGTCTGGATCTGCCGGCTCACCGCGCCCTGCGTGATGCACAGCTGCTCGGCCGCGCGCGTGAAGCTGCGGTGGCGAGCCACCGTGGAGAAGATCTGCAGCGCGTGCAGGGGCGGAAGTCGGCGCATGGCGAACGGGAAACGGAAAACGGCGCGGAAGGATCGCGCGCCGACACCGGCGCGCGCTGACCGACACGATAAGCCAAACGCCGGCTTCGCGCGAGACGGCGCAGGCTCAGGCCGTCGCGGCAAGCGCGCCCGCGGCGATGCGCGCCGCCGACGCGACGACGTCCGCGCGCGCCGCGGCACCGGCCTGCGGCTGCGTGAACGACACGGCCATCACGATCGGCGCACGCGACGGCGGCCACAGCACCGCGACATCGGTCGTCGTGCCGTAGCCGCCGGTGCCGGCCTTGTCCGCGATGCGCCAGCCGGGCGGCACGCCCGCCGCGATGCCGGTCGCCCCGCGTGCGCCGCCGGCCAGCCATTCGGTCAGTTGCGCGCGCTGCGGTTCGCGCAGCGTGTCGCCGAGCAGCAGCCGCTGCAGCGTGTCGACCATCGCGACCGGCGTCGACGTGTCGCGCTCGTCGCCGGGCACGGCCTGGTTCAGTTCGGGCTCCCAGTGATCGAGGCGGAACGTGGTGTCGCCGCTTTCGCGCGCGAACGCCGTGACGGCCTGCGGGCCGCCGAGCACGCCCATCAGCAGGTTGCCCGCGCCCTTGTCGCCCGACTGCAGCATCGCGGCACACAGCTGCGCGATCGTCATGCCGGTGTCGACATGGCTTTCCGTCACCGGCGAGCCGGACACGATTTCATAGCGGCGGTACAGGATGCGGCGCGGCAGCAGCGATGCGTCGAGCGCGCCGCGCGCGAGCACCGCGGCGGCGGCCATGACCGCATACGTGCCGCACAGCGGGAAGCGTTCGCGCGCATGGTGCGCGATGCGCACGCCGTTCGACGTATCGAGCGCGGCGACGCCGAGCCGTCCGTTCGAGGCCTTGTCGAGCGCGGCGAGCTCGGCTTGCGCGGTGTGGGCGCGCCCCTGGTCGGCCACCGGCGCGGACGTGCATGCGGCGACGAACGGCGCGGCAACGGCGGCGAGCAACAGCGAGCGGCGTGTCGGAGAGTGTTCCATGGATGAGATCTGTTCTGTCGGAAACGATGGCGCGAAGCGACGCGGCCGCGCATCGGCGACGCGCGACCGCTCACACCGACGGCCGGCCCGCGACGGCGTTTGCCGCGCTTCCCCGAAAGACGCCCGTCGGCCCCGCGCGCAGGCGGGATTCGCATGAACCCTAGCGTAGCAGCGAGCGCCGCCGCGTTCCAGCGAAACGGCCGCGCTTCACCCTTGCGACGACGGCAGGTACGGCATCGGGTTCACCGGCTTGCCGTCGCGTCGCACCTCGAACAGCAGCGCGACGCGCGAGTTGTCGAGGTCGCCCATCTCGGCGATCGCATCGCCCTGATGCACGATATCGCCCGTCTTCACGAGCAGCTTGCGGTTGTGCGCGTAGGCCGTCAGGAAATCCGCGTTGTGCTGGACGATGATCAGGCTGCCGTAATCGTTCAGGCCGGTGCCCGCATACATCACGCGGCCGTCGGCCGCGGCGCGAACCGGGTCGCCCGGCCGGCCGGCGATCTGGATGCCGCGGTTCTGCCCCGGCCGGAACCCTTCGACGATCTTGCCGGTTGCGGGCCACCTGAGCGCGACACCGCCCGCATGACGCCGGGTTTCCTTGACGACCTGACGATCGCTCGCGGCCGATGCGACGGCCTGCGAACTGGCCTGTGAACTGGCCTGTGAAGCGGCCTGCGCAGTGGCCGGAGTGCCCGCCGCGCCATTGCCCGCGACAGTCTGCGTGCCGGCCACGCCGGCGGGCGGCAGCGGCTGCTGCTTGACGATGCGCAGTACCTGTCCCCTGCGCAGCCTGCCGTTCGCGGCCAGCTTGTTCCAGGTACGCAAGTCGGCCACGCTGCAATCGTTCGCGGATGCGATGCCCGTCAGCGTATCGCCGCGTTTCACGACGTACTTGCGCGCGACGAGAATCGGCGCGGGCGGCATCGTGGCGGCCGCCGGCGCGGCAGGCTGGCTCGCATCGGAAGGTTGTCCCGCCAGCGTGTCGCTCGGCGGAACGGACTGCGTACTTGCACAACCGGCCATGACGAGCACGGCGGCCAGGCCCGACAGCCACGCCGCCTTGCGGTGAATCTCGCGCGTTTTCATGGACGATCCGACTCCGGTTTGACAATCTTTCAAGCATCTCAAAAACGGAACGGCCGACGTGTAACCGGATGCAAACAATGATGACAAACGATCACGGACCGGATGCCGGCCGGCATTCGCTACCGGTAATACGGTCCGATCCGGAAAAACTTGATGGTCTTTCCGCAGAAAAACGGAAGCATTTTCGTCGCAAAAAACTATGGCCGATTCGTTTTGATAGGCTCGAACCTGACATTCACCGCAACCATGCGACGAATTCGGCCCCGGCCCACGCGACGCCGATGCACAGGAACAGCAGATGCAGCGCGATCTTGAACGACACGCCCCACGACGGATCGATCCGCATGACAGGCTCCCCGGTTGATGTGCGTTCATGATCGGCCATCGATCGCGCCCCGAAAATGCGGAAGCGGCGAACCGGGCCTCAGGCTGCCCCTGAGACCGGCGCGGCGGTTCCTGCTAACTTATCGGCCATTCCCACCCCTCGCCTCGCCCCATCATGCGCTTCGACCTGACCGACCTGCGGCTCTTCCTGAACATCTGCGAGGCAGGCACGATCACGGGCGGCGCGGAACGCACGCACATCACGCTGCAGGCGGCGAGCGAGCGCATTCGCGGAATGGAGGACGAGCTCGGCGTGCCGCTGCTGCACCGGACCAAATCGGGCGCGCAGGCGACCGATGCGGGGCGCGCGCTCGAACACCACGCGCGCACCGTGCTGCAGCAGATCGATCACATGCGCGGCGAACTGCAGCAGTACGGCCAGGGGCTGCGCGGCCATATCCGGCTGCTGTGCAACACCGCGTCGCTGAGCGAATACCTGCCCGACGCACTGGCCGATTACCTGCCGCGCCATCCGAAGCTGTCGATCAGCGTCGAGGAACGCTCGAGCCAGGAGATCGTGCACGCGATCCGCAACAAGACGGCCGAGGTCGGCATCGTCGCCGATTCGGTCGGCCTCGGCGGGCTCGAACAGAAGCCGTTCCGCGAAGACTGGCTGATCGCCGTCGTGCCGGCCGCGCACCCGCTCGCGTCGCACGACCAGGTCGCGTTCGACGACATCGCCGACGAAGACTTCATCGGCCTCACCGACGGCAGCGCGCTGCAGGTGCATCTCGCCGACCAGGCGCGCGCGATCGGCAAGCGGATCCGCTATCGCGTGCAGTTGAAGAGCTTCGACGCGATCTGCCGCGTGATCGCGAGCGGCGTGGGCATCGGCATCGTGTCGCGGCACGCGGCCGAGCGCGCGATGCAGACGATGGACGTGCGGCTCGTCGAACTGTCCGATCCGTGGAGCCATCGGAAACTGACGCTTTGCGCGCGATCGTTCGACGCGCTGCCGAAGTACACGCAGGCGTTCGTCGCGTTCCTGTCCGGCGACGCACCGCCGCGATGACGCACGCCGTATTCGACTCGACCCATCGACACACGGAGACATGGCCATGACCGATACCGATCTCGCCACCCGCTACCGCGCGTATATCGATTGCCTGAACCGGCAGGACTGGACGGCGCTCGGCGCGTACGTGGCCGACGACGTGATCCACAACGATCGGCCGCTCGGCCTCGCCGGTTACCGCGCGATGCTGGAACAGGATTTCCGCGACATTCCCGATCTCCGTTTCGACATCCGGCTGCTCGTGTGCGAGCCGCCGCGCGTCGCGTGCCGTCTTCGCTTTGCGTGTGCGCCGAAGGGGACGTTCATGGGGCTCGCCGTCGACGGCCGCAAGGTCACGTTCGCCGAGAACGTGTTCTACGAATTTCACGAAGGCAAGATCCGCCAGGTGTGGTCGGTGATCGACAAGGCGGCGATCGAGAAGCAGCTTTGAACGTCGTCGAAACGGCGGGTCGCCGCGCGCGCTGCAGCCGATGGACAGTCGCGGATCGAACGTGCCTCGATTCGTATGGATAACGTTTTCTCTCTTCATGCATCGGAAACCTGCTCCGATGCCGCGCTGCCGTGCGCCGCTTGCAAGCCGTTCCTTCGGGCGATTGCTGCGCACCCGTCACGAAAAATCCCGGCGATTTCCGTGTAATTCCACCCAACCCCTCACACTCCACCTTCCTGCCATTCGGGTTTCTACCGGCGCATTCGACGTGAAAGTTCATTGACATCGCGTCGCTCGATGCCTAAATTTGGAAAACGTTTTCCATCGCTCGAGCGCGACGCCGGTCATGGCCCGCGCAGGGGGAACGTGTGCCCGCTCGCTATGCGATCCAGGCCATCCGCGTGCAGGGAACAGGGTTGCAAGGCGGAGGCCGGGTACGGGCATCGCGCGCGGCATCGGCCACACATGCCCGTGCTTCACCACTATTCAAAACTGGAGACACCATGCATCCGCGCAGCAGATTCGCGCTCGGGGCCGCGCTCAGCGCCCTTTCCGTCGTGCTCGTCAGCGCGTGCGGCGGCAACGACGTGACCGACACGCCGCCGTCGCCCCCTTCGTCCACCACGCCGACCACGCCGTCGCTCGCGCCGAACTCGCTGCAGGCGCTCGTCTACGGCGCGCCCGACACCGGCGTGCCGGCCGGCACGAACATTCCGGTCACGATGATGGGCCAGATGCGCGCGTTGTTCGACCTGATCCGGAAATCGCCCGATTTCACGCAGGTCGTGATGGATCTCGGCGACGGCACGCCCGTGCACGTGCTCGACACGAATACCGGCGACAAATTCCTGCCCGGCAAGCTCGCGCTCGGCCTGTCGTACATCCTGATCGACATGAAGTCGAAGAACGACCCGCAATACGCGAGCTACCTCGCGACGTACCAGACGATCACGACCGCGATGATGGCGCAGTCCGGCAGCAACTACGCGTATGCGAACACGTCGTGGGGCGAGTACTACTATCTCGTCGCGCTGAACAACCTGAAGGCGCACGGGATGCTCAACGAAGTCTTCAGCGACGCGATGCTCGCGACGCTGCAGCAGCGCCTCACGTTCTGCGACATGTTCGGCCCCGATGCGAGCGGCAAGACCAATACGTGCCCGGCCGCCGGCACGCCGATCGATATCGCGTCGCTCAACACCGCGCAGAACTACTATGCGGTGTCCTACGGCATCGCCGGGCTGCGCCAGAAGCTCGGCTGGAGCAGCCCGTCGTTCGCATCGAAGACCGATCCGGCGGTCGCGACGATGGGCGCACGCGACGCGCTGCTGTACACGCTGACGAACCACATCCGCAACGACTCGTCGGGCGGGTTCTCCGACGAAGCATCGAACACGCACACGACCTACTACGACCAGGCGCGCTTCGACCGTTACAGCACGCTGCTGATCGGCGAAGTGGTCGAGCGCACGTTCGAGATGGGTAACGAAGCGAATCTCACGCCGGAGCTGAAGGGCTATTTGCGCAAGTCGGTCGACCTGATCCTGCCGCAGCTGAACGCCGGCGGCCAGGGCTTCAACTACGGCCGCTCGATCGGCCCGTACGGCGATTCGGCGTTCATGGAAGTGCTGACGGCCGCGGCCAATGCCGGCGTGCTGACCGACCGCGAGAAGCAGGTTGCGTATGCGTTCATCTACCAGGCCGCGCGTCGCTTCGACACGTACTGGTACGACCCGTCGCTGCCGACGCCGTCGGTGAACATGTGGGTCAAGGGCCGCGGCACCGACACGTATCGCGGCAAGCCGCGCGTGATGGGCGAGAACTTCAGCCTGCTGCACCAGTACCTGTACGTGAACGCATGGTGGAACAAGCTCGGCTTCGGCGGCCAGGCGCCGATGGCCGATTCGGATTACGCCGCCTGGCTCGACGCGCTGCCGCGCTATACGCTCACCTGGTACAACCGGCCGGGCGACACCGCCCATCCGTACAGCGCCGCGCTGCTCACCGTGCGCGACGGCCGGCGCGTGATCAACCTGAACCTCAGCCAGGCGCCCGACTACGATTCGTACACGCCGTATTACCCGGTGCCGTTCTCCGACAAGCTCATCTACGGCACGACCGACCTCGGCTATGCGCTGCTGGTGCCGCAGGTGACGTACAACGCGAAGACCTACATTCCCGTCACGTACTACAAGAACCTGAACGTGCAGCAAGGCAACGGCCAGGTGATCGTGTCGTTCGATACGACGAAGTTCCGGCTCGCGTCGAAGAACGCCGCCTACACGACGGATCTCGACCTGCAGGTGCATACGGTGCTGACGTTCGCGCACGGCACGATCTCGCGCAGCGATACGCTGAGTTCGGGCGCGCTCGCCGGCAACCTCGCGGTCGAGACCGACTTCACGTCGTTCGCGGATTTCGCGTCGACGCAGGCCAATGGCGACGGCGTGTCGGTGACGTACGCGAACAGCGCCGCGACCGGCTATACGGCATCCGGGTTCGACAACTGCGCGCTGTCCGCCTTCGACACGGTAAACGGCGCGACGAATCCGCTGTCGACGACGCCGATCGGACAACTGCACTCGAACTTCGCGTGCACGACGAAACCGTTCGCGCTCGGCGCGGGCGCGACCCGCACGGTCGGGTGGACGCTGAAGTACGCGGATCCGGCGTGAGCGGCGCGACCGCCATCCCGTGACCGATCCCGAAGCCGGTTGCCGGAACCGGCTTCGGGATCATGCATCGGCGCCCGGGCACGCGTTCACCCTCGCCCCGCCCCCGCCATGTACGCGCCGAGCGCGATCAGCCCGACGAAGAAGCAACGCTTGAACATCTTCTCGCTCATCACGCGCCGCGCATATTGCCCGCCGGCCATGCCCGCCAGCGCGGGCACGAGCGCGAGCGCCGACACGCCGAGATCGACCGTCTGCAGTGCGCCCGTCACGCGCAGTTGCAGGCCGAGCACGATCGTCGATGCGGTAAATGACAGCCCGAGCGCCTGGATCAGGTCGTCCTTCGACAAGCGCAGCGCCTGCAGGTACGGCACGGCCGGTACGACGAACACACCGGTCGCGGCCGTCACGACGCCCGTCAGGTAGCCGACCACGGCCGACAACCATTTTTCGTGGCGCCCCGGTGCGGGCAGCCGCGCCGCCGCCAGCCCCCACAGCCCGTAAAGCACCAGTACGACGCCGAGCGCCGCGTGCGTCCACGTGCTGCCGGCCGCGAGTGCCGGCAACCCGCCCGTCAGCGTGCCGACCGTCAGGCCGACGAGCAGCGGCCACAGCCGGCGCAGCAGCGCGCCGAACGACGGACCGAGCCACAACTGCCACACATTGGTGATGAACGACGGCACGAGCAGCAGGCTCGCCGCGGCCGACGGCGGCATCGCGAGCGTCAGCAGCCCCATCGCGATCGTCGGCAGCCCGAGCCCGATCATGCCCTTGACCGCGCCGGCCAAAAGGAAAACCAGCGCGATGATCGTCAGCGTATGCATTTGCATGGCGGCATTCCGTCCGTTGAGTACGGCGCCGATGGTGCCTGCCCGGCATGCCGCCCGCCATCTGGTTTTGCCTGAGGCTGGCTCGGGGCCGTCCGACGGGGCTGTCAGGCTCGTCGATCCGGCCCCGTGAATCACCCCCGGCCTTGCTCGCTGTCGAGGTGCGCCATCTGCGCGGCCGGATAGCGCTCACCGGCCGCCGCCCCGGCGGGAACCGCCGCTTCGATGCGCTCGAGATCATCGACCGTTAGTTGCAATTCTGTCGCCTGCAAACCATCCTGCAGTTGCGTGCGCTTGCGTGCGCCGACCAGCGGCACGATGTCGGCGCCGCGCGACAACGCCCACGCGATCGCGACCTGCGCCGGATTGCTGCCCTTCTCGTCGGCGATCGCGCGCAGCGCGTCGACGAGCGCGAGGTTGTGCGCGAGGTTCTCGCCCTGGAAGCGCGGGCTCGCCGAACGGAAATCGCGCTCGCCCTGCCGTGCCGCGCTCCAGCGCCCGCCGAGCAGCCCGCGCGACAGCACGCCGTAGGCCGTCACGCCGATGCCGAGTTCGCGGCACGCGGGCAGGATCTCGGCCTCGATCCCGCGCGACAGCAGCGAATACTCGATCTGCAGATCGGCGATCGGCGCGGCGGCGGCCGCCCGGCGGATCGTGTCCGCACCGGCTTCGGACAGCCCGATATGGCGCACGTACCCGGCCTTCACGAGATCGGCGATCGCGCCGACCGTCTCCTCGATCGGCACCGCCGGATCGACGCGGGCCGGGCGGTAGATGTCGAGGTAGTCGGTGCCGAGCCGCTTCAGCGAATACGCGACGAAGTTCCGGATCGCCGCGGGCCGTGCGTCGTAGCCCGCAAACCCGCCCGCCGGATCGCGCAACGCGCCGAATTTCACGCTGATCAGCACCTGGTCGCGCGTCCGGCCGCGCAGCGCGTCGCGAATCAGCATCTCGTTGTCGCCCATCCCGTAGAAGTCGCCCGTATCGAGCAGCGTGATCCCGTTGTCGAGCGCCGCGTGCAGTGTCGCGATGCTTTCGTCGCGATCCGCCGGCCCGTAAAAATCCGACATCCCCATGCAGCCGAGCCCGATCGCCGAAACCTGCGGGCCCGTGCGGCCCAGTTGACGTGCGTCCATGTCCGTGTCCTTGCGGTAGTGACTGAATAAACCGGATTCTGGACGCATCGCGGCGTGCGATAAACGCGAAACCCCCAACCAATTCATTCGACACTGATTAACAATGGAGCCTGTTCCCATCCGCCACGCTCCCGCCCCCGCATGGACCATCTGCAAGCAATGCGCATCTTCGCGCGCGTCGCCCATCTGGGCAGCTTCACGAAAGCCGCCGAGCAACTTCAGCTGCCGCGCCCGTCGGTCAGCAACGCCGTCCAGTATCTGGAGAAGCACCTGAAGGTCCGGCTGCTGCAACGCACGACGCGGCGCGTCGCGCTGACCGCCGAGGGTGCGACCTACTACGAGCGCTGTACACAATTGCTGGCCGATCTCGACGATGCGGAAACGCTGTTCGAGGATGCCGGCGCGTCGCCGCGCGGCGTGATCCGCGTCGACCTGCCCGAACGGTTCGCGCTGAACCACGTGATTCCGGCGCTGCCGGATTTCCACGCACGCTACCCCGACCTGCGCGTCGTGATCAGCATGACCGACCGGTTCGTCGACCTCGTGGCCGACGGCATCGACTGCGCGGTGCGGGTCGGCGCGCTGTCCGACACGTCGCTCGTCGCACGGCGCGTCGGCGAGATGGCCCAGATCAACTGCGCGTCGCCGGCCTATCTCGCGCGCCACGGCACGCCGCGCTCGCCGGACGATCTGCCGGACCACGTCGCGGTCGGCTATTTTTCGAGCCGCACGGGCCGCGAACTGGACTGGGAATATGCGGACATGGATTCAGGCGAGATGCACACGGTGAAGATGCGCAGCGTCGTGTCGGTCAACAGCTCGCAGGCGTACCTCGCCTGCTGCCTCGCGGGCCTCGGGCTGATCCAGGCGCCGCGCGACGGGCTCGCGCCGCTGCTCGCCGACGGCTCGCTGGTCGAGGTGCTGCCGGAATGGAATGCCGGGCCGCTGCCCGTGTCGGTGGTGTTCCCGTCCGGCCGGCACCTGGCGCCGCGCGTGCGGATCTTCGTCGACTGGCTCGCGCACACGCTCGGCGGCACGCACCGGGCGGACTGACGACGGCCGTGCCGGGGCCATCCACCCCGGCGCCGGCGCCCGGTCGGAACGTCAGAACTTGTGGCGGATCGCGGCGCGCACCGAGAACTGGTTCGACGACGCCGACGGGCCGTCCGTCCCGACGACATAGCCGCCGTCCGCCGCCGTGCCCGTCTTGTCGCCGGCTACCTTCTGCCACGCGCCCTGCAGGTACACGTCGGTGCGCTTCGACAGGCTGTAGTCGGCCATCAGCCCGACCGTGTGGTACTTCGGCTTGATCGAACCGGCCGCGGCATCGTACTTGCCGTCCGTGTACACATATTGGGCGCCGAGGAAGAAGTCGGGCGTGAGCTGGTACTTGCCGTTGACTTCGAAGTTCTGGAACTTCGTCGCGGTCAGCCCGAGGCCGGCGAACGTCGACGCCGGCAGATACACCGTCGATACCGGATTCTTCACGTCGGTCTTCGTATAGACGAAGCCGACCGTGGCCGGGCCGAACGTGTAGTTGACGCCGCCGCCGAAGATCCGCAGGCGATCGGCGACGAAGTTCGCATCGTCGGCCGCGATCGCGCCCGCGCTGCCGACGCCCGGGTTGTTCGCCTGCAGGTACGCGGCCGCCACCTGCAGCCCGGCCAGCGAATACTGCGCGCCGATGCTGTACTGGCGGTTGTTCGAGAAGCCCGTGCTGTTGCTGAAGCTGTACGTGCCGCCGAAGGTCAGGCCGTTCCAGTCGGCGCTCGCGTACTTGACCGTGTTGTTGACGCGGAACGAGTTGTCGGTGTTGTCGTTGTCGAACGGGTGCGAGAACAGCGTGCCGCCCCAGTTGCCGTTCGCGGTCAGCGGCGCGAGATAGTCGACGACGGCATCGTACTGGCGGCCGAAGGTCAGCGTGCCGAAGCGCGACTCGGACAGCCCGACGAACGCCTGACGGCCGAACATCCGGCCGCCCTGGCCGAGCCGGCCGTTGTTCACGTCGAACCCGTTTTCCAGCGTGAAGATCGCCTTCAGCCCGCCGCCGAGATCCTCGCTGCCCTTCAGGCCCCAGCGGCTGCCCTGCGCATAGCCGCTCGCGAGCTGGTAATTGGTCTTTCCGACCCCATTGACATTGACGTTGTTCGTGTAATTGAAGCCTTCGTCGATCAGGCCGTACAGCGTCACGCTGTTCTCGGCAAAGGCCGGCGCGGCGAAAGCAGCGAGCGCGGCGGCAAAAATGACGGGGTTCTTCATGACGGATCTCCGGAGCCGGGGGCCGGGCAGGCCGAACGCCCGGCGAATGTTTGGTCTGTTCTAGCTGTGGCCCGCAGGGCGGACGACGCGGTGTGCGGCCGCGTGAGGACAAAATGGTGTCACGTCGGAAACCGTCCGTCCATCGGGTGCGGGTCGTCGCGCGCAAAGCGTTGCGCTCGTCCAACTGCCCCGTTGCGCAGACAGCCTGACCGGGCTTATCGGCAGCGGCCGCCGGGCCGGCCATCCGCGTAAACCCGATGGGCGTCGCATCGGTGGCACAATGCGCATCCGTTCGCCATTTCTTCACGAAGTCATGCTTCACCCCGATTCACGCGCGGCGCATGCCGGCCGTGCCCGCGGCCCGCGCCGCAAGGCGCTCCGATGACCGCGCCCGCCCGGGCCGGCCGCTACGCCGAGCTCGACTTCTTCCGCGGCCTCGTGCTGCTCGTGATCGTCGTCGACCACATCGGCGGCAGCATCCTGTCGCGCGTCACGCTGCACGCGTACGCGCTGTGCGACGCGGCCGAGGTGTTCGTGTTCCTCGGCGGCTTCGCGACCGCCATCGCGTACAACTCGCTCGCCGAGCGCCACGACGAGGCCGCCGCGCGCCAGCGCTTCATCCGGCGGGCGTTCGAGATCTACCGCGCGTTCCTCGTCACGGCCGGCCTGATGCTCTTGATCACCGCCGTGCTGAATGCGTTCGCGATCGACGGCCCGAACATGCCGACCAACGATCTCGACGGGCTGCTGCACAAGCCGCTCGCCGCGCTGCGCGACATCCTGCTGTTCCGCCGCCAGCCATACCTCGCGTCGGTGCTGCCGATGTACGCGTTCTTCGCGCTGCTCGTCCCGCTCGCGCTGCCGCTCGCCCGCACCCAGCCATGGCTGCTGCTCGCGTTCAGCGGATCGCTGTGGTACGCGGCGCCGCACGTCGCACGTTTCTTGCCGACCGTCGAAGGCGCGCCGTGGGATTTCAACCCGTTCGCGTGGCAGTTCCTGTTCGTGCTCGGCGTGATCGCGCGCTGCCAGCCCGTCTACCAGACGCTCGCGCCCAGGCCGCAGGGCTGGCTGCTGACGGCCGCGTCGCTCGCGATCGTCGCGGCCGGCGCGTACTACCGGCTGCGCATCGAGCCGTTCCCGACCGATCCGTCGATCAAGCAGAACCTCGGCGCGCTGCGGCTCGCGAACTTCCTCGCGATCGCGTGGCTCGCCGCCAAGCTCGTGCACCTCGGGTGGATGAAGAAGATCGCGCACGCGATGCCGTGGATCGGCACGATCGGCCGGCAAGGATTGCTGTGCTTCGTCGCGGGCACCGGCATCTCGCTCGCGGTCGATTCGCTGCTCTACCAGGCGACCGAAGGATATCTCGACGTGCCGCTCGGGCTGGCCGCCGACGCCGTCGCGATGGGGCTGCTGTATCTCGTGGCCAAACTCTACGGGCCGCTCGTCGCGCGGCTGCCGTTCCGCTCGCGGCGATGACGCGCCGCGCCGTCATGCGCCGCTGCTACGATAGCCGGCGTCTTTCCTGAAACGATTCGCCATGCGCCGACTCGCCCTTCCGCTCGCCCTTGCCCTGATCGCCGGCGCCATCGCCACCGCCCATGCCACGCCGCCGGCGCAGGCGCCTGCTGCCGCGCCGTCGGCATCGCCCGCGCCGCCGGCCGTCCAGACCGCCACGACCGCGTCGGCCGCGCAGGAGCCGTCGGTCAATCCGGGCAGCAGCGTCGTGCTGCGCACGTTCCGCTCGGCGTCGCTCAAGCGCGACTGGTCGTACACCGTCTACCTGCCGCCCGGCTACAACCCGGAAGGGGCGCGCTACCCGGTGATGTACCTGCTGCACGGCAACGCGGGCAACGCGAACGACTGGATCACGCAGGGCCGGCTGCAGGCCACCGCCGACACGCTGATCGAGCGCCGCGACATTCCGCCCGTCGTGATCGTGATGCCGCAGGGCGGCACCGACTGGTACGTCGATCGCAAGGAGAAAATGCAGAGCGCGTTCCTCAACGACCTGCTGCCGGAAGTCGAAGCACACTTCGCGGTGTCGAACCAGCGCGCGGGCCGCGCGATCGGCGGCGTGTCGATGGGCGGTTTCGGCGCGCTGCGCTTTTCGCTACTCGAGCCGGGGCTGTTCTGCGGCGCGATGCTGCTGAGCCCCGCGATCTATGCGAACGAGCCGCCGCTCAATTCCGCGGCGCGCTACGTCGGCGTGTTCGGCGACCGGCAGTTCGATCCGCGCGTGTGGCACGAACTGAACTACCCGGCGCTGCTGCGCGGCTATTTCGCGCGCAACTGGCGCGTGCCGATGTTCATCGCGGCCGGCGACGACGACCTGACGATCCAGGCGGAATCGAGCGTGCTGTACACGCACCTGCGCCGCGCGCAGAACCCGGCCGAGCTGCGCATCGTCGACGGCGGGCATACATGGGACGTGTGGCGCGGGATGCTCGGGCAGGGGTTGAAGTATGCGCTGGAGTGCGTGAAGTAAAGGCCGGCGGGCGTTGTCTCGCCCTGCCGCTCGGTCGGCTGCGCGTTGAACGAAAGCCACGGTATCCCGTGCGCTTAACGATGTCGCTCGAATCCTTACCGGCCGCATTTCGTCTACATTGCCGAAGTGGCGATGGCATCGTTCGTCGCCTGCCTCCCCTACTCGACCCGCAGGAAATCACGCCATGTCTGTCTCGAAGCAATTCGCCGCCGTCACGGGCGCCGGCTCCGGCATCGGTCGCGCCGCGGCCATCGCGCTCGCCCAGGCGGGCTTCACCGTCGCGCTGCTCGGGCGCACGGAGGCGTCGTTACGCGAAACGCAGGACGCCATCCGCGCGGCCGGCGGCGACGCGCACGTGTTTCCCGCCGACGTCACCGACGAAGCGTCGGTCGACCACGCATTCGCGCAGATCGCGCAACGGTTCGGCCGGCTCGATGTCCTGTTCAACAATGCCGGCCGCAATGCCCCTGTCGTTTCCCTGGACGAATACGAACTCGACGTGTGGAACAGCGTCGTCGCGACCAACCTGACCGGCGTCTTTCTGTGCGCGCGCGCCGCATGGCGGCTGATGAAAGCGCAGACGCCGCAGGGCGGCCGGATCATCAACAACGGCTCGATCTCGGCGCACGCGCCGCGCCCCGATACGATCGCATACACGGCCACCAAGCACGCGGTGACCGGGATCACGAAGTCGCTCGCGCTGGACGGTCGCCGGTACAACATCGCGTGCGGCCAGATCGACATCGGCAATGCCGCCACCGCGCTCACGGAACGGATGACACAAGGCGTCCCGCAAGCGGACGGCCGGCTCGCGCCCGAAGCGCGAATGGACGTCGCGCATGTCGCGAGCGCGATCGTCCAGATGGCGAATCTGCCGCTCGATACCAACATCCTCAACATGACGATCATGGCGACCGCGATGCCGTTCGTCGGTCGCGGATAGCGTGCACTGCGGCCCGCGCCGGGCGGCAGCGTTCGCGCACGGGCTGCTACCGACCCGCTCCGACGCCGCCGAATGCAAGCGCATTCACGACGCAACTGAGTTTCAGTGAGGCAGGCTGATCGCCTGCTGCTCGTCTTCGAGCAGTTGCGTCAGTGAACCGTGCAACCGTTCAAGGCTGCGCGGCGGGAGTGCAAAGCTGGCCCAGCCGAGCCCACTGTGACGCAACAACAGCACCACGCCGCCCTGCAGCGGATGGCGTTCGGCGTACCAGCAGGGATCCATTTCGGTCACGAATTGCTGCGCGTGCGGCGGACGTTCCGGCACGGCAGGCTGCATCGACGCGCGCAACAAGCTCAAGTACTGGATGACTGCGTCCACATCCTCCGGATCGAGCACTGCCGCGCCCCGTTCGATCGACATCAGCACGACGAGCTTGCCGCGCTCCTCGATCATCTTGATGCTCAACGGTTGTGCCATCTTCGTCATCCTTGCCGCAGTTACGTGATCCCATTATCGTCCGCGGTACACGTCGGCCGGCTGAAGATTTGTGATCCGCGCATGAATCTTTTTTTAGAAAGCTTGATAAAGCGCGTCGTGCCCATCGTCCGCGGGGCGGCACCGCTTTCTAAATGAAATTTCATCCGGTCAGCACCGTTTTTTAACGTCCCGCGCCCGCGTGCCTTCCATAATGAATTCGCTGCCCGACCCGGCAGGCGCGGCACGATGCGTCGACGCAGCCCGCTGAAGACCGGCGCGCCGCCCCGTATTTCCGGCCAATCCATTCCTCGCCGATCATGAACCAACTGCAAGCGATGCGCGTTTTCACGCGTGTGGTCGAGTTATCGAGCTTCAGTCTCGCCGCACGTCAGCTCGGCATGTCGGCCGCCGCGGTCACGCGCAGCGTCGGCATGCTCGAAGCCCACCTGAACATGCGCCTGTTGAACCGGACCACGCGCAGCCTGTCGCTCACCGAGACAGGCCGCGAATATCTCGACGGCTGCCGCGCGATCATCGAGAAGCTCGACGAGATCGAATCGAATCTCGCGCAGGTCAATCGCGACCCGCACGGCACGCTGCGCATCGCCGCGTCGGCAACGTCGGTTGCGGCCGGGCTTGGCGCGCTGCTGTCCACGTATCGCCTCGAGCATCCGCGCGTGCGATTCGACGTGACGACGTTCGATATCCAGGTCGACATGGTGGAAGGCGGCTACGACGTGTGCTTCTGCGACGATCACCGCCTCGTCAACTCGACCTTCGTGTCGCGGACGTTGACGAGCGTGCGCGACGTGATCGTCGCGTCTCCCGACTATCTCGCGCGCCACGGCAAGCCCGTCGAGCCGGCCGACCTGAATGCGCACAGCCTGCTGACCGTGTCGAACGGCGCCGCGCGCAACTGGGAGTTCTCGGATGCCGACGGCGCCTGTCGCATCTATACGGGCAATGCGCTGGCATCGACCAGCAACACGATGGTGCGCATCGCGGCACTCGATCACATGGGCATCGCGCAATTGCCGCATCCGCTCGTGGCCGACGATCTCGCGCGCGGCACCCTGGTGCCGATTCTCGAACGCTACGAAGTGAACGGCGGCCCGCGCTGCGTCTCGATCCTCTACCCCAGTCGCAATTATCTTTCCACGAAAGTGCGCAGCTTCATCGACTACGTGGTCGACCACTATCGCGCGCCGGACCGCACCGCCGCCATGCAGCTTGCCGCCGCCTGATTCCGCCGGAATCGCGCACGCCATGGCACACATCCTGACGATCGAAGACGATCCGCTGCTGGCCGATCACATCGCGCACACGCTGCGTGCCGAAGGCCACCGGATCGACGTCGCGCGCACCGGTCGCGACGGCATGGCGCGGGCGATGAGCGCGAACTACGACGTCGTCACGCTCGATCGCATGTTGCCCGACCTCGACGGGCTGACGATCCTCGCGACGATGCGCGGCGTCGGCCTCGATACGCCGGTACTCGTGATGAGCGCGATGTCCGACGTCGATCAGCGTATCCAGGGGCTGCGCGCGGGCGGCGACGACTACCTCGTCAAGCCGTTCTCGCTCGAAGAGATGTGCGCGCGTATCGACGTGCTGATTCGCCGGCGGCCGCGCGGCACGCACGTCGACACGGTGCTGCGCGCGGGCGAGCTGGCGCTCGACCTGGTGCGGCGACGCGCGACACTGGGCGCGCACGAGCTCGCGCTGCTGCCGACCGAATCCCGCGTGCTCGAATTCATGATGCGCAACGCCGGCCGCGTGCTCACGCGCACGATGATCTTCGAGGCCGTATGGGGCTGCCGCTTCGATCCGGGGACGAACCTGATCGACGTGCACGTCGGCCGCCTGCGCAAGAAGGTGAACCGGCCAGGCGCCACGCCGCTGATCCGCACGATCCGCGGTTCCGGCTACATGCTCGGTTGAGTCCGCCCGCTACTTAAAACTTGTTTCATCTTTTTTGCCACCGGCTGTTAGGGGCCGCTCCGCAGAATGCGGTCATCGGTTGCGCCCCGGTGTTTTCCCGAACACGCGCACATCCGGCTCTTCTTCACGACGATTTCGAACGGAGCGGCACCTCATGCTGAAAATTGTCCGGCTCGCGCTCACGCGGCCCTATACGTTCGTCGTACTGGCGCTGCTGATCCTGATCGCGGGCCCGCTCGCGGCGATCCGAACGCCCATCGACATCTTCCCGGACATCCGCATTCCGGTGATCAGCGTCGTCTGGAACTACGCCGGCCTGCAGCCGGACGACATGGCCGGACGCGTGATCACGTACTACGAGCGCACGCTTGGCACGACGGTGAACGACGTCCAGCATATCGAGTCGCAATCGTTCCGCGGCTACGGCATCGTGAAGATCTTCTTCCAGCCGACCGTCGATATCCGCACGGCGACCGCGCAGGTCACGTCGATCTCGCAGACGGTGCTCAAGCAGATGCCGCCCGGCACCACGCCGCCGCAGATCCTCAACTACAACGCGTCGACGGTACCGGTGCTGCAGATCGCGCTGACCAGCAACACGCTCGACGAACAGAAGCTCGGGGATTACGCGGTCAACTTCATTCGGCCGCAGTTGCTGTCGGTGCCCGGCGTCGCGATTCCGACGCCGTACGGCGGCAAGACACGCGAAGTGCAGATCGACCTCGACCCGCAGGCGCTGCAGTCTAAAGGGCTGTCGGCGCAGGACGTCGCGCGCGCGCTCGCGCAGCAGAATCAGATCATCCCGGCCGGCACGCAGAAGATCGGCCGCTTCGAATACAACATCAAGCTCAACAACAGCCCGCTCTCGCTCGATGCGTTGAACGACCTGCCGATCAAGTCGGTGGGCGGCACGACGATTTACATGCGCGACGTCGCCCATGTGCGCGACGGCTACCCGCCGCAGGGCAACATCGTGCGCGTGGACGGCCACCGCGCGGTGCTGATGAGTATCCTGAAGAACGGCTCGGCGTCGACGCTCGACATCATCGCGGGCGTGAAGGCGAAGCTGCCGCTGGTCGAACAGACGCTGCCGCCGGGCTTGAAGCTCGTCACGATGGGCGACCAGTCGACCTTCGTGAACGGCGCCGTCAGCGGCGTGGCGCGCGAAGGCATCATCGCCGCCGCGCTGACCTCGCTGATGATCCTGCTGTTCCTCGGCTCGTGGCGCTCGACACTGATCATCGCCGCGTCGATCCCGCTGGCCGTGCTGTCGGCGATCGCGCTGCTCGCGGCCACCGGCGAAACGCTGAACGTGATGACGCTCGGCGGCCTCGCGCTCGCGGTCGGGATCCTGGTCGACGACGCGACGGTGACGATCGAGAACGTGAACTGGCACCTCGAACAGGGCAAGGACACGCGCACCGCGATCGTCGACGGCGCGAAGCAGATCGTGATGCCGGCGCTGGTCTCGCTGCTGTGCATCTGCATCGTGTTCGTGCCGATGCTGATGCTCGACGGCATCTCGCGCTTTCTGTTCGTGCCGATGGCCAAGGCGGTGATCTTCTCGATGGTGTCGTCGTTCGTGCTGTCGCGCACCTTCGTGCCGATGCTCGCGCAATACCTGCTCAAGCCGCACGCATCGGCCGGTCACGCGTCGGGCGAACTGGCCGCGGTCATGGATCCGCACGCGGGCCATGCCGGCGCGCACGACGCTCCGCCGTCGCGCAATCCGCTGGTGCGCTTTCAGCGTGCATTCGAGCGCCGCTTCGAGTCCGTGCGCGCGTCGTACCGGATCCTGCTGGGCCTCGCGCTCACGCGCCGCAAGCCGTTCGTCGTCGCCTTCCTCTGCATCGTGGCTGCGTCGTTCCTGCTCGCGCCGTCGCTCGGCCGCAATTTCTTCCCGACCATCGATTCCGGCGAGATCGCGCTGCACGTGCGTGCACCGGTCGGCACGCGTGTCGAGGAAACCGCCGCCGAGCTCGACCGCATCGAGAACACGATTCGCGGCGTGATCCCGCCCGCGCAACTGCGCGAAGTGATCGACAACATCGGCCTGCCGAACAGCGGGATCAACCTCACCTACAACAACAGCGGCACGCTCGGGCCGCAGGACGGCGACATCCTGATCTCGCTGTCGCGCGATCACACGCCGACCGCCGACTACGTGCGCACGCTGCGCGAACGCCTGCCGCGCGCCTATCCGGGCACCACGTTCTCGTTCCTGCCCGCCGACATCGTCAGCCAGATCCTCAATTTCAGCGCGCCGGCCCCGGTCGACCTGCAGGTGGCCGGCCCGAACCAGCAGGCCAATCTCGCCTATGCGCGCGAGCTGTACCGCAAGCTGCGCCTGATCCCCGGCGTCGCCGACCCACGCATCCAGCAGGCCAGCACCTATCCGCAGTTCACGGTGACGGTCGACCGCACGCGCGCCGACCAGTTGGGCATCACCGAGCAGGACGTGACGAACTCGGTGGTCGCGACGCTCGCCGGCACCAGCCAGGTCGACCCGACCTACTGGCTCAACCCGCACAACGGCGTGTCCTATCCGATCGTCGCGCAGACGCCGCAGTACCGGATGACCACGCTGTCGGCGCTGCAGAATCTGCCGGTCACGGGCGCGAATGGCCAGTCCCAGCTGCTGGGCGGCCTGGCCACGATCACGCGGGGCGTCGGCAACGCGGTGGTGTCGCACTACAACATCGAACCGCTGTTCGACGTCTACGCGACCACCCAGGGGCGCGACCTCGGCGCGGTCGCGACCGACATCGACGGCATCGTCAAGGCCACCGCAAAGGATCTGCCCAAGGGCTCGACCGTGACGCTGCGCGGCCAGGTGCAGACCATGAACGGCGCGTTCGCGGGCCTGCTGCTCGGCCTCGTGGGCGCGATCGTGCTGATCTACCTGCTGATCGTCGTGAACTTCCACTCGTGGGCCGACGCATTCGTGATCGTCTCGGCGCTGCCGGCGGCGCTGGCCGGCATCGTGTGGATGCTGTTCACCACGCATACGCCGCTGTCGGTGCCGGCGCTGACCGGCGCGATCCTGTGCATGGGCGTGGCCACCGCGAACTCGATCCTCGTCGTCAGTTTCGCGCGCGAGCGCCTGGCCGACACCGGCAACGCGCTGGCCTCCGCGCTCGAAGCCGGTTTCACGCGCTTCCGCCCGGTGCTGATGACCGCGCTCGCGATGATCATCGGCATGGCGCCGATGGCGCTCGGCCTCGGCGACGGCGGCGAGCAGAACGCGCCGCTCGGCCGCGCCGTGATCGGCGGCCTCGCGTGCGCGACGATCGCGACGCTGTTCTTCGTTCCCGTCGTGTTCAGCCTCGTGCACCGGCGCGATGCGCTCAAGCACGACGCGTCCCGCGCTTCCTCCCCTTCCGCGTCCGGAGCTTCCCATGTCCACTGAGATCGATATCAAGTCGCCGAAACGGCTGCCCAACCTCAAGCTCGTCGCCACGGTCACCGCGCTGATCGCGGTCGGCATCGTGGCGACCGGCATCATCGGCCGCGCGCACGCGAAACAGGAAATGACCAGCTGGTCCGCCGAACAGGCGGTGCCGACCGTGGTCGCGTACACGCCGCAGACCGGCGGCGAAGGCGCCACGCTCGTGCTGCCCGGCCACCTGTCCGCGTTCGAGAGCGCGCCGATCCACGCGCAGGTGTCGGGCTACCTGCATGCGTGGTACACCGATATCGGCGCGCACGTGAAGTCGGGGCAACTGCTCGGTCTGATCGACACGCCCGAGCTCGACCAGCAACTGCAGCAGGCCCGCGCCGACCTGCAGAGCTCGCTGGCCAACGAGAAGCTGGCCGCGTCCACGGCCGCGCGCTGGACCCGGATGCTCGCGCAGGATTCGGTGTCGCAGCAGGAAACCGACGAGAAGACCAGCGACCTCGCGGCCAAGCAGGCGATCGTCGCCGCCAACGAAGCGAACGTGCGGCGCCTCGAGGCGCTGGAGGCGTTCAAGCGCATCGTCGCGCCGTTCGACGGCGTCGTCACCGCGCGCAAGACCGACATCGGCCAGTTGATTTCGGCCGGCGGCGGCGCCGGCCCGGAACTGTTCGCCGTGTCCGACGTCCATCGGATGCGCGTCTACGTGAGCGTGCCGCAGAACGAGGCCGCCGCGATCCGGCCCGGCATGACGGCCACGCTGACCGTGCCGGAGCATCCGGGCGAAACCTTTCGGGCGACGCTCGCCGACACCGACGACTCGATCGCCGATTCGACCGGCACGCTGCTCGTCCAGTTGATGGTCGACAACCCCGGCGGCAAGCTGATTCCCGGCGAATACACCGAAGTGCATTTCGCGCTGCCGGCGGGCAGCACCCACGCGCTGACGATTCCGGCCAGCTCGTTGATCTTCCGGCAGGCCGGCCTGCAGGTCGCCGTGGTCGGCAAGGACGATCGCGCGGTATTCAAGCCCGTGACGATCGCGACCGACCTCGGCACGCACGTGCAGATCGCGACCGGCCTCGCGCCGGACGACCGCGTGATCGACAACCCGCCCGACTCGCTCGCCGACGGCGACCCGGTCCGGCTCGCGGCGCCGGCGGGCACCGTCGCGTCGGCCGCGCGCGATACGGAGCGTGCGCATGGCTAACCGGCTTCGGCTCTGCGCGATGCTCGCCGGCGTCGCGTTCCTCTGCGCGTGCTCGTTCGCGCCCACGTATCGCGCGCCGCAAACGGCGCTGCCGGCCAGTTTCAAGGAAGCGGGCGGCTGGCAGCCCGCGAAGCCGGCCGACCGCATCGCGCGCGACGGCTGGTGGAAGGCGTTCCGCGATCCCGTGCTCGACCGGCTCGAAGCACGGGTGGCCGCGGCCAACCCCGACGTGGCCGCGGCCGTGGCCCGCCACGACGAAGCGGCGGCGCTGTTCGATCAGGCACGCTCGGGCCTGTTCCCGACCATCGGCCTCGGCGCGCAGGTCTCGAGCAATCGTCAATCGGCCACGCGGCCGCTGCGCGGCGCGAACCAGCCGAACGTCTATGGCGACGACACGTTCGACGCGGGCTTCGACTACGACCTCGATCTGTGGGGGAAAGTGCGGAATGAAGTCGCGGCCGGGCGCGCCGACGCCCAGGCCAGCGCCGACGATCTCGCGTCGGTGCGGCTGAGCCTGCAGGCCAGCCTCGCCAGCGCGTACTTCAACCTGCGCGGGCTCGATCAGCAGCAACGGCTGCTGACCGACACGATCCACACGTATCAGCGCGCGCTGCGCCTGACGATGAGCCGGCACGCGGGCGGCATCGCGTCCGATCTCGACGTCTCGCGCGCGCAGACGCAGCTCGATTCGGCTCGCGCATCGGCCGAGGACGTCCGGGCGCGGCGCGCGCTCTACGAGCACTCGATCGCGACGCTCACGGGCGTGCCGGCGTCGTCGTTCTCGCTGCCGCCGGACCTGAACGCGGCGTATCTGCCGACGATCCCGGCCGGCATTCCCGCGACGCTGCTGCAGCGGCGCCCCGACGTCGCGGCCGCCGAGCGACGCATGGCCGCCGCCAACGCGAAGATCGGCGTGGCGCGCGCGGCGTTCTTCCCCGACATCACGCTCGGGCTGATCGGCGGCTACCAGAGCTCCGGTCTCGGCCACTGGCTGCGCGCGCCGAACGAAATCTGGTCGATCGGGCCGAGCCTCGCACTGACGCTGTTCGACGGCGGGCGGCGCCAGGCGCTCACCGACCAGGCGCGCGCGCAACTGGCGGAGAACGGCGCGAAATACCGTGCGGTGGTGCTCGATGCGTGCCGGCAGGTCGAAGACAACCTCGCGCTCACGCACCACCTCGGCGACGAAGCCGATCGCGAACAGGAGGCGCTCGATGCGGCCGAGCGCACGTTGCAGCTGTCGATGTCGCGCTACCGGGACGGTGTCGTCAGCTATCTCGACGTCGTGACCGCGCAGACCATCGAACTCGATACGAAGATCGCGATGCTGGAGCTGAACACGCGCCGGCAACTGGCGGCGGTGGGGTTGATCGCCGCGCTGGGCGGCGGGTGGTCGACCGATGAAGCCGCATCCGGTCCGCAAGCCCCGGCTCGTTCGACGAACTGAGTCCCTTGCGACATGGACGAGGCGTGTCGCATTTCAAGGCACCCGTCGCGATGACGGGTGCCGTTTTTTACGCCGGCCCGGCGGCTCAGAACTTGTGACGGATGCCGGCCGCGACCACGGCCTGACGATCGTTGCCTGATGCCGCGAGATTGAAGACGCCCGCGTGGCCGAGCACCGCGACGCCGTCCGCGCCGGTCACGCGCTGGTACACGCCTTCCAGATAGAGGTCGGTGCGGCGCGACAGCGCATAGTCGGCCTGCAGCATGAACTGGTTCCACTTCGGCGCGATGCTGCGGCCCGCATCGTCGAAGCGGCCCTGCGTGAACGTATAGGAGCCGCCCAGCGAGAACGCCGGCGTGAGGAAGTAGCGTCCGTTCAGTTCGTAGTTGCTGAAGGTCAGCAACTGGCCGTTTACGCGGCCGTACGCGCCGCCCTGCGACAGCTCGCGCGGGTCGTTCAGGATCGTCCTGGTATAGACGAAGCCGATCGCGGCATGGTCGAACGCATAGTGCGCGCCGGCGCCGAACGTGCGCCAGCGGCCGCCGACGAGCATCGCATCGCCGTCCGCACTGCTCAGCGAGCCGCCGGTGTTCTGCCGCGCGTCGACACCGCCAGGCTGGTTCGACTGCAGGTACGCGACGGCGAGGTCGATCGGGCCGTTCGCATACTGCGCGCCGACGCTGTATGCGTTGTCGTTGCTGAACCCGCCGCCCTGATTGCTGAAACCGTACGCGCCGCCGAACGTGAAGCCGCCGTAGTTCGCGCTGCGGAACTTCACCGCGTTGTTCATCCGCGTGTCGTTGGCGAGATTGTCGTTGTCGTACGGATGATCGGCGAGGTTGCCGCCGAATCCCGAGCCCGTCGCCGACAGCGGCGCGACGAAGTCGACCAGGAAATCGTACTGGCGGCCGAGCGTCACCGTGCCCCACTGGCGGCTCGCGAGGCCGACCCACGCCTGGCGGCCGAATTCGTCGCCGCCGTTGCCGAACTTGCCGTTCGCGACGTTGAAGCCGTTCTCGAGGGTGAACACGGCCGACAGCCCGCCGCCGAGATCCTCGTTGCCGCGCAGCCCCCAGCGCGACGTGCTGACGTTGCCGCTCTGCAGGCCGTAGACGGGCCCCGCGCCCGCGGCCGATTTCTGGTTGCTGATGTAGTCCAGGCCCGCGTCGATCGTGCCGTACAGCGTCACGCTGCTCTGCGCATGCGCCGCGCTCGCCAGCAGGCACGCAACCGCCGCCGGAATTGCCAGATATTTCTTCATGATGGTTTCGTTGGAGTGGATCGGTCTGCTCGCATCGCCGGCCCGTGCGGCAGAGCCGCTCGTGCGCGATGCGATCGCGCACAATTTAGGCAGCCGGCATGACAGCGCGGTTATCGAAACGGCCCGAAAAATGAAACCTGCTTCATCCTGGCGACATACCGGCTTCATGTCCGCACGCGTTCGCAACGGTGCATGAATTTCTTTTCACGTTGCGTATGCCGATCCGCTAACGCGTCCCCTCTATGCTTGTCCTCAACCCGTGCGCGACACCGATATCGATTCCGATACCGATGCGCCGCGCCAGGGGAGCTACCCAGTCAATCATCATGAGGACTCCAGACATGAAAACCGCCAACATCGTCGCCGCCGCCGTGCTCGCCGCGATCGCCACGCTGTCCGTTCCCGCGTTTGCGCTGACCGCCAGTCAGCCGGTTCAGGTGTCGCCGGCCGCCACGAAGGATGGCGCGCCCGGCATCCAGGCTGCCGGCCAGTGGGTGCCGCCTTATGGCCAGCCGATCCACGAGAAGACGCGCGCCGAGGTTCGTGCCGATCTCGTGCACGCCGAACAGGACGGACAGCTCAAGTACCTGAACTCCACGCTCTATGCGCATTGATGCGCGCGACGTGCGGCCGGGCGCGGTGCCTGGCTCACGCCGCTCGCGCCGCCACCCGCTCACTGAATTGCTCACCATCCATGAAGCTTCGACCGTTGCTCGCTCCGCCCGTCTCACGCTCCTCGCGATTGCCGCGGGCGTCGTGCTGTCAGGCTGCGCCTCCGTGCAGCCGGACGGCCCCGGCGATTGTGTCGGCCCACCCGACTTCTGCGTGCCGTTCTTCGGCTCGTCAACGCACGACGGGCGCGTTGCCGCCGGCAGCGCGCCCGTCAGGTCCGTTGCACGGACGGCACCGCGCGTTCATGCGTCCGGCAGCGTCACCTGGTAGCCGTAGCGGCTCACCGTATCGATGCGGACGTCGGGCAGATGCCGCGCGAGCTTGCGGCGCAGCCGCGACACCACGAGATTGACGCTCGATGGATCGACATCCTCCTTGTCCTGCCAGACATACCGGATCAACTGGTCACGCGGCACCGGCGCATTCGGGTGGCGCATCAGGCATTCGAGCAACAGGTATTCGCGGCGTGTCACGGCGACGCGCAGCTTGCCGTCCTTGAGTTCGCGCGCCAGCGTCTCGAACGCGGATGCTCTCGCGATCGGGCGACCCGCATCGCGCGGCCCGGCCAGCCGCTGCAACGCCTGCAGGCGTTCGTGCAGCTCGATGAACGAATAAGGCGCGCAGAAACACGCATCGGCGCCCGCGCGCAGCAGATGGATGCGTTCGCGCGCCGACGCCTCGCCGATCAGCACCACGAGCGCGGCGCCGCCGCCGTCGGCGACGAAACGCGGCAGCAGCGTAATCAGCGCGGCATCGCTGCCGGGCTCGAACGCGGTCGCGACGATCGCGTCGAAAGCCTCCTGCGACGCGAGAAACAGGCCGTCGCGCGGATCCTCGGCGCGCTGCAGGCTGTGCCCGCTTTCCTGCAGCGCCTTGTGCAGCCACGACGCCTCCGGATGCGGCGAGGTCACGAGCAGGATGCGCATCGTCAACCGGCCTCGCGGCGGAAATACGCCGGCACGTGCGGTCTGGCACGCACGGGCATCATCCCAGCGACCTCGGCCAGCATTCGATCGTCACGCGCGTGCCGGGCTCGGCACTGCCGATGCGCAGCGTGAAATCGTGCACGTTGACGACCGTCGACACGATGCTCAGGCCGAGCCCGGCGCCGGCGAGATGCCCGGTACGGCGGCTGCGGTACCGATACCGCAGCACCGCGTCGCGCTCGTCGGCCGCGATACCCGGGCCGTTGTCGATCACGTCGATGCGCGGGCCGAACGGCGTGTCATGAAGTTCCAGGCGTACCGTGTCGCCCGACGTCGTGTACTTGAGCGCATTGTCGAGCAGGTTGGTCAGCGCCTCGAACAACAGTGCGCGATCGCCGTGAATCCGCGCGACCGGCTCGACGGACTGCACGAAGCGGATCGCGCGACTGTCCGCGAGCGGTTCGAACAACTGCCCGACGTCCACGACCAGATCCTCGAGCGACAGCTCCGCAAATCCGCCTCGCCGCTGCAGGGAACCGATTTCGGCGATACGCAGCATCGCCCGGAAACGGCTGAGCAACACGTCGGTTTCGTTGCGCGCACGCGAGACGAGATTCTCAAGCACGGCATCGTCGAGCCGCCCCGCGCGCTGGGCGGCCTGCGCGAGCAGCGTGTGCACGTGTGCGAGCGGGGTCCGCAAGTCATGCGCGATGCCGTCGCAGACACCCTTTACCTCGTTCATCAGCCGCTCGATCTCCTCGAGCATATGGTTGACGAGATGGGACAGCAGATCGATCTCGTCGTGTCCGCCGACCGGCAGCCGCTGGCCGAGGTCGCCCTGCGCAATCCCCTGCGTGATGTGCCGGACCGCCTTCAGACGCCGCATTTGCCGCACGCTGAGCATCAAGCCGCCCACGACGCCCGTGCCGAGGCAGAGCAGCCCGCCGCCCACCAGCGCCTGGATGATCCCCGCGCGGATCCGCAGGATGTGCGTGAGGTCGCGTCCGAGCACCAGCACGTCGCCGTTTGCCCGCCGCTCCGCCATCGCGCGGACGACCGGCGGCACCTGGTCCCCCGCGATCGGCATCGTGTGATCGAGCGTCACGCCGTTGCGATTCGGCCGCATACCGGCGGGCAACGCCAGCACATCGCCGGCAATATGCGTGCCGTCGGCGGTAAAGAGCCCGTAGTAGTTGGTATGCATCCGCTCGTGCTCGATCCGGTGCCGGATCGCGGCGGGAAGCTGGTCGTCCTGTATCGAATCGAAGTAGATCATCTGCCAGTCGATCACCGTGTCGGTTTCCCGCTCCATGTCGTGCGTGATCACCGACGCAATGAAACCGAGCAGCAGCATGACCGACACGGAGAACGTGACGGCGTAGACCGACACGAGCCGGAACGTACTCGAGTACCAGCGTCGCGCGGGCGCCGGCTGGACGTGATGCGCGGCGGACGCCGCGGTAGCCGGGTCAGCCAAGGCGATACCCTGCACCGCGTACCGTCTGGATCATCTGCTGCGCATCGGGCGGATCGATCTTCCTGCGCAACCGGCCCATGTGCACTTCGATCAGGTTCGTGCCGGGATCGAAGTGATAGCCCCATACGGCCTCGAACAACATCGTCCGCGTGATGGTTTGCCCGGCATTGCGCATCATGTATTCGAGCACGCGGTACTCGGTCGGCAACAGCACGATTTCTTCGCCGTCGCGAAACACCTTGCGCGAAATCAGGTCGAGCTTGAGCGGGCCAACGGATAGCGTCGTGTCGAGCGCGGCCGGCGCGGCCTGGCTGCGGCGCAGCAGCACCTCCAGGCGCGCGGCCATTTCCTCGGGATCGAACGGTTTGGTCAGGTAGTCGTCGCCTCCCGCGCGCAGCCCGCGAACGCGCTCGTCGACATCGCCGAGCGCGCTCAGCATCAACACGGGCGTGCGCACGCCGACGCTGCGCATCGTGGTCAGGATCGTGAGGCCGTCGACGACCGGCAGCATCCGGTCGAGCGTGATCACGTCGAACTCGTTGCCGAGCGCGCGGGCCATGCCATCGCGCCCGTTCGCCACCCATTCGACCGTAAAGCCGCGCCCTTCCAGCTCCCTGACTATTTCGTTCGCGGTGATTTCGTCGTCTTCGATCGTGAGCACGTGCGCGACGGCCGCACCGTCCTCGGCCGGCCTGTCAGGCAGGGCGGGCTCGTTAACCGGGGAAGCTGAAGATGCCATGTACGATTCTCGTCTTCATCGAAGGGACGTATGCGCGTCGAGACCCGACGGTCGAACGTGCTCGTGCAGAGCTTATGCGGGCACGCGTAAAAGATGCGCATCGGCTTCATGAAGAAAGTTTCATGTCCGGCGGCGGCGTGCGGGCCGTCGTCGTCCCTGGCCGTACCGGGCGCCGCAACGCACGATCAGCCCCGGTGCGAGTGGGCGCCCGATCCGTCCGTGCGACGCGAGGCGAGATCGCGTGCGGCGTCGATCGCACGATCCCGCTGTTCGGCTTTCGCGTGCGCGAGCGTCGCATCGGCGATCGCGAGCCCTGTTCCCTGCACCTTCGCGAACGCCGGCAGCGACGTACATACCAGCGCGACCAGTCCAGCCATCGTGACGATTGATTTCATTGCGTTGCTCCAGTGCGCACCGCGCGGCGCGCGGCATCGATCGGGTCATCGCTCGACGATACGCCGCTGCGCCTAACCATCCGGAAACACACGCATGAAGGATTCTTTAACTTCCATGCATTCGGCAGCCGCGGCAGAGCCCGATCCGGGCGTGCCTAAAACAAGTTTCATCCTCGCGCTGCCGTTTCGATAGTCCGCCGTGCCTACTCTTCGTGTCGCGGCCGACGCAGGCATCCTGCCGTACGGCCTCGATCCAACGCTATCCAGGAGCCGAAGATGAATCATCCCGTCCGTTACCTCGTCTGCGCCGCCATGCTCGCATCGAGCGTCTCCGCGCATGCCGAGACGAAGCTCACGTCGGCGCAATGTCACGACTATCCGTTCGTGCATGCGAACGGCCCGGTCTCCCACCGGCAGCTCGTCAACGAACTGAACGAGCTGGAGTCCGTCGGCTACAACCCGTCGTCCGGCGACGAGAGCAGCTATCCCGACGATATCGATTCGGCACAGGCGCGCCTGATGCAGAAGTACCGGCACGATTGCGCCGGGGCAGCCAATACCGTCGCGTCGAGCGGCAACTGAATCGTCTTCGTCGACCGTTCTCCGAGTTTTGCGCGCGAGCCTCGCGGCCGCGCGCGTTTTTTTTGCCGTTTCGATATGTCGACGTTTCACGCGAATAAAATTTTCATGTCAACCGGCGAAACATGGAAAACAACACATCGCACAGCGTACGACGGCCATGCGACTCGAAAGCGCCGCACATTTCCGCGTGACTTCGATCTGCGCACGACCCTTCCGGATACTGAAAGATAGTCTTTCCATACACGTTGCGGCGACCGGTTTTCCCTCTGCCTACACTGCGTCGTCCGCCGAGATTGCATTTCGGACAACATCGAAGTCAGTCCGTCCGGCACTGACTACTCAGCCACACCATTAGAGGAACGAAATGAAGCGTCGAACGATGAAATTGTCCTGGTTCGGATTCGCGCCGGCACTCCTGCTCGCCGGTGCGGCGCACGCACAACAGAGCATCACGCTATACGGGTTGATCGACGAAGGCCTCAACTTCACGAGCAATGCGGGCGGCCATCGCGCATGGCAGATGTCGAGCGGCGACACGTTCGGCAGCCGATGGGGCCTGAAAGGCAGTGAAGACCTTGGCGGCGGCGACAAGGCCATCTTCCAGCTCGAAAATGGCTTCAACGTGAACAGCGGCAAGCTCGGTCAGGATTCGAGCATGTTCGGCCGCCAGGCGTTCGTGGGCCTTTCATCATCACGGTATGGCACGCTCACGCTCGGACGCCAGTACGACACCAGCGTCGACGCGCTCGGCTTCGGCGGTCTCACGGCGGCCGGCAACTGGGCGGGCGACATCGCTACCCACCCGTTCGATAACGACAATACGGACTGGGATTTCCGCGTCAACAATGCCGTCAAGTATGTGACGCCGACATACCGGGGACTCACGGCCGAAGCGATGTACGGCTTCAGCAACCAGCCCGGCGGCTTCTCGAACAATCGCGTCTGGGGCGCCACGCTGAACTACCAGAACGGCAACCTGACCGCGGCGGCGTCCTATCTGAAGCTCAACAATCCGGGGCTCGCTGCTGGCGGCGCGGTCGCCAGTGGCGATCTCTTCAACGGGTCGTCGCAGCAGGACATCGGCGTAGCCGCTTCCTATCAGTTCACCCATGTGCTCGTCGGCGCCGCGTGGTCCCATGTCGATGTCTACAACCCGGCCGGCAATGCATGGATCGAAAATACCGCCCTGCCGAACGGCGCGACGTGGAATGCGTGGAAATTCGACAACTTCGAACTCAACGCTCAGTACTACTTCACTCATGCGCTCTGGCTGGGAGCCGCCTACACGTTCACCATGGCGCACCTGTCCGCGTCCGACACGAAATATGTCCCCAAGTGGCACCAGGTCGGCCTGATGCTCGACTATGACTTGAGCAAACGTACGTCGCTGTATGTGCAGGGTGCGTGGCAGCATGTCGTCGGCGCGCATACCGGGACCAGCTTCGACGACGCGCAGATCGTGGACGCGTCGGCCGGCGCGTCGTCAGGACCCAACCAGATGGTTTATCGCTTGGGCATGTTGCATCGTTTCTAACGCCAGACTCCCGCACCGGAACCCGCTCGGTGCGGCTTCGGTGCGGGGGCAGGTGGTGCCAATCAAAGCTCGATGCGCATCACCTTCACGAATTCGCTCGATTACACCGGGGTGCACACCCTCAGTCTTCGTGCGGGATTCCTTCGATCGGACACTCCGGCGTGCCGGGGGTCGCGCGCGTGAGCGCTTCGACACGGCGACGCGTGGCGTCGGGATCCGCGATCCAGTCGCGATAGAAACCGAACGGACAATCCGCGACGCCGTTCGCGCCATCGCCGGAATGAAGCGTGCCGGTATAGCCGCGATGCAACAGCTTGTACAGATGGTTCTGCGACTGCATGTTACGCCGCGCGTCGCGAATCATGCCGAGCGACAGCTCCGCATACTGCACACCCATTTCCTCCTCGCCGCATTCGCCGAGCGTGCGCCCGTCGAACCCGACGATCGCCGAGTGGCCGAAGTACGAATACACGCCGTCCCAGCCCGTGGCGTTGGCCACCGCCACGTAGGTATTGTTCATCCACGCCATGGCCTTCGCGACCATCACCTGCTGCTCCTTCGCCGGGTACATATAGCCCTGGCAGCGCACGATCAGCTCCGCGCCATTCATCGCGCAGTCGCGCCAGATCTCCGGATAATTGCCGTCGTCGCAAATGATCAGGCTGATCTTGATCCCCTTCGGCCCGTCCGTCACATAGGTGCGGTCGCCCGGATACCAGCCTTCGATCGGCGTCCACGGCATGATCTTGCGATACTTCTGCACGATCTCGCCGCGATTGTCGATCAGCACGAGCGTGTTGTACGGCACCTTGCGCGGATGCTCCTCGTGGCGCTCGCCCGTGATCGAGAACACGCCCCACACGTCGGCCTTGCGGCACGCCGCCGCGAAGATATCCGTCTCTTCGCCGGGGATCGTCGACGCCGTATCGAACATTTCCTGACGGTCGTACATGATGCCGTGGGTCGAATACTCGGGAAACACCACGAGATCCATGCCCGGCAAACCCTGCTTCATGCCGACCACCATGTCGGCGATACGGCGCGCGTTGTCGAGCACCTCCGCCTTCGTGTGCAGCCGCGGCATCTTGTAGTTGACCACCGCGACACCCACACAATCGCGGCTACTCGAAATATCACCCTGTCGCATGACGCTTCCTCCTCGAACGCGTTGACGCCGCGCGCGGCTGGCCTCTGCCTGCGGGCATCGGCTCGCGCGCGGCACACCTTAGTGGCTGATCATCCACGGCCGTCCCGCCGGCCGCTTGAGGCCGTCCGACGCCGTGCCCGCGAGCTTCGCCGCGCCGCCCGAGCAGCAACTGCAACCGGCGCGATGGCGCAGCGGCGGCCCGTCGGCGGACTGGCGCGGCGCGTGCGCGGCACGCTCGTTGGTCGCGTGCGCGGCGCGGCGCGCGCCTCCCATCAGCGCCAGCGACGGCGCACTGATGACGCGCCCGCCTTGCGCGCCGCAGTCGGGACAGCAGCACGGTTTTTCGCGGTCCGCGATGCGGCGCATGACGGAGAACGGCCCGCAGCGTGCGCACTCGAAGTCGTAGATTGGCATGACGGCCTCCTTTTCCTTCATCGTTGCAGTGTGTCGCTCACGCCGTCGCGAGATCCGGCGAACACGGCAGATCCACGCCGCCCTGGATGTGCCGGATCGGGCCGTCGGCATTCGGGCGAATGTCGAAGTCGAAGATCTGCGTGGGCAGCCACAAGGTCGCGCACGCGTTCGGAATATCCACCACGCCGCTGATATGCCCCTGCACCGGCGCGCAGCCCAGCAGCGAATACGCCTGCGCGCCCGAATAGCCGAATTTCTTCAGGTACTCGATGGCGTTCAGACATGCCTGGCGATACGCGGTGGTGACGTCGAGATAATGTTGACCGCCCTGCTCGTCGACCGAAATGCCTTCGAAAATGAGGTAGTCGTTATAGGTCGGCGTGATCGGGCTGGGCTGGAAGACCGGGTTGCGAATCCCGTATTTCGCCATGCCGCCCTTGATGAGATTCACGCGCATATGCACCCAGCCGGCCATTTCGATCGCACCGCAGAACGTGATCTCGCCGTCGCCCTGGCTGAAGTGCAGGTCGCCGACCGACAGGCCCGCGCCGTCCACGTAGACCGGGAAAAACACCTTCGAGCCGCGCGACAGGTCCTTGATGTCGCAATTGCCGCCATGCTCGCGCGGCGGCACCGTGCGCGCGCCCTGCGCGGCGGCCTTGTCGCGTGCGTCGCCGGCGAGCTTGCCCATGTGCGCGGTGGCCGCGAACGGCGGATTCGCGAGCGGCGGCACGCGATCGGGCGCGGTGGCGATCAGGCCGGTTTCGCGTGCGTTCCAGGTCTCCAGCAGTGCCGGGTCGGGCAGGCAGCCGATCAGGCCCGGATGAATCAGGCCCGCGAAATTCACGCCTGGAATATGGCGCGAGCTCGTATAGACGCCATGAAAATCCCAGATCGATTTTTGCGCGCTGGGGAAATGATCGGTGAGAAAGCCGCCGCCGTTCGTCTTCGAAAAGAAGCCGTTGAAGCCCCATTGACTGTCGGCCTTCGCGCCGATGTCGAGCAGGTCGACCACCAGCAGGTCGCCGGGCTCCGCGCCGTGCACGCCCACCGGGCCGGAGAGAAAATGCACGATCGACAGATCGATGTCGCGCACGTCGTCGGCGCTGTCGTCGTTCTTGATGAAGCCGCCGGTCCAGTCGTAGGTTTCGAGGATGAAATCGTCGCCGGGCTTGACCCAGCAGGCCATCGGAATGTCGGGGTGCCAGCGGTTGTGCACCTGTTCGTTTTCGTAGGCCGACTGGTTCAGATCGACCTTGATGAGAGTCTCGGGCATGGCGTTCGCTCCTGGGTTCGCGGATTGACATACGGCGCGGCGCGCGAACGCCGCGCCGCGCTCAGACGGACAGGTATTCGCGGATGCGGTCGGTGTCGCCCGCATCGCGCGTGCTTTGATGCACGAAGCGCCCGCCCTCGATCACGAACAGGCGGTCGGCCACGTCGAGCGCGAAGCTCAGCACCTGTTCAGACACGACGATGGCGATATGGCGGCTCGTTCGAATCTGGTTGAGCGCCTTGGCGATGTCCTTGATGACGGACGGCTGGATGCCTTCGGTCGGCTCGTCGAGCAGCAGCACTTTCGGGTCGGTCGCGAGCGCACGCGCGATCGCCAGCTGCTGTTGCTGGCCGCCCGAGAGGTTGCCGCCCTTGCGCTTTCTCATGTCGAACAGCACGGGAAACAACGCGTAAAGCTCGTCGGGCACGCGCTGGCTCTGCGCGTTTTCGAGGCCCGTCTGAATGTTCTCCTCGACGGTGAGCGACGCGAAAATCTGCCTTCCTTGCGGCACGTAGCCGATGCCTTTCGACACGCGCCGGTAGCTCTCGTCCTTCGAAACATCGGCACCGGCCACGCGCACCGTGCCGCGATTGGCGGGCAGCATGCCGATCAGCGCCTTGAACAGCGTGGTCTTGCCCATCCCGTTGCGGCCCATCACGGCCACGCTTTCGCCTTGCGCAACGGAAAAGTCGATGCCGTGCAGCACTTCGCTCTGGCCGTAGCTGACGACGAGATCGTCGACTTCCAGCATGATGTGTCCTCCGTGTTGTCGTTCGGTGGCCGACTCAGTGGCCCAGGTAGACGTCGATCACGCGCGGGTCGGCCTGCACCTGCGCCATCGGCCCTTCCGCGAGGATCTTCCCCTGATGCATGACCGTGACCTTGTGCGCGATGCGCTCCACGAACGCCATGTCGTGTTCGATCACGATCATCGAGCGGTTGCGGCAGATACGGTCGAGCAGATCGGCGGTCAGTTCGCGTTCGCGCACGCTCATGCCCGCAATCGGTTCGTCCAGCATCAGCAGTTCGGGGTCCTGCATCAGCAGCATGCCGATTTCGAGCCACTGCTTCTGGCCGTGCGAAAGCAGCCCCGCTTCCTGGTCGAGCGCGCCGGCCAGGCCGATTTCATTGGCCACGTCGCGCACGCGGTCGGCCACTTCGGCGTCCTCGCGATAGGCCAGCGCCCCAAACACGCTGCGCCCGCGCGGAAACGACACTTCGAGGTTCTGCGCCACGCTCAGGTTTTCGTAAATCGACGGCGTCTGGAACTTGCGCCCGATCCCTTTGCGCACGCGGCGGAATTCCGCGAGGTTCGTGATTTCCTCGTTGCGGAACTTGATGCTGCCCGCCGTTTCCTTCGTCTTGCCGCAGATGAGGTCGAGCAGCGTGGTCTTGCCCGCGCCGTTCGGGCCGATCACCACGCGCAGCTCGCCGCGTTCGAGATACAGATTGAGCGAATCGATCGCCTTGAAGCCGTCGAACGACACGGTCAGGTCTTCGATCGCGAGCAGAAAGTCGGTATTGCTCATGCTTCACGCCTCCTCGTTCGCCGCGCCGAGCAGCCGCCGCACGCGCGGGCGCACATGCGCGTCGTAAAGACCGGCCAGCCCGTTCGGAAACACCATCACCACGCCGATGAACATCGCCGCCATCAGATAGAGCCAGAGATTCGGAAAGCTCTCGGAGAACCAGCTCTTGCCGAGATTGACGAGAATCGCGCCGTACACCGCGCCGACCAGCGACATGCGCCCGCCGATGGCCGCGTAGATCACCATTTCGATCGACGGCACGATGCCGACGAACGACGGCGACATGAAACCCACCTGCAGCGTGAACATCGCGCCGCCGATGGCCGCGAGCATCGCCGCGAGACAGAATGCGAACACCTTGAACATCGCGACGTCGTAGCCCGAGAAACGCACGCGGTCTTCCTTGTCGCGCATCGCGAGCAGCAGCGTGCCGAGCTTGCTGCGCTGAACCCAGCGGCAGGCGAGCAGCGCCCCGATCAGCAGCGCGGCGTTCACGAAATACAGGATCAGCTTCGCGTGATCGGTGCGAATGTCCCAGCCGAGCAGCGTTCGCAGGTCGGTGATGCCGTTCACGCCGCCCGTATAGCCTTGCTGGCCGATGATGAGCACCGAAAGGATCAGCGCGACCGCCTGCGTGATGATCGCGAAGTACACGCCGCCCACGCGCCGCTTGAACATCGCGTAGCCGATCACGAACGCAAGCGCCGTCGGCACGACGAGCACCGCGAGTATCGAGAACGGCAAGTGATGAAACGGCTTCCACCACGCGGGCAGCGCGGTGAGCTGATTCCAGTCCATGAAATCGGGAATGCCCGGCGTGGTCTGCGTGCGCGTCGCGGCCGGATCGGACGCCTCGAGCTTGAGAAACATCGCCATCGCATACCCGCCGAGGCCGAAGAACACGCCCTGGCCGAGGCTGAGCACGCCGCCGTAGCCCCACGCGATCACGAGGCCGATCGCCACGAACGCGTAGGTCAGGTACTTGCCCATCAGGTTCAGGCGGAACGTGTCGAGCACGAGCGGAAACACGACGGCGATCAGCAGCGCGAGCAACGCGATGCCCGCATAGCCCGACGCATCGAGCCGCGCCACGCGAGCGCGCCAGCCGGCCGGCGGCGCACCGGGGCCGGATCGCGGGGATACGCCGACCGCCGTGGGTTGGATGGGTTTCATGTCCATCTCTCCAGTCGAATGAAGCTGTGAATGAGGCTTGTGCATGAACGCGGTCTCAAACTCGCCGCACCTTCGACGCGAACAGGCCCTGCGGGCGCAGCATGAGAATCACCACGACGGTGAGCAGCGTGAGCACGCGCGCGATCGAGCCCGACAGAAAGAACTCGCTGATCGACTGCATCTGCGCGATGCCGAACGCCGACGCCACGGTGCCGAGCAGGCTCGCCGCGCCGCCGAACGTCACGACGAGAAACGAATCGACGATATAGAGCGAGCCGCTCGTCGGCCCCGTCGAGCCGATGGCCGTGAAGGCCGCGCCGGCCACGCCCGCGATGCCGCAGCCGATCGCGAAGGTCATGCGGTCGGTGCGCCGCGTGTTGATGCCCGCCGCGTTCGCCATCGGCCGGTTCGCGACCGTGGCGCGCACGCGCAAGCCCCAGCGCGACCGATAGAGCGCAAGCAGCAGGCCGCCCGTCATCAGCAGCGCGAGGCCCATCACGAACATGCCGCTCACCGGAATGTCGAGGCCGGGCGCGGGTTCCCACGAACCCATCAGCCAGTCGGGCAGCGCCGGACTCACCTCTTTCGGCCCGAAGGTCGAGCGGAACACCTGCTGCATGCCGAGGCTCAGGCCCCAGGTCGCGAGCAGCGTATCGAGCGGGCGCTTGTAGAGATGGCGGATCAGCGCCCATTCGGCGAGCCAGCCGGCCGCGAAGGCCAGCACGAACGCCGCAAGAATCGCGAAGAAGAAATACACCGGCGTGAGCGCGTGCCAGACGTTCTGCGAGAACCACGAAAACAGGTAGACCGTATACGCGCCGATCGTCATGAATTCGCCGTGCGCCATGTTGATCACGCCCATCTGGCCGAAGATCACGGCGAGCCCGAGCCCCATCAGGAGCAGGACGCTGAACAGGCTCAGGCCGGCGAAGCCCTGCATCAGCGTGATGTTGAAAATATCGGTTGCGGACATCGAACGCTCCTCGCGCGGCGGCGTCATCGGCCGCCGCGCCGCTGCGGTTGACGGATTACATGTAGCCCTTCGGGAACGGATTCGGCTGGATCGGCTGATCCGACTGCGCGACGACCTTGAACTGGCCGTCCGCCTGCCCCTGGCCGATCAGCGAGCGGCTCCACAGGTGATGGTTCGCATCGACCTTCGCGTAGCCTTGCGGCGCGTTCGCCACCTCGATGCCGGCCGAATGCGCGACCACCTTGTCCACGTCGAAACTGCCCGCGCGCTCGCACGCGGCCTTCCAGATCCACGGGCCGAGATAGGCGGCCTGCGTCACGTCGCCGATCACCGACTTCTGGCCGTAGCGCGCCTTGAACGCCGCGACGAACTTCTTGTTGTTGTCGTTGTCGAGCGACTGGAAGTACTTCATCGACGAATAGAAGCCCGCGAAGTTGTCGCCGCCGATGCCGAGCACTTCGTCCTCGGTCACCGACAGCGTCAGCAGGAACTGCTTCTGCGGCGTGATGCCCGCGGCCTTGAGCTGCTTGTAGAACGCCACGTTCGAGCCGCCCACCACGGTCGCGAAGATGCAGTCCGGGCGCGCGAGCTTGATCTTGTTCATCAGCGACGCGAACTCGGTCGTGCCGAGCGGGTAATACTCCTCGCCCGCCACCTTCGCGTGCAGATGCTGTTCGATATGGCGGCGCGCGATCTTGTTGGACGTGCGCGGCCAGATGTAGTCGGAACCGATCAGGAAGAAGGTCTTGGCCTTTTTCGTGTTCGACGCCCAGTCGAGCGCCCACAGAATCTGCTGGGTCGCTTCCTGGCCCGTGTAGAACACGTTCTTCGACTGTTCGAGGCCTTCGTAGAAGGTCGGGTAATAGAGCAGCCCGTTGTCCTTCTCGAACACCGGCAGCACCGCCTTGCGCGAGGCCGACGTCCAGCAGCCGAACACGGCCGCGACGTGGTCGTTCTCCAGCAGCTTCTTCGATTTTTCGGCGAAGGTCGGCCAGTCGGAGGCGCCGTCCTCCTGAATGATCTGCACCTTGCGGCCGAGCACGCCGCCCATCGCGTTGATCTGCTCGATGGCGAGGCGTTCGGCCTGGATCGAGCCGGTTTCGGAGATCGCCATCGTGCCCGTGGCCGAGTGGAGCTGGCCGACCGTCACCGTGGTGTCCGTGACCGCGAGGCGCGTGGTGTTGACCTTCGCCGTGGGCGGCGTTTGCGCCCACGCGCCGCGCGGCAGGCCCAGCGCCATCAGCGGCGCGGCGGCGAGACCGCCGAGCATTTTCCGGCGCAGCGGCGAAGGCATCCGGGCGTCATCATCGAGTCGATCGTCTGCGGACATCACGTTCTCCTTATCGGGTGCCCGGCGCGAGGCGCTGCGGGCTGGGTCGAGGTTGGACGCAATGTAGAAAGCCAATTTGAGGATCGAAATACGTCAATCGACGTATTCCCGCCGCGCGGACTGGAATGTAATTTGCATTGCAGGGCGATCCTGAGCGGCGTGGTCCGCCGTTGCGCCGTCCGCGCCCCGCTCGTGCCGCTTTCGCACCATTTCGGATCATCTTCATGTCCCAGAGTCACCCGTCAGTGGGCGCGCCCGGTACGCAACGCATCGTCAAGGTGCGTCGCGACTACAACGCCTGGGTCGGCGACGAAACCCTCGAGGACTACGCGCTGCGCTTCACGCCGCGCTCGTTCCGGCGCTGGTCGGAGCTGCGCGTGGCCAATACGGCAATCGGCGCCGTGTCGTTCCTGGTGCTGGAAGCGATCGGCGGCAGTCTCGTCGTCAACTACGGCTTCACGAACGCGGTCTGGGCCATCGCGGCCGTCTCCGTGCTGATCTGGCTCACGAGCCTGCCCATCAGCTATTACGCGGCGCGCTACGGCGTGGACATGGACCTGCTCACGCGTGGCGCGGGCTTCGGCTATATCGGCTCGACGGTCACTTCGCTGCTGTACGCGGTGTTCACGTTCATTTTTTTCGCGCTCGAAGCGGCCATCATGTCGCTTGCGCTCCAGCTGTATTTCCATATTTCGCTGGCGATCGCCTACGTCGTAAGTTCGCTCGTCGTGATTCCGATCGTCATGTTCGGCATCACGCTGATCAACCGCCTGCAAAGCTGGACGCAGCCGCTGTGGCTCGTCTTGTTCGTGCTGCCCTACGCCGCCGTGCTGTGGCGCCATCCCGACCTGATCGCGCAATGGACCACCTTCGCGGGCTTCGCGCCGCAGGGCCGCGCGTTCAGCCTGATCGCCTTCGGCCAGGCGTCGACGGTCGTGTTCGCGCTGATCGTCCAGGTCGGCGAACAGGTGGACTATCTGCGTTTCCTGCCGCCGCTCACCGCGAAGAACCGCACGCGCTGGTGGTTCGCGTTGCTCTCGACGGGGCCCGGCTGGATCGTGCCCGGCGCGCTCAAGATGCTGGGCGGCGCTCTGCTCGCCTTCATCGCGCTCCAGTACGAAGTCGATGCCGGCCACGCCACCGAGCCTACGCAGATGTACCTCGTCGCCTATCATCTGCTGCTCGATCCGTTGGGGCTCGCGAGCTGGGCGCTGCCGGCGATGACGCTGTTCGTGATCGTCTCGCAGTTGAAGATCAACGTGACCAATGCCTATGCGGGCTCGCTCGCGTGGTCCAATTTTTTCGCACGGCTCACGCACAGCCATCCGGGCCGCGTGGTATGGCTCGTGTTCAACGTCATGATCGCGCTGCTGCTCGTCGAAATGGGCGTGTTCGACGCAATCGCGAAGGTGCTGTCGCTCTACGCGAACATCGCGATTGCGTGGATCGGCGCGCTGTTCGCCGATCTCGTCGTCAACAAGCCGCTCGGCTATAGCCCGCGACATATCGAGTTCAAGCGCGCGCATCTCTACGATGTGAATCCCGTGGGCGTCGGCGCGATGCTGATCGCAGCCGCCGTCGCGATGCTCGCGCATAGCGGCCTGTTCGGCGTGCTCGCCCAGGCGATGTCGTCGTTCATCGCGTTCGGCGCGGCGTTCGCGTGCGCGCCGGTGCTCGCGATACTCACGCGCGGTCGCTTTTACATTGCCCGCGCCGCGCAGCCTACCGGCGACGCGCCCTCGCTGCGCTGCGCGATTTGCGAAAACACCTTCGAGCCCGACGATACGGCGTACTGCCCGGCCTACGGAGGCACGATCTGCTCGCTGTGCTGCTCGCTCGACTCGCGCTGCCACGATCGCTGCAAGCCGCACGCGCGCTTCGCGTCGCAGGCCGGCCGCGCGCTGCACCGCGTGCTCCCGGGCGCACGGCTCGGCCCCGCCGCGCTGCGGCTCATTCACTATGCGAGCCTCGTGCTCGCCATGCTCGCGGTGCTGGGCAGCGTGCTCTATCTGATCTGGTCTCAAAGCGCGACGTCGATGATCGCCGCCGGGCCGTCGATCGGCCAGGCGCTTTCGGGCAGCTTTCTGAAGATCTTTTTCGCGCTGTCGCTGGTGGGCTGCATCGCGGCCTGGTGGTTCGTGCTGGAGCGGGAAAATCGCCGCGTCACGCAGGAAGAGTCGCAGCGGCAAAACGAGCTGCTGATGCTCGAAATCGACGCGCACCAGAAAACCGACGCGGCGCTCAAGCGTGCGACCGCCGCCGCGGAATCGGCCAATCAGGCCAAGAGCCGTTACGTCTCGGGTTTGAGCCATGAATTGCGCACGCCGCTGAACAGCATTCTCGGCTACACGCAGTTGCTGCTGCAGGCGAAGGAAGAACTCACGCCCATGCGCTACAACGCCGTGCGCACGATCCATCGCAGCGGCGAGCATCTGCTCGCGCTGGTCGACGGCCTGCTCGACATCGCGCGCATCGAGGCGGGCAAGCTTCAGTTGAACATCGCGAAGGTATCCCTCGCCGATTTCGTCTCGCACCTGACGTCGATGCTGCGCCCGCAGGCGCTCGAAAAAGCACTCGCCTTCGACGTGCAGACGGTCGGCCGGCTGCCCGCCACCGTGCGCACCGACCAGAAATGCATGAGCCAGATCCTCACCAACCTGATCGGCAATGCGATCCGCTTCACGTCGAGCGGCACGATCACGCTGCGCGTCGGTCACGTGCTCGATACCCTCAAATTCGAGGTGATCGATACCGGCCCCGGCATCCCGCCCACCGAAATGGAGCGCCTGTTCCTGCCGTTCGAACGCGGCGAGGCGGCCCATGCGTACGATCACGGCGCGGGCCTCGGACTCACGATCTGCCGGCTGCTCACGCAAGCGCTCGGCGGCAGCCTGGAAGTGGACAGCGAAGTCGGGCACGGCACGCGCTTCGTGGTACGCCTGTTCGCCCCCGCCGTCGACGCGGCGGCCGACACCCACGCCGAACTCGCGTCGATCCGCGGCTATACGGGGGCGCGCCGCACCATTCTCGTGGTCGACGACCTCGACGATCAGCGCGACATCGTCGTGCAATTGCTCACGCCGCTCGGCTTCGACGTCGCCGAGGCGGCCAGCGGCACCGATGCGCTGCGCTGGCTGGCGATGCACACGGCGGACGCCATCATCATGGACATTTCGATGCCGTTGATGGACGGCTACGAAACCAGCCGCCTGATCTCCGAGAATCAGTTGTCGAACGCGCCCATCGTTCTGCTCTCCGCCAACGCGTTCGCCGACGACCGCGATCGCGCGAGCGCGACCGGATGCAAGGGCTATCTGGTGAAACCGCTGCAGGTGAACCTGCTGCTCGACAAGCTGGCGCAGCTGCTTGCACTCGACTGGATTGCCTCCGATACCGGTGCGAGCGCGCTACCGGCGGTCGCGACACGGCCGCTCACGCCCGCCGCGTGGCCGCGCGAACTCGTCGAACGTCTGCATGCGCATCTCGAAGTCGGCTACGTACAGGGCGTGATCGAACGGCTCGACGCCGCCCGCGAGACCTGGCCCGAGCTGCGCGATCAAGTCGACGCGTTGCGCGCGTTGGCCGAACGTTTTCAGTTAAGGGAACTCGAGCATGAACTTGACCGACTCGCGCGCGGCGCGAACGCGTGACGCGCACACCACGATCGTGGCTTCTCCGATCGTCGACGACCCGGCCGCGTGGCGGCGCGAACGGCCCATGATCCTGATCGTCGACGACACGCCGGAGAACCTCGCCTTTCTGTCCGATACGCTGCAGGCGCACGGCTACGCGGTGATCGTCGCCTTGTCCGGCGAGGATGCGCTCAAACGCCTCGCGCGCGTGACGCCCGACGTGGTGCTGCTCGACGCCATGATGCCCGGCATGGACGGCTTCGAAACGTGCGTGCGTATCAAGCAGGACGGACGGCACGAGCATCTGCCCGTGATCTTCATGACTGCACTGACGGAGAGCGAGCACGTCGTACGCGGCTTTCGCGTGGGCGGCATCGATTACGTGACCAAGCCGGTGCAGCCCGAGGAGCTGTGCGCGCGCATCGGTGCCCACGTGCGGCGTTCACGCGCGCAGTTGTACGCGGAGGCCGCCCTGTCGCTCGACACGCGCGCGGCGCTGATCGTCGGTGCGGATGGCACGATCCGGTGGCAGAGCCCGCAGGCCGCGCATCATATCGCTGCGTACACGACTGCGCATGACGGCCCCGCCGATGCCGCGCAAACGGCGAACGCACACGATACCGGTGCGCCGCCGAAGCTGCCGGTGCCGCTGCGCACCTGGTTCGTCGACTGGCTCGCGCGCGGCGCCCCGGGCGACGCCGTGCACGAATTCAGCTCGGGCCAGATACGCCGCTCGGCCAGCGCGACACGCGGTCCGGAACCGGGCGAATGGATCGTGATCCTCAAGGAAAGAGACGACACCGCGCATTGCCATGCGCTCGCCGAACGCTTCGGCCTGACCCTGCGCGAGGCCGAAGTGCTGCTCTGGGTGTCGCACGGCAAGACCAACCGCGATATCGGCGACATCCTGGGCATCGCCCCGCGCACGGTGAACAAACATCTCGAACACCTGTTCCGCAAGCTCCACGTCGAGACCCGTGCGGGGGCAGCCGCCGCGGCGCTCAAGATGCTCGAGCGCGCATGAAATGGATTTCGTCGTTCAAGCCTCTGGATCGAGCGCCAGCCCGTTCCTTGCCCGTGTTTTTCCGAACAGCGCGCGCTCGAACACCCGGTTGAGTTCGCTCAACTTCGCGTCGAGCCGAGCCAGTTCCCGATGGTCCGGTAACGGACGATCGCCGGCTATCGCGAGCGTGCCGCTCCCGACGTTCGCAACCGCATCCAGTCGCATCGAGCGGCTGCGATCCAGGTCGCGCATCAATGCATCGATGCGCGTGACGATGGCTGCGCACGCATGCCGCTCGAATGCGACGACCGGCCCACCGGCTTCGACCGGCAAGCGGGTCGCCGCGATGCGACCATACAGCCAGCAGACCAAGAGCGTGTCCAGCAGCCGTCGCGCATCGCCGGAGACACGAAGCATGCGCCACGCGGCCAACGGCCTGATCGCCATGCGCACGTCGTGAAAACGGCGATCGGCCGCGCGCGTCTGCGCCGCCCCCGGCCGCGCGCCGTCGCCGCGTTCGTGCACGAGCTCGCGCAACGCCGCCAACAGGCCGTGCGCGCGCGTCGCGATGTGGCGCGATGCCGCCAGCGGCATCACCAGCATCGCCGCCGCGAGCGACACCGCACAGCCGATCAACACCTCGCCGATACGCAGTTCCGCGAGCGCGCCGATCTCGAACCCCAGTTGCGCATAGACGAGACCGATCAACACCGTGAGAAAGAACACGCCGCGCCCATACGCGTGCAGGATGTGGTACGCCCACGCAAACACGCAAACGCCCATGACGACGGCCGCGAGTGCATTCGCATGATGCACGGCGCCGACGACGAGTACGCTCGCAAGCGCGCCGGCGAGCGTGCCGGCGACGCGTTGCGCGCCGCGATAGATCGTGTCCGCGCACGAATACGTGCCAAAGAACACGACGAACGTACTGAGCACTGCCCACATCCACCGCTCCGACGACAGCGTCTCGCCGATCGACATGGCGGCGCACGCGGCCGCCGCGGCACGGATCGCCGGCAACCAGGCAAGCGTGCGCCAGCCGGCAGCCCACGGCGCCGCGCGCGTGTGCCGCGGCATCGCGGGCGGACGTGCCGCGCTCATGCGCGCCGCCACGTCGTCGGCGACGCGCTCGAAGCGGGCGATCGCCGCGCGTAGCGCCGCGGCGGCGGCGTCGGTCCGATCGCGCTTCAGCACGCGTCGCGCCGCCACGATCTCCAATGCGACGAGCGCGGCGTGCAACGCATGCGCGTCGCCTTCATCGCGTGTCGACGCGTGATGCTCGAGGGCGATGGCGGCTTCGTTCAGCGCCAGCAGATGCGCCATCGCATCCAGTGCGCCCGCGTCCGATGTGTCGCTTCGTGCGATGCATGCCGCTTGCAGCGATACCGAGCGCGCGATGAGCCGTGGCGTGGGCGCCGCATGCGCCGGCAACAGCATGCGGCAGACGAGCACGACGCTTGCGGGGCCTGCGATCGACATCGCCAGCATGTGGCCGGCCTGCGGCGCGGCCGGGTGCAGATACAGCCCGAGGTAGTACATCGCGATCGCCAGGAACGCGCATCCGATCGTGCGCGGCCCCCGGGTCTGGCACAGCATCGAACAGAACAGCACGATCACGAAACCCGCCTTGCCGACGGCCGGCCACGGGCTCGCGGCGGCGGCCGTGGCCGCGGCGAAACTCGCGCATGCGACGCCGTACTGCCAGGCAAGCGATTCATACCAGTCCAGCCGGTGAGCATCGCGCAGGAAGAGCGGCGCGATCATCGAGAAAAGTATGCCCACGGCGCCGGTGGTGATCGCAAAACCGAGATGGAGCGCCCATGCAATGCCGAGCGCGCCGGCAAGCAGGCTCGCGAGGGCGGCCCGCACACCGCCCAGCAGCCGATGAAGACCGGGGTCGGCAATGAACAGGCGGTCAATCGCCCGTGACAACGAAACAGCTGACATGATCGAAGCATTCCAGGAGGCTGCGCGGCGGCTTCCGGCCGGGATGCCGGCCGCGGCTTGCGTGACGGCCATCGGGCGTCGCGTGTCGCGAGGGCCGCCGCACCGAGCTCAAAACACGCGTTCGACCCAGCCGTGGCGATCGGCTTCGCGCCCGTTCTGGATGTCGAGCAGCGCCGCCTTCAGGCGCGACGTGACCGGCCCCGTGCCGCCTTCGCCGATCGTGAAGTCGTACGTCCGGCCCTTCACCCTGCCGATCGCCGTCACGACCGCCGCCGTGCCGCACGCGAACGCCTCGACCAGCCGACCGCTGCGCGCATCCGCCTGCCACTGGTCGATCGTGTAGCCCTCCTCCCGCACCGTGTAATTCAGATCCCGGGCCAGCGTGATCAACGACGCGCGCGTGATGCCCGGCAGGATCGTCCCGTTCAGCGGCGGCGTCTGGATCGACCCGTCGTCGAACACGAAGAACACGTTCATCCCGCCCAGTTCCTCGATCCAGCGGCGTTCGACCGCGTCGAGAAATACGACCTGCTCGCAGCCTTCGCGGGTCGCCTCGGCCTGCGCAGCCAGGCTCGCCGCGTAGTTGCCGCCGCATTTCGCGTCGCCCGTGCCGCCCGGCGCGGCCCGCGTGTAGTGCTCCGACACCCACAGCGTCACCCCCGACGCGCCGCTCTTGAAGTACGCGCCGACCGGCGTCGCGATCACGCAGTACAGGTACTCCGGCGACGGCTTCACGCCGAGCACCGCCTCCGTCGCGATCATGAACGGACGCAAATACAGCGCCGCGCCGTCGAACGCCGGAATCCAGTCGCGGTCGGTCCGGACCAGCGCACGGACCGATTCGACGAACATCGCCTCCGGCAGCGGCGCCATCGAGAGCCGCTCGGCCGAATGGCGAAAGCGCCGCGCATTCGCATCGGGGCGAAACAACGCCGCGCCGCCGTCCGGCAACCGGTAGGCTTTCAGGCCCTCGAAAATTTCCTGCGCGTAGTGCAGCACGAGCGTCGCCGGATCGAACCGGAACGGCTCGCGCGGCCCGATTTTCGCGTGATGCCACCCTTGTTCCGCCGAGTAGCGGATCGTCACCATGTGATCCGTGAAGACCCGGCCGAAACCGGGATTGGCGAGCAGCGCCGCGCGCTCGGCCGCCGCGACGGGGTGAGGATTTGGTTCGAATTCGAAGTGCTGGACGGAATCGGTGCTCATCGTTTGCCCCTTGATCGGCAGCGGGACCGTCCCGGCTGCTACGGGCAAAAATTTATCGTAGAAAAAATAATTTCAGGTTGCGTGTTCGACTTAAGATCGAGGCAGTTCAGCAATGCAATGCTTCGAAAATCGACTATCCAGGCATCGCATGCCTCAACCCACCGTACCGGATCAATGGCCATGATCGAGCTGGACGAAATGGACCGCCGCATTCTGAGAGCGCTCCAGGAAGACGGGCGCATCCAAAACGTGGAACTGGCGCAGAAAGTGGGCTTGTCGCCGTCACCGTGCCTGCGTCGCGTCAGGCAACTGGAACAGGCGGGTGTCATCGAGCGCTACGCGGCGCTGCTCGACGCATCGAAGATCGGCGCGGGGTTGACCGTCTTCGTCCGCATCTGGCTGACGAGCCAGGACGCGAAAACCGTCGACCGTTTCACCGAGGCGGTTCAACGTCTTCCACAGGTGCTCGAGTGCCACCTGATGGCGGGCGATTGCGATTGCCTGCTGCGTGTCGTGACCGCCGATATCGACGCGTACCGGAAACTCCAGATCGACCACTTGACCCGGATAGAGGGCGTGCAGAGCGTGAAGACCGAGATTCCGATGCAGAAGATCAAGCAGACTTCCGTGCTTCCGCTTTGATCGTGCATGCCGCTGCGGCACGCCGCATGCGAAACGCCGTTCCTGTCGGGCCGAGGAACGCGTTCGTCACCGGTGACGCATGCACATCGCCGCACCGGCATCTGCGTCGTATGAACGCTCGGCGGGGACTACCCGATGTCCATCACCGCCTTGCCCGACTGGCGGCGCTCCTCGAGGGCCGCATGCGCTTCCTCGACGTTGTCCAGCGTGTAGTGTCCGTTGATTTCGACATGCAGCGCGCGCTGCCCGATGGCGGCGAACACGTCGTCGGCGCGGCGCTGCACGGTGCGCGCGTCGGCGAGATGATCGGCGAGCCGCGGGCGTGTCAGGAAAAGCGAGCCGGCTTCGCCGAGTTCGTAGGGATCGAGATCGCGGATCGGGCCTGTCACCGAGCCGTAGTTGACGACCAGCCCGCGCACGCGGGTCGCGCGGAAGCTGTCGCGCAAAGTCGTCCTGCCGACGGCATCGAACACCACGTCCACACCTCGACCATCGGTCAGTTCGCGGATGCGATCCGCGAAGCCGCCGTTCTCGTAAAGCAGGACGTGATCCGCACCGCGCGCCCGCGCGATCGCGGCCTTGTCCGCCGTGCTCGTCGTGGCGAACACGTCGACGCCGCGCCGCTTCGCCAATTGCACCAGCAATTGGCCGATACCGCCTGATGCCGCATGGACGAGGCAGGTCATGCCGGCTTCGAGCTTCCCGACGTCGTCGAACAGATAATGCGCGGTCGAGCCCTGGAAGATCGCTGCCGCGGCGAGATCGTACGCAATGTCGTCCGGGATGCGTGCAAGCCGCGCGGCGGGGACGACTGCATACTGGGCGTACGCTCCCCACACGATGCACCACGCGACGCGATCGCCCGCGCGCACGGATGTGACGCCCGCCCCCACCTCGACGACCTCCCCTGCGCCCTCCATGCCGAGCGTGCACGGAATCCGCACGGGATAGGTGCGCGAATCGCGGTACTTCCCCTGTCGCGTGTGAACGTCCATGAAGTTGATGCCGGATCTGAGCGGCAGCGCCTATTGGGCGCTGATCCAGGACACGATCCCCGGCCCGAAACTCGGCAGTGTCGGCGGATGCGTGCATGCGATCGCGAACTGCGCGGGCATCGTCGGCCCGGCTGCCACCGGTTTTCTCGTGCAGGAAAGCCATACGTTCCTCAGCGCGTTCTTTCTCGCCGGCGGTATCGCGCTGGCCAGCGTGCTGGCCGTGGCGATACTGCTGAGGCCGCGAGCGCTCGCGCAGCGCAAGTCGAGCGATGCGCGGGTCTGTGGCTGACGGCCCGTGCCCACCTGTGAATCTCCGTTCTGCACACGATCAACATGAAACCCGATCCATCCGTCATTCGCGCATTCACACCGGCCGGCAAGCTGCGGGCATCGATCAATCTCGGGAACCCGATTCTCGCGGGCAAGGACATGTCGGGCGCCCCGACCGGCGTGTCGGTCGACCTGGCGCGCGCCTTCGCCGCAACGCTCGGCGTGCCGCTCGAACTGGTGGTGTTCGATACGGCGGGCAAGTCGGTTCAGGCGGTCAGCGACGAGCGGGCAGACATCGGCTTCTTCGCCATCGATCCGCGACGAGGCGAAACCATCGCGTTTACCGATCCGTACGTGCTGATCGAAGGCTACTACATGGTGCGCGACGAATCGTCGATTCGCGCCAACGACGATGTCGACCAGCCGTCGATCCGCGTGGCAGTGGGTGACGGAAGCGCCTACGATTTGTTCCTGACGCGCGAATTGAAGCATGCGCGGATCGTTCGGGCGCCGTCATCCCCGGCCGTCGTCCGAACGTTCCTCGATCAAGGCCTCGAAGTCGCCGCCGGCGTCAAGCAGCAGCTCGAGGCGGACGCACGTCGAACCCCGGGCCTGCGTTTGCTCGACGAGCGATTCATGGTGATCCGTCAGGCGATGGGTTTGCCGAAGTGCCGCGGGACGGCGGCAGCCGAAACGTTGCGCGCCTTCGTCGAGCAAGCGAAGGCGTCCGGATTCGTCGCCGAGGCCCTCGCGCGGCACAAGATTGCCGGCGCGTCGGTGGCGCCCGCTGCGTAGGCCGATGCCGCCCATGCGTACCGGTCTGGGCGTCAGTCCGACACGCGTGCGGTCGATCGCGTCCGGGCGGCGCCGACGGCAACGACCATGCCGCCCAGTATCGCCATGCCGGCGGCGGTCAGCGTCACGACGAGCGCAACGCGCCCGCGACCGGAGAAGAGCCCCACGAGCAGCCCGGCAAGCGGCTGCGTCGCGTTGTTCAGCAGGACGATGACGCCCGTCGTCTTGCCGTAGTCCCGAGGGGGGATGATCGCCTGCCGTGCGCTGCGGATGTACACGTTGAACATCTTGTCGAAACCGATGACCATCAGGAAGCCGGCCACGTACATCGCGATCGAACCCGACATGCCCATCACGAGGCCGCCTGCCGCGATCGCAACGAATGCGACGATGCCGAGCCGCACGCGCGACACCTCGATACGCGCGACGAACAACAGGATCGCGACCGTCGCGACGGCACCCGCGACCTGCAGTCCCGCATAGAAACCGCCGGATTGCCGGAACGCACCGGTGACCATTGCAGCCGACGTCGCAAGTGTCGTCCCGATCACGAGGTTTTCCGCCGCCGCCAGCAGGACCAGCCGCCCGAGCCCCGGCAGCGTGGCGACATGCGTCAGCGCCACGCCGAACGGCGCATACCACGGCCCGTCGAAGCGTTCGGGAGGCGCGACACGCGCCGTGCTGGTCCGTTGCCAGACGAAAATCAACATGTCCGCCGCGGCAAACAGTAACGCCGCGCCGGCGACGGCCCACTCCCAGGTGCGCCACCCCAGCAGCGCCGCCGCGACGATCGGCCCGAGCACGACGCCCAACTGATCGGCGAGCTGCGTATGGGCCAGCACTTTCTCGAAGCGCTGTTGCGGAAAAATCTGCGGCAGCAGCACCTCCCGGGCGACGAGACCCTGGCTCGTGAGCGCGCCGCATACGGCGGACAGCGCGATCAGCCAGCCGATCCCGTTCCACGCGACATAGCCGACGATGCCGATCAGGCAAGCGGCGGCCCGGCTGGCCTGGCTCACCCGCAGCACGCGAATCGGTGACACGCGGTCGCTCAGTGCACCGCAGATCGGGAAGGCAATGAATCGCGGAAGCGTTTCGATGAAAAACGCGAGCCCGGACCACGTCGCTTTCTGCGTGACCTGAAAGACGACGAGCGGCACCAGGAAGAGCAGCATCTGGTCTGCAAGCCGCGACAGAAAGAGAGAACCCAGAAAGGCCGGCTGGTCGACACGCATCACGCGTATGCCTCTGCAAGATTGGTCGGAAGGCGCCCGCGGGATACGCCCGCTTCGCGGGGCGCTCGGTACGTCGATCCGGACGCGCCGCCGATGTTGCGCTGCTCGGATCGATCCCGCTGACGAGCACGAGAAAGCATGAGATCCTCGCCCTTGCCGCCATTCAACCACGCGCACCGTCCGGTTGCAAACCGCAACCGGACGGTCGACAGGCCGATCGACCTCAATTGCTGAAGATCAGACCGCGAGCGGCGCCATTGACGTAAATCCGGCCGTAGGTGTTCCAGTCGCCGGCCATCACGCCGGAGTCGCCGAATTGGTGCGCGTCGTCGTTGAAGCGCGCCCACGTCGCGCCGCCGTCGTCGGAATGGTAAATGCCCCAGACGCCGTTCAACGTGCCTTCCACGTAGACCGCGGCCGAGTACGGCGAACCGGTCGGTGCCTTGCCCAACGCGATCACGGTGGCGCCCGGCGTGCCGTTGGCCGACGCAAAGGCGCCGAGCTTCGCCCAGGTCGCCCCCGCGTCCACCGAGTGGTACACGGCCGTGCCGTCGGCCAGCCAAAGATCGCCCTCCGCGTTCGGATTGACCGCCATCGACGTATCCCGCCACGCATTCCACGCCAGATTCGCGTTCACCGAGCCCTGGCTCAGCGTGAACGTGTGGCCGCCGTCGTTCGAGACGTAGATCTTGCCGCGCTGCCAGCTCCACGACGCACCGCCCGAATCGTACGCATAGACCTTGTTCGGGTTCTTGCGGTCCGCGGCCAGGCGGTAGGCACGCGGGAAGCCGTTCCAGACGGCGCTGAACGCCGGCAGGTTGGTCGCCGTCCAGCTGGCGCCATTGTCGGTGGTGTACGACGGCACCGAGTCCGGCGGTGCCCAGGTCACGTTGTTGCGGGACGGGACGACCAGGTTGCCCACGTTGCTCTGGCTTGCCGCGGCACCGTTGGGCAGCGACGCGAACGTCGCCCAGCTATTGCCGCCGTCGCCCGACCAGAAGCCCTTGGTGGCATGGCCGTTGGCGTTGTCGACGCCCGCGGCGGCGATGTACGTCGGATCGGACCACGACATATCGGCCGAATTGCCGCTGCTCCACGTGTTCAACGGGCCTTTCGTCGGCCTCGTCGAGAGGTCCGTATTGACCCACGTGCCGATGTCGCCGGCGCTGTTGATGAAGTTGTACGACGCACCGGGCGGCGCCGTGACGAGCGCGAGCGTCACGGTTTCCTCGAGGTTGTCGACCTTGGGGCTCCAGGTCGGCGTGGGCGACGACGCGTTCATGGTTTCACAGATGCCGCCGCCGTGGACGTGCATGATGTGATCGCGATTGGCGGGGTCGATCGCGACGCTTTCCACCCAGCCGGCGCAGCCATCCGATGCCGTGCCGGTATGCGGCATGCCGGCCTCGATTTCGCGCCACGTGCTGCCGCCGTCGTCGGATAGCTGGATGGTCTTGCTGGTGTCGCTCCAGCCGGTCATGCCCAGTGCGATTCGGGCGGACGCGCCCAGACCGGAGACGGACAGGCCGCCAAAGCCGTTGCTGTCGGAACTGTCGAGCAGCGTCCAGTTGCCGTCGTTGCTGCCGCCGAACCGGTAGAGATAGCTCGGCCCCCCGATGCCCTGGCCGACGCCCGCGTTGAACACCACGTAGAAGTTGCCGTCGGACGTGCGCACGACGTGCGGGATGTAGTAGCCGGACACCGTCGGCGGGACGGGCACCGGGGTCCACGAGAAGCCGCCGTTGGTGGACTTGTACAGCGTCGACGTCAGGCCCGCCGCGTTCGCGTAGTCCGGGGCGACGGTGGCCCACATGATCCAGGTCGGCTGGCCGCTACCCTTGCCCGACGTATCGAAGATCACCTGTTCGACGCCGATCGGGGAACTGCCGCCGCTGATCGTGGTGGAAGACAGCCCCGCAACCTGCGCCCATGTGCGGCCCGAATCGCCACTCTTCCACAGGCCGGCCGTACGCGACCCGTAGAACAGCGTCGACGGATTGTTCGGGTCGACCTGCAGGCGCTCGCCGGTGGCCCGGCCGTTGTCGTTGCCGCCTACCGGGAACGGCAGGTCGTAGTGCGTCCAGGTGTTGCCGCGATCGCTGGAGATGTAGATGCGGCCGTTGTGCCCCTGCGTCACCGTAATGCCGGTCATCATGTAGACGAGCTGGTCGTCGTTCGGGTCGAGTGCGAGGCTTTCGACGCCGTGGAAGTCGCCCTCGCCCGCACCGAAACCGATGCCGTCGGTGATCGGCGTCCATGTCGAGCTGGTCGCGTTCCAGCGGTACGCGCCGCCGACGTCGGTGCGTGCGTACAGCAGGCTCGCGTTGGTCGGATGATAGATCAGGCCGGTGACGTAGCCGCCCCCGCCCCACTTGACGCTGGTCCAGCTCGCCGCCGGCAGGTTGCTGCCGCTGCCGTTTCCGCCGATCTGGCCACGATTGGCGGCGACATTGGCGGCCAGACTGGACGCGCCTGTCGTGCTGTCGGATCCACCACCACAGCCCCATAACGTACACGCCACCGCCGCAGCGGCAATCCATCGCTGAGAAAACACGGTCATCGGAGAAATCCTTGAAGGAAGAGGTTCATCGCAGGGCCCGCCGTCGGGCCCTGCGCAATCAATTCGCCATGAGCGATGCAATCTGCGCAGCGCCGAGCGCACCGCGATAGATGCGGAAATCGTCGATCAGGCCGTGGAACGTGGCGTCGGCACTGTATTGCGATTTGCCCAGCCAGTTCTGCGTGGTACCGCCGAGGCGGAACGGCGCCTGGAACATCGCCGTGTTGGTACCGACGGGCGTGCCGTCCACGTAGATCGTGCCGGTCGAACCCGACAGCGTGACGGCCACATGCACCCATCGCTTGCTCGGCAGCTCGGTGGGCGCGTCGATGATCTGTTCCGGAGGGCCGTCACCGGGGCCGTTGGCCGTCATGGCGAAGCGCATGCCGGCCCAGCCGTTGCGCATCTGCCCGCGCGGCGTGAACATCATGTAGCGGTGAAAGCCCGTGCCGAAGTCGAACAGGCGTGCCCACGTCTGCGAGCCGTTCCAGAACACCCAGCTGGCGATGGTGAAGTCCGACACATCGGCCAGCAGAGCGTCGGGCAGCGCCACATACGCGCCCGAGCCGTTGAGCGAGACCGCGTTGCCGCTGCGCCCCGTTGCCCACGTAGCGCCGTTGAGCGTGCCATTGCGCCCGTTGCCCGAGCTATCGGCGGCCGTGATGCCGCTGCCTTCATCGAACGCGAAGTGCGCGAGCAACTGCTGCGCCGTGATCACTTTCACTTCGTTCGAGTGCGCCGATTCGCCCGCAATCGTTTGCGCCGTCACGACATAAAAATACGTGCCGGCACCGGCTGGCATATCCGTATAAGTCAGCAGATCGGTGATCCCGCTCTGGATGGTGCTGTACGGTCCGCCGGCAATGGTGGCGCGCTTGACGTTGTAGCTGACGGCGTTGCTGCTACCCCACCACGACAGCACCACCTTGCCCGCACTGGCGTGGCCGGTCAGGCCGCTCGGCGTGGCGGCAGGGGTGCCGGGGTCGAGCGTGCAGGTGAGCGTGCCGTAGCCAAGCTGGTCGAATCCGCCACTGTTGGGGCCGTAGTTGCCGCCGCCGCCTTCCGGTGCCACAAGCTCGGCTGCGCGCTTGGTGTAAGGCGCCGCCAGACCTTTGCGGTTGATGTAATGGTTGGCCACCAGCGCCCAGCAGGGCCGCCCCAGGGCGCTGCCTTGCCCGCCGGTGGAGAGCTGCGTCTGGATGACGCCGGCGCTGTTCTGGTACGTGACGAAAGGCACCGTGTGGAACGCGCCGTCCGCCTGCGTCAGGTTGGCCTTGGCCACGTATTCCGCGCCTGCGAGGAAGCGGTTGTTGTCGTAGCCGTACAGGTCGATGCCCTGATTCCACGCCATCTCGCAAATGGCGCCGGTCAATGCAATGCCGAGCACACTGTGCCCCTGGTCCCGGCCGGCTTCCTGCCATTGCCCGAGGTTGCCGGGATGCATGTAGTACACGGCTTGCCGGATACAGCCGTTACTGCCACCGCTCTTGAAATGCGTGACGGCCTCGTTGACGAGCTCGGCATCGTCGCACAGCACGCCAATGGCCAGGACGCACGCGATGTTCGCCAGTCCCCAGTTGGCCCAGTAGTGCGTGTCCATTGCGGTGTCGATACGGGTCAGGAAAGCATGGCTGACCGGGTAGAACACATTGCGCATCATCGCCTGAAACGCGGCGAGGCCGGCCGGGCTCCAGCCGCTGTAGCTGCGCATGATTTCGGCAGCGTTGGCGAACTCGTAGCCATAGATGCCGGCGGCGAGCGCCACGTCGCTGCCGCCGAGCGTCGTCAGCGTCGAGGCCCATTGGTCCAGATACTCCACCGCCTTGTCGGCGTAGCGCTTGTCGTCCGACACCTTCCAGCGCAGCGCGTCGCCATAGGCGGCGGCGATGTCGTTGTAGAGCGCGCCGTAGTTCTGGCCATGAGTGGGATCATTGCCGCGATAGATGCCGGCCTGCGGGTTCGGCTTGTTCGTCAGGCGCGTGTGACCGTTGGCGACGAGCACGTTCCAGCTGTCGACCCACGGGGACGCTTGCGCGCCGACTTTCGCGCGCATGCGTTCGAAATCCGCCTCGGTATGCAGCAAGCCGGGATGCGTGAAGGTGCGGGTTCGGGCAGTGCCTGCCGACGTCGCGCGTGCGTCGATACCGCCAGAAGTTGGAGCAACTCCGGACGCCAGGGCGCTGTTGTTTGCCGATGTACCCTCAGCGTCTGTAACCGCGTTACCTCCGTCACCGCCGCATCCGGTCAGAAGCGTTGCACCGAGACCCATCACGAAATGGCGTCGTGCAATATTCTCGATGTCGCCGAGTGGGACGATTTCCTCGGACAGCATCGTCGATGCTCCCTTGTCTCGCATGTCTGGATCCCCTGTTTTTTAGCTATCGTCAACGCGACAAAAATGTACTATCCGTTCCGTATTCATCAGGAACGGGAAGCATTCTATCCAGTGTGATAGGGATCCAATCAAGCGGAAAATAACAAATTCACCGATGACACGCACTTGTCACATCGATGATGCAAGGATCGAGGCATGCACGAGGCGGCCGGGCACAGCCGTAGAACAGAGCAAAGGTCGTCACCGTTTGCGAAGTACACATGGCGCTTCATCGGCCGACGCCGACGCGGACCCGCAAGACTTCCCCGGAATCCAGTCTATTCGTCCAACGAAATAAAATCGTCGCCGACCGTTGTGTCGCGCAAAGCGGCGTCGACTCCCCCTGCAGTGTCGGCAGCGCCTGCCTATCGCCCCAACACGCGCTCCACCAACCTCACGAAATAACTCGCCCCGACCGGTAGCAACGCATCGTTGAAGTCGTAACTGGCGTTGTGCAGCAGGCAAGGCCCGCCGCCATGACCATGCACGCGATGGTCTCCCGCCCCGTTCCCGAGGAATGCATAACAACCCGGCTTCTCGCGCAGCATGAACGAGAAATCCTCCGCCGCCATGGTCGGATCGACGGCAGCGTTCACATGCGCGTCGCCCACCAGCTCGCGCATCACCGCCACCGCCACGGCCGTCTGCTCGGCGTCGTTCACGGTAGCCGGATACTGGCGCTGGAAATCCACCTCGCTCTCGCAATCGAAGGCCGCGGCCGTCGCGGCCACCACGGCGCGCATACGCGTCTCGATCAGGTCGAGCGTCGCATCGGAGAAGGTCCGCACCGTGCCACCGAGCCAGGCATCGGTCGGCACGACGTTCATCGCCTCGCCCGCATGCACTTGCGTGACCGACAGCACCGCGCCGTCGACCGGATTGCGGTTGCGCGTGACGATCCCCTGCAGCGCATTCAGCACCTGGCCCGCCGCGAACACCGGATCGCGGCCGAGGTGCGGCATGGCCGCGTGGCAGCCGGCACCGCGCAAGTCGATCCGGAACAGGCTGGTCGAGGCCATCAGCGGCCCCGGCCGCACCGCGAAATCGCCGGCCGCGATGCCGGGCCAGTTGTGCAGCCCGAACACGGCATCCACCGGGAAACGCTCGAACAGGCCATCCTCGATCATCGCGCGTGCGCCGCCGCCCGCTTCCTCGGCCGGCTGGAAAAACAACTGCACGGTGCCGTCGAACTCGCCATGCCGCGCCAGGTGGCGCGCGGCCCCCAGCAGCATGGCGGTGTGCCCGTCGTGGCCGCAGGCGTGCATCGCGCCGGGCACCGTCGAGCGATGCGCGAAAGTGTTGGCCTCCTGCACGGGCAGCGCATCCATGTCGGCGCGCAGGCCGATTGCGCGCGCGCGACTTCCGCGCTTCAAGGTGCCGACGACACCGGTGCGACCGACGCCGCGCGTGACGGCATAGCCCCATTGCTCGAGCCGCTCGGCGACGAGTTCGGCGGTGCGGAACACGTCGTAGCCGACCTCGGGATGGGCATGGATATCGCGGCGGATCGCCGTCAGTTCGTCGGCGTACGCGACGATGGAATCGATCAGTTTCATGCGGAGGGAAGCGCTTTTGTCATCGTCGCGACAGGACGGCGGGCCGGTCCATGCCGGCCGCCGCCGCGCCGCGAGGCATCAGATATGGAACAGCTGCGCCACCAGGGTCGCGCCGATGAAGGTGCCGGCATTGGCCACGAAGGACACCAGCACGATGCGCCAGCCGAGCCGGCGAAAGGCCGGGATGTCCTTGGCGATCGACAGCCCCGCGAACACCAGCATCGGCGTGGTCACCCCGAGGAAATCGTTGTGCGAGCCGAGCGCGGCGATCTGCGCAGCCCACGGGGACCACGGCGAGGTCAGGAACATCGCCACCACCGATACCCAGCAGACCGCCGGAATCCGTCGCCCCGTCACGCGCGCCAGCGCATCGCCGACGATCGTCGCGCCCACCATGATCGCGATTCCCGGCAGTCCCACGAGCGGCGTGGTGCCGTGGGCGATCCAGTCGCACACGAGCGCCATCGCGGCCGTCACGATCCAGGCCAGCAGCTTGCCGCCGTAGCCGAGCGCGGGCGCCTCGGTCCGCACGTCGCCCAGCGACGGGCTGGCCGCCTCGGGCTGCGCCGATGCCTTCGTGGTGCGGCCGATCAACGGCTCCAGCACGCGATAGCCCCAGACCGCGAGCGGCAGCGAGATGAACAGCGTGAAGTAGGTACCGATGGTGGTGGTGATCAGGTTGCTGGCCGCGGCGAACGCGAGCACCGATTTCGCCGTCTCCGGGTCCTGCTGCGCGGCGATCGCGCCCGAGGCGGCCGCCATCATGCTGCCCGAGCCGACGCCCGAGCCCATCGCCAGCGCGAGCGGATCGAAGATGCCGAGGCTGGTCACGAAACCCGCGAACACGGCGATGAACACCGCACCGAACACGGTGCCGGTCAGGTACTCGGCCAGCACGCCGCGGCCCTCGGCCGAATCCATCCCGTACTTCTCGCCGATGATCGCGAGGCTCGGCTCGCGGCCCACCGAGAACGTCGCGCCAATCGCCTCGCGCTTGATGCCGAGCAGCAACGCGAGCGGCAGGCCGAGCAGGATGGTGCCGACGAAGTGGCCGAATTCCTGGAAGGCCAGCGCCCAGCCCGCCGACGCCAGCTTGGGCAGCGCGCTGCCCACCATCAGCCCGAGCTTGGAGACGAACAGCAGCAGCGCCGGCTGCAGGATCGCGGCCGCGAAGAACTGGTCGGGCACGCTCAGGCGCGCGCTGCCGTTCCAGCGCGCGCTGGCCAACCCGACCGCGGCGCCGAGCAGCAGCGCCCAGATCATCGGCAGCAGCACGACCTTGCCCGGCCCCAGCTTGAACGTGAACGAGCCGATCCATTCGGCGACCAGCAGGATGCCGGCCGCGTAAAGCAGGACCTTGGCGGTGGCCGCGCCGCCAAGCTCGCGGCGCTCGATACCCAGTGCGTGTTCCATGACGAGTCTCCCCTTGAAGCCCGGCTGCCGTCGCATGCGGGCCGGTGGTTACAGATAACCGAACGCGGTGGGCGGCGCTTCGGCCGTCTCGACCCACACGCTCTTGGTCTGCGTGTATTCGTACAACGCCTCGACCCCGCTCGAGCGGCCGTAGCCGCTCATGCCGTAGCCGCCGAACGGCGACGCCACGTTGATGGTCTTGTAGCCGTTGACCCAGAAGGTGCCGGCATTCACCTGCGCGGCCACGCGATGCGCGCGCGCCACGTCGGTGGTCCACGCCGCGCCGGCCAGGCCGAAATCGGTGTCGTTGGCGATCGCGATCGCCTCCTCCTCGGTGTCGAACGGGATCGCGGCCACCACCGGCCCGAAGATCTCGGTGCGCGCCACCTCCATCGCATTCGACACGCCGGCCAGCACGGTGGGCGCCACGAAGTAGCCGCCGCGGCCCTCCGCGACGCGCTCGGCGGAGCCACTGACAAGCGTGGCGCCAGCCGCCACGCCGCGCTCGATCATCGACATCACGTGGTCGTACTGCTTGCGATTGTTGATCGGCCCCACCTCGGTCGCATCGTCGAGCGGCGCGCCGACGCGGATCTTCTTCGCCCCGGCCGCCACCATCGCGACGAACTCGTCGTAGACGGCGCGCTGCACCAGCAGACGCGAACCGGCCACGCAGCTCTGGCCCGCGCCGGCGAAAATCGCCGCCTGGGCGGTCAGCGCGGCGCGCTTGAGGTCGGCATCGGCGAACACGATATTGGCCGACTTGCCGCCCAGCTCCAGCACGCACGGCAGCACGCGGCGCGCGGCGGCCTCGGCGATGCGCGCGCCGGTGGCCGGCGAGCCGACGAACACCACCTTGCTCACGACGCGATGCGCGATCGCGGCCTGCCCGGCGGTGTGACCGAAGCCGGCCAGCACGTTGACCAGGCCGCGCGGCAGCCCCGCCCGCTCGCCGAGCCTCGCGACCGCCAGCGACGTGAAGGGCGTCAGTTCCGAGGGCTTGAGCAGCACGCCGTTGCCCATCGCCACCGCGGGCGCCACCTGCCAGCCGCAGGTGAACACCGGCGCGTTCCACGGCGTGATCTGCAGCACCACGCCGGCCGGCTCGCGGCGGGTGTAGTTGAGGTGCGAGGTCGGTACCGGGATCACGCTGCCGTAGAACTTGTCGGTCCAGCCCGCGTAGTACTCGAACATCTCGGCGACCTTGCCCACCTCGCCCCGGCAGTCGCGGATCGGCTTGCCCGAGCCCAGCGCCTCCAGCCGCGCGATCGCCTCGGCCTCGGCGCGGATCGTGCGCGCCACCTCCTGCATCACGCGGCCGCGCGCGGCATGCGTGAGCGCCCACCATTCGCGCTGCGCGCGGCGCGCGCTGTCGGCGGCATGGTCGATCACGGCTGCGCCGGCGTCGCGATAGGCGAGCGTGGCCTCGCCCGTCGCCGCATCGTCGAGCTGGATCGTGTCGCCCTGGCCGGCGACGAGTTCGCCGTCGATATACGAGCCGATCGTGGCGGCACCGGGGAAGAAATGCGCGAAGGCGGCGAGCAACTGGTCTGCGTGCTGGGTCATGTCGGGTTTCCGTATGGGTGAGTCGAGCGGGATCGTGGCGCGGCTGCCCGGCCTCAGGCGGGGTCGAGGAAGTCGACGATGCGGTTGAAGTCCTCGCCGTCGGCGACGGAACCCTCGCTGGCGGCCCACACGCGCGCCGCCTCGCGCGCCACCGGCGCGACGCTGTCGAACTGGTCGAGCAGCCCCAGCGCGAGCCGCACGTCCTTGCGCATCAGCTTCATCGTGAAACCGGAATCGAACTTGCCGTTGAAGATCCAGGTCGGGTAGTTGGTCAGCGTCGCGCTGTTGCGGCCCGAGCCGCCGTTGAGCGCCTCGACGAGCTTTTCCGGATCGACGCCGGCCGCGCGCGCCGTGCGCACCGCCTCGCTGGCGACCAGCAGGTGCACGCCGGTCAGCAGGTTGTTGAGCAGCTTGGTGACGTGGCCGGCGCCCACCGGGCCTACATGCACGCGCTTGGCGCTGATCGCCGCGAGGATCGGCTCGACGGCTGCGATATCGCTGTCGGAGCCGCCCAGCACCATGGTCATGGTGGCGGTGGCCGCGCCCTTCGGGCCGCCGCTCACCGGGCCGTCGACGAAACCGATGCCGCGCTCGGCCAGGGCCGCCGCGACGCGCCGCGTGCTGTCCGGATCGGCCGTGGTGGTGTCGATCACGATGCTGCCCGGTTTCGCGTTCTCGAGCACGCCGCCCGCGCCCAGCACCACCGCCTCGACCACCGCCGACGTCGGCAGCGACAGCAGCAGCACGTCGGCGTCGCGCGCGATCTCGGCCACCGAATCGCACGCCGACAGCACCGCTTGCTCGGCCAGCGCGCCCGCCACGCCCGGCGCCGCGTCGTAGCCAAGCACCGCGTAGTCGCCGCGCCGCAGCGAACCCGCGATACCGCGCCCCATGTTGCCCAGACCGATCACGCCCACCGTTTTCATCCGACGACTCCCGTTAGCTGTTGGTTCGAGGCCGGCACGCCAGCTTGCGCCTGCCTTGCATGGCTACGATGTTCGGTCCGGCGATCCGTATAATCAATCAACGCCAATATTGGAATTGTTCTCTTTTTTAGAACGCCTGGATCATGAGCGACACCCTGACCGACAGCCGGATCGTCTATTTCTACGAGGCCGTGCGTTGCGGCACGATCCGCGCCGCGGCCGACTGGCTCGACGTGGCGCCTTCGGCCGTGAGCCGCCAGATCGGGCTGCTGGAGAAGGAGCTCGCCGCCACGCTGGTGGAGCGCCACGCGCGCGGCGTGACGCCCACCGAGGCGGGACGCTGCGTGATCGAATATTTCCGCGAGCAGCTCGCGCACCGCGACGACCTGATCTCGCGTCTGCAGGAGCTGCGCGGGCTCAAGACCGGCCAGGTCAGCCTCGTGCTCGGCGAGGGCTTCGTCTCGGATCTGCTGGCCGGGCCGATGCAGCAGTTCTGCCGTCAGTTCCCCGGAATCCGCGTCAACCTCGACGTGGGCAGCACCAACGACGTGATCCGCAAGATCTCGAACGACGAGGGCGAAATCGGCCTCGTCTACAACCCGCCCGCCGAGCCCAAGCTGGTGTCGCGCGCGTCGAAGCGGCAGCCGATGATGGCGATCGTCGGCCCCGACTTCCCGCGCCGCAGCCACAAGGTGCTGACGGTGCAGCAGCTCGCCGCCTACCCGCTGGCGGCTACCCACCCGTCCTACGGCACGCGGCAGATGATGGAGGCCGTGGAATACGCCGAGCGCGTGCGGCTCACGCCGAGCGTCACCACCAATTCCTTCGCGATCCTGAAGGAGTTCGTGAAATCGGGGCTCGGTATCGCGGTGATGCCGGCCTTCGCGGTAACGGCCGAGCTGCAGGCCAGGGAGCTGTTCGCGATCGAGATCGCGCATCCGATCCTCGAGAACGCCGAGGCGCACATGGTCACGCGTGTGGGCCGCAAGCTCTCGGTGGCCGCCAACAAGATGCTGCAGATGATGACGGGGCAGATGCGGGCGTTTCGCTAGCGGGGATGGCCCTGACTCGTGCTTCTGCCCGCGACGCGGGGTTGGGTGGAGACGGTTTCATGAAACCGCTGATCGTATTCGTAACGCCTCGCTGTACCCGAGACACCCGGATATTCCAAAGTCGTCGCGCTCGCCCGGTGCTAGGCGAATGACGTTCCGCGAGCAGCCCTCGTTCCGCTCAAGAAAGTTGGTCGGTGGCCTTTAACGCTGATCGAAGCAAAGGTAACGCTACGTGCCCGTGACGGCCCACACACCTCGCTTCCGACACGCAGTGATATTACTCGGGTGTCGGCGCGATCGCGACCAACAGACCGTCGATGTGCCGATCGAAGGCATCATTGTTCTCGAAAGACACCTACAGCACGGTTTGGCCGCCCAGGGGGTCGGCGTGCGTGCCACGCCGGCCAGCACATCGCGCCCGACGCGCCCGACGCGCTCGACGCGCGCGGGGGCGCGCCCCCGGCCGTGGCCGCCGGGGCGTGCTCCGGCTGCGGCGCCTCAACGAGACTCGCCTCCATCAGCGCGAGCGCGGCGTCCGAGCGATCGCGCAGGCGACTATTGCGCGCGTCTTTCCGATCGAGCGCTGGCGACGAAGCCGGCGGATAGGTTTTGACGTACAGCGCGACGAGCTCGCGCTCGCTGTAGAACGCGTCGGGGAACGCCTACACGTGCTGTTCATGACGCTCGAGGATGAGACCGGGCAGGTCAACGTGATCCTCTGGCCAGGTCTGTTGGAGAAGTTTCAGAAGGAAGCGCTCGGCGCCGCGCTGTTGGCCGTGTACGGCGTATGACGGGCCGAAGGTCAGGTGCGGCATCTGATCGCGAGCTAGCTCGTCGACAGGACCGAGTTGCTCGGCGCCCTACCGACGACGTCACGGGAGTTCTGTTGACCGCCGTAATCCCCGTCGAACGCGATTGCCCACTGTCGCCAATCGGCCATCATATAGCCCGACGACGATCCGGCGGATCTGCTGTGGCATCTCGACGGGATTGCGGCGCGACCGTAGCGCTCGGCGGCCCGCGCGCATGACGTTCATGATTTCGGCCGCAGTACGACGATGCCCGGCGTGTGCGCGACATACGCAACGAACGGCGAATCGACGACCTTGCGATTGATGTCGAGCGACGACGCATTGCGCAGCATGGGCCCGCGATCGGTCATCACGAAGATGCCGACGTGCGTGACATCGAGCCCGTCCGCCGTCGCGTAGATGCCGATGTAGTCGCCCGTCTTAAGCTGATTCACAACGTAGGCGTCGACGAAGGCAGCCGGAATGAATGTGATCGCGCGGTACGTGGCCGGTAATCCGGCCACGTACGCGCGGCCGTCGCTTCGAAGGTTCAGCATCTTGTGGACCGTCACCGCACGCGGGCTGACGCGGGCCGTGACGTCGTCGACGTTGCGAAATGGCCGGTACGCCCAATCGGTAAAGAAATGCTTGCGTCGCAAATAGGCGACCTCGCCGTCAACATAACGCGTGTCGATGAGGTTCAGCATGAACGTCATTTTCGTCGTGGACTTGCGCAGTGCTTCGACGTAATCCGCGAATGTGAAGCAGTCCATCCCCTGCAGATCGACCACAAGCTGCTCGGGCACGCTCGGCGAACCGACCAGCGTATCGTCGCGATACGGCGTGCCGAGCAGTGCGCGCGACATGCGGTCGATCGCCTGCCCGGCGTCGTCCAGTGGGTGCGCGGCACGCTCGGCGAGCAGCATATCGAGCCGATCCGACGACGCGGCGTCCATCTTGACGGCGATCGACCCCGATGGCGGAAAGAACGCCGCCCCGTCGGCCTGCGTGCTATCGGCCCCGTCGCCGCCGCATCCCGCCAGAACGGCCAGCAGCAGCGCAGAAATGGTTTTTTTCTTCATGTTGATCCGCGACAAGAAATCGAATACCGGAAAATCGAGGCAGCCCACCCTCCGGCGAGAATCGATCCGAAATGCCGCCGATCGACTCACGCTCGGTTCACAATGGAAATGTGTCGGGAAAAACTGCCCGGCTTCGATTCTAAAAGTCCTCGTTCGTGCAGCACAATCAGACGAACGCTTCAATAAACCAGCGACGTTAGGACCAGTCTCGTCGCGGTATCGGCGAACCGTCGGCAGATGGTGAGTCGCCTGCCCTGCCGTGCCGCGGCAATCCGGCACTGCGCAACGGCGACTCTGGACGCGCTAGCCGCGTCCGCGGCTTACGATTCGGATGGCAACCGATCGAGCGCGCCGACGATCTCGTCACGCAGGGCCGGCCACAATTCGGCAACGACCGATATCCCTTCGTCGTGAACGACTTGTTGCAGGCCGGAACACAGCTCGGACAGCACGTCGCTCCCGGCTGACAGGAAGCCGCCGCTCAGGAAGTGGAATTCGCGCACGATGGTGTCGGCGTCGCCGGTGCTCAACGCGCGGTCGATCGAGGCAAGCGAGTCCAGCGTGACCCGCCGCATAACCGCCATCATTCCCGACACCGGACGCCGATCGGCATGCTGCCGTGCGGGTCGCTCGCCGGCGCCCGACGCAATCGCATACGGCCGGAGCGCGCGCTGCAGTGCGTGCAGCGTCACGGGTTTTCGCAACAGTGTGCGGACTCCGGAGCGGGTCGCGCGCACTTCATCTTCGGCGCTCGCGTGTGCCGTCATCGCGACGACCGGGAGAGCGGCATGCTGCTCGCGTATCGAACGGGCCAGCGTCCAGCCGTCCATGTCCGGAAGGCCAAGGTCAGTCAGGACGACGTCGGGATGCGTGTGACGCACGTGCTCGAGCGCGTGCTCGCCGCGTTCCGCGAACACCGCGTCAACGCCCAGTTCGCCGAACTGATCGGCCAGCATCATGCGCGTCGCCGGATGATCTTCGACGGCTAGCACACGCAATCGCGCACCGTTCGGGCCGAGCAGCGCGCCGACGTTGTCCCCGTCGCCGTCGTGCTCGTCGGCCGGCGCGTCCGTCGTGACCGGCAGCGGGATGTCGACACGAAACGTGCTGCCCACGCGCGGCTCGCTGTCGACCGCGATCGTTCCCGACATCGCATCGACCAGTCGCTGGCACAGCGCAAGCCCGAGACCGGTTCCGCCGTATTCACGATGAATGGTGTCGTCGGCCTGTTCGTAGAGCTCGAAGATCGCCGCCTGCGCGGCCGCGGAAATGCCGATTCCGGTGTCGACGACCCGAACTTCGACGCGTTCAGCACCATCTGCGCGATATCCGCGAGCCAGCACGCTCACGCTCCCGGCTCGGGTGAACTTGATCGCGTTGCCGACGAGATTCGACACGACCTGCCTGATCCTGATCGGGTCGCCGATCCGGTACGGCGCGAGGCCGTCCTCGATGTCGGCGCGGAACTTCAGGCCCTTCTTCTCCGCGAGCGGACGAAACGATTCCGCGACCTCGCGCAACAACGTCACGCAATCGAACGGCACGGCATCGACGTGCAATTGGCCGGCCTCGACCTTCGACAGGTCCAGTACGTCGTTGACGATATGAAGCAGCGCCGTCGACGACGAATCGGCCAGCGCGAGCCGCCGACGCTGCACTTCGGACAATGTGCCGCGCTTCATCAGTTCGAGATTGCCGATGACTGCATTGAGCGGCGTGCGGATTTCGTGGCTCATGGTCGCGAGGAACACCGATTTCGCGCGATTGGCCTGATCGGCGGCTTGCCGCGCGGCGTCGAGCGACTGCTCGATCAGCTTGTTCGCCGTGATGTCGACGACGGTGCCGAGCAACGCTTGCCTGCCTCGATATTTGACCCGCACGAAATTGACGAGAAAATGCGCGTCGCCGCCTGCGTCGTCAGACCGCTCGAGCGTAATCTCTTGCGCGGGGATCCCGTCGGGACGCGCCATGCCATCTCTCGTCCGAATGTGCGCGAACGTCTCCCGGATTCGGAACGTCAGCGCCCCGGGCTCCGCTCCGCGCTCGTGGCGCGTCATCGCCTGATTGGATGTCAATACGTCGCCGGTCGCCTCGTCGATCAATGCGAGACCGACCGGGGCCGTGCGGATCAGCGTTCGATTCAACTGTTCGCTTTCCTGCAGACGCGCCGCGCGCCGATAGGAGGGCGTCAGGATCCGGCGATCGAGAACGATCAGGCAACCGGCCAGAATCGCGAGCCCGAGCAGCGCCGCTGCGGCGGTCACGGCGAGACGCTGCGACACGCCTTCGAGTACGGCTCGCATCGAATACACATTGACGAGAAACCAGTCGCTTCCCGGTAGCACCCCGCGAACGACGAACCGCCCGTCGCTCATGCGGTGCTCAAGCCCGTCGGCAAGATGGTCCGGCAGTCCGCGCGCCGCGTCGTGCCAACCGGCACGACGCACGCCGGGCGAAACCGCAACGATCTGCTGCGCCGCATCCACGACGGCAAATCCGGCGTCCGCGCGCCCGTCGCCCCCTTCGTCCGGAAGATCGAACGGCGCGATCGAATGGACCAGCAATGCGATCGGTCGCCCCTGCTCGTCGAACACCCAGCTCGCACAACGCAACAGCATGTCCGACGTGACGGGATCCTCGCGCGGCGGCAGCCAGATCACCGTGTCCACGGCTCGCCCGGGATGCCGCGAAACTTCCCGCACCAACGCCGCGACATCGGGCCACGCCCGCGGCAACACGACGGCCAAGTTGTCCAGCTTGTCGTGCGGCAGCGGCGAATCCGGAGCCACGCGCAATAGTGCATCGACGAAATGCCCATCGAGCCCGATCAGATAGACCTGATCCGGTCCCATCGTCGTATGCTTGCGGCCAACGGCATTTCCGAGCAGCTTTTCGGACAAGGCAAGCAATGGCAGATAGTCGCGGTAACGATGAGCGGGATCCGGAATGGCATGGGCCGCATAGACCAGGCTCGGATCGGAGGAATCGCGCTCCAGCAGCCTCCCTCTCACGGCAAAAGCCCGTTCGACTTCCGGCGACGGTCGGCGGCCGGGATCCCACGCTCGCTCGGCAGCCGACGTGACGCGCTTCAGCAGTGTCGTACTCTCCGACATGCCGACAAGCAGACGCGCCTTCTCCGTCAGAAAGCGCGCATGCATCGACGCATGGAAATCGCTGACCTCCAGCAGGACAACCGCGGCCGCACACAATACGATGAATACGCCGAGCGCGGCCCCGCCGACCGTCAGCAGCACGCGCTGATACGCGCGCATCCACTCCGGATCGAACTCCATCCGGCGCATCGAGCGCCTGTACCGGTGGAGCCATTGACGGAACACGGGCATCGCGCGCCGGGTCATTCGCCCGGTTCATCGTCGCGGCCGATCCCCTCGTCGTACCGGATCAGGTCGGCGTCGCGCGTAATGCCGAGCTTGCGCATCGCGGCGAGCTTCTGCGCGCTGATGGTCTTCTTGCTGCGATGGAGTTTCTCGGCAATTTCCGTCACCTTGTAGCCTTCGCGAAACAGCCGGACGATTTCGGATTCGCGCCGCGACAACGCGCTCGTGCGCGCCGCATTGCCATCGGCACGGTCGAGCAATCCGGAAATCGTCGGCGACAGGTACCGGCCATTGCCGTACGCGATATGGGCGGCCGTCACCAGATGGGACATTGCATCGGACTTGCTTACGATGCACTGGACGCCGAGCGACCGAAGCGCGCGGAACACCGTCGGCGAATTGAGCATCGTCACCGTCACGATGCGCAGTGCCGGATGGTGGCGCTGCAGATACTCGATGATCGACTGACCGTCACCGTGGGTACCGGCAGGCATCACGTAATCGAGCACGAGAACGTCACACGGCGTCGTGGCGAGCCTCTCGATCAGCGCGGAGGTGCTCGACACGATCGCCGCCACGTCGATCGTCGGAATCTCGGTCAGGATCTGCGCGATACCGTGGCCCGAAACCGGATGGTCGTCCGCCACGATCACACGTACTGATAGCTCGTCCATCGTGCGTTCGCAAATTGGACAGCTGGCGCCTCGCGACGACAGCTTGTCGTTCATGCCAAGTCGGCGGAGGCATTGTATCTCAATAACAATTGAGATCGTTTTCCTGAAGGCTGTTGTGTTTCGATTGTCTCGCGAAATTCAGATCAGTAAAGACCGGCAATTCATTCGTCGTCGTGGAAATACGGCGATTCCGTAAAGGCACGGCCGCGCAAATGCGCGTGCCCGTTATGCGGAAATGTGCGTAACGCGGCCGCTCGGGCGCCTATTGGTAGCTCAATGTGAATGTTGCGCGCGCATTCGCGCTTCCCGGTGTAACGGTCGCGCCGGTCTGCACATAGCTGACGCTCAACGGAATGGTAAGCGCCGACTGCCCTTGTGTGATCGTACCCGCATGCCACTGGTTGATATTGCCAACGGCGGCTGAATCGGGCCCGAAGCCGACGAGCGTGCCGCTGCGCCGTATCTGCATACCGACGCCGGAGGCGGTGGAGCCTTTCCTCAATGACAGTACCGTCGACGTATTGGTCGGCACGGTCGCATCGGTGAGCGTCACATACGCGTTGGTCGAAGTCCCGAGGTTTCCGCCCGAGCAATTCAACACGATGTCGAACATGCGAGAAACCGTGGTCGTTCCGACCCCCTTGAACTGCACGGTGGCCACAGCGCCCATCGGTACCGTGACCTCCGGCGTTGCCACCTTGCAGGTCGGCACGCGCGGCTGGACGACGACGGGCGATGTGAATCTATACTCGACAAGCAGATCGCCATTCACGCTGCCCGCTCGATAGGCGGCGTATGCGCCGTTGAGCACGCCTCCGGCTGTAATGTCTCCGGTTTTGATCAACTGAACTGTAATCGGGTAATTCTCATCCCAAGAAGTATTGACGACATAGTCGCCCTTGAATGGCGCTGCGGTTCGATTGGGGCCCGCAAGTATGCGAATCCCGATATTCGGAATGGCCGTCGGATAAATACCGCTTGAATCGGAAACGCCCGCTCCAGCAACGTAAGTATACACACCGGGCGAACAGCTGACCGTTGCGCGTGAACTTGCCTTATTGTTGAAGATCGGCGCGCCGGTAGCTTCGTATATGACACCACCGACCGGAACTGAATCAGGATCGAATTCAGGTGGACTGAAGCCTGACACCATCGCAACGTAGTAGTTCAGTCCATTGCTGGTCAACGACTTGCAAGCCGCCGATACATCGTTGGCAGCAAAACCTGCCGAAATGAAAATCAGTTTCAAAAGCGCTTTCATCACTCGTTTCCATGCCTCATGTTGATCATCTACCGGATGACCACCGTGCGCATGCCATCCTTCCCGCAGCCGCATGACGAATCGATACCGCAATCGCGGCCATTCAATGCAGGCGCCGCCTGTGGCACGGTCTGTCCGTTTGGTCGACTTCTGGTCGGCGCGCCCCTTCCGTGCATCTAGCCGGCGTGCAGTGGCTCGCGATCTGACGGGGCCGGTGCAGCATTCGCCATGCCCCTATCCACGCATGGCAATTCGAAGCTACGCAGTGACTGCTGCGTACGCACCGGCAGCGAATATGAAATCCGGCACACGGCCTTGACATTTCCCTTTTCCCACTCCACGTTCAGTTCGCCCTTCTCCGCCAAGCCGCGCGCCAGCAGCTTGCCAGCTTGCCCGACCACACCGATGTCCTTGCCGTCCTGATCGGTGACCACCGCGCCGAACGGCACCGGCGAGCCGTCCGCCTGCCGCATGCGAATCACCGCCGATCGCCCGTACTCGGTCTTGAACACCAACAACGGGACGGCGCCTGCCAGCGGCGCGACGCGCTGGCTCGTTTCCTTCAGTTCGACGTCCGTGGACAGCCCCTTGGGATCCAGCGACACGTCGTTCATCGAGAACGGCGTCAGATACGGCACGATTGCATAGCCGTTCCGGTCAACCCTCACGCCCGACGCGTTGGTCACCCGCGCGCCTTCCGCGTGCTTCGCCTGGACGATCGCGAAAGTCTCCGACAGCGGTTGCGAAAGCGTGAGCCCGCCGCGGTGCGCGACGATCGCGCCGCGCGCCCCAATCGAGAACTGCTGGTAGTCCGCGCTCGCGCCCACACTGCCGCTCACTTCCGTGCGCGCGCCACGATACGAGACGTTCGCGCCGCCGCTGGTCTGCGCGCTGCCCACGCCGCTGCTGCGGTTCACGTTCACGCCGTACGACAGGTTGCTGTCGACACCGGCCGAGCCGCTCAGGCTGGTCGAGATCTGCGTCGTCCCGCGCGTGTCGCGATTGAAGCTGGTCGACAGCGTCGCCGGCCGGGTGCGGCCGATCGGAATCGACAGCCCGACGTAGACCAACGTGCTGGCCTGCCCCCAGGCATCGCGCTGCCGCGTCGCCGACACGTTGTACGACACGTTCCGGAACGCATTGCTATAGCCGACCGTGAAATCGACGTCCGATCCACGGCGATTCCAGTAGGTCGCCGTCGACGCCGTCACGCTGAGGCTGCCGCCCTTTTCGCCGAGCTGCTGGCTCGCGGTCAGCGACGCGCGGTTGCGCTGCCGGTACAGCGTGCCCGAAGTCCTGCTGGACTTCGCACGATGCCGCGCGGCCATCGCGTCGTTCAGGCCGAAATAGCCGTTGGTCGAATAGCGATATGCGGCGATCGCGACGTTCGTCCCTGTGGCTTCGACCGTCTTCGCATAGCTCACGCGAAAGCTCTGCCCCGAATACGTGCGCTCGTTCGAGATCCTGGTCGTCGCATGAGTGACGTCGACGCCGATTGCACCCCACGCGGTATTCAGCACCGCCCCGGCCATTGCTGCAAGGTAGCCTTGCGCGGCCGTCGCGCCTCCATAGCCTGTCAGCCCGTTCGTGAAACCGCGCTGCCAGGTCGCCTGCGTGAACACTGGTGTCGTATTCGGCAGGTTGCGCACCGCCCCTGCGGTGAAACTGTAGCGGTTCTGCCCGGGACGCAACGACATCGGCACGGCCGCATACGGCACGGAGAACGAATGCGTCGATCCGTCCGCTTCCGTGACGACGACGTTCAGGTCGCCCCCATAGCCGGTCGGATACAAATCGTCGATCACGAACCCGCCCGGTGCGACCGTCGTCTCGTACAGCTTCACGCCGTTCTGCGAAATCGTCACTTTCGCGTTGGTGTTCGCGACGCCACGCACGACGGGCGCATAGCCGCGCTGCGACTCCGGCAGCATCCGGTCGTCGGTGTATATCCGCACGCCGCGAAACGACGTCGAGTCGAACAGGTCACCGGACGTATACGTATCGCCGATCACGAGCTGCGACGACCATGACGCCAGATCGCGCTGCACGTAGGTCGCGACGTTCTCGTAGCGCCGACGGCCGCGGTCGTCCCAGTTGAACGACCCGCCGTGCCGGAAATGCCAGCGCCGGTAGTTGAATCCGCCATCGATGCCGACGTAGCCCTGCGTGCTGCCGTGCCCAGCGCTCGTGCGCGAGTTGTAGACGTTCGCGTTATAGCCGACCATCGCGACGGGCACACCCTCGCTCCACTGATCGGGGCTGACGTAGCCGCGCGCGTGGCGGCGCATCGATATCTGCGGGATGCTCAGGTCGAGCCGGAGCTCGTTGAAGTCGAAGCTGACGGAGGCCTCCGGAATCGCCTGACCGATGCGCACGCACGCGCCTTCCCGGTCCAGCAGCGCGTGAACATCCGGCGGCAGGCGGCTCAGATCGACACCGATGCGGTCCAGCAGCGCCTTGTCGAAGCATGGCTGGGCGTCCGGCGTAGCCTCCGCGGCCTTGAACGGCACCTCGAGCCGTCCTGCCCAGTTACCGTCGACATAGACGTCCGGGCTGTAGAGGCCGGCACGCACCACGTTGCCGCGCGAATATCGCGACACGTCGATCGCGCCCGAGCCATTATTCAGAAATCCGCCCTCGAATTCGACTTGCGCGATTTCCGTCTGCGCGACCTGGAGCGGCCGGGCGCCTTCGTGCGAGGCCGCACGCGCATCCGTTTGCCAGCCGGCGACGATCGAGAGAACCAGCGCGCATATCGGCTTGAGCCGAGGCCCGATTTCCGCGTGCGGGCCGTTGTATTTCTTCTTCACGTACTTCCGCTCCCCATTGATGATTCGCTCGCCCCCGTCTCGTCCGCGTCCCCCGGCCGCTCGAGTCGCTGTTGCCCAACGTCATGTCACTTCGCGATCGTCGCCTCGTGCGCATGGCTGGAGCCCCAGTCGTCCACGCTGCTGTACAGGACCGTCCCGCCCGCGAGCGCAACGCCGTCAGCGCCGACCAGCGGAAAAGATGCCGTTTCACCGGCACCGACATATCCGAGTTCCGCCGCGTAGGTTTTCCCGCCCGACTTCAATTCGACGCCGGCGAGATTGACGACGTATGGGCTCGGATTGGCGGCTCTCAACACAGGGCGGTGTGCATCGTCGGTGCCGAGTGTCCATTTCAGCCGCGCCGGCGCGTCCCATGGGTTGCCCGGCAGTCCGGCGGGCCGGTACATCAGCTTGACCCGCGTGCGAAACGCGAACTGCAGCCTGTTGATGTCGTCCTTGTCGTTGACCTTGGGCGGTACATCGAGCACGTTCAGCCAGAACAGCGACTCCTTGTTCGCCGGCAGCGGCTCGCCGGTGTAAAGAATTCGCAGCGTCTGCCCCTTGGCCGGTTCGATGCGGAAGATCGTCGGCGTGATTACGAACGGCACGTCGATCGCATCCGGCGATGCGCGCTCGTTCCCCTTGTCGATCCAGGCCTGGACGAGCGCGGGCAGCTTGCCGTCATTGGTGAGCTGCACCGTGACCTCCTTCTCTTTCCCGGGGAAGACGACGCGTGTGCCAGACAACGTCACGCTGGCTTGCGCGTTCATGCCGAACAGCAGCGAAACCAGGATCGCGACCATTGCATATGGACGAATCATCTTCATTTCCTCCCTTCTTTTTATATGGACTACGAATAAACAAGACCACCGTAAGCGCATCGGCAGGCACCCGGCGCCGGCCGCCTTCCAGTAGCCGGCGCGCTTGCTTCAACGCATCGTGCGATCAGGGATAGACGAGCGAATACGTGACGAACGAGTTGGCCGAACCGCCGGTTACGGTCGCGCTCGTCGCGACGTACTGCGCGGCGAATTGCAGCGTCGCCGTGCCGGTGCCGCCCGCAGCCGTATCGATATCGACGGTCTGTGCGCCCTGCGCCGAGCTTTCGGCACCGATCTTGATCGGGTCGTACTTGTCGTTGAGGATCGCGATCTGCACGCCGTTCGCCGCATCGGCACCGGTCAGCTTCAGGCGGCCGGTCGCGAGGTCGACGTTAGGCCCCGGTTCGAACGCGACCGACACCTTCTTCACCGGTGCTGGAATGACGCTTTCACCGTCCTTCTTGTCCGTCGCGCATCCCGACAGCGTGAGTGTGAATGGCGTCCGGCCGGCGGTTGCGCCCACGGCGGCAAGCTGGTTGGTAGACGCCTTCGGCAGTGCGACGGTCAGGTCGTTCGTCCCGCCGTTGATCTTGCAGGTCGACGCGACGACCGAGCCCGTAAAGTTAATGGTGCCATCGGACGCATGAGCCGTATTGGCGGCAGCACATGCGAGACCGAACATTGACATCACCAGCGTGGTCTTTTTCATTTATATCTACTCCGTTGTTGATGATACTAACTTGATATAACCAATGTTTACGCCCGCCACCGGGCAGCTACTCCGCGCAGGACCCTCCATGAACGCGCAACTTATTTCCCAAAAATAACTACTCTTGAAAATTCGCTTTTACCATCTCAAACCGGGCCAACATCAGTCGATATCTCCAACCAGATTCATACTGATGGCACATTTGATAAGATCGACATCATTCTTTACGCCAAGCTTTTTCATCGCATTTATTTTCTGTGCGCTTATCGTCTGTTTCGCCTTGTTCAACCGTTCAGCGATTTTTACGATCGGCATGCCTGAACCGAACAACCTGACAATCTCGATTTCGCGTGCAGACAATTTCGTCGCCCGGCGATTGCGGTCTAAGCCGTTCGACTCCAGCATGCTGCGGATCGAAGGCGACAAATACCGGCCACCACCGTGGCTCGCGTAGATCGCGGCGATGATGTAGCCGACATCGTCGAACTTGCTGACGACCGCGGAGACGTCGCGTTCGAGAATCGAGCGAATGATCACGGGATTTTCCCGCGTCAGGAGCGTGATGATCCGGAGTTCCGGAAACGTTCGTCTCAGATATCCGAGCAACGGCAATCCGCCCATCGCATTCCTGATACGCATCGAATAATTCATCATGACGACGTCGCATTTCGAATTGCGAAGAGACGAAAATAGTTCATCGGAGTTTTTGCATATTCCGACAAGGCCAATCGAATTGGTAACCGACGCGATATATTTCATGCCAGCCAGAGTTAATGGGCAATCGTCCATGACGACTGTATTGATACTGAGACTCTTCATCGCGACCTCTGCAATCCCCGCAGGTAATTCTCTTTATTAAATTCCAGTATCCGCATGCACCGCACCTGGTATTGAACAACTCATGTCGTCAATAATTTTATAAATCGCGATACAAACCGGATATAGGACCCCTGCTGGAATTCTCGGCCATCAATAGGACAAGTCTTATGTTTTACGATCTTTGACATTTGACCGTAGCCTGGCGTCTACTTCATTCGATGCGACGCTGTCGATATCGTGTCTTTTACGCGAGCGGGTGCGCTTCTCGCGATGGCGCCGCAAAAAGGCGTGAGGAACGCTGACCTAGGCCATCTCTAGCATCTGGACGACCAGATCGGCATCCGGGCATGTCGAGAACACCCAGCCGACCATCCGATCCGTAAGCAGATCGAGTACCACGGCCAAATAACGCCAACGGCCCTGCACCCAGACATCCGTCGTGTCACCACACCAGACCCGATCATGCGCGCCAACCTCGAATTCACGATCGAAATGGTTCGGGACATCGATCCGCTAGACCGTGGCCTGCTTGTGGGCATGGCGACCGCTGCTTGCAGATCAATCCAGGTTCTTCGGTCAAGCGGCTTGCCTTGAAGCGGCCAATCGCCGTACCTTCTCCGCGCATCATCTCCGTGATGCTGCCGCTGCCGGCAGAGCTTCGGCCATCGACGAACAGCTCGCGTATCCGGCTACGCACTGCCCTGCGCCCGGCCTCGATGCGCTGGGCACGCTCAAGTCACGCGTACGGACAGGATCGTGATACGTCGAACACCGCTCAGATCAGTTCGACCGCTTCGCTTGCGACAATCGGATCAGTTGCCTCGCACGTTCGACTCCGACATCAGCGGCGCTGCCCACGTCGACATCGTTTGCATCTTGCGATCACTGCCACACGCGTTCAACGCATTTTTTGCGCGCCGCGGTGTGCTCTACATTTTGCTCATTGCGCATGCAATTCGTGTAGGCCGCCACGTACTCTTCAAACATCCTTTGCGCCTTATCAGGCGAAGCAACTGTCAATCGCGCAGCAAACTCGCGCGAGCCTATTTCGAAATGCTGATAATCGATCGGAAAATTCCAGTAGCCGCCCCAGCCGAGAAATCCATTGTCAGCAAATATGTCAATGACACTCTCGGACATCCCTGGTCGTTTAGCTTTGTTCGGCCGAATATCGCGACGATTGACAGAAATCAGCGCAGCGACAGACGGACGAATCGAGGCAATACCGTTCTTTCCAAAAGAAATATAGGGATTTTGGACGGGATTGATGTCTATCGCCACACCATATGCATGAAGCGACCATTTTTTACCGCCAGTGATCGGTCGCGAATTAAATGCAGAAGTATTGTTGTCGTCCATCGACTCGATGTCGCCGCCATTGTAAAAATCGATCGGACGTGACTTGGCCAGCGGGAATTTTAACTTGTATAGTTGGTCGAATATTACCTGCACCCGAGGTGCGACCGCGTCGAGTACGACAACGACACCTGTTCGCCGTTGACCCGAGAAATCGACATATGAAAACGAGACATTTCTCAGGCGTTCACACGTAACGGGAGAATTTCTCGATATCACCCCTCTTGCTTGCATGGCTCCACATCGCGCGGGTGTAATCGATGATATTTCGGAAAATGCACTTGTACTCGGTAGTGCGACAGACATCAGGAGCATTAGCTTGTTCATAGTCGGAACAACTAATCTTGAGTTCATTTGATTTCCTTGTGTGATAAGCACTTCCCGGATAAGTCAAGGCTCTTGTGCGGCGAACGATATCTGTCGATGACTACACCATCATGCGGTGCGGGCGGGCGCTCGCTTCAGCGAGAACACCTGTCAACGTGCGTCGAACAAACCGCGAAGCCGAATTACTGGTGAAAAGCATATCGATGTTAATTATATTTTTATATAAGACATATAATTGCATTTACCATCCGTTAATATGACGCGTCTCAGGCTCTGTTTGCATTTCGTAGTGACGACCGCGCGGCGCCCGCGTAGCGGACTCGTGCCGCGACCAGATGGTCGCCGCGCTGATCCGAAGGCACTTCTGCCATCACGGGGTGGATGGCCGGCCGGCGCGGTTACTTCGTCTTGTCGTCGCAACGCGACAGATACTGCCGATGCAGCGTGATTCGGTATGCCTCGAGATCCCCGCGCAGCACGGACCGGTAAGACGGCAACGAATCGCAGTAGCCGTAAGCGGTCCGGATCGTTTCCGGATCGCGGCGGATTTTCCCGTTCAGGTAATCGCCGACGCACCACTCGCGATCCAGTTGCCGCATCGTCTCGCGATATCTCGCCTCCTCCCGCTGCTCGCATGTCAGTCTTTCGAGCGATCGGGCGAACGTACGTTCCACCGAATCGACCTGCGTCACGCTGGTGCCGGCCGGGCGACCGCGCGTCGCGACGTCGACGTTTTGCTCGAGCGGGGAGCGGAATCGGTATGCGTCGACTCGATGCTCGACGCCGTGCGTCGTCGCCCGATCCTCGTCGATCCCGCCGACCGTCGCGGGATCCGGCTGAGCTGCGCAGGCGACGCCCGCAACAAAAAAAGCGGACGCGACGAGTGCCGGTTTCGGCATTGGCCGTTGCGGGTCTCCGCCCCTCGCCGCCGGCAACGCCTCCGCTTGCAGGAGCCGGGGCGGAAATGCCGGAATCGCACGTTGCGAAAACGTCATGACGTGGTACGTGCCGGCAGATAGATCAGCGGATCGACCGCATAACCGCCGCGGCGGATTTCGAAATGCAGCCGCGCGTCGCCGTCGCCGCTACGACCCAGTTCCGCGATGACCTGGCCCTTGTGCACCTTGTCCCCCTCCTTGACGAGCATCGTTCGGTTGTTCGCATACGCCGTGAGAAAGACATCGTCGTGCCGAACGATGATCAGCCGGCCATACCCTCGCAAATCGCTTCCCGCATAGACGACGACGCCATCGGCAGCCGCCTTCACGGGCGCGCCCACGTCGCCGGCAATATCGATGCCGCGATCGCGGCCCGGCGGCGAGGACAACTCGCCTTGCACCGGCCACATGAAGTCCGGTGAGCGACCTTGCGACAGGCCTGTCGCCCTGCGAACGCACGGCGACTCGAGCTCGGCCGGCGCCGCGGACGGCGGTGCTGCCGATCGGGCATGCGCGACGTTCGAACCGACTACGGCCATCAACAGCGGGATCATTTTCCAGTTCATTTCCACTCCTTTCACTTCAATTCATCAAAGTCGGCGACCATCGCGTCACACTGCCGAGGCGGCGCCCGTCCGACGCGAACTGTCGGCCTCTCGGGTCGTCACCGATAATCGATCGAGAAGGTGGCCCGACCGTTGGCGGTGCCCGGCACGACGGGCGCGCCGGTCTGGAAGTAGCGCGCCTGCAACGGCACCGCGATCGTCTCCGCCGACGACACGGATGCCGCCACTTCCCACGGCTCGCCCAGCGGCAACGGACTTCCGTCATCCTTCAGCACCTGAATCGCCATCCCCCTCGCCGTGCTGGTGGATGTCAGCGCCAGCAGGCCGGCCGATGCATCGACCGGGTTGTTGCCGTCGAGCCGCATCGCCAATCCGAACTTGCCTGCCACGCCCGTATCGCAACGCAGCCCGATCGAGAATCGTCGGGACGGAGACGTCGTTCCGACCGCGGCACCGGGGCGTGCCGTGTACGTGCCGAGATCGACGGAGACGGCCGGGGTCGTGGTTGCGCACGTCGTCGCCTGGAACGAGATGTTGTCGAATCCGCGCGTCAGGAAGCGCGCCGCATCGGAATCGTCGCCACTGCCCGATCCCCCGATCAAGACGGTCGGTACCGACAGGACCGGCAGCGGCGTCGGCGCAACAGGCGTCGGACCGGTCTTGACGAGTTCGAGGTCGACCGTTGCGGAAACGATCGTCGGCATCAAGACCGAGCCAATGACGGTTCCGGTCGGGATGGCCGCCATGCCGCTGCCGCGGCTACCCCGATAAGTGACGAACAACGCGAGACCATTCGCGGCAAGCTGCGGATCGTTAGCCGGCCGGTACAGGGTCGCCTCGACCCGCTTCACGATGGCCTCCGGTGTCTTGACGCACGACGCACGGATCTGAACGCCGGTCAGCTGCCACAGCACGGTGTTGATCGGTGTATCGGCCGACACCTTCACGGAAGCCGGCAGCGTGGCGAGCGTGGCCGACGAACCGGACGCGATGATGCATTTCGCGAGGGACGCGCATGCGACGCCACCCGTACCGAACCACATCAACCACGCGCATGCCACGGCCCGAAACACGCCGAGAGACGAATTTACCCGTGCACGCGTTCCCGATTCCACGCCCATCATCAGCTCTCCTTATTGGTATTCACTTTCGATGCCAGTCTGTCCATACATACACGCCATGCTCGCCGACGCGGGCCGGCCCGATGCCGGAGCGGCTGACGGGATGCACGCCATTGGCCGCTCCGGATGCGGATGCCCGCGTGCGGTTAGCGGCGCAAGCGGGCGATCACGCCAGCCGTTCCCGCGAAGAGGGATAGCAGCCCCAGCTGTCCTGCGGCCGTCACCGCCACGACGGTCGCAACCGCCGCCCCGGCCGCCACCGCCACGAAGCCGATGCCGGTCACGACACCGGTGGATGCGCTCTCCGACGGAAAGGGATTGACCCACGGCTCGGCAGGTTCCGACGGCGGTTTGAGCAGGTTACCGAGCCAGTTCATCACGCCGCTCACCGAGGCGCCGCCGGAAACGGATGCGCGTTCGGCTGCATTGATCTCACGCATGACTTTCCTTGTGAAGTAACGATGGAACACTGGACACGATGTCCGAAGCGTGCGGACGACGCGCCGTCATTTCGGCGCCGGCGTATTCATGTCGAACAGGTTTTCCATGATCGAATTGAATACCTTGACGGTCTGCGTCGCGTCGTTGATCACACCGTACAAGGCGCCGCCGACGATGCCAAGCACACCACCGGCGATTGCGCCCACACCCGCACTGAGAATGCCGAGCCCCAGGTAGCCACCGGTGCTGCCGCCGCTGACCCCCCCCTTCCAGACACCGGCGATCGCTCCGCCGACACCGCCGACCACGGACGCGCCGCACCGGCTGAAGAAGCCGCCGCCGCTCACTTCGCCGATTTCCATCATGGTCAACTCACGCATACGTTTTCTCCGTTGATTTGCGTATTGCCGATCGTTCGGGCCGGATCGGCATCGGCCGTCCCGTTGCGCGACGCGCAACGGAAGTTCTTGCAACGCACCTAGACGACAGCCGCTACGCCGGCCTCCTGCGGTTCCGTTTCGTGCGCTCTTCCGCGCTCGAGCACGATGACGCGATCCGCGCTGCGGATGGTTTCGGGCCGGTGCGCGATGATGATCCGCGTGATGCGCATTCCCTTCACCGCGTCGTTGATCAGCCGCTCGCACGCCACGTCGAGATGGCTGGTGGCCTCGTCGAGCACCAGAATCGACGGGCGTCGGTAGAACGCGCGCGCTAGCAGAACACGCTGGCATTGCCCCCCGGACAGCGACGACCCCATGTCGCCGACCAGGCTCTGGTAACCCATCGGCATCGCAACGATGTCGTCATGAATCTGCGCGAGCCGCGCGGCCTCCTCGATGCGTGCGTGATCCGGCTGGGCATCGAAGAAGCAGATGTTGTCGGCCACCGACCCTGCGAACAGAATGTCGTCCTGCATCACGCTGCCGATCCGCTCGCGATAGGCACGCAATCCCAATTTGCGGATATCGATGCCGTCCACCGTCACGGTGCCGCGCTCGGGCACGAGCAGGCCGAGCAGGATCTTCGCCATCGTCGTTTTGCCTTGTCCCGACGGCCCGGCGATCGCGACCGACTCGCCGGCCGCGATCGAGAACGAACAATTGTCCAGGACCCACGGCTCCGTCTCCGCATAGCGAAAGCTGATGCCGCGAACGTCGATTGCCGGCGCGTCCGCATCCGGCAAGCGAATGCCCGCCGACGACTCCATGTCGCTCTCGGTGTCGGTCAACACGATGTCGGCAAGCCGCTCGCCATGCAGTCGCAACATCCGGAAATCGATGACCGTGCCGATCAGGCCCGCGCCACGCGACATGAACTGATCCGCGAAGCTGACGAATGCGACGAGCATCCCCGCCGAAAACTGGCCGGCGAGTACCTGCCGCGCCGCCAGCCAGACGAGCACGACCCGGCCCGCGCCGGCAATCAAGCCCTGCACCGTCGAAAACCCGATCGACAGGCGCTGGACGACGACATGCCTGTTGGCGGTCTCGACCACGGCATTCGCATAGGTGGCGACACGCGCCTCCTGCCGGTTCGCGAGCTTGATCGCCTGCACGCCGCGGATCGACTCGAGCAGGTTCGATTGCGCGCGTGCGTCGTACACGATCTGCTCCTCGTTCGCCTGCTTGAACGGCCGGTATGCAATCCACCGGATCACGCCATAGGCCGCGAACAGCCCCAGCACCAGCCACGTCAATGTCGCGCTGTAGACGAACAGCATCGCCAGCGTGATCGTCGCCATCACTCCATCTAGCAGCGCGCCGACGAACTGCGTGGTGAGGGTGCCCTGGATCGTGTGAATCGCGCCGAACCGGGATACGACGTCGCCGATGTGCCGCTGCTCGAAATACGCGAGCGGGAGCTTGAACAGGTGCGCGCAGACATTGGCCGTCCACTGCACGCCGAGCAGGCTGGAGAACCACGTGACGACCCACGAGCGTAGCGCGGTCACCGCGCTCTGGAACACCACGACAAGCAGGAAGCCGGTGCCGAGCAACGTGAGCAGGTCGGCATCCGCCGATACGAGCACCTGGTCCATCACCCATTGCATGTAGAACGGCGTCACGACACCGAACACTTCGAGCACCGCAGACAGCAGCAGGACCTGCGTCAACGTCGAGCGGATTCCCGTCACGCTGCCGACGAGGCCCGACATCGAGATCGACTCGCGAACCTGCGCCGTTTTGAACGATGGCGACGGCATGATCTCGAGCGCCACGCCGGTAAAGTGCCGGGACGCGTCGGCGATCGGTACGTCCCGTATGCCGCGTGCGGGATCGTGGATCGTGATCCTGCCGCGCGACACCGACTTCAACACGACGAAATGATTCATGTCCCAGTGCAGGATGCACGGGCGGCGAAGCTTGCCGAGCTCGTCGAGATCGAGCCGCAGCGCGCGCGACGCGAGCCCGAGCCGATACGCGATGCCCATCACGTCGTTGAGCGTCGTGCCTTTCAGCGATGGGCTGAAGCGACGTCGCAGGCTCACTAGATCGATGTCGTAGCCGAAGTAGGCTGCGACCATGCCAACGCACGCCAACCCGCACTCGGCCGCCTGGGTTTGCAACAGCATCGGCAGGCGTCGCCGCCAGCCGAAGTGCAATGCATCAAGCCATTTCATCATTGCTCCGCTTCATCACGAGTCAGTCGATCGTCCGCGCCGTCATGCCGATGCGCGGCGCCCGAGCGCGTACAGCGGCTCGAGCACCCACTCGATCAGCCTGCGCGTGTCGATCAGCACGTCGGCTTCGAGCGCCATGCCGGGTCGCAGCGCTTCGCGCTTGCCGTACGCGATCACGTCCTGCCGATCGAGCGCGACGGTGACGCGGTACAACTGCTCCCGGACGTCGGTACGGCCGGTGAGGGTTGCCGCCTCCTGCGGCGTCAGCGCGGTGCGGGACACCTCCGTCACCCGGCCGAACTGCTGGCCGAATTTCTGGAACGGATAGGCGTCGTAGCGCAGCACCACGCGCGCGCCCGGCCGCACGAAGCCGATCGCGCGGCTCGGCACCATCAGCTGCGCTTCGAGACCGGCGCTGACCGGCAGCATCGACACCACCGACTGCCCTGCATTGACGGCCTGCCCTGGCTTCGCAAGCAGCGCGGCCACGACACCGGGCTGCGGCGCACGCAGGACGACGACCCGGCGTGCCTCGTTTTCGGCGATCGACTGGTCGAGCTCGGCGAGCTTGCGCTCGATGGCGCTCTGCTGGTTGCGCGTATTGAGCGGAAGCTCCCGAAGCTGCTGGCGGCACTGGTCCATCTGCTGTTCGACGTCGAGCCGCTGCCGTGCGAGATCCTGCAACCGTGCCTGCGCGTCGAGCAGCGCGGCTTCCTGCTGCTCGACCTGGCTGTTGGATGCGTAGCCCTGTGCGCGCATCGACTTCAGCTTGTCGAGCTGGCTCGTCGCAAGATCCACCTGACGCAGGCGCTGCGTGCGTTCCAGGCCGATCTGGACCCTCTGCCCGGCCAGCGCATTGCTCCGCGCGACGAGGCCACGCCGCGTCTCTTCGCTCAATCGAAGCTGGCTCTCGAGATCGGCCTGAAGTCGCGAGCGCTGGTATGCGAGTTGCCGGCCGACCATCTCGCGCGTGCTGCCCAGCTCGCTCGCCACCTCGCCGGAGACCGTCATCAGCTCTGCCCCGGCTTCGACCTGCTGACCTTCGTGCACGCGCGTGTCGATTACCGTGCCCGTCATCGGCGGCGCAACCGTCAGAAGCCCCTTGGCAGGCAGCAACTGACCGGCCACGCGCTCGCGTTTCGTGTAACTGCCGAACACGATGAACGCGACGAACGCGAGCGTGAGCGTCGTGGCAACGCCGATCGTGATCCAGCGCGACGGGGGCGAATACAGACTGACGGTGCCCATCAGCTTGTGCTTGGTTGCGTCGAGGGCTTCGTCGCGAAACAGGAGATCGGTCATGTGCGCGCTCCGCGCGAAGCCGGCGCCGCAGCCGGCGACGGGATGGCGCCTCCCCGGCAGGCCAACGACGCGACGTCGGCGTCGCTGAGCGTGCCGAGCGCCGCGGACAACTGGATGCGGGCCCGCAGATAGCGATATCGGGCATCCGCGACATCGCGAAGCGCCTCGAAGTACCGCTGCTGTGCATTGAGTTCATCGATTTGCGTGCGCAACCCCACGTCGCGACCGTACCGGGTCGATTTCACTTTGCTGTCTGCCGATGCCACGGCGCGCTCGCGCGCGCGCATCATCGCGAGACCGTTCACGATGCCGAGATACGAGGCGCGCGCCGCTTCGCGCGCCTTACGCCGCGCATCCTCCACTGCATCGCGGGACTGGTCCCGGCGGCGATACGCTTCGCGAGACGCCGACAATTGCCCGCCACCGGCGAACAGTGGAATCGTGACCGTCACGCCGACCGTCGTGGAACGCGTCTTCGACGTCGTGCCGAAAACGTTGTCCAGCACGTTCTCGTTCGCCCCGCGGCTCCAGTTCGTCCCGTAGGTCGCCTGAAGACTGACGAGCGGCAGGTGCGCACCGGTCGCCGCCACGACGTCCGCCTTCGATTGATCGAGTCGTTCCTCGGCGATCCGGACGTCGAGATTTTCTCGAGCCGCCTCGTCCATCGCGGCCCGCAGATCGAACGGCATCGTGTCCGGCACGCAACGCCATTCGACCGGGTCGATCGTGTCGGCGTCGAGGCCCGTCAGGCGGCGAAACGTGCCGCGCGCGACTTCGAGATCGTTCTGCGTGCCGACCTTGCGCGCGAGCGCGTCATCGAGATTGGCCCGTGCTTCGTCGACATCGGTCAAGATGCCGTCGCCGACCTGCAGCGCCGCGCGGGCCCGGTCGAACTGCGCCTGAAACGTCTTTCGCGCGGCCTCGACCGCCTGCAACACCTCGCGGGCGTGCAGCACGTCGAAATAGGCGTCGGCGACCGTCGAGATCAACGTCTGGCCTGCCTTCGTAAACTCGACATCGGCTTCGTCGGCAAGTGCGCTGCCGCGCCGGAACTGCGCGAATCGCGTCACATCGAACAGCGGCTGCACGATGCTCGCCGTCACGTTGTGCCGGCGCACGGCCGCCGCATAGGCGGCCGTCGGCTGGTCTTGCTTCGTATAGGCGCCGTCGAGTTGGGCGCGCGGCAGCAAACCGGCCAGCCCTTGCCAGCGCTTTTCACGGCCGGCGAGCTGCGCGTCGTGCGCCGCGGCGAACCCGGCGTCGAACCCGCGCGCGGCATTCACCGCATCAGCGAGATCCGTCGCATGGGCCGACGACACAAACAACAGCAGGATCCCGACGAGCGACGCGCCGCGCGGCCGCGTCGCACCGCCGGCCGGCCGCACGCATCGCCCGGCGCGCGCCGTCCAGCTGCGCGGCACGGCACCCGCAAGGTGTGCTTTCCGCGATCGATCGACGGAGATCGTCGCGGCGAGTACTATCGACGGCATTGAAAGTCCAGGTAGCAAAGGTCCGATTCGAGGCGGCACGATGCTGCAGTTCGGCATGGCCCAGAATCGATTCGGGATTCCGCCGGAAAAATCCGGTGCGGATGCGGTCGCGCCGTCGGAAGCCATCCCCGTCCGGCATCGATCTTTTATCTGTAATACTGAATTTATCGAAGGAAATTTCGCCGGCCCAGGTTCAGACCGGAAAGGAACGAGAAGAAATCCGCGAACGATACGGACCAGCGGCCCTCGGCCGGATGAATAGCGGCGATCGACACGTCGATATTGACACCGTGGACAGAAGCGGATGTCGCCGAGACCGGCCTGCCGTTGACGACGACGTGCGCGCCCGTGCCGATACTGATGCACGACAGCGCGTTCCCGCCGTTGAAGCCGAGAATACTGCCGCCGGCCGTCAGGCCCGCACCCGATATCCGGCGCACATCGCCATTACTCAATTCACGCATCGTTTTCACCTGAAAAAATCACCAAATCCGAATTTCTTAAATCCGCCGCCGCGGCATTGACGACGACGTTTGAATGTTACGTTCGTGCCGATCCATTTCAATTGGACACGCACGCTAATTCGAATCGGACACGTCCTTCTATTTCGAGATGAATGGACGCATTCGTTTTCGCACCGCGAAACTCGAGCAGGTGGGAACCCCTTCGCGTGAATGACGCGCGACGCCGCTAGTCATAGCTCATCGTGACGGTGATCGATGCATTGGCGCTGCCGCCGGTTACCGCAGCGGCGGTTTGGTAGTAGCGCGCCCGAAACGGCACGCTGTAGGAGCCGGCTGCGCCCGAATAGCCGGTCATTTTCGTCGTCGTCCCGAACGCAAGCGGCTTCCCACTTTCGTCGAGCAATTGCAGACCGATCCCCGTCGCGCTCGACGACCCGTTCAACGTCGCGACCGAATCCCCGGTCCCCGGCACGATCTTCGTCGTCGGGTCGAACCGGTAGTAGATGCCCGTGCGGCCCGCCGGGCACGCGTTGAGCCGAAGATCAAACGGCGTCTCGCCAGCCGTCGACCCAACGCCGGTGAAGCGGTTCGTCGTCGGTCTGACCATGTTCACGCTGATGCTCGGCATCGAACAGGCCGGCGTCGTGATTCTGAAACCCACGGTCTTCAACGTCGCAACCGTCAGGCCATCCAGTTTCATCTGCGCAAAGACGGAACCGGCCGGGACGTCGCCGACGCCGACCGGCCCCGTCACGACGAGCCTCGCGCCGAGCGTCGAGTTGCTCCATCCCCAGTCGCCGGTCCAAGCGCCGCCGTCCCCTTCGCCCCAGTACCGTGGCGCAGACGTGCCGGCCTGCTTGTCATAAAATGCAAGCCCGATACCCGGCACCGTGGTCGCAAACGTAAAGGGCGTCACGCTGCTGCCGACCCTGGCTCCGCCTTGAACACTCCGATTGGATCGCCCGGGCGCACTGCACCGTGCGAACGAAACGGCATCGGTCGCGACGCCCACGTCGTCCAGTACAGTGCCGACAGCGGTGCCCGGCGCCACGTGATATTGCGGCTTCAACGCGACATTGACGATCAGCTCGGTCTTGTTGTTGATGAATTGGCAGGCTGCGTCCGCGTCACCCGGCGTCGCCAACGACGCCGTCATCAGGCAGCCTGCAAAAAGGCGATACAAGTTCATTTCTCGGTACTCGGATTCATGCGCGCACGCCGCTTCACCCGCTCGCGTGGCGCGACGCCGCGTGTCGCCCGGACGGGCCATCCGGCAACCGGCCGATGGAACTTTTCACTAACGGGATGGCGCGATCGCGACAGGACGTTGACGGGATATTTGCCGATTCGACAAGACCGGTGCGGATGCGAATCATGAATACCCGCGCCGGTCGATTCCGAAAGGATCTTGAAAACCAATACCGGTCGAGTCTATCTGTGAAGGTCACACCCGGAAATAAGACATCGTCTCGTTTTCAACGGACTTTGCCAGAATTGACGAGACGAGTCTGATGCTCGGGATCTCTCGGCGCGATCGCCCGCCTTCGCGCGCCGTCCCGGTAACCACGAGCGCCGTTCTCGTGCCCTTCCAGCATCGCTCATGCGCCACTAAACCGTCCGCTTGACCAGCATCGTCCGAATCTCCGAAATCGCCTTGGTCGGCTTCAGCCTCTTCGGGCACACGTACGTGCAGTTCATGATCGTCCGGCAGCGGAACAGCCGGTACGGATCCTCGAGATCGTCGAGCCGCTCGGCCGTCGCGAGATCGCGCGAATCGGCGATGAAGCGGAACGCTGCTGCAGCCAGGCCGGGCCGACGACCTTGTCCGGGTTCCGCCAGTAACTCGGACGACTTCGAACAGCACGCGCACGGGATGCATCCGTACAGCCCGTCGAACTGATCGCACCCTGCCGGCGATTGCAGCCGCTCGCGCGCGGGCGGCGTCGTGGCGTTGATGTCGCCTCGCCAGGAATCGGATTCGGCGTCGGGGTGGCGCCAGCCGGCGACGTAGTGCCCGGCACCCTGGAGGAACAGCCCCAGGCGCATCTGGCGGCGGGAAGGTGTGCTGCGATCGGTGCTCGTGATTGAAGCGACGTAAAGGTGTGAAAAAGGACGTGCGAGATCGGCCGTGCTGCGCATCGTGTCGATCAGTTCCGGCACGAACGCGAGCGCGGGATCGTGCGCGGTCGCATCCGCGAACTTCGCGGCGAGGTCGTCGGTGCCGACGAGGCGTTCGGTGCGCTGCCGCAGCGTGTCGCCGTCGCGCAGCGCGATCTCGACGACCGAGAAGCGCGTCCCGGGATCGGTCGACGCGCGCGGCGCAGCCGGATCCTTCCGGTTCCGGCCCGATGGGAGCGTCGGATACTAGCGAAGCATTCGCACCGGCCCATCCAAGTATTCGAGCTTTCTATATCGCGTATTCAGCGCTGCCCGAGGGGAGTCAGATAACTTCGCTCCGTCCATGACGCTGCCGATGAACCGGGTGATGGCTGACCGGGTGCTTGCTGCTCCCGTGATGCGTCAGGCCGGCAGTCGACACGCGCCGTGCCGCCGACATGGCGGAACGACGAAATTCCAAGAAAGAGTCAATCGGAAAGCTGAATCAGGACGGGATTTCCCAGGGATCCGAATGAACTGTCCAATCGATTTACTGCGCGGCGCCATCGCCATGATCCACGACGGAAGGCGCGCCGCAGGCGACAAATCGCGCTTCGACACCGCTTCGCACCACCAGGTCGAAGCGCTCCGGCCGAATATGAAACAGCGTGGACTCGCACGTGCGGCCGTCAGCCAGACGAGACGTACGCCGCAACACCAGCAGCGGCCCCTGCTTGCCGGTCTTTAGCAGGGCGGCGATATCGTCCGGCGCGGCCACGGCCGTCACCGACATGTCGGCGTCGGCAATGCGCCAGCCGAGCAACTGCTCCAGCAGTTCGTAAGTCGGCATGCTATCGGCTTGCGCATAAGCGACGTCACGTGCCTCGGGCAACAGACAGGTCTGCGCGAGCGCGATCGGCTCGTCGTCGACCCAGTGCAGGCGTTCGAGATAAATGCAGCGCGTGACGTCGGCTGCGAATACTTGCTGCAAGCCCGGCGGGACGTCACATGTTTCCATTCGCAGCAATTCCATTCGCGCGCGGGCGCCCTGCCCGGCGATCGAATCGTGGAGCCCGCGGAGCACGTCGAGCCGATGCCGCAGCCGCTGCTTCGCGGCGAACGTCCCTTTGCCCTGCTTGCGCTCGACGATACGCGCATCGGCCAGGCGGTCGAGCGCGAGCCTGACGGTCACGCGGCTCACCTCGAAACGTTCGCTCAACTGCGCCTCGGACGGCAGCTTGCCGGTCGGCTCGTACACGCCGCGTTCAATTTCGTCGCGCAGCGTCGTCGCGATCTGCTCGTAAAGCGACGTCGCGTCCTCACGCACCAGCGTCATCGGTCTTTCCTTTCCGTGCTCGGCCCGCGCTATGCGCGATCTCGGATATCGATATGAAAAGCAATTGGATCGCTCAACTTGTATTAATACGTATTATGACATTTCGACAGATGATCGGGGCTGCCGTTTCAGTTTCACGGCCCCGACGCACGGGGAGCATATCAGTGACTGACAACGCAATCGGCACGCCGCCGCTCGACGGCGCGCAGGCCAGCCGGCCGACACGGGCCGAACCGGCCACGGCGCCGCGCACCGATCCGCATGCGACGGGCCGTTCGCGCAGCGCACAGTGGCGTGCCGCGATCGGCTTCGCCGCCGCGTGGCTCGCGTTCTTCGCGATCGCGTGGTGGCTGCCTGCGCCTGCGCATCTGTCCGCCGAAGGCAAGGCGACGCTCGCCGTCGTCGCGTGGGTCGCGATCGTATGGATCACCGAGGCGATTCCCGTCGGCGTGAGCGGCATCCTGCTGCCGATGCTGCTCGTGCTGTCGCACGCGAGCCCGTCGTTTCCGAAGGCAGCCAGCGGCTTCGCCGCGCCGGTCGTGTTCCTGTGCCTCGCCGCGTTCCTGTTCTCGGCGATCATGCAGGCGAGCGGGCTCGACCGCCGCATCGCGCTGCTACTGCTCGACCGGCTGAAGGTGCGCACGGCCAACGGCGTGATCTGGGCGATGTTCGCGGTGAACTGCGTGATGGCCCTCGTCGTGCCGGCCGCGAACGCACGCGCCGCGACGCTGCTGCCGGTCACGAATGGCATCGTCCGGCTGTTCGGCGAAACGCCGCGCGAGCGCGCCGCGCGCAAGGCGATCGTGATCCAGACGCTCGTGTACGGCGCGATGATCAGCGGCATGTGCATCCTGACGGCGCATCTGCCGAACATGGTCGTGTCGGGCTTGCTGGAGAAACAGCTCGGCATCCGGATCTCGTACCTGACGTGGCTGAAACTGCAGTGGCCCTATCTCGGGATGTTCGCGATCACGCAAGCCTGGGTGCAGTTTCATTTCCGCTCGCGCGCCGTCGCGATTCCCGGCGGCCCCGGCGCGATCGCGGCGATGCGTCGCGCGCAACCACCCGCGGCGCGCAACGACTGGGCCGTACTCGCACTGTTCGCGGCCGTCGCGGTGTTGTGGGCCACCGAGCCGCTGCACCACCTGCCGTCGGAAATCGTCGCATTGATCGCGCTGGCGCTGCTGTTCGCGCCCGGCGTGCTGCGGTTCGGCTGGGCCGAGGTCGAACAGCGCACGATCTGGGGCACGCTGTTCCTGCTCGCCGGTGCGTTGTCGCTGTCGTCGGCGATCAGTGCGTCGGGGCTCGCGAACTGGGCCGCCGATCACGTCTACGTCGCCGCGCGCGGGCACGGCTGGTGGCTCGCCATCGCGATCGTGATGCTCGGCACGCACGTGATCCGCATCGGCATGCTGTCCAACGTCGCGGCCGTCACGATGATCGCGCCAATCGCGCTGGCGCTCGCACCGCGTCTCGGGCTGCATCCGGTCGCGTTCACGATGCTCGTCAGCGATACCGACAGCTTCGCGTATCTGCTGCCCACTCAGATCACCGCAGGCGTCATCGCGTACAGCAGCGGCGCGTTCTCGACGGCCGACTACGCGAAGGTCGGCGCGGTATCGGTGCTGATCGCGATCGTCTACGGCCTCTGCGTGATGGCACCGTGGTACGCCTATATGGGTATCCCCGTCTGGGACGCGAGCGCGCCCTGGCCGTTCGCGCACTGACGCGCGCCCTCTTCCATCGACATCATTTTTCCTTCGCCATGAACGACTCCGACGACACTCTCGATACCGTCGATGCGCGCGCCGCCGCGCTGCGCGACCGCCTGGGCCCGCACGTCGCGCCCCAAGGCCTGTACGAGCGCCACAAGCGCCTGCCGTTCGCCGGACGCGTGCAATGCAACGTCACGCGCCTCGAAGCCGGCGAGTGGAACGAGATCGTGCTCGACTACGAGGTCGGCTCGTCCGGCATCGCCGACGGCGGCTGGCTGAAGGCGACCTTCAAGTTCTACTCGGACTGGGCGCTGTTCCAGACGAGCGACCCGAGCGCCGCGAACTACATCAGCGCCGAATACCACGCGGCGCCGCTCGTGCCGGGCCAGAGCCCGGCCACCGTGCAGGCGCTGAACGTGCGCTTCGACCAGAAGGGGCACGAGCGGCCGTTCCAGAAGGCCGTGATCGTCGACGTCGTCGACGGCTACGTGAACGCCGGCGACCGGATCGTGATCCGCCTCGGCGACCGCCGCCGCGGCCCCGGCACGCGCGTGCAGACCTTCGCGGAAGACAACTTCCGCTTCCGGCTCTACGTCGATCCGCTCGGCACGTCGCGGTTCGTCGCGGTGCCGGGCGACGTATCGATCGACATCCGTGCCGGCGCGCCCTCCGACGTGCTGCTGAACGGCCCGCGCTTCGTGCAGCCCGGCACGCGCGCGCCGTTCCGGCTGTCGCTGCAGGACCGCTGGGGCAACGCGTGCCGCGAGGTCGGCGGTCATGCGCGGGTCGTCGCGTATGACGCCCGTGGCGAGATCGTCTACCGGCGCGAACACGCGCTGCCCGACGCAGGCTTTGCGAGCTGCGCGGTGGACGACCTGCCGGTCGACGCGGGCACGCTGCGCATCGTGGCCGACGTGCCGGCGCGCCCGGACGTGCGCGCGGCCGAAGCGTGGCTGACGGTCGACGCGTCGCTGCCCGCGCCGCGCGCGCTGTATGCGGATCTTCATGTGCATGCACACGACACGGTCGGCACCAACAGCCCCGAGTACAACGCGCGCTACGCACGCGACATCGGCGGCATCGACGTGCTCGGCTATACCGCGAACGATTTCCAGATCACCGACGAGAACTGGCGGCTCGGCGTCGACGCGGTCGAACGCTTCAACGAGCCGGGACGCTTCGTCGCGTATCCGGTGCAGGAATGGTGCGGCAGCTCGACCGCGGGCGGCGACCACAACGTGGTGTTCCTCGGCGACGCGCGACCGGATTTCCCGTACAACGCGCGTGGCGAGCACAACCGGACGCTGGTCTGGAACGAGGACATGAAGGGGAATGCGGTCGAACTCGGCCGCTGGCCCGTCGAGGAACTGTGGGATGCGTATGCGGACGATGCCGCGCAACATCTGGTGATGCCGCACGTCGGCGGTCGTCGTTATATCCCCGACTGGCACCATCCGGAGCTCGAACGCCTCGTCGAGATCGCATCGTCATGGGGCCATTTCGGCTGGCTGTACCAGGACGTGATCGCACGCGGCTATCAGCTCGGCGTCGCGGCCAGCGGCGACGAACATCGCGGCCGGCCCGGCGGCGGCGCACCCGGCGTGCAGGTGTTCGGCGTGCATGGCGGGCTGACGGGCGTGCTCGCGCCCGCGCTCGATCGACAGCACGTCGGCGAAGCCCTGCGCGCGCGGCACACGTGGGCGACCACCGGCGAGCACAGTGCGCTGCTGGTTCGCTGCGGCGATCACCGGCAAGGCGACGCATTCGCGCACGAAGGGCCGGCGCGGCTCGACTATCGGCTGCTCGGCCAATCGGGCTGGGAATACGTGGCCGCCTACGATCACGACGGCTTGCTGTGGGAACGCAACCTGCATGCGGAACTCGGCTATGCGGAGCGCCTGGTCCGGGTGCGCTGGGGCGGCGCCCGCATTCGCGACCGCTACCGCTGGGCCGCATGGCGCGGCCGGATCCGGATCGTCAACGGCACGATCCATCGTTTCGGATCGAATGGGTTCGAGCATGTCGAGGAATCGGCATGGCGGTCCGGCGCGACCGACGTCGAATTCCATAGCGACACCTACGGCGACGCGGACAGCATCGAGCTCGACATCGGCAATCTCGCCGCCGCGACGATCGTGGTCGAAGGCACGATCGACAGCTTCGCGAAGGTCGGCGATCCGCTGCAGCGCAACCCGTTCGTGCACGCGCCGGCGTTCCGCTTCGAAATCAGCGGCGCGGAGCTGCTCGCGCGCGGGACGGCGATGCATGCGCTCGGCGGCACGGAGTTGTTCGTCGCAATCGAGCGTCTGACGGACCACGCGCTTCCAGTCGACCTGGCGGACAGCATCGACGTCGCGCCTCGCAACGCATCGTTCGGATTCCGTCCCGTGTATTTCTTCGGTCGGCAGCGCAACGACAGCAAGGTGTGGTCGTCCGCGCAGTTCATTACGTTTCGGTGAAGCGGCGGTCGGATCCGATGCGTGATGGCAATGAACCCGGGTCGCCTCAGCGGCATAGCGCCTCGAGACGCTTGCCGTTCGTGTTCGGCCCGAAAATCCAGATCATAACCACTCTGCCATCTCCCGCCCGATGACAGATCCATCGCTGACGTCAATGGGACGCCCGTCTGCATCGTTCAACTGCTGCATCAGCATCTTATAATTAGGAGGTGGAGCTATACACTTTGCGATCGCTTCGACAACGTCAGATATCGAGACATAACCCTGATGAAGATGTATTGGCCAATTTATTAAATTATTGAGAAATATGCGTGTTTTCGGCTGATCGCCGCGCAACCGGGCTCCGAGCCATCAATTCTAACGAAGATCGATGTGGATTGATGTTGCCTGCAGGCACCTACACAACGCCTACACACAAAGGAAGAACCGGCAATTCATTGGATATCAAGACATTCAACCCATTGAATAATTTGAGCTTTACAAAGACCAAACGCCGTCAAACATCCGGATCCGGAATCCGCGCCGACTGAATCACCACCAGCGTATCGCCCGCCTCGATCCTGCACGGCGGATCCTCGTAAAACGAATGGATCTTCCCGCAGCGATCGAGCCCGACCACGATCGCGCCCGGCACCACGTTCGTCATGCAGCCGATCTCGTGCGGCAACGCCTCGCGCTCGAGCAGCGTCGCGCGCCCGCGCGTCGACAGCATGTCGTTGACGAACGGCACGATGTAGCGGCTGTGGACCGCATCCGCCAGCAACAGCGCGCCGATCTTCGTCGACGACACGATCACGTCCGCGCCGGCCTGCCGCAATTGCCGCTGGTACAGGTTCTCCTGGATCCGCACGACGATCTTCGTATCGGGCGCGATGCTGCGCACCGACAGCGTCAGCAGGATCGCGGTCGGATCGTCGGTCACCGAAATGATCACGGCCTTCGCCGCGCGCACCTGCGCCTGCTGCAACAGATCCTCGTGCGCCGGATCGCCGAGCAAACCCGTCACGCCGAGCGACGTCGCGGCCTCGAGGGCCTGCTGCTGCGAATCGATCACGATGATCGTCGCCGGATCGACGCCGCTTTCCAGCAACTCGCGCACCGCGATCGACCCCGACAGGCCATAACCGCACACGACGATGTGATCGGACAGCTGCTTCTGCAGGCGTTTCATGCGGAATTCCTCGATGACGCGCTGGATCACGAACTGATACGCCGTGCCCAGGAAAATGAACCAGATGCCGATGCGGATCGGCACGATGAAGAACGCATCGAGCAGGCGCGCCCGCGCCGTGACGGGCACGATATCGCCGTAGCCGACCGTCGCGACCGTGACCATCGTGAAGTACACGAGATCGGCCACGGTCATCGGCGTGCTCTTGGTCGAATCGCGCAGGCCGTCGCGATCGAGATACAGCACGAGGAACGCGAGCGTGCACAGCAGCACGACCGCGCCGAGACGGAACAGCAGCGTGCGCCGCGGCGATGTCGCGGGGCGCGTGAACAGCGTGCGCGCACGCGGCGCCTGCCACGGGTTGCGGGCGCGACGCAGGCGCACGCGCAACGAGCGGCGCTGATCGGATGGCGTCAACGGGAAATCTCCTGAAGGATGCGGGCTCGATTCTACGACGGGAACGCGTGCGCCCGGCCGTCACAGCATGCTGCGCGGCCGCACCATCGTCCCGTCGACGAAACGCCGCGCGCGAAACGCCGACAGGTCGAGCGACGACGCGCCCGTGTCGATCCATTCCGCGAGCAGCCGGCCGACGATCGGCCCCATCGCGAAACCGTGCCCGCAGAACCCTGTCGCGATCGCGAGCCCCGACGGCGTGCCGGGCGCATCGATCACCGGGATGCCGTCGGGCAGCACGTCGATCAGCCCGGCCCACGCCTCGACGACCTGCGCATCCTTCAACGCGGGAAAGATCGCCTTGAGCTTCGCGAGCGCGCGCGGCGCATGCGCGCGGTTCGGCTGCGGTTGTGGATCGCGCGGCTCGATCGGCCCGGTCGAGCCGTTGATGCGGGCGAACACGTCGCGCCATGCGGACGCATTCAGGTGCAGCCGGAATTTGTCGCGCTGCGACCAGAATTCCGGCCAGAAGAGGCTCAACCCACGCAGGTGACCGAGCGTCAGATCGACGTCGACCTGCATGTCGTCGGCGAGATTGATCGCGCCGTTCTTGCGCTGCCGGATGCCGAGACCATGCCCCCACACCGTCGCCGCCGACACCGGCGGGACCACGTTGGTGCGCATGCAGGTGCCGCGCACGGCCTGCTGCGGCAGCCGGATGCCGACGCCGTCGAGCAGCCGGAAACTGGTCGCGCCGGCCGCGCAGATCACGCGCCGCGTGCGGATCGTGCCGCGTTCGGTCGCGACGCCGACGACCGCGCCGCCCGCCGTCTCGATCGCGGTCACGCCGCAGCCTTCGAAGAAACGCGCGCCGGCCTCGCTCGCGCGCGCCGCGAATGCGGCAGCCACGCGACGCGGCTCGGCCTGCCCGTCGGTCGCCGTATACAAGCCGCCGAGCGTACGCGCGTGCGTCGACAGCCCGTTTACGCGTTCGTCGATCTCGGCGCGCGTCAGCGTGCGCGTGTCGAGCCCGTGCTCGCGCGCCACGGCAAGCCACGCCTGGAACGAGGCCCAGTCGTCTTCGTTGTCCGCCAGGTAGAGGCAGCCGCCCTGCCGCCATTCGAGATCGAAGCCGAGCGCCTGCTCGAGGCCTTCCCAGATCCGCATGCCGGCCATCATCAGCGGCACTTCGGCGGATTCGCGCCCCTGCTGCCGCACGAAGCCCCACGCGCGCGTCGATTGCTGGCCGGCGATGCGCGACTTGTCGAGCACGACGGCTTTCAACCCGCGCAGGCCGAGGTAATAAGCGGCCGCGCAGCCCATGATGCCGGCGCCGGCGATCACGACGTCGGCTTCGGGCGGAAACGCCGTCTCGGCGTGGCTGAATGCGTCGTGCAGCGGATAGGTGGTGGTCATTGTTTTCTGTCGGATGTCGGTGCGTGGCCGGCAAAGCTTATCCCGGCAACGTCGTCACATGAAGCGGGCGGCGTGCGCGAGCCGGGCGCCCGCGCATTCGCAAACGCAGGCCCGCTCGCCGCTTCCCGCCGACCGTCCCCGTTTTTTCGGCTTGACGACCCCGGATCGCCGCAGGATAAACTGTATATCCATACAGTGTCATCGCGGTAAAAATGATCCTCCCCCCATTCGATCCCCCCAAGCTGAACGACCTCACCGAATGGTGGACGCAGTGCACCTACGCGGACGTCCAGCGTCTGATACTCGAAGTGCAGCACCTGCGCCTGACGCTCTGGGAGTTGAAAGCCCACGTCGCGGACGCATCGCGCCGCATCCGCGTGCTCGATCCGGACATGCTCGCGCACGGGTCCGCGCTTCGGCGGCTCGGCTACCTGCTCGAAAAGGAGATCGAGCGCGCGAATCCGATCGGGCGTACGCGCGACGTATATGCGCCGTTTTCGGACGAATGGCGTGCCCGCGCGGCACTGCGCTGCGCGTTGCGCGCGCAGCCCGGGCCGGCCGAGGCCGGCACGCTGCCGCGCACGATTCCGGAATTTCAGCGCATCACCTGGGCCGAGCTTCGCGATCGCTGGCGTCACCTGAGCGACAAGAAGTCGAATCGGCAGAACGTCGAGCAACGGATGGTGCTCGAGATTGCACGCCAGCGCTCCGTGATCCTGGCGCGGGCGCGCAAGCTGGTCGACGCCGCGATCGCCGAGGCGGCGGCGGATGGCAAGCAACTGTTCGCACTCGATCAGCTCCAGCGGCTGCTGTCCGTCGAGCGGGAAGACGGCGAGCCGTTCATGTACCTGCCGGCGTAGCGCGAACGCGCAATCAATGCGAATGGCGCGCTTGGGTGCCTGCCGTGCGGTCGAACGGCTGCAGCCTCGCAAGCTGCTCGATCGACATCGTGACGACTTCGAGCACGTGCCGCGCGATTTCGTCGTCGGCCATGCCGGCGTTGACGTACTGCTCGATGCTCATCGTGCGGGGTGGATAGCAGCCGGTTTCGTCGTCGACGATGTCGATCCGGGCGGTGCGCCTCTCCGGCGACAGCACGACCTGGACGGTTTTGCCGTGAACGACGGTCTGCATGCACAAGGTGGCCATTCGCAGTCTCCGATTGCGTTGCTTCCGGGCGATCGATACCTCACAACAGGAGTCGTCAATCTACAAATTTCCCGACGCATTCGCAATATTCAGGCATGAATGGCAACCGTTCGGCGTGTCGCGCTCCCGGTCGACCCGATGTCCGCGGCACGGGCATGCGCATACGCTGCGCTACGCGTAGCGGCTCAGCCATTCTTCGGAGAATTGTCTCGCGTACGCGACCGCTTCGGCTTCGGTGTCGAATTCACCCAGCTTGCGGAATGCAGCCTCACGGCTGAAACCTACCTTCGTGACCTCGACCTGCGCGGCGTATTTGCCGGCCTCCGTCACGCGCGGCTCGCAGTTCATTTCGTATCCGCGCATCAAGAATTTCTTCTGCATCGGTTCAACACTTTTTTGAGACGGCGAAATCGTAGCACGCAGCTGCGCGAGCGCTCAAAATGTATCCGCGTCGGTTTCAGTAGAGGAAACCGTCGATCGAATCGCCCGGCAAAAACGGACGGGAGGCCCCCGGTCCGGCCAGTACGCCCTGCGCTGGTGCAGCGCGCCGCGATTACCCGCCGTCTCGTGGGGAATCGCATCCCGGCTCCCCGAATCCCGACCTGAAGGTGTCGAACGCCGCTTCACGCGCTCGCTTCGACGCCGGCCGCGCGTAACGTCATGACACACCTTTCACACAAACGCACCGTTCACCACACTGAATGACGACCATTTTGCGGTAAAGTTATCTTTTCCGTGCGTGGCCGGTCGGCTCGCCATTGGACGTCATGAAGACTGTCCGCCGAGACTGCCGCAAGGCGTCGTTCTGAACGTCACGATCCGTTCCCGTAGCATGACCACTGAAGCAATCACCACGGATTCCCTCGCGGTTGCCGAGCGCGTGCGCGAGCTGATGACCCGCAACGGCATCGGCAAGCGCCAGCAGACCACCGAGCTGTGCCGCATTCTCGATCTGAGTTTCTCGCAAGGCCACCGCAAACTGCGCGGCAGCAGCCCCTGGACGCTCGCGCAGATCAAGAAAGTCGCCGAAGCGTACGGCGAACCCGCCGCCCAGTTGTTCGGCGCGCAAACGCTCGACCCCGGCATGGTCGGCGCCTATTCCCAGGAAGCCGTCCTGTATGCGGGCGTCGCCGAGATTCCGTGCACCGCCTGGATCGGCGCGCCGCTCGAAGCCGGCGCGCGCCCGGAGTTCGTCGCGTACGAACAGCACGGCCGCTGGCGCGTGCTGCGCCATACCGGCGTGCTGTACCAGAACGCGTACGACGTGCACAAGATCGAGATCTATCCGCGCCGCGCGGAGAGCGACAAGCTCGTCGTCGCGGTGATCGACCCCGATCGCGTCAGCGCAACCGAGCTGTGCCGCTATCTCGAACGGCAGGGTTTCGCGACGGCCGCGTTCAACGGTCTCGCGGCGTTCGTCGACGCGCTGCAGGGCCAGGCCTTCGACGCGGTCCTCACCGAATGGCTGTTCGACGACGGCACGGCCGCCACCGCGATCAAGGCCGTGCGCACGTCCGACAACCCGGGCGCGCCGATTTTCGTGCTGACGGGCGACCTGCTCACCGGCCGCGCGAGCGAAGCCGACATCAGCGAAGTGATCCGCGCGTTCGACGTGGTGTGCTACGAAAAACCCGCGCGCATGGCGATCCTCAGCGCCGATCTCGCGAAGCGGCTCGCGCGCGGCTGACGTCGACCGCCGGGCCGGGCGCCCGAATGGCGAACGGCGCACGCCTACACGGCGCCGCGGGCATGAACGGGTTCCTCAGTACAATAGCCGCACCCGTTCACGCCCACGCCGGCATCCGCCGCCCGACGCCATGGCCCGCCTCATCCCCGACGACTGGAAAAGCCTCGCCGCGACCGGCGCGGCCGAACGCGAGCGCGAAACGCTCGCCGCGCTCGAGCACGCGCTGCCCGACAGCTACACCGTGTATCACGGCGTCCACTGGACGCGCGCCGACCAGGCGTTCTCGGTGTTCGGCGAAGCCGCGTTCGTCGTCGTGAGCCCGGCCGGCCGCGTGCTGCTGATCGAGCAGAAGGCCGGTTTCCTGCGCGAAACCCCGAAAGGGCTCGTGAAGGTCTACCTGCAGAAGGAGCGCAATGTCCCGATCCAGCTCGCGCGTACGCAGGAGACGCTGCACCGGCGCCTGACGGCCGCGCTCGGCGCGGGCGTCTACGGCGTCGAGGCGCTGCTGTACTGCCCCGACTACGCGATCCGCGACGCGTCGATCGCCGGCGTCGCACCCGAGCGCATCGTCGATGCGTCGCGCAAGGCGCAGCTCGCGCAAGTGATCCTGCGGATCCTGCCCGAGGACGACGAACCCTTTCCGAACGCGCCGAAGCTCCACCATTTCCTCGCGGACGAGCTCGCGCTCACGCCCGACACGAGCGCGCTCGTCGGGCAGGCCGGCACGCTCGTCACCCGGCTGTCGGGCGGGCTCGCCGCATGGGCACGCCAGCTCGAGTTCACGCCGTTCCGGTTGCGCGTGACCGGCACCGCCGGCTCGGGCAAGACGCAGCTCGCGGTGCAGGTGATGCGCGATGCCGTCGCGGCCGGCCGGCGCGTGCTCTACGTATGCTTCAACCGGCCGCTCGCCGACTACATCGCGCGCATCGCGCCGCCCGGCGCGAAGATCGCGAACTACCACCAGCTGTGCGACTGGGTCGCGCGCGACGGCGGCTACACGCCCGACTTCCAGGTGCCCGGCGAATTCGAACGACTTGAAGCGCGGTTCGCGGACGCGCCGATTCCCGAGCGCTGGCGCTTCGACGTGCTGATCGTCGACGAAGGGCAGGATTTCCATGCACCGTGGGCCGCCGCGCTGGAGCGGCTGCTGGCGCCGGACGGCGCATGGTGGTGGCTGGAAGATCCGCTGCAAAACCTGTACATGCGCGAACCCGTCGCGCTGCCCGGCTGGGTCACGCTGAAGGCGCTCACGAATTACCGCAGCCCGCGCGACCTGCTCGAATTCGTGCGCGACGTCGTCGGCCGGGTCGAACCGCTCGCGGCCGAACTGCGCTCGGGCAGCCCGTTCGACGGTTCCGATCCGTCGGTGTCGGCATACGGGGAAGACGGCGCGTCGGGCGACGCATTGGCGCAAGCCTGCATCGACGCGACCAAGCGCGCGATCACGCAGGCGCTGTCGCTGGGCTTTCGCAAGCAGGACATCGCGGTGCTGTCGTACCGCGGTCGCGAAGGGTCGGTGCTCGCGCCGCTCGATCAGCTCGGCCCGCACCGGATCAAGCGCTTCACCGGCAAGTACGACCTGTTTGGTAATCCCGAATATCGCGAAGGCGACGTGCTGCTCGATTCGATCTACCGCTTCAAGGGCCAGTCGGCGCCGTGCGTGATCCTCACCGAAGTCGACTTCGACACGCTCGACGCGCGAGCCGCGCGCAAGCTGTTCGTCGGCGCGACACGCGCGACGATGAAGCTGCTGATCGTCGCGTCGTCGCGCGCGGCGGCGCAACTGGCGCACGCGGCGGGTTGACGCGGCAGGCGGGCACGCCCCTGCCCGTTACCGGAACGATCACCGACATCGTGGTTGTTGACACAATCGGGCACATTTCGCGATGCTCCGCGCCCTTGTCCACGCTCGTTTCGACCTGTTTCGGCAATACCTGACGGTTTGTCCGTTTGCAGCCGGCTTTTACGATGCCAGGCCATTCGTTGCAAACGGGATAGCCCATGGCCGACGCAAAAAAGCTGCCTTACTACAAACCGAAAAAAGGGTTGTTCGGATCGGAGTTGAGGGAATACAAGGGTTCCCGAGGGTGCGTTCCGCTCGATACGCAAAGGAGCGTGTCGATCGACAGGCTTGCACCGGGGGAAAAGCCGCCTCCTCCGCCACCGAAACCGATTTCCAGGCCTTCGAATGCCCCGAAGCCTCCTGCCGCCCCTCAACCGCCGCCGCAAGCCGATCAGGCGATAACCAAAAGGCCACCAACGCAGGCGGATTCCGAGGTTTCGAAAACCCGCCCCCTTTCGACCTCCAGGATGTGCCAATCGCAATGGACAATCTGGGCTGGAAGGTTTCAGCCAGGCTTGCGCGGATCTGGTTTGCGGGCGCTGCGCATATTTACAATAACGATCCAGCGTCAGCCCAGCCGCTGAATGACATGCAGCCATCGGAAATGTTGAAATTTTCAGCGAAAAATACTTTAAATACGAAAAATCGGGCACCTTCTATTGCCTAAGCGCCTCTGGAAAAATCACGCACATCTATGTTTACGTGAAAGACAACCACTCTTTCAATGGAAAACAACTTTAATCTTGGTGAGATATGCCGAATAGAGCCATCAGATACATTGGCCTAGCCATTGCCATTTATATATGCACAGGTTTGGCCATTCATTTCAATCGCCCCACCTACGGCCAATGTGATTTCCATGATCGCCCGGATACATTAGATGGCGGCATAAAAAACATGAACGGCGTTTGGTATCGATTCAAGCTGTGTGGCACTGGCGGGAATGATCAGGACGCGACCGACGACGACATCGAACTAAGCGTGTTTAGTGAAAATGGCGAGCTTCTTGCGAGACGATATTTCTCCGTCAACTGGTATCACGGAGATAGCTCTCACCCGCCCCTGCGTTACGAGGGCAACCTGGTTCGCTATATCGACTTGACCGATGAATCGAATTACAAGAAATATCTGACAATCCCGCCGTCCAAGTGGGATTGGCTTCGCGCCAGATTGCCTTTGTTTTAAGGGTTACAACCTAAGTTTTTGATTTATAAGACAGACTGCGCGCTCGGATCACCGACGAGAGCATCGACCAACCCGCGAAAACAAGTCGCATCAGCGCACAGATCCGCGGCAATTCACCTCGTCACGCTCAAGCCACCCGAAACGCCCCCACCGCCCGACGCAACCCATCCGCCTGCTCCTCGAGCGACGCAGCCGCGGCCGCCGCCTGCTCGACGAGCGCCGCATTCTGCTGCGACACCTGATCCATCTGCGACACGGCGCGATTCACCTGCTCGATTCCGTCGCGCTGCTCGCTCGAGGCGGCCGCGATCTCGGTCATGATGCCCGTCACGCGTCCGATCGCCTGCTGGATATCCTGCATCGTCGTGCCGGCGACGCCGACGAGCCGCGAGCCGTTCGCGACACGTTCGACCGATTCGCCGATCAGTGTGCGGATTTCCTTCGCCGCGGACGCCGAGCGTTGCGCCAGCGTGCGCACCTCGCCCGCGACCACCGCGAAGCCGCGGCCCTGCTCGCCCGCGCGCGCGGCTTCGACCGCCGCATTCAGCGCGAGGATGTTGGTCTGGAACGCGATGCCTTCGATCGTGCCGATGATGTCGGCGACCTTCTGCGAGCTCCGGTCGATCTCGTTCATCGTGCCGATCACCTCGCCGACGACCGTCGCGCCGCGCGTCGCGATCTCGCTCGCGCTGTCCGCGCAAGCCTGCGCCTCCAGCGCGTGGTCGGCGTTCTGCTTCACGGTCGCCGTCAGCTGCTCCATGCTCGCGGCCGTCTGCTGCAGCGCCGACGCCTGTTCCTCGGTGCGCTGCGACAGGTCGGTGTTGCCCGCCGCGATCTGGTGCGTCGCCGTCGAGATCGCTTCGGTACCCTGGCTGACCTGGCGCACCGTATCCGCGAGGCTGCGCTGCATGCCCGTCACGCCTTTCACCAGTTCGGCCATCTCGTCACGCGACGACCAGCGCACTTCCGACGTGAGGTCGCCGTCCGACAGGCGACGGAAATGCGACAGCAGGCGGTTCACCGGTTGCGTGATCGCGAAATGCAGGCCGATCGCGCAGCCGAGGCACGCGGCCAGCCCGAATGCGATGCCCGCGATCGCGCCCATGCGCATCCAGCCGTAATAGGTCTGCGCGGTGTCGTACACGGCCTTGCCACGCGCGGCCTGGTACGCATCGAGCGCGTCGGTCGCCTGCGTGAGCGCGACCGACAGCGGCGGTGCGACCGTCATCAGCAAGCGGTCGGCTTCGTCGCGCCGCCCTTCGCGAATCGCATCGATCATCGGCTTCAGCGCCTGCCCGATCAGCGCCTGGCGCGCGGCGTCGAGGCGGCTCGCGAGCGGGCCCTCGTCGCCGTCGTGCGGCATCGCCGCGTAGGTGCGCCACGCCGTGTCGGCCTTCGCGAGATAGCCCTCGGCCTTCTTCACGAGATCGGGCACCTCCGGCGCGTCCGGATGCAGCAGCGCACGGTCGAGCGTGGTGCGCACGATCGTCAGGTTCAGGCTCGCCGCGGACAGCGCGGTCTTCGCCGCCAGTTGCCGCGTGTAAGCCTCGTCGAGGGCGCGGTTCGAGCTCTGCATGCCCGCGAGGCCGATCAGCCCCGACACGACGAGCAGCGCGGCGACGAGGCCGAGCGTGGAGAAGATCCGCGTACGGATCGAGAAACGGGAAAACAGGGCGTTCAGGTTCATGACGGCACGTGAGCGATGAAAAAGGCCGCGGCAATCGGTCCGCGGCACGCTGTATTACGGTTTGCCTGCAAAAAACTTGAGTCCGCGCCTGCTTTCCGGCTGATCGTCGTCAATTTTTCGGGCGGGGCAACCTCCTGTTACGACTGCAACATATCGAGGCTCGGCAGAAATTGACTAGTCAATCATCCATGACTATATTTCGATCCAGTTTCCTGCCATGGCAGATATCTCGATGACAACCGATACCCTCCTCACTCCGCCGGCCGCCGATACGGCTCGCCGCGACGCGCCGACCGGCCTGATCGTCGCCGCGCTGTTGCTCGTCATGCTGCTGTCCGCGCTCGACCAGACGATCGTGTCGACCGCGCTGCCGACGATCGTCGGCGAACTCGGCGGGCTGGACCAGTTGTCGTGGGTCGTCACCGCGTACCTGCTGTCGTCCACCGTCGTGCTGCCGCTGTACGGCAAGCTCGGCGACCTGTACGGCCGCAAGATCGTGCTGCAGGCCGCGATCGTGCTGTTCCTCGCCGGCTCCGCGCTGTGCGGCGTCGCGCAGGACATGACGCAACTGATCGTGCTGCGCGCGCTGCAGGGGCTCGGCGGCGGCGGCCTGATGGTCGTCACGATGGCCGCGATCGGGGATCTGGTGCCGCCCGATCGCCGGGCGCGCTATCAGGGGATGTTCGGCGGCGTCTACGGCCTCGCGACGATCGTCGGCCCGCTGCTCGGCGGCTTCCTGGTCGAGCATCTTTCATGGCGCTGGATCTTCACGATCAACCTGCCGCTCGGCGCACTCGCGCTCGCGGTGATCGGCATGGCGTTCCGGCCGCACACCGCGCACGTGAAGCACCGGATCGACTACATGGGCGCCGCGTTCCTCGCGACGGCCCTCACCTGCGTGATCCTGTTCACGAGCGAAGGCGGCTCGCTGCTGCCGTGGACGTCGCCGCAGCTGTGGATGACGCTCGTGCTCGGCCTCGTCTCGATCGGCGGCTTCATTTATGAAGAGCGCCTCGCGGCCGAACCGATCATGCCGCTCGAGCTGTTCCGGCATCGCACCTTCGTGCTGGTCAGCCTGATCGGCTTCGTGGTCGGCATCGCGCTGTTCGGCTCGGTGACGTTCATCCCGCTCTACCTGCAGGTCGTGAAAGGCTCGACGCCGTCGCAGGCCGGCATGCAGCTGCTGCCGATGATGGGCGGGATGCTCGTGACGTCGATCGTCAGCGGGCGGCTGATCTCGCGGCTCGGCTCGTACCGGCCGTTCCCGATCGCGGGGACGCTGATCGGCGGCGTCGCGATGGCGCTGCTGTCGACGCTGGCGCTCGATACGCCGCTGCACACGATGTACGCATATATGGCGCTGCTCGGGATCGGGCTCGGCATGGTGATGCCCGTGCTGACGCTCGCCGTGCAGAACACGGTCGAATTCCGGCACATGGGGGTAGCGACGTCGGGCGCGACGCTGTTTCGCTCGATCGGCGGCTCGCTCGGCGTCGCCGCGTTCGGCGCGCTGTTCTCGCACGGGCTGCAGTCGCGGCTGATGCAGGCGCTGCCGGCCGGCACCGAGCTGCCGCCCGCGCTCGGCCCGGCCGCCGTGCACCAGTTGCCGGATGCCGTGCGCGACGCGTACCTGCACGCGTTCGCCGGCTCGCTGCACGTCGTGTATCTGGCGGCCGCGACGGTGATCGCGATCGCGTTCGTGCTCGCGTGGTTCGTCGAGGACGCGCCGCTGCGCAAGCACCACTGAGCGGCGGGCCAATCGCGACGCGACCGTCGGGCCGCGTCGCGTTCCACCCGCACCCGCCGTCACGCCAGCAGCACGACCCCGCCCGTCGTCGCGCGCGACTCCAGCAACCGGTGCGCATCGGCCGCCTGTTCGAGCGGCAGCCGCGCGCCGATTTCGACGTGCATTCCGCCCGCGAGCCGGTCGAGCGTCGCGCGCGCCGCCTCTCGATACGCGCCGACGTCGCGCGCGATGAAACCGAGCACGCTCGGCCGCGCGAGCGCGATCGAACGGGCCGGCCCGAGTTCGTCGAGATCGAACGTTTGCCGCGCGCCGATCGCGGCCACCTGCCCGATGCTCGCGACCATGCCGAACGGTCGGATCGCCCCGAGCGTGCGGGTCAGCACGTCGCCGCCGATTCCGTCGATCGCGTAGTCGACGCCCGCCCCGCCGCCGAACGCCCGCGCGGCCGCGACGAAATCCTCCTCGCGATAATCGACCACCGCTTCGGCGCCGTGCGTGCGCACGAGCGCGGCTTTCGCGGCCGATCCGACCGTGCCGATCACCCGCGCGCCGAGCGCACGCGCCCACTGCGTCGCGAGCAGCCCGACGCCGCCGGCCGCCGCATGCACGAGCACCGTATCGCCGGCGCCGACCTGCCGGACGCGATGCAACAGCATGTAGACGGTGATCCCCTTCAACAGCCCGGCGGCGGCGGCTTCGTCGCTCAGCGCGTCGGGAATCGGCAGCACGCGCTCGGCCGGCATCGTGCGCAGGCTCGCATAGCTGCCGGTCGGCATGCCCGCATACGCGACGCGCTGACCGGGCACGAGCGCCGTCACGCCCGGCCCGACCGCGTCGATCACGCCGGCCGCCTCGACGCCGAGCGCATCCGGCAGCGCGGGCAACGCGTGCGCGCCGGTCCGGAAATAAATGTCGACGAAATTCACGCCGATCGCGGTCTGGCGAATCCGCACCTCGCCGGCGCCCGGCGGCGCAACGGGCGCATCGACGCGGCGCAGCACGCCGGCGTCGCCGTAACGGTCGATTCCGATCCGGATGGCATTGGCAGTTTGGGTCATCACGTTCCTCGCTATCGAATGAAGTGACACCATCATCCCATCGTGCATAATCGAACGGAATTCACGTAGAACGCCCAATTACTGTGCAAAATTCGACCGATCGCGATTCTGTCACCCCATCCGCGCTGCCGATGAGCTGGGACGACATCCGCTACTTCCTCGCGGTGATGCGCGGCGGCAGCCTGTCGGCCGCCGCCCGGGCGCTGCAGGTCCAGCACTCGACGGTCGCACGGCGCATCGACGCGCTGGAGTCGGCGCTCGGGATCCGGCTGTTCGACCGGCTGCCGCGCGGCTGGCCGCCGACCGACGAAGGGCTGCATCTCGCCGAACACGCCGCGCGCCTCGAAGCCGACGCGCATGCGTTCGCGCGCGCGGCGCAAGGCGCGGCCGCGCTCGACGGCGTGGTGCGCGTATCGGCGTCGCCGGTGTTCGCCAGCCATTTCCTCGCGCCGCGGCTGGCCCGCGCGCTGCGCGCGTGGCCGGCGCTGCGGATCGACCTGATGGGCGAGATGTATGCGGCGAACCTGTATGCGCGCGAAGCCGATCTCGCGGTGCGGCTGTCGCGGCCGAGCGAGCCGGGGCTCGCCGCGCGCCGGCTCGGGACGATGCGCTTCGCGCTGTGCGCGGCACCGGAATGGGCGGATGCGCCGCCCGACACCTGGCCGTTCGTCGGCTACGACGACGCGCTCGCGCAAACGCCGCAGCAGCAATGGCTCGAACGCTTCGCGGCCGGGCGCCGCTTCGCGTTCATCGCCAACGACCTGGCCGCGCAGCATCGCGCATGCGCAGCCGGGGCCGGCGTCGCGCTGCTGCCGCGGTTTCTCGTCGACGATCCGGCCGCGCACGCCGGCGCGCCGCTCGTCGAGCTGACGGCCGCGCCGCGTTGCGACATCGAGCGCGAGATCTGGCTCGTCGTTCACCCGGACGTGCGCCGGTCGCCGCGCGTGCAACGCGTCGCCGACGCGATCGCCGATGCGGTTCATGCGGCGGACGGCCGCCTGTAAGCCGCCGACACCGCAAACGGCTTTGCCACGCGCGGCGGCGGACGGCATAGTAGCGTTTTGACTTCAACCGCCCTGCCGCCATGTCCACCGCTTCCGCCTGCGTCGTGCGCGACGCGACCGACGCCGATCTCGATGCGATCCACGCGATCTATGCGCACCACGTTCGCCACAGCGTCGCGTCGTTCGAGGAAACGCCGCCCGACGTCGCCGAACTGCGCGCACGCCGCGACGCGGTGCTGAACCACGGGCTGCCGTATCTCGTCGCCGAATGCGACGGCCGCGTGGCCGGCTATGCGTACGCGACGCCGTACCGCACGCGCAGCGCGTACCGCTTCACGATCGAGGATTCGATCTACATCGACGATGCGCAGCGCGGGCGCGGGATCGGCCGTGCGCTGCTCGCGGCGCTGATCGCGCGCTGCGAGGGCGGCCCGTGGCGGCAGATGATCGCGGTGATCGCCGACGGCGGCACCGGCGGCTCGACGTCGCTGCATCGCGCGTTCGGCTTCGAACCGGCCGGCCTGCTGAAAGCGGTCGGCTTCAAGCACGGCCGCTGGATCGACACGGCGCTGCTGCAGCGCCCGCTCGGCGGCGGCGCGAACGCACGCCCCGCCTCGCCCGAGCCGGCGTCGGCGCGCTAGAATGGCCGCATGTCAAAACAGACTCATTCCACGCCCGACGAGGCCACGCCGGATTCCCGCAACGAGTACACGGTCGACGAACTCGCGCGCGTGTCCGATACGACCGTGCGCAACGTCCGCGCCTACCAGGATCGCGGGCTGCTCGCGCCGCCGGAAAAACGCGGGCGCGTCGGCATCTACGACGACACGCACGTCGCGCGCCTGAAGCTGATCAACCATCTGCTCGCGCGCGGCTACACGCTGTCGAACATCCAGGACCTGATCAAGGCGATCGACGAAGGCCACGATCTGCGCTCGATCCTCGGCCTCGAAAACGCGATCGGCGGCCGCTGGTCGCACGAGCTGCCGAAAACCTACTCGATCGCGCAACTCGCGCAGATGTTCGGCCCGCAGGCGACCACGCAACTGTCGCGCGTGACCGAGCTCGGGCTGCTCGAACGGCGCGGCCTGTCGTTCGTCGCGAAGAGCCCCGCGCTGCTCGAGGCGGCGGCCGCGATGACGAAGGAAGGGATTCCGCCGCGCGAGCTGCTCGACGTGATCAGCCTCGCGCGGCCGCATTTCGACGCGATCGCGCGGCTGCTCGTCGATCTCGTCGTGAAGCGGCTCGACCGCTACGACGCCGGCACGCTGCCGCCGGCCACCGACGTGCCCGAACTGGTCGACGCGATCTGGCGCCTGCGCCCGCTCGCGGCCGTGTTCGTCGAAGGCGAGACGAACCGCGCGCTCGAAACCGCGGCCGGCGCGTATCTCGGCGGGCGCGTTGCCACGATCCTCGACAAGAAGCTCAGCGACGAGGCCGCGCGGCAGTCCGGCACGACGGATACGTCCGATTCGGCAGGCAACGACGACAAAGCATAGCGCCGTCGCCGTCATATCCATATCGGCAATGCTTCGTTTGCGGGCACGATCGCCCGTGCGACGATTCTTCCAACCGAGCGGCACCGGCCGCTCCCCCGAAGATGTCTCGCATGGAGTTCGTTCGATGATTCGTTTCACCCGCTGGATCGCCCGCGCCGCCACCGTCTCGCTCGTTGCGCTGTCTGCCGCGTCGGCATTCGCGCAAGCCGGCGCCGACAAGATCGTGCGCATCGGTTATCAAAAGGCCGGCCTGCTGTCGATCGTCAAGGCGCAGGGCGCGCTCGAAGCGCGGCTCAAGCCGCTCGGCTACGGCGTTCAATGGTTCGAATTCCCGGCCGGCCCGCAACTGCTCGAAGCGCTGAACGCGAACAGCATCGATTTCGGCTACACGGGCGCGCCGCCGCCCGTGTTCGCGCAGGCGGCCGGCGTGCAGTTCGTCTATGTCGGCGCGGAACCGCCGGCGCCGCACAACGAAGCCGTGTTCGTGAAGGCCGATTCGCCGATCCGGACGGTGGCCGCCCTGCGCGGCAAGAAGGTCGCGCTGCAGAAAGGCTCGAGCGCGAACTACCTGCTGCTCGAGGCGCTGAAGAAAGCCGGCGTGCGCTATGACGAAATCCATCCGGTGTATCTCGCGCCGGCCGACGCGCGTGCCGCGTTCGAAAGCGGCAACGTCGACGCGTGGGCTGTCTGGGATCCGTACTACGCGGCCGCGCAGAACGCGCTGAAGGTGCGCACGCTGTCCGACTACACGGGGCTCGCGGCGACCAACAACTTCTACGAGGCGACGCGCGGTTTCGCGCAACAGCATCCCGACGTGGTCGGCGCGATCCTGAAACAGGCGCGCGAAACCGGCCAGTGGGTCAACGGGCATCCGGCCGACACGGCCGCGCTGCTCGCGCCGAAGGTCGGGCTGCCCGAGGCGCTCGTCGAGACGTGGATCAAGCGCGTGCCGTTCGGTGCGGTGCCGATCGACGCGCGCATCGTCGCCGCCCAGCAAGGCGTGGCCGATGCGTTCTACGCGGCGAAGCTGATTCCGCAGAAGCTGAGCGTGGCCGACAACGCGTGGGTCGACAAAACCGTGGCGAGTGCGCTGGCGGCGAAGTAATGCGCCGCGCGGCGCGCTGATTCGAACGGTTGACAACTACCACTGCAATGGTCGATGCTTCAGCACATGAGCCGCCAAGCATCCACCATCGCGCTGATTATTCGCACCATTCTTCGAATGGTGGGTTAGCGCGCATCCGGCTCAACGACGACAACCCGCCCCTGAGGCGGGTTGTTTCATTTCCGCCCAGGGCATTTCAAACCCGCCCTCGAAAGGAAATGACCGTGTCCTTGTTCCGAAGCTCGCCTGACGCTTGCACCGCGCCTGTCAAGCAGGCTCAACCTCCGATCGACTACGTCAAGAAAATTCTCACCGCCCGGGTGTACGACGTCGCGCGTGAAACCGAACTCCAGCCGGCCCGCAACCTGTCGGCCCGGCTGCGCAACGCCGTGTACCTGAAGCGCGAGGACAACCAGCCGGTGTTCTCGTTCAAGCTGCGCGGCGCGTACAACAAGATGGCGCACATTCCGGCGGATGCGCTCGCGCGCGGCGTGATTACCGCGTCGGCCGGCAACCACGCGCAGGGCGTCGCGTTCTCGGCGGCGCGGATGGGAATCAAGGCCGTGATCGTCGTCCCGGTCACGACGCCGCAGGTGAAGGTCGACGCGGTGCGCGCGCATGGCGGCCCGAGCGTCGAGGTGATCCAGGCGGGCGAATCGTACAGCGATGCGTACGCGCACGCGGTCAAGGTCCAGCAGGAGCGCGACCTCACGTTCGTCCACCCGTTCGACGACCCGTACGTGATCGCCGGCCAGGGCACGATCGCGATGGAGATCCTGCGCCAGCACCAGGGCCCGATCCACGCGATCTTCGTGCCGATCGGCGGTGGCGGGCTCGCGTCCGG
>NZ_CADFEN010000003.1 GCF_902833145.1 Burkholderia sp. BCC0506 | reverse complement strand
AGCGCCGTCGCTCAAGCGCGACAGAGGCTCGGCGATGCGCCCATGGCCTGGCTATTTGAACGCACCGCTCAAGCCTGGTGCCAGCAAGATGGTGCGCGCCACGCCTTCAAAGGGTTGAGCTTGTGGGCTATGGATGGCGCCACGCTGCGCACCCCGGACAGCCCCGCCAATCGTGAGCACTTCGGCGCTCAGGGCTATGCCAGCGGTAAGGTGGCTAGCTACCCGCAGGTGCGGGCCGTGACGCTGACCTCGATTCCGACCCATCTCGTCGCCAACATCGCGTTCGGCCGTTACGACACGAATGAGATGCTCTATGCCAAGCAACTGCTGGAGCAGATCCCGGATCACTCGTTGACGGTATTCGACAAGGGCTTTCTGTCCGCCGAAATTCTGTGCGGCCTGAGCTCGGGTGAGCGCAATCGCCACTTCCTGATTCCGGCCAAGTCCAATACACGGTGGGAGGTGATATCGGGCAAGCCTGACGATGCTTTGGTGCGCATGCGCGTGTCACCACAAGCACGGAAGAAGTGCCCTGAATTGCCCGAATGGTGGACGGCCCGCGCGATTCGCGTACTGGATGCGGCAGGCCGCGAGCGGGTGCTGCTGACTTCACTGACTGACCGCCGCCGCTTCAAAATGGCCGATCTGGACGCCTGCTATGAGCGCCGCTGGCAGGTTGAAACCAGCTACCGCGAGCTCAAGCAATCGATGCTCGGGCGCGAGCTGACGCTGCGCAGCCGAACGGTTGAAGGCATTTACCAGGAAATCTGGGGGGCATTGATCGCCTACAACCTGATTCGTCGCGAGATGGCCGGCGCGGCCTTTGAGGCCAAGTGCGAACCGACCGAACTGAGCTTCATTCGGTCGTTCCATCTCATCCAGCACGAGATGATGTGGGCCGCACGCACACCTGCCTTTGCCAAGCTGCCCGCCGTTCTCAAGCGACTTCGCGAGCACCTCAAGCTACTCATCAATGTAAAACGGCCCGATCGCAAATGCGATCGGGCCGTCAAGTCCCGTCCTGCTCGCTATTCCGTTCGATATCTTCGGAAAAACCTTAACTGAACGGCATTACCCCATCGGGGCGCTTTTTCTTCCGGTGTACGGCGAAGTTGCCGGCGGCTCAGAAGCGATGACGCAGGCCGGCGGTCACCGCGATCTGCTTGTTGGTCGACGAAGCGCCGCCGAGGCCATTGACATAGGCGCCGATGCCCAGGCCGTCCGTGCTGACTCGCTGATACACGCCTTGCACATACACGTCGGTCCGCTTGGACAGCGCATAGTCGGTCTGCAGGTTGAACTGATTCCAGCCCGGATGGCGGCCGTCCAGGAAACCGGCGGTGTACGTGTACGACCCGGCCAGCGACAAGGCCGGCGTGAGCGCGTAGCGCGCGTTCACTTCGTAGTTGTTGAAGCGGGCGAACGTGCCGTCGAGACCCAGGCCGCTCGACACGCCCGACGCACCCGCGGAGATGCCGAGCGCCCGGTTCACGCGCGTTTGCGTGAACACGAAGCCGGCCGTTGCGGGGCCGAACGTGTAGTTCAGGCCGCCGCCGAACACGCGCTGACGCTTGCCGACGAACGTGTTGTCGCCTGCCACCGCGCCGCCGCTGTTGGTGACCGAAGCCGACGTGAGCCCCGAGATGTCATTGTTCAACTGCAGGTAGCCGGCGCCGATATTGAAGCCGGCGTAGCTGTACGACACACCCGCGCTGTAGGCGCGATTGTTCGAGAACTGGCTGCTGTTCGAGAAGCCGTACAACGCGCCGAACTTCAGGCCGCCGAAGTTCACGCTCGTGTACTTGACGGAGTTATTGATCCGGAACGAATTGTTCAGGTTGTCGTTGTCGAACGGGTGGGCAAACTGGGTGCCGCCGAATTGCGTGCCGGTCAGCGACAGCGGCCCGATGTAGTCGACGACGCTATCGTACTGGCGACCAAGGGTGACGGAGCCAAACTGGTCCTGCGACAGGCCGACGAATGCCTGGCGGCCGAATTCGCGGCCATTTTGGCCGAGCGTGCCGTTGGCGATGTTAAAGCCGTTTTCCAGCACGAAGATCGCTTTCAGGCCGCCGCCGAGATCTTCCGTGCCGCGCAAGCCCCAGCGGCTGCCGTTGATCTGGCCGCTGCGTTCGGACCATGAGCTGTGGCCACCCTGATTGTTCGTGTAGGTGATGCCGGCATCGATCAGGCCGTACAGCGTAACGCTGCTTTGAGCATGGGCTGCGGTAACGAATACACCCGACAACGCGGTGACGATCAGGGTTTTTTCATGGATCTGTCTCCAAACAGGATGATGTCGATCGAGCCTGCGACGGACTGGCCGTGTTGTGCTTGAGCGGTAGCCGATCCGGCAGAGCGGCAGGGCGCTTATCAGAAAGCCATCTGCAGTGTACGGAGTGTGCGAAGCGGGGACGGCTTCCGCTTTAAGAAATAATGTATTTTGGAATCCGCAAAAATCGACGGAATCGCGCAAACGGTTGCTGGACAAGGATTTGCGGCGGCGCAGCGAACGGAAATAGTGATCAGGACTGCGTAGCGGGCGTTGCGCGATTGCGACAGACGGTCAGCAGCGGGCGGGGGCAGCCATAGCGCGATTATTGACACATCGGCAATAGAGGTTTGTGTGGAGCATGGATAATGAAAGGTAGTTCTCTGGCTATACTGCGATCTCTGCTTTCCGAAGCAGACTTTTTCGTTGACGGAAAAGATCTCCAAACCTTTGTCGGCGCGACTTCCCAGTCGCGCTTTTTTTTGCCCCGCTGCCCGGTGCACTACTGCGTGTACGAGCGGCGCTTGCGCTTGCCCGCGGGCGCAGCATCTTCTGCTTCGATCGGCGGCGGCGTGTAGGTCCAGTCTTCCATCACGTAGTGACGGGCATCCAGCGGCGATGCGAGCAGGTTCTGCCAATGATCGCCGTGCCACGTCATATCGAATTCGGCATCGCACGGCGCTTCGCGCGCGGACTCGGCCAGGGCGCGGGACTTGCGACGTACGCGTCCGAGCCGGCTCGCGAAGCGCTTGATTCCGTCCAGCCACATGACCCTCTCCTTCCTTTCGGCGTTGATTCAGGATCGCAACGTCCCCGGATTTCCGCAACCCGGAAAAAACCCGAGGATTTTACCGAGTCGATTCGTCCCCGGTAGGAATTTCATGGTCGCGATTATTCATGATCCGATCCCGGTAATATTGACAGGTTTTTGATCCGCATCATATTAATCAAGGGGATGGTGTACCGATTCCAGCGGTATTAGCACCTTTTCGCTAAAACGGGCGCCAAAAATTTTCTTGACGCACCCGGATTGTCCAATTTATAAAGTCAGCACTCCGTCCTCGGGCGGCGTGCTGGTGCGGGTGCTGGCGCAATGTTTCGGGATTTCGGGTAACGGCTATAAAAATAGCTATTTTGATCTTATCGAGTGGGGAACGAAGACATGGATACCGGTATCGTGAAATGGTTTAACGATGCTAAAGGTTTTGGCTTTATTACATCGGACAATGGCGGTGAAGATTTGTTTGCGCACTTTTCCGAAATCCGGATGGAAGGCTTCAAGACGCTGAAGGAAAACCAGCGTGTCTCGTTCGACGTCAAAGTCGGGCCGAAAGGCAAGCAGGCAGCGAATATCCAGGCGGTCTGACGCGCCACGCCTTGCCGATCACGTCCGGCCCCCGCATCGCGGGGGCTTTTTGTTTTCCGGGGACGGAACGGTCCAGCCCGGGCTGGCCGCGAGTACGCATGCCGGTGCATACTCACGAAAGCATCGTTTCCCCAGCCTTTTCATGTCCGATTCCCGTCCGTCCGATCCCGCCAGCGAACAGCCGCTCGTCTTCGTCGACCTTGAAACCACCGGCGGCTCGTCCGCCGACCACCGCATCACCGAAATCGGCGTGGTCGAAATCGGGCCGCTCGGCGTGTCGACGTGGACGAGCCTCGTCAATCCGGGGCAGGCGATCCCGCCGTTCATCCAGCAACTGACGGGTATCTCGGACGCGATGGTGCGCGATGCGCCGACGTTCGCGTCGCTCGCGCCGGCGCTGTTCGAGCGGCTCGACGGCAAGCTGTTCGTCGCGCACAACGCGAGCTTCGACCGCGGCTTCCTGCGTGCCGAATTCGAGCGCGCCGGGCTCGCCTTCAATCCCGATGTGCTCTGTACCGTGCGGCTGTCGCGCGCGCTGTTTCCGCGCGAATCGCGGCACGGGCTCGATGCGTTGATCGAACGGCACGGGCTCGTTCCGGCCGCGCGCCACCGGGCGCTGGCCGATGCCGATCTGCTCTGGCAGTTCTGGCGCCGGTTGCACGACATCGTGCCGCTCGAGCGGCTGCGCGACCAGATCGCGCGGACGACGCGCCACTTCCGTCTGGGCGGCGATCTGACCGAGGCCTGGCTGGATACCGCGCCGGCAGGGTGCGGCGCGTATGCGCTGTTCGGGGAGCGTGACGAAGCGCTGTATGTCGGCCGCAGCGTGCGCGTGCGGCAGCGGCTGCGCGCGTTGCTGACCGGCGAGCGCCGGTCGTCGAAGGAAATGCGTCTGGCGCAGCAGGTGCGGCGCGTCGAATGGCGCGAGACCGGCAACGAGCTGGGGGCGATGCTCGCCGAAGCGCAATGGATCGCCCGGTTGCGCCCGTCTTACAACCGGCGCCCGGCGGCCGATGCCGCCCGCGCGGGCGGTGCACCCTGGCCGTTCGACGGCGCCGTCGCGTTCGAGGCGAACGGCGAGCGTCGCCTGTTTCATGTGATCGACGGCTGGTGCTATCTCGGTTCGGCGGAATCGCTCGACGCGGCCGCGCGGCTTGTGGCCGACGCGGCGGGCGGTGCGTTCGAACCCTTCACCCATCGGCTGTTGCAGACGCATCTCGCGCGCGGTCTGCAGGTGATTCCGCTCATGGCGCTGACACCGGCGGACTGAGCGCCGCGACGTGATCCGCCCGCCGCGTCAGCCGATCGCGCTGGCCCCGCCGGCGGAACAGATGTGCGACAGCGCGGTATCGAGCGCTTGCGTCTGCATGGAATCGTAGCGCGTGAGTGTCTTCCAGCTCGCGATGCTGCGCGCGAGCCGCGCCTGGCAATCGGGTGCCTCGCGAAGCGGGGCGACCTGCGCGAGACCGGCGAGCATCTTCTGCGTCAGCCGGTCGAGTGCCGGCCGCGTGCTGGTCGCGAGATCTGGCGGCGTGCCTTCCGGCGGCCGCGTCGTGCGCCAGGTCGCGAACAACGCGTTCTGCACGTCCTTGCTCGCCGCGATCTGATCCTCGAAGAACGTTCGGGCGAACGCGGGATCGACGCCGGTCTGGACGGCACGCTTTTCGACCGACGCAAGCAGTGCCGCTTCGCGCGGCTGGTCTTCGATCGCCTTGTGATTCGCCCATTTCCATCGCGCCACGGGTTCGGCGAGCGCGAGGCGCTGCGACGCGAGCGCCACGATGTTGGTGAGGGCGGTGTCGTCGCCGTCTGCATGGGCGTTAGGCGCGGACGAAAGGAGGGCGGCGCCGAACGCGGCGGCGGCAAGGCTGGCACGAATGGCTTGCTTCATCGGAACGATCGGGAGAGCCGGGCGGGCCGGATGTGGAAAACGAGAAGGATAGACGAAGACAGTCGCGCGGCGTAACGTCGCGACAGGAGAATCAGCAGGCGAGCTGATCCGGCACCGTCAGGCTGTTGCGGCCCGGGTGCGAGGCGAACGGCGCGCGAGGCGCACGGATGAACCGCACGATAGCGATGATCGACACGTGGCGGTTACAGAACCGAACTGACGTTCACTTCGGCGAGTACAGCTTGTGCTGCTCGTCGAAGAATGCCCGAACGTGCTCGGGCAACTCGGCGAGGAATTCCACGCCGACGGGTTCCGGATCCGGGCTCATCACTTGCTCGGGCGGTGGCATGCGAGTCGGTCTTTCGTCCATGATCGTTTCTCCAGCAGGTTCAATGATTATCAACCTCGTGCTCGGATTTATGCCAGCGGCGAATCGTTAGATTTTGTCTCTGTTGTATTAACGGCACATGCGCTCCTGCGCGCGGTGCGATGCCCGGTATTGCACGCTGCGCGATCGGCAACAATCGGGCCGCTTGTTATACTTGCGCGCACTTTTTCCTGGACCGCGATGAGACGAACGACGCGATGGATCGGCCTCGTATGGCTGGCGCTGGTACTGAACGTACTGTCGCCGGTCGTCGGCTACGCGCGTCTCGCGTCGAGCGGCTCCGGCGCGCTCACGCTCGAGTTGTGCAGTGCAGCGGGGGCGCGTCACGTCGTGCTCGCGCAAGCGGGCGACGATCGCGACACGTCGTCGTTCGACCATGCCGGCGTCCCGCATTGCGTGTACTGCCCCGGCTTCGCGGCGAACCTCGCGCTGGGCACGAGCCTGCCCGCGATGCCGGGCTTCGTGCGGACGTTCGCGTACCGCGTGGCCGCGCCCGTCATTCCCGATGTGCGCCGCAAGGGCATCCGTCTCGCGCAGCCGCGCGGCCCGCCTGAAAACGTTCCGGTCTGATTGATGTCGTCCGCGCGCCCCGGTGGCGCGCGAGCCGCTCGCGGCCCCGGTCCGCGCGTCGCATCGATCGTGCGCGGCGCGCGCACCCGTGTCCGGCGGCGTCCGATCACGTTTTCAGGAACTCACTCATGTCGTCTACCTTTGCCGCGCGGCCGTCGCGCGGCCGGCTCGCGCTCGCCTGCGCGGCCGCTTTCGCATGGCCAGCCGCTCACGCGGCTTCGGCCGACGATCTACGTGCCGAGGTCGCCCGCCGCGCAGGCGTCGATCATCCCGCCCCCGCCGCGCCGGCTTCCGCCGGTGTCGCTGCATCGGCCGCACCGGCAGGCGAGACGCTGTCCGCCGTCAGCGTGAGCGCACAGCGGCAACCGGTCGACCCGGATACGCCGGCCGTCGTCACGTCGATCACGCGCGAGCGGATCGAGGCACACACCAACGTCACCACCGAGGACGCGCTCAAATACGCGTCGAACCTGATGGTCCGCAAGCGCTATATCGGCGACCGCAACAGCATCTTCGCGGGCCGCGACTTCAACGAACTGCAGAGCGCGCGCGGGCTCGTCTATGCGGACGGCGTGCTGCTGTCGAACCTGCTCGGTTCGAGCTACGCGTACCCGCCGCGCTGGTCGCTCGTTCCGCCCGACGATATCGCGCGCGTCGACGTGCTCTACGGCCCGTTTTCCGCGCTGTATCCGGGCAACGCGATCGGCTCGACCGTGCTGCTCGCCACGCGCCGCCCGGAACGGCTCGAGGCGTCGCTGTCGACGCAGTTCTTCACGCAGCGTTACCGCGACGGCTACGGGTTCGCGGACAGCTTCGGCGGCAATCACCAGACCGCGCGGATCGCGAATCGCGTCGGCCGGTTCTGGTTCGCGCTGTCGCTCGACCGGCTGGAGAACAACGGCCAGCCGATGCAGTACGCGAGCCCCAATGCGGCCTACAACCCGAAACTGGGCGCCGCCGTACCCGTGACGGGCGCCGCGACCGACATCGGACCCAACGGCAAGCCGCGGACCATCGTCGGCGCGCAGACGATCGAGCGGACCGAGCAGCTCAACGAGACGGTCCGGATGGGCTACGCGTTCACCGATCGCGTCGATGCGACACTGACGCTCGGGCATTGGGAAAACCATTACCGGCAGCACGGCGAAACCTTCCTGCGCGATGCGGCCGGCAATCCTGTCTACGGCGGCAACGTGTCGATCGGCGGGCGCAACATGACCGTCGCGCCGAACGCATTCGCGCCGCAGCGCGGCGACCAGGAGAACTGGCTGTACGCGCTCGGGTTGAACGGCCGGCTCGATTCCGGCTGGCGGCTGTCGGGCATCGTGTCGGCGTACGACGTCTCGCGCGACGTGCTGCGCGCGGCCTCGACCGTGCAGGGCGGGGCGGGCACGCTGTTCCAGGGTGACGGCACCGGCTGGCGCACGCTCGACCTGAAGGCCGAGGCGCCGGAAGTGAAAGGCCATACGTTCACGTTCGGCTATCACTACGACAACTACTTCCTGCGCAACGTCACGTACAACACGGCCGACTGGCTGGCCGGGCCGACCACGTCGCTCGCGAGCGTCTATCGAGGCGACACGCGCACGCAGGCGCTGTTCGGGCAGGACGCGTGGCGCTTCGCGCCGGGCTGGCTCGCGACGCTCGGGCTGCGCTACGAGCGCTGGGATGCATATGGCGGCGCGCTCGGCAATGCGAGCGGTACGCTCGGCTACGCGGACCGCGGCGCGAACGCGCTGTCGCCGAAAGTCGCGCTGCAATGGGACGCGACCGAGGTCTGGCGCTTCCGGCTGTCGTTCGCGACCGGCACGCGGTTCCCGACGGTCGGTGAACTGTTCCAGGGCACGATTTCGAACAACGCGATCGTCAACAACAACCCGAACCTGAGGCCGGAAAAGGCGATCGACTGGGATTTCACGGCCGAACGCGACGTGGGCGTCGGCGTCGTGCGCGCCAGCGTGTTCCAGAGCGACCTGCGCGATTCGATCTACAGCCAGACGACGGTGTCGGGCGCGACCACCGTCACGAACATCTCGAACGTCGACCGAGTGCGCGTGCGCGGGGTCGAACTCGCGTTCAGCGGCGAAAACGTCGGGCTGCGCGGGCTCGACGTCGACGCGAACGTATCGGCGAGCAACGCGCAGATTCTCGCCGATGCCGCGAATCCGGCCTACGTCGGTTCGCGTTTTCCGCGCATTCCGCGCATGCGCGCGAACCTGCTCGCGTCGTATCGCTTCGACGAGCACTGGCTGGCGAGCGTCGGCGTGCGCTACTCGGGCCGCCAGTTCAACACGCTCGACAACAGCGACGTGAATCCGGACGTGTACGGCGGCACGAGCTCGTTTACGGTCGTCGATCTGAAGGCGCGCTACCGCTTCGATCGTCACTGGAGCGCGTCGGCCGGCATCGACAACCTGACGGATCGCCGCTACTACACGTTCCACCCGTATCCGGGCCGCACTTTCTATGGAGAACTGAAATGGTCGCTGTGAACTCGTGGCCGCGAGCGGCGCTCGATGCGCGATGGAGGGGGGAGCGGCCGCGCACCGTATCGATCGGGCGCGATGGTGGGCGTGAAGCGCGCCGCGGATGGCTGACGGCCGACGCGTTCGACGGGCGGTTGCAGCACGCGAAGCGCTGACGAAGCGGCCGGCGCGCGGCGAGCGGGCCGCGCGCCGGCCCGATGCAAAAACGCGCCCGAAGGCGCGTGGAGAGAAACGTCAGGCCGCTCGCCTGAATAGCCGGATCACGAACAGCAGGATCACCGCGCCGATGACCGCGACGATCACCGAGCCGATGAAGCCGCTGCCGATACTGATGCCGAGCAAACCGGCCAGCCAGCCGCCGATCACCGCGCCGACGATCCCGACGATGATGTCGACGATCAGCCCGAAGCCGCCGCCCTTCACGAGCAATCCGGCAAGCCAGCCGGCGATCGCGCCGATGATGAGCCACATAATCAAGCCATGAGTCATGGTGGTCCTCTCCTTGGGTTGAGTCGAAATGACCGGGCACGGGCTGTCGCATGCCGCAAGCTGGTTGAAAGCGGCCGCGGCCACCGTACCGCCCACGCAATGTAACGCGATAGACGGGTCGGAATCGTTAAGTAATGTTATGCACCCTCAAGGAGATTTTCCAGGGAATTTGTCTGCCTACGGCACGATTCGTGCGCGCCCGATGCGCGGTGAAATGAGTGTGTATGGATGGGTTGCGGCTGAAGTCGGGTGGTCGGGCGTGTTATCGCCGGTGTGTCGTTGCCGGCGGGTAGTTTTGTCCGCGGCATCGTCGACCGCTTCGATCGACAACAGCGCAAAACGGACGACGAAGGGGGCTTCGGCTTTGCCGATCCGAGGCGCCGTGTGGCGTGTGGCACAGATGGGTGTGGGGGAGGGCACGGCGGTGGCCGAATGCGTACGCGAAGATCGTGCACTGCGCCGCCGAACGACTTCAGAATTTCGGCGCCGGAAAGAGAAAAGGTCTGACAAGCGATGCTTGTCAGACCTTTATGTCTTGGTGCCGGAGATAGGAGTCGAACCTACGACCTTCGCATTACGAATGCGCTGCTCTACCAACTGAGCTACACCGGCAGCAGAGAAATGAAATTATATGGTGAAATCCGCGATCTTGGCAATAGGTTTTGCGAAATTTTTTCAGCTTCCTGCGGCTGCTTCGCGAAACCCTCGATCCGGCGGACTTTCCGCTTTCACTTCACTGCGACGCAACCCGTTAGGGCCACATCGCGAAGGCGCGATTGTACTGAGGTCTCGCGCCTGCGTCCAGTGCTGCAGTGCAATTATTTTGCTTCGCCGTGATAGCGAGTCACGCGCTCCACTTCGTTCTTCGAACCGAGGAACACGGGCACGCGCTGGTGCAGGCCGGTCGGCTGCACTTCCATGATGCGCTGCGTGCCGGTCGTCGCGGCGCCACCCGCCTGTTCGACGATGAACGACATCGGGTTCGCTTCGTACATCAGGCGCAGCTTGCCCGGACGATCGGGCGTGCGCTTGTCGGCCGGGTACATGAAGATGCCGCCGCGGTTCAGGATCCGGTGCACGTCGGCCACCATCGATGCGATCCAGCGCATGTTGAAGTTGTCGCCGCGCGGGCCGTCCTTGCCGGCGTTCAGCTCGTCGACGTAGCGCTTGACCGGGTCGTACCAGTGGCGGGCGTTCGATGCGTTGATCGCGTATTCGCGCGTGTCGGCCGGGATCTGCATGTTGCTCTGCGTGAGCACCCACGAGCCGACTTCGCGGTCGAGCGTGAAGCAGTTCACGCCGTTGCCGGTCGTCAGCACGAACACCGTCTGCGGGCCGTAGACGGCGTAGCCGGCCGCGACCTGCTGCGTGCCGGGCTGCAGGAACGATTCTTCGGTCGCCTGCTTGCCGTCCGGGCAGCGCAGCACCGAGAAGATCGTGCCGATCGACACGTTCACGTCGATGTTCGACGAGCCGTCGAGCGGATCGAACACGAGCAGGTATTCGCCGCGCGGGTAGTTCGCCGGGATCGGGAAGAACGTTTCCATTTCCTCCGACGCCATCGCGGCGAGGTTGCCGCCCCATTCGTTCGCGTCGAGCAGGATTTCGTTCGACAGGATGTCGAGCTTCTTCTGCACTTCGCCCTGGACGTTCTCGCTGCCGGCGGTGCCGAGCGCATCGCCGAGCGCGCCCTTCGACACGTTGTAGCTGATCGCCTTGCACGCGCGGGCGACGACTTCGATCAGCAGGCGCAGGTCGGCGGGGAGGTTGTTGGTCTCACGTTGCTGTTCGATCAGGAACTTCGACAGCGTGGTGCGGCGGGCAATGGACATGACAGACTCCGAAAGGCCAAAGAATCCTTGAATGGCCGCAATTTTACCCGTCGCGCCTCGGGCGCCGCCGGCTTTTTTCGTCCGGTTACATGGCCGGGCCGCCGAATCGACCGGTTCCGGCGGCGGTGACGGGCGGCGCGCATCGCGGCGATGGCCGGCCGGGCGGTCCGACCCCGCGATCCGGCGCGGTTTCGGCCGCGAACGCGCAATAAAAAAGCCGGCGGCCGCGTGAGGCGGCGCCGGCTCGATCGCTCAGACGCGGCAGGTCGATCGCGCGATTTACGCGAGCGCCTTCTCGACGATCTCGCGCACGTCGCGCGATTTCGCGCCGGCGGCGACTTGTTCGAGCGCCTCGCGCATCCGGTCGCGCAGCGCCGGCGTGAAGCGGCGCCACAGTTCGAGCGAGCGCGCGAGACGCGCCGCGACCTGCGGGTTGATCGCGTCGAGCGCGAGCACCTGTTCGGCCCAGAACGCATAGCCCGAACCGTCGGCCGCGTGGAATTGCGCGGGATTGGCCGCGCAGAAGCTGAAGATCAGCGAGCGTGCGCGGTTCGGGTTCTTCAGGTTGAACGCCGGGTGTGCGAGCAGCCTGCGCACCTTCGCGAGCGTCGGGTGCGCGGGTGTACCGCGTTGCGCCGCCTGCATCGCGAACCACTTGTCGATCACGAGCGCTTCCTTTTCGAAGCGGCGATAGAAGTCGTCGAGTGCCTGTTCGGCCGGCTCGTTGGCCCCGCCGGCGGCCGCGGACAGCAGCGCGCCAAGTGCAGCTGCGCGGTCGGTCATGTTGTTCGCCGCGTCGTACTGCGCCGTGGCGAGGCGCACGGCATCGGCCGGATCGTCGAGTTCGGCCAGATACGCGAGCGCGAGGTTCTTCAGCGCGCGGCGGCCCGAGGCTTCCGGCGTCGGCGCGTAGGCGCCGGGCGTCTGGTGCTGCTCGTACGCGGCGAGCCAGTCGGCGCGCAACGCGGTCGCGAGCTGGCGGCGCACGAACTGCCGGGCACGATGCACGGCGGCCGGATCGGCCTCGGCCATCTGGTCGGCGAGGTAGGTTTCCGACGGCAGCGTCAGCGCGAGTTCGCGGAACGCCGGCGACAGGCTTTCATCGGTCAGCACGCGCCGGAACGCGGCGACGAAGTTCTCGCCGAGCGTGAGCGGCTCGTTCGCGGCAGCGCGCGAAGCGAGCGTCAGCAGCGCGCGCGTCGCGAGGCGCTGGCCGGCCTCCCAGCGGTTGAACGGGTCGCTGTCGTGCGCGAGCAGGAACGCGAGATCGTCGTCGCTGTAGTCGTACTCGACGATCACCGGCGACGAGAAGTTGCGCAGCAGCGACGGCAGCGGCGCTTGCGGCACGTCGACGAACGTGAAGGTCTGCTCGGTTTCAGTGAACTCGAGCACGCGCGTCGTGCCCGATGAGGCGGCTTCGCCGTCGAGACGCAGCGGCAGGTCGCGGCCGTCGCGGCCGATGAGGCCGATCGCGAACGGGATCAGCAGCGGCCCTTGCTGCGTCTCGCGCGCGGCCGGCGACGCGTCGCCGTAGCCTTGCGCGAGGGTGACCGTATAGCGGCGCGCGGCCGCGTCGTACGCGGTGCGCACCGACACGCGCGGCGTGCCGGCCTGGCTGTACCAGCGCTCGAACTGCGCGAGGTCGCGCCCGTTCGCGTCGGCCATCGCATGACGGAAGTCGTCGCAAGTCACCGCGTGGCCGTCGTGGCGCTTGAAGTAGAGGTCCATCCCCTTGCGGAAGCCGTCGCGGCCGAACAGCGTCTGGTACATCCGCACGACTTCCGAGCCCTTCTCGTAGACGGTCATCGTGTAGAAGTTGTTGATCTCGACGTAGCTCTCCGGGCGCACCGGGTGCGCCATCGGGCCGGCATCCTCGGCGAACTGCAACTGGCGCAGCACGCGCACGTCCTCGATGCGCTTGACCGCGCGGGCCGCCGAATCGACGTCGTCGCCCGCGGCCATGTCGGCCGAGAATTCCTGGTCGCGGAATACCGTCAGGCCTTCCTTCAGGCTCAACTGGAACCAGTCGCGGCAGGTCACGCGGTTGCCGGTCCAGTTGTGGAAGTACTCGTGGCCGACCACCGACTCGATGTTCGCGAAATCGGTGTCGGTCGCGGTCTCGGGGTTCGCGAGCACGTACTTCGTGTTGAAGATGTTGAGCCCCTTGTTCTCCATCGCGCCCATGTTGAAGTCGCCGACCGCGACGATCATGAAGCGGTCGAGATCGAGCTCGAGGCCGAAGCGCTTTTCATCCCAGCGGATCGAGTGGATCAGCGAATCCATCGCGTGACGCGTCTTGTCGAGATCGGCCGGCTCGACCCACACCTGCAGCAGCTTTTCCTTGCCGGAGCCGGTCGTGATCGTTTCCTCGATCGCGACGAGCTTGCCGGCGACCAGCGCGAACAGGTAGCTCGGCTTGCGGAACGGGTCTTCCCACTTCGCGAAGTGGCGGCCGTCGGGCAGGTCGCCCGAATCGACGAGGTTGCCGTTCGACAGCAGCACCGGGTAAGCGGCCTTGTCGGCGCGCAGCGTGACCGTGTACGACGCCATCACGTCGGGGCGGTCGAGGAAGTAGGTGATGCGGCGAAAGCCTTCGGCCTCGCACTGCGTGAAGAAGTTGCCGCTCGACACGTAGAGGCCCGACAGCGTCGTATTCTGGTCGGGCGCGCATGCGCTTTCGAGCGTCAGCTCGAACGCGTCGGGCACGTTCTCGACCGTCAGCCCGTGCTCGTGCGCGCGCACCGCGCCGTGCGGCGCGCCGTCCAGCCGTGCGCCGAGGAATTCGAGCGCCTCGCCCATCAGCTCCAGGTGCGGCGCGGGCGCGGCATCCGGATTGCGGCGCACGCGCATCGTGTTCCTGACGATCGTGCGGGCCGGCGCGAGATCGAATTCGAGTGCGACGGAATCGATGAGGAAGGCCGGCGGCGTGTAGTCGGCGCGGCGGATCACGGTGGAGGAGGCGTTGTCGGACATGGTCGTCGAGATCGGTGGAGTGGGGGACGGGGCCCGTCGCGCGGGCCAGGCGAACCGGGTCATTGTACAAAGGCTTGCGGCTGCGTGCCGGGCGAACTTTTTACCGCTTCCGGCAGTCCGCGTATTATCGACATCCCGTTGTGGTTCGCGCGGTGCGACGAACGGGTGACGGATCGACGAGGATCGACATGAAACGCGAATGGATTTTTCGCGGTGCGGGCTGGGCGGCGGCGCTGTGCGTCGCGCTGCTGACCGGCTGCACCAGCTACGTGACTACCCGGGTCACGGCCTTCTCCGACTGGAGCGGCAGCGACGCGACGCGCACCTATGCGTTCACGCGCACGGACGCACAGAAGAACAGCATCGAGCAGTCGACCTACGAGCCGATCGTCGCGAACGAGCTGTCCGCGTATGCGTTCCGGCAGGTGCCGCCGTCGCAGGCGCGCTATCTCGTCGGGCTGACCTATGCGGTCGGCAGCGATCTGGTGACGGTGCCGCAGCCGGTCTACTATGACCCGTGGTTCATGGGGCCGGGGCCGTACTGGCGGGGCGGCCCGTGGAGTCCCTGGGGTCCGTGGGGCCCCTGGGGGCCGATGCCGGCCGGCTATGTCGCGCAGACGTACCAGGTGTTCGACTACACGCTCGGCATCCGCATCACCGAGCGCGCGACGGGCAAGGAGGTCTACAACGTGTCCGCGCGCACGACCGGCGACAACGGCACGCTGCTGTACGCGATGCCGTTCCTCGCGCGCAGCGCGCTCGCCGATTTCCCGTTGTCGAACGGGGCGGTCCGCACGGTCCGGCTGCCGGTCGACAAGCGCGGCGGGCCGGCGGCGCCGGCTTCCAACGAGCGCGCGGCGCCGGCTGCAGCCGCCTCGGGCGCGGCCGTCGCGAAGTAAGCGGTATCCCGATTGGCGCGGCCGCCCGGCCGCGCCGGGCCACCTTCCTTTCCGTCAGACCCCGACGCCCAGCAGCGCCAGCGCGCCGAGCACGACGAACAGCACGGCCGCGATCCCGTGCACGAGCTTCGTCGGCAGGCGGTGCGCGAAGCGGTCGCCCAGCAGGATCGCCGGCACGTTCGCGAGCATCATCCCGAACGTCGTGCCGGCCACGACACCGATGTAATCCTGAAAGCGCGCGGCCAGCGCGACGGTCGCGATCTGCGTCTTGTCGCCCATTTCCGCGAGGAAGAACGCCACCAGCGTCGCGCCGAACACGCCGAGCCGCGAGCGGGTCGCATTGGCTTCGTCCTCGTCGAGCTTGTCCGGCACGAGAATCCACAGCCCCATCGCGATGAACGAGAACGCGAGTGCCCAGCGCATGATCGACGGCGTGACGAGCGCGCCGAGCCATTCGCCGAGCGCGCCTGCGAAGCCGTGGTTGACGAGCGTCGCGACGAGCACGCCGAGAATGATCGGCACCGGCTTGCGATAGCGCGCGGCCAGAACGAGGGAAAGCAGTTGGGTCTTGTCGCCGATTTCAGCGAGGGCGACGGCGCCGGTGGAGATCAGGAAGGCTTGAGACACGAATGGGGTTCCACGGGCCGTTGTTGTGCGTGCGAGCGACGATCCGCCGCGCGCCGGGCCCTGATGCGGCGCGCAGTGAACCATCGGTCTCGCCAGGCCAACGTGGCTGCGTCCGCCATGGCCGAACGGCCAAGTCTGTTGACGGACGCCTCCGTCACGATGCGCGCCGGGGGCGCGGGACATCGAGCGGAGCGGCTACTCCCCAATGAGCGGCGAATTCTAGCACGGTGCGTCGTACGCCGGAAAGCGGCCGGGCCGCCATAAGACGCACCGCGGCGGGTTCGATTGCCGGCACGCACGGCGGGGAAGCTGCCGCACGCGCCGAAACGGGGTGCCCGCGAGCGTTACGCGGCGGCCGGGCGGCGGGCGCTGCCGCGCTCGTGCACGAGTTTGCCGGCTGCGTAAGTGCGGCATACCGCGCGGTCGTCGCCGAGCAGCGCGAACGCGAACAGCAGTTCCTCGAGCGAATCCGCGCGCGCCGTGCGGCGCGCGAGCAGCGGCGTCGCCTGCGGATCGAGCACGACGAAGTCGGCTTCGGTGCGCGGCGCGAGCGTGCCGACCGTGTCGGCGAGGTCGAGCGCCTGCGCGGCGCCGGCCGTCGCGAGCCAGAACATCCGCGTGGCGCTCAGGTGGTGGCCCGACAGCCGCGCGACCTTGTGCGCCTCGTTCATCGTCTGCAGCATCGAGAACGACGTACCGCCGCCGACGTCGGTCGCGAGCGTGACGGGCACGTCGTATTCGCCGGCCTTGTCGAAATCGAACAGCCCGCTGCCGAGGAAGAAGTTCGACGTCGGGCAGTGTGCGACGACGGTGCGCGTGTCGGCCATCCGGCGGCGATCCTCGTCGTCGAGATGGATGCAGTGGCCGTACACCGCGCGCGGACGCAGCAGCCCGTAGCGGTCGTAGATGTCGAGATAGCTGCGATGGCCGGGGAACAGCTCGGCGGCCCATTTCACTTCGTCGACGTTTTCCGCGACGTGGCTTTGCACGAACACGTCCGGATGGCGGCGCGCGAGTTCGCCGCACGCCTCGAGCTGCGCCTCGGTCGACGTCGGCGCGAAGCGCGGCGTGAGCGCGTACATCTGGCGGCCCTTGCCGTGCCAGCGGCCGATCAGCTCGGCGCTGTCGTCATAGCCCGACTGCGCGGTGTCGCGCAGGAATTCGGGGCAGTTGCGGTCCATCAGCACCTTGCCGGCGATCATCCGCAGGTCGCGCGCGTCGCTGGCCGCGAACAGCGCATCGGCCGATTGCTTGTGCACCGTGCAGTAGACGAGCGCGCTCGTCGTGCCGCACGCGAGCAGTTCGTCGACGAAGAAGTCGGCGACTTCGCGCGCATGCCCGGGGTCGCCGAACCGGCGCTCGGTCGGGAACGTGTACTTGTCGAGCCACGGCAGCAGGCCCGGCGCCGGCGACGCGATCATGTCCGTCTGCGGATAGTGGATGTGCGTGTCGATGAAGCCGGGCACGATCAGCTTGTCGCGCAGGTCGTGAACCACCGCATCGCGTGCGAGCGTCGCGGCGAGCTGTGCATGCGGGCCGGCCGCGACGACCTTGCCGTCGTCGACGATCAGGAGCCCGTCGGTCTCGTAATTCGCGGCCTGGCTCGATTGCGCCGGATCGCCGTTGAAGGTCAGCAGTTGGGAACGGAAAGCGGTTTGCGTCATGACGAAGAATCCTGCATCAAGGTAAGGCGAACAGAAGAAAGCGATCGACGCCGCACGAGGGCGGGACGGTGCTTCGCGAGCGGCGGCGGCACGCGGCGTGCGGCACGGCCGAAGGCGATGGCGCGGGCGAACGTGGCGGCCGAAGCCGCCGGCGCGTGGTTGCCCGCGCACCTTGCGGCCGTTGCACCCGCATCCGGTGCGGCGGCGAACGGCACGGCAAGCGGCGACGGCCCGCGTGCGCGGACGGCGCTGCGCCGCGCCGTCGCCCGGCTTGCACGCAGGCGGCCGGCCCGGCGCAAGGCCGGACCGGTGATCGCGAAGCGGATGCCGTTGCCGTGTCTCATCTGTCTAGCGTTCCTCGATGCGGGCCGTCACGCGGCCTGCCAGTACGCGTCGAGGCGCGCGTACAGTGCGTCGCGCTGCGCCGGTTCGATGAACGACGCCTCGAAGCCGTTGCGGATCACCGCATGGACTTCGGCATCCGTGAGTTGCAGCCCTTCGGCCGTCGCGAAGTAGTTTTCATTGACGTAGCCGCCGAAATAGGCGGGATCGTCGGAGTTGATCGTCACCGCGACGCCGCGGTCGAGCAGCGCCTTCAGCGTGTGCTTCGTCATGTCGTCGAACACGCACAGCTTCAGGTTCGACAGCGGGCACACGGTGAGCGCCGTGCGTGTTTTCGCGAGGCGCTCGACGAGCGCGGCGTCCTCGATGCTGCGCACGCCGTGGTCGATCCGGTCGACCTTCAGCACGTCGAGCGCTTCGTAGATGTAGGCGGGCGGGCCTTCCTCGCCGGCGTGCGCGACGAGCTTCAGCCCGAGCGCGCGCGCCTTGTCGAACACGCGGGCGAACTTCTTCGGCGGATGGCCGAGCTCGGACGAATCGAGGCCCACGCCGATCAGGCGATGACGATAGCGTTCGAACAGCGGCAACGCGGATTCGAATGTCGCGAGCGCGTCCTCTTCGGACAGGTGGCGCAGGAAGCACAGGATCAGCTTGCTCGACAGCCCGCGGCGTTCGGCATCGGCGAGCGCGCGCTCGATGCCCGCGACGACCGTCTCGATCGGCACGCCGCGCTCGGTGTGGGTCTGAGGGTCGAAGAACAGTTCGGTGTGGACGACGTTGTCGGCGAGCGCGCGTTCGCAGTACGCGGCCGTCATGTCGTAGAAATCCTGCTCGGTGAGCAGCACGCTCGCGCCGGCGTAGTAGATGTCGAGGAACGACTGCAGATCGGTGAACGCGTACGCGGCGCGCAGCGCATCGATCGAGTCGTACGCGAGCTTCACGCCGTTGCGCTGCGCGAGCGCGAAGATCAGTTCGGGCTCGAGCGAGCCTTCGATATGGATGTGCAGCTCCGCTTTCGGCGCGCGGGCAATCTTGTCCTTGAATGTCGGGGTCATGGCGTCGTTCTTGGTCGGTCAGTGGGTAGGGGAAGCCTGCGCGGACGCGTTCGCCTCGACGGCCTGCAGCAACTGTGCGGCCACCGAGATCGCGATCACTTCGGGCGCCTTGTCGACGATGCCTTCGACACCGATCGGGCAGCGCATCCGCGCGACCTGGGCCGGGTCGATGCCGATCGCGGCGAGCCGGTGATCGAACTGCATGCGTTTCGTGCGCGAGCCGGTCATCCCGAAGTATGCATAGTCGCCGCGTCGCAGGATGCGCTCGGCCAGCACGAAATCGAGTGCGTGGTCGTGCGTCATCACGACGAAGTAGGACTGCGGCGGCGCCGCGTCGACCGCATCGGCCGGGGCAGCGGTCGCGTCGATCGCGAGGTTGCCGATGCCGGCGAGCGCGTCGGCCGGCGGGAACGCCGCATCGGGCCGGTCGATCCAGCGCACGCGGCACGGCAGCGTCGCCAGTACCTTCACGAGCGCGGTGCCGATGTGCCCGGCGCCGAACAGCACGACGGGGAACGCATACGGCGCGATCGTTTCGGTCATCAGCGAGACGCCGCCGGTTTCCCACAGCAGGCAGTCGGCACGCGCGGCTTCCGATTCGGGCTCGCTCAACAGCGGCGCGCCCGGCGAGGGGCCGAATGATACGCTACGCACGGTCGCGGCGCCGGCCGCGACGCGCTTCGCGAGCGACATGATCCAGCCGAGGTCGCCGACGTCGAGCCGCTCGAACGCGAGCACCACGGCGCCGCCGCAGCACTGGCCGAGGCTCGGGCCGAGCGCGAGCCGCTCGAGCCGGCGTGCGTGCGGCACGTGCGCGCCGTCCTTCAGCAGGTGCCGCGCGATCTCGATCGCCTTCCATTCCAGATGACCGCCGCCGATCGTATGGCGCGCCGTGTCGCGCGTGACGAGCATCTTGGTGCCGGCTTCGCGCGGTGCGGAGCCGTCGGTGTGCGCGACCGTCACGAGCACGGCCGCTTCGCCGTGCGCGAGCAGTTGCTGCAGATCGCCGAGCCAGGTTTCCATCAGCACGCTCCGTTCGGGACGATGCGGCGCGACGCGCGGCGCGGGCTGGCGGGCGCGGCGGCAACGAGGACGGACGGAGGCGCGGCAGACCGGCGGCACGGCCGATGCCGTGCGGCGGCCGTGCACTGACGGCGTGCGCGGACGGCGCCGCCGGACGCGCGGACGCCATGAGGGTGATGGATGCGGATGGTTTGCGTTGTCATGATGAATCCAGTCGACATTGCGGATCGGGCGCGCGTTACGCAGCAAGCGGTGAGACCGCCCGGCCTCGCGCACGTAGATCGCCATCCAGCTCCGAAGATAGCACTGCCACGCGGCGGGAACATGGCCGGGCAGTGATCCGCGCTATCAGGCGGCGATCATGTCGATCATAGGCCCGCCGCGCGGGATCGGGGCGCCGATACATGCACATCGGGCCGAAACGCACGTGGGGCGGGGCGGGGGCGCGGAGATCGCGCGACGCGCGCCGGGCCGGAAACCCGGGCGGCGGCAGGGTAGGGGTTGACGCGCGGCGACCGGGCAGGGCCCGCGCGGGCGTCGGCCGCGGCCGGGTGACGACCGGCCGGCCGCGCGCGATCCGTTCGGTCGGGTCGCGGGCCATGGGCCGGCACCGCCGCCGGCCGCTCAGCTCGCGAGCTTGCGGCGATGGCGCCAGAGGCTCGCGACGACCGCGACCAGGATCACGGCGAAGCCGATCAGCGCCCAGCCGGGCAGCAGGATGCCGAAGATCGGCGGGTAGACGGTTTCGCACAGCCCGGCGACCTTGAACATGCCGGGGAACCACTGCGCGGGCGGCAGGCTGTCGACGATCGGCTGCAGCGTGTCGAAGCCGCAACTGAAGCCCGGATTCATCTGGATCGACAGGTGCCGCGCGGCCGTGCCGACACCGCCGGCCGCGGCGATCGCGATCAGCAGCTCGAGCACCCAGACGCCGCGCCAGTTGCGGATCCCGGCGGCCAGGAACGCGAAGATCCCGATCGCGCAGAAGAAGTAGCGCTGGATGATGCACAGCGGGCACGGGTCTTCGTTCTTCACGTACTGCAGGTACAGCGCGCCGGCCAGCAGGGCGATGCACACCCATCCGAGCAGCATCAGCAGGCGGCGTTCGCGGCGTAGTGCAAGCGTGTGGTCGTTCATGTCGGCGGGGTTCCTCGTCGGTCGGTCCGGAAAACAATCGCGCGATTTTAGCGCGAATGATCTGGCACGAAACTGACAGTCCGCGTGCGGCACCCTGCCGCACGTGCGCGGGCCGCCGCCGCTCGGCTTGCGATCGGCCGTTGCGGTCAGCGGATCGTGTTCAGCACGGCCTCGACCGACTGGCCGATCGCAAGCAGCGCGTCGTCGCGATGCGGCGCCGCCGCGAGCATCAGGCCGACCGGTGCCGCGTCGCGCGGATGACACGGCAGCGACAGCCCGCACGCATCGAGGAAGTTGAACGCGCTCGGGTTGCGCAGGATCAGCGCGTTGGTGCGCGTGAACGCGTCGTCGTCCGTTTCGAGTTCGGCGATGCGCGGCGGCACGACCGGCACCGTCGGCGCGACGAGCGCGTCGAAGCGCGACCAGACCGTGTGCGCGGCTTCGTCGAGCATCGCGGCGCGTGCGGCGAGCAGGTCCAGATAGTCGGCCGCGGTCGCGGGCTCGCCCTTCAGGATTCGCGTCAGCACGCGCGGGTCGTACTGGTCGCGATGCGTGGCGAGCAGCGGGCGATGCCACGCGTACGCCTCGATCGGCGAGAAGCCGAAACGGTTGATCTCCGGCAGCCGGTCGAGCGCGGGAAAGCGTACTTCGGTGACGATCGCGCCGGCGGCTTCGAGATGCTTGAGTGCGGTGTCGAGCGCGGCGGCGACGTCCGCATCGACGCCGTCCGTCACGTAGTTCGTCAGCACGCCGAGCCGTACGCCTTCGAGCGGGCGGGCAGCCGGCACGTGCGGCTCCAGCCCCGCCAGCATCCGGTCGACGAGCGCGCAGCACGCGACCGTCAGGCCGATCGGGCCGAACGAGTCGAGCGTCGTCGACAGCGGCACGCCGCCTTGCGTCGGGATCCGGCTCGCGGTCGGCTTGAAGCCCGTCAGCCCGCACAGCGCGGCCGGAATGCGGATCGAGCCGCCGGTGTCGGTGCCGAGCGCGACGGCGGCCATCCCGTCGGCGACCGACGCGGCCGCCCCCGACGACGAGCCGCCCGAAATCCGTGCGTCGCCCGGCACGTCGCGGCGGTACGGCGAGCGCGGGTTGCCGAAGTGCGGATTCAGCCCCAGCCCCGAGAACGCGAACTCGCTCATGTTGGTGCGACCGACCAGCACCGCGCCTGCGCGCTTGAGCCGCGCGACGGCGACCGCATCGGTGCGCGCGGCCGGCGCGCCGTCGAGCACGCGCGACCCCGCGCGCGTGACCTGGCCCGCGACGTCGAACAGGTCCTTGACCGACACGGGAATGCCCGCGAGCGGCGACAGCACGGTGCCCGCGGCGCGCAGCCGGTCGTGCGCGTCGGCGGCCGCGCGTGCGTTGTCGGCATCGACTTCGGTGAAGACGACGGCGCCCTGGCCCGACGGATCGGCGATCCGGTCGAGCGCGGTGTCGACGAGCGCGCGGCTCGTGGTCCGGCCGGCGGCGAGGTCGGCGGCGAGCTGGGCGAGCGGGGGGAACGGCGTGAAGGTGGTCATGGCGGCTCAGGGGCGAAGATGTTGAACAAGCGTGGAGCGGAACGAATCGATATGGCTTTCGACGGCCGCGCGCGCGCCGGCGGCGTCGCGTGCGGACAGCCGGTCGAACAGCGCGCGATGTTCGTGCTGGACATCGGCGAGATGATGCGGTTCGGACAGCGTGACGAACCAGAAGCGCAGCGAGCGCTCGTGCAGCGCGCGCAGGATGTCGGCGAGCACCGCGTTGCGCGCGGCCGCGGCGATCGTCTGATGAAACGCACGGTCGAGTTCCATCATGCCCTCGACGTCGTGCGTGTCGACGCAGGCCTGCCCGTCGTCGAGCAGCGCGGCCAGGCGCGCGAGATCGTCGGGCGTCGCATGGCGCGCGGTGAGTTCGGCGCAGTGCGCTTCGTTGATGCGCCGCACGTCGATCACCGCGACGATGTCGTCGAGCGACAGCGGCTGCACCATCAAGCCCTTGCGCGGCATCACGGACAGCAGCCCTTCGAGCACGAGCCGATGCACGGCCTGGTGCACCGGCGTGCGGCCGATTCCCGTGCGCGCGACGAGGTCGGCTTCGTTGAGCGCGGCGCCCGGCTTCAGGCGCATCGTGATGATGTCGCGCTGGATCAGCGCGTACGCGCGATCGGCGAGGCTGGCCGGCGATGCGGCAGGGCGGTCGCGGGTGACGTCGGACAAGGTACTCATAGGGGTTGCGGCACGGGGGCCGGAAGGGGCGCGATCACGGCGCGGATGCTCGGGAAGCGTGGCGATCGCTGGATATTATTGTGATATATCACCGATGTCCAGCGTGACCAACGCGAGGGGGCCGATGCCGGCGCATGAGCCGAACCGCGCCGCGCCGCGACTTGCCACCGGCCTGCAACAATATCGACAGGATGTTGCAGGTTTACCGCGCGATCGTGCACTCAAGCATAATGAATCCTCGTCTATCCATACGCGCGAGCGACGTACCAGACCATCGTCATGAGCGAAAACACGCCTTCCCCGGCCGGTCTGCCCGGCACCTCTTCCGCTTCTTCCGATTCCCCCCGTCCCGATCCGGCGAAAACGCCCGATGCGCCGGCCAAGCAGGCCGCCGCGCAGAACGTCGCCGATGACGGCGCATCGCCCGTCACGGCCGCATCCGAGCCGGGGGCGCCCGGTGCGGCAGGCGCTGTTGCCGGTGGTGCCGACGTGGCCGCGCCGCCGAAGCCGGGTGCGCCGCCGCCCGGCTTCGGCGCGCAGCCCGATTTCGACACGCCGCGACCGCCGCCCGCGAACGCGCAGAATGCGCCGCCGGCCTACCTGAAGCAGAGCGACACGCCGTGGTCGGTGTTCGGCCGGATCGTCGCGGCGCGCGCGCGGCGGCTGTTCGACCGCGCCGGCCAGCGCATCACGCAGCGCACGCTGCGCATCGGCGTCTCGGCGCGGATCTTCCATCCGGAGCCGGGCGCGAAGGGGCTGCGCGGCAAGACGCTGCAATATCTCGAGGAATCGATCGCGCACTGGGTGATGTCGCGCGACGTGCTCGTGTTCATGATTCCGACCGTCGGGCATCAGGGCATGATCCATCCGAGCAATATCCGCCTGCGCGATTACGCGAAGCATCTCGACGGGCTGCTGCTGCAAGGCGGCGCCGACGTGTCGCCGCAAACCTACGCGGCGTCGGATGCGCGTCCCGAATGGCCGGGCGATCGCGTGCGCGACATGTACGAGCTCGAGCTGCTGCACGAATTCATCGAGTCCGGCAAACCGGTGCTCGGCGTGTGTCGCGGCTGCCAGCTGATCAACGTCGCGTTCGGCGGCTCGCTGTACCAGGACATCGCGACCGACGTGCCGACCGCGAATGCGCACGTGAGCGAGCATTACGACCAGCATCGTCACGCGATCCGCTTTCCCGACTCGTCGACGCTCGCGAGCATGTTCCCGGGGCGCAGCGAAGCGATCGTCAACTCGATTCACCACCAGGCGATCCGCGATCTCGGCCGCGATCTGAACATCGAGGCCGTGTCGGCCGGCGACGGGATCATCGAAGGCATTCGCCATCGGCGTTCGCCGTTCGTCGTCGGCGTGCAGTGGCATCCGGAGTTCCATCGCGCGGGCGGCGCGGAGCTGCTCGACTGCACGCCGCTGCTCGATGCATTCCTGCGTGCGGCGCGCGAAACGCGCCTGTAGCACGCCGTATTTTCCGCGTTGGGCGAAGGCCGGCCGCATCCCGACAAATTCGAGATGCGGCCGTTTCGTTTTGAACGATAATCGCGTGTTCCGATTCGTTCGCCGGAGTGTGACGTTGGCTTTCCGAAATTTCTTCCCTGCACGACGCGCAACGTGGATCGTTGCGCTGGCTGCCTGCGCGCACGCAGGCGCGGCCTGGTCCGCCGATGCGACCGCACCTGTCGCCGGTACGCGTCCGGCGGTCACGAGCTTGAGCGGCGGCGGGTCGCCGGCGGCATCGGCCGCGGTCGCGTCCGACGCGGCCGCGCAAGGCAACGTCGCCGAGCTGACGCAGATGCTGCACGACGGCCGGATCGTCGAGATGCGTACGACGTACAACGGGAGCTACGGCGCAAGCCTGATGTTCGATCCGCGCGAGATGACGTATTACGTCGCGCTGTTCCAGGACAAGAACCTGTGGCGCGTGATCCGTTCGCAGGAAAAGAATCGCGCGGAGATGGTGTACGCGAATTTCGTCCAGCAGACCGCCCAGCTTGCCGATATCGAGATCCGCCGGACCGAGTTGCAGGCACAGAAGGCATTTCTCGAACGCGTGATCGCGCTGCAGGCGAATCGTGCGCAGCAGTTGCAGGCCGACCTCAGTGTCGCGCGCAGCCAGCAGGCCGAAGTCGCGCAGCGGCAAAAGTCGGCGCAGGAGCAGGCCCAGGCGCTGCAGGTCGAGAAGCGGGCGGCGCAGTTGCAGTTGCGCGATCTGCAGGAGCAGGTGCGGCAGCTCGAGCGGCAGACCGAGACGGGGCTGCCCGTGCACAAGTAACGATTCGTCGAACGGACGGAGCGGGACGAGCGAAAACCCGGCGAAGCGACCTTCGCCGGGTTTTTTATTGCGCGGCGGTCAGTGCGCGAACGCGTCCGGCACGTCGGTCACGCGGCGGTGCGACAGTTGCGACGTCCAGTCGAAGCCGGCCGCGCCCGGGTGCGCCGGGCGAGCCGGCTGCGTGGCGCGCAGCGCGTTCGCCATGGCGATCAGCGTGGCCGGATCGTCGAGCGAGTCGCGCGTATCGCGCGTATCCGCCATGCGCGGCGGCTGGCCGGACCGCTCGTGAGCGTCGATGTCGGTCGCGCCGCGCGGGCGCGGCGCATGCACGATCGGCGGATGTGTCGCGAGCCGTGGCACGACCTGGGTGCGGGGCGGCGCCTCCGTCGTGCGCCGGTCGGTTGCCCGACGTGGCGAGGCAGGGACGCCGTGCCGTACGTCGGCCGTCGCTTGCGGATGAAGCGGTGCCGGGCGAAGCGCGACGCGGTGCGTGGCGGGTGGCGGCTCGCTCGTGCTTGCGACAGGCGTCGCCACGTCGCGCTGCGGGATGGCGCGCGTCAGCGCACCCGTCAACGCACCCGGTCGAGCCGCGGCGACATGGATGGTGCCAGCCGATCTCGTGACGTGATCGGGCGCACCGCCGGCCGCTTGAATCGCATCCGCGGAACCGAACCCCGGAGGTGGCTCGTACGTGCCGATCAGCCAGCCGATGACGCCGAGTGCGCCGATGCTCCAGCAGGCGGCATACGTCGCGCGCCGGTCGCGACGGCGGCGCGCCGGGGGGCGCCAGCGTCCGGCGGCGACCGCAGCCGGCGCGACGGGCGTACCGATCGGAGCGGGCGCCGATGTTGCCGCGGGCCACGGCTTCCATTGGCACGCGCGGTGCGGCCGGTCGACATCGATGCAGGACGTCGTCAGCGTCGCGACGCAGTTCCTGCCGGGCCGTGCGTCGGAAGCATCGGGGAATCGCCATTCGCGACCGAACGGCGGGACGTCATCGAGCGGGTGGATGCGAGGGCAGGCGAGCGCGCCTTCGACCGGGACAAGGGGCGATGGGGTCATGAAAGGGGTGTGCCGCGCGACACGGGCGACCGTGCCGGTGCGGCGCGGAAATGTCGTCGCAACGTGACATTGTGGTCAGCCGGCGAAGGCAGGTCGATCAGATCAATCTGATTCTTGTGTCCGTTTAGGGGCGACTTGTACGAGACGGATGCCGCGACGGCCGTGGCCGGGGCACTACAAGGCAAATGTCGGCCTGGCGTGGCATGATTCGCGAATCATGCCGGCGGCGTGTCGTTGCGCGTCGCGCCACCGGCGGGCAGCGATGCCCGGGCGCGCGGGCCCACCGTGTGCGTCGCGCATCGTCGGATTCATGGGGTGCGGTATTCGCGCCATCCAGCTGAGCGAGAAAACATGTCTACAGCGTCCCCTGCCATCGCGCAGGAATCGAAAGTCCGCACCGTCTTCCGGGTCGTCAGCGGCAACTTCCTGGAAATGTACGATTTCATGGTCTACGGGTATTACGCGTCGGCCATCGCGAAAACGTACTTTCCGAGCGGCAACGCGTTCGCGTCGCTGATGCTGTCGCTGTCGGTATTCGGCGCGGGCTTCCTGATGCGGCCGGTCGGCGCGATCGTGCTCGGCGCGTACATCGACCATCACGGCCGCCGCAAGGGGCTGATCCTGACGCTTGGGTTGATGGCGATCGGCACGCTCACGGTGGCCGCGATCCCGGGCTATGCGACGATCGGCGTGCTCGCGCCGGTGCTCGTGCTGCTCGGCCGGCTGCTGCAGGGCTTCTCGGCGGGCGTCGAGCTCGGCGGCGTGTCGGTCTATCTGTCGGAGATCGCGACGAAGGGGCACAAGGGGTTCTATACGTCGTGGCAGTCGGGCAGCCAGCAGGTGGCCGTCGTGTTCGCCGCGTTCGTCGGTGTCGTGCTGAACCGCGCGCTGCCGGCCGAGGAAATGACCACGTGGGGCTGGCGCATTCCGTTTCTGATCGGCTGCCTGATCGTGCCGTTCCTGTTCCTGATCCGCCGGTCGCTGAAGGAGACCGACGAATTCCTTGCGAAGCGTCACCGTCCGACGATGGGCGAGATCATGCGTTCGATGCTCGACAACTGGGGCGTCGTGGTGGCCGGCATGGGGATGGTGATCATGACGACGGTGTCGTTCTACATGATTACCGCTTATACGCCGACCTTCGGCAAGGAAGTGCTGCACCTGTCATCGCTCGACGCGCTCGTCGTGACCGTCTGCGTCGGAATCTCGAATCTCGTGTGGCTGCCGCTGTCCGGGGCGCTGTCCGACCGCGTCGGCCGCCGCCCGGTCCTGATCGCGTTCACCGTGCTGACGCTGGTGTCGGCTTACCCGGCCGTGCAGTGGCTCGTCGGCGATCCGTCGTTCCTGCGCCTGCTCGCGGTCGAGCTGTGGCTGTCGTTCCTGTACGCGTCCTACAACGGGGCGATGGTCGTCGCGCTCACCGAAGTGATGCCGGCCGACGTGCGTACGGCCGGCTTCTCGCTTGCCTACAGCCTCGCAACGACGATCGGCGGGTTCACGCCGGCGATCTCGACGCTGCTGATCCACCAGACGGGCAACAAGGCGGCGCCGGGACTGTGGTTGAGCGTGGCCGCGATCTGCGGCCTGATCGCGACGCTCGTGCTGTACCGCACGGCCGACGCGCGCAACCAGTACAAGTCGGCCTGACGGCGACCGGCATGGCGCGCGGCATCGGCCGCGCATCACATCGAGAAAGGGGGCGCGATGCGCTCCCTTTCTCGTTTGCGGTCAGGCTTCGCGGAGCAGGCCGGCCACCGCGGCCGCCACGTCGGCCCACGCGCTCGGCGCCGGCTGGCGGACGATGCGGGCGTGCGCATACCACGGGCAGTCGTCGCCGGTGAACCAGCGCCAGTCGGCCGCGAACGGCAGCATGACCCACAGCGGCTTGCCGAGCGCGCCCGCGAGGTGCGCGACAGCCGTGTCGATCGTGACGACGCCGTCGAGGCGCTCGATCAGCGCGGCCGTATCGGCAAAATCGTTCAGCCGGCCGTCGAGACGATGCACGCGCGGATGCGCGTCGACGCGCGCCCGTTCGTCGTCGTCGAGCGCGGGCTGCAGCACGATCCAGTCGATGTCCGGCAGCGCGAGCAGCGGCGCGAGCGCGTCGAACGGCATCGAGCGGTTTTCCTGCGCCTGCCGGCGCCCGGACCATGCGAGCCCGAACTTGCGTTTCGACTGCCCGCCGAGCGAGCCGCGAAAGCGCCGGCGGGCGCCGTCGGGTGCGTCGAGGTAGCGCGAGCCGACGATGTCTTCCGGTTGAAGCCCGAGCAGGAACGGCAGGCTCATCAGCGTGCAGGCGACGTCCGCGGCGGGCGGCTTCGCGGCGCCTTGCGGGACGAGCGTCACGCGCCAGCGCGACGCGGCCGGCGCCAGCAGCGCGACGAGTTCCGGCTGGACTTCGAGCACGACGCGCGCGCAGCGAGCGCGGGCCAGCGGCACGAAGCGGACGAACTGCAGCGTGTCGCCGAACCCCTGTTCCGCGCGGATCAGCAGCGCGCGCGAGGCGATCGGCTCGCCCTGCCAGCGCGGCAGCGCGCCGAGCGGCGTCGCGCCGGGCGTCTCGTGGCGCGCTTCGTAGGCGGGCAGGCCGCGCGTGAAGTCGCGCAGCGTCAGCAGCGTGACCGCACGGTGCAGCCGCGCGAGCGTGAGATCGGGCGCGACGCGCAGCGCCTGCTCGAATGCGCGCAGCGCCATCTCGTGCGCGCCGAGCGCGTGATGCGCGTTGCCGAGATTCAGCCATGCGAGCCCGAACGACGGATCGAGCCCGACGGCGCGCTCGTAGTACGGCAGCGCGTCGCGGTGGCGCCCCTGTGCGCAGAGCGCGTTCGCGAGCCCGAACAGCGCGAGCGGAAACGGCGGGTGCAGCGCGAGCGCGGCTTCGAATGCCGCGGCCGCCTCGGCATGCCGGCCGACCGCATCGAACGTGTTGCCGAGGTTGAAATGGGCGGCGACGAAACGGGGCTGCGCGGCGATCGCGGCCTGGAAGTGCGCGATCGCATCGTCGGCGCGCCCCATCGCGCTCAGCGCCATCCCGAGGTTGTTGTGCGCACCCGCATGCCCCGGCCGGAGCTCGAGCGCGCGACCGAACGCGGCGAGCGCGTCGTCGTGGCGGCCGAGCGCGTTCAGCGCGTTGCCGAGATTGTTGTGGATCGACGCGTCGTCGGGCGTGAGCCGCAGCGCGCGGCCGAACGCGTCGATCGCATCGTCGTGACGGTGCAGCGCCGCATACGCGTTGCCGAGGTTGTAATGCGCGAGCGGAAATTCGGGCGCGAGCGTGAGCGCGTTGCGAAACCGGTCGATCGCTTCGTCGACGCGGCCGAGCGCTTTCAGTGCGTTGCCGAGATTGAGCTGCAGCGCGGCATCGTCCGGACGCAGTGCGACGGCGCGACCGACGAGATCGGCTGCTTCGGCATGCTGGCCCTGCTGGTGCCGCAGTACGCCGAACAGGTGCAGCGCGTCGGCGTCGGCAGGGTTGGAGGCGAGCGCGTCGCGATAGCCGTGCTCGGCCTCGGCGAGGCGGCCCGCGCGGTGTGCGGCGTACGCCCGGTCGAATGCGGAATCCATGAGGCTAAAACTGGCGGAAAGCGCGTATTTTCCCACACCGCGCGACGGGGCCGCGTATCGGCCGGTTGGCATATGGCCCCGTCACGCGGAGCGGCGTAGACTTGCAGAGTCGCGTGTCATCGAGGTTTCCATGGCTGACACATTGCCCGATATCCCGCCCGTGCTGATCGTCGGCGCGGGGCCGACCGGCCTTGCCGCGGCGATGAGCCTCGCGCGGGCCCGCGTGCCGGTGCGCATCATCGACCGTCTCGTCGCGCCCGCGCCGTTTTCGCGTGCGATCGGCATCCAGGCGCGTACGCTCGAGCTGCTGGAGCAGCATCGCGCGGTCGAACCGTTTCTCGCGCTCGGCCATCGCGCGCATGCGGCCGAGCTGCATGCCGATGGCCGCGTGATCGCTCGGCTCGATTTCGATCCGCTGCAAACGCGTTATCCGTATCTGATGTTTCTCGACCAGAGCGTCACCGAGCGGCTGCTCGCCGAGCATCTGGCCGGAATGGGCGTGACCGTCGAACGCGGTACGACGCTGACGGCATGCGACGCGGGCGGCACGTCGCTCGACGTGACGCTGCACCGCGCCGACGGTCGCGACGAGTCGTTCGCCCCGTCGTACCTGATTGCGGCCGACGGCGCGCACAGCACGGTCAGGCATCTGCTCGGCCTGGGCTTTGCCGGGCATGCATTCGAGCAGACGTTCCTGCTGGCCGATTTCGCGGCGATACCCGACTGGCCGGACGAGGAGATCCACCTGTTCACGACGCCCGCCGGCATCGCGGGCCTGTTTCCGATGGGGGGCGGACGTTACCGGCTCGTCGCCGACCGGCCGCCCCGCAGCGACGCGTCGCCCGGCGCGCCGGCTCCGTCGCTCGAGGAGTGCGACGCGATCATTCGTGCGCGCGTCGGCGCATCGATCTCGCCAAGCGATCTCGCGTGGTCGTCGTATTTCCACCTGCACAGCCGGATGGTCGACCGGCTGCGTCACGGCCGCGTATTCTTCGCGGGCGACGCCGCGCACGTCCACAGCCCGGCCGGCGCGCAGGGCATGAACACCGGCATCCAGGAGGCGTTCAACCTCGGCTGGAAGCTCGCACGCGTCCTCGGCGCAGGCGCGCCGGAGCGGTTGCTCGACACGTATCACGCGGAGCGCCATCCGATCGAGCGCGACGTGTTGCGGCAGACCGGTTTCGTCACGCAGGTCGTCGAAGCCGAGCGCGGCGCGATGAAGCTGCTGCGCGATCACGTCGTGCCGCTGCTGGCGTCGTTCGGGCCGATGCGCGACGCGGTCAGGCGCACGGTGAGCGAGCTCGGCGTGCAGTACCGGAAGAGTCCGCTCACGCTCGAGCGCGTGCTCGACGGCGGCCCGCGCGCGGGCGAGCGTGCGCCCGACGCACTCGTGCACGTGCTCGACGGGCCGCTCGGCCGCGCGCCCGGCACGGCGCGGCTATACGATCTTCACGATCCGGCGAGCTTCACGCTGTTGCTGCTGGAAGAGCCGGTGGATACCGAGGCCGGCGAGGTGCCGTCGATCCCGGCCGATGCGCGGGCGCTCGTGCAGGGGCTCGAACGGATCATGCCGGAGGCGGTACGCGTGTGGCGTGTCGCCGACGCCGAAGGCGACGGGGTGGCGGGCCTCGCGCAGGAGTACGGCCGCTCGCGGCCGTCGTTCTATCTGCTGCGGCCCGACGGCTATGTGGCCGCGCGCGGGCGCACGGCAACCGACGCGAACGCGCTGCTGCGCCACTGCGAAAGCTGGTTCGCGGGCATGTCGGTGTCCGCGTAGCCGCGCGTTCAGGCGGGCACCGCGGCAGGAACGAGCGATGCGCGATGTGCGGCGATCGCATCGCGCACGATCGGCGCGGCGCGCTGTCCGGCCGCGCTCGACGGATCGTCGAGCGCGGCGAACAACGCGCGACGCATGCGCGGCTCCCAGAAGCGCCGGATATGCTCGGCGATGCCGGTCAGCGCTTCGTCTCGATCGGGCATCGATTCGAAGAAGGCGCCGATCTGGTTGGCCATGTCGATCAGGTGGTCGTGGTCCATGGCTGCCTCACTTGCCTGTCGTCGCGGCGGCCGGCGCGGCGGCGCGGCGCTCGAGCAGGTCGAGCTGCTCCGTGTTGAAGCGCGCATACGCGCGCTGCCAGTCGGACGGCTGCGCAACCGGCAGCACCTGCACGGCCGTGACCTTGTATTCGGGGCAGTTGGTCGCCCAGTCGGAGCTGTCCGTCGTGATCACGTTCGCGCCCGATTCGGGGAAGTGGAACGTGGTGTACACGACGCCCGGCTGCATGCGCTCCGTCACGAGCGCGCGCAGCACCGTCTGTCCCGCGCGCGATTCGATGCCGACCCAGTCGCCGGTGCGGATTCCGCGATCCTGTGCGTCGTGCGGATGGATCTCGAGGCGATCCTCTTCGTGCCACCGCACGTTCTCGGTCCGGCGCGTCTGCGCGCCGACGTTGTATTGCGACAGGATGCGGCCGGTCGTCAGGATCAGCGGATAGCGCTGCGTGACCTTCTCCGGCGTCGGAATGAACTTGGTGATCACGAACCGGCCCTTGCCGCGCACGAACTGGTCGATGTGCATGGTCGGCGTGCCTTCCGGCGCGTGTTCGTTGCACGGCCACTGGATGCTGCCGAGCGCGTCGAGCTTCTCGTACGACACGCCCGAGAAGGTCGGCGTGAGCCGTGCGATCTCGTCCATGATTTCCGACGGATGCGAGTAGTGCATGTCGTAGCCGAGCGCCCGCGACAGCAGCAGCGTGACTTCCCAGTCCGCGTAGCCGGCGAGCGGCGGCATCACCTTGCGCACGCGCGAGATGCGGCGCTCCGCGTTCGTGAACGTGCCGTCCTTCTCGAGGAAGGTCGAGCCCGGCAGCAGCACGTGCGCGTATTTGGCCGTCTCGTTCAGGAAGATGTCCTGCACGACGATGCATTCCATCGCCGACAGCGCGGCCGCCACGTGCTGTGTGTTCGGGTCCGACTGCACGATGTCCTCGCCCTGGCAGTAGAGCCCCTTGAAGCTGCCGTCGAGCGCCGCGTCGAACATGTTCGGGATGCGCAGCCCGGGCTCCGGCTGCAGCGTGGCCGACCAGGCTGCTTCGAACTGCGCGCGCACGGCGGCGTCGCCGATGTGGCGGTAGCCGGGCAGTTCGTGCGGGAACGAGCCCATGTCGCACGAACCCTGCACGTTGTTCTGGCCGCGCAGCGGATTGACGCCGACGCCTTCGCGGCCGACGTTGCCGGTCGCCATCGCGAGGTTCGCGATGCCCATCACCGTCGTCGAGCCCTGTGCGTGTTCGGTGACGCCCAGGCCGTAATAGATCGCGGCGTTGCCGCCTGTCGCGTAGAGGCGCGCGGCCTCGCGCACCCGCTCGGCCGGCACGCCCGTCACGTCCGCGGTCGCCTCGGGCGAATTGTCGGGCTGCGCGACGAAGTCGCGCCATTGCTCGAACGCGCGCGTGTCGCAGCGCTCGGCGACGAACGCGTCGGCCACCAACCCTTCGGTGACGATCACGTGCGCCAGCGCATTGACGATCGCGACGTTGGTGCCCGGGCGCAACTGCAGGTGATGCGTGGCCTTCACGTGCGGGCCGTCGACGACGTCGATGCGGCGCGGGTCGATCACGATCAGCTTCGCGCCTTCGCGCACGCGCCGCTTCAGCCGCGAGCCGAATACCGGGTGCCCGTCGGTCGGGTTCGCGCCCATCACGACGATCACGTCGGCCTGGCCGACCGATGCGAACGTCTGCGTGCCGGCCGATTCGCCGAGCGTCGTCTTGAGGCCATAGCCGGTCGGCGAGTGGCACACGCGTGCGCAGGTATCGACGTTGTTGTTGCCGAACGCGGCGCGCACGAGCTTCTGCACGAGATAGGTTTCCTCGTTCGTGCAGCGCGACGACGTGATGCCGCCGATCGAATCGCGGCCGTACTTCTGCTGCAGCTTGCGGAATTGCGTCGCCGCGTAGGTGAGGGCTTCGTCCCAGCTCACTTCGCGCCACGGGTCGGTGATCTTCTCGCGGATCATCGGCTTCGTGATGCGGTCCTTGTGCGTCGCGTAGCCCCACGCGAAGCGTCCCTTCACGCATGCGTGGCCTTCGTTCGCGAGGCCGTTCTTGTGCGGCGTCATGCGCACGACCTGCGTGCCCTTCATCTCGGCCTTGAACGAGCAGCCGACGCCGCAGTACGCGCAGGTCGTGACGACCGAGTGTTCGGCCTGGCCGAGCTGCACGACGGATTTTTCCTGCAGCGTGGCGGTCGGGCACGCGGCGACACACGCACCGCACGACACGCATTCCGACGCCATGAACGATTCGCTTTCGCCGGCGGCGACGCGCGATTCGAAGCCGCGCGCGGCGATCGTCAGCGCGAACGTGCCCTGCGTTTCCTCGCACGCGCGCACGCAGCGGTTGCAGACGATGCATTTGGACGGGTCGTACGTGAAGTACGGGTTCGATTCGTCCTTCGTGTCCTTCAGGTGATTCGCGCCGTCAAAGCCGTAGCGCACTTCGCGCAGGCCGACCACGCCCGCCATGTCCTGCAGCTCGCAGTCGCCGTTGGCCGGGCAGGTGAGGCAGTCGAGCGGGTGGTCGGAGATGTACAACTCCATCACGTTGCGGCGCAGCGACTGCAGCCGGTCCGATTGCGTGCGCACCTTCATCCCGGCTTCGGCGGGCGTCGTGCACGACGCCGGATAACCGCGCCGGCCCTCGATTTCGACGAGGCACAGGCGGCACGAGCCGAACGGTTCGAGCGAGTCGGTCGCGCACAGCTTCGGCACGTTGATGCCGGCTTCGATCGCCGCGCGCATCACCGACGTGCCGGCCGGCACCGTCACCGGCTGGCCGTCGATTTCGAGCGTGACGTCGGTATCGGCATGCCGTTGCGGCGTGCCGTAGTCGGTTTCGTCGAACGGATCGCGGGCGCGCGCCTGGGCGGCGCTCTTGCACGCGCATTGGCCCGAGCCGCAGCCGCCTTGGCGGACGTTGTTCGTGTCGAGGGACATGCAGGGCTCCTTCTGGGTCAGGCCGCGGCCTTGACCGGACCCGACGCGGCATCCTTGCCGGCGGCGAGCCCGAAATCTTCGGGGAAATGGTCGAGCGCGGACAGCACCGGGTACGGCGTCATGCCGCCCATCGCGCACAGCGAGCCGGCGAGCATCGTGTCGCACAGGTCGCGCAGCAGCGTGACCTGGCGCTCCGACGTATCGCCGTCGCGGATCCGTGCGATCGTCTCGACGCCGCGCGTCGAACCGATCCGGCAGGGCGTGCACTTGCCGCACGATTCGATCGCGCAGAACTTCATCGCGTATTCGGCCAGCTCGGCGAGATTCGACGTGTCGTCGTGCAGCACGATGCCGCCGTGGCCGACGACCGCGCCGATCGCCGTGTATGCCTCGTAATCGAGCGGCACGTCCCACTGGTGGTCGGGCAGGTAGGTGCCGAGCGGGCCGCCGACCTGCGCGGCGCGTGCCGCCCGGCCGGTGGCCGTGCCGCCGCCGAAGTCGAACAGCAGCTCGCGCAGCGTGACGCCGAACGCAAGCTCGACGAGGCCGCCGCGGCGGATGTTGCCTGCCAGCTGGAACGGCAGCGTGCCGCGCGAGCGGCCCATCCCGTAGTCGCGATAGAACGCGGCGCCGCGCGCGAAGATCACGGGCGCCGTCGCGAGCGTGATCACGTTGTTGATGACGGTCGGCTGGCCGAACAGGCCGGCGAGCGCGGGCAGCGGCGGCTTCGCGCGCACGACGCCGCGCTTGCCCTCGAGCGATTCGAGCAGCGCCGTTTCCTCGCCGCATACGTACGAGCCTGCGCCTTTCGCGACGTGCAGTTCGAACGCATGCGCGGAGCCGAGCACGTGTTCGCCGAGCCAGCCGGCTTCACGCGCGCGGACGATCGCCGCTTCGAGCGTGGCGATCGCGTGCGGGTATTCGCTGCGCACGTAGATGTAGCCAACCGTCGCGCCGGTGGCGACGCCCGCGATGATCATCCCTTCGATCAGGCAGTACGGGTCGCATTCCATCAGCAGGCGGTCGGAGAACGTGCCCGAATCGCCTTCGTCCGCGTTGCAGACGATGTATTTCTGCGCGGCGCGCGCTTGCCGCACGGTACGCCATTTGATGCCGGCCGGGAACGCCGCGCCGCCGCGGCCGCGCAGCCCCGACTCGATCAGCGTTTCGCATGCGGCATCGCCGCCGAGCGCCAGGACGTTCTTCAGGCCGACGAGGCCTTCGTGTCGCAGGTAGTCGTCGATCGACAGCGGATCGGTCAGGCCGATGCGCGCGAACGTGAGCCGCTGCTGGCGTGCGAGATAGGGCAGCGCGTCGACGAGGCCGACGCCGCTCGGATGCGTGCCGCCTTCGAGCCAGTTGGCGTCGAACAGGGCCGGCACGTCGGCGGCCGACAGGTTGGCATAGCCGACACGGCCGGCGGCCGTACCGACCTCGACGAGCGGCTCGAGCCACAGCAGCCCGCGCGAACCGTTGCGGACCAGTTCGATCGCGACGCCGCGCCGCTCCGCTTCGGCCACGATCGCGACGGCGAGCGCGTCGGCGCCGAGCGCCAGCGCGGACGAATCGCGCGGAACGTAGATGCGGGTGGTCATGCGGCCTCCGTCGTGTGGGCGACCGCGTCGGCCAGCAGGGCGTCGAACTTCTCCGGCGTGACCTTGGCGTGAAGTACCCCGTTGACCGTCATCGACGGCGATTGCGCGCACAGTCCGAGGCAGTAGACCGATTCGAGCGCGACGTCGGCCGGCGCGTGGGCCGCGGCGGCATCGCCGTGCGCCGCGTCGAACCGGCAGCCCGTGCGGGCTTGCGCGTGGGCGGCGAGCGTTTCGCAGCCCATGCTGCGGCACGCTTCGGCACGGCACATCTGGATCGTCACGCGGGCGGGCGGCGCGGTGCGGAAGTGGTGGTAGTAGGTCAGCACGCCGTGCACTTCCGCGCGCGACAGGTTCAGCGCCTTGGCGAGCGGCGCGACGCAGCCCGGCGGCACGTAGCCCGCGTCGTCCTGGATCGCGTGCAGGATCGCGACGAGCGAGCGGCCGGCGCGCGCATGGCGCTCGACGAGCGCGTCGGCCGCGGGGGAATTCGGGGACATCGCTTATGCTCCTCCAAAGTCTCATATGCGCTCGCAGTTCATATAGTGCGCATCGGGACTTCGTTCTGATTGATTTTGACCAACGATAAGCGGAAGATCTCGCCGTCGCAATAGGAAATCGGAGTGCATAATTGATTCGGATCGAATGCGACGCGTATCTGACCGTACGCGACACGGAAGGCCGCTCGGCCAGTCTGTCTGACGTCGCTCCGCTGCTGGAACTCGTGGCCGACACGGGCAGCATCGCGCAGGCCGCGCAAGCCAAGGGGCTGTCGTACCGGCATGCGTGGGGCATGCTGCGCGCGCTGGAGTCGTGTATCGGCGGGGAATTGATCGACACCGCGCGCGGCAAGGGTTCGACGTTGTCGGCGCTCGGGCAGGCGGTCGTCGATGCGCAGCGTCTGGCGCGCAGCCGCCTCGACGGAAACCTGCGCACGCTGGCGGCCGAGGTGGCCAGCGAGCTGAACCGGCGGCTCGCGCAGCGCGACGGCGCCGTGCGCATTCATGCGTCGCACGGCTACGCGGTGGCGACGCTCGTCTCCGCGCTCGTCGATGCGCAGGCGGCCGTCGACATCAAGTATCGCGAGAGCATCGAGGCCGTGCAGGCGCTCGCGCGCGGCGAATGCGACCTCGCCGGCTTCCATTTGCCGCGCGGCGCGTTTCGCGCGCAGTGCGCGCAGATCTACCGGCCCTGGCTCGACGACACGCGCCACGTGCTGATCCATCTGACGCGTCGCCAACAGGGGTTGTTCGTTGCGCGCGGCAATCCGAAGCAGGTCCGCGGGCTGGCTGATCTGGCACGCAACGACATCCGCTTCGTCAACCGCCAGCCGGGGTCCGGCACGCGCATGCTGCTGGATCTCGCGTTGCGCGCGATCGGCATCGACCCGGAGCGCATCGACGGCTACGCGTCGGCCGAACTCACGCATTCGGCGATCGCCGCGTTCGTCGCGAGCGGAATGGCCGATCTCGGCTTCGGCGTCGAGCCGGCCGCGCGTCACTTCGGGCTCGACTTCATCCCGATCGTCGACGAGGACTATTACTTCGCATGCGACCGCGCGCGGCTCGATGCGCGGCCGCTCGCCGACGTGCTGGCGCTGCTGCGCGACGCGCGTTTCGTCGAGCGCGTCGCGCATCTCGACGGGTACGACCCGGCCGCGTGCGGTGCGCTGGAGCGGATCGCGACCGGGCTGGCCGGCAGCGACGGCACGAGCATGCCGGACGGCAATACCCGGTAACGGGAACGCGATCGGACCGCGCTGCAGCAGTAGGGGATTTGCGCTACGCTTGCCGCTTGATCAACGTTCCAACAAGCACGCCGTTCAGGCGTCATCCCGCCATGAAATTTTCCGTTCCCCTTACCGCGGCAGCGTTGACCGCGGGGCTGCTGGTCGTCGCGTCGCCGTTTGCGTTCGCGCAGAATTCCCCGGGTGTGCCCGGCGGGATCCTGAGCGAACAGTTTCGCCTGAACGAACATCCGCAGATGCCGTTCGCGGCGTCGGCGCCGTCGCAGAAATACCAGAGCGGCAAGAAGTCGTCGTTGCGCCGCAAGGGCGACCTGGGCGACCCGAACGGCTGCAACCTGAAGTGCCCGATGGACACCCAGTAGCACGCGGGCAGGCGCTTCTACGCCGGAGGGCGGCGCTTGCCGCCTGCGCAGCGGTTTTCCAACGGACAGACGACTGCGCACGTTCCGGCCCGATCCTGCCTTGCTCGAGCCCCGCGAAGCCGGCCGCTTCGCGGGGCTCGGTCTTTTTCGGCGAACCTTGACGCAGTCGGGACGAACGAGGCGCCGTTCGCCCGCCTTGTCGCGCCGTCAGGGTGCTAGGGTTAACCCGTAAATCAGGAAGGATGTGTTCCTGAAACCTGCCTTATTCTTAAGCATTTGCCTACATAAACTTCGGTTTGTCGGCGCTGAACACGGTGTTCACCGCTCAATCAGACAAAATCTGGAGGTAGGTCATCATGAAGTCGCTCGTTCAAGCCATTGTCGTTGCTGCTGCACTCGTTGCCCCGGTCGTGTCGTTCGCCCAGTCGGGCTCGACGATCACCCGTGCGCAGGTTCGTGCCGAACTGGTTCAACTCCAGCGGGCCGGTTACAACTCCGCCCGCGGTGAAGATCCGCATTATCCGGAAGCGATCCAGGCCGCCACGGCGCGTATCGCGGAGCAGCAGCGTGCACTGGCACAAGCACAAGGTGTCGACGCCAGCGGCTACGGTGCGCAGGCGCAGGGCGCGTCGGCGTCGGGGTCGCGCGCGATGGGCGTGCGCCCGGCCAGCGCGGAAGAAATGAAGTCGCTGTATCGCGGCAGCTGAGCCGCACATGTCCGGTGCGGGCCGGCATAGGTGCCGCTGCGTCGTTCCGAAGCCCGACCACCGGGCAGCCGCTGCCCGACGCAACCGACGATGGCGCGGCCGCGGCAGCGCATCCGTCACCTCCTGCCGCCGCCACGGCGGCGGCATTCCGCCCGGCCCGCCCGTGGCTGGGCGCTTTTTCGCAAGGAGCGGGGCGTGTGCGTTTCGCCGGAAACAAAAAACCCCGCGGAGCAACGCTCGGCGGGGTCTTCGTTGCGAAACGTGGCGAACGTTTCGCGCGTATTTGGTGGAGGCGGCGGGAATCGAACCCGCGTCCAGAAGCGCTCCACGACTAGTTCTACATGTTTAGTCCAGTCTTTTGATTTAACCGCAGCGACGCGGACGAACACGCTGCACTACGGCGATTCGCTAGATTTTCGACCCTGGCGTCGCGACGCCGACAGGGCTTAACTGACGTAAATGACCTCTGGCGGTATTGCTACCGGTCTTGCGACACTAGCCCGTCAGTGAACTAGGCAGAGGACGGCGGCCCTTAGGCTGCCAGTGCGAACGTATCGTCGTTTGCAGTTACGATTTTCCCATTGATTAACGAGGTGACGGGTCCTCGACATGCCCTAGCCGCTTCACAACCCCTGTCGAAACCAGGTCGCCCCCGCGGATAAGATCAAACATTATAGCCCAACATCGCGCAGCAGGTCCCGCAGTTCCTGTGTCGTGTCGACGAGGTGCTGGGCCTGCCAGTCGGCCGGCGCGATGCCGTCGCCGCAATAGCCGTACGCGGCTGCCACGGTAGCCATGCCGGCGGCGCTGCCGGCCTGAATGTCGCGCAGGTCGTCGCCGACGTAGACGATGCGCGCGGGCGCGAGCGTCAGCTGGCCGGCCGCATGCAGCAGCGGGGCCGGATGCGGCTTCGGGTGCGGCGTTGTGTCGCCCCCGACGACGCAGGCGGCGCGCGGCGCGAGGCCGAGCAGGTCGACGAGCGGTGCCGTGAGCCGCATCGCCTTGTTCGTCACGATGCCCCAGCGCACGCCGCGCGCATCGAGCTCGTCGAGCACGTCGCCGATGCCGGGGAACAGTGTCGTCTGCACGCAGAGATCGGCCGCGTAGTTGGCCAGGAACTCGTCGCGCATCGCTTCGTAGCCGGGGGTGTGCGGATCGATGCCGAACGCGCCACCGAGCAGCCCGCGCGCGCCGGCCGAGGCGAGCGGCCTCAACACGTCGAGTGACGTTTCGGGCAGCCCGCGCTCGCGCTGCATCTTGTTGACGGCCGCCGCGAGGTCGGGCGCCGTGTCGGCGAGCGTGCCGTCCAGATCGAACAGGACCGCATCGCAGTGCAGCAGGCGCGGTGCGTCTGCGATCCGCGCGGTCGAAAGGGGAGTCGTCATGCCGATGGGAAGGTCACGCGCCGCGGCGGCACGCGACGAGGTAGTTGATGTCGGTGTCGTTCGACAGCGCGAAGCGCTTGCCGATCGGGTGATACGTGATGCCCTTGATCTCGACGATGTGCAGATCCGTTGCACGCACGAAGCCGGCCAGTTCCGACGGGCGGATGAAGCGCGCGTAATCGTGCGTACCCTTCGGCAGCATTTGCGCGATGTATTCCGCGCCGATCACGGCGAACAGGTAGGACTTCAGGTTGCGGTTCAGCGTCGAGAAGAATACCCAGCCACCCGGTTTCACGAGCGTCGCGCACGCGGCCACGATGTCGCTGGGCGACGGCACGTGCTCGAGCATTTCCATGCACGTGACGACGTCGTAGGTACCCGGTTCGCGCGCGGCGATCGCTTCGGCGGCGATCGCCTCGTAATCGACCGAAATGCCGCTTTCGAGGCTGTGCAGGTCGGCCACGCCGAGCGCCTCGGTCGACAGGTCGATGCCTTTCACCTGGGCGCCGAGCCCGGCCATCGATTCGGACAGGATGCCGCCGCCGCAGCCGATGTCGAGTGCACGTTTGCCGGCCAGGTGCGCATGCGCGTCGATCCAGCCGAGCCTGACCGGGTTCAGGTCGTGCAGCGGCTTGAATTCGGCATTCGGATCCCACCATCGGTGGGCGAGGTCGCTGAATTTCTGGAGTTCGTGCGGATCGGCGTTGGTCATGTCGGCAAACGGGCTACGAGAGGAGGGCGGTGCTTCGGTGCGTCAGCCCCGAGTATATAAGCGGGCGGACGACGAGGCCAGCGAGCGCCTGGACGGGCGTCAATGAAAAAGCCCCGCCGGAGCGGGGCTTTGAAGCAGTCGAAAACCGCGGCTTAGTTTGCCGGAACGGTCGTCTTCTGCACTTGCTGCGTACCGACCACTTCGACTTCCACGCGGCGGTCCGGTGCGAGGCAAGCGATGAGTTGCTTGCGGTTCTTCTGGTTGCAGCCCGTCGTGACCGGGTTGCGCTTGCCCTTGCCTTCCGTGTAGATCTTGTTGGCCGGCACACCCTTGCTGACCAGGTACGACTTCACGGCTTGCGCACGGCGCAGCGACAGACGGTCGTTGTACTTGTCCGAACCGATGCGGTCCGTGTAGCCCGTTGCGACGACCACTTCCGTGTTCATGCCTTCGATCTTCGAAGCCAGTTCGTCCAGCTTTTGCTTGCCCAGCGGCTTGAGCGTTGCCTTGTCGAAGTCGAACAGTGCGTCAGCTTGATACGTGATCTTCTGGCTCGTGATGGCCGGAGCGACCGGAGCGACCGGCGGCTGCGGTGCCTGGGCGACCAGTGCGCCATCGCACTTCGCGTTGGCGGTGGCCGGCGTCCAGAACGCATCGCGCCAGCAGAGCTCGTTCGTACCGTTCATCCACACCCATTCGCCCGTGCCGTTCACCCAGTTGTCATTGACGGCTTGACGCGACGCCGGCACCGACTGTGCCGAAGCGGATGCAGCCATAACTGCGGTAGCTGCAATGAACGCGAGCTTTGAAAGTTTATTCATATTTCTCCTCTCGAAATTGAGATTACCGCAGGTTTACTGCGAGCCTGTTGACGGTGACAAGTCATACATTGCTCGAAGTATAACATTGGTGCGGCACAAAAAACGCGGCACCGCTCTGTGTAGACTTCGAGCAGCGTCTAACTTTCAGTGCGTTGGCATTTTGCCATATCGTTCCCTTCCTACGAAAAAAAATCCTCCCCACCCCAAGATCGCTTCAACTTTGTGGTGCATGCGCAACACCGGCCTGCCGTAACTTTTAGAGATTGTCAAGAGCGTGGCGGCGAAATTGCGCGAATGCGTGCGGCTGTTTACTCGTGCGCGGGAAACGCGCGGCGATCGCCTGCGACGTCCGGTCGCGCGCGATTTCGGCGGATCCATGCGACTGCGGTTTTTGCTGTTTACATATAGAGGGGGAAGCGAATTGGCGGCTGATGGGCGCATGTTAGAATCTCGCGTTGCGTTGCGCATGCAGCGCCCACGCGAAAGGCGTTCGCCGTCTTCGCTCCGAAACGATACGGATACATGGATCAATTCGCCAAAGAGACCCTGCCCACCTCCCTAGAGGAGGAAATGCGCCGTTCGTATCTCGATTACGCGATGAGCGTGATCGTCGGACGTGCCCTCCCGGATGTCCGCGATGGCCTGAAGCCCGTGCACCGGCGCGTATTGTTCGCGATGCACGAACTGAACAACGACTGGAACCGCGCGTACAAGAAGTCGGCGCGTATCGTCGGTGACGTGATCGGTAAATACCACCCTCACGGCGATGCCGCGGTCTACGACACGATCGTGCGGATGGCGCAGGACTTCTCGCTGCGCTACATGCTGATCGACGGGCAGGGCAACTTCGGCTCGATCGACGGCGACAATGCCGCGGCGATGCGTTACACCGAAATTCGCATGGCGAAGATCGGTCACGAGCTGCTCGCCGACATCGACAAGGAAACCGTCGATTTCGAGCCGAACTACGACGGCAACGAAATGCAGCCGTCGGTCCTGCCGTCGCGCATTCCGAACCTGCTGATCAACGGCTCGTCGGGCATCGCGGTCGGTATGGCGACCAACATCCCGCCGCACAACCTGAACGAAGTCGTCGATGCGTGCCAGCACCTGCTCGGCAACCCGGAAGCGACGATCGACGAGCTGATCGAGATCATCCCGGCGCCGGATTTCCCGACGGCCGGCATCATCTACGGCGTCGCCGGCGTGCGCGACGGCTACCGCACCGGGCGCGGCCGCGTCGTGATGCGTGCGGCCACGCACTTCGAGGAAATCGATCGCGGCCAGCGGATGGCGATCATCGTCGACGAGTTGCCGTACCAGGTGAACAAGCGCTCGCTGCTCGAGCGGATCGCCGAGCTCGTCAACGAGAAGAAGCTCGAAGGCATTTCCGACATCCGCGACGAGTCCGACAAGAGCGGCATGCGTGTCGTGATCGAGCTCAAGCGCGGCGAAGTGCCGGAAGTGGTGCTGAACAACCTGTACAAGGCGACGCAGCTGCAGGACACGTTCGGCATGAACATGGTCGCGCTCGTCGACGGCCAGCCGAAGCTGCTGAACCTGAAGGAAATCCTGCAGTGCTTCCTGTCGCACCGACGCGAAGTGCTGACGCGCCGCACGATCTACGAACTGCGCAAGGCCCGCGAACGCGGCCACGTGCTCGAAGGTCTCGCGGTCGCGCTCGCGAACATCGACGAGTTCATCGCGATCATCAAGGCCGCGCCGACGCCGCCGATCGCGAAGCAGGAACTGATGGCCAAGCCGTGGGATTCGTCGCTCGTGCGCGAGATGCTGACGCGCGCCGAGAGCGAGAACGCGGCGGCCGGCGGCCGTTCCGCGTACCGTCCGGAAGGCCTGAACCCGGCGTTCGGGATGCAGGCCGACGGGCTGTACCGCCTGTCCGACACGCAGGCGCAGGAAATCCTGCAGATGCGCCTGCAGCGCCTGACCGGCCTCGAGCAGGACAAGATCATCGGCGAGTACCGCGACGTGATGGCACAGATCGCCGACCTGCTGGACATCCTCGCGCGCCCCGAGCGGATCACGACGATGATCGGCGAGGAACTGACCGCGGTGAAGGCCGAATTCGGCGACGCGCGCCGCTCGAGGATCGAACTGAACGCGACCGAGCTGAACACCGAGGATCTGATCACGCCGCAGGACATGGTCGTCACGATGTCGCATGCGGGCTACGTGAAGTCGCAGCCGCTGTCCGAGTACCGTGCGCAGAAGCGCGGCGGCCGCGGCAAGCAGGCGACGCAGATGAAGGAAGACGACTGGATCGAGACGCTGTTCATCGCGAACACGCACGACTACATCCTGTGCTTCTCGAACCGCGGCCGCGTGTACTGGGTCAAGGTCTACGAAGTGCCGCAGGGCTCGCGCAACTCGCGCGGGCGCCCGATCGTCAACATGTTCCCGCTGCAGGAAGGCGAGAAGATCAACGTCGTGCTGCCGGTCAAGGAATTCTCGGCCGACAAGTTCATCTTCATGGCGACGTCGCTCGGCACCGTGAAGAAGACGCCGCTCGAGGCATTCAGCCGCCCGATGAAGAAGGGCATCATCGCGGTCGGCCTCGACGACGGCGATTACCTGATCGGTGCGTCGATCACCGACGGCGCGCACGACGTGATGCTGTTCTCCGACGCCGGCAAGGCCGTGCGTTTCGACGAGAACGACGTGCGTCCGATGGGGCGCGAGGCGCGCGGCGTGCGCGGCATGCAGCTCGAGGACGGGCAGCAGGTCATCGCGATGCTGGTCGCGGGCAGCGAGGAGCAGACCGTGCTCACCGCGACCGAAAACGGCTACGGCAAGCGCACGCCGATCACCGAGTACACGCGCCATGGCCGCGGTACGAAGGGTATGATCGCGATCCAGACGTCCGAGCGCAACGGCAAGGTCGTGGCGGCCACGCTCGTCGACGCCGAGGATCAGATCATGCTGATCACGACGGCGGGCGTGTTGATTCGCACCCGTGTTTCCGAGATACGCGAGATGGGACGCGCCACGCAAGGTGTTACACTCATCAGTCTCGATGAGGGTACCAAGCTCTCTGGCCTGCAGCAGATCGCGGAGGCCGAAGAGGGAGAGGGCGAGGCCGACGAGGCGTCGGACGGCGAAGCCTGAAGAACGGATGAGACTCTGGCCGCCGCGGGCGAAAAGCGCCGCGGCCGGCGAGCAACCATTCATATTTCCAAAAGGGAGTGATGATGCAAAAGCAATTCAAGCAACTGGTCCTGCTGGCCGCACTGGTGCCGACGTTCGCGATGGCGCAGGCGCTGTCGAATTCCGCACCGGCTGCTCCGGCGGCAGCTGCGCCGATCGACGCCGACAAGAAGGCAGCGATCAAGGATCTGCTCGACGCGATCGACGCGCCGAAGCTCGTGTCGGCAATCGGCAACAGCGCCGAAATGCAGGCCAAGCAACTCGTGCCGGCCATCCTGTCGGACGCGCTGTCGGAAAACAAGACGCTGAACGACAAGCAGAAGCAGGCTGCCGTTCCGACGCTGCAGAAGAACGCGGTGCCGAAGCTGGTCGACGGCGCAGGCAAGGTGTTCGGCACGCAGCAGTTCCAGAGCGACGCGATGTCGGCTCAATACGACGCGTACGCGAAGTACTACAGCACGTCGGAGATCAAGGATCTGACGACGTTCTACAAGAGCCCGACGGGCCGCAAGTTCATCCAGGTCCAGGATCAGGTCGGTCGCGACGTGGTCAACGGCCTGATGCAGAAGTACATGCCGCAAGCGATCCAGGCAACGCGTACGCAGGCTGACAAGGAAGTCGCAGCAGTCAAGCCGGGCAAGTAAGCCGTCCGGGCGCGCCCCCGGCCGTCCGGCCGGGTTTGGCGGGAGCCTGACGACAGTGCGATAATGGCCGTTTGCGCGCGAGCGCAAGCGGCCATTTCTTTTCTGGCGCGTTCTGCCGGCGGCGAGCCGGTCGCGTCCCTCCCGAGGTTTTCACGATGCGCGTCTTTAATTTCTCCGCCGGCCCTGCGGCGATGCCCGAGGAAGTGCTGCGGCAAGCCGCCGACGAAATGCTCGACTGGCACGGCAGCGGCATGAGCGTGATGGAGATGAGCCATCGCGGCAAGGAGTTCATGTCGATCCACGAGGCCGCGCTGACCGACCTGCGCGATCTGCTCGGCGTGCCCGCGAGCCACCGGATCCTGTTCCTGCAGGGCGGCGGCATCGCGGAAAACGCGATCGTGCCGATGAACCTGCTCGGCTCGCGCAAGACGGCCGACTTCGTCGTGACGGGTTCGTGGTCGCAGAAATCGTTCGGCGAGGCGAAGAAGTTCTGCACGCCGCATCTTGCCGCGACCGGCAAGACGGAGGACGGCTTCACGCGTGCGCCCACGCGCGCCGAATGGCAGTTGTCGGACGATCCGGCCTACGTGCACCTGTGCACCAACGAGACGATCGACGGCGTCGAGACGTTCGAGATTCCCGATCTCGGCGACGTGCCGCTGGTCGCGGATGTCTCGTCGCACATCCTGTCGCGCCCGATGGACGTCGCGAAGTACGGCGTGCTGTTCGGCGGTGCGCAGAAGAACATCGGGATGGCCGGCGTGACGGTCGTGATCGTGCGCGAGGATCTGCTCGATCGCGCGCTGTCGATCTGCCCGTCCGCGTTCGAATGGAAGACCATCGCCGCGAACAACTCGCTGTACAACACGCCGCCCACCTACGCGATCTACATCGCGGGCCTCGTGTTCCAGTGGCTGAAGCGGCAGGGCGGCCTCGAAGCGATCGAGGCCCGCAATATCGAAAAGGCGAAGCTGCTCTACGACACGATCGACGCGAGCAGTTTCTATCTGAACAAGGTCGAGCCGGCAGCACGTTCGCGGATGAACGTGCCGTTTTTCCTGGCCGACGAAACGCGCAACGAAGACTTCCTTGCCGGCGCAAAGGCGCGCGGGCTGCTGCAGCTGAAGGGCCACAAGTCCGTCGGCGGCATGCGGGCGTCGATCTACAACGCGGTGCCGCTCGAGGGCGTGAAGGCGCTCGTCGAGTACATGAAGGACTTCGAGCAGCGCGGCGCCTGACGGCGGCGCTGTTCAAACAGCACGGCAAAACGCATGGACGACGAACTGAATTCCCGCCTGAAACCGCTGCGCGACCGCATCGACGCGATCGACGCGCAGCTGATCGCGCTCCTGAACCAGCGCGCCGCGGTGGCGCTCGAGGTGGGCGAGGTCAAGAAGCATTTCAACGCGCCGGTGTTCCGGCCGGAGCGCGAGCTGCAGGTGATCGCACGGCTGCAGGACATGAGCGCCGGGCCGCTCGCGAGCGAGCACATCAGCGCCATCTGGCGCGAGATCATGGCGGCGAGCCGCGCGCTCGAGCAGACGATCCACGTCGCGTTTCTCGGGCCGGTCGGCACGTATAGCGAACAGGCGATGTTCGAGTATTTCGGCCAGTCGATCGAAGGGCTGCCGTGTCCGTCGATCGACGAGGTGTTCCGCTCGGTCGAGGCCGGCGCGTCCGCGTTCGGCATCGCACCGGTCGAGAATTCGACCGAAGGCGCCGTGTCGCGCACGCTCGACCTGCTGCTGCAGACCCAACTGCTGATCAGCGGCGAGCTCGCGCTGCCGATCCATCACAACCTGCTGACGCAGAGCGGCACGCTCGACGGCGTGAAGCGTGTTTGCGCGCATGCGCAGGCGCTCGCGCAGTGCCAGCAGTGGCTCGCGGCGAATGCGCCGCAGCTCGAGCGGCAGGCGGTGGCGAGCAACGCGGAGGCCGCGCGCCTCGCGGCGGCCGATCCGACCGTTGCCGCGATCGCGGGCGACCGTGCGGCCGCGCATTACGGCCTGCAGATCGCGTTCTCGCTGATCCAGGACGATCCGCACAATCGCACGCGCTTCGTGATCGTCGGCAAGCAGCCGGCCGGCCCGAGCGGTCACGACCAGACGTCGCTGATCGTGTCGGTGAAGAACGAGCCGGGCGCCGTGTTCAAGCTGCTCGAGCCGCTCGCGCGGCACGGCGTGTCGATGACGCGCTTCGAGTCGCGTCCGGCGCGCGTCGGCACGTGGGAGTACTACTTCTACATCGACATCGAAGGGCACCGCGACGATGCGGCGGTGGCGGCCGCGCTGACGGAACTCGGCCAGAAGGCCGCGTTCCTGAAGATACTCGGTTCGTATCCGCGCGCACGCTGATACGCGGCGGCCCAGCGCCTGCTCGTGCAGGCGTGGCGGGCGGGCAGGGCAGGCCGGTCGGCGCTGTCGAAGGCGGGTTCGGGCGGTATCCGGCGCAGGTTGCGCCGGGTGCGGGCCCGTGGCCCGGAATCTGGAATTCCGCGTGCGGGGCGTCGTTTCGCGCGCGTAACTTGGCTCTTGTCGTGTCAGGCTTTGCATTCAACAAACTGGTCATCTTCGGCGTCGGCCTGATCGGCGGATCGCTGGCCCGCGCGCTGCGCGAGCGCGCGCCGGGCGGCGCGGGCGAGATCGTCGGCGTGGGCCGCTCGCGCGCATCGGTCGAGCGCGCGCTGTCGCTCGGCGTGATCGATCGCGCGGCGGCGCTCGACGACGACGCGCAGTTGCGCGACGCGCTCGCCGGCGCCGATCTCGTCTTGCTGGCCGCGCCCGTCGCGCAAACCGGCCCGTTGCTCGCGCGCATCGCGCCGTGGCTCGACGGCGCGACGATCGTCACCGATGCGGGCAGCACCAAGTCCGATGTCGTCGCGGCTGCGCGCGACACGCTCGGCGCGCGGATCGCGCAGTTCGTGCCGGGCCATCCGATCGCGGGGCGCGAGTCGAGCGGCGTCGAGGCCGCGTTGCCGGATCTGTACGTCGGCCGCAACGTCGTGCTGTGCCCGCTGCCGGAGAACGCGCCCGAAGCGGTGGCCCGGATCGACGCGATGTGGCGCGCGACCGGCGCCGACGTGCGCACGATGAGCACCGAACAGCACGATCGCGTCTTTGCGTCGATCAGCCATCTGCCGCACGTGCTGTCGTTCGCGCTCGTCGAGCAGATTCTCGGCGAGGCCGACGCGGAACTGAAATTCTCGTACGCGGCCGGCGGTTTCCGCGATTTCACGCGCATCGCGGCGTCGAGCCCGGAAATGTGGCGCGACGTGTGCGTCGCGAACCGCGCGGCGCTGCTCGACGAACTCGACGGCTACACGCGCGTGCTCACGCGGCTGCGCGCGGCGATCGACGCCGGCGACGGCGCGGCGCTCGAAGCCGTATTCACGCGCTCGCGCGCCGCACGCAAGGCATGGCAGGAACGCGGCGGCGCGCCCGCTGCCGAACCGGTCAAGAAATAACAGGACGATTCCCATGGACTACCTCGATCTCGGCCCGTACTCCAGCGCATCGGGCACCGTGCGCCTGCCCGGCTCGAAGAGCATTTCGAACCGCGTGCTGCTGCTCGCGGCGCTCGCCGAAGGCGACACGACGATCACCAACCTGCTCGACTCCGACGACACGCGCGTGATGCTCGACGCACTCGGCAAGCTCGGCGTGAAGCTCGCGCGCGACGGCGACACCTGTGTCGTCACCGGCACGCGCGGCGCGTTCACCGCGAAGACGGCCGACCTGTTCCTCGGCAACGCGGGCACGGCCGTCCGGCCGCTGACCGCGGCGCTCGCGGTGAACGGCGGCGACTATCGCGTGCACGGCGTGCCGCGCATGCACGAGCGGCCGATCGGCGATCTCGTCGACGGTCTGCGCCAGATCGGCGCGCAGATCGACTACGAATTGAACGAAGGCTACCCGCCGCTTCGGATCAAATCCGCGACGATCTCGGTCGACGCGCCGATCCGCGTGCGCGGCGACGTGTCGAGCCAGTTCCTCACCGCGCTCCTGATGACGCTGCCGCTCGTGAAGGCGAAGGACGGCCACACCGTCGTCGAAGTCGACGGCGAGCTGATCTCGAAGCCGTACATCGACATCACGATCCGGCTGATGGCGCGCTTCGGCGTGACCGTCGAGCGCGACGGCTGGCAGCGTTTCGTGGTACCGGCCGGCGTCCGCTACCGCTCGCCGGGGCGGATCATGGTCGAGGGCGATGCGTCGTCCGCGTCGTACTTTCTCGCGGCCGGCGCGCTGGGCGGCGGGCCGCTGCGGGTCGAGGGCGTGGGGCGCGCGAGCATCCAGGGCGACGTCGGCTTCGCGAATGCGCTGATGCAGATGGGCGCGAACGTGACGATGGGCGACGACTGGATCGACGTGCGCGGCATCGGCCACGATCACGGCAAGCTCGAACCGATCGACATGGACTTCAACCTGATTCCGGACGCGGCGATGACGATCGCGGTCGCGGCGCTGTTTGCGAACGGCACGAGTACGCTGCGCAACATCGCGAGCTGGCGCGTGAAGGAGACCGACCGCATCGCCGCGATGGCGACCGAGCTGCGCAAGGTCGGCGCGACTGTCGAGGAAGGCCCCGACTATCTCGTCGTCACGCCGCCGGAAAAGCTCACGCCGAACGCGGCGATCGATACGTACGACGATCACCGGATGGCGATGTGCTTCTCGCTCGTCAGCCTGGGCGGCGTGCCCGTGCGGATCAACGATCCGAAGTGCGTCGGCAAGACGTTCCCCGACTATTTCGACCGCTTCGCCGCGCTCGCCAAAGCCTGACCGATTGTTCCGATGAAATCGACCCGACCTTTTCACCCGACTCCCGTCATCACGATCGACGGCCCGACCGCTTCCGGCAAGGGCACCGTCGCGGCGCTCGTGGCCGCGCACCTCGGCTTTCACCTGCTCGACAGCGGCGCGCTGTACCGGCTCGCGGCGCTCGCGAGCGTGCGCTACGGCATCGCCGCGGAGGACATCGACGCGCTGGTGAAGCTGATCGACGACCTGCACATCACGTTCCGTGAAGGTTGCGCGCAGCTCGACGGCGTGGACGTGTCGAACGACATTCGTGCCGAAGCGGTCGGCAACCGCGCGTCGGCCATCGCCGTGCACGGCCCCGTGCGCACCGCGCTCGTCGCGCGCCAGCGCGCGTTCCGCAAGACGCCGGGCCTCGTGGCGGACGGGCGCGACATGGGCACGGTGATCTTCCCGGACGCCGTGCTGAAGGTGTTCCTGACGGCCAGCGCGGAGGCGCGCGCGGCCAGGCGGCATAAGCAATTGATGCAAAAAGGTTTTTCTGCTAATATAGATGACTTGCTCCGGGATCTTCGTGAACGTGACGCGCGCGACAGCAATCGCGCGGCCGCGCCGCTGAAGCCTGCGGCAGATGCCAAGCTGCTCGATACGTCGGCACTTTCGGTCGATGAAGCGGTCGACCAGGTGCTGCAGTGGTACCGGGCGCTCGGCCAGCCAGCCTGAGAAGGCGGGCAGCGGTAGGTGCTTCGCGTCGCAAGCGCGGAGCGTGTTTCGAACCCTTAACCCCGTGTGGTCCTCGATCTGGCCCTTTCAGCCTGCCATTCCGGCCGGCGTGGCACAGCGAGCCATGCACAATCAGATTTTTATGTCCGACCTGCAAACCTCCAACCCGAATACCGAATCCTTTGCGGCTCTGTTCGAAGAGTCGCTGACCCGCCAAGACATGCGCGCCGGCGAAGTGATCTCCGCCGAAGTCGTGCGCGTCGACCACAACTTCGTGGTCGTCAATGCAGGCCTGAAGTCCGAGGCTTACATTCCGATCGAGGAATTCCTGAACGATCAGGGCGAGGTTGAGGTGCAGTCGGGCGATTTCGTGTCCGTCGCGATCGACGCACTCGAAAACGGCTACGGCGACACGATCCTGTCGCGCGACAAGGCGAAGCGCCTTGCATCGTGGCTGTCGCTGGAAAAGGCGCTCGACAACAACGAGCTCGTCACCGGCACCATCACCGGCAAGGTGAAGGGCGGCATGACCGTGATGGTCAACGGCATCCGCGCGTTCCTGCCGGGTTCGCTGGTCGACACGCGTCCGGTCAAGGACACGACCCCGTACGAAGGCAAGACGCTCGAGTTCCGCGTGATCAAGCTCGATCGCAAGCGTAACAACGTCGTGCTGTCGCGTCGTGCAGTGATCGAGGCAACGCAAGGCGAAGAGCGCGCGAAGCTGCTCGAGACGCTGAAGGAAGGCGCGATCGTCAACGGCGTGGTCAAGAACATCACCGACTACGGCGCGTTCGTCGACCTCGGCGGCATCGACGGCCTGCTGCACATCACCGACATCGCATGGCGTCGTGTGCGTCACCCGAGCGAAGTCCTGTCGGTTGGCCAGGAAGTCACCGCGAAGATCCTCAAGTTCGACCAAGAGAAGAACCGCGTCTCGCTGGGCATCAAGCAACTGGGCGACGATCCGTGGGAAGGCATCTCGCGCCGTTACCCGTCGGGCACGCGCCTGTTCGGCAAGGTCACGAACATCACCGACTACGGCGCATTCGTCGAAGTGGAATCGGGCATCGAAGGCCTCGTCCACGTGTCGGAAATGGACTGGACCAACAAGAACGTTGCGCCGTCGAAGGTTGTCCAGCTGGGCGACGAAGTCGAAGTCATGGTCCTCGAGATCGACGAAGACCGTCGTCGTATCAGCCTCGGCATGAAGCAGTGCAAGCCGAATCCGTGGGATGACTTCAGCCGCAACTTCAAGAAGGGCGACAAGATCACGGGCGCAATCAAGTCGATCACCGACTTCGGCGTGTTCATCGGTCTGCCGGGCGGCATCGACGGCCTGGTCCACCTGTCGGACCTGTCGTGGAGCGAAGCCGGCGAAGAAGCCGTTCGCAAGTACAAGAAGGGCGACGAAGTCGAAGCCATCGTGCTCGGTATCGACGTCGAGAAGGAGCGCATTTCGCTCGGCATCAAGCAACTCGAAGGCGACCCGTTCAGCAACTACGTTGCAATGAACGACAAGGGCTCGATCGTCGACGGCGTCGTGAAGACGGTCGATGCGAAGGGTGCGGTCGTCACGCTGACGGGCGACGTCGAAGGCTACCTGCGCGCATCGGAAATCTCGCAGGATCGCGTCGAAGACGCACGCAACGTGCTGAAGGAAGGCGACAAGGTCAACGCGATGGTGATCAACATCGATCGCAAGTCGCGCGGCATCAACCTGTCGATCAAGGCGAAGGATTCGGCCGAACAACAGGAAGCGATCCGCGGCCTGCAGTCGGACTCCAGCGCTGCTGCGACCGGTACGACCAACCTCGGCGCGCTGCTGAAGGCGAAGCTCGACGGCCAGAACCAGTAAGCCTTACGAGGTCTGCTGAAGTATGACCAAATCCGAGTTGGTCGCGCAGCTGGCATCGCGATTTCCGCAACTTGTCCTCAAGGATGCGGATTTCGCGGTGAAAACGATGCTCGATGCGATGTCCGACGCCCTGGCGAAAGGGCATCGCATTGAAATTCGGGGTTTCGGCAGCTTTGGCCTCAATCGTCGCCCGGCGCGCGTCGGACGCAACCCGAAGTCGGGGGAGAAAGTGCAGGTGCCCGAGAAGTTCGTGCCGCACTTCAAGCCCGGCAAGGAATTGCGCGAACGCGTCGACGGCCGCGCCGGTGAACCGCTGAAGGCTGACGATCCGGACGACGAGCGTTGAGCGTCGTTCGGTGCGCCCGGAACCTGTCCGGCGAAGGCTGAAAAGAAAAGCGCCCCTTGCGGGCGCTTTTTTCATTTCCGGCCACCGACGCGCAACCCGGCGCACAGGATCTGCGCAGCCGCGGAAACGCTTCCTTTACAATACGGGTCGATTCGGTGCGACGAAGGGGAGTCGCGCGCCGCGGCAAACCTCAACAAAGAGAGGGCTTCATGAAGTTTATCGTCTGGCTGATCCGGGTATTGGTGTTCGTCCTGCTGCTGGTGCTCGCGCTGGCCAATACACAAACCGCGACGCTGAATTTCGTTGCCGGCTACGCCTGGCAAGCGCCGCTGATCCTGATCGGCCTGGCATTCTTCGCCGTGGGGCTGCTGGCCGGCCTGCTGTCCGCGCTGCCTTCGATCTTCCGGCTGCGCCTCGAGAACGGGCGTTTGAAGCGCGATCTGCGTGCGGCGCGCGAAACGCCCGCCGTCATCGATCAGCCGCCGATGCCGCCCGTCATTTAACACGGACGCCGCGCGATCATCGCGCGGTTTTCGTCTCTGCTTCGATATTTCGCATGGATCTGGATTTCTGGTGGTTGCTCGCGATTCCGGTCGCGTTCGCGCTCGGGTGGGCGGCGTCCCGCTATGACCTGAAGAATCTCCTGTCGGAGAGCGCCAACCTGCCGCGCTCGTATTTTCGCGGCCTGAATTTTCTGTTGAACGAACAACCCGACAAGGCGATCGATGCGTTCATCGAGGTCGCCAAGCTCGATCCCGAGACGGTCGAGCTGCACTTCGCCCTCGGCAACCTGTTTCGCCGTCGCGGCGAGACCGACCGCGCGATCCGCGTGCATCAGAACCTGCTGAGCCGCACCGACCTGCCCGTCAACGAGCGCGACCACGCGCTGTACGAGCTGGGGCAGGATTTCCTGAAAGCCGGCTTGCTGGATCGCGCCGAGGAGGCGTTCCACAAGCTCGCGGACGGCGACTACGCACTGGGCGCCCAGCGGGCGCTGCTGACGATCTACGAGATCGAGAAGGACTGGAACAAGTCGATCGATACGGCAAAACGCATCGAATCGATGAGCGACAAGCCGCTCAGCACGGAAATTGCGCAGTTTCACTGCGAGCTCGCGCAGGACGCGCTGCAGCGCAAGAATGCCGCCGCGGCGGCCGAACAATTGCGCCTTGCGCTGACCGTGAATCCGCAGAACGTCCGTGCGACGGTCCTGTCCGGCGACGCGGCGGAAGCGGCGGGCGACCACGCGGCTGCGATCGAGCACTGGAAGCGCGTCGAGGCGCAGAACCCGGCGTATCTGCCGCTCGTCGCCGACAAGCTGATGAAGGCGTACGTCGCGCTCGGCAGGAACGTCGAAGGCGCCGAGCTGCTGATGGGGTACGTCGATCGCTATCCGTCGAACGACCTGCTCGACATCGCCTATCAGCATATCGCCGGGTTGCGCGGCCAGGATGCGGCGCACACGCTCGCGCGCACGCAGATGGAAAAGTCGCCGAACCTGTCGGGGATGCTGCACCTGCTCGATGCACAGATCGCGGCGGCCGACGAACCGCGCCGTAAGGAACTTGAAATGATGCGTGCGCTGATCAAGCAGCGTACGAAAAATCTGCCACGGTATACGTGCCAGAATTGCGGTTTCCGGGCACGGCTCTTCTATTGGCAGTGCCCCGGATGCAGCGGCTGGGAAACCTATGCGCCGCGCCGCGTCGAACCTGCGATGCCGGGCTGATCCCGGCATGCGGGGCCAACGCGCTGCGGTTGCCGCCGGGCTCGTCCCGGCGGCCAAGTTAGTCAATTACCGGGAAGTACCGGAACATCTATGAAAATCACCATCATCGGCACCGGCTACGTCGGCCTCGTCACGGGCGCCTGCCTCGCGGAGATCGGTCACGACGTCTTCTGCCTCGACGTCGATCCGCGCAAGATCGACATCCTGAACAACGGCGGGATGCCGATTCACGAACCGGGGCTGCTGGACATCATCGCGCGCAACCGCACGGCCGGGCGCCTGCGTTTCTCGACCGACATCGAGGCGAGCGTCGCGCACGGCGAGATCCAGTTCATCGCGGTCGGCACGCCGCCCGACGAGGACGGCTCGGCCGACCTGCAATACGTGCTCGAGGCCGCGCGCAACATCGGCCGCCACATGACGGGTTTCAAGGTGATCGTCGACAAGTCGACGGTGCCGGTCGGCACCGCGCAGCGCGTGCGCGGCGTGGTCGACGACGCGCTTGCCGCGCGCGGGCTCGCGGGCAGCGTCGCGCATCGCTTCTCGGTCGTATCGAACCCGGAATTCCTGAAGGAAGGCGCCGCGGTCGAGGACTTCATGCGTCCGGACCGGATCATCATCGGCGTCGACGACGATGAAACCGGCACGATCGCGCGCGAGAAGATGAAGAAGCTCTACGCGCCGTTCAACCGCAACCACGAGCGCACGATTTACATGGACGTGCGTTCGGCCGAATTCGCGAAGTATGCGGCGAACGCGATGCTCGCGACGCGCATCTCGTTCATGAACGAGATGTCGAATCTCGCCGACAAGGTCGGCGCCGACATCGAGGCCGTGCGCCGCGGGATCGGCTCCGATCCGCGCATCGGCTATCACTTCCTGTACGCAGGCGTCGGCTACGGCGGCTCGTGCTTCCCGAAGGACGTGCAGGCGCTGATCCGCACCGCGGGCGAGAACGGCCAGCCGCTGCGCATCCTGGAGGCCGTCGAGGCCGCCAACCATGCGCAGAAGGATGTGCTGATCGGCAAGATCGAGCAGCGCTTCGGCGCCGACCTGACGGGCCGCGAGTTCGCGGTCTGGGGCCTCGCGTTCAAGCCAAACACCGACGACATGCGCGAGGCGCCGAGCCGCCGCTTGATCGCCGCGCTGCTCGAACGCGGTGCGACGGTGCGCGCGTATGATCCGGTGGCGGTCGATGAAGCGCGGCGCGTGTTCGCGCTGGATCTCGGCGACGATGCGGACGCACTGGCGCGGCTGCATCTCGTCGACACGCAGGACGTTGCGGTCACGGGCGCCGACGCACTGGTGATCGTTACCGAATGGAAGGAATTCCGCAGCCCCGATTTCACGCGCCTGAAGGCCGAACTGAAGGCGCCGGTGATCTTCGACGGGCGCAACCTGTACGAGCCGGATGCGATGGCCGAGCTGGGCATCGACTACTACGCGATCGGCCGGCCGTATGTCGATCCCCAGTCGTCCTCCCGTGGCTGAACGTACGATGAATACTCTTCGCGAAGTCGTTCCGGTGCCGCGCGAGCAGCTCGCGCGCTCGCGTGTGCTCGTCGTCGGCGACGTGATGCTCGACCGTTACTGGTTCGGCAACGTCGATCGCATTTCGCCTGAAGCGCCGGTGCCGGTCGTGCACGTGCAGCGTCAGGAGGAGCGGCTCGGCGGCGCGGCCAACGTCGCGCGCAATGCCGTGACGCTCGGCGGCCAGGCCGGGCTGCTGTGCGTCGTCGGTTGCGACGAACCCGGCGAGCGGATCGTCGAGCTGCTCGGCAGCAGCGGCGTGACGCCGCATCTCGAGCGCGATCCGGCCCTGCCGACCACGATCAAGCTGCGCGTGCTCGCGCGCCAGCAGCAACTGCTGCGCGTCGACTTCGAGGCGATGCCGACGCACGAGGTGCTGCTCGCGGGGCTCGCACGTTTCGACGTGCTGCTGCCGCAGCACGACGTCGTGCTGATGTCGGATTACGCCAAAGGCGGCCTCACGCACGTCACGACGATGATCGAGAAGGCGCGCGCGGCCGGCAAGGCGGTGCTGGTCGACCCGAAGGGCGACGACTGGGCGCGCTATCGCGGCGCATCGCTGATCACGCCGAATCGCGCGGAACTGCGCGAGGTCGTCGGGCAGTGGAAATCGGAAGACGACCTGCGCGCGCGCGTCGCGAATCTGCGCGCGGAGCTCGACATCGACGCGCTGCTGCTCACGCGTTCGGAAGAGGGAATGACGCTTTTTTCCGCGGGCGGCGAACTGCATGCGCCGGCGCTCGCGCGCGAAGTGTTCGACGTATCGGGCGCGGGTGACACGGTGATCGCGACGGTCGCGACGATGCTCGGCGCCGGTGTGCCGCTCGTCGACGCCGTGGTGCTCGCGAATCGCGCGGCAGGCATCGTGGTCGGCAAGCTCGGCACGGCCACGGTGGATTACGACGAACTGTTTCACTGAGCGCATCCGGCGGCGCGACGAGCGCGCCGCGCGGGTGGCTCGCACTTTTCAGGCAGGACGATCATGACCCTCATCGTCACCGGCGCGGCCGGTTTTATCGGCGCGAACATCGTCAAGGCGCTCAACGAGCGTGGCGAGACGCGCATCATCGCGGTCGACAACCTGACGCGCGCGGACAAGTTCCGCAATCTCGTCGATTGCGAGATCGACGACTATCTCGACAAGACCGAATTCGTCGAACGCTTCGCGCGCGGCGATTTCGGCAAGGTGCGCGCGGTGTTCCACGAAGGCGCCTGTTCGGACACGATGGAAACCGACGGCCGTTACATGATGGACAACAATTTCCGCTACAGCCGCGCGGTGCTCGATACCTGCCTCGCGCAGGGCACGCAGTTCCTGTACGCATCGTCGGCCGCGATCTACGGCGGCTCGACGCGTTTCGTCGAGACGCGCGACGTCGAGGCGCCGCTGAACGTGTACGGCTACTCGAAGTTCCTGTTCGACCAGGTGATCCGCCGCGTGCTGCCGAGCGCGAAGAGCCAGATCGCGGGCTTCCGCTATTTCAACGTGTACGGCCCGCGCGAGACGCACAAGGGCCGCATGGCGTCGGTCGCGTTCCACAACTTCAACCAGTTCCGCGCGGAAGGCAAGGTGAAGCTGTTCGGCGAGTACAACGGTTATGCACCGGGCGAGCAGACGCGCGATTTCGTGTCGGTCGAGGACGTGACGAAGGTGAACCTGTTCTTCTTCGATCATCCGGAGAAGTCGGGCATCTTCAATCTCGGCACGGGCCGCGCGCAGCCGTTCAACGATATCGCGTCGACGGTCGTCAACACGCTGCGCGCGCTGGACAACCAGCCGCCGCTGACGCTTGCGCAGCAGGTCGAGCAGGGGTTGATCGAATACGTGCCGTTCCCCGATGCGCTGCGCGGCAAGTACCAGTGCTTCACGCAGGCCGATCAGACGAAACTGCGCGCGGCCGGCTACGACGCACCGTTCCTGACCGTGCAGGAAGGCGTCGACCGCTACGTGCGTTGGCTATCCGGCCAGGTTTAAACCGGCGCGTTGCATCGATAGACTGGGTCTCACGGTCGGCAGCCGCCGGCCGTTTTTCTTCGGAGATCCAGCACATGATCAGAAAATGGTTTGCCGCAGCGGTCATGCTCGGCGCAGTGGCGTCGGCCTGGGCGGCCGTCGACGTCAACACCGCGAACGAGGATGCGCTCGTCGGCATCAAGGGCATCGGCCCGGCGAGGGCGAAGGCGATTCTCGACGAGCGCGGCGCACGCGGTCCGTTCAGGAATGCCGACGATCTCGCCACGCGCGTGAAGGGCATGGGCGGGCACACCGTCGAGCGGCTTCAGCAGGAAGGGTTGACGATCGGTGCGGCGGCCGGCACGAGCGCCACGCCGTCGGCCGCGGCCAAACCGGCGGCCGCGAAGCCTGCCGCCGCGCCGGCCCGCACCGCGCAGAAATAACGCATCGAGCAACCGACAAAGCGCTCCTTCAGCCGCCGTCGTCGCGACGGCTTCCCGCGGCATGCCGCGGGTTTTTTGCGTGGTGACGCGTGCGCGGCGAGCGCGAATCGGGCGGCACGCGTATTCCATCGTCGCAATGGGGTTGCCGGCGCGCGGGCCGGTGCTGGTTTACAATCGATCGGTTGATCGGCCTCGCACTCACGGTATACCCATGGCTTACAAAACTATCGAAGACACGATCGGCAATACGCCGCTCGTGCAACTGGTCCGCCTGCCGGACGACGAAATTCGCGCCCGCAACAACGTGCTGCTCGCGAAGCTCGAGGGCAACAATCCGGCCGGTTCCGTGAAGGATCGCCCGGCGCTGTCGATGATCAGCAAGGCCGAAGCGCGCGGGCGCATCAAGCCGGGCGATACGCTGATCGAGGCGACGAGCGGCAACACGGGCATCGCGCTCGCGATGGCCGCGGCCATCCGCGGCTACAAGATGGTGCTGATCATGCCGGAGGATCTGTCGGTCGAGCGCCGCCAGAGCATGGCGGCCTACGGTGCCGAAATCATCCTGACGCCGGTGAAGGGCGGAATGGAGCTGGCGCGCGACCTCGCGGAGCAGATGCAGCGCGAAGGCAAGGGCGTGATCCTCGACCAGTTCGGCAATCCCGACAATCCCATCGCGCACTACGAAGGAACGGGGCCGGAGATCTGGCGCGATACCGAGGGGCGCATCACGCACTTCGTGTCCGCGATGGGCACGACGGGCACGATCATGGGCACGTCGCGCTACCTGAAGGAACAGAATCCGGCGATCGAGATCATCGGTGCGCAGCCGGAAGACGGCTCGCGTATTCCGGGCATTCGCAAGTGGCCGGAAGCGTACATGCCGACCATCTTCGATCGCAGCCGCATCGATCGCGTCGAGAGCGTGAGCCAGGCTGCGTCGGAAACGATGACGCGCCGGCTCGCGGCGGTCGAAGGCATTTTCGCGGGCATTTCGTCGGGCGGCGCATGTGAAGTCGCGATGCGCATCGCGCGTCAGGTCGAGAACGCGACGATCGTGTTCATCGTCTGCGATCGCGGCGACCGCTACCTGTCCACGGGCGTGTTTCCCGCCTGACGGAGAGCGGGGCGCGATTCGCGCATCGATAAAAAAGCGCCGCGTTCTGAGAACTGCGGCGCTTTTTCTTTGGGCGGCCAGCGCTTACTGCGGCTGCTCGTCGGCAGCGGCCGGTGGCAGCGCGCCAGTCGCCTCCATCTGCGCTTTCACGGCTTCGCCGAGCTGGTACACGGTGAGTGCGTAGAAGAAGCTGCGGTTGTAGCGCGTGAGCACATAGAAGTTCTTCAGGCCGAGCATGTATTCGGTCGCGCGCCCCGGCGACGGCAGGTCGACCACGGTCACCGGCGTGCCGGCCTCGGTCGTGATGTTGACCGACGGCTCGTTCAGCGTCATGCCCGCGCGCAGCAGTTGCGACAGCGCCCAGTGCGGTTCGGGTTGGCCGTCGGCGGCGGCCTGTGCGATGCCCAGGCTGCCCGTGTCGGGCGTGATCTGCCAGACCACCGGGCGGTCGGTTTCCCAGCCGTGCTGCTTCAGGTAGTTCGCGACGCTGCCGATCGCATCGACAGGACTGCTGCGCAGATCGACATGGCCCGTGCCGTCGAAGTCGACCGCATATTCGCGGATGCTGCTCGGCAGGAATTGCGGAATCCCGATCGCGCCGGTGTACGAACCAAGCACCGTGGTCGGGTCGAGCTGGTTGTCGCGGGTCCAGACCAGGAAGTCCTCGAGGTTCTTGCGGAACGTGGCCTGGCGGCTGTCGCGATTCGGCGTGTCCGGGTAGTCGAACGTCAGTGTGGTCAGCGCGTCGAGCACGCGGAAATTGCCCATGTAGCGGCCGTAGATGGTCTCGACGCCGATGATGCCGACGATCACCTCGGGCGGCACGCCGAACTGCTCGGACGCGCGTTGCAGCGCGGCCTGGTTCGCCTTCCAGAACTTCACGCCCGCGTTGATGCGGATCGGCTCGATGAAGCGCGAGCGATAGACGCGCCAGTTCTTGACCGTCGGCGCCGGCGCCGGCTTCACGAGCTTGACGGCCGTTGCCGAATAGCTGATGCGCGAGAACAGCGCATGCAGGCTCGTCGAATCGAAGCCGTTGCGGCTCACCATCTCGTCGATGAACGCGTCGACCTTCGCGTTGTTCGCGTAACGCTGCGGAACGATTTCCTCTTCGAAGGTCTGGCCTTGCGGTGTCGGCTGCTGCGGCTGGCCCTGGGCGACGAGCGTGCCGGGCTTCGCCGGCTGCGTCTGCGCCGCGACAGGCGCGGTGCCGAGGGCCGTGGCGATGGCAGCGACGACGAGCGGCGCGCGAACACGGAACAGCGCGGAGAGAAGGACGGCAGGCTTGCTGGAATTCATGTCGAAGCGGGCGGACAGGGCGATTGTGTTCGGCGCAGTATACCCGACGCATCCGGCGCGCCGGGCCGAAGCGGGCCCCCGTTGTGGTAAGTTAGCGGCGAATTCGCGGCAGACGATGGACATCATTGAGGGAGACCTGCGGCGTACCGTGCGCCGCGGATGACAGCTTATGGCAACCGCTTTCTACACGCACCCCGATTGCATGCTGCACGAAATGGGGGAATGGCATCCGGAATGTCCGGCCCGCCTGTCGGCGATCCAGGATCAGCTGATTGCGAGCCGCATCGACGACCTGATCGTGCACGAGACCGCACCGTTTGCGAGCGAGGTCGCGCTGGGCCGCGTGCATACGCAGGCGCACATCGACTACATCCGCGGCATGACGCCGGTCGACGGCTACGTCGAGATCGATCCCGATACGCTGATGAATCGCGACACGTGGCGCGCGGCACTGCGCGCGGCCGGCGCCGCGATCGCGGCGACCGACGCGGTGATCGAAGGCCGCTATGCGAATGCGTTCTGCGGCGTCCGTCCACCCGGTCACCATGCGGAGCCCGCGCGCGCGATGGGCTTTTGCTTCTTCAACAACGTCGCGATCGCCGCGCGGCATGCGCTCGACGTACACGGCATCGAGCGGGTCGCGATCGTCGATTTCGACGTGCACCACGGCAACGGCACCGAGGCCGCGTTCGCGAACGACGAGCGCGTGCTGATGTGCAGCTTCTTCCAGCATCCGCTGTATCCGTTCTCGGGCGTCGATCATCAGGCGCCGAACATGGTCAACCTGCCGATGCCCGCGCGCAGCAACGGGATGGCGATCCGCGAAGCCGTCGACATGTTCTGGCTGCCGCGCCTCGACGCGTTCAAGCCGCAGATGCTGTTCGTGTCGGCCGGCTTCGACGCGCATCGCGAGGACGACATCGGCAATCTCGGCCTCGTCGAGGCCGACTTCGAGTGGCTGACCGCGCAGATCGTCGACGTGGCGCGCCGCCATGCGCAGGGCCGCATCGTCAGCTGCCTCGAAGGCGGCTACAACCTGTCCGCGCTCGGGCGCAGCGTCGTCGCGCACCTGCGCGTGCTGGCCGGGATCTGACGCTCGCTCGACCGGCCGGGCCGGGCGCGCTCAGCGCACCGGCACGCGCGCGTGAATCCACGCGATCAGCGCGTCGATCACGCGATCGCGCTCGAGATCGTTCATCGTTTCGTGGAAGCCGCCTTCGTACAGCGTCAGCGTGCGGTCCGGCGAGCCGACGTGCGCGCCGAACGCGCGGCTGCCGTCGGGTTCGGTCAGCTTGTCGTCGGTGCCGTGATAGACGAGCACCGGTACGCGCAGCGCGCCGCGACCGTGTTCGATGCGCGTCATCGCGTCGAGAATCTCCGCGCCGGTGCGGGCGGGCACCGCGCCGTGATGCACGAGCGGATCGGCGCGGTTGGCCGCGACGATGGCCGGATCGCGCGACAGCAGGGCCGCATCGATCCTGATCGCGGGGAAAGTGGGCCACACGCGGCTGATGACGCGGCTGACCGCGAGCATCCAGCGCGGCACGTCGCGCCCCGGCGCGAGCGCCGGACTCGACAGCACGAGGCCCGTCAGCGCGTGACCGCGGGCCGGTGCACGTTCGATCGCGTAGAGCGCCGCGACCGCGCCGCCCATGCTGTGCCCCATCAGGAACAGCGGCGCGTCGCCACGCGCGGCTTCGGCGACCAGCGCATCCGCATCGTTCAGGTAGTCGTCGAAGCGGTCCGCCCACGCGCGCTTGCCGGGCGACTGGCCATGCCCGCGCAGATCGATCGCCAGCACGTCGATGCCGGCCGCGTTCAGCCGGCCGGCGAGCGCGGCATAGCGGCCCGCATGTTCGGCGAGGCCGTGCACCAGCGCGATCGTCGCGCGCGACGGCGCGGTGCCGTCGCCGGCCGGCCAGCGGTACGACGCCAGTTCGACCCCGTCCGCGGTACGCAGCCGGCCCATCTTCGGCGCGGGCGCTGGAGGTGCCGATGCCGCGGTGTCGGCTGCGTCGGCCGGCGTGGTGGTGGTGCTCATCTGGCGTGTCCCCTGTTCGTTGGCATGCGTGTTCCGGATCATAGTCGCGGCATTCTCGCGATGGCCCAGCGGGGTTCCTCTAATTTCGTCCGGTTATGAAAAGATCGAAATCGATTATTAAGGGGAATGAGGGGTTTGCGGTAAAATCGTCGGTTATTCCAGATGCATCGGCGGCCGACTGGCGGGCCAACTCGCCGGCCGGCCGCCGTTTTGTTTACATGATCGAATTACGCAATCTCTCGCAGCGTTTCCCCGGCCCGGGCGGCTGGGTCGAAGCGCTGCGCAACGTCAACCTGACGATCCCGCAAGGCGAGGTGTTCGGCATCATCGGCCGAAGCGGCGCCGGCAAGAGCACGCTCGTGCGCACCATCAACCTGCTCACGCGGCCGACCGAAGGCAACGTCGTCGTCGGCGGGCGCGATCTGATGCTGCTGTCGGCGAGCGCGCTGCGCGAGGCGCGCCGCGAGATCGGCATGATCTTCCAGCACTTCAACCTGCTGTCGTCGCGCACGGTGTTCGACAACGTCGCGCTGCCGCTCGAGCTGGCCGGCGCGAGCCGTGCCGACATCGAGGCGGCCGTGCTGCCGCTGCTCGACCTCGTCGGGCTGTCCGCACAGAAGGATCGCTATCCGGCGCAGATCAGCGGCGGGCAGAAGCAGCGCGTCGGTATCGCCCGCGCGCTCGCGAGCAAGCCCAAGGTGCTGCTGTCGGACGAAGCGACCTCCGCGCTCGATCCCGAGACGACGCGCTCGATCCTCGACCTGCTCAAGCGCATCAACCGCGAACTCGGCCTGACGATCGTGCTGATCACGCACCAGATGGAAGTGATCAAGCAGGTCTGCGATCGCGTGGCGGTGCTCGATGCGGGGCGCGTGGTCGAGGAAGGCCGCGTGATCGACGTGTTCCTGCAGCCGCATCACGAAGTGACGCGCGCGCTGATCGGCGACGTGATCGCGCAGGAACTGCCGCCCGCGCTGAAGGCGCGCGTGGCCGAGCGGCTGAAGACGGGCAGCGGGCATCTGCTGCGGCTCGCATTCACGGGCTCGGGTGTCGACCAGCCGATCCTGTCGGAGACGATCCGCCGGTACGAACTCGATTTCAACATCCTGCATGGCCAGATCGACGAGATCCAGGGGCAGGCATTCGGTTCGCTCGCGGTGCTCGCCGGCGGCGAGCCGGGCAAGGTCGGGCAGGCGCTCGCGTTCCTGCGCGAGCAAGGTGTGGTGGTAGAGGAGCTTTCGTATGTTGAGTGAGATGTTCGATATGTTCGTGCAGTCGTTCTGGGAGACGCTGATCATGGTCGGCATCTCCGGGGCGGTCGGCGCGCTCGTCGGCCTGCCGCTCGGCGTGCTGCTCTACCTGACCGACCGCCAGGGCGTGCTGCAGAACCTCGCGGTGAATCGCGTGCTCGGCGGCATCGTGAACGCGGTCCGCTCGACGCCGTTCATCATCCTGCTGGTCGCGGTGATTCCGTTCACGCGGCTCGTCACCGGTTCGTCGATCGGCACGGCCGCGGCGGTCGTGCCGCTGACGCTCGCGGCCGCGCCGTTCATCGCGCGTCTCGTCGAAACGGCGCTGCGCGAAGTCGACCGCGGGCTGATCGAGGCCGCGCAATCGATGGGCGCGACCACGTCGCAGATCGTGTTCAAGGTGCTGTTGCCCGAATCGCTGCCGGGCGTCGTCGCCGGTCTGACGATCACGTTCGTGTCGCTGGTCGGCTATTCGGCGATGGCCGGTGCGATCGGCGGCGGCGGGCTCGGCGATCTCGGGATCCGCTACGGCTACCAGCGTTATCTGCCGGAAGTGATGTGGACGGTCGTCGCGATCCTGATCGTGTTCGTGCAGATCGTGCAATCGTTCGGCGACTGGCTGGTGCGCCGGCTGAGCCACAAATAAGACCACACCGATCCGATAGGGGAGAGACGATGCAACGACGCTTCATGCTGAAATTCGCGGCGGCGCTGGGTGCGGCCGCGCTGTTCGCGGGCGCGCACGCGCAGGCCGAAACCATCAAGGTAGGCGTGACGGGCGGCCCGCACGCGCAAATCATGGAAGTGGTCAAGAAAGTCGCGGCGAAGGAGGGGCTCGAGATCCGCATCGTCGAATTCTCCGATTACGTGCAGCCGAACGCCGCGCTCGCGTCGGGCGACCTCGACGCGAACAGCTATCAGCACGATCCGTATCTGCAGGCGCAGGTGAAGGATCGCGGCTACAAGCTGATCAAGGTCGCGGATACCGTCACGTTCCCGATGGGCATCTATTCGAAGCGCGTGAAGTCGCTGGCCGAGCTGAAGCCGGGCGCGCGCGTCGCGGTGCCGAACGATCCGACCAACGGCGGCCGCGCGCTGCTGTTGCTGCAGAAGCAGGGACTGCTGAAGCTGCGCGCGGATGCGGGGCTGAAGGCCACGCCGCTCGATATCGTCGACAATCCGCGCAAGCTGAAGATCGTCGAACTCGACGCGGCGCAGATTCCGCGTTCGCTCGGCGACGTCGACGCGGCCGCGATCAACACCAACTACGCGATGGAAGCGGGGTTGAAACCGAAGCAGGACGCGATCGCGATCGAGGGCCCGAGCGGCCCGTACGCGAACATCCTCGCGATCCGCGAGGCCGACCGGAACAAGCCGTGGGTCGCCAGGCTGATCGCGGCCTATCACTCGGCCGACGTGAAGCAGTTCATCGAAGGCAAGTTCGGCGGCGCGGTCATCGCCGCCTGGTAACGGCCGGAGCACGGACGCCCGGCGGGATTAGAGTCGATGATCGAAAACCCGGGCTTTGCGTCCGGGTTTTTTCTCTTTTAAAATAGAACGACCGTTCGCTATCATTGGCGCGTCGCCGAGAAGCGGTATCCTCGACAACCATGATGGTTGGATCCCGCCTGGCCGCGCAGTCATGAGGCCTCGCTATAAAATGGCCTCTGGTCGTATTCGTAACTTTGGAGCGTGTGCATGAAAATCCTGGTGCCAGTGAAAAGAGTGGTCGATTACAACGTGAAGGTCCGCGTGAAGTCGGACAACACGGGCGTCGACATCGCGAACGTGAAGATGTCGATGAACCCGTTCGACGAAATCGCCGTTGAAGAAGCCGTGCGCCTGAAGGAAGCGGGCGTCGCGACCGAAGTGATCGCGGTGTCGGTGGGCGTCACGCAGGCGCAGGAAACGCTGCGTACGGCACTCGCGATCGGCGCGGATCGCGCGATCCTCGTCGAATCGAACGACAGCGTCGAGCCGCTGGCCGTCGCGAAGATTCTGAAGGCGCTGGTCGACAAGGAGCAGCCGCAGCTGGTGATCCTCGGCAAGCAGGCGATCGACGACGATTCGAACCAGACCGGCCAGATGCTGGCCGCACTCGCAGGCCTGCCGCAAGCGACGTTCGCGTCGAAGGTGACGATCGCCGACGGCCGTGCGACGGTTGCACGCGAAGTCGACGGCGGCGCGGAAACGCTGTCGCTGACGCTGCCGGCGGTCGTGACGACCGACCTGCGCCTGAACGAGCCGCGCTACGTGACGCTGCCGAACATCATGAAGGCGAAGAAGAAGCCGCTCGAAACGGTGAAGCCGGAAGACCTCGGCGTGGACGTCACGCCGCGTCTGAAGACGCTGAAGGTGGCCGAGCCGCCGAAGCGCGCGGCCGGCGTGAAGGTGCCGGACGTGAAGACGCTGGTCGAGAAGCTGAAGACCGAAGCCAAGGTGCTGTAAGAGGGAGCGCAAAGAAATGACGATTCTGGTGATTGCAGAACACGACAACGCGTCGATCAAGGCCGCGACGCTGAACACGGTGGCGGCGGCCGCGAAGATCGGCGGCGACATCCACGTGCTGGTCGCGGGCCACAACGCGCAAGCGGCTGCCGATGCGGCTGCGAAGATCGCAGGTGTGTCGAAGGTGCTGCTGGCCGACGCGCCGCAACTGGCCGAAGGCCTGGCGGAAAACGTCGAAGCGACCGCGCTGAACATCGCGAAGGATTACTCGCACATCCTCGCGCCGGCGACGGCCTACGGCAAGAACGTCGCGCCGCGCATCGCCGCGAAGCTGGACGTCGCGCAGATCTCGGACATCACGGCGGTCGATTCGGCCGACACGTTCGAGCGCCCGATCTACGCGGGCAACGCGATCGCGACGGTGCAGTCGAGCGACCCGATCAAGGTCATCACGGTGCGTGCGACGGGTTTCGATCCGGTGGCAGCGGAAGGCGGCAGCGCGGCGGTCGAGAAGATCGAAGCGGCGGCCGACGCCGGCAAGTCGCAGTTCGTGAGCCGCGAAGTGACGAAGCTGGACCGTCCGGAACTGACGTCGGCGAGCATCATCGTGTCGGGCGGCCGCGGTCTGGGTAGCGGCGAGAACTACACGAAAGTGCTGGAGCCGCTGGCCGACAAGCTGTCGGCGGCACTCGGCGCATCGCGCGCGGCAGTCGACGCCGGCTACGTGCCGAACGACTACCAGGTCGGCCAGACCGGCAAGATCGTCGCGCCGCAGCTGTACATCGCGGTCGGCATCTCGGGAGCGATCCAGCATCTGGCCGGCATGAAGGATTCGAAGGTGATCGTCGCGATCAACAAGGATCCCGAAGCACCGATCTTCAGCGTGGCCGATTACGGCCTCGTCGGCGATCTGTTCTCGCTCGTGCCGGAGCTCGTGAACGAACTCGGCTGACACGGCGTGACGCTTCGGCGGTAAGCACGGCAGAAGGGGCGCGATGAGCGCCCCTTTTTGTTGCGTCATCGCTGAAGAGTGGCGGGTGTCGTTCGCCGAGAGGGTGCGCGATCGTACCGCGCCATGCGGAACGCATCGTCGGCCACGCGCGACTGGCAGCGCCGATTCGCTCGACGGGCGACAACTGCATGCCCCCGTTGCCTGAAGCCTCGTGCCGAGCCGCCGCTCGCAGTCGTACTTGCGCTCGCCGAAGTGACAAAGGCGCCCTCGGGCGCCTTTGTCAGTGCTGCGACCGGCCCGCATCGCCGCGAGCCGGTCCGATTCAAGCGTAAGCCGGGCGCGTCTGGCCGGGCACGTCCTTCAGGTAGCGATGCACCGACAGGTCGTCGGCCTGGATCGCCGGCTTCTTGCCCGAGATCAGGTCGGCGAGCAGTTGGCCCGACCCGCACGACATCGTCCAGCCGAGCGTGCCGTGGCCGGTGTTCAGGAACAGGTTCGACACCGGCGTGCGGCCGACGATCGGCGTGCCGTCCGGCGTCATCGGGCGCAGGCCGGTCCAGAACGTGGCCTTCGACGTGTCGCCACCGCCCGGGAACAGGTCGTTCACGCACATTTCGAGCGTTTCGCGGCGCGCCGCGCGCAGGTTCTTGTCGAAGCCGACGATCTCGGCCATGCCGCCCACGCGGATGCGCTGGTCGAAACGCGTGATCGCGATCTTGTACGTTTCGTCGAGCACCGTCGATACGGGGGCGGCCGCCTCGTTGACGATCGGCGCGGTGATCGAATAGCCCTTCAGCGGATAGACGGGAATCTTCATCAGGTTCGCGATGAAGTTCGTCGAGTACGAGCCGAGCGCGACGACGTATGCATCGGCGCGCACCGTCTCGCTGCCGCACTGCACGCCGGCGATCTTGCCGCCGGCGATCGCGAGCGCGTCGATCGGCGTGTTGTAGCGGAATTTCACGCCGAGCGATTCGGCGAGCGCGGCGAGGCGCGTCGTGAACAGCTGGCAATCGCCGGTTTCGTCGCCCGGCAGGCGCAGGCCGCCCGTCAGCTTGTGCGAGACGGCGGCGAGGGCCGGCTCGGCGTGCTTGAGCTCGACCGGCGACAGCAGTTCGAACGGCACGTTCGCTTCCTGCAGCACCGCGATGTCCTTCGCCGCGCCGTCGAGCTGCTGCTGCGTGCGGAACAGTTGCAGCGTGCCGCCCGTGCGACCTTCGTACTGGATGCCGGTGTCGGCGCGCAACGCCTGCAGGCAATCGCGGCTGTATTCGGCGAGGCGCACCATGCGGCCCTTGTTGACCGCATAGCGTTCGGCCGTGCAGTTGCGCAGCATCTGCCACATCCACTGGAGCTGGAAGCGCGTGCCGTCGAGGCGGATCGCGAGCGGCGCGTGCTTCTCGAACATCCACTTGACGGCCTTCAGCGGCACGCCGGGCGCGGCCCACGGCGCGGCATAGCCGGGCGAGATCTGGCCTGCGTTCGCGAAGCTCGTCTCGAGCGCCGGGCCGGCTTCCCGGTCGATCACCGTGACTTCATGGCCGGCGCGCGCGAGGTAATACGCGCTTGCCACGCCCACCACACCGCTGCCCAGAATGACGACTCGCATAGCTGCTCCAGATCGAAGGAATCAGGTCGAGGCCGGACGCACCCGCGGCTCCGTGTAACCTCTAGCTGATCTAGTTTTTTGCGCTATGGTATTGTCGAATGTGTAGGTTTTGTTATCGTATTTTTTCGGTTTTCAGCAGAAACAAATGAGAACGCAACGTCAGCCCGTACGCTCGCTCGACAAGCTCGACCGGCGCATCCTGAAACTGCTTCAGGACGATGGCCGGATGGCGATGAAAGATCTCGCGGAACAGGTCGGACTGACCGTCACGCCGTGCATCGAGCGCGTGCGGCGCATGGAGCGCGACGGCGTGATCACCGGCTATCACGCGCGGGTCGACCCGGGCCAGTTGGGGGCCGCGCTGCTGGTGTTCGTCGAGATCACGCTCGGCCACAAGGGCGGCAACATGTTCGAGCAATTCCGCCGGGAAGTGATGAAGATCGACGAGGTGCTCGAATGCCATCTCGTGTCCGGCGATTTCGACTACCTGATCAAGGCGCGGATCGGCGAGATGGCCGACTACCGGAAACTGCTCGGCGACATCCTGCTGCAGTTGCCCGGCGCCGTGCAGTCGAAGAGCTATGTCGTGATGGAGGAAATCAAGGAGACCCTGACGATCTCCGTCGGCGAGTGACGTGCCGGCGGCCCGTGTGTCGGGCCCTTTATCCCGCCCTTGGCATGCTGCGCCCAATACTGTATAAATGTACAGTATTGGGCGCAGGCGAATGGGTGGGCACATGGACGATCGGTCCGACAACGAATTTCCGGTAGCGCCGCCCGTGCCCCGCAAGGGGCGCGGTGCGGTCGACAACCTGCAGGGGCGATACGAAATCGCGCAGCGCGAAGCGGTGGACGACGGCTGGACGCACGAGTCCGACGATGCCGATTTCCCCGCACCGCTGCGTACGCAGGTATTCGAGGAACGGGCGAAGAGCATCCTGACGCGCAACCAGTCGCCCGATATTCCGTTCAGCGTGTCGCTCAATCCGTATCGCGGCTGCGAGCACGGTTGTATCTACTGCTTCGCGCGGCCGACGCACAGCTATCTCGGGCTGTCGCCCGGGCTCGATTTCGAAAGTCGCATCTACGCGAAGGTGAACGCGGCCGAACTGCTGGAGCGCGAGATCTCGCGCAAGCGCTACGTACCCGAGCCGATCGCGCTCGGGGTCAACACCGACGCATACCAACCGGTCGAGCGCGACCTGCGCATCACGCGCAGCGTGATCCAGGTGATGCACGATCGTGGGCTGCCGTTCGCGGCGATCACGAAATCGTCGCTGATCGAGCGCGATCTCGACCTGCTCGCGCCGATGGCCGAACGCGGGCAGGTCATGGCGGCGGTCACGATCACGACGCTCGATGCCGAGCTCGCGCGCACGCTGGAGCCGCGCGCGGCCACCCCGGCGCGGCGGTTGCGCACGATCCGCGCGCTGCGCGAGGCGGGCGTGCCGGTCGGCGTGAGCATCGCACCCGTGATTCCGTTCGTCACCGAGCCCGACATGGAGCGCGTGCTGGAGGCGTGCGCGGAAGCCGGTGCCACGCATGCGAGCTACATCATCCTGCGGTTGCCGTGGGAGGTCTCGCCGCTGTTCAAGCACTGGCTTGCCGCGCATTTTCCCGATCGTGCGGAGCGCGTGATGAACCGCGTGCGCGACATGCGCGGCGGCAAGGATTACGACTCGGATTTCTCGAAACGAATGAAGGGCGAGGGGATCTGGGCCGACCTCTTGCGGCAGCGCTTTCGCCAGGCCGTCAAGCGCCTCGGGTTGAACGAGCGCACGAACGGCATTCTCGACCTGTCGCGGTTCAGCGGTGCGCCGGCTGCCGAGGTGCCGGCGCCGCGTGTTGCGGTTCGTGCCGCCGGCGCGAAGTCGCGCGACGACATGCAATTGAACCTGTTCTGACCGGCGAGCGGTGCGGTTGCCGGTGTGCCGTATTGGCCACGCTTACTGCGAAATCTGCTTGGCCGCTTCGACCTGCGATTCGAAGTACGTCTGGAACGACAGTGCAAGTGCGGTCATCAGCAGGAACGCGCCGATCAGCAGCGAGAAGATCACGACGAAGATCACGGTCCAGCCCGACTGGCTGTGCTTGCCGGTGTCCGCATTGAATTGCGCATCCCATTTTTCGTCGGGGCGCAGCCCGTAGACGAGTGCGGCGAGGAATGCCGCCAGCAGCGAGATGGCGCCGGGTACCGCGAGCCACCAGCCGAGGCCGGCGCTGCGCTGGGTGGCGGCGAGCAGGAGGAAGCCCGGGATACCGACGATCGTCGCGAGCAGGTGCGCCCAGCCGTACACGTCGCGAAAGCCGTACAGATAGAAGCGGTGCGCGCCGATCGATCCGAGCAGGAATGCGAGGGCGGCGGTGAGCGTCTTGGAGCGGAAGCGGCGGGGCGATGCAGTGCTGCTGGACATGGATGGCGGCGTATTGTCGTTGGCATGGGCGGGGCCGGCAGGCCCGCGCGGGCGCGCGGCCCGGCACGCATTCTACGATGCCCGGTCGGGCCGGGTCATCCGCCGCCTGCGTCAAGGTGCCGCATAGGTGACGCGGTAGATCGCGCCCGCATAATCGTCGCTGACGAGCAGCGAGCCGTCGGGCAGCGGCAGTACATCGGCCGGGCGTCCCCATACGGTGCCGTCGGGGCGCAGCCAGCCTGTGACGAACGGCATCTGGCGTGCGTGGCTGCCGTCGGCCGAGACGACGACGCGCATCACGCGGTAGCCGACCTTCGTGCTCCGGTTCCACGAGCCGTGTTCGGCAATGAAGACGTTATTGCGATACGGCGCCGGAAACATCGATCCGGTATAGAAGCGCATCCCGAGCGCCGCGACGTGCGCGCCGAGTTTCAGGACGGGCGGCACATAACGGCGGCAGACGTCGGCGCCGCCGAATTCGGGGTCGGGCGTATCGCCGCCGTGGCAGTATGGGAAGCCGAAGTCGAGGCCGGCGCGCGGCGCACGGTTCAGCTTGTCGTCGGGCACGTCGTCGCCCATCATGTCGCGCCCGTTGTCGGTGAACCACAGCTCGCCCGAATCGGGATGCCATGCAAAGCCGACCGTATTGCGTATGCCGCGGGCGACCACTTCGCGCCCGCTGCCGTCGGCGTTCATCCGCGCGATGATCGCGTAGCGGCCGCGATCGGCAAGGCAGACGTTGCACGGCGCGCCGGTCGGCACGTACAGCTTGCCGTCGGGGCCGAACGCGATGAATTTCCAGCCGTGATGGTGGTCGGTCGGCAACGCGTCGGTCACGACGACCGGTGCGGGCGGTCTGGCGAGCCGGTCGTCGATATGATCGAGGCGCACGATGCGCGACACGGCGGATATATAGAGGGCGCCATCGCGATAGGCGACGCCGACCGGCATGTCGAGCCCGGACGCGATCACGTAGCTTGCCGTGATCCGACCCTCGCGCATCACGAATGCATGGACCCGGCCATCCCGTGTGCCGACATACAGAATGCCGCGCGGCGACCACGCCATTTCGCGTGCGGCCGGTACGGCGTCGGTCAGCACGTCCACATGAAAGCCGGGCGGCACGATGAGCTCGTTCACCGACAGCGGCGCGGCAAGCACCGGTGCGGACACGACGCAGGCAAGGGCGGCAAGCAGCGCCGCGAATGGACGTGGGGCGCGGCGTATCGGGGCGGCGCGAAAGGGCGGCATGACGGTCGGGAACGTCCTGGATACGACGATTGTAGGCCCGGCGGACGGGCCGTCCGCGGTTTTTTGCGCGTAAGTGTTTGTTGTACCTCTGGTTTCCGGCTATAATCGCGTGTTTCAGTAGTTTCGAACCCGGTTTTCCCGAAGGACATCATATGGTTATCATCCGTCTGGCTCGTGGCGGCTCGAAGAAGCGCCCGTTCTACAACATCGTTGCTACCGATTCGCGCAACCGTCGTGACGGCCGCTTCATCGAGCGCGTCGGCTTCTACAACCCGGTCGCCACGAAGGGCGAATCGCTGCGTATCGCTCAGGATCGCCTGACGTACTGGCAAGGCGTTGGCGCGCAACTGTCGCCGACCGTCCAGCGTCTCGTGAAGGAAGCGCAAAAGGCGCAACCGGCTGCCTGACATGGCACGGTGTGCCGGTCGTGCCGGCTGTGAGGTGCATTGATGGCGGGTCACGATTCCGGTAATGCAAGGCGCGGGCGTGCGTCATTCGGCGCATTCGTCCGCAAGCCGGTCGAGCGCGACACGATCGCGAACGCCGGCCAGGCTGCCGAACAAGGCGGTCCTGAAGCGACGCAAGCCTGGCCCGACGATGCCGTCGAGGTCGGGGCAGTGGTCGACGCCTACGGCCTGAAAGGCTGGATCAAGGTGGCGACGCATGCCGATGCCGGTCGCGGTGGCGACGCGCTGCTCAACGCGCGTCGCTGGTGGCTGGAACGCGGTGCGGAGCGGCTTTCCGTCCGCATCATGCAGTCGAAGACGCACAGCGACACGGTCGTTGCGCAACCCGCGGGCGTCAGCGACCGCGATGCTGCGCTGTCCATGCGCGGCTTTCGCGTGTTCGTGCGCCGGGAAGATTTCCCGGCACTGGCCGCGGACGAATTCTATTGGGTCGACCTGATCGGTCTCGATGTCGTCAACGAGCAATCGGTGGCGCTCGGGAAGGTGAGCGGGATGATCGACAACGGCGTGCATTCGATCATGCGTGTCGAGTATCCGGCAACCGGCAAAGACGGTCAGCCGACCACCGACGAGCGGTTGATTCCGTTCGTCGGCGTATACGTCAAAACGGTGGATCAGGCGGCGCGTCGCATCGTCGTCGACTGGGAAGCCGATTACTGAAATGAACCAGGTTCCCGAGCGCGCGGTGCAGTTCGACGTCGTCACGCTCTTTCCCGAGATGTTCCGTGCGCTGACCGACTGGGGAATCACCAGCCGGGCCGTCAAGCAGGGGCGCTTCGGGCTGCGCACCTGGAACCCGCGTGATTTCACGACGGACAACTACCGCACGGTCGACGATCGTCCGTACGGCGGCGGTCCGGGCATGGTGATGCTGGCCAGGCCGCTCGAAGCCGCGATCGACGCCGCGAAAGCGGCGCAGGCGGAGCAGGGTATCGCGAGTACGCGGGTCGTGATGATGTCGCCGCAAGGCGCGCCGCTCACGCATGAGCGTGCGGTGCGGATGGCGCAGGAACCCGGCGTCGTCGTGCTGTGCGGCCGTTACGAGGCGATCGACCAGCGCCTGCTCGATCGTTGCGTCGACGAGGAAATCAGCCTCGGCGATTTCGTGCTGTCGGGCGGCGAGCTGCCGGCGATGGCGATGATGGATGCCGTCGTGCGCCTGTTGCCCGGCGTGCTGAACGATGCGCAGTCGGCGGTGCAGGACAGCTTCGCCGACGGGCTGCTCGACTGTCCGCATTACACGCGCCCCGAGGAGTATGAGGGGGTGCGCGTGCCGGACGTGCTGCTCGGCGGGCATCATGCCGAGATCGAGAAGTGGCGGCGCCAGGAAGCATTGAGGAATACACTGCGGAAGCGGCCGGACCTGATCGTCCGGGCGCGCCGCGAGAAGTTGCTGAGCCGGGCCGACGAGGCGTGGCTTGCGAACCTCGCACGCGAAGCGAAGGACGCCTCCTGAGGCGGTTTCGCGGGCGGGAAATGGCGGTGCCGTGCATGCGTGCGCGGCGCCTGATGTGAATCCATCCTCTATCGGGGCCGGGCCTGGAAGCAGGCGGGTGCAAACGCCGACAAGATGGCATAAGGAGTCAGTAATGAATCTGATCGCAAAACTTGAGCAGGAAGAGATCGAGCGCGCGCTCGCCGGCAAGACGATTCCCGATTTCGCCCCGGGCGACACGGTGATCGTGAACGTGAACGTGGTTGAAGGTAACCGCAAGCGCGTTCAGGCGTACGAAGGCGTCGTGATCGCAAAGCGCAACCGTGGCCTGAACTCGAACTTCATCGTCCGCAAGATCTCGTCGGGCGAAGGCGTCGAGCGTACGTTCCAGACGTACTCGCCGCTGCTGGCGAGCATCGTCGTGAAGCGTCGCGGCGATGTGCGTCGTGCGAAGCTGTACTACCTGCGCGAGCGTTCGGGCAAGTCGGCTCGTATCAAGGAAAAGCTGGTGTCGAAGGATCGCGCCGCAGCAGCTTCCCAAGAGTAAGAGCTGTAAGGAAAAAGCACCCAACCGGGTGCTTTTTTCATTCTGGCGCGACAATATGCTCGATACGACACGAACCCGAGAGCCCCATTGAATCGCCGCCCCATCATCGATCCCGAAGTATTGCCGGTCGAAGGCACCGGTGCCGGCCTGCCTGTCATCGATGCCCGGCTGATGACGCCGTCCGGCCTGCGCGAACGTTTCGCGCGCACGCTCGAATGGAGCGTCGAGCCCGGCGAGGCGAGACTGCAGGAAGGCATCGATCCGCGTAGCGCGGCCGTCCTCGTGCCGCTCGTCGTCCGCGAGTCCGGCCTCACCGTGCTGCTGACGCAACGCGCCGATCACCTGAACGACCACGCCGGACAGATCAGCTTTCCCGGCGGCCGCCGCGAGCCGTACGATCGCGACGCGATCGCCACTGCGTTACGCGAGGCAAAGGAGGAGATCGGGCTGGCCGCCGAGCGTGTCGAGATTCTCGGTGCGCTGCCCGACTACCTGACCGGCACGGGTTTCTGCGTGACGCCGGTGGTCGGCCTCGTGCATCCGCCGTTCACCGTGCAGGCAGACACGTTCGAAGTGGCCGAGATTTTCGAAGTGCCGCTCGCGTTCGTGATGGATCCCGCGAACCATCAGGTCCGCGTGTTCCGGTGGGAAGGCGGCGAGCGTCGTTTTTTTGCCATGCCCTACCCGAATGGCGAAGCGGGCGGGCATTACTTCATCTGGGGCGCAACTGCCGGCATGTTTCGCAATCTGTATCGCTTCTTGGCCGCCGGCTAGGCGGGCGCGCCGGGCGGTGCGTGCGAGCGGCTGCCGGGCAACCGCGCCGGCAGCCATGCGCGGCTGACGCTGTGCTATCGTTATGCAAAAAATGACATAACTCCGAAGACGGCGCCACGCATGACTTTCTTTTCGGTTCTCCTCGCCCTCATCATCGAACAGGTCCGCGCGTTGTCGCCGAGCAATCCGGTGTTCGCGCTGTTCCAGTTTCATGCGGAAACCGTCGCGCATGGCCTCGACGCCGGCAAGCAGAAGCACGGCCTGCTCGCATGGCTGGCGGTCGTGCTGCCGTGGGTGCTGATCGTCGCGCTGATCTATTTCCTGCTGTACAAGGTGAGCTTCGTGCTCGCGTTCATCTGGAACGTCGTGGTCGTGTATTTCACGCTCGGCTTCCGTCAGTTCAGCCACTACTTCACCGATATCCATCTCGCGCTCAACAACGACGACGTGCCGCGCGCGCGCGAAATTCTGCACGAGTGGACGGGCATCGACACGGTCGACATGCCGGTCGGCGAAATCGTTCGCCATACGCTGATTCATGCGGTCGTCGCGTCGCATCGCCACGTATTCGGCGTGTTCTTCTGGTACGTGCTGCCGATCGGCCCGGCCGGCGCCGTGCTGTACCGAATTTCCGAATACCTGGCGCGCAGCTGGTCGACGCCGGGCGACGATCGTACGGCCGCATTCTCGACGTTCGCGCAGCGCGCGTTCTTCGTGATCGACTGGATTCCGTCGCGGCTGACGGCGCTCGGTTTCGCGATCGTCGGCAATTTCGAGGATGCGATCTACGCGTGGCGCAATCACACGCGCCAGTGGCCCGACCCGAACGACGGCGTATTGCTGGCCGCCGGCAGCGGAGCGCTTGGCGCGCGTCTCGCCGGGCCGCTCGCGGAACCGTCGAGCCTCGACGCGCTGGCGGTCGGCGACAGCGGTCCGTTGACGGTTGGCGACGATTGCACGCCGCGCACGCTGCAGTCGGCGGTCGGCCTCGTATGGCGCGCGGTGATCCTGTGGATGATCCTGCTGCTGATGTTGACGCTCGCCGTCTGGGTATCGTGACGGGGTAGCGCAGGACCCGATGAAAGCAAAGGCCGGCTGGATGCCGGCCTTTTTTGCTGTGCGGTCAGTCGTCGCGGGGATCGCGCACGGCGCCGCATTGCCAGCACGCGGTGAATTGCGCTTCGAGCGCTTCGCCGCACTGCCGGCAGCGCCAGGGTGCCGCGCCGGCCGACGGGCCGTGCGACGCGGCATCGAGCAGCCGGCGGGCGAGCGCGTCGTCGCGTTCGTCGTCGAGCCACAGCTCGGGCGTACATGCATCGGCGGGCAGGCCGCCGAGCGCGCCGGTCGCGTAGCAGTTGTGTAGCTCGCAACCGATGCCGGCCACCTGGAGCACGTTGGCCCAATGCTGCGCGGTCGCGAGGTCGGGTGCCTTGAAACGCATCGCGGCTCCTGTCGATGAGGGCCGGCCTGGCGCCGGCAGGCCGTCGCGCGTGGCGCGATCAGCGTACGATCTGGCTCGCCTCGTGCACGAGCTGCGCGTAGAGCGCGTGCCGCGACGGCGCGATGCGGCCGTCGGCGACGGCTTCGAGGATCGCGCAGCCGGGCTCGTGCAGATGATGGCAATTATAGAAACGGCAGTCCGCGAGCAGCGGCCGGAATTCCGGAAACGCGCGCTCGAGGCGGCCTTCGGTCAGGTGGTAGAGGCCGAATTCCTGGAAGCCCGGCGAATCGATCAGCGCACCGCCGCCTTCCAGCGGGTACAGGCGCGTGAACGTCGTCGTGTGACGGCCGCTGTTGAGCGCGGCCGAAATCTCGCGGGTCGCGGCTTCCGCGTCGGGCACGAGCAGGTTCACGAGCGTCGACTTGCCCATCCCGGACTGGCCGAGGAGGATCGTCGAATGCCCGGCGAGGTACGGCATCAACTGCGCGCGCGCGTCGTCCGGCGCGCCTTTCACCGACAGCTCGAGCACGTCGTAGCCGAGTGCGCGGTACGGCGCGAGGCGCTCGCGTGCGACCGGCAGCGCGGCCTCGACGTCGATCTTGTTCAGCACGACGAGCGGCTTCAGCTCGTTCGCTTCGGCGGCGATCAGCGCGCGGCCGAGCAGGTCCTCGCTGAAATAGGGTTCGGTCGCGAGCACGATCAGCAACTGGTCGAGGTTCGCCGCGAACAGCTTCGACTTGAACTGGTCGGAGCGATACAGCAGGTTGCGCCGCTCGCCGATCTCCACGATCACGCCCTGGTCGGCCGACGCGAGTTCGTACGAGACGCGGTCGCCGACCGCGATGTCGCTCTTCTTGCCGCGCGGAAAGCATTGCAGCATCGGGCCGCCGTCGTCGGGTGCGACGATGTAGTGGCGGCCGTGCGCCGCGATCACGCGGCCTTCGGCCCGTTGCGCGCCGGACGCGCGCGGGGCCGGCTTGCGGGAGGTCGGCCGGCTCATGCGTGCTGCAGCAGGCGGTCGATCCGCTGCGACGCGGGCGGATGCGAGTAGTAGAAGGCCGTGTAGACGGGGTCGGGCGTCAGCGTCGACGCGTTGTCCTCGTAGAGTTTCACGAGCGCGCTGACGAGATCCTGCGCGTCGGTCTGGCTGGCCGCGAACGCGTCGGCCTCGAATTCGTGCTTGCGCGACGTGAGGCTGCTGAACGGCGTCGCGAAGAACAGGAAGACCGGGATCGCAAGGAAGAACAGGACGAGCGCGGCGCCCGCGTTGCTCGAGTCGAGCGACGGCGTGACGCCGAGCCCCGTATAGAACCACGTGCGTTGCGCGAGCCAGCCGAGCAGCGCGAGCAGCACGACGCTCAGCACGAACGACACGAGCATCCGCTTCATCACGTGGCGGCGCTTGAAATGGCCGAGTTCGTGCGCGAGCACGGCTTCGATCTCCTGGCCGGACAGGCGCGCGAGCAGCGTGTCGAAGAAGACGATCCGCTTCGATGCGCCGAAGCCCGTGAAGTACGCGTTGCCGTGCGCGGAGCGGCGGCTGCCGTCCATCACGAACAGGCCCTTCGCCGCGAAGCCGCAGCGCTTCATCAATGACTCGATGCGCGCGCGCAGCGCGTCGTCCTTCAGCGGCTCGAACTTGTTGAAGAGCGGCGCGATGAACGTCGGGTAGATGAGCAGCACGAGCATCTGGAACGCGACCCACACGATCCAGGTCCACAGCCACCACAGGCTGCCGGCCTGGGTCATCAGCCACAGCACGACGAACAGCAGCGGCAGGCCGAGCGCGGCGCCGAGCAGCGCATTTTTCAGCATGTCGGTGAAGAACAGGCGCTTGGTCATCCGGTTGAAGCCGAAGCGCTGCTCGATGCCGAACTGGCGGTAATACTCGAACGGCACGTCGATCACGCTGGTGATCACGAGCACCGCGGCGACGAGGGCGACCTGCTGCCCGTAGCCGCGGCCGAGCCAGCCGGTTAGCAGCGTGTCGAGCGCGCCGACGCCGCCGAGCAGCGTGAGGCCGACCAGCACGGCCGCGCTGACGACGATCTCGAGCATCGTGAGCCGGGTGCGCTCGACCGTGTAGTCGGCCGCGCGCTGGTGGGCGGTCAGCGGGATGGTGGCGCTGAATTGCGCGGGCACGCCGTTGCGGTGCGCGGCGACGAAGCGGATCTGCCGCGACGCGAGCCACAGCTTGGTGACGACCATCGCGAGGACGGCGAACGCGAACAGCAGGGTGAACGAAAAGGGTGACATCGAAGGCGCCAAAGGGTTCTATGCGAGAATTATATGTTCTTGCGGACCGGCCCCGCTGATGCGATGCCGCCGCCCGGGCGGTGCCGCATCGGCGATGCCCGCTCCGCCATTTTCCAGGATGAATCATGACCGATACCGCCGCTTCCGCCAGCCAGCCCGCGCTCGTGCGCAACGAGTTGAACCTCGTCTGGCTCGACATGGAGATGACGGGCCTCGACCCGGATAACGACCGCATCATCGAGATCGCGGTCGTCGTGACCAATTCCACGCTCGACATCGCCGTCGAGGGCCCGGTATTCGCGATCCACCAGAGCGACGAGACGCTCGCGAAGATGGACGACTGGAACAAGTCGACGCATGGCCGCTCGGGCCTGATCGACCGCGTGCGCGCCTCGACCGTGACCGAGGCGGAGGCCGCCGCGCAGTTGCAGGCGTTCCTCGCGCAGTACGTGCCGCCCGGCAAGTCGCCGATGTGCGGCAACTCGATTTGCCAGGACCGCCGCTTCATGGCGCGCTGGATGCCGGAATTCGAGCGATTCTTCCACTACCGCAACCTCGACGTCAGCACGCTCAAGGAGCTCTGCCGCCGGTGGCAGCCGGCCATCTACAAGGGGTTCCAGAAGCGGGCGATGCACACGGCGCTCGCGGACATCCACGAGTCGATCGACGAGCTGAAGTATTACCGCGAGCATTTCCTGATTCCGGCCGCGTCGGTGTCGGCAGGCGAGTCCGCGCCGGCCGCCTGAGCGGGCCGGCACGCGCGCAGCGCCCGGCAAACGCGTTCAGCGCCGCGCGCTTTTCGGCCGGAACGCCGCGACCACCGCGGCGTCGGTCTCGATATACGGGCCGCCGATCAGGTCGATGCAGTAGGGCACCGCCGCGAAGATGCCGGGCACGGTCGACTTGCCGTCGGCGTCGCGCAGCCCTTCCAGCGTTTCCCGGATCGACTTCGGCTGGCCGGGCAGGTTGATGATCAGCGCCGCATGGTCGGCCGTTTCGCGGATCACCGCGACTTGCCGCGACAGGATCGCGGTCGGCACGAAATTCAGGCTGATCTGCCGCATCTGTTCGCCGAATCCCGGCATTTCCTTCGTCGCCACGGCCAGCGTGGCTTCCGGCGTCACGTCGCGGCGTGCGGGGCCGGTGCCGCCCGTCGTCAGCACGAGGTCGCAGCCGGCGACGTCGACGAGCTCGGTCAGCGTGGCCGAGATCGTCGGCGCGTCGTCCTGGATCAGGCGCGTTTGCGCGCGCCACGGCGAAACCAGCGCGCCGGCAAGCCATTCCTGCAGCGCCGGAATGCCCTTGTCCTCGTAGACCCCCGTGCTCGCGCGGTCGCTGATCGACACGAGGCCGACCAGGAGCTCGTCCGGGTGGTTACGCTTCGTCGTCATGGTCGTCTCCGGCATCGTCGGCCGCTTCGTCGTCGCTGTCGGACGCGCCGCCCGCCGCCTTGATCCACTGGAACAGCTCGCGGAAATAGCGCGGCGGCTTGCCTTGCTGCGCTTCCTTGCGTGCGTTGCGGATCAGCGTGCGGCCTTCCTGGATGTCGGCGTCGGGGTGCTGGCGCAGGAATTCGGTCAGCGCGTCGTCGCTCGCGAGCAACTGTTCGCGCGTGCGCTCGATCCAGTGCAGGCGGGCCGTCGCGGCCTTGTTCACGCCGCGTTGCGCGTCGAGCGCGGTGCGCAGCGCGGCCGTTTCTTCGTCGGTCAGCGAGCGCATCACGCGGCCGACGTACTGGAGCTGGCGGCGCTTGCCTTCGTGATCGGTGATCCGGCGCGCCTCGCGCACCGCGTCCGCGAGGTCTTCCGGCATCGGCATGCGCTTGAGCGCGTCCTTCGGCAGGTCGACGAGCGCCTGGCCGAGTTCCTGCAGCGCGTGCATTTCGCGCTTCAACTGGGATTTGCTGGGGCGATCGTAGCCATTGTCGTCGTCCTCGACGGCAGGTTCGATCGGCTGGATTCGGGTTTTGCGTGTCATGGGCCGCATTGTATCGCGGCGCGGACACCCCAAGCTTGTCTGTGTCCGGCCCCGGACCTTGCTATGATCGCGGGATACGCAACATTTTGACCATGCGGGCGCCCGCCCGCCACCGGATACCAAGACGATGGCAGCCAATCTCGACGTACAAGCGCGCTATTTCCCGCACACGCAGGACCAGCTCAAGGAAATCGCATCGGACATCCTTCGCCATGCGAAGGCGCTCGGCGCGACGGACGCCGCGACCGAAATCTCCGAGGGCGACGGCCTGTCGGTGTCGGTGCGCCGCGGCGAAGTGGAAACGATCGAGCACAACCGCGACAAGATGGTCGGCGTGACCGTGTTCATCGGCAAGAAGCGCGGCAACGCGAGCACGTCGGATTTCTCGCCGGCCGCGATCAAGGATACCGTCGCCGCCGCCTACAACATCGCGCGCTTCACCGCCGAGGACGAGGCGGCCGGCCTCGCCGAGGCCGAGCTGCTCGAAACCGACCCGCGCGACCTCGATCTGTACCACCCGTGGGCGCTGAGCGCCGACGAGGCCGTCGAGTTCGCCCGCCGCGCGGAAGACGCCGCGTTCGCGGTCAGCCCGCAGATCCGCAATTCGGAAGGCGCAAGCGTGTCGGCGCAGCACTCGCAGTTCGTGCTCGCGACATCGCGCGGCTTCCTCGCCGGCTATCCGTACTCGCGCCACTACATCGCGTGCGCGCCGATCGCGGGCAGCGGCCGTCACATGCAGCGCGACGACTGGTATTCGTCGAAGCGCAGCGCGATCGATCTCGCCGCGCCGGAAGCGGTGGGCCGTTACGCGGCCGAACGCGCGCTCGCGCGAATGGGCGCGCGCCGTCTCGACACGCGCAAGGTGCCCGTGCTGTTCGAGGCGCCGCTCGCGGCCGGCCTGCTCGGCGCATTCGTGCAGGCGGTGAGCGGCGGCGCGCTGTATCGCAAGACGTCGTTTCTCGTCGACAGTCTCGGCAAGCCGGTGTTCGCGCCGCACGTCCAGGTGGTCGAGGATCCGCACGTGCCGCGCGCGATGGGCAGCGCGCCGTTCGACGAGGAAGGCGTGCGCACGCGCGCGCGCAGCGTCGTGAAGGACGGCGTCGTCGAAGGCTATTTCCTGTCGACCTATTCGGCACGCAAGCTCGGCACGCAAACCACCGGCAACGCGGGCGGCTCGCACAACCTCGCGCTGCGCAGCTCGAACACGCAGCCGGGCGACGACTTCGACGCGATGCTGAAGAAGCTCGGCACGGGCCTGCTGCTGACCGAGCTGATGGGGCAGGGCGTGAACTACGTGACGGGCGACTATTCGCGCGGCGCGGCTGGCTTCTGGGTGGAGAACGGCGTGATCCAGTATCCGGTCGAGGAAATCACCGTCGCCAGCACGCTGCAGGAGATGTTCCGCCATATCGTTGCGATCGGTGCGGATTCGATCGTGCGCGGCACGAAGGAAACCGGCTCGGTGCTGATCGAGCAGATGACGATCGCAGGGCAGTAAGCCATGCGCGGCGCAGGCCGCCAGGAAACGAAAAAGCCCGACCGGCGCAAACCGGTCGGGCTTTTTTCATCGCGCGCGCAAGCCGTCAGCCGCGCTTGCGCGTGTAGACGACGAACGCATAGCCGAACGTGTTCGGCGCGGCAGCCTGATGCGCGTCGCGCGAGATTTCCTGCCAGTGCGCGGCGTCGGGCGCCGGAAACGACGCGTCGCCCTCGAAGTCGGCGTCGATCTCGGTGACGATCAGCTTGTCGGCGAGCGTCAGGCCTTCCGCATAGAGTTGCGCACCGCCGAGCAGGAATGCCTCCGGCACGCCGTCGCGCGCGGCGAGCGCCAGCGCGTCGGCGAGCGACGTGACGGTGTCACAGCCTTCGAAACGTCGCGTGGCGTCGCGCGTGACGACGATATTGCGGCGCCCCGGCAGAGGCCGGCCGATCGACTCGTGGGTCTTGCGGCCCATCACGATCGGCGCGCCCATCGTCGTGCGCTTGAAGAACGCGAGATCCTCGGGAAGTTTCCAGGGCAACTGGTTGTCGCGGCCGATGATGCCGTTGCGGGCACGCGCGACGATCAGGGTCAACGTCGTCATGAAGGTGGGGGAGGAAGGAAAACGGAATGGGGCCGATTTTACCGGAACGGCGGCGCGCACCGGATGCCCCGGGCTCACATGCGCGCCGGCACTGCTCGTGCGGTGCGCCGTGCGCCGCGACGCGTGATGCCTCCGCGTCGCGACGAGCGTCCGAATAAAAAGAGTGCCCGCCGGGGGACGGAGCACCAAAACCCGTTGTATCGCCGATCGGCGATACCGGTTCCGATCGATGGCATCCCGTTCGACCGGATCGTCATTTCAATATGCAATCCTGATTGATCGGAGCGAATGAGGCTCACGGGTGCGTATCGGCTTGCGCGCTGCGCGCCGGCGCATGCCGCATCTCGGCCGGTTGCGGCGCCGGGAGCGGCATCGGCAGGTGGGGCGGCGGGATCTCGTCCCACAGCGTCACGGAGGCTTTGCCGGCCGATAGTGGTTGCGGTGCCGACACGGTGACGATGCCGAGCCCGTTGCCGTGCTGCATGCTTGGCGCATCGGCGGCAAGCAGCATGGCGCGCTCCGACCGCATGTCTTCGTCCGCGCATGCCGGTGCGGGCGGGCCGGCGGCCGAGAGCACAAGCATCATCGACGCGAAAGAAAGTAAACGATGTTTTCGCATGGTGAATGCCTCCGATCGTTTCCGTATTCAGCGAAATGCATGCCACCGTACCGGGACCGTTGACGCCATTGCGATTCGTGCTCGAGCGTTGCGAATAGTGAGCGAAAACGCTCGAAAATGTTTCAGGCGTGAAACGAGGGGGCTCGGGAATACTGCTGATTCAACCGATACGCTTCAAGGATGAAAATCGGCGCGTGTGTTGATGACGAAACCCTTTGCTGCGCATGTGCTATGTGCAGAGGATTGATGTGCATCGACCTCCTGAGCGATTCGGCCGCATCGCCATCGGCACTGAAACGGGTTTGTCGTATTCGGTGCCTATAACCAAGCTGTGTTGATCAAAAAAACTGGACGCGAGATAAGCGCCATCATGCGAGGCCATGTCGTTGCCGCGCATCGGCATGGCGAATCGAGCCACCTTGGGCTGACCCGATTCGATCCTTTTGCACGTGACCTGACGCGTGCGGCAATCGTTAGACGGTTGATGAACGGGGTGAGCATATGGGAGCCGATCAGCGGCACGTGATCTACTATTCGCGCGAACCGAACGACGCGTTGCGCGGCCATTTCGACGAATGCGGCTGGCGCGTCGATCTTGCCGAGACCGTGCGCGACGTGCGGCGCGTCGTGCAGCACGGCGTGGCGACCGCCGGCCTGCTCGATTTCTCGCCGGGCTTCAAGCCGTCGGATCTGCGCGAACTCGAATCCTGCCTGAGCATCCACCACATCGGCTGGATCGCGGCGACGCGGCGCGGCCAGTTGCAGGACGCGACGCTGCGCCATCTCATTCGCGACTATTGCTTCGACTACCTGACGATGCCGTACGAAACGGCACGAATCGTCGAGACCGTCGGCCATGCGCACGGCATGGTCGCACTGACCGATCCCGTTGCGCCGCCCGTCGGCGCCGGGCGCAGCGAAGGCGAGATGGTCGGCACCTGCGATGCGATGCTCGGGCTCTTCAGGACGATCCGCCGTGTCGCGGCGACCGACGCGCCGGTGTTCATCTCCGGCGAGTCGGGCACGGGCAAGGAGCTGACGGCGGTCGCGATTCACGAGCGTTCGTCGCGCGCGCACGAGCCGTTCATCGCGATCAATTGCGGGGCGATACCGCCGACGCTGCTGCAGGCCGAACTGTTCGGCTATGAACGCGGCGCGTTCACCGGCGCGAACCAGCGCAAGATCGGCCGCGTCGAGGCGGCCAACGGCGGCACGCTGTTTCTCGACGAGATCGGCGATCTGCCGCTCGAAAGCCAGGCGAGCCTGTTGCGCTTTCTGCAGGAAGGCAAGATCGAACGGCTCGGCGCGCACGTGTCGGTGCCGGTCGACGTACGCGTGATCTGCGCGACGCACGTGGACATGGAAGCGGCGCTGCGCGAAGGGCGCTTTCGCGAGGACCTGTTTCACCGGCTGTGCGTGCTGAAGATCGAGGAGCCGCCGCTGCGCGCGCGCGGCAAGGACATCGAGGTGCTCGCGCGCCACATGCTCGAGCGCTTCAAGGGCGATGCGCATCGCCGCCTGCGCGGTTTTTCGCCTGACGCGGTCGCGTCGCTGTACGGCTATTCGTGGCCGGGCAACGTGCGCGAGCTGATCAACCGCGTGCGCCGCGCGATCGTGATGTCGGAAGGCCGGATGATCACGGCGGCCGATCTCGAACTGAACGACTATGCGATGCTCGCGCCGGTGTCGTTGCTGGAGGCGCGCGAGGCGGCCGAGCGGCAGGCGATCGAGCAGGCGCTGCTGCGCCATCGCGGCCGTTTTGCGGATGCGGCGCGCGAACTGGGCGTCTCGCGCGTCACGCTCTACCGGCTGATGTGCGCGCACGGCATGCGCGACCGCGGCGACACGCTGGGAGGGTTTTCGGCACCGTTGCCGGAGCTGCCGCGGCACGCTTGCTAAAATTGGCGGGTACGGCCGCCCTCGCGGCCGAAGGAACCCGCATGAAACAGTATCTCGATCTCGTTCGTACCATTCTCGATACCGGCACCTGGCAGGAGAACCGCACGGGGATCCGCACCATCAGCATGCCGGGCGCGATGCTGCGCTTCGACCTGCAGCAAGGCTTCCCGGCCGTGACGACCAAGAAGCTCGCGTTCAAGTCCGCGATCGGCGAGCTGGTCGGCTTCCTGCGCGCGTCGCGCAGCGCGGCCGATTTCCGTGCGCTCGGCTGCAAGGTGTGGGATGCGAACGCGAACGAGAACGCGCAGTGGCTGGCTAACCCGTATCGCCAGGGCGTCGACGATCTCGGCGACGTATACGGCGTGCAATGGCGCCAGTGGCCGGGCTACAAGGTTCTCGACGCGAGCGCCGACGCGCAGATCGCCGATGCGACGCGTCGCGGCTTCCGGATCGTCACGCGGTTCGACGAGGACGGCGCGCCGAAGGTGCTGCTGTACAAGGCGATCGATCAACTGCGCCAGTGCCTCGACACGATCATGGAGAACCCGTCCGATCGCCGCATCCTGTTTCATGCGTGGAATCCGGCCGTGCTCGACCAGATCGCGCTGCCCGCGTGCCATCTGCTGTACCAGTTCCTGCCGAACGCGACGAAGCGCGAGATCTCGCTGTGCCTGTACATCCGCAGCAACGACGTCGGCCTCGGCACGCCGTTCAACCTGACGGAAGGGGCCGCGCTGCTGTCGCTCGTCGGCCGGCTGACGGGCTACACGCCGCGCTGGTTCACGTACTTCATCGGCGACGCGCACATCTACGAGAACCAGCTCGACATGCTGCAGCAGCAGCTCACGCGCGAGCCGTACGAAAGCCCGCGGCTCGAGATTGCCGAGCGCGTGCCCGAGTACGCGAAGACGGGTGTCTATGCACCTGAATGGCTGGAGCAGGTCGAGCCGTCCGATTTCTCGCTCGTCGGCTACCGGCACCATGAGCCGTTGACCGCACCGATGGCGGTCTGATCGCGCGGCCCGGCGCCGCGCGGTTTCATCGATGCGCATCCAAAAAAGCCCGACCGGCTGATACCGGTCGGGCTTTTTGTTTCATGTTTGCGGCACTTACTGTCGATGCCGCTCTTCGTGGCCGCCCGGCGGCGGGTTGCTCGGGTGCGGCGACTCGACGTGCGGCGCCGGCTGCGGCCGTGGTTCCATCCGCGGGGCGGGCATCGACGGACGCGGTTCCATGCGCGGCGCCGGTTGCGGATGCGGCTCCATGCGCGGCGCCTGCGGCTGCGGACGCGGCATGTCGTGCACGGCAGGCGCCGGCGGACGGTACTCGTTCACGCGCGGCGGCGCGACTTCGCGATGCGGCGCCGGCTGAGCGAAGTCCGGGCGCGGTTGCGGCGCGGGGGCGGCCCGTTCCGATTGCGGCAGCGGCTGCGTGTGCCGGGCTGGCGTCGGGAAATCGGGGCGCGGACGCGGTTGCGGAATCTGCGCGGTATGGTCGGGCTGCGGCTGCGGCTGCGGCTGCGTGCGCGGCGCGTCGTTGCGGCCGCCGGGCTGTGCACTCTGCGGTGCCGGCGCGCCGCCCGGATGCGGCACCGCGGCGCTGCGCACCGGCGGCAGCGCATTCTGTCCCGCCGCGTGCAGCGCGGTGGGTGGCGCGGCGCGTTGACGTTCCATCGGCGTGTGCGGCTGCATCCACGCGGGCGACGGCGTGTTGGCTGCGTGCGCATTCCCGGCCCCCGACGGCACGTCGTTCGCGCCCGGCGGATGGGGGACGCCGTTGCCGGGCGCGAACGCCTGATGCGGCATCGGGTTGCCGGGGGCCTGCGGCGTACCGCCATTGGCGAAACGCGGCGCGTTGGGGCTTTCGCCGTTCGCCGGCCGCGCGACATTCGGCATGCCCGGCATCGGTGCGCCCGGCCGACCCGCCTGCTCGCCGGGCGGCTGGCCTTCGCGCGGCGCGCGGGCCGGCTGCACGACCGGACCGTGCGGATTCACGAGCTGCACGTTGTGCATTGCCCAGGCGCCGCCGCCCGGCTTGCCCGCGACCCGGACCGGGCGAGCCGTGTAGTCGGCCGGCACGTTCGTCTTCACGACGGGCGCGCCGGCGCCCGGTACGCGCCCGCCTTGCTGCGCGAGGTGCGCGGCGGCCTGGTCGCGATACGCGGCCGGCACGGCCGGATTGCGCGTCGCGACGTACGGGTGCTGCGCGATCGCCGCCGGCGGGCGATAGCTGGCCGTGCGCAGGCCGCCGGTGAAGCTCTGGCGCACCGGCGCGATGCCGGGCGTGCCGGGCACGACGTGCGCGTTGCGCCATTGCTGCGGATCCACGTGCTGCGAGAAGTGCGCGACCGGCTGGCCGTGCACGAACGCGGACGCCGGCACGGCCGTGATCGCGTGCGGCGCGCGGAAGTTCACGTACGTCTTGTTGATGTTGGTGATATTGGTGATGTTCGTCACGTTCACGGTCTTGTTCACGTTGACGTTGTTCACCACGATGTTGCGATTGACGCGGTCGTAGTAGTGCGGGCTCCAGCCGCCCCAGCTGGGGTGCCACGGCTCGCCCGGGCCGAGCGCGAACCATGCGCAGCCTGCCGCGGCGACGCCGCCGACCGTGAGCGCGACGCTCCAGTCGGACCCGCCGCCGCCGCCGCCCACGAACGCGACGAGCGCCGGCGCGTAGACGGGCGGCTGGCTGACGACCATCGGGCCCGGCACCCATGCCCAGCTGTCGTCCACGTAAGCCCAGCGGCCGTAGTGATACGGCGCGAAGCCCCACGGCGCGTCGTCGACCCAGGTCCAGCCCCACGGCGCCTGCCAGATCCAGTGACCGTCGTGATACGGCGCCCAGTCGGCCGGCGTGTCGTTCGGCACCCAGACGGCGCCGTAATTGGGGGTTTCGCGCCACGTGCCGTTCGCGTCGAGATCCTGGTAGCCGGGCATGTCGCGGGACACGTAGCGGGCCGACACCGAGCGTTCTTCGGCCGCGTCGCGGCTCGCGGCCCACTGGTCGAGCGGGTCGGGGCCCGGTGCGGCCGATTGCTGCGCGACCTGCAGGTCGGTGCCGGTGAACACGACCTGCTGCCCGGGCGACAGCGGGTACTGTCCGTTGCTGCCGTAGACGGTCGCGCTGCCGCTGCGCACCGTCACCGTCGTGCTCGCGCCGTTCGGGGCGACGTCGACGCGATAGTCGCCGGGGGCCGTGATGCCGAGCGCGAGGTTCGGCGTGTCGATCTCGTACGATCCGCCGGGCGGCAGCGCGCGCACGTGCGTCGACACGGTGCCGAGCCCCACTTTCAACTGCGTCGTCGTGTCGTCGAGGTTCAGCACCGACAGGCTCGTCGATTCGCCGAGCCGCACCGCGGTCGAGCCGATGTGCAGCTCCGAGCGCGCGCCGGCATCGTTCCAGAGCTGGTCGCCGGTGGTCAGCGGCCGGTTCACCGCCGCATACGACCAGGTATCGGTGCCGGCCGGTTCGGTCGTCACGGCGCCCGACAGGTAATTGAGCCGCGCGACGCGGCCGGGCGGGTCGCCGCCCGATTGCCGTGCCGCGGCCGTATTCGGCGGCGCGTCGGCCGATTGCGCGAAGACGGGCGGCAGCGCCGCCAGCGCGACGAACGCGAGCAGCGTGTAGCGGGCGGTGCGCTTGAGCGTGAACAGGGTGGCCATGGTGAGCGTCATCGTTGTGATCGCGGCGCGTCGATTCGTGCCGTCCAGTTCACAATATCCGCTTGGCCTGTTTCAAGGCACGGTGTTTTGTAAGTCGAATGGCACGCGATGTAACAAAACCTGTCCATCGCGCGCCGTTGTCGTGCCGCTGCAATGCCGGCGTCAAGCGGACGTAAGCCACGCGTCGAAAACCTGCTGCCCGGGCACCGTGACGCGCAGCACGCGCGGGCGGGCGGTGCGCTCGATCCAGCCCTGTGCGCAGAAGCTTTCGAGCAGCGCCGCGCCGAGTGCGCCGCCGAGATGCGAGCGCCGCTCGCTCCAGTCGAGACAGCCGCACGCAAAGCGGCGTCGGCGCGTGCGCTGCTGCGCGACGTCGATGCCCCATTGCGCGAGTGCCTGCGTGCCGAGCTCGGTGGTCTCGATCGCGTCGCCGTCGGCGAGCAGCCAGCCGCGCGCGGTGAGCCCGTCGAAGATACGCACCGCCAGCTCGCCGGCCATATGGTCGTAGCAGGTACGTGCATAGCGCAGCTCGGCCGGGACCGTGCGCGACGGCGGCGGAACCGGGCGATGCGGCGCGGCCGCGCGGGCGACGTTCGCGAGCGCTTCGAGCGCGGCGGCGATGTCGGCCGACGCGATGCGGTAGTAGCGATGCCGGCCGCGCACGTCGAGCGCCAGCAGGCCGCCCTCGGTCAGGCGGGCGAGGTGCGCGCTGGCGGCGGACGGCGACAGTCCCGCGATCATCGTCAGTTCGCCGGCCGGTCGCGCGCTGCCGTCCATCAGCACCCACAGCATCGCGGCGCGGCCGGGATCGGCGATCAGTGCGGCGATGCGGCTCAGGCCCGGAAAATGGTGGTCGTCTTGATCGGTCATCGTCGTGTCTCGTCGAGCGGGATGAGCGGTAGTGTAGTCGGTGCGGGCATTCGATGTTTCGCTTCCGGATGAAATGTCGGATGCACCGGCGCCGTCCCGGCGCGGACCGGCCTGCGGGCCGTCGCGGGGTACGCGTAGAATGGCCGCGAGCGGCGGCAGCGGGCCGCCGCATGTGACGCGATGCAACGATGAAGACGATTTTCTGTATGTTGGCCGCCGCGCTGGTGTGCGCGGCCTGTGCGTCCGGCGGCGGCGCGGGCGCGACCGGCGAACGCGGCGGCAGTATCGAGATGTACGGGACGATCGATCAGGGCATCACGGTGCGCCGCTGACCGGCGCCGATCCGCGGGCGAGCCGGCATGACTGCCGGAGCCCCGTCACGCGGGGCTTGCCGCGACGCGTTGCCGCACTGCAACGTATAATGGCCCGATCACAGCGCCCCCGCCGCCTGGAGCCAGAACAATGCCCCCATCGTCCCCCGTGCCGGCCGCCCTCGACCGCACCGAAACCGTATTCCGCTTCCTTGCCGAGCCTTCGTCCGTGAACTTCGGCGGCAAGGTGCATGGCGGCGCGCTGATGAAGTGGATCGACGAGGTCGCGTATGCATGTGCGGCCGTCTGGTCGAGCCGCTATTGCGTGACGGTCAGCGTCGGCAACATCCGTTTCCAGCGTCCGATCCTGGTCGGCAATCTGGTCGAGCTGAAGGCGCGCGTCGTCGCGACGGGCCGCACCAGCATGCACATCCACGTGTCGGTGCACGCCGGCGATCCGAAGGGCGGCGTGCTGCGTCAGACGACCGATTGCCTCGTCGTGTTCGTCGCGGTCGACGAGAACGGCAATCCGGTGCCGGTGCCGCCGTTCGTGCCCGAAACCGACGAGCAGCGGGTGCTCGCGAAATATGCGGCCGACGTGCGGGCCGCGCTCGACAAGATCGTCGAGATGAAGCCGGAAGAAGTCGCGAAGGGCACCGTCTGAGTGCCGCGGGCGCCGCGCTCGTCGCGCGGCGCCCGTCGTCCTGCCGTTACCGCGTCCCGATCATCTGCTCGGGGCGCACCCATGCATCGAATTCCGCCTCGGTCAGGTAGCCGAGCGCGAGCGCGGCCGCCTTCAGCGTCGTGCCTTCCTTGTGCGCCTTCTTCGCGATCTGCGCGGACTTGTCGTAGCCGATGTGCGGATTGAGCGCCGTCACGAGCATCAGCGATTCGTTCAGCAGCAGGTCGATCCGCGCGCGGTTCGGCTCGATGCCCACCGCGCAGTGATCGTTGAAGCTCTGCGCGCCGTCGGCGAGCAGCCGCACCGACTGCAGCACGTTGTGCGCGATCATCGGCCGGAACACGTTCAGCTCGAAATTGCCGCTCGCGCCGCCGACGTTGACCGCGACGTCGTTGCCGAACACCTGGCAGCACAGCATCGTCACGGCTTCCGACTGCGTCGGGTTCACCTTGCCCGGCATGATCGAGCTGCCCGGCTCGTTTTCCGGAATCGACAGTTCGCCGAGCCCGCAGCGCGGCCCGCTCGCGAGCCAGCGCACGTCGTTCGCGATCTTCATCAGGCCGGCCGCGACCGTCTTCAGCGCGCCGTGCGCGAAGACGAGCGCATCGGCGGCGGCCATCACCTCGAACTTGCTCGGCGCCGTCACGAACGGCAGCTTCGCGAGCCGGCCGATTTCGTCGGCCACGCGCACCGCGAACTCCGGATGCGCATTCAGCCCCGTGCCGACCGCGGTGCCGCCGAGCGCGAGCTCGTACAGGTGCGGCAGCGCCGATTCGACGTGACGGATGCCCTGGTCGAGCTGCGCGACATAGCCGGAGAACTCCTGGCCGAGCGTGAGCGGCGTGGCGTCCTGCAGGTGCGTGCGGCCGATCTTCACGATGTCGGCGAACGCCTTCGATTTCGCGTCGAGCGTCGCGCGCAGCGTACGCAGCGCCGGCAGCAGGTGATTGACGATCGCGTACGCGGCCGCGACGTGCATCGCGGTCGGGAACACGTCGTTCGACGACTGGCCGCGGTTCACGTCGTCGTTCGGATGAACCTTGCGCGCTTCGCCGCGCTCGCCGCCCATCAGCTCGCTCGCGCGATTCGCGATCACCTCGTTGAGGTTCATGTTGGTCTGCGTGCCGGAGCCCGTCTGCCACACCGCGAGCGGGAATTCGCGCGGATGCTTGCCGGCGATGATCTCGTCGGCGGCTTCGATGATCGCGCGCGCCTTGTCGTCGGCGAGCACGCCGAGCGACTGGTTGACGGCCGCCGCGGCGCGCTTGACGATCGCGAGCGCGTGGATCAGCTCGGGCGACTGCTTCTCCGTCGAGATCCGGAAATTCTGCAGCGAGCGCTCGGTCTGCGCGCCCCAGAGCCGGTCGGCCGGCACGGCGATCTCGCCGAACGTGTCGCGTTCCATCCGAACTGCTTCATTCATGATGCACTCCTCCGGGAAAGGGGAAAGGCCGCGCGACGTCGCGCGGCGTCAGGCGTAATCAGCGTATCGTGAGTCAGTCGCGCCGCTCGCGCGGCGTCTCGGGGTGTTAGACCGACAAGCATAGCGCCGGCCGCGATTTCGCGTCGTGTGACGCCGGGGGCCCGTTCCTAGCGCGCCGCCGCGATGAGCGAGGCGGTCTTGCGGTGAAAGCGCCATGCCATCAGCGCGGCGACGCTCGCGAGCCCGGCCGCGAGCCCCCACCACAGGCCGCGCGCGCCCAGACCCGCGTGGAATGCGAACCAGTAGCCGGTCGGGAAGCCGATGCCCCAGTAGCCGAAGGTCGCCGCGAGCATCGGGATGCGCGTGTCCTTCAGGCCGCGCAGCGCACCGGACCCGACGGTCTGCATCCCGTCGACGATCTGGAACACCGCGGCGATGCCGAGCAGCGACGCGGCGAGCGACACCGTGGCCGCGTTGGCGGGGTCGTCGAGGTGCAGGTACAGGCCGACGATCGTATGCGGCGCGACGATCATCACGAGGCCCGACAGCGACATGAAGCCGACGCCGAGCGCGAGCGCGACGAAGCCCGCGTGCCGCGCGGCGACGGGCGAGCCCGCGCCGATCCAGTAGCCGACGCGAACATTGGCCGCCTGGCCGATCGCGAGCGGCACCATGAACGATACCGACGCGACGTTCAGCGCGATCTGGTGCGCGGCGAGCGACGTCGCGCCCAGCACGCCGACCGTCAGGCCGGTGGCGAGGAACAGCGTCGATTCGACTCCGTACGTGATCGCGACCGGCCAGCCGATGCCGATCAGCTCGCCCATCACGGGCAGCTTCGGGCGCGCGGCGGTCACGAAATGACGGAAGCGCTGCCGGCCGTGCAGCAGCCAGATGAGGGCGAGTGCGGTGAGCCAGATCGTGATCGTCGTCGCGACGGCCGAGCCGAGAAAGCCGAGGCGCGGCAGCCCGAATGCGCCGTGGATCAGCCCGTAGTTCAGCACGCCGTTGACGCCGACGCCGCCGATCGACACCCACAACAGCCGTCGCGCGGCGCCGATCGCCGGCAGGAACGCGCGCATCAGCCCGACGCCGATCAGGCTGCCGAGCGCCGCGAAGCGCAGGATGCCCGTGTATTCGCCGACGTGATGCGCGAGCAGCGGTGGCTCGTGGAACATCAGCAGGATCGGTTCGGCGAGCGACAGCGCGACGATGGCCGGAATCGCGAGCAGCACGGACAGCGCGAAGCCCGTCCAGTAGATGTGCGGCACGCGATGCTCGGCCCGCGCGCCGCGCGCATGCGCGACGCTCACGCTGACCGACGACAGCACGCCTTGCAGGATCGTCACGATGACGAAGAAGAAGTTCGCGCCGAGCCCGCCGGCGGCGAGCGAATCGGGGCCGAGCGAACCGAGCAGCACCGTGTCGGTGACGCTCATCGCCATCTGGGACAGTTGCGCGATCGCGAGCGGGGCGGCGAGGCGCGCGGTATCGGCGGCATGACTGGACAGGGACGGCGGCGCGACGGCCGTCCGCGTAAGACCGGAATGCGACATGGAATGGGCGCTCGCACGGGTGCGGGCCCGCGCGCGATGTATTTATTTTGAGAGACGGCTAGCTTACGGCTTTATTCGTACCGTGTCGAACGCGCGCGCCGATGGCCATGTCAGGGGCAGGGGAACCCTCCAGGGCCCTATGCCTCGCGTACCGCGATGCGCGTGTCGCCGAACAGCACGACCTGGCCCGCGCGAATCTTGCAGGTCTTGCGAAGTTCGACCGCGCCGTCGACTTTCACGGCGCCGGACGCGACGATCAGCTTCGCGGTGCCGCCGCTGTCCGCGAGGCCGGTGATCTTGAGAAGGTTGTGCAGCTCGACGTATTCGCCGGTCAGCGTGAAATCCAGATTGGGCATGACGAGGAAGGTGCGCGACGCGCAGGAGGAAACGCTCCGCATCATACGGCACCGCGGGCGGGCACGCGAGCGCGGCCGGCCGCCGGCGGATGTAAAGGACTGTGAGCGATTCGTCAGCAAATGAAACGGTGGGTAACAGTCTGAGAGATCGGCGAACCGGTCGCGCCGGCCGCCGGTCTTCTGTCGTACCTGCCGCGTGTTGCGGCGGGGGACGCGACGGGCCGCATCACGGCGGTTCGAGCGCACAACTTCTCGAGGAGAATTGCCATGTCCAAGATTCGTACGATGCTGATCGGTGCCGCGCTGACGGCGTTCGCCACTTCGGCCGCATTCGCCCAGACGGGCACGACGGCGCAAGGTGCCGCCGGTGCCGGCGTGCAGGCGCAGACGCCGGCGGCAGGGGCCGGCGCAGGCGTGCAGGGCGGCGCAGGCGCGAACGCGTCGGGCAATGCGGCGGGCGGTGCGACCGATGCGGTCGGCGCGGCAGCCGATGGCGCGAAGGATACGACGTCGTCGGCCGTCCATTCGACCAAGAAGCATACGAAGCATGCGGCGAAATCGGCCAAGGGCCATGCGGGTTCGGCCAAGGCGAAGGCCGACGAGGCGGCCGAAGGCGGTGCATCGGTCGGCGCGCAGGGCGGTGCGTCGGCCCAGGGCGCCACGCAGTAAGCGGCGCCCGGCGCCGTCGCGACGCTCGCCTTCCGAGGGCGCGTCGCGACGGGCGATCGTCCGAAGGCCCGGTTCGCTTTATGCGAACCGGGCCGTTTTCGTGGGGGATGCGTTCAGCGGGACGGGCGCGCGGTCACGGCCGGCGCGGGCCTTGCCCTTGTCCCTGCCCCTGGGCCGGCCGCACGGCGGCCGGTGTGAACACGCTGCGCAGCCACGCGGCGAGCCGCGCGAACACGTCGTACGGTTCCTCGACGAAGATCTCCGGCTTCAGCAGCCGCAGGTATTCCATGATCTGCTGCGCCTCCTGCTTCTGGAACGAGCCGTGCGCGAGGCCGAGCCGCAGCAGCCCGCGCAGCTCGCCGAGCTTGTCGCGCGCGGTGCTGCCGACGCTCATCTCGCACGCGAGCTTGGCCTCGTAGATCCGCTGTCGCAGCGATTCCGCGAGCCGCCACGCAGGCGTCTGCATCACTTCCTCGAGCGTCTGGATGTCTTGCGCCGCGCCCTTGATCTGCGACGCGAGCGGGTCGATCAGCGACGCGTCGCCCTGCGCTTCGGCGACGATCGCCTTCGCCCAGTCGCGGCATGCCTTCGCGAGTTCGTCGGGCGTCCATTCGGAGCGCGACGCGAAGCCGAAGCCGAATTCGCCGGCCTGTCGCATCAGGATCGCGACGACGTCCGGAAATTCCTTGTCGAGCGTGCGCTTGGCCCACGCGTACTGGCCGCCCTGCAGCATCCGCTGCACGGCGTGCTCGGTCAGCGGCACCATGTTGTCGAGCAGCTTGGCGCGCAGGAAATCCTCGAACGACGGCGTCGCGAATTGCGGGTCGAGTTTCAGCGACACGCGGACGAACGCGTCGTAGTCCTTGCGCAGGGACTCGAGTGTGTCGTCCTTGAGGGAAAGCGTGATCTGGCCCATGAATCGTCTCGATGGCGGCCCGCGCAAGCCGGCGCCGGCGCGGCGCACCGGGGCGGGCGCGGCATCGACGGACCGGTGCGCGCCGAGGCCGGTGGCGGGTCTTCACCCGCTATATCGGCGCGCCGGGCGGAAACTTGAGCGCGGTCGGCCGAGCGCGTGCTCAGGCCGGCAGCCAGTGCGGGAGGACGACCCCTTGCCACAGGAAGAACACCACGAGCCCGGCGGCGATCGTCACGAGCGGGCGGCGGGTCGCGGCCGACACGAGCACGGCCGCGAGCGCGCCGACGAGCTGCGGATTGCGCCAGGTCAGCTCGGCCGTGCCGCCGTGCGGCGAGACCGTCATCGGCACGATGATCGCGGTCAGCACGGTGACCGGCACGAAGCCGAGCGCGGTCCGCACGAGCGGCGGGAACGTCAGCCGCTCGCCGAACAGGAACAGCGTCGAGCGGATCGCGTACGTGATGACGGCCATGCCGAGGATCAACAGTGCGTAGCTCACGATGCGGCCTCCGGGCGCGAGCCGGCACGCGTGCGATCGTGCAGCAGCGTGAGCGCCACCCCGATCGCGACGCCGGCGGCGACCGCGCCGAGCAGCCCGAGCTTGTACGGCCAGCCCTGCCAGAAGTACGCGAGCGTGCCGGCCGTGGCGGCCGCCGCGAAATAGCGCAGCGTGCCGAGCTGCGGGACGACGATCGCGATGAAGGTCGCCGCCATCGCGAAATCGAGGCCGAGCGACTGCAAGCCCGGGAACGCCGCGCCGAAGCCGATGCCCGCGAGCGTCCAGACCTGCCAGTTCAGGTACATCGCGAGCCCCGAGCCGAAAAAGTAGTGGGGGCCGATCGTGCCGGGCGGGTAGTGCCGGTAGTGTCCGTATGCGACCGCGAACACCTCGTCGGTCATCAACGCGCCGAGCGTCGCGCGCCAGCGCAGCGGCAGATGCGCGACGTAGGGCGCGAGCGTCGCGCTGTACAGCAGGTGGCGCAGGTTCACGATCAGTGTCGTGGCGAGCACGACGACGAAACTCGCGCTGCCGGCGATCAGGCCGAGCGCGATGAACTGCGCGGAGCCCGCGAACACGGCGAGCGACATCAGTGCGCCGTGCCATGCGGCGAGCGGGCCGCCGCCGATAAGCGTGCCGAAAATCACGCCGAACGGTGCGGCGCCGACCATCATCGGAATCGTGTCGCGCGCGCCGTCGAGCCATTCGTTGAGCGGGCGGCGCGGGGGTGATGCGGGTGTCTTGTTCAAGAAGCGCTCCTCCATGCGCTGGAGGATAGCGGGCCGATGGCGGGCCGGCTTGTATGTTCTTGCGCTCGCCGCGCCGGTGCCTGAGTTCGAATGCCGGTGGCGCGGGTCGCGGCGTGGCGGACGGCCGCGGGAAGCCGCGCGTCAGCTCGCCTGCCAGCGCCCGGGCGGCACGCCGAACATCCGTTTGAAATGCCGGGTGAAATGGCTCTGGTCGACGAAGCCGCTGGCCGCCGCGACTTCGGCGACGGGCACGCCCGCGCGCAGCGGCGCCAGCGCACGCTGCAGCCGCAGCTGGTTGCGCCACGCATGCGGCGGCATGCCGGTCGTTCGCGTGAACAGGCGCGCCGCGTGAAACGGCGACAGGCCCGCCGCCTGCGCGACGTCGTCGAGCGTCACCGTGGACATCAGGTCGGCGGCGAGCCGTTCGCGCATCGCGTCGACGCGCGGTTCGTCGGCCGCGAGCCGCACCGGCTGCGGCCGCGCGTCGGCGTGGCGCGCGATCAGCGTCGACAGCGCGTCGAGCATCGCGGTTTCGGCGGCGAGCGGATCGTAGACGCGCGGCGCGCCGGTGGCCGGGGCGCCGGCCGCTGGTTCTCCGGCCGTCCGATCATCGGTCGGCTGCCGCGGCGCCTGCGCACGCGATGACAGCGCGGGCTCGCTGCCGGCTTCCAGCATCCGGTGCGCCCGCGTGAGCCGGGCCGCGAGATCGGGGTCGCGGATCACGTCGGGGGCAAACCACGGCGCATCCTGCGGGCGGCCCGCGATTGCGCTGGCGAGGCCGCGGATGAATTCGACCGGCATGTAGCTGACGCGATAGCACCAGCCCTCGTCGGTCGCACGCGAGCCCGTGTGCACTTCGCCGGGATTGATCACGGGCACGGTGCCGGTTTCGGCGACATGGCCGGTCCCGCGATAGGTGAAGCGTTCCGCGCCTTCGAGAATCACGGGGATCGTGTATGCGTCGTGCCAGTGGGGCGCGAACGTGTGATCGCGATAGGTGGCCGTGAGCAGATCCGCGTTCGGCACGAGCGGCGTGCGCCAGTAGCGTGCGGAATCGGGAAGGCGGGTGACGGGCATGATCGGGCGCGGGAGCGGTCGAACCGACAGTGTATCGCTCGCGCGCCCGGCGAGTGCGGGCTTACTTGAGCGGAATCGTCGTGCCGGCCGGCATCGGCACCGCGGTCACCGCGTTCTTCGGGCTGCCGCTGACGATACGGTCGCTGTAGGTCAGGTAGACGATCGTGTTGCGTTTCTTGTCGACCACGCGCACGACGTGCAGCGTCTTGAAGATGAACGACATGCGTTCGCTGAAGACGTCGGTCTGCTGCTTGAGCGGTTCCTTGAAGCTGATCGGGCCGACCTGCCGGCACGCGATCGACGCTTCGCTCGGATCCTCGGCGACGCCGAGCGTGCCCTTGATCCCGCCGGTGCGGGCGCGCGACACGTAGCAGGTCACGCCATTCACGACCGGATCGTCATAGGCCTCGACGACCACGCGGTCGGAGCCCGTGACGCGGAAATGGGTGTTGACGCTGCCGACTTCCTCCGCACGCGCGAACGGGGCCGCGGCGAATGCGCAGAGCAGGAGGGCAACGGGGGTGAGACGGGGGAGGCGATGCTTCATCGACGGAACCGGATGCGAATGCGGGACGGAAACTCTAGCATGCGCATGACCGGGCCACGAGAAGCAAAAGGAAGGATAGGTGGCCGGAAAAACAAAAGGCCCGTCGAATGACGGGCCTTTCGCTATCTGGCTCCCCGACCTGGGCTCGAACCAGGGACCTACGGATTAACAGTCCGGCGCTCTACCGACTGAGCTATCGGGGAATAAATCGGTACATCTGCGTGTTGTCTGTTCCAACAAAAAACCCGTCCACTTTCAACGGGCCTTTGCGTTTTTGGCTCCCCGACCTGGGCTCGAACCAGGGACCTACGGATTAACAGTCCGGCGCTCTACCGACTGAGCTATCGGGGAACAAACAAGCAACAGCAGAGAAACGAGATTGTATGGAGTGTTCGCTAACCTGTCAACACTTTGGAGCCGCGGCGCATAAAAATTTTTTGCGGCCGCCGCGCGATCAGCGCTCGAGCAGGTGCAGCTTGTCCTGCACGTCCTTCCACTCGTCCGCGTCGGCCGGCGCCGGCTTGGTCTTCGTGATCGACGGCCAGTTCTTCGCCAGCTCGGCGTTCAACGCGGTGAACTGCTGCTGGTCGCCCGGAACGTCTTCTTCGGCATAGATCGCATTGGTCGGGCACTCGGCGACGCACACGGCGCAGTCGATGCACTCGTCCGGATCGATGGCGAGAAAGTTGGGACCTTCACGGAAGCAATCCACCGGGCACACATCCACGCAATCCGTGTACTTGCACTTGATGCAGCCTTCGGTCACAACGTGAGTCATTAAAACGCTCCTGCTTGGCGGTATATATGGGGTGGCGTTTGCGCCAAAAGCGGCATTGTAACTGAAGCGCAAAACCCGCATGACGTGGTCGGCTATCCGGCTTATATCGTTTCGTGATTAGTTTATGGGATGCGCAACGCGGATACCCGCACACCGGGCACCGGCGCGACGCCGCAGGGCGGCGGGGCGGTTTCACGATGGTCCGGCCCGCATTCGGGTAACATGATCGACAGACCGGGCGGCGCGCGGTGCGCCGGGGCCCGGTCACGATATTGGCGGTACCGTCATCATGATCATCACTTCGCTGCTGGACACGGATCTCTACAAGTTCACGATGATGCAGGTCGTCCTGCATCACTTCCCCGCTGCCAACGTCGAATACCGTTTCCGGTGCCGCACGCCCGGCGTCGATCTCGTGCCGTACATCGACGAGATTCGCGACGAGGTGCGCGGCCTGTGCTCGCTGCGCTTTTCCGACGTCGAACTCGACTACCTGCGGCGGATGCGCTTCATCAAGAGCGACTTCGTCGACTTCCTCGCGCTGTTCCACCTGAACGAGAAATACATCTCGGTCACGCCGTCGCCGAAGGGCAACGGCGAGATCGACATCGTGATCGAGGGGCCGTGGCTGCATACGATCCTGTTCGAGATCCCGGTGCTCGCGATCGTCAACGAAGTCTATTTCCGCAACACGCAGCGCGAGCCCGACTATCGAGAAGGCCGCGAACGGCTGCGCGAGAAGATCAAGCTGCTCGGCGCGAAGCCCGAATTCGCCGACTGCAAGATCGCCGACTACGGCACGCGCCGACGCTTCTCGAAGGTCTGGCACGAGGAAGTCGCGCTCACGCTGCGCGACGGGCTCGGCCCGCAGTTCGCGGGCACGAGCAACGTGCTGTACGCGATGAAGCACGGCATCACGCCGCTCGGCACGATGGCGCACGAGTACCTGCAGGCGTGCCAGGCACTCGGCCCGCGGCTGCGCGATTCGCAGATCTACGGCTTCGAGATGTGGGCGAAGGAATATCGCGGCGACCTCGGGATTGCGCTGTCGGACGTCTACGGCATGGATGCGTTCCTGAACGACTTCGACATGTACTTCTGCAAGCTGTTCGACGGCGCGCGCCACGATTCGGGCGATCCGTTCGACTGGGGCGAGCGGATGCTGCGCCATTACGAGGCGAACCGGTGCGATCCGCGCACCAAGGTGCTCGTGTTCTCGGATGCGCTCGACATCCCGAAGGTCATGCAGCTGTACGAACGGTTCCGCGGCCGCTGCAAGCTCGCGTTCGGCGTCGGCACCAACCTCACCAACGATCTCGGCTACGTGCCGCTGCAGATCGTGATCAAGATGGTTCGCTGCAACGGCCAGCCGGTCGCGAAGCTGTCCGATTCGCCGGGCAAGAGCATGTGCGACGACAAGGCGTATCTCGCGTACCTGCGGCAGGTGTTCGGCATCGCGCAGCCGGTCGAGGAAGACGCGTCGAAGTAGGCGTCGGCCGTTCGGCCGAAGGTGCGTCGCAGCAGGAGCGGCCGGTATAATCCGACGTATTGCACGCCAACGTCACGAGGACCGTTCATGGACACTTCCGCTGCCCGTCGCCAGATCCTCGCACGCATCCGCGCGGCGCAGGGGCGCGCGGCCGAACCCGATGCAGCGGAGCGCGACGGCGTCGCCGACTATCTCGCCCGTCATCCGCAGGGCCCGCGTCCGCCGGCGCCGGCCGATCTCGTCGCCGCTTTCGTCGACGAAGCGGGGCGCCTGTCCACCACGGTCGACGAAGTCGCGACACTGGCCGACGTGCCCGCCGCCGCTGCCCGCTATCTCGCCGCTCATGGCCTGCCGACGCAGGCCGTCGCATGGCGCACGCTGGCCGATTTCGACTGGGCCGGCGCCGGCCTGTCGGTCGAGTGCCGCAAGCCGCGCGACGGCGATCTCGTCGGCCTGACCGGCTGCTTCTGCGCGACCGCCGAGACGGGCTCGCTGGTATTGCTGTCCGGCCCCGACACTGACGCATCGACCGGCCTGCTGCCGGAAACCCACATCGCGATCGTGCCGGCGTCGCGCATCGTCGCCGGTCATGAAGACGCGTTCGCGCTGATTCGCGCGGAGCGCGGCGAACTGCCGCGCGCAGTCAATTTCGTGTCGGGCCCGTCGCGCACGGGCGACATCGAGCAAACGATCATTCTGGGCGCACACGGTCCGTACCGCGTGCACGCGATCGTCGTAAGGGGCGCCTGACGCGCCCGCTGCATTCACGCTCTACTCGAACAAGGAAGATCTGCATGAAACGACATGCCGCCTGGGCGGGCATGGCGTCGGGAATCGCGCTTGGCGCTGCTCCCGCGCTCGCATCGGCCGCCACGCTCGACGGTGCCTCGCTGTCCGCGCTCTGGGGCATCCCGTTCGCCGGGATCCTGCTGTCCATCGCGCTGTTCCCGCTCGTGGCCCCCGTGTTCTGGCATCACCACTTCGGCAAGATCGCGGCCGGCTGGGCAATCGTGTTCCTGGCGCCGTTCGCGGTCGCGTTCGGCGCCGGCGCCGCGTTCGGCACGCTCGTGCATGCGCTGCTCGAGGAATACATTCCGTTCATCGTGCTGCTCACCGCACTCTACACGGTCGCGGGCGGCATCTGCGTGAACGGCAATCTGCACGGCTCGCCGAAGCTCAATACCGCGATCCTCGCGCTCGGCACGCTGCTCGCGAGCGTGATGGGCACGACGGGCGCCGCGATGCTGCTGATCCGGCCGCTGCTGCGCGCCAACGACAACCGCAAGCACGTCGTGCACGTCGTGATCTTCTTCATCTTCCTCGTCGCGAACGCGGGCGGCTCGCTGTCGCCGCTCGGCGATCCGCCGCTGTTCCTCGGCTTCCTGAACGGCGTGAGCTTCTTCTGGACGACCACGCATCTCGCGCTGCCGATGCTGTTCATCTGCGTGGTACTGCTGACGCTGTTCTTCGCGCTCGATACGTACTTTTACCGGAAGGGCGGCGAGGAGCGGCCGGCCGCGCTCGATCCGACGCCCGACGGCGCGGCGCTGTCGATCGACGGCAAGATCAACTTCGTGCTGCTCGCGGCCGTGATCGCGCTCGTGCTGATGAGCGGCGTGTGGAAGCCGGGCATAACGTTCGACGTGTGGGGCACGCACGTCGCGCTGCAGAATCTCGTGCGCGACGTCGCGCTCGTGGCGGTGACGCTCGCGTCGCTCGCGCTGACGCCGCGTTCCGCGCGCGAGGGCAACGCGTTCAACTGGGCGCCGATCGAGGAAGTCGCGAAGCTGTTCGCGGGCATCTTCGTGACGATCGCGCCGGTGATCGTGATCCTGCGCGCGGGCGCAGGCGGTGCATTCGCGCAGATCGTCCACCTCGTCACGGGCCCCGACGGCAAGCCGATCGACGCGATGTACTTCTGGGCGACGGGCATCCTGTCGTCGTTTCTCGACAATGCGCCGACCTATCTCGTGTTCTTCAACCTCGCGGGCGGCGACGCGCAGGCGCTGATGACGACCGGCGCGTCGACGCTCGCGGCGATTTCCGCCGGCGCGGTATTCATGGGCGCGAACAGCTATATCGGCAACGCGCCGAACTTCATGGTGAAGGCGATCGCCGAATCGCGCGGCGTGAAGATGCCGAGCTTCTTTGCGTACGTCGGCTGGGCGCTCGTCGTGCTGATACCGGTATTCCTGCTGACGTCGTGGCTTTTCTTCACGGCGTAAGCTGACGATTTTCAACCCCGAGCGGGCGATCCACGCGGCGCATGGCGCGCCGCGATCCGTCCGCGGCATGCGGAGATGGCGATGCAGAAGATCCTGGTCGCGCGTCCGATCTTTCCGGACGTGATCGAGCGGCTCAAGCAGTATTTCGAAGTCGACTGGAACGACGGCGACGCGCTCGCGCCCGATGCGCTCGCCGCGCGTCTGGCCGACAAGGACGGCGCGCTGACGGCCGGCGACCCGGTCGGCGCGGCCACGCTCGCGGCGGCGCCGCGCCTGCGCGTCGTGGCGAACATGGCGGTCGGCTACAACAACTTCGACATGGCCGCGTTCAACGCGGCGAACGTCCTCGGCACCAACACGCCGGACGTGCTGAACGAATCGACCGCCGATTTCGGCTGGGCGCTGATGATGGCCGCCGCACGCCGGATCGCCGAATCCGAACACTGGCTGCGCGCCGGTCACTGGCAGAAGTGGGCGTACGACGGCTTCCTCGGCGCCGACATCCACGGCTCGACGCTCGGCGTCATCGGCATGGGCCGCATCGGCCAGGCGCTCGCGCGCCGCGCGCGCGGCTTCGGGATGCAGGTGATCTATCACAACCGCTCGCGGGTCGCGCCCGAGATCGAGGCCGAACTGAGTGCCGAATACGTGTCGAAGGATGCGCTGCTCGCGCGCGCCGATCATGTCGTGCTCGTGCTGCCGTACACGAAGGAGAACCATCACACGATCGGCGCGGCCGAGCTCGCGAAGATGAAACCCACGGCGACGCTGACCAACATCGCGCGCGGCGGAATCGTCGACGATGCGGCGCTGGCCGTCGCGCTGCGCGACGGGACGATCGCCGCGGCCGGTCTCGACGTGTACGAGGGCGAGCCGAGCGTGCATCCGGCGCTGCTCGAGGTGCCGAACGTCGTGCTGACGCCGCATATCGCGAGCGCGACCGAAAAGACCCGCCGCGCGATGGCGAACCTCGCCGCAGACAACCTGATCGCCGCGCTGGGCGAGGGGCCGCGTGCGGGGCAGCCGCCGAATCCGATCAACCCTGACGTGATCGGGAAGCCGCGCGCATGACGATGACGTTGTTGCTGGCGGCGGTCGTCGTGCTGGCCGTCGCGCTCGCGGTGGCGATCGTCGCGCTCGTGCGCGGCGGCGGCCGCCATGACGATGCGGCCGTGCTCGGCGACCAGATCGAGGACGCCGCGCATGCGCAGGCGCGGGCGGTCGAGCGGCTCGAACGCGAATTGCGCGGCGAGATCGTCGAAAGCGCACGCGGCTCGCGTACCGAGCTGGCCGGCAGCTTCGCCCAGTTGCAGCAGACGCTCGCCGCGCAACTGACGAGTGTGGCGACCGTGCAGAACAACCAGATCGAGGGATTCGCGCAGCAACTCGGCAAGCTCGTCGCCGGCAATGCGCAGCAGTTCGACGCGATGCGCGAGAGCCTGCAGCGGCAGGCCCAGCAGGCGCGCGAGGAACAGACGGGCGCGCTGCGGCTGTTCGGCGACACGTTGCACCGGCAGCTCACGCAACTGACCGAGGCGAACGACCGGCGGATCGGCGAAGTGCGTGCGACGCTCGAGCAACGGCTGAAGGAAATCGAGACGAATAATGCGGCCAAGCTCGAGGAGATGCGCCGCACCGTCGACGAGAAGTTGCACGCGACGCTCGAGCAGCGGCTCGGCGAATCGTTCAAGCTCGTGTCGGACCGGCTCGAGCAGGTGCATCGCGGGCTCGGCGAGATGCAGACGCTCGCGGCCGGCGTCGGCGACCTGAAGAAGGTGCTGACCAACGTGAAGACGCGCGGCACCTGGGGCGAAGTGCAGCTCGAGGCGCTGCTCGAACAGATGCTGACGCCCGACCAGTACGCGAAGAACGTCGCGACGGTGCCGAAGAGCACCGAGCGCGTCGAATTCGCGATCCGGCTGCCGGGGCGCGACGCCGGCACGCGCGACGCGTCGCCGGTGTGGCTGCCGATCGACGCGAAATTCCCGCGCGAAGACTACGAGCGGTTGATCGACGCGCAGGAGCGTGCCGATGCGCTGGCGGTCGAGGAGGCGGCGCGCGCGCTCGAAGCGCGGGTGCGGATGGAAGCGCGCACGATCGCCGAGAAGTACGTCGCGCCGCCGCACACGACCGATTTCGCGCTGCTGTTCCTGCCGACCGAAGGGCTCTATGCGGAGATCCTGCGCCGCCCGGGGCTGACCGACCTGCTGCAGCGCGACTATCGCGTGACGGTCGCGGGGCCGACCACGCTCACCGCGTTGCTGAACAGCTTGCAGATGGGGTTCCGCACGCTCGCGATCGAGCAGCGCTCGAGCGAGGTATGGCAGGTGCTCGGTGCGGTCAAGACGGAGTTCGGCAAGTTCGGCGACGTGCTCGCGCGTACGAAGGCGCAGCTCGAAACGGTCACGCGCTCGATCGAGTCCGCCGAGCAGCGCACGCGCGTGATGAGCCGCAAGCTGAAGCAGGTCGAGGCGCTGCCGGGCGACACGGCGGCCGGGCTGCTCGGCGCGGAAGGGGCCGAAGGCGCCGATGCGGACGATGCGTGACGCGCGTGGCCGGTAGCCGTCGGACGAGAAAACGGGCGCCGCGGCGCCCGTTTCCTTTGCGGCGATACCCGGCGCGGCCGGCCCGCGCTCAATGCGCGGCGAGCGTGTCCAGTGCGTCGCCCGTCACGCGCACGATGCGCCACTCCGGCAGCACGGTCGCGCCCATCTTCTCGTAGAAATCGATCGCCGGCTGGTTCCAGTCGAGGACCGACCATTCGAAGCGCCCGCAACGACGCTCGACGGCGAGTGCCGCGAGATGGCGCAGCATCGCGGTGCCCAGGCCCGTGCCGCGCTGCGACGGCTGCACGTACAGATCCTCGAGGTAGAGCCCGCGGCGGCCGAGGAACGTCGAATAGTTGTGGAAGAACAGCGCGTACGCGACGATCGCGCCGTCGCGTTCGGCCACCAGCGCTTCGGCAGCCGGGTGCGCGCCGAACAGTGCGTCGGCGAGATCGGCCTCGGTCGCGACGAACAGCGCGGTGAGCTTTTCGAACTCGGCCAGTTCGCGCATCAGCGCGAGGATCGCGCCGACGTCGCGCGCTTCGGCCGCGCGGATCAGCGGCGTGCCGCTCACGCTTCCTCCGGCGGATCGGACAGCACGATCTCGATGCCGCCGAAACGCGACGCGACCCAGTTGTACGCGTGGCACGCGATCCACAGCAGCACGAAACCGAGGATTGCGTTCAGCAGCAGCGCGCTCAGGATCGTGCTCAGTTCGACCATCCCGTAGCGGATATACGCGACCAGAATGCCGAGCAGCACGATCGGCACGCTGAACGTCAGGTAGACGAGAATCAGCGCTTTCGCGGTCTGCCCCGCGGCGATCGACGAGATTTGTTTCTTCATGTGTGGATTGCCCCCGTAGAGATATACCGATTGGAATTCAGGCCAGGCCGTCGAGCGGCAGGATGTCGACCGGGGCGCCCGCGTCGACTGCCGCGGTATCGTGGCCCAGGACGATGAAACAGTTGGCGGCGGCAAGGCCGCTCAGCGACGCGGAGCTTTGCGAGCCGGCCGGCGCGACGTGCCATTGGCCGTCGACGGCGCGCGTCGCGATGCCGCGCAGGTATTCGGTGCGGCCGGGACGCTTCTTCAGCGCATGTGTGCTGAGCGCCGTGTACATGGCCGGCGGCGGCGTCCGTGCCCCGGCCAGTGTCAGCAGCGCGGGGCGCACGATCGCAAGGAGCGTCACGGCGGACGCGACCGGATTGCCGGGCAAGCCGAAGAACAGCGCGTGGCCGGTGCCGTCGGCCGCGCGTGCGAGCGTGCCGCACGCGAGCGGCCGGCCGGGCCGCAGCGCGAGGCTCGCGAACGTCACGTCGCCGAGCCGCGCCATCACGTCGCGCGTGAAATCGGCTTCGCCGACCGAGACGCCGCCCGACGTGATGACCGCATCGGCTTGCGCGGCGATCGCGTCGCGCAAGGCGGCTTCGAGCGCGACCGGATCGTCCCGGACGATGCCGAGATCGATCGCGTCCACGTGCAGCCGTTCGAGCATCGCGATCAGCATCCCGCGATTGCTGTCGTACAGCGCGCCGCGGCCGAGCGGTTCGCCGGGCTCGCGCAACTCGTCGCCGGTCGAGAACACGGCGACGCGCACACGCCGGCGCACCGTGACGTCGGTGACGCCGAACGACGCAAGCAGGCCGAGATCGGACGGCCGCAGGATGCGGCCCGCGGCGAGCGCACAGGCGCCGCGCGCACAGGCGCCGCGCGCGAGATCCTCGCCGGCCTTGCGGCAGTTTGCGCCGCGCGCAACGTCGTGCGCGGCGAAGCGGATCGTGTCGCCATCGACGCGCACGCGTTCCTGCGGAATCACCGTGTCGCATCCGGCCGGCATCGGCGCGCCCGTCATGATGCGCACGCATGCGCCGGCTGCCACGGCGCCGTCGAACGGATGGCCGGCGAACGCGGTGCCGGCGACCGGCATCGCGACCTCGCCCTGCGGCGACGCGAGTGCGGCGGCGCCGTCGAACGCATAGCCGTCCATGGCCGAGTTGTCGTAGGCGGGGATATCGAACGGCGCGCTCACGTCGGCCGCGAGCACACGGTCGAGCGCATCGCGCAACGTGACCGTGTCGCACGCGTCGACGGGCACCGCGAAGCGGCACGCGAGCGCCTGCGCGTCGGCGAGCGACAGCGGCGCCTCGGGGTCGGGTGCGGGTCGGGAAGCGGGCGAGGATTGCGTGATCATCAGTCGGACTGCGCCGCAAGGCGTATCGGGTTCGTGGCCGGTGGCGCGAGGAGGGTGCCGGGGCGCGGGTTTCGCGTGTGGCGGGCGCCGGGCGGGAACGGCACGGCGCCGTCAGCGGCGGGCCAGCGCGGCGAGTTCCTGCCAGGAGTTGGCATTGTAAAACGCACGCTCGTCGCGAAACTCGACTTCGACCGTCTTGTGGCGTGCGTACCACGCACGTACCTTGCGGTCGCCGGCCGCGAGCCGGGCAGCCAGATCGTCGGCCAGCGACGTGCGCAGCAGTGCGAACGTCGGCTGCGGCGAGCGCGTCTGCTCGGCGTCGACGGTGATCGCCATCGCGATGTCGGCCTGTTGCGCATCGAGCGCCGCGTGCAGCCGTGCGACGAGGTCGGCGGGCAGATAGGGCGTATCGCATGGCGAGCACGCGATCAGCGGCGCGCGGGCCGCGCGCATGCCGGCGAGCAGGCCCGCGAGCGGCCCGGGGAAGTCGGAGGTTTCGTCCGCGACGATGCGCGCGCCGAACGGCGCACCGAGCTCGGCGTAGCGATCGGCATGGCGATTCGCGCTGATCAGCGTCTCGTCGACCTGCGGCGACAGCCGGCGCAGCACGTGCAGCGCGAGCGGCGTACCGTCGAGCAGTTGCAGGCCCTTGTCGACGCCGTCCATGCGGGTGGCGCGCCCGCCTGCGAGCAGCAGGCCGGCGATCGACGGAGAGGCGGGGGCGGGCATCGTGTGCGGGCGGAAACGGGGGTGTCAGCCGCCGATATACGACATTTCGACGCGCTTGCCGGCGCCGTCGGGCGCGCTAGCGGCCGATGCGCTGCCGCGCAGTTGCGAATAGCGGTCGGTGCGCGCCTGCCAGATCCGGGCGATCGCGGTCGCGATCTCGGCATCGCTCGCGCCGCCGCGCACGAGCGCACGCAGGTCGTGGCCGGCCGACGCGAACAGGCACAGGTACAGCTTGCCTTCGGTCGACAGCCGCGCGCGCGTGCAGTCGCCGCAGAAGGCCTGCGTGACGCTCGAGATCACGCCGATCTCGCCGCGGCCGTCCGCATAGCCCCAGCGCTGCGCGGTTTCGGCCGCCGTGTGCGGCTCGAGCGGCACGAGCGGGAAGTGTTCGGCGATCCGTGCGACGACGTCCGCCGACGGCAGCACCTCGGTCATGTTCCAGCCGTTCGACGTGCCGACGTCCATGTATTCGATGAAGCGCAGGATCACGCCGGTGCCGCGGAACCGCTCGGCCATCGGCAGGATCTCGCCGTCGTTGGTGCCGCGCTTCACGACCATGTTGACCTTGACCGGCGCGAGGCCCGCGGCCTGCGCGGCGAAGATGCCGTCGAGCACGTCGGCGCTCGCGAACTCGGCGTCGTTCATGCGCTTGAACAGCGTATCGTCGAGCGCATCGAGGCTGACCGTGACGCGCGTGAGCCCGGCATCCTTCAGCGCACGCGCCTTGCGCGCGAGCAGCGAGCCGTTGGTCGTCAGCGTCAGGTCGAGCGGGCGGCCGGCGTGCGTCGTCAGGCGCGCGAGGCGCTCGATCAGGAATTCGAGGTTCTTGCGCAGCAGCGGCTCGCCGCCCGTGATACGGATCTTCTCGACGCCGTGGGCGACGAACAGTCGCGCCACGCGTTCGATTTCCTCGTGCGTGAGCAGCGCGCTGTGCGGCAGGAACGGGTAGTCCTTGTCGAAGACCGCGCGCGGCATGCAATACACGCAGCGGAAGTTGCAGCGGTCCGTCACCGAAATGCGCAGGTCGCGCAGTGGCCTGGCGAACGTGTCGGCCAGCGTGCCGTCGGGAGCATGCGCGACACCGGAGACGTCCGGCATCCCGCTGACGTCGGCGAGAGGAATGATGCGTCGGGACATGTTGGAAGAAGTGCGAACCAGACATCTATTCTAGCCGCAACCGGCCGGCGGGGCCGGTGGGCGGAAACCCGCAGCGCCGAGACGTGAAAAAGCCCGCCGGAGGCGGGCTTTTCCTGGTCGGGCGACGCGCCGTCAGTGGTGCGTCGTTTCGACTTGCTGCATCGGCGTCGTATCGACCGGCGGCAGCGGCTTGCGTTCGCGCGGCACGCGAACCGGGCGCGGGAGCCGCGACGCGGCTTCCTGCGCGGCGGCGAACTTGTCGGCGTCCGTATTCACCCAGACGAGACCGGCCTGCTCCAGCACGACATCCAGGCTCGCCGATGCGGGCGCGGCTGCCGATTGTGCGGGGGCGGGTGCCGGTGCGGCGACGGCCTCGGCCGGCGCGGTTTCGACAGGCGCGGCCTCGACAGGCGCGGCCTCGACAGGCGACGCGACCGCCACCGGCGCGGCTTCGATCGCCACGGCGGCCGGTGCGACTTGCTCGACCGGTGCGGCCTGCGGCGCCTCGACGGCGGCCGGAGCGGCCGCGGGCACTTCGAACGCATCGGTCGGCGACACCGCGACCGGTGCCGGGCCCGCTTCCGCGACCGCCGGTGCGACCGGTGCCGGTTCTGCTGCCTGCACGGCGACGACAGGCTCGACCGCGGCGGCCGGCGCTGCTTCGGCGTGTGCCGGTGCCGGCTGCGCTTCGACGGCGGCCGGTTCGGCATGCTGCTCGGCGACGGCCTCGACGGCGACCGCACTGGCCACGGCCGCGACGACGGCCGGTGCGGCCGTGTGGGCCGGTTCGGCTGCGACCGGTGCGGCCGGCGCCGGCGTCACGGCTTGCGCTGCGACTTCGCCTTCGGCGCCTTGCTCGGCCTGCTCGACAGCTGCGCCGTCTTCCTCGCGCTCGCGACGACCGCCACGGCGGCCGCGACGACGACGGCGACGTTCTTCGCCGTCACGTGCGCCGGCTTCCGCATCGGCTGCCAGTTCCGCGCCGGGCAGGGCTTCTGCTGCGGCCTTGTCGGTTTCCGGTTCCGGATGGTTTTCACCGCGCGTGACGGTTTCGAGCGTGGCCGCATGCTGGGTCGGCTTGCGGCGTTCGCCGCGCTCGCGACGCTCGCCGCGTTCCTGGCGCTCGCCACGGCCGGCTGCTTCGACGCCTTCCGGCTGTTCGGCACGCTCGCGCGGTTCGCGGTTCTCACGCGGCTCGCGACCTTCGCGCGGGCCACGGCCCTCGCGACCCTCACGGTTCTCGCGACCTTCGCGGCTTTCGCGGCCTTCCCGCAGCTCACGGCCCTCGCGCGGCTCACGGCCTTCACGCGGCTCACGGCCTTCACGCGGTTCGCGCACTTCCTTGCCTTCGCGTTCCTGGCGTTGCGGCCGGCCTGCGGCTGCCTGGTCGCGGCCGCCCTGTGCCTGCTGGGCGCCGCCGCGGCGGTTGCGATTGCGATCGCCGCCGCGCTGTTCGGTCTTTTCGGTGCGCTCGCGGGCCGGACGGGTTGCCTGCTCCTTCGCCGGTGCCGGCGCGGCAACGGGTGCGGGCGCCGGGGCCGGCGAGACACCGAACAGGCCCTTCAGCCAGCCGATGAAGCCGCCGCTCGTGGCCGCGACGGGCGCGGGTGCCGGAACCGGCTCCACCGGGCGCTGCGGCGCCGGGCTCGGGGCCGGACGCTCGGGGGTGATGCCCTTGACCGCGGCTTCCTGCTTCGGCTTCACTTCCGCCGCACGCTTGCTGTAGCCGGTTTCCGACTCGAGCTCGCGGGCCGCTTCCTCGGCCATCTTCCAGGAGGCGCGCGGATCGTCGAGGCGCGCGTCGTCGTGACGCAGGCGCTCGAGCTTGTAGTGCGGCGTATCGAGGTGCTTGTTCGGGATCAGCACGATGCCGACCTTGAAGCGCGACTCGATCTTGTTGATTTCCTGGCGCTTTTCGTTCAACAGGAAGGCGGTTACCTCGACCGGCACCTGGCAGTGGATCGCCGCGGTGTTTTCCTTCATCGCTTCTTCCTGAATGATCCGCAGGACCTGCAGCGCGGACGATTCGGTATCGCGGATGTGGCCGGTGCCGTTGCAGCGCGGGCACGTCACGTGGCTGCCTTCCGACAGGGCCGGGCGCAGGCGCTGGCGCGACAGTTCCATCAGGCCGAAGCGGGAAATCTTGCCCATCTGCACGCGCGCACGGTCGTGCTTGAGCGCGTCCTTCAGGCGTTGCTCGACTTCGCGCTGGCTCTTCGCCGATTCCATGTCGATGAAATCGATCACGATCAGGCCGCCGAGGTCGCGCAGGCGCAGCTGGCGGGCGACTTCGTCGGCCGCTTCGAGGTTCGTGCGGGTGGCCGTTTCCTCGATGTCCGCGCCCTTGGTCGCGCGGGCCGAGTTCACGTCGATCGCGACGAGCGCTTCGGTGTGGTCGATCACGATCGCGCCACCGGACGGCAGCGGCACCGTGCGCGAGTACGCGGTTTCGATCTGGTGCTCGATCTGGAAGCGGGAGAACAGCGGCACGTCGTCGTGATAGCGCTTCACTTTCGCGACGTTGTCCGGCATCACGATGTCCATGAACGCGCGGGCCTGATCGTGGATTTCATTCGTGTCGATCAGGATTTCGCCGATATCCGGCTGGAAATAGTCCCGGATCGCGCGGATCACGAGGCTCGATTCCAGATAGATCAGCATCGGCTGGCCGGCGTTGCCGCTTTGCGAGGCGGCCTCGATCGCCCGCCACAGTTGCAGCAGGTAGTTCAGGTCCCACTGCAGTTCCTCGGCGCTGCGGCCGATGCCCGCGGTACGGGCGATCATGCTCATGCCGTCCGGAATCTGCAGTTGCGCCATCGTTTCGCGCAGTTCCTGGCGCTCGTCGCCTTCGATCCGGCGCGACACGCCGCCGCCGCGCGGATTGTTCGGCATCAGCACGAGGTAGCGGCCGGCGAGCGAGATGAAGGTGGTGAGGGCGGCGCCCTTGTTGCCACGTTCTTCCTTCTCGACCTGGACGATCAGCTCCTGGCCTTCGCGCAGCGCATCCTGGATGCGCGCGGAGCGCATGTCGATGCCTTCCTTGAAGTACTGGCGGGCGACTTCCTTGAACGGCAGGAAGCCGTGGCGGTCTTCGCCGTAGTTGACGAAGCACGCTTCGAGCGACGGCTCGATACGGGTGATGACCCCTTTGTAGATATTGCCTTTGCGCTGTTCGCGCCCGGCGGTTTCGATGTCGATGTCGATGAGCTTTTGCCCATCGACGATGGCGACGCGCAGCTCCTCCTGCTGCGTCGCATTGAACAGCATGCGTTTCATGAACGGCTCCAGGCGGCTCCGCTGCCGGCGCCTCGCGATTGTCAGGCGCGAGGGCGGGAACGACGGCAGGCCGCACCTTGTTGTGTTGTCACGAGCACGCTGGAGCGGGAACGCTGGCGGGGAGAATTGCCTGAAGAGGCGCTTGGGCCCCCGAAAGACGGGGCCGGCGGCCATAGGGCACCTGCGAATACGGCTTCAAAGCACGGCGTTCACACACCGCACGCTGCAAAAGCGCGCTAAGCCTCATCCGGGCATTGCCACGGGCGCGCGCAATGCGTCGCGCGCGCCGACGGGCGGCAGATGCTGCGGCTTGGGCCGCAGCGGGGAGTATCGAATCCAGCCCGACTTTCCCGCTTGGGGTGTACTTCCCTGGTTTGACGTCGCCAAGCCCCGCACGCTTCGCGGGGCCAAATCGGGCGCAACGCCGTAATTTTCGCAACCGGCAGCCTGCGGACGCACTGCGCGCCGTCGGGCTGCCGATCAAATTCTTTTCAACCAACTTTCCGTTACCGCGGCGCCTTGCCGACCGAATCCGCCTGTGGGCGCGATCCTTGCCGACGGGCGGCGCCGTGCGTGCAACTTGCTGCTTCTCTTCGATTAGGGGCGAGCAGCGGACCCCCGGCGCAAGTAAAATAGCGGTTTGCGCTTGCGCCTTGCCCGATTCAGCCGGGGCCGGCCGGTCAGGCCACCCACAACCTCAGGCTGGGCAAAATTATATTCAGTATGAATGAGTTAGGCAAAATATCCCAGAATTCGGTCGCAAGCGGCCAGGTCTCGATGATCGAGATCGACGAAAACTCGGCCGGTCAGCGGATCGACAATTTCCTGTTGCGCGTCTGTAAAGGCGTGCCGAAAAGCCATATTTACCGGATCCTCCGCAGCGGCGAAGTGCGCGTGAACAAGGGCCGGATCGACGCGCAGTACCGGCTCGAACTGGGCGACGTCGTCCGCGTGCCGCCGGTGCGCGTGGCGGCGGCCGACCTCGCGCGCGCCGACACGCCCGTCGTGCCGCCCGCGCATTTCGACGTGCTGTACGAGGACGACGCGATGCTCGTCATCGACAAGCCGGCCGGGGTCGCGGTTCACGGCGGCAGCGGTGTTGCGTTCGGCGTGATCGAGCAGATGCGCGAGGCACGCCCGCGCGCGAAGTTCCTCGAACTGGTGCACCGGCTCGACCGCGAGACGTCCGGGATCCTGATGCTCGCGAAGAAGCGCACGGCGCTCGTGGGCCTGCACGAGCAGATTCGCGAGAACCGGATGGACAAGCGCTATTTCGCGTGCGCGCACGGCGAATGGCAGCCCGACTGGGGGCGCCGCCGCGCGGTGAAGGCGCCGCTGTTCAAGTATTCGACCGCGGAAGGGGAGCGCCGCGTGCGCGTGCAGGACGACGGGCTGCCGTCGCATACGGTGTTCAATCTCGTCGACCGCTGGCCCGACTACGTGCTCGTCGAAGCGGAACTCAAAACGGGTCGGACCCATCAGATCCGGGTGCACCTCGCGCATCTCGGCCTGCCGATCGCCGGCGACGCCAAGTATGGCGATTTCGCACTGAACAAGGCGCTGGCGCGCGCGAATGCGCAGCCGTCGCTGAAACGGATGTTCCTGCATGCGCACCGCCTCAAGCTCGCTCATCCGCTGACCGGCGAGGCGCTGCAGTTCGATGCACCGCTGCCGGCCGAATGCCGGCGCTTCCTCGACCAACTCAGCGCATTGCGCGATACCGCCTGAACCGCATGGCTCGACAGCAATTTGACCTGATCGTCTTCGACTGGGACGGCACGCTGATGGATTCGACCGCGCACATCGCGCACAGCATCCAGGCCGCATGCCGCGATCTCGGCCTGCCCACGCCGTCCGACGAGGCTTCCCGCTACGTGATCGGCCTCGGCCTGCGCGATGCGCTGCAGATCGCGGCGCCGACCCTCGATCCGTCCGACTACGCGCGGCTCGCCGAGCGCTACCGCTATCACTATCTGCTCGACGATCAGCGCATCGAGCTGTTCGCCGGCGTGCGCGAGCTGCTCGCCGAGCTGCGTGACACCGGTTATCTGCTCGCCGTCGCGACCGGCAAGGGGCGGGTCGGGCTGAACCGCGTGCTCGACCAGTCGAAGCTGACGAGCTGGTTCGACGCGACGCGCTGCGCGGACGAAACGTTCTCGAAGCCGCATCCGGCGATGCTGCACGAGTTGTCGCGGGAATTGGGGCAGGACCTGTCGCGCACCGTGATGATCGGCGACACCACGCACGACCTGCAGATGGCCGCGAGCGCCGGCGCGGCCGGTGTCGGCGTCGCGTACGGCGCGCACACGGCCGATGCGCTCGCGGCGCTCACGCCGCGCTTCGTCGCGCCGGATGTCGCCGCGCTGGCCGCCTGGCTGCGGGAGCACGCATGAGCGCGGCGCCGGACGCCGTGCGCGTGTGCGCGTCGGACGCGCTGGCCGACGGCGGCGCCGGCGTGCGCGTCGACGCGACGCTGCGCGGCGAGCAGGCCGTCGTGTTCTTCGTGCGCTACGAGGGCCGCGCCTACGGGTACCTGAACCGCTGCGCGCATGTGCCGATGGAGCTCGACTGGGCCGAAGGGCAGTTTTTCGAGTCGTCGGGCCTCTATCTGATGTGCGCGACGCACGGTGCGATCTATGCGCCGGATACCGGCAAGTGCGTCGGCGGCCCGTGCCGCGGCGGCCGCCTGCGCCCGGTCGAGGTCGACGAGCGCGACACGCCCGACGGCCGTGCGGTATTCTGGGTGCCCGATGCCGATCTGCATCCCGCTACTCCCGCCACGACCGACTGACGACACCACTGCATGGCCGACCAACCGAATTCCCCGGATTCCTCCTCCCGTCCCGACAGCCGTGAACCGAACTGGGAGCGTGCGGCGCTCGAGCGGATCGCGCTCGCGGCCGTCAAGGAGCAGCGCGCGGCACGGCGCTGGAAGATCTTCTTCCGCTTCGCGTTCCTCGGCGTGTTCGTGCTGCTCGCGTTCGCGCTGATCGATTTCTCGAGCGATTCGAAGTTCTCGTCGAGCGGGCGGCATACGGCGCTCGTGACGATCGACGGCGAGATCGCGGCCGGCGTCAACGCGAACGCCGACGACATCAACACGGCGCTCGACGCCGCGTTCGACGACGACGGCACGGTCGGCGTCGTGCTGCGGATCAACAGCCCGGGCGGCAGCCCGGTGCAAGCCGGCATGGTCTACGACGAGATCCGGCGGCTGCGCAAGAAGTATCCGGACAAGCCACTGTACGTGGTCGTGACCGACATGTGCGCCTCGGGCGGGTATTACATCGCGTCGGCCGCCGACAAGATCTTCGTCGACAAGGCGAGCATCGTCGGGTCGATCGGCGTGCTGATGGACGGCTTCGGCTTCACCGGGCTGATGGGCAAGCTCGGGGTCGAGCGGCGCCTGCATACGTCGGGCGAAAACAAGGGCTTCTACGATCCGTTCTCGCCGGAAACGCCGAAGATGGACGCGCATGCGCAGGAACTGCTCGACCAGGTGCATGCGCAGTTCATCAAGGCCGTGAAGGATGGCCGCGGCAAGCGGCTGCACGAGACGCCCGACATGTTCTCGGGCCTGTTCTGGACCGGCGAGAAGAGCGTCGAGCTCGGGCTCGCCGACGGCTACGGCACGACCGACACGGTCGCGCGCGACGTGCTGAAGGCGCCGGATCTCGTCGACTACACGGTGAAGGAAAGCCTGACGAACCGCGTCGCGCGCAAGTTCGGCGCGGCCGTCGGAGGTGCCGCGATGAAGGCGCTGACGGCCGGCGGCGCGTCGGTCGGCCTGCGCTGACGGCTGACGGCTGACGGCCCACGGCAACTGGCGGGCTGCGACGGCCCGCCTTTCATGCAGCGAGCCGATCGCCGGTTGCGGATCAGTTCGCGAGCAGCAGGAAGATCGCGGGGCGTTTGTGCAGATTCGGCGGCGGCGCCTTTTTCCAGTCCGCCACCGTGCGGCTTGCGATCGTCTCGGTCGCCAGGGTCAGATCGGCCGCGACGCAGATCTGCGTCGACGGCGCGCAGGTCGCGACCAGCGTGTCGAGCATCGCGTGATTCCGGTACGGCGTTTCGATGAAGATCTGCGTCTGGCGCGCCTTGCGCGACAGTTGCTCGAGTTCGCGCAGGCGTTTCGCGCGCGCGGCCGCATCGACCGGCAGATAGCCGTTGAACGCGAAGCTTTGGCCGTTCAGGCCCGACGCCATCAGCGCGAGCAGGATCGAACTCGGTCCGACCAGCGGCACGACCTTCGCGCCGCGCTCGTGCGCGCGGCGCACCAGCAGCGCGCCCGGGTCGGCAACGGCCGGGCAGCCGGCCTCCGACACGAGGCCGGCGTCCGCACCGGCCAGCACGGGGGCGAGCAGCCGGTCGATGGCGCCGGCCGGCGTATTGACGTTCAGCTCGCTGATCTCGATTTCCTGGATCGGGCGCGTCGTGCCGATCTTCTTCAGAAACGCGCGCGTCGTTTTCGCATTCTCGCCGATGTAATAGCCGAGCGTGCCGGCGCGCGCCTGCACGGCGGCGGGCAGCACGGCGGCGAGCATCGATTCGTCGCCCTCGCCGAGCGTGTTCGGGACGAGATAAAGCGTGCCGGCGGTCATGCGCGGTCTCCACGAGTGGTTGCAAACAGCGGGTAGCCGGCGGCGCGCAGCATCCGCGTGAGGGCGATCAGCGGCAGGCCGACGAGTGCGGTCGGGTCGTCCGAATCGATCGCGTCGAGCAGCGCGATGCCGAGGCCTTCGGATTTCGCGCTGCCGGCCACGTCGTACGGCGTTTCCGCGCGCAGGTAGGCGTCGAGTTCCGCCTCGGGCAGCGAGCGAAAGCGCACGTGCGTGACGATGTCCTCGACCTGTGCGTCGTCCGTCCGGCTGTCGTACAGGCAGAGCGCGCTGTGGAATTCGACTTCGCGGCCCTGCATCGACACGAGCTGCGCGAGCGCCCGCTCGTGCGTGCCGGGCTTGCCGATCTGGTGTCCGTCGAAGGTCGCGACCTGATCCGACCCGATCACGAGCACGCCGTCCGGCGCGTCGATCGTCGCGGCCACCGCGCGTGCCTTCGCGCCGGCCAGACGCAGCGCGGTCGCGGCCGGCGTTTCGCCGGCGAGCGGGGTTTCGTCGAGGTCGGGCGACACGACGTCGAACGGCACGCCGAGGCGCTCGAGGAGCGCACGGCGGTAGCGGGAACTGGAAGCAAGAATCAGCCGCGGCGGGCGGCAAGCGGTATCCGGCATGGTCGGTTGGGTCGGTGAGTCGTCAGGTGTGGCGCGGCGTTGCGCGGACGCAAGCTTAAGTGATTGACCGCAAAAGGTAAAACAGGTATGCTTTCCCGCTTTTCGTCGGCAGGCTTCCGTTGTGGCGGCGCCTGCCGGGTCTTCGGAAGTAAAGTACGTCATCCTTCGATGAGCCGTACGCGAGCGGTACCAAGCCGGATCCCGCAAGTCAGCCTGTAGGCAGGAGCGCACATGAACACTTCTTCTGGCAAACCTGCGGCGGCGCTCGATCCGCACGCGGTCGACCTGTTCGAGTTTGCCCGCAGCGGGCGGCAGGCAGCCGGCGCGGTGCACCTCGCGCAACTGCCGCGCATGTTAAACGAAGTGCCGGCGGACGCGCCAGACCGCGACACGGTGTTCACGTGGCAGGCGGAAGGGTTCACGCAGAAGGAGTTGCAGGACGACGGCACCGACGGGCAGCAGCCGTATCTGCGCCTCGCGGTGCACGGCCATGCGTGGCTCACGTGCCAGCGCTGCATGACGCCGTACGACCAGACGTTTGACGTCGACATGACGTACCGGATCGTCGCGACCGAAGAAGAAGCTGAAGAATTTCCGCTCGACGACGATGAAGCCGATGTGATCGTGGGCTCACGCCAGTTCGATCTCGTCGACTTGATCGAAGAGGAATTGCTGCTTTCGTTGCCGCTCGTGCCCAAGCACGAGGTTTGCCCGGCAGTTCACGAAAGCCTCGTGTCGGGTGCGAGCGGTCCTTCGGAAGACGCGGACGACGAGTCCGCCGAAGACGAGGACGAAGGCAAACGGCCGAATCCGTTCGCGGCGCTGGAAGCGTTGAAGAAGGACGGTGACGGCACCAAGAAACACTAAGCAGTTGTGGCGCGGGAAGGCGTAAGGGCTTTGGGCCAGGGTAGTTAAGCGCCGGATCGGGCTGTGTTAGAATCCGGAAAATTATTTAGGAGTTAGTCATGGCAGTCCAGCAAAACAAGAAGTCGCCGTCGAAGCGCGGCATGCATCGTTCGCACGATTTCCTGACGGCAGCGCCGCTGGCAGTCGAGCCGAGCACGGGTGAAGTGCACCTGCGTCACCACGTCAGCCCGAACGGCTACTATCGCGGCAAGAAAGTCGTCAAGACGAAGAACGACTAAGCGTCAAGTCACGCGTTGCGCGCTACGCTCGCCGTTCGCGTGACAACTGGTTCGCTTGACACTTTCCTGGCTCAACAAAAAGGCGGCATTCAACTGCCGCTTTTTTGTGCCTGAAATTCGTCGCATTCCATGACCGTAAAGCTCACAATCGATTGCATGGGAGGCGACCACGGCCCGTCCGTGACCGTTCCCGCGGCAGTCAAGTTCGTCCGCGCGCATCCCGATGCGCATCTGATGCTCGTCGGCATCGAAAGCGCGATTCGCGCTCAGCTGAAGAAGCTGAAAGCCCTCGACGATCCCGCGTTGACCATCGTGCCCGCCACCGAAATCGTGGCGATGGACGACCCTGTCGAAGTGGCGCTGCGCAAGAAGAAGGATTCTTCGATGCGCGTCGCGCTCAACAACGTCAAGGAAGGCGCGGCGCAGGCCTGCATCTCCGCCGGCAATACCGGCGCGCTGATGGCCGTTTCCCGTTATGTCCTCAAGACGCTGCCCGGCATCGAGCGGCCCGCGATCGCGTTCGCGCTGCCGAACCCGACCGGCTACACGATGATGCTGGACCTCGGTGCGAACGTCGACTGCGAGCCGCAGCACCTGCTGCAGTTCGCGGAGATGGGGCACGCGCTCGTGGCCGCGCTCGAAGGCAAGGAGCGCCCGACGATCGGCCTGCTGAACATCGGCGAGGAGGTCATCAAGGGCAACGAGACGATCAAGCGCGCGGGCGAGCTGCTGCGCGCCAGTACGCTCAACTTCCGCGGCAACGTGGAAGGCAACGACATCTACAAGGGCACCGTCGACGTGATCGTGTGCGACGGCTTCGTCGGCAACGTCGCGCTGAAGACGTCCGAGGGGCTCGCGCAGATGCTGTCGGACATCATTCGCGAGGAGTTCGGCCGTTCGCTGATGTCGAAGCTGATGGCGGTGCTCGCGCTGCCCGTGCTGATGCGCTTCAAGAAACGCGTCGATCACCGCCAGTACAACGGCGCGGCGCTGCTGGGGCTGAAGAGCCTCGTGATCAAGAGCCACGGTTCGGCCGACGCCTACGCGTTTGAGTGGGCGATCAAACGCGGGTATGATGCCGTCAAAAACGGGGTGCTGGAGCGCCTCGCGCGCGCGATGGCGGATAATTCAGTGTCGCTCGGCGACGGCGAACACGACGCGGGCGGCGCGGGCCATGCAAGCCCGGCCGCAGGCCATCACGCCGAACCTTCCGCTGCGCAATCCTCTAAAGCATAAATGGCCCAATCGACTCTCTATTCCCGCGTGCTCGGCACGGGCAGTTATCTGCCGCCCGACCGCGTCACGAACCAGCAGTTGACCGATCGTCTTGCGAAGGAAGGCATCGAGACCAGCGATGAATGGATCGTGGCGCGCACGGGCATCCATGCGCGCCATTTCGCCGCACCCGACGTCACGACGAGCGATCTCGCGCTCGAGGCGTCGCGTCGTGCGATCGAGGCGGCCGGTGTCGATCCGCAGTCGATCGACCTGATCATCGTCGCGACTTCGACCCCCGATTTCGTGTTCCCGAGCACCGCGTGCCTGCTGCAGAACAAGCTCGGCATCAAGAACGGCGGCGCGGCATTCGACGTGCAGGCCGTGTGTTCGGGCTTCGCGTATGCGATGGCGACGGCCGACAGCTTCATTCGCAGCGGTCAGCACCGGACGGCGCTCGTGGTCGGCGCGGAGACGTTCTCGCGCATTCTCGACTTCAAGGACCGCACGACCTGCGTGCTGTTCGGCGACGGCGCGGGCGCGGTGATCCTGTCCGCGTCGGAAGAGCCGGGCGTGCTCGGCAGCGCGCTGCATGCGGACGGCAGCTACTCGAACATCCTCTGCACGCCGGGCAACGTCAATCGCGGCGTGATCGACGGCAGCGCGTTCCTGCACATGGACGGGCAGGCCGTGTTCAAGCTCGCGGTCAACGTGCTCGAAAAGGTCGCGATCGAGGCGCTCGCGAAGGCGAATCTCGCGCCCGAGCAAATCGACTGGCTGATTCCGCACCAGGCCAACATCCGCATCATGACCAGCACCTGCCGCAAGCTCGGCCTGCCGCAGGAGCGCATGGTCGTGACGGTCGACCAGCACGGCAACACGTCGGCCGCGTCGATTCCGCTGGCGCTCGACGCCGCGGTGCGCGACGGCCGCATCCAGCGTGGCCAGCACGTGCTGATCGAAGGCGTCGGCGGCGGCTTCACCTGGGGTGCGTCGGTCTTCCGCTTCTGATCCGCGGCGCGCGACAAGCCGCGCGCGGATCCCATCGGCGCGCCGTCCGTGCGCGCCGTCCGAATCGATTCAATTGGGGACGATATGAAATTTGCATTCGTTTTTCCGGGGCAGGGCTCGCAGGCGATCGGCATGCTCAATGCATTCGCCGATCTGGCCGTCGTGCGCGAGACGCTCCAGGAGGCGTCCGATGCACTCCATCAGGATCTCGGCAAGCTGATCGCCGAAGGGCCGGCCGACGAGCTGAACCTGACCACCAACACGCAGCCCGTGATGCTGACCGCGGCGTACGCGTGCTACCGCGCGTGGCAGCAGGCGGGCGGCCCGGCGCCGTCGATCGTCGCCGGCCACAGCCTCGGCGAATACACGGCGCTCGTCGCGGCCGGCGCGCTCGCGTTCAAGGACGCGGTGCCGCTGGTGCGCTTTCGCGCGCAGGCGATGCAGACGGCCGTGCCGGTCGGCCAGGGCGGCATGGCCGCGATCCTGGGCCTCGACGACGACACGGTGCGCGCGGTGTGCGCCGAAGCCGCGGAAGCGGGCGTCGTCGAAGCGGTGAACTTCAATGCGCCCGCGCAGGTCGTGATCGCGGGCAGCAAGGCCGCGGTCGAAAAGGCATGCGAAATCGCGAAGGCGAAGGGCGCGAAGCGCGCGCTGCCGCTGCCGGTGTCGGCGCCGTTCCACTCGTCGCTGCTCAAGCCGGCGTCGGACCAGTTGCGCGACTATCTCGCGAACGTCGACGTGAAGGCGCCGCAGATTCCGGTCGTCAACAACATCGACGTCGCGGTGGTCAGCGATCCGGTCGCGATCAAGGACGCGCTGGTGCGCCAGGCCGCGGGCCCGGTGCGCTGGGTGGAGTGCGTGCAGCACATCGCGGGCACGGGCGTCACGCACGTGATCGAATGCGGGCCGGGCAAGGTGCTGGCAGGCCTGACGAAACGCATCGACGGCAACTTGGTCGGCGCGTCGGTGTTCGATCCGGCTTCGCTCGACGAAGCATTGAAGCTCGTGACCGCCTGACGCGGCGCCTTTTTCCAAGCAACGGATATTCGATTCATGGACAAGACTCTCGATAAACAGGTCGCGATCGTGACCGGCGCGTCGCGCGGCATCGGCCGGGCGATCGCGCTCGAACTCGCGCGCCTGGGCGCGACGGTGATCGGCACGGCGACGAGCGAATCGGGCGCCGCCGCGATCACCGCGGCGTTCGCGGAAGCGGGCGTCACGGGCCGCGGCGCGGTGCTGAACGTCAACGACGCGGCCGCCGCCGAGGCGCTGATCGATGCGGCCGTGAAGGAATTCGGCGCGCTGAACGTGCTCGTCAACAACGCGGGCATCACGCAGGACCAGCTCGCGATGCGGATGAAGGACGAGGATTGGGACGCGGTGATCGACACCAACCTGAAGTCGGTGTTCCGCCTGTCGCGCGCGGTGCTGCGCCCGATGATGAAGGTGCGCGGCGGCCGTATCATCAACATCACGTCGGTGGTCGGCTCGGCCGGCAATCCGGGTCAGGTCAACTACGCGGCCGCGAAGGCCGGCGTCGCGGGCATGACGCGTGCGCTCGCGCGCGAAATCGGCAGCCGCGGCATCACGGTGAACTGCGTGGCGCCGGGCTTCATCGACACCGACATGACCAAGACGCTGCCGGAAGAACAGCAGGCCGCGCTCAAGACCCAGATTCCGCTCGGCCGTCTCGGCAGCCCGGAGGACATCGCCCATGCCGTCGCGTTCCTCGCGTCGCCGCAGGCCGGCTACATCACCGGCACGACGCTGCACGTGAACGGCGGCATGTACATGTCGTAACGGTTTTCGTTTACCATCCGCGCCGTATCCCGTTTTTCAGGCGGACCGGCGCTTGATCGACCATCAAGCCAACGCGCGTTTTGGCGTCAGCAAACCTGATAAAATGCGCGCACTTGTAAATCTGAACTTTCCCTCGGAGGGGTAATGGACAACATCGAACAACGTGTCAAGAAGATCGTCGCTGAGCAACTGGGCGTCGCGGAAGCCGAGATCAAGAACGAAGCTTCGTTCGTGAACGACCTGGGCGCGGACTCGCTCGACACGGTCGAACTGGTGATGGCGCTCGAAGACGAGTTCGGCATGGAAATCCCGGACGAAGAAGCAGAGAAGATCACGACCGTTCAGCAAGCGATCGACTACGCTCGCGCAAACGTCAAGGCGTAAGCGCCTTTCGCGCTTGTCCGCCACGTCGCCGCGATCTTCGCGATTGACGCGCCATCCTGCCGGCTTCGCGCCGGACGGACTAACAGCCACAGGGCTCGCAGGGCTGGTTCCTGTGGCCACTGTGGCTTTTGTTTTTGTCATCCAATAATGGAAAAGAGGTTACCGTGAGCCGCCGTCGTGTTGTCGTTACAGGCCTGGGGCTGATTTCGCCTGTTGGCAATAATGTTGCCGACGGCTGGGCCAATCTCGTCGCCGGCAAGTCCGGTATCGCCACCGTCACGAAGTTCGATGCGTCGAACCTCGCCTGCCATTTCGCGGGCGAAGTGAAGGGTTTCAGCGCCGAGGAGTACATCCCGGCGAAGGAAGCCCGGAACATGGATACGTTCATCCATTATGGCATCGCCGCCGGCGTCCAGGCCATGCGGGACAGCGGGCTGGAAGTGACCGAAGCCAACGCCGAACGCATCGGCGTGCTGGTCGGTTCCGGCATCGGCGGCCTGCCGATGATCGAAGACACGCACCAGACCTACGTCGATCGCGGCGCGCGCCGGATTTCGCCGTTCTTCGTGCCGGGTTCGATCATCAACATGATCTCGGGTCACCTGAGCATCATGTTCGGCCTGAAGGGCCCGAACCTCGCGGCCGTCACGGCCTGCACGACCGGCCTGCACAGCATCGGCCTCGCCGCGCGCCTGATCCAGGCCGGCGACGCCGACGTGATGGTCGCGGGCGGCGCCGAATCGACGGTGTCGCCGCTCGGTATCGGCGGTTTCGCCGCGGCGCGCGCGCTGTCGACCCGCAACGACGATCCGGCTACCGCATCGCGGCCGTGGGACAAGGACCGCGACGGTTTCGTGCTGGGCGAGGGGGCGGGCGTGATGGTGCTCGAGGAGTACGAATCGGCGAAGGCACGCGGTGCGAAGATCTATGCGGAAGTCTCCGGCTTCGGCATGACGGGCGATGCGTACCACATGACCGCGCCGAACATGGACGGCCCGCGCCGTTGCATGGTCGCGGCGTTGCGCGACGCCGGCGTGAACCCGGATGAAGTTCAGTACCTGAACGCGCATGGCACGTCCACGCCGCTGGGCGACAAGAACGAGTCCGACGCGGTGAAGGCGGCCTTCGGCGAGCACGCGTACAAGATGGTGGTCAACTCGACGAAGTCGATGACGGGTCACCTGCTGGGTGGCGCGGGCGGCCTCGAGTCGGTGTTCACGGTGCTGGCGCTGCACAACAACGTGTCGCCGCCGACCATCAACATCTTCAACCAGGACCCCGAGTGCGATCTCGATTACTGCGCGAACACCGCACGTGACATGAAGATCGACGTGGCCGTGAAGAACAACTTCGGCTTCGGCGGCACCAACGGCACGCTGGTGTTCAAGCGCGTCTGACGTCGAATCGCTTGACGAGTCCATTCGATGCTCCGGCCGGGCGTCCGCAGCGCTTTGCGTTGCGGGCCTCGGCCGTGTCGTATTTCGTGCTGGCCGCGTTCGTCGCGTCGGCTGCCGCGTCGGCGTACCTGTTCTGGGCGCCGCGCGCGGGCGCTGTCGCCGGCGCAGGCATGTCGGCCGCGACGGCGGCGCTGCTGGCCGCCTGTGCCGCGCGTGCGTGCGCCCGCCGGCTGCCGGCCGAGCTGCGGATCGATGCGTTCGGGGAGATTGCGGCGTTTGGCCGCACCGGGCGGTTGCTGGCCCGGGGCCGCGTGACGGGCCATGCGCACTGGAGCAGCCTGCTGCTGGTGCTGTCGGTCGGGCAGGGCGCCCGGCGTGCCCGGCCGCTGCTGATTCCGGCCGACGCACTCGACGCCGCGTCGTTCAGCGCGCTGTCGGTGCTGGCGAGAACGACCGGGGCGGCGGGGCGGGCATGACGGCGGCGCGGTTACGGACCGTAACCAGCGGCCGGCGCCGGAACGCTACAATAACGCTCCGCGTTGCATCCCTAGTTAACGGATTTGTCAGGTGAGTGAAAAAGAAATCGATCAGGCTCTGGTCGAGCGCGTACAGAAGGGCGACAAGGCGGCGTTCGAACTCCTGGTCTCCAAATACCACCGCAAGATCATTCGGCTGATCTCGCGCCTCGTGCGGGATCCCGCCGAGGTCGAGGATGTGGCCCAGGACGCGTTCATCAAGGCGTATCGTGCGCTGCCGCAGTTCCGCGGCGAATCGGCGTTCTATACGTGGTTGTACCGAATTGCCGTCAACACGGCGAAGAACTACCTTGCGACGCAAGGCCGCCGGGCGCCGACCTCGACCGAGGCCGATGCGGAGGAAGCGGAAACTTTCTCCGACGCAGACCAACTAAGGGATATCAACACGCCTGAGTCGATGTTGATGAGCAAGCAGATTGCCGAGACGGTCAACGCTGCAATGGCTCTGCTGCCCGAAGAACTGCGCCAGGCGATCACGCTGCGCGAGATCGAGGGCCTGAGTTACGAAGAGATCGCGGAAATGATGGGCTGTCCGATCGGGACGGTCCGGTCGCGGATCTTCCGCGCGCGCGAAGCAATCGCTGCCAAATTGCGTCCGCTGCTCGATACGCCCGAAGGCAAGCGCTGGTAAGCGCGACGGGCGGAACGACGCGGGTCGGGGTCTAGTTACGGATAGAGTCGTGAAGTCACGACGGGGTGTGCAAGATGGGGAGCATCATGGGGTCGGTCAATACGCAATCGCAAGCGTGCTCGCGCGGCGAGCGCCTTTCCGCGCTGGTCGACGGCGAAATGTTCGATGGCCCGGATCACGGGCAGTTTCTGGCTGAGCTCGACCGCGCGGATCGCGCTGCGTGGGCCCATTACCACCTGATCGGCGATGCGCTGCGCTCGGACGAGCTCGCGCTGTCGCCCGCGCTGAGCGTCGCGTTCACCGCGCGCATGTCGGCCGCGCTCGAAAGCGAGCCGCACCTGCTGGCACCGGCGGCCGCGCCGGTCGCGCGCAAGCTGCTGGCGCTGCGCCGCCGTGTCGTGCCCGCGTTCGCGGTCGCCGCCGCGGCCGCCACGCTGACGTGGATCGTCGTTCCGCAGATGCAGACGGCCGGTGCGCCGGGCGCTGTCCAGGTCGCCTCGGCAGGCGCGCCGCAGAACGGCAACCTGCAGCGCGTGACGGTTGCGCAGGCATCGGCCCAGCCGGGCCTGCAGGACGTCAACATCATTCGCGATGCCAGCCTCGACCAATACCTTGAAGCGCACCAGCAATTCGCGCAACAGCCCGTCGTCACGGGTTCGATGCCGCTGATCCGCGCTGCCGTGACCACCACGCCAGGCCAATAAACCCGATGCGGACATTGCAGTTGAATCACGCCATCTCCGGATGGAAGCGGCTGCCGGCCCTCCTGCTTTGCGCAGCCGCCCTGTTGTCCGTTCAATCCTTTCCCGCCAGCGCCCAGCAACCGGACGATCCCGTCGCGACCCGCAAGGGCGCCGCGGACTGGCTCGACCGTGTCCAGCAGGCCGCGCAACAGCAGAGCTACGAAGGGACGTTCGTCTACCAGCGCGGCGGGTACGTGCAGTCCTCGCGCATCGCGCACGTCGCGTCCCGCGACGGCGAGTTCGAGCGGATCGAGACGCTCGACGGCAAGCCGCGCAAGCTGCTGCGGCATAACGACGAGCTGTACACGTTCGTGCCCGAGCGCAAGCTGTGCGTGGTCGAGCGTCGTCAGACGCGCGACTCGTTCCCCGCGCTGCTCGGCGCGAGCGGCGAGCACGTGATGTCCGTCTACGATGCGAAGTCGCTCGGCAAGGACCGCGTGGCCGGGATCGACGCGCAGGTCGTCGAGCTCGTGCCGAAGGATGCGTACCGTTTCACGTACAAGCTGTGGGCCGACGCGCGCACCGGGCTGCTGCTGCGTTCGCAGACGCTCGACGCGAACGATCACGTGCTCGAACAGATCGCGTTCTCGCAGTTGCAGACGGGCGGCGCGAGCGGCGACAAGGCCGCGATTGCTGCCGGCATGCGCAACCTGAACGGCTGGACGGTCGTGCGCCCGCCGGTCGCGACGGTCGACATGGAAGCGCAGGGCTGGCAGCTCGCGCCGAGCGTCGCCGGCTTCCAGAAGATTCGTGAAGTGCGCCGGCCGATGGCCGCGCGCGATGCGGGCGATCCGCCGATCCCGGTCGACCAGGCGGTCTTTACCGACGGCCTCGCGACGATCTCGGTTTTCATCGAGCCGGCCGAAAAGAATACGCGCAAGGAAGGCGCGGGCAGCACCGGTGCGACGCACGTTCTCGTGAAGCGCCGCGGCGACTACTGGATCACCGTGCTCGGCGAAGTGCCGCCGGCCACGTTGCAGCAGTTCGCGTCTGCCATAGAATACAAGGCTTCCAAGTAACGCTACGGCTTCCGACATGATGAAACTCACGCTGCGCAAATGGCTCGCGGCGGCGGCGCTGTCTGCCTGCCTGCCGCTCGTGCCGCATACCGCATTCGCAGTGACGGCTCCCGCTGCCAGCCTGCCCGACTTTGCCGATCTGGTCGAAAAGGTCGGCCCGGCCGTCGTGAACATCCGGACCACGGCCAACGTGCCGACGAGCGGCCCGCGCGGGATGCTCCCGCCTGGCTTCGACAACGGCGACATGTCGGAATTCTTCCGGCGCTTCTTCGGCATTCCGCTGCCGCAGGCGCCCGGCAATGGCGGCAACCCGAAGAACGCGCCGGCACCGGACAATCCGCCCGACACCGAGCAGAACCGCGGCGTCGGCTCGGGCTTCATCGTGTCGGCCGACGGTTACGTGATGACCAACGCGCACGTCGTCGACGATGCGGACACCATCTACGTAACGTTGACCGACAAGCGCGAATTCAAGGCGAAGCTGATCGGCGTCGACGATCGCACGGACGTCGCGGTCGTCAAGATCCAGGCGTCGAACCTGCCGGTCGTCGCGATCGGCGATTCGAACAAGGTGCGCGTCGGCGAGTGGGTCGTTGCGATCGGTTCGCCGTTCGGCCTCGACAATACGGTCACCGCCGGCATCGTCAGCTCGAAGAGCCGCAACACGGGCGACTACCTGCCGTTCATCCAGACCGACGTCGCCGTGAACCCCGGCAACTCGGGCGGCCCGCTGATCAACATGCAGGGCGAGGTGATCGGCATCAACTCGCAGATCTACAGCCGCACCGGCGGTTTCATGGGTATCTCCTTCGCGATTCCGATCGACGAGGCGATGCGCGTGGCCGATCAGCTAAAGGCGACGGGCAAGGTCACGCGCGGCCGGATCGCGGTGGCGATCGGCGAGGTGACGAAGGACGTCGCCGATTCGATCGGGCTGCCGAAGGCGGAAGGCGCGCTCGTCAGCAGCGTCGAGCCGGGCGGCCCGGCCGACAAGGCCGGCATCCAGCCGGGCGACATTATCCTGAAGTTCAACGGCCGTCCGGTCGATGCGGCGTCGGACCTGCCGCGCATGGTCGGCGACACGAAGCCCGGCACGAAGGCGACGGTCAGCGTGTGGCGCAAGGGTCAGGCACGCGACCTGCCGATCACGATCGCCGAGACGCCGGCCGAGTCGACGGCGAAGGCCGAGCAGCGCAAGAACGCGCCGCAGAAGCCGCGCCAGACCAATTCGCTCGGCCTGACGGTCAGCGACCTGACGGCGGAGCAGATGAAGACGCTGAAGCTGAAGAACGGCGTGCAGATCGACGGCGTCGACGGCCCGGCCGCCCGGGCGGGCCTGCAGCGCGGCGACATCGTGCTGCGTGTCGGCGACACCGACATTACGAGCGCGAAGCAGTTCGCCGACGTGACCGCGCAGCTCGATCCGCAGAAGGCGGTCGCGGTGCTCGTGCGGCGCGGCGACAACACGCAGTTCGTGCCCGTGCGGCCGCGCCAGAAGTAACGCGCGGATGTTCACGCTCTACGGCCGCGGCTGGTGCCACCTGTGCGACGACATGCGCGACGCCCTGGCGCCGGTGGCGGCCGAATTCGGCGTCGCGGTCGACTACATCGACATCGACACCGATGCGGCGCTCGTCGCGCGTTACGACGAGGACGTGCCCGTGCTGCTGCTGGACGGCGTGGAAGTGTGTCGCCACCGGTTCGACGCCGCGCGGGTGCGCGACGCGCTGGCGGCCCGGCGCTGAATCCGGCCCGCCGCCGGCCGCCGTCGCGTCGCACGGGGCCCGATCCGGCGGGCGGCTCAGCCGGACCCCGCGCGGCGTAGCGTCCGAAATCCCGCCCGGCGTAAGCCTTTTCGGCTAAAATAAGCCGTTTTTTCACCGACTTACAAGGCGTGCTCCGCAGTCGTCGAGCGCGCCTTTTTCGCTTGATCGGCACTGAATGGATCATATTCGCAATTTCTCGATCATCGCGCACATCGACCACGGCAAGTCGACACTCGCGGATCGCATCATCCAGGTATGCGGCGGCCTCGCCGACCGTGAAATGGAAGCGCAGGTGCTCGACTCGATGGATATCGAACGCGAGCGCGGCATCACGATCAAGGCGCAGACGGCCGCGCTGACCTATCGCGCACGCGACGGCAAGGTCTACAACCTGAACCTGATCGACACGCCGGGGCACGTCGACTTCTCGTACGAGGTCAGCCGTTCGCTGTCCGCGTGCGAAGGCGCGCTGCTGGTCGTCGACGCGAGCCAGGGCGTCGAGGCGCAGACGGTCGCGAACTGCTACACGGCGATCGAGCTCGGCGTCGAGGTCGTGCCGGTGCTGAACAAGATCGACCTGCCGGCCGCGAACCCCGAGAACGCGATCGAGGAGATCGAGGACGTGATCGGCATCGACGCGACCGACGCGACGCGCTGCAGCGCGAAGACGGGCCTCGGCGTGGAAGACGTGCTCGAGTCGCTGATCGCGAAGGTGCCGCCGCCGAAGGGCGATCCGGCCGCGCCGCTGCAGGCGCTGATCATCGATTCGTGGTTCGACAACTACGTCGGCGTCGTGATGCTCGTGCGCATCGTCAACGGCACGCTGCGCCCGAAGGACAAGATCAAGATGATGGCGACCGGCGCGCAGTATCCGGTCGAGCACGTCGGCGTGTTCACGCCGAAGTCGCGCAATCTCGAATCGCTGTCGGCCGGGCAGGTGGGCTTCATCATCGCCGGCATCAAGGAGCTGACGGCCGCGAAGGTCGGCGATACCGTCACGCATGCGACCAAGCCCGCCGCCGAGCCGCTGCCGGGCTTCAAGGAAGTGAAGCCGCAGGTGTTCGCGGGCCTCTATCCGGTCGAGGCGAACCAGTACGACGCGCTGCGCGAATCGCTCGAGAAGCTGAAGCTGAACGACGCATCGCTGCAGTACGAGCCGGAAGTGTCGCAGGCGCTCGGCTTCGGCTTCCGCTGCGGCTTCCTCGGGCTGCTGCACATGGAAATCGTGCAGGAGCGGCTCGAGCGCGAATTCGACATGGATCTCATCACGACCGCGCCGACGGTCGTCTACGAGGTCGTGCAGAGCGACGGCTCGACGATCATGGTCGAGAACCCGGCGAAGATGCCGGAGCCCGGCCGCATCGCCGAAGTCCGCGAGCCGATCGTCACGGTGAACCTGTACATGCCGCAGGATTACGTCGGCTCGGTGATCACGCTGTGCGAGCAGAAGCGCGGCTCGCAGATCAACATGCAGTATCACGGTCGCCAGGTGCAGCTCACGTACGAGATCCCGATGGCCGAGATCGTGCTCGACTTCTTCGATCGCCTGAAGTCGGTGTCGCGCGGCTATGCGTCGATGGACTACGAGTTCAAGGAATACCGTTCGTCGGACGTCGTGAAGGTCGACATGCTGATCAACGGCGACAAGGTCGATGCGCTGTCGATCATCGTGCACCGGTCGCAGTCGCAATACCGCGGCCGCGAAGTCGCCGCGAAGATGCGCGAGATCATCCCGCGCCAGATGTACGACGTGGCGATCCAGGCCGCGATCGGCGCGCACATCGTCGCGCGCGAGAACATCAAGGCGCTGCGCAAGAACGTGCTCGCGAAGTGCTACGGCGGCGACATCACGCGGAAGAAGAAACTGCTCGAGAAGCAGAAAGAAGGTAAGAAACGCATGAAGCAGGTGGGTTCGGTCGAGATCCCGCAGGAGGCGTTCCTCGCGATCTTGCGCGTCGAAGACAAATAACAGGACTGATCCTTTTATGAATTTTGCGCTGATTCTTTTTGTGCTCGTCGTCGTGACGGGTGTAGCGTGGGTGCTGGACAAACTGGTGTTCCTGCCGCGGCGTCGCAAGGCGGCCGACTCGGCGATCGAGGAGTTCGATCGCCAGCAGTCGCGCATCGACAAGCGTTTCGCGGACGAAAACGCGGCGCAGACGCGTTCGAAGCTGCGTGACGAAAAGCTGCGCCAGCCGTGGTGGCTCGAGTACACGGCGAGCTTCTTCCCGGTGATCCTGGCCGTGTTCGTCGTGCGTTCGTTCGTCGTCGAGCCGTTCAAGATTCCGTCGGGCTCGATGGTACCGACGCTGCTCGTCGGCGATTTCATCCTCGTCAACAAGTTCGAGTACGGGCTGCGCCTGCCGGTCACCAACACGAAGATCACGCAGGGCAGCCCGCTGTCGCGCGGCGACGTCGTCGTGTTCCGCTATCCGAAGGACGAGTCGGTCGACTACATCAAGCGGGTGATCGGCCTGCCGGGCGATACGGTCGCGTACCAGGACAAGCAACTCACGATCAACGGCCAGCCGGTGCCCGAAACGCCGCTGCCCGATTACTTCGACGACGAGCGCCAGAATTACGCGAAGCAGTTCGAGGAAACGATCGGCAGCAAGAAGAACGCGATCCTCAACAACCCGGCCGTGCCGCCGTTCGTCATGGGCGCCTACGACTATCCGTATCGCGACAACTGCACGTACAACAGCCGCGGCGTGATCTGCAAGGTGCCGCCCGGTCACTACTTCATGATGGGCGACAACCGCGACAACAGCGCGGACAGCCGCTACTGGGGTTTCGTGCCGGACCAGAACATCGTCGGCCGCGCGTTCTTCATCTGGATGAACTTCGGCGACCTGAAGCGCATCGGTTCCTTCAACTGACCGCATTCGATTCACACGCAATACGCGGCGCACGGGCCGCGTCGCGTATTGCAGAACTACTTTAAGAACCGGCGGTAACACCGCCTCGTCACGCCTTTTCGTGTCCGGCCGTGCCGTTTCGGCCCGACCGGGCGCCCGCGTTATACTCCTGCACATGCCCCTATCCCAGTTGGAAAGCCGGCTGCGCTACGAATTTCGCAATGCGGAATTGTTGCGCCAGGCTTTGACCCATCGCAGTCACAGTGCCACGCACAACGAACGGCTCGAGTTTCTCGGCGACTCCGTTCTGAATTGCGCGGTGGCCGCCCTTTTGTTCCAGCGTTTCGGCAAGCTGGACGAAGGCGACCTGTCGCGCGTACGCGCCAATCTCGTCAAACAGCAGTCGCTGTACGAAATTGCTCAGGCCCTGAATATCTCGGACGGCCTGCGGCTGGGCGAGGGCGAGCTGCGCAGCGGCGGATTCCGTCGCCCGTCGATCCTCGCGGACGCGTTCGAAGCCATCATCGGGGCCGTGTTCCTCGATGGCGGCTTCGAAGCCGCCCAAGGGGTCATCAAGCGCCTCTATATCCCGATTCTCGACCATATCGATCCGCGCACGCTCGGCAAGGACGCGAAGACGCTGCTGCAGGAATACCTGCAGGGGCACAAGATCGCGCTGCCGACCTATACGGTCGTCGCGACGCATGGTGCGGCGCACAATCAGCAGTTCGAGGTCGAGTGCACGGTGCCGAAGCTGGACGTGAAGGTATCGGGCTCCGGCGCGAGCCGGCGCGCGGCCGAGCAGGCCGCCGCGAAGAAGGCGCTCGACGAAGTGATGGCGGCCGCGCCGATGCTGGCCGCGAAGCCGAAGCGCTCGAAAAACGCGCGCGGGTCCAAGCATGCCGAACCCGAGATCGTGCCGGGCGTGAAGGGCGTGCAGGAAGCGCTCGACCTGCGCTCGCCCGAGCGGAAGGAACGTGCGGCGGCGCGCGAGGCCAGGGCGGCCGGCGCGGCGCCGGCTGCAACCGCGGCTGCGGCGACGGGTACCGAGCCGGCCGTTGCACCGATGGCGGCGATTCGCGCGGCGCATGTCGAGCCGGCGGCGGACAAGGGCGAACGGGCGGCGAAGCCCGCGACCGACAAGGTTGCCGACAAACCGGCCGAGCGGCCCGACAAGGCCGCGGAAAAGTCCGCGGAGGCCGCGCCGCGCGCAGCCGACAAGCCGGCCGGCCACGCAGCCGATCCGGCAGCCTCGTCGGCCGACAAGCCTGCCACGGGCACCGATTCCGCCACGCGCACGCCTGCGCGCGCGCGCGACGCCGCGGCGACCGACGCCGATACGCCGCCCGGCGGCGCGAGTCTTGCTGCCGCGCAGGCGCGCGTGGCCGATGCCGACCACTGAATTGCCCATCGATCGTGCCGCGCGCCGCGCGGCCGTTTCCGAACCTGTCTCCCAAACGATATGAACACTCCCGCTCCTACCGGTTTCCGTTGCGGCATGATCGCGATCGTGGGCCGCCCGAACGTCGGCAAGTCGACGTTGATGAACGCACTCGTCGGCCAGAAGATCAGCATCACGTCGCGCAAGGCGCAGACGACCCGCCACCGCATCACCGGCATCAACACGGTCGACGACGCGCAATTCGTGTTCGTCGACACGCCGGGCTTCCAGACCCGTCACAGCACCGCGCTGAACCGTTCGCTCAACCGCGCGGTCACGTCGACGCTGACGTCGGTCGACGTGATCCTGTTCGTGATCGAGGCCGGCCGCTTCGGGCCCGACGACCAGAAGGTGCTCGACCTGATTCCGCCCGGCATGCCGACGCTGCTGATCGCGAACAAGATCGATCGCGTGACCGACAAGGCCACGCTGTTCCCGTTCATGCAGAAGGTGAGCGAGCTGCGCGAATTCACCGAGCTCGTGCCGCTGTCGGCACAGCGGCCGGAAGACATCAAGCGCCTGCTGGACACGATCAAGCCGTACCTGCCGGAAGGCGAGCCGATCTACGGCGAGGACGAACTGACCGACCGCAGCTCGCGCTTTCTCGCAGCCGAAATCCTGCGCGAGAAGGTGTTCCGCTGGACCGGCGACGAGCTGCCGTACACGAGCACCGTGCTGATCGACAAGTTCGAGGAGGAGGGGCGCCTGAAGCGCATCTTCGCGACGATCCTGGTCGAGCGCGATTCGCACAAGGCGATGGTGATCGGCAAGAAGGGCGAGAAACTCAAGCAGATCAGCACCGAGGCGCGGATGGACATGGAGAAGCTGTTCGACGGCCCCGTGTATCTCGAGACCTTCGTGAAGGTGAAGAGCGGCTGGGCCGACAACGAGGCGGGGCTGCGTGCCTATGGGTACGAATGACGCGCTGACGTCGACCGAAGACGCGGTGACGGCCGGCGCGAACGACGCGCCATTGCCGGCACCGCCCGAACCGCCGCGCAAGGCGCGGCGCGCGACGTCTCGCACGTCCGATTTCCGCGTCGCCGAGCAGCCGGCGTTCGTGCTGCACAGCTATCCGTATCGGGAAACGAGCCTGATCGTCGACGTGCTGACGCGCGATCATGGCCGGCTCGCGCTCGTCGCGAAGGGCGCGAAGCGCCCGCACTCCGCGCTGCGCGGCGTATTGCAGACCTTCCAGCCGCTGCTGCTGTCGTGGTCCGGCAAATCCGAGGTGCGCACGCTGACGGGCGCCGAGTGGGTCGGCGGGATGCTGCCGCTTGTCGGCGACGGGCTGTTGTGCGGTTTCTATGCGAACGAGCTGCTCGTGAAATTCTGCGCGCGCGAGGATCCGCAGCCGCCGCTGTTCAATCATTACGTGCTGACCCTCACGCGTCTCGCGCACGGCGAGCCCGCGGTGCAGGTGCTGCGCTCGTTCGAGCGCGTGCTGTTGCGCGAGACCGGCTATGCGATGGCGCTGAACCGCACGGTCGCCCGCCGCGCGGTTGAACCCGAGCGCCGCTACGTGTTCGATCCGGAACGCGGCGTGCGCAATGCGGACGACGACGTGCCGTCGCACTGGCCGGTCATCACCGGCCAGACGTTGCTCGACATGGAGCAGGACGATTACCATCGAGCCCAGACGGTCGCGCAGAGCAAGACGCTGATGCGCTTCCTGCTGAACACCTATCTCGGCGGTACGCCGCTCGCCACGCGTCAGATCCTGATCGACCTGCAAAACCTATGAGCTTCTTCCTGACAACGCCCACCGCCATCGACCTCGGCGTGAACATCGACCACGTCGCGACGCTGCGCAATGCGCGCGGCACGCGCTATCCCGATCCGATCCGCGCGGCGCTCGCCGCCGAAGAGGCGGGCGCGGACGCGATCACGCTGCATCTGCGCGAGGATCGCCGTCACATCGTCGACGCCGACGTGCGCACGCTGCGCCCGCTGCTGAAGACGCGCATGAACCTCGAATGCGCGGTGACGGCCGAGATGCTGGACATCGCCTGCGAAGTGCGTCCGCACGACGCATGTCTCGTGCCGGAGAAGCGCGAGGAACTGACGACCGAAGGCGGTCTCGATGTCGCCGGCCACTTCGAGGCGGTGCGCGCGGCATGCAAGCAGCTCGCCGACGTGGGAGTGCGCGTGTCGCTGTTCATCGACCCGGACGATACGCAGATCCGCGCCGCGCACGAAGCGGGCGCGCCCGTGATCGAGCTGCATACGGGCCGCTACGCCGAAGCGCACGACGAAGCGGAGCAGCAGCGCGAATACGAGCGCATCGTCGCGGGCGTGAAGGCCGGCGCGCAGCTTGGCCTGAAGGTCAATGCGGGCCACGGGCTGCACTACACGAACGTGCAGCAGATCGCCGCGATCGACGGGATCGTCGAGCTGAACATCGGCCACGCGATCGTCGCGCACGCGATCTTCGCGGGCTGGGACAATGCGGTGCGCGAGATGAAGGCGATCATGGTCGCCGCACGCGTCGCCGCGCTGCACGGCGGCGCGCGCTGACGATGCGGTGCCGTCGCGCCCCGCACGCCGTTTGCGACACGCTTGACCCGGCCTCGCCGGGCCACCCCGGCGGAGATTGACATGGCGATCTACGGCATCGGTACCGACATCGCGCAGGTGAGCCGCGTCGCGGCCGTGCTCGAACGCACGGGCGGCCGGTTTGCCGAGAAGGTGCTCGGCCCCGACGAACTGCGCGTGTTCCACGCGCGGCGCGCCCGCTCCGAGGCGCGCGGCATCGCGTTTCTCGCGACGCGCTTCTCCGCGAAGGAAGCGTTCTCGAAGGCGATCGGGCTCGGCATGCACTGGCCGATGACGTGGCGCGCGCTGCAGACGCTCAATCACCCGAGCGGCGAGCCGTACGTGGTCGCATCGGGCGAGCTGGCCGACTGGCTGGCCGCGCGCGGCATCACGGCACGCGTGACGGTCAGCGACGAACGCGACTACGCGGTGTCGTTCGTGGTCGCCGAGACGGACGCCGCGCCTGGCACTGCACCTGTTTCCCGAACTTCTTCCTGACGGAATTCACGATTCGATGAAAACGACTCCCGGCCCGGTCATGCTCGACGTCGTCGGCACGACCCTGTCGCGCGACGATGCGCGGCGCCTCGCGCATCCGAATACCGGCGGCGTGATCCTGTTCGCGCGGCACTTCCAGAATCGTGCGCAGCTGACCGCGCTGACCGACGCGATCCGCGCGGTGCGCGAAGACATCCTGATCGCCGTCGATCACGAAGGCGGGCGCGTGCAGCGGTTCCGCACCGACGGCTTCACCGTGCTGCCCGCGATGCGCCACCTCGGCGAACTGTGGGATCGCGACGTGCTGCTCGCGACGAAGGTCGCGACCGCCGTCGGGTACATCCTGGCCGCCGAGCTGCGCGCGTGCGGGATCGACATGAGCTTCACCCCCGTGCTCGATCTCGACTACGGGCACTCGAAGGTGATCGGCGATCGGGCGTTTCATCGCGACCCGCGCGTCGTCACGCTGCTCGCGAAGAGCCTGAACCACGGGCTGTCGCTCGCCGGCATGGCGAACTGCGGCAAGCATTTCCCCGGGCACGGCTTCGCGGAGGCCGATTCGCACGTCGCGCTGCCGACCGACGACCGCACGCTCGAGGCGATCCTCGCGCAGGACGTCGCGCCGTACGACTGGCTCGGGCTGTCGCTGTCCGCGGTGATTCCGGCGCACGTGATCTACACGCAGGTCGACCGGCGGCCGGCCGGGTTCTCGCGCGTATGGCTGCAGGATATCCTGCGCGGCAAGCTCGGCTTCACGGGCGCGATCTTCAGCGACGACCTGTCGATGGAGGCGGCCCGCGAAGGCGGCACGCTCACGCAGGCGGCCGATGCCGCGCTTGCCGCCGGTTGCGACATGGTGCTCGTCTGCAACCAGCCGGACGCGGCCGAAGTCGTGCTGAACGGGCTGAAGGCGCGGGCCTCGGCGGATTCGGTGCGCCGCATCAAGCGGATGCGTGCGCGCGGCAAGGCGCTCAAGTGGGACAAGCTGATCGCGCAGCCCGAGTATCTGCAGGCGCGGGCGCTGTTGAACAGCGCGCTGGCGTAAGCGGGCAGGGAGGGCGCGAATCGCGCCGTTCCGGCCGCTTCAAATGAAAAAGCCGCGCAGGTAGCGCGGCTTTTTTACGGGTTGCGGCAGCCCGACCCGGTTGTCGCCGAGGCGGGGTTGGACGCAACTAACGGTCACATCCAATCAACACCCGCATCAAGGGCCGCCGCTCAGTTCACCTTCATCCGCTGAAGCTTGTTGTACAGCGTCTTCGGGCTGATGCCGAGCAGCGTCGCCGCGCGGTGGCGCGTCCCGCCGACCGCGTCGAGCGTCGCGCGGATCAGCAGATCCTCGACGTCCGACAGCGGCGTGCCGACCTTGATCTGCACGCTGCTGCCGTTCAGCGCGGCGCCCGCGGAGAAGCTGGCCTCGCCTGCACGCAGCGTCTCGATGAAGTCGCCCGACGCGTCGTACGCGAAGCGCACGCGTTCCTGCAGCTCGCGCACGTTGCCCGGCCATTCGTACGACAGGCATTCGCGCACGAAACCCGGCGCGGCGCGCTTGTCGGTCGTGCTGCGGCCGGTTGCGCGCGCCTCGCGGTTCAGTTCGTCGATCTGCGCGTCCGCGATCGCGAGCGCGTCGCCGTCGCGCTCGCGCAGCGGCGGCATCGTGATCGACGCGGCGTCGAGGCGCAGCCACAGGTCCTCGCGCAGCGTGCCGTTTGCCACCGCTTCGCGCGCCGGGCGGCGCGTGGCCGCGATCAGCCGGAAATCGCTGGTGATCGAACTCGTGCCGCCGATTCGCACGAAGTTCTGCGAATCGAGCGCGTGCAGCAGCGCCTCCTGCAGCACGAGCGGCAGCGCGGTGATTTCGTCGAGGAACAGCGTGCCGCCGCCGGCTTGTTCGAACAGGCCGGATTCACGGCGCTCGGCGCCGTCGAACGCGCCGCGTTCATGGCCGAACAGCACGCTGTCGAGCGACGCGCCGTGCCGGCCGCCCTGTGCGAGCATGCGGCAGTCGAACGAGACGAACGGCCCCTTGCGGCGCCGGCTCAGTTCATGCAGCGTGCGCGCCGCCAGCTTCTTGCCGGTGCCGGCTTCGCCCGAGAACAGCACGGCCGTCTCGGTGCGGGCGTTGTGCTCGATCATGTCGTACACGTGCTGCATCGCGTCGCTGCGGCCGACCAGTGCGCCGAAGCGGCCGAGATGGCGCAGCGACGCACGCAGCGACTGCACTTCGTCGATCAGTTCGTACGGGCGGGGAATCCGTGCGAGCAGGCTGCGCAGGCGCGGAATGTTGATCGGCTTCAGCAGGTAGTCCCAGATGCCGTGACGCAGGCCTTCGATGGCGCTCTCGACCGTCGCGTTGCCCGTCAGCACGATCACGGGCAGCGAGCCGTTCGGCTGTTGCTGCGGCAGGTGCTGGAGCAGGTCGAACCCGCTGCCGTCCGGCAGGTTCAGGTCGACGAGCACGACGTCGGGAATCGAGCGGCCGAGCGCCGTGCGCGCTTCGGCGAGCGACGTGGCCGTGTCGACCGAGAAGCCGTCTGCGGCGAGCAGCGCGGTGAGGCCTGACAGGCTGTTGGGATCGTCTTCGACAATCAGGGCGTGTGGCATGGTGGACGCGAGTCGAGTCAAGAGAGGCGGGCTGTCGGCCAGCGGACCGCAGCCGCATGTCGGATTAAAGATTGATTTTATGCCCCGCCGAACGCGTCACGCGCATTATTTCTCGGACGCTATAAAACAGTTACCGATGATACAAATTGAATATCTTTACCGGTGGCTTTTGTGCTGCGTATTGCGTCGGTTTGTGGCAGCTGTTGGCGCCAGACAAACAAAAAGCGCCCCGAAGGGCGCTTTGTTCGATGCGGACGACGCTGACGCTTACGCGCGGCTGCGGTATTCGTTGGTGCGCGTATCGATTTCGATCTTGTCGCCGGTATTGCAGAACAGCGGCACTTGCAGCTCGAAGCCGGTCGCGAGCTTCGCGTTCTTCAGCACCTTGCCCGACGACGTGTCGCCCTTGACGGCCGGTTCCGTGTAGGTGATTTCGCGAACGAGGATCGTCGGCAGTTCGACCGAGATCGCCTTCTCGTTGTAGAACACGACTTCGCAAGCCATGCCGTCTTCGAGGTAGTTCAGCGCTTCGCCCATCATTTCGGCTTCGACTTCGTACTGGTTGTAGTCGGCGTCCATGAACACGTACATCGGGTCGGCGAAGTACGAGTACGTCACTTCCTTGCGGTCGAGCACGACGACGTCGAACTTGTCGTCGGCCTTGTAGACCGATTCCTGGCCTGCGTTGGTGAGCAGGTTCTTCATCTTCATCTTGACGACGGCGGCGTTACGGCCCGACTTGTTGTATTCCGTCTTTGCGATGACCCACGCATCGTTGCCGATCTGCACGACGTTGCCTACGCGGAGTTCCTGTGCGGTTTTCATAAAAAACTGTCCTGATCAAATCAAATAAATAGGTGCCTGAGCGTTGCACAACGGGTGAGGCGCCAAGCGGTGCGTTCCGGTGGGCGCCCAAAGCTCAAACGCGAGCGCTTGCGTGGTCAGCCGTCGGATAACCGCTTATTTTAACTGAGATTTTGCGTATTCCGCCAGTTTTCCAGCGAGATCGCCGACGGCCGCGAGCGCGTCGGCCCAGCGTATCGCATTGGCGTCCAGCGCGGCGCGGTGTTGCCAGAAATCGGCCCAGTCGGGCGTGCCGGCGCCGTTCCACGCATGCCAGAAGCGCGCGAGCGCCGCGCGCGACGCGTCGGCGAGGCCGGCCGACAGGTGCGCGAGCGCGGCGTCGAGCTTCGGCAGGTGCACGTCGTCGGCCTGCGGGTAGATGTGCCACACGAACGGCTTGCGCGCCCACTGCGCGCGGACGAACGAATCCTCGCCGCGCACGAAATTGAGATCGGCGACCCACAGCAGCGGATCGTAGTCGGCCTGCGGAACGAACGCGAGCCCATGCGCGCTCAGGTTGCCGCTGCACGCCTGCGCGCCCGCCGCGAACGATTCGACCCCGAAAAAGCGCGCGACGGCGGGCGACAGGCGCCCGGCCGGCACGAGCGCGACGACCGGCGACGGGCCGTCGCGCCATTGCGCGAGCAGCGCGTCGACGGCCGGGTTCTCGTACGCGAACAGGCTGACGACCGTCGTGCCGGGCGTGGGCGGCCCGCCGCCGGTGGCGCGTTGCCACCACGCGGCGCGTGCTGCCGGATCGGCGTCGAAGGCCGTGCGGCGCGCGTCGAGGTCGCGCTCCTTCGGCACGCCGCCGGTGCCGGCCGACAGGCCCGGGAAGAAGAACGTCTTGAGCAACGGATAGCGCGGATGCGGCGACGGGCGCAAATGGAAATCGGCGACCCAGTCCTCGGCGCTCAGGTATTCGAGATTGATCCACACGGGGCGCCGCGCGCGCCGCGCCATCGCCGCGAGATAGGGGCCGGGCAGCTCGCAGGCGAATGCCTCGATCACGACATCGGCGATCTCCAGCGCGTCGCCGACCTCCGCATGCCAGTGCTCGATCACGATCGCGTCGACCGTCTGCCGCCCCGCGTCGGGGTCGATTTGCGGCAGCAGGCGCGCGAACGTGTGCAGGTCGTCGACGAAGAGCCGCACCTGCCAGCCGTGCTCGTGCGCGAGCTGGCGCGCGACGCGCCAGCACACGCCGATGTCGCCGAAATTGTCGATCACCGTGCAGAAGAGGTCGCAAGCGATCGGTTCGCCCGGCGCGAGCGGCACGGCGGAGTGTGGGGCAGCGGTGGTGCGTGGCATCGAAGCGGGCCGGTGAATGCTCTAAACTGGCGATTCTAATTGACCCGTTCCGCGTTACAAGGCGCCCGGCTCACGCATGACATCACCAGAAGCCTCCGATACTCCGTTCGAACCGAAGAAGATCCTTGCGCAGTTGCCGCACATGCCGGGTGTCTATCGCTATTACGACGCGGCGGGCGCCGTCCTCTACGTCGGCAAGGCGCGCGACCTGAAAAAGCGCGTGTCGAGCTATTTCACGAAGACGCAACTGTCGCCGCGCATCGCGATGATGGTCACGCGCATCGCGCGCATCGAAACGACCGTCACGCGCTCGGAAGCCGAGGCGCTGCTGCTCGAGAACAACCTGATCAAGGCGCTCGCGCCGCGTTACAACATCCTGTTTCGCGACGACAAGTCGTATCCGTACCTGAAGCTCACCGCGCACCGCTTTCCGCGGATGGCCTACTACCGCGGCTCGGTCGACAAGCAGAACCAGTACTTCGGGCCGTTCCCGAGCGCGTGGGCCGTGCGCGAGAGCATCCAGATCCTGCAGCGCGTGTTCCAGTTGCGCACCTGCGAGGATTCGGTCTTCAACAACCGCACGCGGCCGTGCCTGCTGCACCAGATCGGGCGTTGCACGGCGCCGTGCGTCGGCGCGATCTCCGACGAGGACTACGCGGTCGACGTGTCGAACGCCGCGCGGTTCCTGCTCGGCCGGCAGTCCGAAGTGATGAAGGAACTCGAGCAGAAGATGCACGCGTTCGCGGCCGAACTGAAATTCGAGCAGGCGGCGGCCGTGCGCAACCAGATGAGCTCGCTCGCGACGGTGCTGCACCAGCAGGCGATCGAGGTCGGCAGCGACAGCGACGTCGACGTCCTGGCCGTCGTCGCGCAGGGCGGACGCGTGTGCGTGAACCTCGCGATGGTGCGCGGCGGCCGGCACCTCGGCGACAAGGCGTATTTCCCGACGCACGTCGAAAGTGCGCTGACGCTCGCCGAGGGCGGTCTCGGTGAGGAGGTCGAGCCGGCGGAGGCGGTCGATGCGCCGGCCGACACGGTGCCCGATCAGCCTGCAGAAGAGGCGGGCAGCACGCGCGGCACGGTGGCAGCAGCGTCGGTCGAGGCCGAGGTGCTCGACGCGTTCATCGCGCAGCACTATCTCGGCAATCGCGTGCCGCCCGTGCTCGTCGTCAGCCATGCGCCCGCGAGCCGCGACCTGCTCGAGCTGCTGTCCGAGCAGGCCGGCCACAAGGTGTCGCTGGTGCGGCAGCCGCAAGGGCAGCGGCGTGCATGGCTGGCGATGGCCGAGCAGAATGCGCGGCTCGCGCTCGCGCGGCTGCTGTCGGAGCAGGGCTCGCAGCAGGCGCGCACGCGCGCGCTGGCGGACACGCTCAGCTACGACAGCGACGATCTCGCGACGCTGCGGATCGAATGCTTCGACATCAGCCATACGATGGGCGAGGCGACGCAGGCGTCGTGCGTCGTCTATCACCATCACAAGATGCAATCGAGCGAGTACCGCCGCTACAACATCACGGGCATCACGCCGGGCGACGACTACGCGGCGATGCGGCAGGTGCTCACGCGCCGCTACGAGAAGGTGGTCGAGCAGGCCGCGCAGGCGGCGGCCGCCGACGAAGCGGCCGGCATCGACGGCGAGTCGACGCGCCAGGCCGAGGCGTCGAGCCTGCTGCCGAACATCGTGCTGATCGACGGCGGCAAGGGTCAGGTCGAGATCGCGCGGCAGGTGTTCACCGAGCTCGGTCTCGACACGTCGATGCTGGTCGGCGTCGCGAAAGGCGAGGGGCGCAAGGTAGGCCTCGAAACGCTGGTGTTCGCGGACGGCCGCGCGCCGCTCGAACTCGGCAAGGAGAGCGCGGCACTGATGCTCGTCGCGCAGATTCGCGACGAGGCGCACCGTTTCGCGATCACCGGCATGCGGGCGAAGCGGGCGAAGGCACGCCAGACGTCGCGGCTCGAGGAGCTCGAAGGCGTCGGCGCGAAACGCCGGCAGCGGTTGCTCGCGCGCTTCGGCGGGTTGCGCGGCGTGGTGGCCGCGAGTGTCGAGGAACTGGCGAGCGTCGAGGGCATTTCGCACGCGCTCGCCGAGCAGATCTACAAGCAGCTTCACTGACGCGGCCGTGCGGCCGGCTGTCTTGCCAGCGTTCTTGTGGCAGGCCGGTCGACACGGCACAATTGCGAATCCCTTACTGTCCCGCATGCCATGCCGTTCAATTTCCCGATTTTCCTGACGTGGGTACGGATCGTGCTGATTCCGCTCGTCGTCGGCGTGTTCTATCTGCCGGACACGCTGATGGGCGGCGCGCACCGCAATCTCGCGGCGGCGGCGATCTTCATCCTTGCCGCGCTGACCGACTGGTTCGACGGATTCCTCGCGCGCAAGTGGAACCAGACGTCGTCGTTCGGCGCATTTCTCGACCCGGTGGCGGACAAGCTGATGGTGACGGCCGCGTTGCTGATCCTCGTGCAGATTGCGCGGGTCGACGCGGCGATCGCGCTGGTGATCGTCGGTCGCGAGATCGCGATTTCGGCGCTGCGCGAATGGATGGCGCAGATCGGCGCGTCGAAGAGCGTGGCGGTGAACCAGCTCGGCAAGTTCAAGACCGCGTGCCAGATGGTCGCGATTCCGATGCTGCTGTTCTACGGACCGCTGCCGCTCGGCGTCGTGACGATCGACACGCGCGTGTGGGGCGAGTGGCTGATGTATCTTGCCGCGGTGCTGACGATCTGGTCGATGCTGTACTACATGAAGCTCGCGTGGCCGCAGATTCGCGAGCGCGGCGGCGCGTGACCTGCGTCGCATGGGCGGCGGTTTTTGTAAAAAGGGCTGGAAAAGCTCTTGACACACGAATGTGCCTTCGACATAATCTCGCTTCTCCGCTGCACGACGAAGTAAGTGTGTGACGGGGAAGCAGTAGCGTAGCAATACGCGGGAGTAGCTCAGTTGGTAGAGCGCAACCTTGCCAAGGTTGAGGTCGCGAGTTCGAGACTCGTCTCCCGCTCCAGATTTTTTCTGGCAGCGTGTTGGTCGGCAAAGCGCTGCAGATGCAGGACACATGCGGGAGTAGCTCAGTTGGTAGAGCGCAACCTTGCCAAGGTTGAGGTCGCGAGTTCGAGACTCGTCTCCCGCTCCAGATTTTTCTGGCAGCGTGTTGGTCGGCAAAGCGCTGCAGATGCAGGACAATGCGGGAGTAGCTCAGTTGGTAGAGCGCAACCTTGCCAAGGTTGAGGTCGCGAGTTCGAGACTCGTCTCCCGCTCCAAGTAATGGGGAAGCCACGCTTCCCTTTTTATTTGATGGACTTCCGGTCCTCGAATGAAAATCTGTCGCTTGCCTCACGGCATCCCGACAGTCCGCTTTTGGCGCGATAGCAAAGCGGTTATGCAGCGGCCTGCAAAGCCGTTTAGGCCGGTTCGACTCCGGCTCGCGCCTCCAGGTAGAACGAGAAAAAGCCCCGCTTCGGCGGGGCTTTTCTTTTTCTGCGTCCCCTGGAGGCCGTCGCGCACGGTGCATGCGACGACCTTCAGCCGATCACCCATCCACCGGCTGCGCCGGCGTTTCCAGCTTCAACTGATAGAACGCCGCATCGAGCCAGCGGCCGAACTTGAATCCCGCCTCCGCGATCGTGCCCGCGTGCACGAACCCCAGCTTCGTATGCAGCGCGATGCTGCCGGCATTGGTCGCGTCGATGCAGCCGACCAGCACGTGCACCTGTGCTTCGCGCGCACGCCGGACGACTTCGCGCAGCAGCCGTTCGCCGAGCCCGCGTCCGCGCTGATCGTTGCGCACGTAGACGCTGTGTTCGACCGTGTACTTGAACGCCGGAAACGCGCGGAACGTCCCCCAGCTCGCGAAGCCGAGCAGCGTGCCCGCTGCATCGACGGCGCCGATGACCGGAAAACCGCCCGCGCGCTTCGTCGCGAACCACGCGACCATCGCTTCCGGCGGGCGCGGCCGGTAGTCGTACAGCGCGGTCGAGTTCACGATTGCGTTGTTCAGGATCTCGAGGATGGCCCCCGCATGCTCGGCCTCGTTGCAATCGATCAGGCGCACGTCGTCACGCTGGGTCGGGGCATTCATACGGGTTCGTTCCTGTTTGGTTTTAAGCCGGTTGCGCGCACGACGCGCATCACATGTTCCGCACGCTGGCGGCGGATGCATCGCAGATCGCGACGACATAGCGCGCGGCATGCGACGACGGATTGCTGAAGATCAGCGGCTGGTCGAGCCGCATGGCGAGGCAGTCGCCTTCGTGAAGTTCGTGAAGCACGTCGCCGAACGCGACGTCGATGCGGCCGCTGATGATCCATACCTGCTTGTGCAGCGCGCTTTCGCGCCCGCCGCTGTCGTACGCGACGCGCGCGCCGGCCGGGAAATCGACCTCGACGAGCTGGATCGGCGACGGCCAGCCGGGCGGCGACAGGTTGCGGCGCACATAGCCGGACGCGGGGTCGCGCCATACGGCCTGCTGCGCGCGCCGTGCGAGCGGCTGCGCGGGCGCGTCGTCCCGGTCGCCGCCGAACAGGCCGGCCAGCGATACGCCGAGACCGGCCGCGAGCTTGTCGAGCACGACGGCCGTCGGGCTCGCCGACGCGCGTTCGATGAGCGAGATCATTGAACGGCTGACGCCGGACCGCGCAGCCAACGCATCGAGCGTGTAGCCTCGAACGGTGCGCAGGTCGCGCACGCGGCGGGCAATGCGCTCGTTGATGCCGGTGTCGTCGGTCGCAGTGGTCGCTGATTCTTTCATGATGGATTTATTTTCCAGCAAGATGGAATTCGATGTCAACGCTATTTCCCGTGGCGAGCCGAACGAAAGGCGGAGCGGCTTGCCCCGTCGTCGTACGCAGCGTAATATACGAAACAGCTACGTTTCGTTTAATTGGGGATATATGGGCATCATCAAGATTTCCGAGCACATGCATGAACGGCTGCGCTCGACGAGCACGGCGCTGAGCCGTTCGATCAACGCGCAGGCCGAACACTGGCTGCGTGTCGGGATGCTGGCGGAGCTCAATCCGGCGCTGTCCTACGGCGATATCTGCAAGATGTTGATCGAGGCCGAGGCACGAGGCGGCGACGTCGGGCCGGCGGAGACGGCCGCGCATAGCATCGAGCAGGTGGCGTAATGGCGAGACGCGAAATCCCGATCCGCGGGGCCGCGGAAATCGCCAAGTCGCGCGAGGCCGCGAAGCTCGCGTCGCAGGTGCTGACGATGATCACCGAGTACGTGAAGCCGGGCGTCACCACCGACGAGCTGGACGCGCGCTGCCGCGAATACATCGTCGACGAGTTGGGCGCGATTCCCGCGAACATCGGTTACCACGGCTATCCGAAAACGCTGTGCACGTCGGTCAACCACGTGGTCTGTCACGGCATTCCGACGTCGCGGCCGATGCGCGACGGCGACATCGTGAACCTCGACATCGCGGTGATCAAGGACGGCTGGTTCGGCGATACGAGCCGCATGTATTTCGTCGGCGAGCCGAACGAACTCGCGCGGCGGCTCGTCGCGGCGACCTACGAGGCGATGCATGCCGGCATCCGCGCGGTGCGTCCCGGCGCGACGCTCGGCGACGTCGGCTATGCGATCCAGCAGGTCGCGCATCGCGAAGGGTTCAGCGTGGTGCGCGAGTATTGCGGGCACGGGATCGGCGACGTCTATCACGACGAGCCGCAGGTGCTGCATTACGGTCGGCCAGGCACCGGCTTGCCGTTGCGGCCGGGGATGATCTTCACGATCGAGCCGATGCTGAACGCGGGCAAGCGCGACACGCGCGTGCTGGCCGACGGCTGGACGGTCGTCACGAAGGACCATTCGCTGTCCGCGCAATGGGAGCACATGGTCGTGGTGACGGAGACGGGCTTCGAGGTGCTGACCGAGGACGCGAAGCCGCAGGCCTTCGCGGCGCTGTCGGGCACGCACGCGGCCTGACGCCGGCAGTGCGCCGCATACGGCGGCGCGGGATCGCAATGACACGGGCCCCTTCGCGGGGCCCGTGTCGTTCGCGGCGGCCTGCGCCGCGACGCAGCGACGCTCAACCGCGCGCCTTCTGCCACGCGTGTTCGACGAACACGCGGCATAGCGCCTCCATCCCTTGGCGGTCTTCTTCGTCGAAACGCGCGGCGACGGGGCTGTCGACGTCCCACACGCCGATCAGCGTGCTGTCGGCGGCCACCAGCGGCACGACGATTTCCGATTCCGACGCCGCATCGCACGCGATATGGCCGGGGAAGTCGTGCACGTCGCGCACGACCTGCGTTTCGCGCGTCTGCGCGGCCGTGCCGCACACGCCCTTGCCGAGCGCGATCCGCACGCAGGCGGGCTTGCCCTGGAACGGGCCGACCACGAGCTCGGTCCCGTCGAAGAAGTAGAAGCCGGCCCAGTTCAGGCGATCGAGCGAGTGATAGACGAGCGCGGAGAAATTCGCCGCATTCGCGGTCAGGTCGCGTTCGGATTCGACGAGCGCGCGTGCCTGCTCGACGAGCGTCGCGTATTGATCGGCCTTGGAGGCGGTAGGGTCGTTGGACAGCGTGAACATGGCGGAAAAGCGATAGAGGTGGTGAAAAGGCGCACTGCGCGTACCGCAGTCTACGGCACGCGCGTGCGGTCTGCAGCACATGAGGATGCGCGATGCCGTGCACTCAGTCGGGTTCGAGTTCGGCGAACCGCTCCGCCAGAAAGTCGAGCAGCGCGCGCACCGCCGGCAGCAGCCCGCGCCGCGACGCGAACACCGCATGCACGATTTCGCGGCGCGGCGCCCAGTCCGGCAGCACCGTGACCAGTTCACCGCGCGCAACCTCGTCGCGCACCATCATCGTCGGCAACTGCACGACGCCGACACCGGCGACGGCCGCCGCGCGCAGCGCAAGCATACCGCCCGTCACGAGGCGCGGCTGGTGATGGATTTCCGCATGCGCGCCGTCGGGCCCCCGCAGCCGCCATACGTGCGTGGACTGCGGCACGCCGTGATCGAGGCTCGGCAGGCGCGCGAGATCGGCGGGAACGGCCGGTGCACCGTGCTCGCGCAGCAGCGCGGGGCTCGCGACGAGGCACTGGCCGCGCTCGGCGAGCACGCGCAGCGCGAGATCGCTGTCCTCGAGCGGCGGCGGGCGCACGCGGATCGCGACGTCGATCCCTTCGCCGACCACGTCGACACGCCGGTTGGTCGCCTCCAGATGGATCTCGACGCGCGGGCACGCGGCCATGAACGCGGCGATCATCGTGCCGACCAGCGAATCGAGCAGCACGATCGGGCAACTGACGCGCACGATGCCGCGCGGCTCTTCATGGAGCAGCGCGATCGCCTCGTCGGCAGCGTCGGCCTCGACGAGCATCGCGCGGCAATGCGCGTAGTAGGTCTGGCCGACGTCGGTGACCGTGAAGCGGCGCGTCGAACGCTGGATCAGCCGCATGCCGAGCCGCGCCTCGAGCAGCGCGATGCGGCGGCTCAGCTTCGATTTCGGCATGTCGAGCGCGCGCCCGGCCGGTGCGAAGCCGCCATGTTCGACGACCTGCACGAAGTAGTAGAGATCGTTCAGATCCCGCGCTTTATCGTTCATGAAATGGAACGCTGAGTGCGATTTCGGCAGTCTACCGGATCGATCGTTCCATCTCTATATTGTCACTCATGGATGCGAAACACGGGTTTCGCCGCAATATGGAGAAGGGCAATGAAGAAGATCCAGGGTGTGTACAGTGCGCCGCGCGGCCATTGGGTCGGCGACGGTTTCCCGGTGCGTTCGATGTTCAGCTACCAGTCTCATGGCACGCACCTGAGCCCGTTCCTGCTGCTCGATTACGCCGGCCCCGCGACGTTCGAACCGGCGACCGTGCCGCGCGGTGTCGGCCAGCATCCGCACCGCGGGTTCGAAACGGTGACGATCGTCTACGACGGCGAAGTCGCGCACCGTGACTCGACCGGCGCGGGCGGCACCATCGGCCCGGGCGACGTGCAGTGGATGACGGCCGCGAGCGGGATCCTGCACGAGGAATTCCACTCGGAGGCGTTCACGAAGCGGGGCGGCCCGCTCGAGATGGTGCAGCTGTGGGTGAACCTGCCCGCCGCGGACAAGATGGGCGCGCCCGGCTACCAGACGCTGCTGAACGCCGATATCCCGGTGGTCGAGCTGCCGGACGGCGCGGGGCGGGCGCGGATCATCGCCGGTGAACTCGACGGGCGGCGCGGCCCGGCCCGCACGCACACGCCGATCGACGTGTGGGACGTGCGGCTCGTGGCCGGCGGCCATGCGCGGTTCCCGGTCGCGGAAGGGCGGACGCTCGCGGTGGTCGTGCTGAGCGGCACCGTGCAGGTGAACGGCGAGACGGTGGCGCGCGAAGCGCAGTTCGTGCAACTCGGCCGCGACGGCAGCGACGTCGAGATCGAAGCGAACGGCGACGCGAAGCTGCTGATCCTGAGCGGCGAGCCGATCGACGAGCCGGTCGTCGGTTACGGCCCGTTCGTGATGAACTCGCAAGCGGAAATCCGCGCCGCGATCGAGGATTTCAACAGCGGCCGCTTCGGCCAGATGCCGGCATGACGGCATGACGAGCAGGCCCCGCGCGATGCGGGGCCTTTTTTTGCGTGCGGGCAGGCGGTCGCGCGCGATGGACGCTTCGAGGCATAATCGACGGTTGCCGCGCGCCGGCCGGCGCGCCCGAATCAGGACCGCACATGAACGCATCCGCACCCGCCGCATCCCCGCGCACCGCCGATCTCGACTGGCGCTGGAAACCCTTCGACGCGCTGACGGCGCGCGAAATCTATTCGATCCTCGAAGCACGCAGCGCCGTATTCGTCGTCGAGCAGAACTGCGTGTATCGCGACATCGACGATGCGGACCAGGCCGCGTGGCACCTGGCGGCCTTCGATCCGGCCGGCCGCCTGGCCGGCTATCTGCGCGTGCTGCTGCCCGACGCGCAGTACACCGATGTGCGCATCGGCCGCGTGCTGACGACCGCCGCGTTTCGCGGCGCGGGCCTCGGCAACGCGCTGCTGTCGCGTGCGCTCGAGCATATCCGTGCGCAATGGCCGGATACGCCGGTGAGCCTGCATGCGCAGGCCCACTTGCAGCGTTTCTACGGCGCATTCGGCTTCGCGCCGAGTTCGGACGTGCACGACGAGGACGGCATCCCGCACGTGTGGATGAGCAGCGCGCGCGCGTGACGCGCGCCGCGCCGCGCTGCGCGGCAGTCAGTGCGCGGCGCGTGCGACCGGCGGTTTGTCCGCGCGCTGCGCGGCCCGCTCGCCGATCAGGCGCCCGCGCGCGGACAATCGCAGCCAGTGCCGCAGCGCGATCAGCGCACCGATCACGCTCATCATCGAACCGGGAATCCACAGCAGCAGGCCGCCGATCTGCTGATCGCGCAGCGGGCTGAGCCACGTGAACGCGCGGCCGCAGATCGAGTAGATCGGATACAGCTCGTGCGGCGTGAAGAAGATCAGCGCGCCGAGCGCGATCTGCGGCGGGATCGCCGCGACGACGATCAGGATCCGGCGGCCCGGCGACAGCCGCGCGGGCGGCGCGGGACGCGGATCGACGACGAGCCACCAGAACAGCAGCCCGTCGATCACCATGCTCCAGTTCATCACGCGGTACAGACGCCAGTCGAGCATCGCGATGAAGTGGATCGGCGACAGCAGCCAGAAATAGATCAACCCGACGAACAGCACGACCGCGACGACCGGATGAAACACCACGTCGAGCGTCTTGCGCACCGGCGCCCACGCGAGCGTGGGGCGCACGAGGCGCTGCCGCCAGCGAAACGGAATGCCCGCGCGGATGGCCGCGCCCGGATAGGCGAGCGCGATGAAGAACGGCCCGAGGTGATGCAGCACGAGGTGCTGCGCGCGGTGCATGAAGAATTCGTGCTCGAAGAAATAGTCGAGCCGCGTGTGCAGCGCGATGTAGAGCGCCGTCAACCCGAACCAGAACGAGCACTGCCGCAGCGGCGACACCTTCGCCTTTTTCACGCCGCGTGCGAACAGCACGGCGGCCGTCAGCACCGCGAGGACCACGGTCGGCGACGGTTCCCACGGATCGAGCCAGTACAGGAGGTTCATCGCGCGCGCATCACTTCGCCTGGGCCGGCGATTTCACGGCGAACGGCGCATCGACCGTTTCGCCGTCGGAGAATTTCAGGCGCAGGTGCACGGTGTCGCCCGGCTTGATCGCGTGCTTCGGCTCCTCGAGCATGAAGTGATAGCCGCCCGGCGCGATGTCGACCTTGCCCCGCGCGGGGATCGTCAGTTTGTCGACCATCTCCATCTTCTGCGTCGAGCCGTTCGATACCGTCTGGTGCAGCATCGCCATTCCGTAGTCGGGGCTGTCGACGTCGACGAGATCGACCGGCTTGTCGCTCGTATTCACGAGCGTCACGTAGCCGCCCGCGGGCAGCTTGTTCGGCAGCCAGCGCACCCACGCGTTCTGCGCGCTGATCGCGCCGGCCGCATACGCGTGGGCACCGGCGCACAGCGCGGCGAGGAGGGCGAACGTCTTGAGCGTCGTTTTCGTGTTCATGTTCATGGCGGAATTCAGGTCGTGGAGGCAGTGTCGATGATCCGGCGCACATCGGCGGCGATGGCGTCGGGCGAATCGCGATCGGTCGCGAGCAGGCGCGCGCGGCCGGCCGCGTCGAAGATGTAGACGGCCGAGCTGTGCGTGACTTCGTAGCCGCCGGACGGATCGCGTTTTTCCATCTGGTACGCGACGCGATAGCGCTTCGCGAGCGATTCGATCTGGCCGTCGGTGCCGGTCAGGCCGCGTGCATGCGCGGCATCGAACGCGGCGACATAGGACTGCATCGCCTGCGGCGTATCGCGCGCGGGGTCGACCGAGACGAACAGGATGCGCACGTTGTCCGCCTGCGGGCCGAGCTTCGCCAGCACTTCCATCAGCCGCGCCAGGGTTTCGGGGCAGACATCGGGGCAGTGCGTGTAGCCGAAGTAGACGAGCGCGACGCGGCCGCGGAATGCGCCGGCGTCGACGGGACGGCCGTCGCCGCCCGTCAGCTTGAACGACAGGTCGGGCAGGTGGCCGGTGACATTGGTCAGGTTCCAGCGCGGCTCGTCGTGCGTGCACGCGGCGAGCGCCACGGCGGCGGCGAGCGCCGCGGTCGTGCGGATGAGGCGGGAGAGGCGCCGGTGCGGCGCGGGGCGGGCAGACGACATCCTGGGGCTCGATCGGACTGGATGGATAGCCGGGGCGCGATGCCATGCGTCGCGCGGCAGGCGGTTGCGACTGTAGCGCAATTCGCGCGCCCGCGTCCTTTCGAAACCGATACGGCGCGGGCGAGCGGGGCAATATGTCGCAGTTGACGCGGCGGCCGGCGCGATGTCCGCGCTGCCGCGGTTTCGCCCATCTGGGGCCGCAGGCGCGGTAAGATGCGCACAACTCCATTCGCGCAGCGGCGGCCCGCATTTGCCGGCCGGCCCTCAGACTATCGAATCGATGCAATCCGTTCCGGCTTCCCTCTCGCTGACCGATACCGCGTTCTTCTTCGACTTCGACGGCACGCTCGTCGAGCTCGCGCCGACCCCCGACAGCATTCGTGTGCCGCCGTCGCTGCTGGCGCTGCTCGACGCGTTGTCGCGCCGCTCGCACGGCGCGGTCGCGATCGTGTCCGGGCGCGGCATCGACAACCTCGACACGTTCCTGAAGATGCCCGGCCTGCCGATCGCCGGCCTGCACGGCGCGGAGCGCCGCGATGCGAACGGCGACACGCAGCGCATCGGTTTCAACGACGAGCGCCTGCTGCGCATCGAGCGCGAGCTCGCCGACGTGGTCGACCGCCATCCGGGCATGCTGCTCGAGATCAAGGGCGCGGCCGTCGCGCTGCACTTTCGCAATGCGCCCGAGCGCGAGGCGGTGGCGCGCGAAGCGGCTGAGCGCCTCGTCGCCGACTATGCGGATGCGTACGTGCTGCAACCCGGCAAGATGGTGTTCGAGATCAAGCCGAAGGGCGTCGACAAGGGCCGCGCGCTGGCCGCGTTCCTCGACGAGCCGCCCTTTGCGGGCCGCGTGCCGCTGTTCGCGGGCGACGACCTGACCGACGAAAAGGGCTTCGCGGTGGTCAACGCGCGCGGCGGCCTGTCGATCAAGATCGGCGCGGGCGAGACGTCCGCGCGCATGCGGCTCGATTCGGTCGACGCGCTGCATGAGCAGATCGCACGTTGGCTCGGCGCGGGGCAGCCGCACGCATGAGCCGGCTCATCATCGTTTCAAACCGCGTCGCGCCGATTTCGGAAGGCGAACCGGCGGCGGGCGGCCTCGCGATCGGCGTCTACGACGCGCTGAAGGAAACCGGCGGCATGTGGTTCGGCTGGAGCGGCGAAGTGGTCGCGTCCGGCGCGCCGCAGCCGCAGATCCGCATCGAGGAACGCGGGCCCGTGACGTTCGCGACCGTCGGGCTGTCGCGTCGCGATTACGACCAGTATTACCGCGGGTTCTCGAACGCGACGCTGTGGCCCGCGTTCCACTACCGCGCGGACCTGATCCAGTACGATCGCCACGAATTCGACGGCTACCGCCGCGTCAACGTCTGGCTCGCGCAGCAGCTCGTGCCGCTGCTGCAGGACGACGACGTGATCTGGGTGCACGACTATCACCTGATTCCGTTCGCGCGCGCGCTGCGCGACGCCGGCGTGAAGAACCGCATCGGCTTTTTCCTGCACATCCCGTTTCCGGCCGCGCAGGTGCTCGTCAACGTGCCGCCGCACCGCGAGCTCGTCGAGTCGCTGTGCGCGTTCGATCTGCTGGGTTTCCAGACCGAGCCCGACCTGCGCGCGTTCTGCGACTACGTCGAGTTCGAGGCGGGCGGCGAGGCCGAGCGCGATGGGCACACGGTGCGCGTGCGCGCGTTCGGCCAGACGCTGCGCGCGGCCGCCTATCCGATCGGCGTGTATCCGGACGAGATCGCGTCGCTCGCGCAGGCGGGCGAAACCGGCAAGGCGGTGCGCACGCTCGCGACGTCGCTGCGCGGGCGGCAACTGATCATGAGCGTCGACCGGCTCGATTATTCGAAGGGACTCGTCGAGCGCTTCCGGGCCTTCGAGAAGCTGCTGGAACACCAGGCGTCGATCCGCAACCGCGTGTCGTTCCTGCAGATCGCGCCGTCGACGCGTGCGGACCTGCGTGCGTACCAGGACATCCGCCTGCAGCTCGAGGCGGAGTCGGGGCGCATCAACGGGCGCTACGCGGAACTCGACTGGGCGCCGATCCTCTACATTCACCGCCAGTACGACCGCCAGGTGCTGGCCGCGCTGTACCGGCTCGCGCGGGTGGGCTTCGTGACGCCGCTGCGCGACGGGATGAACCTCGTCGCGAAGGAGTACGTGTCCGCGCAGGATCCGGACGATCCGGGCGTGCTCGTGCTGTCGCGCTTCGCGGGCGCCGCGCGTGAGCTCACGGGTGCGTTGATCGTCAATCCGATCGATATCGACGGGATGGCCGATGCGCTGTCGCTGGCGCTGACGATGCCGCTCGCCGAGCGGCGTGCGCGCTACGCGGACATGATCGCGCAGCTTCGCGAGAACAACGTGTCGGTGTGGCGCGACCATTTCCTGCGCGATCTGCAGCAGGTCTGAGCGATTGTTTCCGCTGCAATTGAGAAAGCCGCCGATGCGCAAGCACGGCGGCTTTTTTGTCGGCGGGATGCCGGCGCGTCAGGCCACGCGTTCGCCGGTCGGCGTACTGCCGTCCGGGGCCGCATGATGGCGGCCGTGCTGCTTCGCGAGCAGGTCGCGGTACAGGCCGGGGCGGTTGCGCAGCACGTCGGGCGGACCGTCGTCGATCACCTTGCCGTTGCTCATCACGATGATGCGGTCGAAGTTGCGCAGCGTCGACAGCCGGTGCGCGATCGCGATCACCGTGCGGCCGACCATCAGCCGGTCGAGCGCGCTCTGGATCGCTTCCTCGGACGCGCTGTCGAGCGCCGACGTCGCTTCGTCGAGCAGCAGGATCGGCGCATCCTTCAGGATCGCGCGCGCGATCGCGATGCGCTGGCGCTGGCCGCCCGACAGCTTGACGCCGCGGTCGCCGACGATCGTGTCATAGCCTTCCGGCATCGCCTCGATGAACTCCGCGCAACGCGCGTCGCGCGCGGCGGCGAGCACTTCGTCGCGGGTCGCGTCGGGGCGGCCGTACGCGATGTTGTCGTAGATCGTCCGGTGCAGCAGCGAGATGTCCTGCGGCACCAGTGCGATCGCGTGGCGCAGGCTGTCCTGCGTGATGCCTTTCACGTCCTGGCCGTCGACCTTCACGACGCCGTCCTGCGTGTCGTAGAAGCGCTGCAGCAGCGCGAGCACGGTCGACTTGCCGGCGCCCGACTTGCCGATCAGGCCGACGCGCTGGCCCGGCTCGATATGCAGGTCGAAGTGGTCGAGGATCGCACGGCGGTGCGGGTACGCGAACGTCACGCGCTCGAAGTCGACGCGGCCGCCCTTGGCCGACAGCGGCTGCGCGTCCGAGCGGTCCGGCATGCCATGCGGCTCGAGCAGCGTCTTCACCGCTTCGGACAGGCGCGCGATGTGCTGCGTGACGTCGACGAGCGCGACTGCCAGATCGCGCGTGCCGTGCAGGATCGTGAAGCCGAGCGAGCTGACGAGCACGATGTCGCCCGACGTCGCGCGGCCCTGGTCCCACAGCCACAGCGCCCAGCCGAGCAGGCCGGCGGACAGCATCGCGGTGATCACCGCATGCAGCAGCCGCAGCTTTTCGAGATAGAGCAGGCTCTGCTGGCGCGCGTCCATCTCCGCCTTCACCGTCGCGCTGAAGCGCTTCTGTTCGCGCAGCGTCATCCCGAACGCGCGCACGAGGCCCATGTTGCCGATCACGTCGACGAGCTCGCCGTCGACTGCCGCGGCCTTCGCCGCGAACGCGTGGTGGCGCGCCGAGCCGCGCCCCGCGAGCTTGAACAGGATGACGGACAGCACGGCCGAGCAGCCGAGCAGGCCGGCCGCCATCAGCGGATTGACGACGATGATCATCAGGATCGCGCCCATCACCGCGATGCACGGCGGCAGCACGTTCCACGCCATCGTGTTCTCCGACGTGTAGACCGCGTTCGACGTGGCCGTGATGCGGCTCGCGAGCGTGCCCGGCTGCTTCTCCGAGTAATACGTCGGCGAATGGCCGATCAGGTACTGGAACAGATCGCGCCGCAGGTCGCCCGTGACCGCGACGAACGTATGCGCGGCGACCCAGCCGCCGACGCGCCACAGCAGGTTGTCGGCCGCGATCAGCCCGACGAGCAGCGCGAACGCGCTCCACAGCGGGCCCGGGTGATGGCGTCCGGTCGCCAGCACGTCGATCAGGTGCTTGATCGCGTATTGCGAGCCGAGCGCGCAGCCGACGGCGGCCAGCACGCTGCAGAGCACCACCAGGTGTGCGACCGGGTGGAGACGGATGTAGCGGAACAGGAACGCGATCGGCCGATGCGCGTAGCTCGACAGCTTCGCGTTGTGGGCGTTGCGCTGGGCGGGGGTGAGAGATTCCAAAATATGCGTGCGGTGATTCGGTGAGTGAGCGTGGCGGCTGGATCGCAGGCCGGCGTTCGCCCGGACTGAATAATCCGGCATTGTAAACAAGGCCGCGCGTCGCGCTGCGCGAATCTTGCCTTGGCCAGGGGCTCGCGTTCGATTTTGAGATAAAATCCGGCATCCCGTCCTGCCTCCTGTGCCGGAATCACGTTGCCGGCAGCTGCGGGTAAACAAGGATCGCCGAAATGGCCTTCCACTCTAGAACGGACACCCGAGTCCGCGGGTTGCAAAGTGTTGCACCTTTGTAACAAAGTAAAGTGTTTGAAATGTCGTGCGCCGTATCGGGATTAACCCTAGATAATCGGCTCCGGGTTCGATTCCAGGTCTTTTTACGAACCCCTGTCAACGGGTCTTCGTTTCAAACGTTCTATGCCTGTCGCGTCGCCGACGCTCCTTGTGCAGCGCGGGTTTCGACGCTCCCGGCAGGCGGATTCGTCCGATGGTCGGACGATATGCATCCAGCCCGGACCGCCGGCAGGTTGCCGACCCATACCTGGTTTTTAGCCGATTTTTTAGGAGTCAAGCATGCGAATCGCCCAAATCGCTCCGTTGCACGAAGCGGTTCCCCCGAAGCTTTACGGTGGTACCGAGCGAGTGGTGTCCTATCTGACCGAAGCACTCGTCGAGATGGGGCATGACGTCACGCTCTTCGCGAGCGGCGATTCGCAAACCTCCGCGAAGCTCGAGGCGTGCTGGCCGCAGGCGCTGCGCCTCGACCCGACGATCCGCGACGTGATGGCGCCGCACATGCTGCTCCTCGAGCAGGTGCGCCGCCGTGCGGAAGAGTTCGATGTCCTGCACTGCCACATCGACTACTACCCGTTCTCGCTGTTCTCGCGCCAGCCGGTCCCGCATCTGACGACGATGCACGGCCGTCTCGACCTGCCGGAACTGCAGCCCATCTTCAACGCATTCAGCGACGTGCCGGTCGTGTCGATCTCCGACAACCAGCGCATCCCGCTGCCGCAGGCGAACTGGCTGTCGACCGTCTACCACGGCCTGCCGGAAAACCTGCTGACGCCGATCCCGAACGTGAAGCCGAGCTATCTCGCGTTCCTCGGCCGTATCTCGCCGGAGAAGCGCGTCGACACGGCGATCCGCATCGCCGAGCAGGCCGGCCTGCCGATCAAGATCGCCGCGAAGCTCGACAAGGCCGACCGCGCGTACTACGAAGAGAAGATCAAGCCGCTGTTCGCGCTGCCGCACGTCGAGTACATCGGCGAAATCAGCGAAGCCGAAAAGACCGAATTCCTCGGCAACGCACACGCGCTGCTGTTCCCGATCGACTGGCCGGAGCCGTTCGGCCTGGTGATGATCGAGGCGATGGCCTGCGGCACGCCGGTGATCGCGTTCAAGCGCGGCTCGGTGCCGGAAGTGATCGACAACGGCGTGTCGGGCTTCGTCGTCGAGGACGAACTGTCGGCCGTCGCCGCGCTCAAGCGCCTCGATACGCTGCCGCGCGAGAAGGTTCGCGCCGCGTTCGAAGCCCGTTTCTCGTCGAAGGTGATGGCGCAGAACTACGTGAAGGGCTACGAGGAACTGCTGCGCCAGAAGCGCCGCACGGTGCTCCGCGAAGTCAACGCAAGCTGATCGAGGGCCGCTGCCGCTTGGCGGCGCGGCCGTCACGACGCCCCGTCCGGGTTCTCCGGCGGGGCGTTGTCACATCCGCGGCGCGGATCTGTTGTATTCTCGCCGCGCCCGGCGCGCCGAACGGCCCTCGAAGCGGCCCGGCACGGCATCCGGCCGTCTGTCCAGACGGTAATGTCCCTATAATGGCCGTGCCGTGAAATCCGGCCCGGTACGAATATCCAGAGGAGAGCAGTCTTGGCGAGAACGAAAACCACGCGCGCAGCGCCGGCCCCCGGCGCCGGTGTGATCTTCGCGTTGCGCGCGATCGGTCTCGTGCTGCTCGCGCGCTGGCTGTTCTCGATGTCTCAGATGGGCTATCGCGCGTCGCTGTCGGCGATGGTGTCGTCGCCGTGGGCATTCATCTACCTCATCCTGATCTTCCTGCTCCTCGCGCTGCCGGGCGCCGCCGCACGGGCCGAGCGGCCGTTCCATCCGCTGCCGCAGTGGCTGCGCCAGGCGCTGCGCGCGTTCGCGCTGATCGGTTTCCTGTTCGCCGTGTGGTCGATCGGGGCGTTCGCGTGGGCGGCCGGCTGGCGCCGCGCGCTGCACGCGGTGACGGCCACCAACGGCTGGCTCGTTGCCGCGCCGGCGCTCTACGCGGCGATCGTCTGGATCTGCCGGCCGCGGCCGCTGTGGCGGACCAACGTGGCCGCGCGTCGCTTCGCGGTCGGCCGGTATGCAATCTCCCTCGACGTGCTGACGCGCACCGCGATCGTCTGGATGGAAAGCCGCAAGGTCGGCCAGTACGACGCGCGCGAACTGTCGGTGCGCTGGCCCGGCCGCGCGGCGCCCGCCGCGGGCGACGACGGCGCGCAGCCGGCGGTCGTGCCGCCGCGCCGCGGCAGCCTGTTCAATCGGCCGAAGGTGGAGCTGCTGTGGGATTCGCCGGCGGCCGTCGGTCACAACCGGCAGATCGTGATGCGCACGCCGCTCGCGACCGAAGGCGACCGCGTCGCGGTGCTCGCGCTCGACGCGGCGCTCAAGCAGATCGTCTGACACGGCTCGCGCACCGGGCGCGAGCGACAAGGAGGCGCGATGATCGTCCGTTGGTTGCTGGCTGCGGTTCACCTGAGTGCGTTCGGCGTCGCGTTTGCCGCGATCGCGGCGCGTAACCGCGCGTTGCGCCGGCTCGTCGCATCGGCGCAGGCGGCCGATTTGCCCGGCGTGTTCAAGGCGGATGCGGTCTGGGGGCTGTCGGCGCTCGTGCTGATCTCGACGGGCCTCGCGCGCGCGTTCGGCGGTTTCGAAAAAGGAGCCGCGTACTATCTGCACGAACCGCTCTTTCACTTGAAGATGACCGCGCTCGTGCTGATCCTGCTGCTCGAGGTCGTGCCGATGCTGGGGCTGATTCGCTGGCGCATCGCCGCGCGGCGGCAGCAGATGCCCGATATCGGCCGCGCGCGCACCTATGTGCGGATCGGTCACTGGCAGGCGGTGCTGGTGATCGTCATCGTGTTTGCCGCGTCGGGGATGGCGCGGGGGATTGGGACGCCCGGTTAGGGACGCCCGGTTAGGGACGCCCGGTTAGGGGCGCCCGGTTAGGGGCGCCCGGCTAGGGGCGCCCGGTTAGGGGCGCCCGGCTAGGGGCGCCCGGCTAGGGGCGCCCGGCTAGGGGCCCACCGCGCAGGTGGGGCCGGCCGGGGCGTGACCAAGCGATGTTGCCCCCCCGGTCCGCCGCACTCAGCGCACGAGGCAGGGGCGCTTGTTGTCGAACGTCCAGCCCGGGATCAGGTACTGCATCGCCGCCGCGTCGTCGCGGGCGCCGAGGCCGTGCTGCTTGTACAGTTCGTGCGCGAGCGCGACCGCCTCCATGTCGATGTCGATGCCGAGCCCCGGCCGCTTCGGCACGTCCACCCGCCCGTTCTCGATCTTCAGCGGCTCGCGCGTCAGCCGTTCGCCGTCCTGCCAGATCCAGTGCGTATCGATCGCGGTGACCTGGCCCGGCGCCGCGGCCGCGACGTGCGTGAACATCGCGAGCGACACGTCGAAGTGGTTGTTCGAATGCGAACCCCACGTGAGGCCCCAGTCGCGGCACATCTGTGCGACCCGCACCGACCCCTGCATCGTCCAGAAGTGCGGATCGGCGAGCGGGATGTCGACGGCGTGCAACTGCACCGCGTGGCCCATCTGGCGCCAGTCGGTCGCGATCATGTTGGTCGCCGTCGGCAGACCGGTCGCGCGGCGGAATTCGGCCATCACCTCGCGGCCCGAGTAACCGTTCTCCGCGCCGCATGGATCTTCCGCGTACGCGAGCACGTGATGCTGGTCGCGGCACAGCCGCACGGCCTCGTCGAGCGACCATGCGCCGTTCGGGTCGAGCGTCACGCGCGCGTCGGGGAAGCGTTCGGCGAGCGCCGTCACGGCTTCGATCTCGCTCGCCCCTTCGAATACGCCGCCCTTCAGCTTGAAGTCGTTGAAGCCGTAGCGCGCATGCGCGGCTTCGGCGAGCCGCACGACGGCGTCGGGCGTCAGCGCGGCTTCGTCGCGCACGCGCGTCCAGTCGTCGGTTGCGCCGCGGCCGTCCCGATAGGGCAGCGCGGTCTTCGTGCGGTCGCCGATGTAGAACAGGTAGCCGAGCATTTCGACCTGCTCGCGCTGCTGGCCTTCGCCGAGCAGCGCGGCGACCGGCACGCCGAGATGCTGGCCGAGCAGGTCGAGCAGCGCGGCTTCGAGCGCGGTGACCGCGTGGATCGTCGTGCGCAGGTCGAAGGTCTGCAGCCCGCGGCCGCCCGCGTCGCGGTCGGCGAAGGTGCGCCGCACGTCGTTGAGCACTGCATGATAGTTGCCGACCGGCTGGCCGACGACGAGCGCGCGCGCATCGTCGAGCGTGCGGCGGATGCTTTCGCCGCCCGGTACTTCGCCGACGCCCGTGCGGCCCGCGCTGTCCTTCAGGATCACGAGGTTGCGGGTGAAGAACGGCCCGTGCGCGCCGCTCAGGTTGAGCAGCATGCTGTCGTGGCCGGCGACCGGAATCGCTTGCAGGTCGACGATGCGCGGCGTGTCGTGGGAGGGCGAGGCAGTGACGGCGTTCATGGGCGGCGATGACGAAAGAGTGGGCGATGCCGTGCGGCAAAAGCTTTGCCGCGCGCGGCGGGAGGTGCGATCATTCGACAACCGACGTGCGCGGCGCGCAAGGCCCGCACGTCGACGCAACCCGAAACGGGGTGGAGCGACAAGCGAGCCGGCGGAGCGCAGAACGCGAACGCGGGCCGATCGTCACGCACGGGACCGGGCGGTGCTGACCCGCCGAGCCCGGTCGACAGGAGAACCGTGCGCCGATCATCAGTCGTCGGATGACTTGTGACGCAGTATAATGAATCATCGGCTTTCGCTCAAACCCCGCGTAAACCCTCGGCTCACATTACGATCATTCAGAAAGGAACCGGCCACATGTCCGTGCCTACGCTTCCCGCAGCGCCGCGCCGTCGCGCACGCAGCCTCGCACAAGATGTCGTCGACGCGCTGACCGCGCAGATCGAAAACGGCACGCTGCGTCCCGGCGACAAGCTGCCGACCGAAACCGAAGTCATGGCGGCACAGGGCGTGAGCCGTACGGTCGTGCGCGAGGCGATCTCGCGGATGCAGGCGAGCGGCCTCATCGAGACGCGCCACGGCATCGGCAGCTTCGTGCTGGAGCCGTCGCGCCGCCAGACGCTCGGCATCGATCCGGCGACGATCACGACGCTGCGCGACGTGCTCGCGGTGCTGGAGCTGCGCATCAGCCTCGAAAGCGAGTGCGCGAGCCTGGCCGCGCAGCGCGCGAACGACGCCGACCTCGCCGCGCTGCGCCGCGCGCTCGACGCGATCGCGACGGGGGCGGGCTGCGGCCGCGACACCGCGCAGCTCGACTTCCAGTTCCACCTGCAGATCGCGCAGTCCACCGGCAACCGCTATTTCGTCGACATCATGACGCAGCTCGGCACGTCGATCATCCCGCGCACGCGCGTGAATTCGGCGCGCTTTGCCGGCGACGACCTCGAGCGCTACGTCGGCCGGCTGAACCACGAACACGAGGACATCTACGAGGCGATCGCGCGCCACGACCCGGAAGCCGCGCGCGCCGCGATGCGTACGCACCTGACCAACAGCCGCGAACGGTTGCGCCGCGCGCACGAGGCGGCCGAGGCCGAGGCGGGCTGACCGTTGCATCGCGGGCCCCGCGCGGTCACGGGGCTGCGCGAGTCGCTTTAACGTCAGTCGTCATATGAGATCGGCGTCATCGTCGCGATCTCCGCGACCAGGCGGCGTCCCCGCCGCCGGCCGCCTGCCTCGCCGTCGCTCAGCCTCCCTTCGTCACGATCGTTTTCCACGCGCCGTTCTTCACCTGGTAAAGCGTGGACATCCCGCTCTTCAGCGAGCCGTCGTTCGCGAACGAGATGCGGCCGGTCACGCCTTCGAAGTCGATCTTCTTGAGCGCCGGGCGATAGGCCTTCGGGTCGGTCGAGCCGGCCGCCTGCATCGCCTTGATCGCCGCCCACGCCGCGTCATAGCCGAACTGCGCATACGACAGCACGTCGACGCCGAAGCGCTTCTTGAAGCGCGCCTCGAAATCCTTCCCCTGCGGCAGCTCGTCGAGCGGCCGGCCGTATTCCCACGCCATCGCGCCTTCGGCGGCCGGGCCCGCGATCTTGATGAACTCGTTGTCCTTCACGCCGCCGCCGCCGACGAACTGCGCGTTCAGCCCCAACTGGCGCATCTGCTTGATGAAGTTCGCGGCGAGCGAATCGAGGCCGCCGAAGAAGATCAGGTCGGGATTCTTCGCCTTCAGGCTCGTGATCTGCGCGCGGAAATCGACCGCCTGGTTGCTGGTGAACTCGCGCCCGATGAGGTTGCCGCCGGCGGCTTTCACGGCTTTCTCGAATTCGTCGGCCTCGCCCTGGCCGAACGCGGTGCGGTCGTCGATGATCGCGATGCGCTTCGCCTTCGTCACGTCGACCGCGTACTTGCCCGCGTTGCCGGCATTCTGGCCGTCGGTCGCGATCACCATGAACATGTTCGCGAGCCCGCGCGACGTGAGCGTCGGGTTGGTCGCGGCCGGGTCGATCACCGGAATGCCGGCCTTGTCGTAGACGACCGACGCGGGGATCGTCGTTCCCGAGTTGAAGTGACCGACCACGACCGACACGTTCTGGTCGACCAGCGCCTGCGCGGCCTGCACGCCGATGCGCGGGTCGGCCTGATCGTCCTGCACGACGAGATTGAAGCGGGCAGGCTTGCCGGCGATCTGGACCTTCTGCGCGACCGCGTCGTCGAGCGCGAGCTGGACGCCGTTTTGCAGATCCTTGCCGTAGCCGGCGTTCACGCCCGTGAGCGGCGCGGCGAACCCGACCTTCACGTCGGTTGCGTCGGCAGCCCGGGCGGCCTGTTGCGAGAGGAGGGCAAGCGCGGATGCGATGGACACCGACAGCAGGGAATGACGGAATTTCATGTTGTTCCTCTTGTTCGACACCTGCGAGTGGGTACCGCACACGCCCGGGCGGGCCGGGTGCGTGCGACGGGCGGGCGGTTCGACCGCTTCTCGGAATCGGGCGGGGAGGTCGGCATCGTGATCCTCGGAAACATCTCCCGTCAGGCTCCGCGAAGAGCCCCGATTGCCTCGATATATAGGTCGCCGATATGCGCGGGTCTTGGAAATTTGCCGCGCATTCGATGCGGATTTGCGCATAGCTTCCGCGCGAGCGAGGGCGGCCGGTATCGGGAGTTTCCCGTCGCGAACGCAACGGGCGGGGAGGAGGGAGAGCGGTGCGGGGCAAGGACGCGGCGCGGCCCGTCGAAGGCCGCGCCGCGCGTGGATCGACGTCAGTCGGACAGGGCGTCCGACGCGGCTTCGGCGTCGTCGTGCGATGCGGTCGTGCGGATCAGCGGGTCGCTGGTGCTCGGGCGGCCCGTTTCGACGTGGCCCGCGAAGCGGCGCAGGAAGCCGAGCAGCCGGCCGTCGCTGACGGTGAGGTCGTACCAGCCGTGGCTGCCGCGCAGGTCCCAGTAATCGTCGACGTGCGCGCCCGGCGCGAGGTCGAACGTGCGCGCGTGACCGTGGCCGTACGCGTTCGTGACCTTGAGCCGCACGGCCTTGTGGCCGCGGTTCATCAGGCGCAGCGTGATGTTGCCGTTCGCGACGTCGTAGCCGTAGATCACCTCGGGGTTCACGTTCGCGCTGCCGACGCCGGTCGCGAACGGACCGCGGAAATGGCAGTAGAAGCCGTTCGGGCCGTACACGTCGAGGTCGTACAGGCCGAGCGACGCGGCGGCGCTCCACGTATCGGCGATACGTTTGCCGGCTTCGACCGTGTACGCCCACGGGCCGTCGACGCGGTTGCGCGAGTGGACCTGGAATGCGGCGCCTGCCCGGCCCGTGTTCGCGAAGGTCAGCCGGAACTGGCCGTTCGCGGCTTCGACGCGGCCGTGCACGAACAGCTCGTACGGCAGCGCGCGCGCCGGACGCAGCCCGGCTTCCTGTTTCGGCAGCTTCTGCAGTACCGGCGGCACCGGGATGTAGTCGGGGTGGCGGTTACGGTCCGGCGGCGCGTAGCCGCTCGTGTCCGGCAGCGTCGGCCAGCCGGCATCGGCCGTCGCGAAGTCGAACGCGGCGGTCAGGTCGCCGCATACCGCGCGGCGCCACGGCGACACGTTGGCGGCCGTGACCGCGTACTGCGCGCCGAACCGCGCCTCGATGAATTGCAGCAGCGACGTGTGATCGAAAGTCTGCGAGCAGACCCAGCCGCCCTTGGTCCACGGCGACACGACGAGCATCGGCACGCGCGGCCCGAGCCCGTACGGGCCCGCCATGTGCGACGCGTCGCCGGCGAACACCTCGTTGGTCGTCGCGACCGTCGACAGCCCGTTCTCGCGCGACTGCGGCGCGAACGGCGGCGGCACGTGATCGAAGAAGCCGTCGTTTTCGTCGTACGTGATGAAGAGCGCGGTCTTGCTCCACACGTCGGGATTCGACACGAGCACCTTCAGCACCTGCTCGATGTACCACGCGCCGTAGTTCGCGGGCCAGTTCGGGTGCTCGGAATACGCTTCGGGCGCGCAGATCCACGATACCTGCGGCAGCGTGCCGTTCTTCACGTCCTGCTGCAGCACGTCGAACAGCGTGCCGCCGGCGCTGATGTTGGTGCCGGTGCGCGCCTTGTCGTACAGCGGCGTGCCGGGCAGCGCGGTGCGGTACTGGTTGAAGTAGAGCAGCGCGTTGTCGCCGTAGTTGCCGATGTACGGGTTCTGCGTCCAGCCCCACGAGCCGTTCGCGTCGAGCCCCGTGCCGACGTCCTGGTAGATCTTCCACGACACGCCGGCCTGCTCCAGCACTTCCGGATAGGTCGTCCAGCCGTAGCCCTTTTCCTCGTTGCCGAGCACCGGGCCGCCGCCCGTGCCGTCGTTGCCGACGTAGCCCGTCCACATGTAGTACCGGTTCGGGTCGGTCGAGCTCGGGATCGCGCAGTGGTACGCGTCGCAGATCGTGAACGCGTCGGCGAGCTGGTAGTGGAACGGGATGTCGTCGCGCTGCAGGTACGCCATCGTCGTGGTGCCCTTGTTCGGCACCCACTGGTCGTAGCGGCCCTTGTTCCAGGCGGCGTGCATGTCCTGCCAGCCGTGCGGCAGGTCCTGCAGGAACTGCAGGCCGAGCTTGTCCGCGCCCGGGTGGAACGGCAGCAGTTCGGCCGGGCCGACCGGCTGGTGAAACACCGACTTGCCGTTCGCGAGGCGCAACGGACGCGGGTCGCCGAAGCCGCGGACACCGCGCATCGTGCCGAAGTAGTGGTCGAACGAGCGGTTCTCCTGCATCAGGATCACGATGTGTTCGATGTCGCGGATCGTGCCGGTGCGGCGGTTCGCGGGAATCGCGAGCGCATCGCGGATCACGGGCGGAAACAGGTTCAGCGCGGCGGCGCCGGCAGTGCCGGCGGCGACGCGCAGGAAGTCACGACGGTTCGATCGGGTCATGGTCGTTATCGTGGGGTAAAGAGGGAGCCGATTGGCGGGACCTGCGGGAACGGCGCGCACCGGGTCGCAGGATGCGGCTGCGCCGGTACGTGCCGCCGCGAGCATAGCGAGGAATCGGTGTCATTCATGTGAAGTCCGGAAACGTTTGCACGGGCGGCGAGCCGGCATCGGGATATGCATCGCCGGCGGTCGGGGCGCAAAGGCGGCAGCGGAAAGCGGAAAGCGGCGCGCTGGAGCAGCGCAGGGTCGTGCCGGCCGGTCAGGCGTCGGTTACCCACGCGCCGAACCATTCGCTCGGGCGGGCGATCTCGTCCTGCGCGGCGACGAGCTCGAGTTCGTAACGGCGTGCATCGTAGGTGGCTTTCACGACCGCATGCACGGCCGCGAGCGTGTGTTCGAACGCGGCGCGCACCGAGTCGCCGCGCAGCCGGCACGCGACGAAGATCGCGCTGGTCAGGTCGCCGACGCCGACCGGGTGGCGCGGAAACGCATACAGCGGCCGCTGGCCGATCCACGCTTCAGTTTCGGTGACGGCGAGCATGTTGAAACGGTCGGCCGGGCTGTTGCGGTCGTGCAGGTGCTTGACGAGGATGATCTGCGGGCCGCGGCGGATCAGCGCGCGGCACGCGTCGACGGCTTCGGCGACGGTCTCGATGCGCCGGCCGGCGAGCTTCTGCAGTTCGGTGTGGTTCGGCGACATGCCGTCCGCGAGCGCGGGCATCTCCTCGACGATGAATTCCTCGACGCCGGGCTCGGGCCGGATGCCGCCCGTCTGACCCAGCGCCGGATCGCAGAAGTACCACGCGTTCGGATTCATCGCCTTCACCGTGCGCACGATCTCGACCGCCGCGCGCGCCTGCGGCGGCGAGCCGAGGAAGCCGGACAGCACCGCGTCGCAACGCTTGAGCGCGCCGATGGCGGCGACGCCGTCGACGAGTTGCTCCATCTTCGCGGCGTCGATCGCGCTGCCGGCCCAGTGGCCGTACTGCATGTGATTCGACAGCTGGACGGTGTTGAGCGGCCAGACGTTGACGCCGAGGCGCTGCATCGGGAACACGGCCGCACTGTTGCCGGCATGGCCGTAGATGACGTGCGACTGAATGCTGAGGACGTTTTTCATGGGAATTCGCCTGCACGCGTTTCAGGGTCACGTCACACGATACCCGAGTTCGTCGTGCGCGCGGAAGTCGCGTGGCGCCGGAGTGTTGCGCGGCGTCGTCACGCGACCGCGTAGAATCGCGGGGCGCGGGACAGCCCCGCTGCAGCCCGGCTGCCCGTGCGCGTCCCCAATCACCGTGATCGCCATGCTTTCGATTTGCAAGATGTTCTCTGTCGCGCGCGCCGCCGTGCTCGGCGCGAGTGCGGCCGCCGCGTGCGCGCTGTCCGTGGCGGCCGTTGCCGCGACGCCCGCCGCCAACGACGGGCCCGCGTACGGCCCGCGCCTGGAAGGGTTCGCGTATCCGGCGCCCGTGCACACGTACGCGTTCGTGTCGCAGCGCGAAACCCTCGAGATGGCGTACCTCGACGTGCAGCCCGCGCACCCGAACGGCCGCACCGTCGTGCTGCTGCACGGCAAGAACTTCTGCGCGGCGACCTGGGAGGACACGATCGGCGTGTTGAGTCGCGCCGGCTATCGCGTGATCGCGCCGGACCAGATCGGCTTCTGCAAGTCGTCGAAGCCCGAGCGCTACCAGTACAGCTTCCAGCAACTCGCGCGCAACACGCATGCGCTGCTCGAATCGGTCGGCGTGAAGTCGGCGACGATCATCGGCCATTCGACGGGCGGGATGCTCGCGATCCGCTACGCGCTGATGTATCCGAAGGCGACCGACCAGCTCGTGCTCGTGAACCCGATCGGCCTCGAGGACTGGAAGGCGCTCGGCGTGCCGCCGCTGTCGGTCGACTACTGGTACGCGCGCGAACAGAAGACCACGGCCGACGGCATCCGCCGCTACGAGCAGGCGACCTACTACGCGGGCAAGTGGGCGCCGTCGTACGAGCGCTGGGTGCAGATGCTCGCCGGGATGTATCGTGGCGCCGGCCGCGATGCGGTCGCGTGGAACTCCGCGCTGATCTACGACATGATCCTCACGCAGCCGGTGGTCTACGAGTTCGGCGCGATCCGCGTGCCGACGCTGCTGATGATCGGCGACAAGGACACGACCGCGATCGGCAAGGACGTCGCGCCGCCCGACGTGCACGCGAAGCTCGGCCGCTATCCGGAACTCGCGAAGCGCACGCAGGCCGCGATTCCCGGCGCGCAGCTCGTGGAATTCCCGGCGCTCGGGCACGCGCCGCAGATCCAGGACCCGGACGCGTTCCACAAGGCGCTGCTCGACGGGCTGGAAGCCGTGCACCCGCAGTGACGCGGGGCAGGCGGCCGGCCGCGCGCGACCGTGCCGTCAGCCGGCCTCGTTCGCGAGCTCGTCGCGGATCTGCGCGGCCAGTTCGAACGAGCGCAGCCGCGCGGCGTGATCGTAGATCTGCGCGGTGATGATCAGCTCGTCGGCGCCCGTCTGCGCGATGCGCTCGCGCAGCTTGTCGCGCACCGTATCGCGTGAGCCGACCGCCGCGAACGACAGCGAATGCGCGACGGTCGCGAGTTCGAGCTCGTTCGCCTCGAGCACGTCGACGGGCGGCGGCAGCTTGCCCGGCGTGCCGCGCCGCAGGTTGAGGAACTGCTGCTGCAGCGACGTGAACAGGCGCCGCGCCTCGCCGTCGGTCTCCGCCGCGAACACGTTGACGCCCACCATCGCATGCGGCTTCGGCCACGCGGCCGACGGCCGGTACTGCGCACGATAGATCTCGAGCGCCCGCATCAGATAATCCGGCGCGAAGTGCGACGCGAACGCGAACGGCAGCCCGAGCATCGCCGCGAGCTGCGCGCTGAACAGGCTCGAACCGAGCAGCCACACCGGGACGTCGAGCCCCGCGCCGGGCACCGCCCGCACGCGCTGGCCGGGTACCGGCTCCGCGAAGTAGCGCTGCAGCTCCGCGACGTCGTCCGGAAACGAATCCGCACTGCCGATCAGGTCGCGGCGCAGCGCGCGCGACGTGGTCTGGTCGGTGCCGGGCGCACGGCCGAGGCCGAGGTCGATGCGCCCCGGATACAGCGACGCGAGCGTGCCGAACTGCTCGGCGATCACGAGCGGCGCATGATTCGGCAGCATGATGCCGCCCGAGCCGACCCGGATCGTCCGCGTGGCGCCCGCGACGTGGCCGATCACGACGGCGGTGGCCGCGCTCGCGATGCCCGGCATGTTGTGATGCTCGGCGAGCCAGTAGCGCCGGTAGCCCCAGCGTTCCGCATGCTGCGCGAGATCGACGGTGTTGCGGAACGCCTGCGAGGCGTCGGCGCCGGCCGGAATGGGGGCGAGATCGAGTACGGAAAACGGTGTCATCGGATGGCCTTCGGAACGGGAGTGGCGTGGTGATGCGCTGACGCAACACATGCGAAGGATTTTGCCAAAGGGTTCCGGAACGTGCTGGCGGCGTACGGATACCCATGCGCCTTACAGGGGTGCAGGGTTGCGTCCGGAGATCGTTGCAAAAATCAACCTAATCACCGACTAATTACCAAGTTTTACGGCGATTGGAAATGAAACCGCGGCGACATACAAATTTGCACGAAATGTTTGATTTTAAAGACTGCAATACGCCTGCAAAGTGCTTACGCTAATGTGAACGTGGCCGGGCCCATCGGGTTCGTCGACCGCTCAGCTTTGCCGGAATCGCACCAGTCCGTTTCGCGTAGCGTCGCGCGCGGGGCGCCGCGGGCTGCTAAAATCCGGCGCCTGCCCATGTTGTGCCGATGGAGCCATTCGAGTCTTCCCGCATGCCGTCCGAATGCTGCGCGGGGATACGCCACGCGAAGCCGGGCATGGCCGCACCCGAACGACGGGGCGTGCCTTCCCCATTACAGACGCTGCTGGAACAAGGAGTCGGGTCGTGCCCGCGTTCGTCGCTGTCGGAATACCGCATCACGCTCAATCACGCTCAAGCGTTCGCCATGGCGCACCGGTCGCCGGGGGGCGTCGCGCATGACGGCCACCGCCACGCTGCTCGACTGGCTCCTGATCGTCTTCACGCTGGCCGCGGCCGGCTATGCGCTCGTCGCGGCCTTCGCGCCGCGGCCGCGCACGCCGCGCACGGCCGTGCGCGACGGCTTCGAGCCGGTCAGCGTGCTCAAGCCGCTGTGCGGCGCGGAGCCGCACCTGTATGAAAACCTCGCGACCTTCTGCACGCAGCGCCATCCTCGCTACGAGGTGCTGTTCGGCGTCGCGTCGTCGGCCGATCCGGCCATCGCCGTCGTCGAGCGGCTGCGCGCCGATCATCCGGCGTGCGACATCACGCTCGTGATCGACGCGCGCGTGCATGGCAAGAACCTGAAGGTCAGCAACCTGATCAATCTCGCCGAGCGCGCGAGATACGGCCGCATCGTGATCGCGGACAGCGACATCGCGGTGAAGCCCGACTATCTGGAGCGCGTGACGGCGCCGCTCGCGGACGCGTCGGTCGGGGTCGTCACGTGCCTGTATCATGCGCGCAGCGTCGGCGGCTTCTGGACGCGGATCGGCGCGCAGTTCGTCGACGCGTGGTTCGCGCCGTCGGTGCGGATCGCGCACCTCGGCCGCTCGAGCCGCTTCGGCTTCGGCGCGACGCTCGCGCTCACGCGCGACACGCTCGACCGGATCGGCGGCCTGTTCGTGCTGAAGGACGAGCTGGCCGACGATTTCTGGCTGGCCGAGCTGCCGCGTCGCCTCGGGCGGCGCACCGTGCTGTCGGAGGTCGAGGTCGCGACCGACGTGATCGAACCGTCGTTCGGGCCGCTGTGGCACCGCGAAACGCGCTGGCTGCGCACGATCCGTTCGCTGAACCCGGGCGGCTTCGCGTTCCTGTTCATTACGTTTACCGCGCCGTGGCTCGCGATCGGCGCGGCGCTCGCGTTGCGCCTCGACGGCACCTTCGCCGGCACGCTGGCGGGCGGGGCGGCCGCGGTCGGCGCATTCGGCCGGCTCGTGCTGCATGCGCGCGGCGAGGACGGCCGGCGTGCGTTCTGGCGCGACCTGCCGCTCGTCGCGGTGCGCGACACGCTGCTCGCGCTCGAGTGGCTCGCGGCCGCGTTCGGCACGCACGTCGTGTGGCGCGGCGCGCGGATGACGGTCGCGGGCGGCGAACGCGCGACGGCGGCCGTGGAAGCAGTGGACGGCCGCTAGGGCCGTCGATCGAACCCGGCCCGCGGGCCGAGACGCGTCGCACGGCGAAGCCGCGCGGCGCGACATGACAGAGAGGCGGGCGCCGGCATGGCGGCCCGCGGTTTTTTTGACTGAATCGTTGTAACGAAACGAACTATGCAGGCTACCGGAGCATTCATGAAAACGCTGTTCTTGCAGGCCCCTTCGTATGACGGCTTCGACGGCGGAGCCGGCTCGCGCTATCAGGCGAAGCGCGAAATCCGTTCCTTCTGGTATCCGACCTGGCTCGCGCAGCCGGCCGCGCTCGTACCGGGCAGCCGTGTCGTCGACGCGCCGGCCGATAGCCTGTCGGTCGAGGACACGCTGAAGATCGCCAACGACTACGATCTCGTGATCATCCATACGAGCACGCCGTCGTTCCCGACCGACGCGATGTTCGCGCAGGATCTGAAGAAGATGAAGCCGTCGATGCTGGTCGGCATGGTCGGCGCGAAAGTGATGGTCGATCCGCACAACTCGCTCACGGCGAGCGAGGCCATCGACTTCGTGTGCCGCGAGGAATTCGACTACACCTGCAAGGAAATCGCCGAAGGCAAGCCGTTCCCCGAGATCAAGGGCTTGAGCTGGCGCGCGAAGGACGGCTCGATCGAGCACAACGAAGCGCGTCCGATCCTCGAGAACATGGACGAACTGCCGTTCGTCGCGCCCGTCTACAAGCGCGACCTGAAGATCGACAACTACTTCATCGGCTACCTGAACTATCCGTACGTCTCGATCTACACGGGCCGCGGCTGCAAGTCGCGCTGCACGTTCTGCCTGTGGCCGCAGACGGTCAGCGGCCACCGCTACCGCACGCGCTCGGTCGAGAACGTGCTTGCGGAGGCGAAGTGGATCCGCGACAACATGCCGGAAGTGAAGGAACTGATGTTCGACGACGACACGTTCACCGACGACCTGCCGCGCGCCGAAGCGATCGCGATCGGGCTGGGCAAGCTCGGCATCACGTGGTCGTGCAACGCGAAGGCCAACGTGCCGTACAAGACGCTGAAGGTGATGAAGGAAAACGGCCTGCGCCTGCTGCTGGTCGGTTTCGAGTCGGGCGACGACCAGATCCTCGTGAACATCAAGAAGGGCGTGCGCACCGATTTCGCGCGCCGCTTCAGCGCGGATTGCAAGAAGCTCGGCATCAAGATCCACGGCACCTTCATCCTCGGCCTGCCGGGCGAGACGAAGGAAACGATCAAGAAGACGATCGAGTACGCGAAGGAAATCAATCCGCACACGATCCAGGTGTCGCTCGCCGCGCCGTATCCGGGCACGACGCTCTACAAGCAGGCCGTCGAAAACGGCTGGATGGAAGAGAACAAGACCATCAATCTCGTGAGCAAGGAAGGCGTGCAGCTCGCGGCGATCGGCTATGCGCACCTGTCGCGCGACGAGATCTATCACCACCTCGAACAGTTCTATCGCGAGTTCTACTTCCGTCCGTCGAAGATCTGGGAAATCGTGCGCGAGATGCTGACGAGCTGGGACATGATGAAGCGTCGCCTGCGCGAAGGCGTCGAGTTCTTCCGCTTCCTGCGCGCACACGAGGCCTGATCCGTGGCGACACAGCGGGCGGCGCGGGCGCTGATCTTCACCGCGGACGACTTCGGGCTGCATCCGCGCGTCAACGCGGCGGTGGAGCGCGCGCATCGCGACGGCGTGCTGAACGCCGCGAGCCTGATGGTCGGTGCGCCCGCGGCGCGGGATGCGATCGAACGCGCGCGGCGGCTGCCGTCGCTCGCGGTCGGCCTGCATCTGGTGCTCGCGGACGGGCCGGCCACGCTGCCCGCGCATGAGATTCCCGCGCTCGTCGGCCCCGACGGGCGATTCGGCGATGCGATGGCGAAGGACGGCTGTCGCTTCTTCTTCCTGCCGCACGTGCGCGCGCAACTGCGCCGCGAAATCCGTGCGCAGTTCGACGCGTTCGCGGCGAGCGGCCTGCCGCTCGACCACTTGAACGCGCACAAGCATTTCCACCTGCATCCGACCGTGCTGTCGATGATCATCGAGATCGGCCGCGACTACGGGCTGCGCGCGGTGCGGCTGCCGTACGAAACGGGCGCGCCCGCGCTGCTCAAGCCGTGGATCGCGCTGGTGCGCGCGCGGCTCGACCGCGCGGGGCTCGCGCACAACGACTACGTGGTCGGCATCGAGCAGACGGGCGCGATGGACGAGGCCGTGCTGCTCGACGCGCTCGCGAAGCTGCCGCCGGGCGTCGGCGAGATCTACTGCCATCCGGCCGAGGCCGGCGACGGCCCGATCACGCCGACGATGGCCGGCTACCGTCCGGTCGACGAACTGGATGCGCTGCTGTCGCCGCGCGTCGCGGCCGCGCTGAAGGCGGCCGGCGTCGCGACCGGCGGCTTTGCCGACGTGTTCGGCGAGCCGGCGGCCCGACGCGGCGCGCATGCGCCGCGCGCACCGGGAGCGCAGCCGTCATGAGCCAGTGGATCAAGTGGCTCGGCTGGCCGATCGGGATCGGCATCCTGCTCGCGCTGGGGTTGCATGAAGGCGTCGGCGACGTGTCGCAGATGCTCGCGCGCGCCGGCTATGCGCTGCTGTGGCTCGTGCCGTTCCACGCGCTGCCGCTGCTGCTCGATGCGTACGCATGGCACCTGCTGCTCGACCGGCGCGGTTCGCTGCCGTTCCTGTGGTGGATCGCGACCGTGCGCGAGGCCGTGAACCGGCTGCTGCCCGTGGTCGGGATCGGCGGCGAGCTCGTCGGCATCCGGCTCGCGCGCTGGCAGGTGCCCGACGCGAGCCGCGTGACCGCGTCGGTGATCGTCGAGGTACTCGTGACGATCGTCGTCCAGTACGCGTTCGCGGCGCTCGGCCTCGTGTTGCTGCTCGCGACGACGGACAACATGGGCGGCGGCACGATCGGCCTCGCGCTGCTGCTGACGCTGCCGTTGCCGGTGCTCGGCGTGGTGCTGATGCGGCGCGGCGGCATCTTCCACGCGATCGAGCGTTTCGCGGGCCGCCTGCTCGGCGATTCGCACCGGCTGTTGCAGGGCGTCGACGGCCGCCGGCTCGACGCCGACATCGATTCGCTGATGTCGCGCACGGGCTTGCTGTTCAGTGCTTTCTTCTGGCAACTGGCCGGCTACGTGCTCGGCGCGCTCGAAATCTACTGGGCGCTCGCGCTGCTCGGCCACCCGGTGTCGATCGGCGGCGCGATCGCGATCGAGGCGATGACGCAGGCCGTGCGGCACGCGGCGTTCATGGTGCCGGGCGGGCTCGGCGTGCAGGAGGCGACCGTCGTGCTGCTCGCGCAGATGTTCGGTGTCGACCGCGAGACGGCGCTGTCGCTCGCGGTGGTCAAGCGTGGGCGCGAGGTGCTGTTCGGCTGCCTGGCGCTCGGTTCGTGGCAGCTCGCCGAGCTGATGCGCACGCGCCGTCGTCTGGCCGCGCCCTCGGCCGCGCCGCGCACGGCGCCGCCGCGGAATCGGGCATCCGAAACCCGGACCGAAACCGAAACGACGCATTGAACGAGAGACGGGCCGCGCGGCCCGTCTCGCGCTTTTGGCGTCGCGCGGGTATCCTTGCCGCGTGTTTTCTCGACGCGCCATTCTTCCGATGATTTTCCGTTTCCGGCTGCTTTCCGTGACGATGCTGGCCGCCGCGCTGGCGCTGACCGGTTGTGACGACCAAGGCCATCTCGACGTGCAACGTATCAGGGATTTCTTCAACGCGATCAAGCCCGCGCCGCTGCTGCTGAAGGGGCTGAAGGTCGGCGAATCGACCGAGGCCGACGTGCGCGGCACGATGGGCAAGCCCGAGACCGAGCGCACGTTCACCGACGGCTCGAAGCGCCTCGAATATCCGCGCGGCCCGATGGGCAACCAGACATGGTTCGTCGATCTCGATGCGAACGGGCGCTACACGGGCGCGACGCAGGTGCTGACCGCCGAGAATTTCGCGAAAGTGCGCCCGGGGATGGACGAGGACGAGGTGCGGCGCCTGCTCGGCAAGCCCGGCGACATCGCGCAGTATCCGCTGAAGCCCGAGACGGTCTGGAGCTGGCGCTGGCTCGAGGACGGCGTCAATACCGACGCGTTCTTCAACGTCCATTTCGGCCCGGACGGGCTCGTCTACACGACTTCGCGCTCCGACATCCTGAAAGGGCGGTGACGCTCAGGCCCGGCGCTTCTCCAGCCATTCGCGCAGCGCGTCGTTCATGCGTGTCTGCCAGCCGGGGCCGTCTGCGCGAAACGCGGCGAGGATGTCGGCGTCGTAGCGGATGCTGACCTGTTCCTTCGGGTGCTCGAGCTTCGGGCGCCCGAATTTCTTCGCGACGACCTCGACGAAGGGCTCCATCGCATCGATTTCTTCGTCGCGGAGTTCATGGGCGTCCGGATCGGCGGCGATGCCGCGTGCGATCGCCGCTTCTTCCTCGGGCGTGTTGCGGATGAATTTAACCGCCTTCTTCATATCGACTCATCTCTCGGTTGTTGGCTTTTCGCAGGCTGACGACACGCAGCGCGCGGCCGCGCGGGACGACGATCACCGTGTGAAGGCGCGCGCCGATCGGCACCAGGCAGATCCAGCGCGTCTCGCCATAATCGCGACGGACATCCGGCCACGCGCGCGCGGCTTCCCATTCGGCGAATTCGGCCATTCGCAGCGAAATGCCGTGTTTCAGTCGGTTCGACAGATCCTTGGCATCGTCGAAAACGAACGGAATTTCGACTAATTGTGGATGCGAAAACATCAGGTGGCAAGAGGTTTTTGTGGATGCAAAAAGTGGAGTGCCGCCGCAGCTGGCATCGAATCGGCGCGCATCGCGTCGCGGGCATGAGCGAACGATTGTCTGGCGTGGGTCCGGACTTGCCCATTCGGCCCGACGGCCAGTCCGGCGCTATATCGAAAAAGCGACCGGAAAATTGCAAAAAACCCGCTTCCCGACGTGTCACCGGACTGTCAGGAAGCGGGCTTTTTCCTTTTGAAACAGCGGTATAGGCCCTGCGCAGAAATGATGAGATGAATTGTTGCGATGCAGCAATCATGCGCATGGTGATTTGAGACAAACAATTTCGCTTGCGACTATCCGCGTCACCCGGCGCGGGGCAGGCATACGCGCCGGCATTCATTCGAACTCTGGAGACGCGCGTGTTCCTTTACGGCTTTGGTCCCGTCCTCTGGGCCAGCACCGTGCAGACCATCGAACTGTCGGTGCTGTCGCTCGCCACTGCGGTGGCGCTGGGGCTGATCGGCGCGGTGGCGAAGCTGTCGCACAACCGGGTGCTGCGAGCGATCGCGACCGGTTATACGACGCTGATCCGCTCGGTGCCCGATCTTGTGCTGATGCTGCTGCTGTTCTACAGCATCCAGATCTGGTTGAACCAGTTCACCGACCTCGTCGGCTGGACCCAGATCGACATCGATCCGTTCGTGGCGGGCGTACTGACGCTCGGCTTCATCTACGGCGCCTACTTCACCGAGACGTTTCGCGGTGCGTTCCTGTCGGTGCCGCGCGGCCAGCTCGAAGCCGGCGCGGCTTACGGGATGAGCGGCGCGCGCGTGTTCGCGCGGATCATGTTTCCGCAGATGATGCGCTTTGCGCTGCCGGGCATCGGCAACAACTGGCAGGTGCTCGTGAAGGCGACCGCGCTGGTGTCGATCATCGGCCTCGCGGACGTCGTGAAGGCCGCGCAGGACGCCGGCAAGAGCACGTTCAACATGTTCTTCTTCATTCTCGTCGCGGCGCTGATCTATCTTGCGATCACGACCGTCTCCAACCTCGTGCTGATCCAGCTCGAGAAGCGTTATTCCATGGGCGTGCGGCACGCAGAACTATGATCGAGATCCTCCAGGAATTCGGCAAGGCGTTCCTTTTCTGGGACGGCCAGCGCCTCTCCGGCCTCGCGGTGACGCTGTGGCTGCTCGTCGCATCGATTTCGCTCGGCTTCGTGTGCGCGGTGCCGCTCGCCGTCGCGCGCGTGTCCAAGAACAAGTGGGTGTCGATGCCCGTGCGGTTCTACACGTACGTGTTCCGCGGCACGCCGCTCTACGTGCAGTTGCTGCTGATGTACACGGGCATGTACAGCCTCGAGTTCGTGCGCTCGCACTCGCTGCTCGACGCGTTTTTCCGCAGCGGCTTCAACTGCGCGATTCTCGCGTTCGCGCTGAACACCTGCGCGTACACCACCGAGATCTTCGCCGGTGCGATCCGCGCGATTCCGCACGGCGAGGTCGAGGCGGCGCGTGCGTACGGGATGTCGCCGTTCACGATGTACCGTCGCGTGATCCTGCCGTCGGCGCTGCGCCGCGCGCTGCCGCTGTACAGCAACGAGGTGATCCTGATGCTGCACGCGACGACCGTCGCGTTCACGGCGACCGTGCCGGACATCCTGAAGGTCGCGCGCGATGCCAATTCGGCGACCTACATGGCGTTCCAGTCGTTCGGAATCGCCGCGCTGATCTATCTTGCGGTATCGTTCGCACTCGTCGCGGCGTTTCGCCGCGCGGAGCGCCACTGGCTCGCGTATCTCGCGGCCGCCCGTCATTGAATTCATTCGAGGAGAGCCAGTTGGCCGAGATCACCCAAACGAGCGCGCCCGCTCCCGTCAAGCTTGCCGCGGTCGACATCCACAAGCGTTATGGCGACAACGAAGTGCTCAAGGGCGTGTCGCTGAACGCGAAGGCCGGCGACGTCATCAGCATCATCGGCGCGAGCGGCTCGGGCAAGAGCACGTTCCTGCGCTGCATCAATTTCCTCGAGCGGCCGAATGCGGGGCAGATCGTCGTCGACGGCGAGGCCGTGCGCACCAAGACCGACCGCGCCGGCGCGCTCGAGGTCGCCGATCACAAGCAGCTGCAGCGCATCCGCACGAAGCTCGCGATGGTGTTCCAGCACTTCAACCTGTGGGCGCACATGAACGTGATCGAGAACGTGATGGAAGCGCCCGTGCACGTGCTGGGCATTTCGAAGAAGGAAGCCGAGGAGCGTGCGCGCGAGTACCTGGAGAAGGTCGGCTTGCCGCCGCGCGTCGAGAAGCAGTATCCGTCGCATCTGTCCGGCGGCCAGCAGCAGCGCGTGGCGATCGCGCGGGCGCTGGCGATGCATCCGGACGTGATGCTGTTCGACGAGCCGACCTCCGCGCTCGACCCCGAGCTCGTCGGCGAAGTGCTGAAGGTGATGCAGAAGCTCGCCGAGGAAGGCCGCACGATGATCGTCGTCACGCACGAGATGGGTTTCGCGCGCAACGTGTCGAACCATGTGATGTTCCTGCATCAGGGACGGACCGAGGAAGAGGGTGATCCGAAGGAAGTGCTGGTGCGCCCGCAGAGCGAGCGGCTCAAGCAGTTCCTGTCGGGCAGTCTCAAGTAACGGACAGGGCAGGTTTCAACCGTGGTACCGGTGTCTCGTCCCGCAGGCGCCACCCGCACGACGCAGGTGGCGATCGTTGCATTGCCGCCCGTGTCGATGTCGGGTGTGGGGCCGATCGTCGATGCGCTGAATCTCGCGAACGAGATCGACGGGCGGCTCCTGTACCGCTGGCAGGTGTGTTCGTGGGACGGGCGGCCGGTGCCGCTCGCGGGCGGTGCGCAGTGGCATGCCGATGCGGCGTTCAACGATGCGATCGCGTGCGACTGGTTGATCGTCGTGTCCGAGCGGTTTCAGCAGTTTGCCGATTACCGGTTGTTTCTCGCGAGTCTCGCGCGGATCGGGCAGCGCACGCCGGTCGTCACCGGGATTCACCACGGCGTGTGGTGGCTCGCGATGGCCGGGCAGCTTTCCGGGTATCGCGTGAGCGTGAACTGGGAGACGTATCAGCAGTTCGCCGAGCAGTTCGAGCGGTCGATCGTCACGCAGCAGATCTTCGAGATCGATCGCGATCGGGCGACCTGTGCCGGTGGGCAGGCGACCGTCGATTTCATGCTGGCCATGATCGGCCGGGAGCATGGGGCGGATCTCGCGGAGCGGATTGCCGATGCGCTGGGGGCCGGCACGCTGCGCAGCGGCGAGGAGCGGCAGAGGATTCCGTTTGTCACCGCGCCGGGCGAGCGGCATCCTCGGTTGAATGACGCGTTGCTTTTGATGGAAGCCAATGTCGAGGATCCTTTGACCACCGATGAGATCGCCGGGCTCGTTGGCGTGTCGCGGCGGCAGCTCGAGCGGCTCTTTCGACAGTATCTCGGGGCAATGCCCTCCAAGTATTACCTCAATCTTCGGCTGCTCAAGGCAAGGACGCAGTTGCAGCGGACCAGCAAGTCGGTCGTTCAGGTCTCTCTCGCCTGTGGGTTCTCTTCCGCTGCGCACTTCTCTAACGCGTATCGCGAAAGGTTTGGGGTCACGCCTCGCGAGGATCGGCGGGCGTGGCTCGAAAAGCAGACGGGCGGCGGCAGTGAGCCTCGAGGGGGGGCGCTCGTCGAGCGCGGGAAGGATTGAGGGTTGGGGGTGGGGTTTGGTTGGTGGTTTGCTCGCGCTTGGCGTGAAATACCTGTGATCGTGTCGGTCTATTAGCGTCGCCCCTGCGCGGGGCAGCGGTCACTTTTCTTTGTCTTGCCAAAGAAAAGTAACCAAAAGAAAGGCGCTCGGATAACGCATGACTTCCCGGTGCCATCGCCAACAGAGTGGCCACCATCTAAGTGTCCGCGCCAGTCAGGAACCCGGAGTGGTTCGAGCAATGGTTCTGACACCACTGCCTGCCCCACGGAGCGGTATACCGTCCGCTAGCTCCATCCTCGCTACGCTCGGCTGCAAGGTACTTCAGGTGAGGCCATGCGGGTCGCGGTCGTGCACCTCGACATGCCCGGTCGAGACCGGGCGCTTTTCTGCTTTCAGCGTTTGTGTCGTCCAATCGTTTGACGGTGTTCTCGGCTCATGATGTTTGCGGCCCCATTTCTCTTGCGGAAAAGGCGAATCCAGCTTTTCGAAAGTTGGTCCCGGTGAGGGAGCGCTCGAGGCGGCATTGGGTGAGATGGACCTGTCGGCCGAGCGAAGCGAGGACGGAGCTAGCGAGCGGTATACCGCTCTGTTGTGCAGGCAGTGGTGTCAGAACCATTGCTCGAACCACTCCGGGTTCCTGACTGGCGCGGACACTTAGATGGCGGCCACTCTGTTGGCGATGGCACCGGGAAGTCATGCGTTATCCGAGCGCCTTTCTTTTGGTTACTTTTCTTTGGCAAGACAAAGAAAAGTGACCGCTGCCCCGCGCAGGGGCGACGCTAATAGACCGACACGATCACGGGTACTTCACGCCACCGGAAGCAGACCACAGACAGCAAGAAAAGGCCCCAAAATACCGACACGTAACCGCAAGCGCCCCGGCCCGAGAGGGCAAAACCAAAACCTTCCGATAGAACCCGTCGCAATTCCGCAAGACGCTTGCGTCACCCTTACCTAAACTTGATCCTGTTGAACCCTCTTACGAAACCGAAAGGAACGACCATGACGACCTCGACCGTGACCCGCCAGACATTCGACGAAGTGATGGTGCCGGTATTCTCTCCCGCCCCGTTCGTGCCGGACCGTGCAGAGGGCTCCCGCGTGTGGGACACCGCCGGCCGCGAATACATCGATTTCGCGTGCGGCATCGCGGTCACGTCGCTCGGCCACGGCCACCCGGAACTGCTGAAGGTGCTGGACGAACAAGGCCGCAAGCTCTGGCACATCGGCAACGGCTACACGAACGAGCCGGTGCTGCGCCTCGCGAAGCGCCTCGAATCGCTGACCTTCGCCGACCGCGCATTCTTCGCGAACTCCGGCGCGGAAGCGAACGAAGCCGCACTGAAGCTCGCACGCCGCGTCGCCTTCGACCGCCACGGCGCCGACAAATACGAAATCGTGTCGTTCGTCCAGTCGTTCCACGGCCGCACGTTCTTCACGGTCAGCGTCGGCGGTCAGCCGAAGTACTCGGAAGGCTTCGGCCCGGTGCCGGAAGGCATCAAGCACCTGCCGTTCAACGACATCGAAGCCGCGAAGGCCGCGATCGGCCCGAAAACCTGCGCGGTGATCGTCGAGCCGGTGCAAGGCGAAGGCGGCGTGATCCCGGCCGATCCGGCCTTCCTGAAGGCGCTGCGCGAAGCCTGCGACGCGAACGACGCCCTGCTGATCTTCGACGAAGTGCAAACGGGCGTGGGCCGCACCGGCCAGTTCTACGCGTACATGGACACGGGCGTCACGCCGGACATCCTCACGACCGCGAAGGCGCTCGGCAACGGCTTCCCGATCGGCGCGATGCTGACGACGAACGAACTGGCCGCGCACTTCAAGGTCGGCGTGCACGGCACGACGTACGGCGGCAACCCGCTCGCCTCGGCGATCGCGGACAAGGTCGTCGAACTGATCAGCGCGCCGGCAGTGCTCGAAGGCGTGCGCGAACGCAGCGTGCGCCTGAAAGGCGCGCTCGAACGCATCAACGCACGCTTCGGCATCTTCAAGGACGTGCGCGGCAAGGGCCTGCTGGTCGGCGCCGAGCTCACCGCCGCCTTCGACGGCCGCGCGAAGGATTTCGTCACCGCCGCCGCCGAGAACGGGCTGATCATGCTGATCGCCGGCCCGAACGTGCTGCGCTTCGTGCCGTCGCTGGTGATCCCGTTCGACCTGCTCGACGAAGGCGTGAAGCGCTTCGAGAAGGCGGTCGAACAAGTGCTCGCGGCCCAGGAAGCCACCGCGCGCTGATCGGCGCGCCCATCGCAGACAGGAACGACGATGCTATTTGTTCGCCCCGGCAAACTCACGGATCTCGATGCGCTCGCGCACATGGCGCGCACCGCGCAGCCGGTCCTGCACTCGCTGCCGCACGACCGCGCGGCACTCGAAGCGCGCGTGGCGCTCTCCGAGGATTCGTTTCGCGCGGACGTCGGCTTCGCCGGCGAGGAGTTCTACCTCTTCGTGCTCGAGGATTCGTCGACCGGCAAGCTGCTCGGCACGGCGAGCATCGTGGCCGCGGCCGGCTACTCGGAACCGTTCTACGCGTTCCGCAACGACGCGCTGATCCACGCGTCGCGCGAGCTGCACGTGAACCGCAAGATCCACGCGCTCACGATGTCGCACGAGCTGACCGGCAAGAGCCGGCTCGCGGGCTTCTACGTCGATCCGTCGCTGCGCGGCGACGCGGCCGCGCACCTGATCTCGCGCGCGCGGATGATGTACATCGCCGCGAACCGCCGCCGCTTCACGCCGGAAGTGTTCACGCTGCTGCTCGGCGTGAGCGACGGCAACGGCGCATCGCCGTTCTGGGAAGCGGTGGGCCGCAAGTTCTTCGGTCGCAACTTCACCGACGTCGACATCGCATCGGGCGGCCGCAGCCGCACGTTCATCGCGGAAGTGATGCCGGCCTATCCGCTGTACGTGCCGCTGTTGCCGGAAGCCGCGCAGCGCGTGCTGGGCGAGCCGAACGAAACGGCCTTGCTCGCGTACGACATCCATCTCGAGGAAGGCTTCGAGCCCGACCGCTTCGTCGACATCTTCGACGCGGGCCCGGTGCTGACCGCGCAGGTCGACCGCACCGCATGCGTGAAGCAGGCGTCGGAGCGCGTCGTGCGCGAGGCCGCGCACCAGCAGGGCGACGTCGCGTACATGGTGTCGGCGGGCAGCGGCGAGTCGTTCCGCTGCGTGCTGGCCGACCTGCCGGGCGACAGCACCGAGGCGCCGCTCGCCGGCGACGTGCGCGCGGCGCTCGATGTGAAGGAGGGCGATGTCGTGCGCTGCGTGCCGCTGCACCGCCGCGACGATGAAGATTTGAAGGGAGACGCAGCATGATCGTCGTTCGGGTCGTACAAACGGGCGACGTCGACGCGCTCGTGTCGCTCGCCAAGGAAACCGGGCCGGGCCTGACCACGTTCAAGCCCGATCGCGACGCGCTCGCCGCGCGCATCGAGCGCTCGCGCCGCACGCTCGAAGGCCGCGCCGCGCCGGGCGAAGCCGGCTACTTCTTCGTGATGGAAGACTCGAAGACGGGCGACATCGCGGGCGTGTGCGGGATCGAAACGCAGGTCGGTCTCGAGCAGCCGTTCTACAACTATCGCGTGAGCACGGTCGTGCATGCGAGCCAGGAGCTCGGCGTGTGGACGCGGATGTCCGCGCTGAACATCTCGCACGACCTGACGGGCTACGCGGAAGTATGCTCGCTGTTCCTGAGCCCGCGCTATCGCACGGGCGGCGTCGGCGGCCTGCTGTCGCGCTCGCGCTTCATGTTCATCGCGCAATTCCGCGACCGCTTTCCGGAGCGCATCTGCGCGGAGCTGCGCGGGCACTTCGACGAGGACGGCACGTCGCCGTTCTGGCGCGCGGTCGGTTCGCACTTCTACCAGATCGATTTCAACGCGGCCGATTACCTCAGCTCGCACGGCCGCAAGTCGTTCCTCGCGGAACTGATGCCGCGCTACCCGGTGTACGTCGACCTGCTGCCGCAGGACGCGCAGGACGCGGTCGGCCTCACGCATCGCGACACGCTGCCGGCCCGCAAGATGCTCGAGGCCGAAGGGCTGCGTTACCAGAACCACGTCGACATCTTCGACGCGGGCCCCGTGCTCGAATGCCACATCAACGACCTGCGCACGGTGCGCGAGAGCGTCGTCGTACCGGTCGCGATCGGCGTGCCCGACGCACGCGAGGATGCCCCCAGGTCGCTCGTGTCGAACACGTCGCTCGGCGATTTCCGCGTGGGCGTCGCACCGGGCGCGGTCGCGAACGGCGCGTTCGTGCTGTCGGCCGACGATGCCGCCGCGCTCGACGTGAAGGCCGGCGAGCCGGTGCGCGTGCTGCCGCTCAAAGTCAAACAGGGATAAACGAATCATGACGGAACTCTTCATCGACGGCGCCTGGGTCGCAGGCTCGGGCCCCGTCTTCGCTTCGCGCAACCCCGGCACCGACGCTGTCGCCTGGCAGGGCGAAAGCGCGTCGGCGGCCGACGTCGACCGTGCGGTCGCGAGCGCGCGCCGCGCGTTCGCCGGCTGGTCGGCGCTCGACTTCGAAGCGCGCTGCGAAATCGTCAAGCGCTTTGCCGCGTTGCTCACCGAGCGCAAGGAAGCGATCGCGACCGCGATCGGCCGCGAAACGGGCAAGCCGCTGTGGGAAGCGCGCACCGAGGTCGCGGCGATGGCCGCGAAGGTCGGCATCTCGATCCAGGCGTACCAGGAGCGCACCGGCGAGAAGCGTCAGGACATGGCCGACGGCGTCGCGGTGCTGCGCCATCGCCCGCACGGCGTCGTCGCGGTGTTCGGCCCGTACAACTTCCCCGGCCATTTGCCGAACGGTCATATCGTGCCGGCGCTGATCGCCGGCAACACGGTCGTGTTCAAGCCATCGGAGCTCGCGCCGGGCGTCGCGCGGGCGACGGTCGAGGTGTGGCGCGAAGCCGGGCTGCCGGCCGGCGTGCTGAACCTCGTGCAGGGCGAGAAGGACACCGGCATCGCGCTCGCGAACCATCGGCAGATCGACGGGCTGTTCTTCACCGGCAGCTCCGATACGGGCACGCTGCTGCACAAGCAGTTCGGCGGCCGTCCGGAAATCGTGCTCGCGCTCGAGATGGGCGGCAACAATCCGCTCGTGATCGGCGAAGTCGAGGACATCGACGCGGCCGTGCATCACACGATCCAGTCGGCGTTCCTGTCGGCCGGCCAGCGCTGCACGTGCGCACGCCGCATCTTCGTGCCGCAGGGCGCGTTCGGCGACCGCTTCCTCGCGCGCTTCGCCGAGGTCACGTCGAAGATCACGGCCGACGTGTTCGACGCCGATCCGCAGCCGTTCATGGGCGCGGTGATTTCGGCGCGCGCGGCCGCGAAGCTGGTCGACGCACAGTCGCGCCTGGTCGAGCAGGGCGCGAAGCCGATCATCGCGATGACGCAGCGCGATCCGCGCCTCGGCTTCGTGAACGCGGCGATCGTCGACGTGACGGGCGTCGCGAACCTGCCCGACGAAGAGCATTTCGGCCCGCTCGCGCAGATCGTCCGCTACGCGACGCTCGACGACGCGATCGAGCGCGCGAACGACACGGCGTTCGGCCTGTCCGCCGGCCTGCTGGCCGACGACGCGAACGCGTGGGAGCACTTCCGCCGCACGATCCGCGCCGGGATCGTCAACTGGAACCGGCCGACCAACGGCGCGTCGTCCGCCGCGCCGTTCGGCGGCACGGGCCGCTCGGGCAACCATCGGCCGAGCGCGTACTACGCGGCGGACTACTGCGCGTATCCGATGGCGTCGGTGGAAAGCACGCAACTGACCTTGCCCGCGAGCCTGTCGCCGGGCCTGCATTTCTGATCGAGGGAACGACGATGAACGCACAAGAAGCCAATTTCGACGGACTCGTCGGCCCGACCCACAACTACGCCGGGCTGTCGTTCGGCAACGTGGCGTCGCTGAACAACGAGAAGTCGGCCGCGAACCCGAAGGCGGCCGCGAAGCAGGGGCTGCGCAAGATGAAGCAGCTCGCGGATCTCGGCTTCGCGCAAGGCGTGCTGCCGCCGCAGGAGCGGCCGTCGCTGCGCCTGCTGCGCGAACTCGGCTTCTCGGGCAAGGACGCGGACGTGATCGCGAAGGCCGCGAAGCAGGCGCCCGAACTGCTCGCCGCGGCGAGCTCGGCGTCGGCGATGTGGACCGCGAATGCAGCCACCGTCAGCCCGTCGGCCGACACGAGCGACGGCCGTGTGCACTTCACGCCGGCGAATCTGTGCAGCAAGCTGCATCGCGCGATCGAGCACGAAGCGACGCGCCGCACGCTGTCGACGCTGTTCGCGGACCCCGCGCACTTCGCGGTGCACGAAGCGTTGACGGGCACGCCGGCGCTCGGCGACGAAGGCGCGGCGAACCACACGCGCTTTTGCGCCGAGTACGGCAAGCCGGGCGTCGAATTCTTCGTGTACGGCCGTGCCGAATATCGTCGCGGGCCCGAGCCGAAGCGCTTCCCCGCGCGTCAGACCTTCGAGGCGAGCCGCGCGGTCGCGCATCGCCACGGGCTCGCCGAGGAAGCGACGGTCTACGCGCAGCAAGATCCGGACGTGATCGACGCGGGCGTGTTCCACAACGACGTGATCTCGGTCGGCAACCGCGACACGCTGTTCACGCACGAGCGCGCATTCGTCAACAAGCAGGCGATCTACGATACGCTGACCGCCGCGCTCGACGTACGCGGTGCGCGCCTGAACGTGATCGAGGTGCCGGACGCGGCCGTGAGCGTGAACGATGCGGTGACGTCGTACCTGTTCAACAGCCAGCTGCTGTCGCGCGCGGACGGCTCGCAGGTGCTCGTCGTGCCGCAGGAATGCCGCGAGAACGAGCGGGTCGCCGCCTATCTCGACCGACTGGCGGCCGGCAACGGCCCGATTCTCGACGTGCTCGTGTTCGACCTGCGCGAAAGCATGAAGAACGGCGGCGGCCCCGCGTGCCTGCGCCTGCGCGTCGTGCTGACCGATGCCGAGCGCGCGGCCGTCACGTCGAACGTGTGGATTAACGACACGCTGTTCGCGTCGCTCGACGCGTGGATCGACAAGCACTATCGCGATCGCCTCGCACCGGAAGACCTCGCCGATCCGGCGCTGCTCGACGAGTCGCGCACGGCGCTCGACGAGCTCACGCAGATCCTGCGCGTCGGCTCGCTGTATGACTTCCAGCGCTGAGGCACGGATGCCGGCGAACGCGTTGCTCGACGACTTCCTCGCGTTCACGCTGGCCGGTGGCGCGCCGGCCGAACAGGACGGCGCGTGTGTGGGCGGCGCGGTGCGCTGGCAATGGCTCGGCGACGGGCTGCTCGCGTTCGAACCGGCGGCCGCTGACGCCGCGGCGCGCGCGAGCGTGCTCGTGTCGGCCGGCGTGCACGGTGACGAGACGGCGCCGATCGAGCTGCTGTCGATGCTCGTGCGCGATCTCGCGTCGGGTGCGTTGCCGCTCGCGTGCCGGCTGCTCGTCGTGCTCGGTAACGTGCCGGCGATGCGCGCGGGCGAGCGCTATCTGGATGACGACCTGAACCGCCTGTTCAGCGGCCGTCACGCGCAGGTGCCCGCGAGCCGCGAAGCGCCGCGCGCCGCGCAGCTCGAAGCGGCGGCATCCGCATTCTTCGCGGCGGCGCCGGCGGGCAGCGCACGCTGGCACATCGACATGCACACGGCGATTCGCGCGTCGGTGTTCGAGCAGTTCGCGCTGCTGCCGCACACGGGCACGCCGCCCACGCGCGCGATGATCGAGTGGCTCGGCGACGCACGCATCGCGGCCGTGCTCCTGCATACCGCGAAGGGCAATACGTATTCGCATTTCACGGCCGAGCAGTGCGGCGCGCTCGCGTGCACGCTGGAACTCGGCAAGGTGCGGCCGTTCGGCCAGAACGACCTGGCGCGCTTCGCGCCGGCCGATCGTGCGGTGCGCAAGCTCGCGTCGGGTGGGCGGGGCGGCCATCCGCCGGCGGACGTCGATGCCAGCGGCGGCCATCCGTCGCTGCCGCGCGTATTCACGGTGATCGACCAGATCACGAAGCAGAGCGACGCGCTAGAACTGTTCGTCGCGGCCGACGTCGCGAACTTCACCGCATTCGCGCGCGGCACGGTGCTCGCGCAGGACGGCGACTACCGCTACACGGTGAAGCACGACGAGGAGCGCATCGTGTTTCCGAATCCGACCGTGAAACCGGGTTTGCGCGCGGGCTTGCTCGTTGTCGACACGACGCGCGAGACGCTCGCCGCACTCGTCTGATCGCTATGGGGCGGGCCGCGGCGACTCGCGGCCCGCGCGCCGTCCCGCAGCCCGTTCATTTTTGAGATTACGCCCGCCCGCCGCGCCGACGGCGTGTGGTTCGCGCTTGCATATTTGCGACATCGTCTTGCAAGTTCGACGAGCAGCGCGGCGGTGCCCGGTGCCCGCGGCGCACCATCGCGTGTCGGCCGCCGCTTTGCCATACCGGGCCGCGCGGATTGGTACAATCGCGGCCTTGCGGCTGTTGCGCTGCATCACGGCGCGGCATCGGGATTGTCGGTGTCATCCGACCCTGCAATGATGCATGCGCCCGTAGTTCCGGAACATTCGAGTATCGAGGAGAACACCTGATGAAGTTGGATTGGCGTAAAGTGGCCGCGCAGGCGGTGGTGGCGGCATCGGCGGTGGCGGCAGGCAGCGCGTTTGCCGCAGATCTGAAGGAGATCCGGTTCGGCGTCGAGGCCTCGTACGCACCGTTCGAATACAAGACGCCCGACGGCAAGCTGACCGGCTTCGACATCGACATCGGCAACGCGGTGTGCGCGAAGCTGAAGACGAAGTGCGTGTGGGTCGAGAACGACTTCGACGGCCTGATCCCGGCGCTGCAGGCGCGCAAGTTCGACGCGATCAACTCGGACATGACGATCACGGACCAGCGCAAGCACGCGATCGCGTTCACCGATCCGATCTACACGATTCCGAACCAGCTGATCGCGAAGCAGGGCAGCGGCCTGCTGCCGACCCCGCAATCGCTGAAGGGCAAGCGCGTGGGCGTACTGCAGGGCACGATCCAGGAAGCGTATGCGAAGAAGAAGTGGGCGCCGGCCGGCGTCGACGTCGTGCCGTACCAGACGCAGGACCTGGCATACGCCGACCTGAAGTCGGGCCGTCTCGACGCGACGTTCCAGGATTCGGAGGCCGGCTCGAAGGGCTTCCTGTCGAAGCCGCAAGGCCAGGGCTTCGCGTTCGCGGGCGGCACGGTCAGCGACGCCGAGATCCTCGGTTCGGGCGTCGGCTTCGGCCTGCGCAAGAACGACGCGGCGCTGAAGACCGCGCTCGATCAGGCGCTGAAGGAACTGAAGGCCGACGGCACGATCGACACCCTCGCGAAGAAGTATTTCAGCGTGCCCGTGACGCTCAAGTAAGCGTTTCGTACGCGAGCATGCTGTAAAAGAACCGGCCGCCGATGCGGCCGGTTTGCTTTTGGGCGAGCGAAAACGACCGGGCGGGCCGGCCGTCAGCCGGGCGGCGCGGGAAAGAACCGCCCCAGCTCGCGCGCGAGTTCGTTGAGCACCGCCATCTCCTGCTGCGAGATCTTGCGCGCGGGTTGCGCGCCGGCCCAGTCGCCGTACAGCAGCGCAACGGTCGTCGCGCCGACGCGCACGGGCAGCAGCACGAACGCGCGCGTGTCGTCGAACGCGTCGAGATACCACGCGGGCAGGCGCTTCATCATCTTCGGCTCCTGCGCCTGTTCGATGAAGATGCCGACCGAGTTCGAGATCGCGAGATGAAACACGTCCGGCTCGAAGCGTTCGTCGAAGCGCAGCCGGTCGAGCACCGTATCGACGTCGGGGCCGAAACCGAGGCGCGCGGCGAACGTGCCGTCGTCGTGGCGCACGAACATCACGGTGCGCGTGAACGCGAGCCCGGCCAGCAGGCTTTCCGACGCGAGCGCGAGCACCGGCGTCAGCACGTGCTCGGACGGCAGCGCGCGCAGGTCCGCAAGCCCGGCTTCGAGGCAGGCCTCCGGTTCGGCCTGCGCGCGCGCGATCGCATCGGCATTCGCGCGCAGCTCGACGATCTCGCGCATCACGGTGTCGCTCGCTTCCTCGCGCGCGAGGCACTCGGCGATCTCGACGAGCGCCTCGGATTCCATGTCGAGCTCGGCGCCGCAATGCTGCGCGAGCGCCGCGATGCGTGCGTCGCGCTGCGGGCTGGCAGGCATGACGAGCGCGCCGGCGACGTCGGTGGAGCAACGGCTCACCGCGCGCAACCAGCGGATGCGGTCGGTCGGGCCGTCGTCGGCGGCCGGGCCCATGCGGCAGGCGTCGCCGTCTTCGTCGTCGAACGGGTCGTCACGGCTCAAGCGGTCGCCGTCGGCCATCCCCGCCCGGATCACGTCGGGCAGCCGCCAGCGCGCGGCCGCCTCGAGGCCGATCTCGTCGAAGCCGACGCCGAGCACGTCGATGCAGGCGGCCGCATCGTCGCCGTTCAGCTCGGCCGCGCGGCGGCGGATACGGTCCCATTCGCTGTCGAGATAGCAGACCACCAGCAGCTTGCCGACCTGGCGCATCAGCGTGCAGACGACGGCTTCCTCGCCCCCGCGCAGTTCGGCGTGCTCGGTGAGCTTGCGCGCGACGCAGCCGGACAGCAGCGCGCGGTTCAGCTCGAGCTTCGCGTCGATGCGCCGCGGCGTGCTCTGATGGAAATGGTCGACGAGTTTCAACCCGACCACGAGATGGCCGACGGCGTCCATGCCGAGCACCATCAGCGCGCGGGTCACGGTGGTGATGTTGCCGCCGAACGCCATGTACATCGCGGAGTTCGCGAGCCGCAGCACTTTCTGCGTGAGCGCGAAGTCCGACAGCACGACGCGCACGAGCGCGGTGAAGTCGAGATCGTCGTTCTTCATCGCGGCCATCGTCGCGCGCAGCGATTCCGACAGCAGCGGGAAATCGCCCCGTTCGTTCATCCGGGCCCACAGCTTGTCGAGCAGCGCGGTGCGGGGCAGGTATTCGGTGGTTGACATACGGATCGGTTCGGTTCGCCGCGCGCGTCAGGCGGCGGCGTGCAGGTGCAGCTGCTGCGCCTCGAAGCGCCGCGCGAGCTCCTCGGACGGCAGCGCCTGGCAGACGAGCCAGCCCTGGATGTGATTGCAGCCCATCTCCGTCAGCAGCTTGCGCTGCGCCTCGGTCTCGACGCCTTCGGCGACGAGCTCGAGATCCAGTGTTTGCGCGAGGCCGACCACCGCCGACACGATCGCGCGATCGTTGCGCGACGTGAGCAGGTTCTCGACGAAACTGCGGTCGATCTTCAGCTTCGCGAGCGGGAAGCGCTGCAGATAGGCAAGGCTCGAATAGCCGGTGCCGAAATCGTCGATCGCGAAGCGGATGCCGAGATCGGTCAGCTCCTCGAGCAGTACTTTCGCGTGCGCGGGATCGTGCATCAGCAGGCTTTCGGTGATTTCGAGCACGATGCGGCGCGGGTCGATGCCGGTCAGCGCGATCGCCTCGCGCACGCTCTGCGTGAAGCGCGGGTCGCGGAACTGCTGCGGCGACACGTTGACCGCCACGTATTGCAGCGCGAGCCCCTGGCCGTCCCACGCGACGAGCTGCATGCACGCGGCCTTGAGCACCCAGTTGCCGAGGTAGTTGATCAGGCCGATCGATTCGGCGAGCGGGATGAAGGTGGCCGGCGGCACGAGGCCGTGCACCGGATGGCGCCAGCGGATCAGCGCCTCGACGCCGACCACCGCGCCCGACTGGCTGTGCGTGATCGGCTGGAAGTGCAGCGAAAACTCCCCGTTGCGCACGCCGTCGTACAGGTCGGCTTCGAGCTTGAGCCGTTCGGCGTCGGCCGGATCGTCGACGGGCGCGTGGAACGCGAGCGCGTTGCCGCCCGATGCCTTCGCCTGCGCGAGCGCGTGGTCGGCGCGGCGCAGCAGCGGGCTGTGATGCTGCGCCCGATGCGGCGCGGCACGTTCGTCGGGGTAGAGCGCGATGCCGATGCTCGCGGACAGGTGCACGGTCTGCCCCTGGTAGACGTAGGGTTCGCGCACCGCGGCCTGCAGCCGGCGCGCGAGCGCATCGGCGGCATGGCTCGCCTGCGTGCGGTCCGGCGCGCCCAGCACGACCGCGAACTTGTCGCTCGCGACGCGCGCGAGCCGCTCGTTCGGCGTGACGAGCGCCTTCAGCCGCTGCGCGGTCTCGCGCAGCAGCATGTCGCCCGCGTCGTAGCCGAGCGCGCGGTTGATCCGCTGATAGTCGTCGAGATCGAGCAGCAGCAGCGCCGCGCAGGTGCCGTCCTCGTCGGCGGCCTGCTGCGCGCGCATCAGCGCCGGCACGAGCGCGGACAGGTTGTCGAGCCCCGTCATCGGGTCGTGGTGCATTTCGTACGTGAGGCGTGCCTCGAGCGCGCGCCACGACGACACGTCGAACGCCGCGATCGCGAAGCCGTCGACGCCGTGGTGGCGGCTCTTGAACGCGCGCACCTCGACGTCCAGCGGGTAGGTGAGCGACTTGACGATGCACATCGTCGCCTTCTCGACCTGGCCGGAACGGGCGGCGCGGGCGAGCAGGCCTTCGAGCGCCGGGGTATCCTGTTCGGCGATCAGGTCGCGCAGCGTCAGCGTATGCAGGTAGTCGCGGTGGTAGCCGATGAAGCGCAGGCTGGCGTCGGACACATACAGAAAGCGCAGCTCGCGGTCGACATGGGCGAGGAAATCCACCGTGCCGACCGTCTGTTCCAGCCAGTTGCGCACGGAGTCGTCGCGGCGCGGCGCGACGGCGCGCGCCGGCATCAGCGCGCCGCCCGACCGAGCGAAGCGGCGCAGCGTATGCAAGGCGCTGCGCCAGGAGCCCTTGCGTGACGTCTGTTTCCTGTTGGCTTCCATGTTTCTCGCTGACGTGAAGGGCTGGAACCGGTTGTCCGGAAGGAATAACGGCAGACTGTGCGGAATCTTTAACGGGCCGGCCGCGGGCGGCGCTGCCGCGGTCCGGATCATCGACGCGGGTGTTCGATAGGCGAACGCCCGCACGGCCTACATCGAGGCTGACTTTATAAGAAATGAGGACGCAGATGAAGCGAAAACTGTTGCTGGGCGCCATGGCGGCGCTGGTGGCCGGCCATGCGCTGCTGGCGCAGGCGGAACTGAAGCCGGGCGCCGCGGCGCCCGACTTCACGACGCAGGCGTCGCTGGGCGGCAAGACTTACACGTACTCGCTCGCGGACGCGCTGAAGCAGGGGCCGGTCGTGCTGTATTTCTATCCGGCGGCGTTCACGAAGGGCTGCACGATCGAGGCGCATGCGTTCGCGGACGCGGTCGACCGTTACAAGGCTTACGGCGCGACGGTGATCGGCGTGTCGGCCGACAACATCGACACGCTGACGAAGTTCTCGGTGAGCGAGTGCCGCAGCAAGTTCCCGGTGGCCGCCGACCCGGACGCGAAGATCATCCGCGAATACGACGCGAAGCTGCCGGCGCTCGACCGGGCGAACCGCGTGTCGTACGTGATTTCGCCGGAAGGGAAGATTCTCTACGAATACACGAGCCTGTCGCCCGACAAGCACGTCGAGAACACGCTGGCCGCCGTGAAGGCGTGGGCCGACACGCATCCGAAGCAGTAAGCGGCTGCCCCGCACGTGAAAACGGCCCGTCGTGCGGGCCGCGGGCACGGGCATGCGCCGCCTGCCGGCGGCGCGCGACGGGCCGCTACGCGCGCAACGCCTGTTCGATCGGTACGCTGCCGCCGACGAAGCCGACGATCTTGCGCGAGATGCCGAGCTTGATCGCCTCGATCGCGGCCCATGCAACGTCCTGGCGCGAGACGGGCGGCGCGGGATCGAGCCACGTGTCGGTCAGCGCGATCTTGCCGACGCCCGGATCGTCCGTGAGCGGGCCGGGGCGCAGGATCACGTAGTCGACGCCGGACGCGATCACGCGGTCGTCGCCTTCGCGCTTCATCTGCGAATAGTGGCGCAGCGCGTCGGGCCCCTGCTCGGGCCGGTACGCGGACAGCGAGCTGACCACCACGAGTTTCTGCGCGTTGTAGGCGAGCGCATGGTCGGCCGCGCGGGCGACCGCGTCGCGGTCGATCTGCTCCTCTTCGGTCGCGCCCTCCGATTCCGCCGAGCCGGCCGCGTAGATCACGTGCGTGATGCCCTGGAACGCGTGCGAGAAATCGTTTCTCAGATCGGCCTCGACGACCCGTGCGCCCGGCAGCGCATAGCCGTGCCGGCGCACGAGCGCCGTGACCTCGAACTCCGGCTGCTTGAGCAGCAGATCCGCGCAGGCCTGGCCCGTCCGTCCGGTCGCGCCAATCAGCAGTACCTTCGTCGTCATGAAACCGCTCCTTGCTCGATGCGTCATCCGTCCAGATGGGGACGGACGACCGATAACTCAAGTGTAATGTCGAATTGCCCCGGCGGCGGGCGCGTAATAAGGGGCGTACCGGTGCGGGCGTACCGGCGTCGGGCATACCAGCGCTCATTCGTTCACACGGATGCGGGAATGACGCGCCGACCGGCTATCATGTGCGCGATGCATTTTTCGCCGCTACGTGTGAGTCACGCGTCGGCCCACCGGTTGGAGTACACATGGCATTACCCCTGGACAACGTCAGCATGGCCGTGTTTTGCGACTTCGAGAACGTCGCGCTCGGCGTGCGCGACGCGAAGTACGAGAAATTCGACATCAAGCCCGTGCTGGAGCGCCTGCTGCTCAAAGGCAGTATCGTCGTGAAGAAGGCCTATTGCGACTGGGATCGCTACAAGGGCTTCAAGGCGTCGATGCACGAAGCGAGCTTCGAGCTGATCGAGATTCCGCACGTGCGCCAGTCGGGCAAGAATTCGGCCGACATCCGGCTCGTCGTCGATGCGCTCGACCTCTGCTACACGAAGTCGCACGTCGATACGTTCGTGATCATCAGCGGCGATTCGGATTTTTCGCCGCTCGTGTCGAAGCTGCGCGAGAACGCGAAGAAGGTGATCGGCGTCGGCGTGAAGAAATCGACGTCGGATCTGCTGGTCGCGAACTGCGACGAATTCATCTTCTACGACGACCTCGTGCGCGAGCAGCAGCGGGCGCTCGCGAAGCGCGAACAGCAGCAGCGCGCGGGCAACGGCGGCGCGAAGCGGCCCGACGAGCCGTCGCGCAAGCACGACATGGACGCGCGCAAGGCCGAGGCGATCGCGCTGGCGGTCGAGACGTTCGACGCGCTCGCGTCGGAGCGCGACGACGTCGGCAAGATCTGGGCGTCGGTACTCAAGAGCGCGATCAAGCGCCGCAAGCCGGATTTCAACGAGTCGTACTACGGGTTCCGTGCGTTCGGCAACCTGCTCGACGAGGCGCAGGCGCGCGGCCTGCTCGAAGTGGGGCGCGACGACAAATCGGGCGCGTTCGTGTCGCGGGCCCGCCAGCCGGCTGCGGCCGAGCCCGTCGCGGCGGGTGGCGAGAACGGCGCGGCGCACCACGGCGCCCACCCTGGCACGCGCGCGGCGGAGCCGGCACCGGCCGGCCGCGAAGCGCGCCGTCGCGGGCAGCGCGCGGAAGCGGCGGTCCACGAAAGCGAGCAGGTCGACGCGGACGACGCGGCGCTTGCCGAGCTCGCCGACGCGGCGCCGGCCGACACGGCCGACGTGGCTGACGTGGCCGACACGCACGGCGACGCGAAGGAGGGCCGCAAGCGCGCGCGCAAGAGCGCGGCGAAGAAGGCCGGCGCGAAGAAGGGCGCGGCCGCGAAGGGCGCCGGTCGCCACGCGGCCGGCCAGCCGGATGCGCATGGCGACGTGCACGCGCCTGGCCAACACGCGGACGAACCGCAGCGCGACGCCGGGCCCGACGAGCGGCATGCGGCGGCGACGCCCGCCGAGCCGGCGTCTCGCGCTTCCGGCGCGCGGGGCGAGGCCGCGCAACCGTCGCACGACGCGGCGCCGGTGGAAGCGGTTGCTGAAGCGCCTGTCGAAGCGGCTGCCGACGCACCGGCCGCCGCCAAGCCGAAGAAACCGGCCCGCAAGGCGGCGCCGCGTGCGCGTCGTCCGCGCAAGACGACGGCTGCCGCCGAGTAAGCGTAGCCGGCCGCAGCCAGACGATCGGCCGCGTGCCGTCCGCCACCGGACGACACCCGCGCCGCCCGATCCGGGCCGGCGCGACGCCGGCCCGCCGTGCTAGCGGTTCAGCACATACGGCTGCGTCATCACTTCGAGGAAATGACCGTCCGGATCGTCGAAGTACACGCCGCGCCCGCCGTTGTGGCGGTAGATGTCGCCGGCTTGCCGCTTCGCCGGATCGGCCCAGTGCGGCAATCCGCGTTCGCGAATGCGCGCGAGCACGCGATCGAAGCCGGCTTCGTCGATCAGGAACGCGTAATGCTGCGACCGGATCTCCCCCGCCTGTTCGTAAAAATCGAGCGACACGCCGTTGTCGAGCGCGACGACCAGCATCGCGCCGAACGGCGTCGGCGGCGGCAATTCCAGCAGTTCGGTGAGGAAGCGGCTCGACGCATGCTTGTCGCGGCACCAGACGATCGTGTGATTGAGCTGGACGTTCATGGCGGTTCCCGGGAAGGGGATGGCGGTGGGCATGGACACCACGATAGCCGATCGCGGCCGGCAATCAAGCCCGGCAAACGAGCCCGGCAACGAGCGCTAGAGATGGCCGCCCGAAGGGCGGCCGCTTGCGTCACTCCCCGGCGACCGCCGGCCCGCCGGTATTGCCGCGGCGGTTGCGGCGCTTCTCGGCCCACACGCGGAACCGGTCCATGTACAGGTAGACGACCGGCGTCGTATAGAGCGTCAGCACCTGCGACATGATCAGGCCGCCGGCGATCGCGATCCCGAGCGGTGCGCGCAGCTCGGCGCCGTCGCCGCTGCCGAACGCGAGCGGCAGCGCGCCGAGCAGCGCCGCCATCGTCGTCATCATGATCGGCCGGAAGCGCAGCAGGCAGGCCTCGTGGATCGCGTCGAACGACGACTTCCCGTTGTGGCGCGTCTGGTCGATCGCGAAGTCGACCATCATGATCGCGTTCTTCTTCACGATGCCGATCAGCAGGATCACGCCGATCAGCGCGATGATGCTGAACTCGGTCTTGAACAGCAGCAGCGCGAGCAGCGCGCCGACGCCGGCCGACGGCAGCGTCGACAGGATCGTGATCGGGTGGATGTAGCTCTCGTACAGGATCCCGAGCACGATGTAGACGGCCAGCAGCGCGGCGAGGATCAGGATCGGCTGGTCGTTCATCGACTGCTGGAACGCCTGCGCGGTGCCCTGGAAGCTGCCGACGATCGTCGGCGGCACCCCGACCTGCGCCATCGTCTGGTAGATCACCTGCGTCGCTTGCGACAGCGATACGCCGGGCGGCAGGTTGAACGAGATCGTCGTCGCGACGAACAGCCCCTGGTGGTTGACCGACAGCGGCGTCGTGCTCGGCCCGAACGTCGCGATCGCCGACAGCGGGATCATCGTCGACTTCGACGTCGACACCGACGCGCCCGACGACGCGCTCGACTTGCCGCTGGCCGCGATCGCGTTGAGCGCCTGGTTGCGCGCGGAATCGGACGCGATCGCCGCGGCGCTTTGCGCGGCCGTGCCGGCGCTCGACGTGCCGGCGGAGGTCGCGACGAAGGTGCCGGCGGCCGCGTTGGTGGTCTGCGAGCCGTTCGCGCTGCCGCCCGACGTGCTGATCCACACCTGGTTCAGCATCTCCGGGCTTTGCCAGTACTTTGGCGCGACTTCCATCACGACGTGGTACTGGTTCAGCGGGTTGTAGATCGTCGAGACCTGGCGCTGGCCGAACGCGTCGTACAGCGTGTTGTCGATCTGCGCAGGCTTGATGCCGAACCGCGCGGCCGTCGCGCGGTCGATCGTCACCATTGCCTCGAGGCCGCCTTGCTGCTGGTCGGAGTTCACGTCGGTCAGCTCGGGGCGCTTCTGCAGCGCCTCGGTCAGGATCGGCCCCCACTTGTACAGGTCGGCGCTCGAATCGCCGAGCAGCGTGAACTGGTATTGCGCGTTGCTCTGCCGGCCGCCGACGCGGATGTCCTGCGCCGCCTGCAGGAACGTGCGCGCGCCCGCCACGTCCGCCAGCCGCGGGCGCAGCTGCTGGATCACCTGGTCGGCCGACAGCTTGCGCTCGGTGCGGTCCTTCAGCGTGACGAACATGAAGCCCGAGTTGGTCTGCGTGCCGCCGGTGAAGCCCGCGACGCTCTTCACGTTCGGGTTGCCCTGCACGATCCGCATCATCTCGGAGAACTTCAGCTTCATCGCCTGGAACGACGTCGACTGGTCGGCCTGGATGCCGCCGATCATCAGCCCGGTGTCCTGCTGCGGAAAGAAGCCCTTCGGCACGACGACGTACAGGTAGACGTTCAGCCCGACCGTCGCGAACAGCGTCAGCAGGATCAACAGCGGCCGGCGCAGCGCCCACGACAGCGAGCGCTCGTAGCCGCGCTGCATCCGCGCGAAACCGCGTTCGAGGAAGCGCCCGAAGCGGCCCTCGCTTTGCGGGTCGTGCCGTTCGGGCAGCAGGCGCGCGCACATCATCGGCGTGAGCGTGAGCGACACCGCGAGCGACACGGCGATCGCGAGCGACAGCGTCAGCGCGAACTCGCGGAACAGGCGCCCGACGATCCCGCCCATCAGCAGGATCGGCAGGAACACCGCGACGAGCGAGATACTCATCGACAGCACCGTGAAGCCGACTTCGCGCGCGCCGTCGAATGCGGCCTGCATTCGCGACTTGCCGTTCTCGATGTGCCGCGAGATGTTCTCGAGCACGACGATCGCATCGTCGACGACGAAGCCGGTCGCGACGATCAGCGCCATCAGCGACAGGTTGTCGATCGAGAAGCCGAGCAGGTACATCGCGCCGAACGTGCCGACGATCGAGATCGGCACCGCGACGCTCGGGATCAGCGTCGCGCGCCAGTTGCGCAGGAACAGGAACACGACCATCACGACGAGGCTGACCGCGATCAGCAGCGTGTGCTCGGTGTCCCGCAACGACGCGCGGATGGTGGTCGAGCGGTCGAGCACCGGCGTGACCGTGATGTCGGCCGGCAGCGACGCGGTGAGCTGCGGCAGCGCGGCGCGCACGCGGTCGATCGTCTCGATGATGTTCGCGCCGGGCGAGCGGTAGAGGATCACCAGCACCGCGCGCTTGCCGTTCGACAAACCGAGGTTGCGCAGGTCCTCGACCGAATCGACGACCTCGGACAGGTCGGACAGCCGCACGGCCGAGCCGTTGCGGTACGCGACGACGAGGTCGCGGTATTGCGACGCCTGGGACGCCTGGTCGTTCGTATACAGCTGGAAGCGCTGCGGGCCGAACTCGATCGCGCCCTTCGGCGCGTTGGCGTTCGCGGAGGCGAGCGCCGCGCGCACGTCCTCGAGGCCGATCCCGTAGTGAAACAGCGACTGCGGTTCGAGCTCGACGCGCACGGCCGGGTTCGCGGAGCCGCTCACGGTGACCTGGCCGATTCCGTCGATCTGCGACAGCGACTGCTGCAGCACCGTCGACGCGGCGTCGTACACCTTCGCCGGCGACGCCGTTTCCGACGTCAGCGACACGACCATGATCGGCGAGTCGGCCGGGTTGACCTTGCGGTACGTCGGGTTGCTCTTGAGCGCGGCCGGCAGGTCGGCGCGCGCCGCGTTGATCGCGGCCTGCACGTCGCGCGCGGCGCCGTCGATGTCGCGGTTCAGGCCGAACTGCAGGATGATCCGCGCATTGCCGACGGTGCTCGTCGACGTCATTTCGGAGACGTCCGCGATCGAGCCGAGGTGCCGCTCGAGCGGGCTCGTCACGCTGGTCGCGACCGTTTCCGGGCTCGCGCCCGGCAGCGACGCCTGCACCGAGATCGTCGGGAAGTCGACCTGCGGCAGCGGCGACACCGGCAGCTTGATGAACGCGAACAGGCCCGCGAGCGCGACGCCGAGCGCGAGCAGCGTCGTCGCGACGGGGCGGGTGATGAAGGGGCGCGACAGGTTCATGGCTTACGCATCCGTGCGCGTGCCGGCGTCGGGGCCATGGCGTTCGAACCAGCCGCGCACGCGGCGCGCGAGCGAGTCGAAGCCGAGGTAGATCACGGGCGTCGTGAACAGCGTGAGCACCTGCGACACGATCAGGCCGCCGGCGATCGCGATCCCGAGCGGCTGGCGCAGCTCGGAGCCCGCGCCGGAGCCGACGATCAGCGGCACCGCGCCGAGCAGCGCGGCGAGCGTCGTCATCAGGATCGGCCGGAAGCGCAGCAGGCACGCCTGGTAGATCGCCTCGCGCGGCGGCTTGCCCTCGACGCGTTCGGCCTCGAGCGCGAAGTCGATCATCATGATCGCGTTCTTCTTCACGATGCCGATCAGCAGCACGATGCCGATGATCCCGATGATGTCGAGGTCGTGCCCGGTGATCATCAGCGCGAGCAGCGCGCCGACGCCGGCCGACGGCAGCGTCGACAGGATCGTGATCGGGTGGATGTAGCTCTCGTACAGCACGCCGAGCACGATGTACATCGTGACGACCGCCGCGAGGATCAGGAACAGCTGGTTCGACAGCGACGCCTGGAATGCGAGCGCCGCGCCCTGGAAGCGCGTCTGGAACGAGCCGGGCAGGGCGATGTCCTTCTCGGCGGCCTCGATCGCCTTGACGGCTTCGCCGAGCGACGCGCCCGCTGCGAGGTTGAACGAGATCGTCGTCGACGGAAACTGCGACAGGTGCGCGACCAGCAGCGGCGACGGCCGCTCGTGGAACGACGCGATCGACGACAGCGGCACCTGGCCGCCGCCGGCCGACGGCAGGTAGATGTCGTTCAGCGACTGCGCGTAGTGCTGCTCCTTCGGCTCCGATTCGAGAATCACGCGGTACTGGTTCGACTGCGTGAAGATCGTCGACACGATGCGCTGGCCGAACGCGTCGTACAGCGCGTTGTCGACGGTCGCCGGCGTGATGCCGAAGCGCGCGGCGCTCGCGCGGTCGATCTCGATGTACACCGACTGGCCGTTGCTCTGCAGGTCGGTCGCGACGTCGGCGAGCGACGGCTCCTGCTGCAGCCGCGCGACGAGTTTCGGCACCCAGGTCGCGAATTCTTCCGAGTTCGGGCTCGTCAGCATGAACTGGTACTGCGTCGGGCTGACCGTCGAGTCGATCGTCAGGTCCTGCACCGGCTGCATGAAGAGCGAAATGCCGGTGATGTTCGCGACGCGCCGCTGCAGGTCGCGGATGATCTGCGCGGCGGTTTCGCTGCGTTCGTCGCGTGCCTTCAGGTTGATCAGCATCCGGCCGCTGTTCAGCGTGATGTTGCTGCCGTCGACGCCGATGAACGACGTGAGGCTGTCGACGTTCGGGTCCTTCAGGATCTCGGTCGCGAGCGCCTGCTGGCGTTCGGCCATCGCGCCGTACGAGATCGACTGCGGCGCCTGCGTGATCGCCTGGATCACGCCGGTGTCCTGCGCGGGGAAGAAGCCCTTCGGCACGAACACGTAGAGCAGGGCGGTCAGCCCGAGCGTCAGCAGCGCGACGACGAGCGTCGAGCGCTGGCGGTTCAGCACCCATTCGAGCGCGACCGCGTAGCGCGCGATCACCCAGTCGATCGCCCGGTGCACACGTGCCTCGAAGCGGTGGCTCTCCGGCGGCGGCGAGTGGCGCAACAGCTTCGCGCACATCATCGGCACGAGCGTGAGCGACGCGACGGCCGAGATCACGATCGTCACCGCGAGCGTGATCGCGAATTCGTGGAAGAGGCGCCCGACCACGTCGCCCATGAACAGCAGCGGGATCAGCACCGCGATCAGCGAGACCGTCAGCGAGATGATCGTGAAGCCGATCTGCCGCGAGCCCTTCAGCGCGGCCTCGAGCCCCGATTCGCCTTCCTCGACGTAGCGCGCGATGTTCTCGATCATCACGATCGCGTCGTCGACGACGAAGCCGGTCGCGATGGTGAGCGCCATCAGCGACAGGTTGTTCAGCGAGAAGCCGGCCATGTACATCACCGCGAGCGTGCCGATCAGCGACAGCGGCACCGACAGGCTCGGGATGATCGTCGCGTAGACGTTCGCGAGGAACAGGTACATCACCAGCACGACCAGCGCGACCGCGAGCAGCAGCTCGAACTGCACGTCGCGCACGGCCGCGCGGATCATCGTCGTGCGGTCGGTGACGATCTCGACGTCGAGCGCGGCCGGCAGCGTTTCCTGCAGCTTCGGCAGTTGCGCCTTGATCGCGTCGACGGTTGCGATCACGTTCGCGCCCGGCTGGCGCTGCACGTTCAGGATGATCGCGGGGTCCGCATTCACCCACGCGCCGAGCTTGGTGTTCTCCGAGCCGGCGACGACCCTCGCGACGTCGGTCAGCATCACCGGGCGGCCGTTCTTGTACGCGACGACCGCGCTGTTGTACTGGTCGGCGCTCGTCAACTGATCGTTCGCGTTGATCGTGTACGCGCGCGTCGGGCCGTCGAAGTTGCCCTTCGGCGTGTTGACGTTCAGGTTCGAGATCGTCGTGCGCAGGTCGTCGAGGTTCATCCCGTACTGCGCGAGCGCGGTCGGGTTCGCCTGGATCCGCACGGCCGGGCGGTTGCCGCCGGACAGGCTGACGAGGCCGACGCCGGCGATCTGCGAGATCTTCATCGCGAGGCGCGTGTCGGCCAGGTCCTGCACCTGCGTGAGCGGCAGCGTCTTCGACTTGACGGCGAGCGTCAGCACCGGCGCATCGGCCGGATTCACCTTCGCGTAGATCGGCGGGGCAGGGAGGTCGGACGGCAGCAGGTTGCCGGCCGCGTTGATCGCGGCCTGCACTTCCTGTTCGGCGATGTCGAGCGGCAGGTCGAGCGAGAACTGCAGCGTGATCACCGACGCGCCGGCCGAGCTTTGCGACGACATCTGGTTCAGCGACGGCATCTGCCCGAACTGGCGTTCGAGCGGCGCGGTGACCGACGACGTCATCACTTCCGGGCTCGCGCCCGGATAGAAGGTCTGAACCTGGATCGTCGGGTAATCGACTTCGGGCAGCGCGGCGAGCGGCAGGAAGCGCAGCGCGACGAGACCGGCCAGCATGATCGCCGCCATCAGGAGGGCGGTGCCGACCGGCCGGAGAATGAAGAGGCGGGATGGATTCATCGAGCGGCCCGCGCGTTACTGGGCCGCGGGGGCCGCTGCCTGCGACGCGCCGTGTCGGTGTCCGCCGCGATGACCGCCGGCACCCGACGCAGCCGAGGCACCCGACGCCGCGCCGGCGCCGCGCGCGCCCGACGCGCCTTTCGGCTTGTCGGCCGGAATCGAGATCTTCGAGCCTTCGCGCAGACGGTCCGAGCCGTCGGTCACCACGCGCTCGCCGGGCGTCACGCCGCTGACGATGCTCGTGCGTTCGCCGTCGACCGGGCCGACGGCGACCTTGCGCACCGTCACGGTGTTGTCCGGTTTCACGACGTAGACGAACTGGCCGATCGAGCCCGTCAGCACGGCGGAGGTCGGCACGATCGTCGCGTCGCGCAGCACGTCGACGAGCAGCCGCGTGTTCACGAACTGATTCGGGAACAGCATGCCTTCCTTGTTATCGAAGTTCGCGCGCAGCTTGACCGTGCCGGTGCTCGTGTCGATCTGGTTGTCGAGCGTCGCGAGCGAGCCGGTCTCGAGCGGCACCGTGTTGTTGCGGTTGTAGGCGGTGACCGACAGCTTCTGGCCCGCGTTCACCTGCTTGAGGATCTGCGGCAGGTTGTCTTCCGACGTCGTGAAGATCACGCTCATCGGCTGCAACTGCGTGATCACGACGATGCCGTTGGTGTCGCCGGGCGTCACGTAGTTGCCGGGGTCGACCTGGCGCAGGCCGACGCGGCCCGAGACCGGCGCCGTGATGCGCGCATACGTGAGATTGAGTTTCGCGGAATCGATCGCGGCCTGGTCGGTCTTCACCGCGCCTTCGTACTGCTTGACGAGCGACGCCTGCGTGTCGACGGTTTGCGACGCGATCGAGTCCTGCGACAGCAGCGTCTGGTAGCGCTTCAGGTCGAGGCGGGCGGTCGCGAGCAGCGCCGAGTCGCGCGCGTACGTGCCTTCGGCGTTCTCGAGCGCGACCTGGTACGGGCGCGGGTCGATCTGCGCGAGCACGTCGCCCTTCCTGACGATCTGGCCTTCCTGGAACGACACCGACTGCAGGTAGCCCGACAACTGCGTCTTGACCGTCACGTTCGCGAGCGGCGTGACGGTGCCGAGCGCGGACAGCACGATCGGCATTTCGCCCTGCGTCACGGTGGCGACCTGCACCGGCTGCGGCACGTTCGCCATTGCAGCGGGGCCGCCGCGGCCGCGATGGCTGCCCGCGGCGGCGCTGGCGCCCGCGCTTTTCGCGGTGCTGCCTGCCGCCGGCGTGCGGTTCCACGGGTGCCACCACAACAGGCCGCCGATCACGACGACTGCGACGGTGCCGATCAGCAGCGTGCGGCGCGGGCGCCGTGCAGCGGCGGGCGCAGGGTCTTTCGAAGGGGGCGTGGGCTTTTGTTCGTTATCCATCGTGTTCTGTCAGGAAGACGGCGCGGCGGGCACGACAATCGGACTGCCGGGCTGCGCGTGGGCGTGCGGGTGACGGGACGGGGCGGCCCGGCTCGGTCCGGGGCCCCGCCGATCCGCGGGAAAAGAGCGGTGCGCACCGCGAATGCGGCGCGACGATGGGCATGATCCTACGTGCCGTCCCCGTTACAGTCCAGCGGCCTATCTTTCAACGGGTTACGGTCGTTACAGAACGCGACACGGCGATGACGAAACGATTACACGCCGATGCGCCGGGCCGGCGCGCCGCCGATTTCGTGGGTGATTTTCGCGATGCACTCCTGCAGCGCGGGCACCACGTGTTCCTTCAGCCATTCGGGCGGGCACTGGTGCGACGCGCCGCCGCAATTCACCGAATAGCGCTGGCCGGACGGGCCGACGAACCCGGCCGCGACCGCATTCAGCCCCTCGCGCCATTCGCCGATCGCGATCGCGTGGCCGTCGCGCATCGCCTCGTCGAGCGCGGGCGTCAGCCGGGCCGACACGTGCGGCCAGTCGTCGCCGGCGGTGGTGCGCAGCGACTCGAGCAGCAGGCGGCGCTCGTCGTCCTCGAGGGCGGCAAGATAGGCGCGACCCACGGCCGTGCGTGCGATGTCCATCCGCGAGCCGATCTCGAGGCGCGTGACGAGCACGGCCGAGCGCGGACGGACCACGTCGATCGCCACCATGTCGAGCCGGTCGCGCACCGCGAGATGCACGGACAGCGACGTGCGTTCGGCCAGCTCGATCATGAACGGCCGCGAACGCGCGCGGATGTCGAAGTTGCGCAGGAAGCCGTGGCTCAGTTCGAGCACCGACGCGGTGAGCACGAAGCGCTCGCTGTCGGGCAACTGGAACAGGAAACCGGCGCTGACGAGCGTCGCGGTGATGCGCGAGACGGTCGGCTTCGGGATGCCGGTCAATTCGGTGAGTTCGCGGTTGCTGACGGGCGCGTCGGCAGCCGCGATACGGCGCAGCACGGCGAGGCCGCGGGCCAGGGCGGTGATTTCGTCGGGCGACGATTCACGGTCCCGCAACGCGGGAGAGGTTACAGTGGTCGACACGAGGGATTCTCTCTAATTCCGAAACTCGATTTCAATTTTGTTGGTATTGTAGGACTATTGCCAAAGGATGCATGTTCCGCGGGTGAACCGGTCATGCGATGAGATTTTACGGGTTCACCCTTGGTTTATTAGGAAAACGCTCAAATGAGCGTTGCCGGAAAGTGCATGAACCGGTGCAAATACCGCTTGACTTGTCGGGCGGAAACGGAAAGAATGTCTCACGTTTTCGAAACATCGTTTCAAGAGTTTAACCGGCAACGATGTTTCGCGCAGTCTCTCAGGTTCTAGCACGGCCCTCGGAATGGCTAGAACTTTTTTAGCGCCACGGTCTCCGTGGCGCTTTTTTTTGCCTGTCTTTCCGACCGTCCGCCCGGACGCGTCAGGCCCGTATTATCCTCCGATCGCCGCCAACGCCTGTCCGGGGCCGCTTCGCGCCCGTTTGCACGCGCGATGGGCGCCGCCCGAACGATCGCCGCGCGCAAAAAAAAGCGCGACGCCCGCAGGGGGCATCGCGCGTGAAACGGCGTGGAGCGCCGACGAATGAACGGTGATGAAGAAAGACGCGTGGTCGCGGAGCCCGGTCAGGAACGCCCGGTCCGGGGCGCCCTGACCGGAAGCAACGCCCCTCCCGCGGTGATCAGCCCTTCGCGAGCTTGATGCTGGTCTGCTCGGCCGTCAGGTAGCCGACGCTCGCGCCGAAGCGGTCCTTGTAGTTCGCGCGCACCAGCGGGTCGAGCGTCGGCTTGACCTTGTCGTGCAGCGGCGATTCCCAATCGCCCACGTGCTGGAAGTTGCTCATGATGTAGGTCCAGCCGTTGATCTCGTCGACCGCGTGCAGGCCCGTCGATTCGGCGCCGGCCGGGCACGACAGCACGCGCGCGAGCGATTTCGTGTCGACGTTGTAGGCCCACAGGAAGTTGTTCACGTGCATGCCCGAGTCTTCGCCGATGAAGAGGGTACGCAGCTTCTCCGAAAACTTCAGGTTGTCGGGGTTCGCGATCTTGTCCGGGTTCGCGAGGTTGCCGAGCGCGTCGGCCGCGGCGAGATCCTCGCCGACGAGCGCGGCCGGCGCGCTCATGTCGACCGGCACCCATTCGCTGTCGATCGCGGCGCCCGACGTGTCGCGCTGGCCGCCCTTCAGGTTCAGCGCATAGACGGCGCCTGCGGCGATCTTCTTGTCCACCGCGACGTCGCGCGACACCGCATTGCCCTTGACCATCGACGTCTCGATCCGCGACATCGCCGTGTACACGATCTTGTCCTTCGCGTTGACGGTCGTGCCTTCGAGCTTCGTGAACGCCATGCTGCCGCCGATCAGCGCCGCGTAGCGGTGCGTCTCGAGGAACGCGGCCGCCTTTTCCATGCCCGGCTTCACGCGCATCCAGTTGAACTTGCCGCCGAAGTGGATCTTCGTGTAGCTCGTGTCGTTCGGGTCGACGGTGACGAGATCCATGATGTCCGACGCCTTCAGCGTGTTCGCGAGCGTCTCGATCTCGCTGCTGGTCGCGTGGCCGATCTTCAGCCACGTGAGCGTCGCGCTGCCGGCGCCGGCGGACGACGTCTGCGTCCACTTCGCGACGTACAGCGTGCCGGCCGACAGGTCGGCCGCCTTGTCGGCGACGAACATGAACAGGCCGCCGTTGGTGGCGTCGTCGCCCATCATCACGGTGCGCTGGTCCGGCATCACCTGGATCAGCTCGTGCGAGATGCGGCCGAGGCAGTAGTGCTTCTTCACGGTGCCGGTGCCGTCCGGATTCACGGTGATCTCCGGCAGGTGGCCGTAGTGGTAGGGGTTCGCCTTCGTCTCGTCGCCGAAGGTGTTCTTGCTGAACGCCTTGAACTGCGCGTCGGTCGCGGCCTTCGTCGCGTCCGGCTCGTATTCCTCGCTCGACAGGTGCGTACCCCACGGCGACAGGCTCGCGCCGCAGGTGATCCACAGGCCGTGCGCCTTCGACGTGTCGACGTTGTGGTACTTCACGACCTTCAGCGCGCCGGTGGCCGGGTCCTGGTCGAGCGTGAGCACGGCGATCGGCGACGGCAACTGGCCGTACTGCGACGCGCTCGCCTGGTCGCGCGTCGTGTATTCGAACTGCACGACCGCGAACACCGTGTTGCCCTTCACGCCGGGCACGTTCGCGTTCTTCAGCGTCAGCAGCGAGCTGCCGTCCGGGCAGTCGGAATAGAACTGGCGTTCCTTGCCGGCCACCGAGCGATCGATGATCGGCTGGTTGTTGATGTCGTAGTAGCCGCCCGCGAGCGTCGTGCCGCCCTTGCCGTCCGGCACCATGTCGCCCGTCACGAAGAACGGCTTGTACGCGAGCTTGAAGTTGCGCGACGAACCGTCCGAGAACGACACCGACAGCGTCGAGCCGACCGTCGTCGTGGCCATCGCGGCCGCGTTGTCGAGCGTCGGCGCGGCCATCGCCGAGAATGCCGCCGACGTATAGGCAGCGGCGACCGGCGCCGGCGTCGACGCGGGATCGTCGTCGCCGCCGCAGCCCGTCAGCAGGGCCGGCAGCGCGAGGCCGGAAAGGGGAAGCATCGGCGCGCCGGCGAGGATCTTCAGGGCCTGACGACGGGAAGCATTGGGCAACGCGGGCATGTGGAGTCCAGTTTCGGTGGTTGGAGGAATGGCCTTCGCGAGGCGCGCGAGCGGCAAGCGCCGCGAAGGCTTATTGAAAACTGGACGGAAGTGTAAGGACGCTCGATGAAAGTTTTTTGAATTGAAAACGTAATGATGCGTCGGGCAGGCGCCAGCGGGTCAATCGCGCTCGGGCGTGGCCGAGATGCGGTGGATCGACAGGTCGGCGCCGTCGAATTCGGCTTCGCGATCGAGTCGCAGCCCGACGGTCGCCTTCAGCGCGCCGTAGACGAGCGTGCCGCCCGCGGTCGCGATCGCGATGCCGCCGAGCGTGCCGACGAGCTGCGACAGGAACGACACGCCGCCGAGGCCGCCGAGCGCGGGCAGTCCGAACACGCCCGCCGCGATGCCGCCGAGCGCACCGCACATCCCGTGCAGCGGCCAGACGCCGAGTACGTCGTCGATGCGCCACCGGTTCTGCACGCAGGTGAACATCGCGACGAACAGCGCACCGGCCGCGGCCCCCGTGACGAGCGCGCCGATCGGGTGCATCACGTCGGAGCCCGCGCATACCGCGACGAGGCCCGCGAGCGGTCCGTTGTACGTGAAGCCCGGGTCGTTGCGGCCGGCCATCCATGCCGCGAGCGTGCCGCCGACCATCGCCATCAGCGAGTTCACCGCGACGAGGCCGCTGATCTTGTCGAGCGTCTGCGCGCTCATCACGTTGAAGCCGAACCAGCCGACGGCGAGCACCCATGCGCCGAGCGCGAGGAACGGGATGTTCGACGGCGGGTGCGCGGCGATCCGGCCGTCCTTCGCATAGCGGCCGTGGCGCGCGCCGAGCAGCAGCACGGCCGGCAGCGCGACCCAGCCGCCGAACGCATGCACGACGACCGAGCCCGCGAAGTCGTGGAACGGCGCACCGAACGCGTGCGCGAGCCAGGCCTGCACGCCGAAGCGCTCGTTCCACGCGATCCCTTCGAAGAACGGATAGATGAAGCCGACGATGATCAGCGTCGCGACGAGCTGCGGGTTGAACTTCGCGCGCTCGGCGATGCCGCCCGACACGATCGCCGGGATCGCCGCCGCGAACGTCAGCAGGAAGAAGAAGCGCACGAGCGCGTAGCCGTTGTGCTGCGACAGCGTGCCGATGTCGTCGAAGAATTCGACGCCGTATGCGATCGTGTAGCCGATGAGGAAATACGCGAGCGTCGACACCGAGAAGTCGACCAGGATCTTCACGAGCGCGTTGACCTGGTTCTTCTTGCGGACCGTGCCGAGTTCGAGAAATGCGAAGCCCGCGTGCATCGCGAGCACCATGACGGCGCCGATCAACAGGAACAGTGTGTCGACGCCGGATTTCAGACCATCCATGCCGTGGCTTCCTTGCGCAAAAAACGGGCAAGGAATGCAAATATCGAGCCAACCTGGTGAACGGCTGCTTGGTATTGGTGCTTGAATACCGCGCGATGCGGCATTCAGGTGAATCGTGCACGGGATGGAGGCGCGATCGACCGCGCTCGAGAGACGAGCCGAGTGCACGCGCGTGGTGCGATGCGTGCTGAACTGGTGCGTTCGACGAACGAAGCGGTGCGCGGCGGTGCGTTGCCACGCACCGATCTGGCGCGTCAGTGGCGCGCGAACAGCACGGGCGGCCGGCGCAGCCGCAGCGCGCACGCCGACCAGTAGGCGGCGACGGCCGACAGCCCGAGCGCGGCGAACGCGAGCGCCGCGAAGCCCGCGAGCGACTGGCCGTCGCCGTCGGCGCCTGCGCAGGCGCCGAGGATGCCTTGCGCGACGATCAGCGCGGCCGTCCAGAAACCGATCACGGCCTGCGCGAGCAGCCGCGCGCACGCGATGCGGCGCGGACGCCCGGATTCGGCGAGGCGGCGCGCCGACGGCGCGCGCAGGCACAGGAACAGGGTGGCGGCGAGCAGCGCGGCCAGGACGATGAGCCAATCGATGATGAAAGCCATGACGAGGAAAAGGGGCACGTACGAAGCGAATTGAAGCTGCCCACTTTAGAGGCCAGGCGCCTGCGATTGAATCAGACGAATCCGAAATTGAAAGGCATTTTTAATGGCGGGTCGTCATTGAGCCCGTTCCACAGGCGGTATCATCGACACCGGTCCAACTACGAGGCCGTGCCACGCGCGGCCAGAGATTGCTGATGAACATGAAGACATCGCGGGCGCGTCGCATGCCCGGGTTCGTGCTGACGGCCGTGGCCGCCGGTGCGCTGCTGTTGCTCGCGGGCTGCGAGAAATCCGGCACGCCGGCCGCGCAACCCGATACGGCCGCGAGCGCGGCCGCCGATGCCGCGAACAACGCAGCCAAGGCGCTCGACCAAGTGGCGAGCACCGTCAATCAACAGATCAACGCGGCGAAGGCCGGCATCGCGTCCGCGGCGTCGGCCGTGCCGCCGTTGTCCGCGAGCGGCCTCGCGTCGGCCGCACAGGCGCAGATCGACGCGGCGGCGTCCGCGGTCGTCGCGCATGCCGCTTCCGAAGCCGGCGCGAAGATCGCCGAAGCCGGCAAGAAGCTCCAGCAGTGGAGCCAGCAGAACGCCGCCGGCGCGAAACCCGCGAGCGGCGAGTGACGCGGGCTTGCACGATCCGCAAAATGTAATTATGATGGTTACACATGTCGCCGGTTGCGGGTCGAGCCGACGTCGCCGAGTGAGTCAGGAATGAATACCAGCAGCCGGTTCGCGTTTGCCGTTCACGTGCTCGCCTTGCTGTCGATGCAGGAAGGCGTGCCGCTGTCGTCCGACGTCATCGCGGGCAGCGTGAATACGAATCCGGCGCTGATTCGCCGGCTGCTGTCGATGCTGGCGGCCGCAGGCTTGACCACGTCCCAGCTCGGCGCGGGCGGCGGGGCGCTGCTGGCGCGCGAGCCCGGCGAGATCACGCTGCTCGACGTGTATCGTGCGGTGGACGATGCGCAGCTGTTCGCGCTGCACCGCGAGGCGCCGAATCCGGCCTGCCTCGTCGGGCGGCACATCCAGGGCGTGCTGACCGGCTATATCGGCGACGCGCAGCGCGCGATGGAGGCGTCGCTCGCGACGCGCACGCTCGTCGACGTGACGGCCGACATGCTGGATCTGGAGCAGCGCACGCAGCGGGCGGCGCGCGCGGGCGGGTGATCGTCGGCGGGTGCCGATGACGGGGGCCAGGCCCAGGCAGGGCAGGAAGCCGGACGGCGCGTACGCGCGCCGATCGGCGCAACGGGGGTATCGCCCCGTTTTTTTCGGTCTTATCTGTAATTAACTGTGTTACATATTTTCATTCGTGGAGAATCGATATGACGCAACGTTCGTTGAATATCGCGCTGTTCGGCGCCACCGGCATGATCGGCTCGCGCATCGCGGCGGAAGCCGTGCGGCGCGGCCACCGCGTCACGGCGCTGTCGCGCCATCCGGGGGCATCCGGCGACGGCATCACCGCGAAGGCGGCCGACCTGTTCGACCCGGCCAGCATCGCGGCCGCGCTGCCGGGCCATGACGTCGTCGCGAGCGCGTACGGTCCGAAGCAGGAACAGGCGGCACAGGTCGTCGCGGCCGCGAAGGCGCTGGTCGCCGGTACGCGCGAGGCCGGCCTGAAGCGGCTCGTCGTGGTCGGCGGTGCCGGTTCGCTCGAGGTCGCGCCGGGCAAGCAGCTCGTCGACACCGAAGGTTTCCCGGACGCGTACAAGGCGGTCGCGCTTGCGCACCGCGACGCGCTCGACTACCTGAAGACGGCCGCCGATCTCGACTGGACCTTCTTCGCGCCGGCCGCGCTGATCGCGCCGGGCGAGCGCACGGGCACGTTCCGCACCGGCGCCGGCAAGCTGATCGTGGACGCGCAAGGCAACAGCAAGATCTCGGCCGAAGACTACGCGGTCGCGTTCGTCGACACGCTCGAACAGGGCAGCTTCGTGCGCGAGATCGCAACGGTCGCGTATTGAGCGGCGGGGCGGCCGGCGGCGTGCAAGCGCCGGCCCGCCCCGGCGCGACATGCGGGCCGCGACGCGCGGCCCATTTCAGGCGATTCCACCCTGGCGGTGGCGTCGCCTGTTTCGTCTGGCGCGGCGAGCGTGGGGCGGAAGCATCGTATGGGTGCCGGATCGGTATTTACACCGGTCGACGTCCCGAGACAGTTTTCATATTGTTCCCCGTCGGGCAGGATGAATAGAATAAATTTCTATCGACGAGGGAATGGAGAAATGGACGCCATCGATCGCAAGCTGCTGGAGCTGCTGCAGGCGGATGCCACGCTGCCGATCGCGGAGCTGGCCCAGCGCGTGAACCTGTCGCAGACGCCGTGCTGGAAGCGCGTGCAGCGGCTGAAGGAAACCGGCGCGATTCGCGCGCAGGTCGCGCTGTGCGATCCGCGCAAGCTCGGGGTCGGCACGACCGTGTTCGTCGCGATCCGCACGAACCAGCACACCGAGGAATGGGCGCAGCACTTCACGCAGGCGGTGCGGGACATGCCGGAAGTGGTCGAGGTCTACCGGATGAGCGGCGAGACCGATTACCTGCTGCGCGTCGTGGTGGCCGGCATCGACGACTACGACCGCGTCTACAAGCAACTGATTCGCACGGTGCCGCTGTTCGACGTCAGTTCGTCGTTCGCGATGGAGCAGATCAAGTATTCGACCGCGCTGCCCGTGCGCGATCTGGCCGAGCCCGCCTGACGGGCATGCCGTCGCGCCCGGCGGCGCGGCGTCAGAGGCCGCGCGCCAGCGCGCGTGCGCGTTCGTCGGCGAGCACGTCGCGGCGCACGAAATCCGCGACGAACGGGCTGGCCGGATGATGGTGCAGCGCGTACGGCGTATCCCATTGCGCGAGCCGGCCGTCCTTCATCACGCCGATCCGGTCGGCGATCGCGAACGCTTCCGCCTGATTGTGCGTGACGAGGATCGCGGTGTGGCCCGTGTGCTTCAGGATGTCGCGTAGCTCGAATGCGAGCCGCTCGCGCGTATCGACGTCGAGATTCGAGAACGGCTCGTCGAGGAGCAGCAATTCCGGCGACGGCGCGAGTGCGCGCGCGAGCGCGACGCGCTGCTGCTGGCCGCCCGACAGTTCGTGCGGATACGCGTCGCCGGAATCGGCGAGGCCGACCAGATCGAGCATCTCCGCGACGCGCAGGCGCCGCTCGGCCTTCGGCATGCGGCGCAGGCCGAACGCGACGTTCTCCGCCGCGCTCAGGTGCGGGAACAGCGCGTAATCCTGGAACATCATGCCGATGCGCCGTCGCTCGGGCGGCACGTCGAGCGACGGCGCCGCGACGGGCACGCCGTCCAGCACGATGCGCCCCGTGCGCACGGGTTCGAAGCCGGCGATCGCGCGCAGCACGGTGGTCTTGCCGCAGCCGGACGCGCCGAGCAGGCAGCCGATGTCGCCGCGCGGCAGCGCGAGGCTCAGGCCGTCGACCACGGTGCGGCGGCCGTGCGGCGTGTCGTAGGCGATGCAGAGGTCGTCGAGTTCGAGCAGGTTCACGGTGTCAGGCTCCGATCTTGTGGCGCGTGCGTGCGAGCAGGATCACGGGCACGAGCCCGGCCAGCACGATCGCGAGCGCGGCGACCGCGCCTTCTTCATAGGTGCCGCGCGCGGCTTCCGCATACAGCCACGTCGCGAGCGTGTCGAAGTTCAGCGGGCGCAGCAGCAGCGTCGCCGGCAATTCCTTCATCGCGTCGACGAACACCAGCAGCGCGCTCGTCGTGAGCGCGGGCCGCAACAGCGGCAGGTGGACGCGGCGCAGCGTGCCGCCGGCCGTCTCGCCGAGCGAGCGCGCGGCCTGTTCGAGCGACGGCGGAATACGCGCGAGGCCGGCCTCGATGCCGCCGGCCGGGATCGCGAGGAAGCGCACGGTATAGGCGATCACGAGCGCGGTGACCGAGCCCATCAGCAGCAGCCCGTCGCGGCCGAGCGCCGCGCCGAACAGCCGGTCGGCCGTGGCGAACGGAATCAGCAGCCCGATCGCGAGCACGGTGCCCGGCACCGCGTAGCCGAGGCTCGCGATCCGCGCGCACAGGCGGGCAGGGCCCGCGCGGGCGCTATCGCGCTGCGCGCGGGCGGCCCACGCGACGACGAGCCCGCACGCAAGCGTCGCGGCGGTGGCGGTTGCCGCGATCGTCAGCGTGTTCGCGAGCCCCGTCATCAGTTGCGCGGATATGCCGCCGACGAGATGCAACCGCTTGCCGGTCTCGACCGCGAGGTACGCGGCCGGCGCGCCGAAGCCGAGCAGGACGGGCAGCCAGCCGAGCACCGCGGCGCCCAGCGCGGCCGCGCCGGTCAGGCGGCGCGGCGCGATCGGCCGCATGCGCCGGCCGTGCGCGTAGCGCTGGCGGCGGCGCCCGTAGCGTTCGAGCGCGATCATGCCGACGACGATCGCGAGCATCGCAAGTGCGATCTGCGCGGCGCCGGCGAGATCGGAGCGCGTGATCCACGTCGTGTAGACGGACACGGTCAGCGTCTGCACGCCGAGAAATTCCGACGCGCCGATGTCGTTGAGCGTTTCCAGCAGCGCGAGGCTCACGCCGACCGCGATCGCCGGCCGGGCCAGCGGCACGACGACGCGCCAGAACGTCGCGAGGCGGCCGGCGCCGAGCGTGCGCGCGGCTTCGAGCAGGCTCGCGGATTGCGTGACGAACATCGCGCGCGTGCTCAGGTAGACGTACGGATACAGCACGAAGCCGAGCACGAAGATCGCGCCGGGCAGCGAGCGCAGGTCGGGCAGGCGAAACTGGCGCGGGCTGTCGAAGCCGAGCACCCAGCGGATCGCGCCCTGCACGGGGCCGATCGGATGCAGCAGGTCGAGATACGCGAACGCGACGATGTAGGTGGGGACGGCGAGCGGCAGCAGCAGCGCCCAGGTCAGGATCCGTCGGCCGGGAAAATCGTACGCGGTGACGAGCCATGCGCAGCCGGTGCCGACGATCGACACGATCGTGCCGACCCCGGCGAGCAGCAATAACGTATTGACGAGCGCCTGCGGCAGCACGAATTCGGCGAGATGCCGCCAGTGCGCGAGATCGGCGTCGAACGCGGCGGCGACGAGCACCGCGAGCGGCGCCGCGACCGCCGCGGCGATGGTCAGCGCCGCGAGCAGCCACAGGCTGCCCGCGCGCGGCCGCAGACGACGATGCGGCCCGCGCGGCTCGCGGCGGGCGCCGGCCGGCGATGCGTCAGTTGTCAAAGCCGACCTTGTCGACGAGCTGACTCGCCTGCTTGCGATGCTTCGCGATGTCCGCCAGCGGCAGCGGATCGACCTTCAGCGTGCCGAAGCTCGCGATCACCGGGTCGAGCTTCACGTTCGCGCGCACCGGGTATTCGTAGTTCGCCTGCGCGTACAGCGCCTGCGCTTCCGGCGATACCAGGTATTCGAGCAGCTTCACGGCATTGGCCTTGTGCGGCGCGTGCTTGGCCACCGTCGCGCCGCTGATGTTCACGTGCGTGCCGCCGCTCTTCGTATTCGCGAACGTCGGGCGTACGACCTTGATTGCGTCGCCCCATTTGCGCGCGTCGCTTCCCGGTTCCGCATTTTTCATGTGGCCGACGTAGTAGGCGTTCGCGAGGCCGACGTCGCAGATGCCGCCGAGGATGTCGCGCGCGACGTCGCGGTCGCCGCCCGTCGCCTTGCGCGCCAGGTTCGCCTTCACGCCGCGCAGCCATTTCTCGGTCGCGGCCTCGCCGTCGTGCGCGATCATCGCCGCGACGAGCGCGGTGTTGTACGGATGCTGGCCCGACCGGATGCAGACCTTGCCCTTCCATTTCGGATCGGCGAGATCCTCGTAGCGGAACGCATCGACCTTCAGGTCCTTTTCGACGTACAGCACGCGGTCGCGCAGCGACAGCGCGTACCAGTCGCCGTTCGCGCCGCGCAGGTTCGCGGGAATCGCGTCGTCGAGCGCCTTCGAGCGCACCGGTTGCGTGACGCCGCCGTCGACGAGATCGAGCAGGTTGCCGACGTCGACCGTCATCAGCACGTCGGCCGGCGACTGCGCGCCTTCCGCCTTCACGCGTTCGAGCAGGCCGTCCTTCACGAACACCGTGTTGACCTTGACGCCGCTCTGCTTCGTGAATGCGTCGATGAGCGGCTGGATCAGCTTCGGCTCGCGGGTGGTGTACAGGCTCACTTCCTCGGCCGCGTGCGCAAGCGGCGCGAAAGCGGTCGTGGCCAGGGCCAGGGTGAGGGCGCCGGCGAGCGGCAGCAGGCGGGTGCGCGGATTCGACATGAAGACTCCGGTGCGGCAGGTGGACGAGGGAGCGTTCCGGGGCGCGCCTGCCGCCCGAGCGCCCCGAAACATTACAAAATGAAAGATTTGGGATTCTAAATCGAAATGGGAACGATTAACAAATGAAAGCGCGCGGAAAGCGTGTGCGAGGCGGCGGAGCCGGCGGGGACGGCGATCGGCACACGCGGCGGCGCAGCACGGGCGCAAGCGCGTAGAATGCCCGCTTCGACGAATCAGACGGAGCCGTACCGACCATGAACGATCAGCGCAAGAAGAACCCTGTCCGCAACGTGAGCATCCTGATCGTCGTGGCCGTGCTGCTCGTGATCGGGACGATCCTGTACAACGCGATTTCGCAGAAGCGCGCGTACGACGAGGCCCATCCGGCCGAGGCCGCGAGCGCGGCGTCGCACTGACGTGCCGGTGCGCGACCCGATCGGGTCGTGCACACGAGGCATGCAGCGCGGAGTCCGTGGTGTCCGGCGCGACGGGCCTCGCGCGGACCGGAACGACGGAAGGCGCGCCGGAACCGGCGCGCCGCACGGGCAGGTCAGCCGTGCGTCAACGTGACGCAGGCGCGAATTTCGGGCGGATCCGCGCGTAGAACACGGCCGCGAGCAGCGCGAGCCACGCCGCGCCGACATACAGCGCAACGCGCGTATCCTCGAACCAGCCGAGCATCACGATCACGAAGCCCATGAAGGCGATCGTCAGCGCCGGCGCGACGGGCCACAGCGGCACCTTGAACTTCAGCGCGGCGACTTCGGCGCTCGACAGGCGGCGACGCATCGCCACCTGCGACAGCAGGATCATCAGCCACACCCACACGGTCGCGAACGTCGCGATCGCGGCGACCATCAGGAACACGTCCTTCGGCATCAGGTAATTGAGCAGCACGCCCACCAGCAGCGCGCCGGCCATCACGAGCACCGTGACCCACGGCACGCCGTGGCGCGACGTCGTCGTCAGCACGCGCGGCGCCTGGCCCTGCCGCGCCATTCCGAACATCATCCGGCCCGCGCCGAAGATGTCGCTGTTGATCGCCGAGATCGCCGCACTGATCACGACGAGGTTCAGGATCGTCGCGGCCGATTTCACGCCGAGCGCCGAGAAGATCTGCACGAACGGGCTGCCGTCGCTGCCCACGCCGGTCCATGGGCTGATCGACATCAGCACGACCATCGTCAGCACGTAGAACAGCAGGATCCGGGCAGGTACCGCGTTGATCGCGCGCGGAATCACGCGCTCCGGGTCCTTCGCCTCGCCGGCGCTCATCCCGATCACCTCGATCCCGCCGTACGCGAAGATCACGACCGACAGCGACGCGATCAGCCCGCCGACACCGTTCGGCAGGAAGCCACCGTGGTTCCACAGGTTCGCGAACGTCGGCACGTCGGCCGAATGACCGAAGTGCATGCCGGTCAGCAGGATCGCGACGCCGCCGCCGATCATCGCGACGATCGCGCCGACCTTGATGATCGACAGCCAGAATTCGAGCTCGCCGAACACCTTCACGTGGCACAGATTGAGCCCGCAGATGATCGCGACGACGCCGAGCACCCAGATCCATTGCGGAACATCCGGAAACCAGAAGCCCATGTAGATGCCGAACGCGGTGATGTCGGCGATCGCGACGATCACCATTTCGAGCGTGTAGGTCCAGCCCGTGACGAAACCCGCGAACGGGCCGAGGTTCTCGGTCGCGTAGTGGCCGAACGAGCCCGCGACGGGCTCGCGCACGGCCATCTCGCCGAGCGCGCGCATCACCATGTAGACGGCCGCGCCGCCCAGGATGTACGCAAGGATCACGGCCGGGCCCGCGAGCTGGATTGCGGACGCGGAACCGTAGAACAGGCCCGTGCCGATCGCCGAGCCGAGCGCGAGAAAGCGGATGTGCCGCGCGCTCAGGTGGCGCTGCAAGTTTTTCATCGAGTCTCCGATATCGTTATGCGACGAACCGGGTGAGCGGGGCCGGTTCGATTGCCCCAAGTTGTCTATACAACTTGAATGTGAACGCATGATAGCAAGCCGGACGCGGTGACCGGAATCGGGTATTCCCTGACTGGCGCGGCAAGCGGAATGGGGCGTGGGGCGGCTGGGCGCGGGAGGCGCGGGCCGTGCGGAACGGGTGACGCATGCTTCGGGGATCGTTGAATCGGCGCGCGCCGGTGGCCGATCCGCGGCGTGCGCGGGCCGGCCTGCCGGCGCGGACATTCGGGCTCAGGCGGGCAGGCGGATCACGCTCGCATCCTTGCGGATCAGCAGCGACGACGCGAGCATCTGCTTGCACTGGTGCGCGAGCACCTTCAGGTCGTGCGTGAGCTCGGCGCCGACCGCATCGGATTGTTCCGCGGACACGACCATCGCATCGAGATCGCGCGTGATCTGCTTCGACGCTTCGAGGTGGTCCGCAGGCGGCGGCTCGCCGGCTTCGGCCTTCTCGAGATTGTCGAGCACGGCGGCGAGACCGCGCTGCAGCGCGTCGTCGTGCGCGAGGCCGCCGTCGGCCGCGCAGGCGCTGCGGATCAGCGGCGCGGCAGCCGTGATCTGCGCGCCGAGCACGTGCGTCTGCACGAGCAGGTCGTTCAGTTCCGGCACGAAGCGCTGGTGCGCCTTCGGCTCGATCATCATCCGCTGAATTGCCTGCCCGAGGTTCGCGAACGCGATGTGCACGTCCTTGCGCGCGAGGCGGTAGCGGTAGTCGTCGTCGAGGCTGGCCGCCGGGGACTCGATTGCCGCGGCGACGCCCGCGACGACGGCGGCGCCATCGGCGGCCGGCACCGGCGGCGGCGACATGCCGCGCCCGGCGCGCCACACGGCCTCGAAATACTTGCGCGTGGACGTCAGCATGTCGGTGACGAGCTTGCCCATCAGCCGGTATTCCCAGTACGGGAACAGCCGGCTCGCGGCGATCGCGATCATGCAGCCGACCACCGTGTCGATCGCGCGCTCGCCGATGATCCGCATGCTGCCCGGCGCGAGCAGGTGGAACATCAGCAGCACGTACGACGACGTGAACACGACGCTCGCCGCATAGTTGAACAGCAGCAGGCTGTAGCTCATCACCATCGACCCGAACATGATCGCGATCAGCAGGTGCGTATCCTTGACCGTGTAGATCAGCGCGACGCTCGCCGCGCAGCCGATCAGCGTACCGACGATACGCGCCGCGTTGCGCTGCTTGGTCAGCGAGTAGCCGGGCTTCAGGATGATGATGATGGTCATCACGATCCAGTAGGCGTTCGTGAGCGGCAGCAGCCGGCCGATCCAGAAGCCGACCGCCACGGCGATCGTCACGCGCAGCGCATGGCGAAAGCTCGGCGAGCGTATGTTCAGGTTCGAGAAGATCAGCAGCGGCGACATGCGGCGGCGCTGCAGGAAGCGCGTGAGCGCCTTGTCGATCTTCAGTTCGGTCTGCTGCGGATCGGCGCGGCCCGACAGGTTGCGACGCATCCGGTCGATCAGGCGCGTTGCGCTCCAGATGCGCCGGAACGTCGCGAGCACGGCCGCGTACGCTTCCGCGTGGGTGGCCGCGAAGTTCTTCTTGCGCATCAGCTCGATCTCGTACTCGATCGCGCGCAGTTCGGCCTTCACGCTGATGCGCGAATGCGGCGCGCGGTTCTCGAGCACCGCGAGGCCGATCTCCTCGAGATCGGCGGCGGCCTTGCGGATCAGGTCGCGGTAGAAAATGATCAGGTCCGAGCCGCCGAACGTGTTGCGCACGAGCGGGTAATCGGTATGTGCGCCGACGAACAGCTCGTGCAGGTCGACGCTGTTGATGAACAGGTTGTACATCGTCGTGCGGCCGGGATCGAGCTTGCCGCGCCGCAGCTTCGGCAGGTTGCGCAGCACGATGTCGCGCGCGGTTTCCTGCGTTTCGACCGCGGTGATCTGCCGGGCGACGAGATTGCGGTAGCACTCGTCGAGATCGGCGTCGAGATCGTAGAACTGCGCGCGCGCGAGCAGGTAGTCGGCGCACGCGAACAGGCTTTCGGCCAGTGCCTGCTGCTCGATCCGGCGCGCCTGCCATTGCGACACGAGCGTGGCCCAGTACGTGTACCAGAGGCCGCCCGCGAGAATCCAGCCGGCGTTGACGAACGCCTGCAGCGGCGTGAACTTCTCCTCGAGCGTCATCACCATCATGAACAGCGTCGCGAAGCTGATCTGCGGCCAGCGGTTGCCGTAGACGACGATCAGCGACAGCACGAACGTGAGCGGCACGATCGTGAGCCACAGCGCGAAGATATTTGGTGTCGCGAGGCCGGTGGCGAGCGCGGCCAGGAAGCCGATCACGCTGCACGCGAGCATTTCGTTGTGTTTGTACTTGAGCGGGCCCGGCATGTCGACGACGCACGCGCCGAGCGCACCCGTCGAGATCGTGAAGCCGAGCTCCCGGTTGTGAAACACGATCAGGCACAACACGGCCGGCAGCGACACGCCGACCGCGATCCGCAGGCCGCCGAAAAAGTACTGGCTGTAGAAAAACTTTCTGATTTCGACCGAATAGCGCATCGATGGGCTGAATGGCAGACGAAGACGCCCGGAGGCGGCGTGTTGACTGGCGACGAGTCTATCGTATTTCGCGGCGCGCAAAAGCTGGCTTTCCGGACGATGGCCGCGGCTGCGGCCCTTTGCTATCCTTGGTCATCCTGTTCGCCCGGCCCCGTCGGTGCGAGGTTCCGACGCCCGCCTCATGCTCCATCTCTTCTATTCGAACCGTCACGAAACGCTGGCCGACGCACTGCTCGAGGATCTGGCCGCGTTCCCGGCCCGCAACGGTCCGTGGGCGCCGCAACAGGTCATCGTGCCGAGCGCGGCGCTGCGCCGCCGCCTCGAGCTCGACATCGCCGCGCGCAATGGCGTGTGCGCGAACGTCGAGTTCACGTATCTCGCGCAGTGGCTGTGGGCGCAGATCGGCCGTGTGCTGCCGGTGCCCGCGCGCTCGCCGTTCGCGCCCGACCGGCTCGTGTGGCGCTGCTACCGGCTGTTCGCGCAGGCGGCCGACGGCGCGCCGTGGCGCGCGTCGCCGCGGCTCGCCGCGTATCTGTCGGCCGCCGACGATGCGATGCGTTACGAACTGGCCCATCGCGTCGCGGCCGTGCTCGATCACTATCTGACTTATCGCCCCGAGTGGCTGGCCGCGTGGCAGGCCGGCGAATCGGTGCTCGCGGGCGATGGCGCGCCGCGTGGCGTCAGCGACGCCGCGCGCGACGACGAGCGCTGGCAGGCCGCGCTGTGGCGCGCGCTGCTTGCCGAGCTGAGCGACAGCGGCACGCCGCCGGCGCACCGCTTCCTCGTCGAGGCGCGCCATCTCGATGCCGATGCGATCGCGCGCGCCGACTGGCCCGAATCGGTCAGCGTGTTCGCACTGCCGACGATGCCGCCGCTGCACGTCGCGCTGTTGCGCGAACTGTCGCGCTGGATCGACGTGCGGGTCTACGCGCTGAACCCGTGCCGCGAATTCTGGTTCGACATCGTGACCGCCGCGCATGCCGAGGCGCTCGATGCGGCCGGGCGGCTCGACTACCAGGAAGTCGGCCATCCGCTGCTCGCCGAATGGGGCAGGCAGACGCAGGCGCAACTGCACATGCTGCACGAACTGACTGAAAGCGCGGCGTCGGGCGATGCGTCGCGTTTCGTCGAGAATCCGGCGCCTACCTGGCTTGCGCGCGTGCAGAACGCGATCCTCGCATTGCAACCGGAAGCCGAAATCGGCGATGCGCCGGTCGAGCGCGGGATCGAGGTACACGTGTGCCACAGCCTCGCGCGCCAGCTCGAGGTGCTGCATGACCGGCTGCTCGCGTGGTTCGACGCCGACCCGAGCCTGCAGCCGTCCGACGTGCTCGTTGCAGTGGCCGATCTCGCCGCGGCCGGGCCGCTGATCGACGCGGTATTCGGCACGGCAGGCGCCGGCGGCGCGCGGGTGCCTTACCGGATCACCGGCTTGCCGCCGTCGCAGGCGAACCCGGTCGCGCGCGTGCTGCTCGACTGGCTCGCGTTGCCGCAACGGCAGGTCGGCGCGCCGGAGCTGGTCGAATGGCTGCGCGTGGATGCGGTGGCCGCGCGCTACGACATCGATGCGGCCGCACTTGAAACGGTGCAGACCTGGCTCGCGGCCGCCGGCGCGCGGCGCGGGCTGTCGCCACTCGCGAGCGACGACGCGGCCGTGCCCGCACCGCGCCATACGTTCTCCGATGCGCTCGCGCGGCTCTTTCTCGGCTATGCGATGCCCGAAGGCGCGGCCCCGATCGGCGCGTGGCTGCCGATCGAGGCGGCCACGGGCAGCGAGGCCGAACTGCTCGGCCGGCTCGCACGGTTTACCGACGATCTCGACGGCTTCGCGCGACGGCTCGCGGAGTCGCATACGCCGCGCGGCTGGAGCGAACTGTTTGCCGACACGCTCGCGCGCTTCTTCGATTCGGGCGCGGCGTATGCCGACGCGCTGGCCGGCGTGCGCGACGCGCTCGACGCGATGCTGGCCGCGATGACGGAAGGCGCGCCCGACGAGGCGTTGCCGGCCGCAGTGATCCGCGCGGGGCTTACCGCGGCGCTCGACGATCCGGCTCGCGGCGGGGTGCCGTGGGGCGGCGTCACGTTCTCGTCGCTGACGAGCTTGCGCGGGCTGCCGTATCGCGTCGTCTGCCTGCTCGGGATGGACGACGGCGTGCTGCCGAGCCTTGCGCGCGCGGACGAATTCGACCTGATGGCCGTGATGCCGAAGCTGGGCGACCGGCAGCGCCGCGACGACGAGCGCAATCTGTTCCTCGACCTGCTGCTGGCCGCCCGCGACCGGTTGCTGATCGCCTATACGGGCCGCAGCATTCGCGACAACGCGCCGTTGCCGCCCGCGGCACTCGTCGACGAACTGCTCGATCATCTGGCGATCGTCACGGCCGGGCCCGACGCCGCGCCGGATGCGGTCGATGCCGCGCGGCGCGCGTTCATCGTCGAGCATCCGTTGCAGCCGTTCGCGGCCGCCTATTTCCAGCCGGGCAGCGACCTCGTTTCGTACGACGCCGAGCGGGCGACGCTCGCGTCGCTGCTGGCCGCCGAAGCGTCGCGCGACGGGCCGCGCGAGCAGCCGTTCTTCGCGCAGCCGCTGCCGGCCGAGCCGGTCGAGCCCGTCGCGTTCAGCGAATTCGAACGTTTCTGGCGGCATCCCGCGCGTGCATTGCTGCGCGGCCGGCTCGGCATCGTGCTGGCCGACGCGCAGGCCGAACTGCTCGATACCGAGCCGTTCGCGCTCGACTTCGCCGGCAGCGACGCGCTGGCCGAGCGCGTGCTGCCGCTGCTGATCGAAGCGGGCGAGGGCGCCGTGCACGATCACGCGCTGCGCATCGCGGACGCGAGCCCCGAACTGCCCGGCGGCGCGACGGGCGCGGTGTGGCGCGACCAGGCGCTCGGCTCGATGACGCAGCTTGCGTCGAACGTGCGCCGTGCGCTGGCCGACGGCATCGAGCGGCGGCCGTTCTCGCTCACCGTCGTGCCGGCATGGCCCGACACCGAACAGGCGCTGTTCGGCGCCGACGACGCGATGCTCGCGGCCGACGCGGTGAGCGCGCCGCTCGAATTGCACGGCACGCTGAACCGGCTGACGCCGGCGGGGCAGGTCATCTACCGCTATGCGCGGCCGAGCGCGCGCGACTACCTGTCCGCGTGGCTCGCGCATCTCGTCTATTGCGCGATCGAGCCCGGCGGCCCGCGCCGCACGTTGTGGTTCGGCAGCGGCGGTGCGTTCGAGCTGACGCCCGTCGCGGCGCCGCTCGAGCGGCTCGCGCCGCTCGCCGCGCTGTTCCGCGCGGGGCGGCGCATGCCGCTGCGGTTTTTCCCGCGCAGCGCGTGGGCTTGCGTGTCGGACGGCGAGACCAAGGCCGCGAGCGTGTGGATCAACGAGCGGGTCGTGAGCGAGGCCGACGATCCGGCCATCGCGATCGCGTGGCGCGGCGCGCATCCGTCGCTCGACGAGCCGTTCGGCACGCTCGCGCGGCTCGTGTTCGAGCCGCTCGTCGCGCATCTGAAGGAGGTCGCATGAGCGCCGCATCGCCGCAGCAGGCGCTCGAGCTCGACGTGTTCGCATGCCCGCTCGACGGCGTCAACCAGATCGAGGCGTCGGCCGGTACCGGCAAGACCTGGAACATCTGCGCGCTGTACGTGCGCTTGCTGCTGGAAAAGGATCTCGGCGCGGACGAGATCCTCGTCGTGACCTTCACGAAGGCGGCGACGGCCGAGCTGCACGAGCGGATTCGCGGCCGGCTCGCGCAGCTCGCGCATGCGCTCGACACGGGCGACGACGGCGGCGATCCGTTCATCGAGCGCCTGCTGGAGACCACGCTCGGCGAAGACGGCGCGCTCGATCCCGACACGGCCGCGAAGCGGATCCGCCGCGCGCTGCGCGCGTTCGACCAGGCTGCGATCCACACGATCCACGCGTTCTGCCAGCGCGCACTGCAGGAAGCGCCGTTCGCGGCGGCGATGCCGTTCGCGTTCGACATGGAGGCCGACGATGCGTCGCTGCGTTTCGAACTCGCGGCGGATTTCTGGCGCACGCGTGTCGAACCGGCGGCCGCGCGCTGGCCGGGCTTCGCGACCTGGCTTGTCGAATCGGGGGCCGGGCCGGCCGCGCTCGATGCGCAGCTCGCACGCCGGCTGAAGAAGCCCCTCGCCGCGCTGCGCTGGGACGGCGTGACCGAGCCGGACGAAGCGGCCGAAGCGGCCGCGGCCGAATGCTTCGCGGAGGCCGCTCGGATGTGGGCGGCCGAGCGCGACGCGATCGCCGCGCTGTTGCACGCCGCGCAGCCCGCGCTCAATCAGCGCTCGCACAAGCCCGACGCGGTGGCTGACGCGCTCGCCGCGTGGGCCGCGCATTTCGGGCAGGGCGACGCGACGGCCGCGCTGCCGAAGGCCGCGCTGAAGCTCACGCAAACGGCGCTGACGAAGGCGACGAAAAAAGGCGGCGCGACGCCCGCTCACGCGTTCTTCGAGGTGGCCGACGCGCTCGAGGCGGCCGTTGCAGCCGCCGAGGCCACGCAGCGCGCGCGCTGGCTCGCGCTGATCGCCGAATGGCTCGACCGGGCGCCGGGCGAGCTGGCGGAGCGCAAGCGCACGCGTCGCGTCGTGTCGTTCGACGATCTGCTCGCGAACCTGTATCACGCACTGCATGCGCATCCGTGGCTTGCGGAGACACTGCGCGCACGCTATCCGGCCGCGCTGATCGACGAATTCCAGGACACCGATCCGCTGCAGTTCGCGATCTTCGACCGGATCTTCGCGCCGGGCGGCCCGCTGTTCCTCGTCGGCGATCCGAAGCAGGCGATCTACAGTTTCCGCGCGGCCGACCTGCATACCTATCTCGCCGCGCGTGCGCGGGCGAGCGCGTGCTATACGCTCGCGGTCAACCAGCGCTCGACGCCCGCGATCGTCGACGCGTGCAACCGCTTCTTCCTGTCGAATCCGCGCGCGTTCGTGCTCGACGGGCTCGACTATTACGCGGTGCGCGCCGGCACGCGCGTGCGGGCGCCGTTCGTCGACGAAACCGATCCGGGCCCGGCCGGCGATTTCCGCGTGTGGACGCTGCCGGGCGGCGAAGACACGCTGCTCAAGCGCGATGCGCAGGCGCAGGCTGCGCAGGCCTGCGCGGCCGAGATCGCGCGGCTGATGCGCGGCGCGCGTGAAGGGCGCGTGCGGTTGGGCGGCACGCCGTTGTCGCCGGGCGACATCGCGGTGCTCGTGCAGACGCACCGGCAAGGCAGCCTCGTGAAGCGCGTGCTCGCGACGTGGGGTATCGGCAGCGTCGAACTGGCGCAGGCGTCGGTGTTCTCGACCGGCGACGCCGAACAGCTCGAACGCGTGCTGGCGGCGATCGACGCGCCGGGCGATCTGCGGCGTTTGCGCGCGGCGCTCGCGTCCGACTGGTTCGGGCTCGATGCCGGCGCGCTGTGGCGCATGGAGCAGGGCGACGGCGGAGCGCCACCCGCCGCGTCGGCGGCCGACAGCGTCGATGCGATGAGCTGGGTCGAGCGCTTCTCGCGGTATCGGCTGCTGTGGCGCGAACGCGGCTTCGCGGTGATGTGGCGTACGTTCACGCGCGAGCTGCGGATCGCCGAACGGCTGATGGCCGGGGAGAACGGCGAGCGCCGCGTGACCGACATCAATCATCTGGCCGAGTTGACGCAGGCGCGTGCATCCGCGCAGCCGGGTATCGCGCCGACGCTGCGCTGGCTCGCCGCGCAACGGCTCGACGGCGGCGGCGAGGAAGCGCAACTGCGGCTCGAATCCGACCGCAACCTCGTACAGATCGTCACGGTGCACAAGTCGAAGGGGCTCGAGTACGCGATCGTGTTCTGTCCGTTCCTGAACGACGGCGGGCTGCGCGAGCCGCCGTCGTCCGCGCTGCCCGATGCGCGCGAGTATCACGACGAGGCGGGCGATGCGGTGCTGCATTACGGATGCGACGACGAAGCGACCGCGCACGCGGCGCGGCAGGCGCTGCGCGAGCAGGCCGCGGAACGTGCGCGGCTCGTCTACGTGGCGCTCACGCGCGCGGTGTATCGCTGCTATGTCGTCGCCGGGCCGTATCTGTCGTCGCGTTCGACGCGCGAGGCGCGGCGCAGCGTGCTCAACTGGCTCGTCGCGGGCGCCGGCCATGCGTTCGATGCGTGGCTCGACGAGCCGCCCGACGAAGCCGTGCTCGATGCGGCATGGCGCGCGCTCGCGGGCGGCCCCGTGAGCGTCGCGCCGCTGCCCGTGCCTGCGCGTCGCGAGCGTCTCGCGGCCGGCCACGACGCGTCGCAGACGCTCGCGGCGCGCCATGCGACGCGCGTGCTGCGCGATGCGTGGCGGATGGCGAGCTTCAGCTCGCTGACCGCGTCGATGGCGCGCGAGGAGGCGGGCGTCGCAGCCGTGCCCGACGACGAGCTGCGGCCCGATCACGATGCGCTCGCCGCGGTGACGCCGGACGGCGAACCGATATTCGCCGATACGATCGCGGCCGAGCCGCCGGACGACGACATCCTCGTGTTCCCGCGCGGCGCGGCGGCCGGCGAATGCCTGCACCGCCTGTTCGAGCTCAGCCGGTTCACGGAGCCCGAATCGTGGCACAAGGCCGCGCTCGGCGCGCTGCACGACCGGCCGGTGGAGGCCGAGCCGGCGCTCGCGGCGCGCCTGCCGGCGATGATGGTGCGGCTCGTCGACGATGTCGTGCACACCGAACTGGTGCCGGGCATGCGGCTCGTCGATCTCGATCCGGCGAAGCGGCTCGACGAAATGGGTTTCCTGTTTCCGGCGCCGTCGCTCGACCTGACGGCACTGCGCCGGCTGCTGGTCGCGCACGGCTATCCGGACGTTGCACTGGAGGCCGGCACGCTCGCCGGTTTCATCAAGGGTTTCATCGACATGATCGTCGAACACGACGGCTGTTTCTGGATCGTCGACTGGAAGTCGAACCACCTCGGCACGACGCCGGATGCCTACGGCCCGCGCGCGCTCGACGTCGCGATGGCCGATCACGCGTATCACCTGCAGGCGCTGCTGTATACGGTCGCGCTGCATCGCTACCTGCGCGGCCGGCTGCCCGATTACGACTACGACACGCACATCGCGGGTTACCTGTATCTGTTCGTGCGCGGCGTGCGGCCCGGCTGGCGCAGCGGCGGCGAGCCGGCCGGCGTGCATGCGCGGCGGCCCGCGCGCGCGCTCGTCGACGCACTCGACCGGATGATGGAAGGGGGCCGCGCATGACCGCGTCCGACGACATGCTCGAATTCACCGGTGGCCTCGTCGCGCGGCTGCCCGAGCCGGCCGATTTCGGCATCGCGCTCGCGGAAGGTTTCGCGCGCCGCATCGGCGATCTCGCGCGGCGTGCCGGTGCGCCGTCTGCGTCGGCACGCTGGGCGGCGCGCGCCGCGTTCGCGACGAGCCGCGCGACCGCGGGCGGTCACGTGTGCGTCGCGTTGGGTGCACTTGCACAGCGTTACGAAGCGCCGCTCGACGAGGTCCGCGCGGCGCTGGCCGCGAGCGGCGTGGTCGCGTTCGGCACGCTCGCGCGCGGCGACGAACGGCCGCTGATCGTCGACCGGCACGATCACCTGTACCTGTCGCGCTATTTCGATTACGAGCGGCGGCTCGCCGATGCGCTCGTCGCGCAGGCCGGCGTCGCCGCGCCGGACGACGGCCTGTCGCCCGAGCGGTTGCGCGACAGTCTCGCCCGCTACTTCGGGCCGGCTACCGGCGAAGTCGACTGGCAGCGCGTCGCGGCGATCGTCGCGCTGACGGGCCGCGTGACGATCGTCAGCGGCGGGCCGGGCACGGGCAAGACGACGACCGTCGTCGGCGTGCTGGCCTGTCTGCTCGACGCGCACCCGGGGCTGCGCATCGCGCTGGCCGCGCCGACCGGCAAGGCCGCGCAGCGGATGCAGGAAGCGCTGCACGCGCGCGCCGGCGATCTGCCGCCCGAACTCGCGGCACGCCTGCCCGACACGTCGTACACGTTGCACCGGCTGCTGGGCGGCGGCGGGGCGGCCGGCTTCCGGCATCATCGCGACAATCCGTTGCCGTACGATCTGATCGTCGTCGACGAGGCGTCGATGATCGACGTCGCGCTCGCCGCGCATCTGCTCGACGCGCTCGCGCCGGGTGCGCGGCTCGTGTTGCTGGGCGACAAGGACCAATTGGCCGCGGTCGAGGCCGGTGCCGTATTCGCGGAGCTGAGCGCGCGGCCGGCATTCACCGCCGCGGCGCGCGCGCGCATCGCGCAGGCGCTGGGTATCGACGAGGCGACGTTCGTCGCGGCGTTGCCGGTGCCCGACGAGCCCGCGCCGGCAGCGGTTACGGTCGCGAATCCGGTGTCCGCCGCCGCACGGGTTCCGGCGCCGCCATCGGCATCGGCGCCTGTTTCGCGCAAATCGGCGCGTCGGCCGACAGCCGATGCGCGACAGGCGTCGCTTTTCGACGACGAACCGCAGGATGACGAGGTGCCGTCGACCGGTATCGCATCGTCACCGCTCACCGAGTCGGCACCGGCCGACGCCGGCGCACCGGACAATGCGCCCGCCTGGATCGAGGCGGACGAACTCGCATGGCTCGATGCCGTCGAGCTGCCGCCGTTCGACGCCGGCGACGCGGCGCTTGCCTCGATGACGGCGGACGCATCGCCGTTGGCCGGCGAAGCCGCGGCCGCGGCCGCGGCCGCGGCCGCGTCCGCCGGCACGCCGGCTCCGGCGCCGCTCGCGGACTGCGTCGTGTGGCTCGAACGCAATTACCGCTTCGGTCTCGATTCGCCGATCGGGCGGCTGTCGCTCGCGATCCGCCGCGGCGACGTGCAGGCGGCGCTCGACGCGCTGCCGGCCGACGACACGGCCGCCGCCTCGTTTCACGACGATGCGGGCGACACGCTGGCGTCGTCGACGGTCGCGCGGCTCGCACACCGTTTCGGCGCCTACCTCGACGCATTGCGCGACGCGCTGGCCGCGCCGGTACCCGATCCGCTGCCGCTGTTCGACGCGCTCAACCGGTTCCGGATCCTGTGCGCGACCCGCAGCGGCGCGCGCGGCGCGGAACACGTCAATGCGCTGGTGGCCGCGCATGTGCGGCAGGCGGCGCGCGTGCCGCTCGCGGTCGGTGCGCACTGGTTCACCGGGCGGCCGATCATGGTCACGCGCAACGACTATGCGCTGGGGCTGTTCAACGGCGACATCGGCATTGCGCTGCCCGACGCGCACGGTGTGCTGCGCGTGTGGTTCCGGCGCGCGGACGGTACCGCGCGTGCGGTGTCGCCGGCGGCGCTGCCGCCGCACGAAACGGCATTCGCGCTGACGGTGCACAAGTCACAGGGCTCGGAGTTCGACGAGGCGGCGCTCGTGCTGCCCGCGTCGTTCGGCCGGGTGCTCACGCGCGAGCTGGTCTACACGGCCGTCACGCGCGCCCGCACGCGCGTGCAGGTGATCGGGCCGCGGCGCGTGCTGGCGCAGGCGGTCGCGACGCGCACGCAGCGCGATTCGGGGCTCGCGGCCCGCGTCGACGAGGCGCTGGCCCGGCGCCGCACGGAGGCTTCGCGATGATGATCCGCTACACGCTCGATCCGGCCGAGGTCGAATGGACGGCCGTGCGCGCACAGGGCGCGGGCGGGCAGAACGTGAACAAGGTGTCGAGCGCGATTCATCTGCGCTTCGACATTCGTGCGTCGTCGCTGCCGCCGGTCCTCAAGGAGCGGCTTCTCGCGCTGTCCGACCAGCGCATCACGCGCGACGGCATCGTCGTGATCAAGTCGCAGGAATATCGGACGCAGGAGAAGAACCGCGAGGCCGCGCTGGCACGGCTCGACGCGCTGATCGGCAGCGTCGCGTACACGCCGCGTGCCCGGGTCGCGACGCGGCCGACGCGCGCGTCGAAGGAGCGGCGGCTCGAGCACAAGTCGCGCCGCAGCGCGGTGAAGTCGGGGCGCGGGAAAGTGGTCGACTGACGAGCGACGCGCCGGTGCGCGCCGAAGGCGAACGTCCGCCGCGCGCACCGGCTAGCGCATCACGGTGCCCGCGCTGTCGAGCACGAAGTCGACGCAGAACACGACGAGCCGGCTCTGCGCGCGCATTGCGACGGCGGCCGTATAGCAGTCGCGGCCTTCCGTCAGCGAGAAGTGCGGGCCCATCAGCGCGACGCGCCCGGGGGCGGCGATCGCGCGCTGGAAGTACGGGCGTCGCGACCAGTTGCTGTGGGTCTCGGGGAACAGCGGCGCGAGGCGGGTCGCGCTCGCCTGGCTGTCGTCGGGCGGCGCGCCGATCGACGGCAGGAACTGTTCGCCGGTCTCGTCCGTGACGAACACGCGACGCGCGGCCGGCACCGCGAACACGCGCTGCGCGGCGTCCTGCAGGTTGCCGCTCGCCGAAAACGCCGCCGCGCCGCCGAGCACGAGCCGTTCGATCGCGTCGAAGCCGGGCTGTTCGGCGGCCACCGGCGTGTGCCGGCGGGCGAGGAAGCGCCGCCACGCGGCGTCGAGCATCGCGGGCGCCGCCGCGCTCGCGTGCGCGATCGATGCGTCGGGCTGGCCGAACTGGAAACCCTGCACGAAATCGATGTCGGCTTCCATCAGCGCCTGCAGCGCGTCGTCGCTCTCGACGCCTTCGGCCAGCACCATCGCGCCGGCCTGGTGCAGCATCGACACGAGGTGATGCATGATGCGGCGATCGTCGGCCGAGCCGGTCGAACGCTCGACGAGCGAGCGGTCGAGCTTCACGATGTCGGGCCGCGCCCGCCACACGCGGTCGAAGTTCGAGAAGCCGGTGCCGAAATCGTCGATCGCGATCAGGAAATCGCGATGCTGGATCATGTCGATCGTGCGGGCGAGCGCGGCTTCGTCGCGCGCCGGCTGTTCGACCACTTCCAGCACGATGCGATTCGGCGGCAGCGCGAAATGCCGGCACAGCGCCTCGACGAACTCGCGCTGCACGAGGCCCGTATCGAGTACGCGCGGCGTCACGTTCAGGAACAGCCAGCCGTCGCCGATGCCTTGCGCGACGAAATTGGCCGTGTGCAGGCAGCGCGCGAGCCGGTCGAGCAGCAGCGCGTCGGCGTCGCCGCGCGTCTTGTCGAACAGGGCGGTGGGCGACACCAGCGCGCCGTTCCCGTCGACGACGCGCAGCAGCGCTTCGTAGCCGACGACGCGCTTGTGCGTGATCGACAGCACGGGCTGGAACACGCTGCGCAATGTCGTGGTGCGATAGGTGGCGAGCCAGCCGTGGGGTGTCGGCGTGAGGCGTTCGAGCAGCGCGTCGAGCGACAGGTCGCGGGCGGGCTTCATGTCAGCGGAGCCCGGCAACGGGCGGTGGGGCGGCGGCGCGCCACCACGCCGATGCAGCCGCATGCGCAGGCGGACGCGAAAGAACGTGGGGCATCGAGACCGCCTTCTGCGGATAGGTATTTCGAGTGTAACGGGATTGCCGCGCCGCGCGTATCAGGGTAACTCCAGACGCAAACGGTACACCGCGACTCCGGCCCGCGGGCAGCGGCGCCGCAGGCGGACGATGCAGGGCCGCCGCGAAACGAAGGGCGTCGCAGCGGCGCACGGCTGCCGCTGTCAGACGAATGACACGCATGCCCGCGCACCGCGCCGCGATCGGCCGTACCTCGGCAAGTCCGCCGTCTGCACTACCGCGCGACGGACGCCGACCCGTGCGCCGCGGCGTGCCGGATCATCAGGCCGCTTCGCCGCCGCGCGGCCTGACGCCGGGGATCCGCTTGATCACGCCGGTGGCGAGCGCGGTGCCGACGAGCACGATCGCGCAGCCTTCGATCATCACGGCCGACACGTGTTCGCCGAGGAACAGCGCGCCCCACAGCAGCCCGAACACGGGGATCACGAACGTCACGGTGATCGCGCGGGCGGGCCCGATATGCGCGATCAGGTGAAAGAAGATGAAATACGCGATGCCCGTGCACGCGACGCCGAGCGCGAGCACCGCCCCCCATGCATGCACGCCGACCGGCGTGGCCGGCCACGTCGCGATCGCGAACGGCAGCAGCAGGACGGTCGAGCCGATCATGCTGCCCGCTGCGTTGACGAGCGGATCGACGCCGCCGAGCTTGCGTTTCGTATAGTTGGCCGCGATGCCGTACAGCAGCGTCGCGCCGAGTGCGGCCGCCGCGGCGAGTGCGGTCGCGCTGGCGCCCGTGTCGCCGTGCGCCGTCGCGATCTGGTTCCACACGAGCGTGAGCACGCCGGCGAACCCGATGACGAGGCCGAGCGCGCGCGGCAGCGACAGCTTGTCCTTCAGCCACAGGTAAGCGACGAGCGCGCCCCACAGCGGCGTGGTCGCGTTGATCACCGACGTCACGCCGGCCGACAGCGTGAGCTCGGCGAACGCGAACAGGCAGAACGGGATGCCGGAATTGAGCGCGCCGACGACGAACAGCGGCCACGCATGACGGCGCAACCGGGTGCCGAGATCGGCCGGCTTGAAGCGCGTCAGCGCGAAGCCCGCGAGAAACAGCGCGCCGATGCCCACGCGCAGCGCCATCAGCGGCGCGACGCCGAAATCGACGACGCCGACCCGGATGAACAGGAAGGAGGCGCCCCACAGGGCGGCGAGCACGGTCAGCAGGAAAGCGTTCTTGGGCGACATCGATCGGCGAGGGTGGGGACGGGATGCGAGGAATCTTACACCGCGTTACCGCGCCATCGTTTCACGATCGGATGAAACGACAAGAAACGGGCATGTCGCCGGTTGCGCCGGCGCGGCCAGTCAGTGATGGCGCCAGCCGCCGCGTCCGCCGAAGCCGAAATTGAGCGACAGCGCCGGGCCCCAATAACCGCCCCACGCGGGCGCATACGCCGGCGCCGGGTAGTAGTAGGCGGGCGCCGGGTCGACATACACGGGCGCGGGCTGTACCGCCACCGGCGCCGCCGTGTAATAGCCGCCCGGATAGTAGCCGTACGGGTAATAGCAGCCGGCGAGCGTCGTGCAGGCGAGCGCCGCGGCGGCGAAGGTCCTGTTCATGATGTGTCTCCGGCGGAGCCGGCCATCGGCAGATGCTTTCAGCTTAGGCCGTGTACCGATGACACGGGATGAAAAACGGTAACCGATCATTTCCGGACGGTGGCGCACCGATTGCACCGCCGCATGCGAAAACGGCGTTTCCGCACTGCGGAAACGCCGTCGGGCCGACTGGCCGATGGCGGCCGGGCGACGCCCAGCCGGCCGATGCCGGGTTGCTTACTTGCCGACCTGGTTACCGATGATGCCGCCGGCCGCCGCGCCGCCGAGCGTCGACAACGCGTTGCCGCCGATCGCCGCGCCGGCGACGCCGCCGACACCCGCACCGATTGCCGTATCGCGCTGGCGCCGTGACATCGAATCGCAGGCCGACAGGCTGGCGACTGTCGCGACGATAAGCGCGCATACCCCAAAACGCCGAATCGAATTCATGATCGTTGTCCTTGTGGTAGTGAACGGAAGGCGCACGACCGGCTGGCGGCCGCGCATGTCCCCAATCTACGCGCCGTCCCCCGACGCTGCTGTAAGGACTTGTTAAGGCTCGCGCGGTTTCGTAATCAATTGTTTCGCTTGGGGCCGCAGGCACGCGACGTGCGCAAAAAAGCCCGCTCGAAAGCGGGCTTCGTGCAGCGCGATGCGAGCCGGCGCAGCTCGTCGCGCACGCTTACTGACGGTGGTAGATCTCGGCGCCGGTCTTCACGAACTCGACCGCCTTGACTTCCATCCCCTTCTTCAGCGCTTCGGTCTCCGACACGCCTTGCTGCGCCGCGAACTCGCGCACGTCCTGCGTGATCTTCATCGAGCAGAAATGCGGGCCGCACATCGAGCAGAAGTGCGCGACCTTGGCCGAATCCTTCGGCAGCGTCTCGTCGTGGAATTCGCGCGCCTTGTCCGGGTCGAGGCCGAGGTTGAACTGGTCTTCCCAGCGGAATTCGAAGCGCGCCTTCGACAGCGCGTTGTCGCGCACCTGCGCGCCCGGGTGGCCCTTGGCGAGGTCGGCGGCGTGCGCGGCGAGCTTGTACGTGATGATGCCTTCCTTCACGTCGTCCTTGTTCGGCAGGCCGAGGTGTTCCTTCGGCGTCACGTAGCACAGCATCGCGGTGCCGAACCAGCCGATCATCGCGGCGCCGATGCCCGACGTGATGTGGTCGTAGCCCGGCGCGATGTCGGTGGTGAGCGGCCCGAGCGTGTAGAACGGCGCTTCCTTGCACCAGTCGAGCTGGAGATCCATGTTCTCCTTGATCAGCTGCATCGGCACGTGGCCGGGGCCTTCGATCATCACCTGCACGTCGTGCTTCCACGCGATCTGCGTGAGCTCGCCGAGCGTCTTCAGCTCGCCGAGCTGCGCTTCGTCGTTCGCGTCGTAGATCGAGCCGGGACGCAGGCCGTCGCCGAGCGAGAAGCTCACGTCGTACGCCTTCATGATCTCGCAGATCTCTTCGAAGTGTTCGTACAGGAAGCTTTCCTTGTGATGCGCGAGGCACCACTTCGCCATGATCGAGCCGCCGCGCGACACGATGCCCGTCATCCGGTTCGCGGTGAGCGGCACGTACTGCAGGCGCACGCCCGCGTGGATCGTGAAGTAGTCGACGCCTTGCTCGGCCTGCTCGATCAGCGTGTCGCGGAAGATTTCCCAGGTCAGGTCCTCGGCCTTGCCGTTGACCTTTTCGAGCGCCTGGTAGATCGGCACCGTGCCGATCGGCACCGGGCTGTTGCGGATGATCCACTCGCGCGTTTCATGGATGTGCTTGCCGGTCGACAGGTCCATCACCGTGTCGCCGCCCCAGCGGATCGCCCACGTCATCTTGTCGACTTCCTCGCCGATCGACGACGTGACGGCCGAGTTGCCGATGTTCGCGTTGATCTTCACGAGGAAGTTGCGGCCGATGATCATCGGCTCGGATTCCGGGTGGTTGATGTTCGCCGGGATGATCGCGCGGCCGCGCGCGACTTCGTCGCGCACGAATTCAGGCGTGATCTCGGCGAGCGCGTTCGCGCCGAAGGCCGCGGCGCCGAATGCCTGGCCCGGGTGCTGGCGGCCCATCATCGCGGCGAGCTTCGCGCCGTTCGGGCCGCTCGACTTCAGGCTCTCGATGTACTCGGCGCGGCGCTGGTTCTCGCGGATCGCGATGTATTCCATTTCCGGCGTGATGATGCCCTGGCGCGCGTAGTGCATCTGCGTGACGTTCTTGCCGGCCCGCGCGCGGCGCGGGTTGCGGTGCAGGCCCGGGAAACGCAGGTCGGCCGTGGCCGGATCGGCCGCGCGCTCGCGGCCGTATCGACTCGACAGGCCGTCGAGCACCTCGGTGTCGCCGCGCGCTTCGATCCAGCGCTGGCGCAGTGCGGGCAGCCCCGCGCGGATGTCGATCTTCGCGTCCGGATCGGTGTACGGGCCCGACGTGTCGTACACGTAGATCGGCGGGTTCTTCTCGCCGCCGAAGCCGGTCGGCGTGTCGGCCTGCGTGATCTCGCGCATCGGCACGCGGATGTCGGGTTGCGAACCGGTGACATACACCTTGCGCGAATTGGGCAGCGGCGCGACGGCAGCGGCATCGACGTGGGCGTCGGCAGACAGAAACTTCGGATTGGCGTTCATGCAATCTCCTGTGCGGGCGCCGGACAGGCGCTTCGGCGCTTGCCCGGAGCCCTTGACGAATGTGGGGCTCGAGCTAAGCAGGAGACGAGGCTTGGTGAGGCGGCGGATTCGTCAGAAGGATGGCGGCGAAATCCGTACGCTTCCCTGCGCTGGCATTATCCAGATCAGGTTCAAAGGGTATTTCTCACCCGCAATGCCGGCTGTTTGACCGAGCGCATTGCAGGACCCCCGCGTTAGCAAGGGCACACGATACACCGGCTCGGCGGCGGTTTCAACCGGGTGCGAAGCCGATGGCGCCGGACGGCAGGCGCGCCGCGGCCGCCGACGCGCGCACGGTGCGCCGCAGCAAGCGCCGCCGTCGAGCCGCCTCGTGGTCCGGGATGGCACGGACGAGCAGTGCAGCATGTCCTTTCCTTGTCTGCGCCCTCAAAAATTTTTCGCCATCGCTGTCATTTCCGGCGGTGTGCTCCGTCTATTCGGCTCCCCAACCCATGTATCGGAGAGATGTCATGAAAAACGTATTCCTCGCCGCCTGTGTCGCGGCACTCGCCACGATCGCAACGGGCGCCCATGCGCAGAACGACGCGATGTCGAAGGACGGCATGTCGATGTCGAAGGACGCGATGGGCCACGACGCGATGGCCAAGGATGGCGCGATGAAGAAGGACGGCATGAAGAAGCACGCGATGAAGAAGGATGCAATGGGCCACGATGCGATGAAGAAGGGCGACGCGATGAAGAAGGACGACGCCATGAGCCCGTCGAACTGACGAATGCGGGCGGGGCGCGGCCGCCGGCTACCGCTGCGCATCGCGCCCCGTCGCTTCATCCCGGGAGGCTTCATCATGCAAACGGTTCCTGTCACGGATCGTGCGAGCGCGCCGCCACCCGCGCCGACGATCCATCCGCGGTGGGTGCGCGCGAGCCACTGGCTCAACGCGCTCGCGGCGATCCTGATGGCGCTGTCCGGCTGGCGCATCTACGACGCGTCGCCGATCTATCCGTCGTTCACGTTCGCGCACGGCATCACGCTCGGCGGCTGGCTCGGCGGCGCGCTGCAATGGCATTTCGCGGCGATGTGGCTGCTGGTCGGCAACGGGCTGTTCTACCTCGCGATGTCGATCGCGACGGGGCGCTTCGCGCGCAAGCTGCTGCCTGTGGCACCTGCGTCGGTGTGGCGCGACGTGCGCGCCGCGCTCGGCGGGCGGCTGTCGCACGACGACCTGAGCGTCTACAACGCGGTGCAGCGTGCCGCGTACCTGACCGCGATCGTCGATCTCGTCGTCCTGGTGCTGTCGGGGCTCACGATCTGGAAATCGGTGCAGTTCCCGCTGCTGCGCGAGCTGTTCGGCGGTTACGACAACGCGCGCATCGTGCACTTCTGGGCGATGGCGCTGCTGGTCGCATTCGTCGTCGTCCATGTCGCGATGGCGTTGCTGGTGCCGCGCTCGCTGCTCGCGATGCTGCGCGGCCGCTGACCCGCTTCGCGGGCGAAGGAAATCATCATGTCGGAATCCGAAGAAAACCGCGGCGTGCAGCACTGGACACTCGACCGGAAGTCGCTCGAACTCGACGTGCGCCGCGAACTCGAGATGCCGTCGCGGCGGCTGTTCAACCGGCGCGTGCTGACGCTCGGCGGCCTCGCGATGCTGACCGGCTGCACGCTGCAGGACGACGCGTCGGTCAACACGTTCCTCGAGCAAGTGTCGCGCATGAACGATCGCGTGCAGGCGTGGCTGTTCGACCCGAACCGGCTTGCGCCGACCTACACCGAGGCCGACATCACGCGGCCGTTCCCGTTCAACGCGTACTACGGGATCGACGACGTGCCGCACGTCGACGAATCGACGTATCGGCTCGTGCTGTCGGGCCGCGTGACGGGGCAGCGCGTGTGGACGCTCGACGCGCTTCGCGCGCTGCCGTACGCGGAACAGATCACGCGGCATATTTGCGTCGAAGGGTGGAGTGCGATCGGCCGCTGGGGCGGCACGCCGTTCGGCGCATTCCTCGCGCGTGCCGGCGCCGACACGCGGGCGAAATACGTCGGCTTCAAGTGCGCGGACGACTACTACGAAAGCATCGACATGCCGACCGCGCTGCATCCGCAGACGCTGCTCGCGTTCGAGTACGACGGGCGCCCGCTGCCACCGGAGTACGGCTTCCCGATGAAGCTGCGGATGCCGACCAAGCTCGGCTACAAGAACCCGAAGCACATCATGGAAATCTTCGTGACCGATACGTTCCCGGGCGGCTACTGGGTCGATCAGGGCTACAACTGGTTCGGCGGATCGTGAAACGGGCCGCGCGATGCATCGGCGTCGCGCGGCGGTTTCAGCGCGGCAACAGGTGGAAACACCATTGATTTCCAAATCGGACAGCCACTTCATTTCGGACTTGTCCGATTGTTTGGTTTAGTCGCGATTTTTTATAATTTCCTTTCTCGTGAAGGTCGCCCATCCCCGAGTATTCAGTGCTCGCGACGTTGTCATTTCCGCGTCGATTGATGGGGTCCGCATCCGGCTTCAGCCGGATTTCATCCATTCGTTATCCGAATCGTAAGCGACTTGTCGAGTCACGCTGGCCGCACGGCCTGTCGATGCGTGCACGGCTACGTCCTCCTTTCTCTCATTCGCGGTTGAGGTCAATTGAACATGAGCTTTGTATTTTTCCGGCATGGTATGCCGTTGGGGGTATTTTGCCTGGTCGCGGGGCTGACGTTGTCGGCCTGCGGCGGGGGTGACGACGATACGTCCGTGGTCGTGACGAATGAAGAAACGGTCCCGCGGCCGGCGCCGGAGGATATCGAGCCGGCCGATCCGCATCCGCCGACGACGCCCGAGCCTCCCGCGCCTCCCGCGCCGGTTGAGCCGTCCGTGCCGCCACCACCGGAGCCGCCTGCGCCACCGCCGGAACCTCCGGCACCGCCCCCGGAACCTCCGGCACCGCCGCCCGAGCCGCCTGCGCCGCTCGACCTGAGCTTCACCCTCCGCAACCTCGCGCAAGGTGATGAGCGTTGCCTCGCGATGTCGACTGCCAATGGCGTGGATGTCGATTTCCAGGCCTGTTCGGGAGCGGATGCGCAGCGCTGGCGGATGGACAGGGCCAGCAACTATTACTTCAGGGTGAAGAACGTGCTCGCCGAAGCGCAAGGTCGAAACGTCTGCTTGCGCGTGGCGCCTGCTGCACCGGGCGCGGCGACCCTGGCACCGTGCGACGGCAGCGATTACCCGACGACGCGGCTCTGGCGTGTGCCGACGCTCGACCAGAACGGCGCGTTCACGATGCTCAACAAGCACTGGAGAGATCTGGGTCGTGGCGCGTCGCTGCAAGCGACGGGGAACACGCTCGCGATGCTGCCCGCAGGCGACCAGCCCGAGGCGCGCTGGATTTACGAGGGCGAGGTGCCTAGCCTGATGCGCAGGGTGACCGGCGTCGACAGTGCGCTGCTGATAACGGGTTACTTCACGGGCCAGGCCGCGGCGAATCCCGCCGAACCGATCCGCAACGCGGTATTCGGTGACGGCACGGGTTCCTCGTCGTTCGCGGACTACCTCAAACAGGCATCGCACGGCAATTACGCGCTCGATGGCACGGTACTGACCGACGTCTATCTCGGCGACGTCCCGGCCGGTTGCCGTACGGCGGACATTCGGGCGCAGGCGAAGGCTGCTGCGCTGGCGCGTGGCGTCGACGCCAGCAAGTTCAATTTACTGCTCATCGATTTCCCGTCGGTCAGCGCGTGCAAGTTTGCCGGTGTGGCGGGGAGTCCCGGCAACTGGATCTTGTCGAACGGTTCCGGTAAAGGGTACTGGATGTGGACGCACGAATTCGGTCACTCGATCGGCGCGGACCATCCCGATTCGTTGCGGAATTGCCCGGTCAAGGATGGGGCCGTCACGGTCGGCCCGGATTGCGTGACGGGTGGCATCGACGATCCGACCGATACGGTGGGCGGTGGCGGCCGGCGAATGTATCCGGTCAATTATCAACTGTTCACCGGCTGGCTCTCCGAGGACGACGTGCCGGCGATCGTCAAGCCCGGCACGTATCGCCTCGCGCCGCTGTGGAGCACGCTGCCGGGCAAGCAGGGCTATCGGCTGCCGCGAGGCGACGGCACGGCATTGATACTCGAATTCCGCCGTCCGCAAGGCAAACCCGGCTCGTACGAGGATTGGCCGGACACATCGCCGTTCGTCAATGGCGTGACCGTGCGAATCACGCGTTATCTGAGCAACGCGAGCATCAGGAACACGCTCATCGACGCAACGCCGGGCAGCGCCGCCGGCATGAAGGACGCACCGCTGATGCCGGGCAAGTCGCTCGTCGATACGGTATCCGGACGGCGAATCACCGTGCTGTCGGCCGACGCGAGCGGCGCGGTCGTGCGGGTCGAGTTGGCGCCGTAGCGGCGCGCGCGCCGGGTTCCGCGACGCGCGGCGGTTCGCGCTCGGCAGCCCGGTGTCGCGCCGAAACGTCAGTCGGGATCCTTTCAGCAAGGTCTCCGGTTGCCTTTCTAATCCTTGATGCATAATGCCTGACGTGCGTGGCCGAATGGCCGCGCACGCTTTTTTTTGCCCGTCCGTGGCCGGATTGCCCGGGCCCGCTTATCGTTGCCGTTCGCACCGTCATGTCGTTCCGCATGTCTTTGTTCGCCGTTCCGGTCCCGGCCGGCGCACGTGCCGGCCTCGCCGGTATTTCCCGTCTTTCCCGCTCGCGCCCGCGGCGGGGTGTCCGGGGGCTCGAACGATGACTCCGCTCGACCGCCTCCTCGATTTCCTCACCCGCTTCTCGTTCCGCATCCGCCTGCCGCAAAGCCGCGGCGGCCGCGTGGCGCTCGCGCTCGTGTTCATCTATTTCGTCTGGGGTTCGACCTACAGCGGGCTGCATTTCGCGCTGCAGTCGTTCCCGCCGCTGCTGCTGTCGGGACTGCGCAACCTGCTCGGCGGGATCGGCCTGTTCATCTTCGCGCTGCGGCGCAAGCCCGAGTGGCCGACGCTGCTGGAAATCCGCAACTCGGCGATCGTCGGCACGATGCTCGTCGCACTGTCGTCCGGCACGATCGCGCTCGGCATGCGCACGGTCAGCAGCGGGTCGGCCGCGGTGATGGTGGCCACGGTGCCGCTGTTCGCGACCGTGATCGCGGCGGTCGCCGGGCGGCCGGTGGCGAAGGGCGAATGGGCGGCCGTCGCGCTCGGGATGGTCGGCATCGTCGTGCTGAATTCGGGCGGCGCGGCCGCCGCGAACTCGGCGCTCGGCACGATCTGCGTGCTGGCCGGCGCGCTGTTCTGGGCGGGCGGCGCGCATCTCGCGACGCGGCTCAGGCTGCCGTCCGACCTGTTCCTGTCGACGTCGCTGCAGATCGGCCTCGGCGGGCTGATGTCGACGATCGTCGCCTGGCTGCTCGGCGAACGCATCGAACAGCTGGCCGTCGGGTCCGTGTTCGCGTTCGTGTACCTGATGGTGTTCTGCACGATGGCCGCGTACGTCGCGTACGGCTACCTGATCCGCCACACGAGCCCGATCATCGCGAGCAGCTGCATGTACGTGAACCCGATCGTCGCGGTCGCGCTCGGTGCGCTGCTGCTCGGCGAACCGGTGACGATGGCGACCGTGGTCGCGACCGTCGCGATCCTCGGCAGCGTCGGGTTGTCGTTCGTGTTCGACCCGGCGCGCCGACCGGCGGCTGCGGCGACCAGTTCACCGGCCGTGGCGGCCGAGCAGGCGCCGGCGGCGGACGTTGCGCCCGTCGCCGAGCCGCTCGCGACGCCGGATGCGGCGCCCATTCTCGCGCCTTCCGCCGTCCCGCTCGCGGTGCCGACGCCCGCGGCGGTGATGGATCCCGGCGCGGTGATCGACCCGGCCCCGGCGTTCGCGTCGCCGCCCGCCGCCGAGCCGGCCGCCGCCTCGCGCACCGACGCGTGACGCGGCGGTAGCCGGTCGCGCTCAGTCGCGCCGGCCGCCGCGGTGGTGGAACCAGCCGGCCAGCGCGGTAAACAGCAGGCCGGCCGCGCACATGCCGGTCCAGCCGAACGCGTGCCATGTGGCGACGCCGGCCGACGAGCCGAGCGCGCCGCCGATGAAGTAGCACACCATGTACACCGTATTGACGCGGCTGCGTGCTTCTGGCTTCAGCGCATAGATGCGCGACTGGTTCGAGATCTGCGCGGCCTGTACGCCCACGTCGAGCACGATCACGCCGATCACGAGCCCGACGAGGCTCGAACCCGACAGCGCGAAGATCACGAACGACAGTGCCAGCAACGCGATCGCGAGCGAGATGACCGCGCGCGGGCCGCGCGTGTCCGCGGAGCGGCCCGCATACGGCGCGGCGAGCGCGCCCGCGGCCCCGACGATCCCGAACAGGCCGGCTGCCTGCGGGCCGAGATGGAACGGTGCGCCGGCGAGCAGCAGCGTGAGCACCGGCCAGAAGGCGCTGAACGCGGCGAACAGCGCGGCGCCCGTCAGCGATGCCTCGCGCAGCCCGCGCAGTTCGACGGCCAGATGCCACATCGAGCCGAGCAGCTTGCCGTACGACAGCGCCGACGTCGGCGAGCTGCGCGGCAGCCGCAGCACGATCACGACGGCGAGCGCCGCGAGCGCCGCGACCGATGCGGCGAACACCGCGCGCCAGCCGAAATATTCGGCGACGAAGCCGGCGGCCGTGCGCGCGAGCAGGATGCCGAGCAGCAGGCCGCTCATCACGGTGCCGACGGCGTGGCCGCGTTCGGCCGGCGGTGCGATTTCGGCGGCGAACGGCACGGCCTGCTGCGCGATGGTCGCGAGGATGCCGATCGCGAGGCTGGCAACCGCGAGCACGGCCAGCGACGGTGCGGCGGCCGCCACGATCAGCGCGATCGACAGCCCCGCGATCTGCAGCAGGATCAGCCGGCGGCGATCGAACCGGTCGCCGAGCGGCGCGAGCAGGAACATCCCGGCCGCATAGCCGAGCTGCGTGGCGGTCGGGACCGCGCCGATCCACGACGCACTGCCCGGAAAGGACGCGCGGAAGCTGTCGAGCAGCGGCTGGTTGTAGTAGATGTTCGCGACCGAGACGCCCGCGATCGTCGCGAGCAGCAACAGCAGGCTGCGCGAGTAGTGGGGCGAGGCGGCGTCGGTCGGGCGGTCGGTGGAGGCGGTGGACATGGCAGCGGGCACGGAGTGGGGCGGCGCGGCGGGCGGCGCACGCGTCGGGTGCGCAGGCAGGCGGGCGCCGGTCGAGGCTGCCGATCATACCGGAGCGACGCGAATCCTGCCGGCGGCACGCCTGCATCGCCGGCCGGTGGCCGCCCGTCACTGCACGCGCTTCACGCGGTCAGTCGACCAGCTCGCCCGTCGGCTCGTAGAACGGATACGGCCCCGCGCCTTCGTCCATATAGACGTGATGCGACGTCATCCCCGTGTCGGGCGCATGACGATGGACCGCGAACGCCGGCGGTTCGAGCCGGAAGGCGGACGGCGCGTCGGTCCGCAGGTCGAAGGCGACCTGGTGCGCGGGCGACGGTACCGCGCACGCGAGCGTGCCGCCGAAGCGCGTGAACATCGTGCGATGCACGTGACCGCACAGCACGCGCTCGACGTTCGGATGATCGCGTAGCAGCGCGTCGAGTTTCGCGGCGGCGGCGGGCGCGAGACGCAGCTTGTCCATATGGCCGATGCCCGACACGAACGGCGGGTGATGCAGCGCGACGATCACCGGCTGCGCGCGCGCGGCGTCGAGCTGCGCGGCGAGCCACGCGAGCCGTGCGTCGCACAGGTCGCCGTGGCTCGCGCCCGGCACCTGCGAATCGAGCGCGAGCACGCGCACCGCGCCGACGTCGAACGCGTACTGCACGAATTCGCCGTCCTGCCACTCGGCGCGATCGGCGAACGCGCGGCGCAGCCCGGCGCGGTCGTCGTGATTGCCGATCATCAGGTAATACGGAATCTCGAGCGCCGCGAGCAGCCCGCGCAGGTTGCCGTACTCTTCGTCGTGGCCGAAGTCGGTCAGGTCGCCGGTGACGAGCACCGCGTCGGGGCGCGGCACGAGTGCGTTCAGTTTCGCGACGCAGCGCGCGAGCGCGGCCGCCGTGTCGACGCGCCGGTACGCGAGCTGGCCCGGACGCTTGATGTGGAGATCGCTGATTTGAGCAAGCAGCATCGTCGTTCCTCGGAATCGTCTGGTTGTTGTGCGGCGGCGTGCGCCGCCGTGGGGTGCTGCACGGATGATGCCCGATCGACGGCTTACGCGCCGAGCGCGATCAGGCCTTCCGGCGCGATCGTGAGGCCGACCGCCGTGCCGCGCGCGAGGGCGATGCGGCCCGGCACGTCGATCACGAGCGCGTCGGGCGCCGCGTGCTCGATCGTGAGCCGCGTGCGCTCGCCGAGGAACGCGCACGCGCCGACCGCGCCGCGCAGCGGCGCATGCGCGGGATCGGCGAGCTGCGCGTCCTCGGGGCGGAAGAACCATTCGTCCGCCGCGTGCGGCGTGACGATCGCGCCGCCCGTCGTTTCGAGCGCACCGTCGCGCCACCGGCCCGCCAGCCGGTTCAGCGTGCCGATGAACTGCGCGACCGTGCGGTTCGCCGGGTGGTAGTAGATCTCGCGCGGCGTGCCGATCTGCTCGATGCGGCCCGCGCCCATCACGACGATGCGGTCGCCGAGCTCCATCGCTTCGGCCTGGTCGTGCGTCACGTAGACGGTCGTCACGCCGAGCGCGCGCAGCAGCGCGTTCATGTCGCGGCGCAACACGTCGCGCAGCTTCGCGTCGAGCGCGGTCAGCGGTTCGTCGAGCAGCAGCACGCGCGGCCGCACCGCGAGCGCGCGCGCCAGCGCGACGCGCTGACGCTGGCCGCCCGACAGCTGATCGACCGGCTTGTCCGCATGCGCGTCGAGCCGCATCATCGCGAGCAGTTCGTCGACGCGTTCGCGCAACGCGCGCGGCTCCGTCTTGCGGATCTTCAGCCCGTAGCCGACGTTGCCGCGCACCGTCAGGTTCGGAAACAGCGCGTAGTTCTGGAAGACCATGCCGACCTGCCGGCGCTCGATCGGCAGTGCGGTGACGTCGTCGTCGCCGAACGCGATCGTGCCGCCGGCGTCCGGCGTGTCGAGGCCCGCGATCAGGCGCAGCGTGGTCGTCTTGCCGCAGCCCGACGGCCCGAGCAGCACGAGCGTTTCCCCGGCGCCGATCGATAGATCCAGCGGTTCGAGCACGCGGGTGCCGCGGAACGTCTTCGCGCAGCCGGTCAGGGTGATGGGAGTGGAATCGAGCTTCATGTCTGCAGGAAAAGTCAGCGCGGGCGCTTCTTCAGCGCGCGCGTACCGGACGGATCGACGCCGAGCCACTGCATCGCGACGAGCAGCGGCAGCGTCATCAGCAGGAACAGGATGGTGTACGCGCTGCCGACTTCGAGGCGCAGCGACGCGTAGGTATCGGCGAGCCCGACCGGCAGCGTCTTGGTGTCGGGCGTATGCAGCATCCATGTGAGGTTGAATTCGCCGATCGACAGCGTGAGCACCGCGAGCGCACCGGCGACGATGCCGGGCCGCAGGTTCGGCAGCACGATCGTGACGAAGCGCGTGACGAACGACGCGCCGAGGCTCGCCGCGCCTTCCTCGAGCGTGCGCAGGTCGGCGCCCGCCGCGACGGCCGCCACCGCGCGCACCATGAACGGCAGCGTGAACACGACGTGGCCGACGACGATGAACCACAGGCTCATCCGGAACGCGGTGAAGCCGCCGTACACGACCAGCAGCGCGAGCGCCGAAGCCAGCCCCGGCAGCGCGACCGGCAGCACGAGCGCTTCCTCGATCGCGCGCGCGATGCGACTCTTGCTGCGCGCGAGCGCATAGCCGGCCGGCACGCCGACGACGAGCACGATCGCGAGCGTCGCGGACGCGACATAGAGCGACAGCGCGACCGAGCCGTGATACTGCTGCCACACCTGTTCGAGCCAGCGCAGCGTGAGGCCGCTCGACAGGCCGCGGAAATAATTGACGGTCAGCCCCGCGAGCACCGACATCACGACGGGCACGATCAGGAACGCGCACAGCAGTAGCGTGACGCCCCATTGCAGCGCGGCGATCGCCCGCGCCCCGGCGGCGCGCGGCGCACGCCGCGCGGCACGCTTCGCTGGCAACGGAGCCGTAGCGGGCGCCGGCGACGGCGCGGAAGAGCCGGAAAGCGATTGCATACTGGAATCCTCAGGCCGCGGCGGCGGCGGTGTGGCCGGTGAAGCGGCGCGCGAGCGCGAGCACGGCCCAGGTGACGATGCCGAGCACGATCGACAGGCCGGCCGCGGTCGCGATGTTCGCGTTCAGCGTGAACTCGGTATAGATCGTCATCGGCAGCACGTTCAGGTCGGTGGCGAGCGTGAACGCGGTACCGAACGCGCCCATCGCGGTCGCGAAGCAGATCGCGCCGGCCGCGATCAGCCCCGGCGCGAGCGCGGGCAGCACGATGTCGACGAAGATGCGCCACGGCGATGCGCCGAGCGAACGCGCGGCTTCCTCGAGCGACGCGTCGAGCTTCGACGCGGCCGCGATCACGGTGACGATCACGCGCGGAATCGAGAAGTACAGGTAGCCGACGAACAGGCCGGCGACCGAATACGCGAAGACCCACTTGTCGCCCGTGAGCTTCGCCGACAGCATGCCGATCAACCCCTGGCGCCCGGCGAGCATGATCACCATGAACCCGACGACGACGCCCGGGAACGCGAGCGGAAACGTCAGCAGCGCGAGCAGCACGCGCTTGCCGGCGAATTCGCGGCGCGCGAGCAGCAGGCCCGAGATCGTCGACAGCGCGAGCGTCGCGAGCGTGACGCCGGCGGACAGCGCGACCGTCTCGCCGAGGCTCTTCATGTAGCGCGCATTGCCGAGCAGCGCCGCGTAGTGCGAGAAGAACGCGCCGTCGGCGGACACGCGCACGAGCGACGCCATCGGCAGCAGCCAGAACGCGGCGAATACCGCCAGCGCCGGCGCGACGAGCGCGACGCGCCAGCGCAGTGGAAAAGTCAGGTCGAGCATGACGTGGGGCCGGCCGCTTACTGCATCACCTGCAGGTATTGCTGGCCGAACGCTTGCTGGCCGGCCGCCATCTTGCCGAAATCGACCGACCTCGCCCGCGCGTATTCGCTCGCCGGCAGGAACTTCGCGGCAACGTCGGCGCCGAGCGCCTGCGCGCGCACCGGGCGCAGGTACGCATTGGCCCACAGCTTCTGGCCTTCGTCCGACAGCACGAAATCGAGCACCTTCTTGCCGTTCGCATCGTGCGGCGCGCCCTTCACGAGGCTCATCACGTACGGCACCGCGATCGTGCCTTCCTTCGGGATCACGAACTCGACGTTCGCGTTGTCCTTGTATTTCGCGCGATACGCGTCGAAGTCGTAGTCGAGCAGGATCGGAATCTCGCCGGACAGCACGCGTGCGTAGGCCGTCTGCTTCGGCACGATCGGCGCGTTCGCCTTCAGCTTGCGGAACCACTCGAGGCCCGGCTTGAAGTCGTCGAGGCTGCCGCCGAGCGCCTGGTTGACGGCGACCGCACCCGCATAGCCGACGAACGCGCTCGACGGATCGAGATAGCCGACCATGCCCTTGTATTCGGGCTTCAGCAGATCGGCCCACGAACGCGGCACCGGCTTGCCGTCGAGCGCGTCCTTGTTCACGAAGAAGCCGAGCGTGCCCGAGTGGATCGCGAACCAGTAGCCTTGCGGGTCCTTCAGGTTCGCGGGAATGTCGTTCCAGTGCGCGGGCTTGTACGGCGCGATCACGCCCTTGTCCTTCGCCTGGAATGCCGACGATACGCCCAGGTAGACGACGTCGGCCACCGGGCTCTTCTGCTCGGCGATCAACTGTGCGATCGACTGGCCCGAGTTCTTGTTGTCGAACGGCACGCGGATGCCGGTCTTCTGCTTGATCGCCGCGATCTGCGCGGCCCAGTCGGCCCATTCGGGCGGGCAGTTGTAGCAGATCGCCGTTTCGTCGGCGTGGGCCGCGGGGGCGCCGGCGACGAGCGCGGCGAAGGCGAGCGGCGCGGCAAGCGCGCGCAGCAGCGAGGTCAGGCGAAAGGACACGGTGGGTCTCCGGGCGAGTGGGGTGACGCTGGGGTAACGGGGTGTGGTGATCGGTGTACGTGCCGCGTGCGTGTTGCGCTCAGGCCTCGCGCAGTTGCAGGTCGGCGGCCGGCGGTGCGACCGTCGCACCATCGCGCACCGCATGCGGCAGGATCATCGACGTGCGCTCGATCGCTGCGCCGCCGATGCATTCGACGAGACGCTGCCACGCGTGACGGCCGATGTCGCGGTTCGGCGTCGCGACGCTCGCGAGCGGCGGCGCGAGCAGCTCGCCGATCGCGATCCCGTCGAAGCCGAGCACCGACAGGTCGTCGGGGATCGAGAAACCCGCGCGGCGCAGGCCGCGCATCACGACCATCGCGAGCAGGTCGTTGCTGCAGAAGAGGGCGGTCGGACGCGTGGCCTGCGCGGTGAGATGCGCGAGCACTGCGTCGGGCAGCTCGGGCGCGGTGAAGTCGACTTCGACGGGCGGCAGCGGGGCGACGCCGGCTTCGTCGAGCGCTTGCGCATAACCGAGATGACGCTGGCGTGCGCGATCCGACGCGGCGAGCGAACCGGCCAGCATCAGCACGCGGCGGTGGCCGCGCGCGGTCAGCAGCCGCACGCCGTCATAGGCGGCGCGGCGGTTGTCGACCGACACCGACGGACGGCGCTGCGTGTCGTTGTGCATCAGCACGTAATGCGGGCCGTCGCGATCGAGCATGTCGAGCAGCGGGTGCGTATCCGCATCGGCGACGGTGAGGATCAGCCCTTCGACGCGCTGCTCGCGCAGCGTCTCGATCGCATGACGCTCGCGCGCCGCGTCGTATTCGGTCGTCATCAGGATCAGCTTGAAACCGGCCGCGGTCGCGAGCGCGTCGATGCCTTGCAGGCAGTCGGCGAACACCGGGTTCGACAGCGTCGGCACGACGACGCCGACGAGCCGCGTGCGCTCGCCGCGCAGTTGCCGGCCGAGCGGGCTCGGGCGGAATTGCAGCGTGTCGATCGCGGTGCGGATCGTCTGCAGCGTGGCGGGGCTGACGGTATGCGGTGCGTTGATCGCACGCGAAACGGTGGCGATCGAGAAGCCCGCGAGGGCGGCGACGTCCTTGATGGTCGAGGTCATGAAATAACGCGATGTAAACGTTTTCGGCCGGGAAATTATCGAAAACGTTTGTGACTTCGCGATGACGCACGCGACGCTTGTTTCGTGAAAAGCACGACACAAACGTCAGACGGTTGGGGCCGTCGGACGACGCGCGGTCGATTGTATCGGGGCAGGGTGCGGCGCGGGACGAAATCGTCGGCCGTGTGGCATCGGTGTCGTATCGGTGCCGAATGCGCAGGACGAAGCGGTGCGACGATGGCTGGGGCACGATAGGGCGCGCGCGGAATAAGGGAACGCATGCGCCAGCAGTGGTAGAATCGCGTCCGCCCTCTTGCCGGGGTGATGAAATTGGTAAACATAGCGGACTTAAACGATTGAGTGCCCGGCCGGAAACGGTCGGTGCAGAACCCTTCAAATTCGGCGAAACCCCTGATGCGCGCATCGAGGCAACGCCGAGCCAAGCCTCGCGGCATCCGCGAGGAAGGTGTAGAGACTAGACGGGGGGCACCTAAGGCGCATGGGCAGCGGTCACGCCCGCACGCGACGGTGAAGGCATAGTCCAGCGCACGAACGGTTCGCGCACGCGACGCCGGCTTTGAAAGAAGCAGTGTGACGAAAATCCGCCGCCTTAACTGGCTTGCCGGTTCGAGTCCGGTCCCCGGCACCATCGATTGCGTTGACGCGATTCGATGAAGGTGTAAAAAACCCGCGAGAAATGAAGCGCTCGCGGGTTTTTTATTTGGCGCAGACCTATGCAGCGGCACGTCAGCGAGGCTCGCAACGCACGCCGCTGCACCGAAAACCACGCCATGTGATACTGGCACGCACGTCGCACCGGACGCTTGCGTCGCCATCGGCAAATGCGTCCCGCCGACAGCCTCCATATCGTTTGCCTTTCGCCTGACCACCCGTCATGACCGACTCGACCCATCACTATTACGAACCGTCGCAAGGCCACGGCCTGCCGCACGATCCGTTGAACGCGATCATCGGCCCGCGCCCGATCGGCTGGATTTCATCCCGCGGCAGCGACGGCACGCTGAACCTCGCGCCGTACAGCTTCTTCAACGCGTTCAACTATCGCCCGCCGATCATCGGCTTTTCGAGCACCACCGCGAAGGACAGCGTGCGCAACGTGCAGGAAACCGGCGAGTTCGTGTGGAACCTCGCAACGCGCGATCTCGCCGAGCGGATGAACCAGACCTGTGCCGCCGTGCCGTACGACGTGAACGAGTTCGAACTCGGCGGCTTGACCGCGGTGCCGTCGCGCCTCGTCGACGTGCCGCGCGTCGCGGAAAGCGGCGTGAACTTCGAATGCAAGGTGACCGACGTGATCCGCTTGCGCGATCATCACGGCGTCGAGACGCCGGCCACGCTGGTGCTGGGCGAGGTCATCGCGGTCCACATCCGCCACGACCTGCTGAAGGACGGTATCTTCGATACCTTCGGTGCAGGCATCATTCTTCGCGCGGGCGGCCCGTCGGCCTACGTGCACGTGAAGCCCGACAGCCGCTTCGACATCTTCCGTCCCGACGCATGATCGATCGCGCGCCGCAGTAAGCCGGCAATCGGGCGCGCCGGCGCCCGAACCCGACGAAAGACCCTGCCGGGATCCATGATCTCCGCGGGGTCTTTTGCTTCGTACCCTCACATGATCGGGACGACATCGATCCGTCCGTCCCCGATACCCGATCGTCGTCGCCGGCCCGACGACGATGCGCCGCAGCAAACCCGTCCTTCGCCGGCCTCGTCCGCCGCACCCGAGCGTCGCCGCAATCCACCATGGCAAATCTGCTCACCATGAACGAGCGGCTTGGGCATCGACGCGCGTCGCTGCCAGGCATAAATTTCCAAGGTTGACGTGCTTATCCGCGCGTCAGCTCGCGCGCGCGGCCGGCAACCGGCCCGCGCGTTCCCAAACAGCGTGAGACACAATCGAGCGTGGAGACGACACGATGAGCCTGTCAGAGCCATTGCGTCTGCATGTGCCGGAGCCCACCGGGCGCCCGGGCTGCAAGACGGACTTTTCCTATCTGCATCTATCGCCGGCCGGCGCCGTCCGCCGCCCGCCGATCGACGTAGCCGCGGCGGACACCGCCGATCTCGCCCGCAGCCTCGTGCGCGTGCTCGACGACAACGGCAAGGCCGTCGGCCCGTGGGCCCCCGATCTCGACGATGCGCGGCTGCTCGCCGGGCTGCGCGCGATGCTCAAGACCCGCATTTTCGACGCGCGCATGATGATTGCGCAGCGCCAGAAGAAAATCTCCTTCTACATGTTGAGCCTCGGCGAGGAGGCGATCGGCACCGCGCACGCGATGGCGCTGCGCGACGGCGACATGTGCTTTCCGACCTACCGGCAGCAGAGCATCCTGATCGCGCGCGACGTGCCGCTCGAGCGGATGATCTGCCAGCTGATGTCGAACGAAGGCGATCCGCTGAAGGGCCGCCAGCTCCCGGTGATGTACTCGGATCGCGAAGCCGGATTCTTCTCCATTTCCGGCAACCTCGCGACGCAATTCATCCAGGCGGTCGGCTGGGCGATGGCGTCGGCGATCAAGGGCGACACGAAGATCGCGTCCGCGTGGATCGGCGACGGCGCGACGGCCGAAGCCGATTTCCACACCGCGCTCACGTTCGCGCACGTGTACCGCGCGCCGGTCGTGCTGAACGTGGTCAACAACCAGTGGGCGATCTCGACGTTCCAGGCGATCGCGGGCGGCGAGGGCACGACCTTCGCCGGGCGCGGCGTCGGCTGCGGGATCGCATCGCTGCGCGTCGACGGCAACGACTTCCTCGCGATCCATGCGGCGTCGAGCTGGGCGGCCGAACGCGCGCGCCGCAATCTCGGCCCGACGCTGATCGAGTGGGTGACCTACCGCGCCGGCGCGCATTCGACGTCGGACGATCCGACCAAGTACCGGCCGAGCGACGACTGGTCGCATTTCCCGCTCGGCGATCCGATCGAGCGCTTCAAGCGTCACCTGATCGCGAAGGGCATCTGGTCGGACAGCGCGCAGGACGCACTGACGGCCGAGCTCGAGGCCGAGGTGATCGCCGCGCAGAAGGAAGCGGAGAAGTACGGGACGCTGGCCGACGACCGGATTCCGTCGCCGGCCTCGATGTTCGACGACGTGTACAAGGAGCTGCCCGCGCACCTGCGCCGTCAGCGCCAGGAACTGGGGGCGTGATCATGGCGCAACACGAGACAGGGACGGCGACGCAGCCGATGACGATGATCCAGGCGCTGCGCTCCGCGATGGACGTGATGCTCGGGCGCGACAGCGACGTGGTCGTGTTCGGGCAGGACGTCGGCTACTTCGGCGGCGTGTTCCGCTGTACCGAAGGACTGCAGAACAAATACGGCAAGTCGCGCGTGTTCGATGCGCCGATCTCCGAAGGCGGGATCGTCGGCGCGGCGGTGGGGATGGGCGCGTACGGGTTGCGGCCCGTCTGCGAGATCCAGTTCGCCGATTATTTCTACCCGGCCTCCGACCAGATCGTGTCGGAAGGCGCGCGGCTGCGCTATCGCTCGGCCGGCCAGTTCACCGCGCCGATGACGATCCGGATGCCGTGCGGCGGCGGCATCTACGGCGGACAGACGCACAGCCAGAGCCCGGAGGCGATGTTCACGCAGGTGTGCGGGCTGCGCACGGTGATGCCGTCGAATCCGTACGACGCGAAAGGGCTCCTGATCGCGTCGATCGAGAACGACGATCCGGTGATCTTCCTCGAACCGAAACGGCTGTACAACGGGCCGTTCGACGGCCATCACGAACGGCCCGTCACGTCGTGGCTCAAGCATCCGGCGAGCGCGGTGCCCGAAGGCTACTACACGGTGCCGCTCGATACGGCCGCGGTCGTGCGGCCCGGCAACGACGTGACGGTGCTCACGTACGGCACGACGGTGCACGTGTCGCTGGCTGCGGCCGAGGAGACGGGCATCGACGCGGAAGTGATCGACCTGCGCACGCTGTGGCCGCTCGATCTCGACACGGTCGTCGCGTCGGTGCGCAAGACCGGGCGCTGCGTCGTGGTGCACGAGGCGACGCGCACCTGCGGCTATGGCGCGGAGCTCGTGTCGCTGGTCCAGGAACACTGCTTCTACCACCTCGAAGCGCCGGTCGAGCGCACGACGGGCTGGGACACGCCCTATCCGCATGCGCAGGAGTGGGCGTACTTTCCGGGGCCGGCCCGGGTCGGCGAAGCGTTGCGACGCGTGATGGAGGCGTGAGATGGGGATTCATGTCATCAAGATGCCGGATATCGGCGAAGGGATCGCCGAGGTCGAGCTGGTGGCCTGGCATGTGGAAGTCGGGCAGACGATCAAGGAAGACCAGCCGCTCGCCGACGTGATGACCGACAAGGCGGCGGTCGAGATTCCGTCGCCGGTGGCGGGCAAGGTGCTCGAACTGGGCGGCCGGATCGGCGAGATGATGGCGGTCGGCAGCGAGCTGATCCGGCTGGAAGTCGAAGGCGACGGCAACCTGAAGGCCGCGGCACCGGTGCGAGAAACAAAGGTGGCAACCGCACCGGTCGCGGCGGCGGCGCCGTCGAAGCCGGTGGCCGACGCGCCGGCCGAGCCGCCTGCGCAGCCTGAGGCGCCTCGCGCACCGGCGAAACCGCGCCGCGACGAACCGGTCGCGCCGCCGCGCGCGGCGCTCGCGCCGGGCGAACGTCCGCTCGCGTCGCCGGCCGTGCGCCAGCGTGCATGGGACATGGGCATCGAGCTGCGCTACGTGCGCGGCACGGGCGAAGCGGGGCGGATCGTGCATGCGGACCTCGATGCGTATGCGCGCACCGGCGGCGGCGCGGCGCACGCATCGCAACCGCGCGGCTACCACGAACGCCACGACGAAACCGACGTGCCGGTGATCGGCCTGCGGCGCGCGATCGCGCGCAAGATGCAGGAAGCGAAGCGCCGCATCCCGCATTTCAGCTACGTCGAGGAGATCGACGTGACCGAGCTCGAATCGTTGCGCGCGGAACTGAACCGCCGCCACGGCGACACGCGCGGCAAGCTCACGCCGCTGCCGCTGTTGATCCGCGCGCTGGTGATCGCGCTGCGCGACTTCCCGCAGATCAACGCGCGGTTCGACGACGAAGCGGGCGTCGTCACGCGCTACGGCGCGGTGCACATGGGTGTCGCGACGCAGACGGACGGCGGCCTCACGGTGCCCGTGCTGCGCCATGCGGAAGCGCGCGACGTGTGGTCGATCTCGGCGGAAATCGCGCGGCTCGCCGACGCGGTGCGTGCGAATCGCGCGCAGCGCGACGAACTGAGCGGCTCGACGATCACGATCTCGAGCCTCGGCGCGCTCGGCGGCATCGTGTCGACGCCGGTGATCAATCATCCGGAAGTGGGCATCGTCGGCGTGAACCGGATCGTCGAGCGGCCGATGATCCGCGACGGCGCGGTCGTCGCGCGCAAGATGATGAACCTGTCGTCGTCGTTCGACCATCGCGTGGTCGACGGTGCGGATGCGGCCGAATTCATCCAGGCCGTGCGCGCGGTGCTCGAACGCCCGGCACTGCTGTTCGTGGAGTGAGCCGATGAAGAACGAACACACCACACTGCTCGTCATCGGCGGCGGGCCGGGCGGCTACGTCGCCGCGATCCGCGCCGGCCAGCTCGGCATTCCGACCGTGCTCGTCGAACGCGACCGGCTCGGCGGCACCTGCCTGAACATCGGCTGCATTCCGTCGAAGGCGCTGATCCACGTGGCCGACGCGTTCGAGCAGGCGTGCGGCCATGCCGGCGAGGCGGCGCTCGGGATCCGCGTGCGCACGCCCGAGATCGACATCGCGAAAAGCGTCGCGTGGAAGGACGGCATCGTCGATCGTCTGACGCGCGGCGTCGGCGCGCTGCTGAAGAAGAACGGCGTGCGCGTGCTGCACGGCGACGCGCGCGTGATCGACGGCAAGACCGTCGAGGTCGTCGGCGGCGGCCATACGGTGCGGATCGGTTGCGAACACCTGCTGCTCGCGACCGGTTCCGAACCGGTCGAGCTGCCGTCGATGCCGTTCGGCGGGCACGTCGTGTCGTCCACCGAGGCGTTGTCGCCCGCGACGCTGCCGAAGCGGCTCGTCGTCGTCGGGGCCGGCTATATCGGGCTCGAACTCGGGATCGTTTATCGCAAGCTGGGCGTCGACGTCAGCGTCGTCGAAGCGGCCGAGCGCGTGCTGCCTGCGTACGATGCCGAACTCGTGCGGCCGGTGGCCGATTCGCTCGCGCGCCTCGGCGTGCGGCTATGGCTCGGCCACAAGGTGCTCGGGCTGGACGAGCACGGCGCGGTGCGCGTGCAGGCGGCCGATGGCGCCGAGCAGACGCTGCCGGCCGATCGCGTGCTGATCGCCGTGGGCCGCCGGCCGCGCGTCGACGGGTTCGGGCTCGAGACGCTGATGCTCGATCGCAACGGCCGCGCGCTGCGGATCGACGACGAATGCCGGACCTCGATGCGCAACGTCTGGGCGATCGGTGACGTCGCGGGCGAGCCGATGCTCGCGCATCGCGCGATGGCGCAAGGCGAGATGGTGGCCGAGCTGATCGCCGGCCGGCGTCGCGCATTCACGCCCGCGGCGATTCCGGCCGTGTGCTTCACGGATCCCGAGATCGTGACGGCCGGCTGGTCGCCGGACGATGCGCACGCGGCCGGCGTCGATTGCCTGAGCGCGTCGTTCCCGTTCGCCGCGAACGGGCGGGCGATGACGTTGCAGGCGACCGACGGGTTCGTGCGCGTCGTCGCGCGGCGCGACAATCATCTGATCGTCGGCTGGCAGGCGGTCGGGCGCGGTGTCTCGGAGCTGGCCGCGGCGTTCTCGCAATCGCTGGAGATGGGCGCGCGGCTGGAGGACATCGGCGGCACGATCCATGCGCATCCGACGCTCGGCGAAGCGCTGCAGGAAGCGGCGTTGCGCGCGCTCGGACACGCGCTGCATGTCTGACGGGCGAGCCTGACAGGGCGCCGCCGGTGCACGACGCACGCATCGGCGGTGCGCCGGTTCCGAAGCCGGTCCGGTCGGGTCGCCCGTACCCGCATCCGCACGTCGGGCCGGGAACGCGTCCCGCAGCCGCACCAGCCGGGACGAATTCGATGGCCCAGGGCCCTGCGTGACAAGCCCGTAATTTTTCGAGACGAGGGCAGGGTTGTCGGCGCCGCGTCGGCCGACGATCATGTGGATAGCCGGAAGCCGGGCCGCCTCGGGCCCGCCAACGCAGGCACCACAGGGAAGACCCCGATATGAAACTGCTGCTCGTCGGCGCGACCGGACTCGTCGGGCGCCACGTTCTCGAAGCCGCGCTGGCCGATGCGCGCGTCGATCAGGCGATCGTCGTCGCGCGCCGGCCGTTGTCGCCGCATCCGAAGATGCGCGCGCTGGAAGTCGATTTCGATCATCTGCCCGATTCAGCCGACTGGTGGTGCGCGGATGCGGTGATCTGCACGCTCGGCACCACGATGCGGGCCGCCGGTTCGCAAGCGGCCTTCCGGCGCGTCGATCACGACTATCCGCTCGCGGTCGCGCGGCTTGCGCACCGGCATGGCACGCCGACCTACGTGCTGAATTCCGCACTCGGCGCGGATGCCGGGTCGCGCATCTTCTACAGCCGCGTGAAGGGCGAGCTCGAACAGGCGCTCGCCGGTGTCGGGTTCGAATCGCTCACCTACGTGCGACCGGGCCTGATCGACGGCAGTCGCGACGAGTTCCGCTTCGGCGAGCGGCTGTTGGTGTTCGCGCTGAGCGCCGCCGGGCCGGTGCTGCCGGCGAAGTGGCGCGTGAACCCCGCGTCGCGGATCGCGCGCGCGTTGCTCGACGCGGCGATCGACGCGCGGCCGGGCGTGCAGGTCATCGCCTCCGACCGGCTCGTTTGACGCGGCGCGTGCCGCGCGCCCGCCCGGCTATTCGTCTGCGTTGTCGTCGAGCGCGTCGAACTGCTCGGCGAGCGCGGCCGCGAACGCATCCAGCGCTTCGCTGCCGCCCGAATTCCTCGGCGTCGCGAGCTGGAATGTCACCGTGTGGCTCAGCTTGCTCGCGAGCAGCCGGCGCATCTTCCTGGCGGCGACCCACGGCGCGGCGACGTGGTCGGGCAGGAAACCGACGTGCGCGCCCGACAGGATGAAGATCACGTCGGCATCGACGTTTTCCGAGAACGCGGTCGGCTGCGCATCGCGCAGCGCCGCCCCCGACGTGTTCGTCTTGTACAGCCGCGCGACGTTGCTCGCGCGTGAGACGTCGTTGACCGACACGGTCTTCTTCGCGAACAGCGGATGGCGGGCGCCGCAATACAGCGACTGGTGCTCGACGAACAGCGGTGCGTAGTGCAGCCCCGCCTGGTGGCCGGAGAAATAGCCGATCGCGAGCTGCAGTTCGCCTTTCAGCAGCCGGCGCTCCAGCTCGTCGGGCGGCACCGCGATCATCTCGATCAGTACGTCCGGCGCGCGCTCGCGAAAGCGGCCGACGGCCGCCGCGATCGATTCGACGACGTCGGGCGAGAGCCGTTCGGACAGGCCGATGCGCAACTCGCCGAGCAACGTGCCGCGGACGTGCTGCGTGTCGCGCGTGAACACGTCCATCGCGTGCAGCAGGCGGCGTGTCGACTGCAGCACGCGTTCGCCCTTCGGTGTCAGCCGGAAGCCGCTCTTGCCGCGATCGCACAGCCGGAACCCGAGCCGGGTCTCGAGCTTGGCCATCTGCGTGCTGATCGTCGACGGCGCCATGCCGAGCGTGCCCTGCGCGGCGCTGAAGCCGCCGCTCTCGGCGATCGTCAGAAAGAGCCGCAGCAACTGCACATCCATGTCTCTGAGCCGGGTCAGCATGGCGATACATCGCGTTTCGTGAAGTTGACTTATGTTAGTTCATATTTTTCGTTGCATGCGAGGAAGGCAGAATCGGGCACGAGGTCGCCAGCAGCGCGGCCGTGCCCTTTCAGACAGGAATCCGACGATGAGTCAGAACGATCTCGCGTTCACCCGCGACAGCCTCTACGGCACCCGGGCCGAACCGACTTTCGCGGGCGCGACGAGCTTCATGCGCCGGCGTTTCAGCCGCGATCTCGACGGCGTCGACCTCGCGATCACCGGCGTGCCGTTCGACTCCGCCGCCTCGCACCGGCCCGGTACGCGTTTCGGTCCGCGCGGGTTGCGGATCGCGTCGACGGGCATCGCGTGGGCGCGCCCGTGGCCGTGGTCGTTCGATCCGTTCGACGTGCTGGCCGCGGTCGACTACGGCGATTGCGCATTCGATCTCGGGCAGCCCGAATCGGTGCCGGGCGCGATCGAGCGGCATGCCGACGCGATCCTCGCGCGCGGCTGCGCGATGCTGACGCTCGGCGGCGATCACTTCATCACGTATCCGCTGCTGAAGGCGCATGCGAAGGTGCACGGGCCGCTGTCGCTCGTGCATTTCGACGCGCACACCGACACGTGGCCCGATCGCGACGTGAAGCGCATCGATCACGGGACGATGTTCTATCACGCGGCGCGGGAAGGGTGGATCGTGCCCGAACGGTCGGCGCAGATCGGGATTCGTACGACCAACGACGAGCCGATGGGCTTCGACATCCAGGATGCGCGCCACGTGCATGCGTCGACGCCCGCCGCGGTCGCCGCGCGCATTCGCGAGCGTGTCGGCGATCATCCGGTGTACCTGACGTTTGACATCGACTGTCTCGATCCGGCGTTCGCGCCGGGCACCGGGACGCCGGTCTCGGGCGGCCTGTCGAGCCATCAGGCGTTCGAGATCCTGCGCCACCTCGACGGCATCAACCTCGTCGGCATGGACGTGGTCGAAGTGTCGCCGCCGTACGATCATGCGGAAATCACGTCGCTGGCCGGTGCGACGATCGCGCTGGAACTGATCTGCCTGCATGCGTCGCGCCGGCGGCAGAAAAAGGAAGCCGCGATCGATGGATGACCTCACCTGGCGCAAGGCCGTTCCCGGCGACGCGGCCGAATGCATCGCGCTGCGTGCGCGCACGCGCGAGAACGCGTTCACCGAAGCGCAATTGCGCGTGCTCGGCATCACCGTGGAAAGCTGGGACGCCGGTATCCGCGACGGCCGGTTCTCGGGGCACGTCTGCCGTGCGGGCGGACGCATGGTCGGCTACTGCTTCGGCGACACCGGTTCGGGCGAGATCGTCGTGCTCGCGATGCTGCCCGACTACGAAGGGGCAGGGATCGGCAAGGCGTTGCTGCGGCGCGTGATCGACGATTTCGCGGCGAGCGGCTTCACGTCGCTGTTTCTCGGCTGCTCGACCGATCCCGCGTCGCGCTCGTATGGCTTCTATCGCCATCTCGGCTGGACGCCGACGGGGAAGCTCGACGACGCGGGGGACGAGATCCTGACGTTTCAGGTCGGGCAGCGCGATTAAGCGCATGTGTTGTCCGGCGCATGGCGTCTGCGCCGTCCGGGCAACCGCTCGATCACACAAGGTATCGCGGGCTTCCCTCGCGTGCCGGTCGCTTCGGTCACACGTCGAAGCGACGCAACAGAACACTCGCGTTCACGCCACCAAAGCCGAATCCGTTCGACATCGCGTAGTCGATTTCCATTCGCCGCGCGGCGCCGTGCACGATGTCCATTCCGGCAGCCCTGTCGTCCAGCGTCTGCAGGTTGCGTGTCGCCGGCGCGATTTGATCGCGTATGGCCAGCGCCGTGAAGATGGCCTCGACGCCGCCGGCAGCGCCCAGCAAATGTCCGGTGGACGACTTCGTCGCGGAGACGGCCGGGCATCCGGCCGTTCCGAACACGGCCCGGATGGCGTTCAATTCGCTGCTGTCGCCCAGCTCGGTGGACGTGGCATGCGCGTTCAGGTGCTGCACCGCGGCGGGGGCGATGCCGGCCTGTGCGAGCGCCAGCTCCATAGCCCGGCGTGCGCCGTCGCCGTCGGCCGGTGTCGACGTCATATGATAGGCGTCCGAACTGGTTCCATAGCCGACCAACTCGACGATCGGCGTGGCGCCCCGCCGCAGCGCGTGTTCGAGTTCCTCGATGACGACCAGCCCGGCGCCTTCGCCGATCACGAATCCATCGCGTGCCTGGTCGAAGGGGCGGGACGCGTGCTCGGGCCGATCGGCGAAGCCGGTAGACAGCGCGCGAGCTGCCGCAAACGCGCCGATGCTGACCCGGTCGATGCATGCTTCGGCGCCGCCGCACAGTGCAATGTCCGCCTCGCCCGCCCGAATCAGCCGCGCGGCGTCGCCGATGGCCTGGACGCTGGCCGCGCACGCTGTGACCGGTGCGCCGATCGGCCCCTTGAAGCCATGCCGGATCGCGATGTTCCCGGCGGCCAGGTTGGCCAGGAAACTGGGAACGGTGAACGGGGAGAGCCGGCGAGGCCCTTTGGTCTCGGTCGTGCGCACCGCGTCGGCAATCGCGCCAAATCCGCCGATACCCGACGCAACGACCGTGGCGGTCCGCATCCGCTGATCCTCGGTCTCGGGCGACCATCCTGCCTGGCTCAAGGCCTCCTTCGCCGCGGCGAGCGCGAAGAGGATGAAGCGATCCATCTTCTTCTGATCCTTGGCGTCGGCGGCCGAATTCGCGTCGAAGCCGGCCGGATAGTCCGCCGTGCGGTCAGGGACCCGGCCCGCGACTTTCGCGGGTATGCCGTCGACGATTTCATCCGGCAGCGCGACGAGACCGGAATCGCCCCGAAGCAACCTGCGCCATACGTGTTCCAGTCCACACCCAAGCGGGGAGACGATCCCCATTCCCGTGACGACAATTCTTTTCGCGGCCATCGAATTATTTTTCATGGTGATTCGTTCCAGTCGCTGGAACGGGCGGGCATCCGGCCGCAGCGCCTGTTCGAGACGAACGTCTTCCCGTGCCGGCTGCCGTGATTGACGCACTGACTTCATGCGTGTTCTTTCGCTTCGCGTTTCTTCGCCATTTGTGCAAAACGCGCTTTGATCGTCGCGTCGGCGGCGGGGCCCGCCACGACGACATGACTGTCTTGCGTGATGGGGCGTCCCGTTTCCATGTCCATGAGCCCGATCCGCGCGGGTCGTCCCGATGCCTTGTCGAGCACCTGGACGGCGCGCCCCTCCGGCGACAGATGCTCGCCACCCCATTCGATGAGCGCTAGCATCACCGGACGGAACGACCAGCCGAGTTCGGTCAGCACGTACTCGTAGCGCGGCGGCTTGCTGCTGTACTGGACGCGTTCCAGCAATCCGGCCGCGACCAGGTCGGTCAGCCGTCGGGTCAGCATGTTCGGTGCGATGCCCAGACTCTCTTCGAATTCGTCGAAGCGGGTGAGGCCGTACATGGCATCGCGCAGGATGAGGATGCTCCACCACTCTCCTACGCGGTTCAGGCTGCGAGCGATGGGGCAGGCCCATGCGCCGAGATCGGTACGTTTCATCCGGCGCCTCTTCTTGCGAATCGTTACTTTCAAAATGATAGTAACTATATACTTTCATCATGCAAGTAACAAGCGGGCGTTGCACCTCGGTCGTAGTCGACGGCGTGTCCTGCGTCACGCCCGACGTGCGGCGAAATTGCCCGGGCCTGCACCGATTTCTCGGACGATTTCAAAATTCGCTCGATATCGGGTAAATCACCAATATCTCTCAAGTTGTATATACAAGACCATCCGCTGGCAACGTCGGCACGCGTCGTGCCCGTTGCGCGCCGGCGCGCGGACCGTGCGTGGCGTATGCCGGCGATCCACGGCGCCGCCCCGCATCCGCGGAGCCGAAAGGGCGGCTCGCGGCTTTCCGTCCCGTGCAAACCCTGTGTGGTCCTGAGTATTGTGGAGATCGACCCGTGTCAACGAATTCCAGTGGAAAAGCCGGCGGACTGATCGAGGTACGCTCGATCGACTTCATTCCCGACGCGGAGCGCCACGGCGGCCTGCTGAGCCAGTTCACGCTGTGGCTGTCGGCCAACATGCAGATCACGGCCATCGTCACCGGGGCGCTGGCGGTCGTGCTCGGCGGCGACGTGTTCTGGTCGCTGGTCGCGCTGCTGCTCGGCCAGCTCGTCGGCGGCGCGGTGATGGCGCTGCACGGCGCGCAGGGGCCGCAGCTCGGGCTGCCGCAGATGATCTCGAGCCGCGTGCAGTTCGGCGTGTATGGCGCGATGATCCCGATCGTGCTCGTGTGCCTGATGTACATCGGTTTTTCCGCCAGCGGCTCGGTGCTGGCCGGGCAGGCCGTCGCGCAACTGCTGCACGTCGACGACGCGGCCGGCATCCTGCTGTTCGCGGCCGTGATCGTCGTGCTGACGGTGTTCGGCTATCGCGCGATCCACTTCGTCGGCCGGATCGCGAGCGTGGTCGGCATCGTCGCGTTCGTCTACATGTTCGCGCAACTGTTCGCGAACCACGACGTCGGCGTGTTGCTCGCGAACAAGCATTTTTCGCTCGCGAGCTTCCTGCTCGCGATGTCGCTGTCCGCGTCGTGGCAGATCGCGTTCGGCCCGTACGTGGCCGACTATTCGCGCTACCTGCCGCGCTCGACGTCGTCGGTCGCGACGTTTATCGCGGTCGGCCTCGGCTCGGTGATCGGCGCACAGGCGGCGATGGTGTTCGGCGTGTTCGCGGCCGCGCTCGCGGGCAGCCGGTTCGCGCACCATGAAGTGTCGTACATCGTCGGCCTGGGCTCGACGGGCGCCGTGGCCGCGCTGCTGTATTTCAGCATCGCGTTCGGCAAGGTGACGGTGACGGCGCTCAACGCGTACGGCAGCTTCATGTCGATGGCGACGATCGTCAGCGGCTTTCGCGGCAAGCGTGCGGTATCGTCGAAGCGCCGCCTCGCATACATCTTCGGGATGATCTGCGTGTCGACGCTGATCGCGCTCGCGGGCCGTCATTCGTTCCTGAAGGAATTCACCGCGTTCATCCTGTTCCTGCTCGCGTTCTTCACGCCGTGGAGCGCGATCAACCTCGTCGACTACTACTGCTTCACGCGTTCGCGCTACGACGTGCCGGCGCTGTCCGACCCGGACGGCCGTTACGGCCGCTGGAACGGGATGGCCATCGCGATCTACGTGGTCGGCATCCTCGTGCAACTGCCGTTCATGTCGACGCACCTCTACACGGGGCCGCTCGTCGATGCGCTCGGCGGCACCGACATCTCGTGGATTCTCGGCCTCGTCGTGCCGGCCGTGCTGTATTACGTCGGCGCGCGCGCGTCGCGACGCAGCATTCCCGAGCGCCTGATCCTGCCGCTCGAACGCGGCGAAGTTCACCACTGACGCTGCGTCTTGCGCATCGGGCCGGCGCGCCGCCGGCCTGAGCGCCGAGCCGGGCGCGGCCTGCACGGCGCGCTGTCAAGCACGCGCCGTCATTTCCCGAGCCGCTCCGCGAGCGCGTAGCGCTGCATGCAGCGCTCCATCGCGTCGAGAAACGCATGCTCGGCCGCGTTCATCTTGCGATCGCGATGCCACAGCAGGAACACGTCGACATCGACGAGCCCGTCGTCGGGCGGCAGCCGCCACAGTCGTTGCTGCGCAAGATCGTCGCGCACGATGTGCTCGGGCAGGCAGCCGATCCCGTAGCCCGCGAAGATCAGCCGCCGCACTTCCTCGAGGCTCGGCGACGACGCGACGATGCGCCCCGTGAAGCCCTTCTGGTCGCGAAACACGGTGAGCGGCGACAGGCTGTCGCCGATCTGGTCGCTCGTAAACGACACGAAATTCTCCGCGAGCAAGTCTTCCATCCGCAACTGCGTCTGCCCGAACAGCCGGTGATGGCGGCCGCAGTAGATCGCATAGCGCTGGCGCAGGAAGCAGCGCATCTCCAGCTTGTCGTGCGGCGTGCGGCACAGGCCGAGCCCGGCCGTGGCCGTCTTCTGCAGCAACGAGGAGAGGATGTCCGACGAGCGCATCACTTCGATCTGCAGATCGATACGCGGATACGCGCGATGGAAATCCGCGAGGAATTCGTCGTAGACGGGCGATTCGATGCGGCTCACCGTCAGCAGCCGGATCGAACCGGTGAGGTCGGCCGTGCTGTCGTCGATTTCGGTTTCGAGGCGCGAGATGCCGCCGTAGATGTCGCTCGCGATCCGGTACACGGCTTCGCCGGCCGGCGTCGGCGCGAAGTGCGCGCCGCGCCGCTCGATCAGCCGGCGCTCGAGCGTCTCCTCGAGCCGCCGCAACGCCTGGCTCACGGCCGGCTGCGTGACGTGCAGGCGGGCCGCCGCGCGGCTCACGCTGCGCTCCTGCATGATCACCAGGTAAGTGCGCAGCAGGTTCCAGTCGAGGCGGTCGTTCAGGAACGGGGCGAGGTCGGCGCGCATCGGGTCTCCGGGCGGGTGGCGGAAAGTCATTAGTTGAATTTATACGGCGAATAATAACTTGAAATTTGACTAATGATTTGCGGTCGCCGATAAAGGAGGGGCGCCGCAGCGTGCGGCGCGAGGCCGCGACAGACGGCCGTCGTCACGATATTGCGCATCGCCCCGCCGCGACGCGCGTCAGGAGCCCCCATGACCCAGTCCCTTCCTTCCGCCCGCCAGCCCGGGCGCGCCGCGACGGCCGCGTTCATCGGCACGATGATCGAGTGGTACGACTTCTACATCTACGCGACCGCCGCCGCGCTCGTGTTCGGCGAACTCTATTTCCCGTCGCACGACCGCTTCGTCAGCACGATGGCGTCGTTCGCGACGTTCGCGGTCGGCTTCTTCGCGCGGCCGCTCGGGGGCGTGATCTTCGGCCATCTCGGCGACCGCATCGGCCGCAAGAAGGCGCTGATGACGACGCTGATGATGATGGGCGTCGCGACCGTGTGCGTCGGGCTGCTGCCCGATTATTCGAAGGTCGGCATCCTCGCGCCGGTGCTGCTCGTCGCGCTGCGCGTCGTGCAGGGGATCGCAGTCGGCGGCGAATGGGGCGGTGCGGTGCTGATGGCGGGCGAGCATGCGCCGCAGGGGCGCCGCACGTTCTTCGCGTCGTTCGCGCAGCTCGGCAGCCCGGCCGGGCTGATCCTGTCGCTCGTCGCGTTTCGCGCGGTCACGTCGATGGACAAGGCCGATTTCCTCGCATGGGGCTGGCGCCTGCCGTTTCTCGCGAGTTCGGTGCTGCTCGTGGTCGGCATCCTGATCCGGCTCGGCGTGAACGAGTCGCCGGAATTCGCGCGGATCAAGGAAACCCACCGCACGGTGAAGCTGCCGGTCGCGGAAGTGTTCCGTTCCGCGTCGGGGCTCGTGCTGCTCTGCATCGGCGCGAACACGATCGGCATCGCGGGCGTCTATTTCACGAACACGTTCATGATCGCGTACACGACGCAGTACGTCGGCGTGTCGCGCTCGCTGATTCTCGACAGCCTGTTCGCGGTCGCGATCATCCAGTTCTTCGCGCAGCCGCTCGCCGCGTGGATCGCCGAGCGCATCGGCGGCGCGCGCTTCCTGAAGCTTGCGGCGCTCTTCGCGATGCTGTCGCCGTATCCGATGTTCATGCTCGTGCAGGGCGGCACGTCCGCGTCGCTGATCGCCGGCATCGCGCTCGCCGTGGTGTGCATGGCCGGCTTCTATTCGGTGATCGCGGGCTTCGTCAGCGACGTGTTTCCCGCGCACGTGCGCTATTCGGCGATCTCGCTCGCCTATCAGATTTGCGGCGCGATCGCGGGCGGCCTGACGCCGCTCGTCGGTACGTGGCTCGCGCATCGCTTCGCGGGCCAGTGGTGGCCGCTCGCGGTGTTCTACACGTGTCTCGCCGGTATTTCACTGCTTTGCATCGTCGCGCTCGACGCGCGCCGTGCCGCGCAGCCGGCCGCCGCCGAAGCGCTCGGCTCGCACTGACCTTCAACGAACGAATCGATCCGGAATGCCTATGAAACACCTGCTGGAAATCGACGGCGCCCGCCTGTGGCAGAGCCTGGCCGACATGGCACGCGTCGGCGCGACGCCGCGCGGCGGCGTGCGGCGCCTCGCGCTCACCGAGGACGACCGGCGCGGGCGCGACCTGTTCGCGCAATGGTGCCGCGACGCGGGGCTGACGGTGAGCGTCGATGCGGTCGGCAACCTGTTCGCCCGGCGCGACGGCGCCGATGCGCACGCCGCGCCGGTGCTGATCGGCAGCCATCTGGACACGCAGCCCGAAGGCGGCCGCTTCGACGGCGTCTATGGCGTGCTCGCGGCGCTCGAACTCGTGCGCACGCTGAACGACGCGGGCATCGCGACCGACAAGCCGCTCGAGATCGTGTCGTGGACCAACGAGGAAGGCGCGCGCTTCGCGCCCGCGATGCTCGGCTCGGCCGTGTTCACGGGCGCGTTGCCGCTCGACGACGCGCTCGCGAAGCAGGACGCCGACGGCGTCACGCTCGGCGCGGCGCTCGACGCATGCGGCTATCGCGGCACGCGCGCGACGGGCGGCACGGTCGACGCGTATTTCGAGGCGCATATCGAACAGGGGCCCGTGCTCGAGGCGAACGGCACGACGATCGGTATCGTCACGGGCGGGCAGGCGATTCGCTGGTTCGACGTGACGGTGACGGGCGTGGCCGCGCACGCGGGCACGACGCCGATGCCGTATCGCAAGGATGCGTATTTCGCGAGCGCGCAGATCGCGCTGGAGCTCGAGCGGATCGTCGCCGGTTACGCGCCGCGCGGGCTCGCGACGATCGGGCAGGTCGGCATCCGCCACGCGTCGCGCAACACGATTGCCGGCGACGTGACGTTCACGGTCGATCTGCGCCATCACGACGATGCCGAAGTCGACGCGATGGAGCGCGACCTGCGCGACGCATGCGCTCGCGTGGCGGCCGCGCGTGGGGTGAAGGTATCGATCGAAACCTGCTGGCGCAGCCCCGCCACGCCGTTCGATCGGGATTGCGTCGAACTCGTCGCGCGCGCGGCGGCCGCGTTCGGCTATTCGAACGAGCGGATCGTGAGCGGCGCCGGCCACGACGCGATCCTGCTCGCGCGACGCTTCCCGACCGCGATGGTGTTCATTCCGTGCGTCGACGGCCTGTCGCACAACGAAGCCGAGGATGCGTTGCCCGACGACGTGACGCGCGGCACGAACGTGCTGCTCCATGCGGTGCTGGCGCGCGCGGGCATCGCGGCGCGCGTCGATGCGGCGACTGCCGCGCCCGGCGCCTGATCCGGCGACTCGACGAGGACTCGCAATGAAAACCTATTTCCATCCCGAACAACTGCTGCACCATCCGCGCAGCTACCTGTCGCGCGGCCAGATGCGCGAGCCGCAGGAAGTGCCCGAACGCGCGGCGCGGCTCGTCGCGGCCGTCCGCTCGCTCGACTTCGACGTGCGCGAGCCGGCCGACCGCGGCACCGCGCCGATCGCGGCCGTGCACGACATGAACTACCTGCGCTTTCTCGAGGATGCGCACCGCGACTGGAAGCAGATGCCCGACGACTGGGGCGACGAAGTGATGTCGAACGTGTTCGTGCGCGACCCGAACCCGCTGCGCGGCGTGCTCGCGAAAGCCGCGCGCTACCTCGCCGACGGCAGCTGCCCGGTGGGGGCCAACACGTGGCGCGCGGCGTACTGGTCCGCGCAGGGTGCGCTGGCCGCCGCGGCCGACGTCAACGACGGCGCACGCGAAGCGTATGCGCTGTGCCGGCCGCCCGGCCATCATGCGCGCCGCGACGCGGCCGGCGGCTTCTGCTACCTGAACAACGCGGCGATCGCCGCGCAGGCGCTGCGGGATCGCCATCGCCGTGTCGCGATTCTCGATACCGACATGCACCACGGGCAGGGCGTGCAGGAGATCTTCTACGGCCGCGACGATGTGCTGTACGTGTCGATCCACGGCGACCCGACCAACTTCTACCCGGTCGTCGCGGGGTACGAGGAAGAGACGGGGACGGGCGCCGGCGACGGCTTCAACCTCAACCTGCCGATGCCGCACGGCGCGCCGGAGTCGGCGTTCTTCGAGCGGCTCGACGACGCGCTGCGCGCGCTGGCGCGGTTCCAGCCCGACGCGCTCGTGCTCGCGCTCGGTTTCGACATCTACAAGGACGATCCGCAATCGCAGGTCGCGGTCACGACCGACGGGTTCGGGCGGCTCGGCGGCGCGATCGGCGCGCTGCGGTTGCCGACGGTGATCGTGCAGGAGGGCGGCTATCACCTCGCGAGTCTCGAGGCGAACGCGCGCGCGTTTTTCGGCGGGTTTGCCGCGGCGCGCTGAGCGGGCCGGCGGCGCCGGACAGCAGACAGCACGCTGAAAATGAAGACGGCCGCATGGCGCGGCCGTAAAAATGCGTGCGGAACGGCGCCCGGGGCAACCCGGGTGCCCGCGCTCACGAACGCGCGGCGGCCGGCGAGCGGCGGCGCTGCGCGAGTTGCAGCATCACGAGCGCGAGGCCGGCCGCGGCGATCAGCGCGCCGACGAGCGGCACCGCCGCGTAGCCGAACCCGGCCGAGATCGCCGCACCGCCGGCAGCGGCGCCCAGCGCGTTGCCGAGGTTGAACGCACCGATGTTCACGGCCGATGCGAGCCCCGGCGCTTCGTGGGCCGCGCGCATCACGCGCATCTGCAGCGGCGGCACGACCGCGAACGTCGCGATTCCCCAGACCAGCAGCGTGACGGCGGCGCCCGCGTGGGTGGCGGCGAGCAGCGGGAATGCGGCCATCGTCGCGATCAGCAGCAACAGGAAGCCGATCAGCGTGCCGTCGAGCGAGCGGTCGGCCAGCCGGCCGCCCGCGATGTTGCCGATCGAGAAGCCGACGCCGATCAGCACGAGCATCGCGGTCACGAAGCCGGGCGTGGCGCCCGTCAGGTGGTCGAGCGTCGGCGCGACGTACGTATAGAGCGTGAACATCGCACCGGCGCCGAGCACCGTCGTCCCGAGCGCGCCGAGCACGACCGGGCGCGTCAGCACGGACAGTTCCGCGCGCAGGTCGGGCATCTTGCCGGCTTGCCCCTTCGGCAGCGCGGCGAACAGGCCGGCGATCGCGATCAGCCCGAGGCCCGCGGTGGCCGCGAACGACATGCGCCAGCCGATGATCTGGCCGAGCCAGGTCGCGGCCGGCACGCCGCCGACGTTCGCGATCGTCAGGCCCATGAACATCGTCGCGACCGCGCTGGCCTGCCTGTCGCGCGGCACGAGGCTGGCTGCGACCACCGAGCCGAGCCCGAAGAACGCGCCGTGGTTGAGGCTCGTGACGAGCCGCGCGAGCAGCAGCGTCGTGTAGTCCGGCGCGACGGCCGACAGCAGGTTGCCGATCGTGAAGATCGACATCAGCGCGATCAGCGCGGAGCGGCGCGACCAGCGCGCGAGCAGCAGCGTCATCAGCGGCGCGCCGACCATCACGCCGATCGCATACGCGCTGATCAGCATGCCGGCTTGCGGAATCGATACGTGCACGCCTTCGGCGATCACGGGCAGCAGGCCCATCGGCGAGAACTCGGTCGTGCCGATGCCGAACGCGCCGGCGGCGAGCGCCAGCAGCGGCAGCGTGGCGCTGCCGCCGGGGCGGGAAGCAGAGGAAGTCGTGGGGTTCACGCGGGGGCTCCTGTCATCGTGGGACGACGGCACGAAACCGTCGGGGACAGCGCGCAGTGTGCCTGCATTACTTTTGCGGAAAAAGCCGCATTCGGACGAAATTATCTTGATTTCATGTCAACAATGCGGCCCGCGGCGACGTGCGGCCGGGCGGTCCGGACGCATTGGCCGGCGATCGACGATCGCCCGCGGCCGGCGTTGCGCAATGGCTGAGAAGCCTTTCGCTGCGAGGCACAACGGAAAAAAACCCCGACCACAGGGGGTCCGTGGCCGGGGCGGAAACGCATCCTCTCTTTGGCACGAGGGTTGGATGCGCGCGCAGTATATTTCGGGCCATGACGATTCGAATCGGCGTTAAACGACCGTTTTTAGTGTCAATTTGGACATTGCTGTGTCGTCGCGTCATTCGTCGGCGTTCTGAAGGATTTTTCGATGACGCGACGGTGTCGTCTCGTATGCAGAAACGGCGAAAGCGACGAGATCGTGGAAGGGGAATCCGGACGTCGGTCGGCGGTGGGCAAGTCGCATGGTTCGACCGCGTGCCGATGCGTCCAACGTGCGTTCAGCCCGCTTCGCCGGCCGCATCGCGGACGGCCGCAAGAAACCGCGCGACGACGGGCGACGGGGCCGCCGCCGCGCCGTCGAACACGAATTCGATGTCGAAGCGGCTCGCGAGCTCGTCGAGCGCGACGAGCCGGACCGTGCGCGGGCAGGTCGGCGACGCGCTTTCCGGCACGAACGCGCAGCCCATGCCGGCCGCGACGAGGCCGATCAGCGTCGGGATGTCGCTGCCGACCTGCGCGATGCGCGGCGTGAAGCCGGCCTGCCGGCACTGCGTCATCAGGAACCGGTGGTGCGCGGCCGAGCGCTGCGCATCGAACCAGACGAACGGTTCGTTCGCGACGTCGGCCAGCGTGCGCGGCGCGCTGAAGCGGCCGCCCGGCGGCGCGGGCATCGCGAGCACGAAGCGGTCGCTCAGCAGCCGCACGCCCGTCAGGTGCGGCGCTTCCTCGCGACGCCACGCCATGATCCCGGCGTCGAGCTGGCCGCGCATCAACGCGCCCGCCTGTTCGGCCGACAGCATCGGCGCGATCGACAGTTTCACGTCCGGGCACGCAGCGCGAAACGTCTTGAGGACGTTCGCGACGATCGGCAGCGGCAGGCAGTTCGGCAGCGCGCCGAGCCGCAGTTCGCCGAGCTGGCCGGCCGCGCTGCGCAACGCGCGCTCGCGGCTGTCCTGCAGCATGGCGAGCAGGCCGGTCGCATCCTTCAGGAAGCTCGTGCCGGCCGCCGTGAGCGTGACGCCCGTCGCGCGACGGATCAGCAGCGGCGTGCCGATCGCGTCCTCGAGCTCGCGGATCTGCCGCGACAGCGCGGGCTGCACGATGCCGGCCGCACGGGCGCCCGCCATCACGCTGCCGGCCTCGGCGACGGCGACGAAGTAGCGCAGGTGACGCAGTTCGATGTGGCGCATGCGATGTCCGTTCCGGTTCGTCGATATGCCTGTGAAGCATAGCAAACGCCATTCGATGGTATTGGAAAGCATGGCGGGCCTGCCGTACGATGACCGTCACTGCCGCATGCGCTTGTCGCGCGCGTCGCGTGCGCTTCTCCCGTTTCCACTGCGCTCCGTCCCATGCCCCTTCATATCCCCACGCCTTATATCCGCTCGCCCATCGCATCCCGCCGGCTCGGCAGGACCATCCGGCTGAAGCTCGATGCGCTGCAGCCGTCGGGCTCGTTCAAGCTGCGCGGCATCGGCGCCGTCTGCGAGGCGCGCCACGCGGCCGGGGCCCGGCGCTTCGTGTCGTCGTCGGGCGGCAACGCGGGCATCGCGGTCGCGTATTGCGGGCGCGAACTCGGCGTGCCGGTGCGCGTCGTCGTGCCCGAAAGCGCATCGGCCCGCGCGCGGGAACTGATCCGCGTCGAAGGCGCGGAACTCGTCGTGCACGGCGCGAGCTGGGCCGAGGCCAATGCGTTCGCTCAGTCGACGCTCGGCGAGCACGATGCGTTCGTGCATCCGTTCGACGATCGCGTGCTGTGGCAGGGCCACGCGACGATGATCGACGAGATCGCGGCGGTCGGCCCGAAGCCCGACGCGGTCGTGCTCGCGGTCGGCGGCGGTGGCTTGCTGTGCGGCGTGCTCGAAGGGCTCGCGCGCAACGGCTGGCACGACGTGCCGGTCGTCGCGGCCGAGACGGAAGGTGCCGACTGCTATGCGCGCTCGGTCGCGCAAGGGCGGCCGGTCGAACTGGCGGCCATCGCGAGCATCGCGACGACGCTCGGCGCGAAGCGGCCGTGCGACGCGGCGGTCGAGTGGGCGACGCGTCACGCGATCCACCCTGTCGTCGTGTCCGATGCCGACGCGGTGGCTGCGTCGCTGCGGTTTCTCGACGAACACCGGATCGTCGTCGAGCCGGCGTGCGGCGCCGCACTGGCCGCGCTGGAGCGGCCGGTGCCGGTGCTTGAGTCGGCGTCGGACATCGCGGTGATCGTCTGCGGCGGCGTGACCACGACCGCCGAGCATCTGCAGACGCTGCGCGCGACGTTGCGGTAGGCGAGGGCACGGGCAAGCCGCGCGACGCGAGATGGCGGGTTGCCGGCGATTTTCGCGTGGGGCGACCGGGCATGCGCCGCGCATGGCTGACCGCGATGCATCGGCGCTGCCCTTTGCGTCAAATCCCGCACGGCCATGCGCGGCCGGCACATGGCCGGATGGGCGGGAAGGATCTCGGAGCATGCTGCGGACGAGAGGCGTACCGTCGCGCCGCATGAGGGCAGACGCGACGCTACGGGAGCGCGGTCAATTCGCGGCCGGTGTGCTCGCGCCGGACGGCGCGGACGAAGCCACCGGGCTGGCGGCAGCCGGCGCAGGCGCTGCGCTCGACGGCGCCGATGCCGATGCGGGTGCGGATGCCGCGGACGAAGGCGCGGGCGCGGCCGATGACGGCGAGGTGGCGGCCGGCGGTGCTGTCGGAGTCGAAGCAGACTTGGGCGCGGAAGCCGGTGCGGCCGTCGAACCGGAAGTCGACGAAGGGGCCTGCGTGATTGCCGGACCGGAGGCCGGCACAGGCGCCGAAGCGGGCGCGGCAGCCGAAGCGGGGGCAGGGGTCGACGCAGGCGCCGGGGCGGACGCCGCCGCGGGTGCCGCACCCGAAGCCGGCGCCGACCCGGACGCCGCCGCCGGCGCGGCAGCGCGCATCGCGGCCGGCGCCGCGACGGCCGATGCCGCGGCCGGCACGGCATTCGCGCCCGATCCGGGCGCCACGCCCGGCACCGAAAGCGGCACGGGCGCCGCGGGCGGCGTCGGCACGACCGGCGTGGTCATCTTCATCGGTTCGCCCTGCGGCGTCGGCGCGGGTTCGGGCAGCGGCGCGACCGGCTCCTTCTCGGCGGCCTTCACGGTCGCGCGGTCGCGGCGCGCCGGGTCGATCTTCAGGAAATGGTCGACGAGATTGAAGAAGCGCTCGTAGAACACGCCGGCGGGAATCGTCTCGCTCGCGGTCTTGACGAGCGCATCGTCGCTCGACCCGATCGGCAGCGACAGCGAGCCGAACACGCTCAGGCCGACGCTGGCCGACGTATTCGACTTCTTCAGCGTATAGCGGTCCTGCACCGCGTTCACGTACGCGATGCTCGACGAGCCGTCCGCGTTCGCGTCCGCGCACACGACGTGAAACTCGATCACGACGTGCATGTCGTTGCTCGGCTGGAAATTCTTGCTGCCGTCGACCGCGTCGTCGCGCGACGACGACACCACGTAGCCCTGGCTCAGCAGCGCGCGCCGCGCGGCCTCGCACGCCGCGTCGGATTTCGCGTGGAACGTATGCGCATACGGGCTGCTCGTCGCGTCGAACTGTTCCTGCTGGTAGATCGGCTTGGGCGGCGACGAGCATGCCGCCAGCACGGTCGCGGCCGCGAGCGCGCACGGAACGGAAAACAGGCGAAGTCGGTTGTGCATGGCGTCTTTCAGAAGGCTCGGCGAGAGGCGGCGCAACGGGAATGCCCGGACAGGCGCGCGCACGCATCTCGTATGGCCGGGGCGACATTATAGTTTCGTTTGATGTCGCGCTCGCTTCAGCCGGCCGGCGCGCCGCGCGCCGCGGCCAGCAATTGCGCCGTCAGCGGATGATGTTCGCCGCGCCGCGAGCGGATCGCGTGGATCTCCTCGGTCACGTCGCCCGCGCGCCCGAGCCGCCTGAGCCCGCGCAACAGCGACGCATCGTTCGCGCCGAGCTCGCTCAGCGGAAACACGCCGAGCCCGCGCGCCGCGAACACGGCCATCAGCGCGCTGTCCTCGAACTCGCCGGCCACGCGCGGCACGATCCGTTCGCTTTCCAGCCACACGTCGAGGCGCGCGCGCAATGCCGAATGCGCGGTCGGCAGCAGCACGGGCAGGCCGGCCAGGCACTGCGGAAAGCGCTGCCGCGCGGCCGGCGTGACGAGCGCCGCGGGCCCGTACCAGTCGACCGGCGACGCGACGAGCCGCTCGCTCGTCACGCGCAGGTTCGACCCCGACGGCGCGCCCTGGCCGGCCAGCACGAGATCCAGATGATGCAGCGCGAGCTCCGCGAGCAGCGCGTCGTGCTCGCCCTCGTGGCACAGCAGCCGCAGCGTGGGCGTATCGAGCACCGGCGCCAGGATCGCGTGCGCGGCGAGCTTGGAGATGCCGTCCGCGAGGCCGACCGCGAGCCGCACGGTCGGCTGGCTGGCCGCCGCGCGCACGTCGTCGGGAATCAGCCGGCCCATCTCGAAGATGATTTCCGCACGCGCGAACGCGGCCTGCCCGGCGTCGGTCATCGCGACGCCGCGCCCGGCCGGGCGCAGCAACTGGTGCCCGAGCGATTTTTCCAGCTCGCGCACCTGCGCGCTGATCGTCTGCACGGCCATGTCGAGCCGCTCGGCCGCGCGCGCGAAGCCGCCTTCCTTCACGACGACCCAGAAGTAGTACAGATGTCGGAAATTCAGCATCGACGAGCGATATATCGTAAAAACCGAACCTAAAGTCAGATTCTCTCTGATTTTTTCGAAGTCCGGGGCATCCTATCATCAGGTTTTCCACTTTCGTATCGGCCCCTCCCATGGACTACCTGCTGACGCTTGCCGCCGACCCCGCCGTCTGGGCCGCGCTCCTGACGCTCGTCGTGATGGAAGTCGTGCTCGGCATCGACAACCTGATCTTCATCTCGATCCTCAGCAACAAGCTGCCCGAAGTGCAGCGCGCCCGCACGCAGCGCCTCGGCATCGCGCTCGCGCTGGTGATGCGCCTCGCGCTGCTCGGCAGCGTCGCGTGGATCGCGAGCCTGACCGAACCCGTGTTCACGCTGTTCGGCCATGCGTTCTCGTGGCGCGACATGATCCTGCTGTCGGGCGGCCTGTTCCTCGTGTGGAAGGCGACCACCGAGATCCATCACCACGTGTCGCACGACGGCGACGGCGCGAACGGGGCCGCCGGCGCGGCCGGCCTGACGATGTGGGCCGCGATCGGCCAGATCGTGATGCTCGACATCGTGTTCTCGATCGACAGCATCGTGACCGCGATCGGCATGACCGAGCACGTCCCGATCATGTTCGTCGCGGTGATCGTCGCGGTGACCGTGATGCTGTTCGCCGCGCAGCCGCTCGCACGCTTCATCGACCGCAACCCGACGATCGTGATGCTCGCGCTGTCGTTCCTGGTCGTGATCGGCATGACGCTGATCGCCGAGGGGTTCGGTTCGCACGTGCCGAAGGGGTACATCTATGCGGCGATGGCGTTCTCGGCGTTCGTCGAGGGCATGAACATGCTGGCGCGGCGCGCGAAGGCGAAGCGGGCGACGCACGCGGCGCGCGACTGAACCGGTGCGCGCGACGCCGGCCGCTGCGGCGGCCGGCTCGTGCGTGTCATATGGAATCCGGATGAAATCCGCACGGAAAGGAGCAACGCGATGAAATGTCCTGTCTGCAAGACGCCCGACCTGCTGATGGCCGAGCGCCAGTCGATCGAGATCGACTACTGTCCGACCTGCCGCGGCGTGTGGCTCGATCGCGGCGAACTCGACAAGCTGATCGCCCGCGACACCGGCGACGTGCCGGCCCGCCGCGACACCGCGCCGGCGCAACACGCAGCGCACATGCCGCGCGGCCGCGATGACGGCTGGGGGCGCGACGGCCGCTCGTACGACGAACGCGACCGGCACGACGGCCGGCGTCGCAAGAAGTCGGTGTTCGACCTGTTCGATTTCGATTGAAGCCGCAGCCCGCGTGTCTGAACGCGGGCGGCCCGATGCACAAAAGCCCCGCCCGGCATCGCGCCGGGGCGGGGCTTTTTCATGCGCGTCGCGTCACGTCACGACACGCGTCGGCACTCAGGCATTGCCGGCGGTCACGTCGATGCGGCGCGGACGCGTTTCCTCGCGGCGCGGGATCGTCAGCGTCAGCACGCCGTCGCGCAGGTTCGCGTCGATCCGCGACGTGTCGAGATCGGCGCTCAGCACGAAGGACCGTGCATAGCGCGTCGCACGCACTTCCGCGTGTCGCACGCGCAGGTCGGCCGGCGTGTCGAGGTGCGTCGCGGCCTCGATCGTCAGCGTCGTGTCGTGCACCTTCACGTCGAGGTTCTCGCGCGGCACGCCGGGCAGGTCTGCCCGCAGCGTGACGCCGCGTGCGTCCTCGGCGATGTCGACGGACGGCGTGATCGCCGGCCGGCGCGCGGCTTCGGCGGCGGCTGCGTGAACGGTGCTCGGGTGGCGTTCGGCCAGGGTCGGGTTCGTGTTCATGTCGGTATCCTGAAGGTTACTGAATCGTGATCGCACGCGGCTTCGATGCTTCGCGCCGGCCGACGCGAATCAGCAGGCAGCCGTTTTCGTAGCGGGCGCTGACCTGGTCGGGGTCCGCGTCGCGCGGCAGCTCGACCACGCGGCGGAACGCGCCGTGAAAGCGCTCCTGCGCATAGGTGCGCACGTCGTCGCCTTCGCGCGGCGCCGGCTTGCGCTCGCCGCTGATCGTCAGCAGGTCCTTGTCGATCGACACGTCGAAGTCGGCCGCGGCCATGCCGGGCGCGAACGCGACGATCTCGATCGCATCGTCGGTCGCGCCGACGTTGAGGGCGGGGAACGCGCCGGGGCGCACCGCGCGGATGCCCGACGGGCGTTCGCCGAGCAGGCTCGCCATCTGCCGTTGCACGCGGGCGAATTCGTCGAACAGGTCGTAGCCGTGATGGATACCGCTCATGTTGTCCTCCTGAACAGGGAACGCGGGAGACGTGACCGCGCGTCGCCTGCGGCGGGCGCGACGGGGGGCTCCACGGGGTCGATACGGGGGCGGTGCGTGGCATGCGGCACGGCCCGACGACGCTTAATTAGTGGCCGCCGCCGCGCATTTCAAGAGGGCATTCGCAATCGCATGTCGACGCATGCATGCGGGAATCGATGCGACAATCGCCGCGGCATATCCGCAGACCACCACACGGGACAACCATGGACATTCGACGTATCGCGATCGTCGGCACCGGCGTGATCGGCGCGAGCTGGGCCGCCTTCTACCTGACGCAGGGCTTCGACGTCGTCGCGACCGACCCGGCGCCGCAGGCCGACGCGCGGCTGCGCGACGCGCTCACCGCATTCCTCGGCGAACGGGCCGCCGAACTTTCCGCGCGGCTGTGGTTCGACGCCGATCTCGTGCGTGCGCTGGACGGCGTCGACTTCGTGCAGGAGAGCGGTCCCGAGCGACTCGACCTGAAGCGCGCGCTCTATCGTCAGATGGACGACGTGCTGCCCGCGCACGTGCCGATCGCATCGAGCTCGTCGGGCCTGAAGATGTCCGACATCCAGACCGCATGCGCGAAGCATCCGGAACGCTGCCTGATCGCGCATCCGTTCAATCCGCCGCACCTGATCCCGCTCGTCGAGCTGGTCGGCGGCGACGCGACCGGCCCGGACGTGATCGCGCGCGTGAAGCAGTTCTACGATGCGCTCGGCAAGCAGACGATCGTGCTGAACAAGGAGATGACCGGCCACGTCGCGAACCGGCTCGCGGCCGCGCTGTTCCGCGAGGTGTATCACCTCGTCGGCGAAGGCGTCGTGAGCGTCGCCGATGCGGACAAGGCCGTCGCGTGGGGCCCCGGCCTGCGCTGGGGGCTGATGGGGCAGTGCCTGACCTATCACCTGGGCGGCGGCGCGGGCGGGATCGCGCACTTCCTCGAGCACCTGTCGGGCCCGATCACGAGCTGGTGGGACGACCTCGGCACGCCGTCGTTCGATCCCGAAGTCGATCGCAAGCTGAACGACGCGTTGCGCGCGATCCAGGGCGAGCGCTCGATGCAGGAACTGGCGGCGGAGCGCGACCGGCTGCTCGTCGAACTGATCGACGCACGGCGTCGCAGCTTCCTGCCCTGATCCCGATGCTGGTCCGATCGCGCGCCGCGGCGGCGCCGGTCATTGCGGCGACGCCGCTTGGCGCTCGGGCGGCACGTGGGCCAGCCAGGCCGGGCTCGCGGCCTGCACGAGCTCGCGGTTGCGCGCGCGCGTCGCGGCGTTCGGCGGGTAGTTGCCGTCGTTCGTCGGCAGTTCGCCGTCGAGATAGGCCTGCTTGAGCTGCTCGATGACTTCCGCGCGTGTCAGGCCCTGCGTGGGCGCCGACGCGTCGGTCTGGGCAAGGGCGGGGGACAGCGCGGCGGCTGCGGCGGTCGCGACGGCGAATCGCAGGATGTTCTTCATGGCGGGCTCCGGTCAACGGGACGGGTACGGATGCGCGCGGCGAGGTGCCGAGCGTTCCGATGAGTCGCATTGTCGGAAACGGGTGCTGCGCGGACGATGACGCGTTCCGGGCAAAGCTGTCAGGTGCGGGCGCGATCGCGCCCCGCGCGCGGCGCGCCGTGCCGTTACAACTCGGCCGCCGCCGCGATCAACGTCGCTTCGAGCGCGAGCGTCGAGCGCGACGCGGCCGCGGGCCGGTCGATCACGTATTCGAGTTCGCCGAGTTCGGGCAACCCCGCGTCGAGCCGCGCGAGCCCGGCCGGAATCACGTAGCCGGCGAACGCGCTGACGCCGAGCCCCGCGCTCGCCGCCGCGCGCAACACCGCGATGCTGCTGCTCACGACGGCGATCCGGTAAGGGCGCCCGACGGCCTCGAGCGATTCGAGCACGCGGCGGCGCGACACGCTCGGCTCCGGATGCATCGCGAGCGGCAGTACGGCCTCGTGGCCGGTGATCCGCGAATCGGGGCCGGTGCACCAGTACAGCGGCTCGCTGCGGATCACGCGGCCGCGCCGGCTGCCGGCGATGCGTTTCGCGAACACGAGATCGTGCCGGCCTTCGTCGAGCGCATCGAACAGGTCGCCCGACAGCCCGGTCGAGATCGCGAGCTCGACATCCGGGTTGCGCTGCACGAAGCTCGCGAGCGCGGCCGTCAGGTGCGCCGACGCGAAATCCTCCGACATCGCGAGCCGCACCTTGCCCGACAGCGGCGGCCCGCAGACCGACGTGACGGCCTCGTCCATCAGTTCGAGGATGCGCACCGCGTAGCGGAACAGCGCGTCGCCGTGCTGCGACAGGTGCACGTTGCGCGTGTCGCGCTCGAACAGCGGCCGGTCGAGCAGCTCCTCGAGGCGGCGGATATGCTGGCTGACGGTCGACTGCGACAGGTTCACGCGCTCGGACGCGGCGGTGAAGCTGCCGGACTGGGCGACGGCGACGAAGCTGCGCAGCAGTTCGGGCGGTAACGGACGCATTGCTAAATCCACTGAATCGGTTTCGACAACTTCATAAATGGCCGGATTGTGCGGCGCTAGTATCGGATCACGCGCCAGTGCGGCCTCCGCGAACGGGGGGCGCCGGACGCGTAGCCCGTGTCGCGCCGCCGGCTGCATCGGTCAGTCTAAGCCATCCGGCGTCCGGCCCGAAACCGCATCATCCCATCGACCCCGAGAACGTGCTCGCACGACGAGCCGCCGGGCCGCGGCGCCCCGCCGCAGGAGACAGACAGTCCGCCCGGGATCGGCGTGCGGGCCTGGCTCCCGCACGCGTCAGGCGCCCGTCACGAAGAGACTGGAGACGACTCATGATCATCTACGGAACCGCGCTGCTGGCGTTCTGCCACCTGGCCGGACTGTTTCTCGGCGACCTGCTCGGCGCAGCCATCGGCGTGAAGACCAACGTCGGCGGCGTCGGCATCGCGATGCTGCTGCTGATCTGCCTGCGCCTGTGGCTGCATCGGCGCGGCTGGCTGCCGAAGGAGACCGAGGCCGGCGTCGGTTTCTGGGGCGCGATGTACATCCCGGTCGTCGTCGCGATGGCCGCGAACCAGAACGTCGTCGCCGCGCTGAAAGGCGGCCCGGTCGCGCTGCTGGCCGCCGTCGGCGCGGTCGCGATCTGCGCATGCTGCATCGCGGTATTGGCCCGTACCGGGCGCGACGACACGGCCTTCGCGGGCGTGCCGCAATTCGAAGAACAGTGACGGAGGCCGCCATGCTGCAGATGCTCGAAAAAACCGTCGCCCACAACGGGCTCGTCGCGTCGTTCGCACTGGTCGGCCTGATCATGTGGCTGTCGTCGATCGCGTCGCGCAAGCTCACGTTCGGCCGCGTGCACGGCTCCGCGATCGCGATCGTGATCGGCCTCGTGCTCGCCTACGTCGGCGGCGCCTTCACCGGTGGCGAGAAGGGGCTGGCCGACGTCAAGCTGTTCGCCGGCATCGGCCTGATGGGCGGCGCGATGCTGCGCGATTTCGCGATCGTCGCGACCGCGTTCGAAGTGCAGCCGACCGAGGCGCGCAAGGCCGGGCTCGTCGGCGTCGTGTCGCTGCTGCTCGGCACCGTGCTGCCGTTCATCGTCGGCGCGTGCGTCGCGCGCGCGTTCGGCTATACCGACGCGGTCAGCATGACGACGATCGGCGCGGGCGCCGTCACCTACATCGTCGGGCCCGTCACGGGCGCGGCGATCGGCGCGAGCTCCGACGTGATCGCGCTCAGCATCGCGACCGGGCTCGTGAAGGCGATCATCGTGATGGTCGGCACGCCCGTTGCCGCCAACTTCATGGGCCTGAAGACGCCGCGCTCCGCGATGATCTTCGGCGGGCTGGCCGGCACCGTCAGCGGCGTGAGCGCGGGGCTCGCCGCGACCGACCGCCGGCTCGTGCCGTACGGCGCGCTGGTCGCGACGTTCCATACCGGCGTCGGCTGCCTGCTCGGGCCGTCGCTGCTGTTCTTCACGACGCGCGCGCTGGTCGGCGCGTAGGGCGCTGCGACGCGGCCCGCGCGCGGGCCGCATCCATCGCGGCGTCCTCTGAGTCGCATTCGGCAACATCATCAATCGACGGCGGCGCCAGGCTTAGAATGCCGCTGAACCCTCGAAGCGGAGAACTGTTCATGACGGGATGGAATCACGCGCGGCAGGCGCGCGATGCACGCCTCGCGGCCGGCGCGGTTTATGCGCACGGCAAGCGGGTCGATGCGCGCGACACCGTCGCGTTGCTCGAAGCGGTGCTGCGGCCGGGCGACCGCGTATGCCTCGAAGGCGACAACCAGAAGCAGGCCGACCTGCTCGCGACGGCGCTTGCCGACGTCGACAGCGCGAAGGTCCACGACCTGCACATGGTGCAGTCCGGCGTCGTGCTGCCCGAGCATCTCGACGTGTTCGAGCGCGGCATCGCGAAGCGTCTCGATTTCGCGTATTCGGGCCCGCAGTCGCAGCGCATCGCGAAGCTGCTGTTCGGCGGCAAGATCGCGCTCGGCGCGGTGCATACCTATCTCGAACTGTTCGCCCGCTACTTCATCGACCTCACGCCGCAGGTCGCGCTGATCGCGGCCGTGAGCGCCGACGCCGACGGCAACCTGTACACGGGCCCCAACACCGAGGACACGCCGACCGTCGTCGAAGCCACCGCGTTCAAGGACGGCATCGTGATCGCGCAGGTCGACCGCATCGTCGACAAGGTGCCGCGCGTCGACATCCCGGGCGATCGCGTGCATTTCGTCGTCGAGGCCGGCCGGCCGTTCTACGTCGAGCCGCTGTTCACGCGCGATCCGGCCGCGATCACCGAAACGCAGATCCTCACCGCGATGCTCGCGATCAAGGGCCTCTACGAGCCGTACGGGATCAGGCGCCTGAATCACGGGATCGGCTTCAACACGGCCGCGATCGAGCTGCTGCTGCCGACCTACGGCGCGAAGCTCGGGCTGAAGGGCAAGGTCTGCACGCACTGGGCGCTCAATCCGCATCCGACGCTGATTCCCGCGATCGAATCGGGCTGGGTCGAGCAGATCCACTGCTTCGGCTCCGAGGTCGGGATGGACGACTACATCCGCGCGCGCTCCGACGTGTGGTTCACGGGCCCCGACGGGTCGCTGCGCTCGAACCGCGCGTTCTGCCAGACGGCCGGTCTTTACGCGTGCGACATGTTCATCGGCTCGACGCTGCAGATCGACCTGTCCGGCCATTCGTCGACGGTCACGGCCGAGCGCATCGCCGGCTTCGGCGGCGCGCCGAACATGGGCAGCGACGCGCGCGGCCGGCGCCATCCGAGCGAGCCGTGGCTGAAGGCCGGCGCGGAAGCCGACCCGGACACGCCGGCGGCGCTGCGGCGCGGCCGCAAGCTGGTCGTGCAGATCGGCGAGACGTTCGGCGACAAGAACGTGCCGATGTTCGTCGAGAAGCTCGATGCGCTGAAGCTCGCCGACAAGCTGCAGCTCGATCTCGCGCCGATCATGGTCTATGGCGACGACGTCACGCACATCGTCACCGAGGAAGGGATCGCGAACCTGCTGATGTGCCGCGACAAGGACGAACGCGAGCACGCGATTCGCGGCGTCGCCGGTTATACGGACGTCGGCCGCGGCCGCGACCGCAAGATGGTCGAGCGGCTGCGCGCGCGCGGCGTGATCCGCCGCCCGGAGGATCTCGGCATCGATCCGCTCGACGCCGACCGCCGCTGGCTCGCCGCGCGCTCGATCAAGGATCTCGTGCACTGGTCGGGCGGGCTCTATGCGCCGCCGGCGCGGTTCCGCAACTGGTGAGGAAGAGGGCATGGAACAGTTGAACTATCGCTTCACCGCGCGCGAACGCGCGAAAGGCGAGCAGGCCGCGGCGCTCGTCGGCGTGGTCGCGTCCGGCAATCTCGAGGTGCTGGTCGAGCGTGTGCTGCCGGGCAACGAATGCGAGATCGACATCCGCACCGCCGCCGTCGGCTTCGGCGCGGTCTGGCAGGCGGTCGTGACGGATTTCGTCGAACGGCGCACGCCGGGCGGCCTGAAGCTGTCGATCAACGACGGCGGCGCGCGCCCGGACATGGTGTCGCTGCGGCTCGCGCAGGCCGTGCGCGCGATCGAGGGGGATGCACGATGAGCGACGTGATCCACGACGCGCCGGCGTTCGTCGCGAACGCGGCGAGCTGGTACGAAGCGTCGGCGCGACAGCGCATCGACGGGCTGCTCGACGCGGGCAGTTTCAGCGAATTCCTCGGGCCGGCCGAGCGCGTGACGAGCCCGCACCTGCCGCTGTTCGATCTGCCGCAGCAGTTTGACGACGGGATGGTGGTCGGCCACGGCCGGCTCGATGGCAAGCCGGTGTTCGTCGCCGCGCAGGAAGGTCGCTTCATGGGCGGCGCGTTCGGCGAAGTGCACGGCGCGAAGCTCACCGGGCTGCTGCGCGCCGCGCGCGAGCTCGGCAAGCCGGTGCTGATCCTGTTCGATACGGGCGGCGTGCGGCTGCAGGAAGCGAACGCCGGCGAGCTCGCGATCGCCGAGATCATGCGCGCGCTCGTCGACGCGCGTGCGGCCGGCGTGCCGGTGATCGGGCTGATCGGCGGGCGCGCGGGCTGCTATGGCGGCGGCGGGCTGCTCGCCGCGTGCTGTTCGGCGCTCGCGGTGTCGGAGCAGGGCCGCATCAGCGTGTCGGGCCCCGAAGTGATCGAGACCAATCGCGGCGTCGAGGAATTCGATTCGAAGGATCGCGCGCTGATCTGGCGCACGATGGGCGGCAAGCACCGGCGGCTGATCGGCGGCGCGGACCGCTACGTGGCCGATACGCCCGACGCGTTTCGCGCGGCCGCGCTCGATTTGATCGGCCGCGCGCCCAGGTTCGATGCAGCGATGCTGCGCGCCGAACAGGCACGCCTCGAGGCGCGCGTCGAACGCTTCGGCGCATGCAAGGACGCGCTCGACGTGTGGCGTGCGCTCGGCGCGAGCGAACCGGAAGCGATTCCCGGCATGCCCGACGACGAATTCGCGAAGCTCGCCGATCAACTGCAGGAGCCGCAGCATGACGCTCGATGAAGTACTGACCTCGCTGTTCCCGAAAGGCCACGCGATCGCGCGAACCGGCGGCCTGCTGACGGGCCATGCGGAACTGGCCGGCACGCGCGTCGACGTGATCGGCGTGACCGACCGCTTGCCGTTCGGCATCGACGAGGCGCTGACGCTCGCGTCGCGCGTGCTCGACACGGTCGCGCGCGGCGGCGACACGCCGATCCTCGTGCTGGTCGACAGCGACAGCCAGCGGATGAGCAAGCGCGACGAACTGCTCGGCCTGAACGAAGGGCTGTCGCATCTCGCGAAGTGCCTGATGCACGCGGATCTCGCCGGACACCGGACGATCGGCGTGCTGTACGGCCACACGGCCGCCGGCGCGTTCATCGCGACCGCGCTCGCGACGCGCACGCTGCTCGCGGTGCCGGGCGCCGAGCCGGAGGTGATGGACCTGCCGTCGATGTCGCGCGTGACCAAGCTGCCGATCGACGTGCTCAAGGAGATGGCGCGCGCGACGCCGGTATTCGCGCCGGGGCTCGACAACCTCGTGAAGATGGGCGCCGTCGATGCCGTGCTCGATCCGTCCCGCGCGCTCGACGCGCAGGTCGGCGAATGGCTCGGCAGGCCGGCCGAGCGCATCGACGGGCGCGCGGCGCGCGGCCGGCCGGTCGCGACCGACGTCGCCGCCCGCGTCGAGGCACTCGCGCGTGCCGCACGCTGACACACCGCTGCGCCGCCACACGCTCGTCACGCTGACGGCGGCCGGGTGGCGCGCGGCATTCGCCCGCAACCCCGCGCTCGCGAGCGATCCGCCGGTATGCGCATGGGCCGAACGCGGCTGGCCGCTGATCGTGCGTCGCGCGTCGCCGGACGAAGCCGAGGCCGGCCGCGTGCCGCTCGGCCTGCCGCTGCCGCCGTCGGCAGGCAAGCGGCGCATCGCGCTGAACGTGGCCGCCGATGCGCTCGCGACGATCGTCCCGCTGCCGACAGTGACGGACGTGCTCGCCGCCGCGCCCGCGGCTTGGCATGCTCCGCTGCGCGAGCTCGACGCGCTCGGCGCGCGCTGCGGCGTGCCGGGGCGCGTGTTCGGCAGCCTCGCCTGGCAGGCGCTGACGGGTGAGCCGTATCTGAGCACATCGTCCGATCTCGACATCGTGTTTCCGCTACCGGCGCCCGCATCGCTCGCGCCGCTGCTCGACGGTCTCGCGGCGACCGACGCGCGCGCGCCGATGCGCATCGACGGCGAACTGCTGCGCGGCGACGGCGCGGGCGTCAACTGGCGCGAGCTGCACGCGCGCTTGCCCGAAGTCGCGGTGAAGACCGCGATGGCCGTCGAACTGATGCGCGCCGACGCATTCACCGGAGGCGCGCGATGAACGCACGGTCGGCCTGCCGCGTCGCGCGGCCGTCGGATGCCGAGCGCATCGCCGCGCTGGCCGAACGCAGCCTCGTGCTCGAGATCGACACCTATCCGAAGCCGGGCCTCGTCAGTCACGTCGATACCGGCAGCCACACGGACATGGATGCGGCGACGTTCGCGCGCAGCGCCGCCGTGCTGCGGCCGTACTTCGCGGAACTCGCCGAGGCGGGCGCGCGCGACGCCGACATGGCCGTGCTGCGCAAGATCGGCCTGCGCGCCGAGCACGCGATGCTTGCGGCGACCGGCGGCGTCAATACGCATCGCGGCGCGATCTTCGGGCTCGGGCTGTTGTGCGCGGCCGCCGGCCGGCGCGATGTGCCGGGTGCGATGCCGGCCGGCATGACGCTCGGCGCGTTCGTCGCGCGCCGCTGGGGCGTCGACATCCTCGGCGGCCCGCGTTTGCCGGACAGCCACGGCGAGCGCGCCAGCCGCCGTTACGGTGTCGGCGGGGCGCGTCGCGAGGCGGCCGACGGCTTTCCGACCGTGTACGCGATCGGCTTGCCCGCGCTGCGCCGCGCACGGCGCGACCTGCCGGACGATCCGGAAGCCGCGCGCGTCGCCGCGTGCTTCGCGCTGATCGCCGCGCTCGACGACACGAATCTGCTGCACCGGGGCGGGCAGGCCGGCCTCGATTTCGCCCGCGCGACCGCCCGCGCGTTCGTCGCGCGCGGCGGCGTGCGGGCGCCCGACTGGCGGCTGCGCGCGGCGGCCGCACATCGTGCGTTCGTCGCGCGCCGGCTGAGCCCCGGCGGGGCGGCCGATCTGCTCGCGATGAGCGTGTTCGTCGATGCGCTCGAAACCGACGGGCACGCACGATGACGCTGGCCATCCTGTGCTCGGGGCAAGGCGCGCAGCGCGCCGACATGTTCGACCTGACCGGTGCGGCGCCGCAGGCCGACGCACTGTTCGCGCATGCGGGCCGGCTGCTCGGCGGCGATCCGCGCACCTGGGTTCGCGAGGCCGGGCCCGACGCGCTGCGGGAAAACCGTGCCGCGCAGATCCTCTGCACGGTGCAGGCGCTCGCCGCGGCGGCGCTGCTCGACGCGGTGTGGCCGCGCCGGCGCTGCGTCGCCGGCTACAGCGTCGGCGAGGTCGGCTCGTGGAGCGTCGCGGGGATGATCGACCCGCACGACGCGCTCGACCTGGCCGATGCGCGTGCGCGCGCGATGGATGCCGCGAGCAACGGCGACGAGCGGATGGTGTTCGTGCGCGGCTTGACGCGCACGCAATTGGCGCAGCTGTGCGACGGTCGCGACGCGGCCATCGCGATCGCGAACCCCGGCGATGCATTCGTGGTCGCGGGGCGGCATGCCGATGTCGATGCGGTGGCCGACGACGCGGCGCGCACCGGCGCGTTGCGCGTCGCGCCCGTCTGCGTGCGGATCGCGTCGCACACGCGCCGGCTGGCGGCGGCCGTGCCGGCATTCCGCGCGGCGCTGGCCGCGACGCGCGTGCGCCGGCCGCTGCCCGGCACGCGGCTGTTCTCGGGGATCGACGGCGCGTCGGTGCTCGATGTCGACACGGGCCTCGACAAGCTCGCGCGGCAGATCGCGGAACCGGTCGAGTGGGCGGCGTGTCTGGCCGCGTGCGTGGAGGCCGGCGCGACCGCGTTTCTCGAACTCGGCCCCGGGCGCGCGCTGGCCGAGATGGCCGCTGGCGCGTACCCGGCGCTGCCGGCGCGCAGCCTCGCGGATTTCCGTTCCGTCGACGGCGTGACGGGCTGGCTCGCGCGCGTCGCGGCCGGCCGATCGACGGGTTGAAACCGGCTGAAACACAGCCGTCGGACACCCGTTTCGTGCTGTGTGTTGCGCCGGCGCAGCAGCGTCGCGGCCGCCCCTTGTCACGCACATTGGCGTCGCTACAATGGCGCCCGCCATGAGACCAGCCGCCTTCCTGCTCGCCGCGTTCTGCTGCGCGACGAGCGTCCACGCCAGCCAGATTCCGTCCGACGCCGCGTCGGTCGGCACGTACTTTTCGTATGACAACGCGGCGGCCGACGCGACCGTCGATCTGATCGAACAGGCGCAGCGTCGCGTGCTGCTGGCCGGCTACACGCAAGTGCCGCCGGCTGTCGCGAGCGCGTTGCGCGCGGCCCGCGCACGGGGGATCGAGGTACGCGTCGTGCTGGTGCGTCCGCCGCGCGCGGGGAAGTACAGCGGCGCCGGCTATCTGAAATCCGCGGGCATCGACGTCGCGATCGATTCGCGACACGGCGGTCCCGCGTCACGTTTCGCGATCGTCGACGACAGCGTCGCGTTGACGACGCTGTCCGACGGCGCGGCCGAGCGGGCCGACACGGTGAACGTGTTCCGGCGCGCGCCCGAACTCGCGCAGTCGTACGCGCAGTCGTTCTGGCGGCTGTACCGGCAGGCCAGCGGCCTCTGACCCTTTCCTGCGGCGCATCGCGCGCCGGTATGACCCTGCTTGCATCGGCGCGACCGATGAACCATCCTCGTTGACAGGCGTCGGCGCGGCTGTCGCGGATCCGGCGCAACGGCAGGGAGCCGATCGTGACCGAAAGCAGTTTTGCCGATCGCGCCGATGCCGGCCGCCAGTTGGCCGACGCGTTGCGCGAATACGCGGGGCGTAGCGATGTGGTCGTGCTCGCGTTGCCGCGCGGCGGCGTGCCCGTCGCGTATCCGGTCGCGTGCGCGCTGCGCGCGCCGCTCGACGTGCTGGTCGTGCGCAAGCTCGGCGTGCCGTTCGATCCCGAGTTCGCGATGGGCGCGATCGCGACGGGCGGCGCGACGCATCTGCGACGTTCGGTGATTCGCGCGATGGATGTATCGGATGCGCAGCTCGCCGACGTGATCGCGCGCGAGACGGCCGAACTGCATCGTCGCGAGGCGCTGTATCGCGGCGCGGCGCCGCCGGTGGCGGTGGACGGCCGTATCGCGATCGTCGTCGACGACGGTGTCGCGACCGGCGCATCGATGCGCGTCGCGCTGCAGGCGCTGCGCGAGCGCCGCCCGGCGCGTATCGTCGCGGCGGTGCCCGTCGCGCCGGCGGGCGCGGCGCAGGCGTTCGACGGCCTGGCCGACGCGTTCGTCACGGTGTCGCAGCCGCTGCGGTTCTTCGGGATCAGCCAGTTCTACGCGCGCTTCGCGCAGACGAGCGACGATGAAGTCCGCGCGCTGCTCGACGCGGCGCGCCCCTGACGCGGCATCACGTCCGCCGCGCTCGGCGCGGGCGCGAGCCCGGTCGGCGGGCTTCCGCCAGTGCGAACACGCGCTGCAGCGCCGGATGGACGTTGCCGTGCCAGCGCGGCCCCGTAAACAGCCCGTAGTGATCGCAATCGTCGATGTCGACGCGATGGCGCTCGTCGGCCGAGAGGCCGCTGCACAGGCCGAGCGCCGCATGCGTCTGGCCGGCGCCCGTGACCGCGTCGCGGGCGCCTTCGACGGTCAGCAGCGCGACGTCGCGCAGCGCGGCCGGTTCGACGCGCCGGCCGCGCACGCGCCACGCGCCGGTCGCGAGCAGCATGCGCTGGAACACGACGTCGATCGTGTCGAGAAAATAGTCGGCCGGCATGTCGAGCAGCGCGGTGTATTCGCGCAGCGCCCGCCGGGCGTCGGCGAGCCCGGTCATGTCGAAGCGGGAAGCGGCCAGCGCGTAGGTCTCGATCAGCGTCAGGAAGCGTTGCGGATACAGGAGCGCGATCTCGCCCTGTTGCAGATAGGTCGGAAACACGCGGCGGCCGTGCCCCGCGAAGCCGGGCGGCACGATGTCGATCAGGTGGCGCCGGCACCAGTCGAGCGAATGGGCCGCGGCCGCGGCGCCGAGCGCGCTCGGGTTCAGCCGCGCGTCGAGCGGGCCGCCGATCAGCGTGATGCTCGCGGGCGGCGCGAGCCCGCGTGCCGCCCGCAGCGCGAGTGCGCCGAGCGCCGGCACGGTCGCCTGGCACACGGCAACGACGTGCAAGGGCCGATCGTCGCGCTGGAGGGTGCCGACGAAGCCGTCGAGCATCGCGACGTACTCGTCGAGTCCGAAACGGCCGGCCGCGAGCGGCACGTCGCGCGCGTTGCGCCAGTCGGTCACGCAGACGTCGCCATCGGCGAGCAGCGTTTCGGCGGTTTCTCGCATCATCACGGCCGCGTGCCCGACGAGCGGCGCGCACAGCAGCACGGTGCGGCGCGCGTCGTCGTGCGCGAAGCGCCGCAAGTCGCAAAACGCCGTGTGCGCGACGATCTGCTCGCTGACGGCGGGCCACGCGAGGTCGAAGCCCGGCGGCGCGGCCGCCGGCCCGAGCAGCGGTTCGAACAGGTCGTCGTAGCACGACGACGCGGCATGCGGCAGCGACGCCGCGGGCCATGCATCGAACGCGTACCGCGTCGCCGCGCGCCATGCGCGCATCCATTCCCGCTGCTGTTCGACGACGGCGTACCACATGGCGGACCCTGGGGCGGAAGGAGCGTGAACCTCCATTATGGTCACAGCAGCCGGACAGCGGGAGCCCGGCGTGCGGGCGGATGATGCGTATCGCATGCACGGGCGCGCCAGGCGATGCCGCGCGACGCTGCTACAGTCGTCGGTCCCATTCCCTCGAAGCGGAGCGTTTGCGATGAAGCTGATCGGCATGCTGGATTCCCCGTTCGTGCGCCGCGTCGCCATTTCGGCGAAGCTGCTCGACCTGCCGTTCGGACACGAGTCGATCTCGGTGTTTCGTCATGTCGAGCGGTTCAGGGCGGTCAACCCGGTCGTCAAGGCGCCGACGCTCGTGACCGACGGCGGCGCGACGCTGATCGACTCGTCGCTGATCGTCGACTATCTCGATCACCTGGCCGTGCCGGAGCGGCGCCTGCTGCCCGATGCGGTCGATGCCCGGCTGCGCGCGCTGGTGCCGATCGGCTTCGCGCTGGCGGCCGCCGAGAAGACCGTCCAGGTCGTCTACGAGCAGGCGCTGCGGCCGTCGGACAAGCAGCACGAACCGTGGGTCGATCGCGTGCTGAACCAGCTCGAAGGCGCGTACGGCGCGCTGGAGCCGCTGGTCGCGGCCGCGAACGGCTGGTTCGGCGGCGCGCGGCTGCTGCAGTCGGACGTGACCGTCGCGGTGGCGTGGCGCTTCACGCAGTTCATGGCGGCCGATTATCCGGTGCTGGCGCGGATCGATCCGGCCCGTTATCCGGCGCTCGCCGCGCATTCCGCGCGGGCGGAAGCGTTGCCGGCCTTCGTCGACACGCCGCTCGTCTAGGGCCTGTTCACGCTAATAACGGGCTTGCGAACGTGCCTTTGCGCCCGCAGGGCAAGGAGAGAGGAGGCGCAATAGCCGTAGCTATTGCAACGACGAACGACGCCGCCATGCGGGCGCAAAGGCACGTTCCCCTGTTTGGAGAAAATCGTTCGTGGGGCTGACCGCCAGAAGGGCCGATCGCCGCGTCATGCTCCTCGCGAATACGTCGAGTATTCGCTTCGTCGCAATCCTTGCGCTCGGCCCTTCTGGCGGCCAGCGCAAGCCCGTTATTAGCGTGAACAGGCCCTAGGCTTCGAAGCGGGGCGCCGAGCGTCGCCACACCGCTGTCGGTCGCCGCCCGGCCTTGTCCGGCAAGCCGCAGCCGATTGTTCTCCGCGGCTGACAAGTGACTTCGCATTCGCGGTGTTTATCCGGAGGCGACCGATCCCTAGAATCCACTCCATCGAATCACGCATTGCCAGATGGAGCCGATGATGAAAGCCCTGATCGAATCGAGCCTGTACCACCCGTCCGTCGTGTTGCCGCTTGCCGCGCTGACGCAATTGATGGTCGAGCGCGATTTCAATCTCGGCCAGGTCGGGCTGATCGTCGCGGCGCGCGGTGCGCAGGCCGCCGTGTCGCGCTCGCGTGCGCTGATCTTCTGCCGTCACTGCGAAGCGCACGCATGAGGGCGCTCGTGCCGATTGAATGAAAAAAAGCCCGGCCGGCGCAAGCCGGTCGGGCGGATCGGTTTCGATCGGACCCCGGCTTCGGCCGGGTTTTTTCATTGCGCGGCGCTCACGCGCGGGCGGGTGTCGCGACGCCGTAGATTTCCGACGCGTCGTCGTCCTCGCGCAACTGGCGCGCGAGCTGGTGCGCCTCGCGGCGCGTCGCGACGGCCGGCGGCGAGCCTTTCAGCGGCTGGCGCGCCGTTTCGGCGAGCGCGACGACCGACACGATGCCGATCAACGCGGCGCCCATCATGTAGTACGCGGGCATCATCAGGTTGTGCGTCACGTCGACGAGCCATGCGGTGACGAGCGGCGTCGTGCCGCCGAACAGCGACACCGACACGTTGAAGCCGATCGCGAGCGCGCCGTAGCGGATCTCGGTCGGGAACAGCGCGGGCAGCGCCGACGGCATCACGCCGGTGAAGCACGACAGCAGCACGCCGAGGATCAGCAGGCCGCCGAACACCGACGCGGTGGTGCCCGCGTGGATCAGCATCAGCGACGGGATCGACAGCACCAGCAGCCCGACGCAGCCGGCGAGCATCACCGGCTTGCGGCCGATCTTGTCCGACAGGCGGCCGGCGTACAGCGTCATCGGCATCATCAGCACCATCACGAGCAGCACCAGCACGAGGCTGTGCGATTCGTCGAAGTGCAGCGTCGACGACATGAAGCTCGGCAGGTACGACAGCACCATGTAGTCGGTCACGTTGAAGATCAGCACGAGGCCGACGCACAGCAGCAGCGCACGCCAGTTGCGCAGCAGCGTCTCGCGAAAGCGCGCCTTCGGCACGGCCTTGTCCTGCGCTTCGCGCGCCTCGGCCTGGCGCTTGAACGCGGGCGTTTCCTCGAGCTTCATCCGGATGTAGAGACCGATCAGGCCGAGCGGGCCCGCGATCAGGAACGGCACGCGCCAGCCCCACGACAGCAGCGCTTCCTGCGACAGCGACGCGGTGAGCAACGCGACGACGCCCGCGCCCAGCACATAGCCGATCAGCGTGCCGAATTCGAGGAAGCTGCCCATGAAGCCGCGGCGCTTGTCGGTCGAGAACTCGGCGATGAAGGTGGCGGCGCCGCCGTATTCGCCGCCGGTCGAGAAGCCCTGCACGAGACGGGCGACGAGCAGCAGGATCGGGGCCATGATGCCGATCGACGCATAGCTCGGGATCAGGCCGATCGCGAAGGTGCCGACGGCCATCATGATCATCGTGGCGGCGAGCACGCGCTGGCGGCCGATGCGGTCGCCGAGCGGGCCGAACACCATGCCGCCGAGCGGGCGCACGAGGAACGCGGCCGCGAACGTGCCGAAGGTGGCGAGCAGCTGCGCGGACGGGCTGCTGGACGGGAAGAACACCTTGCCGAGCGTGACGGCGATATAGCTGTAGACGCCGAAGTCGAACCATTCCATCGCATTGCCGATGGCCATCGCGCTGACGGCGCGCTTGAGCAGGCTCTGGTCGACGACGGTGATGTCGTCCGCGGCGAGCGGGGCTTCGCCGGACGGCGAAGCGGGGGAAGAGACAGCGGTCGGGCTGACGTGTGTTGCGGTCAAGGTCATGCACTCCTTTGACAGCGCCGGAACGGGCGGGCCGTCCGACACGGTTTGCCGGCGAGCGCGGTGTCGTGTGCTGCGCGTCGGGGCAGGCCATCAAGCGCTTGCTGCACATCAGGCAGCAAAGGGCCAAGGGGCTGCTTCGACGCGGGCCCGAGGGGCCATCGCGACAGTGCGCTCATGAAGAATGGGCCGCGTGATGCAAGCGGCGGATGCCGGTGCGGACGAGGGGTCCGGCGTTCCGGCAACGCCCCGGAGGGGCAGCGAAACGAGAAAAGCGGGCCTGTCGGGCGGGCTTTCCTGTGGATGCAATTTCGATCGAGGCACCGGCCCGCGTCGTGCGGACGGGCTTCTCTCAAAATCGAAAAGACAGAGATTGAATGTTGAAACAGGCGACATGATAGCACGATGACTGACGATCGTGCAAATTGCCGGGAATCGCCCGTCCGGCGGGGATTCGGCGCGGCCCGCTCGGGTATGATCGGCGGCGCGCGGCGCGGCCGTGCCGGCCGCCGCCACGGGGCTGAATTCGCGAGGAACCGGATGACCGAACTGATGAGGATCGCGGCGCTGTTCGCCGCTACCGCGCTGGCCGAAATCGTCGGCTGCTACCTGCCGTGGCTCGTGCTGAAGGCCGGGCGCCCGGCGTGGCTGCTGGTGCCGGCCGCGCTGTCGCTCGCGCTGTTCGCGTGGTTGCTGACGCTGCATCCGAGCGCGGCGGGGCGCACGTATGCCGCGTACGGCGGCGTGTACATCGCGGTGGCGCTGATCTGGCTGCGGGTCGTGGACGGCGTCGCGCTGACCCGCTGGGACGTGGCCGGCGCGGTGCTCGCGCTCGGCGGGATGGCCGTCATCGCGCTGCAGCCGCGCGCATGAGCGCGGCCGCGACGCGGGCTGCGGGTATTACGCCGCTTCGGCGGTATCCGTCGCGGCGGCCTGGCGCCACACGCAGGTGCCCTTGACCGACTTGTCGAGCTCGTCGAGCTGAGCCTGATGCGCGGCGAGCTCGTCGTCGCTCGCGGCCACCACGGCCAGGTCGAGCGCGGCGAGCGACACGCGCTGGCCGTTCGAGCCGCTGCCGTCGGCGCCGGTGTCGTCGAGCATGTCGATCACGAGGCTGTCCTGGCCGCGCGTCATCGCGAGATACACCTCGGCGAGCAGCTCCGAGTCGAGCAGTGCGCCGTGCAGCGTGCGGTGCGCGTTGCTGATGCCGAAACGGTCGCACAGCGCGTCGAGCGAATTGCGCTTGCCCGGGAACATCTGCTTGGCCTGCACCAGCGTGTCGATCACGCCGCCGCAATGCTCGGTGAACGGCGGCAGGCCGAGCCGCGCGAATTCGGCGTCGAGAAAGCCCAGGTCGAACGGCGCGTTGTGGATGATCAGCTCGGCGTCCTTCACGAAGTCGAGGATCTGGTGGGCGATTTCGGCGAATTTCGGCTTGTCGCTCAGGAATTCGGTCGTGAGGCCGTGCACCGCCAGCGCGCCCGGATCGCTGTCGCGTTCGGGGTTCACGTAGAAGTGCAGGTTGTTGCCGGTGAGCCGCCGGTTCAGCAGCTCGACGCAGCCGATTTCGATGAGGCGGTCGCCCGTGCGGGCGTTCAGGCCGGTGGTTTCGGTATCGAGAATGATCTGGCGCATGTCGGGAAAAGCAAGAAAATCAGGAGAGGGTGGCCAGCGATTCGACGCCGCGGTTCGCGAGCGCGTCCGCGCGCTCGTTTTCGGGATGGCCCGCGTGGCCCTTGACCCAGCGCCACTCGATTTCGTGCTGCGCGACGAGCGCGTCGAGCCGCTTCCACAGGTCGGCGTTCTTCACGGGCGTCTTCGCCGCGGTGACCCAGCCTTTCTTCTTCCACCCGTGGATCCACTCGCTGATGCCTTTCTGCACGTATTGCGAGTCGGTATGCACGATCACGTGGCACGGGCGCTTCAGCGCTTCGAGCGCGGCGATCACGCCCATCAGCTCCATGCGGTTGTTGGTCGTGTTCGGCTCGCCGCCGAACAGTTCCTTTTCCTTGTCGCCGTAGCGCAGCAGTGCGCCCCAGCCGCCGGGGCCGGGGTTGCCCTTGCAGGCGCCGTCGGTATAGATGTCGATGGTATCGGTTGTCATGAACGTTCTTGATGGGTGGTCGGGGAGGCCGCCGGCGTCAGGCCCGGTGCGAGCACGGGCTTCTTCATCTTGATCGGGCCGACGAGGCGCATGCCGCGCACGCGCTTGACGGCCGTCACCATGTAGACGGCGCCGAAGATCGGCCACCAGCGGTCGCCGGCGGCTTCCATGAAGCCGTAGCGGGCCAGCCACTGATCGGTGGCGAGCGGCGGCCGGTAGCAGCCGAAGCGGCCGCGTTCGAGGTCGAAACCGAGCAGCTTGATCCAGTCCTTGAGCCGGATGAACGCGATCTGGTCGCGCGTGGCCGGCACGAACGGGCGGTTCGCCATGCGCCCGAACGTCTGCCGCATGCCCCACAGGCTGAGCGAGTTGAAGCCGGTGATCACGAGCTGGCCTTCCGGCATCAGCACGCGCTCGGCCTCGCGCAGCAGGCGGTGCGGGTCGGACGTGAATTCCAGCGTGTGCGGCATCACGATGAGATCGACGCTCTGCGACTCGAACGGCAGGTCGAGCAGGTCGCACCACGTCGTGCTGCGATCGGCGGGCGCATGCGGCGCCGCGTGCGGGTCGCGCGCCCACGGAAACTGATACGGCGCACTCGCGCCGCTCGCCGGGTCGAGCACCAGGCCGCGATACGGCATGCGGTTCTCGCGCAGCGCGTCGAGCTGCGGCAGGCCGAGCTGCAGCGCGTGGAATCCGAACACGTCGGACACGATCCGGTCGAGCTGCGCCTGTTCCCAGCCCAGCACGTAGCGGCCGGGCGGCGAGTCGGTCCAGGCGGGCCAGTCTATAATTTGACGGTCAGACATAACGATGATTGCGCGCCCATGAACGAGCTGGAATACGTGCCGGTTCCGGCATTCGAAGACAACTATATCTGGCTCGTCTCGGACGGCCGCGATGCGATCGCCGTCGACCCGGGTGAAGCCGCGCCCGTACGCCGGGTTCTTGCCGAACGAGGCTGGCGGTTGACCGCTATTTTACTCACGCACCACCACGCCGACCACGTCGGCGGTGTCGACGCGCTGCGCAATGGCCAACCGGCCGATGTTCCGCTCACTGTTTACGGCCCCGCGGCCGAGGCGATCGACGTCGTCACGCGGCCGCTTTCGGGCGGCGATCGCGTGACGCTCGACGCGCCGGCCGTCGCGTTCGACGTGCTCGACGTGCCGGGCCATACGCGCGGCCACATCGCGTATTTTCAAAAAGCGGGGCAGGGCAACGCGGTGCCGCACGTGTTCTGCGGCGACACGCTGTTCTCGTGCGGCTGCGGCCGGCTGTTCGAAGGCACGCCCGCGCAGATGCTCGCGTCGCTCGACGCGCTCGCGGCGCTGCCCGGCGACACGCGCGTGCATTGCGCGCACGAATACACGCTGTCGAACATCCGCTTCGCGCTCGCGTGCGAGCCGGACAATGCGGCGCTCGCCGCGTGGCGCGACGACGCGCAGGCGCTGCGTGCGCGCGGCGCGCCGACGCTGCCTACGACGATCGCGCACGAGCGCGCCGTCAACCCGTTCATGCGGGCCGACAGCGCGGCGATCCACGCGACGCTCGAGGCCGAGCTGCACGAAACGGTGACGGATCGCCTGGCGGCGTTCACGCTGATGCGCGAATGGAAAAACCGGTTCCGATGACGTTTTTCGGAGGACTCCAAAGCTCAAGCGGTGTCTGTAAAAATTGCTCCAAACATAGGATTTCGCTGAGTTTTCGGTGTTTTTATTGACGTGAAGCACGCACTTCCGTAGTATCGCCTGCAATTTCCAGCCGTCGGAAGCCGAGATTTTCATGCGACTTATATTGAGTGCGATGGTGGTGCTGCTACTCGCCGCGTGTGCGAGCCAGCCCCCTGTCGCCAACAACGCCGCCGATTCGCAGGCGACGTCCAACTACCTCCGTAAATCAGCCACCGCCAAAGAAACGGTCGACGTCGACAAGCAATCCGTCGGCGACCTGACCACCGCGGACTCCGATCTCTGGGCGCGCATCCGCCGCGGCTTCCAGATGCCCGACCTGCAGAGCGACCTCGTCGACATGCAGACGACCTGGTACACGCAGCGTCCCGATTACGTGCAGCGCATGACCGAGCGCTCGCAGAAGTACCTGTATCACATCGTCGAGGAGCTCGAGGCGCGACACATGCCGACCGAGCTTGCGCTGCTGCCGTTCATCGAGTCCGCGTACAACCCGCAGGCGCTGTCGGTCGCGAAGGCGGCCGGCATGTGGCAGTTCATGCCCGGCACCGGCCGCACGTACAACCTGAAGCGCAACATGTGGCAGGACGAGCGCCGCGACGTGCTCGCGTCGACGAGCGCCGCGCTCGACTACCTGTCCCGCCTGCACGACATGTTCGGCGACTGGTATCTGGCGCTCGCCGCGTACAACTGGGGCGAAGGCAACGTGCAGCGCGCGATCGCGCGCAACCAGGCGGCCGGCCTGCCGACCGACTACCAGAGCCTGCGGATGCCGAACGAGACGCGCAATTACGTGCCGAAGCTGCAGGCGGTGAAGAACATCATCGCGAGCCCGCAGCAGTATGGCCTGACGCTGCCGGATATCCCGAACCACCCGTATTTCGTGACGGTCACGACGTCGCGCGACATCGACGTGGCGGTGGCCGCGAAGCTCGCGAACCTGCCGCTCGACGAGTTCCGCTCGCTGAACCCGTCGTTCTCGAAGCCCGTGATCCTCGGCGCGACCGAGCCGCAGATCCTGCTGCCGTTCGACAACGCGTCCGCGTTCGAGAAGAACCTGAAAGCCTACAGCGGCCAGCTGTCGTCGTGGACCACCTATACGGTCAGCGAACGGGCGCGCCCGGCCGCGATCGCCGAGAAGATCGGCGTCGACGCCGATACGCTGATGTCGGTCAACAAGATCCCGGCCGGCATGCGCCTGAAGCCGGGCTCGACGATCGTCGTGCCGCGCGGCGATGACGACGACGAGGACATCAGCGCCGACGTCGCCGAAAACGGCGCGCTCGCGATGGAGCCGGATGTCCCCGATACGCGCAAGATGCTGATCCGCGTGCGCCGCAAGCAGTCGATGGCGGCGATCGCCGGCCGTTACGGCGTGTCGGTCGGCCAGTTGAAGGCGTGGAACCGTACGCACCGCGATCTCGCGATGCCGGGCCAGGCGCTCGTGCTGCACGTGCCGGTCGGCCGTGCGGTGCCGGCGGAACCCGGTCCGGAGCGGATCGCGACGTCCACGGGCGGTGCGCACATCGAGCGCGCGAGCCTCGCGGTGGGCGGCAAGTCGCACGGCGGCAAGCGCGGCGCCGCCAAGTCGTCGGCCCGGCCGGCGGCGAAGGCCGCGCCCGCGAAAGCCGCGCCGGCCAAGGCCGCTGCGCGCAAGGGCAAGAAGAAGTAGGCGCCGCCGCGCGCGATGTAGCGGCCGTCGGGCCCGCACGATTGCGCTATCATCCGACGAACGCGACGAAACGCCGTCACCGAGGTGACGGCGTTTTCATTTGTGCGCGACGCGGCGGGCTGCGTCGCGCGTGTTGATGTGACGAGGGGAAGCGATGTCGTCGGTGCAGGTGAGGGTGCTCGCGCTGTTCTCGGTCGGGTATTTCGTGTCGTATGTGTTTCGCGGCGTCAATCTGGGCTTCGCGCCGTTCGTCACGCACGAGCTCGGGCTGTCGGCCGCCGATCTCGGCCTGCTCACCAGCCTCTATTTTCTCGGCTTCGCGGGCGCGCAGATCCCGGCCGGCGTGATGCTCGACCACTTCGGCCCGCGCCGCGTGACGGCCGGCATGCTGCTGTTCGCGGCGGCCGGCGCGGCCGTGTTCGGCGCGGCGCACGGCATCGGCGCGATGATGGTCGGCCGCCTGTTGATCGGCGTCGGCGTATCGGTGTGCCTCGGCGCGGCGTTCAAGGCGCTCGCGCAGCATTTCCCGGTCGGCCGGCTGCCGCTCGTCAACGGGCTCGTGATGGCCGTGGGCGGCCTCGGCGGCGTGATGGTCGGCTCGCCGCTGACCTGGCTGCTCGGCTGGGCGAGCTGGCGCGCGATCTGTTTCGGCCTCGCGGTGCTGACGGTGGCCGTCGCGGCGTCGATCGGCTTCGGCGCGCCCGACGCGCCGCAGGCGCGCCACCAGGGCGGGCTCGTCAGCCAGTTCAAGGGCACGTGGCACATCCTGAGCAGTCGCGCATTCTGGAAGATTGCGTCGTTCTCCGTCGTCACGCAGGGCGTGTTCTATGCGATGCAGTCGCTGTGGGTCGGCCCGTATCTGCGCGATGTCGGCGGATTCGATGCGCCGCACGCCGCGCGCCTCGTGTCGGTGCTCGGTTTCGCGATGATGGCCGGCTGCGTCGGCTTCGGCGCGGCGGCGCGCGTGCTCGAGCGGCGCCACGTGTCGGTCTATGCAACCTGCGGCATCGGCATGGCGCTGTTCGTCGCGACGCAGCTCGCGATCGTCGCGCGCGTGCCGTTGCCGCCCGCCGTGCTGTGGGCCGCCTACGGGATGTTCGGCGGCGTGGGCATCCTGACCTACGCGGTGATGGCGGGGCACTTTCCCGCTCATCTGATCGGCCGCGCGAACACGACGCTCACGCTCGTGATCTTCCTGCTGATCTTCGCGTTCCAGATCGGCGTCGGCGCCGTGCTGTCGCACTGGCCGGCGGTCGACGGCCGTTATCCGGCCGCCGCGCACCTCGCCGCGTGGGGCGTGCTGCTCGCGCTGCAGCTCGCGAGTGCGGTCTGGTACGTGTGGCCCGCGCGCGGCGCTGGCCAAGCGCACTGATCCGGCGGTACGCTGGCGGGTAGGGCGGCCGCGAAAACGGGGCCGCAGCGCGTCGCGCCGTGCGGCAGAGCGCGGCGCGCATGCGATCGGACGGCCATATCAATTGAAGAGAGGGCCATTTTCAGGCTATAATTTGAAAGTTTGTGCTGATCAACCTCGCACCCTAGCGCCTACCTCATTCATCCCGTTCATCCGCCGCACGCCGCCTGTCGGGCGATGCCGCGAAGCCTCGTGCGCCACGCGCCGGGTTCGCGTCTCGACAATGCAGGCCGCGTCCAGCTAGCGACCGCGCGCGCCCACGCAGCGCGGCGCTCGCGCGGCAGGGTAAACAGGTCGGCAGCAGGGTGTTCCCCAAGGAGCCTCCCGTGTTGCCGTCTTTTTCTCCCGCCTTGCTTGCACTCGCCGACGGCACGGTCTTTCGTGGTTATTCGATCGGGGCCGAAGGCCACACGATCGGCGAAGTCGTGTTCAATACCGCGATCACCGGCTATCAGGAAATCCTGACTGACCCGAGCTACTCGCGCCAGATCGTCACGCTCACCTATCCGCATATCGGCAACGTCGGCGTCAACGCCGAAGACGTCGAAGCCACGAAAGTCCATGCCGCCGGCCTGATCATCCGCGATCTGCCGACGCTCGCATCGAACTTCCGCATGGAACGCACGCTCGGCGACTACCTGCGCGACGAAGGCGTCGTCGCGATCGCCGGTATCGACACCCGCAAGCTGACCCGCATCCTGCGCGACAAGGGCGCGCAGAACGGTTGCATCCTGACGGGTTCCGACGACGAAGCGAAGGCGATCGAGCTCGCCCGCTCGTTCCCGGGCCTCGCCGGCATGGATCTCGCGAAGGTCGTGTCGACCACCAAGCCGTTCGAGTGGAAGCAGACGGAATGGCGTCTCGAAAGCGGCTACGGCATGCAGGAAGCGCCGAAGTACCGCGTCGTCGCGTACGACTTCGGCGTCAAGTACAACATCCTGCGCATGCTCGCGGAGCGCGGTTGCCACGTGACGGTGCTGCCGGCCCAGGCCAGCGCGGAAGAGGCGCTCGCGCTGAATCCGGACGGCATCTTCCTGTCGAACGGCCCCGGCGATCCGGAGCCGTGCGATTACGCGATCGCGGCCACCAAGGCATTCATCGAGCGCGGCGTGCCGACCTTCGGCATCTGCCTCGGCCACCAGATCATGGGCCTCGCGGTCGGCGCGAAGACGCTGAAGATGAAGACGGGCCACCACGGCGCGAACCATCCGGTGAAGGATCTCGGCGACGGCCGCGTGGTGATCACGTCGCAGAACCACGGCTTCGCGGTCGACGCCGATTCGCTGCCGGCCAACGCGCGCGTGACGCACGTATCGCTGTTCGACGGCACGCTGCAGGGCTTCGAGCTGACCGACAAGCCGGCGTTCTGCTTCCAGGGCCACCCGGAAGCGTCGCCCGGCCCGCACGACATCGGCTACCTGTTCGACCGTTTCACCGCGTTGATGGACGCGGCGAAGCAGCGCACCGCCTGACGTCACCGACGCAATCGAAGAACGGGAGAGTCGCATCATGTTCGGCCACGCACTCGGCATCACGGATATCTGGACCTACGTGTTCGGCGTGATCTTCATCATCCTGCTGCCGGGGCCGAACTCGATGTACGTGCTGTCGCTCGCCGCGCAGCGCGGCGTGAAGGCCGGCTATCGCGCGGCCTGCGGCGTGTTCGTCGGCGACACGGTGCTGATGGTGCTGTCCGCCGCGGGCGTCGCGTCGCTGCTGAAGGCGAACCCGCTGCTGTTCTCCGTCGTCAAGTACGGCGGCGCAGCGTACCTGCTGTACATCGGCACCGGGATGCTGCGCGGCGCGTGGCGCAAGCTGAGCGCGCGCGGCGACGCGCCGGTCGACGCGCCGCAGGCGGTCGACGGCGAGCGGCCCTTTCGGAAAGCGCTGATCGTGAGCCTCCTGAATCCGAAGGCGATCCTGTTCTTCATCTCGTTCTTCATCCAGTTCGTCGACCCGGCATTCCCGCATCCCGCGCTGTCGTTCGTCGTGCTCGGGGCGATCGCGCAATGCGCGAGCTTCCTGTACCTGAGCACGCTGATCTTCGCGGGCGCGCGGCTCGCCGAGCACTTCCGCCGCCGCCGCAAGCTCGCGGCGGGCGCGGCGAGCAGCGTGGGCGGCCTGTTCATCGGTTTCTCGGTGAAGCTGGCGCTCGCGACCATGAGCTGAGCGCCGCCGGCCGACCCACGACAACGATTACTTATTGAATTCACAAGCCATGCCAAAACGCACAGACATCAAGAGCATCCTCATCATCGGCGCCGGCCCGATCATCATCGGCCAGGCGTGCGAGTTCGACTATTCGGGCGCGCAGGCTTGCAAGGCGTTGCGTGAGGAGGGCTACAAGGTCGTTCTCGTCAACAGCAACCCGGCGACGATCATGACCGACCCGAACACGGCCGACGTGACCTACATCGAGCCGATCACGTGGGAAGTCGTCGCGCGCATCATCGAGAAGGAGCGCCCGGACGCGATCCTGCCGACGATGGGCGGCCAGACCGCGCTGAACTGCGCGCTCGACCTGCATCACCACGGCGTGCTCGAGAAGTTCGGCGTCGAGCTGATCGGCGCGTCGCCGGAAGCGATCGACAAGGCCGAAGACCGCCAGAAGTTCAAGGACGCGATGACCAAGATCGGTCTCGGTTCCGCGAAGTCCGGCATCGCGCACTCGATGGAAGAGGCGACCAAGGTGCACGCCGAGATCATGGCGGCCACCGGCGGCAGCGGCTACCCGGTCGTGATCCGCCCGTCGTTCACGCTCGGCGGCTCGGGCGGCGGCATCGCGTACAACCGCGAAGAGTTCGAGGAGATCTGCAAGCGCGGTCTCGACCTGTCGCCCACGCGCGAGCTGCTGATCGAAGAGTCGCTGCTCGGCTGGAAGGAATACGAGATGGAAGTCGTGCGCGACCGCGCCGACAACTGCATCATCGTCTGCTCGATCGAAAACCTCGACCCGATGGGCGTGCACACCGGCGACTCGATCACGGTCGCACCGGCACAGACGCTGACCGACAAGGAATACCAGATCCTGCGTAACGCATCGCTCGCGGTGCTGCGCGAGATCGGCGTCGACACCGGCGGCTCGAACGTGCAGTTCTCGATCAACCCGAAGGACGGCCGCATGGTCGTCATCGAAATGAACCCGCGCGTGTCGCGTTCGTCGGCGCTCGCGTCGAAGGCCACCGGCTTCCCGATCGCGAAGGTCGCCGCGAAGCTGGCGGTCGGCTACACGCTCGACGAGCTGAAGAACGAAATCACCGGCGGCCAGACGCCGGCGTCGTTCGAGCCGACGATCGACTACGTCGTCACGAAGATCCCGCGCTTCGCGTTCGAGAAGTTCCGCGAAGCCGATTCGCGCCTGACGACGCAGATGAAGTCGGTCGGCGAAGTGATGGCGATCGGCCGCACGTTCCAGGAATCGTTCCAGAAGGCGCTGCGCGGCCTCGAAGTCGGTGTGGACGGCCTCGACGAGAAGTCGACCAACCGCGACGAGATCGCGATCGAGATCCACGAGCCGGGCCCGGACCGCATCTGGTACGTCGGCGATGCGTTCCGCATCGGCATGACGGCCGAGGAAATCTTCGCGGAAACCGCGATCGACCCGTGGTTCCTCGAGCAGATCGAGCAGATCATCCTGAAGGAAAAGGCGCTCGCCGGCCGCACGCTCGCGTCGCTGACGTTCGACGAGCTGCGCTACCTGAAGCAGAGCGGCTTCTCCGACCGCCGCCTCGCGAAGCTGCTCGGCGCGACGCCGGAAGACGTGCGCCGCCGTCGCGTCGAACTGAACGTGCGCCCGGTCTATAAGCGCGTCGACACGTGCGCGGCCGAGTTCGCGACGAAGACGGCCTACATGTACTCGACCTACGAGGAAGAGTGCGAGGCGCAGCCGACCACCAACAAGAAGATCATGGTGCTGGGCGGCGGCCCGAACCGGATCGGCCAGGGTATCGAGTTCGACTACTGCTGCGTGCACGCGGCGCTCGCGATGCGCGAGGACGGCTATGAAACGATCATGGTCAACTGCAACCCGGAAACGGTGTCGACCGACTACGACACGTCCGACCGCCTGTATTTCGAGCCGCTGACGCTCGAGGACGTGCTCGAGATCGTCGACAAGGAAAAGCCGGTCGGCGTGATCGTCCAGTACGGCGGCCAGACGCCGCTGAAACTCGCGCTCGACCTCGAGGCGCACGGCGTGCCGATCGTCGGCACGTCGCCGGACATGATCGACGCGGCCGAAGACCGCGAACGCTTCCAGAAGCTGCTGCAGGACCTCGGCCTGCGCCAGCCGCCGAACCGCACCGCGCGCGCCGAAGACGAAGCGCTCGCGCTGGCCGACGAAATCGGCTATCCGCTGGTCGTGCGTCCGTCGTACGTGCTCGGCGGCCGCGCGATGGAAATCGTCCACGAGCCGCGCGACCTCGAGCGCTACATGCGCGAGGCCGTGAAGGTGTCGAACGATTCGCCGGTGCTGCTCGACCGCTTCCTGAACGATGCGATCGAATGCGACGTCGACTGCATCTGCGACGGCGACGCCGTGTTCATCGGCGGCGTGATGGAGCACATCGAGCAGGCGGGCGTCCACTCGGGCGACTCGGCATGCTCGCTGCCGCCGTACTCGCTGTCGAAGGAAACCGTGGCCGAGCTGAAGCGCCAGACCGGCGCGATGGCGAAGGCGCTGAACGTGGTCGGGCTGATGAACGTGCAGTTCGCGATCCAGCAGGTGCCGCAGGCTGACGGCTCGAAGCAGGACATCATCTACGTGCTCGAAGTGAACCCGCGCGCGTCGCGCACGGTGCCGTACGTGTCGAAGGCGACCAGCCTGCCGCTCGCGAAGATCGCGGCGCGCGCGATGGTCGGCCAGAAGCTCGCGCAGCAAGGCGTGACGAAGGAAGTCGAGCCGCCGTACTTCAGCGTGAAGGAAGCGGTGTTCCCGTTCGTCAAGTTCCCGACCGTCGATCCGGTGCTCGGGCCTGAAATGCGCTCGACCGGCGAAGTGATGGGCGTCGGCCGCACGTTCGGCGAAGCGCTGTTCAAGTCGCAGCTCGCGGCCGGTTCGCGCCTGCCGGAGTCGGGCACGGTGCTGCTGACCGTGATGGACGCGGACAAGCCGAAGGCCGTCGAGGTCGCGCGCATGCTGCACGACCTCGGCTACCCGATCGTCGCGACCAAGGGCACGGCTGCCGCGATCGAAGCGGCCGGCGTGCCGGTGAAGGTCGTGAACAAGGTGAAGGACGGCCGCCCGCACATCGTCGACATGATCAAGAACGGCGAGATCGCCCTCGTGTTCACGACGGTCGACGAGACGCGCCAGGCGATCGCCGACTCGCGTTCGATCCGCATGAGCGCGCAGGCGCACAAGGTCACGTACTACACGACGATGTCGGGCGCGCGCGCGGCCGTCGAAGGCCTGCGCTACCTGAAGGATCTGGAAGTCTATGATTTACAAGGTCTTCACGCTCGCCTAAACTAAGCGGTCAGTTACCTGTCGAAGCAACACGTGCCGCGATTAGGCGGTGTTTCCAGTGCATCGGAAGCGCGCTTAATCGCGGTGATTTTTTTTATAGCCGTTTTTAGCGATTGAGCCGTTTATGAGCACCATTCCGTTGACAAAGCGTGGCGCAGAGCAACTGCGCGATGAATTGCAGCGCCTCAAGTCCGTCGAGCGGCCGGCCGTGATCAACGCGATCGCGGAGGCCCGCGCACAGGGCGACCTGTCCGAAAACGCCGAATACGATGCCGCGAAGGAAAAGCAGGGCTTTATCGAGGGTCGTATCGCAGAAATCGAATCGAAGCTGTCCGCCGCGCAAGTCATCGACCCCACCGTGCTCGATGCCGACGGCCGCGTGGTCTTCGCGTCGACGGTCGAACTCGAGGATCTCGAGTCGGGCGACACCGTCAAGTACCAGATCGTCGGCGACGACGAAGCCGATATCGACCACGGCCTGATCTCGGTCAGCTCGCCGATCGCGCGTGCGCTGATCGGCAAGTCCGAAGGCGACGTCGCGGCCGTGCAGGCGCCGGGCGGCGTGCGCGAGTACGAAATCATCTCGGTCAGCTACATCTGAAGCGGGGCGACGTGATGCCGCATCGCGTGTTCCGTCTGCTGTCGGCCGTATGGGTCGGCAGCCTGCTGACGATCGGGTATGCGGTCGCGCCCGTATTGTTCAAGACGCTGGAGCGGATGATGGCCGGTTCGGTCGCCGCCCAGCTGTTCCGCATCGAGGCGATCCTCGGCGTCGTGTGCGGCGTGCTGCTGCTCGCGCTGTCGAATCAGCAGGTGCGACGCGGCAGCGACGAGTATCGCCGCGTGCGCTGGATCGTCGCCGCGATGGTCGTGTGCGTGCTGGTCGGGTATTTCGCGCTGCAGCCGTTCATGAACGCGCTGCGGGTGGCCGCGATGGATGCGGGCACCGATATCGCGAATTCGCCGTATGCGAGCCGCTTCGGGATGCTGCACGGCGTCTCGAGCGTGTTCTATCTCGTCGAGAGCGTGCTGGGGCTGATGCTGATCTGGCGTCTGCCGGCGCGCGACGCCTGAGCGTCGCGCCAGGGCAGGGCGGCGGCACGGGAGTCCGTGCCGCGCGGGTGTCTTACTTGTCCTGGAACGGTCGCTTGGTGCTGGCCTGGCGCTTTTTCGCGCGCTTCACGGTGCCGCCTGCCGTCACGCGTTCGTTGCCGCGCACGGTGACCTTGACCGGCCGCGGACGGCGCACGGGGCTCGCGTTCGGCGACACCTTGACGACCTTGACGGTGCGCGGCGCACGGCCTTTCTTGTCGTCGGCGGCTTCGGCCGCGCTCGGCAGCGCACCGGCACGACGGCCGCGGGCCGGGGCCGCCGCCGGGGCTTCGGGCCTCCAGATCACCAGCAGCTTGCCGATATGCTGAATCGGGGCCGCGTTCAGACGGTCGCAGATCTCGTCGTAAATCGCGATGCGTTCGTCGCGCTCGTCGCCGAACACGCGAATCTTGATCAGCTGGTGCGCGTCGAGGTGCACCTTGATTTCCTTCAGCACGGCGTCGGTCAGCCCTTCGGCGCCGATCAGCACGACGGGCTTGAGCGCATGGGCCTGGGAGCGCAGCGCGGAGCGCTCGGCGGGAGAAAGCGAAAGGGCGGGCATGGAAATGTCGAAATCTAATTAAGGGCGCGCTGGCTGAAAAGCGATCGCGGGACGTTACCGCGTCAGCCGTGCGCCGAAACCACGTAAAATCGCGGCTTGGGCCCGAAAAGGGGCCGCGGCCGCGCGAAGAAGACGCGTATTATCCGCTAAAAGCGCGGCTTCACGAAGCAATTGGCAGCAATCTCTCTCTCGAATGGCAAAAAACCGCTTCAACCAGCACTGGCTGCACGACCACATCAACGACCCGTACGTCAAAATGGCGCAGCGGGAGGGCTATCGCGCGCGCGCCGCGTACAAGCTGAAGGAAATCGACGAGCAGGACAAGCTGATCCGTCCGGGCCAGGTGATCGTCGATCTCGGCGCCACGCCGGGCAGCTGGAGCCAGTATGCCCGCAACAAGCTCGCGCAGGGCAAGAAGCGCGACGCGGAGCGCGAAGGCGGTATCGACGGCACGATCGTTGCGCTCGACATCCTGCCGATGGAGCCGATCGCCGACGTGCACTTCCTGCAGGGCGACTTCCGCGAGGACGACGTTCTCCACCAGCTCGAAGAAGTGCTCGAAGGCCGTGCGGTGGACCTTGTTATTTCGGACATGGCCCCCAACCTCTCCGGCGTGGCCTCGGCGGACGCCGCGCGCATCGAGCATCTCTGCGATCTGGCGCTCGAATTCGCGCAGAACCATTTGAAGCCGGAAGGTGCGCTGCTCGTGAAGTGTTTTCACGGCAGCGGCTACAGCCAGATCGTCGAGAAGTTCAAACAGCAGTTTAAGGTTGTCGCGCCACGCAAGCCCAAGGCATCCCGCGACAAATCGTCCGAAACGTTCATTTTGGGTCGGCAGCTGAAGCATCCGCGCTGATGCGGAGTGCGGTGCCGCAAACGGGCTCCGGCCCTTGCCGGACAAGCGCAGCGCTATCGCGGCGGTTGTCAATGCTTATGGCGGGGGTGGTCGGACTGGATTAGAATGACCGAGGGGCGCCGCAAGGAAAATGTAGGCGCTCGTCTACGAGTGAAGGAGTGGTGCTTTGAACAACAATATGTTTTCGAAGGCAGCAGTGTGGCTGGTGATCGCACTGGTGCTGTTTACGGTGTTCAAGCAGTTCGACAAGCCCCGCGTCCAGGAAGGCGTGTCCTATTCGCAGTTCATGGACGATGCCAAGAACGGCAAGGTCAAGAACGTCATCGTTCAGGGGCGCAACCTCACCGTCACTCCGGCTGATGGCCAGAAATACCAGATCGTGTCGCCCGGCGACATCTGGATGGTCGGCGATCTGATGAAGTACGGCGTGCAGGTCAGCGGCAAGGCCGACGACGAGCCGAACGCGCTGATGTCCGCGCTGTACTATCTCGGGCCGACGATCCTGATCATCGTGTTCTGGTTCTACATGATGAGGCAGATGCAGGGGGGCGGCAAAGGCGGCGCGTTCTCGTTCGGGAAATCGCGTGCGCGGCTGATCGACGAGAACAACAACGCGGTGAACTTCTCCGACGTCGCGGGCTGCGACGAAGCGAAGGAAGAAGTGTCCGAGCTCGTCGACTTCCTGCGCGATCCGCAGAAATTCCAGAAGCTGGGCGGTCGCATTCCGCGCGGCGTGCTGCTGGTCGGCCCGCCGGGTACCGGCAAGACGCTGCTCGCCCGCGCGATCGCCGGTGAAGCGAAGGTGCCGTTCTTCAGCATCTCGGGTTCGGACTTCGTCGAAATGTTCGTCGGCGTCGGCGCGGCCCGTGTGCGCGACATGTTCGAGCAGGCGAAGAAGCATGCACCGTGCATCGTGTTCATCGACGAAATCGACGCGGTCGGCCGTCATCGCGGCGCCGGCATGGGCGGCGGCAACGACGAGCGCGAGCAGACGCTGAACCAGATGCTCGTCGAGATGGACGGCTTCGAGGCGAATTCGGGCGTGATCGTGATCGCCGCCACCAACCGTTCCGACGTGCTCGACAAGGCGCTGCTGCGTCCGGGCCGTTTCGACCGCCAGGTCTACGTCGGCCTGCCGGATATCCGCGGTCGCGAGCAGATCATGCGCGTGCACCTGCGCAAGGTGCCGATCGCGAACGACGTCGATGCGGCAGTCATTGCGCGCGGCACGCCGGGTTTCTCGGGCGCCGATCTCGCGAACCTCGTGAACGAGGCTGCGCTGTTCGCCGCACGTCGCGGCAAGCGCATCGTCGAGATGCAGGATTTCGAGGACGCGAAGGACAAGATCTTCATGGGCCCGGAGCGCAAGTCGGCCGTGATCCGCGAGGAAGCGAAGCGCGCCACCGCTTACCACGAGTCGGGTCACGCGGTGATTGCGAAGCTGCTGCCGAAGGCCGACCCGGTACACAAGGTCACGATCATCCCGCGCGGCCGCGCGCTGGGCGTCACGTGGCAGTTGCCGGAGCATGACAACGAGACGTATTCGAAGGATTACCTGCTGGACCGTCTCGCGATCCTGTTCGGTGGCCGCGTGGCCGAAGAGCTGTTCATGAACCTGGTCAGCACCGGCGCATCGGACGACTTCAACAAGGCCACGCAGACGGCGCGCGCGATGGTCGCCCGGTTCGGGATGACCGACGCACTCGGGCCGATGGTCTACGTCGACGACGAGAACGATGCGTCGCCGTTCGGCCGCGGCTTCACGCGCACGATCTCCGAAGCGACGCAGCAGAAGGTCGACTCGGAAATCCGTCGTGTGCTCGACGAACAGTACAGCCTGGCGCGCCGCCTGCTCGAAGAGAACCGCGACAAGGTCGAAGCGATGACGGCCGCCCTGATGGAGTGGGAGACGATCGACGCCGATCAGATCAACGACATCATGGAAGGCCGTCCGCCGCGCTCGCCGAAGAGCGCGCCGGCTGTCGGCGGCGATTCGTCGGGCGGCGGCAGCAGCGCCGAGGTCAAGCCCGGCACCGCGCCGGCGCCGGCGTCGCCGGCGGCATAATCTCCGCTTTAGCACCGTTCACGGGCTGGTGTGGCTTCACACCGGCCCGTTTTGCATTCATCCACGCCCGTTGCTCGTGTCCGATTCCGCAGTGTCCCCCCTGATTCCCGCGCCGCTCCGGTGCGGCCGCTTCGAACTGACGTTCGAGCGCCCGCTCGTGATGGGCATCCTCAATGCCACGCCCGATTCGTTCTCCGACGGCGGCCGCTTCCTCGCGCGCGACGATGCGCTGCGCCAGGCCGAGCGGATGATTGCCGAAGGCGCGGACCTGCTCGACATCGGCGGCGAATCGACGCGCCCCGGCGCGCCGCCCGTGCCGCTCGCCGAGGAGCTCGCGCGGGTGATTCCGCTCGTCGAGGCGCTGCGGCCGCTGAACGTGCCGCTGTCGGTCGATACCTACAAGCCGGACGTGATGCGCGCGGCGCTGGCCGCCGGCGCGGACCTGATCAACGACATTTGGGGGTTCCGCCAGCCGGGCGCGATCGACGCGGTGCGCGACGGCGAGAGCGGCCTGTGCGCGATGCACATGCTCGGCGAGCCGCAGACGATGCAGGTCGGCGAGCCCGACTACGGCGACGTCGTGACCGACGTGCGCGATTTTCTCGCCGCACGTGCGCAGGCGCTGCGCGATGCCGGAGTGGCGGCGGAGCGCATTTGCGTCGATCCCGGCTTCGGTTTCGGCAAGGCGGTCGTCGACGACAACTATGCGCTGCTGGCCGCACTGCCGGACACGGCGCCCGCGCGCCCGGACGGGCGCGCCTATCCGATTCTCGCCGGCATGTCGCGCAAGTCGATGCTCGGCGCGGTGATCGGCGGCAAGCCGCCGATGGAACGCGTCGCGGCGAGCGTGGCGGCCGCGTTGTGCGCGGTCGAGCGAGGTGCGGCGATCGTGCGCGTGCACGATGTCGCGGCGACGGTCGATGCGCTCAAAGTATGGAATGCCGTGCGCGAAGCCGCGCGGCAACGATAAGCAAGTCAGAAAGACGAAGGAGGAAGGTTCGCCATGGGACGTCGATATTTCGGCACGGACGGCATTCGCGGCACGGTGGGCGACGCGCCCATCACGCCGGATTTCGTATTGCGTCTCGGCTATGCGGCCGGCAAGGTATTGGCCGGCTCGGCCGACGTCGCGGCCGGCTCGCGCCCGACGGTGCTGATCGGCAAGGACACGCGCGTGTCGGGCTACATGCTCGAAGCCGCGCTCGAGGCCGGATTCTCGGCGGCCGGCGTCGACGTGATGCTGGCCGGCCCGATGCCGACGCCCGGCGTCGCGTACCTGACGCGTGCGCTGCGCCTGTCGGCCGGCGTCGTGATCAGCGCGTCGCACAACCCGTATCACGACAACGGGATCAAATTCTTCTCGGCCGACGGCAACAAGCTGCCCGACGACACCGAAGCCGCGATCGAGGCGTGGCTCGACAAGCCGCTCGAATGCGCGCCGTCCGACGGGCTCGGCAAGGCGCGCCGCCTCGACGACGCAGCCGGCCGCTACATCGAGTTCTGCAAGAGCACGTTCCCGGCCGCGTTCGACCTGCGCGGGCTGAAGCTCGTGATCGATTGCGCGCACGGCGCCGCGTACCAGATTGCGCCGCACGTGTTCCATGAACTCGGCGCGGACGTGATCCCGATCGGCGTCGCGCCGAACGGCTTCAACATCAACGACGGCGTCGGCGCGACCGCGCCGGACGCGCTGGTGCGCGCGGTGCGCGCGAATCACGCCGATCTCGGCATCGCGCTCGACGGCGACGCCGATCGCCTGCAGGTCGTCGACGCGACCGGCCGGCTGTACAACGGCGACGAGCTGCTCTACGTGCTCGTGAAGGACCGCATCGCGACCGACGGCAAGGTCGACGGCGCGGTCGGCACGCTGATGACCAACCTCGCCGTCGAAGTCGCGCTGCAGCGCGAGGGCGTGAAGTTCGTCCGTGCGGCGGTCGGCGACCGCTACGTGCTCGAGCAGTTGCGCGAGCACGGCTGGCAACTCGGCGCGGAAGGCTCGGGCCACATCCTGTCGCTGGACCGGCATTCGACCGGCGACGGCATCGTGTCGGCGCTGCTCGTGCTGGCCGCGCTGAAGCGCAGCGGCCGCACCCTCGCGCAGATGCTCGACGGCGTCGCGCTGTTCCCGCAGAAGCTGATCAACGTGCGGATGAGGCCGGGCGCCGACTGGAAGGGCAGTGCGTCGATTCGCGCCGCGATCGATGCAGCCGAAGCCGCGCTCGCCGGCAGCGGCCGCGTGCTGATCCGCGCATCGGGCACGGAGCCCGTGCTGCGCGTGATGGTCGAAGCGCGGCAGGCGGCCGACGCGGTTCGCCATGCGGAGACGATCGCCGACGCGGTGCGCGCGGCGACGAGCTGACCCGACGGCGGGCGCGCGGCGGTCCGGCCGCCCGCGCGCCCGTTGCCGATGGATGTGCGTGCGGCGCCTTCGGGCGCCGCGATTTTGTCAGACGCAAAGGTTTGCCATACTGAATAGAAGCGATCTTCGGCAAACACGTTCTCCCGACCAAGCCGGGTATCCGACCCCGAAATCACGCCCCGCGGCGAGACCCAGCTTCCCGCCGGCCTGACGCTACGCCACGATGCGCCGCACGCCGGTGAAAACGGGCGTTCATCCCGCCCCGCCGAGCCAGGCAATTCTTGCCGCCAGCGCCGCTCGCGCGTCCCGACGCACCGCCCGATACTCCCTTTCAACCAGTCATGTTACTGTCACGCCAGTTTCATCGATTGTCACATTACCGTCATGAGCAGCCCCTAACCTTCGCGGTGCCGTAGTCATCCGCTCACACACTGGAGGTCTCATGAAATTGATGCAAACCGCGATTGCCGGCCTGGCTGGCGCGCTTTTCGCCGTCGCCGCGCACGCTGCCGACATCACGGGCGCAGGTAGCACGTTCGCGATGCCGATCTATACGAAATGGGCCGCGGACTACCAGCAGTCCGGCGGTTCGAAGGTCAACTACCAGGGCATCGGCTCGTCGGGCGGCCTGAAGCAGATCGTCGCGAAGACGGTCGATTTTGCCGGTTCGGACGCTCCGCTGAAGGATGAAGAGCTCGCGAAGGAAGGCCTGTTCCAGTTCCCGACGGTGGTCGGCGGCGTGGTGCCGGTCGTCAACGTGCCGGGCGTGAAGGCCGGCGAACTGACGCTGTCGGGCCCGGTGCTCGGCGACATCTACCTCGGCAAGATCAAGAAGTGGAACGACCCGGCGATCGCCGCGCTGAACCCGAAGGTCAAGCTGCCGGATACGGACATCGCCGTGGTCCGCCGCGCCGACGGCTCGGGCACGAGCTTCATCTGGACGAACTACCTGTCGAAGGTCAACGACGAGTGGAAGTCGAAGATCGGCGAAGGCACGACGGTCAACTGGCCGACGGGCACGGGCGGCAAGGGCAACGACGGCGTCGCGGCCTTCGTGCAGCGCCTGCCGGGCGCGATCGGCTACGTCGAGTGGGCGTACGCGAAGAAGAACAATATGACCTACACTGCGCTGAAGAACTCGACGGGCACGGTGGTCGAGCCGAAGACGGAAACGTTCAAGGCCGCGGCAGCCGGCGCGAACTGGTCGAAGTCGTTCTACCAGATCCTGACGAACCAGCCGGGCAAGGACGCATGGCCGGTCGTCGGCGCGACGTTCGTGCTGCTGCACGCGAAGCAGGACAAGCCGGAGCAGGGCGCGGAAACGCTGAAGTTCTTCAGCTGGGCGTTCAAGAACGGCGAGAAGGCTGCCGACAGCCTCGACTACATCTCGCTGCCGGCGACGGTCGAGACGGAAATCCGCAAGCAGTGGAAGACGAAGGTGACGGACGCTTCGGGCAAGCCGGTCGCCACCGAGTAAGCCATCAGCGGTTCGCTGCCCGGCCGTGCCGGTCGGGCAGTGTGTGCGGTAAAGCCGGGCGTTACGGCGCCCGGCGATCAAAAGCAGGCACCCATGTCTGATATTTCATACACGTCCTCCCGATCGCCCGACAGCGTGCAGCAGCGTGCGCCGAGCCGTCTCGGGGATGTCCTGTTCGGCGGCCTTGCACGGCTCGCCGCGATCGTGACCCTGCTGTTGCTGGGCGGGATCATCGTTTCCCTGATCGTCGCGTCGATGCCGACCATCCAGAAGTTCGGCATCGCGTTCCTGTGGCAATCCGAGTGGGATCCCAACTCGGACATCTATGGCGCACTCGTGCCGATCTACGGCACGCTCGTGACGTCGCTGATCGCACTCGTCATCGCGGTACCGGTCAGTTTCGGCATCGCACTGTTCCTCACCGAGCTGGCGCCCGTGTGGCTGCGCCGTCCGCTCGGCATCGCGATCGAACTGCTCGCCGCGATTCCGTCGATCGTGTACGGCATGTGGGGCCTGCTCGTGTTCGCGCCGATCTTCGCCGAATACTTCCAGAAGCCGATCGGCCGCCTGTTCAAGGACGTGTGGGTGATCGGTCCGCTGACGTCCGGCGCGCCGATCGGCATCGGCATCCTCGCGGCCGGCGTGATCCTCGCGATCATGATCATTCCGTACATCGCATCGGTGATGCGCGACGTGTTCGAGGTCACGCCGGTGCTGCTGAAGGAGTCGGCGTACGGGATCGGCTGCACGACGTGGGAAGTGATGTGGAAGGTCGTGCTGCCCTACACGAAAACCGGCGTGATCGGCGGCGTGATGCTCGGCCTCGGCCGCGCGCTCGGCGAAACGATGGCCGTGACCTTCGTGATCGGCAACACGAACCTGCTCGACAGCGTGTCGCTGTTCGCGCCGGGCAACAGCATCACGTCGGCGCTCGCGAACGAATTCGCGGAAGCGCAGCCGGGCCTGCATACGTCCGCGCTGATGGAACTCGGCCTGATCCTGTTCGTGATCACGTTCATCGTGCTGTCCATCTCCAAACTGCTGCTGCTTCGTCTCGAGAAGGGAGAGGGCAAGAAATGAGCGAGCCCATCATGCATTTCCCGGGGCCGGACGGCGCCGCGCTCGACGCGATGCGCAACCGCTTGCAGCGCAAGCGCAAGGCCGTCAACGCGATCGCGCTCACCGCATCGCTCGCCGCGATGGCGTTCGGCCTGCTGTGGCTCGTGTGGATTCTCTACACGACGGTGCACCTCGGCGTCGGCGGCCTGTCGCTGCAACTGTTCACCGAATCGACGCCGGCCCCGAACACGGAAGGCGGCGGTCTCGCGAACGCGATCGTCGGCAGCCTGTTGCTGTGCGGCTTCGGCACGCTGGTCGGCACGCCGATCGGCATCCTCGCGGGCGTCTATCTCGCCGAATACGGGCAGAAGAACCTGCTGGCCAGCACGATCCGCTTCATCAACGACATCCTGCTGTCGGCGCCGTCGATCGTCATCGGCCTGTTCGTGTACGCGATCGTCGTCGCGAAGTCGGGGCGCTTCTCGGGCTGGGCCGGCGTGATCGCACTCGCGCTGCTGCAGATCCCGATCGTGATCCGCACGACCGAGAACATGCTGAAGCTCGTGCCGAACGCGCTGCGCGAAGCGGCCGTCGCGCTCGGCACGCCGAAGTGGCGCATGGTGCTGAAGATCACGCTGCGCGCGTCGGTCGGCGGGATCGTGACGGGCGTGCTGCTCGCGGTCGCGCGGATCGCCGGCGAAACGGCGCCGCTGCTGTTTACCGCGCTGTCGAACCAGTTCTTCTCGGTCGACATGAGCCAGCCGATGGCGAACCTGCCGGTCACGATCTACAAGTTCGCGATGAGCCCGTTCGCGGAATGGCAGTCGCTCGCGTGGGCGGGCGTGTTCCTGATTACGCTCGGGGTGCTCGGACTCAACGTCCTGGCGCGCTCGATCTTCTCGAAAAAGTAACGGCGGAGCAATCCGATGAATATGGCAGAAAGCCACCTGAATCCCGTCGAGCGCACCGCTGCGCCCGCCGGCACGCACGACGCGGCGAACGGCCGTCCGCTCGCGCCGCTGAACGCGAAGATCGAGGTCAACAACCTCAACTTCTTCTACAACAAGTTCCACGCGCTGAAGAACATCAACCTGCGCATCCCCGAAGGGAAGGTGACGGCGTTCATCGGCCCGTCGGGCTGCGGCAAGTCAACGCTCTTGCGCACGTTCAACAAGATGTTCGCGCTCTATCCGGAGCAGCGCGCGGAAGGCGAAATCCTGATGGACGGCGAGAACCTGCTGACGACGAAGCGCGACATCTCGCTGCTGCGCGCGCGCATCGGCATGGTGTTCCAGAAGCCGACCCCGTTCCCGATGTCGATCTACGACAACATCGCGTTCGGCGTGAAGATGTTCGAAAAGCTCACGCGTTCGGAAATGGACGACCGCGTCGAGTGGGCGCTCACGAAGGCCGCGCTGTGGAACGAAGTGAAGGACAAGCTGGGCCAGAGCGGCTACGGGCTGTCGGGTGGCCAGCAGCAGCGTCTGTGCATCGCGCGCGGCATCGCGATCCGTCCGGAAGTGCTGCTGCTCGACGAGCCGTGCTCGGCGCTCGACCCGATCTCGACGGGCCGCATCGAGGAGCTGATCGCGGAGCTGAAGAGCGACTACACGGTCGTGATCGTCACGCACAACATGCAGCAGGCCGCACGCTGCTCGGACTACACGGCGTACATGTACCTGGGCGAGCTGATCGAGTTCGGCGAAACCGAAAAGATCTTCATCAAGCCGGTGCGCAAGGAAACGGAAGACTACATCACCGGCCGCTTCGGCTGATGACGGAGAACAACAGTCATGTCGGATAAACATCTGTCGAGCCAGTTCGACGCGGACCTGAATGCCGTGTCGTCGAAAGTGCTGGAAATGGGCGGACTCGTGGAGTCGCAGATCGTCGGCGCGATGCACGCGCTGAACGAATTCGACCGCGAGACGGCCGAGAAGGTGATCGCGAACGAAGAGATCCTGAACACGATGGAAGTCGACATCGACCAGGAGTGCGGCAACATCATCGCGCGGAGGCAGCCTGCCGCGCGCGACCTGCGCCTTTTGATGTCGATTTCGAAAACGATTACGAACCTCGAGCGCGCGGGCGACGAGGCCGAGAAGATCGCGAAGCGCGTGCGCCGCCTGGTCGACGAGCCGGCCGCGCGTGCGGTCAACATCGCCGAGATCAAGGTGTCGGGCGAGATGGCCGTGACGATTCTGCGCCGCGCGCTCGACGCGTTTGCGCGCCTCGATACGGTGGCCGCCGCGCAGATCGTCAAGGACGACAAGGAAATCGACCAGGAATTCCGCGCGTTCGTGCGCAAGCTCGTGTCGTACATGCAGGAAGACCCGCGCACGATCTCGGTCGGCCTCGAATATCTGTTCATCGCGAAGGCGATCGAGCGGATCGGCGACCACGCGAAGAACATCGCCGAATTCATCATCTACATCGTGAAGGGCACCGACGTGCGGCACCAGCCGCGCGACACGCTCGATCGCGAAGCCAACAGTTAATCGACTCCGTACAGGAAGAACAGAGGTGCCGATGCCCAGCAACATTCTCGTCGTTGAAGATGAGCCCGCGATTTCCGAACTGATCTCGGTGAATCTCCAGCACGCCGGTCACTGCCCGATCCGCGCGTACAACGCCGAACAGGCGCAGAACCTGATCAGCGACGTGCTGCCCGATCTCGTGCTGCTCGACTGGATGCTGCCGGGCAAGTCCGGTATCGCGTTCGCGCGCGACCTGCGCAATAACGAACGGACCAAGCACATCCCGATCATCATGCTCACCGCCCGCGGCGACGAGCAGGACAAGGTGCTCGGCCTCGAGATCGGCGCGGACGACTACGTGACGAAGCCGTTCTCGCCGAAGGAACTGATGGCGCGCATCAAGGCCGTGCTGCGCCGCCGCGCGCCGCAGCTGACCGAGGACGTCGTGTCGATCAACGGGCTGCGCCTCGACCCGGCCACGCATCGCGTCGCCGCGCACGGCGACGGCAGCGAGATCAAGCTCGATCTCGGGCCGACCGAGTTCCGCCTGCTGCATTTCTTCATGACGCATCCGGAGCGCGTGCACAGCCGCACGCAGTTGCTCGACCAGGTGTGGGGCGACCACGTGTTCGTCGAGGAGCGCACCGTCGACGTCCATATCAAACGATTGCGTGCGGCCTTGAAACCGGCCGGCTGCGATGCGATGATCGAAACCGTGCGCGGCAGCGGCTACCGCCTCGCCAAGCACGCGTAACGTATCCGTGCATGCCGTGTGCCGCGGCATGCCGTTCATTCTTTCGGACGCTGAATCATGAACATCATCTGGGCGCGCTTTCTGGTGTCGCTCGTGCTGCTCGTGCTGATCGGCGTATTGGTCGGCGTCTTCGCCGGCCCGACCGCGGGCCTCGTGTTCGTGGTCGTGATGCTGGTCGCGCAGGGCTTTTTCAGCACCTTCCATACGCAGCGTCTGTGGCGCTTGCTCGATGCCCCGGTCTACGGCGAGGTGCCGAGCGCGCCGGGCATCTGGGGCGAGATCTACTATCGGCTGCACAAGCTCGCGAAGCAGTGGCATGCGCAGGTGCGGCAGGTCGAACAGCAACATTCGCGCTTCATCCAGGCGATCCAGGCGTCGCCGAACGGCGTCGCGATGCTCGACGACCACGACCAGATCGAGTGGTGCAACGCGATCGCCGAAGTCCATTTCGGCCTCGACGCGAAGCGCGACCTGCGCCAGCACATCACGAACCTCGTGCGTCATCCCGATTTCGTCCGCTACCTGAATGCGCAGCATTACGACGAGACGCTCGTGATGCGCGGCATGGGCGACGCGCGGCAGAACGTGCTGGCCGTGCAGGTGTTTCCGTACGGCGAGAACCGCAAGCTGCTGCTCACGCAGGACATCACCGAACTCGAGCGCACCGACGCGATGCGGCGCGACTTCGTCGCGAACGTGTCGCACGAGCTGAAGACGCCGCTCACCGTGCTGTCGGGCTTTCTCGAGACGATGCGCGAGCTGCCGCTGAACGAGGAGGACCGCGCGCGCTATCTCGACATGATGGAGCAGCAGGCATCGCGGATGCGGCACATCGTGACCGACCTGCTGGTGCTCGCGAAGCTGGAAGGCGAGAGCAAGCCGCCGGTCGATCGCGCGATCGACATGCGTGCGGTGTTCGATCATCTGAAGGAGGACGCGCATACGCTGTCGAACGGGCATCACGACATTACGTTCTCGATCGACGAGACGCTCGGTGTGACGGGCGCGCAGACGGAGCTGTTCAGTGCATTCGCGAATCTCGTCACGAACGCGATCCGCTATACGCCGGACGGCGGCAAGATCGTCGTGTCATGGCGGCGCGAGGGCGCGCAGGGCGTGTTTTCCGTCACGGACAGCGGTTTCGGGATTCCGGCCGCCGACCTGCCGCGGCTCACCGAACGCTTCTACCGCGTCGATCGCAGCCGTTCGCGCGATACCGGCGGCACGGGCCTCGGGCTCGCGATCGTCAAGCACGTGCTGCAGCGCCACGATGCGCATCTGTACGTGCAGAGCGAGGAAGGGCGCGGCAGTACGTTCACCGCGCGGTTTCCGGGCTCCCGCATCATCGCGATCCGGCCGGCCGCTTACGAAGCATGATCGCGTAGCGGCCCGGCGTTCGAAAAAAAAGCAGCCCGCGGGCTGCTTTTTTCATGGCGACGCGCGGCTCGCATCGCGCCGATGGCTCACGAGCAGAACTTCGCGAGCAAGCCGAGCTGGGCGTTGCGGACCGTCTTGCCGGCGCGGCGCCGGCGATAGTGACCGTCGCTGTGCATCTGCCACGCCGACTGGTTGTCGCCGAGGCACACCGACAGCCCTTCGGCGATCACGCGCCGCTTGAGCTTGCGGTCGCGGATCGGGAACGCGACTTCGACGCGGCGGAACAGATTGCGGTCCATCCAGTCGGCGCTCGACAGATAGACGTCCTCGGCGCCGCCCGCATGGAAATAGTAGATGCGGTGGTGTTCGAGAAAGCGGCCGACGATCGAGCGCACCGTGATGTTTTCCGACAGCCCCGGCACACCGGGCTTCAGCGCGCAGACGCCGCGCACGATCAGGTCGACCTTGACGCCGGCCTGCGACGCTTCGTACAGCGCGGCGATCACCGACGGCTCGAGCAGTGCGTTCATTTTCGCGACGATGCGCGCGCGCTTGCCGGCCTGCGCATTGTCGATTTCCGCGCGGATCGACTCGATGATGCGCGGATGCAGCGTGAACGGCGACTGCCACAGCTCGTGCAGCGTCAGTTCGCCGCCGATCCCGGTCAGTTGCTGGAACACGTGATGAACGTCCTCGCAGATCTTCTGGTCGGCCGTCATCAGCCCGAAGTCGGTGTAGAGGCGCGCGGTGCGCGGATGGTAGTTGCCGGTGCCGAGGTGCACGTAGCGGCGCAGCGTCGCCTTGCCGGCCTGCACGACGCGCCGCACGATCAGCATCATCTTCGCGTGGCACTTGTGGCCGACCACGCCGTACACGACATGCGCGCCGACGGCCTCGAGCTGCGACGCCCAATTGATGTTGGTTTCCTCGTCGAAGCGCGCGAGCAGCTCGACGACGACGGTCACTTCCTTGCCGTTGCGCGCGGCTTCCATCAGCGCGTCCATCAGCGGCGAGTCGGTGCCGGTGCGGTAGATCGTCTGTTTGATCGCGACGACGCTCGGGTCCTTCGCGGCCTGCTGCAGCAGCTCGAGCACGGGCTGGAAGCTCTCGTACGGGTGGTGCAGCAGGATGTCGCCGGCGTCGATCGCATCGAACATCGTCGGCGCGTTCACGATGACCGCGGGGGTCGATGCGGTAAACGGCGTGAACTTCAGGTCGGGGCGGTCGACGAGATCGGGAATCTGCATCAGGCGCACGAGGTTCACGGACCCGGCCACGCGATAGCAGTCCTTGTCGCCGAGTTCGCTTTCCTCGAGCAGGCGCCGCACGATGTGCAGCGGCGTGTCGGCCGACACTTCGAGGCGTACCGCGTTGCCGAGGTGGCGCGCGGGCAGTTCGCCCTGCAGCGCGACACGCAGGTTGGTGATTTCGTCTTCGTCGACGAACAGCTCGCTGTTGCGCGTGATGCGGAACTGGTTGCAGCTCTTCACGACGAGTTGCGGGAAGAGTTCGCCGACGAAGCGCTGCATGAACGAGCTCAGCAGCACGAAGCCGTGTTCGAAACCCGACAGCGCATGCGGCATGCGCACGACGCGCGGCAGCGCGCGCGGCGCCTGCACGATGCCCATCACGGCCTGGCGGCCGAACGCATCGCGGCCTTCGAGCTCGACGACGAAGTTCAGGCTCTTGTTCAGCACGCGCGGGAACGGGTGGGCCGGATCGAGGCCGATCGGCGTCAGCACGGGCAGCAGCTCGTCGAGGAAGTAGCGTCGTGCCCATTCGAGCTGCTCGTCGTTCCACGTGTCGCTCGCGTGGAAGTAGATGCCTTCCTGTTCGAGCGCCGGCAGCACGGTTTCGTGCAGCATCGTGTACTGTCGATGGACGAGCCGCTGCGCACGTTCGACGACGAGATCGTAAGCGTGCTGCAACGACATGCCGTCGGGCGTCAGCGCGCCGGGGTTGTCGCGGATCTGCTCCTGCAGGCCGGCCATCCGGACTTCGAAGAATTCGTCGAGGTTGCTGCTCGTGATGCAGATGAAGCGCAGGCGCTCGAGCAACGGGACTTGCGGATCGGCCGCTTGGGCCAGCACGCGCTCGTTGAAACCGAGGATGCCGAGTTCACGATTGAGAAGCGGGTAACGGACGGACATCGGCAGAGTAGGCGGTAATTCGGGCGATGATTCGAAAGGACGCTCGGAAACTCTCACGGTACGATGACGTGCTGATGACAGCAATGGTTTTATATCCGGAAATTCTACGCCGTAACGCTTTCGTCGCATAAATGTTTCGGCGATATGGAATCGAGCAGTGTGCATGCCCGTGAAGCGTGGCAATGGCAAGCGTTCCACGCTTAAAATGTCGCCTTTGATTGATCGCTCGCGGCTGCCGGAATGGCTGCCGCGGAAGAACGCGCACGGAGCCCCCTTCAGATGGTTACAACTCCCCACTTGCTGGCTGCCGTGGATCTCGGCTCGAACAGCTTCCGGCTGATCGTCGGGCGCGTCGAGGAAACGCCGGCGGGCAGTCAGATCTATCCCGTCGATGCGCTGCGCGAGCCGGTTCGGCTGGCCGCGGGCCTGTCGAGCGACAAGATGCTCGATCGTGCGTCGCAGGAGCGTGGCTGGGAGGCGCTCAAGCGGTTCGGCGAGCGCCTGCGCGATTTCCATCCCGATCATGTGCGCGCGGTGGCGACCAACACGCTGCGCGTCGCGAAGAACGCCGCCGAATTCCTCGGCGAGGCCGAGGCGGCGCTCGGTTTCCCGATCGAAGTGATCGCGGGCCGCGAAGAGGCGCGTCTCATCTATGCGGGCGCCGCGCACTCGGTGCCGGCGAGCGCCGGCAAGCGGCTCGTCGTCGATATCGGCGGCGGCTCGACCGAATTCATCATCGGCTCGCACTACACGCCGATCGTGATGGAGAGCCTCTATATCGGCTGCGTGAGCCATAGCCGGACCTTCTTCCCGGCCGGCAACGTCGACGAATACACGATGCGGCAGGCCGAACTCGCGGCCAAGCGCGAGATCCAGATCATTTCGAGCGAGTACAAGAAGGCCGGCTGGGACCAGGCGATCGGCTCGTCCGGCACCGCACGTGCGCTCGCGGAGCTCGTCGAGGCGAACGGTTTCAACGATCCGGGCATCACGCACGGCATTTCGCGCGGCGGCCTCGAGCGGCTCAAGCGCGCGCTGATCAAGGCGGAGAACGTCAACCGGCTCAAGCTGATCGCGCTGAAGCCCGACCGCGTGCCGGTGCTCGCGGGCGGCCTCGCGATCATGCTGGCGGTGTTCGAGGAGCTGGGCGTCGACTACGTCGATACGACCGACGGCGCGCTGCGCCTCGGCGTGCTGTACGACCTGCTCGGCCGGACGCAGCACGAGGACATGCGCGCGGTGACCGTCGAGGGTTTCACGCGCCGCTACGGCGTGGATCGTGCGCAGGCCGAGCGGATCGGTGCGCTCGCCGTGCGTTTCTACGACGAGCTCGAGGAAGACGACGAGGAAGCGCGCGCGGAAGGGCGGATGTTCCTCGGCTGGGCGGCCGCATTGCACGAGATCGGCCTGTCGATCTCGCACAGCGCGTATCACAAGCATTCGGCCTATATCGCGAGCAACGCGGACATGCCGGGTTTTTCGCGTACCGACCAGGCGCGGCTCGCCGCGCTCGTGCTCGGCCATGCGGGCAAGCTCGGCAAACTGTCGCAGGCGCGCGAGGTCGAGTGGCCGCTGCTGTTCTGCCTGCGGCTCGCGGCGCTGCTGTGCCGGCGCCGAACCGATGCGGGGCTGCCCGACATTTCCGTTTCGCAGATGAAGAAGGGCGGGTATGAGGTGCGCCTGCCGAACGCGTGGGTCGAGCAGAACCCGTTGACCGACTACAGCCTCAGCCAGGAGGCGGCGGAGTGGGAGAAGGTCGGGATCCCGTATCGCGTGGTTTATACCGGCGCGTGATGGGGCGATAGCGGGCCCGAGACGGCTCCGGGGCTCGCGGTGGATATGCGCAAGAGGCGCCCGTCAGGCGCCGCGCCGCACGATCGTGACGGGCCGCGTAACGGGGTGCCGACGGTCAGCTCAATCGGACGAGCACACGATCGCGGTGAGGAACGGGAACGCCTGCTTGACGGTGGCGTTACTTCCGGCCTTGCGCACGGCTTCCTCCACCGAGCCCTTCGTGCCGCGCACGACGACGCCGTAGGCCCAGTCGCCGATCGGCGTGCCGTCGCCCGGGCGGAAGATCGGGTCGTTCGCCTGGTAGCCGAGCACGACATAGACGCCGAAGCCGTAGGCCGTCAGCGGGCGGTTCGTGCGGAACGCGTTGACCGAGTTCGATTCGACGTGCATCGGCTCCGACTGGATGTCGCCGGCGGCGAGCAGCGGCGCGACGAACTTGTGGCCGGTCGAATGGCAGTCGAGCGCGTCGTCGAGCGCTTTCGCCGATGCGGGGCCGGCGGTGGCGAGCATGAGCAGCGACGCACACAGGGCGGTTTCGAGAATATTGTTTTTCATGCGCGAATGCGGGTTGTTCGTATGCATTATCGCGTGTTCGAGCAAGTTCTGTGCGCGGGGGGCGGGTGGGGACGTGGGTGCGCCCACGCGTTGACCCGGGATCGGGTCGCACCCCCGGGGACCCGCCGATCATGCCCCAACACGAGCCGCCGTACTACTTCGAACGGTCTTGACTTGATCGCCGGGACCTTTCACTGGCCGCATGCCCTTACGTGGAGGGTTAGTAAACCTCACGCCCGAAGCGAAAGTGAAACGAAAGAATGGTGCGATTTCACGTTATTTGGCGAATTATTTGCGGACATATCCGCAAATAATTGTCAAACAATTGTCCGACTAGTTCTGTTCGTGTCACGAATCTGCCTTGTTCCGGATAAAATCACGCGAGCGGCAGTATTCGCGACCGCAGACCGTCCTTGCCTTGCATTTCTGCGACGGTTGAACCTGAGAGACAAGGACAAGAACAGATGGCACTCGGACCGACAGATTCGGGGAATTTGAGATACAGCGACATCTACGAAGCGCTCAACCGGGGCCTCATGCAGCACGGCCGTTTGTTGACGCTGCGCACCCCGTTGGGTGATAACGCGCTTACGCCCGTTCGCGCGAAAGGGTGGTCGAAGATCGGTCGTGACTACCGCTGGACGGTGGATGCAGTTTCCACACGTGACGACATCGAATTGCTCGCACTAATGCATCAGCAGGTGTCGTTGTTTATCCAGCAGCCGGCGGCTCCCGGTTTCGACGCGGAGTATCGGCCGATCCACGGCTTCGTCTATCAGATCAGGCGATTGGGAGCCGATGGCGCGCTTTCGCTTTACCAGATCGAGTTCGCGTCCGCCTTGTTCTTCTTGGGTGAAGGTCGCGACGATTATTACTGGCTGGATTCCGATGCGGTCCAGAGCATTAGCACTGTCTTCGACAAATACCCTCAACTGCGCGGGCGTTATCGATTCAATCTCGGTAGTCAGCCAACTACCCGCACGTATACGCGGCAAAGCGAATCGGACCTGAACTTGGTCCATCGGCTTTTGGAAGATGAGGGCTGGTACTTCTATTGGGAGCATGCGCCGGTCAAGGATAGCGAGCCACCGAAGACAACGCTCGTGATCGTGGACAGCATCTCGGCGCTACCAGAGGCTCATGATGTTGCGTATTCCCGAAGCAATACAGGCGATGAAATCAATGGCTTGACGCAATGGGTGATGCAACAGACGGCCCAGCCGATGGAGTTCAGGTCTACCTCTTTCGATCAGGATCGACCGGGTTCGAGCTTCGCGACCGGGAGCTTGATGGAAACGACGACTTACACCGTCCAGCATTACCGCGACAAGGAAATCCTCAGTATTCCGGGCGTCCCGGCGACAGTGTACGAACCGACGACGTTGGGCTACCCCGACTCCGACAGTGGTGCTCGCCGCGCACAGATTCGAACGCAGGCGTGGGATGCGATGGCCCGTCGTTTTATCGGCGTCGGCGGGGTGCGCTGGCTCGATGCAGGTTCGCGGTTCGTTCTGAATGACCATCCTCGTCACGATACCCCCGATTCGAAGGACCGAGAGTTTCTGTCGGTCGATATGCATTGGTTCATCCTGAACAACGTGCCGTTCGCCCGGCAGTCAGAAGCGTTTCCGTTCAGCCTGCAATCGGAGTTCGACCGCGTTCAGGCGGAATACGAGCAGGCGTCGGTATCCCGACCTCGTGCCAACGATGGTTCGGTGGGCTTTTTCTTGATGAAGATGGAAGCGCAGCGCGCGGATGTTGTGTACCGCAGTCCGCTCGAGCATAAGAAGCCGGCAATGCAAGTTGAACACCTGCTGGTCGGCGCACCGGACGGCGAAGAAGCGTGGACGAACAAGAACAACGAGATACGTGGCCGGTTCGCATGGGACCGGCAGAGCAAGCCGGACGACTACAACACATCGCCGTGGTTGCGGGTCATGCAGGGCGATACGGGCGACGGCTATGGTGCAGTTCACGTGCCACGCAAGGGCGAATGGGTCGCGGTCGGTTACTGGCAAGGGGATTGTGATCGCCCCTTCGTGATGGGGCGCTTGCCTGGTGGAACCACGCAGCAGCCGTGGCATTCGGACGTACTGAAATCGGGCCAACAGTCGCGCGGCTTCGGCAATACCGGTGCCTACAACGCCCTGATCCACGACGATTCCACGCATCAGGGCGGGCAGCGCCTGACGAGCTATACCGGCGGAACCTACCACCTGTTTCATCAGGGGTACTTGATCGATCAGACGGGCAACACGCGAGGCGGGTATCGCGGGATTGGCTACAAACTTCATACCGACGCATTCGGTGCCATGCGCGCGAATCAGGGGATGGCGATTAGCACGCAGCACAAGTCTCCGGACGCCGAACAACTGGACGTGCGGGAAGCACGCCAGCAACTGGCCCGTGCGGGGAATTTGGTCGATTCGTTGTCGGAAGCCAGCAAGGGGCATCAGGCGGCGGACCTCAAGACCGGTCACGATGCGTTGAAGCATTTCACTGACGCACTCGAATTGCCGCAGACGCCCGAGACCAAGGGCGGTCGCACGGGAGGTGGCGGCACGGGCACCGCGAACGCCTTCAAGGAACCCGTGATGCTGCTGGACAGCCCGGCCGGAATTGCCGCGTCGACGCAGCAGTCGGTGCATCTCGCGGCGGACCAGCTCATCAACCTCGTCAGCGGTCAGACCACGACCGTCGCGTCGGGACAGTCGTTGATCGTTGCGGCGCTCAACTTGATCAGCATCTTTGCGCAGAACGGCGGGATGAAGGCAATCGCCGGTAAAGGCAACATCGATATTCAGGCGCACGCCGGCGTGATCGATTTGGCAGCTCAACTTGCATTGCACATCCGGTCCGTAACGGACGTGATCGAAGTCGCCTCCGGTAAGGAAATCCGGATTCTGTGCGGTGGCGCGATCGTCCAGATCAATCAGGACGGCAGCATCAATATCCATTCGCCGGGCAAGATCGACTTCAAGGCCGCAAGCTATTCGTTTGCTGGCCCCGCACGGGTCGATATAACGAACCCGGCGTTCAAGGATTCGCCAGTCCAGAAGCTGTCGCTGAACATGTTCGCGTCGCCTTCTTCTACCGGCGCTGTCCCGGCCGGCATGCCTTATAAACTGTATGCCGATGGTGCATTGGTCGAGCAGGGTGTATTCGATCGGTCCGGACAGTTGCCAATCGACCATCACGTTGCGACGCAAAAATACACGCTTGAACTCGCAAACGGCGATCGGCACGACATCCCCGTGCCTGGCGAATACCGCGACGCGGCGAACGGGGCCCTCGCGAACCGGGGTATCCATTTCCATGAGGGGCAGCCGGACGGCGATGCTTCAGCGGTAGACCGTGCGGCACACCGGCAGATGTATGCCGATCTGCTCAATCCCTCTTCGGAAGCATAGTTCATGGCAAACAACTCACCCGCTTCGGATGTCTTTGTCGCAACGACGCCCATCGCGCTGAACCGCACAAACAGCGGAACCGTCACCTTCCGCTGGTTCGTGCAAAAGACCGAATACAGCCCCGCTGCCGCGACCTTTCGTCCGCTTGTGAATGGCGAGGAAGCATTCGGTCACGTATACGAGCAGATTGCGAAGGCGCGACACTCCATCGATATCATCTGCTGGGGTTTCCAGCCCTCAATGATGTTCAAGCGTGACGGCCAAGGGATCGGCATTGGGGAATTGCTGCGCCAGAAGGGCGAAGCTGGCGTCAAGGTGCGATTGTTGGTCTGGCGTGATCCCGCGTTTGTGTCGGAACTCAGCGAGAACAATATGCCCGGCAACGACATCGCTACGGATGTTAAGCAACGGTTGCCGGATTCCGCCTATGAAAAGTTCTCGATGATGTCGCGCGACTACCAAACCGATCAGCAACGCAAGATCGACGAGGAATGGTACCGGCGCGCGAACCTGCACAATGTTACGCTCAACTTACCGGCAGGGCCGCGTGATGTGTATATTGCGGCCAAGGGCGCGTTGTACCAAAAGGAAGCATTCAAAAACATCGACTTCGCGACACGCGGTTTCAGCGCAGTCAATCGTGCCGAAATCGCGTGGCATACGTTCTGGCATGGAAAGGATCGGGACCGCGATGTGATGACGCGCGCGCAGAACAGTGCATCAATGGGACTGGCCGAGCCGACGCATCATCAGAAGATGGTACTCGTCGATTACGAAGACCCGGAGAACGCGCGTGGCTTCGTCATGGGGCATAACATGCTCGACCAGTACTGGGACACGAACGACCATAGCTACGTGCGCAAGACGCCGACGACAGGCCGAAATGGGCTTTCGCCGTGGCAGGATATTTCGGCGTGGGTCACGGGGCCAACGTTGCGCTACCTGAACGACAATTTCTGTCAGGCATGGGACGATGCGACCGGTCAGGCGCTGGCGGAGAAACGCAAGGGGCTGCACACGCGACTGAAGGTCAGAGTCGATCCCGGTGGCGACACGCCGGTCATGTCGCAGATACTGCGCACGCAATCGCAGAAGGGGAAGCGCGACATTGAGACGCTGTATCTTCAAGCTGTCAATAACGTGACGCAGCATGTCTTCATCGAAAACCAGTATTTCCGATGGGTGCCGCTCGCAGAGAAGATCAAGACAGTGGCGGCGCAGCAACTGAAGTGGGGGCGAGATTCCGGCAAGCACGGCATGGTGTATCTGTTCGTCATCACGAACTCCACCGACGCAGCGGTGAGTACGGGAACGCTTAACACGTATCGGATGCTTGATGCATTGGGACAGGCGAAATCGATGCCGGGCGTGGGAGCGATCTTGCAGGAAAGCGATCGCCAATCTGACCTGAGAAAGCAATTTGCTGACGTGGTGAGCAAACAGCAGGACGCGGGGCAGGAATACCTCGGCGCGCTTCAGATGCAGGGCATGGCGAATACGCCAGCGACCACGCAGGCCGTCGCGCAGGCTAAGCAGAAGGTCGATCAACTGAAGGCGCAGCGAGCCGGGATCGAATCGGAAATGAAGGGGCCGGTGCACCCGGTGATGAACCGTGAATATCCGGGGCTCAAAGTGCATGTCTGTACGCTGGTTGCGCCGGATTCGCCGCCGGGAAAATGGGAGCCGGTGTACGTACATGCCAAGCTGATGACGGTTGACGACACGTTCACCACCATCGGATCGGCGAACATCAACACGCGAAGCATGGAAGCGGACAGCGAACTGAACATCTGCCACGAACACGGCGATGTGACGAAGCGATTGAGGCAACAGTTGTGGAATCTGCACACTGGTGGGAAGGGGGCACAGGATGATCCTCAAGAGGCGTATAAGAACTGGGAGCTTCTGATCAACAACAACGCCGATTTTCAGAGGGCTGGCAACCAGTCCCCTGCTGCCTCGCTAGTCGGCTTTATGCGTACTTCGAACAAGATTACCCGTTCTGACTGATTCATGAACCGATACGCCACCATCATTGCGCTTGCTCTAGTAGCCAGCGCTTGCACTAAGAAGGAAGTGTCAGTGACCTCATTGCCCGACATGAGCGCCGTGCGTGCGAATCTCGCCTTTACCTGCACGCAGCAGGCCGATCATTTGCCGTCGCTGGATCCGCAGGCAGACAATCTGTTCCTCTACGCACGCTTTTTGGAAAAGCAGGATGGTCCAAAGGACTTCAACGAGGTTGCGCGCTATTACCGGATTGCGGCGGCATACGGTCACTACAAGGCTAACCAGAATCTTCAGTCGCTGATTTCTGACGGTTTGGCCGAATCACCCGACGCACCGAAGGAAACGGTGGCGCTTGCCGTGCGATTGATCCAACAAGGCGTTCCATCGGGGTACTACGACATCGGACACTATCTCGAAACAGGGTATGGATTGGGACAAGATGCCGAGCTGGCGCTGCGTTATTTCCGGAAGGCCGCCGATCTCGGCAACCCGGAAGCGCAGACGTATGTCGCCGAGTTGCTGGCCCCTCATGACAAGGCCCCGGATATTGCGCGCCAAATGCGTCGGTGTGCGACTGACCAAGGGTACGGTGAGGCGGCCAATGCATTGGGAATTAATTTGAAGAACAACGCATCGTATAGCGAAGCGGTTGATGCTTTTCAAAAAGGGGTAGCAGCAGGCAACGCCCAAGCGGCTTTGGCACTCGAAAACGGGTTCAAGGGCCCCGCTCCGTCTGATCGACTTTCATATCTGTCGCTTCCAAGTGATGCGGAGCGATCACGCCGCTACGCGTTGATCGGCAAGTTTATCGATGGTAACGAAGGCCGCAATCCCAAGGTTCCAGACATCGACAAGATCGTGCCCCTTCCGCCGGCGAAGCTTCTGCCGTGGGATGGCACATTCCAATGGCAGAAGGAACAGGACGCCGCTGTCCCGCCACCGAAGCCTTCGGACGAGATGATCAATGAGATGGCGAAGGCCCAAAATCTTGATCCGAAAACCGGCTTGCCGCTGGAAGGGAAAACCGAGACGACTTCGCAACAAGATCAGCAGCGGACCGTTCCGGCACGTCTGCCATTAGGCACCGTCGCACACACGGGTCAGCAATGCCCTGAAGATGGCGTATGGTGCGCGAAACTGGATGCCGGTCAGATTGGTGATGCGAAACGCAGGTTTCTTAAGGGTGATGCGTTGCCTTCCGTCGTCGTGCACGAGCCTCGACGGCTAGCGGTCCTCGACAGCATGCTGGGTACACGTCAGCGCATGGCGCCTGTTGCCTGGGAACTCGTTGCATACCTTGATCAATCTTGACCCAGTTCCTCGTTGGAGGGCTACAAGCGGATGACCTCTTTCGTAATCGACAAGGAAGATCGCTCGACGTGAACCAACCGAATGAAGCGAAGAGACGTGCGCACCCCGTGACGTTGATAGGGCTCGGCTGGTTGCTGTTCGTCGTTGGGCTGCCGTGCTGGGTCCTAGTGAGCAGTGCGCTTCACGTATTCGCTCCGTATGCCGATTGGCCCAAAATGTTCGGGATGATCGGCGTACCAGTGCCGTTGCTATTCGTCGCAGCTTGGAAGTACGACCGCGAGTACACGGGTGAAATCGGTCCTCTTCTGGTGGGCTGGTGCGTGGGCGTCGGGATGGCGAGATTGGCTTTTTTTAATCGGAGGCTTGGCTCCGCATGGCTGATTTCGTGGTGAAGATAGCACACCTGTATTCGTCCGTTTGGGGATGTGACGGAGGCAACGGCAAATGACCCGATACTTGATTCTCGATGGCGATCATACGACCGTGGCGGGAACCGTTCGCGTGAAGGCAACACAGTTTGAATTGGACGGCAGGCATATCGCGCACGAAGATGACGACGTAATTTGCCCAGCCTGCAAATCGATCGGCAAGATTCAATGCGCCGGTCCACGACTTCCAATGACGGGGCCGGACGGACGGCGCGTCGCGCTGAGTGATGACCTGTGTATTTGCAAGTGCACTCCGCCACCGAAGCTCGTTGCTTCACAACAGGTCATGTCGGTCGACGTATGACGACCGCCGGCGATGTATTGAGGCGGGGCTGGCATGTGGAAACTCTGAAGGGGCAAGAGCGGATTGGTCAGTTGGGCTTCGTGTTGATGGCAATCCGCTCATTCTGCATATCTTGGTGTGTGAGGGGGCGGAGCCTACTCGGATTGTTGCGCTTCGAAGTACAGATTGCCAGTTGTTTGCCGTGGCAATTTGTCTGCTCCGACTCGATAGTCAATCTCGAAAGAGCGGATACCGGACGTGGTTTTGTGCGTACTCGTTATTGCGCCGAAGGAGTTCCCAAGACCAGATGGAAGGAACGCTGGGGGATATTGTGCGGCGTCGCACCAGTCAGTGCGGGGATGAAAAGACGGTGCTGGGCGGGGATGAGACGGACTGCCATCGGGCGCAGGTCCCTATGATCCTTATGAAAGTCGCCCCAGATGGTCGCAAAATAGTAGCAACGGCTTGGCATTGCGGCAAAGAAAAAGGGGTTAGCATCAGCTAACCCCTTGATTCCTTTGGTCGGAGCGAAAGGATTCGAACCTTCGACCCTCTGATCCCAAATCAGATGCGCTACCAGGCTGCGCTACGCTCCGACGAGCCAAAGATAATAACGTCGAATGACCGAATCGGTCAATCACGATATGCGGGTAAATGCCGCGGCGGCGAGCGGGCCGCGATTTGCGACAATTCACAGGACGATCGGCCGGCCCTCGCGCATGCGCGCGAGGGCGCCCGCCGAAGCAAGGAGAACCTCATGATGAACCTGATCCTGTGGCGCCATGCGGAAGCCGAAGACTACGCGACGAGCGATCTCGCGCGCCAGCTGACCGTGCGCGGTCGCAAGGACGCGCAGGCGATGGCCAAATGGCTGCGCGGCCGGCTCGAGACGAATACCGTGATCCTCGCGAGCCCGGCGGCACGCACCGTACAGACCGTCGAAGCGCTGACCGACCAGTACCGGACCGTCGACGCGCTCGCCCCGGGCGGCAGCGTCGACGACGTGCTGGCGGCGGCCGGCTGGCCGGAAGGCATCGCGCCGACGGTCGTGATCGTCGGCCACCAGCCGACGCTCGGCAGCGTCGCCGCGCAACTGGTCGCCGGCGGCGACGACAGCTGGAGCGTCAAGAAGGGTGGGATCGTGTGGCTGGCGAGCCGCACGCGCGATGGCAGCCGGCAGGCCGTGCTGCGGGCGGTACTGACGCCCGAACTGGTGGTGTAAGGCCCGTCCGGACAGGTTCGAAGGGATTGCTCATACGGTTTCGCAAGCTTTCTGCTAAAGTCAATTCGGCGACACGTCATTGAAAGGACACGGTCGTGCCACATAACGGTCACGGCCGATTACTACATTGGCGGGCATGTCGTCCTATTCCTTACGACCAGGAAAGCCTAATGCGAGAACTGCCGACGCCTACGCTCCCTTTTGCCTCGCTGCCCCTCGACACGTCGCGGCGCCATCTGCCGCGCGCCAGTGAAACCGTCACATCGGAGTATCGCCTGCGCGCCGCATGGGCGCGCACGGAAGACGAGCTGCGCGAAGCCCAGCGCCTGCGCTACAGCGTGTTCGCCGAAGAGATGGGCGCGCAGGTCAGCGGCCCTTCCGGTCTCGACGTCGATCCGTTCGATGCATATTGCGACCATCTGCTGGTCCGCGATCTCGATACGCTGAAAGTCGTCGGCACGTACCGCGTGCTGCCGCCGCACCAGGCGGCGCGTGTCGGTCGCCTGTACGCCGAAGGCGAATTCGACCTGTCGCGTCTCACGCACCTGCGCGGCAAGATGGTCGAGGTCGGCCGCTCGTGCGTGCATAGCGACTACCGCAGCGGCGCCGTCATCATGGCGCTGTGGGGCGGCCTGGGCGCGTACATGATGCAGAACGGCTACGAGACGATGCTCGGCTGCGCGAGCGTGTCGATGGCCGACGGCGGCCACTACGCGGCGAACCTGTACCAGTCGCTGTCGGCGGGTTCGCTGACGGCACCCGAATACCGCGCGTTCCCGCACACGGCGCTGCCGGTCGACGAGCTGCAGACGGGCACCGTCGTCGCGCCGCCGCCGCTGATCAAGGGTTACCTGCGTCTCGGCGCGAAGATTTGCGGCGCGCCGGCCTGGGATCCCGACTTCAACTGCGCGGATTTCCTGACGCTGTTCCGCCTGTCGGACATCAACGCGCGCTACGCTCGCCACTTCCTCGGCTGAGCGGTCTGCGTCGCGTCGCACCTCCTGAGGGGCGCACGCAAACAAACGCCGTCGCGCGGCAGCTGCCGCGCGACGGCGTTCATGTCTCCGGTCGATGTGTGCGTATCGGGCCCTGATAATTTCGGCGGTACATGACCCCACCATGCCGCTGCGCGGCACGTCCGCGACGGCCCGGGGAGGGCCGGACGGCAGCGGCGCTCAGTGCTTGCGCCGCCAGTCGAGCAGGTGGTGTTCCGCCATCCAGTGGTGGATCATCCCTTCGCCGCCGTGGCTGCGCTTGTATTCGCGCGACTCGAAGTACGACAGCGCGACCAGCACCATCAGGCCGATGAACAGGCCGATCAGGCCCGCAATTTCCTCAGACGACATGGCAGCCTCCTTTCAACGGCACAGCGCCATGCGTACATAGTAGGACATGCGCGGCACAACCCTGAAACCGGATTTCCGCTAGACTCGGCGCGGTCCCGGCGTGCGATGGGCGCGCCGTTTTCCGGAGCCTTGCCTGATGACCCGTTTGATGGTGGCCGTGCTGGCCGCATCCCTTCTCGCCGCCTGCAGCAGCGATCCCCGCCAGGCGCGCCGCGGCCACCCGCCGGAAGACCCGGCCGACTATCACGGCGTGCCGACCGACATGACGCCGCCGTCGATGCTCGACGCGCCGTCGCCGAAACCCGTGCAGTAACGGTCGTTTAGGCCCGCCGTCACGGGCGGGCCGCGGCCGCGGCCCGCGGATCGGCGCCAATGCGCCGCAACAGCGCGGGCAGGTAGCGCGCGAGCGTGGCGCCACGCGCCGCCATGAACAGCAGCAGCGCGAACCAGAGGCCGTGATTGCCGAACGTGCCGACGGCGGCGAGCGTGGCCGCGACGAAGATCGACAGCGACACGACCATCGCGCGCATCAGCGATTGGGTCTGCGTGGCGCCGATGAACACGCCGTCGAGCAGGAAACCCCAGACCGACACGATCGGCGAGATCGCGGCCCATGGCAGGTAGCGCAACGCGACGGCGCGGATCTCGGCCTGATCGGTCAGTCGAGCGACGATCCAGCCGCCCGCCGCCCAGTAAACGAGCGCGAACAGCAGCGCGCCGAGCGCGGACCAGAACAGCGTGACGTGTACGGCTTGCCGGAATGCGCGGCGGTCGCGCGCGCCGGCCGCCGCGCCGACGAGCGCCTCGGCCGCATGCGCGAAGCCGTCGAGGCCATACGCCATGAAGGTCTGGAAATTCAGCAGCAGCGCATTCGCGGCGAGCGTCGCATCGCCTTGTTTCGCGCCGAGATGCGCGAACCACCCGAAGGCGCCGAGCAGGCACAGCGTGCGCAGGAAGATGTCGCGATTGAGCGCGATCAGCCGCTTGAGCGCGACGCGGTCGGCAAGCGCGCGTAGCGCGAGCGGTGCGAGGCCGCGCGGCCGCAGCCGCCACAGCATCCACGCGCCGAGCGCGAAGCCGCATGCATCCGCAGTGGCGGTCGCGGCGCCGATGCCGGCGATGCCCCAGCCGAAGCCGTACACGTAGAGCAGCACGGCGCCGATGTTGACCGCGTTGATGAACACCTGCGCGACGAGCGCGAGCCGCACGCGCTGCACGCCGAGCAGGTAGCCGAGCACCACGTAGTTCGCGAGCGCGAACGGCGCGCTCCAGATCCGTGCGTGGCCGTATGCGAGCGCCGTCGCGCGGACGGCATCGCTGCCGCCGAGCGCGGACAGCGCGAACGACAGCAGCGGCACCTGCAGCGCGAGCACCGCGGCGCCGAGCGCGAACGCGACGATCAGCGCGCGCAGCAGGTTCAGGCGGATCCCGGCGGCGTCGCCGGCGCCATGCGCCTGCGCGACGAGACCGGTCGTCCCCATCCGCAGGAAGCCGAAGCCCCAGAACACGAAATTGAAGAACAGCCCGCCGAGCGCGACGCCGCCGAGATATTGCGCCCCGTCGAGGTGGCCGGCGACGGCCGTGTCGACGGCGCCGAGGATCGGCTGGGTCAGGTTCGCGAGGACGATCGGGAACGCGAGCGCAAGGACGCGCCGATGCGTGACGGCGCCCGACGCGCTGCCGGCCCCGTGCGGTAACGCGGAATCGGACATGGCGGACGCGTCAGGCGCGTTCCTGCACGCAGACCCACGGCGAGACGACGACCGCCCACAGCTCCGGATTGCGCGCCGCGTAGTCGGCGGCGGTCTCGGCCGGCATGCGCGCGACGAGGCCGGACGACAGCCAGCGCGTGACCTGTTCGGCATCGTCGTTGGCGACCGCTTCCGCGACGCTGACGAGATCGAGGTCGCGCGCAATGGACAGCAGCTTGCCCTGCGCGAAGAAGCGTTCGAGATCGCACCAGTCGATCTTGGCGGTCTCGCCGAGGAGTTTGGCGTAGAGCGGGCTGTGCGACGCACCCGCGGTGGCGTGTTGATCAGAGGACATCGGTTTCTTGGAAAGACTGCGTGGCGCCACTATAAACCATCCGGCCGGGCGGGCCGAGCGGGGGGCGGAGGTGTCGTAGCCGTCGGCGGCGGGCAGCATCGCGCGGTCCCCCGGCGTCGAGCGTGGCGCCGGGGGAGCGGCTTACATCAGGTTTTCACGCAGACGAATCCACAATGGTATTCGCTGACAGGGAATGTTCGGGCTCGTCCGACAGGCGGTGCTCAGCGCACGATTTCACAATGACGCATAAGATCAAGACAAAACAGTGGTGTGACCATGGATTTGCTTCTGATAGCTGCGGGGTTCAGCCTGATCGGAATCGGTGTGCTGGTGGCGTTTGCTCGTCATGTCGATCCGTTGTCCGGCCGTTTCACCGGACGTCTGCGCAAGCGCTGACTCGATTTTTTTCCGTTTTCGCCGCGACGGCACGCGATGCGTGCCGGCATCGCGTGTCGTCCGTCGTGCGCTCAGCGCGCCGGCAGGTAGCGTGACGGATCGATCGAGCGGCCGCCATAGCGCAGCTCGAAATGCAGCGCGACACGATCGCTGTCGCTGTTGCCCATCTCGGCGATCGACTGCCCTTGCGTGACCGACTGGCCTTCCTTCACCAGCAGCGCACGGTTGTGCGCGTAGGCCGTCAGGTAATCGGCGTTGTGCTTCAGGATGATCAGGTTGCCGTAGCCGCGCAGCCCGTTACCGGCATAGACCACGACACCCGGTGCGGCCGCGACCACCGGCGTGCCCGGCGCATTCGCGATGTCGATGCCCTTCGATTTGGAGCCGTCGAACGTGCGCACCACGTTGCCGGCCGCCGGCCAGATCAGCGCGATGCTCGTGGCCGGCTTCACGGCCGATTCGACCGGCGCGGAAGGCGCCGGGCGCGCGCGGCCGGCGCTGCCGGTGCCGGTGGTTGACGGCGTCGATGCGGTGGCCGTGCCGGGTGGCGGCGCGACACGCAGCACCTGGCCGACTTCGATCGCATCGGGGTTCGTCATCTGGTTCCAGCGCACGATGTTCTGTACCGACGTGCGGTTCTCGCGTGCGATCTTGTACAGCGTGTCGCCACGCTCGACGCGATAGAACCCGGGGCCCACGGGCGCGGAGCCGCACGCGACGAGCAGGGCGGCGCAGGCGGCTGCGAAGAGTCGCTTCGTTGTTGTTCCGAACATTGAACCTCGCAAAACCCTGCCGCGCATGTCGCGGCAGGCAACACAAAACGTCCGATTTTAACGGGTTCGACCCGCGCACCGCAGTTTCGGGCGCCGGCGCGGCTGCCGTGCCCGGCCCGATGCGTGTCGAATCAGCCGGCGAGCGGGGCGACGCGAATGCGCAGCGCGGCCGTTTCGGTCGCGCCCGGCGCGAGCATGCGCAGCCCGAGCCCGTTGTGGATCGCATCGGGCAGCCCGAGCCACGGCTCGACGCAATAGAAGTCCGAATCGGGCTTTTCGGTCCAGGTCGTGACCGCGTACCACGGGATCGAGCCCGGCACGTCCAGCGCGATCTCGATCGTGCGGCGGCGGCCCGGCATCACGATGCGCACCGGCGTGGCGGGCGTGCCGTCGAGGCAGTGGAAGCGATCGAGGATGTCCGGATCGTCGAGGCGGTAACGGGCTTCGCCCGGTTCGGGCGCGCTGATCGAGCCGTCCGCGCGCTGCTGGCAACGGTGCGTCGGCGGCAGCTCGAGGAGGGTGTCGGCCCGTTCACCGTGCGGCAGCGCGAAATAGAAATGGTGGCCGGCGTAGTAGGGCAGCGGCGTGTCGCCCCGATTGGTCGTCGTCAGCGCGACGTCGAGCGTATGCGCGTCGGCCAGCCGGTAGGTCGTTTCGAACCGGAAATCGAACGGATAGCTCGCGCGCAGCGCGTCGTTCGCGTCGAGCGTCATCGTCAGCGCGGCGCCGTCGGCCGACGGGTGCGCATCGAACGGCAGATCGCGCGCGAAACCGTGCATCGGCAGGTCGCGGACGACGCCGGCGGCGTCGCGCCAGCGGCCGATTTCGCCGTCGACACGGTGGCGGCCGAGGAACGGGAACAGCAGCGGATTGCCGCCGCGCACGCGGGCGAGGTTGCTCCAGTCGGCGGTTTCCGGCCAGAAGATCACCGGTTCGCCGTCGACGTGCCAGGACAGCAGGCGGCCGCCGAATGGCGGGGCGACCCGGACGAGCGACGGGCCGGCGTGAAGTTCGTGAATGTCGTGTTGCTGGAAGATCGGCATGGCGAATCGGGTTGGGCGGGTGAAGGGAGCAACGCGCGTTCCATTATCGGGCCGCGGCCGGTCCGGGAAAACCCTTCTCGGGAAATTGCGAGTTTTTAACACTGTCAACGGTCCGGATAATGCCTCTAAACCGGTGATGTTGCCGGGTCATGACACTTCGTGGAGGGGGCCATGGATCTGGCAATGGCAATGGGAATCGCACTGTTCGGCATGTTTACGGGCAGCACGGTATTATTTTTCTATCAGCTCGGCCGCTGACGGCAATTTCTGCCGAAATCGACAGGCCCGCCATGCAAATGGCGGGCTTTTTGCTTTCTGCGCGCTTACAAATTGCAAGCGTTTGTGTGCATTGCCGCAATATCCTGCCAAATGCCTTGGCGCAGTAATCCGGGCTCGGCATAATCGTGGCGCGTTTTTCAGGACGCGCATCGCGTCGTCCGCCTTCCTCCCGCTTAATCTTCACTAAAAGGACCGACGCGTGAGCCTCTGGTTTCTGGTATTTCTGAGCGTCCTGCAGGGCGTCACCGAACTCTTCCCCGTCAGCAGCCTTGGCCATACGCTGCTCGTGCCGGCGCTGTTCGGCATGCACATCGACAAGCATGCGCCGCAATTGCTGCCATTTCTCGTCGCGCTCCACCTCGGCACCGCGCTGGCGCTGCTGTGGTACTTCCGCGCGCGCTGGATCGCGCTGATCGGCGGTTTCTTCGCGCAGCTCGGCGGCCGCAAGAACGACGACGGGCACCTGATGTGGGCGCTGATCATCGGGACGATCCCGACCGGCATCGTCGGGCTGCTGCTCGAGAAGCGCATCGAGCGCGTGTTTCATGATCTGCGGATCGTCGCGATCGCGCTGATCGTCAACGGTGTGCTGCTGTGGCTCGGCGATCGCATCCAGCGCAGCCGCGCCCATCAGGCGCCCGAGAAGATGACGTTCAAGCAGGCGTTCTTCGTCGGTCTCGCGCAGATCGGCGCGCTGATTCCGGGCTTCTCGCGCAGCGGGCTGACGATGATCGCCGGCAATGCGGCCGGGCTGACGGCGGAGAAGGCGGCCGAATTCTCGTTCCTGCTCGGCACGCCGATCATCTTTGCCGCGGGCGTGCTCGAACTGCCGAAGCTGTTCCATGCGCGCGACCAGCTTGCCGATGCGCTGCTCGGCGGCGTGCTGACGGCGATTGCCGCGTACCTGAGCGTGCGGTTCCTGATGCGCTATTTCGAAGGGCGCGGCCGGCTCGCATCGTTCGGCGTGTATTGCGTGATCGCCGGGGTGTTCTGCCTCGGTTGGTTCATGCTGTATCCGCAGCCGGTTTGATGCGGCCGGCGCCGGTCTTGCGTGATCTGGCGTGATGATCGGGTATAATTTCGGGCTCGGCTGCATGCCGGGCCCGTTTTGTTTCGGGGCTTTGCGTTGTTTGGGGTAGTGGGCGGGGTTGCCGCTGCTTCGCTACTCGAAAGCCCGATGCCGAATGCGGTCCGCGCCAGGCCGTGTCTTTTCTCCCCGACCGCCCTTAGCTCAGTTGGATAGAGCAACGGCCTTCTAAGCCGTAGGTCACACGTTCGAATCGTGTAGGGCGGGCCAGTCAAATCAGTACGTTAGCTGATATTTTCAAATTCCCCATCCGCTGTAGACATGCTCGTGTAACCACTATGTAACCCAATTGGATCAACGTGGATGCACATCGATGCTCTTTTGTTCGCTGGACGGGCACGAGTCAGGCTTGGGCGGCTGCGAGGAGTGTGCATGCTGCGAAGTACGCGACTCCGACGCTCGGGTCCGATGGGTGGCCTTAGCGGTTCAGCCGGAAGCTTGGATTGAAGCTGATGCGAACAATCGCAAGGGAGCGCGGCGGTCGATGCGTCTCGACGGACTATGTGAAGCTCAATGCTGGCGGACACCATCCCGAGATTCAATTCACCACCCAGGCGGGGCAGCAGATTTCGTACCCGCAAGGCGGGATTGTCACGAAAGTGGAGCTCGGTCAGAGAGTCGAGGTGAGATACCAAGCCGACGATCCCAATTGCAGCGCAACGATGAATGTCTTTGTTGCAATCTGGGATTCGCCGATCGCTTTTACCATCATGGCTGCGTTCGCGATCATGTGCGGGGTTATGATTTTTCGGTCGCGGATATAGCGCGAGAGTAGACAAGGTTATTTTTTGTTGCACGCGTCGGTTGTGCGTTCCGACATGCTTGGTTGGTACTCTCTTGAGCCACTGGAATGCCGCGGGACAGTCCCATGTTCCGGGCTCGCGTTGTGTATCATCCCGACTGCCATTTGAAGAACGAGCGAGCACATTTATGTATAAGGCCGTAGCCTTTGTCGTAATCGGATTCGGTTTTTTGATCGCAGCGGCGATAAACGTTCAGCTGACGCGTGAATTCATGCGGACGTCGATCATGGTGCCGGGAGAAGTGGTGAAGTTGAACGCGGGCGGCTATCACCCTGAAATTGAGTTCATGACCAAGGCAGGCGAACACGTTTCGTATCCGCAAGGCGGTATCGTGTCAAAAATGGCCGTCGGCGATCGACCGCAGGTGCGCTATCTTGCCGAGAATCCGATTCCGACTGCGAGAATCGATCGGTTCGATGCGATCTGGGGGAACGCGGTCTTTTTCGCTGTTTTCGGATTGGGTTTCATCGTTTGTGGGCTGGTCAACCTTCCGTCACGACAATAACCAGATCACTGGGGCGCGGGTATGTCATTTCTAAGGCTGAGCAAGTGGACCTATAACACCGGGGCAGGCGGTGGCCTGAGCGTTGAGATCGTAATGGCAACGGGCGGCACGATCATACTGACCGACCCTGAGAAGCACGATCAGAGCTTCTACTACGGTGGCGTCGGCATCGGGATCGGCGCGGGTCTGAAGATCCCGAAAATCAAATTGCCGAGGTTCTCGACACCTGAGATCAAGCTGCCGCCGATCCGTGGCCGTAGCGTCGGCGCAGCGGGCTCCACGTTGGACTTCCCGAGCTACGGCAGTATCTACATGACGAGCGCGTTTCGTGGAACAGAGCTGTCGCGATCGGATTTTCAGGGCGGCACGATTTACGTCGACGGGTCGTTGTCGGCGATTTATGGCTGGGCGGGTGACGCAATGTTGCTTGGCATGAATCCCGCGTTGCTCGCGGCGGGCTTGTCAGGTCCCGGCTTCAGTTGGCTGCTCCAACGAGCAATTTCAGAGGCGCCGGCTGTATTGATCATGCGTGGGCAGACGGTGGGCTTCCAGGCTGGAGGGAGTATCGGGATTCTTGCTGGATATGTTCATTGAGTTAGATCAATGGTTGCGTGCCGGGCTGCGGCGCGCACCGCAAAAGCTCCTTGCCGCTCTCGGCCGATAACACGACGAGCTGAACGTAGCTGTTTGACTGAGCGTACGGGCCGAAGAATCGGTCCATGACAGCCGAGAACCGATGCAGGCTGACATCTCGTGTCGCAGCCTCGGAGAACGAAAGCAGGATCTCCACACCGCGAACAAATGACGGGAAGTGATTGTCGAGAGACATCCACCTGATCGCCGGTTTGTAGTCGAGGGATGCGATCGCGTCGATGCAACGTTGAGCAACCACGCTGGAACGCGGAGCATGGAAACGGAGAAACTCCTTCAGCGCGGGTAGTCCGGTCCGCGTCAGGTCGAGCGGATGCGGCGCCAGGGCCGACAGGACGCGCCAAAGTGCACCGCCACGCGGCAAGGTAGCCGGCAAGGTGGGGCGGGAGAGCAGCATGATCGGGCACGCCAATGCCGAACCCTCGTATAGGAGATCGCTATCCGGGGCACCGATCGGCAGCCGGGACGGCATTGCTCCGTTGGTTGCCAGGACATCGACATCGACCTGGGGGTGGCGCGGATGAGCGGTTTGACCCTTTAAATCGACCAGCGCCAGTTGCGATTCCGCCAGCGCGCCGTCCGGCGTGGCTTCCGGATCTCGGTATGCCAGCCAATAGATGGCGGACGAATCCATGGGCCGCGCGTGACTGAATGCACGATACGGCCACACCTGCGTGCGTGGTGCCGCGTGTGAAGCGATGGCGGCCTTGTCTTCGCCCGACTTCGTACGCTCGCCCAAATACACGGCCTCAACCGAGTAGACGCCCAGCGGAACGCCGGTTGCCAACGGGGTCGGCGTGATCGGATAGGTGGCGTCGTGACTGGTTAGCTGGATAGGCGTTGCCGCGCGTTCGAACAGGTTGACGACCGGTGTGCAAAACAATCGGAACGTGCTGATGTTCAGCGTTGCCAGGATCTGAGCGGCGCCGGAATCATGGGCGGTGCCTTGCACGGCGATGTGAAGCGTCAGCCGTCGAGCTGCTTCGGCGCGCGCGGCGCGACGCATTCGACCCAGGTCGATGTCGACGAAATCAAACTTCTCGGGGAAGGCAAAATACTCGATCAGATGCCGGAACGATTGTGCGCTTGTATCGTCTTCGTTCGGCAACAATCGTTCGTCATCCGCAAAGCCGGCCGCCTCAATGGGGACTTTCGACAAGCGGGTCCAACGTCCGCTGTCGTCCACCTCCACGTAGGCGGCCGATGCGCGAAGCAACAGCGTATCGGAAAGCGCGGCGACGAGCGGCCGCTCTCCGGACAGATGTACCCGCACTGGGGCGGACGGAATGGTGTCATCGAATGCTTGCGACGCGGATTCGCTTGTAAAGGTAATCGAAATGATCCCCGTCACTTCTGGCGGGATGCGCGCCGCAGCTGGCGCAAGCGTCGCTGGTGAATAGCGTGCCGAATGAATGCGCAATGGCGACAACGTGACGTCGTAGACTGTACGGAAGCGGCACGGTGCAGCATTGGCGTCCAGCATCGTGCCGCGCGCTATTGTCAGCGGTTCGGTAAGCTGACCGAACAGAACCGATGGGTCGAACGAGGCAACCGCGCATGACGGGACCGTGCGCAGATACTGCGGATAGGCAATTTCGAGAAGTGCCTCGGTGAATTGCGGGTAATCGTCATCAAGCTTCGCATCGACACGTGCCGCTAATAGCGCAAACGTCTGCACCATCCGGTCGACGTGCAAATCTTCGACGTGTCCGCCAGTTATGCCGAGGCGTGCTGCGATCTTCGGAAAGCGCTGAGCGAACTCCGCCAGACTGCGCGCAAGTAACCCGACTTCACGTTCGTAATGTGACAGCAGCTGGTCCATTTGCTGAAAATATTCGACAATCCGAGATAATCCGTCCCTGTTTTTCCGGAAACCGACATCTAGTCCAAATGGCGCGCAGGCATATTAAAATGGCCGCGCCGACAAAAAACTGCCCCTCCGCTGAGAGATTCCGAGGCTACATATGCAAATGTCCGAAATCGCGAGCTTCTTCCAGCTCCAGAGCAATCGCCTGTTTACGATTGAAACGCCACTGAAAGGTCGATCGGATCTCGTGCTCGTCGATTTCCATTGTACCGAGGGGTTATCTCAGAATTTCGAAATGCATGTCCGGCTCGCGTCGCAGGACAAGAATATCGAGCTGAAGAAGCTGATCGGCCAACCTGTGACAATCACGTTGCAGTTGACTGATGCGCTCGCCAGCTCGGAAGAGCGTTACTTCCACGGATACGTCGCAGCGTTTTCGCATCTCGATACCGACGGTGGTTTTGCGATGTACAGCGCAACGATCCTTCCGTGGCTCTGGATGCTCTCTCGCCGGCAGGACATTCGGATCTTTCAGGAAGAGAATACAGAGGCGATTCTCGCGCGCGTGTTTCGTGAGTACGGCAAGCTCGCGTCGTTTGAGTTCCGGCTCTCGAAAGGAACGCAGAATCGCAGCTATTGCACGCAGTACCGTGAGACGGATCTCGCTTTCGTCGAACGGCTGATGCGAGAGGATGGTTTGTTCTATTACTTCGAGCATGCGAAGGATGGGCACAAGCTGATCATTGCCGATAACTCGGTGACCGCGAAGCCGATCGACGGGCGCAGTCCATCGCTGCAATACAACCAGGGCGAGGCGATGGACAATCTCGCCGTCATCACGTCATTTCAAGCACAGCGTCAGCTTGCACCGGACACGGTCGGACTGAAAACTTTCGACTACAAGATTCCTCATGCCCGGCGATTCGTGTCGGGTGGAACGGAGGTCAATCAAGGTGATGTCCCGTCCTACGAGATCTACGACTACCTCGGCGAGCATGGCTTCGCTGACAGCGATCGGGGTGAAGAGCTCACGCGCTTCCGGACGGAAGCGCTGGCTGCACACAGCAAGACGTTCGTCGGGGTGACGACGGGTCGGCGGATGATGCCGTGCCGATACTTCGAGCTGGACGACCACTACGATCACGCAAGCACCAAACAGGAAGACCGGCAATTCCTGTTGCTGACCGTGTCACACACCGGCACGAACAACTATGAGCCCGGTGAGGGGAGTTCGGCGTATTCGTGCAGCTTCACCTGCATTCGAAAGAAAATTCCGTACCGTCCGGCATTCGAAGGGGAGCGTCCGACGATCGTCGGGCCGCAGACGGCGATCGTCGTAGGTCCGAAAGGCGAGGAGATTTATACGGATAGTCTCGGCCGGGTGAAGGTGCAGTTCCACTGGGATCGTCTCGGCAAACGCGACCAAGGGAGTTCCTGCTGGGTGCGCGTGAGCCAGCCGTGGGCGGGTAGCGGTTTCGGGATGATTCAGATTCCGCGAATCGGGGATGAGGTGGTCGTGAGCTTCCTGGACGGAAATCCGGACCGTCCCCTCGTGACGTCGCGCGTTTACAACTCGCAGAACATGCCGCCGTGGGCGTTGCCAGCCAACGCGACACAGAGCGGGATTTTGACGCGTTCGACCAAGACCGGTAACGTCAACACGGCCAATGCGATTCGCTTCGAGGACAAGAAGGGGGAGGAAGAGGTCTGGCTACACGCCGAGAAGGACCAGCGCATCGAGGTCGAGCACAATGAATCGCATTGGGTTGGCAACGATCGCACCAAGAACATCGATCACGATGAGACGGTACACGTCGGCCACGATCGCACGGAAACCGTCGACAACAACGAGACGATTCACATTGGGGTGGATCGTACCGAGACTGTTGGCAACAACGAGACGCTGACGGTCGGCGGCAACCGGAACGAGACGATCGAGGGGATGGAGAATCTCCTGATTGCACTGACGTCGACGGAGACGGTGGGGCTGGCTAAAGCCCTGACCGTTGGCGGCGCGTATACGGTGACGGTAGCGGGCGCGATCAATACGGCGGCCGGGCTTGCCAGCGCCGAGGAAGTGGGGCTGTCGAAAACCACGATGGTGGGCAAGACCTATACGGTTACTGCGGGCGATCGTATTGAGTTGCGAACCGGTAAAGCGTCCATCGTTCTCGAAAGCAGCGGACACATCACGATTAGCGGGACGAGCATCGACATTCTCGGTTCCGACGCGGTGAAGGTCGACGGCAAGACCGTCGATCTGAACTAAGTGCTACGACGATGGAGTTCCGTAACCTCACGCCCTTGCATGCGATGGCGTTCAATGCCGTCGACGTGCCGGGCAACGAAATCCACGTGGTGGCGCTCAAGGCGGCGTATCGGCTTGAGCCGGCGCAATCGTTCGACCCCGATGGCGATACACATCGTTGCGTGTTGCTGAGCGGTGACAACGCCGTCCCGTTGGCGATGGCAGACGAATACGAAGGCGAAACGGGTAAGAGCAGTGTGAAATGGGAAAGCGATCTCGCGCCGTTCAAGCCGAAGTGTGATGTCCTTGTTCGTGCGACGGCACACGCCCCGCATGGCACCCCTGCGGCTTCGTGGCCCGCTCGCGTACGGGTCTTCGATGCCGGCACGATGGTCATCGATAAAGGACTGCGCGTAACGGGGCCGCGCTCGTTTACGAAGGGCTGGCGCGGGTGGAAGCTCGGTGAACCTGAGCCGACACGAGCTGTTCCGGTGCGCTGGGAGCAGGCATACGGCGGCACGAGCCGCATCGCCCTTGCGCAGAGCGCAAAGGGGGCGAGCGCGGATCTTGAGCTGAACGAAGTCTGCTTCACCAACCCGCTGGGCCGCGGTTGGGTCGAGAAGCGCTTCCTCGATCGGGCGACCCATAAGTCGGTCGTCGCTTCGTTGTGTGCATCATCGATTCCAGGACCGTTACCGAAGATTGCCGAAATTGCGGCGCCGCAGATAGAAGCATGGGACATTCCGATAACCAGTCTCGACGTTGCCGAGCACTCCGCTTCGGGGCTGGATGCCAAGCAGATGAAAGAGGTCGTAGCCCGCTACGCGACGACGCCGGTCGGATTGGGTGTTGTCGGTCGCGCCTGGACACCCCGTTTGCAGTTTGCCGGGACTTACGACGAGGCCTGGCATAAGACAAGATGGCCGTACCATCCGGTGGATCATGACTTCCACTATTGGAACGGTGCGCCGGCAGATCAGCAGATCGAATGGCCTGCGCCGGGACTCGCCTTCGAGCTTGCCAATCTCGCGCTGCCGGAGCACACGCGTGCAGGCTTTTTGCGTGCGAGGCTTCCGGGGCATCGCGCGCTTGTGGCGCTTCGCTTCAAGAGCGGTGAAATCGTGCCACTCGAGATGAAGCTCGACACACTTTTGATCGATACCGAGGAAATGCGCGTATCGGCTACATGGCGGGCCGTTTTTCCGTTGCAGCCGGCGGTGCGCGTGTGCGAGGCACGATTCGAACTGGATCGGCATGCGCCTCTGCTGCGAGTGGCTACCCCGAAAACAACCAGCGAACCGGAGGACGCGTGGCAGACAACGTAATGGCTCGCAAGGATGGCCAGTGGACCATCGTGTCGATGATGCCCGACGTATGCAAGACCCCCATGGGGAGTAGCACGCCGCCCGTACCTTATCCTGTCACGGCAAGCCTTGGCGACAGTCAGATGACGTCGAAGACGGTCTTTGCGAACGGGAATCCGATCGTGCGGTTCGATTCGAGTTTCGCGCCGGATACGATCGGCGACCAGGCCGGTGTGGCACATGGCGTCGAAAGCGGAACCGTTGGCGCCAAGTGCTGGCCTATCGACCATAGCAAGACCGTCCGGGTCGAGAGCAAGATGGTCGTACGTCACAGCGATCAGTTCTGGATGAACGGCAATTACGTCGGGAAGGAAGCAAAAGCTGCCCGTTGGCGAGGTCGGAAGGCCCAGATTGCCGAGGCACGGCAGAAAGCTGCTTCGATGCCGCCGGGACCGGAGCGGAGCAAACTCGAAGCGGCGGCAAATCGCTTCGAGCAAAACAATACGGCCGTCGAAAAGGCGCGCTTGGCTGAGAACGTTTACCACCCGGGGCAGGCGGCGCCAGAGGGATGGACGAACGTCAGCAGCGACCCTGCGAAACTGGCTCAGTTCAAGTTGAAGCCCAACGATTTTTCGATACCGGGGACAAACTTTCGTGCGCAGGTCTACGAGCCCGATCCGGCAGTTTTCGGAAACGACTTCAAGACGCAGGTGGTTTTTCAGGGAACAGACAAGTACAAGTGGTCCGACTGGGCCAATAACATCGCTCAAGGAGCCAATAAGAACTCAGCTTATTACGATCGTGCAGTCAAGATCGGGCGAGCGCTTGAGAAGAGTGGAACCGATGTGGATATTGTGGGGCATTCGCTCGGCGGCGGCATGGGTTCTGCCGCATCGCGCGCAAGTGGCTTGGCTGCGACTACATTCAACGCAGCGGGCCTCAATCCGGCGACGGTAGCGCGCTATGGCGGGACACCGGTGGCATCCGATATTCAGGCCTACCGCGTGGAAGGGGAGATCCTGACGAAGGTTCAGGAAGGCAGTCACGGCATGATGCCTACAGCTGTAGGCACGCCGCACATCCTTCCGGGAACGGGTGGTGCGGTCGCACGCCATGGCATGAACCAGGTCATCGATGGCATCGAAGCACAAAAAACAGCCGATCAGGCGACGATCGTTCAGGAGACTCGTCCTTGAGGACCAATACGACAACTTCGCCGGCCCGAAGCGTGAGGTATACGGCGCGGTGGCGGTGGATGGCTCTAGCCGCTGTCTCTGCACTAACAATCATCGTAAGTGGATGCAATATGAGCGCGAACTCACCCAGCAAGTATTTTGACGGCAGCTATCTGTCTGCTGCCAAGGCGATCAGCGATGGCGACGTTGCTCAACTGAAATCGGCGTTGTCCGGGATCGACGTGAACAAGCCCGGGCGACAAGAGATGACGTTGCTTTGGTTTGCCATCTCGACCAAGAATTTCCCCGCGATCAGCGAACTGATCGCGCATGGCTCAAAGCCGGACGCTCAAATTGTGGAGGGGCTGGGTAGCGCGATGTACTTCGCGATCACCAATGAAGACACTCGCTACCTGAAGGCCATGCTCGATGGGGGCTTGTCGCCGGATACGGTCGATAGCGATGGCTCGAGTCTGTTGCAGCGGGCGATGGAAGGCAACGGCGCGATGGAGCGAGTAAAGCTGCTGGTCGAACATCACGCAAACATCAATCATCGCGACAGCATTGGCGGGACCGCACTGGATTCCGCGCTCGACGTCGCCAAGCCGGACATTGCGATTTTTCTCGTTGAGCATGGTGCCGATGTCAACGCCCATACGACGAACGGCGTGAGCGTGGCCTACTCCGTGCAGAAAGACATCGACGCACTGCAACCGGAGGCCAAGCAGGCCACGGTCACCGACATCTCGTTGGATAAGGATGGGCAACCGGTCAGAACGGCACAGACGCCTCCCGCACCAGGGTTGTCGCCCGAGGGCAAGGAGCGCTTGGAAAAATTCGAGCGTCTGCGCGCGCTGATGATTGCGAAGGGGGCGAAGTTTCCGCCCGACCCGCCGGCGAAGGTTCGAGAACAGATGAGCAAAAAATAAGTCGGGGAGCGTACTGTGGGTGACAAGGGCAATACTGTCGGCAGATTGTACGGTCAGGCGTCGATGTCGAGCGCCCCTGCGTCTTCAGCCAATCCGCCGGTGAAAGCGGAAACACCAGAAGAGGAGGGTTGGTTCTCCAAATGGTGGGGCAATACGAAGCACGAGCTGAGTGAGGCCGCAGATCATCCATGGGAGGCGACGAAGGGCGCTGTCAAAGGGATTGCCAATATACCGTCCGATATTGGTGAGTTGCTGATCAAAGGCAGTACGCTCCAAACCGCAGGGCAAATGGAGCAGGCTGCGGCTATGCAAAGTGTGTTTGGGCAAACGCAGTCTGCTGAGGCGCTGATGCAGGGGGCGCAGGAAGTCAAGGCGAGTGCCGGCTCTATCGAGCTACCCAAGTTCCAGATGAGCAATGCGGCCCAGGCCGGTGGCGACAAGATTGCGACGGCGGCGTCACTTCTTGCTGGAGGAGCCGGGCTGGCCAAGGGCGGAGTCAGAGGTATGGCGGCTCTGGGTAAGGTTGGTGCTGCTGAAGGAGCTGAACTGACTAAGACCGCTTCGGCCGCTGGGAAGGTGCTTAAGACTGAAGGCGCTGTTGCTGAAGGCGCAAAGGCTGCCGACGCACCCACGGCGGTCGGCAAGGCGACTGGTGCAACTGAAGGTGCCGGTGCCGGAGATGCAGTCGGGGATGGAGCAAAAGTACTCAGGCGACGTAAGTCACTGCGCGAACGGTACCTCGGGCGTACCCCAGGCAAGAATTCACGGACGGGCAAGGAAGTGCAGGCGCGGCTCGAAAAGGAAGGCAGGCTACGCGAAGATCCGTTCACTGGAGAGAAAGAGTTTGAGTACAAGGGCAACTGGTATCCGCTTAAAGATGCTGATATGGCGCACCAAACGGACGCGGTTACCTGGTGGAACAATGTTGGGCGAGAGTATGGGGCGAAAGCTCCAGAGGTTCGTGCATGGATGCTCGACTCCAAGAATTACGATTTGCAACCATACTGGGTCAACAGATCCCTTGGTGCTAAACTGGGCGAACGTTATCTACCCCCATTGAAGTAAGGTGCATATGGCCATGAAGCTACCAGAGGAACTCACTAAAGACGTATACGCTTACGGTGCGGCGGGTCGGGAAGCTTGGAAGAAGGGAGACATCGCTGAAGCCGAGGTAAATTTCACAAAGGCGTGGGAGATCTTGCCCGAGCCTAGAGAGCAATACGACCTCGCGCAGTCGATGACACGTGGATTCGTCGTTTTTTATCGCGATACTAAACAGTTTGATAAGGCTGTTCACTGGCTGGCAGAAATGAAAAAGGCGTACGGTTCTGGAACCGGTCCGGATCTGACAATCGGCTTTCTTAGCGGAACGGTGTATTTTGAAGCCGGAGATCTAGATAAATCCGCGGAATTTTTTGTGCCGCTGTATGAACAATTTGGAAACAGACCGTTTTCCGGTGAGGATAAGAAGTATCTCGAATTCGCGAAGCGTGCGTCGAAGGGAAGCAAGTAAAAATGACTAGGCTTCCCAAAAAAATCCAAGATGAGTTAGATGCTCTCTCGGAGCAGGGTAATGTCTTGTGTGATGCATCGAAGTTCGATGAGGCGATTCAGCGATGGAGTGCAGCTCTCGAGTTGCTTCCCGAACCGCGGGTTGATTGGGAAGCATACACGTGGCTCTGCGCATCGATCGGTGATGCGCAATATCAGCTCGAAGAGTTTGAGGCAGCGCGACAGAGCTTCTTTGATGCGCTCAATGGCCCCGGCGGACAGGAGAACCCCTTTGTTCACTATCGATTGGGGCAAAGTCAGGTCAGTCTCGGAGACGAGGAGCACGGAGTCGCCAGTTTACTAAAGGCGTACATGCTCGATGGCGAAGAGATTTTCGACGAGGACGACGAGGGCGAAAAGTATTTACAGATGTTGCGTGATAGAAAGCTTGTCGGTTGATCATCCATCAGACCTTGCACTGCGTGAACTTTGGGGTAGTCCGCGATAAGGGTTGCAGGCGCTTGTAATTGGAAGGAAGTTGTCGCGAGCGGCGCGACTGGGATGGGCTCGTGGCGAAGTCATTCGATGTGTCACAAGCGTAGTGGGAGCGGCTGGCGTTCTTGAGGTTGCGCGCCTATTTCACCGGCGGGCTGCGACGCTCCAACATCGGAGCGCGTTGCGGCACGATAGTGGCGACTTCGCGCGACTTAGAGAGCGGTCAGGACATTGTGCCAAAGAACCTTGATGGTGACTTGGCCAGCCGCTCTCACCGGCCAGCCCACGACTTCAAGTCGGTCTTCAAATTCAAGCCAATCGCGTGCTTGCGTCGCTATTGCAAGGCTTTCGCGAGGGCAAGGACCTCGGATTGAAGGCCGCCGTGTCGAGCGAAGGCCTGGAACAGCGCACCAACAAGCCGATTTCAAAGTGGGGCACCATCACGCGCGATGGGGTACGGTGCAGCGCAGCACGCGGCGTTGGCCGGATATGTGCTCAGGCGCGGGGCTCGGCGGGAGTCCGGACTGTAGTTTCGATCCAGCGTCAGACCTTCGATGGTTGAAATATGCAGACGCTGTATGGCGTAGAGAGCGCGTCGCGTGCCGTAGAGCAGGCCGCTCGCGAGCCGCCAAATTGAATTGACCAAGAATAGAATTGACCAAGAATTGCACGGGGAAGAAGTACAAATGCCAAGCATGAATCTGAGTGAGCTTGCAGCGGAGTATTGGCACATCGGCGTGGTCGCGCTGGTCTTGGTCTGTCTATCGCTGGACTTTCTAGTCAGGTTTTTCATCCGGTCGTTTAAGCTGAGGCGCGATCTCGATGACGCGATCGAGGCGTTGCAGGCGATTCGTGGCGAGAAGAACGGGGAGCTTGTCGAACTCTCCGCGGTCGAGACCAAGGCGATGAAGTCCGAAGCTTTGTCCAACCCGTGGACCGAATATGCCAAGACGCTTCACAAGCAGCTTGGCGATGAGGACGAGCTGGGGCAGCAACGCATCAGGTGCTGGCGCTCGACAGCGCTGGCCGAGACTTTTTTCACGGATCAGGCAATCGTCGACAGTCGCTTGAAGACGGACTTCTTCAAGCATCTCCCCGGGGTGCTCACGGGCCTGGGGATCATCGGAACCTTCCTCGGCCTCATCAAGGGTCTCGTGCATTTCGATGTGAGCGTCGACCCGGCGGCGGCCCAAGCTCAGCTCCAAGGGTTGGTGAGTTCGGTGGGACATGCCTTCTATGTCTCGGCATTCGCCATCGGCCTAGCCATGTTGATTACTTGGATCGAGAAGACGATCGTCACGGTTTGTTATGGCCAAGTCGAGGACATTCGCGAACTGGTCGATAGCATGTTCAGGGGCGGGGCGGGAGAGGAATACCTGCAACAGCTCGCGAAGTCGTCCCAAGACGCGGCGACCCAAGCTCAGCAAATGCGCGACTCGCTGGTAGTCGATCTCAAAGAGATCCTCACGACGTTGACCGAACGGCAGATTGCGGCCCAAGCCCAGTACACAGGCCAGATGTCTGTCGACGTGGCCAAAGTCATTTCAGAATCGCTGGCCAGTCCCATGTCCGCGATGGCCGAGGCTGTCCAGAAGGTCAGCGGTAGTCAGGGAGACGCTGTCAACAAGCTATTGACCGACGTGTTGGCGAGCTTCTCTGAGCAAATGCAGGAGATGTTTGGCGGCCAGATGCGCGGCATGAGCGATCTGTTGCAAAAGGCCAGTGAATCGATGCAGGCCACGGCGATTCAATTCGGACAGCTTGCGGCGAACATGGACGCCGCCGGTAACAATACGGTGGACTCGATGGGCGAGAAGCTCGCCCAAGCGCTCGATGCGATGGACGTCCGGCAGTCGGCGATGAACGCTCGGATGGGAGAATTCATCGAGCAGATTCGCTCGTTGGTCGCGCAGTCTCAGTCCGAGACCGGTGAAAAGCTACGAGAGGCGTTGGCGGCGGTCGGGACTCAGGTCGCGGGCGTGGTCGAGACGCTGCGAAAGCAGGCCGAGGAGGCCGCTGAGTCGCAAGGCCAACGCGCCCGGCGGTTCGAGGAGTCGACTGGCCAGGCGATCAACTCGCTCTCCGGCCAAGTTGAGCAACTGCTCTCGCAGTCCGTGGAGACCAACAAGTCCTTGCAGACGTCCGTGTCGGCTTTGGCCGGCGCGACAGACCGGGCGATGGCTAGCCTCAATTCGGGGGTGGAAACCCTCTATGTCGCAGCCAGCGACTTCGCGAAAGCCGGTTCAGGAGTGTCCGAAACGATGCGCTCGGCCTCCACGGCCACCGATTCGATCAAGACGGCCTCCGCGCAGCTCTCGACGGCGACCGACAACGCCAAGGGGATCTTCGCCGACTACGCACGCACGCGCGACACATTCGCCACGATGGTCGCGGAGCTGCGGCAGACCTTCGAGTCGGCCAAGAAGGATGCTGCAATGACTTCGGAACTCGTTGGTAAGATCCAGGCAGCGGCCCGCGAACTCGCAGCGGCCCAGCAGCAGTCAGAGGACTATCTCAAAGGCGTCACCGAGGTCCTCGTGGGTGCGCACGAATCCTTCCGCGACAACATTGACAGAACGCTGGGTGAGGGCAATCGCAAGTTCCAGTCTGAGCTATCGAACGCCGTCAACCTACTGTCCGGAGCGATCAAGAATTTGGGCGATGCGGTTGATGAGATTCCGGCCGGTCGAGGGCGATAAGCGATGTTTGGTCCGAAATCATCTAGGCGGCGCAATGGCAGGGACGAAGGGGAGAAGCCCTTCTGGATTTCCTTTTCCGATTTGATGACGGCGCTTATGGTGCTGTTCCTCGTGTCGATGGCAGTCGCCCTGATCGCCATCACGCAGAAGCAAAAGGTCATTGACGACACGATCGAATTGCGCAAGAAGACCATCGCACAATGCTTGACCGAAGTCGAAGATGTTACCAAGCGCCCCGAGTTCAAGGGAGTGACGGTGCACGGCAACTCGATCGACTTCGGCGCAGTCGTTCTGTTCGCCGATCAGCACCACTCGTTTGAGAGGTCGGCCGACGAGCGCTTTATTCGCAGCTTCGTCCCCGAGGTGTTGAAGGTGGCTCGCGCAAAGAGCTGCGAAACGTGGCTTAAGCGTGTTGTAGTCGAAGGCTTCGCCAGCCGTACCGGTAACTATCTCTACAATCTGAATCTAAGCTACCTGCGATCTCAGCGAGTCTTGTGCGCGTTGCTAAACACACAAGTTCCCGACGCGCTCTCCGAAGCCGATCGAAGGCAGATTCAGACGCTCTTCTTGGTCGGCGGCTCGTCCTTCAACACTGCATCCAACGATGGTCCGGCACGCATGCGACGGGTCGAGGTCAGGTTAGAGTTCCGCGATTTCGGATCGGCGGCTGAGCCGACGCCAGACATTCCACTTGATCCGGGCAAGTCTTGTCCGAACGACCTGCGATGAACGAAGCGCTGGAATTGCTGCGATCAGGCTTGGCCCGCTCGTTCACGCAAGCGGCGAAGAATCCCGACCTATGGCTAGACGCGAAATCGATGGAGCACGCGAAGGAGCGCGTGATTCGCGATCATGGCGGAGCGGCGATCAAGGTGGATAGTCGGACCATTTGGGCTTCGATCGAGGACTTCCGACGGCTTGGCCATGCCGCGAACTTCCGCGAGCTCAAATACGTTTGCCTAGGTGTTTCCGCTATGGATGCCAAGGGCTGGTGCATCCTCGCTGAGGAAAGATTGCGTGAGCAGGTAGGCAAACAGGTCGAGGAACAGGTGGCTATCCATCGCAAGCTGCGCTGTTTTCAAGCATTGCTCGCCTCTTACTTCTCGTTTGCGCTTGGAGCGTCCAATCTTGACCCAAAGGCGGTGAAGGGCTGGACGACACTTCGGACTTGGCTCCAACGTCAGCGGCAGCAATTGGCCATTGCCTTGGACCACGTTCCGCCTTGGTTCGAAGCTCTGGATCGACATTCTGAATTTCTGACTGGGCGGCCCTGTGACAAGTTCGTCCCTGACTTGATGCGCGGCGATGCGTCCTCGCTCGAAGAAGCGATGGACAGCCTAGGCATCGATCGCGATTCCTGGGTGATGGAGGCGGCCGTCTTTGCGCAGATGGAGGCAGCGGAGAAGCTTGACGATGTTCGTTTCAAGGCGGCACTACCTGATCTGCTGCGCATCGCAATGGGTGAGGCGGGCGCGAAGGTCGGCGAACGGCTGCGGATTCGCGGCATCGCGTTACTGGTTTCCCGATATGCGCGTTGCTCTGCAACGCCAGAGCACCCTGGGCTGCGCGACGCGGCAGTCGGCGTCATTGGTAACCCTTGGTTGCGCAGAGCGAGTTGGGATGCGCACGTCGTAGACGCGGTAAAGCAGCCCGACACGCGTGCGAGAGAGATGGTTTTCGGGTGGCTCAAAGGCCGGCTCATCCAGGATTTCTTTGAGTTGCTCAGCGCCGAAGATACTGGCGATACGCGGCGCCTCGTCTATTGGCTGCGTTTCGCGCCCTTCGTCGACGATATGTGGTTCGCTCTTGGCCCCACGGCGCAATACCGAAGCGATCGGCTATTCAGGGAGTTTCGTGAGCGTGCGAAAGGGCGGCTCCTAGACCTTGAAGGCGCGTCGGGCGACAACAACGCGTTCGTGATGAGGATTGGTGCTCATGTCGCCATTGAGTTTGGCGCCACAGGCCACGCGTTCTATCTGCTTCGCTGGGACGCCTTGCCGCCAGCCGTATCTAGGGCGCTGACTTCGGGTAAAGCGAAGGACTATGTGGTGCTCAGCCAACTGAAGCCGGAACTCCACGAATGGAAGCAGAGTCACCGGGATGCGCCTGTCGCTCTCAGAAGTTGGGAACAGAAGTTTGACGACGAACTCTTACCGCGATTGGGTGTGGCGCCGAAAGAGCGGCCGGTATGCGTACCTGATCTCGAAAAGCTGTTGGAAGGGCGTAATGTCACCGTGACGGATAACAGGGCCAAGGGGGGCGCGCTTCGGATTGGGCCAGATGACGAACTGGCCGGCGTAGCTCGTCAGCTTGCAGCCTTGGGTATGCAGCAGCCGCGGCGCGGCCGTGGTTGGATCAAGGAGTGAGGAGATGATCCGATTGTTCGGTTCGAGGCGAGTCGGCGAGCAAGCCGAAGTTCACCCCCGTTCGAAGATCAATGTGTCTTGGGGGCGCCATGGCGTAGCATTTATTCCGGACCCTGCTGATGAGGCGTGGCTTGATGAACCCAGCGTGTTCGGCGCCGACTCCGAACTAGTGCTATTGCTTCGGCAGTTAGAGGAGGAGGGCTACATCGAGGTGCGGCCGTCCGGCGCGTCGATGGACTGGGAGTCCTATTATCGCCTTGAAGCAGTGGAAGGTTACTCCGCCTCGCTTCATCTGTTGAAGCTCCCCGCAAAGCGCGGCTGGCGCCCGATGTTGTCCAGCCGCGGCGGGCTCTCGGATGCAACTTTCGCCATCGGAATCTCGGGCTGGCGCGACCCGGCCGGCGCGCAGCCGAGCGGCAACGTGGAGATTCAGGGGGCGATCGTCTCTGCCGATGGCGAGCAATCGCTGCTCTCCGAGTCGGTATGGCGAGTGGTCCACGCCATTGCCGAGCGGCGCTCTCGTTCTGCGGAGGGATACAGCCCCGAAGACAACAAACGAGATTGGGCCAGAATCAGACGGCATGCCATCGACGCGAATGCTGATCTTGCCGATTTCCTCGCCAAGACAATCGTACTCACTCCCGAACGGATCGACATCCAAATGCGTAAGGGCGGTGAGGGCGCACAAGACATGGTGGAGATCATGCCCGGCTTCGACGGTGCTCCGAGTCGATGGCTAGAAGTCTTCGATAGATTCGAAGTAGTCCCGGAGCGCTACGAGATACCGAACGGCTCCGGTCTGGTGCACGTCTTGATGTCGGAGGACGCGCGCGCGGTCCTGTCGGAGATTCGGCGGATGCCTGGGCGTCGGGTGGCCGGCGCTCGCGCGGAGGCCTTCTTGCGCAACCCGTTTGCGACGCTTGGCCCCTCGGCCGCAGTCGCGATCGACCCGGACCAGTTCGAGCGAGCGCGAGAGGATGCAGGCATCGTTTTCGAACGGTTTTCCGCACGCGTCGTCGCGGACCAATCTGGCTATCCGTGCGACGTCGGCTTGCTCATTGAGCAGGTCTTCGAGGGCAAGCTGGTGGCGGAGGAGTCCAAGTTCGAGTCCGCCACCGAACTCGGATCGTTCATCGCAAAGATGGAACAGCGCTTCGCCACTGGAGCGCAGTGCTGTCATTGGAAGGGATTCGACCTCGAAATCCTGGGTGACTCGCCAGATCAAGTTGAGAAACTGCGTTCGGCGTTGGCCAAGCTCGCCTCGCCGCGCAAGATCACGGTATCCGACATCTTTGATCTCTCACTGTATTCCGAGCGCATAGAGGGTTTCGGGGTAGAGAAGCCCTATTACTCGCCCTTTATCGCCAAGAAAGGCGACGGCGGTTGGGTGCCGGAGAACGTCGACCTTGGTCTATGGTTCACCGACTCGAAGGGCGAGACGGTGGCGATACCGCTCGATGGGCGCAACCTCGACAAGTTCCGCAAGGAGGTTGAGCAGGCTGAGCAGGAAAAGCGAGAGAGCTTTTCCTTTCCTGGGTGTCCGAGACCGGTGCCGACGGGCTGGGCCAAGGAGGCTCTCGAAACCCTCGGCAAGGTTAAGGAAGAAGTCAAAGGCGGCAACTACATTCCTGGCAAGGACAAGTCGGCTCGCAAGATGGTCGAGCGCAAGGGCTTGGTGGTCAAGCCCAATGTAGATGGACTTGATTACGAGGAGCGGCGTGGAGATCTGTCAGCGGATAAGGCGCCACCCGCGATACCATCGAGCCTACGCCCCGATATTGAGCTCAAAGACCATCAACGAGACGGTTTAGCTTGGCTACAAAATATGTGGCGCAATTCGCCGTCGGTATGCCGTGGCGCACTCTTGGCCGACGACATGGGCTTGGGAAAGACCGTTCAGTTGTTGGCCTTCATGGCCTCGCTGCTTGAGCTCGAGCCCCGCATCGATCCATTCTTGGTCGTCGCGCCCGTTTCGTTGCTGGACAATTGGAAGGCCGAAATCGAGAAATTTTTCGTTGAGGGAGCGATGGATGTCCTCACGCTGTATGGCCCGAACGTCGCGGCAAAGCGAGCACCGAGGTCCGCGCTTGATGACGGGTTGATTGAGTCGGGTTCGCCCAAGCTCTTAGCATCGGACTGGCTCGGTTCGGCAAACGTGGTGCTGACGACCTATGAGACATTGCGCGACCTGGAATTCTCCTTAGCTGCGCAGAAGTGGTCGGTCATGGTTTGCGACGAGGCCCAAAAGATCAAGAACCCCAACGCGATGGTGACGCGGGCCGCCAAGAAGCAGAACGCCAGACTGAAGATCGCATGCACCGGCACGCCCGTCGAGAACACGTTGGCTGATCTGTGGTGCCTATTCGATTTTGTGCAGCCTGGCTTGCTAGGTTCGTTGAAGGACTTCGGCAGCAAATACCGCAGGCCCATCGAGGTGGAGACCGACGACGAGAAGGCGCGCATTGAAGAGCTGCGCGGCCTTATCGAGCCACAGAAGCTGCGTCGCACCAAAGCCGAGGTCGCGAAGGACCTGCCTAAGAAGATCTTGCATGAGGGCTGTCGCAAGCTGCCGCTTTCCGCGCGCCAGCGGGCGCTCTACGCGGATGCGGTGGCTCAGTTCAAATCACGTGGGCAAGGGCAGGGTAGTGGGCTGCAATCGCCTTTAGGTCTGCTGCAATACCTGCGCCGCCTTTGCTCTGATCCGCGGCCTCCCGGTCATATTGCCACCAGCGATGAATCCGTCGAGACCATCAAGAAGGCGTCGCCCAAGATGGACTGGATGCTGCGGCGGCTCAGGGAAATCGAGGCGTCGGGATCTGGCGACAAGGTCATCGTCTTCTGCGAGTTCCGGGACTTACAGCGCGTCATTCAACGCGCCATATCTGAGGTGTTCGGATTCGTGCCAGACGTGATCAACGGTGATACCTCGACAGAATCCGGGGCCGCAAGTAGTCGCCAAACCCGTATAACGGCTTATCAGCAAAATCCTGGTTTCGGCGTGATCATTCTTTCCCCTCTTGCAGTCGGCTTCGGCGTCAACATCCAGGCTGCCAATCATGTCATTCACTACACGCGCACATGGAACCCCGCGAAGGAAGACCAAGCCACTGACCGCGCGTATCGAATTGGGCAGCAAAAGGATGTGTACGTCTACTACCCCGTTGTGGTTGGCGGCGACTTCGTGACTTTCGACGAGAAGCTGGACGTGTTGCTTGAACGGAAGCGCGCGCTGTCCTATGACATGCTCAATGGGGTTGGCGATGTGACCCCATCTGACTTCGCTGACATCGAAGCGCCGGGTGGTGGTTCGCCATTTGGCGAAGATCTCTTTAATCCTGTCGATGTCGGTTCCTTGGGACCGGATGCATTCGAGTCCTTTTGCGCGTTGCTGTGGAGCAAGCAAGGTTACTCGCGAACAATCAAGACGCCGAAGACGGGGGATGGCGGTGTGGACATCGTTGCAATCAAAGGCAATCGTGGCGCGCTCATCCAATGCAAGAGCTCTGGTGTCGAGGGTAAGGAGATGGGCTGGGAGGCTGTCAAGGATGTCGCGGCCGGTTCCGTGGCCTATTCCGCGCGCTACCCGGGCGTCGAGTTCCAACTCATTGCGGCCACCAATCGCCGGTTCAATCAATCGGCCCGACAGCAAGCGTCACTGCTGAACGTGACGTTGATCGAAGGGAGTGATCTAGTCGATTTACTTTTCAAGCACCCGACTAAGCGAGGTGAACTCGATCGCTTCGCAATGGCTGGCTGGTCACAGTGAAGAGAAGAATATGTCGCGACCGGTGGATCATACTCGTCAGCCCGGTGCCACAATGCGAGGCTCGGCGATCCGCCCGACATAGACAGTTTGCGAATAAATCAGAGTCTGGGAGGCTCAGCCCTGCAAATCAACTGACCTGCCTGATTTCGTCGTGCCATTTCAATCTTGGAGAACGGCCTCGGTTAACTTCTCGCGTCCTGGCAAGCCGACCGACAATGCGAAGAATGAATCCTTCAACGGACGCTTTTGGGAGGAGTGCCTCAACGGACACGGGTTCTTGTCGCTTGAAGACGCCAGACGCAAAATCGAAGTCTGGCGCGAGTACTATAACGAGGCGCGCCCTCACTCTGCGCTGCAGTGGATGACACCGGCGGAATTCGCCCGCCAGTGCACTGATCGGGCCGATTCGGCCCGCCCCGAAGAGCCGGAATTTTCCAGCTAAGACTGGGACGGAAATTGGGCTAGCCTCAGGATTCTAGGTGGCTAGATCAATCTAGGTCAACATAGCAGGGGTGTGGTCATTGATAAGTAACTGTAAATAATGATGTTTTTTGGATCGGTGAAATTCGATCAACGTGGAGGAATATTGTGTCTTTCGGCCTTCTAGGCCGTAGGTTACACGTTCGAATCGTGTAGGGCGGGCCAGTTTGATCAATTGACGACCTTCACGGGTCCGCCGGCGTCAAAGAACCGCTCGTCACTCCACCGTCACCGATTTCGCCAGATTCCTCGGCTTGTCGATATCCGCGCCCCGCAAGCACGCCGCATGATACGCGAGCAACTGCAATGGCACGACGTGCAGGATCGGCGACAACAACCCGTAGTAATCCGGCATCCTCAGCACCGACACGCCTTCGCCGTTATCGATCCGCGTGTCGGCATCGGCGAACACGTAAAGCTGCCCGCCGCGCGCCCGCACTTCCTGCATGTTCGACTTGAGCTTTTCGAGCAACGCATCGTTCGGCGCGATCGTGGCAACGGGCATCGTATGCGTGACGAGCGCGAGCGGCCCGTGTTTCAACTCGCCCGCCGGATACGCTTCCGCGTGGATATACGAAATCTCCTTCAGCTTCAGCGCGCCTTCGAGCGCGATCGGGTAGTGCAGCCCGCGCCCGAGAAACAGCGCGTTTTCGTGCTGTGCGAATTCCGCCGCCCAGCGCTCGATCTGCGGTTCCAGCCCGAGCACGTCCTCGAGCGCGCCGGGCAGGCGCCGCAACTGCGTCGTATAGCGCGCGAGCTGGGCGTCGTCGACGTAGCCGCGCAGCCGCCCCAGCGTCACGGCGAGAATGAACAGCGCGACGAGTTGCGTCGTGAACGCCTTGGTCGACGCAACGCCGATTTCCGGGCCCGCCCGCGTCAGGAAGCGCAGGCCGGTCTGGCGCATCATCGCGCTGGTCGGCACGTTGCAGATCGCCAGCGTGTCGATGTGGCCGAGCGCCTGCGCATACTTCAACGCGGCCAGCGTGTCGGCGGTCTCGCCGGACTGCGACACGCTGACCACCAGCGTATTCGGCATCGCGAGCGCGTCGCTGTAACGGTACTCGCTGGCAATCTCGACCTGCGCGGGGATGCGCGCGATCGTCTCCAGCCAGCGGCGTGCAGTCAGCCCGGAGTAGTGGCTCGTGCCGCACGCGAGGATCAGCACGTTGTCGATCTGCTCGAACGCGCGCGCGGCGTCCGGGCCGAATACCGCGGGATCGAACAGCCCGGCATCGGGGATGGTCGCGGCCACGGCCTGCGGCTGCTCGAATATTTCCTTCTGCATGAAGTGCCGGTAGGGTCCGAGCTCGACCGCACCCTGCGTGGACGACACGGTCTGGATCGCGCGTTCGATCGGCGCACCCGTGCGATCGAGCACCCGCACGCCGCCCGGCGTCAGCTCGACGATGTCGCCTTCCTCGAGAAAGATGAAGCGATCGGTGATGCCGGCGAGCGCGAGCGCGTCGGACGCGAGAAAGCATTCGCCGTCCTTCACGCCGACCACGAGCGGCGAGCCGGCCCGCGCGCCGATCAGCCGCTGCGGCTCGTGCTTGCTGAACACCGCGATCGCGTAGGCGCCGTGCAGTTGCGAGGTTGCATCGCGTACGGCGGCGAGGAGGTCGCCGCGATACTTGCTGTGGATCAGGTGCGCGACCACCTCGGTGTCGGTCTGTCCGTCGAACTCGTAGTGTGCGTCCGACAGTTGCTTGCGCAACGTTTCGTGGTTCTCGATGATGCCGTTGTGCACCAGCGCGATTTCGTCGCGCGAGAAGATCGGATGCGCGTTGCAGGTTGCCGGCGCGCCGTGGGTCGCCCAGCGTGTGTGCGCGATGCCGGTGCTGCCGGTCAGGCCGGCGCTGCGCACGTGGGCGTCGAGATCGGCGACGCGCGACATGCTGCGCTCGCGGCGTGCCTGGCCGTCGACGACGGTCGCCACGCCGCACGAATCGTAGCCGCGATATTCGAGGCGGCGCAAACCTTCGATCAGAATCGGGACGATGTCCCGTTGCGCGACCGCGCCGACGATGCCACACATGACACGTCTCCTTCCCTGTAGATGTCCCCGGACCGGGCGCACGCGTGGATCAGCGTGACGCGGTCTCCGTTGTCGCCGCCGTCGTGAAGCCGCATTGCGCGGGCGCGACCGGGTCGGCCATCCGGCTTTCGAATGCCAGATAAAGCGCTTCCTCCAGTACGTTCCAGTGTGCGCCGTGCCGGTACGGGCCCGATCGCGCATGCCAGCACGCAACCGTGCTCCAGTCGTTCATCTTGAATGCGACCAGTGCGATCAAGCCCCACGGATAGTCCGAGCCGGCGAGTTGCAGCCAGGTCTTGCCGTATTTCTGCATCCACTGCGCGTAGATCGTCTCGTTCGATTGTTGGGGAACCTGAATACCCGACAGAAGCGGAAAGATCTGCGCGACTTTCGCCGGATAGAACGTCGTATCGCTGATGCGCTGCGTGCTCGCGCGAAAGCCGGTCTGCGTGCCGCGCCAGAACACCTTCAGGATCGCGGACGCGAGCCGGTCGGCGCGCTGGCTCCACGGGCCGGCGCGCGCGTAGTCGGCGTGCCGGGCGTAATAGGCCGCGAGCGCCTGGAACGCGCTGTGTACCTCGACGTTGTCCATCAGCAGCGCGACGTGCAGCGTCGACGAGATCTGATAAACGCCCGCAGGCTTGCTGAGCAAGGTGTCGAGATGCGCACCCGCGCGATTGAGGCTGAGTTCCCATGCGGCGGGCAGGCCCTCGGGCGGTGCGAAGCGGGCGAGCAGTTCGATCCAGGTCGCCATCATCGCGTCGTCGGCGTCGGCTTCGGCGCAGGCGCTGTACTGGCCGCTCTTCACGCAGTAGCGATCGAAGCCGCCGTCCGGGCGCTGGCGGGGCAACAGCCACGCGATCCATGCGAGCGCGGCCTGATGGGCGTCGAGCCCGGCGTCTGCGGCGCCGAGCAGCGCCTTCGCCGCGAAATAAGGATCGATGCCGGCGCCGTTCAGGCGCACGGTGATCGCACCGTCGGGGCGTTGGTAGAGCCCATTGAGCTGAAGGTCGGCGGCGCACGCGGGCAGCGCCACGCCGCACCATGCGACACAGCAGGCGACGCACCACCGGCGGCATAGCCGGGCGGTGGCTGCCACGCGGGTGCGTGCAGCCGGGAAAAGCGCGGGCCGGTTCATGATCGGGGGCTCCTGCGCGGTGGTCCTGCGCAAATCCGCCGGGCGCGGCGTTGGCCGCGTCGCGCGCCGGCGGGTGTGTCGATGTCGCGGCTCAGTGCACCTTGGCGCTGGTGAACTTGAGACTGGTGCCGCTGTTCGCGGTCACGAGCCAGTATGTCGAGTCGGTGATGCCGACGCTGCCGAAGCCTTGCGTGATGATCGGCATGGCGAAGCCCTTCTTCGGCAGCAGCCACGTCATGTTCGCGAGGCTGGTCGGGTGGCTGGCGGCGAAAGCCCAGCCGCTGCCCGTATCGGTAGCCGACCACGTGACGTTCAGGCGTGCACGATCGAAGATCGTGATGTCGCTCATCGTGTACCACCTGAATTGACCTGTGAGTTTCAGCATATTGGCCTGCGAGAAGATCGCGGACAGTGTCGACGTATAGGACGACGCGCCGAGCGGGTGCGCGTAGATCAGCCGGCTCGTGCGGTTCGCGACGACGAAGTTCATCAGGGATGCGTACCAGTTGTTCACGTCGCTGGTCGGCACCGCGTACTGCTGGAACTCCTCGAACGTCGCGTACTTGCCGAACGGCATCACGGGGTAAGCCCACAGGCCCGGGTTCAGCAGCGCGCCGTTGCGGTACGCGCGAGTCGGTGGGGAGCCGGTGTGGCCGGTGAAGTAATAGCCGTTGAAGCCGTTGGCCTCGAGCCAGTTCACCGACCAGGTCGGCGTGTTGCCTTCCGGCGCCGCGTACTCGACGTCCGGCTGGCCTGTGGCGGCCTGGACGGCCTGGTGGTTCATCACCAGGTATTGCGTGAACGTGCTCGCGTTCGTTTCGCTCGCATTCGCGCCCCAGTAGTCGTGAATCCAGCCGCCGTGGCTGCCGACGTGCTGGCCCTTGGTCAGGAAATACTTGACGAGATTCTGCGCGGTCGGGTTGTTGGCGAGGTTGATGCCGTTGCCGTCGCCGAAGGTCGCTTCATCGGGGCCCGCGGTGATCACGAGCGAGAACGGCCCGTTGTTTCACACGCCGAGGCTCTTCAACTGAAGCGCCGGCTGGATCTGGTCGCCCGCGCAGAAGTGCCAGTTGAACACGAGCCCGGCCATCGCCTTCGGCAGCGGCGACAGCGACGGCAGGTTCAGCATCTGCGTGCCGAAATAATGCAGGTAGCCGTGAATCAGCATGCCGTCGGTCTGGCCGTCGAGGTAGGCGAGCGGCAGGTTGACGAACAGCACGCCGCCGTTGCCGTACGTGTTGTAGCCGGACACCAGCCCGAAGCTCGGCGAGGTCAGGATCGTCGTGCCGGTGTACGTGCCCTGCGTGACGAAGCTCGGATAGGTGAGGAAGCCGTACACGTAGCCTGAGATGCCTTCGAGCGTGTCGGTCGTGGTGGCCAGCGTCGACGCGAGCGTGCTGGCCGTCTTGCCGGTCGACGTGCTCAGGAGCGAATTGGCGGCGTACGTCGTGGTCTTCTTCAGCTTGCCGGTGACGGTGCCGGTCAGCTTCGGGGCCGCCTGGTTCAGCACGCCGCTGCCCGTGGGCGACGTCGTGTACTGGAACCATGCACCGTGGTTGTAATTGGCGAGGCCGCCCGGGTTCGACGGGCTGGCAGCCAGAAACTGCGCGGTGCCCGACGTCGAATTCGTCGACGTACTCGTGCTGTTCGTCGACGCGAGCGCAGTCGCGGTCGTGGTGCTCGACGACGTCGTGGTCCACGCCATCGACTTGCCGGGAGGCACCTGGAGCGTGCGCAGCCAGCTGCTCATGCCGGTCACGTTGCCGAGGCCGATCATGTTGCCGCCGTATTGGTCATACAGCACGTAGTCCACACCGACCATGCTGCTGAAGCGCGATTTCGGGCTGACGTAGAAGCCGGCGGAATTCAGCACGCCGAAATCGTAGACGAGCATCACCTTGCCGCCGTTCAGCGCATAGTTCTGGATCGCGGTGACCAACGTGTCGGCCGCCGTCGTATGCACCTGATCGGGCAGGATCAGGCCCGGATACTGCGACAGCGAAGCGCCGGCCGCCATGAACTGACTGTCGGTCATCACCGTGATCTGCAGCCCTTCCTCCTGCGCAGTGTCGAGCCATGCGGACACGCGCGGATCGGGCAGCGTCAGCGTGTCGGGCACCAGCAGAAGGAGCTGGTTGGTGGCCGCCTGAACACCGCCCGGACTGAATGCGAACGCGAGCGCGAACAGCGCGAACAGGGTCCGCAAGAACTTGCCTGACTTTGCCAACATGGTGTGCTCCTCGCTCAAGGAATGGGGGCGTGCGGCAGCCGTGATGCGCGTGCCGCCAGGTCGACCAATCCAGCCCCGCAGGTGTGTGCGGCTGCCCGGTTCGTCGGCGATCGAGCGGCGCGCGTCGACGGCGGCCGGACTGCGCAAATGCGCCGGGTGCCGCGCTGCCTTCGCCGATGAGAGGACTCGATGCGACACGTCGAAAGAAGCGAACAACGTGCCATTGGCGCAGGAGGCCCGGTCCTGCTGGCTTCCTGCTACGCGGGCCGGGCGGCAGGTCCGGAAACACGGCGGATTCGTTTCATCGCTGATACGGCGCGTCCGGACGCGCTATCAGCAGACGGAATCGCGATCGCGCGTCAGCGCGCCGGGCCAGCTTGCGCAGTAGGTGTAGAGCGTGACCAGCAGGCCGATCAGCAGCGGCCCGCCGAGCAGGAAATAGCAGAACGGCAGAAACAGCAACGAGCCGTGATGGACGATCGCCGCGTGCAGCAGCAGCACGAACGGCAGCGCGAACACGAAGTAGCCGAGCACCAGCAGCGACGCGGCGGCCTTTTGCAGCAGCGAGAAATCGAGCGGGTAGTACAGCGCGGCCATGACCAGCGGAATCAGCGCGATCGCCGCGCCGTGCAACACGAACATGTCGCGCAGATGCAGGTGCGGGACATACGGGAACGTGCCGGGCGCGAGCCAGAAGTACACGCAAATCAGCAGCTGGGTGAAGCTCGCGATACGTAACAGATATGCAACAGGCAGCCAGCTCGTCCGCCGGATGAAAGACGCGGCGAAGCCGATCGCACAGAGCGTGGCGGTGATGGCCAGCAGCACGTCGCCCGGCATGCGGGCCGCAACGTCGATCGACAGCAGCGGTACGCGCGGCGCGTCGGGCGGATAACCGATCACGATCACGTGAAGCGCCGGATCGATCTGGTGCGCGCCCCACGCCATGACCGCGCGCCAGTAGCGCCACGCCAGCGGCAGTCCGAACCATAGCGACGCGTAAAGCGCGGGCGTCAGCAGCGCAATCGACGACAGCCAGCGCTGCGGGTGCGCGTGCGTGCGCAGCGAACGGTCGACGGGAGGACCGACGGGATGCGTGTGCATGGCGTCCGCCCGGTTACCAGCGATAGAAGACGCTGAGCTCGCCGCCGATCCGTGAGTAATACGGGTTGTGGTAATAGCTGAATTCGAGTTGCGTGCCCCACTTGCGCGTGAACCAGTAGCGCCATTTCGCGGTGATCTCGTGGCTGCGGAAATCCGCGATCTGCGTGCCGGAGCCTGTCACTTGATAGGCCTCGCGGCCGACGCCGCCGCGCAGCACGATCACGCTCTTGCCGACTTCGCCGTAGGTGACGGCGCCGTAGTAGGCGGGCGCCTTCACCGCTCCGGGCGAATCGACCGTATAGTTCGCGCCCGCCTCGAAAATCCACTTCGGCAACGCATACCAGATCACGCCGGCGTGATACAGCTGATCGCGGTGGCCGCTGCGGTTCCATGCGTAGCCGGCGCCGAGCGACACGACGAGCGAACGATCGGACAATAGCTTGCGGTTGATCGACACGTCGACGCGTGCACTCGGCAGGATCGTGCCCGACGTGGTGCCGGAAAAGCCGATCCCGCCGAACCAGTCGGGGCCGAGGTTCTGTACGTAGGTCAGCGCGCCGAGCTGCGTGTTCTCGCCGAAGCGGTGCAGTTGCGCGAGTTCGCCGAGCACGGTACGACCGCCGTCCTGGTAGACGCCGCGCAGATGCACGCCGTACCAGTCGCCGTAGCCGTGCGTCAGGTGCGCGCTCGAATAGCCGAGCGACAGTTCGGTATGCGATTCCTGCGGCGCTTGCACATGTGTGACGATTGCATCGGGCAGCGGCGGCCGGTTCGTATCCTCCGGCGTGAACTCGGCGAGTGGCACGCCGTCCGGCAGGCCTTCGGCGTCGACGCGCACGAACATCGACTCGTCGCGCATCCGTGGCGTGATGACGGTCGCGGGGGCCGGGGGCTGCAGGGCCGGCGTGGCGTCGGCGTCGTCCGGCTGCTCCGCCAGCGCCGCGGGCGCGCCGAAGGCGATGCCGCACAGCATCGCGAGGGTGGCAACCGGCACGCGCGGGCCGCGATGGCTGGGGCGATCGGACATGACGCGCTCCTTAACGGGATGTGTGGAACCAGCCGCTGCGCCACGCGACGAGATCGCCATGCACGCAGGCGTGATTGACGATCGACACGTCTCGCGCGCATGCGCTGACCGGATGACCGGCGACTCCGATGCGCGCCCCCGTGAGCCGCAGCAGCCCGCCGGCCGACACGACGCCGTCGATGCAGCTGCCGCTCGCGAGCAACACGTCGTCGCGCGCGAACGCCGCGCCGTGCAGCAACGCGTGGCGTTCGAGTTCGACGCGATGCGCCTTGACGCTGCCGCGCAGCACGCAGCCTTCGCCGAGCACGAGCGTGCCTTCGACGATCAGGTTGCCTTGCACGACCGTGTGCGCGGGCAGGCGAACGTCGCACGACAACAGGTAGCGACCGTGCAGGAAGCGATGCGGCAGCGACGCGAAGTGGCGGGTCAGCGAGATCGCGCGGCGCGGGGCGGCCGGTGTGTCCGCCGGACGCGCGCCGGGCGCCGCGCCGAAGACGATCGGCTCGCCGTACAGGCACGCGAAGCCGCCGGCGCCGCGCATACGCACCGTGTCGCCCACCACGACACCGCGCAGCACCGCACCGTCGACGTCGATCAGCGGCGCATGCGCGAGCGTGCCGACCGTCGCGCCCGCGCGGATGTCGATGCGCTCGTCGGCGAACGCGTACGCTGCCCGCGCGCCGTCGTCGAGCGTGATCGTGCGATCGGCGTAGAGCACGTCGTCGCGATGCGTGTCGCGTGCGACGTGGATCGCGTCGGCGTGCTGCACGGCGAGACCGAGCGCTTGCCATGGCGGCGCGGCGGGCACATCCGCCGGCGGCGTGCCGGCCACATCCGCCGGCGGCGTGCCGGCCACGTGCGCGCGCAGCGCGTCGTGCCAGCGCGCGGCGAGCAACGCCTGATCGACGAACGGCCCGTCGCCGATCGGCAGCGCCGCGACGTCGCTGCGCCGGATCAGCTCATGCAGCATCGGCAGGAACGGCAGGGTGAGCACGCCGGCCACCGGCACCATCACGTCGAAGGTCGTCATCGCTCATCGCTCCGGTTTCAACTGCCGGCGAAAACGCTCGGTCTTGTCCCACTTCAGTTCGCGGCGCAACGCGGCGTCGAGCGCGAGGCCCCAGAGCGCGGAGACGACCGCCGCAATCGTCACGCAAAAGCCGACGACGTTGACCGGCACGAGCCGCAGGCGCGTCGCGCGGCCGTCGAGTCGCGCGGCGACGACGATCTCGAAGAACACGCCGAAGTTGCCGAAGGTGCTGAACGAGAACAGCGCGAACAGCGACAGGAGCAGGCCGAGCGCGGTCGAGTTGACGCCGTTGAACAGGTAGAGCGCGAGCGCGGCGCTCCACGCGATCGCGAGCAGCGCGGGCATCGCGAACACGCCGAGCAACAGTGCGCCGTCGAGCCGGCAGCGCCGCGAGATCAGCGGATTGCGCAGCACCGGCACCAGATGGCGCAGCATTGCCTGGTTGTGACCCTTCGCCCAGCGTGTCAGCTGCCGGGCGCGGACGGCCCAGCGCTCCGGCACTTCCTCATAACATTCGGCGTGGTTCAGATAGACCGTGCGCCAGTCGCTCAGCAGCAGGCGGTAGGTCATGTCGGTATCTTCGGCGAGCGTGTCGTCGCACCAGCCGCCCACGGCATCGAGCGCGCCCTTGCGGATGCCGCCGACCGTGCCGCCGTACTGCGGCACGAGATCGAGATTGTTGCGGGCTTGCTGATTGACCTGATAGCCGCCCGCGCGCTCGAGATCGAGCAGCCGCGCGAGCAGGTTGCTGTCGGCGTTCTGCGGCACGACGCGGCCCATCACCGCGCCGACTTCCGGATCGAAGAACGGCGCGACGAGTTCCTTCAGCAGCCCCGGACGCGGCAGGTAGTCGGCGTCGAACACCACCATGATGTCGCCGCGGATGAAGCGCAGCGCATCCTTCAGCGCGGCGGCCTTGCCCGGCTTGCCGGTCTCGCGGTGAAACGGCCGGATGAGTTCGGGCGCGAGTGCCCGGACTTCGTCGATCAGCGCGCGCGTGTTGTCGGTCGAGCGGTCGTTGACCGGGATGATCGTCAGCCGGTCGCGCGGGTAGGTCGTGGCCAGCAGCGCCATCAGGCAATCGACGATGACGGTTTCCTCGTTGTGAGCGGCGACGAACACCGTGAGCCGCGGCCAATCGCCGTGGGTCATCGTCCGGTAGGGCGCATGCTGCGGCTTGAACAGGCGGTCGAGGCTGAATACGTAATGCCGGGCGGCATACGCGCACGTCAGCAGCGTGAATAGCCACAGATACGCCACGCACGGCATCAGCAGCCACTCGGGATCGAACGCGATGCCCGGCGTGGTGGCGAGCGGCGGCTCGAGCGAGGCGTCCGCATCGGGCGAGGCCCGCGCGGCGATCGAGCGTGTCACGCCGTCGAGCGCGGTACGCTCCATCGCGATCGCGATGTCTGCAGCGTTCGTGGCGGTTACGGCAGCCACGCTGAACCGGGCCGGTTCGGCGTTTGCCTGCGAGGCGGTGTCGCGCACGATCAGCGCGCAGGCGAGCACGAGCAGCAGCAGGATGCCATGCTCGCAGAGTGACGCCGTCCGCGTGTGCTTCATGTCCTGGTCCCCGTGCCCGCGACGACGACCGACGCGCGCTGAAGGCGCTCCGTGGATCGCGCGGATGTCAAAGGGAAGCGGTAGCGCATTCGTCGTGGCGGGGCGATTGTCGGTTGCCCCGGACGGACGCGTCACGTCGCCTCCCGGCTTCGTTGCTTTGGCGTCCCTGTCCGTTTGCTGCCGTGCGTGTGCCGCGGGACGCACCTGTCCGACATCAAGCAAGGCCTGAGCCATCTGCCGGGATGCCCCGCGCAGCAAGGGGCCGAGCGCGGGAGGCCGATGCGGCACGCGCGCGGGCGGCGTGTTTTGATTCACTGACGAATCAGCGTGCGCGCATCGCATCGGACCCTGCCGCAGGCGGTTGCGCGCGACGAGCCGTTCGCACGGCGACGGGTCGTCGCGTCGATCGGTGGTGCGTTGACCGACGCCGCTGTGCGCGACTGGAGATCGTGCCGGGTTCGTCGTTCGCGCGTCGATTCGGCGGTCGAAACGAGCGCGGTTTTCATATGAGACAAATGGACCGGACTCCGATGTATTTGACGCGCCCGGATCGACGTTACACATCCGCAACATTTCCCGCGACCGGATTCGTGCGATGCAAGGACTGCCGGATGTCGAGGGAATCCAGTGCGCGCGACGGCGGCCGACGCTCGCGTGCGCGCCGCGCGCTGTGCAGACGAAAGCGGCGAATCGAGACGACGCAACGCGCATCGAAAGATGCGCGCGATTCACGGTGCCACGGGCGCCCGACATGCATGCACGATTCCTCGGACGACGTCGTCAGACGGATCGCATGAGCGTCCTGCTGTTTATCGTTGTCGTGTCGACCGGTCATGTGCATGCCCGTAGCAGTTGTGAAACATTCCGTCACGCACCGTCCGCACGCGGCGGCCAGGGCGTGACGCGGGCCGGGATGCGGGCCGGCTGGTTTGAATATTGCTGTAGTGGGAGGACGTGATGCTCGACACGGCGAGGAACGGCTCATGACTGATCGATCCAGCGCAACGGGACGCCGGTAGTACGACGATTCGCGCGGCCCGGACCGCGCGGACGAGGCGGCGCGCTCGCCCCGCAACACCGCCGCGTGTTGATCGTGCGAGTACGGGATGCGCCGCCCGAATGCATGCTTCGCGCCACGTGCAGGTTCGCCAGGCGCGAAGGGCTAAACGAGGACAACGATGAAGAAGATCTTGCTTGTGTTCGGGACTCGGCCGGAGGCCATCAAGATGGCGCCGCTGGTGCGCGCGCTGAAGGCGCAAGCGGATGTCGACGCCCGGGTATGCGTGACCGCGCAGCATCGGGAAATGCTCGACCAGGTGCTGACGCTGTTCGACATCAAGCCCGACTACGATCTCAACCTGATGCGGCAGGGCCAGACGCTGACCGACGTGACGACCGGCATTCTCCAGTCGATCGGCATGGTCTTCGACGATTTGCGGCCGGACGTCGTGCTCGTGCACGGCGATACGACGACCACGCTCGCGGTGAGCCTGGCGGCGTTCTATCGCTATCTGCCGGTCGGTCACGTGGAAGCCGGCTTGCGCAGCGGCGACATCTGGTCGCCCTGGCCGGAAGAGCTGAATCGCCGCGTGACCGATGCGGTGTCGTCGTGGCACTTCGCGCCGACCGGGCAGGCACGCGACAACCTGCTGAGCGAGGGCGTGCCGGGCGGGGCGGTTTCGCTGACCGGCAATACCGTGATCGATGCGTTGCACGAGGTCAAGCGCATGCTGGATCGCACGGCCGCGCTGTCGGAGAGGATCGCCGCCTGCTTCCCGTTTCTCGAGCCGTCGCGGCGCGTCGTGCTGATCACCGGCCATCGCCGCGAAAGTTTCGGCGAGCCGTTCCGGCATTTCTGCGATGCGCTGTGCACGCTGGCGAACCGCTATCGCGACGCGCAATTCGTCTATCCGCTGCACCTGAACCCGAACGTGCGGGAACCGGCGCGCGCGCGGCTCGGCGGCATCGAGAACATCTACCTGATCGAGCCTCAGGAATATCTGTCGTTCGTATTCCTGATGTCGCGCGCGCATTTCATCATCACGGATTCGGGCGGCATTCAGGAGGAGGGGCCCGCGCTCGGCAAGCCGGTGCTCGTCACGCGCGAGACGACCGAGCGGCCCGAGGCGATTCAGGCCGGCACCGCGCGGCTCGTCGGTACCGACCAGGACAGGATCGTGTGGGAGGCGTCGCGGCTCTTCGACAGCGAGAGCGCCTACGAGGAAATGTCGCGTGCGAGCAATCCGTACGGCGACGGTCATGCGAGCGAGCGGATCGTTCATGCGCTGATGCGCACGCCCGGCGTGCCCACGAAGACGACGAGTTTCTCGATGGGCGCCGTGGAAATGCCGTTCAACGCCCTCACGCTGGGGTTACAGACATTGCGGTCGCCGTGAGGAAGACCGAGCTGTAGCGCGTTTCGACGCGTTCGGCGCATCCATCGAGCATCCGGTTCGGCCGCGAGGCTGGCCGGATGCTTGCATGTGGGCGGCCCCGGAACGCATCGTCCCGATTCATTCGAAAGCCACGGCCCCGACGCGTCCCGTTCCCGGCCGCGCATTCTCCCCACTTGCCTAAAACTCCCGAATCGTCGCGATCCGACGTCAAATCGGAAATGGTTCGATAATGCGGGCGGCAATCCATGCGAACGAGCGGCCGGCCGCAACGAGGTTGAAAGGTTGCGCAGGCAACCGGCCGACAGCATCGTTCGCGGCCTCTGCCCGGCCGTGCGTGCACGCGACACGGTCGACGACACGGCGCCACGCCTGCCTGATCGTTCGGAATGTGCGCCGCGCCGTTCGAATCCCCACTCGATGCCTGCCCGGCGGGCGTCGCAACCAGGAGGTGAACGATGATCACGCTGACCGTCAACGGTAGCGAGCAGCACTTCGACGGCAATCCCGACATGCCGTTGCTCTGGTATCTGCGCGATGTTCTCGGCCACACCGGCACCAAGTTCGGCTGCGGCATGGCGCTGTGCGGTGCGTGCACCGTGCATCTCGACGGCGTGGCGATTCGGGCGTGCATCACGCCGGTCGCGTCGGCGTCCGGCAAACGCGTGACGACGATCGAGGGGCTGTCGACGGACCTCACGCATCCGCTGCAGCAGGCGTGGCAGGAACTGAACGTCGCGCAATGCGGCTACTGCCAGTCCGGGCAGATCATGCAGGCCGCGTCGCTGCTGAAGACGAACCCTCATCCGACCGACGCCGACATCGACGATGCGATGTCCGGCAACATCTGCCGCTGCGGCACCTATACGCGCATTCGCGCGGCGATCCGGCTGGCCGTGCGCCGTGGAGGTGCCGCATGAGCGCGCCCGCACTCGCTGTCCACAACGAAAGCCGTCGCGCGCTGCTGCTCGGCTTCGCGTCCGGCGGGTTGCTGCTCGCGTTCGGCGTGCCGTCGCTCGCGCACGCGGCCGTGCCGGTGCAGCCGCCCGTCAGCGCGAATCCGCAGTATGGCGGCGCGGGAATGCCGCACGGCTTGCGCGACGATCCGAACCTGTTCGTGGCGATCGCGCCGGACGGCACCGTCACGGTGACCTGCATCCGCTCCGAGATGGGGCAGGGCGTGCGCACGAGCGTCGCGCTCGTGGTGGCCGACGAACTCGGCGCGGACTGGGCGCGCGTGAAGGTCGCGCAAGCGGTCGGCGACGAGCCGCGTTACGGCAACCAGAACACCGATGGGTCGCGCAGCCTGCGCCAGAGCTTCGCCGCGCTGCGCCGCGCCGGGGCGGCCGCGCGTACGATGCTCGCGCAGGCGGCCGCTGCCGCGTGGGGCGTCGACGTGCGACAGGTGAAGGTGACGGTGCACGAAGTCGTCGACACGAAGAGCGGGCGCACGCTCGGCTTCGGCGAGCTGGCGGCGAAAGCGGCCGCGCTGCCGGTACCGGATACGAACACACTCGTGCTGAAGGCACCGGCCGAATTCCGCTATATCGGCAAGGGCAAAACGGCGTTGATCGACGGGCGCGACATCGTCGGCGGCCGTGCGCAGTACGGAATCGATACGCGGCTCGACGGCATGTTGTATGCGGTCGTCGCGCGACCGCCGGCGTACGGCGACACGGTGGCATCGTTCGATGCGTCGGCCGCCGAGAAGCTGCCGGGCGTCGTCAAGGTCGTGCAACTGGCGTCGACGCCGCTGCCGTCCGGCTTCCAGCCGCTCGGCGGCGTGGCCGTGATCGCGCGCGATACATGGACGGCCATCCAGGCACGCGCGCAGTTGAAGATCGACTGGAAGCACGGGCCGCACGCGGGCTACGACTCCGCCGCGTATCGCAAGACGCTCGAAGCAGCCGCCGCGCAACCGGGCGACGTGATCCGCAACGACGGCGACGCGGCAGCCGCGCTTGCCGGCGCCGCGAAGCGCGTGCGGGCGACGTACTACATCCCGCATCTCGCGCATGCGACGATGGAGCCGCCCGCGGCCGTCGCGCGGGTGGTCGACGGCCGCTGCGAAGTGTGGACCTGCACGCAGGCGCCGCAGACCACGCGCGACGAGGTCGCGAAGGCGCTCGGCTTGCCGACCGAGCACGTGACGGTCAACGTGACGCTGCTCGGCGGCGGTTTCGGCCGCAAGTCCAAGCCCGATTACGTGGTGGAAGCCGCACTGCTGTCGAAGGCGGTCGGCACGCCCGTGAAGCTGACCTTCACGCGCGAAGACGACATCGCGCACGACTACTTCCATGCGGTGTCGCTCGAAGCGTTCGAAGGCGGCATCGATGCGTCGGGCAAGGTGGTCGCGTGGCAGCATCGCACGGTCGCGCCGTCGATCCAGTCGACGTTCAGGGCCGGCGTCGTGCATGAGCAGCCGGGCGAGCTCGCGCAAGGCATCGCGGATCTGCCGTTCGCGATTCCGAACGTGCGGATCGAGAATCCGGCCGCCGAAGCGCACACGCGGATCGGCTGGTTCCGCTCGGTGTACAACATCCCGCATGCGTTCGGCATCCAGAGTTTCGTAGCGGAGCTCGCGCATGCGGCCGGCCGCGATCCGAAGGATTTCCTGCTCGACCTGATCGGGCCCGCGCGGCGTTTCGAGCCGCACATCACGGTGAAAAACACGAACTACGGCGAGGATCCCGCGCTGTATCCGGTCGACACCGGGCGGCTGCGGCGCGTGGTCGAGACGGTCGCGCGCGAAGCCGGCTGGGGGCGCAAGCTGCCGAAGGGGCACGGGCTCGGGATCGCCGCGCATCGCAGCTTCGTGTCGTACACCGCCGCGGTGTGCGAGGTGCAGGTGGGCGCGGACGGCAGGATCTCGGTGCCGCGCGTCGACATCGCGATCGACTGCGGGCCGCAGGTCAATCCCGAGCGGGTGCGCTCGCAGCTCGAGGGCGCGGTGGTGATGGGGCTCGGCATCGCGCTGCACGGCGAGATCACGTTCAAGGACGGCCGTCCGGAGCAAAGCAACTTCAACGGCTTCCAGGTGCTGAGGATGAACGAGGCGCCGCGTGAGATCCGCGTGCATCTGGTCGCCCCCGACGACTACGCGACGCCGCTCGGCGGTGTCGGCGAACCGGGCCTGCCGCCCGTTGCGCCGGCGCTGACCAACGCGATCTTCGCGGCGACCGGTACGCGCATCCGCAGCCTGCCCGTCGCGGATCAACTCGCGAAGCCGAACGCGGCGTAATGGCCGCCGGTGCGCCGGGCCGCCTGCATGGCCCGGCGCGCATCCGTCCGTTCCGCACCGTCGTCGCCCGTCCGAACATGACGGTTGCCTGCGAGCGCGGCGGATTTCACCCGGCGGCCCGATCGCGAGGACACGCGCTTGACAGAATCAACTGCGGGCATTCAATCGCGGCATTCAAGTCCGCCATTCTCAATAAAAAACAAGTAAAACCGATCGAAATACCGGGTTAGCCCGATGGTGCGGTATCGTACAAAGACAGCCGTGAAAGTGTCGGATGATTGGGCCGTCGAATTCAGGGCTGTAAGAATTTCAGAGGGGAGATTGGGTGCCGGTCAGTCCATTCAGCGGCGTTTAGCTGATTTGCCGGGCGACATTTGAAGTGAAATCGTTTTCGATCGATTCTAGGTCGGCTATTCGTTCTCGTTTTGATTTTCATGTTTCATGACGTGCGGATGTTGCGGCATCCATGCGCGGCGGCGCCTGCACGCCCATTGCCCGGCACGCTCGCGCCGCGGCGGCGGGCGCGGTGAGGAATATTCGCTGCCGCAAGCGAATTACTGTCAGGCCTGCCGATTATGGCGAAAGATCGATTAATTTTAATAGGCGGCATATTGCGCGGAATTCTAAATGGAATGGTTTCATTGTTTTAATTCAGTTCGGGCGATGTAATCGCGCCGTTCGAAAGTTTAAATGAATTTAACGTATTGACCTGCGTCGCAATTGCGGCGTTGTTCGATGCCCCGCTAGATGGGTTATCTAGCATTTTCAAACTGGAGAAATGCAATGCAAGAGCTGAATCAGCAGGAAATCGCCCAGGTTGCCGGTGGCTACTACAGCGGCCCGGGCATCCCGTCCGCGCTGGGCAACATCATCGAATGGGGCGGCAGCACCGCGGAGAGCATCGGCAATGCACTGACGTTCGGCATCTTCGCCGCACCGGTCAAGCAGGCATACAACATCGGCGAGACGATCACGACCGCCGCCGTGAACCTGCTCGACGGCCTGTTCGGCGGCCCGATCTACTGAGTTGCCGCACTCGAGGCGACGCGGTAGCCGCCGCGTTTCCCGATGATGGAACCGACGATCCGGTATGCACGGGTCTTCTTTGTATACCGGATCGCTTTGGCCGGCCGCGGCGCGCGGCGGGGCGGCAACCGATTCCGACATTTGGCGATACGTTGGTGAAAATGGAGTTCGGTCTCTTTCGTTCTGAAGCGGCACAGGCCCAACGGATGCGCGTGCAGGGCGACATCGTGCTCGTGCACCCGATGTCCATGACGCTGCTGACGGCCGTCGCGCTGGTCATGGCCACCAGCGTGGTGCTGTTTTTCGCGTTCGGCATCTATACGCGGCGCACGACGGTCGCCGGCGTGGTGATGCCGGATGCGGGGCTGGTCAAGGTCTACGCACTGCAGCCGGGCATCGTCGTCGGGCGTGACGTGAAGGAAGGGCAGCGCGTGACGCGCGGGCAGACGCTCTATACGGTGTCGACCGACCTGCAAAGCGCGGCGCAAGGTGCAACGCAAGCGGCGCTGATCGCGCAGGCGCGGCAGCGCAAGGCGTCGCTGCTTGCGGAAATCGACAAGACGCGCAGCCTGCAGCAGGACGAGCGCGACACGCTGCGCGCGAAGATCGCGAACCTGAAAGGCACGCTCGCGCAAATCGACGACCAGCTCGCAGCCCAGCGGTTGCGCACGTCGATCGCGGCCGACGGCGCGAAGCGCTATCGTGGCCTGCTCGCGCAGGATTACATCTCGAAGGACCAGGCGCAGCAGCGCGAGGCCGATCTGCTCGACCAGCAGTCGAAGCTGAACGGGCTGCTGCGCGACCGCGCCTCGACGCTGCAATCGCTCACCGAGGCGAGCAACGAACTGGCGGGGCTCGGCTTCAAGCAGCAGAACCAGCTCGCGCAGATCGACCGCAACGTGATCGACGTCGACCAGAACCTGATCGAAAGCGAGGCGAAGCGCCGGATCGTCGTCACCGCGCCGGAGACGGGCACCGTGACGGCCGCGATCGCCGATGTCGGCCAGTCGGTCGACCCGTCGCGGCCGCTTGCGAGCGTCGTGCCGGGCGGCGCGCGCTGGCAGGCGCACCTGTTCGTGCCGAGCACGGCGATCGGCTTCGTGCGGGTCGGCGAACCGGTGCTGATCCGCTATCAGGCATTTCCTTACCAGAAGTTCGGCCAGTACCGCGCGATGGTCGTGTCGATCGCGCGCACGGCGCTGTCGGCGGCCGAACTCGCGAACGACGGCGGGCCGGCGGCGACGCCGGGCGAAGGGCGCGACGCGACCTTCTACCGCGTGATCGTCGCACTCGATGCGCAGCACGTGACCGCGTATGGCGCTCGGCAACCGTTGCAGGCAGGCATGACGTTGCAGGCGGACATCCTGCAGGAACGCAGGCGTCTGTACGAGTGGGTGCTCGAGCCGCTCTACAGCCTGACCGGCAAACTCTGACGAGGCCGCGCATGGCATTGCTCGATCGACTTTCGTTCGGCCTCGGCCGCCGGCTGCCGATGATCCTGCAGACCGAAGCCGCGGAATGCGGGCTCGCGTGTGTCGCGATGGTGGCCGGCTATCACGGCCATCACATGGATCTCGCGACGCTGCGCGGACAATTCCCCGTCTCGCTGAAGGGGGCGGGCCTCGGTCGCGTGATCGAGGTCGCGCAGCGCCTCGCGCTCGGCACGCGTGCCGTGAAGCTCGACCTCGCGCAGCTCGGGCAGCTTCGGCTGCCGTGCCTGTTGCACTGGAATTTCAACCACTTCGTCGTGCTGAAGGAGGTGAACGGCAAGACGGCGACGATTCACGATCCGTCGCACGGCATCCGCAAGGTGCCGCTCGCCGACGTGTCGCGCGCATTTACCGGCGTCGCGCTCGAGTTGTGGCCGGCCGCCGGCTTCGCGCCGCGCGCGGCGCGCCCGGCCGTCAAGCTGCGCGAACTGCTGGGCCCGGTGTCGGGACTGTCGCGCTCGCTCGCGCAGATCCTCGGGCTGGCGATCGCGCTCGAAGTGTTCATGCTCGTGCAGCCGTTTTTCCTGCAGTGGGTGATCGACGAGGTGATCGTCAGCGCCGATCGCGACCTGCTGACGGTGCTGGCGCTCGGGTTCGGGCTGCTGCTGCTGATGCAGCAGGCGACTGGCGCGATGCGCGCGTGGGCGCTGATGTATGTCGGCGTCACGCTCAACATCCAGTGGCGCGCGAACGTGTTTACGCATCTGCTGAGCCTGCCGGTGCGCTATTACGAGCGACGCCATCTCGGCGACGTCGTGTCGCGCTTCGGTTCGATCGACACGATTCAGCAGACGCTGACCACGTCGTTTCTCGGCGCGGTGATCGACGGCCTGATGACGATCGTCACGCTCGCGATGATGTTCGTGTACAGCCGCGTGCTCGGCGTCGTCGCGCTGGCGACGATGACGCTGTACGCGCTCGTCCGATGGTTGTGGTACGCGCCGCTGCGGCGCGCGACCGAGGATCAGATCGTGCACGCGGCCAAGCAGCAGAGCCATTTCCTCGAGACGGTGCGCGGCGTGAAGACGATCAAGCTGTTCAACCGGCAGGCGGAGCGCCGTGCGAGCTGGATCACGCTGCTGGTCGAGCAGGTCAATGCGGGCCTGCACGTGCAGAAGCTGCAGATCTTCTACCAGCAGCTCAACGGCCTGCTGTTCGGCATCGAGAACGTGCTGATCATCTGGCTCGGCGCGCGGATGGTGATGGACGGTCAATTCACGGTCGGCGTGCTGATGGCGTTCAACGCGTACAAGAGCCAGTTCGACAGCCGGGTCGGCAGCCTGATCGACAAGTATTTCGAAGTCCGGATGCTGCAGTTGCAGGGCGAGCGGCTGGCCGACATCGTGTTCGCGCAGGCGGAGCCGGACGCGAGCCTGCGCAACGTGCCGGGCGAGGCCGAGGCGCTCGACGCGAGCATCGAGATCGACGCGCTGTCGTTCCGTTACGCGGACGGCGAGCCGCTGGTGCTGGACGGCGTCAGCACGACGATCGCAGCCGGCGAATCGGTCGCGATCGTCGGGCCGTCGGGTTGCGGCAAGACGACGCTGATCGGCGTGCTGCTCGGGATTCACGAACCGACGGGCGGCACCGTGCGGATCGGCGGCCTCGACGTCGCGCGGCTCGGCATCGACCGCTTGCGCGGGCTCGTCGGCACGGTGCTGCAGGACGACGTGCTGTTCGCGGGCTCGATCGCGGACAACATCAGCTTCTTCGACCCGGATGCGGACCCGCAGTGGGTGGCCGAATGCGCGCGCATCGCGGCCGTGCACGACGACATCGCCGCGATGCCGATGGGCTACAACACGCTCGTCGGCGACATGGGCACCGTGTTGTCCGGCGGCCAGAAGCAGCGCGTGCTGCTGGCGCGCGCGCTGTACAAGCGGCCGGCCATCCTGGTGCTCGACGAGGCGACGAGCCATCTCGACATTCAACGCGAGAAGCAGGTCAACGCGGCCGTCACGCAGCTCGCGATGACGCGGCTCATCGTCGCGCACAGGCCGGAGACGATCGCGTCGGCGCAGCGCGTCATCATGCTGCAGGGCGGCAAGATCGTGCTGGACCAGTCGACCGCGGCCATGCGCGCGGCCGCTGCGGCGAAGTCGTCCGGCGGCGCGCCGGCCGCGCCGCAGCATGCGACGCACGATGCGGGTTCGACCCAGCCGGTCGCGGGGCGCTAGACGATGGCACGTCCACTTGCCATCGTGCTGGCCGCCGTTGCATGCGCGGCGTCCGCGTCGCAGGCATGCGCGCAGATGCTCGACGTCTATCGCACCCGCGACGATGTCGCGGCGACGCAGGCCGGGTCGATGGCGTCGGCGACCGCGTGTGGCGCACAGCACGTCGACGGCCGCGCGCTCGCGCTTGAGGATGCGATTCTGCAGGCGATCTGTTCGCATCCGCAGTTGACCCGCACGTGGTCGGACGCGCGTGCGGCGGCGGCCGAGGTCGGCGTGTCGAAGGCTGCGTACTGGCCGACGCTGAACGCGACGGCCGGCATCCAGCGCGACAACCTGACGACGGACTACAGCGGCGGCTTCTCGCAGAACCAGCGCAGCAGCAGCCGCTACGGCATGCTCAACCTGAGCTGGGTGCTGTTCGATTTCGGCAAGCGCGGCGCGAATCTCGATCGTGCGCGCGCGCTGCTGCGCGCGGCCAACGCCACGCACGACGACACGTTGCAGAGCGTCTTCTACGACGCGGCGCAGGCGTTCTATGCGTTGCGCGACGCGCAGGCGGCGCTCGAGGCGGCGCAGGCCGTCGAGCGCGCGGCGCAGGAGAGTCTCGCCGAAGCGACCGCGCGTCACGACGGCGGCGCGGGCACGCTCGGCGACGCGTTGCAGGCCCAGACGACCTATCGCAAGGCGCTGCTCGATCGCGTGAGCGCGGAAGGCGACCTGCAGAACGCGATCGGCACGCTCGCGACGACGCTCGGCGTCGATGCCGACACGCCGTTGCGCATCGCCGACGCGGAGGCGTCGCCCGATCGCGAGGACTTCACGCGCGGCGTCGCCGACCTGATCGCCGAAGCGAAGCGCCATCACCCGAAGCTGATCGCCGCGCGCGAGAAGCTCGAGGCGGCACGCGACCAGATCCGCGCGGTGCGGGCGCAGACGCTGCCGACGATTTCACTGACCGGCAGCCTGACGCGCAACAACCCGTCGTACCAGCAGCAGCCGTCGCTGTTCCAGATCCAGAGCAGTCACGGCAATTCGATCGGCATTCAGGTCTCGATTCCGCTGTTCGAAGGGTTCGCGTCCGGTTATCGCGTCGCGGAGGCGAAGGCGCAGGCCGATGCGCAGGAAGCCGACGTGCGCAGTACCGAGCTCAAGGTGTCGCTCGACGTGTGGAAGAGCTATCAGAGCCTGCAGACCGACACGACGAACCTCGACAACTCGCAGCATCTGCTCGACACCGCGCTGCATTCGCTCGACATCGCACGCGGTCGCTACAAGGCCGGCGTGGGCACGTTCACGGAACTGTTGAATGCGCAGTCGGCGCTCGCGGATGCGCGCCGGCAGCGTGTGCTCGCGGTGTCGAAGTGGCGCACCGCGAGACTGAAGCTGGCCGAGAGCCTCGGGAGGTTGGGATTATGGAACGACGCGAGTTGATCGACGCAGGGGTGGGCGCGGGCGGTGCGCAAGCACGCGGCTGTGCGTTCCTGTTCCCCGGGCAGGGCGCGTTCTACGCGGGTGCGCTGCGGCAACTCGGCCGCGAGCACCGCAGCGTGCGGCACACGCTCGACACGATCGACGCGATCGCGAGCGAACGGCTCGGCCGGCCGCTGACCGGTGCGCTGTGGCGCGACGACGCGGGGCTCGACACGTGGCTGCGCGATGCGCCCGATTTGCTGCAGCTCGGGATCTTCGGTGCGTCTGTCGGGATGTTCGGCGTGCTGCATGCGCACGGCGTCGTGCCCGACGTGTTGATCGGACACAGCTTCGGCGAGATCGCGGCGCTCGTGTGCGGTGGCATGTATTCGATCGAGCAGGGCGCGCGGATCGTCTGCGACCGGATTGCGTCGTTGCAGGCGGCCGCGCCGGCAGACGGGATGATGGCCGCGATTTCCGCGGGCGCCGACGCGACGCGCGAGCTGATCGACGCGAGCGCCGTCACGCATGCGGTGCGCAACGTGTGCGTCGCGGTCGAAAACCATCCGTCGCAGACGGTCGTGTCGGGCCCGCGCGATGCACTGGAACGTTTCGTCGCGGCCTGCGCGGCGCGCGGTGTGAGCGCGCAGACGCTCAGGTCTCCCTATGGCTTTCATCATCCCGACCTCGCGGGCGCGCGCGAACAGTTTGCCGCGCGGCTGGCCGCCTATCCGCATCGCCCGCTCGCGATTCCAGTGTATTCGCCGATCCTCGGCCGCCGCTACAGCGTCGCCGACGATCCCGGCGCGCGGCTCGCGTCGCATTTCGTGTTGCCGGTTCGGTTCGCGAATGCGATTCGCGCCGCGCGCGCGGACGGCATCGTGCGCTATGTCGAATGCGGCGCGCTCAACGCGCTGGCGCGCATCGTCGTGCGCATCGCGGGGCCCGGCACGGTCAGGACGTTCGGCGGCCCGTCGAACGCGGCAGAGGAATCGAGCGTCGTCACGACGATCACCCGTTATTTTCAGGAGGACAGCTTCATGAAAGACGATATTCGCATCGGCAACGCCGGCTTCGGTTTCGACGCGTTCTGGCATGCGCGCGGGCCGCACATCGTCGACTGGCTCAAGGGCGAACTGCGTCACGCATTCGACGCCGCGAGCGCGGCATCGGCAGGCGCCGCACCGGGCGCGACGCCGTTCGCGCCGCAGCCGGAGCCGACCGTCACGGCCGCGCCGCGGTTGGCCGCCGTGAGCGGGCCGGCATTGGCGGCAGTACCCGCACCCTCGGTTGCCCATGAACCGTTCGCGACGGCCGGGGGGGTGGCCGCCGCGGCGGCACGGCCGGCGCATGTGCCGCGCGAGCGGCTGTTCGCGGAGCTCGTCGATATCTACGCGCAGGCGATGGAGTATCCGGCCGAGGTGTTCTCCGAATCGATCGAACTCGAGGCCGAGCTCGGCATCGATTCGGTCAAGCAGACCGAGATCATCCAGCGCATCACGGCACGCTACGCGTTGCCGCCGCTGCCCGCGAATTTCCGCAGCGGCGATTTCAAGGCGATGGGACAGATCGTCGATTTCGTCTACGAGAACCAGGGGAAGGCCGCCGCCTGACGGCGGCGCGACGAAATGGAGGTCGGCAGGGGGGGCCCTGCCCGTAATGACACGTTCTCGATAGGCAGGCGATCCATGTCGAATACCAGCATGCGCGGCAAGCTCGTTCTCGTGACGGGCGGTGCGAAAAACGTGGGCAAGGCGATCTGCAGGCGTTTCGCCGAGCAGGGCGCGCACGTGATCCTGAATTTCTTTCACTCGCTCGACGCGTCGAAGCAGACCGCCGACGAGTTGCGCGCACTCGGTGCGACCGTCGACGTGATCCGCGCGTCGGTCGCGCAGCAGGCGCAGGTCGACCGGATGTTCGACGAGATCGAACGGCGCTTCGGCCGCCTCGACGTGCTCGTCAACAACGCCGCGTCGGGTGCGTTGCTCGGCGTCGACGAGATCGGCGCCGAGCATTTCGATCGCGCGCTCGACACCAACCTGAAGGGTGCGTTCTGGTGCGCGCGCCGCGCCGCGGCGTTGATGGCGCGTTCGGGCGGTGGTGCGATCGTCAACGTGTCGTCGGTGGGCGCGACGCTCGTGCCGGCCAACTATCTGGTCGTCGGTACCGCGAAGGCGGCGCTCGAGTCGCTCACGCGCTATCTCGCCGTCGAGTACGCGGGCCGCGACATTCGCGTGAACGGCGCATCGTCGACGCTGATCGACGGCGACGTCGCCGCGCAGTTTCCGGACCCCGAGAACACCAAGCGCTCGAGTATCGCGGCGACGCCGTTGAAACGGCTCGCGCGCGCGGAAGACCTCGCGGATCTCGTCGTGTTCCTCGCGTCGGACGCCGCGCGCTGGATCACCGGGCAGGTGGTCGTCGCGGACGGCGGGCTGTCGCTGTGCAGCGAAGGATTGTCGCCGCGCGCCGAATGGGCGACGGAGAAGCCCGCCGCGAACGCGCCCGACACGGTGGCCGCCGCCGCGCCGCCGGGCGACGCATCGGCCGGCCGCACGGCGGCGCCGGCCGACGATGCACCCGACAGCGACGACATCGCCGTGGTCGGCATGGGGCTGGCGCTGCCCGGCGCGAGCGATCCGGATGCCTTCTGGCGGGCGCTGATGGACGGCCCCGAACTGTTCGGCGACGTGCCGCCGGACCGGTGGGACTACCGCTCGTTCTACTCGCCCGATACGTCGGCCGAGGACAAGAGCTATCAGTCGCGCTCGGTCTTCATCGAACGCTTCGAGCCATGCCCGACGGTGCGCGCGGAGCTCGATGCAGGCACCGCGCCGCGCGAGCTGACGACGTTGTGGCTGCGGCACGCGCTGTGCCAGTCGCTCGACGGCGTGACGCTGCGCGACGCCGATCGCGTCGCGTTCCTCGTCGGCTATACGGCGGACGGCAGCCAGCATCTCGAGGAGGGCATGGTGCTGGCCGCCGCCCGCGAGCGCCTGAACGCGGTGCTGGTCGACGCGGGCGTCGACGCGGCCGAGCGCGCGCGCCGCGTGGCCGCGATCGATGCGGTGCTGAGCGCGCGCTACGCGCGCGGCGCCGGCGATCTCGCGTCGTTCTTCCCGCACCGCGTCGGCCTGAACGCGATGAAGGGCGTGCTGCCGGACGACGCGCAAACCATGATGGTCGATACCGCGTGTTCGTCGTCGCTGTATTCGATCGACCTCGGGATCAAGGCGCTGCTGCTCGGCCAGCAGGACGTGGTCGCGTGCGGCGGGGCATTCGCGCTCGCGCCGCGCGGCTCGATCCTGTTCTCGAAACTGCACGGGCTGTCGCGCAGCGGGGAGGTGCGCCCGCTCGATCGCAACTGCGACGGCGTGCTGTTCGCGGACGGCGCGGGCGTCGTGATCCTGAAGCGTCTGCACCGCGCGCGCGCGGACGGCGACCGCATTCTCGGCGTGCTCAAATCGTTCGGCTCGTCGTCGGACGGCAAAGGCAAGGCGATCTATGCGCCGAATTCGGCCGGCCAGCGCATCGCGATCGACCGCGCGTACGCACGCACCGAGACGGTGCCCGGCGACGTCGACTGGGTCGTTGCGCACGCAACCGGTACGCCGGCTGGCGATCTCGCCGAATTCCAGAGCCTGCGCGATGCGATCCGGCGCGACCGGCCGGTGCAGGTGACGTCGAACAAGTCGCTGGTCGGCCATACCGGCTGGGCGGCGGGCGTCGTGTCGGTGATCCAGGTGCTGCTCGGCTTGCGGCATCAGGTGATTCCGCCGCAGCATCGCTTCGGCGAGCCGCCGCCCGAGTTCGACATCGGCGCCACCAGCCTGCGGATTCCGGTCGCGCCGGTACCGTGGCCGGCCCGGCGCGACGCGGCGCGCGTCGCGGCGGTGTCCGGGTTCGGCTTCGGCGGGACGAACGGGCACCTGATCGTGTCTGAATACCGCGACGATTTGCCCGCCGGCCCGACAAGCGGCCGCTTCAAGCGCGAGCCGCTCGCGATCGTCGGATGGTCGGCGAAATTCCCCGGCCTCGACGGCGACGCGCAGGTCGCGGCCTGGTTGCGCGGCGAAGGCCGCGCGCCGGACGCGAGCTTCGGAATCGGCTATCCGCTGCCGAGTTTCGCGCGCGTGAAGATGCCGCCGGCCGTGCTGCGCGCGCTCGACCGCTGCCAGCTGTTGGCGCTCGACGCCGCGCACGACCTGCGCGAACGCCTCGGCGCGTTCTGGGCCGCGCATGCGGATACGATCGGGCTCGTGATGGGACACATGGGGCCGACGCGCAATGCGGCGCTTTACGCGAGCCGTTGCTATCTCGACGACATCGCGGCCGCGGTGCTCGACGCGGCGCGGCCGGACGAGCGCGCGGCGACCGAACGCGTGCTGAATGGCCTGCGCGAGGCGACGAAACAGCTGGTCGCGCCCACGACCGAGAATTCGTTCCCGGGGATGATGCCGAACGTGATCCCGGCGCGCGTCGCGAACTATCACGACTTGCACGGGATGAACATGACGGTCGACGCGGGGCATGCGTCGACGCTGGCCGCGTTCGAGGCGGCCGAGCGCTTTCTGTGCAGCGGCGAGCTCGACATGGCGATCGTCGGCGGGATCAACGGCAACTCGGCGGAGGAAGTGCGCCCGGCATTCGATCTGCCGCTCGCGGAGGGCATCGTGCTGTTCGCGGTGACGACCGTACGGCGCGCGCAAGTCGAAGGGCTGCCGGTGCTGGCGGTGGTCGGCGGCGGCGACGCGCAGGCGGCCGTCCAACCGGCCGCGCCGCGCGATGCAACGGGCCGGGCGGTGACCTATGCCGGCGCCGATTCGGCGATCGACGTGCTGCGCGCGGTCGTCGCGCGTGAGGCCGGCACGACGCTTACGCGCGACAGCGGCGGAGATCGTGCGCGCTATGCGCTGCACGTCGCCTGCGAAGGCGTGGGCGCGCAAGCGGCTGCGTCGGGCGAACCGGACGGCGAGGCGACGTCGACGCCGATGCCCGAGCCGTCTGCCCGTCGAGCCGCGCCGGCCGCTGCTTCGGTGGCGCCGGCTACCCCGACTGCCGCATCGGCCGCACCCGTTTCCCCCGGCACCTTGCTGCCCGGCACGCTGCGCCGGACCGGCGTCGCGGCCGACGGCGAACCGCTCGGCGTCGCGCGTTACCGGATCGAATGGCGTGACGCGCCGTGGCGGCCTGCGGGGCAGTCAACGCCGTTCATCACGCCGCGCTGCGTGATCGTGACCGACATGCCGGAAGTCCTGGCCGCGCACGCCGAGCCGGGGCCCGGCTGCGTGGTGCTGTCGACCCGGCCGCTCGCCACCCGCAGGCCCGGCTGGCACTGGATCGAGCATATCGACGCAGCGGCGCTCGACATATTCCCCGACGACATCGGCCACGTGCGCGTGCTGACGTCGCTCGACGCCAGCGCGCTCGCACCGGGCGTCGCCGCGCCGGCCGCACCCGCGCGGCTCGCGTTGCACGACCTCGCGTTCCTCGCGATCAAGCGCTGCCACGACGCACTCGAGCGCGACGGCACGTTCGTCGCGCTGCTGCTCGACGCGCTCGCGGGCGACGTGCCGCATCCGGATGCCGGCCTGTTCACGGGCCTCGTGAAGGCGCTTGCGATCGAGATGCCGCAAGCGCATCCGGTCGCCGTGCTGACCGACGCCCGCGCGCTGCCCGATGCGCTGCGCGATGCCGAGCGCGAAAGCGGCGCACGCCACTGGCTGCCGGTCGTCGCATTGGGCGCAGGGCGGCGCCGCACGCCGCGCGTGATCGCGGAGGCGGGCGAACTGCGCGCGGACGAGCGGCTGTCGCTCGGCCAGGACTCGGTCGTCGTGGCGGTCGGCGGAGCGCGCGGGATCACCGGCGAGCTGATGAAGACACTCGCCGCGTACGTGCGGCCGACGCTGTACCTGATCGGCAGCAGCGCGCTCGACGCGGTCGATGCCGAGCTCCTGACGATGGACGACGAAACGTTCTCGAAGAGTCGTCCCGACTACATCCGCCAGCAAAAGGCGTTGCATCCGGCGCGACCGTTGCCGGAGATCATTCACGCGTTCGAGCGGCGTGCCGACGCGCGCACGGCGTGCCTGAACATCGAGGCAATGCGCGCATTCAGCGGCGCGCATCGCGTGACCTACGTGCGTGCCGACGTGCTCGACCCTGACAGCGTGAAGACGGCCATCGACGCGATCCTCGCGCGCGAGCCGCGCATCGACCTGCTGGTCAACGCGGCCGGACTGAATCGTTCGGCGTCGGTGCGCGTGAAGTCGCTCGACGATTTCGTCGCGGTGCGCGACATCAAGGTGCGCGGCTACTGGAACCTGCGGCGCGCGTTCGGTGCGCGGCAGCCGCGCCTGTGGTGCAACTTCGGATCGTTCATCGGCCTGACGGGGCAGGCGGGCGAAACCGACTACGCGTCGGGTAACGACTTCCTGAACACGCAGGCGTCGTATCACCGCGCGACGCTCGGCCACGACGAATTCACGATCGGCTGGACCCTGTGGCGCTCGGTCGGGCTCGGCGCGAATCCGGTCACACGCGCATTTCTCGAGAAAAGCGGGCTGTTTACGAGCATGCGCACCGCGGAAGGGCAGCATCACTTCATGCGCGAGCTCGGTCTCGCCGAGCGGGCGGCGATGTCCGTGCATCTCGGCGATGCCGAGCGGCGCGCGATCGAAACGCACCTGCCCGGGTATTTCGACCTCGACGAACCGGCGCCTGGCGCCGTGCGCGCGCCCGATTTCTATCTCGGCCGCGAACTCGCGCGCACCGACGACAGCGTGACGGTCGAGCGTGTGTTCGATCTCGAGCGTGACGCGTACCTGCAGCATCACGTCGTCAACGGCTTCCCGACGCTGCCCGGCACCTTCGTGCCCGAAGTGGCCGCCGAGGCCGCGCTGCGGCTCGTGCCGGGGCTCAAGGTGGTCGGGTTCGCGGACGCGACCTTCCTGCACTTCCTGCGCGTCTACGATGCGAAACGGCCGAGCATGAAGCGCATCCATGCGCGGATCGCATCGCGCGATGGCGACGCCGTACTCGTGCACGTGAGGATCGCCGGTGACGTGCTCGCGCCGGGCGGCCAGTTGCTCGTGCGCGACAAGCCGCACTTCGAGATCACCGTGCGTCTGGCCGAGACCTACGCGCCGGCGCCGGTGTGGAGCGAAGCGGCGGCCGGCACGTTCACGCCGGTCGCCGATCCGTATCACTTCGACGCGGCGCCGGTGCGGCTGACCGGCCCGTTCGTGTCGACGACCGACACCGGCATGAGCGACGCGGGCAAGCACGCACGGTTCCGGCTGAACGTGCCGGACGGCGATCCGGTGTTCTTGCGGTTCGTGGTGCCGAGCATCCTGCTCGACGGGCTCGCGCGCGTGGCGGCGCTCGATCATGTCGCCGGCGACTACATCCCGCTCGCGGCGCCGATGTCGATCGGGCGCATCGACCTGTACGAAACCGGCAACGACTGCGAGCTGTCGGCCCGTCACGCATCGATCGCGCTGCACGTGACGCCGCGCGCGTTCGCGCTCGAGGGGCCTGCGAGCAGCGGCAACCGGTTCGTCGCTGTGCGCCCGGACGGCAGGGTCCTGATGCAAATGCGCGACGTGACGGGCATCGTGATCGGCTACGTGCATCGCGTGACCGGCGCGTTCGCCGCACGTGGCGAGGTCGACGCGCAACGCGCGGCGCAGGCGGCTGCCGAACAGGTGTCCGCATGAGCACGAAGCGTCTCGCGCCGGGCCCGCGCGGCAGCGTCGTGATGGGCAACCTGGCGGAATACAAGCGCAACCCCGTCAGGATGCTGCTGAAGCTGCAGCAGCAGTACGGCGATATCGCCCGCAACCGCCTGGGGCCGTTCCTCACGCACGCGCTCGCGCATCCGGACGGCATCCAGCACGTGCTGCAGGACAATCACCGCAACTACGTGCGCGGCCGCTTCTACGACAACTTCAAGATGTTCTTCGGCGACGGGCTGCTGACGACCGACGGCGAATTCTGGCGGCGTCACCGGCGCGTCGTGCAGCCGCTCTTTCACCGCAAGCAGGTGGACGCGCACACGGCCGCGGTGGGCGACGCGGCGCTCGCGCTCGTCGAGCGCTGGTCGAAGCGGCCCGCGCACGCGCCGTTCGACGTCGTCGAGGAGATGATGCGCGTGAGTCTGCGCATGCTCGGGCTGATGCTGTTCAACGCGGACATCTCGCGGCACGCGGACGACGTCGGGCCGGCCGTGCGCTTCGGCATCGAGGCGATGATGCCGCAGGGCAACCTGAACGATTTCGTGCCGCGCTGGATGCCGACGCCGTTCAATCGCCGGATCGCGCACGCGCGCCGCGGCATCGACACGATCGTCGACGCGATCGTCGCGGAGCATCGCGCGGGACGCAGCGAGCCGAGCGACGTGATCTCGCTGCTGCTCGCCGCGCGCGACCCCGACACGGGCGCGCCGCTGACCGAGCGCGAGGTGCACGACGAGGTGATGACGGTGTTTCTCGCGGGCCACGAAACCACCGGCAGCGGCATGGCGTGGGGGCTCTATGCGCTCGCGCAGCATCCGCACGTGCTGCGCCGGCTGCGCGAGGAGCTCGACGCCGTGCTCGGCGGTCGGGCGCCCGACGCGCGCGACATCGAGCGCCTGCCGTATCTGGTGCAGACCGTCGACGAGATCCTGCGCGTGTATCCGCCGATCTGGGGCTTCACGCGCGATCTGGTCGACGACGACGAAATCGGCGGCTATCACGTGCCGGCCGGCACGTCGGTGTTCATGTCGCCGTACGTCACGCATCGTCATCCGGCGCTGTGGGCGAACCCCGACGCATTCGATCCGGAAAACTTCGGATCGCACGCGCCGGCGCGGCATAAGTATGCGTATTTCCCGTTCGGCGGCGGCATGCGCAAGTGCATCGGCTATCAGACCGCGCTGCTGCAGATGCGCGTGCTGATCGCGGTGGTCGCGCAGCACATCGACCTGAGCGCGGTGCCGGGGCATTCGCTCGAGACCGGTGCGACGATCTCGCTGCGTCCGCGCGACGGCATCCGGTTGATCGCGAAGCCGCGCTCGCGCGAACGGGGGCCGACGATGCAGGCGGCACGCGACACGAGCGCGCGGGCCGAGCGCGCAGCGGCGTGTCCGTTCACGGGCACGCAAGCGCGGCTGCCCCAGTCGTCGTCGCAGGGGCCCGAAGCGGCGCAGCCGGCGAGCGCGGCTGCACCCGCATCCACGCCCGCCGGCCCCACGCTGGCACCCGACGTGCTGGCCTTTCTCCGGCGCGACGTCACGACGAACGACACGCGGCTGCACACCGACGCCGCGCCGACACACCGCTTCACATGGCGGCCGGTCGAAATCGAACCGCTGCCCGACGCGCCCGCGGCTGAACTGAGCGGCAAGCGGATCGCGATCGTCAACGGGCGCGGCCGCACGGTCGAACGCGTGGTGGCGGCGCTGCTGCGCGCGTGCGCGAAGCCGAGCGTATTCGCGCCGGCCGACGGCGTCGATCCGGCGAGCGCCGCGAGCACCTTCGTCGTGCAGTCGGGGCCGTTCGACGGCATCGTCGATCTCGGCGTCGAAGCGCCGTTCTCGCTCGACGGACACGACCAGTGGGACGCGCCGCTGCGCCGCACGGTCGCGTTGCTGCAGGCGTGCTATGGCGACTGGGTGCAGGAGGAGTCGACGTCGCGGCTGTTTTATCTCGCGATCACGTGGCAGGACGGGCTGATGGGCTACGGCGACGACACGCTCGTGCAGCCGCTCGGCGGCTTGTGGGCGGGCCTCGCGAAGACGCTGCCCCAGGAATTGCCGAACTGCAACGTGCGCGTGCTCGACATCGCACCCGACGAGACGGGGCGCGTCGACGGATTGCTCGTGCGCGAACTGTATCGCTGGGGGCGCTTCGAGGTCGGCCATCGCGGCGGATGCCGCCATACGCTCGTCGCGCGTCGCGAGGACCTGCCGGCGCACGCGGCGCCCGACTGGGGGCCGGACGACGTCGTACTGTTTTCGGGCGGCGCGCGCGGAATCGGCTTCCTGGCCGCCTGCGAGATCGCGAAACGTCATCGCTGCGCGGTGATCGTCACAGGCCGCGACGCGTTGCCGGCCGGCGACGAGCCGTGGCTCGCCCTCGACGACGCGGGGTTCAAGCGCTACGGGCTCGACCTGCTGCGTCAGGCGACGCCGCAGCGGCCGCCGAAGGCGATCCGGCATACGCTGCGGCAGCTCGAACGGCGCCGTGAACTGAAGGCGTCGCTCGACGCGGTGGCCGCGCTCGGTCTGCCCGTGCACTACCGCGTGTGCGACGTGACCGATGCCACCGCGGTGCGCGCACTGTGCGACGAATTCGGCGAGCGTTTGCGCGGGGTCGTCCACAACGCCGGCATCGATCGGCCGGTGCGGCTGCCGCGCAAGACCGCCGACGAATTCGTCGACACCGTGCGCGTGAAGGTGCTCGGCTTCATGAATCTCTACGCGGCGGTGCGCGAGCGGCCGCGCGTCGACTGCTTCGTCAACGTCGGCTCGCTGACCGGCCGCTGGGGCGGCATGACGGGCGAGACCGACTATGCGGCCGCGAACGAGGCGCTCGCGCGGCTCGGCTGGTGGGCGCGACGCGACGCCGGCACGTGCCGCGTGAAGACGCTCGTGTGGCCGACGTGGAACGGTGTCGGGATGATCACGAACCTGGCCGTCACGCGGCGCTACGTGACGCCGATGCGCATCGACGACGGCGTGCGCCACTGGCTCGCCGAGCTCGCGGCTTCCGATAGCGGCGAACCGATGTACATGGGTGCTGTCGGCCGTGCACTGACGCCGATCCAGCTGCGCGGCTTCGATGCGGTCGACGGCCTGCCGAATCTCGGCGAACTCGCGACGCGCCGGCACCACGCGGGCGAGCCGACACGATTCCGGCCGTTCGCGTTCTTCTCGACGCGCTATCGCACGGCCGGCGCACCCTATACACGTGCATTTCGCTTTAGCGGTCGCGCGGCGATGCCTGCGTCGCTGCTGCTCGAGCATGCGCGCGTGGTGGCCGACTGGGTCGCGCCGCCCGACGGCGAGCCCGCTTACCTGCACGAAGCCGTCGACGTGACGATCGCGCTCGATGCGCTCGCCGACGCGCTCGACGCGCGCGGCGACGTCGCGCTCGACACCGACGTAGCGGGCCGCACGATGGACGACGGCTGGCGCGTGACGGTCCGCTGTGCAACGCTCGCCGGCCGCGCGCTGCTCGATGCGTCGTTCCTGTATCGCAGCCGTCCGCCCGCAGGCTCGACGGTATCGCTGCCGCGCGATGCGCACGACGATGCGCCGCGGCCGGTCGCGCGTGCGAGCTGGCGCGGCGACCTGCTGCCCGACGCGTGCTGGCGCGACGGCATCGCGCAGGCGCGGGCCGCCGACGCCGAGACGTTGTGGCGCGCGCCGACCGACGGAGGCGGCCCGGGCGACGGCGGCGACGCGCCGTGCCCGCAGCTGTGGCTGCCGGTCAACCATCTCGAAAACGTGTTGCGCGTGCTGCTCGGCGCGTGGCCCGAGGACGGCGAGCCGCCGAGCGCGTGGCGCATCGGGCGCATCGTGTTCGGCGCGGCGCAGGCCGGCGACGCCGAGATGCTGCTGCGCTATTCGCACGGCGGCTTCGCGATCGCGGATCGCGCGGGCGCATCGATCGCCGATCTGCACGACGCGCGGCTCGCGGGCGCGACCGAGATGCAGGCCGCGGCCGCGTCGGTTCTTTGAACGGAAAGAGGAGATCCACCATGACGGAGCGCAACGACGGCGCGCGGTACTGCATCATCGGTGCGGGCGCGGCGGGGATCGCCGCCGCGAAGAACCTGCTCGCGGCCGGCATCGGCTTCGACGTGATCGAGCGCGAGGACGATGTCGGCGGCAACTGGTACTACGGCCGGCCGAGCGGGGCCGTGTATCGGTCGATTCACATGATCAGCTCGAAGCGGTTTTCCGAGTACACCGACTTTCCGATTCCCGACGACTATCCGACCTACGCGCGCGGCGACCAGGCGCTCGCGTATCTGCGTGCGTACGCGCGGCGCTTCGGCGTGTACGACCGGATCGAGTTCGGCCGCTCGGTGCTCGAGATCGCGCCGGTTGCCGACGGCACGCAGTGGCGCGTCGAACTGGATCGCGGCGAAGTGCGCACCTATCGCGGCGTGATCGTCTGCAACGGCCATCTGTCGCATCCGCAACTGCCCGACTATCCGGGGCGCTTCGACGGGCTGCAACTGCATTCGTCCCAGTACCGCACGCCGGAGATCTTCAGCGGCAAGCGCGTGCTGGTGGTGGGCGCCGGCAACTCGGGCTGCGACATCGCCGTCGAGGCGTCCCATCATGCACGCGCGGTGTTCCACAGCACGCGGCGCGGCTACTACTACTGGCCGAAATTCCTGTTCGGGATGCCGGCCGACGAGTGGGCCGAGTGGCCGCTGCGGCTGCGCATGCCGCTGTGGGCGCGCCGCTTCTTCGGCGAGCGGCTGCTGCGCCTGACGACGGCCGGGCAACCGGAACACTACGGGCTGCGCAAGCCCGACCACAAGCTGTTCGAATCGCATTTCATCATCAACTCGACGCTGTTCTATCACCTCGGCCACGGCGACCTCGCCGCGCGGCCCGACGTGCGCGAACTGCGGGGCGATCGCGTCGTGTTCGTCGACGGCGGCGAGGAACCGGTCGACGTGATCGTGTACGCGACCGGCTACCGGCCGAGCTTTCCGTTCATCGACCAGGCGCATCTGCAATGGCCCAAGGCGCAGCCGGCGCTGTATCTCAACATGTTCGACGCGCAGCACCGCGACCTGTTCTTCATCGGGCTGTTCCAGACGTCGACCGGCAACTGGCCGCTGATGGACTATCAGGCGCAATTGCTCGCGCGCTATCTGCATGCACGCGACGCGGCGCCGCGCAAGGCCGCGCGCGTCGACCGGCTGATCCGGCGCGGCCGCTCGGACTGGCGCGGCGGCATCGCGTTCCATCGCACGCCGCGGCACGTGATCGAGGTCGAGCATTTCGCGTACCGGCTGCATTTGCGGCGGCTGATCCGCGGGTTGCCGGCCGTGCCCGGCGCCAATGCCAGCGTCAGCGCGAGCGCGTCGCAAGCGGCGGCGGTGCGGCGCGTGCGCGCGGGAGGTGCGTCGTGAGTCTCGTGAGCGTCGAACACCTGTCGAAGACTTACCTGCTCGACAGCGTGCGCGTGACCGGGCTCGCCGACGTGTCGGCGACGCTCGATGCGGGCCGCTTCACCGTGCTGAGCGGCCCGTCGGGCAGCGGCAAGACGACACTACTGAACATGATCGGCTGCATCGACCGCCCCGACAGCGGGCGTGTGACGATCGCGGGCCAGGACACTGCGTCGCTGTCCGACGATGCGTTGTCGGATTTTCGTGCGCGCCACGTCGGCCACGTGTTCCAGACCTTCAACCTGCTGCCGGTGCTGTCCGCATACGAGAACGTCGAGTACCCGCTGCTGATGGCGGGCTGGGCGGCCGCGCGGCGCGCGGCGCGGGTGCGCGATCTGCTCGACGCGGTTGGGCTCGCCGACAAGGCGGGGCACCGGCCGAGCCAGTTGTCCGGCGGCCAGCGCCAGCGGGTCGCGATTGCACGCGCGCTCGCGGCCGAACCGGCGATGGTCCTCGCGGACGAACCGACCGCGAACCTCGACAGCGCGACCGGGCACGCGATCATCGAGCTGATGCGCGCGATTCAGCGCGAGCGCGACGTGTCGATCGTCGTGTCGTCGCACGATCCGCAGGTCGTGCGCGTCGCCGACGAGGTGATCCGGATCCTCGACGGCCGCATCGTCGGCCGCGAACGCGGCGGCGCCGGCGCGGCGACGCAGGAGGGGGGCCGATGACCCATACGCTGATGCTCGCGCTGCGCAACCTGCAGCGCAACCGCCGGCGCTCGCTGACCACGCTGCTCGCGATGATCGTCGGCGTCAGCGCGATCCTGCTGTTCGGCGGCTTCAGCCGCGACATCACGCTCGGCCTGCAGACCGACTTCGTGCAGCGCAGCGGCCATCTGCAGATTCAGCGGCAGGGCTATTTCCTGTACGGCACCGGCGACCCGGCCGCGTACGGCATTCGCGACTACCCGGCGCTGATCGAGCGACTGCGGCGCGATCCGCAGCTCGCGCCGCTGCTGCAGGTCGTCACGCCGACGCTGCAGTTCGGCGGGATCGCCGGCAACTTCTCGGCCGGCGTGTCGCGCACGGTGATGGGCTTCGGCGCGGTGCCGGACGATCAGTACCGGATGCAGCAATGGAATGCGTACGGCTTTCCGCTGCGGCCGCGCGAATTCGCGTTGCGCGGCAGCGCCGACGACGCGGCGATCGTCGGCCTCGGCGTCGCGCGCGTACTGCATCTGTGCGGGCCGCTGCACGTGCCGGATTGCCAGGATGCGCCGGCCGGCCCGGCCGAACCGGCGGCCGACGGCCCGGCCGCGACCGCGCCGCCCGACGTGCTGGCGCTCGCGCAGGGCGAGGCCGGCGCGGGCCCGGCCGATGGCGGCGCGGCGCATATCGAAGTGCTGACCGCGAGCGCGGGCGGCGCGCCGAACGTCGGCCGCTTCTCGGTCGTGAAGGCCGAGCAGCAGGGCGTGAAGGAGCTCGACGACGTGTATCTCGCGGTGCGTTTGCCGCAGGCGCAGCGGCTCGTCTACGGCGGCGCCGAACCGCGCGCGACCGCGATCGAGATCCAGCTCGCGCGCACGGCCGATCTGCCGGCGGCGCGCGCGCGCATCGCGCAGTTGCTGCACGGCGGCTTCGACGGCCAGCCGCTCGACGTCGTCGACTTCGCGGCGCTGAACCCGTTCTACGACCAGACCAACCGGATGTTCTCGGTGATCTTCGGGTTCGTGTTCGTGCTGATCAGCGCGATCGTGCTGTTCGTGATCAGCAACACGATGAGCACCGCGATCATCGAGCGCACGGTCGAGATCGGCACGCTGCGCGCGATGGGGATGCGGCGCGGCGGCATCCAGGCGCTGTTCGTGTGCGAAGGCGCGCTGCTCGGCGTGGCCGGCGCGTCGCTCGGCGTGCTCGTTGCGCTCGCGATCGCCGCGGCCGTCAACCACAGCGGGCTCGCGTGGACGCCGCCCGCGCGGATCGACGCCGTCGCGCTGACGGTGCGCGTGTGGGGCGAGTGGCGCTCCATCGCCGTCACGTTCGTCGGGCTCGCGTGCGTGGCCGGGCTCTCCGCGTGGCTGCCGGCTCGGCATGCGGCGCGGCTGTCGATCGTCGATGCGCTGCGGCATGCGTGAGGCCGCTCGTGTGCCGCATTTTTCGTTCATTTCACTTTCGGGAGAGCGCACGTGCGTCGCCTGTTCGTTTCATGCTGTCTGAGTTTTTCGTTGCTGGCCGGCGTCGCGCATGCGCAGCCGGCGCCCGATCCGCAGAAGGTGCTTGCCGCGAGCGATGCGATCCGCACGCCGGAGAAGTCGTTCGTGCTGACCGCGACGCTCGTCGAGTACCGGTCCGGCAAGCAGGTCGACGGCAACACGCTGTCGATCTACTCGAAACCCGACGCACCCGGCGGCGCGTTCCGCACGCTGGTGCGCTTCGTCGCGCCGGCGCGCGACACGGGCAAGCTGATGCTGAAGAATGGCAACGACCTGTGGTTCTACGATCCGGCGAACCAGGCGAGCGTGCGGATCTCGCCGGACCAGCGGCTGCTCGGGCAGGCCGCGAACGGCGACGTCGTGACGGTCAATCTCGCGCACGACTACACGGCCGAGCTGAAGGGCATCGAGGACATCGCCGACGGCGACCGGCAGACGCGCCGCGCGTACCGGCTCGCGCTCACCGGCCACGGCGACGGGCTGACCTACCGCCGCATCGAGATCTGGATCGACGCGGCGAACAACCGGCCGCTGAAGGCGCGCTTCTATTCGGAAAGCGACCGGCTGCTGAAGACCGCGTTCTACCGGCGCTACACGATGCAGCTCGGCGTCGAGCGGCCGACCGAGACGGTCATCATCGACGGGCTCGACAGCAACTGGGTCACGGTCATGCGCTTTTCCGACTACGCATGGCGCGACATTCCCGATGGCTGGCTGCAGCGCGACTACCTGTCCCGCTTCCAGGCGCAATGACGGTGCGGCGTCGAGGCCGGATCGCGGCGATCGCGTGTTGTGTGCTGTTGCCGGCGCTCGCGCGAGCGGCCGAGGCGGGGGGCGTCGATGCGGCCGATGCGGCCGACGCCGCGGCGCTCACGCTGGCCGACCAGTCGCCCGCGCCGCCGGCCGATACCGCGAAGCCGTGGAAGCTGAACGTGCAGGACGCGCTGCGCGCGAGCCGCTATCGCGACGGCGGCGAGGCGGGCCGCAACCAGCTGTCGATCGAATTCGAATACGGGCAGTGGCTGACGCCGACCTTCGCTGCGCACTTCTCGATGCGCTTCGACCGCTTCGATCCGCTCGGGACGTCGCGCACGTCGTCGCGCGACGTGACGCTCGTGAAGGAAGCGTATGCGAGCTGGCGCGCGTCGCCGGCGTTCGTCGTCGACGCGGGGCGCGTGAACCAGCGGCTCGGCGCGGCGATCGGCTACAACCCGACCGACTTCTTTCGCGCGGGCGCGGTGAGCCTCGACGTACCGCCCGACCCCGACAGCCGCCACACGAACCGGCTCGGTACCGTCGCGCTGCGCGCGCAGCAGGTGTGGAACACGGGCTCCGTCGCGGCGCTGTTGTCGCCGCGGCTCGAACGCCGCAGCCTGCCGGGCGATCCGGCTGCATCGTCCGACCTGCAGCGCACCAACGGCGTCGATCGCTGGATGCTCGTCGCGAGCCAGCGGCTCACGGCGACGCTCCAGCCGCAATGGATCGTCTACGGCGAAAGCGGGCAGGCGCCGCAGTTCGGCCAGAATCTGAGCGTGCTGCTCGGCAACTCGGTGGTCGCGTACGTCGAATGGGCGGGCGGCTACCGGCGCTCGCTGATCGCGCGCGCAACCGGCGCGGGCAACGACAGCGCGTTTCGCGCCAGTTCGTCGGTGGGCGCGACGTGGACGCTGCCGGTCGACCTGTCGCTCACCGCCGAATTCCAGAGCAACGGCGGCGGCGCGGAGGCCGCGCAATGGCGCGCGCTGCAGCGCGCGAACCCCTATGCGTGGGGCAGCGCGGTGCGCACGTCGATTGCCGCGCAGGAACTGCAGACCCGTCACGGCGTGTTCCTGATGGCGGCGTGGCGCAATATCGGCGTGCGCCGGCTCGACCTGTCGGGTTTCATGCAGGCCGATCTCGGCGGCGGCCGGCAATACTGGGTCGAGCTGCGGCGCCGCTTCGACCGGTTCGACGTCGCGCTGCAGTGGCTGCATCAGCGCGGGCCGTCGTGGAGCCGCTTCGGTGCGATGCCGGAGTCGAGCAGCGTGCAGGTGCTGGGCATTTTCTATCGATGACGAGGCAAGGAGAGTTCGAATGAGCAAACGCGCGCTTCAGGCGGCGACCGCCGTGCTCGCGCTGGTTCCGACGGTGACCGGGGTGCTCGGCATGATGGGCATCCACGATCCGCTGTATGCGTCGCTCGGCATCGCGCTGCCCGCCGACGCGACGCTGGACGGCAACCTGCGCTTCTACGCGGGTGTCTGGTTCGGGCTCGGGCTCGCGGCGTTTTCCGTGATCCCGGGGATCGAGCGGCAGGGGCGATTGTTCGCGACGCTATGGGCGATGATCTTTCTCGGCGGCATCGGACGGCTGATTTCACTCGCGTCGCTCGGGTTGCCGTGGCCGCCGTTCGTCGGCTTCACGGCGCTCGAAGTCGTCGGCGCGCCGTTGTTCATCGCGTGGCAACGGCGCGTGGCTGCTCGCGCAACCTGGGAGCACACACATGCATGACATCGACAGCCTCATCGGCCGGCGCGCAGCGATCGCGCGACATCTTGTGCGACGCGTGGCGCGATCGTTCACGCGTTTCTTGTCCTGCACCGCGCTGCTCGCATGCGTCGCACTTGCCGCACCGTCAGCCGGCGCACAAACGGCGGCCGGCGCCGCGCTCGACGACTACGCGGCCACCCGCTATCCGATCATCCTCGTGCACGGCCTGACCGGCACCGACGATTATTTAGGCGTCGTGCCGTACTGGTACGGCATGCAGGCCGACCTGCAACGGCATGGCGCGACCGTCTATGTTGCCGACCTGTCCGGCTTCCAGAGCGATCTCGGCCCGAACGGGCGCGGCGAGCAGTTGCTCGCGTACGTGAAGCAGGTGCTCGCGGTCACGGGCGCGGCCAAGGTCAACCTGATCGGGCACAGCCAGGGCGGGCTGACGTCGCGCTACGTGGCGTCGGTCGCGCCCGCGCTGGTCGCATCGGTCACGACGATCGCGACGCCGCATCGCGGCTCGCAGTTCGCCGATTTCGTGCTCGGCGCGCTCAGGCTCGACCCGACGGGCCTGTCGACGCCGGTGTTCGGCGCGCTGCTGAACCTGTTCGGGATCCTGACCAGCGACAGACACAATACGAACCAGGATGCGATTGCCGCGCTCAACGCGCTCGGTACGACGTATGCCGCGCAGTTCAACCGGTTGTTCCCAAGCCCCGGCCTCGGCAGCGGGGCGTGCAGCACCGGCGCCCCGGCCGAGACGATCGGCGGCAACGTGCATCTGCTGTATTCGTGGAGCGGAGCCGCTTACCAGCCCGTGTCGCTGCTGGGCATCGTGACGGGAGCCGTCGACACCAGCGTGCTTCCCGTCATCGATCCGGCCAACGTGCTGGATCCGTCGACGCTCATGTTCTTGACGGCCGGGAACGTCATGGCGCTGGCCGGCGCGGGTTCGAACGACGGCTTCACGTCGACCTGCAGTTCGCTGTTCGGCACGGTGATCTCGACGCGTTATCGCTGGAATCACTTCGACGCGATCAACCAGTTGCTCGGCATTCGCGGCGCGTATGCGGAAGATCCGGTCGCGGCACTGCGCGTGCATGCGAACCGGCTGAAGCTGCAGGGCGTGTGAGCGATGAAGGGCGGGACGATGCTGTTGCGTGCTGCGCTTTATGGCGCGACCGGTACGCTCGCGGCGGCCGCGGTATGGCATGCGCTCGGCCCGCCGGACGTGCCGACGGCTATCGCGGGCGTTGCACCCGTCGTGGACGCCGCGGTACCCGGCGAGGCGACGGTGCGGCCACCCGCGGGTGCCGCGTCCGAGGTCGCGCTGCCGGCGGCGCTCGCGGGGTCGAGCGCGCCGCGCCTGCCGGTGGGGTCGGACGGGCATCTCGCGAAGCGGCACGCGGTGCGGGAATTCTTCGACTACTATCTGCTGGCGCAGCACGAGCTGGCGCCGGCCGCGCTCGATGCACTGGTTGCGCGCGCCCTGGCCGCGCAGCCGATCGGCGCGGCGGCGCAGCGCGACGCGCTCGACCTGTGGCCGCGCTATCGCGCGTGTGTCGCGGCGTTCGATGCGCGCCCCGGGGCCGCGCCGTCCGGTGCGGGCCTCGATCCGGATGCGATCGCGCTCGCGCTCGAGCAGCGCGTGTCGCTCGCGAGCCGTTGGCTCGGCGACTGGAGCGCGCCGTTCTTCGGCGACGAATTCCGGCAGCAGCGCGATGATCTCGAGCGGATCCGGATCGCGCGCGATCCGTCGCTCGGCGAGGCACGCAAGCGCGAACGTCTTGCCGCCCTCGACCAGTCGCTGCCGCCCGGCATGCGCGACGCACGCGAGCGGCTCGCGCGGCAGCGCGATGCGATCGCGGCGGTCGCACGACTCGACGCGCAGCGCGCGACGCCCGATGTGCTGCGTGTGCAGCTCGGTGCCGACGTCGCCGAGCGGGTCGTGCAGATGCAGCAGCGCGACGATGCGTGGCAGGCGCGTTATCGCGACTACACGGCCGAACGCGAGCGGCTCGACACGCAGCTGCTGGCGCCGGACGCGCACGATGCACAGCTCGCGCAACTGCGACAACGCATCTTTCCGGATCGCGCGGACGCGCTGCGCGCCGCGTCGCTCGATGCGGGCAGCACGTCCGGCCCCGCAGCCGCGCACTAGCGCGACCTCACCCCGTGCCGTCATCGCGGGCCGGCGCGATCCCGCCCGCTCCTCGCACGTTCGTCGTCCGGACAGTGTGGGCCATGCCACTCAACCCGCATTATTTCGCAAGATGAATTATTTTCATTGGCGGACTTAATCGAATTGGAACGGATTGAATTGCGTTGAGTATTATCAATGATTAATCGTGGAGTCGCATTTATTAAATCGATGTTTAAGTCTGCAATACATGATTGACAATGCAAGAAAACTTCATGGAATCGAATAAATTGTCAAATTACTTCATGTAACAAAGGCGGAGTGGCGCGAATGGTGGGCCTGCGTGATACCTTTTTGCTCAATGCAAGCGGGATGAGAACGTCAGAACTGGAAAGACAGAGAAAAGATCCCGTTTAAAAAGCATGAAGTTCGGTGGCCGGGCAGGGATACAACGTACGAGGTGCGCCGTGATACACGAGGCAAACAACGTCATCGAGTTGCCGCATGCGCTGGGGGCCAATCATTTCCTGTCTGCGCTCGACGGAATGGATCTCGCGGAATGGGCGCCTCATCTGCAGCTGGCGAATCTCAGGACCGGCGAGGTGCTGTGCGACGCGGGCGAGAACCTGGGCGCCGTCTATTTTCCCGTGACGGCGGGCATTTCGCTGCAGTACACGGCAGGCGGCAAGGCGACGCTCGGCGTCACGGAAATCGGCCGCGAGGGTGTCGTATGCGACGACATCATCGGCAGCGCGATGCAGCGGCGCGTCGTCGTCTATCGCGGCGGCTTTGCCTACCGGCTGCCTGCATACCGGTTCGCGCACGCGTGCGACGCATCGGCCGCGGTGCGGCGGCAGGTATTCGTGCGCATGCAGCTGGCGCTCTCCCAGGCGTCGCAGGTGATGTTCTGCGGCCGCCATCACGTGATGCGGCATCAGCTCGGCCGATGGCTGCTGGTTGCGTACGAGCGCTCGCGCAGCATCGAGATCCCGGTCACGCACGGCATGCTCGGCCAGTTGCTGGGGGTGCGGCGCGAGACGGTCTCCGACACCACGCGGCAACTCCACGAACTGGGCCTGATCCATCAGCACCGCGGCGCGATCGTGCTGACGGATCTCGCGAATCTCGAACGACAGGGCTGCGACTGCCATCGCATCATCCGGGACGAGACGCGCCGCATCCTGACGGTCGATGCGGTGGCGAATGCGGGTGACGTGTCGTCATGCCGCGTCAGGACGATCTAGCCGCCTCGGGGCGCGGCGAGCCAGACGGGACCGAAGCAGGGGGGGCATCGATGCCGGACGTCCGGCCGATGCCGGGCCGGTGGCGTCGAGAATAATCAGAAAAGCAGTCATTCAGTATGGAAAACATGTCGAAGCGCCAGAGTCAGCGCAGCTCGTTTTACGTGTGGCCGTGGAGTCCGGCGCTCGGCATCCTGCCGATCGTCGTCGTGATCGTCGCGCTGGCCGGATTCGTCGCCGTCAGCCTGATCGTGATCATGTCGCTGCGCGTGTACGTCGGCGGCGAAAGCAGCTGGTCGAAGGCACAGAAAGACGAGGTGATCCTGCTGACCCGCTATGGCCAGACGGGCGACGAGAAGCTGTTCGACGACTACCTGGCGGTCGACCGGACCCTCACGTTTCTCGGCGTCGCGCGTCGCGCGATGGTCGGCGTGCCCGCGGATTCCAGCATCGCGCGGGCCGCGATGATCGCGGCCGGCATCAATCCCGTCGATGCGGCGGCGGTGGTGTGGTTCTATCCGGTTCTGAGCAGCTTCGCGAGCCTGAACGTCGCGCTGCGGTACTGGGAGGATGCGGATCGGCAACTGGTCGGCCTGCGCCAGCTTGCCGATGCGCTGCGCGAGTCCGTGCGGGCGGGCGACGCGCATCGCACGCGTCGTCTGAACCGCGAGATCTGGGATCTGAATTCGCGCATCGAGCCATTGCCGAAGCGCTTTTCCGACGAACTGAGCGCCGAATTCCGCTCGGCCGTGATCCAGCTGTTCCTGTCGTACCTCGTCGCGTCGCTGCTAATCATGCTGCTGTCGGTGCGCTGGGCAAATCGCGCGCAACGCCAGCAACTGTCGATGCAGACCGAACTCGACCGGAGCCAGGCGTTCGCGGAAGCCGCGCTGCGCTCGGTGGCCGATGCGATTGTCACGATCGGTCTCACGCGCAGCATCGAGACGCTCAATCCGGCGGCCGAACAACTGCTTGGCGCGTCTTCGGACCGGTGCGTCGGCAAGCCGATCAACGATGTGCTGGACCTGATCGATACGTCGACCGGCATGTCGATCAAGCTGCTCGCATCGTTCAGCAACAGCGGCGATCACACCTTTACACGCGATCTCGACCTGATCCGCGGATGCCGTTCCGCGGTGGCCGTACGTGCGTCGCTGTCGAAGATGAACAACGCGGCGGGCCGTTGCGTCGGATACGTGCTGATCCTGCGCGACATGACGCGCGAATACCAACTGATCGAGAAGCTGACCTGGCAGGCATCGCACGATGCGTTGACCGGCCTCGTCAACCGGTCCGAGTTCGAGCGGCGTCTGGGCGAAGCGCTGGCGCGGCGCGCGGGAGGGATGCTGATGGTGCTCGACCTGGACGGCTTCAAGGAAATCAACGACGTATGCGGCCACGCGGCCGGCGACGCGCTGCTGCGCGACGCGACGGCGATATTCCGGCGCGGTCTCGACGACGCCGACGTGGTCGGCCGGCTCGGCGGCGACGAGTTCGGCATCCTGCTGCCTGCCGGCGGCGACGGTATGCCGGACGGCGGCAAGGCCGAGCGCATCCGCGCGTGCGTGGAGGATTTCACGTTCCGGTGGGAAGGCGAGCCGTTCAAGATCAGCGTCAGCATCGGCGTGCTGGATCTTGCATGCCGGCCCGCCAACGTCGAGGCGGCGATGCAGATGGCCGATATCGCCTGTTATGTCGCGAAGGACCGCGGCCGCAATCGCGTGCACGTCGCCGATTCGCGCGACATGAATTCGGGCCGCCAGGCGTACCACCTGCAATGGAGCCGGCGCGTGAAGACGGCGCTCGAGACGAATTCGTTCCAGTTGTATGCGCAACGCATCGTGCCGATCCAGTCGGGAAGCGGCGCGCAGGAGCGCGCGGAGATCCTGCTGCGCATCCCGGACGCCGACGGCAAGCTGATCTCGCCGGTGTTCCTGCCGGCCGCGGAGCGCTACGGCCACATGACGATGATCGACCGCTGGGTCGTGCGCACCGTGATCCAGCGCCTCGCGCGGCTCGAGCGGCGCCAGTACGTCGAATACAACGTGAACCTGTCGGCGATGTCGATCACCGACGAGCGCTTCGTCGAGTTCGTGATCGCCGAGCTGTCGGCGTCGGGGCTCGATCCGTCGTGGCTGTGCTTCGAGATTACGGAGACGAGCGCGGTGCGCAATCTCGAAGTCGCATCGCGCTTCATGTGCGAGCTGCGCGATCTCGGCTGCCGGTTCGCGCTCGACGATTTCGGTGCGGGCATGTCGTCGTTCTCGTATCTGCGCCAGTTGCCGATCGACTATCTGAAGATCGACGGCGGCCTCGTATCGGACATGACGTCCGACCGTGTCAAGCACGGCATCGCGTGCGCGATCAACGATATCGCGCACGTGATGCAGTACCGCACCGTCGCCGAGCACGTCGAGGATACGACGACGGCCGACATGCTGCGCGCGCTCGGTGTCGACTATTGCCAGGGGTATTACTTCGGCCGCCCCGCGCCCTGGCAGGAAGGGGGCTTCCATTGAACGAGCGAGGATCGAACGCATGAGTGTTCCATTTGAACTGACCGGCGACCTGACGGACCTGGCCAGCTATCCCGGCTGGCTGCGCGACGTGGTCGGCGCGACCAACGAGCTGAAGGCCCGTGTCCTGGCGCATCCGTTGTTCGCGGCAATGAGCGCGGGGACCTTGCGCGCGCCGCAGTTGCACGCGTTCTTCGTGACCGGCTGGGCGGTGGTCAGCCAGTTTCCCGAATACATGGCGATGAACCTGGTGAAGACCGCCGCGTACCGGTCGCGCGGCGACGAGAAGGCGCGGCGCTACCTGATCCGCAACATCCGCGTCGAGCAGAATCACGTCGATCACTGGGTCAACTGGGCCGTCGAGTCCGGCGTGACGCTCGACATGATGCTGCGCGGCGATGCGCCGCCGGAAGGATTCGCGCTGAGCCACTGGTGCTGGAAGAGCGGCAGCGCCGATGCGCTCGCGCCGAGCATCGCGGCGACCAACTATGCGATCGAAGGCGTGACGGGCGAGTGGAGCGCGCTGCTGTGCGCGTCGTCGTACGCGGTGCAGTTCGATCCGGCGGTGCGGCATCGCGCGATGCGATGGCTCAAGCTGCACGCCGATTACGACGACCGGCATCCGTGGGAAGCGCTCGACATCGTCGCGACGCTGCTCGGCCGGTCGCCGGCAGCGCGCGACGTGCGGGACGTCGAGACGTCGATTCGCAAGAGCCTCGGCTATTTCGCGACGAGTCTCGATTGCTGCATGCACGCGTAGGAGCCGGCACCGCGCGATCGCGAGCCGGCATGATCGGCAGGACGCCGGCGTGTGTCGTCCAGGTTGTCGTGTCGGGCAATTTTTCATGGCCACTCACGTTCTCGTCCTAGAACCGACGCCGTGCATGCGCGACATGATTCGCGCATTGCTGCGCAGTGCCCAGATCGATACGGCGGCGCTCGACGACGTGTCGATGCTGCCGACCTGCGTGGCGGCGGCGCCGCCGGCGCTGATCGTGCTGCGCGTCGAGCGGCCGGCGACACCCGCGTATACCGCGCTCGGCGCGTTGCGCCGCGCCGGCTGCGACATTCCGGTGATCGTGCTCAGCCGCAGCGCGCACGTGGTCGACAAGGTCGTCGCGCTCGAGATCGGTGCGGACGACTACGTCGTCGAGCCGTTCGAGCCGATGGAGTTCGTCGCGCGTGTGCGCAGCGCGATGCGCCGCCACGCGCCGGACCGGCGTCAACGGCCGCGCGCGTCCGGCATGGCGGAACCCTACGCCTTCGGCGACATCGAGGTGGACTTCGCGAACCGGCGCGCGACCCGCGCCGGGCACGATCTCGGGTTGCGCATGAGCGAGTTCGCGCTGCTCGAGCTGTTCATCTCGCAGCCGATGCGCGTGCTGTCGCGCACGGAGATCCTCGCGCTGCTCGGGCTGAACGCGGCCGGGCGTTCCGAGCGCGGGCTGGACGTGCTGATCTTTCGTCTGCGCAACCTGATCGAGCAAGCCGTCGGCGACTATCGCTACATCCGCACCGTGCGCGGCAAGGGCTACATGTTCGTTCCGCTCGGCACGCTCGGCGACGACGGTCCGGCACCGCCGGGCGCGTGAGCGCAGCGGCGGCTTTCACGGTCCTTCCATCCCCGTTGCCGGTCGGGCGCCGCACATTGTCGTTTTAGAACGACCGTGCTAAATTCCTGCGAGCACCCGCAGTCACCGACCCACAGATCCGGTGCCGGCCACCGGCGCCCACAGGCGCGCCCGAGCGCCGCCCGACAGGAGACAGACGTGATGGAGCTTGCATCGATCGACCACCGTGCGCGTGGCATGGCCGGCGCGCGGCGGACGCCGGATCCGCGGAGGGCGTCGCGATGAGCCTGTTGATGTCGCGACGCGATCTCGCGTTCCTGCTGTACGACTGGCTCGACGCCGAAGCGCTCGTCGCGCTGCCGCGTTACGCGGAGCACAGTCGCGAGACCTTCGACGCGGTGCTCGACACGAGCGAGCGGATCGCCGAAGACCTGTTCGCGCCGCACGCGGCGCGCGGCGATCGCGAGGAACCGCAGTTCGACGGCGAACGCGTGACGCTGATCCCGGAAGTCGGGCCGGCCGTGCGCGCGTTCGCGGACGCCGGGCTGATCGCCGCGGGTCACGACGAAGCGCTCGGCGGCATGCGTCTGCCGAAACTGGTCGAAGCCGCGTCGTTCCTGTTCTTCCAGGCCGCGAACATCGCGACCGCCGCGTATCCGTTCCTGACCGTCGCCAATGCGAACCTGCTCGTCGCGCACGGCAGCGCCGCGCAGATCGACGCATTCGCCCGCCCGCAGCTGGAAGGGCGTTTCCTCGGCACGATGTGCCTGTCCGAACCGCAGGCCGGCTCGTCGCTGTCCGACATCGCGACGCGCGCGGATTTCGACGGCGATTCGCCGCTCGGCCCGCGCTACCGGCTGACCGGCAACAAGATGTGGATTTCCGGCGGCGAGCACGAGCTGGCGGAGAACATCGTCCACCTCGTGCTCGCGAAGATCCCCGACGAACACGGCCGGCTGCAGCCCGGCACGCGCGGCATCTCGCTGTTCATCGTGCCGAAGTTCCTGACGGGCGCCGATGGCGGCGCGAGCGGCGAGCACAACGACGTCGTGCTCGCCGGACTGAACCACAAGATGGGCTATCGCGGCACGACCAACTGCCTGCTGAATTTCGGCGAAGGGACGCGTCATCGTCCGCACGGGCGGGCGGGCGCGATCGGTTACCGGGTCGGCCAGCCGAATCACGGCCTGGCCTACATGTTCCACATGATGAACGAAGCGCGCATCGGGGTCGGCGCCGGCGCGGTGGCGCTCGGCTACACCGGCTATCTGCATGCGCTCGACTACGCGCGCAACCGCCCGCAGGGGCGCCCGCTCGGGCCGGCCGGCAAGGATGCGGCCGCGCCGCAGGCGCCGATCGTCGAGCATCCGGACGTACGGCGCATGCTGCTCGCGCAGAAGGCCTATGTCGAAGGGGGCCTCGCGTTGATCCTGTACTGCGCGAAACGGGTCGACGAAGCGCGTGCGCACGACGATGCGGCGGTGCGCGCCGATGCCGCGCGCCTGCTCGACATCCTGACGCCGATCGCGAAAAGCTGGCCGTCACAGTGGTGTCTGGCCGCGAACGATCTCGCGATCCAGGTGCACGGCGGCTACGGCTACACGCGCGACTACGCGGTCGAGCGGCTCTATCGCGACAATCGCCTGAATCCGATTCACGAAGGCACGCACGGCATCCAGGCGCTCGACCTCTTGGGCCGCAAGGTCACGCAGGACGACGGCGCGTCGCTGCGCGCGCTCGATGCGCGAATCGGCGCGACCGTCGAGCGCGCACGGACGCTGGAGGGCGGCACGCGCGAGCAGGCCGACGCGCTGGCGCAGCGCTGGACGCGACTGTGCGACGTCACGCATCAGTTGAGCGCGATCGGCGATCCGCAGACGCGGCTCGCGAACGCGAGCGTGTATCTCGAAGCGTTCGGCCATCTCGTCGTTGCGTGGCTGTGGCTCGACGTGACGCTCGCCGCGCACGGGCACGACGGCGATTTCCACGACGGCAAGCGTGCGGCGGCCCGTTACTTTTTCCGCTGGGAACTGCCGAAGGTGGACGCGCAGCTCGATCTGCTGTCGAGCGTCGACACGACGACGCTCGACATGCGCGACGCGTGGTTCTGAGCGTGGCTTCAACGACATTCCGGAATACCGACGATCTCGCCGATGCCGACGGTCATCGCGCACACGTCGTGAACCGGCCGCGCGGGAGTATCCCGCACACCGTACCGATGCCCGGCCACGCCGCGCAAGGAGAGAGACGCACATGAAAGCCCTGTTGTGTACCGCATTCGGCCCGATCGACCGCTTGCGCATCGAGGACGTCGCGATCCCCGAGCCCGCTGCCGGGCAGGTCCGGGTCCAGGTGAAGGCCGCATCGCTCAATTTCCCCGACGCGCTGATCGTCCAGGGTCTGTATCAGGTGAAACCGGCGCTGCCGTTTTCGCCGGGCGCCGAATTTGCCGGCGTGATCGACGCGGTCGGCGAGGGCGTCACCGCGTGGCGCCCCGGCGATTCGGTGATGGCGTTTACCGGGCATGGCGGGTTCGCACAACAGTGCGTGGCCGATGCGCGCCAGCTCGCCGCGCTGCCGCCGGGCATGACGTTCGAGCAGGGCGCGGCGCTCGTGCTCGCCTACGGCACGTCGCTGCACGCGTTGCAGCAGCGTGCGCGCCTGCAGGCGGGCGAGACGCTGCTCGTGCTGGGCGCGGCCGGCGGCGTCGGGATCGCCGCGATCGAGATCGCGAAAGCGCTCGGTGCGCGCGTGATCGCGGCGGCCTCGAGCGCGGACAAGCTCGCGCTGTGCCGCGAAGCGGGCGCTGACGAGACGATCGACTATGCGACCGAAGACCTGCGCCGCCGCGTGGACGAACTGACCGGCGGGCGCGGCGCCGACGTCGTCTACGATCCGGTGGGCGGCGCCTACAGCGAAGCGGCGCTGCGCGCGACCGCGTGGCGCGGGCGGTTCCTCGTGGTCGGCTTCGCGGCCGGCGAGATCCCGAAGATCGCGCTGAATCTCGCGCTGCTGAAGGAGCGCGACATCCTCGGCGTGTTCTGGGGCGACGCGGTGCGGCGCGACCCGGCGCAGCATGCGGCGAACATGCGGCTGCTCGCCGAATGGTTCGCGGCCGGCAAGGTGCGGCCGGCGATCACCGAGCGCGTGCCGCTCGCCGGTGCGGCCGACGCGATCGCGCGGATGGCGGCCCGGCAGGTGAAGGGCAAGGTGGTGATCTTTCCGGATGCGTGATCCGGTTTCCCCGCGCGTCCTTCGTCAGCGGCTTCAGTCCTTCGGCAGGCGCAGCGTATCGAGCGCCTGCTGCGAAAACTCGACCCAGAACCGCTCGTTCGCGATGCCGGCCTGCAGCACCAGGTGCTGCAGGCGCTTCGTGCGCGAATCGCCGGCCGCCGGATCGCCGGCCGCCGAATCGCCGGCCGCCGGATCGCCGGCCGCCGGATCGCCGGCCGCCGCAAAGTCGCGCGCCTCGATCTGCAGATACAGGTCCAGCTTTTCCTGATGCAGCGCGATGCGACGCCGGATCTCGTCCTCGAGGCCGGCCGGCCCGAGCACGGCTTCCGCACGCAGGCGCACCATCAATGCTTCGCGCAGCGGCGTCGGGTCTTCCGGTTCGGCGATCCAGCGCCGCAATTCCTTCTTGCCGGCCGGCAGGATCCGGTACGCGCGCTTGCGGCCGCGACCGGATTCGGCGGGCAGCGATTCGATCCATCCCGCTTCCTCGAGACGCCCCAGTTCGCGATAGATCTGCTGGTGCGTCGCCTGCCAGAAGTAGCCGATCGAACGATCGAAACGGTCGGCGAGCTCGGACCCCGAACCGGGCCGTTCGGCGAGGGCGGTGAGAAGCGCGTGCGGCAGGGACATGTCGGATCGAAGAGGCTGCGGAACGAACCGCATCTTGCCATATCGGAGCCGCAGCACAAGCAGCGGGCGATGTTTATGCAACATGTTGCATAAACGGGAGTGGCGAGCTACCATCCATGCAACTTGTTGCATAAACATGGAGACACCCGATGGCTTCCCGTTATCCGCATTTGACGACGCCGCTCGAACTCGGCTTCACGTCGCTCCGGAACCGCGTGCTGATGGGGTCGATGCACGTCGGCCTGGAGGAAGCGCCGAACGGTTTCGAGCGGATGGCCGCGTTCTATGCGGAGCGCGCGCGAGGCGAGGCCGGCCTGATCGTCACGGGCGGCTACGCGCCGAACGAGCGCGGCCGTCCGGCGCCGGGCGGCGCGATGCTGACGACCGAGGCGCAAGCCGAACGTCACCGCGTCGTGACGCGCGCGGTGCATGTCGAGGGCGGCAGGATCGCGTTGCAGATCCTGCATTTCGGGCGCTACGCGTATCACCCGGCGCTCGTGGCGCCCAGTGCGCTGAAGGCGCCGATCAACCCGTTCACGCCGCATGCATTGACGAACGACGAGGTCGACGAGACGATCGCCGATTTCGTGCGGTGCGCGGCGCTCGCGCAGCATGCGGGCTACGACGGCGTCGAGATCATGGGGTCCGAGGGCTACCTGATCAACGAATTCATCGCCGCGCGCACGAACCATCGCGACGACGCGTGGGGTGGCGCGTACGACAACCGCATCCGCTTCGCGGTCGAGATCGTGCGGCGCGTGCGCGAGCGCGTCGGCGCGAACTTCATCGTCATCTACCGGCTGTCGATGCTCGATCTCGTCGAAGGCGGCTCGACGCTCGACGAAGTGATCCGGCTCGCGCGGGCGATCGAGGCAGCCGGCGCGACGATCCTCAATACCGGCATCGGCTGGCACGAGGCGCGCATTCCGACCATCGCGACCAGGGTGCCGCGCGCCGCGTATGCATGGGTGACGCGGCAACTGATGGGCAAGGTCGGCATTCCGCTCGTCGCGACGAACCGGATCAATACGCCGGAAGTCGCCGAGCGACTGCTCGCCGACGGCTATTGCGACATGGTGTCGATGGCGCGGCCGTTCCTCGCCGATGCGGAATTCGTCCGCAAGGCCCGGGAAGGGCGCGCGGACGAAATCAACACGTGCATCGGCTGCAACCAGGCGTGCCTCGATCATACGTTCGGCGGCCGGATCACGTCGTGCCTCGTGAATCCGCGTGCGTGCCATGAAACCGAGCTCGTGATCCGTCCCGCGCCGCGGCGCAAGCGGATCGCGGTGGTTGGCGCCGGGCCGGCGGGCCTCGGCTTCGCGGTCACGGCGGCCGAGCGCGGTCACGCGGTGACGCTGTACGAAGCGGGCGCCGAGATCGGCGGCCAGTTCAACCTCGCGAAAAAGGTGCCCGGCAAGGAAGAGTTCGACGAGACGCTGCGCTATTTCCGCCGGCAGATCGAACTGCGCGGCATCGCGCTGCACGTCAATACGCGTGCGACCGCCGAGATGCTGCTGCAGGGCGGATTCGACGAAGTGGTGATCGCGACGGGCATCGTGCCGCGCACGCCGCCGATCGACGGCATCGGGCATCCGAAGACGCTCGGCTATCTCGACGTGTTGCGCGACGACAAGGCCGTCGGCCGCAGCGTCGCGATCGTCGGCGCGGGCGGCATCGGCTTCGACGTCGCCGAGTATCTCGTTCATCGCGACGGCGGCGAACGTGTCGACGCCGACCGGTTTTTCCGCGAATGGGGCGTCGACCGGTCGTATGCGACTGCCGGCGGGCTGGGCGCCGCGCGGCCCGAACCGGCGGCGCGGCATGTGCATCTGCTGCAGCGCAAGGCGTCGAAGGTCGGCGACGGGCTCGGCAAGACCACCGGATGGATTCACCGCACGGCGCTGAAGGCGCGCGGCGTCGGGATGTCGTCCGCCGTCACGTACCGGCGCATCGACGACGGCGGTTTTCACGTGACGATCGACGGCGTCGAGCAGACCCTGCCGGTGGACAACGTGGTGATCTGCGCGGGGCAGGAGCCGTCGCGCGAGCTGGCGGAGCAACTGCAGGCCGCCGGATGCCGCGTGCATCTGATCGGCGGCGCAGACGAGGCCGCCGAACTCGATGCGAAGCGCGCGATTCACCAGGGCACGACGCTCGCCGCGGCCCTTTGACGCCGATTCGTTTCCTTTCCGTCCAACAACGATGCTGGAGAGCTCGATGACCCCATCCCCGCTGCATCTTCATCCCGCCGTCGCGAAATCGCTCGACGCATGGCACGCAATGGTCGAACGCAAGGACTTCGGCGCGCTGGAATCGATTGTCCATCCGGACGCCGTGTTCCGTTCGCCGATGGCGTTCAAGCCGTACGGACCGGCGCCCGCGCTGCTGATGGCGTTGCGCACGGTGATCACGATCCTCGAGAATTTCACGTATCACCGCCAGTTCGCGACCGACGACGGCAAGAGCGTCGTGCTGGAGTTCGACGCGACCGTCGGCGACAAGGCGCTGAAGGGAATCGACATGATCCGCTTCGACGACGACGGCCGGATCGTCGAATTCGAGGTGATGATCCGGCCGTTCAATGCACTGCAGGCGCTCGGCGCGGAAATGGGCGCGCGGCTCGGGCAGCAGTTGCCGGCGTTCAAGACCGGCGGTTGAGCGGCGCGGCGACGGCGCAGCCGGCGTGCGTGCTCGCCGCGTCCTGCGCGACGTCGAAGACGCTGTCCGGCAGCGCGCGCACGGGCAGCGTGATCACGAAGCGCGCGCCGCCGAGCGGCGAATCCTCGAGCCGCACGTCGCCGCCGTGCACGAGCGCGACGCGCCGCACGATCGCGAGCCCGAGCCCGAAGCCGCCGGTCTGCCGGTCGCGGCTCGAATCCAGCCGCTGGAACGGCTCGAACACGCGGGCGCGCTCGGTGGCCGGAATGCCGGGGCCGTCGTCGTCGACGCTCAGCACGAGCGCGCCGGAGCGGTCGCGGGTGGCGGCCAGCAACACCGTGCGCGACGCATAGCGGGCGCCGTTGCGGATCAGGTTCAGCAGCGCGCGGGCGACGAGTTTCGGATCGCAGACGTGGGTGGCCGGCGCGCCGGCCGTCGACACGTCGAGCGTGAGGCCGCGATCGGCGACGTCGTTCGCGACATTGCCGGCGACGCTGTCGATCAGCGCATCGACGACGACGTCCATCGGCGCGAGTTCGCTCGCGCCTTGTTCGAGCCGCCCGATCGTCAGCAGTTCGGTGACCAGCTCGTCGAGTTCGCGCACGTCGCGCCGCAGCTCGTCGCGGCGTTCGCGCATCCGGCCGCTGTCGTCGGCATCGGCGAGCAGCGCGAGCCCGAATTCGAGGCGCGCGAGCGGCGTCTTCAGCTCGTGTGAAATCCCGTGCATCATCTCGCGCTGCTGCTTGATCGACGCTTCGATTCGTGCGGCCATGTCGTTGAACTGCTGCGACAGCTCGTAGATGTTCGACCGGCCCGACAGCTTCACGCGCGTCGACAGGTTGCCCGCGCCGAACGCATGCGCGGCCGCCTGCAGCTTGCGCAGATCGCGCCAGTGATACGAGGTCCACAGCGCGACGGCGAACAGCGCCGCGAGCGCGATCATCCCGTATGCATAGATCTTGATGTCGAGGTCGGCCGGCTCGATCGGGCGCGCATGCAGCACCGATCCGTCGGCGAGCGGCATGTAGTAGTTCTTGCCGTTGTAGCTGATCGCGATCCTGCGGGCGTCGAGATCCCGCAGCGGCGCGCCGCTCAGCTGGGCGCGGGCCTCGGCCATCGTCACGAAACCGAAGCGTTCGTTGCCGTGCTGCGCGAGTGCGCGCAGCGCGAGCATGCGCTGCGCGCCCGGATGGCGTTCGAGGTAGTCGTTCAGTACGAACGCGTAGGTGGAGAGCGAATCGCGCTGCGCCTGCGCCATGCGCTCGTAGAAGATCCGGTCGAACGAGCATTGAATGAACACGATCGATGCGGCGCAGCACAGGATCACGATGAGATACAGCTTGATCAACGGGCGCAGCATTTACTCGTCCCACGCGGAAGGGCTGAACAGATAGCCGCGGCCCCAGATCGTCTTGATCCGGTGCGGCTCCGATGAGGCGTCCTCGAAGCGCCGGCGCAGCTTCGAGATGCCGGAATCGACCGAGCGGTCGATGCCGTCGAATTCGATCCCGCGCAACTGTTTCAGGATGTCGTCGCGACTCAGTACCGTGCCGGCCGCGCGAGCGAGGATCAGCAGCAGATTGAACTCGGTGGTCTTCAGGTCGACGAGTTCGCCGCGCCACGTGACCGTGCGGTTCGGCGGCGAGATCGTCAGTTCGCCGAACACGAGGGTATGCGGCTGCGTGTCGGCGGGCGGCTCCGGGGCGAGCGGCTGTGCGCGGCGCAGCAATGCGCGTGCGCGCGCGACCAGCACGCGCGGCTCGATCGGCTTGGTCACGTAATCGTCGGCACCGGTTTCGAGGCCCGCGACCTGGTCGTACACGTCGGCGCGCGCGGTGAGGATCAGCACGGGCACGTTGGTGAACGCGCGAATGCGCCGGCAGACTTCCATCCCGTCGAGATTCGGCAGCATCAGGTCGAGTATCACGAGGGCCGGCGCGTGCTCGCGCACCGCCGCGACGGCGAGGTCGCCGCGCCGCACGACCGTCACCGCGAATTCATAACCGTCGAGGTATTCGCGCACGAGCTGCGCGAGGCGGTCGTCGTCCTCGATCAGAAGGACACGGTATTTGAGCGGATTGTCGTTCATGGTCTCCTCGGATGCACGCGTTCAGCGTTTCCATGCTGATGAATGCGCGGTCCGCGAATTCTATCCGGCGTGGCCGCCGCCGGGGCGTCGATACGACAATCGGGAACAAACGATCACAATTGAGCACACATTTGCCGCAGATTCAGGACAGTGCGGCCGCGCCGCCGTATCTAGACTTCGGGCTCCGTCACTCTTGTATCGACATCGTGAGTCCATCCTTCCGCTCGCTGCGCTCGTTGCGCTATTGCATGCCGCTTGCCGGCCTGACCCTCGCCGCCGTTGCCCACGCCGAAAACCAGTACGCGATATCGCTCGGCGGCGGGTTTGCTCCGCGCTACCAGGGCAGCAACCAGTATCGCGCCGTCGTCGCGCCGTCGTTCTCCGCGATGTTCGGCAACGGGTTCTTCATCGACACCGCGGCGGGCGCCGGCTACCGGTTGAACCTGCCGAACGGGGTGTTCGTGTCGGCGGCGCTCGGCTATTCCGCCGGCCGTTCCGACGAAAACCGTTTCGACCTGGAGGGCTCGGATCACCTGAAGGGGATGGGCCGGATCCCGGGTTCGGTGCTCGTCGGCATGCGGGCGGGTGTGCAACTGCTCGATGGCGGCGAACTGAGCGTCACCATCGATGCGCCGGTCACGCATACGTCGCGCGGCTTGTCCGGCCATGTCGATCTCGCGGTGCCGGTGTTCAAGGCCGGGCGCCACGATATCGTCGTGACCGGCAGCGTGCATGCCGGCACCGGGCGCTACATGCAGACGTTCTATGGCGTGACCGACGCACAGTCGGCGGCGAGCGGCTTCAGGCCGTATTCGACGAGCGGCGGGGTCGACAGCGCAACGCTGTCGCTCGCATGGAACTGGAGCGTGTCGCGGCACTGGTCGGTGCATGCGACGAGCGGCTTCACGCGGTTGCTCGGACGCTACGGCGACAGCCCGATCGTGCAGACGCGCAGCAACTACTACGGGATGGCCGGCGTCACGTACAAGTTCTGACGCGGTCGGCATGATTCGCCTGCTCCCCGTAAGGGGAGCACGATTCCGCCGCGGATCGGTGCGGTAACATGACGGCGGCTTCGGCTTCGGCTTCGGCTTCGGCTTCGGCTTCGGCTTCGGCTTCGGCTTCGGCTTCGGCTTCGGCTTCGGCTTCGGCTTCGGCTTCGGGCCGTCGAGGCAGCTGCACGGGGCCGATTCGACTCGAACGGATCGCGCGATACGGTGCTTGGCCGGCCGACGGCGCGCAGAACCCATGATGGATCCAACGCCCGGTGCGTGTGCGCATGCCGCACCTGCCGCGCCGGGCCGCGACAGGGAGAAACCGATGAAGAACACGATCGCGATGCTCGTTGCACTCGTTGCGAGCGCAACCTTTTCAGGATGTGCGGACATGGACACGAAGCACCCCAACGCCACCGCCGGCGGCGCGGCCAGGGCCCCTTTGCAGCCGGGCGCCGCGCAGGTATGCAAGGCGGATGCCGCGCCCGACGATGCGCTGGTCGGCAAGACCGAGGCCGATGCGACCGCGCTGCTCGACGGCTGCCTGTGGCGCGTGCTCGAGCGCGACGGCAAGTCGTTGCCGGGCACGATGGATTACCGGGAGGAGCGTCGCAATCTCGGCATTCGCGACGGGAAAGTGATCTGGGTGCGGCGCGGGTGACGGATTCAGCCGCCGACGAAAATCGGTTGCGGCCGATGTCGCTTTTGCGAGCGCGGCTATCGCCGGCATGCACGTCGCGCGCGACCGATCGGTCGGCCGCAGTGTGTCGCGATTCATCGCCGCGGGTAGCGGCATGGGTGTCCGCGGCGGTCAGGCGCCTTGATACCGTCGTCGACCGGGGCTCGCACGACGCGTGACGCGCCGCGCTGACCGGCGCGTCATGTCACGCCGCGACCGTTCCGGATTGCGGCACCGATACCGTGGTGTCGACCGTCATCGCCGGCGTGACGAGCATCACGCCACGTGCGAGCGGGTCGCTGACCGATGCCGCCAATACCGCTTGCCCTTCCTCTGTCGCGTGATCGGCGGCGACGGCCAGTGCAGCGAGCGCGAGCGCCGCGCCGCTCGCCCCGTTGGCGAGCCCGAGGTGGCGGCTGCGCTCGGCGGCATCATCGCCCCAGATCTGCTCGCTGACCGTCACGACTTCGGTGCGGCGACTGCTGCGTTGATCGGCGTCGGTGACGAATCCGGGTGCCGACAGGTCGGGACGTAACGTCGACAAGCGCGTACGCGTCGCCGCCAGCAACTGTTCGAGTGTCGTCGCTTCGGCCTTGCCGTGATCGGCGGAAACCGCGCGGCGCGCGGCCGCGAGCCGCTGGATCGACGGGACGGACATCGCATGCGGTGTGTCGGGATGGCCGAGCAGCAATGCACATGCGCCTTCACCGGGCATCATGCCGTTCGGCCGATCGCGACCGTAGAGCCGGCCTGCGCGATCCAGCGCGTCGACTGCGTCCTGGCTCGCGGTGGAATCGAACGCGAGGACGACGTGCAGTTCGCCGGACGGTTGCAGGTGCAACGCCTGGATCAGTTCGTCGACGACCGCCCATGCTTGTACGGGATCGGCGACCGTGCGCAATTGCGCACGGACGATGCCCGGTGCGACGGCTTCCCGCGCCGCGTGCGCATCGAGCCATGCGGCGAGCGTGGCGGCGACCGGTCGCCAGCGCTCCGGCATCAGCAGATGGAGTCTGAGCGGCGGCGCGTCGGCGGCCGCGCCGGACAACACGGCATGACGCTCGCGCAATTCGTCGAGTGCATCGGCGGCCAGCAGCAGCCCGCGCCAATGCTCGTCCTGCAGCGCTTCCCGCGCGTCGGGCGCAAGCAGGCTGGTATCGAGCCGGTCGAGCGACACCGAGTCGACCGTGCTCGCGAATACGCCGGTTCCGTCCGGGCGTTGCAGTTCGGGATGAAGCGCGACGGAACGCTCTTCCCGCGCCGCCGCATCGATGTCTGCGGTCGTCGCCCCCGTCGGCAGCCTCACGCTGCTGTCGAGCAGCAGGGCCGACCACGTGTGCGACGTCGGATCTTGCGTGGCAGCGGCGTCCGTCGATGCGGACGAACTCGGCGGTGCGGCGGCCGCGAGCGCCGGATGCGGGCCGAGCGCCCGGCGCAGCCATGCCGCGCAGACGGCGAGGGCCGCCGGCAGCACGAGCCCGCACAGCAGCAACTCCCTGGCGGTGGGGGCATGCCGGGTCGTTTTCCACCAGACGAACACGGCGATCCACACCGCGACGAACAGCGCGGCGACGAATGCCGTCTTGCGCAATCGCGTGATCATTTCCGTCGATTCCCCCATGACTTGCGGCGTCGTGTATCAGTTGCCGTCGCTGCCCGCCGTCCGGCTCGCGACCAGTACGGCGCCGCAGGCCGTCTTGTAGCCGTCGCGCGCGACGCCTTCGCCCTGCACGATCATTGTGTCGTCGCCGTCGACGATGTAATTCGGGCCATGGATCGGACACGTCACCGTGTCGTTGCGGCGCGCGATGCCGCGGCCGTCGACCGACGATAGCGTGGACGCGCTTGTCACGGTGCCGCCATGGCTGTGCTTGTCCCCGAGGACGATGAAGGGTTTGGTCATCCGGATAGGCCTCCTGGCTGGAATCATCGACGATGCAGCGCGGCTTTGCCGCCCGGTGCGGGAGGGCGCGCGTGTCATCGGCAACGTTTTTCGAATCGATTCCGGCTGAATCGGGTATTTATTACCTTTCAGCAATAATTGCCTGTTTCGATTGAGCCGTAATGTAGCTTTCGAGCCGAAGGCCGTCATTATCGTGCGTGATGGCCGCACGTCAAGGCCGGCATTTTTAAATCCAGGTCTGTTTGCTTATGGCGAAGCCCCGCGACGTAATCTAAAATAGTAAGCTTCAATAGGGGTCGCATCACCTGATCCGATTGGCGTGCGTATAGCCAGACAGCGGGCGGTGTTGCGGGGGAGCCCGCGCATTTCCCGCCGGATCGGCATGTCGATCGCGCGATGCCGGCAATCGTGCATCATCCCGTGTTCGTCGCAGCAATATCTATTTAAAAACGTCAAATCCTGAGAGAGCGGGATCGCATGAGCGTCATCACGGAATTTGCGTCGCTTTTTGGCGCATTCAATCGCCTGTATTCGCTGGACGGATCGGGCGCGCTTGCAGCATTTCAAATCGAGCGCTGGACCGGCCGCGAATCGCTCTCCGATCTCTTTGAATGGAACGTCGATGCGCTGTCGACGGATCCTGCACTGGATCTCGACGCGATGCTCGGGCAGCGTGTCGCGATTCGCACCACGCTCGCGAACGGCACGACGACGCTGCGCAGCGGTCTCGTCGCCGAGGCCGAGTGCAGGGGCTACGACGCAGGCCTCGCTCGCTACCATCTCCGGATCGTGCCGTGGCTTGCCGCACTCGCGCATGCGCGCGACGAGCGAACCTTTGTGAACCAGACGCTTGCCGACGTGCTCGACACGGTGTTCGCGCCGTACGCCGGGATCGCGCGGTGGCGCCTCACGCCGGATGCTGGCCGGCGGCTCGATGCGCTGGGCCCCACTGCGTATCGCGTGCAGTACCGAACCCATACGCACTACGAATTCGTGCAGCATCTGCTGGCCGAGGCTGGCCTCGGGTTCTGCTTCGTCGAAGACGAGGACGCGCCTGCCGGGCATACGATGCTGGTCTTCGACGACAGCGCGCAACTGGCCGAGGACGATACGTCCGCGCGACGCGGCGGGGTGCCGCGCCGCTCGAGCGGGACGGCGACCGGCGCCGACGACGTGATCCTCGGGATCGGGCAGTCGCTGTCGCTGACGGCCGATCGCATCACACTGATCAGCAGCGATTATCGCGTGAACCGGGCGACTACCGCGAGTACGACGCTCGGCCGGCCGGCGGGCGCGCGCGAACTCTACGACGACGTCGGGCCGGAGGCGTTCGACAGCTTGCGCGAAGCGGAAGATACGGTAAGGCGCCAGGCCGATGCGATCGTGTCGCGCGCCAGTTTCTGGACCGGCTACGGCACGCTGCGCACGGCGCGCGCAGGACGCGCGCTGAAACTCGTCGATGCCGGCTGGCAGCCCGTGCGCGGCGCCGCGGCGCCCGAGGATTTTCTGCTGACGCGCGTCGAGCACGTCGGGATCAACAATCTGCCGGCGACCGTCATGGAGGCCATCGAACGGCAACTCGGGCCGTTGCCGGCGGCGGCGCTCGATCCGCGCGTGGTTCGGCAAGCGAAGGCCGGCGGTTATGCAAACCGGTTCGATGCGGTGCCGCGAACGCAGGTCTGGCGGCCCACGCTGGCCGACGGAACCGGGCAGCGACTCAATCCGGTTCCGACGGCGCTGGGTGCGCAGACGGCGATCGTCGTCGGGCCGGCCGGCGACGCACGGCCCGGTTCGACGGGGCCCGTGCACGCCGATGCGCAGGGGCGGTTGCGCGTTCGCTTCCACTGGCAGGCGCAAGACGATGCGGGTACGTATCCGACGCGCGCCATACAACGGCTCGCGAGCGACGGGCACGGCCTTCAGCAGGTGCCGCGCATCGGTCATGAAGTCCTCGTGCAGTTTCACCATGGGCTGATCCACCGGCCGATCGTGCTCGGCGGCCTGTTCAATGGCCGCGGCGAAGGCGGCGAGTCGCCTTCGCCGGGCGGGGCGGCCGGCAAGCCGCTCGACGCGTCGATCTACACGCAGGCGGGCGATCATGCGCCGAGCGCGCAGGGCAATCTGGCAAGCGGGCTGAGCCCCGCGTGGCATGGCGCCGGCGGCGGCACCGATCGTCACAATCACGCCGGCGCGCTGTCGGGCTTCAAGAGCCAGGGTTTCGACGGGCATGGCCACAACCAGCTCGTCGCCGATGATTCGGACGGCATGGGACGCCTGCAGATGGCGACCACGCACGCGGCCACGCAACTGAACCTCGGTCATCTGCGCCATCAGGCGGACAACTATCTCGGCAGTTTTCGTGGCCAGGGCGTCGAATTGCGCTCGGATGCGTACGGTGCAATGCGTGCGACGCGCGGCCTGCTGGTGTCGAGCTACGCGCCTGCCGGCGCCGCCCAGCCGGCGGGCGATGCGTCCGCGCTGCAGGCGCTGCTCGCGCGGCACACCGCATTGGTTCGGCGATTCGACCAGACGGCCGATACGCATGGGACGCTGCCGTTCGCCGCACAGCGCGGCGTGGAGCAGGCGGGCCAGTCGTCGTTGAACGGCAGCGCCGCGCCGCTGGATGCGCTTGCGCAGAGCTTCGCGACGACGGTCGGCGCGAACGGCTACACGCAGGCGTCGGCCGACGCCGCACAGCGGTCGACCGGCAACGCACTGCCGCACACGGGCGACGCCGTGCTCGGCATCGAGGCACGGGGCGGGCACGGGCTGGTTGCCGGCCAGGCCCTGCAATGGGCGGCCGGCGAAACGCTGTCGCTCGGCAGCGGTGGCGACTTCAATCTCGCCGCTGCGCAGCAGCTGCGCATTCACAGCGGGCAAGGCATCGGCTGGCTGGCCGGTGCGAGCCATGCGGAGCGTGTCGGCATCGGCATGATCGCCGGCAAGGACGGACTGACGCTGCAGGCGCAGCGCGATGTGCTGGGCCTGCACGCGCGCGACGATCTGACGCTCGCGTCCGCGAGCGCGGACGTCGAGATCGCCGCGAAGAAGACCGTGCATCTCGCGGTGAGCGGAGGGGCGCACGTGACGATCGAAGGTGGCGACGTCACGTTCGGTTGCCCGGGCAAATTCGTCGTGTATGCCGCGCAGCATGCATTCGTGGGGCCCGCTCAACTGAATACGCCGTTGCCGCAGTTTCCCGAAAAGGTCTGTGTCGAATGCCTGCTGCACGCGATGCAGTCGGGCAGCGCACTCGCGGGCAAGGCGATCTGAGCATGACGATCGAAACGACCGACTGGATCGACCGCTATCCCGACGACACGCCGGACCGGCTGAATGCGCTCTTCGAGCGCGTGCCGGCCGACGGCCGTTGGCACCTGCTGCTCGACATGAGTTTCGCGCCGGCGATGCGTGACCGAATGCCCGCGGTCGAGCGCAACGATGCCGTCGTGTTGTACGAAGGGGTGTACGACGGCGACGACTTGCTGGCGATTTCGCCGTGCCTCGTACCGCTGCCGGCGGACGCGGCGGCGCGCCGGGCGATGCTGGAGACCGTGCTGCGCGAGACGTCCGGACGACCGATGGTGAGCCTGCTGCGTGGCGCGCGCGATACGGCCGCGCTCGCCGCGCATCTGCGCGGACAGATGGAGGCGAGTGCGGCATCCGACGGCGAAGCATTTCTGGTGCGTCTCGCCGATACGCGTTGCCTGCCCGCGTGGCTCGTGGCGCTGACGCCCGCACAGCGCCGCCGCTTCACGAATGGCATCGACGCGTGGCATGTGTTCGATCGCACCGGCGCGCTCGTCCCGCTCGATTTCGACACCGTGGGCGAGGCGGCCGGCGGTGAAGCGGACACCGGGCGCAGCGGCGAGCCATACGTGCTCGGCGACGAACAGATCGAATGGCTTCGACAGGCTGCGAAGATCGACACGCTGATTTTTCATGTTCGCCAGCGTCCGGAGAGTTTCGGCCGCCTGGTGGCCACGCCGTCGCAAGCCCATGCGTGTGTGAGTGCGGCGTGGGCGCGGCACGACGGTCCCCCTGCGGCGGCGTCGCGAGCCGCGCTCGATGCCCTCGTGGCGGCCGGGTATCTGGTGACGGAGCTCGCGCCGGCGACGTCGTCCGCATAGAACGACACGGGTTTGCGTGCATGCGACAGCGCACGTGGTTGATAGCGATCCACGCCGCACGGCGTCGGACAAGAGGATGAAAAGATGAGTTTGAATGCCGGTTCCACGACGTTTGCCGCTCGGCTGCTGATGTTCATGGCCATCCTGCTCGGGACGGCCGGATGCTCGCGTGCGACCGACGTGTCGCCTGCCGCGTCGACTGCGGCCGGGGCGTCGGGCGGCGCGTCGAGCGTCGCAGGTGCGGCGGCCGCATCCGGCACGATGGGGCTGAAGCTGAATGCCCTCAACTACACCGACGTTCCGATCGGCGCGTTCTACGTCGACGGCACCTGGGGCGGGACGGTGCCGGCGCGCATCGGCAGCGGCGGCGGCGCGATCATCTGCTGCGTCGCGTTGCCGAAACAATGGCATCCGGGACTGACCGTCAACCTGCAGTGGCGGGACGACAACCTGTACAGGAAGGATCCGAAGGCGCTTGCGAGCCGGGTCGTACCGGTTGAGCGCTACGACACATTCTCGGATGGCTTCCTGTGGGTCCTGTTCTTTCCGCACGATCGAATCAAGGTCTATGCGTCTCAGTGGATGCCCGGCTACCGGGGCTTCCCCGAAAATCTCCAGGCGCCCGATGAAGCGTGCCCGGGGAACTTCACGTTGCGCAACAGCGACCCGCAGTGCCCGAATCCCGACAAGAGGATCATGCAATGAGTTTCCGCTTCGCGAGCGCCGACCGGCCTGACGTCGGCGTCGTCACCCGGGAGGAGCAGGACGCGATCATGCGTCGGCTGCACGACGACGACGGGATGAGTTGCTGCAAGACGCTGCATGTCGGCATCTTCTTCGACGGCACGCGCAACAACGCCGATCGCGATCGCACGGGCGGCAAGCACAGCAACGTCGCGCGGCTGTTCGACGTGTTTCCGCGCGACAAGTATCACAGTGCCATTTACGTGGCCGGCGTCGGCACGCCGTTCGTCGACGAGATCGGCGACCAGGGCGTCGGACTGCAGGCCGCGGCCGGCGCGGCGACGGGATGGGCCGGCGAGGGGCGCATCAACTGGGCGCTGCTGCAGATCCACAACGTCGTGCATGCGCACGCGTTCGGCAATTCGCTGTCCGCGGCGCTCGGCAAGAGCGACAAGGAACTCGCGAAGGCCGTCAGCGTCGACCTGAATTTCAAGGGCATCGATCTCGGCGGCACTCCGCCCAAGCCGGGCAGTCTCGGCGACATCAACGCGCGCGGCAGTTCGAGCGTCGGTGCGCTCAAGCTGATGGCCGCCGAGCAGAACGGGATCGAACTGACCTGGGATCGCGACACGATCTGGGCGCAGCTCAAGGGCGAAGTGGATACGGCGAACTGGACCGCGACGATGCGCGCATGGGACGAGAAACGCCGCGTCGCATTGCGGGCCCGGTGCGCGCAGCTGAAGGCGCGCGTCGGCGATCTGCTGGTGAAGGGCAAGCCGAAACTGCAGCGCATTCGGCTGTACGTGTTCGGTTTTTCGCGCGGGGCGGCCGAGGCCCGCACGTTCTCGAACTGGCTGGCCGATGCGCTGGACCCCGATTTCAGCCTGTGCGGCGTGCCCGTGTCTTACGACTTTCTCGGCATCTTCGATACGGTCGCGTCGGTCGGCATCGCGCAAAGCACGGCCGCGACGCTGTTCGACGGGCACGGCGGCTGGGGGCGCAAGGAATTGATGGGCGTGCCGCGCTACGTGCGCCGCTGCGTCCATATGGTCGCCGCCCACGAGCCGCGCGGATCGTTCCCGCTCGACCTGATCGATGCGTCGCGGGACGGGCATGAGGAAATCGTCTATCCGGGCGTGCATTCGGATGTCGGCGGCGGTTACGGGCCAGGCGAGCAGGGGCGCGGCACCGGCGACGCGGACAAGCTGTCGCAGGTGCCGCTGCTCGACATGTATCGCGAAGCGCGCAAGGCCGGTGTTCCACTCGATATCAAGGGGCCCGGTGTCGCTGCCGAAGCCGCGGCGGCATTCGCGATTTCTCCCGCGCTCAAGCGCGCCTTTTCCGCCTATGTGAGCACGAGCGCCGACTATTACTACGCGAAGGAGCACGGCACGCCGGGCCTGATGCGCGCGCACTACGGGCTTTACCTGCGCTGGCGCAAGATGCGGCTCGACAATTTGCGTTCGCAACCGTCGTTTCTCGCCGCCAAGGCTGCCTATCCGCAGGATGCCGTCGATCTCGACAGCGCGAACGAGGAACTGCGGCTCGAATGGCGCGACCTGCTCGAATGCGAGAAAGAAGGCGGACCGACCGTGAGCCGGTACGCGGGCAACACGGTCAGCCGGAAGATCACCCAGAACCCGAAGGCGGCGGCCGTCATTTCGCCGGCCGTCCTGCCGATCGCCGCGGGCCTGCAGTCCGCGATTCCGTTCGTGGGCCCGCTCGTGCGCGCGAGCGCCAAGCGCGCCGAGGATTTCTTCCAGCTGCAGCTCGAAGAGAAATGGAAGCAGTGGCTCGAGGTGCGCGGCGACTGGAACATGGGGCCGCCGGAAGCGCCGATCAGCGCGCTGTACGACAACTTCATGCATGACTCGCGCGCATGGTTCAAGCCGCTGGGCGACGACGACGACGTGTGGAACCACAACCAGATCAAAGCGCTGAAAACGCGCCAGGCCGAGTTCGAGCGCGAGCACGCAGAGTGGAAGAAGCGCCAGCAACTTGGCGTGCCGGGACCGTCGCAGATCATGCAGATGATGGGGGCGGGTGCGCTCGGGCTCGGGCCGGCCGCCAACGTCGCGCCGGAGCCCGAACCGCGTTCGCCGCTGACCGCGCAGCAGGCCGGCATCCTGAAACGTTACGACGCCGCGCAGCAGGCTGCACAGAAAGCCCGCGCGGCCCGGGATGCCACCGCGCCGACCGACAGCGCCGTGCTGACCGACCCGAAAGTCACCGGTGGTCTCGCGCTGCAGGATTCGGGGCGCGAGTTTTCGTTCGTCTGGGGCTACCTGCGCTGGCGCACCGTCTACGTGAACGGCGTGCGCTGGGACGCGCCCCACGTGCCGAGCGTGCAGGAAGACATGGAGGCGATGCGTCAGCAGATGCAGCGCAACGTCGACATGAGCAAGCTGTTCGGATGAACCGATTGGACACGAACCAGCCGGCGCGACACGCATTCGCGCGCGATTGCCGAGAAACGACATGGATCTAGTTGCCGCATTAACGGGGTACGGGCAAGCGACCCGTCATATCCAGATCGATACCGCGATGCCGGACGCATTCGTCGTAGAGCGCTTTCACGGTCGTGAAGGGATCAGCGAATCGTTCCGGTTCGAGATCGACGTGCTGTCGAGCGAGCCGTTTCTCGATCTCGCGCCGCTGATCGGCAGCGCCGTGCGGCTGCGTCTCGCGACGGCGGCGGGCGAACGATGCTGGAACGGCTACGTCACGCATGCCGCTTATGCGGAGAGCGACGGCGAGTTCACGCGCTATCGGCTCACGATGGAATCGTGGCTCGCGCTGCTGAAGCTGCGCCGCAATTGCCTCTATTTCGTCGACCTCGATGCCGAGGGGATCTGCGAGCGTGTGTTCGGCGACTATCCGGAAGCGCACTGGCGCTATGAACTCGTCGAGCCGCTGCGATCGTTTCGCTTGCGCGGCCAGTATCGCGAAACCGATCTCGATTTCGTGTCGCGGCAGTTGTCCGAGGCCGGCTTGTCGTTTCGCATCGAGCACGGGCAGGACGCGGGGAAGGCGCCGTCGGGCGACCATACCGTCGTTGTGTTCGACCGCCATGCGCGGCTGCCCGACGGCAGCGCCATCGCATTCAATGCGCAGGACGTCGGCGATCCGGACGGCGTGATGACGCAATTCTCCGATCGGCGTCAGCTGGTGCCGGATCGCGTGGTGGCGACGAGCTGGAAAGCCAGCGAACTTCATGCGCTTGCCGGCCATGCGCAGCAGCCTGCCGATGCCGACGCGCCGTTGCTGCCGGTGCGGGAGATCTACGACGGCCAGCGCGCAGGCCGCTTCGACACGAGCGGCGATGCGCAGCGTTACGCCGAACAGCGTCTCGACGCGCTGCAGCTCGCGAAACGGGTCTACCGTGGCGGCGGCTCGTCGCGCACGCTCGAGACCGGCAAGGTCCATACGCTGAACGACTATCTGGGCGGCACCGTGCGATTCATACCGCTGTCGATCGAGCACGAGGCCGTCAACAACCTCGGCGCGCAGATCGGCCAGCTGTTCGGACGCGGCGAGCTCGACAAGGGGCTGTATCGCAACCGCTTCGTCGCGGTGCCGGAGGGCACGCCGATCGTGCCGCCGTTCCGCGACCGGCCGACGGTGTACGGGGTGCAGACTGCGATCGTCGTCGGCGAGCCGGGTGGGCGCGTCAGCAGCACGCGCGATCACCAGGTCCGCATCCAGTTTCCGTGGATGCGCGGTGTCGCGCCGCTGCCGGGCGGGTTGACGGATACGGCAAGCCGGTCCAATCCGACCGGCCACGCGCCGGGCGATCACCGTTCGGGCATTCTGGTTCGCGTCGCCGAACAGGCGGCCGGGCCGAATTTCGGTCATGCGTTTGTACCTCGCGTGGGGGCGGAAGTGGTGGTCGGCTTCGAGTCGGGCAACATCGATGCGCCGGTCGTGCTCGGCCAGGTGTACGGCGGGCGTGTGCGTCCGCCGTTCTCCGCGGGCGAAGGCAGCGACGCGAATCATTCAGGAACACTGACGGGCCTGCAGACGCAGACCCTCGATGGGCTACCCGGCAGTCGCTGGGTGATGGACGATGCGGCCGGACAACTGCGTCACGAGCTGAGCAATTCGACTGCCGACACGCGCCTCGCGCAGGGCTATCTGATCGACCAGCAGGGGACGATGCGCGGCGCCTATCGCGGTGAAGGCTTCGAACTGGCGACGCAGGGATGGGGTGTCGTGCGGGCCGGCGCGGGCGTGCTGATGTCGAGTACCGCGCGCCGGCTCGGCGCGTCGACGCAGATGGATGTCGCCGAGCGCGTGGAGCAATTGAAGGACGCGGCGAAAACGGCGCAGGAACTCGACACGGCGGCGACCGGTGCGCAGGCGGCCGGCCTGAGCGCGAACAAGGCGCAGACTGATTTCCTCAAGGCGATCGATCCTGCGCAGGACGGCAAGTATGCGGGCAGCGTGGGTGGTCAGAGCGCGACCAAGCCGACCGGGACGCAGCGCGACGGCGGCGATCCCGTCGAGCGATTCGCGACGCCCGTGGTGCTGATGGAGTCGCCGGAGAACATCGTGGTGACGACGCCGGAGAGTGCGGTGTCGTATGCGGCGCAGCACGTTCATCTGACGTCGCAAGGCGATGCGCATGTGGGCGCCGGTGCCACCGTGGCCGCGGCGACGGGCGATGCGATGAGCTTGTACAGCGTGGCGGGCGGGCTCAAGGCAATCGCGGGCGAAGGGCCGGTGAGCGTCGAGGCGCATGCGTCGACGATGGAGATTCTCGCGGACCAGACCGTGCGCGTGACGTCGACCGACGAGCGCGTCGACGTGCTTGCGCAGGACGCGATCGTGCTGCAGCAGGGGCCGAACCGGATCACGTTGAAGGGTGGCGATATCGTCGTCGAGACGCCGGGGCAATTCGCGGTGAAGGCGGGCGGGCATCCGTTCCCGGGGCCGCGGGCGACGAGCGTGAAGCTGCCGGCGCTGCCGGTGTTGCCGCAAGGCGATCCGTGCGACTTTCTCGTGCAGGCGCTGGCGGCGAGTCCGGCGGGGAGAGGGGCGGTGGCGGGGGGCGGAAGTTTGGTGGGTGCGGCGAGTTCGATCGTCGGTGCGACGGCATCGGGAGCGGGTGGCGCCGCGCTCGCGGCGCAGACGTTCGAGAGTGCATCGAGCCAGCCGATCTCGACCCGGACACTCCCCGCTCAGCCCGCTGTGTCAGTTGGTCCTGGCTCAGCAGGCTCCACGTTGTCGCGGGAGCCGCAACTCGGACATTCGGCTCCCGTGCCGGTGTCGGACGAACTCGAGGGACTACCGAAGAGCGGCCCCGCCGCGTCGATCGCCCCATGCAATCTTCATGTGCCGCCGCTCAAGCAGCTTGAATATCGGCCGGATATGGGACTTGTCGACTACTATCAGACTGACGCGAACGGCCGTGCAGTGCTCGAAGATCAGCATCCGATTCTGCTTCGCTTTTCCGGGTCGACCGGCATGTACGACATCGAATACACGCCGGCAACGGCCACGTTGACCGCAACGGTTCGCCTTCGGGTCGTGCTCGTGGATCAGCATGAGTATACGAACGGCCGGTTGCTGGTGGACAGGAAAACCGGTAAGCCGGTTTCGATACCGTACGACGGCGATGGGCCGGGGGATGACGAGGTCGTCTGGCAGAAGGTCGAGCGGCCCGCGAGTTCGGCCGATCTCGCGGGTTTCAAGCGGCGGATCGAAAACGGCCTGAACCGAAACCACTACTACATGCAGCCGAAGAAATGCCCACTCGGCAAGAACTGCACCTGCAAGGTGAAGTTGAAGCAGGAGATCGAATTCGTCACGACGACCGGACGGTTTCACAGCACCATCAGTCTGTACCCGATGGAGGCGCGGGCAAATTCGGAGAACTGGGGCGAGGTGCAGGTCACGTGGGATCCCGTGAAGAAGAAGGCAACGCGTGAGGCTACGCAAAACGCCATTATTCACGAGGCAGGACACCACTATGGGTGGCCGGACGAGTACTTCGAGAATCAAGGGGCCGTCTACGGCGCCTATATCAATGCACAGAAACTCGTCGACGTCGCGATGCCGCAGCTCCAGGATAATTGGCAGCGTACGTCTTCGACGAATCTGATGGGCGAGGGGATGTTTCTGCCGAATCCCGAGATTCCGAAGTACTACATGTACGGATTTCGCGATTGGTTCCAGAAGAAAACCAACATCGAGTGGGAAGTCCTGAAATGATGCGCTTTACACGGGTCCTGATGGCGATGACATTGATTCTTGGAGTGACGGACATGGCGTCTGCGAAAAACGAGCGCGGCTATTTCGAAATCCGCAGCGGGTCCGGACAGACCAATCCCGCGCCGACGATGGTGATCAAGGATGACGGCAAGACGCTTTCCTACTATTCGCGCGGAAGGGATCTCGATCACAGTTCGCAGGGCCGCTATCTGGGCATCGGGAAATATACGGTCGAATCGAGCGACGCCTATGCCGGGCAGCTCGCGGAAATCCGGCGCGTGCTGAGCCAACGCGATGCGGCGGTCCGGGACGCGGTCAATGCGGGACCGGTTTTGTCCTATTCGTTCGACATGGATGGACACCACTACGAAGGTGCGTTCAACTACCAGGCGGAAAAGCCGGTACGGGACAAAATCATCGCATTGTATTCGCTCGCGAAGGAACTGCTGAGCCATGGAAAGCCCGAGATCAATCTTCATCCGGCGTTGTCGATTCGTTCCGACTCGAATCGTTTGCTGGTCGAAGTCGAATTCCGGAACGAGGGCCGGCACGAGGTCATCATCGATGGTCCGGATACCTGGACGGACAATCTTGCGATCCCGACTCGGCAATACGTCGAAGTCAGGGGAAGCAACAGCGCAGGTACCGACTTCAAGGTCCGCCTGGGGAGCAAGTATCTAATCGACGCGTCGCGCCGCTATGCCAGGGAGATCACCGTCAGGCCGGGTGACGTGACCCGGCTCGGGTTCGCGGTTCCCTACGATGCTTTGTCGTTCGACAGCGACTCTCCCATTCAGCGCATGGAAACAGGCACCTACGATTTTGTCGGGCGCATGCAGGGCAATGTCGACAAACCGGACGAGATGTCCGGCAGGTTCTTGACGTGGACGGACCCGGTGCCGTCGATCGGTTTGACGCGGGAGTGACATGATCCGGACTGAACGCACGCTACGCGCGATACCGATGATCGGGAAGCGAAAAGTTGTTCGTCGAGCGGGAAGCCGTACGGGCGGAATCGGGCGACGTGCGCCATATTTTCTGGCGGCGGTGTTTCTGTTCGGCGTGACGGAAGCCGCCTTGGCAGAAGCGGGCCGAGGCTACTTCGAAATACGGAGCAGCCCCGGCCAGATCGCACCATCGCCTCCACTGGCTTTCGCGTTCGACGGCGATCGCGTTGCCTACTATTCGCGCGGACGAGAGCTGGACATCATGCCGCCGGCGAAGTATATGGGCGTCGGAAAATACTCGGCGAAGCTCAGCGGGCGCTATCGAACGGAGATCGATCAGGTGAAGCGGATGCTGGCCAATCACGAGATCACCTCGGTGCCGGGCCGCAATATTGGATCGGTCCTCGCGTATTCGTTCGATCTGAATGGAAGGCGTTATCAGGGCGACCTTCAGTATCGATCCAGCGACGAAATCAGCGGCAAGCTGGCGTTTCTTTATGACCTTGCGCAGGATCTGCTTGACCACGGCACGCCGGAAATCAATCTGCATCCGGTGTTTGCCGTGCATTCCGAGTCGGGAAATCTGGTGGTTGACCTCGTGTTCGAGAATGATGGCATACAGGACGTTGTCATTGACGGTGTCGAGAATTGGTCGCCGCTACTTGCCCTCCCGACCGTGCAATACGTCCAGATCGGCGGGCTTAGCGACTCCGGCGTCGGCTTCGAGGTCCGGCTGGATGAGAAGTATCTGAGCGCCGCTTCCCGACCTTATGCGTCGACGATTGCAGTCAAACCAGGAGTGCCGGTAAAGGTCACATTCCTCGTGCCCTACACGGCGCTCACATTCGATCCGGGTTCGTCCGCGCAACGGATTCATTCGGGCACGTACCGGTTCGTAGGCACAGCCAACTTCAACATTGAGTCGCCCGACGAAATGAAGGGCAAGGTGTTTACGCAGATGGACCTGCTGCCGGCCGTCGAACTGACCGAGCGTTAATGCGGGCTTCGGGCATCCCGAAAGCCTTGATCAGAAACACCGTTCCCAGCGAACCCCGAGCCAAACATCATGTCGACCCAATCCGATCTCATCCAGGCATTCTTCCGCGGCTGGTCGCAGCACGACCGGTTTCTGTGGCTGACCACGCCGCTCGGCGCGGACAAGCTTGTCGCCGAGAGCCTGCAAGGATGGGAGTCGCTCGATCGCGGCGGCTTCCGGTTTCAGCTCACCGCGCTGACCGAGCGGCCCGACCTGCCGCTCGACAAACTGATCGGCGCGTCGGTCCTCATCGAATGGCAGGTCGCGGACGGGCAGGACGCACGACGCCCGTTCCACGGCCATGTGACGGCCGCGGAACTCGTCGGCTACAACGGCGGGCTCGCGCGTGTGCGGCTCGTCGTCGAACCGTGGCTCGCGCTGCTGCATCAGCGCGTCGACAGCTACAACTTCGTGAACGCGAGCGTGGTCGAGATCAGCGAGCAGATCTTTGCGCACTATGCGCGTGGCGCGATCGCGCCGGCATGGCGCTGGGCGCTGGCCGACCCGGCGAAATATGCGAACCGCAGCCTGACCGCACAGGCCGGCGAATCGGATTTCGCGTTTCTCGAACGGCTGTGGGCGGAAGAGGGCATCTTCTACTGGTTCGAACACCAGGGCGACGCGCACTCGACTGACCTGGGCAAACACACGCTCGTGCTGGCCGATACGAACCAGCGTTTCGCCCCGGCTGAACCCGAAGTCATCGGTTTCCATCAGACGAGCGACGGCGACCCGCGCGGCGGCATCCGGCAATTCATGAATGCGCGCCGCTGGCGCATCGGCAGCGTCGCACGCGCAAGCTGGGATCACCGAAGCCTGTCGACCCGTCCGTCCAGCGTGCGCGCGAGCGGTGCGGTCGCGCCGGGCGAGGATCGCGATGTCGCAGGCCCGTACGCGTTCCAGACCGCCGCGATCGGCGACCAGCGCGCGCAGCAGCAACTCGACGCGCAGCGCGTGGCGGCGCTGCAAACCGAAGGCAGCGGCACGCGTCGCGATTTGCGGCCCGGGCTGCGTTTCGCGATGTCGCGGCATCCGTCGCTCGATCCATCGCGCGCGTTCGTGTGCCTGCGCGTCGAGCACGACGCGCGTGCGAACGTGAGCGCCGACGTGCACGGCGCGATCGCGCAACGGCTCGGCGCGATTCCGCCGGGACTCGATATCGCGCCCGGCGAGCCGGGCGACGCGCAGGCGCTGCACGCGGCATTCGACGCCACGACGCACGCCGGCGGCGCGCTGGTAGATGGCGACGAGGTGTACCGGAACCGCTTCGCCGCGCTGCCGTTCGACCAGGCTTACCGGCCGTTGGCGCCGAGCGGGCATGGCGCACGCGTGCATCCGGTCGCGGTGATGCCGGGCGCTCAGACGAGCATCGTGGTCGGCGCGGGCGATCCGGTTCATACCGAACGCGATCACCGGATCCGGATCCAGCATCATGCGCAGCGCGGGCAGAATTCCGCGAGTCGCGACGAACATCCGCGCGCGGCGAACGCGCCGGCCGATCGTGGCGCGGGCACCTGGACGCGCATGGTGACATCGATCGGCGGCGACAACTGGGGCGGCGTGAGCGTGCCGCGCGTCGGTCAGGAAGTCTGGACCGAATGGCTGGAAGGCCAGCCCGACCGGCCGGTCGCGGTCGCCGCGCTGTACAACGGGCAAGGCAACGCGGACGCGCAGCACAATGCGCTGGCGGGCGGCCCGAGCGGCAGCACGGCCAATGCGGCGGCCTGGTTTGCCGGCAACGACCACGCAGCCGTGCTGACCGGGTTCAAGACGCAGGATCTGAGTGCGAGTCAGACCGGCGCGGGTGGCTCGCGACAATTCATGCTTGACGATACGGCTGGGCAGTCGAGTGCGCGCCTTTATACGACCGATCACGGCAGCGGCCTGACGCTCGGGCACATCAAGCAGGTGCAGGACAACCGGCGTCTGGCCGATCGCGGCTACGGCGCCGAACTGTCGACGCAGGCAGCCGCCGCGCTGCGCGCCGGCGCCGGCTTGTTGATCAGCACGGCGCCCGGCGTGAACCAGATGGACGCGAGTGCAGCGAGCCAGGTGCTCGCGCAGCAACGCGAGATGCTGCAGGGGCTCGCGAAATTCGCGCGCCAGCAGGGTGCGGAGCCGGGCGCGAGCATGGCGCAGCCCGATGGTGTCGCGTCTGTCGGCGACACGACATCGCCGCTCGTGGCGATCGAGGGCCTGCAGCAAAGCCAGGTGTCGCTCGGCGCAACGCGCGAAGGCAGTGGCGCGGGCGGTGCCGGCGGCGGCGCGGTTGCGTGGCAGCATCCGCATCTCGTCGCGCACGGCGCGGCCGGCGTCGCCGCGCTGACGGCGCAAAGCCACGTGTGGACGTCGGGCACGCAAACCGTACTGAGCGCCGGACGCGACGTGCAGGTCACGGTCCAGGGCAAGTCGAGCATCGTCGCGAAGGAAGGCATTGCGCTGTACACGCACGGCACCCCGGGCGGCAGCCGTCCCGTGCCGGCCGCCGGGATCGCGCTTCATGCTGCGACGGGCACCGTCACCGTGCAGGCGCAGAACGGCGGCACGCTCGACGCCAGTGCGCAGCGTGCGGTGACTGTATCGAGCGCGAAGGCAAGTGTCGCGCTGCAGTCGCCGAAGCGGCTGCTGCTGACGGCGGCCAACGCGTTCCTGAAGATGGAAGGCAACGACATCGTGATCGGCGCGCCGGGCAAAGCGACGTTCCATGCGGCCCAGCACACGCTGACTGGCCCGCGATCCGCGAACGTCCAGTTGCCGTCGATGAACAAGCCGGCATGTGTCGAATGCATGCGGGATCTCGCGCATCGCCACGAAGCGATCGCCACGCGCGGGTGACGACGATGACTGCGCTGCTCCAGACATGGGAAACGACGGCGGCCGCCGAGCATGCAGCGTTTCCGGATGCCCATCGCTACCTGTTGGCCGATGCGTCGCAGTTGCCGATCAACGCGGCGCCCTGGCGCGAGTTGATTGCGGCAGGACAGGTTCGCAACGTGCTCGCTGGCCAGCCCGAGGCGAGCAATCCGGAGGTCTGTGCGCTGGTGTGCGACTATCGTGCATCGCACGTGCCGGCGTTGCTCGAACGGCAGCTCGCGCGGCGGCCGTTCGCGTTTCTGTCGCTGGTCAGCGTCTATCCGCTCGATGAACTCGTGCCGAAACTCGGCGTCAGGACGCGCGTGACGCTGCCCGACGATCGCGACGGACTGCTGCGGTTCTACGACGCGGCGGTGTTTCAGGCACTGGCGGGCGCGCTGTCCGAGTCGCGTTATCAGGCGCTGTTGTCGCCGTGCGTGTCATGGACCTGGGTGCGTCGCGATGGCACCGTCGGTACGGTGCGACATCCGCGCCGGCACGAACGAATCTTCTACGCATGCGTGGATGCGCGCGAGCTCGACGCTTTGCGGCGCGGCAGCCGGCCGGACGCCGTGCTCGCCGAATTGCGACGCAACGGCCGGATCCCCGTCGACGCGGATCCGTTCGATACTTACGCGCGCATGCGTCGTCTGATCGGCGTGCTGGATGCGCAGGGATCGGGTGACGACCGCCTTGCCTACCGGATCGGTGCGACACTGGCGATGGTCGGCCACGTGGAGCTCGACGACGAGCGCGTCGTTGCCGAGTGCATTGCTGCGTATCGGCATGATCACGACGCGTTGTGCGACGCATTGCTCGATCGCCTGATCGAGATCGATGCCGCGAATGCCGAGACGAAACAGGAGGCGCGGCAATGAACGCGGTCGCCCTGTTTTCATTCCGCGGCCGGGCCGGGCGCATCGAGTGGTGGGGCGTGACCGTGCCGTGGCTGATTGCGGGCTCCGTGCTCGACGTGCTCGCCGGCCTGCCGGCAGCGCAACGTATCGCGACGTTCGTCGATGTCGTCGGCTGGGCATTCGCGATCGTGATGATCTGGATGCTCGTCGCGGTGTCGGTGCGGCGCTGGCACGACATCGGCAAGTCCGGATGGTGGGCGCTTCTTCATGCGATCCCGGTCGGAGGCGCGTTCATCACCATTGCGATGAACGGGTTCTATCGCGGGGACGACGCGCGCAACCGGTTCGGTCCGCCATCGCCGGATGCAGGCAACAACGACGCAAGTTTGTGAGGGTATCGATGAAATTCAGAGCAGGGATGCACGTTGTGGCGCTGGTCGGGCTTGGCGTGCTTGCCGCATGCAGCAAGCACGGTGTCGACGTATCGGCGGAGCCGCATAACGTGTGCGTCACCGGATACAACGAGTACGGGCGCAAGCTTCACGAATTCTGGCTCGACAACGAGCACAAGTCGGGATGCTTCGGCAATCCGTCGGCGCGCGAGGACGGCGAGGCATTCGGCGGCGGCGGTGGCTTTGCCTGCGGTTGCAAGGTAACGCCGGGACAGAAGGTGAAGCTGTTCTGGGAATTTGCGCAGCCGCTGGACGACATTCAGCGCGGCATCCAGCCCGAGCGCAAGACGATCGACGTGACCATTCCACAGCCGGAATCGCCGACGTCGCGCTATCTGCGTGTGTATTTCCGCAAGAACGGCACGGCCGAGCTGCAGTGGGTCGACGACATGAACGCGCCGGAACTCAAGCCGACGCAGGAGAAGTAAGTGCCATGGCCGAAATCAATCTGAAGAAGGACGCCGTCTCCGCAGAGACGGACCGCGTCAAGGCGGAGGCCGAGCAAATGTGTCCCGCATGCGAACACATGCTGTGGGTCAGCTTCTATTTCGACGGATTCGGCTTCGGCGAGAAGGACGGTCCGCGAACCAATATCCTGAAGCTGTTCAACGCCGCGTACGACAAGAAGAACAAGAACATGCGGCGCTTCTACTATCCGGGACTCGGCGCGGATTTCGACCCCGAGGCCGGTGTGCTGCGCGAGGTCCTGAAGGACAAGGCGACGGATACGGTCAGCGAGAAAGCCCGCGACAAGCTCAAGGAGCAGACGGTCGACAAGGTCAAGGAAAAGGCGCAGAAGGCCGCCGAGGACGCGTGGAAGCAGAGTGGAAAGATCAGTGATCCTACGTTCGGAAATCGCGTGAGCGACACGTTCGACACGCTGGTCGGCAAGACGAAAGACGGCTTGGACGACGCGCGCAAGCGGATCGAGCGCGCGATCGAGCGGCCCGGGTCGGAAAAGAATCGTGCGCTGCGCTATCTGCGGCACGAATGGAAGGGCTTCTGGCGCGACGTCGTCAAGTATCCGTACCGGATTCCGAAAACCGTGCTGAAGGAGGTCGGCAAGGAATCGCTGGGCGCGGCGGCCGAGTCGTTCCAGCTCACGCGCGATACGAAGCTGGGCGCCGCGCTATTCAATACGGGCGTGGATACGCGCCTGAAGGCGGCGGTAGAGGATTTCAAGGCGGCGGTGGCCGGCGCGAAGCAGGCCGGCACGGTGAACAAGATCCATGTCGCGATCTTCGGCTACGACATGGGCGGCGGCCTTGCGCTCGCCTTTGCCAGGCAATTGCTCGACGAGGTGGCCAAGGGGGGAAAATACGATGGCGTTTCGGTCAAGATCAAGTTCATGGGGCTGTTCGATTGCGTGACGAACCGCTTCGACGACAACCTGCTGACGGGCTACATCCCGCTGAGCAACGCGGTGTCGTCGGATCTGATCCTGTCGCCGGACATCGAGAAATGCGTGCACTACGCGGCCGCCCACGAACTGCGCGTGTACAAGCCGCTGACGATGCTCGGCGTCGACCCGTCCGACATGCGCGGTCGGCGGCAGGAGCGCCTGTTTCCCGGCGCGCAGGTGGACGTGGGCGGCGGCGCGATCGAAGGCGAGGACGGCATTTCCGACAAGCTGGCGCGCGTGCCGCTCGAGATGATGTATCACCGCGCGTACGGCGCCGGCATTCCGATGCCCAGCCTGACCGCGCTGGCCAACGAGGACGGTGCGCTGTATCAGCAGATCGTCGCGCCGCCCGAGATCCAGAATTTCCAGCTCGACTACCGGCTGGCAGTCAAGAAGCTCGTGGCGACGACACGCGAGATTCCGCCGCTCACGCCGCTGGGCACAGGTATCGGCTATCCGTCGGCGACGCTCAAGCAGTCGATCGGGCCGCTCGATTTCCTCAATCCGAAGCCCGTGCCTGACATGACGGACGGTTGCCGCGTGCCCGATCCGGCACCGCCGCGCCCGATCGTCGTGACCGATCTGCCGAAGGACATCCAGGGCGAACTCAAGGGCCACATGGTCGTGTATATCCAGTGGCTGCGCATGTGGTACGACCAGGCCGAGAATCGCGCGGCCGCGGCGCAGCGCAAGCCGGGCTGGCTCGGCGGCGCGGCCAATCCGCTAGCGTACGGACGTTACGAGAAGCTGGTGCGCGAGATCGATTTCCAGAAGCAGCACGGTACGCGCCCGGGATATGGGTTCGATGGCAAGCAGGCAATGAAGCAGCTCGGCGGCGAGTTGCCACCATCGATATTCAACACCGATCCGCAGGCGCAGGCGCTGTTCTGGCTCTGGAACAATCCGGGCGAGCGCCTGCCCCAGGTGGAGGCGATGTATCCGCTGTTCGTGAAGCACGTGCACGACAGCATGGCCGAGAGCGATGTCGAGGCGGTGTGGAGCCACCTCGTGTCGATCAAGAACTACCTGAACACGAGGGCGATGCAGAAAATCGCGACCGCACCCGACAAGTCGTTCCTGGACCGCGTCGCAGACATGTATCAGTCGCTGGTATCGACCGTATCGGCACCGTCCGGCACGACGGCCGTTCGATAGGCCCGATCGTCGGCAGTCTGCCGCTCGCCGACGCCGGCTGCCTACAGGCAGCCGGGCCCGCGCGTTACTTCGAGATGTACCACAGCGCATCCGCGCTGACACGCGACGGCTGCGCGGCCGCGGCCGGTGCTTGGGCCGGCGCGGGCGGCGGCGTGTTCGACGTGATGGCCGTCGGCAGCGTGGCCGGAACATTCGCGGTCGATGGCGACGCCGTCGCGGTGCCCGACGTCGACGGCGTATTCACGTACCACAGCGCATCGGCCGAGGCCGTGCGTTTCGCGGCCGTATTGGCTGCCGCGTTTGTCGTCGTATTCGCCGCCGTACCGGCCGACTTCTTCGATGCCGATGCCGATGCGCCGGCTGTCGCCGCACCCGCCGTTCCGGCCTGCGCGGTCATGCCCGCGGCTGCCGCGCCGCGCTGCGCGCGCGCTTCGAACGGCCCGAGCTGGAAGATTAACGTTTGCGCGGGACGCGTCACGACGGCATACGGAAACTGCAGCTCCCACGACATCAGCACGCGCCCGGCCGACGTCTCGGTGAAGATCGCCGGCACGTGCTTCATGTCGCTGAACTGCACGTAGATTCGCGCGCCGTCGTCGAACACCTGGGTCGGCTTGGCCTGGTCGGCGCCGGTGACCGTCCAGCCGAAGTTGTACGTGCCGGCCGGACCGGCGGGGCCGCCCTGCGGCGAGGGCGGCGGGGCCGGCGATACGGTGCGCGCACGCGTGACGGGCGGCGCCGACACGCTCAGGCTCGCGAACGGGTTGTATGTCTGCGCCTGTTGCGGCGGCGTAAAGGACGGTGGCAGGATGGGCATGGGAGTATCCGGCGAATCCGGCATGGTCCGGATTGCATCATAGACCTTGCGCGCATACGCGAGGCGCTTGTCGGGCGACGCGGAGTTGTACGCGCCGATCGCGTTCCAGTTGGGGCCGAGCTGGCGGATGTTCTGCGACAGGATCCACGCGCCGACGTACGCGTTCGTGCACGCATCGAACAGGCTTTCCCGCGTGATGCCTTCGCGCGCGAGCGTCGGCAGCCACGTGCTGTTGATCTGCATCAGCCCGATGTCGACCGTGCCGTTGGTATTCGTGTTCACCGCGTTCGGATTCATCCCCGATTCGACTTGCGCGATGCCGCGCATCAGGCTGACGCTCACGTGCTGGAACGCGGCCGCGTCGTCGAGGCAATCGGCCCGCGCGACGCCGCAGAGCGCGCACGACAGCGCGATCGTCGAGGCGAGGTTCAGCGTGTAGCGGCTGAGCGGGCGAGTAGTATGACGCGGCATGGCAGGTTGGGGCGGAATCCGGCCGCCCGGTGCAAGGAAATTACGCAGACGCGAAGTGTGCCATAGCGGGCGGGCAAATGGCTCGCGTCAAACTTTCCTTTGCATTTGCCGGCGCGTTCGCCGCGCATTTTTATCGCGCCGGATCACGGCCCGCGGCGATGCGTGATCGGTAAAAACGGCCGGCATTTGCGCAAATGCCGTTGCAATGGTGGCGTCCCAAACCTGACGTATTGCGTCACTCGCGCGATGAAACCGGAGATCAAGCGAGCGGAAGGGAAAATCGCTTGTCGGCCGTTAACCGAGGCGAAAGAAAGCGACAAAAAATTGGCGGCCGAAGCCGCCGTCTGCGAAATCCGAAGTCGACCGGCCGCGCGGCGCGCGGTCAGCCATTTCCCGGTATCGCGATGCGCGATCAGAAGCGGTGACGCAGGCCGAGGTTGACCATCGTCTGCGAACTCGTGCCCGCATAGCCGTACGAACCGATCGACGCCTGCGCGGCCATCGAGCCGCCCTTGCCGTCGCCGGTCTGGCCGCTGGCGTGCTGGTACGCGGCGCTCAGGTAGACGTCGGTGCGCTTCGACAGGCTGTAGTCGGCGCCGGCCGAGACCTGGTGATAGGTTGCCGACGTGTCGCCGCCCGAGCGCGTGTAGCTGTAGCCGACGCCGACGAGCAGCGCATTCGTCGCCTGGTAGTTCACGAAGCCTTGCCCCGTGTTGTAGTGCTCGTTCGAGCCGAACACCGAGCTGGCGTCGCGGCGGTACTGCGCGTTGCTGTAGCCGAGGCCGAACGTGAACGGGCCGGCGACGTACTGGCCCGCGATGCGGCCGATGCCGATCGAGTGCGCGCTCGCGTAGCCGTTGTTGATCGGGCCGTCGAACGTGCCGTCCGACGAACTCGTCCAGCCGGTGCGCAGGCCGTTCGACGCGGGGCTGTTGGTCGCGTGGAAGTAGCCGCCCGCGACGCTGAATGGCCCGTTGTTGTACGACACGGCGGCCGAGTACGACTGCGCGGCGCCGGTGCTGCCGGCGATGCCGCCGAACGAATACATCGCCGCGAACTGCAGGCCCGAGTACACGGCCGACGTGTACTTCACCGCGTTGTCGACGCGGAAGCTGTTGTCGTAGTTGTCGACGTCGCCCGGCGTCGCGAATGCGCTGCCCAGATAGTTGTCGGCGGTAATGCCCTGCACGAGATCGACGAGCGGATCGTACTGGCGGCCGAACGTGAGCGTGCCGTAGCGGTCGCTCGTCAGGCCGACGAAGGCCTGACGGCCGAACAGGCGGTTGCCCTGGCCGAGCCGGCCGTTGCTCGGGTCGAAGCCGTTCTCCAACTGGAACAGCGCCTTCAGCCCGCCGCCCAGATCCTCGGTGCCTTTCACGCCCCACCGGCTGCCGGCGAGGTTGCCCGCGCTGCTGTTGCCGAGCATCCACGCGTTGTCCTTGCCTTGTGCGTGGTTCACGTAGGTGATCGACGTGTCGATCACGCCGTACAGCGTGACGCTCGACTGCGCATGCGCGACGGGTGTTGCCGCGAACGACGCGAGCGAAATCAGCGAGAGGGTCGTGCGTTTCATTTCATCTCCTGGCGCATGGGTGTGGGTTCGTGATCCGGAATGGCAGGAGACTACCGAGCCGCACTAAAACGGCAAAAATGAAATTCTTCGTCGTGGCCTGATGCAGACAGGGATGTTCCTGGAAATACACCATTGAGGGATTTGCATTATTGAAGGCTGCGTATCAATGGATCGTCATTCCGCCGGTTTTTCATTGCGTTTTGCGTGTGACGCGATAATTCGCCGCGATTGCCGGGTGAATTACCGCAATCCCGATATTGTTATCGATCCGTCAAATCATTATTTAACGAATTGAATTGGCCACCCTGAAACGACTGTGATAGCCGTGCGTCGCAGGTGATCGGAGGGGGCTCGAAACGTCGCGCGCCGCCGTTGCGTCGTAGCCGCCGCGCACCGAAAGCCGGGTCGCAAGCTTACTTTTGTATATAATAATCATTCTCATTTACAGAATTGTTGACGCTCGCGCACCCCGGAACCCGGCCATGTCCGCTGACAAGCTGTCCCTCCATCGAGAAATCGACGCCCTCTATGCCGACCACCACGCGTGGCTGCGCGGCTGGCTGAGCCGGAAGCTCGGTTGCGCGCACCGCGCGGCCGACCTGGCGCACGACACGTTCGTACGCCTGCTCGCCCGCGACGAGCCGATCGGCGCCCACGAGCCGCGCGCGTTCCTGACGACGGTCGCGCAGCGGGTGCTGAGCAACCACTGGCGGCGCGAGCAGATCGAGCGCGCGTATCTCGACGTGCTCGCGCAGCGCCCGGAAGCAGTGGCGCCGTCGCCGGAAGAGCGGGCCGTCGTCGTCGAGACTTTGCTCGAGATCGACCGGCTGCTCGACGGCCTGCCGCTCGCGGCGAAGCGCGCGTTCCTGCTCGCGCAGCTCGACGGGCTCACGCAGGCCGAAATCGCGCGCGAACTCGGCGTATCGCTCGCGACGGTGAAGCGCTATCTCGTGAAGGCCGGCACGCAGTGCTTTTTCGCGATGGCGGCCTGACCGATGGCCGCCCCGGGAGCGCCGGCGGTGCCGCCGCACGTTGCACGTCGCGCGGTCGAATGGTGGGTCGACCGGCAATCCGGCCGTACCGACGACGCATTCGTCGCCGCGCTCGCGCGCTGGCGCGCGGAAGATCCGGCGCACGACGCGGCGTGGCGTCACATCGAAGCGATGCAGGGCCGGTTCGGCCGGCTGGCGGCCGGGCTCGATGCGCAGGCCGCGCACGCGGCGCTGTTGCCGAAGCGGGCAGGCCGCCGCGCGGCCGCGAAGGCGCTGGCCGTGCTGCTGTTCGCGGGCGGCGCCGCATGGATGGCCGAACCCGCGCGGCGCGCGGCGATCTGGCCGGCCGACCTGCGCACGGCGGTCGGCGAGCGGCGCACGGTGACGCTCGCGGATCGCACGGTCGTCGTGCTCGATACCGACACGGCGCTCGACGTGCGCTTCGACGATGCGGCGCGCCGCCTGCGCCTGCTGCGCGGCACGATCATGGTGACCAGCGGCCACGACGATCGTCTGCCCGCGCGGCCGCTCGTCGTCGTGACCGCGCAAGGCGAGCTGCGGCCGCTCGGCACGCGCTTCGCGGTGCGGCAGCGCGACGGCGCGACGCGCGTCGAGGTGTTCGCCGGCGCCGTCCAGGTGCAGCCGGTCGATGCGTCGGCCGGCATGCGCGTGATCGCGGCCGGGGAGGGCGCGGATTTCACGCGCGATGCGATCGACGCGCCGGCGCCGCTCGATCCGTATGCCGCCGCATGGACGAACGGCATGCTCGTCGCGTCGCGCATGCGGCTGGCCGATCTCGTCGCCGAGCTCGACCGCCATCGCCGCGGTAGCCTGCGCTGCGATCCGGCCGTGGCCGACCTGCGCGTGTCGGGCACCTATCCGCTCGACGAGCCGCAGCGCGTGCTCGATACGCTGGCGGCGACGCTGCCGATCGACGTCCACTACCTGACGCGTTACTGGGCGACCGTCGTGCCGGCCTATTCGGGCCATTCGTGAGCGCCCCGACAATTTTTTCGCCGACCTGAGCTGTTTCCCGATGTTCGCGTGACATGGGTAATGAAACTGGCCCATCGTCCACCGACTCTCCGATCATGGCTTCCATCCGTCTCACGTATCGGCGCCGTCCGGCGCCCACCCGTCATCTGCCGCACGCGCCGCGCCCGGCCGCGCCGGGCCGTCTTGCCCGCCGGCTGGCCGGCGCCGTCCTGCTGTCGGCACTGCTGCCGCTGCCCGCGCTGGCCGACACCGACGCCGATGCGGCGCCCGCCGCGCAGCGCGCGTCGCGTCGTGCGTTCGATATTCCGGCCGGCCCGCTCGAAGCGGCGCTGAACCGGTTCGGCCGCGACGCGGGCATCCTGCTCGCGTTCCCGGCCGAGCTGACGGCCGGCCGGACGAGCGGCGGCCTGCACGGCCGGTTCGACGTCGACGGCGCGTTCGACCGCCTGTTGGCCGGCACGGGCCTCGTCGCGCTGCGCCAGCCCAATGGCGGCTACACGCTGATGCGCGCCGACGGTTCGGCGGTCGCACCCGTGGCGGCCGGCGGCGCGCCGGCCGCCGAGTTGCCGACGATCGACGTGCGGTCCAGCACATTGCGCGCCGAAAGCTATCGCGCGCCGAAGGAAGCGGGCGTGCTGCGCTCGGACATCCCGCTGCTCGACACCGCGCAGGCCGTCAACATCGTGCCCGCGCAGGTGCTGCGCGACCAGCGGCCGCGCAATCTCGACGATGCGCTCGGCAACGTGAGCGGCATCACGCAGGGCAACACGCTCGCGGGCACGCAGGACACGATCATGAAACGCGGCTTCGGCGGCAACCGCGACGGCTCGATCATGCAGAACGGCATGCCGCTCGTGCAGGGCCGCGCGTTCAACGCGGCGACCGACAGCGTCGAGGTGCTGAAGGGACCGACGTCGCTGCTGTACGGGCTGATGGACCCGGGCGGCGTCGTCAACGTCGTCAGCAAGCAGCCGCAGCTCGTGCGCTACCACGCGATCTCGCTCGGCGCATCGACGTTCGGGCACGGCAAGAACGGCGGCAGTGCGACGTTCGATTCGACCGGGCCGGTCGGCGATTCGCGGCTCGCGTACCGGCTGATCGTCGACCAGTCGAACGAGCAGTACTGGCGCAACTTCGGCGAGTACCGGCAGACCTTCGTCGCGCCGTCGCTCGCGTGGTACGGCCGCGATACGCAGGTCGCGGTGTCGTACCAGTACCGCAAGTTCCATTCGCCGTTCGATCGCGGCACCGCGCTCGACCCGCGCACCAATGCGCCGCTCGACATTCCCGCGCGGCGGCGCATCGACGAGCCGTTCAACAACATGGACGGCGAATCGCAGCTCGCGCAACTGAGCGTCGATCACCAGTTCAACGCGGACTGGAGCGCGCACGTCGGCTACAGCTACAACCGCGAGACGTACGACGCGAACCAGTTGCGCACGACCGGCGTCGATCCGGTGAAGGGCACGATGACGCGCAGCAACGATGCGACGCACGGCTCGCTCAGCACCGATAGTTACGGGATCGGCTACGTGACCGGCAAGCTGGCGCTCGCGGGGATGCGGCACGACGTGCAGGTCGGCTTCGACACCGAATACCGCCGCATCTATCGCAAGGACATGCTGCGCCAGGCCGTGAAGACGCCGTTCAGCTATATCGATCCCGTGTACGGGCTGCTGCCGCCGTCGAGCACGGTGTCCGCGAGCGACAGCGACCAGACCGACACGCTGCACGATGCGTCCGCGTTCTTCCAGGATACGGTACACCTGACCGACAAGTGGATCGTGTCGGGCGGCATCCGCTACATCACGTACAACCAGGTCGCCGGGCGCGGCCGGCCGTTCACGGCGAACACCGATCTCAGCGGCTCGAAGTGGCTGCCGCGTGCGGGCGTCGTCTACAAGTGGACCGATGCGTTCTCGCTGTACGGCAGCTATTCGCAGTCGCTGAAGCCGTCGTCGTCGATCGCGCCGATGACGGGCTACATCATCGACGGCGCGACGCCGCCCGAGGAAGCGACCGCGTGGGAAGTGGGCGGCAAGCTCGACTTGGCCGGCGGGATGACCGGCACGCTCGCGTTGTTCAACATCGACAAGAAGAACGTGCTGGTGTCGCAGTACAACGACGCGACGAAGCTGACCGACTGGCGCACGTCGGGCAAGGCGCGCTCGCGCGGCGTCGAGCTCGACGTATCGGGCAAGCTCGGCGAACGCGTGAACGTGATCGCGAGCTACGCGTACATCGACGCGAAGACGACCGAGGATCCGCTGTACGCGGGCAATCAGCTGTGGAACGTCGCGCGTCACACCGCGTCGTTCGCGGCCGTCTACGACGTCGGCACGGTGGCGGGCGGCGACGATCTGCGCATCGGCGCGGACGTGCGCTACGTGGGCGCGCGCCCCGGCGATTCGGCGAACAGCTTCACGCTGCCGTCGTACGTGCTCGCCGACGCGTTCGCGACCTACGACACGCGGATCGGCAAGCAGAAGCTGTCGTTCCAGCTCAACGTGAAGAACCTGTTCAACCGCACGTACTACCCGTCGAGCGCGAACCGCTACTTCGTCGCGGTCGGCGACGCGCGCCAGGTGTCGCTGCTGACCACGTTGCAGTTCTGACGATGCAATCGCCGCGCGGCCGCCACGCCGGCGCGCGGCTTCGGAGAGGAATCCAGATGAAGCTGAAGATGAAGACCGGCGCGCGACGCCGCCTGTTGCGCGCGATCGCCGGTTCCGTGCTCGCGCTGTCCGCCGGCTTCGGCGCCGGCGCATCGGCGCCCGCAGTCGCCGCCGATGTGCCGCCGGCCGTCACGCGCGTCGCGATGCTCGTGCAACTGCATGGCCCGAACCTGAAGGTCGACGAACGCATCGGCCAGCATCTCGGCGAACGCGGCTACGCGGTGCGCCTGATCGACGAGGCGGCCACGCCCGATGCGGCGCGCGACGCCGATCTGGTGCTGATCTCGTCGACGGTATCGTCGAAGAACGTGCGGCCCGGCTGGCGCACGCTCGACAAGCCGCTCGTGACGTGGGAAAACGACCTGCTCGACGATCTCGCGATGACGGGCAAGCGGCACGACGTCGACTTCGGCGAAACGGGCAAGGAGCGCTACCTGTGGCTCGTCAATGCGCCGCATCCGATCGCGGCCGGGCTGCCGGCCGGCGCGACGAACGCGTACGGCAAGCAGGCGCCGATGAGCTGGGGCAAGCCGGGGCTCGGCGCGATCACGATCGCGACCGTGTACGGGCAACCCGACAAGGCCGCGATCTTTGCGTACGAGAAGGGCGCGACGATGGACTACGAAACGCTCGCGCCGGCGCGCCGCGTGATGTTCTTCCTCGACAACGACACGTTCGCGAACCTGTCGCCGGCCGGTGTCGCATTGTTCGACGCGGCGGTGGACTGGGCGGCCGGCCGGCGCTGAGCCGGCACGCGTCGGATCATGCGGGCTGCGCCGGCGCGCGCCGCCGCGACGCGGCCCCGATCAGCTGCGCCAGCGCTTGCGCGGGTTCCGACATCGTGCGTCGCGCACGATGCACGAGGCCGATGTCGCGGTGAAACGTGTGATGCCCGAGGTCGATCGCGCGCACGCCGGCCGGCCAGCGGTGATACACGGCGGTCTGCGGCACGATCGCGACGCCGACGCCGTTCTCGACCAGCTTGACGATCGCGTCGAGCTCGTCGAGTTCGCAGGTGTCGCGCACCGCGATGTGCATCTTGCGCAGGAAGCGGTCGACCTGGCGGCCGCCGAACGACGCGCGATCGTAGCGCACGAACGGCTCGCTCGCGAGCAGGGCGGCCCAGTCCTTGCCCTTCACGCCGCGCGGCACGATCAGCCGGAACGGTTCCCGCGCGAGCGTCGTCCAGTGCAGGTCGCTCTGCAACGCGAACGGCGGCCGGATGATCGCGGCCATGTCGATCTCGCCCGCGTCGACCCGGTTGACCAGCTCGATCGACAGCCCGGGTATCACGCGCGTGCGGCACGCGGGGTGCCGGCGATGGAAATCGGCCAGCGTGGCCGGCAGCAGCGCGCTCTGCACCGACGCGATCGCGCCGATCGTCACGCGCACGGCGGCCGGCGAGCCGGGCGCGGTCGAACTCAGGTTCTCGTACAGGCCGATCAGCGCCTGCGCCTGGTCGAGCACGTGATGGCCCCGCTCGTTGAGCCGCGCCGATCGGCCCTGCCGGTCGAACAGCGCGAAGCCGAGCTCGGCCTCGAGGCGCTGCATCTGCGCGCTCACGGCCGCCTGCGTGAGCCCGATACGGTTGCCGGCGGCGGCAAAGGTGCCTTCCCGGGCGACGGCGACGAGGGTTTTCAGTTCGCGAATCATTGATCGATTCCGTTTGTGAATCGCAAAACTATATATTGATTTAATTTTTGCTCGGCGTTGTCTACCATGATGCCGTCCTCGCGCCACGCGAGCGTCCCTTCACGAGGCCATCATGCGTCTTTCCCCGTTTCACCTGGCGATTCCCGTCTACGACCTGCCGGCCGCGCGCGATTTCTACGGCCGCGTGTTCGGACTGGAAGAGGGACGTTCGAGCGCGCAGTGGGTCGACTTCAACTTTTACGGGCATCAGCTCGTGATCCACGAGCATCCGAAAACCGCGTCGCAGGCGAGCGCGCATACGAATGCGGTCGACGGCCACGACGTGCCGGTACCGCATTTCGGGATCGTGCTCGACTGGGCGAGCTGGGAAGCGCTGGCCGAGCGGCTGCGCGCATTCGGCGTGACGTTCGTGATCGAGCCGTATGTGCGGTTCCAGGGGCAGGTCGGCGAGCAGGCGACGATGTTCCTGTTCGATCCGTGCGGCAATGCGCTCGAATTCAAGGCGTTTCGCGACATCGGCCAACTGTTCGCGAAGTGACCGGCCGCGGCGCCGGCGCCGATTGACATTGGGTGCGAGAATGCGGGCTGCAGCCCGGCCGCGCGCAGGTGCGACGGCCGGCGCCGCGCCGCACGGCATTCGTCCGTGCGCGCCGTTCTCCAAGGAACCCGTATGGACAGTCACATCGCTCCGGTGGCGCTGAACAAAGCCTACCGTCTCCTCAATCACGGCCCGACGGTGCTCGTGTCGGCGCGCCACGACGGCGTCGACAACGTGATGGCCGCCGCCTGGGCGTGCGCGCTGGATTTCCTGCCGCCGAAGCTGACGGTCGTGCTCGACAAATCCGCGAAGACGCGCGAGCTCGTCGAGCGCAGCGGCACGTTCGTGATCCAGGTGCCGACGGCCGCGCAATTGCAGCTCACGCATGCGGTCGGCAGCCACAGTCTCGCCGAGCGGCCCGACAAGCTGCGTGACGCGGGCGTCACGCTGTTCGACGTCGACGGCCACGACTTGCCGTTCGTCGCCGGCTGCTCGGGCTGGCTCGCGTGCCGGCTGATTCCCGAGCCGCACAACCAGCAGACCTACGACCTGTTCATCGGCGAGGTGGTCGCCGCGTGGTCCGACACGCGCGTGTTCCGCGACGGCCACTGGTATTTCGAATCGGCCGATCCCGCGCTGCGCAGCCTGCACTACATCGCGGGCGGCAATTTCTATGCGATCGGCGAATCGCTGCACGTCGATCCGGACGCGCAGTAAGCGCCGGCCGACCGTTCCCGAATCGGGCGCGCGTCATGCGCGCTTGTTCAATTCCGCCAGCATGAGGTCGGCGAACGCCTGCGCGACGCGCGGCAGCGTGCGCCCGCGCTTCGCGACGAGCGCGATCGGCCGCACGAACGCGGGGTCGTCGATCGGCTTCGCGACCAGTTCGGGTTCGGTGCGTACCTCGCGGGCGGTCGCGGGCAGGATCGTCACGCCGAGGCCGCCGCGCACCATCGCGACCGCCGTCATCATGTAGGTCGGCTCGCACGCGATGTCGGGCGTGCAGCCGGCCGCCTCCAGCGCGGCGTCGACGACGCTGCGCACGCTCGTGCCCTGCGCGGTGAGCACGAGCGGCACGCCGGCGACGTCGGCGGTGGTGATGCGGCGCTTGCGCGCGAGCGGATGACCGTTCGGGCACACGGCGACGAGCCGGTCGGCGCCCGCGTACAACACTTCCAGCGACGCATCGAACGTATCGCCGCCGGTCAACCCGAGATCGGCCTCCTCGTTGCGCACGAGCGCGGTGACGAGGCTCGCGACGCCGTCGCGGATCTCGAAGCCCGCGCGCGGCACGTCGCGCCGGAACGACTGGATCAGCTCCGGCAGCACGCTGGACGCGAAGGTCGGCAGGCACGCGAGCCGCACCGTGCCGCTCGCGCCTTCGCCGAGCGCGCGCGCATCGCGCAGCACGCGCTCCATGTCGTCGAGCGAGCGCTGCAACAGCGGCAGCAACTCGCGCCCGGTCTGCGTGAGCGCCACGCTGCGGCTGTTGCGGTCGAACAGGCGCGCGCCGACGATCTCCTCGAGCCGGCGGATCTGCACGGTCAGCGCCGGCTGCGACAGGTGCAGCCGCGCGGCCGCGCGCGTGAAGTTGCCGGCGTGCGCGACGGTGACGAACGCGCGAATGTCGCGAAGATTCAGATCCATAACGGTTCGTGATTGCTGCGATCAAATCATTTCAATTGTGCTATCGCTGCGCCGACCTTACGCTCGTCTCCAATAAAAGACAAGGTAGGAGACACCGATGCTGCCGTTACTTGGGCTGGGCACGATCGTCGTGCTGCTGGCCGCGATTCTGTCGAAGCGGATGTCGCCGCTCGTCGCGCTGATCGTCGTGCCGATCGCCGCGTCGCTGATCGGCGGCTTCGGGCTGCACACCAGCAAGTTCGTCATCGACGGGCTGAAGGGGCTCGCGCCCGTCGTCGGGATGTTCGTGTTCGCGATCCTCTATTTCGGGACGATCACCGACGCCGGCACGCTCGACCCGATCATCGACCGGATCCTGCGCGCGGTCGGCACGCGGCCGACGCGCATCGTGATGGGCACGACGCTGCTCGCGCTGCTGATCCACCTCGACGGCTCGGGCGCCGTCTGCTTTCTCGTGACGATTCCGGCCGTGCTGCCGCTGTACGACCGGCTGAAGATGGACCGGCGCGTGCTGGCCGCCGCCGTGTCGATGGCCGCCGGCATCAACTTCCTGCCGTGGACGGGGCCGATGATCCGTGCGTCCGCGTCGCTGCACCAGCCGGTGTCGGCGCTGTTCAATCCGCTGATTCCGGTGCAGGCGATCGGGCTCGTGTTCGTGTTCGGCGTTGCCTACTGGCTCGGGCGGCGCGAGGAGAAGCGGCTCGGCCTGTCGCGCGACGATGCGTCGATTGCGCCGCCCAGGCGCGAGCTGACGCCCGACGAGCAGGCACTGCGCCGGCCGCACCTGTTCTGGTTCAACCTCGTGCTGACGCTCGTCGTGCTTGGCACGATGGTCGTGATGGGCGAGAAGATCCCGCCCGCGATCATGTTCATGGTCGGGCTGTGCATCGCGCTGACGGTGAACTACCCCGACGTCGACATGCAGCGAAAGCGCATCGACGCGCATGCGCGTGCCGCGCTGATGATGGCCGGCATCCTGCTCGCGGCCGGCGTGTTCACCGGGATCATGCAGGGCAGCGGGATGCTGAAGGCGATGGCGCAGGCGGCGGTCGGCTTCGTGCCGCCGTCGATGGCCGGCCACATTCCGGTCGCGCTCGGCCTCGCGTCGATGCCGCTCAGCATGCTGTTCGATCCCGATTCGTTCTACTTCGGCGTGCTGCCCGTGATCGCCGAAGTGGCCGGCCAGCTCGGCGTGCCGGCCGTGCAGGTCGGGCAGGCGGCGCTGCTCGGCCAGATGACGACGGGTTTCCCGGTCAGCCCGCTCACCCCGGCGACGTTCCTCGTCGTCGGCCTGTGCGGAATCGAGCTGGCCGAGCATCAGAAATTCACGTTTCCGCTGCTGTTCGGCGCGTCGATCGTGATGACGATCGCCTGCGTCGTGCTCGGCGTCTTTTGATTCTTCCCGGCGGCGCACGCCGCCGGACGACGGTACGGACATGACAGCAAAGCAACCTGAACGGCGCGTGCGCATCGGCGCGGGCGCCGGCTACTCGGGCGACCGGATCGAGCCCGCGGTCGAACTGGCCGAACACGGGCAGCTCGACTACCTCGTGTTCGAATGCCTGGCCGAGCGCACGATCGCCATCGCGCAGCAGGCGCGTCGCAACGATCCGGCGCGCGGCTACGATCCGCTGCTCGATGCACGGATGCACGCGGTGCTGCCGGTCGCGGCGGCTCGGCGCGTGCGCATCGTGTCGAACATGGGCGCGGCGAACCCGCGCGCGGCCGCCCGGCGTACCGCGCGGATCGCGCAGTCGCTCGGCATCGCGGGGCTGAAAGTCGCGGCGGTCGAAGGCGACGACGTGCGCGACGTCGTGTTGCGCGGGGCCTTCCGCTTCGAGGAATCGGGCGACGACGTCGCCGCGTATCGCGACCGCATCGTGTCCGCGAACGCGTATCTCGGCGCCGCGCCGATCGTCGATGCGCTCGCGGCCGGCGCGGACGTGGTGCTGACCGGGCGCGTCGCCGACCCGTCGCTGTTCGTCGCGCCGCTGATCCACGCGTTCGGCTGGCGGATGGACGACTGGGACACGCTTGGGGCTGCGACCGTCGTCGGCCACTTGCTCGAATGCGCGGGGCAGGTGACGGGCGGTTATTTCGCCGATCCCGGCTACAAGGACGTGCCGAATCTGGCGCGGCTCGGATTCCCGATCGGCGAGGTCGCGGCCGACGGCTCGGTCGTGATCACCAAGGTGCCGCATGCGGGCGGCCGCGTGAGCGCGGCGACCTGCAAGGAACAATTGCTGTACGAGATTCACGACCCGGCACGGTATCTGCAACCCGACGTCGTGGCCGATTTCACGCGCGTGACGGTCGCCGAGGAGGAGGCCGATCGCGTGCGCGTGACGGGCGGGCGCGGCACCGCGCGGCCCGATACGCTGAAGGTGTCGGTCGCGTATGTCGACGGCTGGATCGGCGAAGGTCAGATCTCGTACGGCGGCCCGGGCGCGCTCGCGCGTGCGCGTCTTGCGCTCGACATCGTTCGCGAGCGGCTCGCGCTGACCGGCGTCGCGGCGAGCGAGCTGCGCTTCGACCTGATCGGCGTCGATGCGCTGTATGGCGATGCGACGCCGGCCGCGCGCGGCGAGCCGGCGGAGGTGCGCGTGCGGGTGGCCGGTCGCGCGGCGAACGCGGCCGAAGCCGCGCGGATCGGCAACGAAGTCGAGACGCTCTATACGAACGGGCCGGCCGGCGGCGGCGGCGCGTTCAAGTCGACGCGCGAGGTGATCGCCGTGCAGTCGGTGCTGCTGCCGCGCGCGGCCGTGACGCCGTCGTTTTCATTCGTGGAGGCCTGATGCAACTGCGTGAACTCGCGCATGCGCGCACTGGCGACAAGGGCAATACGCTGAACGTGTCGGTGATCTGCCGCGATCCGCGTCATTACGACCATCTGCGCGCACATCTGGATGCGCAAACGGTGAAGGCATGGCTCGCGGGCATCGTGCACGGCGACGTCGTGTGCTACGAATTGCCGGCGCTCGGTGCGTTCAACTTCGTGCTGCACGATGCGCTCGGCGGCGGGGTGACGCGCTCGCTCGCGCTCGACGCGCACGGCAAGTCGGTCAGTTCGGCGCTGCTGGCGATCGAGGTGCCCGACCCGGCGTGACGGACGCGTCGCGGCCGGGGCGAAGCTGGGCGCTCAAGGAATCAGCGGTTCGCGACGTCCGTTCGCATGTTCGATGCGCTTGCCGGCGAGATGCAGGCGCTGATCGCGTCGATAGTCTCGTGCGCCGCGCGCGACGCGGCGAGCTGGTTGAAATCGAGTTGATCGAGTCCGATCGCGTGACGCGAAGCCGCCCGACCGAGCGGTGCCAGGCGATGTCCTGCAAGGTCGGGTTCGTGCGTGTATCGATGTCGAGCCGGCCGCTCGACGCTTGCGGCGCCGCGCCGTACGTGTACGCTACGGCCTCGCGGGTCGATTGCCGCACGCATCGAACGGAGCCTGGAGTGAAGAACGAGATCGTAACGCCGGCCGGCACGAATGGCGCGGACGGGCGTCGGAGCCGGTACGTGGACCTCGCCATGCGCGTCGCGCTGGCGTGCGCCGGCGCGCTGGTCGTGCAGATGGCGGCCGCCGCGCCGCCGCCGCCGTGCGACGAACAATTGACGAAACTGATCGTACCGGCGCTGCGGCAGACCGCGATGGATCGGCGCGACATCCATGCCGCGATGGACGAGCGTAACGACGGCGTCTACCAGATCCGCCTGTTCACGACGCCCGATCGTCCGGGCACACCGAATCGTGAAGCGACGGTCGGCTGGGTGACGCTCGATACGCGTGCGATGCGCGCGCTCGACGTCACGCGCGATCCCGATCGGCCGGACGTGCTGAAGCTCGACCGGCGTGCGCTGTCGCGTTTCGTGTCGACGTGCGCGGTAGCGGACACGCCGGTACACGGTGCCGTCGACTGCGATGCGCTGAACCGCCGTGCGCAGGCGCAAGGCGATGACGTAATGGGCAGCGACGCGGGGCGCGTCGTCACCGGCAACGGGCGGCTGCCGTTCCTTTCCGCACCGGACGACGCATGCAGGATCGACGGGCTGTTCGTCGTCGAGCACGACCACGTCGACGCGCGGACCGAGTATGGCCGTTTCACGTCGGTCGTCTACCTGAATCCGCGCACGCGCGGTATCGCCGAAGGATGGGTGCGCACCGCGCGACTGAAGCCCGACGGCACCGGCATCGCGCGACGACAACCTTGATCGGTTGTGTATGCAACAATCGTTCAAATATCATTCCAACCCGATCTCACCATGACTGTCCCGAACCGGAACAGACGTCTCAAGCCGCTCGCGGCTTCGCTCGCCGCGCTTGGCGCGCTCGCCGCATTGTCGCTCGCTCATGCCGCCGAGCCGGTCCAGCCCGACCGTCGACTGAAAACCTTTGTCCATGACACGTATGGCAACTGGCGCGCGGACCGCAAGGGCTGGCAGGCGGACGGCGACGATTTCATCTATTCGCCGTGTAGCGTGCTGCACGTGGCGACCGCGGACGGCCCGCGCACGCTGCTCGCGATGTGCGGCGAGACCGAGGCGGCGGTGCAGAACGGGATGCCGGGCATGGATTCGGACGCGACGCCGGGCACGATCGACCTGTACGTGCTGAAACCGACGCCGGACGGCAGGGCGCTCGAGCCGGTCGTGAAGAAAACGGAGATTGCGTCGGGCCAGCGCGGCGCGCCTGGCACCGTGCGCATCGAGCGGCTCGGGCCGCACCTGTTCGGGTTCGTCATCGGCGAAAGCGACATGCGGCAAGGCTATACGCAACGCTTCCGCTCGATCTGGCTGCCGTACGGCAACGCGCTGGTGCATGCGGCGGCGCGCATCGACGAGGCGCTCGACAATGCGGAGTCGACGGCATGCGCGAACGCCCGCGCGCACTGCGAGGAACGCCGCTTCGAGATCGCGCCGGACACGACCGGCACCGGCGACGTCTATCCGCTGGCGGTCACGGAAACGGGCACGCGCGGCGACAAGGCCATCCGCGCACGCTACACGGTGAAGTTCGACGCCGCGCACGGCCGCTACGTCGTGCCGAAGGCGTTGCGCGACGGGTACTGATCCTTCGCGCTCGTGAATGGGCGGCGCAGCACCGCCCGCGCATCACACGTACAGATAGCGCACGAGGTGAAAGAACACCGGCGCGGCGAAGCAGATCGAATCGACGCGATCGAGCATCCCGCCGTGGCCGGCGATCATCGAGCCCCAGTCCTTCGTGCCGAGCGAGCGCTTGACGGCCGACAGCACGAGCCCGCCGACGAAGCCCGCGATCACGATCGCGAGCGAGATCCCGAACGCCGCGCCGAAGCCGAACGGCGTCACGCGATACAGCGACGCGCCGCACAGCGTGGCGAGCAGGCCGCCGCCGATGAAGCCCTCGACCGTCTTGGACGGCGACAGCTGCGGCGCGATCTTGCGGCGTCCGAACAGCTTGCCGACCACGTATTGCAGCACGTCGCTGATCTGCACGACGAACAGGAAGTAGAACAGCAGCAACGCGTTCTGCCCGGCGTAGTGCGGAATGTCGAGGATCAGCACGGCCGGCGCGTGGCTCAGCCCGTACACGCACACCATCAGCGCCCAGTTGATCTTCGCGTTGCGGCTCAGGAAGTCGCGCGTGTCCTGCGTGAGCGCCGACACGAGCGACATCGCGAAGAACAGGTGCACGGGCACGAAGATCGAATACATCCCGTACCAGTTGATGCCGAGCAGCAGGTACTGCACGGGGATCGCGATGAAGAATGCGATGAAGAGCGTCGTATGGTCGCTCGCGGTGGTCGGCGTGAGCGTGATGAATTCGCGCAGCGTCAGGTACGACAGCAGCGCGAACACCAGGTACGTGACGTTGTTGCCGAGGCCGATCGCGACGGCCATGATCGCGATCATCGCCCACCATGCGCGGATGCGCTGGTTCAGGTTCACGATGGTCGCGCTCGTGCCGCCGCTGCGCGCACCGAGGATCGCGCCGATCACGGTCGCGACGACGAGCACGCCCGTGACGCCCGCGACCAGTTCCCAGAAGAGGGTTCGCATGGTTGGTATCCGGAAAAGGGAGAAGGGGGCGCCGCGTTCAGCCGGCCGGCCGCTGCGGCGGCGCGAGCGCGATGACCGCGTCGCGCATGCGGGCGAGGAACGTCGGCTTGTCTTCGTCGGCGTCGCGCGCCTCGTTCGCACCGAAATGCACCTTGCAGATCAGCGGCACGGGCCAGATCGCGCCCTTCGGCATGATGCGCTGCAGGTTCTCGAGGTAGACGGGCGCGAGCGCGACGTCCGGGAACTCGGTCGCGAGATGGAACAGCCCGCTCTTGAACGGTTGCGGCAAGACGTCGGCGCCGCGCGTGCCTTCCGGGAAGATGATGATCGAGTGACCCTGCCGCAGCGCGTCGCGCACCGGCTCCAACGGGTCGCCGCCGTTTTCGCGATGGCGGTCGATCAGCACGACGTTCAGCAGCTTCTGCGCGATGTGGCGCTTCAGGTTGCTGCTGTCCCAGTAGTCGCGCGCGGCGACCGGCCGCACGACCGCGCGCACGTTGCGCGGCAGCGCGGCGAGGATCGCGAGCGTGTCGATGTGGCTCGTATGGTTCGAGAAATAGATCTTCTGCGTCGGGGACGGCGGCGCCTGATGCCAGACGGGATACGCGCCGGCGACGAGCCGTACGATGGACAGCAGGAAGTCGCGCTGCCAGACGTTGAGGATGTTCATCGGCGCGTGGCCTCCTGCATGCATGCCCGGCCCGCTGCGCACGCGCGGCGGGCGGAACCCCGGAATGCCGGCGCGGCAGGATGCGCGCCGGACGGCTCTTGTTTAAATTTTTTCAAATTCGTGGCTGCCTGTCGCAGGTCCGCGATAATCGGACGATTCGCCGTCGCACGCTGGTGCGCCGCGGCGAATGCGCCGGTCGGCGGCGTGATGATCGGCTGTTGCACGAGTGCCCGTCTGCAGTTCGAAGGGTCTTGCTGCGATCGGGCCAGCGGATTATCGCGAGTTTCGCCGAAAAACGCCAGATTGCCGCCACACGGGCGGGCCGGGCCGGGCCGCCTGCTTGACGCATCGAGGCCGCTCGGCGACGATGAGGGCCGTTCAATCCAGGGCGACGAACGGCCGTTTCGCCGCCCGGGGCACGGTGGCGGGAAACGCATCCGACCGTGCCGCGCCGAATAAAACGAATACGAAACGATGAGCCTCTACGCACTCAAACCCAAATTCCAGAACCGTCTGCGCCCGTTCGCGAATTCGCTCGCCGAACGCGGCGTCACGGCCAACCAGGTCACGCTGTTCGCGGCCGGCGGCTCGATCGTCGTCGGCGCGCTCGCCGGGCTCGGCGTGTTCGCCCGCGTGCTGTTCCTGCTGATTCCGCTGTGGCTGTTCGTGCGCATGGCGCTCAACGCGATCGACGGGATGCTCGCGCGCGAGCACGGGCAGAAGAGCACGCTCGGCGCGTACCTGAACGAGCTGGGCGACATCGTGTCCGACGTCGCGCTCGTGCTGCCGTTTCTCGCCGTTCCCGCGTTCGCGCCGGCGGACGTCTGGCTGTTCGCGCTGACGGCGGTGATCGTCGAATGCGCGGGGCTGATCGGTCCGCTCGTCGGCGCGACGCGCCGCTACGACGGCCCGTTCGGCAAGAGCGACCGGGCGCTGGCCCTCGGCGCGTTCGCGCTGTGGATCGGCCTCGGCTTGCCCGTCGGCGGCGTCGCCGCGTGGCTGTGGCGGCTGTTGATCGTGCTGTCGATCGTGACGGCGGTGCGGCGCGTGCGGGCCGGTATCGCCGAAGCGGGCGGCTGACGGCCGCCGACACGAGAGCAGGATCGGCGCCGGAGGGCGGCGCCGCATGATTCGAATAACGAAACGAGAGAGATCGCATGAGCGCACGCACGGCCCGTGAGGCCGACTTCATCACGCACGACGGCGAAACGCTGTTCTATCGTCACTGGCCCGCGATGGGCGCACGCTGCCGCGGCGCCATCGTGCTGCTGCATCGCGGGCACGAACATTCGGCGCGCGTCGCGCACCTGGTCGACGAGCTCGACCTGCCGGATTTCGCGTTTTTTGCGTGGGACGCACGCGGCCACGGCCGCTCGCCGGGCGCGCGCGGCTACAGCCCGAGCGCGGCCGCATCGGTGCGCGACCTGCAGAGCTTCGTCGAGCATATCCGCGACACGCACGGCATCGCGATCGAGGAGATGGCCGTGGTCGGCCAGAGCGTCGGCGCGGTGCTCGCGGCGACCTGGGTGCACGACTACGCGCCGCCGATCCGCGCGCTCGTCGTCGCGTCGCCGGCATTCCACATCAAGCTCTACGTGCCGTTCGCGCGACCGGGGCTGCGACTGATACACAAGCTGCGCGGGCTGTTCTACGTGAACAGCTACGTGAAACCGAAATTCCTCACGCACGATCCCGAACGGATCGCGAGCTACGCGTCCGATCCGCTGATCACGCGGCCGATCGCGGTCAACATGCTGCTCGACCTGCACGATACCGCGCAGCGGATCGTCGCCGATGCGGCGGCGATCACCGTGCCGACGCAGTTGCTGATCTCGGGCGCCGACTGGGTCGTGCATCGCGGCCCGCAGGACCGCTTCTTCGAACGGCTCGGCTCGGCGCGCAAGGAGCGCATCGTGCTGCCGGGCTTCTACCACGACACGCTGGGCGAGCGCGACCGCGCGCAGGCGCTCGCGCCGCTGCGCGCGTTCGTGCTGCGCGAGTTCGATGCGCCGAGCCCGCGCGTGTCGCTCGTCGATGCCGATCGGCGCGGTGCGTTCCACGACGAATACGCGGCGCTCGGCCGGCCGCCGGCCAACGTGTTCGCACGGGCGTACTGGGCGCTCACGCGCGCCGGCCTGAAAGCCGGCGGCGCGCTGTCGGACGGCATCGCGCTCGGGCTGCGGCTCGGCTTCGATTCGGGCTCGACGCTCGACTACGTGTACCGCAATCGCGCGCAGGGGCGGCTCGGCATCGGCGCGCTGATCGACCGCACGTATCTCGATTCGCCGGGCTGGGTCGGCATTCGTCAGCGCAAGGTGCATCTGCAGGAGCTGATCGGCACGGCGATCGGCCGGTTGCGCGGGCTCGGCACGCCGGTGCGGATCGTCGACATCGCGGCCGGCCACGGGCGCTACGTGCTCGACGCGATCGCGATGGCCGCCGAGCGCGACGGCGCGGCGCCCGACGACATCACGCTGCGCGACTACAGCCCGCCGAACGTCGAGGCCGGGCGCGTGCTGATCGCGCAGCGCGGCCTCGAGCCGATCGCGCGCTTCGAGCGCGGCGATGCGTTCGACGAGGCGTCGCTCGCGGCGCTCGAGCCGCGGCCGACGCTGGCGATCGTGTCGGGCCTGTACGAGCTGTTCGGCGAGAACGCGCTGATCGAGCGCTCGCTGCGCGGGCTCGCGCAGGCCGTGCCGCCGGGCGGCTATCTCGTCTATACGGGGCAGCCGTGGCATCCGCAGCTCGAATTCATCGCGCGCGCGCTGAACAACCACCGCGGCGAGTCGACGTGGGTGATGCGCCGCCGTTCGCAGGCCGAAATGGACGAGCTCGTCGCACGGGCGGGCTTCCGCAAGCTCGACCAGCGGATCGACGAGAGGGGGATCTTCACGGTCAGCCTCGCGCAGCGGGTCGACGCGTCATGAGCGCGCTCGGCGGCGGCGCGGGAGCGGGCGCGAGCGGCGGGCTGGCCGAGCCGGCGGCCGGCGCGCGCGACGCGTCGTTCGCGCGGCGCTTGTGCTGGCTCGCGGCGATGGGCGCCGTGTTCTTCTCGACCTACGGCTTCGCGAACTGGCTCGCCGCGCGCCGCGCCGCGGTGCCCACGTTCGCGTTCGGCTGGGAGCATGCGATCCCGTTCGTGCCGTGGACGATCGTGCCGTACTGGTCGATCGACCTGCTGTATGCGCTGTCGTTCTTCTTCTGGACGCGCCGCGACGATCTGCTCGATCACGTGAAGCGGCTGCTGACCGTGCAGCTCGTGTCGGTCGCGTGCTTCATCGCGTGGCCGCTGCGCTTCGGCTTCGAGCGGCCCGACGCGGGCGGCGTGGCCGGCGCGCTGTTCACGCTGCTGATGGGTTTCGACAAGCCGTTCAACCAGGCGCCGTCGCTGCATATCGGCTTGCTCGTCGTGCTGTGGGCCGTCTATGCGAAGCACCTGCGCGGCACGTTCGCGCGCGCCGTGCTGCATCTGTGGTTCGCGGCGATCGGCGTGTCGGTGCTGACGACTTACCAGCATCACGCGATCGACGTGCCGACCGGCGCGGCGGTCGGCTGTCTTGCGCTGTTCCTGTTTCCGCTGCGCGATGCCGCGGGCCGATTGCCGGGCGCCGATGCGTCGCCGTCCGCGGCCGGTCGCGCGCTCGCGCGTCGCTATGCGTTCGGCGCCGCGCTGGTCGCAGTCGTGGCGCTGGCGCTGGCGTGCGTGCCGCGCGCGCCGGGCTGGGCACTGGCAGCGGGGTGGGTCGCACTGGCGCTCGCGTGCGTGGCGTGGGCCTACCGGCGCGGCGCGCCCGGCGCGTTCCAGAAGGATGCGCACGGACGGTTTCCGGTCTTCATCGGCTGGCTGCTCGCGCCGACGATCGCCGGCGCGTTCGTCAATTCGCGGCTGTGGACGTTCCGGCAACCGGCGCCGGTGCGGATCGACGCGCGCGTATCGATCGGCCGGACGCCGACGACGCGCGACATCCGGCGCCACGGCTTCACCGCGCTGGTCGACCTGACCGCCGAGATGCCGCGCTGGGCCGCGGCCGATGCATCGCTCGCGTATGCGTCGGTGCCGCAGCTCGATCTGGTCGCGCCGACGGCCGCGCAGCTCGCGCAGGCCGTCGCGGCGCTCGAACGCCTGCACGACGAAGGGCGCGACGTGCTGGTCTGCTGCGCGCTCGGCTACGGGCGCAGCGTGCTGTGCGCGGCCGCGTGGCTCGCCTTGCGGCGCGGGCTGACGGATGCGCGCGACGCGCTGGCCGCGGTGCGGGCGGTCCGGCCGCACGCGGTGTGGTCCGATGACGGCGTGGCCGTGCTGCAGCAGTGGATCGATCGGCGGCGCGACGCGGAGCGGGTGTGATGCGCGATCCGTCCGCATCGTTCCGGATTGCCGCCGCGCGCGGCGCGCTCGACGCGGGTGCGTGGGCAATCGCGGCCGCGCTGGCCGCGGCCGGCGCGGGCGGGTGGATCGCGGCAGGCTGGGCGCCGGCGACGCTCCCCCGCGTGCTGCTGGCCGTCGTCAGCACGGGGTCGGCGGTCGCGGCGCTGTGGTACGCGGTGCGCATCGCGATCGATCGGCGGCTCTTTGCGGCGCTCGCGCGGGTGGCGGACGGCGACGAGGCGGTCGACGGCGGGCTCGCGGCGCTCGACCGCGCACTCGCCGATCTGGGCTGGATCGATGCGGCGAAGGCCGGGCGCACGCTCGACGCGCGCGTGCGCGGCGCGGTCGGGCTGTGCCGGGCCGCCGTGCTCGTGGCGATCGTGCAGGGGCTCGTCGTCGGGATCGCGATCGCGGTGTCGCCGATCGGCTAGCGAGGTGCGTGTCGGGGCACGCGCGTGATCGACGGAAACCGGCTCCGCGTCATCGTGTTCCCAAGGGCTGGACCCAGGTCTTCGCGATCCCGACCTGCGTGGCGCTGCTGCACGCCCCGCGGGGCGGCCGACAGTGCGACGATTTGACCCAGGTCAGTTTTCCATGAAGAAAATCCGTCGCGAGACGCGCGCTTGCGGTAGCATACGCGCCGCTCGCGGCAGCGCGTTTCCGGGCGGCCTGCAACGGGCCGCCACCGGTGCCCGGCCAACTGAATCGCGTCGGCACGACGCCTTTCCGTTCGTCCGGCAGCAACGGCGCAATTCGTGCCATTCACTCTTCCTGCGCAGCCTTTCCAGGCGAACTGAGAAGTTTTTTCTTCTCATTCGCGAATCACGGTAAGTTTTATTCTGTTTTTGAGATAGTGTGACGAATGGGCAGGCGCCGGTGCCAGGCGCGCCGCAGCGCGACGAACGGATCATTGAAGAATCCACCGCGTCGTACCGATAAATGCAATCAGGCCATATATGAGGGGAAGCAGTGGGGATGTGCACGCACGGGCATAGCTGCTTTGCGCGCGTCGGTTTCGACGCGCAGGAGGACCGGACGGTCACGATGACGCGGGGCGGCGCATGAAGCCGGCCGTGTCGCTGTTCGTCCTGGCGGCCGCGATGACCGGCGCTTTCCACGCGGCCGCGCTGTCGGCCGCACCGATGCCGGCGGTGCCGGCCGCTGCCTCGACGGCCGCCGCCGGCCACGCGGCGGCACCGGATACCGCGCCGGCCGCGGCGCTTGCCCCTGCGCCGACAGCGGCCAGCGCCGCGGCCGCCGGCCTGCCGGCGACGACCGTGCACGTGCCGTTCGCGTCGCTCGGCGCGTTCGATCCGCTGCGCCTGCGCGGCGCGGACGATGCCCGCACGATCAACGCCGGCGTGCGGCTCGACCGCGTGGTCACGGGCGCGCGCTTGCGCCTGACCTACGCGTATTCGCCGTCGCTGGTCTTTCCGCTGTCGCACCTGAAGGTGTCGGTGAACGGCGAAGTGGTCGCGACCGTCCCGTTCGATGCGGCGCGCGCCGGGCGCACGGTGACGCAGGAGATCCCGATCGATCCGCGCTACTTTTCCGATTTCAACCAGATCGGCCTGCGCCTGATCGCCCACTACACGCTCGACCATTGCGAGGACCCGGCGAACTCGGCGCTGTGGGCCGACGTGAGCCCGACGAGCGAGCTGATCCTCGACGAATCGCCGGTGCGCCTGCCGAACGATCTCGCGCTGCTGCCCGCGCCGTTCTTCGACCGGCGCGACAACGGCCGCGTGCGGCTGCCGTTCGTGCTGCCGGCCACGCCCGATTCGGCGACGCTGCGCAGCGCGGGCGTGCTCGCGTCGTGGTTCGGCGCGCTGGCCGACTACCGGCATGCGCGCTTCCCGGTGTCGGCGGCGCTGCCGGCCGCCGACCAGGCCGTCGTGGTCGGCACGGCCGCGACGCTGCCGGCCGGTCTCGCGCTGCCGCAAGTCAACGGCCCGCTGCTCGCGGTCGCCGACAACCCGGCCGCGCCGGGACGCAAGCTGCTGGTCGTCACGGGCCGCACGGCGGCCGAGGTCGACGACGCGGTCGCGACGCTCGTGCTTGGCCGAGCGGCGCTGTCGGGGCCGGCGGCGACCGTCGCGCACGTCGATCTCGGCGCGCCGCGCAAGCCGTACGACGCGCCGCGCTGGCTGCCGGTGAACCGGCCGATCGCGTTCCGCGAGCTCGTGAACGACCCGCGCCAGCTCGAAGTGCGCGGCACGACGCCCGACGCGATCCGGCTGAACCTGCGCGTGCCGGCCGATCTGCATTCGTGGAACGGCGCGGGCGTGCCGATCACGCTGCGCTACCGCTATACGGCGCCGACCGTGCAGGACGATTCGACGCTCGCGGTCGAGATCAACGACCAGCTCGTGAAGTCGTACCGGCTCGGGCCGGCCCACGCGGAGGACGCGCACGGCCGCATGCAGCTGCCGCTGCTGTCGGTGCCGGAAGGGCGCGTGACGAGCGACGTCGACATTCCCGCGTTCCGCGTCGGCAGCGGCAACCAGCTGCAGTTCCGCTTCACGCTCGATTCGCAGAAGACGGGCCTGTGCTCGAGCACGGCCACCGAGCCGCAGCGCGCGGCGATCGATCCCGATTCGACGATCGACTTCTCGCATTTCGTCCATTACGCGCAATTGCCGAACCTCGCGTTCTTCGCGAACAGCGGCTTCCCGTTCACGCGCTTCGCCGACCTGTCGCAGACGGCCGTCGTGCTGCCCGAGCGGCCATCGCCGCAGGAGCTCGAGGCTTACCTGACGATGCTCGGCCACATGGGCGAATGGACCGGCTTCCCGGCGCTGCGCGTGCAGGTCGCGCGGCCCGGCGACGTCGCCGCGCTGTCGGGGCACAAGGATCTGCTCGTGATCGACGGCTCGCCGGCGTCGCCGCTGCTCGCGCACTGGCGTTCGGCGCTGCCGCTCGCGATCGGCGAGCAGGGCGGCGCAGGCGGTGGCGCGACGCGCGTCGCGTTCACGGTGAAGGAGCGCTGGCGCAACGGCGTGGGCGTCGCCGACGGCGGCGCGCACATCGAACAGACGGGCCCGCTCGCGGCGCTCGCCGGTTTCGAGCTGCCGGGCAGCCGCGGCCGCAGCGTCGTCGCGCTGACGGCGACCGACCCGCCGCGCCTCGGCGATCTGCTCGACGTGTTCGAGAACGCCGGGCTCGTGTCGCAGTTGCAAGGCGACCTCGCGCTGGTGCGGCCGGGGCAGGTCGACAGCCTGCGCGTCGGCGAGCCTTATGTGGTCGGCTTCGTGCCGTGGTACGCGCGCGTGTGGACGCAGGCGGCGCGGCATCCGGTCGTGCTCGGCGCGGTCGGCGTCGTCGCGGGGCTGCTGCTCGCGCTCGGCGTGTTCAGCGTGCTGCAGCGAATCGCCGCGCGTCGACGGGGGATGTAACGGATGGCGCGGGCAATGACGAAGCGACGGCCGACGCAGCCGGCGCGGCGCGTCGGCGCGACGCTCGCGCTGGCGGTCGCGGTGACGTGCGCGGCGGCCGGCCTGGCCACGCGCGCGCACGCCGCGGCGGCCGGTGCAGCCGATGCGGCGGGCGCCGGATGCAGCGCGGCGTGGCCGCGCTGGGACGCGTTCAAGCGCGATTTCGTCTCGGCCGACGGCCGCGTGATCGACGTCGGCTCGGCCGATTCGCGCACGGTATCGGAGGGGCAGGCGTATGGACTGTTCTTCGCGCTGGTCGCGAACGACCGGCGCATGTTCGACACGATCCTCGCCTGGACCGAGAACAACCTCGCGCAGGGCGACCTGAGCGCGCACCTGCCGGCGTGGCTGTGGGGCCGCGCACCCGACGGCGCGTGGCGCGTGCTCGACGCGAACGCGGCGTCGGACGCCGACCTGTGGATCGCGTATGCGCTCGTCGAGGCCGGGCGGTTGTGGCGCGAGCGCAGCTATACGGCGCGCGGCGCGTTGCTCGCGAAGCGCGTGCTCGACGCCGAGACGGCGACCGTGCCGGGCCTCGGCCTCACGCTGCTGCCGGGGCCGACCGGGTTCAAGCTGGCCAACGGCCAATGGCGCGTGAATCCGAGCTATTCGCCGCCGCAGGTGATTCGCGCGCTCGGCGCGCGGCTGCCCGACGACCGCCGCTGGGCCGCGCTGGCGGCCAGCACCGCTCGCGTGCTGCTCGACACCGCGCCGAAGGGTTTTTCGCCGGACTGGGCGCTGTATCGCGCGGGCAAGGGCTTCGCGCCCGACCCGGACACGCAGGCGGAGAGCGCGTACAACGCGATCCGCGTGTACCTGTGGGCCGGGATGCTCGACCGCGCCGATCCGCTCGCCGCGCCGCTGCTCGCGAAGTTCGCGCCGTTTGCCGACCATATCGCCGCGCATGGCGCGCCGCCGGAGAAGGTCGATACGACGACGGGCGCGGCGGGCCCGAACGACGGCAACGGCGGCTTCTCCGCGGCGGCCGTGCCGTTTCTCGACGCGCGCGGTCAGCACACGCTCGCGGATGCGCAGGCGGCCCGCGTCGATACGCTCGCGCGCCAGTCGGCGCCCGGCTATTACACGAGCGTGCTGACGCTGTTCGGCCTCGGTTGGCGCGACGGCCGCTACCGGTTCGAGGCGGACGGCACGCTCGACACGCGCTGGGGAGGCCGTTCGTGCGCCGCCCGCTGAAGCGCGCCGCGCCGCACGTCGCGGGACTCGCGTGGCTCGCATCGTCGGTGTGCGCCGCGGCGCCGGGCGCTGTCCCGGGCACGGCGGCGGCGACCCCCGCGACGCCGGCGACCTCGGCCGCCGTCGATGCGCGGCGCGAGCTCGACACCGCGCGGATGTGGGGCATCAAGCATCGCGACGATCTCGCACGCGATGCGTTGCGCAAGGGCCTGTTGATCGCACCGGGCGATCCCGATCTGCTGGCCGAACAGGTGCGTGTGCTGCTGCGGCTCGGCGATGCCAAAGGCGCGCAGGCGTCGCTGGCGCGGCTGCAGGCGCAGTCGCCGGATGCGCCTCGCACGCGGCGGGCGGCCGACGAATACCGCGTCGCGACGAGCGGGCGCGGCGAGATGGCGCAGATCCGGCTGCTCGCGCGCAGCGGCCGCGCCGACGAGGCGGCTCGAAGAATCGTCGCGCTGTTTCCGAACGGCGCGCCGTCGGGTGCGCTCGGCGCCGAGTATTACCAGATCGTGTCGAATGCGCCGGGCGGCCGCGAGCCGGCGATCGCCGCGCTGCGCCGCGCGATCGCCGCCGATCCGCGGGACACGAGTGCATCGGTCGCGCTCGCGCGGCTGTTGAACCAGCGCGACGACACGCGCGCGGAAGCGAACCGGATCGCGTCGTCGCTCGCGAAGCGCACCGACGCGGACCACACCGAAGCGATGGCGCTGTGGCGGCGCGTGCTGCAGTCGGCCGGCAGCGATCCCGCGTATCTCGATGCGCTGCACGCGTATCTCGCGCTCGCGCCGGACGACACCGAATTCCGCGATCGCGCCGCCGACCTCGACCGGCAGCGCGACGCGCAGCGCCGGCTCGAACGCGATCCCGACTACATCGCGCAGCAGCGCGGGTTGCAGGCACTGGCGCGCGGCGACCTGGCCGCCGCCGACCCGCTGCTCGCGCGTGCCGCGCGGGCGCGGGCGGACGACGCCGATGCGCTGGGCGGGCTCGGCCTGCTGCGGCTGCGCGAAGGGCGGCACGACGAAGCGCGTGCGCTGTTCGCGCGGGCCGCGACGCGTGCGACCGACCAGCGCGGCAAGTGGCAAAGCCTCGCGCGTACCGCGCAGTTCTGGGGGCTGCTCGCCCAGGGCCGCGAGGCGGCCGGCGCGGGCCGCCCGCGCGATGCCGAGCGCGCCGCGCGTGCGGCGCTCGCGATGCAGCCGGACAACCCGGACGCGAAGCTTCAGCTCGCCGATGCGCTGCTCGCGCAGCGCGACTGGGCGCACGCGGAGCCATTGCTGCGCGGCTTGCTGGCCGCACGCTCGCCGAGCCTGTCGGCCGTGCGCGACACGGCCACGCTGTACGAAAACACCGGCCGCGCGGACCGGATCGGCCCGCTGCTCGATGCGTTGCAAGGGCGCGTGACGGGGGCCGACGATCGCCGCGCGCTCGACGGCCTGCGCGGCGACGTGCTCGCGAACGAGGCACGGGCGCTGGCCGACAAGGGCGCGCGCGGCCCCGCCGCGCAACGTTACGAGGCGGCCGTGCGCGCGGCGCCCGACGCGCCGTGGACGCGCTTCGCGCTCGCGCGCCTCTATCGCGACATGGGGTTGCCGCAGCTCGGCCGCACGGTGATGGACGACGGGCTCGCGCTCAGCGATACGCCCGAGATGCGCTACGCGAACGCGCTGTACCGCAATTCGCTCGACGATGTCGCGGGCGCGCAGGCCGCGCTGGCGCCGGTCGACGATGCGCACCGTTCGGACGGGATGCGCGTGCTGGCGCGCAAGCTCGATGCGGAAAGCGCGCTGGCCGACGCGCGCGGCGCGCATGCCCGCGGCGACCGCACGGCCTTCGCCGCCACGCTCGCGCACGCGCAGGCAAGCGCGCCGGACGATCCCGACATGCTGGCCGCGATCGGCGCGCAGTGGATCGACGCGGGCGACGCCGAGCGCGGCCTCGCGCCGCTGCGCGACTGGATCGCCGCGCATCCGCGCGAAGCCGATGCCGACCTGCGGTTGCGCTACGGCGACCTGCTCGGCGGCGCGGGTCGCGACGATGCGCTCGCCGCATGGCTCGACACGCTGCGTCGCGACCCGGCGCTGACGTCCGCGCAGACGGCACGGCTCGAGGACCAGTCGCTGCGGCTCGCGCTGCGGCAGACCGACGACGCGATCGCGCGACAGGATTACGCACAGGCGCGCACGCTGCTCGATCGCGCGAGCCCGGCCGGCCGCGCGGACAAGCGCTATGCGCTCGAACTTGCCGACCTCGAACGCGCACAGGGCCATTACGACGCGGCTCGCGATGCGCTCGCGCCGGTCGTGGCGCGCGCGCCGGACGACGCCGATACGCAGCTCGCGCTGGCCCGGATCGACGAGGACAGCGGCAACCGCGTCGCCGCCCGCGCGCGCGTGCAGGCCGTGCTGGCGCGCACGCCGGACGACGACGTCGACACGCAACTGTCGGCCGTGCGCCGCCTGAACGCGCTGCGCCGCCCGGACGAAGCCGCGCAGGTGACCGAGCGGCTGCAGGCCGCGTATCCGGCGCGCGCCGACGTGACGGTCGCGGCCGGGCGCGTGGCCGAGGCGCAGGGCCGCTATGACGATGCGGCGTCGCTGTACCGGCTGTCGCTGTCGCAGGAACGCGCGACAGGCGCGAGCCCGGGGCGCGACGGTCTCACGCCCGCGCAGGCCGCGTTCGCGGATCTGCGGCAGCGGCGCAATCCCGAGATCGAGACCGGCTGGATACCCGCGTACAAATCGGGCGACGAAGGCATCTCGTCGTATCGCGCACAGCAGGTGCCGATCTACATGCAGATGCCGGTCCGCTACGACGGGCATGTGTTCGCGCAGCTCGATACCGTGCATCTCGATCCGGGCACGCTCGACACGAGCGTGCCGGACGCGTATTCGCTCAAGACATTTGGCACGTACGCGGCGCTCAGGGCACAGACGAATCCGCAGGCCGCCGCGCTGATCGCGAACCCGCCGGGCTCGCTGCACCAGTCGACGACGGGCGTGGCACTCGGCGCCGGCTATCTGTCCGACGCGTGGCGCGTCGATCTCGGCACGTCGCCGCTCGGCTTCCCGGTGCATTACCTCGTCGGCGGCGTGCGCTATCGCTTCGACGCGGGCCCCGCGAGCTTCTCCGTGAATGCGTCGCGGCGGCCGGAAACGAGCAGCGTGCTGTCGTACGCGGGGATGCGCGACCCGTGGACGGGTGCGGTGTGGGGCGGCGTGCGCCGCGACGGCGTGAACCTGCGCGCGTCGGTCGACGTCGGCCGCACGAACCTGTTCGCGGAACTCGGCGCGGGCGTGCTGTCCGGCCGCAACGTCGAACGCAATGCGGAAGTCACGCTGCGCACCGGCTTCACGGTGCCCGTGTACGAACGCGCGACGACGAAGGTCAGCACCGGGCTCGTCGGCAATGCGTGGCACTACGCGCAGAACCTGCGCTACTACACGTACGGGCAGGGCGGTTACTACAGCCCGCAGCGCTACCTGTCGCTCGGCGTGCCGATCGAATGGGCGGGGCGGCACGATGCGCTGTCGTGGGATCTGACCGTCACGGGCGGGATCTCGAACAGCGACGAGAAGGATTCGCTGTATTACCCGACGTTCTCGGACCAGCGGGCCGCGCAAGTGGCGGCCGGGTTCGTCTATGCGGGCAGCTCGACGCGCGGCGTGTCGTTCTCGTACGGCGTGAACGGCATCGCCGAGTATCGCGTGAATCCGTACCTGAGCATCGGCGCGCAGTTGCACATCGACCGGTCGCACGACTATGCGCCGAGCTCGGCACTCGTCTACCTGCGCTATGCATTCGACGCGCGCGCGCAGCGCAGCTGGCTCGTCACGCCGACGCCCGTGCGGCTTTATTCGGATTACTAGGGTCTGTTTACATATGGAACGTACATGCGAATGCCCGAAATCGCGCGTAGGGCGAAAAGTGAGGGACGCCGTTTGGCCGTGCCAGACGCCCCGCGGGAAGTCCCCTTGGGGGACAAGCGACGCGCGTCGCCGCCATACGGGCGATTTCGGGCATTCGCCTGATATGAATTCATTAATTTGGGGTTGCCACGAGAGCGGCCGCTCGCGAGGCGCGCGACGCCCCGAATACTTGACGTATTCGCAAGGAGCGCAACGCGGCGAGTGGCCGTTCTCGTGGCAGCGCATGCACGTTCCGGATGTAAACAGACCCTAGGGGAACGCCGTGACTACGGAATTCGATGCCACCCGCTCCGCGCCCGGCGCCACCGGCCTGGCCGACCGCCTGCGCGCGCTGCTGCGCGTCGGGCCGGCGGGCGGCCGCGCCGGTGCACCGGGCCGGCTCGCGATCGACGGTCTGCCCGACACCTGGACGCAACTGGAAGCCGGCGGCCTTTACGCGATCTACGCGGCCGGCGGCACGCCGGGCTGCGATGCGCTCGTCTGGGAAAGCGCGCGCCAGGCGCGCACGCGCGACGTGACCGTCGTGCTGGCGCGCGATCCGGCGCAGGTCGCCGCGCAGATGGCGTCGCTCGGCTTCGCGGGCGGTGCGCAGCCGGCCGGCTGGCCGCGCCACCTGAACGTGCTGGCGATGCCGCCGGCGGCCGAGCCGGCCGACGACGGCGCCGCTGCCGACGCGGCCGGCAGCGCGCCGCATCGCGCGGCGCCGGGCCCGTTCGCGCGGTTGACCGGCGGCTTGCGCGCGATGAAGCGCTACGGATTTCACGCGCGTTCGCTGTATTTCGTCGAAAGCGCCCAGCGGTGGTTCAGCTGGGACGATCCGGCCGTGCTCGCGGATGAAGCAGCCGCGCTGGCCGACTGGTGCCGCACGCACCGGATCGCGCTCGTGCTGCTGCTCGACGCCGAAACGACCCGTGCGGGCGACGACCCGCGCACCGACGATGCGCCGCTCGTGCGCGATGCCGATCGTACGTCGCGCAGCGGCTTTCACGGGATCTGCTCGGGCGTCGCGCAATTGCAGCGCACGCATGGCGAGCTGCTGTGGGTCGTCGATTTCTGGCGCGCGGGCGACACGCTCGCGGCCGGCGAGGTGCGAGCGCTGCGCTTCGCGCCGGACGGCCGGCTGTCGGCGAGCGTCGATGGCGGCGCGATCGAGCCGGCGCACCGGATGAAGCTCGCGCACGACGAGGATCGCGTGGTGGTCAGCCGCGCGGTGCTCGACGGCGCGAGCCGCGTGCCGGACGGCTGGGAGCTCGTCGACGACAACGCGGCTGTCGTCGCCGCGTGCGCGAGCGCGCAGGCCGCGACCGCGGTGCTCGTGTTCCGCTCGCATGCGCAGCTCGAAGCGTTGTGCGCGGACGTGCACGCGCTGCGCCGGGAGTGCGGCGGCGCGCTGAAGATCGCCGTCGTCGAGCGCGGCGAGGTGCTGCGCCAGCAGTTCGAGATGCTCGTGCTGAGCGTCGGCGCGAACCGGGTCGTCGCGCGCGACCTGCCCGTGTCGCGGATGCAGGCGGCCGTGCACGCGCTGCGCGGCCAGCTCTATGCGCGCCCCGTCGCGGCCGACTATCGCGCGGCGCTCGCGGCGGCGCTCGGCGATTCGGTGCTCGGCTATCTGCCGGTCGGCGCGTTCTGCCAGCGGATTCGCGCGGTGCTCGACCGCGGCGCGGTGCTCGCGCTGCCGCACACGCTCGCGAAGCTCACGCTGCTGCCGGGCGTGTCGCACGTCGACGCGTTGCGGCACTGCCGGCCGCGCCGTACGGGCGACATCGTGACGGCCGACGCCGCACACCTGTTCGTGTTCCTGTTCTCCTGCGGGCCGATCGACGCCGACGACGCGCTCGCGCGGATCTTCGACGTGCCGGTCGATACGCTGTCCGACCGCGTCGTGTGCCTCGGGCAGGGCAGCATCGATACCGAGCTCGATGCGCTGGAGGCCGAGAACCGGCGCACACCGATCGCCGACTACAGCGACCTGTTCGCGGCGAAGCAGCCGGCGCGCGCCGCGGCCGCGCCCGTCGGTCCCGATGCGGCCTTGCCCGACGCAAGCGCGGTGAGCGACGCGATCGATGCGATCGACACCGTCGTCGCGCTCGACGCGATCGGCGTGCGGCAGGCGTCCGCATTCGCCGCCGTCGACGCCGCGGCGCCGGCCCCCGTCATTCCCGCCGCGCGTGCACGCGGCGCCGTCCGCAGCGCGATGCCGCTGCGCAAGCAGGAGGATGCATGATCGCCGAACTCGTCATCGGTTTCATCGTCGGTATCGTGATCGCGGTGCCGGTGTGGATCGTCGCGCAGCACCTCGGCATCGGCCGCGGCTTTCGCGCGCCGCGCGGCCTCGACCGGCGCGACGCGGTGCCGTGCGAACTCGTGCCGGTCGCGCTGCGCGGCCGCCTGCTTCCGGGCGCCGGCGGTGACCCAGCCGATGAACGCGCCAAACCCGACCAATCCGACGACAAGGCGGCCCGATGAAGACGATCGCCATCACGTCGACCACGGGCGGCGCGGGCCGCACGACGCTTGCCGCCGCGCTCGCGGTGCTGCTCGCGCGCCGCGGCCGGCCGGTCGTCGCCGTCGAATTCGATGCACAGAACCTGATGGGCGCGGCGCTCGGCCTCGACACGCTCGCCGAACACGGTCTCGCGCACAGCCTGCTGGGCGGCGCCGAACCGTGGCACGCGCACACGTGGCGCAACGCCGACGGCGTGTTGTTCGTGCCGTACGGGCAGGTCGACGCGGCCGGCGCCGCCGCGTGCGATGCGCGGCTCGCGGCCGATCCGGCCTGGCTGTCGCGCGCGCTCGACGAGATCGCGCTGCCGGTCGACGGCGTCGTGCTGGTCGACACCGCCCGCTATCCGTCGCCGCAGGCCGGGCAGGCGATCCTTTGCGCGGACCTGACGCTCGTCGTCGTGCCGCCGGAGCCGGCCGCCTGCGCGACGACGGCCGCGCGGCTCGGTGCGCTGCGGGCCGGCGGCGGCGAGCTGCAGATCGTCGTGAACCGGCTGAACCCGGCGCGCGACATGCAGCGCGACGCGCTGGCGATGCTGCGCGCGGTCGCGGGGCCGGCGTCGGTGCTCGAACAGCGCATCCATGTCGATGCGGCCGTGCCCGAAGCGCTCGCGCGCGGCAGCTGGATCTTCGACGACGCGCCGTATTCGCAGGCGTCGCACGACCTGAACGGCGTCGCCAACTGGGTCGATGCGTGGTTGACGGCGGCCGTCGCGGGCCGAACCGGAGCGGCGCGATGAACGCCGCGTTCGCGTCGCGACTGCGCGCGTTCGGCCGTCGCGCGGCGGACTGGTGCGCACGCGGCATCGGGCTGCCGGCGCAACGCACGCGGGTGGATTGGTTCGTGCGGCTGTTCTTCCACGCACCGCCGCCCGGCCGCCCCGATCCCGTGCGCCGCTGGGTGCGCGTCGCGTTCCTGCGGCTCGCACACGACTGGGGCGTGCTGCAGCCGCTCAGCGTGCGCGAATGGCTGTGGCGCGCGATCGTGCGTGCACCGCGCGCGGCCGACGGCCGGCCCGCGCGCGATCCGCTCGCATGGTTCGATACGTTCGTGGTGCCCGTCTACGTGGCCGGGCGCGCGGTCGGCCGGCGCGTCAACGCGATGCTCGAGCGTCTGCCGTGGGCGCGCTGGGGCGGCTGGCTCGATGCGCGCGCGAACGGCGTCGGCCGGCGCCGCTGGCTCGCGCCGCTGCTGCTCGTGGCCGGCGCGGTGCTGTGGGCCGCGGCCGGGATGTCGCCGCTGATGCCGGGCGCGCAGTTCGCGTTCTTCGCGATCGTCGCGGTGCTGGCGCTCGCGCTGCGCCGCCTGCCGGGCCACCTGCCGACCCTCGCGCTCGCGTCGCTCGCGCTGCTCGCGACGGTGCGCTACGTGTGGTGGCGCACGACGCAGACGCTCGACTTCCGCGGCCCGGTCGAAGCCGTCGCCGGCTACCTGCTGTACGGCGCCGAAGCGTATACGTGGATGATCCTGCTGCTCGGCTTCGTGCAGACCGCGTGGCCGCTCGACCGGCCGATCGTGCCGCTGCCCGACGATCCGGACACCTGGCCGACCGTCGACATCTACATTCCGACCTACAACGAACCGCTGTCGGTCGTGAAGCCGACGGTGTTCGCCGCGCAGAGCATCGACTGGCCGAGCGCGAAGCTGCGCGTGTACCTGCTCGACGACGGCCGGCGCCCGGCGTTCGCGGCGTTCGCGGCCGAGGCCGGCATCGGCTACCTGACGCGCGACGACAACCGGCACGCGAAGGCCGGCAACATCAACCGCGCGCTGCCGCGGACGCACGGCGAGTACATCGCGATCTTCGACTGCGATCACGTGCCGACGCGCTCGTTCCTGCAGACGACGATGGGCGTGTTCCTGCGCGACCCGAAGTGCGCGCTCGTACAGACGCCGCACCATTTCTTCTCGCCCGATCCGTTCGAGCGCAACCTCGGCACGTTCCGCGAGGTGCCGAACGAGGGCAACCTGTTCTACGGCCTCGTGCAGTCCGGCAACGACCTGTGGAACGCGTCGTTCTTCTGCGGATCGTGCGCGGTGCTCAAGCGCAGTGCGCTGGAGGCGGTCGGCGGCGTCGCGGTCGAGACCGTGACCGAGGATGCACATACCGCGCTCAAGCTGCATCGGCGCGGCTATACGTCGGCGTACCTGCCGACCGTGCAGGCGGCCGGCCTCGCGACGGAAAGCCTCGCCGGGCACGTGAAGCAGCGCACGCGCTGGGCGCGCGGGATGGCGCAGATCTTCCGCATCGACAACCCGTTCCTCGGGCGCGGGCTCGGCCTGATCCAGCGGATCTGCTACGGCAACGCGATGCTGCACTTCTTCTACGGGATTCCGCGGCTGGTGTTCCTGACGATCCCGCTCGCGTACCTGTTCTTCCATCTGTACTTCATCAACGCGTCGTCGCTCGCGCTCGCGAGCTACGTGATCCCGTATCTCGTGCTCGCGAACATCGCGAATTCGCGCATGCAGGGCCGCTACCGGCATTCGTTCTGGGCCGAGGTCTACGAATCGGTGCTCGCGTGGTACATCGCGCTGCCGACCACCGTCGCGTTCTTCAGCCCGAAGCACGGCAAGTTCAACGTGACCGACAAGGGCGGCAAGATCGACGAAGGCTACGTCGACTGGTCGACGTCGAAGCCGTATCTGGTGCTGTTCGCGCTGAACGTGCTCGCGATCGTCGCCGGCCTGTGGCGGCTCGTGACCGAGCAGGGCGACGAGGCGTCGACGATCCTGATCACGCTCGGCTGGACCGCGTACAACCTCGCGATGCTCGGCGCGGCGCTGGCCGTCGCGCGCGAGACCAAGCAGGTGCGCGTCACGCACCGGATCGCGATGCGCGTGCCGGCGATGCTGCTGCTCGCCGACGGCTCGACCGCCGCGTGCTTCACGAGCGACTACTCGACCGGCGGCCTCGGGCTCGAAGCGGTGCCGGGGCTGCCGCTCGCGGTCGGCGACACGCTGGCGGTGTGCGTGACGCGCGGCGACCGCGCGTTCCCGTTCCCGGTGCGCGTGACCCGCGTGACGCCGACCCATGTCGGCGTGAGCTTCGAGGCGCTGACGCTCGAACAGGAGCGTCAGCTCGTGCAATGCACGTTCGGCCGCGCGGATGCGTGGCTCGACTGGCACGAAGGCGCGCGGCCCGACACGCCGCTCGGCGGGCTCAAGGAAGTGCTGCGGATCGGGCTGGACGGTTACGTACGGATGTGGAAGGGGGCGGCGCGCGGCCTGCAGGCCATGCTCGCGCCGAAACTCGATGGCGCGCGCGACTGACGCGGCGCGTATCACGGAGTGGGTTAGATGACGTTCTGGAATCTGTATTTCATCCTGAAGTTCGCGCTGTTCGCGACCGGGCACCTGCAGCCGTTCTGGCTCGCGAACCTCGCGTTCGCGGTGGCGCTCGCGGCGAGCGCGCCGATCCGGTCGCGCGCGTGGCGCCTCGTGCGGCAGGTCGTGGCGATCGCGATCGCGGTGCCGCTGCTCGCGCGCGAGCTGCATGCGCCGCCGCTCGCCCGGCTCGCGGAGGCCGCGCGCGAAGTGAGCACGTTCCGCCTCGACTACTGGATGGAGCTGCTGCCGCGCCTGCTGCCGCCCGTGCTGGTGTTGACGGTGGCCGGCGTGCTGATCGTCTATTTCATCGTCAATCGCTGGCTGCGCGTCGCGACGTTCGTGGTCGCCGCGCTGGTCGTGATGCCGCTGTGGCAGGCCGGCAGCGGGCTGATGGCGCGCGTCGTCGCGCCGGCCCAGCCGCAGGCGAACGTGGCGGGCGCGTCGCGCGTCGACCAGCCCGAGGACCACAACGCGGCGCTCGCGACGTTCCGCGCGCAGGAGTCGCAGCGGCAGGTCGCGTTCGGCCATCTCGGCAGCGATCCGGCCGCGCAGTTCGACGTGATCGTGCTGCACATCTGCTCGCTGTCGTGGGACGATCTCGATGCGGCGAAGGTGCGCAACCACCCGATGCTGAGCCACTTCGACTACCTGTTCACGAACTTCAGCACGGCCGCGAGCTACAGCGGCCCTGCCGCGATCCGCGTGCTGCGCGCCACTTGCGGGCAGGAGGCGCACGCGGACCTGTACAAGAGCGCGCCGCCGCAGTGCCACCTGTTCTCGCAACTGGCGGGCGCCGGCTACACGGTGCAGTCGCTGCTGAACCACGACGGCCATTTCGACAACTTCCTGCAGGTGATCCACGACAACATCGGCGTGGCCGATGCACCGATGATCTCGAACGCGGCCGCGCCCGTCGCGATGCACGCGTTCGACGGCTCGGCGATCAAGGACGACTATGCGACGCTCGCGAACTGGTACGCGCAGCGCGCGTCGGTGCCGGGGCCGGTCGCGCTGTACTACAACACGATCAGCCTGCACGACGGCAACCGCGTCGTCGGCAGCGCGCTGACGAGCCTCGACTCGTATCCGCAGCGCGCGACGAAGCTGATGACCGACTTCGATCGTCTCGCCGACCTGATCGCGCAATCGGGCCGCCGCGCGGTGATCGTGTTCGTGCCCGAGCACGGCGCCGCGTTGCGCGGCGACAAGAACCAGGTCGCGGGGCTGCGCGAGATTCCGACGCCGCGCATCGTGCACGGGCCGGTCGGCGTGCGGCTCGTCGGCTTCGCCGGCAACCACGGCGCGACGACCGTGATCGAGCAGCCGACCAGCTTCCTCGCGCTCGCGCAATTGCTGTCGAACCTCGTGTCGAACAGCCCGTTCAAGCCGGGCGCGACGCTCGCGCAATACGCGGCCGATTTGCCGGGCACGCGGATGATCGGCGAGAACGAGGGCACGGTGACGATGCAGACGGCCGCGGGTTACGCGGTGAAAACGCCGGATGGGGTATGGATCGACGAACAGTAACGATGGCAGGCGAAGGCGACGACGATCGCCTGTCGCAACCGAACGACGTGATCGGCCTCGCGCGGCATCTGCCCGCGCTCGATCCCGAGCGCTACGTCGACGAACAGGCGCGCCGCGCGTTCGACGCGTCGCTCGATCGCTGGCCGACGCTCGCGAAGCTGATGGGGCTGAAGCGGTAAACGCGCGGCGGCCGGCGCGATGGCCGGCCGTCGTCGCTGCGTCGGGCGAACCCGCTTATTGCGCTCTGCGTTCCGGCTGGCGTGTCCATTCGCCTTCTTCGCCCGGCACCTTGCCGAACGTCTGATCGGCCCACGCGGCACGCGCCGCGTCGATCTTCGCGCGCTCGCTCGACACGAAATTCCATTCGATGAAACGCTCGCCCGGCAGGTGCGCGCCGCCGAGCAGCATCGCGCGTGCACCGTGCGCGCTCGCGAGCGCGACGCTCGCGCCCGGTTCGAGCACGGCCATCGTCGCGGGGGCGAGCGGCGTGCCGTCGATCGTGAGGTCGCCGTCGACGAGATACACGCCGCGTTCCTCATGTTCGGCATCGAGCGTCAACGTGCCGCCTGCCGCGAATGCCGCAACCGCATAGAGCGTCGGCGAGAACACGGCGACCGGCGACGCGAGCCCGAACGCGGTGCCCGCGATCACGCGCACGGTTACGCCGTCGCGCGCGAACGACGGCAGCGTGTCGGCCGCATGGTGAACGAACGCGGGTGCGGTGTCTTCATGCTCGACCGGCAGCGCGACCCAGGTCTGGATCCCGTGCACCGGCTGCTCGCGCGGCCGGTCCTCGTCGGGCGAACGCTCCGAATGCACGATGCCGCGGCCGGCCGTCATCCAGTTCACGTCGCCCGGCACGATCTTCTGCCTGAAGCCGAGGCTGTCGTGATGCATCAGCGAGCCGTCGAACAGGTAGGTGACGGTCGCGAGCCCGATGTGCGGATGCGGCAGCACGTCGATGCCGCGGCCGGCCGGCAGCACGGCCGGCCCCATCTCGTCGAAGAAGATGAACGGGCCGACGAGGCGCGCGGCGCGAGCGGGCAGCACGCGGCGCACGACGAGGTTGCCGATGTCGCTTTCGCGTGGCGTGAGCAGGGTCTTGATCGAGGCGGACATGACGGGATTCTCGTGACGGTGGCGGTGGCGGTGGCGGGTGGCGCTCAGGCGATCGCCGTGTCGATCGCGATCGGATGCGTGAGGATCTTGTGCACCGGGCACGCGTTCGCGATCTGCAGCAGGCGCTCGCGCTGCTCGCCGGTCAGGTCGCCGTCGAGCGTGATGCGGCGCACGATCGTGCTGCCCGCGCTGCTCGATTCGTGCGCGAGCTTCACGTGTACTTCGTCGAGCGGCCAGCCTTTTCGTTGCGCAACCATCTTCAGCGTGATCGCGGTGCATGCGCCGAGGCTCGACAGCAGCAGCGCGACGGGCGTCGGCGCCGTATCGCCGCCGCCGAGCGACGCCGGTTCGTCGGCGCGCCACTGGTGGACGCCATCGGTGAAGTGGACGAGATAATCGACCGGGCCGATGCTCGCTTCGACGGTGAGTTCGCTCATGGCAGTTCCAGGAAAGGAGAGGGGACGGGCCGGCCGGGCATGGCCGGCAGGCCGGGCGTTACGGTTCGAGCAGGCGCTGCAGCCGCAGCTCCTCGAAATCGAGCTCCGATTCTATGCGGTGCAGCACCGCGTCGTCGACCCGCCCGTCGCGATGCAGGTCGAGCAGCGCGTCGCGCGACACGCCGACCAGCTCGAGCTCGACGCGCAGCATCCGCGCGCGCACGTCGGCGGGCGCCGCGCCGTCGCGGTGCGCGCGTTCGTTGAATGCGACGCGATTGCGGTATTCGGTTAGCAGCCGGTCGAGCGATTCACGTTCGAGGCCCGCGCCGCGCTGCCCGCGCGCGTCGAGCTCGGCGAGCGCCGCGCCGAACGTGTGCGCGCGCACCGCGTGTTCGGACATCGTGCGGCGCGCGGCCGGGCGCAGCTTCAGCACGCGGATCAGCGGCGCGAGCGTGCCGCCCTGCACGACGAGCGTCGCGATGATCAGCAGGAACGTGCTGAACAGGATCAGGTCGCGGCCGGGGAAGTTGGCCGGCAGCGCGATCGCGGCGGCGAGGCTCACGACGCCGCGCATGCCCGACCAGCCGAGCACGACGGCCTCGCGCCACGACCACGGCGAGCGGCCCGCCCGCCGTGCGCGCAGGCGGCCCGGCAGCCACATCGCGACGAACACCCACACGACGCGCGCGCCGATCGCGGCGGCGGTGGCCGGCAGCGCGACCCGCAGCCCGGCCATCAGCACCGCGCCTTCGTGGTTCACGCGCGCGAGGATCGCGTGCAGCGCGAGGCCGATCAGGATGAACACGAGCGCGTCGAGCACGAACACGATCGCTTCCCACGTCGCCTTCGCCTTGATCCGCATGTCGGCGCCGAACACGCGATGCTGGCGCACGCCGAGCACGAGGCCGCAGGCGACCACCGACAGCACGCCCGAGCCGCCGACCGCTTCCGCGATCCCGTAGCTGCCCCAGGCCATCGCGAACGTCACGACGATGCCGAGCATCGGCTCGCGCAGGCGTTGCAGCACCCAGCACATCGCATGGCCGCACGCGAGGCCGACCGCGATGCCGATCAGCGTGAGCGAGAAGAACAGGCCGGTGGCGCTCGCGGTCGTGATCGTGGCGGCGAGCGCGGCCGATACGGCCATCTGGTACAGCAGCAGGCCCGACGCATCGTTGACGAGGCTTTCGCCCTCGAGCACCGCGACGAGCCGCGCGGGCAGCGGGTGGCGCTGCAGGATCGCCTTCGCGGCGACCGCGTCGGGCGGCGACACGATCGCGCCAAGCGTGAAGCACGCGGCCCACGGCAGCGCGGGATTCGCCGCATGCACGGCGAGCGCGACCGCGACGGTCGTAAACGCGACGGCCCCGAGCGCGAGCGATGCGATCGACGCGAGCGCGTGCCGGAATTCCTTCCAGGCGGTGTAGAAGCCGCTCGACATCAGCAGCGGCGGCAGCACGGCCGCGAGCAGCAGCGCCGGGTCCATGTCGGGCACGCGCTTGCCGGCGACGGCGACCACGCAGCCGCCGAGCAGCAGCACGACGGCCGGCGGAATCGACACGCGCTCGGCGAGCCAGGTGAGGGCGCCCGCGCCGCAGATCAACAGCAGCAGGTAATGGAACAGCTCGACGTTGGTCATGCGCGGCAGGCGGCGATGGGGTGGATCAGGAAGGCTTGCGGTCGTTGGTGCCGCCCGGCAGCGTGCCGAACATGTGCCGGCTGCACTGCGCGTCGCGCCACGCGGTGTTCAGCCGATGGCCCGACAGCATCCGGCGCGCGACGGGCAGGATCTGTTCGCCGGCCAGCATGCCGAGCAGGCCCGTGAGCGCGATGATCGGCGGTGCGGGCGAATTCACGCCGAGCGCGCCGTAGATGACGCCCGCGAGGAGGCCGGCGAGCAGCGAGAAGACATACGGTTTCATGGGGGTGCGCCTCGTGATGGCCGAGCGGCACCGGAACGGCGCCGTCAGAGTCTTGAAAGCGTATCGGGTTTGCGTGAAGAAAAAAAGGGCGAACGGCCCCGAACGGGCATCCATTCGCGAATCGGATCGATTCCATTTCTTGGGTGTTCGCGCCGCGCGTTTGCGGCTTAAATATTTCGAGCCGGATGACGATCCGGCGCCGACACGCCACGCGCCTCCCGTTTGCACGGTCGAGGCAGGCTCCGCTTTTTTTCGTTCACAGGACCCATTCGCCATGAGCAACCCGAAGCTTGAAGTACTGACGCCGCAGAACAGCCAGCTGATCTTCATCGACCAGCAGCCGCAGATGGCGTTCGGCGTGCAGTCGATCGATCGGCAGACGCTGAAGAACAACGTCGTCGGGCTCGCGAAGGCCGCGAAGGCGTTCAACATCCCGACCACGATCACGACGGTCGAGACCGAGACCTTCTCCGGTCATACGTTCCCCGAGCTGCTCGACGTGTTCCCGAACCAGAAGACGCTCGAACGCACGTCGATGAACTCGTGGGACGACCAGAAGGTGCGCGACGCGCTCGCCGCGAACGGCCGCAAGAAGGTGGTCGTGTCGGGCCTGTGGACCGAAGTCTGCAATACGACGTTCGCGCTGTGCGCAATGCTCGAAGGCGACTACGAGATCTACATGGTCGCCGACGCATCGGGCGGCACGTCGCAGGCAGCGCACGATTTCGCGATGCAGCGCATGGTGCAGGCCGGCGTGGTGCCGGTCACGTGGCAACAGGTGCTGCTCGAATGGCAGCGCGACTGGGCGCGCCGCGACTCGTACGACGCGGTGATGGCGATCGCGAAGGAACATTCGGGCGCATACGGGATGGGCGTCGACTACGCGTACACGATGGTCCACAAGGCGCCGCAGCGCACCGCGACGCCGCACGAGTCGCTCGCGGCGGTGCCCGCGAAGTAACGGGGCCGCCGGCCGCGATCGCCGCGCCGGATGCGGCGCTCGCCTGCCGTCGGCCATGGCGCATTCAGGCAGCCGGCAGCGCCCACGGCGCATGCGCGAAGTGTTCCGCGAGGAAGTCGAGCAGCACCGTCACGCGCGCGGCGCGCAGCATGCCGGGCGGCGTGACGAGGTTCACGTTGATGTCCGCGATCTTCCAGTCGCTCATCACTTCCTCGAGCTCGCCGCGCTGCATCGCGTCCCACACGAGGAATTCGGGCTGCAGCGCCAGGCCGTGCCCGGCGACGAGCGCGGGGAGGATCACGTCCGCGTTGTTGGTGCGGATGCGCCCGTGTACGGACACGCCGACTTCGTCGCCCGACGCCGGGTGACGGAAGCGCCAGTGCTCGGGCGTCGGCAGGTTCGTGTACGTGAGGCACACGTGCTGTTCGATGTCGCGCGGATGCGTGGGGCGCCCGCGCCGGTCGAGATACGCGGGCGACGCGACGAGCGGCCGGCGCACCGCGCAGAGGCGGCGCGAGCGCAGCGTCGAATCGTTCAGCTCGGCGATGCGGATCGCGACGTCGAAGCCGCCCGACACGATGTCGACGATGTGGTCGGTGAGCACGAGATCGATGTCGACGCGCGGATAGCGCTCGAGAAACACGGGCAGCACCGGCGACAGATGGCGCAGCCCGAACGACATCGGCGCGTTCACGCGCACGAGGCCGTGCGGTTCGAGCGCCTGCGCGGACGCTTCGTTCTCGATCAGCTCCGCATCGGCGAGCAGGCGGATCGCGCGGTCGCGCAGCAGCTCGCCGGTCGGCGTGAGCGACAGCTTGCGCGACGTGCGGTACAGCAGCATCGCGCCGAGGCGCTTTTCGAGGCGGGCGATCGCCTTCGATACGGTCGGTTGCGACACGCCGAGCAGATCGGCGGCTTTCGCGAACGAACCGGTCTCCGCGACGCGCGCGAAGATGGCCCAGGCTTCGAGATCAGGAAGGTGTTGCATGGTCGGACGGGATGAAGGAAAGCGAAGTGGAGGCGAGGGCAGCCGAGCATGCGGCCGATGCGATGCGGATCATTCTAATCCGGCCGGGAGAAAAAACGTTATGGAATCTTATCTAATTTCACTGGGCGCCGGCGTGCTGATCGGCGTCGTGTACAGCGTGATCCGAGTGCGCTCGCCGGCGCCGCCGCTGATCGCGCTGGTCGGCCTCGCCGGCATGCTGGTCGGCGCGCAGGCCATCGCGCCGGTTCGTCACTGGCTCGGCTTCTGAGCACATCGAGGACATTTCATGAGCGCAACCGATACCTCACCCGATCTCATCCTGCACAACGGGCGCATCACGACGCTCGACCGTGCGAACCCCGTCGCCAGCGCCGTCGCGATCAAGGACGGCCGCTTCGTCGCGGTCGGCGGCAACGCGGAGATCGTGCCGCTCGCGGGCCGCGCGACGAAGGTCGTCGATCTCGGCGGCCGCACCGTGCTGCCGGGCCTGATCGACAACCACACGCACGTGATTCGCGGCGGCCTGAACTACAACCTGGAACTGCGCTGGGACGGCGTGCGCTCGCTCGCGGTCGCGATGGAGATGCTCAAGCGTCAGGTCGCGATCACGCCGGCGCCGCAATGGGTGCGCGTGGTGGGCGGCTTCACCGAACACCAGTTCGCGGAGAAACGGCTGCCGACGATCGACGAACTCAATGCAGTCGCGCCCGATACGCCCGTGTTCATCCTGCACCTGTACGACCGCGCGCTGCTGAACGCGGCCGCGCTGCGGGTGGTCGGCTACACGAAGGACACGCCCGAGCCGCCGGGCGGCACGATCCTGCGCGACGACGCGGGCAACCCGACCGGGCTGCTGCTCGCGAACCCGAACGCGACGATCCTCTACGCGACGCTCGCGAAGGGCCCGAAGCTGCCGTTCGACTACCAGTACAACTCGACGCGCCACTTCATGCGCGAGCTGAACCGGCTCGGCGTGACGGGCGTGATCGACGCGGGCGGCGGCTCGCAGAACTATCCGGACGACTACGAAGTGATCCGCAAGCTGCACGACGCGGGCGAGATGACGATCCGGATCGCATACAACCTGTTCACGCAGAAGCCGAATGCGGAGAAGGAAGACTTCGTGAACTGGACGAAGAGCGTCGTGTATCACGACGGCACCGATTACTTCCGCCACAACGGCGCGGGCGAGATGCTGGTGTTTTCCGCAGCGGATTTCGAGGACTTCCGCGTCGCGCGGCCGGACCTGCCCGCGCAGATGGAAGACGATCTCGAAGGCGTCGTGCGCGTGCTCGCGCAGAACCGCTGGCCGTGGCGCATGCACGCGACCTACGACGAAACGATCAGCCGCGCGCTCGACGTGTTCGAGAAGGTGAACCGCGACATTCCGCTCGACGGGCTGAACTGGTTCTTCGATCATGCGGAAACCGTCTCCGAGCAATCGATGGACCGCATCGCCGCGCTCGGCGGCGGCATCGCGGTGCAGCACCGGATGGCGTATCAGGGCGAGTACTTCGTCGAGCGTTACGGCGCGCAGGCCGCGGAGGCGACGCCGCCGGTGGCGAAGATGCTCGCCAAGGGACTCAAGGTGTCGGCCGGCACCGACGCGACGCGCGTGGCGTCGTACAACCCGTGGGTGTCGCTCGCGTGGCTCGTGAGCGGCAAGACGGTCGGCGGCTTGCGCCTGTATCCGCAGCGCAACCTGCTCGATCGCGAAACCGCGCTGCGGATGTGGACCGAGTACGTGACGTGGTTCTCGAACGAGGAAGGGAAGAAAGGCCGGATCGCGGTCGGGCAGCTCGCCGACCTGATGGTCCCGGATCGCGATTTCTTCACGTGCGCGGAGGACGATATCGTCGACACGAGCGCGTTGCTGACGGTGGTCGGCGGCAGGATCGTGTGGGGCGCGGGGCCGTTCGCATCGCACGACGCGCCGATTCCGCCGGCGATGCCCGACTGGTCGCCGGTGCGCGAATACGGCGGCTATGGCGGCTGGGGCGCGACGCAGCGCGACGGTGCGCCGTTGCAGCGCGCGGCGGCGCTCGCCGCGGCGTGCGGCTGTTCGAGCGCATGCAACGTACACGGGCATGCGCATGCGAGTGCGTGGGGCCGCGCGTTGCCGACGTCGGATGCGAAGGGCTTCTGGGGCGCGTTCGGCTGTTCGTGCTGGGCGGTCTGACATGACGACGCGCACCGTCTACGGCACCCCCGCGCGGGTCCGCGCGCTGCTCGCGCAGCCGTGGGTCCTGCCGCTCGCGCGCCTCGCGCTGGTGTCCGCCTATCTGCTCGGCGGCGTCGCGAAGGCGCTCGATTTCCAGGGCGCGGTCGCGGAGCAGGCGCATTTCGGCCTGCATCCGGCCGCGCTGTGGGCCGCGCTCGCGATCGCGGTCGAGATCGCCGGCTCGCTGTGCGTGGTGTTGCGCCGCTTCACGTGGCTCGGCGCCGGCAGCCTCGGCATGCTGACGCTGGTCGCGATGGTCGTGGCGAACGATTTCTGGAACCGTTCGGGCGCCGAGCACTTCATGGCGCTCAACAGCTTTTTCGAGCATCTCGGGCTGATCGCGGCACTCGTGCTCGCGACCGTGCTCGACGATGCGCGGCAACCGGCCGATGCTGGCCGCTCCATTCGATGACGATGCAACAATCAGGAAATCCCGTGATGAAATCCATTCGTTCCGTGCTGCTCGCCGCGATGCTCGCGGGCGGCCTTGCCGTCGCTCCCGTGACGTTCGCGAAACCGCCGGTGCCGCCGGCCGTCGCGCCCGCGGTGGCCGTCGGTCCGCAGTACGACACGACGCACGTGTGCGTCGCGCCCGAAGACTTCGACCGCTTCACCGACAGCTTCGTCGCGACTTTCGGCGGCAAGAAGTCGAAGCAGGGCGTGTTCCAGGTCACGCCGACGCCGAGCCAGACGATGTCGCAGCTCGTGCTCACGCCGGTCGGCACGATTTCGGTATTTGGCTTCAAGACGCCGATTCCATATCCGTTCTGCGCGGAGCGCACGGGTTATCTCGTGACCGACATGGACGTCGTCGTGAAGTCCGCGCGCGAGCACGGCGCCGACGTGATCGTCGACACGTTTCCCGATCCGATCGGCCGCGACGCGATCATCGCGTGGGCGGGCGACGTGAAGATGCAGCTCTACTGGCATACGCAGGCGCCGCAGTACGACGCGCTGCAGACCGTCCCCGAGAATCGCGTGTACGTGTCGCCGCAAAGCGTGCGCAAGTTCGTGCACGACTTCGTCAAGTTCTCGACAGGCAAGGTGGTGTCCGACGACCCGAAGGCGCCGGGCGTCGAAATCGGCCGGCCGGGCGATACGTATCGTCGCATTCGCATCGAATCGGGCTTCGGCAAGATGACCGTGCTGGTGACCGACGGCCATCTGCCTTACCCGTTCGGTCGCGAGATGACGGGCTACGAAGTGCCCGATCTCGCCGCGACGCTGAAGCAGGCCGAAGCCGCGGGCGTGACGGTGCTCGTGCCGCCGTTCAGGTCCGATGGCCGCGACGCGGCGCTCGTGCAGTTCCCGGGCGGCTACGTCGCCGAGATCCACGCGAGCGCGGCGCGATGAAGCACGAGGACACGATCCTTGCCGCGGTCGCCGGCTTCGTCGACACGCTGAGCTTCGTCGCGCTGTTCGGGCTGTTCACCGCGCACGTGACCGGCAACTTCGTGCTGATCGGCGCGGGCATCGCGGGCTTCGGCCAGGGCGTCGTGCTGAAGCTCAGCGTGTTTCCGGCGTTCGTGTGCGGCGTGATCGCGAGCAGCCTGATCGCGCGGTCGATGGCCGCGCGGCCGGCGTGGCAGGGCGCGCGCGCACTGCACGCGGTGCAGGCCGTGCTGCTGCTCGGCTTCTGCGCGGCCGGCGTGTGGGCGACGCCCGTCACGCAGCCCGACAGCCTGGCGGCGCTGGTGGCCGGCATCGTCGGGACGTTCGCGATGGGCGTGCAGAACGCGCATCCGCGCGTGATTGCGCGCGCGGGCGGCGTGCCGAACACGGTGATGACCGGCAACGTCACGCAGGCGATTCTCGATGCCGTCGACATGCTGTCGCCCGGCACGGCGGACAGCGTGCGCGCAACCGCGCGTGCACGCTTCGCGAAGATGCTGCCGGCGATCGTCGCGTTCGCGCTGGGCGCGGCATGCGGGGCGCTCGGCTTTCGCTACGTCGGGTTTCTCGCGCTGCTCGCGCCGGTCGGCGCGCTCGCGACGCTTGCCCTGTGCGCGGGGCAGGCGGCCGGCACTCGCACGCAGGAGCATGCATGATCGGCAGAGGGCAGGGCAGGCCTCACGGCCGTCGCTTCGAGCGGGCCGCGCGCGTGTCGATCATCGCGGGGCTGTTGTGCGCGGGCGCCGATGCCGCATTCGCGCAAACCGAGCCGACATCGGCTTCGGCCGCGTCGTCGGGTTCGGCTTCGACGTCGGCTTCGGCGATGCCATCCGGTTCGACGTCGACCTCGACATCGACGCCCGCATCCGCCACCGCATCGACCTGCACGGCCAAGCGGCCGGCGGTGCTGTTCAACCGCTGGCAGGAAGACTGGTCGGTACTCGCGAATCCTTGCGTGCCGCGTGCGCCGCTCGACGGATTGAAATACATCCCGCTCGGCAACGATCCGTCCTCCTATCTGTCGCTCGGCGTGAACCTGCGCGAGCGGCTCGAGACCAACGACGCACCGCTGTTCGGCATCGGCTCCGCGCAATCGGATACGTACCTGATCCAGCGCGTCGAAGTGCACGCCGATGCGCATCTTGGCCAGCATTGGCAGTTCTTCGCGCAGTTGCAGGACGCACGCGCATTCGGCAAGAACACGGTGTCGCCCGTCGACCGGAACCCGCTCGATCTCGAACAGGCATTCGCGACCTACACGGGCGCGCTCGGCAGCGGCACGTTCAAGTTCCGCGTCGGCCGGCAGGAGATGGCGTTCGACCTGCAGCGCTTCATCGCCACGCGCGACGGCCCGAACGTGCGGCTCGCGTTCGATGCGGTGTGGGCCGACTACGAATACGGCAAGTGGCGCTTCATCGGCTATGCGACGCAGCCGGTGCAGAACCGCAACGCGTCCGATTTCGACGACGTATCGAATCGCGATCTCACGTTCAGCGGCGTGCGCGTCGAGCGGCAGTCGGTCGGGCCGGGCGACCTGTCCGGCTACTGGTCGCGCTACAACCGCGGCAACGCACGGTTCCTCGATGCGAGCGGCCCCGAGCATCGCGACGTATGGGACGTTCGCTACACGGGCACGCACGGGCGTTTCGACTGGGATCTCGAAACGATGCTGCAGACCGGCACGGTCGGCCATGCGACGATCGGCGCGTGGGCCGTCGGTTCGATCGCCGGCTACAGGCTCGATGCGCCGTGGTCGCCGCGCATCGCGCTGCAGGTCGACGCGGCGTCGGGCGACCGGCATCCGCACGACGGCCGCATTGGCACGTTCAACCCGCTGTTTCCGAACGGCTATTACTTCACGCTGGCCGGCTATACGAGCTACGCGAACCTGATCCACGTGAAGCCGTCCGTGACGCTGAAACCGTCGCCGAACCTGTCGTTGCTCGGCGCGCTCGGTTTCCAGTGGCGCGAGACGACCGGCGACGCCGTCTATCAGCAGCCGAACATCCCGGTGCCGGGCACGGCGGGCAAGGGCGGGTCGTGGACGGGCATGTACGTGCAGTTGCGCGCGGACTGGACGATCGCCGCGAACCTGATCGGCGCGGTCGAGGCCGTGCATTTCCAGGTCGGTGACGCGATCCGGCAGGCGGGCGGGCACAACGCGGACTATGTCGGCGTCGAGCTGAAGTACGGGTGGTGACGCGGCCGCGCGGCAGCGCGTTCGGCATGAAAAAAGGACGGCCCCGCGGGGCCGTCCTTCGTTCGTCCGGGCCGGCCGTGCGACCGGCCCGTTCGAGTTGAGCGCGAGACGATTACAGGTTCGGCGACAGCGCGAGCGCGTTCGTCAGGTCGCCCATCGGCTGCGAACCGTTCGCCTTCAGCGCGTCGTCGCGTTGCTGCAGGCCCGCGAGGCGCGGCAGCGAGAAGCGGCGCGTGATGAAGCGCAGGATCGAGCCCGTGTCGTACTGCGTGTGGTCGACGAAGCCCTTCTTCGCGAACGGCGACACGATCAGCGCCGGAATGCGCGTGCCCGGGCCCCAGCGGTCCGCGGTCGGCGGCGCGGCGTGATCCCAGAAGCCGCCGTTTTCGTCGTACGTGACGACCACGACCATGTTCTTCCACTGCGGGCTGGCCTGCAGGTGCGCGATCACGTCGGCGATGTGCTGGTCGCCGGACGTGACGTCCGTGTAGCCCGGGTGCTCGTTCAGGTTGCCCTGCGGCTTGTAGAACGCAACTTGCGGCAGCGTGCCCGCATCGATCGCCTTGATGAACTCGGCCCCGTTCGCGCCGCCGTCGAGCAGGTGCTGCGCGCGGCTCGCGGTGCCCGGCGCCTGGTTCGCGAAGTAGTTGAACGGCTGGTGGTGCGGCTGGAAGTTCGGCGTCGACAGATCGGCGCCGTAGATCACGTTCGACGTGCCGTTCTGGCTCGCCTGCAGCGCCTGGCCCCATGCGCCGCCATACCATGCCCACGACACGCCGGCGTTGGTCAGCAGGTCGCCGATGTTGGTCGCCGTCTGCGGCGGCATCGTCGACGGATTGGCCGGGTCGGCGAGCAGCGGGTCGCCGCCCGCGGCCGCCTTGTTGCCGCTCGGCTGATACGCCGGCTGCATCGTGTTGACACCGTAGAAGTCGGGCGTCAGCGCGCCGTCGTTGACGAACTTCGGCGGGCCGCTCAGCGCGGAGGCCGGCGAATTCGTCGCGACCTTCAGCGACTTGCCGTCCGCGTTCAGCACCGCGATCTTGCCGGCCGCCGGGCTCTTGTCCGCGTTCGGGTAGTACGGCGCGCACGCGCAGATCAGGTACTGGTGGTTCAGGAACGAACCGCCGAACGCGCCCATGAAGAAGTTGTCGGCCAGCACGTACTGCTGCGCGATCTTCCACAGCGGCAGCTTCGACGGATCGGCCGTGTAGTGGCCCATCGTCAGGCCGCCCGCGTCGGTCCATGCGGCGTACATGTCGTTCTTGCCGCCGTTGATCTGCATCTGGTCCTGGTAGAAGCGGTGCACGATGTCGCGCGTCGCGATGCTCATCGACTGGTTGAAGCCGTTCGGATCGTCGATCGCGAACGGCGCGTTCGGCAGGTTCGCCGTCATCGCCTCGGTCACCGCCGGCGTGATGCCGGTCGCGGTCAGGCCGCCCCAGATCTTCGGCAGCGTCGCCATCGTCGAGCCGTCGCGATCCTTCTGCACCGAGTTCGCGGCCGTCGCGTTCTGCAGACCGTTCGCGCCGGGGAAGTTGCCGTACAGGTTGTCGAAGCTGCGGTTTTCCGCGTAGATCACGACGACGTTCTTGACGGCCGACAGGCCCTGCTGCGTGACGTCGTCGCCGCCGCAGGCGGTCAGGCTGAGCGCGGCCGCGAGGGCGATCGGCGTGTAGCGAATCCAGGCGTGCTTCTTCATGCGATGTTCTCTCTCATTCGTCGTTGGTCGCGTGTGGGAACCGGGTGGCGGGAGGGCCGGCGCACGAACCTCGCGGTCCCGCCCGGCTGCGCGCATTATCTGGAACCGATTTGACAGCGGGGTGTAGGGGCGCTTTCAATTGACTGTCGGTCGAACGTCATCCAGCGGTCACGGAACTGACATAAGCTCCGGCCGATTGCCCACCGCGACCAGAACAACGACGATGCACACCTTCCTGAAATCCTCCGCGTCCGCGCGCTCGCTGATCTCCTGCGCGGCGACGCTGGCGGTGGTCGCCGCGCTCGCCGGCTGCGATGCACGGCCCGGCACGAATGCGTCGGCCGTATCCGTCGTGCCGGCGGCCCAGGCCGCGCCGGCCGCCCCGGCGGTCGCGCCGGCCAACCAGCCGCAGACGCGCGCGCAGGTGCTCGAGGGCGTGAAGCAGATGACGGCGCTCGGCAAGCAGCTGTTCTTCGATCCGTCGCTGTCCGGGTCCGGCAAGCTTGCGTGCGCGTCGTGCCATAGCGCCGAGCATGCGTTCGGGCCGCCGAACGCGCTGTCCGTGCAGCTTGGCGGCGACGACATGCACCGTACCGGCTTTCGCGCGGTGCCGTCGCTGAAGTACGTGCGCGGTATCCCGCCGTTCAGCGAGCACTTCCACGATTCGCCGGACGAAGGTGACGAAAGCGTCGACGCGGGCCCGACCGGCGGGCTCACCTGGGACGGTCGCGTCGATACGCGCGATGCGCAGGCGCGCATTCCGCTCACGTCGCCGTTCGAGATGAGCAGTTCGCCGGCGCGGGTGGCCAAGGCGGTTCGCGCCGCGCCGTATGCCGACGCGTTCCGCAAGGCGTTCGGCGACCAGGTGCTCGGCGACGACCGGGCGACGTTCGATGCGGTGCTGCGCGCGCTCGACGCATTCCAGCAGCAGCCGGCGCTGTTCGATCCGTACACGAGCAAATACGACGCATATCTGGCCGGGCGCGCGCAGCTCACGCCTGCGGAGTTGCACGGGCTGCAACTGTTCAACGACGAGAAGAAGGGCAACTGCGCGAGTTGCCACATCAGCCAGCGCACGCTCGAAGGCGGCCCGCCGCAGTTCAGCGATTTCGGGCTGATCGCGATCGCGGTGCCGCGCAACCGCGCGCTGCCCGTCAATCGCGACCCGCGCTTTTACGATCTCGGCGCCTGCGGCCCGGAACGCACCGACCTGAAGGGGCGCGACGAATTCTGCGGGCTGTTCCGCACGCCGTCGCTGCGCAACGTCGCGCTGCGCAAGACGTTCTTCCACAACGGCGTGTATCACTCGCTCGAGGACGTGATGCGCTTCTACGTCGAGCGCGACATCCATCCGGAGAAGTTCTACCCGGTCGTGCACGGCAAGGTGCAGATCTACGACGATTTGCCGAAGCGCTACTGGCCGAACATCAACCGCGAGCCGCCGTTCGACCGCAAGCGCGGCGACCCGCCGGCGCTGAATGCGGCCGAGATCAAGGACGTGATCGCGTTCCTCGGCACGCTGACTGACGGATATCGGCAAACGGGTGCGCCGGCCGGGCACTAGTCTTACTGTGTCAATAAATTAATCTTTGGCGACGAACAAAACGGACATCGCTGGAGCCTGCGCGCGATGTATGCAGCGATACGCCAGCGCATCTTGGCGACATGAACCATACGTTCGAGCGTCGTGTCCGGGGGGCATAGTCGAAAGCCAATATTGGAGTGGCTCTGCATCACCTTCAGGCCATTCGATTAGCAGCCATTCCTCATCGCGCAGTGTGGACCGCCAGTAATCGCGGTGTGAAGCACACACACGCACGGCGGCAAAGCGGAGCCATCCTTTGTTATCAGGGGCACATCCTGATTGAAAACCGTTCGGGCTTGGTGGTTGGCGCTGTGGTCAACCATGCCGACGGTTTCGCTGAACGCGCAAGTGCGTTGAGCCTGCTCGATTGCGTACCGGGTCGTCGCGCCAAGCGGACGCGTCAACACCCTGTATGCGATATGGCGAGCAAGCGAGTCGGCACATCAGACCGAGAACCTTGCTGAATCCCTGACCGTTTGAACGATATCGCCGGACCTTGTCAGTTCGGCAATGGCGGCGGCAATTCTCTCGTTAGACCCGCGTCCGGCGCGTCGCGCGGGTCGTGTCTGGCTCTTCTTCGTGCTGACTCGTGACGGTGCCCCTCTTACAGAGGAAACACTACGCGCGGCACCAGTCAACCCGCAACCTGGAATGCTGCGGACCTCACGCCGCTTCTTCGCTCGGCCACCAAGGCTGCGGTACCCGGTCGATCCGGTAGTCGTCAAGGTTCTTGCCGACGAGCCACTTCGGCCGCGGGCCGCGCCCCGACCAGTTGCGACCCGACGGGTCGTAGAATTGGGCCGGCGCTCGACGGCGCTTCGGATGCAGATAGCCCAGCGCCGACAGCACTTCCTGCTGGGTAATGTCGTACAGCGCGACCTGTTCCTTGAAGGCGGCCAGCGCGGCCTTTTTCCTGCGCCCGGACGTGGGCCAGTTCGATATTCAGCGCATCGAGCTCGGCGCGGAGCTCGGGCAGGGTAGGGGCGTCCATGAATTTCAGTGGTGAACCGCGTTGGATCAAACGTCGATATACGAGACCGATTGCGAGGCGACCAGGCGAGGCGGTGTCGGGCACTGACACACGCACAGATCATCGCTCAACGCCGCTTCTCGTCCGTCCGGCCCCGTGGTGGATATCCGCGGACCGGTGCACTCGATTTTACCCAACGTCTTGCAGACAGGGCACCACACCGGATCGCGCTCGTAGGCCTGTTCGCGACCGCCGATCAGATCGGCACTATCGCCGCCTTGGACGATACCGCCGACGGTCGTCGTGTCACCTTTCACTATGTCGTATCGTCGCATGGCGGGCCCGCTTAGACTGCACCTGGTCGGAGACGTAGGCTGTTCAGCAACGTCTCCCACGTTTGCAGTGCGCCGGCTTCATCGACCGGTGACGTTGCCTCGTCGGGCTTCAAATCGGGGCTGCTCGCACCGAGCAGCAACTGAATAGCCGTATGCGGTTTCGCCAGTGTGCTCGGATCGCCCGGCGCGAGCAGGTAGAAGCGATAGGACGTAATCTCGCCTTCCTTCAGCGCGAACAGCACTTCCTCGGCATCCATCCCGGCCACCGTGCGCTTGCCTTGTCGCAGAATCCGGTAGCTGCCGCTCGAGATGCGATCCATCTTCGAGCGCAGCTCAGGAAGAGTCTTGGTCAGTGGCGACTTCTGGTCGACGTCGACGGCATCACGCATCTGGATCACCAGCAGCGCCGGTCGCCCTGGCATCAGCGCAAACGACTGGCTGACCTCCTCGGTGTAGGTTGACGACCCCGTGGCGATTCCGCCGTCGAAGCAGAATCCCGTTTCGGTTGGGACCGACCAGTTATCGCGTGTCTTGATGCGACGATAGAGGTCAGAATACACAGGCTCGAACTTGTCCAAGCCACCTGAGCCAAATGACCCAGTTGTATGGAACAAGGTGTTGTTTTCGTAAATATAACCATCCGTATCAAAAGGCAATTTCGCAGCCTTTGCGATTCCCTCTTGATAAGCGAAAACCTTTGAAGTCTTTGTCGGAGAAAATGCTTTCTCAAGCCAGGCAGGCCCCGATTGACTTCTTGGATTTGCAGGATCAAATCGTCTTTCAGTGCGATATTTCTTTTCCGCGGCGTCGACTTTGGCTTGATACTCGCCAGGAGATGCATTGTGCTGCGTCTCTAGTTTGTTCCCCCAAAATGCGTATCGTTGATTGGTAATTTTGCTTGCCACTGGCCGGTCAAATACGAAGCGCCCGATGCACCACGGGCGCGGCTTGGACAGCAAGGGATTCGTCATCGTTGGTTCACCTGAAAACGTTATCGAACAGGCGCACACGCCCGCCACTAAAACGAGGAGTCGGCCAATACGCGTCAGCATGCCGGTGCGTCCTTCGCGATTTGCACGATGCTGTAGAGCAGCGCCCAGCGCGCCCATGGATGTTTATAGCTGTCCTGATGCACATAGCCTCCTTGGTCAAAGACCATTTGTATTCCGCGGGCCGCGCCACCCTCCGCGCTGTGCGCGGGGGCTTCGGCCGACCAGACCGGCACAGTTCCATCACCCGGCACGATGCCATTTTTTTGGGGATCGGGCGCGTCGCTGCCTGGAGGGAGTTTCGCTACCTTCTGCACCTCGAATTCGATGGTGACATTGCGCGAGTCCAGGTGTACGCGCAGCGTGCCGGTGTGGGAGTCGTCGTGTTTCTCGCCCAAGAATCGCGCGGCGCGCAGTTCTTCCTCCGTCACGTCAGGCGGTATATTCCCTTTCCAGATCACCGTACCCCATGCCAACAGATCGTCGAGCTTCTCGCTTTTCTCCATCTTGGGTTTGGCGTTGCCCTCACTCGATGCGGTTGATGCCTTGGGTGTCAGTGCTCCATCCCCATATGCTACGTATGTTTTATCGTGGTATGTATCTTTTATTTTTTCCTGATTGCGCACTACAAAAAGCATCGTTTTCGCAAAGTTCTCAGAAAGGGACATTTTTACTGGCTGGTTATCGAGTCGCTTTTGGACGACGCCAGCCGGGTCGAGCAACGAAGTTGATTGCTCCGGTACTAAGCCGTACCATTTTTGGTTTATGTACACCTCGTTGTATGCGTCGCCCTGCTGGGGGAGCTTCATCACCGGGGTGCCATCGAGCCGGGCAAAGATCCACCACGGATCGCCATTGTGGTAGTCGGGCATCGGGAGCAATTCCAGCGGCCCTGGCGCATTCGCGGCCACTGCCACAAACTCGTCCGCATCACTTCCGAGCAGGGCGCCATTGATGAAACCGTTTATCCCGCCCTCGCTGCCGCCTCCGGTGCGGAACCGCTTCGCTGCAATCGGTGCGCCGGTCGCCGGCAGTACGTTATGGAAAACGCCGTGCATTAGGCCCGCTGCGCCGTGCATCGCAATTGCCATACGCGCGACTAGCCCGCCCATCGAGTGCGTCAGGATGATTGCCTTGCCGCTATGGTTTTCGGCGATGATCTCCTTGATGCCCATCAAGCGCATCTTCTTGCCGGTTTTCTTGTCCTCGACGTCCAATCCTTCGATCACGTCTTTTGCCGACTTCTCATTCGATTGCAGCCAGTTGTAGCCGATCGCATACACGCGGTACCGGTATTTCGCGAAGTGCTCGAACTCGGCACACTCTTCCGTGATCGCCTGGCCGCGTTTTTGCGCGCCGGCGTCGGTCGCCCCGTAGTCGGCCGGCTCGGTGCCGAGCACGGGCTTGAGCGTCCACTCCGTGCCGTCGGGGTCGGTTTCGATCCAAGCCCCCTTGTGCTTACCCATATACTTTGGCTCGTTCAGTTGCTCCTCGAGCCACGCCAGCATCGGTTGATAGCTCGATCGATACACCGAGCCCCAGCCGCGTCGACGTGCCTCTGCCTCGTCGACATACTGATCTTCCTTGTCATCCTTTTGGAGCTTGCCGGCGCGGATGGGACCAAACGGGGTCACCTGGGCTACGGTCGGATCGTACAGCGTTTCCCGTGTGGACGCGCCCCTGAACCACATGCCGAGCAGAGCCGGTAACGCGCCTGCTTTCCCGAGCATGCCGTCCGTGTTCGGCGGAAAAAAAATATCTTCGCCGGTGTCCTTGTTGACCAAGGGCGAGCCCATCACGCCCGGCAGGAAGATCACTGGAATGATCGGTCGTACGTCGCACAGCAGTTCCTTCTGCCGCGTGTCGCTCGCCGGCGTCAGCGTGAAGTGCCCGACCGACGCGCCGTCCTTGTCCGTGCGACCAACCTGTCGCACCACTTGTTCGGGGTCGTCGCTAAAGTCCGAGTTGCCGCCGGTTTGATTGGTGTTATCGCTCATTGTCGTTCGTCAAATTCGAGCATCGATTATCGGATTCATGCTGCAGGACCGGTCGGCGTCGGCCGCAACGCGCGCACCGCTAGCTTCTCGATATCCTCGCTCTTCTGCTCGGTGATTTGCCCCAGCTCGTTTGTCATCCCGGACAACTTTGTTCCATCGCCGCGGATCAGCTCGTACGGGTGGTTTTTCAGCACCTCGCCGCTGATGCGATCGCGCAGGACATACGGATCGTTGAACTTGGCCGTCGGCAAGCTATTCATGTGCTCGGCGACTGAGCTCGGTCCCTGTCGGCTGAACGATGCTGATTTGATGGTGCGGCCGCCGCGCGTGCCGTCCTCGATGCCATCCTTCGTGACTCGGATATACGAGCCGCCACACTTGAAGATCAGTTCCTCGGTCGCCTCGATCACGACCCGCTTTTTGCTGAACAGCGACGTATCCTTGGCCGAGTTCAGTTTGATTTCGTCGGTGTGCGCGGACACCTCGATCGGCCCCTTCGCAGCGAACAGCTTCATTCCGGCCTTCTGTACGAACAGGCTGATCTTCTCCGCAGCGGCCGCGATAAGCGACTTGCCACTCGCCAGGTGGGTGTTCTCGCCGCTGACCACGTTGATTTCCGCTTCCGCGACAACGTGCGCGGAACGATCCGCGAGGGCCGCAAAGTCCGCCGGCGTCGCGATCACGATCACGGGCTTCGCGAAGCTGTTCGCGTTGCCGGTGCCGCCACCGGCCGTGACGCCACCCGACGTCTGCCCTGACGCCGGCTTTTGTACCGCTGTCGCCAGGTCCTTCAGCGCATCCTGGCCCGCCTGTAGCGATTCGGCCTGCGCGGTCGTGCTGGCGCTCGACAGCGATTCCACCAGCATTCCGGCCTGCTGCAGCCGCGTGCGGGCTTCGTCGACGCAGAGCTGTTCGTCATCGTATCCTTTCGAGTGCGTGCTGATCGACAGGCCCTTGCTCGCACGCACTGCACCGTATTCGTCGGCGTGCAGTACGAACCCTTGGCCCAGGTACCGACCGCGCGTATTGCCGTCCTGCTGGATCAGGTAGCCCTGCGTGAGCGCCGCGTAGCTCTTGCCCGTATAGCTGATGAGCCGCGTTCCGCCCTGGTTCGTCGCGTCGTCGTGCACGAACGCGTTGTACGCGCCGGTGTTGCCGAAGCCCTGCGACTGGAACCCTGACAGCAGCACGTTCGTGTGCCATGGCGATGGTGTCGTGCCGCCGTTGACACGCCCCAAAATAAACGGCTTATCACAGTCATTGCTCCAGTAACCGATGAGCACCCATTCGCCCGCACGCGGCACGTGCACCGCGCCGTACCCGTTGCCCGTATCGGACTGCATCGACGACAGCAGGGGCGACGCATTGAACGCGCCGTCCGGATTTTTTCGGTCCCACGCAAAATGCACGCGGACCTGGTTCCTCTCGTTCGACCAGGCCTCGATGCCCTGCTGCGTAACGACGAGCGCATGCTCAATCGACATCGCCGGTTTCGGATGGTCGAACGGGCTGCGAAACTCGACCCGCGCGTCCTGCGCCTCGATCTCGAGCACGAAGAAGCCGGCCATACCGTCCTCGGCGTGGCCCGGCGTCGTGAAGCGCGCGCCGTGCGCCGCCTGTCGCTCGGCCAGCGTCGCACGCAGGCTGAGCGGAAATTCGGTTAGTGGCTGGCCGATCGGCACGTTGTTCTCGATGAAACAGCGCGCCTCGACGACCAGGAACGTTCTGTCGGCGTCGTCGCGTTCCGGATGGCGCGGGTGGTCGTTCAGCACGAAGCGCGACCCCGCATCGAGCCAACGCAGACCACCGATCCCAAAGTAGCGCCGGGCTCGCGCATCCCAGCCCTGGACACGCCGGCGCGCGCGGGCGCCGCCGCTGTCGGAATCGGGGTAGCCGTACGCGGTCGGCTCATAGACCGTCATCGGCGCATTCGGGATTCGGTTCTGCTGCGCCTGGTGCCGGCCGTCGTCCGTGACGTAACTGACCGACGCGAGCGTGCTCGCCGCTTCAAAGCGGGACGCGGGGCGTTTGTAGTCGAACGCGCTGGACTCGTACCGCAGGCTCTGCATCGTCTGCATTGCCGCCCAGTGCGTGAACCCGTTCACCGCCTCGTTGTCGCCGGCGCCGTGCACGAAGTCGGCCGGCTTCGCATCGGGCAGCGCCGCGACCTGGTCGACAATAACCAGCGTGGTCTTGGGTGTCTCGCCGTCCCGGACCGGCTCGTGTGCCCAGTAGCAATACCAGCCTTCGTCTTCGAGCAGGCGGTGAAAGAAATGAAGATCGGTTTCACTTTGCCGGCACCACGAGCGCACCGACGGCTCGCGATTCAGGTTGAAGCGGAATCTGCCCTGCAACTGCGGGTAGCGATTGAGGAGGTCGGATACGATGTCCTGCGCCGTCTGTTCGAGCCACCCCTCGTCATTACGCGTGCCGCCCAGGAACACCAGCGCCGACGAAAATTCGAGCTGGTAGGTTGAGAGCCCACCGTCCCCGCCCAGGTAGCCGACCCGGTGCACGAAGCCGTGGATTGGACGATAGACGGAATCGGCAAACGGGGCAGTGGCCTGCTGAATCCATAGCGTGACTGGCTGGTGCATCAACGACAGCAGGGCGGTGTCGTCACGCAGTGACGCGACATCGAGTGTCCAGTTATAGTCACGGCCGATCCGGGCCGTGCCTCGCGCACGCAGGGGAATCAGTGCGTTCTGGCCCAGCGGCGTGTCCAGCTTCAGCAGGCGGTTGCGCTGAAGCAAACCCCGATGAATCGCGTCGTACAGCTCGCGAAATTTGAGTTCCCCGAGCGCAGGTGGTTTGAGTACCATTTTTCTCTCAATATTGTTTGAGTTTTCCGCGCAGCGCGGAAGCGAAAGGGAACAGCTATGGCCATCGCCGTTCCCCCTCTGGGCATCGTGAACTCTATGGCTTGCTCCTAAAGCGAGCCGCAAGAACAAACCGGACGCCGATGCTTGACTCGATCGTAGCAGCCGGTATTGTAGCTGTCGTGCGCATTTAATGATCTTTCGTAATTAATTTTTTGAAAGAAAATAACGCTTGGATTCTCCAGAATGAGCGAACGCTCGAAAAGCGCATCATATGCTTCGATCGCAAATATCGGTTCGATTCGCGGTACATTCGGCGCAGCGTTGCGCGGGAGTAAGGGAAATATGGAACTGATGGACTGGATGCATGACGGTGACCGCTACGTTCGTCGGCTCGTTTGCGCATGCGGCCAGACGCGAGAGCAGCGATCTTCTGCGCGATGCGGCTCGTATGCACAAGTGAATGAGCTATTGGATCGAGCGGTCGCTGAGGAAAGTGGCGTGCCGGCCTCGCTCCAAAGTGCTTTTCAGGAAGGATCGATGGCAACGAGCACAGCGCTTGATCGGGCCATCGAGCACGGTGGGATGCCGCGTGCCGGCCGTCGGGTGCGCTACTCGATTCGTCGTTAATTGTTGCGTTGCTTGACGACTGGTTTCTACTGTGCGAATCCCGGCTGTGGGCATTGATCAGCCGTCGGCGAGACGCCGGAAAACGCAACACCGACAAACATACAAGTGTCAAAAAAAGGGGGGCGGCGGAATTCTTGGACTGTCTTGGACTGGTTTATGTCGTCATCCCGAGGCTTGCTCGATATTCGATCGGACTGAGCGAACCAAGCGAGATCTTGATCCGTTTCTCGTTGTACCAGCGAATGTACGAGTCAACGACCTCAATGAATTGGTCGGTGCTGACGGTCTGCCAGTCTCGAGGGTAAAACAGTTCCGTCTTCAGCCGTCCAAAGAAACCTTCGCACGCCGCGTTATCGGGCGAACAGCCCTTGCGCGACATTGAGCGCGTCAGATTGGACTCGCGTATCCGAGTAAGCCAGCCTGGCCAGCGATAGTGCGCGCCGCGATCTGAATGGACCACAGGCCGGCTGTCGCTACTCCCGATTGCTTCGATGGCGGCATCGAGCATCGTATTCACAAGTTCGGCGTCGGGGGCGTACCGATCGACCAGCTGATCACCAGTCCATCGAAGCAATCAATGACCGGAGGCAGATAGACTTTACCGGCAGGAATCTGGAACTCCGTGATGTATGTGAGCCACTTTTCATTCGGTGCTGCGGCCCGGAAATCCCGGTTGATCAGCCGCTCGTGAGCGGTCCAACTTCGACGATTCATCGGCAACTCAGCCGCCAAACGCATACGAATCCCTTTTAGACAGCGCCCTGGTCGTCAAAACGAGGCGCTTTTCAACAGCCTCCAGGACCTGTTCCCGCTAATAACGGAAACAGGTCCTGAAGGCGTTCATTGCAGCACGCATGCTATGCTCGCTCGCTGACGGGCGCGGTACGTGCCGGGGCGCCGGCCGCCGGAGCGCCGGCCGCCGGTTCGCCGGCATGCACCGCGCCGTTCGATCGAACATCCAAGGAGAAAAAACATGTCGATGCGTGCATCCCTTTCCGTCGTCACGCGTGTGCTGGCCGGCGCCGCGTGCGCAGCCGCGATGCTGCCCGCCCACGCGCAGAACAACCTGAACTTCCTGAACGACACGCCGATCAGCTATTTCAGCAAGGCCGACCGTGCGTCGCTCTCCAAGGCGGTCGTGCAGGCACGCGACGAAGGCAAGGACGGCGAAACCACGACGTGGCAGAGCAGCGGCCGCGGCACGCAGATCGACGCGAAGCTCACGCCGAGCACGACCGAGACCGACGGCAAGACCTGCCGCGAAGTCGCGACCGAAATCACCGCGAAGGGACAGACGATGACGCTCAAGCCCGTCTACTGCAAGACGGCCGCGGGCAAGTGGCAGCTGCAGAAGCGCTGAGCACGCACATGACGAAGCGGGGCGGCGCGCCGCGCACGGTGTCGTGCGGCGTCGTGATCCTCGATGCGGCCGGCCGCGTGTTCCTCGCGCACGCGACCGACACCACGCACTGGGACATCCCGAAGGGGCAGGGCGAACCGGGCGAGACGCCGGCCGACGCGGCGCTGCGCGAACTGCTGGAGGAAACCGGCATCGTGTTCGCGCCGGCACGCCTGCTCGACCTCGGCCGCTTCGCGTACCGGCACGACAAGGACCTGCACCTGTTCGCGGTGCAGGCGGCCGAAGGCGAGATCGATCCCGCGCAATGCACGTGTACGTCGTTGTTTCCGAGCCGTCGCGACGGCTCGATGATTCCCGAGATGGACGCGTACCGCTGGACCGTGCCGGGCGATGTCGATACCTACGCGAGCCGCAGCCTCGCGCGGCTGTTTCGCACGAAGCTGTCGCTCGCGGAACTGCATCGGCGCTTGTCGGGCGCGTGACGGGGCGCCGCGGCTTCCGCGCCGCCGCTTTCCGTCTTCAGGCGCACACCCATGAAAAAACCGGCCCTCGAGCCGGTTTTTTCATGGTCGGGCAACGGCGGCTTGCGCAGTCGCCCGCTGCCCGCGCGGCGCAGGCCGTCAGGCCGGCTTGCCCCAGCTGTCGCGCAGCCCGACGATCCGGTTGAACACCGGCTTGCCCGGCTTCGAATCGACACGGTCTGCCACAAAGTAGCCGTGGCGCTCGAACTGCAGACGCGTTTCCGGCGCGACGTCGCCGTTGCCCGGCTCGAGGTACGCGTGCACGATCTTCTTCGAATCGGGGTTCAGCGCCTCGAGGAAGTTCGCGCCGCCCGCGTCCGGGTGCGGCTCCTTGAACAGGCGATCGTAGATCCGCACTTCGGCCGGCTGCGCATGCTTCGCGCTGACCCAGTGGATGTTGCCCTTGACCTTGTACGTGTTCGCGCCTTCGGTGCCCGACTTGCTGTCCGGGAAGTAGTTGCAGTGCACGGCCGTCACGTTGCCGTCGGCGTCCTTGTCGAAGCCCGTGCACTCGACCACGTAGCCGTAGCGCAGGCGCACCTTGTTGCCCGGGAACAGGCGGAAATAGCCCTTCGGCGGATTTTCGACGAAATCCTCGCGCTCGATCCACAGTTCGCGCGAGATCGGGAACGTGCGCACGCCGCGGTCCGGATGATGCGGATGCACGGGCGCCGTGCACGCTTCCTCGAGGTCTTCCGGATAGTTGTCGATCACGAGCTTCAGTGGATCGAGCACCGCGACCGTACGCGCGGCCTTGTCGTCGAGATCGTCGCGCAGCGCGCCTTCGAAGACGCTCATGTCGATCCACGAATCGACCTTCGTCACGCCGATGCGCTCGCAGAACAGATGGATGCTCTCCGGCGTGAAGCCGCGGCGGCGGATGCCGACGATCGTCGGCATGCGCGGGTCGTCCCAGCCGTCGACGTGGCCTTCGGTGACGAGTTGCAGCAGCTTGCGCTTGCTGGTGATCGCGTACGTGAGGTTCAGCCGCGAGAATTCGATCTGTTGCGGCAACGGGCGCGCGAACACGCCGGCTTCCGCGAGTTCGTTCAGCACCCAGTCGTACAGCGGACGGTGATCCTCGAATTCGAGCGTGCACAGCGAATGCGTGATGCCTTCGAGCGCATCCGAGATGCAGTGCGTGTAGTCGTACATCGGATACACGCACCATGCGTCGCCGGTGCGGTAGTGGTGCGCGTAGCGGATCCGGTAGATCACCGGGTCGCGCATGTTCATGTTCGGCGACGCCATGTCGATCTTCGCGCGCAGCACGTGCTCGCCTTCCTTGAACTCGCCGGCCTTCATGCGGCGGAACAGGTCGAGGTTTTCTTCCGGCGTGCGCTCGCGGAACGGCGACGGCTTGCCGCCTTCGGTCAGCGAGCCGCGGTTCGCGCGCATTTCGTCGGCGCTCTGGCTGTCGACGTACGCCTTGCCGCGCTGGATCAGCAGCTCGGCGAATTCATACAGCTTGTCGTAGTAGTCGCTCGCGAAGTACTGGTGATCGACCGCGTCCTTGCGCCAGTCGAAGCCGAGCCAGCGCACCGCGTCGACGATCGAGTCGACGTATTCGACGCTTTCCTTTTCCGGGTTCGTGTCGTCGAAGCGCAGGTGGCACACGCCGCCGTAGTCGCGCGCGACGCTGAAGTTCAGGCAGATGCTCTTCGCATGACCGATGTGCAGATAGCCGTTCGGCTCGGGCGGGAAGCGCGTCTCGACGCGCCCGCCCCATTTGCCGGTGCGGTTGTCGTCGTCGATGATGTTGCGGATGAAATTGGAAGCCGCGGGGGCGTCGTTGCGTTCGGTGCTCATGCGGTTGGCGTCAGGGTTGTGTCGGCGCGTCGCGCCGGTTTAATCCTGCAATTCTACCTGACCGGGGTCCGTCCCGCGCGGCCCGGCGGTCGGGCGGCGTGCGTTCGCGATGCGTACCGCAATATATCCAGTGTGTGTCGGCTGTAACACGACGTAAATCGGATTGCCGGCGCCGTTCGGGTTTTCCTATGATGGCGTCACCGATTCAATGCCGCCATCCGCAATGTCTGCGTGGCGGGAGGAAGCCAATAATCATGATGAAGAAGACCACGTTTGTCGTTCGCACCGCGGTGATCGTCGCGGCCCTGTCGCAACTCGGCGCATGCGCGATGACGCATACGCAACGCAATGCCGGTATCGGCGCGGCCGCGGGCGGCGCGCTCGGCTACCTGATCACGGGCGGCCCGATCGGCACGGTGGCCGGCGCGGCGGCCGGCGGCCTGGTCGGCGCCGGCGTACGCTGATCCCCGCCGGCGGGCGCCCGCGACGCGGGCGCATCGGCCGCCGGCCCGGTCGTGACGCGTGACCCACCGCGTCACGACCCGCTCGAACGTCGCGCACATCCCCGGATTTTGACAGGCACCATCAGGGAGAGGCGGGTGTGCGACACTGCGTCGACGCTACAACACGATTCCATTCGTCGACGGTTCCCTTCATGAGCGATCCCCTCGTTTTCGTCTTGCCGGGCTACGCCAATTCGGGCCCGCTTCACTGGCAGAGCCGCTGGGAGCGCGCCGATGCGCGCTTCTCGCGGGTCGCGATGCCCGACTGGAGTCGCGCGGTCCGCAACGGCTGGTGTCTCGCGCTCGACCGCGCGGTCGAAGCCGCGCGCGGGCCGGTGCTGATCGCCGGTCACAGCCTCGGCACGCTGACCACCGCATGGTGGGCGACCCGCTACGCAAGGCCGGCCGCGCTCGCGAAAGTGCGCGGCGCGTTGCTCGTCGCGCTGCCCGACCCGGCCGGGCCGGCGTTTCCGGCCGACGCGCACGGCTTTGCCCCGGTGCCGCACGAGCGGCTGCCGTTTCCGACCTGCGTCGTCGCGAGCAGCGACGATCCGTACGGTTCGCTCGCGTTCGCACGCGGCTGCGCGCACGCGTGGGGCAGCACGTTCCATGACATCGGCCCGCGCGGCCACATCAACGCGGACAGCGGGCTTGGCGACTGGCCGCAAGCGCGCGGCTGGCTCGACGCGCTCGCGCGCTGACCGGTCCGTTCGCCGTCGTGCGCGCCCGACGCGTCAGATCGCCCGTTTCGCCTTCAACGCGGCAATCCGCGCGTCGTCGTAGCCGAGGATCTCGCGCAGCACGTCGTCCGTCTGCGCGCCGAGCAGCGGCGGGGCCGTGCGCGCGTCCGGCGGCGTCGCGCTCATCCGGATCGGGTTGCGCACGAGCTTCACGTCCGCGCCGCACGGGTGCGGCAGCGACACCTGCATCCCGCGCGCGATCACCTGCTCGTTGTCGAACACCTCGTCGAGATCGTTGATCGGCCCGCACGGCACGCCGGCCGCTTCGAGCGCGCCGATCCAGTCGGCCTTGCCGCGCGCCTTCACCATCTGCGCGAGGATCGGCACCAGCGTGTCGCGGTGGCGCACGCGCGACGGGTTCGTCGCGAAGCGCTCGTCGTCGGCCAGCTCGGGCCGCCCGCCGGCTTCGACGAACTTGCGGAACTGCCCGTCGTTGCCGACCGCGACGATGATCCAGCCGTCGCTCGTCTGGAACGTCTGGTACGGCACGATGTTCGGGTGCGCGTTGCCCCAGCGCACCGGCGGCTTGCCGCTCGCGAGGAAGTTGGTGTTCATGTTCGCGAGCAGCGCGACCTGCACGTCGAGCAGCGCCATGTCGATGTACTGGCCTTCGCCGGTGCGATCGCGGTGCGCGAGCGCGGCGAGCACGGCGATCGTCGAATAGAGGCCGGTCGCGAGATCGGCGATCGCGACGCCGGCCTTCTGCGGGCCGCCGCCCGGCTCGCCGTCGCGCTCGCCGGTGATGCTCATGAAGCCGCCGATCCCCTGCACGATGAAGTCGTAGCCCGCGCGGTGCGCGTACGGGCCGGTCTGGCCGAAGCCGGTGACCGAGCAGTAGACGAGATCGGGCTTCACCGCGCGCAGCGATGCGTAGTCGAGCCCGTATTTCTTCAACTGGCCGACCTTGTAGTTCTCGAGCACGACGTCGCTTTGCGCGGCGAGTTCGCGCACGATCCGCTGCCCGTCGGGCGTCGCGATGTCGATCGTCACCGAGCGCTTGTTGCGGTTCGCCGCGAGGTAGTACGCGGCCTCGGCGGTATCCGCGCCGTCCGCGTCCTTCAGGTACGGCGGCCCCCAGTGGCGCGTGTCGTCGCCGGCGCCGGGGCGCTCGACCTTGATCACGTCCGCGCCGAAATCGGCAAGGGTCTGCGCGCACCACGGGCCCGCGAGCACGCGGGTGAGGTCCAGTACGCGGATATGGCTCAGGGCACCCATCGTCGAATCGTCTCCTTTCATGGCTGGCCGGCCTTGCCGGGCAAGGCCGATTGGCATGCCGAGCATCTTAAGGCGAATCGGCCGCGCGGGTGGCCCGGGCCGGTCGTTCATCGCGGCGGGCCGCTGCCGCTTGGGCGGGCGGTCTGTATCGTATAATCGATCGTTTCCGAATCCATGCCGCCGCGCGCCCCGCCTGGGGCGCCGGCGTTTGAAGCCGTCTTTGCCAGACCGTCCCCGCACGCCATGAAAGCTGCCGAAATCCGCGAGAAATTCCTCAAATTCTTCGAATCGAAGGGCCACACGATCGTCCGCTCGTCGAGCCTCGTGCCCGGTAACGACCCCACGCTGATGTTCACGAACTCGGGCATGGTCCAGTTCAAGGACGTCTTCCTCGGCACGGATCCGCGCCCGTACTCGCGCGCGACGACCGCGCAGCGCAGCGTGCGCGCGGGCGGCAAGCACAACGACCTCGAGAACGTCGGCTACACGGCGCGCCACCACACGTTCTTCGAGATGCTCGGCAACTTCTCGTTCGGCGACTACTTCAAGCACGACGCGATCAAGTTCGCGTGGGAGCTGCTGACCACGGTCTACCAGCTGCCGAAGGAAAAACTGTGGGTCACCGTCTACCAGGAAGACGACGAAGCGTACGACATCTGGGCGAAGGAAGTCGGCGTGCCGACCGAGCGGATCATCCGGATCGGCGACAACAAGGGCGCGCGCTACGCGTCGGACAACTTCTGGACGATGGGCGACACCGGCCCGTGCGGCCCGTGTACCGAAATCTTCTACGACCACGGCCCGGACGTGTGGGGCGGCCCGCCGGGGTCGCCCGAAGAAGACGGCGACCGCTACATCGAGATCTGGAACCTCGTGTTCATGCAGTTCAACCGCGACGCGCAGGGCAACATGACGCGCCTGCCGAAGCAGTCGGTCGACACCGGCATGGGCCTTGAGCGTCTCGCCGCGGTGCTGCAGCACGTGCACAGCAACTACGAGATCGACCTGTTCCAGAACCTGATCAAGGCCGCCGCGCGCGTGACCGGGATCGGCGACCTCACGAACAACTCGCTGAAGGTGATCGCCGATCACATCCGCGCGTGCTCGTTCCTGATCGTCGACGGCGTGATCCCCGGCAACGAAGGCCGCGGCTACGTGCTGCGCCGGATCGTGCGTCGCGCGATCCGCCACGGCTACAAGCTCGGCCGCAAGGGCGCGTTCTTCCACAAGCTGGTGGCCGACCTCGTCGCCGAGATGGGCACGGCCTATCCGGAGCTGAAGGAAGCCGAGCAGCGCGTGACCGACGTGCTGCGCCAGGAAGAAGAGCGCTTCTTCGAGACGATCGAGCACGGCATGTCGATCCTCGAAGCGGCGCTCGCCGACGTCGACGCGAAGGGCGGCAAGGTGCTCGACGGCGAACTCGCGTTCAAGCTGCACGACACGTACGGCTTCCCGCTGGACCTCACGGCCGACGTGTGCCGCGAGCGCGGGATGACGGTCGACGAGCCGGCATTCGACGACGCGATGGCGCGCCAGCGCGAGCAGGCCCGTGCGGCCGGCAAGTTCAAGGCGACGCAGGGCCTCGAATACGCGGGCGCGAAGACCACCTTCCACGGTTACGAGGAAATCGCGTTCGACGACGCGAAGGTCGTCGCGCTGTACGTCGACGGCTCGGCCGTCAACGAAGTGAAGGCCGGCCAGGATGCGGTCGTCGTGCTCGACCACACGCCGTTCTACGCGGAATCGGGCGGCCAGGTCGGCGACCAGGGCGTGCTCGCGAACGCGGCGACGCGCTTCGCGGTGGCCGATACGCTGAAGGTGCAGGCCGACGTGATCGGCCACCACGGCACGCTCGAGCAGGGCACGCTGAAGGTCGGCGACGTGCTGCGCGCGGAAATCGACGCGCAGCGCCGCGCGCGCACGCAGCGCAACCACTCGGCCACCCACCTGATGCACAAGGCGCTGCGCGAAGTGCTCGGCTCGCACGTGCAGCAGAAGGGCTCGCTCGTCGACGCGGAAAAGACCCGTTTCGACTTCGCGCACAACGCGCCGATGACCGACGACGAGATCCGTCGCGTCGAGCAGATCGTCAACGACGAAATCCTCGCGAACGCGCCGGGCATCGTGCGCGTGATGCCGTACGACGAAGCGGTGAAAGGCGGCGCGATGGCGCTCTTCGGCGAGAAGTACGGCGATGAAGTGCGCGTGCTCGACCTCGGCTTCTCGCGCGAACTGTGCGGCGGCACGCACGTGCACCGCACCGGCGACATCGGCCTGTTCAAGATCGTGATGGAAGGCGGCGTCGCGGCCGGCATCCGCCGCGTCGAGGCGATCACCGGCGACAACGCGGTGCGCTACGTGCAGGAGCTCGACGCGCGCGTGAACGAAGCGGCGGCGGCGCTGAAGGCGCAGCCGTCGGAGCTCACGCAGCGCATCGCGCAGGTGCAGGACCAGGTGAAGTCGCTCGAGAAGGAGCTGGGCGCGCTGAAGTCGAAGCTCGCGTCGAGCCAGGGCGACGAGCTCGCGCAGCAGGCCGTCGAAATCGGCGGCGTGTACGTGCTGGCCGCGACGCTCGACGGCGCGGACGCGAAGACGCTGCGCGAAACGGTCGACAAGCTGAAGGACAAGCTGAAGAACGCGGCGATCGTGCTGGCGGCCGTCGAAGGCGGCAAGGTCAGCCTGATCGCGGGCGTCACGCCGGATGCGAGCAAGAAGGTCAAGGCCGGCGAGCTCGTGAACTTCGTCGCGCAGCAAGTGGGCGGCAAGGGCGGCGGCCGTCCGGACATGGCGCAGGCGGGCGGCACCGAGCCGGCGAACCTGCCGGGCGCGCTGGCCGGCGTGAAGGGCTGGGTCGAAGAGCGGCTCTGATCGTTGCACGACCGATGCGATGCCGTCGTGCCGACGGCCTCGCGTGAAGCGAAAAACGACCCGATCGGCGCAGGCCGGTCGGGTCGTTTCGTTTGTGCAGCTCATGCGCGTCGATCGATGCGGCGGCGCGCGAATACGGGTCAGGCCGGCACGGTCACCGTTGGCTTCGTCATGTCCCCAGGCTGCCGCGCGACGTCGGCGAGCGCATCGCGCAGCGCGGCGAGCGCCGCCGACGCATAACCGCGCCGCCACCCGAGCAGCGTGTCGATGCCTTCGAGTTCGGCAATCGTGTGCGCGGCGATGTTGCCGGTCTCCGGTTGCAGATCGAGCACCGAACGCGGCGCGACCGCGACGCCGGCGCCGGCCGCGACGCACGCGACGATCGCGTGATACGAGCCGAGTTCGAGCACGCGGGCCGGTTTCACGCCGTGCGCCGCGTACCACCGCTCGACGTACTTGCGATACGCGCAGCCGCGCTCGAACGCGATCAGCGTCGGCAGGATCACGTCGCGCGGCGTGCGCACCGGCGGATGGCCGCGCGGCGTGAGCAGCACGAGATCCTCGCGGAAGATCGGCACCGTCTCGAACGTGTCGGGCAGCGTGTCCGGCTCGGGCGGGCGCGCGAACAGCGCGGCGTCGATCTCGAAGTCGCGCACGCGGTCGATCAGGCACCCCGTCGTGCCCGTCAGCAATTCGAGCGACACGTCCGGCCACGCGTGGTGATAGCGCGCGAGGAGGGCCGGCAGCCGGCTCGCGGCCGTGCTTTCCATCGTGCCGAGCCGCAGCCGGCCGCGCGGCGTGTCCTCGCGCACCGCGTCGCGCGCCTCGTCGGCGAGCGCGAGCAGGCGCTCCGCATACGGCAGCAGCGTGTGCCCGGCCGGCGTCAGCACGAGCCGACGGCCGTCGCGCACGAACAGCGCCGCGCCGAGTTCCTCCTCCAGCTGCTTGATGCGCGTCGTGACGTTCGACTGCACGCGATTGAGCTTGGCCGCCGCGCGCGTCACGCCGTTCTCGCGCACGACCGCCCGGAAGATCGCCAGCGCCGCCAGATCCATGATTCTCTCCGAGGGATGAGTTGATTCTTGATTATTCATTTTTCGAGAACGTTTGGTCAAGCTAGGATGGACCCATTCCGATTTCCGATCCGCCGGCGCCCGACGCGCCGGCGCATGCCGCCATGTCCCGCTCCGATGCTTCGACCGCCGCTGCGCGCGTGTTTTCGTCCGACGAGGCTGGCCACGCCGGCCAGGCTGACCGCCGTGCCCGCGCGGCTGCGCTCGCCTGCATGGTCGGCCTGGCCGTCGTGCTCGGCGTCGGCCGTTTCGCGTTCACGCCGCTGTTGCCGCTGATGCTCGCGGACGGCTCGATCGGCCTGAAAACCGGCGGCTGGCTCGCGTCGGCGAACTACGCGGGCTACTTCGTCGGCGCGGTCAGTTGCGCGGCGCTGCACGTCGCGCCCGCGCGGATGGTGCGCTTCGGGCTCGTGGCGACCGTGTTGCTGACCGCCGCGATGGGCGTCGGTCAGTGGCTGCCGGGGTGGCTCGTCGTGCGTTTCGTCGCGGGTGTCGTCAGCGCGTGGACGTTCGTGTTCATGTCGCAATGGGGGCTGCGGCGCCTGGCCGAGCTGGCGGCGCCGGCGTGGAGCGGGGTGATCTACGCGGGGCCGGGCGTCGGCATCGTGGTGACCGGGCTGATCGGCAGTGCGCTGGCCGGCCAGCGCGCGGCGGTGGGTTGGCTCGGTTTCGCGGCGTTGTCGGCGGTGCTGTCGGTCGCGATCTGGCGCACGTTCGGTGCGGCGCCGGCCCCGGCGCACGCGCAGGCCGCGCCGCCGGTCGCTGCGCCGCAGGCGGCCGCCCGCGCGCCGGCCACCGCGACGGCACGGGCCGACACGCGAAGCCATCGCGCGGACGCCGCGTGGCTCGTCGTGCTGTACGGCGCACCGGGCTTCGGCTACATCGTCACCGCGACGTTCCTGCCGGTGATCGCGCGCGCCGCGCTGCCGGCCGCCTCACCATGGCCCGACCTGTTCTGGCCGATGTTCGGCGCGGCGCTGATCGTCGGCGCGATCGCCGCCGCGCGGCTGCCCGGGCACTGGGACAACCGGCTGCTGCTGGCGGCCGGCTGCGCGACGCAGGCGCTCGGCATCGCGGCCGGGATCGTGTGGCCGAACGCCGCGGGCTTCTCGGTCGGCAGCGCGCTGCTCGGGCTGCCGTTTACCGCGATCACGCTGTTCGCGATGCGCGAGGCGCGGCGCCTGCACGGCGAGCGCGCGGCCGGGCTGATGGGCTACGCGACCGCGTCGTACGGCGTCGGGCAGATCCTCGGGCCGCTCGTCGCGGCGCCGCTGGCCGCGCGCTTCGGATCGTTTACGCCCGCGCTGTGGGTCGCGGCGGCCGCGCTGCTGATCGGCGCCGCCGGCTTCGCGGCGACCGCCGTACGCGGGCGCCGGCCATCCTGACGCCGATGGGGCCGGATCGTCTCGGGCGCGGGCAAACTCGCTAGAATGAAGCCTTTCCCGCGCCGAGCGGGTGCGCGGACAGCCGGCAGACGGCCGTCCGGCGCCCGCCAGATCCCCATCGATGACCACCGCCGACTACCGCTTTTGCCCGCGCTGCGCGAGCACGCTGACCGAGCGCGCCGATCCCGACCATGAGGGCGGCCGCATCCGCCGGGCCTGCCCCGACGAATCCTGCGGCTACGTGCACTGGAACAACCCGCTGCCGGTCGTCGCGGCGATCGTCGAACTCGACGGCAAGATCCTGCTCGCGCGCAACGCCGCGTGGCCCGAAGGGATGTTCGCGCTGATCACCGGTTTCCTCGAAAACGGCGAGACGCCCGAGGACGGCATCGCCCGCGAGGTGTTCGAGGAAACCGCGCTGAAGGCCGAGCAGGTGTCGCTCGTCGGCGTGTACGAATTCATTCGCAAGAACGAACTGATCATCGCGTACCACGTGCGGGCGTCGGGCACGGTATCGCTGTCGCCGGAACTGCTCGAATACAAGCTCGTCGATCCGCCGCTGCTGCGCCCGTGGCGCGCCGGCACGGGCGTCGCGCTCGCCGACTGGATGCGCGCGCGCGGCCTCGATTTCGAATTCGTCGACCGGCCGGGGCAGTGACGGGCCGGCCGGCCCGCGGGGTATTGTCCTCGCCGTTTCCATCGTTCCCTTCGCTTTCCTCGTCCTGAGCGCCATCGCCATGTCCGACAAGCCGCAGCCGCGTCCGCGCGACGCCTATCGCCACTTCCTGCCGATCACGACCCGCTGGATGGACAACGACGTCTACGGGCACGTGAACAACGTCGTCTACTACAGCTACTTCGACACCGTCGTGAACGCGTACCTGATTCGCGCGGGCGTGCTCGACATCGAGCACGGGCAGACGATCGGGCTGGTCGTCGAGACGCAGTGCAACTATTTCGCGCCGCTCGTGTTCCCGCAGTCGGTCGACGCGGGGCTGCGCGTCGTGAAGCTCGGCACGTCGAGCGTGCGCTATGAAGTCGGGCTGTTCGCCCAGGGCGATGCGTCGCCTGCCGCGCAGGGGCACTTCGTGCACGTGTACGTCGATCGCGGCACGCGCCGCCCGGTGCCGCTGCCCGACGCGCTGCGCGCCGCGCTCGAACCGCTCGCCGCCTGACGAAACGCGGTGCACGCGTTCGCGCTCCAGGCCTTCAACGGCCTCAGCTACGGCTTGCTGCTGTTCATGCTGTCGGCCGGCCTCACGCTGATCTTCAGCGTGCAGGGCGTGCTCAACTTCGCGCACGCGAGCTTTTACATGCTCGGTGCGTATGTCGGCTACAGCATCGCGGCCTGGGCGGGCTTCTGGCCCGCGCTCGTGCTCGCGCCGCTGGCGGTCGGGCTGCTCGGCGCCGGCTGCGAGCGCGCGCTGCTGCGCCGCGTGCAGGCGCGCGGCCATACGAGCGAACTGCTGCTGACCTTCGGCCTCGCGTACCTGATCGGCGAGGGCGCGAAACTCGCGTGGGGCCTCGCGCCGCTGCCGGCGCCCGTGCCGCCGCTGTTCGACGGCGCGCCCGCGAGCGTGTTCGGTCTCGCATTGCCGCGTTACCGGCTGTTCATGATGGGGATGTCCGCGACGATGCTGGCCGCGCTCGGCGCGCTGCTGCGTACGTCGCGCATCGGGCTCGTCGTGCGCGCGGCGCTCACGCATCGCGCGGCCGTCGAGGCGCTCGGCTACGACGTGCCGCGCGTGATGACGGCGCTGTTCGGCGCGGGCACCGCGCTCGCGGCGCTGGCCGGCGTGATCGGCGCGCCGCTCGCGGTGATCGAGCCCGCGCTCGCCGAGACCGTCGGGTCGGTGGTGTTCGCGGTGGTCGTGATCGGCGGGCTCGGCTCGCTCGGCGGCGCGTTCGTCGCGTCGCTCGCGGTCGGCTTCGCGCAGACCTTCGCGGCCGCGAGCGACACGTCGCTGCGCGACCTCGCGCAATGGACGGGCATCGCGCTGCCCGACAGCGTGGCCGCGGTGTCGATCGCGCAACTGGCGCCGCTGGTGCCGTACCTGCTGCTCGTCGCGGTGCTGGTCGCGCGGCCGCGCGGATTGTTCGGCGAGCGTGTCGATGCGTAGCCGCACGCTGGCCGGATGCGCGCGCTGGGCGCTGTTCGTCGCGTGCTTCGCGCTGCCCGCGTGGCTGTGGCCGCACGGCGCGGTGCTCGGCTATCTCGCGCAGACGGCCGCGCTCGTCGTGCTCGCGCTGTCGTACAACCTGCAGCTCGGCACGACCGGGCTGCTGTCGTTCGGGCATGCGGCGTTTGCTGGCCTCGGCGCATTCGCGGCCGCGCACTGGTTCAACCACATCGGCGGCCCGCTGCCGCTGTTGCCGCTCGTCGGCGGCGCGGCTGGCGCGGGCTTCGGGTTCGTCGCCGGGCTGCTGGCGACACGCCGTTCCGGCACCGCATTCGCGATGATCACGCTCGGGCTCGGCGAATGCGTCGCGGCCGCCGCGTGGAGCGTGCCCGCGTGGTTCGGCGGCATCGGCGGCGTGCCGATCGATCGTGCGGGCGGCGCGCCGTGGGGCAACGGATATTTCGGCGCGCCGGCGCACGCGTATGCGCTGATCGCCGCGTGGTGCGTCGTGTCGGCGTGGGCGATGCATGCGCTGACGCGCACGCCGCTCGCGCGGCTCGCGAACGCGGTGCGCGACAACCCGGCGCGGGTCGCGGCGCTCGGCACCGATCCGCGCCGCGTGCGGCTCGCAATGGTCACCTGCGCGTCGTTCTTCGCGGGCGTCGCGGGCACGCTGACGCTGATCGACGTCGAAATCGCGACGCCCGACAGCGTATCGATGGCGCGCTCGGCGACCGTGCTGATCGCCGCGGTGATCGGCGGCACCGGCACGTTCTTCGGGCCGGCGGCCGGCGCGGCCGTGCTGACCGTGCTGAGCATCGTCGTCGCGGGCGTGTCGCGTGCGTGGGCGCTGTATCTCGGCGTGCTGTTCGTCGCGGTCGTCGTGGCCGCGCCGGGCGGGATCGCGGGCGTGGCGCGGACGCTCGCGCATGCGCTGCGGCGCGGCGCGCCGGCGGCCGAGCGGTGGCGCGTGCTGTGCGGCGTCGGCGCGTGCGTGTTCTGGGGCGTCGCGATCGTCTGCGCGGCCGAGCTCGGCTACGCGTGGCGCTTCGCGCAGGACGACGGCACGGGCTTCGCGTTCGGCGCATGGGGTATCGACGCCGATACGCCGATCGGCTGGGCCGTCGCATGCTCGGCGGCCGGCATCGGCGCGCTGCTGTGGGGCTGGCGCGCGCGCTTCGCGCATGGCGCGGCGGGCGCCACGCAGGAGGAGGGGCGATGAACGGCACCGCGATCGCGCTTCACGGCGTCGTGCACCGTTTCGGCGCGCAGACCGTGCTCGACGGCGTCGATCTGAGCATCGCGGCCGGCGAGCGCCACGCGCTGATCGGGCCGAACGGCGCGGGCAAGTCGACGCTGTTCGGCGTGATCGCCGGGGCGACCCGGCCCACGCGCGGGCGCGTCGTGCTGCACGGCGTCGCGTTGCGCGGGCGCGGGCCGGTCGCCGCGAGCCGCCTCGGCATCGGCCGCAGCTTCCAGCAGACGAGCGCGTTCGCGCGGCTGACCGTATTCGACAATCTGCGCTGCGCGGCGCTGCATGCGCCGGCCGAGCGGCGGCGCTGGTGGAACCGGCTGCGCGAATCGGCGTCGATCGATCGCGCGGCCGCGCGCGTGCTGCACGACATCGGTCTCGACGCGCGGCGCGATACGCCGGCCGGCGAACTGAGCTATGCGGAGCAGCGCGCGCTCGATCTCGGGATCGCGCTCGCGAGCGGCGCGCGCACGCTCTTGCTCGACGAGCCGACGGCCGGCATGAGCCGCGCGCAGGCCGCGCGGATGATCGCGCTGATCCGCGCGACGACACAGGGCCGCACGGTGCTGATGATCGAGCACGACATGGACGCGGTGTTCGGTTTCGCCGAACGCATCACGGTGCTCGTGCGCGGCGCGGTCGTCGCGACCGGCGCGCCCGACGCGATCCGGGCCGATCCGCGCGTGCGCGCCGCGTACCTGGGCGAGGGCGCGGCATGAGCGCGGCGCTCGACATTCGCGGGCTGCGCGCGTGGTATGGAAGGCAACCCGTGCTCGACGGCGTCGATCTCGCGCTCGCGCCGGGCGAGACGCTCGCGCTGCTCGGCCGCAACGGCTCGGGGCGCTCGACGCTCGCGAAGGCCGTGATGGGGCTCGTGCGTACGGCCGGCTCGGTGCGCATCGCCGGCGCCGAATGCGCGGGGGCGCGCACGTTCGAGATCGCGCGGCGCGGCGTCGCTTACGTGGCTGAAAGCCGCGACGTATTCCCGCTGCTGACCGTGCGCGACAACCTGCGGCTCGGTTTGCGCGGCACGAGCGGCGCCGCCGAACGGGCGGCGCTCGATCGCCTGTTCGTGCGTTTTCCGCTGCTGGCCGCGCGCGCGGACGTGAAAGCCGGGCGGCTGTCGGGCGGCGAGCAGCAGGTGCTCGCGCTGGTGCGCGCGCTCGCCGGTCGCCCGCGCGTGCTGATCGTCGACGAACCGGCCGAAGGGCTCGCGCTGCTCGCGGTCGACGACGTCGGCGCATGCCTCGCCGCGCTGCAGGCCGACGGCGTCGCGATCGTGCTGATCGAGCAGCGGTTGCAGCTCGCGCCGCGGCTCGCGCGGCGCGTGGCGGTGATGGGGCGGGGACGGATCGTCTACGACGGCGCGCTCGACGGGCTGGACGGCGAGGTCGCCCATGCATGGCTGAGCGCCGGCTGACGAAGTCCGCTCGATTGTTCGGCAAACGCCGCCAGTCAATTCGTGTCGAGCCGCTTTATCGCTGCGGTGCCGCACCGTACATTGCCAGTCAGGCCGGTCGCCATCGCAACGCGGCAACGCGGCAACGCCGCCACGCATCGTCGCGGCAACCGGCGCCATCCATCGAACGTCTTCGGACTGAGGAATGAAATCATGAGCAAGCTGGCAGGCAAGGTCGCGATCGTCACGGGCGCATCGAAGGGCATCGGCGCGGCCATCGCGAAGGCACTGGCCGACGAAGGTGCGTCGGTCGTCGTCAACTACGCGAGCAGCAAGGCGGGCGCGGACGCGGTCGTCGGCGCGATCACCGAAGCGGGCGGCCGCGCGGTCGCGGTCGGCGGCGACGTGTCGAAGGCCGCCGATGCGCAACGCCTCGTCGATACCGCCATCGAAACGTATGGCCGTCTCGACGTGCTGGTCAACAACTCCGGCGTGTACGAATTCGCGCCGATCGAAGCGATCACCGAAGAGCACTATCGCCGGCAGTTCGACACGAACGTGTTCGGCGTGCTGCTGACCACGCAGGCGGCGGTCAAGCATCTCGGCGAAGGCGCGAGCATCATCAACATCAGCTCGGTCGTGACGAGCATCACGCCGCCGGCCAGCGCCGTGTACAGCGGCACGAAGGGCGCGGTCGACGCGATCACCGGCGTGCTCGCGCTCGAACTCGGCCCACGCAAGATCCGCGTGAACGCGATCAACCCGGGGATGATCGTGACCGAGGGCACGCACAGCGCGGGCATCATCGGCTCCGATCTGGAGGCGCAGGTGCTCGGCCAGACGCCGCTGGGCCGCCTCGGCGAGCCGAACGACATCGCATCGGTCGCCGTGTTCCTCGCATCCGACGATGCGCGCTGGATGACCGGCGAGCACCTCGTCGTGAGCGGCGGGTTGAACTGAGCGGAATTGCCGTACGTACCGCGCGAACGGTGCGGGCCGTTCGCGCCGCTATGCGCTCATCGCCAGCGCGGTCGCGCCGACGTGCCACCGCAAGCATTCGACGACGAGCGCGTGATTGTCTTCGGAGCCGAGCCCCGCGATCGTCATCGCGCCGACGATCGCACCGCCGGCGATTCGCAACGGCACGCCGCCGCCGTCGAGCGCGTAGTCGTCGTCCGACAGGCCCTGCGAGCGCAGCGACCAGCCGGCACGGCGAAAGCGCGCGCCGACCGCGAGCGAACTCTGGCCGAAACGCAGCACCGTGTTCTGCCGGCGGCGGATCGCGTCGCTGTCGTGCGCGTCGCTGCCGTCGAGCGCGCAATAGAACAGCGGCGCCTGCTCGCCGACGATGCCGACCGCGATCGGCAGCCCGCGCCGCGACGCGAGGTTGACCGCGATTTCTCCGATCCGGCGAGCGACGGCCGCATTGAAGTGCGGCAGCGCGGGGTTCGACGCGTCGTCGTCGACGGCGTCGGGTTCGAGGCGAAAGAGGGGCGTCACCATGGCGGCTCCGTAGCGTTGCCGGCTCCGCAGGCGCGTGCCGGGCGTCGCATCGTCACGGGCCCGCGCGGGCCCGTCTTCCGTTCAGTGCTTCAGTGCGTCGGCGCTGCGGTACTTCGGCAGCTCAACGTTCAGGCGGCGCATCGAGCATCCACTCGTGCGCGGGATCGTTCTTGAACGCCCACGCGCGGCTGGGGCCCGCCATCACGTTCAGGTAGTACAGGTTGTAGCCGTGAGGCGCGACGACCGGGTGATAGCCGCGCGGCACCATCACGACGTCGTGGTTCTCGACCGCGCATGCCTCGTCGAGGCTGCGGTCGTCGGTGTACACGCGCTGGAACGCGAAACCCTGCGGCGGATCGATCCGGTGATAGTAGGTTTCCTCGAGCGAGGTTTCGTCGGGCGCCGCGTCGCGGTCGTGCTTGTGCGGCGGATAGCTGCTCGAATGGCTGGCCGGCGTGACGACTTCGACGACGAGCAGCCGGTCGGCGGCCGGGTTGTCGCCCATCAGGATGTCGCATACGTAGCGCGTGTTGGTGCCTTGCCCGCGCACCGAACGGCGCATCCGCTCGCCATCGAGGCGCTGCACGCGCTTGTCGCCGCTCGCGTACGGCGCGGTGCACAGCGCGATTTCCGCATCGCGCGTCGCGGCCAGCGTGACGCTCTTGCCGCCCGGCACGTACAGCGCGTCCGGCGACACGTCTTCGAACACGCTGTCGCGCTTGCCGAGCGCATCGTAGGTTTCGCCGTCGACTTCCGCGCGCACCGTGCCCGTCAACACGACGACGCACAGCTCGCGCGTACCGGTGTCGACCGTTTCCGAGTCGCCGGCCTTCAGGCGCAGCGCGCGAAAGCCGACGTGCTTCCAGCCGGCGGACTCGGGCGTGACGTTGCAGATTTCGCGGTCGGCGGACGCCTTGACCAGCAGGGGAGAAATCGTCATGAAGTGGGTCTCCGCAATGGGGTAGGACGCGAACGCTCGGGCGCCTTCGCGTGAGCTCACGCGCTCAACCGGTCGACGATCGCACGCAGCGAGTCGTAGCCCTTCTTCGCATACTGATAGCTCGGCGCGACGGCCGGATCCTGCTCGGCCTCGACGACGAGCCAGCCTTCGTAGCCGGCGTCCTTCAGCGTGCGCAGCGTCGCGTCGTAGTCGAGCGCGCCGTCGCCCGGCACCGTGAAGGTGCCGTTGATCACGCCGTTCAGGAAGCTCCAGCCGTCGTTGCGCGCCTGGCTCACGACCTGCGGCCGCACGTCCTTGCAATGCACGTGCGCGACGCGCGACACGTGCTTCTTCAAGAGCGCGACCGGGTCGGCCGCGCCGCCGAAATACGCATGGCCGGTGTCGAACAGCAGGAACACCTTGGCCGGATCGGTCAGCGCCATCAGGCGGTCGACGTCGTCCGGCGACTCGACGTACGCGCCCATGTGGTGATGGTAGGCGAGCTTGATGCCATACGTGTCGAGCAGGTGCGCGCCGAACGCGTCGAGGCGCGCCGCATAGCGCCGCCACGCTTCGTCGTCGACGAAACGCGGCCGCTTCGCGACCGGCGTGTCGATGCTGCCCTGGATCGTGCCCGCGCATTCGCCGTACACGACGACCTTCACGTCGTTGAACTGCAGCTTCGTCATGTGCGCGCGGCAGCGCTCGATCTCGGCCGCGACGGCATCGGCGTCGCTCATGCCCGGCGCGAGCTCCGCGAGGAAGCCCGAATACCAGCCGGATACGCAGACGAGCCCGAATTCGGCGAGCTTCGCCTTCAGTTCGGGGCCCGTTTTCGGAAACTTGTTGCCGAGCTCGAAGCCCGCATAGCCGATCTCGGCGCCTTCCTTCAGCGCCGTTTCGAGCGGCGTCTCGCCGCCGAGCGACGGCAGGTCGTCGTTCATCCACGACAGGGGGTTGATACCGATGCGAACGTTCCAGCTCATGACGTGCGTCCTTGGTTCGAATGTTGTTTGACGGGTGCGGCGGATGAACAGGGCACGCGCGTCAGCGCCGCTGCCGGGTTTTCTCGTCGAGATACGCGCGGTGCGCGCGTTCGACGTCCGCACGTTCGGACACCTGCGGCACCGCGACTTCCCACCACGCGCCGCCGTCGTCGGTCGTGCGGCGGTGCGTGGTGTCGATCACGAGCACCTGGCTCTTCGTCGCCGCGCGGGCACGCTTCATTTCGCGGCGCAGTTCGCCGATGTCGCGCACGTGCACGGCTTCGGCGCCCATCGCGCGCGCATGCATCGCGAAGTCGATCGTCGAGCGTTCGCCGCCTTCGGGCACGCAGTCGTCGAGCATGTTGTTGAAGCTCGCGCCGCCGCAATTGAGCTGCAACCGCTCGATGCAGCCGTAGCCGCGGTTGTCGAGGATCACGACGATGATCTTGCGCCCGAGCATCACGGAGGTCGCGAGCTCCGCGTTGAGCATCATGTACGAGCCGTCGCCGACGATCACGATCACTTCGCGCTCGGGCCGCGCGAGCTTCGCGCCGAGGCCGCCCGCGACTTCGTAGCCCATGCACGAATACGCATAGTCCATGTGGTAGTTGCCCGGCACGCCGCTGCGCCACAGCTTGTGCAGCTCGGCCGGCAGCGTGCCGGCCGCGCACACGACGAGATCGTCGCGCGCGCTGTCGCGCCCCGCGTCGGCCGCGGAGTCGCGCACCGCGCCGATCACTTCCGCGTCGTACGGCAGCGTGTCCTTCGGAATCCGCGTGGTCAGCTCCGTCACGCGCGCGTTCCATGCGGCGGCCTGGTCGCGGTTCGCGGCGGTCCACGCCGGATCGGCGCGCCAGCCGGCCAGCGCGGCCGACAGCTGGCCGAGGCCCGTGCGCGCATCGGCCACCAGTTGGCGGCCGCGTTTCTTGCCCGCGTCGAACGGCTGCACGTTCAGGCTCAACAGCGTCGCGCGGCCGTAGAGCGCGTGCGAACCGGTCGTGAAATCCTGCAGCCGCGTGCCGACCGCGAACACGACGTCGGCCTGCGCGGCCGCGCGGTTCGCGGCGGGCGAGCCCGTCACGCCGATCGAGCCGAGGTTCAGCGGGTGATCCCACGCGAGGCTGCCCTTGCCGGCCTGCGATTCGGCGACCGGCACGCCGTGCGTGTCGGCGAACGTGCGCAGCGCGTCCCACGCCTGGCTGTACAGCACGCCGCCGCCGGCGACGATCAGCGGCTTGTTCGCGGCTTTCAGCACGTCGAGCGCATCGGCGAGTTCGAGCGCGTCGGCCGGCGGCCGGCGCATCCGGATCACCGGCGGCGCGAAGAAGTCCTCGGGCCAGTCGTACGCGAAGGTCTGCACGTCCTGCGGCAGCGCGAGACACACGGGCCCGCACTGCGCGGGATCGGTCATCACCTGGATCGCGCGCGGCAATGCGACGAGCAGTTGCTCGGGCGTCGTGATGCGGTCGAAGTAGCGCGTGACGGGCCGGAAGCAGTCGTTCGCGCTGACGTCGCCCTGTTCGAAATCCTCGACCTGCTGCAGCACCGGGTCGGGCAGCCGCGACACGAACACGTCGCCGGGCAGCAGCAGCAGCGGCAAGCGGCCGACGTGAGCGAGCGCGGCGGAGGTCAGCATGTTGGTCGCGCCGGGGCCGATGCTCGACGTCGCGGCCATCATCCGCTGGCGGAAATTCGCTTTCGCGAACGCGACGGCCGCGTTGGCCATCCCTTGCTCGTTGTGCGCGCGAAACGTCGGCAGCCGGTCCTTCTCCGCATGCAGCGCTTCGCCGAGCCCGGCCACGTTGCCGTGGCCGAAGATCGCGAACACGCCGCCGCAGTACGGCAGGATCTCGGTGCGCCCGTCGGGCTGGACGACTTCGGCGCGCAGGGCGGCCAGGTAGCGCACGAGCGCCTGGCTGACGGTCAGTCTTACGGTGGTGGTCATCGTCGGTCGATAGAGAGAAGTCGGGTGGTCGTGACGAACACGGGCATCAGGCCGCTGCGGCGTCGCGCGCGGCGGCCCGGCGGCCCAGCCACGCGTCGACGAGTTGCGCGAAGTTGCCGGCCACTTCGTCGATCAGCGCCTGATCGTCGATCCGGCCCGCGAACCAGTTCAGCGACGCATCGGCCCACAGCGTGCGCCCGACCATGAAGCCCTTGACGATCGGGTTGGTCGCCGAGCGGAAGCTGTCGACCAGGTATTGCAGCGGCTGGTTCAGCCCGAGGATCACCGCGCCGCGGCAGTACGGGTCGCGCTCGGCGATCAGCGCGGCGAGCCGCGCCCAGCCGTCGGCGGTGAGCGGCGTCAGCTTCCACCATTCGGGCTTCACGCCGAGGTTGTAGAAGCGCGCGATCGTGCGCAGCACCGCGTCGTCCTCGGTGCCGGCCGGCGTGACCGCGCTTGGCGGAATCATTTCCAGCAGCAGCTCGTTGCCGCTCGCGCGCGTGGCTTCCCACAGTTCCAGCACGCGCTGCTCCTGCTCGACGCGCAGGTCGACGGGGTCGTCGGGGTGATAGTGAACGAGGCACTTCACGACCTGTTCGGTCGGCCAGTGCGTGAGCGACGAGCCGACCGAGCGCGTGTCGTCGAACCGCAGCGGGCGCGAGCCCGGCAGCTCGACCGGGCGGCCGACCCACCAGCCGCGCCCGGTGGCCGACGCGAGCGCGTCGCTGCCGTACGCGCCGCCGTCGATCAGCACGCCGACGTGGCCGGCGATGCCGCGCTCGCGCTCGACCTGTTCGACCGCGCGCACGAGCAGGCGCTTCAGCGTCTTGATCCGCGCTTCGTCCGCGCCGGCCTGCACCGCGAGCGCATAGAACTGGCTGCGATGGTCGAATGCCATCACGCAGAGGTCGTCCCATTCGCGGCGCGGCACCGTCACGCGATGCAGGTGCGCGAGCGTGCGATCGGCATCGACCACCGGATTGCGGCTGCCGTCGAACCAGTGCGCGAGTTCGGCCGGCGTCGGCATCGCGGCCGAGCATGCGTGGCGCGACACGACGATCGCGCCGCATGCGTTCGCGATGCGCGTCGATTCGGCCCAGTCGCGCCCGCGCAGCAACCCCGACAGCAGGCCCGACAGGAACGCGTCGCCCGCGCCGAGTACGTTCAGTACCTCGACGCGTTCGCCGACGAAGGTCGGCGCATCGTCGATGTGCGCGGGAATGTCGCCTTCGATCACGCAGCAGCCGAGCGCGCCGCGCTTGACCACCAGCGTCGCGTTCGCGATCGCGCGCACCGCCTGCAACGACGCGATCAGGTCGTGCGGCACGCCGCCCGCGATCAGGAATTCCTCCTCGGTGCCGACCAGCAGGTCGAATTCGCCGAGCACCTGCTGGAGCTGCCGCGTCACCTGCGCGTCGGGCACGTAGCGGTTTTCGCCGGCGCCGCGCGCGGTCAGCCCCCACAGCACCGGCCGGTAGTCGATGTCGAGGATGCGCACGACGCCGTGGCGGCGCGCGTAGCCGAGCGCGGTCAGCGACGCTTCGCGCGTGGCCGGCGTCGACAGGTGCGTGCCGGTGATCGCGAGCGCGCGGCACCCGGCGATGAAGTCCTCGCTGATCTCGTCGGCGCGCACGGCCATGTCCGCGCAGTTCTCGCGCACGAACAGCAGCGGGAACGTATCGCGATCCTTCAGCCCGAGCAGCACCAGCGCGGTGAGGCGCTCGCGGTCGGTCTGCAGCTGGCTCGTGTCGCAGCCTTCGCGCTCGAGCGTCTCGCGCAGGAAGCGGCCCATCTGCTCGTCGCCGACGCGCGAGATCATCGCGGTCTTCAGCCCGAGCCGCGCGACGCCGAACGCGACGTTGCCCGACGAGCCGCCGAGATACATCTGGAAGCTGCGCGCGTCCTCGAGGCGGCTGCCGTACTGCTGCGCATAGAGATCCACGGCCACGCGGCCGAGGCAGGCGAGATCGATGGGGCGGTCACTCGGAAAGTTCAGCTGGCTCATATCACGTGTCACGCTCGCGGCCGGCGATCGGCGCTGCCGGCAGATTAGGGGACCGATCCGGCGGGGCTGTCCGCGGCATGTGCCGCACGACGCAAGGCGGCCTGCCGCCGGGATTCGGGCTACGGACGCAGTCTAGACTTTTTGGAAATCCAGTTCCCTAGGTGAAATCACGTAGAAATAAATTTCCAAATTGTCGAGGAAGTGATCTACAGTTTCATCCGGATGCTTCAGTCCCGATCGGACCCGATCGGACTCGGCCCGGCGGCGCGCAACGCGCCGTCTTCCGCCCCCCGGAGATGAGGAGACAGATTGATCATGAAGACCAAGCTGATGGCCGTCGCGGCCGCCGCGATCCTGGCCGCGCCGCTCGCGCATGCCGAGAAGATCGGCGTGACGATGGCATCGTTCGACGACACGTTCCTGACCATCCTGCGCAACAGCATCGCCGATTCGGCGAAGAAGGACGGGGTGACCGTGCAGATCGAGGACGGCGGCAATGACGTCGGCAAGCAGTTGAGCCAGGTCCAGAACATGATCGCGCAGAAGGTCGACGCGATCATCGTGAATCCGGTCGATACCGACGCGACGCCGAAGATCACGAAGATGGTGGCCGCGGCGAAGATCCCGCTCGTCTACGTGAACCGCAAGCCGGTCGACTTCGACAAGCTGCCGGCCGGCGTCGCGGTCGTCGCATCCGACGAAAAGCAGTCGGGCACGCTGCAGGCGCGCCAGGTGTGCAAGCTGCTCGGCGGCAAGGGCGACATCCTCGTGCTGATGGGCGAGCTGTCCAACGAATCGGCGCGCGCCCGCACCAAGGACATCGAGGACGTGATCGCGACGAAGGATTGCTCTGGCATGAAGATCGTCGACAAGCGCGAGGGCAAGTGGAGCCGCACGCAGGGCCAGGACATTACGATGAACTGGCTGAGCTCCGGGACGAAGTTCGACGCGATCGTGTCGAACAACGACGAAATGGCGATCGGCGCGATCAACGCGCTGAAGGCCGCGCGCAAGCTGACGCCGAAGACGGTCGTCGCGGGGATCGACGCGACGCCGGACGGCCTCGCGGCGATGAAGGCCGGCGAGCTGAAGGTATCCGTGTACCAGAACGCGACCGGGCAGGGCGCGCAGGCCGTCGCGACCGCGCTGAAGCTCGCGAAGAAGCAGCCGGTCGATCGCTACGTGAACGTGCCGTTCGAGCTCGTGACGCCGGAGAACATGAACCAGTACGCGAAGCACTGACCGGTTTTTCCGCTGAACTGCGCGGGCCCGGCGCGGCCGGGTTCGCGCGCGACTTTCGAGGAACGTCCATGTTTACAGCCAGGATCGCGCGCTCGATGGCCAGCGAAAGTGCGCGGGCCGCGTCGTCCGCCGCGCCCGGTTCGTCCGGCGCACCCAGGGCCGATTGCGTGCTCGAGGTGCGCGGCGTCGGCAAGTCCTTTCCCGGCGTCGTCGCGCTCGACGGCGTGCAGTTCCGCGTGCGTCGCGGCACCGTGCATGCGCTGATGGGCGAGAACGGCGCCGGCAAGTCCACGCTGATGAAGATCATCGCGGGCGTCTACACGCCCGACCAGGGCGAAATCCTGATCAACGGCGAACCGGTCGTGCTGAACGGCCCGCTCGATGCGCTCGATCGCGGCATCGCGATGATCCATCAGGAGCTCAACCTGATGCCGTACATGACGGTCGCGGAGAACATCTGGATCCGCCGCGAACCGAAGAACCGCTTCGGCCTGATCGATCACGCCGAACTGCGCCGCCGCACGGCCGCGCTGTTCGAGCGGCTGTCGATCGACATCGATCCGGACACCGACGTGCGCACGCTGACGGTCGCGAGCCGCCAGATGGTCGAGATCGCGAAGGCCGTGTCGTTCGACTCGGACGTGCTGATCATGGACGAGCCGACCTCCGCGCTGACCGACAAGGAAGTCACGCACCTGTTCCGGATCATTCGCCAGCTGCGCGAGCAGGGCAAGGGCATCGTCTACATCACGCACAAGATGAACGAGCTGTTCGAGATCGCCGACGAGTTCTCGGTGTTCCGCGACGGCAAGTACATCGGCACGCATGCGTCGAGCGACGTCACGCGCGACGACATCATCCGCATGATGGTCGGGCGCGAGATCACGCAGATGTTCCCGAAGGAGGAGGTACCGATCGGCGACGTCGTGCTGTCGGTGAAGGATCTCTGCGTCGACGGCGTGTTCCGCGACGTGAGCTTCGAGCTGCGCGCGGGCGAGATTCTCGGCGTCGCCGGCCTCGTCGGCTCGGGGCGCTCGAACGTCGCGGAGGCGCTGTTCGGCGTCGTGCCGGCCACGTCGGGCGAGATCCGCATCGACGGCAAGCCGGTGCGTATTTCGACGCCCGCGCAGGCGATGAAGCACGGGATGGCGTTCCTCACCGAGGACCGCAAGGACTCCGGCTGCTTCCTGAATCTCGATCTGCTCGCGAACATGGAAGCGGCGGTGCTCAGCCGTCGCTACGTGAAGTTCAACTTCGTGCAGCACGCGCAACTGAAGCGCGACTGCGAGGAAATGAGCCGGATGCTGCGCGTGAAGTCGCCCGGGCTGCACGAGACGATCCAGAACCTGTCGGGCGGCAACCAGCAGAAGGTGCTGATCGGCCGGTGGCTGCTCACGCAGCCGCGCATCCTGATCCTCGACGAGCCGACCCGCGGCATCGACGTCGGCGCGAAGGCCGAGATCCATCGGCTCGTCAGCGCGCTCGCCGGCAAGGGCGTCGCGGTGCTGATGATCTCGTCGGAGATGCCGGAAGTGCTGGGAATGAGCGATCGCGTGATGGTGATGCACGAAGGGCGCATGACCGGCATCGTCGATCGCAAGGACGCCGACCAGGTCCGCATCATGGATCTCGCGTCGCGCTGAGCCGCAACAAGATTGGAGACAACTGAAATGGGCAACCTGAACCCGGTCGCGGATGCGCAGACCATGACCCTCAAGTCGCGGCATGCGAAGTGGCCGCCCGAACTGAGCATCTTCCTCGTGCTGGTCGGCATCAGCCTGTTCTTCGAGATCGTCGGCTGGGTCGTCGTCGGCCAGAGCTTCCTCTTCAATGCCGAGCGGCTCGAGATCATCGTGCTGCAGATGGCGGTGATCGGCATCATCGCGGTCGGCGTGAACCTCGTGATCATCACGAGCGGGATCGACCTGTCGTCGGGGTCGGTCGTCGCGGCGGCCGCCGTCGTGTCGGCGAGCCTCGCGCAGGTGTCCGACTTCCCGCGTGCGGTGTTTCCGCACCTCACCGACCTGCCGGTCATCTGGCCGGTGCTGGCCGGCGTGTGCGTCGGGCTGCTGGTCGGCCTCCTGAACGGCTCGCTGATCGCGATGACGGGCATCCCGCCGTTCATCGCGACGCTCGGCACGATGGTCGCCGCGCGCGGCTTCGCGAAGTGGTTCACCAACGGGATGCCGGTGTCGATGCTGACCGACCAGTTCGCGGCGATCGGCGCGGGCGCCAATCCGGTGATCATCTTCGTCGTGATCGCCGCGATCTTCCACGTCGTGCTGCGCTATACGCGCTTCGGCAAGTACACCTACGCGATCGGCGCGAACCGCCACGCGGCCGTCGTGTCGGGCATCAACGTCACGCGTCACCTGGTGTTCGTCTATGCGATCGCGGGCCTTCTGAGCGGGATCGCCGGCACCGTCACGGCCGCGCGCGCGATCTCCGGCCAGTCGGGCATGGGCGTGATGTACGAGCTCGATGCGATCGCGGCCGTCGTGATCGGCGGCACGTCGCTGTCGGGCGGGCTCGGCCGCGTGACGGGCACCGTGATCGGCGTGCTGATCCTCGGCGTGATGACGTCGGGCTTCACGTTCATCCGCATCGACGCGTATTACCAGGAGATGGTGAAGGGCGCGATCATCGTCGCGGCCGTGATCGCCGACCAGTACCGCAACAAGAAGTCGCGCCGCTGAGCTGCCGCGACGGAACACGCAACCTGACGGGAAGAAGATGAAAATCGCTCTGGATCCCTACATGATTCGCCATCTGCCGCTCGACCGGCTGCCGCACGCGGTGGCCGAGCTCGGCTACGACCAGATCGAGCTGTCGCCGCGCAGCGACTTTCTCGACTGGTGGGTGATGCCGCGCGCGACGCGCGAACGCATGGCCGCGTTCCGCCACGCGATGCGCGCGAGCGGCGTCGGCCTCGCGTCGCTGCAGCCGATGTACCGCTGGGCGAGCCCGTTCGAGGACGAGCGGCAATGGGCGGTGCGTTGCTGGAAGAAGGCGATCGAGGTCGCGCTCGAGATGGAATGCCGACTGATGGTGTCGGAGTTCGGGCGCGGCGCGTCGCCCGAGCGCTCGGTCGGCGAGCGGCCGGGCGCGAACCCGAAGGAGCTGTGCGAAGCCGCGTGGTTCCGGTCGATGGACGAGCTGCTGCCGATCCTCGAGCGCGAACGCATCGTGCTGTCGGTCGAGCCGCATCCGGAGGACTGGATCGAGCAGCTGCAGCCGGCGATCGACATCGTCACGAACCTCGCTTCGCCGTCGCTGAAGCTGTCGTATATCGCGCCGCACACGTTCTACTACGGCGACGACATGGCCGCGATGATCGCGCAGGCCGCGCCGATCCTCGCGCACGTGCGCGTGGCCGACACGTTCGACCACCGCAAGAGCAGCCAGCTGCGCTACATCGTGAACCCGCCGGGCTCGAACCAGATCCGCGTGCACCAGCATCTCGACATCGGGCAGGGCGAGATCGACTGGGACGTGTTTTTCGGCGCGCTTGGCAACGTTGGTTTCGACGGCGTGATGTCGTCGTGCGTATTCGCGTGGGAGGACCGCGCGGAAGCCTCGTCGCGCTACATGCGCGACACGATCCAGCGCTACGTCGATCGCCATTTCGAGCGGGCGGCCGCGCGCTGACCCGCTGTTGACCCATCGCTGACCGGCGCGGCATGGGGCCGCGCCGCTGATGAACGAACGACTGGAGACATCTGCATGACCTTGCAAATCGGCGTGATCGGCTGCGGCGCGATCGGCCAGGACCACATCCGCAGGCTCACGCGCACGCTGTCCGGCGCGCGCGTCGTGGCCGTCAACGACATCGATCCGCGGCAGGCGCGCGACGCGGTGACGAAGTACGGGCTCGACGCCGAGATCTACGGCGACGGCCACGAAGTCGTCGCGGCCGCCGACGTGCAGGCCGTGCTCGTCACGTCGTGGGGGCCGACGCACGAAGCGTTCGTGCTCGATGCGATCGCGCACGGCAAGCCGGTGTTCTGCGAGAAGCCGCTGGCCGTCACGGCCGACGGCTGCATGCGGATCGTCGAAGCCGAAGTCGCGCACGGCAAGCGGCTCGTGCAGGTCGGCTTCATGCGGCCGTACGACGAAGGCTATCGCGCGCTCAAGCGCGTGATCGACAGCGGCGCGATCGGCGCGCCGCTGATGCTGCATTGCGCGCACCGCAACCAGTCGGTCGGCGAGCGCTATACGACCGACATGGCGATCACCGACACGCTGATCCACGAACTCGACGTGCTGCGTTGGCTGCTCGGCGAGGATTACACGAGCGCGCAGGTCGTCTATCCGAAGAAGACGCGCCATGCGTCGGCGCATCTCGCCGATCCGCAGGTCGTGCTGCTGGAGACCGCGAGCGGCGTGCGCATCGACGTCGAGATCTTCGTGAACTGCCAGTACGGCTACGACATCCAGTGCGAGGTGGTCGGCGAGCAGGGCATCGCGAGGCTGCCCGACCCGCCGGCCGTCGGGCTCAAGCATGCGGCGCGGCAGTCGGTCGAGATCATGACCGACTGGAAGGAGCGCTTCATCGCGTCGTACGACGTCGAGCTGCAGGCGTTCATCGACGGCGTGCGGCAGGGCGCGCTCACCGGGCCGTCCGCGTGGGACGGCTACGCGGCGGCGGTCGCGGCCGATGCGTGCGTGCGCGCTCAGAAGAGCGGCGCGGTCGAGGCGATCGCGATGGCCGGCCGCCCCGCGTTCTATCGCGGCTGACCCGCGGCTGACCTACCGGAGCGACCGACATGACGATGAAGATTGGCTGCGCGCCATGCTGCTGGGGCGTCGACGACGTGAAGAACCCGCATCTGCCGCCGTGGCGGCACGTGCTCGCCGAGGCCGCGCAGGCCGGCTACTCGGGCATCGAGCTCGGGCCGTACGGCTATATCCCGCTCGAACTCGACGTGGTGAGCGCCGAGCTCGAGCGGCAACGCCTGAGCATCACCGCCGGCACGATCTTCGACGATCTCGTGTCGCCGGAGAACCTGCCGAACCTGCTGCGCCAGACCCGCGACATCTGCGCGCTGATCACGCGGCTGCCGAAGCTGCCGACCCAGGACGGCCAGCGCTACGCGGCGCCGTACCTGGTCGTGATGGACTGGGGCCACGAGGAACGCGACTACGCGGCCGGCCACGGCGATCGCGCGCCGCGGCTGTCCGACGCGCGCTGGGCGCGGATGGTCGACCATATCCGGCAGATCGCGACGATCGCACGCGATGAGTTCGGCGTGCGCGCGGTGATCCATCCGCATGCGGGCGGCTACATCGAGTTCGCGGACGAGATCGACCGGATCGTCGCCGACATGCCGGCCGACACGGCCGGCCTGTGTCTCGATACGGGCCACCTGTACTACTCGGGCATGGACCCCGAAGCGTGGCTGCGCCGCCATGCGGCGCGCCTCGACTACGTGCATTTCAAGGATATCGACGCGGCCGTGTACGACGCGGTGATGGGCGAGCACATCGCGTTCTTCGCCGCCTGCGCGCGCGGCGTGATGTGCCCGATCGGCACCGGCGTGCTCGACTACCCGGCGATTCGCCAGGCGCTCGTCGACATCGGCTATGCCGGCTACATCACGATCGAGCAGGAACGCGACCCGCGCAACGCCGGCACGAGCCTGCGCGACGTCGCCGCGAGCCGCGCGTTTCTCGCGTCGGCCGGTTTTGCATGATCCCCTGAACGCGCACCAGGAACACCACCATCATGATTGACGGACAGATTCTGCTTGGACATTCGATTCGCTGGGGCATGGTCGGCGGCGGCCTCGGCAGCCAGATCGGCTACAGCCACCGGTCGGCCGCGCTGCGCGACGGCAGTTTCCAGCTGGTTGCCGGCGCCTTCGACATCGATCCCGAACGCGGCCGCCAGTTCGGCGTGAAGCTCGGCGTCGCGGCCGAGCGCTGCTATCCCGACTACGCGACGATGTTCGACGCCGAGGCGCGTCGCGCGGACGGCATCCGCGCGGTGTCGATCGCGACGCCGAACAACACGCACTTCGAGATCTGCCGCGCCGCGCTGAACGCGGGGCTGCACGTCGTCTGCGAGAAGCCGCTGTGCTTCACGACCGAGGAGGCCGAGGCGCTGCAGCGCCTGTCGGTCGAGAAGAACCGGATCGTCGGCGTCGCGTACGGCTACTCGGGACACCAGATGATCGAGCAGGCGCGCGAGATGATCGCGCGCGGCGAGCTCGGCGAGATCCGCATCGTGCAGATGCAGTTCGCGCACGGCTTTCACAGCGAGGGTGTCGAGGCCGCGAGCGCGGCCGCGCGCTGGCGCGTCGACCCGAAGTTCGCGGGTCCGAGCTACGTGCTCGGCGACATCGGCACGCATCCGCTGTACATCTCCGAGGTGATGGCGCCGGACCTGAAGATCAAACGGCTGATGTGTTCGCGGCAGAGTTTCGTGAAGAGCCGCGCGCCGCTCGAGGACAATGCGTTCACGATCATGGAATACGACACCGGCGCAATCGGCTACGTGTGGTCGAGCGCGGTGAACGCCGGTTCGATGCACGGGCAGAAGGTGCGCGTGATCGGCTCGAAGGCGAGCATCGAATGGTGGGATGAACACCCGAACCAGTTGCGTTACGAAGTGCAGGGGCAGCCCGCGCAGGTGCTCGATCGCGGGATGAGCTACCTGCATCCGGCGGCGCTGCGCGAGGACCGGATCGGCGCCGGGCACCCGGAAGGGCTGTTCGAGGCATGGTCGAACCTCTACGCGCGCTTCGCGCTCGCGATGGATGCGGCCGATCGCGGCGACGCCGGCGCGTTGAAGGCCATCCGTTTCCCGGACGTCCACGCGGGTGTCGAGGGCGTGCGCTGGGTCGAGAATTGCGTGCGTTCGGCCGACGCGGGCGGTGTGTGGGTCGACTATCGTTGAACCGGCAGGCCGGTTGCGACACGCATCGGCGCGGCAGCCGGCGTCGGTAGACACCCTGATCTTTACGGCGCCGCGAGCGCGTTGGACAATCGCTCCCAGGCTTGCCGTGGAGCGTATGCCACCGATGATCGAGCGCGTGGGAGCGAGCGGGCGGCGCGGGCCGTGCCGCAAACGTGATTAAATTCGCCCTTCATGCATGTATCCAGTCGAGCCCCGGGCCGCGTCGGCCAGCATCGCGCGCGCATCGGGGCCGTCAACTTCGCGCTATCCGATGAGTTCATCCGAGAAACCTCCCGCCACCGTCGAGCAGTTCCTGCAGCACCTGACGCAGGAATACGACGGCCTCAGCAATCGTCTGAAGGTGATCGCGCGCCACGTGGAAACGCATCGGGACCAGCTTGGGCTGGAAGGTATCCAGTCGCTCGCGGAGGCCTGCGGCGTCCAGCCGTCGGCCGTCGTGCGCTTCGCGAAGCATTTCGGCTTCTCCGGCTTCTCCGAGATGCAGCGGCTGTTCCGCGAAGGGCTCGCGCAGCAGATCGCGCCGGGGCGCGCATACAACCTGCGGCTGCGCGACGTGATCGAGGCCGGCTCGTCGAGCCTGCAGCCCGAACAGATCGCCGACGAATTCATCAAGGGCAGCATTGCCGGGATGCAGCAGTTGCGGCAGACGCTCGACTCGCAGGCGCTCGCGCAGGCCGTCGACCTGCTCGCCGATACGCAGGCGATCTGGATCGCCGGGTCGCGGCGCGCGTTTCCGATCGCCGTGTATCTCGACTATGCGCTGCAGCACACCGACAAGCGCATCGGGCTGTTCAGCGCGCTCGGCAGCATGCATCTCGGCCAGATCCGCTCGGTGCGCAAGGGCGACGTGATGATCGCGATCTCGTTCATGCCGTATGCGGACGAGACCGTGCAGGTCGCGCAGCAGGCCGCGCAGCGCGGCGCGCGGCTGATCGCGATCACCGACAGCCGGATGAGCCCGCTCGCGCGGGAGGCGGAAGTCACGCTGATGGTGCAGGACAGCGCGACGTTCGGCTTTCGCGCGCTGACGGCCACGATGGGCCTCGCGCAGAGCCTGTTCGTCGCGCTCGCGTACCGGCTCGAGCTGTCCTACATGCCGACCGCCGACGGCGCGCACGGCAAGAAAGCCGGCTGATGCCCGCTGCCGGCGCGCCGCCCGCCGAACGGATCGGCGCACGGCGCGCCGGCCGGCTTACTTCGCGGTCGGCATCGCGAATTCGGCGCCCTTGCCGATGCTCGACGACCAGCGCTGCATCACCGACTTCTGGCGCGTGTAGAACCGCACGCCTTCCTCGCCGTACGCGTGCATGTCGCCGAACAGGCTCTTCTTCCAGCCGCCGAAGCCGTGCCATGCCATCGGCACCGGAATCGGCACGTTGATGCCGACCATGCCGACCTGGATGCGCCGCGCGAATTCGCGCGCGATGCCGCCGTCGCTCGTGAAGCACGACACGCCGTTGCCGAATTCGTGCGCATTGATCAGGTCGACCGCCTCGCCGAAATCCTTCACGCGCACGCAGCCGAGCACCGGCCCGAAGATTTCCTCCTTGTAGATCCGCATGTCGGGGCGCACGTGGTCGAACAGCGTGCCGCCGGTGAAGAAGCCGGCCTCGCGGCCCGGCACGCGCAGCCCGCGCCCGTCGACCACCAGTTGCGCGCCTTCGCTCACGCCTTGCTCGATATAGCCTTCGATGCGCTTCAACGCGTCGCCGGTGACGATCGGGCCCATCTCGACTTCCGGCGACATCCCGTCGCCGATCACCAGCTTGCGGGCGCGCTCGGCCACGGCCGGCACGATCTTGTCGGCCACGTCGCCGACCAGCACCGCGATGCTGATCGCCATGCAGCGCTCGCCGGCCGAGCCGTATGCGGCGCCGATCAGCGCGTCGACGGCCTGGTCGATGTTCGCGTCCGGCATCACGACGAGGTGGTTCTTCGCGCCGCCGAGCGCCTGCACGCGCTTGCCCGACTGCACCGCGCGCTGCTGCACGTAGGCCGCGATCGGCGTCGAGCCGACGAAGCTGACGGCCTGCACGTCCGGGTGGTCGAGGAGGGCATCGACCGCGCCCTTGTCGCCCTGCACGACGTTGAACACGCCGGCGGGCAGGCCTGCCTGCGTGAGCAGGTCGGCGATGAACAGCGCGGCCGACGGGTCGCGCTCGCTCGGCTTCAGCACGAACGTGTTGCCCGTCGCGAGCGCGACCGGGAACATCCAGCACGGCACCATGCACGGGAAGTTGAACGGCGTGATGCCCGCGACGACGCCGAGCGGCTGGCGCATCGTCCAGTTGTCGATGCCGGTGCTGACCTGGTCGGTGAAGTCGCCCTTGAGCAGTTGCGGCACGCCGCACGCGAATTCGATGATGTCGATGCCGCGCGCGACTTCGCCCTGCGCATCCGAGAACACCTTGCCGTGCTCGGCCGTGATGATCGCGGCCAGCGTGTCGCGGTGCTCGTTCATCAGCTGCAGGAAGCGGTGCAGTACGCGGGCGCGGCGAATCGGCGGCGTGTCGGCCCAGGCCGGGAACGCGGCACGGGCCGACGCGACGGCCCGTTCGACTTCGTCGTTGCCGGCGAGCGCCACGCGGCGCACCGCGCGACCGAGCGCCGGATTGAAGACGTCCTGGAAGCGGCCGCTGCGGCCGGCGACGGGCGCGCCGTCGATGTAGTGGCCGACGTCGGCATCGGACGTATAGGCGGGAACCGTGGTCATGCGTGTCTCCTAGGGATGTGGGGGTACAGCGCCTAGTCTAGGGAAGCCGGCAGCGCGGGAGAAGGCCGCGAAACTTGATTCACTGTTCAGAATTCTGAATAATCGGCGGATGAATCAGCAAAATGTCCAGGCGCTCTGGCCGCATATCCATTCGTTGACGGTGCTGGCCGCGGCGGGCAGTTTCACGGCTGCCGCGCAGCGGCTCGGCATCAGCAAGGCGGCGATGAGCCAGCGCATCGCCGATCTCGAGAAGGCGGCCGGCGTGCCGCTCGTGCGCCGCACCACGCGCAGCGTGCGGCTCACCGATGCGGGCCAGACGCTCGTCGACAGCACGCGCGACGCGTTCGAGTCGATCGGCCAGCATTTCGCGCGCGTGAAGGATCTCGCCGGCGAGCCGCGCGGGCTGCTGCGCCTGACGGTGCCGGTCGCCCTCGGGCGTCAGCAGGTCGTGCCGCACCTGCCCGATTTCCTGCGCCAGCATCCGGGCGTGCAGATCGAGCTCGACCTGTCGGACCGCCTGCATTCGCTGACGCAGGAGGGCTTCGACCTCGCGATCCGCCATACGACCACCGCGCCGCAGACTCACGTCGCGTGGAAGCTGTGCGACACGCGCTCGCTGCTGGTCGCGAGCCGCGACTATCTCGACGCGCGCGGCGCGCCGCGCCACCCGAGCGAACTCGTCGACCACAGCTGCCTGTGCTACCTGCGCGACAACGAGCCGGCCGCGTGGAGCTTCGAGCCGGACGGCCGCCGGCGCCAGCGCGTGAGCGTGCCGGTGCGCGGCAGTTTCGCGGCGAACAACAGCGAGGCGATGCGCGAGGCCGCGCTCGGCGGGCTCGGCATCGCGCTCCTGCCCGATTTCAGCGCGCGGCGCGATCTCGACGCCGGCCGGCTCGTCGCGCTGCTCGACGGCTGGCGGCCGTCGGGCGCGTTCGGCGACCACATTTTCGCGATCCGCCCGTACAGCCCGGTCGTGCCGAGCGCGGTGCGCGCGCTCGTGCGGCACCTGCGCGAACGGCTCGCGGGCGGCTTCTCCGGCGCGTAAGCGGGGCGCCGGCGGGCGTCCGAGCGTGGGCGGGCCGGGCAGGCGCGGCGGCGCTGCGGTAAAATCGCGGCTTCCTCCCGCGCCGTGTGTGGCGCGTCATTCGAAGGTCGACAGCCGATGCAGATTCACAAGGAAGTGGACGCGCGCGGGCTCAATTGCCCGTTGCCGATCCTGCGTGCCAAGAAAGCGCTAGCCGATATGGAAAGCGGGCAGATCCTCAAGGTGCTCGCGACCGACCCGGGCTCGCAGCGCGATTTCGCCGCGTTCGCGAAGCAGACGGGCAACGAGATCGTCGAATCGACGACGCAGGACAAGATCTTCGTGTTCCTGATGCGCCGCCGCTGAAGGCCCGCATCGCCCGTCCCGTCGCATCCCGCCGGCCGCGCCCGGCCGGCGCCCCTGGCAGGGCGCCCCTCCGCCGGGCGACCCTGAGCCGGGCGCTCCTCTCTGACAATTCTTAAACCTCGTTGCGCGACCGGCTGCGTATACTGGCCCGGCCGGTCGTCCGCTCCCAGCGGAGGCGCCGGCCACGGTACGTCGTACGGCGGGCTCGGGGGCCATGCCTGACGCTACCGTCGTACAACGGGGAGAGGACATGTCCTTCAGACCAGGGACGCTTCGAAGTCCGTCCGGAGCGAAAAGCATTGCGCCCGCGCGTACCTCGGAATTGAGCCGGATCGAGCTCGATCCGCGACAGGACCGCCACGCGCGTGCTGCGCTGGAGGCGTATGCGGACTCGGCCGCGGCCGAGATGCCGTGGCTGGCCGAATGGCTCGACGAACGGCTGCGCGACGCCGCGCGGGACGACGGCTCGGGCCTGACTTACTGCGGTGCGACGATCGAACGCGTGTTCGATCTGGCGCAGGCATGGGCGGCGGCCCAGCCCGATTACGCGGCTGGCGCGTGGGAGTCCGTGCGCGAGCAGCTGCAGCGGATGCTTGCGCAACCGCCGTTGGCGGAGCCGCAGCCACACATGCCGACCGACGAATTTGCCGCGCCGGTGGCCCGCGTCGCGGGCGCCGAGTAGGCGTCCGGTTGCGCGACAGAAAGGATTATTCGAAGAAAGGCCGATAGTCCGCGCAATTTCTTGGCGAATTTCATACTACTATGATGAAATCGCCGGTTCGTCCGTGCCCCGTTTTTGAGATATTGGCCGGGGCGCCGATTTGCGCAGGAGGCGCGAGCGGCGAACGACGGCTCGCCGGCCGGTATCCGGCGCCGCGTGCGGGTTGCGCGGCCGGGGCAGGTACGGGAGCCGAATGGACGAACCGACTTCGATTTGCGGGGTGCTATGAGAATTGCTGTACTGGATGACGATCCGGCCCAGACGGATTTCGTCAGTCAAACGCTGACGGCCGTCGGCCATACGTGCTATGCGTTCAAGGAAGGCAAGGCCCTGAAGAAGCGCCTGCAGCGCGAGACGTTCGATCTGCTGGTGCTCGACTGGAACGTGCCCGACATGTCCGGCGAGGAAGTGCTCAAGTGGGTGCGCGCCAACCAGACCGAGCACAGCCTGCCGATCATCTTCATGACGAGCCGCGACGACGAGGCGGGGATCACGCAGATCCTCAACGCCGGCGCCGACGATTACGTGGTCAAGCCGGTGTCGGGCCCGATCCTGCGCGCGCGCATCGGTTCGCTGCTGCGCCGCGCGTATCCGGTCAACGCCGAGGCGACCGTCCGCGAATTCGACCAGTTCCGTTTCGACGTGAACCTGAAGCAGGCGTACGTCGGCGACAAGGCCGTGAGCCTCACGCAAAAGGAATTCGAGCTCGCGCTGCTGCTGTTCCAGCACCTCGACCGGCCGCTGTCGCGCGCGCACATTCTCGACCTCGTGTGGAAGCAGGCGACCGACATCCCGTCTCGCACGATGGATACGCACATTTCGATGCTGCGCACCAAGCTCGGCCTGCGGCCCGAAAACGGCTATCGCCTCGCGCCGATCTACGGGTACGGCTACCGGCTCGAACGGGTCGGCCAGGGGGAATCGGAGTGACCACGCGAATCACGCAGCGCCCGGCGGGCGTGCGCACGGCGGCGCTGCGCGCGGCCTGCGCGGTCGCGTTGGCGTTCGCCGCGCAGCAGGCCGTCGCGCAGCCGCCCGCCGCGGCGGGCAAGATGGTCGTGTACCGCACGCAGGCGGGCGACACGCTGTACGACGTCGCCGCGCGCTACCTGCAGGGCGCGGACGACTGGCAACTGCTCCAGCAGATCAACGGCGTGCCGGCGCCGAAGCACCTGCAGCCCGGCGTCGCGCTGAAGCTGCCGGTCGCGCGCCTGCGCAAGGAAAAGCTCACCGCACGCGTGATCGCGGTGCAGGGCACGGCCGAGCGCGCGTCCGGCGGCGCCTTCGCGCCGCTCGTGAACGATGCGACGCTCGCCGAAGGCGACCGCGTGCGCACCGGCCCGAACGGTTTCGTGACGCTCGAGCTGGCCGACGGCACGCACATGAGCCTGCCGCCCGACAGCCAGCTCGACCTGAAGTCGCTGCGCCGCACGGTGCTGACCGGCACGCTCGATCGCGAGTTCGAACTCACGCGCGGCTCGGTCGACAGCGAAGTCACCCACCTGAAGAAACGCGACGACCGCTTCCAGATCCGCTCGCCGTCGGTCGTGGCCGGCGTGCGCGGCACGCGCTTTCGCGTGAACTACGACGCGGCCGGCAATGCGTCGACGCGCGTCGAGGTGCTCGACGGCACCGTCGGTGTCGCGGGCGGCCGGAAGCCGGCCGATGCGACGCTCGTGCATGCGAATTTCGGCAGCGTCGCGACGTCGTCCGGTACGGTCGGTGCGCCTGTCCAGCTGCTGGAGGCGCCCGCGCTCACGCATCCCGACAAGGTGCAGGACGAGCCCGACGTCGCGTTCGACATCGCGCCGCTCGAGCGGGCGCACGCGTATCGCGTGCAGCTCGCGCACGACGCGGGGCTGCTCGACCTGTTCCGCGAAACGCGCACCGGTTCGCCGCGCGCGGTGTTCCGCGACGTGCCGAACGGGAATTACTTCGTGCGGATCGCCGCGATCGACGAGAACGGCCTCGAGGGGCTGCCGCGCACCTATGCGTTCGAACGCCGCGTGATGGGACTCGACGCGAGCGCGTCGCAGGGCGCGGGCGGCTACGAGTTCCGCTGGTCGCCGAACGGCTCGGGCAAGAACGCGCGTTACCGGTTCGTGCTGTCGCGCTCGAAGGATCTCGGCGCGCCGGTCGTCGACCAGGTCGGCCTGCATGCGCGCCAGATCACCGTCGCGCACCTGCCGCCGGGCGACTATTTCTGGGCCGTGACCGTCGAGGAATTCGAAGGCGGCAAGTTCTACGAGAAGACCAGTCCGGTCAGCGCGTTCACGTTGTCGCGCTGATCCGCGGCGCATGAAACCCGACTCCGTTTCCCCGCGGCGGCACCTGGGGCGCCGCTTCCTGATCGAGTGGATCGCGATCGGCTGCCTCGGGATCGCGGTGATCCTCGCGTGCGCGCTCGGCCGCTTGTCGTCGAGCGTCGACGGGCTGATCTACGACCGGCTGCTGATGTTGCGCAGCCTGCCGCTGTCGCCCGACGTCGTCGTCGTCGACATCGACAACCAGAGCGTGTCCGCGCTCGGGCGCTGGCCGTGGCCGCGCGACGTGCATGCACGGCTGCTCGACACGCTGGCTCGCGCGCAGCCGGCCGCGGTCGTCTACGACGTGCTGTTTACCGAACCGTCGCAGCAGGATCGCGCGTTCGCGGACGCGATGAGCCGCGTGCCGACCTTCCTGCCGGTGCTGCTGAGTCCCGAGCAGGCGGACGGCACGCGATCGGTCGATCCGCCGGTCGCCGCGCTCGCCGCGCGCGCGACGGGGCTCGGCCACATCAATCTCGAAGTCGATCGCGACGGCATCGTGCGCAGCGTCGCGCTGTTCGAAAGCGACGGCCGCGTGCGCTGGCCGCAACTGATGGTGCCCGTGTACCGCGCGATCCAGGCCGGCCGGCTGCACCCGGTCGGCGGCATGCCCGGCGCGAATGCGCACGACCTGTCGCGCGATGCGGCCGGCGAGGGCCGCTACCTGATTCCGTTCAGCCGCAATACGCCCGCGTATCCGACGCTGTCGTTCGACGACGTGCTCGAAGGGCGCGTGAAGCCCGACGCATTGCGCGGCAAGATCGTCGTCGTCGGCGTGACCGCGTCCGGGCTGTACGATCGCTTCGCGACGCCGGTGTCCGGCGAGTTCGGCCCGCTGGCCGGCGTGTACATCCATGCGAACGTGCTCGACATGCTGGCGACCGGCAGTGCGATCTCGCCCGCGTCGAGCTTCGGGCTGTTCGTCGCGTCGCTGCTTCCGCTCGCCGTGTTGCTCGGCGGCTTCCTGATGCTGTCGCCGTGGCGTGCGCTGCTGCTGACGCTGAGTCTCGCCGCGCTCGCCGTCGTCGCGAGCGTGGCGCTGCTGTTCGAGGCGCGCATCTGGCTGACGCCGGCACCGGCGATCTTCGGGCTGATCGCCGTCTACCCGATCTGGAACTGGCGGCGGCTCGAAATGACGATGTCGTACCTGCGCCGCGAGCTGCAGCGCCTCGCCGACGAGCCGCACCTGCTGCCCGAGGCGCCGCGCACGCGCAGCGTCGGCGGCGACGTGCTGGAGCGGCAGATGGCGCTGATGGCGCAGGCCGCGCAGCGCGTGCAGGACATGAAGCGCTTCGTATGGGACAGCCTCGACAGCATGCCCGAGCCGATCTTCGTGACCGATCTCGCCGGTACCGTGCTGATCGCGAACCATGCGGCGAAACGCTACGGGTCGCGGCTCGCGCTGCCGCTGCCGGAAGGGCGGCCGCTGCGCATCGCGCTCGGCGAGCTGACGTTCATGAAGACGGTCGACGGCAACGCCGAGCACGACGCGGCGATCCGCGAGCGCTGGCCGGCCGCGCTCGACCCGACGCTCGAGGCCGAGCACGACGCGATGGCGCGCGGCATCGAGGTGCGCGATCGCGACGGGCTCGACCATCTGCTACGCTACGCGGCGTGTACGAATGCGCAGGGGCGCGTGACGGGCTGGATCGCCGGCCTCGTCGACGTGACCGAACTGCACGCGGCCGAGCGGCAGCGCGAGGAAGCGCTGCACCTGCTGTCGCACGACATGCGCTCGCCGCAGTCGTCGATCCTCGCACTGGTCGAGATCGAGCGCGAGCGCGTCGAGAGCGACGCGATGCGCGGGCTGCTCGCACGGATCGAGCGCTATGCGCACCGCGCGCTGTCGCTCGCCGACGAGTTCGTGCAGCTGGCGCGTGCGGAGTCGCAGGCGTACCAGCTCGAGATGACGAGCCTCGTCGACGTGCTGATCGATGCGAGCGACGAGGTATGGCCGCAGGCGCAGGCGAAACGCATCCGCGTCGAGACCGACGTGGGCACCGACATGTGCTGGGTGCGCGCGGACCGCTCGCTGATCACGCGCGCATTCGTGAACCTGCTGAACAATGCGGTCAAATACAGTCCCTCCGACACGCTGATCACGTGTACGCTGACGGTCGAGCACGCATCGAAGCGGATGTTCTGTACGATTCGCGATCAGGGGTACGGCATTGCGCCGGAAGATCAGCGGCATCTGTTCGAGCGTTTCAAGCGATTCCATGCCGGCGAGCGGCCCGAAATCTCGGGTTCCGGTCTCGGCATGGCTTTCGTGAAGACGGTCGTCACGCGCCATGGGGGCAGCGTGTCGGTCGACAGCGAAGTGGGTGTCGGCACCGCGGTGACGGTGTCGCTGCCCGCGATCGACGAGCCGTCCGCCTGACAGGGCCGGGCGCGACGGCAGGCATTTGGGGAAAGTCATGAGAAAGCAATGGGCAGCGACCGCGCTGGCGGCGTCGCTGTTGACGGGTTGCGCCGGCGTGACGAGCGGCGTGAGCGCGGTCGGGCAGCCGAATGCATTCGCGTCCGGCGCGCACGGCTACGATTTCGTGCGCACGGCCGCGCAGGCGGGCGACGCCGAGTACCGGCAGATCGAGACGCTCGTGCGCGACGAGCTCGCGCACCGCGGCTTCGATGCGCAACCGCTGAAGGATGCGCGTTACCGGTTGTCGATCGCCTACGCGACGCAGCCGGCGGCGGTCGCGGCAAGCGCCGCCGGCTGCGGCGCGGCGAGCAGCGCATGCGTGACGGTCGACGGCCCCGCGCCGTTCGCGCTGCCGTTCATGGGTCGCGTGTACCGTCACGTGCTGACGCTGCGCTTCGTCGATGCGAAATCGGGCGCCGACGTCTATCGCGTGTCGGCGTCGCTGCGCGATCGCGATCCGGGCACGCAGCAGGCCGCGCCGGCGCTCGTGAAGAGCGCGCTGGCGAAGCTGCCGTTCGGCGACGGCGGCGGCTGGCTGGTCAAGACGAAAAAAGACGACGCGGGCGGCATGCCGGGCGTCGTCTCGGTGAAGCCGGCCGACGCGCGCTGAAGCGGCGGCCGTGAGGTGAGGGCGGGCGCGCCGGGGCGCGCCCTTGCCGCGTTCAGACGGTCGGTTGGGCGCCGTCGCGCGTGCGCAGGTACGCGTCGAATTCCGCGCCGACTTCCGGGTGGCGCAGCGCGAATTCCACCGTCGCCTTCAGGTAGCCGAGCTTGCTGCCGCAGTCGTAGCGCGTGCCCTGATACTTGTAGGCCAGCACCTGTTCGTCGGCGAGCAGCGCCTGGATCGCGTCGGTGAGCTGCAGTTCGCCGCCCGCGCCCGGCTTCAGCGCGCGCAGGTGCTCGAAGATCCGCGGCTTCAGGATGTAGCGGCCGACCACGCCGAGGTTCGACGGCGCGACCTCCGGCGCCGGCTTCTCGACGATCGCCGACATCTTGACGATCGACTCTTCCCATTCCTTGCCGTCGACGATCCCGTACGACTTCGTCTCCGACGGCGGGATCTCTTCGACGCCGATCACCGAACTGTGATAGTGGTCGAACACGTCGACCATCTGCTTCATCACCGGCGGGTTGCCGTCGAGCAGGTCGTCCGCGAGGATCACCGCGAACGGGTTGTCGGCGACCAGCTTTTCCGCGCACAGCACCGCGTGGCCGAGGCCGAGCGCTTCCGGCTGGCGCACGTAGAAGCAGTCGACGTGGCTCGGCTTGATGCTGCGCACGAGTTCGAGCAACTTTTCCTTGCCGCGCGCCTCGAGTTCGGCCTCGATCTCGTACGACTTGTCGAAGTGGTCCTCGATCGCGCGCTTGCTGCGCCCGGTCACGAAGATCATCTCGGTGATGCCCGCTGCGATCGCTTCCTCGACCGCGTACTGGATCAGCGGCTTGTCGACGACGGGCAGCATTTCCTTCGGGCTCGCCTTCGTTGCCGGCAGGAACCGCGTGCCGAGACCGGCAACGGGGAATACCGCCTTGGTGACTTTCAACATGATCGAACCTTTATTCCTGTAATCGACTTGTCAGACAGTCTATGTTCACGTCCGCATTATAGTGAACGCAAACGACCTTACCCTTTGTTACGCAGGCAACCGATCGAGCTGCGCGCGCAGTTTTTCGAGCGTGCTCTGGAATTCCGCGACGCGTTTCTGCTCCTGTTCGACCACGGCCGGCGGCGCTTTCGCGACGAATGCCTCGTTGCCGAGCTTCGCGTTGCACTTCGCGATCTCGCCCGTCAGGCGCGCGATTTCCTTCGACAGGCGCTCGCGCTCGGCCGCGACGTCGATTTCCACCTTCAGCACCAGCTTGTTCGGGCCGACGATCGCGATCGGCGCGCCGTGCGCCTCCTTGTCGAGCGCTGCTTCGTCCGCGAGGATCTGGACTTCCGACAGGCGTGCGAGCGCCTGGACGTACGGCGCGAACGCGCGCAGGCGCTCGACGTCGCCCGCCGCGAGCAGCGGCACCTTGGTCGCCGGCGACAGGTTCATCTCGCCGCGCAGGTTGCGGCATGCGTCGACGATCGCCTTCAGGTCGGCCGCCCACTGCTCGGACGCCTCGTCGATCTTCTGCAGGTTCGCGACCGGATACGCCTGCGTCATCAGCGACGCTTCGCCCTCGGCCTTGCCTTGCGGATAGCGGCCGGCGAGCGGCGCGACCTTCTGCCAGAGCGCCTCGGTGATGAACGGGATGACCGGGTGCGCGAGGCGCAGCACCGTTTCCAGCACGCGCAGCAGCGTACGGCGCGTCGCGCGCTGCTGTTCCGGCGTGCCGTTCTGGATCTGTACCTTCGCGAGTTCGAGATACCAGTCGCAGTACTCGTCCCACACGAACTTGTAGATGCTGCTCGCGATGTTGTCGAAGCGGTAATCGGCGAAGCCCTTCGCGATGTCGGCTTCGGTGCGCTGCAGGAGCGACACGATCCAGCGGTCGGCCGCCGAGAAGTCGAGGTAGCCGCCCGGGCCGCAGTCGCCCGCGCCGCACACTTCCGGCTTGTCGTTGCCGCAGTCGTGGCCTTCGCAGTTCATCAGCACGAAGCGCGTCGCGTTCCACAGCTTGTTGCAGAAGTTGCGGTAGCCTTCGCAGCGCGCGAGGTCGAAGTTCACGTTGCGGCCGAGCGTCGCCATCGACGCCATCGTGAAGCGCAGCGCATCGGTGCCGAACGCGGGGATGCCGTCCGGGAATTCCTTGCGCGTCTTCTTCTCGATGGTCGCGGCCTGCTTCGGGTTCATCAGGCCCGTCGTGCGCTTCGCGACCAGCGTGTCGAGGTCGATGCCGTCGACGATGTCGATCGGGTCGAGCGTGTTGCCCTTGCTCTTCGACATCTTCTGGCCTTCCGCGTCGCGCACGAGGCCGTGCACGTACACGGTGTGGAACGGCACCTTGCCGGTGAAGTGCGTGGTCATCATCACCATCCGGGCGACCCAGAAGAAGATGATGTCGAAGCCGGTGACGAGCACCGACGACGGCAGGAAGTGCTGCAGTTCAGGCGTTTCGTTCGGCCAGCCGAGCGACGAGAACGGCACGAGCGCCGACGAGAACCACGTGTCGAGCACGTCCTCGTCGCGCTTGAGCGCGCCGGTATAACCCTTCGCCGCGGCCTGCGCACGCGCTTGCTCCTCGTCGCGCGCGACGAACACCTCGCCGTTCTCGCCGTACCACGCGGGAATCTGGTGCCCCCACCACAGCTGGCGCGAGATGCACCAGTCCTGGATGTTCTCGAGCCACTGGTAGTAGGTGGTCGTCCAGTTTTCCGGCACGAACTTGATCTGGCCGTTGCGCACGACGTCGAGCGACGTTTCGGTGATCGACTTGCCCGGATTGAACGTGCCTTCCGGCGCCGGCTTCGTCATCGCGACGAACCACTGGTCGGTCAGCATCGGCTCGATCACGACGCCCGTGCGGTCGCCGCGCGGCACCATCAGCTTGTGCGGTTTCACCGAATCGAGGAAGCCCTGCGCGTCGAGGTCGGCGACGATCGCCTTGCGCGCATCGAAGCGGTCGAGGCCGCGATACTGCTCGGGGCCGTTGTCGTTGATCTTCGCGTCGAGCGTCAGGATCTCGATCGGCGCGAGCTTGTGGCGCAGGCCGACCTGGTAGTCGTTGAAGTCGTGCGCGGGCGTGACCTTCACGACGCCCGTGCCGAACTCGCGGTCGACGTAGTCGTCGGCGATCACCGGGATCTCGCGGCCCGTCAGCGGCAGCGTGACCTGCTTGCCGATCAGGTGCGCGTAGCGCTCGTCTTCCGGATGGACCATCAGCGCGACGTCGCCGAGCATCGTCTCGGGGCGCGTGGTCGCGACGGTCAGCGAGCCGGAGCCGTCGACGAGCGGGTAGCGGATGTGCCACAGATGGCCGTTTTCTTCCTCGCTCACGACTTCGAGGTCCGACACGGCGGTCATCAGCACCGGATCCCAGTTGACGAGGCGCTTGCCGCGGTAGATCAACCCTTGTTCATACAGCGTGACGAACACGTCGCGCACGGCGGCCGACATCTTGTCGTCCATCGTGAAGTATTCGCGCGACCAGTCGGTCGATGCGCCCAGGCGCCGCACCTGGCCGGTGATCGTCGAGCCGGATTGCTGCTTCCATTCCCACACGCGCTCGACGAACTTCTCGCGGCCGAGGTCGTGGCGCGACACGCCCTGCGCATCGAGCTGGCGCTCGACGACGATCTGGGTGGCGATGCCCGCGTGGTCGGTGCCGGGCACCCACAGCGTGTTCTCGCCGAGCATCCGGTGGTAGCGGGCGAGGCCGTCCATGATCGTCTGGTTGAACGCGTGGCCCATGTGCAGCGTGCCCGTCACGTTCGGCGGCGGCAACTGGATCGCGAAATCGGGGCGGGACGGATCGAACGCCGGGGCGGCATAGCCGCGTTTTTCCCACTCCGGCCCCCATTGGGACTCGATGGTATGGGGCTCGAAGCTCTTCGCAAGCGTGTTGTCGCTCATGTTGGAAATCTGCCGAAAAATGCGTGAATTGGATGCCGAATCTGACAATTATAAATGGATGCCCATCGGCCAGCCATCGCCTGGCCGGCGCGGGCCCGTCGGCGCGCGCCGGCAACGCGCGAGCAAGGTGCGCGCCACGGGCGGCCGAACGGATCGGAAACGGCATCGCGCGGCCGACTTATAATGTCGGGTCCGCATTTTTCTCGCCCGTCAGCTGCCGCTCCATGCCCGATCTGCTCGCCAATCTGAACCCCGAACAACTCGCCGCCGTCACGTTGCCGAACGAACCGGCGCTGATCCTTGCCGGGGCGGGCAGCGGCAAGACCCGCGTGCTGATCACGCGCATCGCGTGGCTGATCCAGCAGGGCTATGCGTCGCCGCCCACCGTGCTCGCCGTCACCTTCACGAACAAGGCCGCGCGCGAGATGATGGCGCGCCTGTCGGCGATGATGCCGATCGACACGCGCGGGATGTGGATCGGCACGTTCCACGGCCTGTGCAACCGGATGCTGCGCACGCACTGGCGCGACGCCGGCCTGCCGCAGACCTTCCAGATCCTCGACACGGCCGACCAGCTGTCCGCGATCAAGCGGCTGATGAAGGCGGCGAACGTCGACGACGAAAAGTACCCGCCGAAGAACGTCCAGTACTTCATCAACAACGCGAAGGAGCAGGGGCTGCGCCCGGACAAGGTCGACGCGACCGACAACTTCAACCGCAAGTTCGTCGAGCTGTACCAGGCGTACGACCAGCAGTGCCAGCGCGAAGGCGTCGTCGATTTCCCCGAGCTGCTGCTGCGCTGCTACGAGCTGCTCGCGTACAACGCGCCGCTGCGCGCGCACTACCAGGCGCGCTTCCGGCATATCCTCGTCGACGAGTTCCAGGACACCAACAAGCTGCAGTACGCGTGGCTCAAGATGCTCGCGGGCGGCCAGAACGCGATCTTCGCGGTCGGCGACGACGACCAGTCGATCTACGCGTTCCGCGGCGCGAACGTCGGCAACATGCGCGACTTCGAAGACGAATTCCGCGTGCGCAACCTGATCAAGCTCGAGCAGAACTACCGGTCGCACGGCAACATCCTCGACGCCGCGAACCAGCTGATCTCGAACAACGCGCACCGGCTCGGCAAGAACCTGCGCACCGATGCCGGCCACGGCGAGCCCGTGCGCGTGTACGAAGCCAGCACCGATTCGCAGGAAGCCGGCTGGATCGTCGAGGAAATCCGTTCGCTGATCAATACCGGCATGGCGCGCAGCGAAGTGGCCGTCCTGTACCGCAGCAACGCGCAGTCGCGTTCGATCGAGCACACGCTGATGTCGTCGGGCATTCCGTACCGCGTGTACGGCGGCCTGCGCTTTTTCGAGCGGCAGGAAGTGAAGCATGCGCTCGCGTACCTGCGCCTGATCGACAACCCGAACGACGACACCGCGTTCGCACGCGTCGTCAATTTCCCGACCCGCGGCATCGGCGCGCGCTCGATCGAGCAACTGGCCGACGCCGCGCGGCTGTACGGCTGCTCGATGGCCGCCGCGATTCCGTACGTGACCGGCAAGGCCGGCACGAGCCTCGGCGGGTTCGCGAACCTGATCGCGAAGATGCGCGCCGACACGCAGCACCTGAACCTGCCCGACACCGTCGAGCACATCGTGCGCGCGAGCGGCCTCGCCGATTTCTACCAGGGCGAGCGCGAAGGCCAGGATCGCCTCGAAAACCTGCAGGAACTCGTGAACGCGGCCACCGCGTTCATCGCCGAGGAAGGCTACGGGCTCGACACGCCGGCCCGCTCGATCCCGCTGCGCGCGGGCGCGATCGCCGTGCCCGAGCTCGGCACGGACGCGGACGATCCGGCGGTCGACGTGCTGGATCCGGCGTCGCCCGCCGACCCCGCCCAGAACCCCGACACGATGACGCCGCTCGCCGGCTTCCTGTCGCATGCGTCGCTGGAGGCCGGCGACAACCAGGCGCAGGCCGGCCAGGACGCCGTGCAGCTGATGACCGTGCATGCGGCGAAGGGGCTCGAATTCTCGGCCGTGTTCATCACGGGGCTCGAGGAAGGGCTGTTCCCGCACGAGAACAGCGTGCTCGAATCGGACGGCCTCGAGGAAGAGCGCCGGCTGATGTACGTCGCGATCACGCGCGCGAAGGAGCGGCTCTACCTGTCGTTCGCGCAAAGCCGGATGCTGCACGGCCAGACGCGCTACAACGTGCGCTCGCGCTTCTTCGACGAACTGCCGGAGCACGTGCTGAAGTGGCTCACGCCGAAGGTCGAGGCCGGGTCGCGCTGGGGCGGGCGTTCGGACAATGCCGGCTACGGGCGCGACTGGTTCGCGCGGCCGGGCGGCGGCAGTCGCGAACAGATCGTCGATGCGGCCGTGACCGCGCCGCTGCCCGCGTTCGCGGACAAGCAGCGCGCGGCCGGCACCGGCTTCCGGGTCGGCCAGCAGGTGTTCCATACGAAATTCGGCGAAGGTACGGTCACCGCGCTCGAGGGCAACGGCACCGATGCGAAGGCGCAGGTGAAGTTCAAGCGCCACGGCGAGAAATGGCTCGCGCTCGCGGTCGCGAAACTGCAGGCGGTGGAATGATGGACGTCGACACGATGGTGACGCCCGCCGCCCGTCCGCTCGGCATTCTGGCCGCGCTGCCCGAGGAACTCGGCGACCTGATCGCCGAGATGCGCGCCGACGGCGCGATGAGGACGGTCACGCTCGGTCGCCGCGATTATCACGTCGGCACCGTGCACGGCGCGGCCTGCGTCGTCACGCTTGCGCGGATCGGCAAGGTCGCGGCCGCCGCGACGGTCAGCGCGCTGATCCACGTGTTCGGCGTGTCGGGCGTGGTGTTCACCGGTGTCGCGGGCGGCGTGTCGCGCACGGTGCGGGTCGGCGACGTGGTCGTGGCCGATACGCTTTTGCAGCACGATCTCGACGCGTCGCCGCTCTTTCCGCGCTACGAGGTGCCGCTGCTCGGCATCACGCGCTTCGCGACCGATGCGGCGCTGACGGCCCGCTTGCGGGCAGCGTGTGTGCGGTTCATCGAGGAAGAGGGGGCCCAGTTCGCCGAGCGCTTCGGGCTTGCCGGCGCGGCGCTGCACGCGGGGCTCGTCATCAGCGGCGACCGCTTCGTGTCGAGCGAGCGGGAAGTGCTCGCGCTGCGCGACGCGCTGCCGGACGCGCTCGCGGTCGAGATGGAAGGCGCGGCGATCGCGCAGGTATGCGCGGAACACGACGTGCCGTTCGCGCTCGTGCGCACGATTTCCGATACGGCCGACGATCACGCGACGCAGTCGTTCTCGCACTTCCTGTCGGCGATCGCGAGCAGCTATTCGTCCGGCATCCTCAAGCGTTTCCTGACGCTGCATGCGACGACGGCGGCCTGAAGCCGCCGTCGAACCATTCTCCATTCGCAGCATCCGACGGGCCGCGGCGTGCATGCCGCGGCTCGTCGTTCGTCATGCCCGCTTGCGCCGGCTGCTTTCGAGGTTCGGCAGGAACACCGTCAGCACGCCGATCAGCGGCAGGAACGAGCACACCTTGTAGACGAACGGGATGCTCGTCGCATCGGCGAGCTGGCCGAGCACGGCCGCGCCGACGCCGCCCAGGCCGAATGCGAAGCCGAAGAACAGGCCCGCGACCATCCCGACCTTGCCGGGCATCAGCTCCGTCGCATAGACGAGGATCGCGGCGAACGCCGACGCCAGCACGACGCCGATGATCACGGTCAGCACGCTCGTCCAGAACAGGTTTGCGTACGGCAGCAGCATCGTGAACGGCGCGACGCCGAGGATCGACACCCAGATCACGTACTTGCGGCCGATGCGGTCGCCGACGGGGCCGCCGATCAGCGTGCCGGCCGCCACCGCCGCGAGGAACACGAACAGGTGGATCTGCGCGGCCTGCACCGACAGGTGGAACTTGTCGATCAGGTAGAACGTGAAATAGCTGTTGATGCTCGCGAGATAGAAGTACTTCGAGAACACGAGCAGCACCAGCACGCCCATCGCGCCCATCACGCGGCCGCGCGACAGCGTCGGGTGGCCGGCCGAGGCGGCCTTCTTCTTCATCGACGGATGCTTCTTGTACCAGTGGCCGATCTGCGTGAGCACGATCATCGCGACGAGCGCGGCCGCCGAGAACCACGCGATGCTGTGCTGGCCGTGCGGAATGATCACGAGCGCGGCGAGCAGCGGCCCGAGCGCGGAGCCTGCGTTGCCGCCCACCTGGAACACCGATTGCGCGAGCCCGTGCTGGCCGCCCGACGCCATCCGCGCGACCCGCGACGATTCGGGATGGAACACCGACGAGCCGCAGCCGACGAGCGCCGCGGCCACCAGCAGCATCGGGAAGTTCGGCGCCACCGACATCAGCAGCAGCCCCGCGAGCGTGAAGCCCATGCCGACCGGCAGCGAATACGGCTTCGGACGCTTGTCGGTGTAGAGGCCGACGAGCGGCTGCAGCAGCGACGCGGTGATCTGGTACGTGAGCGTGATCAGGCCGATCTGCGCGAACGACAGCGCGAACTGGCTCTTGAGCATCGGGTAGATCGCGAGGATCAACGACTGGATCATGTCGTTGAGCATGTGCGAGAAGCTGATCGCGCCGAGCACCGGGTAGACGGTACGGGCGACGGTCGGTGCGGACGGCTGGGCGGCGGCTGCGCCGACGGATCCGGAGTCGAGGCGGGTTTCCATGTGAGCTGAACGAGTTGAGGTGACGGGCGCGCTCTGTTGGGGATCGGCGCGTTTTTTGATTCGTTGATGCGTCAAAGAAGTGTAATGTGGCGCATCGAGAATGTCAGGCCAAGTTTTGTCTTGAATCGGACATTCGTGTGACGGTTCGGCGGTGCATGCTTTTTTGGACGGGTATAACGCTGGCGGCGTGTCGGCCCGTCCGCGGGCGCGCGCCCGGGGCCGGGCGGTGTTTTACCGGACTCAAGAAATGGCGGCGATGGCCGTAGAACGACCCAATGACAACAGGCGCGCCGCGCCCGGCACCGGCTACCCGCCGGGCAGGGGGCAGGACGCGCGGCATGGCCAGCCGTCGCGGGAAGCCGGAACCGACCTTTCCGGCAGCGTGATCAATACGGGGATAGATCGATGAAAGCAGCATCTTTGCACCCACAGCCCGGTGCGGCAGCCGCCGCACCCGACGTCGCCGCCGGTCGCGCCGCTCGGCGTGCGCGCGCGGCGCGTCGCACGCGCCGGCCGTGGACCGTCAAGGCGACGTTGCGTGCCGCCTTCGCGATCCTGCTGGCCGGCACGCTTGCGATCGGCGTGTTTTCGCTGTGGCAGATCAGCCGGCTGAACGCGTCGATCGCGTCGGTCTACGAGCAGGGCCACGTCGCGAGCCGGGCGGCGGCGGAGGTGCGGGCCGAGGTGCTGCGCGCGAGCCGCGCGCAGAAGATGCTGCTGACCGCGACCACCGCGAAGGAGCGCGACGAACTCGGCGCCGACGTGAGCGCGGGGCTCGCGTCGATCGGCCAGGCGCTCGGCACGCTGCAGCGCTATGCGGATCCGGCCGACGCCGGCGATTCCGCGCGGCTGCACGCGTTCTCGACGGCGGTCGGTACGTGGAGCACGCATCTGCGCGATTTCGTCACGCTGGTGCGCGCGCAGCCGCTCGATCTGTCGCAGATGAACTGGCAGGTCGGCACGCAGGACGTGTCGCTGCTGGTCGAAACCGGCAAGCTCGAAAAGCTCGTCGCCGAACTCGTGAAGACGCGCGGAGAAAAGTCGAAGGCGACGCTCGATGCGTCCGCGACCATTTTTTCGTCGTCGTTCGCGATGATCGCGGCGATGACGGCCGCGCTGATCGTGCTGGCCGTCGCGATCGCCGAGCGCGTCGTGCGGCGCCTCGCGTCGCAGCTCGGCGGCGAGCCCGCGTATGCGAAGGAGATTGCCGCGGACATCGCGCGCGGCGACCTGACCCGGCCGATCGCGCTCGGCCGGCACGACCGCGACAGCATGGTGCGCGCGCTGGCCGAGATGCAGACGGGGCTCGCGGCGACCGTCGGCGAGATCGCGGTGAGCGCCGAGGCCATCGCGGCCGCGTCCGGCGAAATCTCGACCGGCAACCTCGACCTGTCGCGGCGCACGGAGCAGCAGGCGGTCGCGCTCGAGCGCACCGCGGCCAGCATGGAGCAGCTCACGTCGACCGTGCGGCAGAACGCCGAGAACGCGCGGCAGGCGAGCACGCTCGCGGCCAATGCGTCGGCGGTGGCGGAGACGGGCGGGGAGGTCGTCGGGCGCGTGGTCGCGACGATGAGCGAGATCGACGACAGCGCGAAGAACATCCGCGACATCATCGGCACGATCGAGGGGATCGCGTTCCAGACCAACATCCTCGCGTTGAATGCGGCGGTCGAGGCCGCCCGGGCCGGCGAGCAGGGGCGCGGTTTCTCGGTGGTCGCCGGCGAGGTGCGGCTGCTCGCGCAGCGCTCGGCGACCGCGGCCAAGGAGATTCGGGAACTGATCGGCGCGTCGGTCGAGCGCGTGGCCAACGGCGCCGCGCTCGCGCACGACGCGGGCCGCACGATGGATGACGTGGTGCGGGCGGTCAAGCGCGTGACCGACATCATCGGCGAGATTTCGGCGGCGTCGGACGAGCAGAGCGCGGGGATCGACGAGATCGGCCGCGCGGTCACGCAGATGGATGCCGGCACGCAGCAGAACGCCGCGCTCGTCGAACAGGCGGCCGCGGCCGCGAACGCGCTCGACGAGCAGGCGCAGGCATTGAAGGCGCTGGTCGGGCGTTTTCGCATCGCGCACTGAGCGTGCGGCGCGCCCCGGCGTTTACGACTTCTTCTGCTTGTCCGGATCGACGATGACCGTGCAGGTCGTGCCCGCCGACAGCACCACGTCGGCCGGCACTTCGTCGATCTTGATGCGCACCGGCACGCGCTGCGCGAGGCGCACCCAGTTGAAGGTCGGGTTCACGTCCGCGACGAGGTCGCGGCTTTGCGGGTTGTCGCGATCGTAGATGCCGCGCGAGATGCTCTCGACGTGGCCCTTCATCACGCCGCCGCTCATCAGCCGCATTTCGGCCGGCGCGCCGATCTTCACGCGCGGCAGCTTGGTTTCCTCGAAGTAGCCGTAGACCCAGAACGAGTGGCTGTCGACGATCGCGAGCTTCGCCTGGCCGGCCACCGCATAGTTGCCCTTGAAGGTCTGCAGGTTCGTGATGTAGCCGTCGACCGGCGCGACGACGCGCGTGCGCTCGAGGTTGAGCTTCGCGGCGTCGAGCGCGGCGAGGGCCTGCTGGTACTGCGCATCGGCGCTCGACGCGCTATGCGCCGCGTTCTCGCGGTTTTCCTTCGACACGACGAGCGCATCGAGGTCCGCGCGGCGGGCCGCGTCGTCGCGGCGCATCTGCAGTTCCGCGCGACGGGCGGCCACCGCCGCCTGCGCCTGCTCGACCGCGATCTGGTAATGCGACGGATCGATCTGCATGATCAGGTCGCCTTTCTTCACGAGCTGGTTGTCATGCACGGGCAGCTCGACGATCGCGCCCGACACGTCCGGCGCGACGTTGACGATCTCGGCGCGCACGCGCCCGTCGCGCGTCCACGGATCGTCCATGTAGTGCACCCACAGCGAGCGCCCGATCAGGATCGCGACGAGAAGGATGACGGCGGTCGCGACGAAGCCGAAGAGTTTTCTGAGCATCATGATGGTTCGGAATCAACGGTAAACGGCAAGACTCAGTCCGCCGCAAATGCAGACGAGAAGGCAGGCCCGGAACAGCGACGGGTGCCAGACGAGACGGTAGAGGCCCGTATAGGCGAGCAGGCGGTCGACAGCCCAGGTCGCGATCGCGCCGAGGACGAACATCAGCACCACCGTGGGCATGTAGGCATCGAGAATGGCGATTTCACGCGGCATCATGACGAGGCTCCTGGTTGGGGACGCACGGGGCGGTTGCGGTTGAGTGGCGCGAGCGGCGATTCCGGATCGAGCAGCGCGGTCCGCACGAAATGCAGGTAGCTCAGGATGCGCTGCAGCCGGTGGCGCTCGTCGCGCGACGGCTCGAACGCATCGAGCGTCTGCCGGGTCGCGTCGATCGCCGCATTCGTCGCGGCGAGCGTCGCATCGAACTGCGCGGCGCTCGGCTTCGAGAACAGCGCCGACAGCGCGGTGCGCATCGTGTCGATCGCGCGCCGCCACGGCATCGCGGGCGCGTAGCGCGGCTCGGGCGGCAGCGTCGCGAGCTCGTGACGCAGGTCGATCGTCGCGTTGCCGGTCTCGAGCACCGCGAACATCCAGCGCAGCGCGTCGCGCTGCACGTCCGGTTGGTCGGCCGACAGCGTGTGCGCCTGGTACATCAGGTCGCGCGCGCCGCTTTCGAAGCGCGTGCGCAAGCCCGCGAGCCGCGCATGGCCGGCCGCGACCACCTGGTGGCGCAGGTCCGCGAACAGCCGCTTCTTGAGCCACGGCGCGGTCGGCGGGAACAGCACCGCGAACGCGATCGCCGACGCCAGCATCGACAGCAGCAGCGCGAGCGCGTCGTTCATGAAGCTCATCGGGTCGTAGTGCGTGATGCTGTCGGGGCCGGCGAGAAAGCAGAAGAAGATCAGGTAGCCCATCCCGTAGCCCGCGAGCTTCGGCTTCAGCGTCATGTAGATGCCGATCGCGAGCAACGGCGCGAGCGCCGCGCACAGCAGCCAGAAGCCGTCGATTCGCGGGTAGATGCCGAACGTCAGCAGGAAGCCGGTGCAAACGGCCAGCGCCGTGCCCATCCCCATCTGCGCGGCCATCGCGGTCGGGCGTGGCGCCGACGACGCGAGCGCGCACGTCGCCGCGGCGTTCAGCACCAGCATCACGCCGCTCGGCCACGCGGTCTCGATCCAGAACCAACCCAGCGCGAGGATCACCGTCGCGGTGCGGATCCCGGCGATCGTGGCGGCCGTCCGGTTGGTGCGCGGCTCGTAGCGTTCGATCCAGCGTTCGCGCTCGTGCGTCGCGGTCGCGAGCGACGCATAGGTCGCCGCGTATTCCTGCAGGTCGGTGATGAAGCGGTACAGCAGCTCGGCGGCCGTGTCGAAGTCGAGCAGCGGGAAGTCCGGCTGCGTTTCGAGTTCCGCGCGCGTCGCACGGATGCGTCGCGGCAGCGCGTCGCGCCACGCGAGCAGTTGCTCGGCCGCATGACCGGCGTCGGCCGACGTGCGCACCGGTTCGCCGGCAGGCGTCAGCAGCAGCGGGGCGATCTCGCGAAAGTACGGCTCGATCGCGTCGATCGCGGCCTGCGCGCCGGCCGCATGCAGCCGGTTCATCAACTGGTGCAACGCGTGGAAGCGGCTCGATGCGCTCATGAATTCGCTGTTCAGTCGCGCGAGGCGGCCGCTGCGCATCCGCGTATCCGGATCCTCGAACACGGCCATGCTGCGCGCGGCTTCGAACCCGACCACGTCGGCGACGAAGCGCGTATGGATGGTTTCGATATGCGCGCGATCGAGCGTGCCCGACAGCGCCGCCGCGACGTAGTCGACGAAGTTGCCGAAGCGTTTGCGCACCGTCGTGCGCATCTGCTCGCCGGTGGTCTGCGGAAACACGAGTGCGCTGACCACGCCGGCCGACACGATCCCGACCATGATTTCGGCCACGCGCGTCATCGCGCTCATGAACGCGCCGTCCGGGTGCTGCGACGCGGGCAACCCGATCAGCGCGGTCGTGTAGCCGGCCAGCAGGAAGCCGTAGCTGCGGAAGTTGCGGTTGCGCGCGGCGCCGGCCGTGCACAGCGCGACCCACAGCGCGACCGCCAGCAGGAACAGCTGCGGCTGCTGCGGGAACAGCCCGACGAACGTGAGCGTCGCGATCAGCCCGAAGATCGTGCCGGCGACGCGGTAGAAGCTTTTCGCGAGCACCGCGCCGCTTTGCGGCTGCATCACGATGAACACCGTCGTCATCGCCGTTTTCGGTGCGGGCAGGTCGAGCCGCATCGACACGCCGGTCGCGATGAACGCGGCGAGCAGCGCCTTGAACAGATAGAGCCACGCGGCGCCGTCGGTGCGGGCCCAGTCGCCGAACGCGGCATACCAGGCCGCGAACGGGCCGCCGGCGGGCGTGGAAGCGGGGGAGGAGGCTGACATGGCGACGCTCCGCGTTACCGTGCGGCCGGCACGCCGGACGCGCCGATGGTGGCGACCTGCGCGGGCCGGGCGACGGCTGCCGCGGGCTGCGTGCCCGACGCGGCGGCTGGTGCGACGGCACCGGCGGCGGCCTCATTCTTCTGCGGTTGGCCGTCCGACGGATGGCTGTCCCGCACGTCCGTGCCCGTCTCGACCCCGCCGCCGAGCGCGGCCATCAATTGCGCGTGCGCGGCGAGGCGTTCCGCGTCGATCCGGGCGGCCGTCTCCTGCGCGCGCAGCAATTGCTGTTGCGCGACCAGCACGTTCACGTAATCGGTCAGCCCGCGGCGGAAGCCTTCGCGCGACAGCTGATAGCTGCGATCGTTGGCGGCCACCGAGCGCGCGGCGTCCTTCTTCTGCGTGTCGAGCGAGCGGATCCGCACGACCTGGTCGGCGATGTCCTTGAGCGCGCCGACGATCGTCTGGTTGTAGCGCTCGACCGCCTGGTCGTAGCCGGCATTCGCGGCGCCGAGCTGCGCACGCAGCCGGCCGCCTTCGAAGATCGGCAGCGACAGCGCGGGGCCGGCGGTCCAGCCGCCGTTCATCGCGCGCAGGAAGTCGGTGAACGGCGCGGTCACGCCGAAGCCGCCGACCGTCGCGAGCAGGTCGATGTTCGGGTAGAACGACGCCTTCGCGACGTCGATGCCGCGCGCCTGCGCGTCGACCGTCCAGCGTGCCGCGACGACGTCGGGGCGGCGGCCGAGCAGATCGGCCGGCAGCGCCGACGGCAGGCCGGCCGGCGCATCGAGCGCAAGCTGCGGCCGCTTGAGCGCGTCGCCGGCGCCCGGACCCTTGCCGGCCAGCGCGGCGAGCTGATGGCGCGCGAGCTGGATCGCTTCTTCATAGCTGTCGATCTGGCGCTCGTAGTCGGGCAGCGTCGATTCCGCCTGGCTGACTTCGAGCTGCGTGCCGATGCCGGCCAGCAGCCGCTTGCGCGCGAGATCGGCGAGCGCGCGCTGGCGTTCGAACGTTTCGCGCGCGAGATCCAGCAGCGCGTAGTTCATCGACATGCCGACATACGCGCGCACGACGTTGACCTCGAGTTCGAGCTTCGCCGCCCGTGCATCGGCGGCGGTCGCGTGCGCGGTGTCGAGCGCGCGCTCGGTCGCGTTCTTGTCCTTGCCCCACAGATCGAGGTGGTACGACAGGCCGAGCGTGCCGGTGTTGTTCCAGGTGTCGGTATCGGCGAGCGGCCCCGGGCCGTAGTACACGTTGTCGGGCCAGTGCTGGCGCATCAGCGACAGGTTGCCGTTGATCTGCGGCAGCTCGGCCGAACGGGCCACGCGCGCCATCGCCTGCGCTTCGCGCACGCGGGCCTCGGCGGCCGCGAGGGTCGGGTTGCCGGCCTGGGCGGCGGCGATCCACGCATCGAGCTGCGGGTCGCGGTACGCGCGCCACCAGTCGGCGGCGGGCCAGCCCGCGTCGCGGTCGGCCGCGCGGATGGCCGCGCCGGCGTCGAGCGCGTTCGCTTCGATGCGAGTGGACTGGGTGTGGTTGTCGCCCATGCTCGCGCAACCGGCCATTATTAATGAGACTGCAAGAACCGCCAGTGCGAGCGTCCCTTTTGTCGCCGGAGACTGCACGATTTTCTCCCTTTCGGATATAGATGAGTCGGAGGCGATTATATTTTTCAGCGATTCCTGAATAAACGGACAACGGTGCAAGTCATTTTTACGAATCTTGAGATAATATTGGTTGGCCCGTGTGCAACAATCCCTCCGGATTCACAGGGGTAATGGGATGGATACGTTACAAAACATGCGGGTATTCGTCCGCGTGGTCGACGCGGGAAGCTTTACCGCGGCGGCCCAGCAGATGAATTCGACCACCGCCTACGCGTCGCGCGCGGTGTCGGATCTCGAGGCCCATCTGCGCACGCGTCTCCTGAACCGCACGACGCGCCGGATCGCGCTGACCGAGGCCGGCGAGCGCTATCTGCAGCGCTGCGAACAGATCCTCGCTTACGTCGACCAGGCCGAAGCCGAGGCCGGCGACGCGCACGCGCGCCCGTCCGGCAAGCTCAAGGTCCATTGCTTCACGAGCCTCGGCCAGCACTATCTGGTGCCGGCCATCGCGCGCTACCGCGAGCGCTATCCGGACGTGCAGGTCGAGCTGACGCTCGCGCAGCGGATGCCCGACCTGCTCGACGAGGGCTACGACGTCGCGATCGTCGTCGGCCGCGATCTGCCCGATTCGGGGCTCGTGTCGCAGCGGCTCGGCGAGAGCTACAGCGTCGTGTGCGCCTCGCCCGGCTATGTCGAATCGCACGGCGTGCCGCAGCGGCCGGCCGATCTCGCGCAGCACGTGTGCCTCGGGATGATCGCGACGGGGTTTCACTTCGACGAGTGGGCGCTGACGGGGCCGAGCGGCGACGAGGTCGTGCCGATCACGGCGCCGCCGTTTCGCGTGAACGTCGCCGAGGCGCTCGCGGTGGCCGTGCGGGAGGGGATGGGGGTCGGCGGGCTGCCGATCTATTCGGCGATCGGCTGGCTGCGCAGCGGGCACATCGTGCGCGTGATGCCCGAGTACCGGTCGCAGGTGATGAATATCTACGCGCTCTATGCGTCGCGCCAGTACCTCGACGCGAAAATCCGGACCTGGGTCGATTTCCTGCGCGACGAGCTGCCGCTGACGCTCGAAGCGGACGAAGCCGCGCTCGAACGGTACACGCGTGCGACATGACAGCGCGCTCGCCCGCAATCTGACGAGATTTGTCCTTCACGCAACATTTTTTTACGAACGTGTGTCGGACAGTTTGATACTGTTGGAATTAACCAGATACACCACACCGGAGTAGCGATGGATACGCACCTGATGATCGGCCTTGGCGTCCTGCTGGGCGCGGCTGCCGCCGCGGCGGCGACCCGCGACCTGCTGCGTGCGATGAAGGCGAAGGCGCAGATGAAGCCCGTGCCGGTCCGTGTGCGCGCGCCGCGCCGCCCCGGCCGCTGATCCCGCCGTCACGCTTCAGGTCGGGAAGGCCGCGCGATGCGGCCGCCCGGGCCGGCGCTCAGCCGAGCTCGACGACCTTGTCCCACGCGAACGCGGGGTTTTCCCGTTCGCCGGTGCGCCGGTGAAGGTAGCCCCGCGGATTGCACACCACGCGCGTGCCGCCGTCCGCGACGTAATCGAATGACGTATGCGTGTGGCCGTGCAGCCACAGATCCACCGGCGGGCGCACCAGTTCCGCCATGTCCGTGACGAACCCCGCCGACGCCAGATCCTCCGCATAGCGTGCCGCCAGCGAGCGCCGGTGCGGCGCATGATGGGTGACGACGATCGTCTTGCCCGCGAACGGCGCCGCGAGCTGCGCTTCCAGCCATGCGCGGCCTTGCCGGTGCAGCGCGATCGCGTCGGCCGGCGAGAAATCCCGTTCCGGTGCGTCCGGCGCACCCGCTGCCGCATGCAGTGCCGCGTCGTGCGGCCAGGTTACCTGGATCAATCCCTTGAAATCGAGCATCACGCGCAGCGCGGCGTCGATCGCGCGCGCGACGCTGGCTTCGTCCCGACCGAACAGCGAAAAATCGGCCCAGAGCGTCGTGCCCAGCACGCGGAAGCGTTGCGCGGGATCGACATAGACGCCGTTGTTCAGGTAATGCAGGTTGTCGAGCGCATGCGCCGCGTCGCGCATCGCCGTCTCCAGCGCGCCGAATTCGCCGTCGTAGTACTCGTGGTTGCCCGGTACGTAGATCACCGGCACCGCCGGGTCGAACGTCTCGGCGGCCCAGCGCAGGCCTTCCGCGTGATTGTGGATGTCGCCGGCCAGCACGACGAGATCCGCGTCGGCATGCGGGATCGCGTCGGGCAGGTTGCTTTCGAGATGCAGGTCGGACAGGACGCGGACTTTCACGGGCTTGGCTCCGGAATGGACGGCTTCAGCGCAGGACCTTGCCGGGATTCATCAGGCCGCGCGGGTCGAGCGCGGTCTTCAGCGTGCGCATCAGCGACGTTTCGACCGGCGACTTGTAGCGTTGCGCGTCGTCGATCTTCAACTGGCCGATGCCGTGCTCCGCGCTGATCGTGCCGTGGTGGCGGTGCACGTTGTCGTACACGATCCGGTTGATCGGCGCCTGGAACGCGGCGAGGAACGCCTTCGCATCGCCGCCTTCGGGCATCTGCACGTTGTAGTGCAGGTTGCCGTCGCCGAGGTGCCCGAACGTGACCATGCGCGCGCCCGGCGCGGCCTGCTGGATCGCCGCGTCCGTCTCGTCGATGAAGCGGGCGATCGACGAGATCGGCACCGCGATGTCGTGCTTGATGTTGAGTCCTTCGTCGGCCTGCGCGAGCGGGATGTGCTCGCGCAGATCCCAGAACGCACGCGATTGCGCGAGGTTCTCCGCGACCACCGCGTCGACCACGAGCCCGGCCTCGAACGCTTCCTCCATCAGCTTCTCGAACAGCGCGCGCGCATGCGCTTCGCTTTCGTTGTCGGACAGTTCCAGCAGCACCGTTTGCGCATGGGCTTGCGCGAACGGGTAGCGCAGTTGCGGATAGTGCTTGCCGACCAGCTGCATGCAGAAATCCGACATCAGCTCGAAGCCGGTCAGCAGCGGCCCGGCCGCGCGCTGCGCGAGCGCGAGGAAATCGAGCGCCGCGTGCGGCGATTCGAGCGCGGCCAGCGCCGTGACCTGCGCGGCCGGCAGCGGATGCAGCTTCATCACGGCCGCCGTGATGATCCCGAGCGTGCCTTCGGCGCCGATGAACAGGTCGCGCAGGTCGTAGCCCGTGTTGTCCTTGCGCAGTCCGCGCAGCCCGTCCCAGATCTCGCCCTGCGGCGTCACGACCTCGAGCCCGAGGCACAGCTCGCGCGCGTTGCCGTAGCGCAGCACCGCGGTGCCGCCCGCATTGGTCGACAGGTTGCCGCCGATCGTGCAGCTGCCCTCGGCCGCGAGGCTCAGCGCGAACAGCCGGCCGCCTTCGCGGGCGCGCGCCTGCACGTCGGCGAGGATCACGCCGGCTTCGACGGTGATCGTGTTGTTGTGTGGATCGAGCGCACGCACGCGGTTCAGGCGCGCGACGCTCAGCACGGCCTGGCTGCCGCTCGCATCGGGCGTCGCGCCACCGGCCAGGCCCGTGTTGCCGCCCTGCGGCACGAGCGCGACGCCGTGCGCATTGGCGAGCTTCACGAGCGCGGCGACTTCGGCCGTGTTCGCGGGCCGCAGCACCGCGCACGCGGCGCCTGTGTAGCGGCGGCGCCAGTCGGTCAGGAACGGTTCGGTGTCGTGCGGATCGGTCAGCACGTGCTCGGCGCCGATCGCGTCGCGGCATGCGGAAACGAAAGCTTCGGAGGACATCATCACCTTGTCGCGTAAGGGTCAGGACGTGGCGCGCGGTTTTTTCGCCGCGCGCTTGAACGGCGCGACGTAAGCCAGCGCCGCCACGAAGAAGCCGACGGCAAGCGCGGTCTCGCCCCAGCCGAGCGTCGCGGACAGCCCGCGATCGGACATGCCGCGCACGATGCCTTCGGCGAAGTACACGAGAATCAGCATGCTCGCCCACTGCATCGTATAGATGTTACGCCGCCAGACGCCGGGCAGCGCGAGCGCAAGCGGCACGGCCTTGAGCATCAGCGCGGAGCCGCCGGGGCGCAGCGGCGCGAGCCACAGCTCCCAGGCGAGCGACAGCGCGATCAGCGCGACGAGGCACGCGGCGGCGGCCAGCGCGTAGCGCGGCCGGGCCGCGACGGCGGGGCGGGCGGGGGCGGTCATGCCGCCTCGGCTGCCTGCGCGGCGGACAACGCGGCTGCCGCGCGCGCCAGCCGTACGCCGAGCGCGGCCGCGAGCGCCTTCTCGTCCGCCGACAGCCCGCCGGGCGCCGCGCGATCGTGCTGCGCGACGTGCGACGCGCCGTACGGCGTGCCGCCGGTACGTGTCGTGCTCAGCGCGGATTCGGTGTACGGGATCCCGACGATCATCATCCCGTGATGCAGCAGCGGCAGCATCATCGACAGCAACGTCGACTCCTGGCCGCCGTGCAGGCTGCCCGTCGACGTGAACACGCTCGCGGGCTTGCCGGTCAGCGCGCCCGACAGCCATTGCGGCGTGGTGCCGTCGAGGAAATACTTGAGCGACGCGGCCATGTTGCCGAAGCGGGTCGGCGAGCCGAGCGCGAGGCCCGCGCATTCCTCGAGGTCGCGCAGTTCCGCGTACGGCGGGCCGTCGGCCGGGATGTCGGGGGCGGTGGCTTCGCAGACGGCCGACACGGGCGGCACGGTGCGGATGCGTGCCTGCATGCCCGGCACGCTGTCGATGCCGTTCGCGATCGCGAGCGCGAGATCGCGCGTGGCGCCGTGACGGCTGTAATAGAGGACGAGGATGTCTTTCATGGGCGACGGAGCCGCGTGCGGCCGCGCGCGTGCCCGGTGCAGTCGGCCCCTGCTGGAATCGAGCGGCTATTATAGGGGCTGAAGCCGTCGCGCTGCGCGGCGGCGCGCCATGACGCGCGCGGTATCAACAAGGAGAAGCCGTTTGCCGAAGTTGAGCGTCGATCTCGACACCATCAAGCGCCTCGCACGGTTCGCGGCCCGGCGCAGCGCCGAGGATCGCATCCCGCAAGTGGCGGGCAGCCTGACCTTCACGACGATGCTGGCGCTCGTGCCGCTCCTGACGGTCGCGTTCGCGCTGTTCACCGCGTTCCCGATGTTCGCGTCGTTCCAGATTTCGCTGCAGGGGTTCCTCGCGGATCACCTGATGCCCGCGCAGTTCAACATCCAGATCTTCAAGTACCTGAACCAGTTCGCGTCGAAGGCCAAGGGGCTGACGACGGCCGGCCTGATCGTGCTGGTCGTCACGTCGGTGATGACGATGATGACGATCGAATCGGCGTTCAACCTGATCTGGCGCGTGCGCAAGCCGCGGCCGTTCGCGCAGCGCGTGCTCGCGTACTGGGCGCTGATCACGCTCGGGCCGTTGCTGTTCGGCGTGAGCCTGTCGATCTCGTCGTACCTGTTCACGCAGTCGCTCGCGTTCACCGGCGCGGGGCCGTCCACGTCGATCGTCGAGTGGCTGCTCGCGCTCGCGTCGCTGCCGTTGACGGTGCTCGCGTTCACGCTGCTGTACGTGTACCTGCCGAATTGCGCGGTCGCATGGCGCGACGCGGTGATCGGCGGGCTGTTCGCGGCCATCGCGTTCGAACTCGCGAAGCGCGGCTTCGGCTACTACGTCCGGCGCATTCCGACCTATACGGCCGTCTACGGCGCTTTCGCGGCGCTCCCGGTGTTCCTGCTGTGGGTGTATCTGAGCTGGTTCATCGCGCTGCTCGGCGCGATGGTGGCGTCGGCGCTGCCGGCGATTCGCGTCGGCCAGTTCCACCGCATCCACTATCCGGGCAGCGACCTGCTCGACGCGCTGGAGCTGCTCGCGCGGCTGGCCGAAGGGCGGGCCGCCGGCAAGCGCGGCTACACGGCGATGCGGCTCGCGACGATGCTGCGCTGCGACATGGAAACCGCGCAGCGGTTGCTGACGACGATGGAGGAGCGCGAATGGGTTGCGCGGCTCGAAGGCGGCGAGACCGCACCGCGCTACATCCTGCTCGCGAACCCCGAACAACTGACGCTCGCGCAACTGTTCGACGTGCTGGTGATCGACCGTACGGAACTGACCTACCAGCTGGAGCGGCGCCGCAGCCACGTCGACGGGGCTGCGCTTCTCGACGTGCTGTCGAACGACCGGTTCGACGTGTCGCTCGCGTCGCTGATCGCCGCGCATCGGCTCGCGGGCGCGCAGCCGGCCGGGAGCGCCGGACCGGCGCCGGGCGCCGTGTCCGACCCGCACGCGCGGCCGCCGCGGCCTGCCTGACGGGCCCGCGGTTACAGCGGAATCTTGCCGGTGCAGATGTCCTTGAACATCACCCAGTCGCCCATCAGGCTGTAGATCGGGTGCCGGAACGTCGCCGGCCGGTTTTTCTCGAAGAAGAAGTGTCCGACCCACGCGAACCCGTAGCCGCAGGCGACCGCCGCCGGCAGCCACGGCCAGTGCCCGGTCGCGACCGCCATCGCGACGCAGCCGATCACGCCGAGCGAGCCGATGAAGTGCAGCCGGCGCGACGTCAGGTTCTGGTGTTCGTTCAGGTAATACGGGTAGAAGTCAGCGAAGCTGGCGAATTGCTCCGTGTGCGTATGCGTCATGGCCGTCTCCTCGGGCCGCCGTTCATGGGGCCATTGTGCGGCGGGCGGCCCGCGGCCGCAAGCGGTGGCGGGCCGCCGCGCCGGCCCGTGCTTTCCTTTTGACAGGCTTTCCGATAGGATCGAAAGAGATTTTGCATTCAAGCATGAGGGGACTACGATGCGCGTCAGCGATATTCTGAAAGTGAAGGGCAACACGCTGTTTACGGTGACGCCCGATAAGCCGCTGCGCGAAGCGGTCGATACGATGGCCGAACACGACATCGGTTCGCTCGTCGTGATGGAGTACGGCGATCTCGTCGGGATGCTGACGTTCCGCGAGATCATCCTGCGCCTGCGCGAAAATGGCGGCGCGATCGGCGACGTGCAGGTGCGCAAGGTGATGGACGAGCCGCTCACCTGTACGCCGGAAACCGACGTCAACGAAGTGCGCCGGATGATGCTCGAGCGTCATGCACGCTACATGCCGGTGCTCGACAAGAAGGTGCTGATGGGCGTCATTTCGTTCTACGACGTCGCGAAGACGGTCGTCGAGGCGCAGAGCTTCGAGAACCGGATGCTGAAGGCGTACATCCGCGACTGGCCGGAATCGGAAGCCGAAGCGCACAAGCCGTGAATCGCGCCGCGCCCGGCACGTCGTTGCATGGGCGCCGCCATCCGGCACGCGGCGGCGCAGGCATGTCCTGCGCCGCCGTTTTTTCAACAACCACACAAGGCCCGCGCAGCTTCGCCCAGACGACGCGCGCGTATTCCGCATGAGCGATCACACGCAAGCCACTTCCGGGCGGCGCGGCGAACGGCACGCGCACGCATCGCAGTTCGACCTGCTGCGCGAGCGCCGCTTCGCGCCGTTCTTCACGACCCAGTTCCTCGGCGCGCTGAACGACAACGTCTTCAAGATCGGCTTCACGTCGCTCGTCACGTATCACACCGCGCGGTTTGCCGGCGTCGATGCGAAGACGGCCGCGTTCCTGATTTCCGCGATCTTCATCCTGCCGTTCGTGCTGTTCTCGGCCACTTCCGGCCAGATCGCCGACAAATACGACAAGGCGACCCTCACGCGCTTCGTGAAGACCTTCGAGATCGTGCTGATGCTGATCGGCGCGGCCGGTTTCGTCACGCACAGCGCGACGCTGCTGTATCTGTGCACGTTCATGATGGGCATGCACTCGACGCTGTTCGGCCCCGTCAAGTATTCGTACCTGCCGCAGCATCTCGGCGAACATGAACTGGTCGGCGGCAACGGTCTCGTCGAGATGGGCACGTTCATCGCGATCCTGATCGGCACGATCATCGGCGGCGCGGCCGCCGGCATCGAAGGCAGCGGCGAGCGCGTGCTCGCGGTGAGCGTCGTCGTCATCGCGCTGGCCGGGCGGCTCGTCGCGCAGCGCGTGCCGCCCACGCCCGCGCCACAGCCCGACCTCGTGATCAACTGGAACCCGGTCAGCGAGACCTGGCGCAACCTCGGGCTCGCGCGCCAGAACCGCACGGTGTTCCTGAGCCTGCTCGGCATCTCGTGGCTGTGGTTCGTCGGCGCGACGTTCCTCACGTCGTTCTTCAATTTCGCGAAGGACGTGCTGTCCGCGAGCCCCGACGTCGTCACGATCCTGCTCGCGACGTTCTCGGTCGGCATCGGCCTCGGTTCGCTGCTGTGCGAGCGGCTGTCGCAGCGGCGCGTCGAGATCGGCCTCGTGCCGCTCGGCTCGATCGGCATCAGCGTGTTCGCGATCGAACTGTACTTCGCGAGCCACGCGCTGCCGTCGCCCGGCCATCTGCTGTCGGTCGGCGAATTCCTGGCCGGTGCGCGCCACTGGCGCATCCTGGCCGACCTGTTCCTGCTCGCGATGTTCGGCGGTTTCTACAGCGTGCCGCTGTACGCGCTGATCCAGAGCCGCAGCGCGCCGACGCATCGCGCGCGGATCATCGCCGCGAACAACATCCTGAACGCGCTCTTCATGATCCTGTCGGCCGTGATGGCGATGGGGCTGACCAAGGCCGGTGTCGACATCCCGGGGCTGTTCCTCGTCACCGCGCTGCTGAACGTGGTCGTCGCGACGTACATCTACCTGCTCGTGCCCGAGTTCCTGCTGCGCTTCGTCGCGTGGGTGCTCGTGCACACGTTCTACCGGATCCGCCTCGTGCACGCGGAGCGGATTCCGGCGGAAGGGGCGGCGGTGCTCGTGTGCAACCACGTCAGCTACGTCGATGCGCTCGTGCTGGCCGCCGCGAGTCCGCGCCCGATTCGTTTCGTGATGGATCACCGGATCTTCAAGACGCGTTTCGCGAGCTGGGTATTCCGGCATGCGAAGGCGATCCCGATCGCGCCGCGCCACGAGGATCCCGCGATGCTCGCGCGGGCATACGACCTGTGCGAGGCCGCGTTGAAGGACGGCGAGCTCGTGTGCATCTTCCCCGAGGGCAAGCTGACGAAGACGGGCGACATCAACACGTTCCATCACGGCATCACGGAGATCCTGAACCGCACGCCGGTGCCGGTGATTCCGATGGCGCTGCGCGGGCTGTGGGGCAGCTATTTTTCCCGGCATGCCGATGCGCGGATGCCGCGGCCGATCAAGCGCGGCGTGATGAGCCGGCTGACGCTGGCGGTCGGTGAGCCGATTCCCGCGTCGGTCGCGACGCCCGAGGCGCTGCAGGCGGCGGTGACCGAGCTGCGCGGCGCGCGGAAGTAGGCGGGTGCCGGGCGCGGCGCGGGATGATCGATCCGCGCACCGGGCCGGGATGGCGCCCCCGCTTCGGCCGGTCCCCGGCGCAACGCCGAGGGCCTGCGGGCGCCGCACTGCGTCGCGGCTGTCCTTGTCCGCGGCCGGCCCGTGTGGTCTGAATGGTTCACGCGGCCCGCGGTCACGGGACGGCTGGCATAATAGCGGTTTACTTCTTTTCTCGACCGGCAAACGATCGACTTGCCTGCGGCCCCGGCAGCGCATCGGTTTGCCCATTTCTCTTTGGGCGGTTCCATCATGTCCGGCAATACCCTCGGCACGCTTTTCACTGTCACGACCTTCGGCGAATCGCACGGTCCCGCGATCGGCTGCGTGATCGACGGCTGCCCGCCGGGGATGGGGCTGACCGAAGCCGACATCCAGGTCGAGCTCGATCGCCGCAAGCCCGGCACGTCGCGGCACGTGACGCAACGGCAGGAAGCCGACGAGGTCGAGATCCTGTCGGGCGTGTTCGAAGGCGTGACGACCGGCACGCCGATCGCGCTGCTGATCCGCAACACCGACCAGCGCAGCAAGGACTACGGCAACATCGTCGAGACGTTCCGCCCCGGCCACGCCGACTACACCTACTGGCAGAAATACGGCATTCGCGACTACCGTGGCGGCGGCCGCTCGTCCGCGCGCCTGACCGCGCCGATCGTCGGCGCCGGCGCGGTCGCGAAGAAGTGGCTGCGCGAGCGCTTCGGCGTCGAGGTGCGCGGCTACATGAGCGGCCTCGGCGAAATCGACGTGCCGTTCGTCGACTGGTCGCACGTCCGCGAGAACCCGTTCTTCTCGCCGAACGCGGCGATCGTGCCGGAACTCGAAGCCTACATGGACGCGCTGCGCAAGGACGGCGATTCGATCGGCGCGCGCATCGACGTCGTCGCGTCGGGCGTGCCGGTCGGCTGGGGCGAACCGGTATTCGACCGGCTCGATGCTGATATCGCGAAGGCGATGATGAGCATCAACGCGGTGAAGGGCGTCGAGATCGGCGCGGGCTTCGACAGCGTCGCGCAGCGCGGCTCGGTGCACGGCGACGAACTGACGCCGGCCGGTTTCGTCGGCAACCACGCGGGCGGCGTGCTCGGCGGGATTTCGACGGGGCAGGACATCACCGTGTCGATCGCGATCAAGCCGACGTCGAGCATCCGCACGCCGCGCCGCTCGATCACGAAGTCCGGCGAGGAGGCGACCGTCGAAACCTTCGGTCGCCACGATCCGTGCGTCGGCATTCGCGCGACGCCGATCGCCGAATCGATGCTCGCGCTGGTGCTGATCGACCATGCGCTGCGCCATCGCGCGCAGTGCGGCGACGTCGAGACGCCCACGCCGAAAATCGCAGGCAGCGCGACCTGATACGAAACGGGCAGGGCGCCGAGCGCGCCGTCCCGGCCGTCGGGCGATGAATGCAAGCGGGGCGCTGCGCGATGCAGCGCCCCGTTTTCGTGTGCGGCGGTTCGCAGTGACCCACGCAAAACGCGCCGCGCGTGGCGGCGCGTTCCGGCAGCTTACATGTTCGGGTAATTCGGCCCGCCGCCGCCTTCAGGCGTGACCCACACGATGTTCTGCGTCGGGTCCTTGATGTCGCAGGTCTTGCAGTGCACGCAGTTCTGCGCGTTGATCACGAGGCGATCGCCGCCGTCGTCGTTCTTCACGAACTCGTACACCGCCGCCGGGCAGAAGCGTGCCTCCGGCCCCGCGTACGTGCGCAGGTTCACGTTCACCGGCACGCTCGCGTCCTTCAGCGTCAGGTGCGCCGGCTGGTTCTCCTCGTGGTTCGTGTTCGAGATGAACACCGACGACAGCCGGTCGAACGTCAGCTTGCCGTCCGGCTTCGGATACTCGATCGGCGTGCATTGCGACGCCGGCTTCAGCATCTCGTGGTCCGCATGCTGGTGATGCAGCGTCCACGGCACGTTGCCGCCCATCACCTTCTGCTCGAGCCCGACCATCAGCGTGCCGAGGTACAGGCCCTTGGCCATCCACTGCTTGAAGTTGCGCGCGCGGTACAGCTCCGTGTACAGCCACGATTGCTTGAATGCATCGGGGTAGGCATTCAACTCATCGCTTTGACGGCCCGCCTGCACCGCGTCGAACGCGGCATCGGCCGCGAGCATGCCGGTCTTGATCGCCGCGTGGCTGCCCTTGATCCGCGATGCGTTCAGGAAGCCTGCGTCGTCGCCGATCAGCGCGCCGCCCGGGAACACCGTCTTCGGCAGCGACAGCAGGCCGCCTGCCGTGATCGCGCGTGCGCCGTACGACACGCGCTTGCCGCCTTCGAGGAACGCGCGGATCGACGGATGCGTCTTGTAGCGCTGGAATTCCTCGAACGGCGACAGGTACGGGTTCGTGTAGCCGAGGCCCACCACGAAACCGACCACGACCTGGTTGTTGTCCATGTGATACAGGAACGAGCCGCCGTACGTATCGGACTTCAGCGGCCAGCCGGCCGTGTGGATCACGAGGCCCGGCTTGTGCTTCGCGGGGTCGATTTCCCACAGCTCCTTGATGCCGATCCCGTACGCCTGCGGATCGGCGTTCGCGTCGAGCTTGAACTTCGAGATCAGCTGGCGGCCGAGATGGCCGCGGCAGCCTTCGGCGAACAGCGTGTACTTCGCGTGCAGCTCCATGCCGAGCTGGAAGTTCTCGGTCGGCTCGCCGTCCTTGCCCACGCCCATGTTGCCGGTGGCGACGCCCTTTACCGAACCGTCGTCGTTGTAGAGGATCTCCGCAGCGGGGAAGCCGGGGAAGATCTCGACGCCCAACGCTTCCGCCTGCTGGCCCAGCCAGCGCGTGACGTTGCCCAGCGAGATCACGTAGTTGCCGTGGTTCTTGAAGTTGTCCGGGAGCGCCCAGTTGGGCGTGGTGACTGCGCTTTTCTCGGACAGGAACAGGAAGCGGTCTTCCGTCACCTCGACGTTCAAAGGCGCGCCCTGTTCCTTCCAGTCGGGAAACAGCTCGGTGATCGCGCGCGGGTCCATCACCGCGCCCGACAGGATGTGCGCGCCGATCTCGGAGCCCTTCTCGAGCACGCACACGCCGATTTCGGTGCCTTTCTCGGCGGCCAGCTGCTTGAGCCGGATCGCCGCCGACAGCCCGGCGGGGCCGCCGCCGACGATCACGACGTCGTATTCCATCGATTCGCGCGGGCCGTACTGCTCGATGAGGCTTGCGGGGGTCATTGGCGTTCCTCTAACCGTTAGAATGCTTTTATTCGGGAGCGTATTGTCTGCGAAACGAAACGCTTGCCGCAACAACATGCAAGCAGATTAGCACGATCGTTCTATTTTTTGTGCTAGGGTAATGCCGGCCCGGGCTGTGCCGCCCGGGCCGGCGAAACGACATCGAAAGGGGATGTGCAAATGGGTCGATCGATCAATCTGGAAGGCAAGGTTGCGCTGGTCACGGGCGCGTCGAGCGGCCTCGGGCAGCGTTTTGCGCAGGTGCTGTCGCAGGCCGGCGCGAAGGTCGTGCTCGCGAGCCGTCGCGTCGAGCGCCTGAAGGAGCTGCGCGCGGAGATCGAGGCGGCGGGCGGCGCCGCGCACGTCGTGTCGCTCGACGTGACCGACGTGCAGAGCATCAAGGCGGCCGTCGCGCATGCGGAGACGGAAGCCGGCACGATCGACATCCTCGTGAACAATTCGGGCGTATCGACGATGCAGAAGCTCGTCGACGTGACGCCGGCGGATTTCGAGTTCGTGTTCGATACGAACACGCGCGGCGCATTTTTCGTCGCGCAGGAAGTCGCGAAGCGGATGATCATGCGCGCGAACGGCGGCGGCAACGGCAAGCCGCCGTGCCGGATCATCAATATCGCGTCGGTGGCCGGGCTGCGCGTGTTCCCGCAGATCGGGCTATACGCAATGAGCAAGGCCGCGGTCGTGCAGATGACGCGCGCGATGGCGCTGGAGTGGGGCCGCCACGGGATCAACGTGAACGCGATCTGCCCGGGCTACATCGATACCGAAATCAATCATTACCTGTGGGAAACCGAGCAGGGCCAGAAGCTGCAGTCGATGCTGCCGCGCCGGCGCGTCGGCAAGCCGCAGGATCTCGACGGGCTGTTGTTGCTGCTCGCGGCCGACGAGTCGCAGTTCATCAATGGTTCGATCATCTCCGCCGACGACGGCTTCGGCCTCGCGTGAGCGGATGACATCCAGCAACAAAGAAGACTGCAATGAGTGCGACAAGCGATTACTCCCCCGTTTTTGAGATGTCGATGCCGATCCGCTGGGGCGACATGGACGCGTTCGGCCATGTGAACAACACGGTCTATTTCCGCTACATGGAGCAGGTGCGGATTTCGTGGTTCGAGCAGCTCGGCATTGCCGGCGGCAACGGCGAGGGGCAAGGGCCCGTCATCGTCACCGCGTCGATGGAATTCCTCAAGCAACTGCACTATCCGGGCGACGTGATCGCGAAGATGTCGGCGGCGAAGCCCGGCCGGAGCAGTTTCGATACCGGGTTCGAGCTCACGCGCGCCGATGATCCGCAGCATGTCTACGCACGCGGCAACGCGCGCTGCGTGTGGGTCGACTACGCACTCGGCAAGTCGGTGCCGCTGCCGCCACTGCTGCGCGACACGATCGAGCACGCGCTCGCGACGAAAGTCGGCTGAGCGCGGACCCCGGCGGGCCGGCACCGGATCGCCGGTGGCGCGCCGTGTCCGCTGTGTCCCCGGGTCGGCCGCCGCGTGCGGCCGATCGTCATTCGAGCGCGGCCACGCGATGCGCGTTCACTGCCCGAGCAGACGCTGCAGCAGCTCCGGCGTATTGTTCGTCCCGTATTTGCGCATCAGCCGCGCGCGGTAGATATCGACCGTGCGCGAGCTGATGTCGAGCACGCGCCCGATCTGCTTGCTGGTCTTGCCGGTCGCGAGCTGGGCGGCGATCTCGCGCTCGCGCGGCGTCAGTTCGACCGCGACGCGGCGCGTCGCGCTCAGATCCTCGAAGGTCCACACCCCGGCCGCGAGCGGCGCGGTGCGGTCGAGCGCGCGGCCCGTCACGTGGCACCAGAACAGCTCGCCGTCCGCACGTTTCATGATTCTGTCGTCCGAGTACACGCCGTTGGCGACCATCACGCGCGCGATGCGCTCGCCGATCCGCTGGAATTCGTCCGTCGACGGGTAGAGCACCGCATACGATTTCCCGATCAGCTCGGCCCGCGCGCAGCGGAAGATCGACGCGAGCGCGTCGTTGCAGTCCTCGATCACGCGGTCGCGCGACAGCACGAGGCCGAGCGGCGCGAGGTGAAAGGCGGTCTGGTAATCGAGATCGGGCATGGCGCAGGAAGGCGGAGGGAAATGCTTATGTATTTTTGCGTATTGTGCCGCATCCGCGCCGCATCGTACCCTTTCAGGCATCTCGCGGCGGTGTGTCGCGACATAAAAAAGCGTGCCTCGACGCAGGCATCGCCGCGCATGCATAGAATGGTGCGGCGGGCCTGCGCCACGTGGCGCGTGAGCCGGTTTTGCTGGTTTCCATAGAGGAAGGGACAACAGATGAACAAAGTCTATCCAAGCGCGGCGGCCGCGCTGGAGGGGATCGTCCGCGACGGACAGACCTTCGCGGTGGGCGGCTTCGGCCTGTGCGGGATTCCCGAGGCGCTGATCGCGGCGTTGCGCGATTCGGGCGTCAAGGGCATCACCTGCATCAGCAACAACGCGGGCGTCGACGGTTTCGGCCTCGGCCTGCTGCTGGAAACGCGCCAGATCAAGAAGATGATTTCGTCGTACGTCGGCGAGAACAAGGAGTTCGAGCGCCAGTACCTGGCCGGCGAACTCGAGCTCGAATTCACGCCGCAGGGCACGCTCGCCGAAAAGCTGCGCGCGGGCGGTGCGGGCATCCCCGCGTTCTTCACGAATACCGGCTACGGCACCGTGATCGCGGAAGGCAAGGAAACGCGCCAGTTCGGCGATCGCCACTACGTGCTCGAGCCGTCGCTGACGGCCGACGTCGCGCTCGTCAAGGCGTGGAAGGCCGACAAATCGGGCAACCTCATCTACCGCCGCACCGCGCGCAACTTCAACCCGATGTGCGCGATGGCCGGCAAGATCACCGTGGCGGAGGTCGAGGAGATCGTCGAGAACGGCGCGCTCGATCCGGACCAGGTTCATACGCCGGGGATCTTCGTGCAGCGCATCGTGCTGAACGCGACGCCCGAAAAACGCATCGAACAACGCGTCGTACGCGCGAAAGGAGACTGACATGGCCTGGAATCGTGACCAGATGGCCGCGCGCGCGGCGAAGGAACTGCAGGACGGCTTCTACGTGAACCTCGGCATCGGCCTGCCGACGCTCGTCGCTAACCACATGCCGGAAGGCGTCGAGGTGTGGCTGCAGTCGGAGAACGGCCTGCTCGGCATCGGCCCGTCGCCGACCGAGGACGAAGTCGACGCCGATCTCATCAACGCCGGCAAGCAGACCGTCACGACGCTGCCGGGTTCGTCGATCTTCTCGTCGGCCGATTCGTTCGCGATGATCCGCGGCGGCCACATCAACCTCGCGATCCTCGGCGCGATGCAGGTCAGCAAGCAGGGCGACCTCGCGAACTGGATGATCCCGGGCAAGATGATCAAGGGGATGGGCGGCGCGATGGACCTCGTCGCGGGGGTGGGGCGCGTCGTCGTGCTGATGGAGCATGTCGCGAAGGGCGATCAGCACAAGATTCTCGACGAGTGCAACCTGCCGCTCACAGGCGTCGGCGTGGTCGACCTGATCATTACCGATCTCGGCGTGATCGAAGTGACGCCGGCCGGGTTGAAGGTGCTCGAACTCGCCGACGGCGTGAGCGTCGACGAGATCCAGGCGAAGACGGGCGCACCGCTCGACGTCAGCGCCGTGGCCTGAGCACTACCCTGGTGCGTCATCCTCGACGCCCCGCGTTCCTGACGGAGCGCGGGGCGTTTTGTCATGACCTTACGCAGTGGCGCCGCCGCCGTCGATCAGGACCGTCGAACCGGTTGCATAAGGCGTGGCCGCCACATGCAGGATCGCCTGGCGCGTGACGCCCCGTCATTCCGAAGCGGTTTACAATCGTTTGCATCGGGCGCCGCAAGCGTTGCCCCGCGCGTCGCCCCCGTTCGACAGGATGCCAACGATGCCACCGACCCCAGCGAATCCCGCGGTTCCCCGTCAGCGACGCGTGCAGTGCGCGAGCGCTGCTGGCCTTCACCACGTCGCCTATACCGAATGGGGCGATCCCGCGAATCCGCGCGTGCTCGTCTGCGTGCACGGCCTGACCCGCTCCGGGCGCGATTTCGACCGGCTGGCCGCCGCGCTGTCCGATACGTACCGCGTCGTCTGCCCCGATGTCGCCGGGCGTGGCCGGTCCGACCGGCTCGCCGATCCGCGGCTCTATGCGATTCCGCAGTACGTGGCCGACATGGTGACGCTGATTGCGCGGCTCGACGTCGAATCGGTCGACTGGTTCGGCACGTCGATGGGCGGCCTGATCGGCATGGCGCTCGCCGGGCTGCCCGGTTCGCCGCTGCGCCGGATGATCGTCAACGACGTCGGCCCGCGCATCGAGCCCGATTCGCTGACGCGCATCGGCGAGTACCTCGGCGTGCAGCCGCGCTTTGCGACCGAGCAGGAGGGGATCGACTATCTGACGTCGCTGTCGCTGCCGTTCGGTGCGCTGAGCGCCGACGAGTGGCGCGAGATCAACGGGCCGCTGCTGCGCGAACTGCCCGAGGGCGGCTGGACGATGCGCTACGATCCGCGCATCGCCGAGCCGTTCAAGGCGACGACGCCGGAACTGGCCGCGCTCGGCGAGGCCGCGCTGTGGCGCGCGATCGAGACGACGGACGCCACGCTCCTCGTCGTGCGCGGCGAGACGTCCGACTTGCTGTCGCGCGAAACGGCGGCCGAAATGGTCCGTCGCGGCCGGCATGTGACGCAGGTCGAGATTCCGGGCGCGGGCCACGCGCCGGCGTTCGTCAGTGCCGACCAGATCGCGCTCGCGCGGCGGTTTTTCGTCGAAGGCGACGCATAAACGCGTCATAATATGCGGTTCGGCGGCGTGCTGCCGCCCGATCCTTACCCATTCACGACCGGAACATTTCATGGCAGTCATTCGTCACCACGTCGGGGCCCGTCTTTCCGAAACCGCGATCCACAACGGCACCGTGTATCTGGCCGGCCAGATCGCCGAAGACACGACGCAGGACATCCGCGGCCAGACGCGCGAAGTGCTCGGCCACATCGACCGCCTGCTCGCCGAAGCGAACAGCGACAAGGCGCATCTGCTGTCGGTGCAGATCTACATCTCGGATCTCGCGAACTTCGAAGGCATGAATGCGGAGTGGGACGCATGGGTCGCGCAGGGCAACACGCCGCCGCGCGCCACCGTCGAGGCGAAGCTCGCGGATCCGGCGCTGCTCGTCGAGATCGTGGTCGTCGCCGCGCAGCGGAGCTGAGCGTTATCCGACGATGACCGTATTCCGGCAGGCCGTGCAATGACCGAATCCGTTTCCGCTTCTCCCGTCGCGGCGCCGTCGTTCGACGACGTGCTCGCGTTCGTGCGCGAGCGGGCCGGCGACGCGCGCCTGTCCTCCGGCGAGTTGCTCGCCGATCACTCGGCCGGCACGGCGGCGATCATGCGCACGCTGAACGTCGATCCGTCCGCGATGCAGGCCGCCGCGCTGTTCGCGCTGACACCGCACCTGAGCGACCCCGAGCGCGAACTGACCGAGCGTTTCGGCGACGAAGTCGCGCGGCTCGTGTCCGACGTGCGCAAGCTGTTGCGGCTCGGCACCGTCAGCCTGCGCGCCGCGCAGAGCGCGAAGCCCGACGCCGGGCGCGACGCGGCGCAAGAGCGGCGCGCGCAGATCGAAGCGCTGCGCAAGATGCTGCTCGCATTCGCGCAGGACATCCGCGTGGTGCTGATCCGGCTCGCGTCGCGGCTGCAGTCGCTGCGCTACTACGCGGCCGCGAAGCTCGATCCGCCGCCCGACGTCGCGCGCGAGACGCTCGAGATCTATGCGCCGCTCGCGAACCGTCTCGGGATCTGGCAACTGAAGTGGGAGCTCGAGGATCTCGCGTTCCGCTTCGAGGATCCGGTCACCTACAAGCGGATCGCGAAGCTGCTCGACGAGAAGCGCATCGAGCGCGAGGCGTACGTCACCCAGGCGATCGCGCGGCTGCAGCACGAGCTCGCGGAAGCGAACATCCAGGCCGACGTGAGCGGCCGGCCGAAGCATATCTACAGCATCTGGCGGAAGATGCGCGGCAAGGAGCTCGATTTCTCCGAGCTGTACGACGTGCGCGCGTTCCGCGTGATCGTGCCCGACATCAAGGATTGCTACGCGGTGCTCGGCATCGTGCATCACCTGTGGCAGCCGGTGCCGAAGGAGTTCGACGACTACATCTCGCGGCCGAAGCCGAACGGCTACAAGTCGCTGCATACGGTCGTGATCGGCGACGACGGCCGTGCGTTCGAGGTGCAGATCCGCACGCAGGAGATGCATCGTTTCGCCGAGTACGGCGTCGCCGCGCACTGGCGCTACAAGGAGGCCGGCGCGCGCGGCTACGGCGGCCAGTTCTCGGCGAGCGACAAGTACGACGAGAAGATCGCGTGGCTGCGGCAATTGCTCGCGTGGAAGGACGACGTCGAGGATGGCACCGAGGCGTCGGGCGACCAGGCGTGGGCGCAATTGCGCGAGACGTCGCTCGACGACGACCACATCTACGTGCTGACGCCGCAGGCGCGCGTGATCGCGCTGCCGCAGGGCGCGACGCCGGTCGATTTCGCGTATCACCTGCACAGCGAGCTCGGCCATCGCTGCCGTGGCGCGCGCGTCGACGGCGTGATGGTACCGCTGAACACGCCGCTCGCGAACGGCCAGACGGTCGAGATCGTCGCGGTGAAGGAGGGTGGGCCGTCGCGCGACTGGCTGAACCTGCAGCTCGGTTACCTGAAGAGCTCGCGCGCGCGGCAGAAGGTGCGTGCGTGGTTCAACTCGATCGAGCAGGAAGAAAACATCGCGCACGGCCGCGCGCTCGTCGAAAAGACGCTGCAGCGCGAGGGCAAGACGTCGGTCAATCTGGACAACCTCGCCGCGAAGCTCGGCTTCAAGTCGCCCGAGGAGTTGTTCTCGGTCGTCGGCAAGGAAGAATTCAGCCTGCGCAACGTCGAGCACGCGCTGTCCGATGCGCCGCCGCCCGAACCGGCGCCCGAGGCGCCGGCCGATTTCGAGAAGCGCAGCAGCGGCGCGAGCGTCGCGCATGGCGCGTCCACCGGCGTGCTGGTGGTGGGCGTCGACGCGCTGCTGACGCAACTGGCGCGCTGCTGCCGTCCGGCGCCGCCCGATCCGATCAGCGGTTTCGTCACGCGCGGCAAGGGGATGTCGATTCACCGCACCGACTGCCCGACGTTCCGCCGGATGGTCGAGCGCGCGCCGGAACGCGTGCTGCAGACGACCTGGTCGGCCGATGTGCTCGGCGGGCGCGGCGCGTCCGTGTATCCGGTCGACCTGATGATCGAGGCGAGCGACCGGCAAGGATTGCTGCGCGATATTTCCGAAGTATTCGCGCGCGAAAAGATGAACGTCGTCGGCGTGAAGACGCAGAGCCGCCGCAATGCGGCATTCATGCAGTTCACCGTCGAGGTCTCGAATTCGGCGCAGGTGCAGCGCGCGTGCACGCTGCTCGGCGAGGTGCAGGGCGTCGTGCGGGCAGGGCGGAAGTCGTGATGGGGTTGGAACAGCGTTATTTTGCTGCGGTTGCATAAAACACTTGCCAACCCCGTAACGGCTCCCTATAATCTTAGCTTCTCTAGGCTCGTAGCTCAGCTGGTTAGAGCACCACCTTGACATGGTGGGGGTCGTTGGTTCGAGTCCAATCGAGCCTACCAACGAATTGAGAATACCCGGCCTCCGGGTGTTCGATGCAGTACACAACTCAACGCGAACAAGGCGAATACGGTTATGACACCGCGAACGTTGACCGAAACCACTTCGGAGCGACGCTAGTCGAGGAACGTTTTCGCCCTTTCAGTTTGAGTGAAGTATCGAATGCGGCCCCTCGAAAGCGGGGCCGCATTTTTTTTGTCGCGAATTTTTGCGCGCGAGTTTGATCTCGCGTACCTGGTCTGCCGCCCACTGTCGGCATCACGGAGAGTGCTATGGTTTCGATACGCTTGCCCGACGGCTCAGTTCGACAATACGAGCATCCGGTGACAGTTGCCGAGGTTGCGGCCTCGATCGGTCCCGGCCTTGCGAAGGCTGCGCTTGGTGGCAAGCTCGATGGCGAGCTCGTCGATACGTCGACGGTGATCGACCGCGACGCGTCGCTCGCGATCGTCACGGACAAGGACGCCGACGGCCTCGACATCATCCGTCACTCGACCGCCCACTTGCTCGCGTACGCGGTGAAGGAGCTGTATCCGGACGCGCAGGTGACGATCGGCCCGGTGATCGACAACGGTTTCTACTACGACTTCTCGTACAACCGCCCGTTTACGCCGGAAGATCTCGAAAAGATCGAAAAGCGCATGCAGGAACTCGCGAAGAAGGACGAGCCGGTCACGCGCCGTGTCGTGTCGCGCGACGAGGCGGCCGGTTACTTCCGCAGCATCGGCGAGAAGTACAAGGCCGAGATCATCGAATCGATTCCGCAAGGCGACGAAATCAAGCTGTACTCGCACGGCGGCTTCACCGATCTGTGCCGCGGCCCGCACGTGCCGTCCACCGGCAAGCTGAAGGTCTTCAAGCTGATGAAGGTCGCGGGCGCGTACTGGCGCGGCGATTCGAAGAACGAGCAGCTGCAGCGCATCTATGGCACCGCCTGGACGAAGAAGGAAGACCAGGATCAGTACCTGCACATGCTCGAGGAAGCGGAAAAGCGCGACCACCGCAAGCTGGGCAAGCAGCTCGACCTGTTCCACATGCAGGAAGAGTCGCCGGGCATGGTGTTCTGGCATCCGAAGGGCTGGGCGCTGTGGCAGCAGGTCGAGCAGTACATGCGCCGCCGCGTCAACGAAGCCGGCTATCTCGAGATCAAGACGCCGATGATCATGGACCGTTCGCTGTGGGAAGCGTCGGGCCACTGGCAGAACTATCGCGAGAACATGTTCACGACGGAGTCGGAGAAGCGCGACTACGCGATCAAGCCGATGAACTGCCCGGGCCACGTCCAGGTGTTCAAGCACGGCCTGCGCTCGTACCGCGACCTGCCGCTGCGTTACGCGGAATTCGGCTCGTGCCACCGCAACGAGGCGTCGGGCGCGCTGCACGGCCTGATGCGCGTGCGCGGCTTCGTGCAGGACGATGCGCACATCTTCTGTACGGAAGACCAGTTCATCTCGGAATCGATCGCGTTCAACACGCTGGCCATGAGCGTGTACAAGGACTTCGGTTTCGATCACATCGACATCAAGCTGTCGCTGCGCCCCGACCAGCGTGCCGGTACGGACGAGACGTGGGATCGTGCCGAGCAAGGCTTGCGCGATGCGCTGACGGCTTGCGGTCTCACGTGGGAAGAGTTGCCGGGTGAGGGCGCGTTCTACGGCCCGAAGATCGAGTACCACATCAAGGACGCGCTCGGCCGCTCGTGGCAGTGCGGCACGCTGCAGCTCGACATGGTGCTGCCCGAGCGCCTGGGCGCCGAATACGTCGCGGAAGACAACAGCCGCCGCCGGCCGGTGATGCTGCACCGCGCGATCGTCGGTTCGATGGAGCGTTTCCTCGGCATTTTGATCGAGCACCATGCTGGTGCAATGCCGGTCTGGCTCGCGCCGTACCAGGCAATTGTGCTCAATATCGCCGAAAGTCAGGCCGACTATGCGCAGTCTCTGGCCCAATCGTTGCAAAAACAAGGGGTTAGAGTGGCGGCCGATTTGCGCAACGAGAAGATTAGCTATAAAATACGCGAGCACACGCTGGAAAAGGTGCCTTATCTCCTCGTCGTGGGCGATAAGGAGCGTGATGCACAAACGGTAGCCGTGCGTGCCCGTGGCGGCGTCGATCTTGGCGTAATGCCGGTCGAAGCCTTCGTTGAGCGTCTGCAGGAAGACCTGCGCTCGTTCAAGTAACCGCCCTGGCAGCGCGGCTCGTTTTTTTAATTTTTAGAGGAAACGTAACATCGCTACTGATAAGTCGTCGCACCGCATCAACGGTGAAATCACTGCGCCGGAAGTGCGCCTGGTCGGGATCGAGAACGAACCGCTCGGTATCGTAAAACTCGCTGACGCTTTCCGTAAATCGGAAGAACTGGATGTTGACCTGGTGGAAATCGCGCCGCAAGCGGTGCCGCCGGTTTGCCGTCTGATGGATTACGGCAAGTTCAAGTACCAGGAATCGAAGAAGCAGCACGAAGCGAAGCTGAAGCAGAAGGTCATCCAGGTCAAGGAAGTCAAGTTCCGCCCGGGTACCGATGACGGGGATTACAACGTCAAGCTCCGCAATCTCGTGCGTTTCCTCGAAGAGGGCGACAAGACGAAGATCACGTTGCGTTTCCGCGGCCGCGAAATGGCTCACCAGGAAATCGGTATGCGGATGCTCGAGCGTCTGCGCACGGATCTCGAGGAAGTCGGCCAGGTCGAGCAGATGCCGAAGATGGAAGGGCGCCAGATGATCATGGTGCTCTCGCCGAAGAAAAAGAAGTAACGGGCCCGCGCGCATCGCGCGCAGGTTCGACAGTGGTTCGGCGCGTTGCCCGGTCAGGGCGGCGCGCCAGCAATGACGGCGGCTGCGCAAGCGGGTCGCCGTACACAAGTGGACTGGGTTTCGAAGGGCGGGTCAAGGGCGCAAGCCAACCGCACACCCATCGCCATCTAATAAACTGGAGTTGTTCGTCATGCCTAAGATGAAGACCAAGAAGAGCGCTGCAAAGCGCTTCGTGGTGCGTCCGGGCGGTACCGTCAAGCGCGGTCAAGCCTTCAAGCGCCACATCCTGACCAAGAAAACCACGAAGAACAAGCGCCATCTGCGCGGCGCAACGGCAGTTCATGATTCCGATCTGAACTCCGTCCGCGCGATGCTCCCGTTCGCGTAACCCCTCAACTGATACTCCAAGGAGAGAAACATGCCTCGAGTCAAACGTGGGGTAACCGCACGGGCCCGCCACAAGAAGATCATCAACCTGGCCAAGGGTTATCGCGGCCGCCGCAATAACGTCTATCGCATCGCCAAGCAGGCGGTGATGCGCGCTGGTCAGTATGCGTACCGCGATCGCCGCAACAAGAAGCGTGTGTTCCGCGCACTGTGGATCACGCGTATCAACGCGGCAGTTCGCCAGCACGACATGACCTACAGCGTGTTCATCAACGGCCTGAAGAAGGCGTCGATCGAACTCGACCGTAAGGTGCTGGCCGACATGGCGGTGTTCGACAAGGCTGCTTTTGCTGCGATCGTCAAGCAGGTGAAAGCCGCCGTTGCAGCCTAATTGCGAAATTAGCACTGCGTGGTTAGTTGCAGCGAGGTTCCGGTAGTCTCGGCCGCTGCAGCGAAAACGGGGCTCTTCCGAGCCCCTTTTTTGTTTGGTGGGCAGTTTTGCTCACCAAGACCGAATGACGTTGGAAATGATGGGATCTATGGATCTGGACCAGATTGTCGCCGACGCGCAGCAGTCCTTCGAACAGGCTGCCGACATCACCACGCTCGAAAACGAGAAAGCACGATTTCTCGGCAAATCGGGTGCGCTGACCGAGTTGCTGAAGGGCCTCGGCAAGCTCGATCCCGAAGCACGCAAGACCGAAGGCGCGCGCATCAACGTCGCGAAGCAGCAGGTTGAAGCCGCGCTCACCGCCCGTCGCCAGGCACTGGCCGACGCGCTGCTGAACCAGCGCCTCACCGCCGAAGCGATCGACGTGACGTTGCCGGGCCGCGGCGCCGGTGCGGGCAGCCTGCACCCCGTGATGCGCACGTGGGAGCGCGTCGAACAGATTTTCGGCTCGATCGGTTTCGACGTGGCCGACGGCCCCGAAATCGAGACGGACTGGTACAACTTCACGTCGCTGAACAGCCCGGAGAACCATCCGGCGCGTTCGATGCAGGACACTTTCTACGTCGAAGGCAAGGATGCCGACGGCCGTCAGCTGCTGCTGCGCACGCACACGAGCCCGATGCAGGTGCGTTATGCGCGCATGAACCGTCCGCCGATCAAGGTGATCGCACCGGGTCGCACGTATCGCGTCGACAGCGATGCAACGCACTCGCCGATGTTCAATCAGGTCGAGGGGCTGTGGATCGACGAAAACATCAGCTTCGCCGACCTCAAGGGCGTCTATACCGACTTCCTGAAAAAATTCTTCGAGCGCGACGACATCCTCGTGCGCTTCCGTCCGTCGTATTTCCCGTTCACGGAACCGTCGGCCGAGATCGACATGATGTTCGAGCAAGGCAAGAACGCCGGCAAGTGGCTCGAAATTTCCGGCTCGGGGCAGGTGCATCCGACCGTGATCCGCAACATGGGCCTCGACCCCGAGCGCTACATCGGTTTCGCGTTCGGCAGCGGCCTCGAGCGCCTGACGATGCTGCGCTACGGCGTCCAGGATCTCCGGCTGTTCTTCGAGAACGACCTGCGTTTCCTGCGCCAGTTCGCATAACGCCGCTCGCCGCGCCGACCTGTGCCCGCGCACGCCCCGACGGACGCTTCCGACGGAGCCCGGGCGTCGATCTAACCCGTTTCGAACGTAGACATCCATGCAATTCCCTGAATCCTGGTTGAGAACCTTTGTCGACCCGCAGCTGACGACCGACGAGCTGTCGCACGCGCTGACGATGGCGGGGCTCGAAGTCGAATCGCTGAGCAAGGCTGCGCCGCCGACGTCGAAGATCGTCGTGGGCCGCGTGCTCGAAGTCGTCAAGCATCCGGATGCGGACAAGCTCAATGTCTGCCAGGTCGACGCCGGCACCGGCGCGACGCTGAACATCGTCTGCGGCGCGCCGAACGTGGCGCCCGGCATCAAGGTGCCCGTCGCGCTGGTCGGCGCGGAACTGCCGCCGGCGGAAGAGGGCGGCAAGCCGTTCGCGATCAAGCTGTCGAAGCTGCGCGGCGTGGAGAGCCAGGGGATGCTGTGCTCGGCGCGCGAGCTGAAGTTGTCCGAGGATCACAGCGGGCTGCTGATCCTGCCGGAAGACACGCCGGTCGGCCAGGACATCCGCGAAACCCTCAATCTCGACGACACGATCTTCGAAATCAAGCTGACGCCGAACAAGGCCGACTGCCTGTCGGTGTTCGGTATCGCGCGCGAGACGGCCGCGATCACCGGCGCGCCGCTGACGCCGGTCGACATCCGCCCGGTGAACGTCGAGCTCGACGAAACGCTGCCGGTGCGCATTGCCGCGCCCGATCTGTGCGGCCGCTTCTCGGGTCGCGTGATCCGCGGCGTGAACGCGCGTGCGAAGACGCCGCAGTGGATGGTCGAGCGCCTCGAGCGTTCGGGGCAGCGCAGCGTGTCCGCGCTCGTCGACATCTCGAATTACGTGATGTTCGAACTCGGCCGCCCGTCGCACGTGTTCGATCTCGACAAGATCCACGGCGGCATCGAAGTGCGCTGGGGCAAGCGCGGCGAATCGCTGAAGCTGCTCAACGGCAACACGGTCGAACTCGACGAAACGGTCGGCGTGATCGCGGACGACCGTCAGGTCGAAAGCCTGGCCGGCATCATGGGCGGCGACAGCACGGCCGTCACGCTCGATACGACCAACATCTACCTGGAAGCCGCGTTCTGGTGGCCGGACAGCATCCGCGGCCGCGCGCGCAAGTACAACTTCTCGACCGATGCGGCCCATCGCTTCGAGCGCGGCGTCGATTACGCGACGACCGTCGAGCACGTCGAGCGCATCACGCAACTGATCCTCGAGATCTGCGGCGGCAAGGCCGGCCCGGTCGACGATCAGGCGGTGAACCTGCCGCAGCGCGCGCCGGTGAAGATGCGCGTGTCGCGCGCGAACCGCATCATCGGCGTGAAGATCGACGCCGACGCCATCGCGGATATCTTCACGCGCCTCGGCCTGACGTTCGAACGTGAGGAGGACGCGTTCCTCGTCACGCCGCCGTCGCATCGCTTCGACATCGAGATCGAGGAAGACCTGATCGAGGAAGTGGCGCGCATCTACGGCTTCGAGAAGATTCCGGCGCGGCCGCCGGTCGCGACGAGCGAGATGCGCGCGACCCACGAGACGCGGCGTTCGATCCACGACATCCGTCACGCGCTTGCGGCGCGCGACTACGCGGAAACCGTCAACTTCAGCTTCGTCGATGCGGAGTGGGAGCGCGATTTCGCGGGCAACGACAACCCGATCCGTCTGCTGAACCCGATCGCGAGCCAGCTTTCGGTGATGCGTACGACGCTGTTCGGCAGCCTGATCGCCGTGCTGCGCCACAACCTGAACCGCCGCGCCGATCGCGTGCGCGTGTTCGAATCGGGGCGCGTGTTCGTCGCCGATCCGTCGGTGAAGGCCGGCGAGCTGGCGGTCGAAGGTCATGCGCAGCCGAAGCGCGTCGGCGCGCTCGCGTACGGTCCGGCAGTCGACGAGCAGTGGGGCGTGGCGACCCGCGCGGTCGATTTCTTCGACGTGAAGGGCGATCTCGAGGCGCTGCTCGCGCCGGCGGTTGCACGTTTCGTGAAGGCCGAGCATCCGGCCCTTCATCCGGGCCGCAGCGCACGCATCGAAGTCGACGGCCGCGCGGTCGGCTGGATCGGCGAACTGCATCCGCGCCTGATGCAGAAGTACGAGCTGCCGCACGCGCCGGTGATGTTCGAAATCGACGCGGATGCGCTGATCGCACGGGCGCTGCCCGCGCCGACCGACGTGTCGAAATTCCCGCCGGTCCGTCGCGATATCGCCGTTGTCGTCGATCAGGCGGTCGAGGTTCAGGCACTTTTCGACGAAATGAAGAAGGCGCTTGCGGAAGACGCCTGCCGATTCGTTCAGAAGGTTGTACTCTTCGACGAATTTCGTGCAAAATCAAATACTTCCGGTGGTCTTGCCGCGAACGAGAAGAGCCTTGCCTTCCGCGTGACGCTGCAGGACGCGGCAGGCACGCTGCAGGACGAGGTCGTCGACCTGGCGATCCAGACGCTGGTCGAGCGGATGGCTCGTACCGGTGCGCGCCTGCGCGGCTAAGGAGAGGGCCCGCCCGTTCGCGGGCGGCTTTTTTCCATCGTAAGTTTTGATTCAACGCGCTGTATGGCAGATATGAACGACATGACCTCGAGTGAATTCGAAGCCCTCCTGACGGCGCAACGCAGCGCGATGAACCGCGACGCTTCGGCGCCGGCGTCCACCGAGACGCCGACGCTGACGAAGGCGGAACTGGCGGAGCTGCTGTTCGACAGCGTCGGGCTGAACAAGCGTGAAGCGAAGGACATGGTCGAGGCGTTTTTCGAAGTGATCCGCGACGCGCTCGAAAACGGCGAAAGCGTCAAGCTGTCGGGGTTCGGCAATTTCCAGCTGCGCGACAAGCCGCAGCGTCCGGGCCGCAATCCGAAGACGGGCGAGGCGATTCCGATCGCGGCCCGCCGGGTGGTAACCTTCCACGCGAGCCAGAAGCTGAAGGCGCTGGTCGAAAACGGCGCGGAGTAATACGCGCGCCTACGCCCCGCGCGGCCGCCGCGCACCCTTTACCGACGGTTAACCGACGATGACCACCACGGTTGAGAAAGTCGTCTTGCCTCCGATTCCCGCGAAGCGCTACTTCACGATCGGCGAAGTCAGCGAACTGTGCGGGGTCAAACCACATGTGCTGCGTTACTGGGAACAGGAATTCACGCAGCTGCGGCCGGTGAAGCGGCGCGGCAACCGACGGTACTACCAGCATCACGAAGTGCTGCTGATCCGGCGAATTCGCGAGTTGCTGTACGAGCAGGGCTTCACGATCAACGGCGCGCGCAACCGGCTCGATTCGCCGGGCAGCGAGCGGGCCGCGGCGGAGCCGGTCGAATCCGGCGCGCAGCCCGCCGATGCGCGCGGGGCGGTCAAGCCGGGCGCAAGCGTCGACGTCATCGCGTTGCGACAGGCGTTGCTGGACGTGCTCGACGGACTGAAACGCGACTGAGCGCACGGCGCGCAGGCTGCATGGAAAGCCCGGTTGGCGACCCGCCACCGGGCTTTTTTCATGCGGGTCGCGCGTGGGGATCAGCGCGACGCGAGCGGATTCTTCTGCCCCATGTCGACGACCAGCGTGCCGTCCGGCAGCATCCGCACCGAGCCTTGGGCGACCTGATCGCGATACCCGTACAGGTCGAACCGCATCGGGCCGGCCTCGGCCGAATTCCGGATCAGCGCGCGCACGTTCAGTTCGAGCACGTTGAACATCTTCATGTCGCCGCCTTCCATCCACATGTAGCTCGGCGCATCGATCTGCGGGCGCTTCGGCGCGGGCGCGCTCGCTACGCGCCGGAACGTGAGGCGCAACCCGTCGCGCTCGACCGTCGCCTGGCCGAGCTTGCCGTTCAGCAGGGGCGGCGGGAAGACGGTGTACTGGTCGAGCACGAGCGTGTCGCCGCGCAGTTCCGCGCCGCGCCGCCGCAACGGCGTCAACGACGCGAGCTCGATGCCGAGCGAGCGCAGCAGCGTCGCCTGCGGGATGCCGAGCACCGACACCTGCGATGGCCTGAAGGCGAGATGGCGGTCGTCGAGTACCGTCAGCGTGCCGTTCATGTCGGTCGGCAGCCAGACGCCCGGTACGTGGTTCCACAGCTTGATGCCGCCCTGGACGCGCAGGTTCTGCCCGTCCGCGCTCAGTTGCAGATCGTTCAGCGAACGCGGCGAATAGTCGAGCAGGTAATTGTTGAACAGCGCCGACATCGCCTTCCACGACTCGACGACCGTGCCGCCGAGAATGTGGATGTCGTACTGGTTCGGGTCATCGAGATCGACGGGTTCGCCCGGGCGCTTCGACACGAGTTCCACGTCGAGATCGTCGACATGAAAGCCGATGTCGCCGGACAGGTTGAAGTCGACGTTGCGCAGGTGGATCGTCGGGTTGCGGTTCGACACGTGCCGTTCGTTGAATGGCGTCGTCGACGTGCGGCGTATCGCGACCTTCTGCATGCCGGGCCGCACGGCGTCCGCCGCGAGCGCGTAGGCTTCCCAGTGTTGGCGCACGTCGCGCAGCGCACTTTGCTGCGCGGCGAGGAAGCTGTCGTTCAGGCGCGCCGCCGCGTTGCCCAGCAGCGCGCCGCTGGCCGGGCCCGCATACGAAGGCATCCGGATCGTCATCGCGCCGCTTTCGTCGAAGTTGAAGTAGCCGGCCGACACCTGGTCGCGATAGTGATACAGGTCGAACACGAACGCCTGGTCGCGCTTCGATGCGTCGAGCGGGCCGATCAGGATGTCCGCATTCATCGGCATCGAGCGCATGAACTTCACGTCGCCGCCGCGGATGACCATCGCCTGCTGCGGTGCGTTCGCGGGCATCGCGAAGCCGGCATGCGTGCCGTCGTCGAGCTTCAGGTCGAGGCCCGCCGGCGTCACGCGCACGGCGGTGATCGTGAGCTTCAGGCGCGGCGGCGGCATCAGCTTGTCGACCGCCATCACGAGATCGTCGCCGGCGAGTTGCGCGATCGGTGTCTGCACCTTCAGCAGGTCGGCCATTTTCACGTTGGCCGCGCGCATCACCGGCTGTGCGTCGATACCCGACACGCGTACGCCGGTCGGGTGGAACACGAGCTGGCTGCCGTCGCGGATCGCGAGCGTGCCGGTGAGCGAGAACGGCACCCAGCCGTCGCGCTGCATCTCGCCTTGCAGATGGATCACGCCGTCGCCGGCCGATACCGCGAGCTTGCGCAGCGGCGCATTGCGATAGCCGAAGATGTAGGTGTTGAAGAGGGCGGTCAGCTTCGCGTTGTCGAGCGTGACCGTGCCTTCGTGCACGTCGATCTCGAAGCTCGTCGGATCGTCGAATACGATCGGCGCGCCGGCCTGCGTGGGCACGAGCGTGGCCGACAGCTGATGGATGAAGAAGCCGAGATTGTTGACGACGCGGAAATCGACGTCCCGCAGGAACGTCATCGCGCCGTTCTGGCCCGAGTCGCGCAGCGTGAACGGGCGCGGCTGCGTGAGGCTGATCGATGCGAGCGACGGCACGGTACGGGCGATCTGCTGCTCGCGCGCGAGCTGCGCGGCCTTGATGCGTTCGATCTTCGTCGAGGCGATGGACGTGCCGCCGTCGCGCTGGGCTGCCGATTCCGCGCAGCCGGCGCAGAGCAAGGCGAGCGCCAGCGCGCCGCAGCCGAATAAGCGGGATGTCGAGTGCGACCCCGACGCGGCCGTGCGTCGCAGGCCGGAACACCAGTCGAAAATTGCCAAAGGCGAGCGATGGCCGCGCCGGACCGCATTCCGCATCGTCTGTCTCCATGTCTTGTCTTGATCGACGGCGGCGCGCGTCGCTGCACGGGCGCGAGCGTCGATGCCGTGCAGTGTGTCATAGCGCGCTAGAGCGGCGTTACCAAACAGCGGGCGCCCGGACGCGGTGCGCCGGCGGGCTGCCGGACAATGGATTCGCGGTGGATGGGCGGGCGGATCAAACGGTCGTTTGGTTTGCGCGGACCGTCGGTCGACGTCTTTCGGGGCGCCCCTGAAAACCGATGGTCGGCCTTGACCGGCGCGGGTTTCACCCGACGCCGGAGCGGCGCGGCCCCGGGCATCGACGGATACGATCGGCGATGGCGGCGAGGTAAGATCGGCATCAATGGCGGATTCGATTTCACAACACGGCAGCCATCACGGGGAAGCGCCATGGACCTGAAGGAAGTCGACGTACTCGGTGCGGGGGTAGGCCAACACTGGTACTACGCGTCGAAGGCGAACGCGATCCGCCGGTTCCTGGGCGCGTCGGACGCGAACCGGATACTCGACGTCGGGGCGGGCTCCGGTTTTTTCTCGAAGCATCTGCTCGAGCGCACGCGGGCGACGGAAGCCTGGTGCGTCGATACGAGCTATGCCGACGACAGCGACGGCGAGGCGGCCGGCAAGCCGATTCACTTTCGGCGCGCCGTCGATCGATTCGACGCCGATCTCGTGTTGCTGATGGACGTGCTCGAGCATGTCGACGACGACGTCGGCCTGCTGGCGCAGTACGTGAAGGGCGCGCCTGCAGGCAGCCGGTTCCTGATCACCGTTCCCGCGTTCCAGTTCCTGTGGAGCGGCCACGACGACTTCCTCGAGCACAAGCGCAGGTACACGCTCGGCGGCCTCGAGGACGTGGTCCGGCGTGCGGGGCTCGACGTCGAACACGGCGCCTATTATTTCGGCCTCACGTTTCCGCTCGCGGCCGCATTGCGGCTGGGCGAGCGAGTGCGTTCGCATCCACGTGAGCCTCAGTCGCAATTGCGCCGTCATCATCCGTTCGTCAACGGTTTGCTCAAGACGATCTGTCGTATCGAGCTGCCGATGTTTCGCTTCAATCGCGTGGCCGGCCTGACGGTCATCTGCGTCGCGCGCAAGCGATGACGGCGTCGCGGGATCGGTGCCGCAGATTGCCTGCATCGGCGCCCGCGCGCCAGAAAATTTCACGGGAACGTTCACAAAATGCATGCGACCCGTTCTAAATCGGCAAACTGTCTGTTATAATTTTTTTCTTTCGGGGCGTAGCGCAGCCTGGTAGCGTACCTGCATGGGGTGCAGGTGGTCGGAGGTTCAAATCCTCTCGCCCCGACCAGACAAAGAACCCGCGTCAGCTCAGGCTGACGCGGGTTTTTTCTTGGCCGTCGCTTTTTTGCACATCGCAGCGCGGCCCCGGTAAAATGCAAGGTTGATCCACGGAAAGCGCCGTGATTTAGCGGAAGAGGATTCCCCGAACATGACTGATCTTCGTCTTACCATGCGGTTCGCTGCAGTGCTCGCCACCGGTGCGCTCGTCGCCGGTTGCGGTACGTCGTCGCCCACGAAAGTGGACTACAAGAGCGATTCGAAATCGAAGGAAGCGTCGCTCGCAGTGCCGCCCAACATGCTCGACGAGACGGCCGATCAGCGTTCGCTGCCGCCCCAGGGCGGCGCGACTTCCCTGTCCGCGCTCCAGCAGGTCCAGCAGGCCGCGCCTGCGCTGGACACCGTCGCGCCGGCCGTGGCCGGCATGCATATCCAGCGCGACGGCACCGAAAGCTGGCTCGTGATCGACGGCAAGCAGCCGGCCGCGATCTGGCCGCAGGTTCGCCGTTTCTGGCAGGAGCAGGGCTTCCTGCTCGTCGTCGACCAGCGCGACAAGGGCGTGATGGAAACCGACTGGAACGAAACCCATCCGCAGATCAACGACGGTCTGATCCGCAGCGTGATCTCGAAGGCGATGGGCAATTCGTACGTGACGGCCGAGCGCAACAAGTACCGCACGCGTCTCGATTCGGCGCCGAACGGCGGCACTTACGTGTTCATCAGCCAGAAGGGCATGCGCGAGGCGATCACCGGCGCGAACAACGATTCGAGCAAGTGGGAACCGAAGCCGAACGATCCGGCGCTCGAGACGGAATACCTGAAGCGGCTGATGGCCGTGCTCGCGCAGAACGAGCAGCGCGCGAAGAACGGCGAGCCGCCGATCGCGAACATCAAGGACAACACGGTACCGAAGGACAAGAAGGCCGATACCGACGCGTCGTCGAAGGCGGCCGCAGCGATCGCCGCGCAGAACGTGTCGCGCACGTCGGCGCAAGGCAACGACGCGGCTGACGCGTCCGTGCCGTCCGAAGTCACGCTCGGCGAGCCGTACGACCGGTCGTGGCTGCACGTCGGTCTCGCGCTCGATCGTGCGAACTTCACGGTCGACGATCGCGATCGCACGAAGGGCCTGTATTTCGTGCGCTATGTCGATCCGAAGGATCTGAGCGCGGCCGAGCAGGGCTTCTGGAGCCAGCTGTTCCACGGCAAGAAGGAAAAGCAGGCGAAGCAGTATCGCGTCAACGTGAAGGCGCTGACGGCCGATCAGACGCGCGTCGCGGTCGTCGACGATTCGGGCGCGATCGATACGTCGTCGCCGGCTCGCCAGATCATGGGGTTGCTCGTGAATCAGCTTCGCTGATCCCGGCGTTTCCCGCACCGTGAAAAGCCCGCCATTCGGCGTAATGCCGTTCAGTTAAGAACTGAACGGCATTTTTGTTTTTAGGGTTGGAGTTGTAAACAAAGCGGCAAGCTGTTAACTTGGTCAGCGATGCTGAAC
>NZ_CADFEN010000002.1 GCF_902833145.1 Burkholderia sp. BCC0506 | reverse complement strand
GGTGTCATCAAGCATGGCGACGCAGGTTAACAGCCCCCATCATCGTTTACAACACCCAAAACAAAAATGCCGTTCAGTTCTTAACTGAACGGCATTAGGGCTTCGGCCCGTCTTTTTTTGTTTAGACTTGGAGTGTCAGGCCATTTGCACCCCAGGGAGCCGCCATGCCACACACTCACTACACCACGCTGATCTCCGCTGCCAATCTCGCCGAGCGCCTGGCCGCGGCGCCCGGCAGCGTCGCATTGTTCGACTGCCGCTTCGATCTCGCCGATCCCGGCGCCGGCGAAGCCGCGTATGCGGCCGGCCACCTCCCCGGCGCGCAATACCTTCATCTCGACCGCGACCTGTCGGGCCGCAAGACGGGCACCAACGGCCGCCATCCGCTGCCGACCCGCGACGCGCTCGCCACGCTGCTCGCCAGCCGCGGCCTCAAGCAGGGCCAGCAGGTCGTCGCGTACGACGCGCAAGGCGGCGCCTATGCGGCACGCCTGTGGTGGCTGCTGCGCTGGCTCGGCCACGATTCGGTCGCCGTGCTCGACGGCGGGCTGCAGGCCTGGGAAGCGGCCGGCCAGCCGCTGACGACCGACGTGCCGAAACCGGCCGCCGGCGACTTCCGCGCGGCAACGCCGCTCGAATCGACGGTCGATGCAGCGGCCGTGCTCGCGAACGTGTCGTCGCACGCGCGCGTCGTGATCGATGCACGCGCACCCGACCGCTATCGCGGCGAAAACGAAACGAACGATCCGGTGGGTGGCCACATTCCAGGTGCGCGCAACCGCTTCTTCAAGGACAACCTGACTGCCGACGGCCGCTTCAAGACCGGCCATGAGTTGCGCGAGGCGTTCACCACCGTGCTCGGCGGCACCGAGCCGAACCGCGCGATCCTGCAATGCGGCTCCGGCGTCACCGCATGCCACAACGCGCTGGCGCTGGAAGTGGCGGGCCTGCACGGCGCGTCGCTGTACCCGGGGTCGTGGAGCGAATGGAGCGCCGATCCGTCGCGGCCGATCGCGACCGGCCCGAATCCTTGACCCCCCGCGCGACTCGATGAGTATGAAGCGGCGGCCGATGCCGCGGCGGCCGATGCCGCGGCGGCCGATCCCGCGGCGGCCAGTGCCGCAGCAGCCGATGCCGCCGCTCGTTGCTTACATCACGCCGTACTTGTGGAACCACTCGATCGCGCGCTTCCACCCATCCTCGGCGTCGGCCTTCACATAGCTCGGCCGGTAGTCGGCGAAAAACGCGTGACCGGCATCCGGATACACGACGATTTCCGATTCGCGCGCGAGCTTCGAATCGCTCGCCTGGATCGCCTTGCGCATGTCCGCGAGCGACGCCTGCGTGATGTTCTGGTCCTTCTCGCCGTACAGCCCGAGCACCGGCACCTTCAGCAACGATGCGTGATCGACCGGGTTGAACGGCGTCATCTCGTCGGTTTTGCCTTCGACGAACCCGTACCACGCCACCGCGGCCCGCACGTGCGGATTGTGTTCCGCATACAGCCACGCCTGGCGACCGCCCCAGCAGAACCCGGTCACGCCGAGACGCGTGAGGTCGCCGCCGTTCTTGCCGGCCCACGCGACCGTTGCGTCGAGGTCCTCGGTGACCTGCCGGTCCGGCACCTTGCTGATGATGTTGTCGTAAAGATCCTTGATCGTCGGATACTTCGCCGCGTTGCCCTGCCGGGCGAACAGGTCGGGCGCGATCGCGAGATAGCCGAGCTTCGCGAAGCGCCGGCACACATCGGCGATATGCGCATGCACGCCGAAGATCTCGTGAATCACGATGACGACCGGCAGGTTCGTCTTGTCGACCGGCTGGGCGCGATAAGCCGGCACGCTCGCATCGCCCGAACGGATCTCGATGGTGTCGACGTCCAGCCCGGTGCTGTCGGTCGTGACCGTCTGCGCCGACACGGGCAGCACGGCCGCCGCGAAGGTGCCGCCCAGGGCGGCCTGCATGAACTTGCGGCGCGAGAACGGGACATGGGGGACCAGGCTGTCGACTTCGGGTTTCAACATGAATGCACTCCTCGATTGGGCGCCGCCGTCACGATCGCGGAACGGCATGACGGGGCATCGCACCGGCGCGCGGTGCGGAGGTCGCGGCGGTTGGCACCCCGCCGCGAACGAAAACCCGGACAAGATGCCCAATAATCCGTTGTCGCGTCAACTGTCAGATGTGTAAGACTCGATTACGTCGCGTTGCGGCGATCGAATCGACATGGCGCGCAAGCCCGCCGAAGGCCTTGCCGAATCACCGTACGGATGCGCATGGCCGAGCTCGTCGTGCGACCGAATGTTTGCGAATCGAAAAGAAAAAACGGGCGGGGAACACGCATGGCATGCGTCCGCCCCGCCCGCTTCGCACGCACGCGCGCGATCAGTGCAGCTTCACGCGCGGCAGCGTCGTGCGCCGCAGCCAGTGCGCGACCGTGTCGAGCATCATCCGCGGATAACCGTGCAGCGCCGCGATGTGCAGCCGGTACAGCGACATGTACATGAAGCGCGCGAACAGCCCTTCGATCAGCATGTTGCCGCCGATCAGCCCGCCCATCAGGTTGCCGACCGCGCTGAAGTGGCCGAGCGACACGAGCGAGCCGAAATCGCGATACGTGAACTCGGGCAGCGGGCGCCCTTCGAGCCGGCAGCCGATCGCCTTCAGCAGGAAACTCGCCTGCTGGTGCGCCGCCTGCGCACGCGGCGGCACGTTGCGTTCGTTGCCCGGCCATGCACAGGCCGCGCAATCGCCGAGCGCGAACACGTTGTCGTCGGTGAAGGTCTGCAACGTGCGGCGCACGTCGAGCTGCCCGAGCTTGTTGACCTGGAGGCCGTCGAGCTGCGAGAGCACGGACGGCGCCTTGATGCCGGCCGCCCAGACCGTCAGGTCCGCGCGCACCGCCTTGCCGCTCGCGGTATGCACGAACCCGGGCGCCACCTCGGTCACGCGCTCGCCGAGCATCAGCCGCACGCCGAGCTTCTCGAGCAGTTCGGCCGTCGCCGCCGACACGCGATCCTGCAGGGCCGGCAGGATCCGCGGCCCCGATTCGATCAGCACGATGCCGACGTCATGGCGCGGATCGAGCTTGTGCAGCCCGTACGCGGACAGTACCTGCGCGGTATTGCGCAGCTCCGCGGACAACTCGACGCCCGTCGCGCCGCCGCCGACGATCACGACCTGGATGCGCGGCTCGGCCGACTCGCCTGGCGCACTCGGCGCCGGCGCCTGGTGCTCGGCGCGCATGCATGCCGCGATCAAGCGCTTGCGGAAGCGTTCGGCCTCCCCGACCGTGTCGAGCGCAATCGCGTTTTCCGGCGCGCCCTGCACGCCGAAGAAGTGCGTCGTGCTGCCGATCGCGATCACGAGGGTGTCGTATTCCAGCTCGCGCGCCGGCAACAGTTCCACGCCGTCGCTGTCGTTGATGGGCGACAGCGTCAGACGCTTCGCCGCGCGGTCGAGCCCGGTCAGCTCGCCCTGCTGGAACTCGAAGCCGTGCCAGCGCGCCTGCGCCGCATATTCGAGCTCCTGCGTGAACGGGTCCATGCTGCCGGCCGCGACCTCGTGCAGCAACGGTTTCCAGATGTGCGTCGGATTGCGGTCGACGAGCGTGACGAGCGCACGCGCGGGACGATTGCCGCGCGCGCCGTAACGGTCGCCGAGCCGCGTCGCCAGTTCCAGGCCGCCGGCGCCTCCGCCTACGATGATGATCCGATGCATCTGATTCCCCCTTTGCGATTCGAAACTGCTGCCGCCGGATGAAGCAAACGCCATGCACTCACGCCACCCGACGGATTAACCGGTTCGGACATCATCGATGTGCAGTTCGAAGCACTTCGATGCGCCGGCCCGGAACGCGGGGCGCGCCGCCCCGCGTCAATGACATGACTGACATGCATTGTCCGGGAGCTTGCGCGTTGACCACAAGCAAACCACCTCGATATTCAGCATCCCTGCAACACTATGCCGCGGGGAACAGGCACCGCGCGGGGGTGCGTCAGTGTGCCTCTTCCCAGTTCGCGCCGGCGCCCACTTCGGCAACCAGCGGCACCTTCAGCTTCGCGACGCCGCACATCATTTCCGGCAGTTTCTCGCGCACGAGCGACAGCTCGCCGTCGGGCACCTCGAGCACCAGTTCATCGTGCACCTGCATGATCATCCGCGACGCAAGCCCGTCGCGCGTGAGCCAGTCGTCCACCGCGATCATCGACAGCTTGATCAGGTCGGCCGCCGTGCCCTGCATCGGTGCGTTGATGGCCGCGCGCTCGGCGGCCTGGCGGCGCGGACCGTTGCCGCCGTTGATCTCGGGCAGCCACAGGCGGCGGCCGAAAACGGTTTCGACGTAGCCCTTCTCCTTCGCGGTCGCGCGCGTGTCTTCCATGTACTGCGCGACACCCGGATAGCGGGCGAAATAGCGGTCGATGTAGAGCTTCGCCGCGTCGCGCGTGATGCCGAGATTCGACGCGAGCCCGAACGCGCTCATCCCGTAGATGAGCCCGAAGTTGATCACCTTCGCGATCCGGCGCTGGTCGGAATTGACCTCCAGCGGCGTCACGCCGAACACCTCGGCGGCCGTCGCACGGTGGATGTCCTCGCCCTGCGAGAACGCGCGCAGCAGCGACGCGTCGCCCGAGATGTGCGCCATGATCCGCAGTTCGATCTGCGAATAGTCGGCCGACACGATCCGGTGGCCCGGCGACGCGATGAACGCCTCGCGGATGCGCCGGCCTTCGGCCGTGCGCACCGGAATGTTCTGAAGATTCGGGTCGTTCGATGCGAGGCGGCCCGTCACGGCGACCGCTTGCGCATAGTTCGTGTGCACGCGGCCGGTGGCGGGGTTCACCATGCGCGGCAGCTTGTCGGTATAGGTCGACTTCAGCTTCGACAGCCCGCGATGCTCGAGCAGCAGCTTCGGCAGCGGATAGTCCTCGGCCAGCTTCTGCAGCACTTCCTCGTCGGTCGACGGCGCGCCGCTCGGCGTCTTCTTCACGACCGGCAACTGCAGCTTCTCGAAGAAAATCTGCCCGATCTGCTTCGGCGAGCCGAGATTGAATTCGCCGCCCGCCAGTTCGTACGCCTGGCCCTCGAGCTCGATCAGGCGCGTCGCGATTTCGGTGCTCTGCGCCTGCAGGCGCGCATCGTCGATCAGCACGCCCGTGCGCTCCATCTTGCGCAGCACGAGCGACACCGGCATCTCGATCTCGCGGTACACGCGCTCGAGCCCCGGCTCGCGCGCGATCTGCGGATACAGCGCGTGATGGAGCTGCAGCGTGATGTCGGCATCTTCGGCCGCGTATTCCGCGGCCTGCGCGAGCGCCACTTCGTCGAAACCGATCTGCTTCGCGCCCTTGCCGGCCACGTCCTCGTACTTGATCGTCTTGACGCCCAGATGACGCAGCGCGAGGCTGTCCATGTCGTGCGTGCGGTGCGATTCGAGCACGTACGATTCGAGCAGCGTGTCGTGCTCGATGCCGTTCAGCGCGATGCCGTAGTTCGCGAGCACCTGTGCGTCGTACTTCAGGTGCTGGCCGACCTTCTTGCGATCGGCCGATTCGAGCCACGGCTTCAGGCGCGCGAGCACGTCGTCGAGCGGAAGCTGCTCGGGCATGTCGGGGCCGCGGTGCGCGACCGGCAGGTAGGCCGCCTTGCCCGGCTCGACCGAGAACGACAGGCCGACGAGCCGCGCGAGCATCGGATCGAGCGCGGTCGTCTCGGTGTCGAACGCGGTCAGCGCGGCCGCATCGATCTTCGCGAACCACGCATCGAACTGCGCCCAGGTCTGGATCGTGTCGTATTCGCGCACGACGTCCGCCGCGATCACCGGGGCCGGCTCGCCTTCCGGCGCATCGGCGCCGTCGCCTTCCGCGGGTGCGCTCTCGACCTCGCGCAGCCAGGTCTTGAAACCGTAGCGCGCGAAGATGTCGCGCAGCAGGTCGCGCGCTTCGCCGTCCGTCTTCAGCGACGCTTCGATCGACTCGAGATGCGGCGCGAGATCGCAGGCCGTGTCGACGGTCACGAGCTGGCGGCCGAGCGGCAGAAAATCCAGCGCGCGGCGCAGATTGTCGCCGACCACGCCCTTGATCTCGCCCGCATGTTCGATCACGCCGTCGAGGCTCTCGTATTGCGACAGCCACTTCACGGCCGTCTTCGGGCCGCACTTCTCGACGCCCGGCACGTTGTCGACGGTGTCGCCGATCAGCGCGAGGTAGTCGATGATGCGCTCGGGCGGCACGCCGAACTTCGCGATCACGCCGTCGCGGTCGAGCGTCTCGTTGGTCATCGTGTTGACGAGCGTGACGCGCTCGGTCACGAGTTGCGCGAGATCCTTGTCGCCGGTCGACACGATCACGTTCATCCCGTGTCGTTCGGCTTCGCGTGCGAGCGTGCCGATCACGTCGTCGGCCTCGACGCCCTCGACCATCAGCAGCGGCCAGCCGAGCGCGCGCACCGCGCCGTGGATCGGTTCGACCTGCAACGCGAGATCGGGCGGCATCGACGGGCGGTTTGCCTTATAGTCGGCATAAAGGTCGTCGCGGAACGTCTTGCCCTTTGCATCGAACACGCAAGCGCTATACTCTGCACTGACTTCCTTGCGCATACGGCGCAGCATGTTGATGATTCCGTAGAGCGCTCCGGTCGGCTCCCCGCCAGGGCCACGCAAATCAGGCATCGCATGGTAAGCCCGATACAGATAGCTCGAACCGTCAACCAATAGCAGGGTCTTACCTTCCAGATTTCGTTCTTCAGGCATTATGAACAAGAGAAAAGTGATTCCGAGTCTGCGTTCGCTCGCAGATCAAGAACGCGCGACGGCCAAGAAGGCGCGCGCATCGTGGCAGATGTTCACGATTATGGCAGAGTTTATCGAGGCGACCGAGTACCTGTCGGAGATCCGCCCGGCCGTCAGCATCTACGGTTCTGCCCGCCTCAAACCCGACAACCCGCACTACAAGCTCGCCGCGCAGATCGCGCGCAAGCTGTCGGACGCCGGCTTCGCGGTGATCTCCGGCGGCGGCCCCGGCATCATGGAAGCCGCGAACAAGGGCGCGCACGCCGGCAAGGCGCCGTCGGTCGGCCTGAACATCGAGCTGCCGCACGAGCAGGCCGGCAACCACTACCAGGACATCTCGCTGCGCTTCCGCCACTTCTTCACGCGCAAGGTCACGTTCGTGAAGAACTCTGATGCGGTGATCGTGATGCCGGGCGGCTTCGGCACGCTCGACGAGCTGTCCGAAGTGCTCACGCTGATCCAGACGAAGAAGTCGCGCCTCGTGCCGATCGTCCTCGTCGGCAGCGAGTTCTGGCAGGGGCTGCTGCAATGGTTCCGCGATCAACTGATTCCGATGGGCCTGATCAACCCGGAAGACATGGACCTGATGCAGGTGATCGACGATCCCGACCAGGTGCTCGACGCGGTGCTCGCGTTTTACGAGGACAGCGGCGAGGAAGAAGGTTCGGACGACGACGATCATCCGCCGCGCCCGGAAGAAGACCGGATGTTCTACCTGTAACCGGTCGGTGACGGCAGCCGGCCCGACGGCCGGCGTCGTTCTTTTTATGCAGCGAATAGCGCGATCCGGCGGCCCGCCGGACGTGACTTTGTAACGCGCTGTTAATACCCGCGCTCCGCCGTGCGCGGTCGAATGTCAAATCCCCGCAGCGGGCACCGCACCATGCTGCGGGATCATCCGTATCGGCCGGCCGCCAATGTCAAATGGATGGCACGCCGCGCGCTCGCGCGCCGTCAATCCTCCGTAATAATCACGACTCGCCTTTTCCGTCGCGCGGCAGCACACTGCATCGTGTCGGCGCGGCGTTCCCCCGGTGGAACGGTCCCCCTCGCTTCCATCGCGTCGCGTCGGCCCATTCATCACGACATCACGGAAAAGAACATGCAACGCTCGCTGATCGCCCTCGCTTTTGCCGGCCTCGGCCTTTCGCTGTCCGGCCTCGCTCACGCCGTCAACGTCGACGTCAACATCGGCACGCCCGCGCCGGTCGTCGTCGCGCCCGCCCCGGTCGTGGTCGCCCCTGCACCGGCGGTCATCGTCGGCTGGCACGGCGACCGCTACTGGGATGGCCATCGCTACTGGGAACGCCGCGAGTGGGAAGAGCGTCATCGCGGTCATGGCGGCTATCACTGCCCGCCGGGGCACGCGAAGAAAGGCGAGTGCTGAGCGACATAGACGCAGCACGGCCGTTCGACCCGCAAGGCCGCCCGCGCACTCCGGTGCCGGGCGGCCTTTTGATTTCCGGTCGTCGACTCCCGAACGAACGGCGGCCGAACCGCTCGATTTCGAGTGGTAGGATTGCCCTTGTTCAGGGCCAATTCCGCCATTCATGCCGCTCATCCGAATCTGGGCTGTCGACCATGCGCTTGCGTCCGGCATCGCCGCGCCCACCGACATTCTCACGGCGGCCAACCACATCGCGTCATCGATGACGTCAGGCCGTCCGGCCCCGCCGTTCCGCTGGCGCGTCGAATCGATCGGCGGCCGGCCCGTGCGCACGGCGTCAGGGCAAGTCATTCCGGTCGACGGTGCGATCGACGGCGGCAGCGCCGCCGACGCGATCTGGCTGACCGGTCCGCTCGTCGCGAATCTCGACCGGCTGCTCGACCGGCCCGCATCGCTCGCGCCGCTATTTGACGCACTGCGCCGGCAACACGCGCGCGGCACGCTGATCGCGACGTACTGCACGGGTGCGTTCCTGCTCGCGGAAGCCGGATTGCTCGACGGCCGCGTCGCGACCACGCACTGGTCGAAAGCGTCGAGCTTCCGCGCCCGTTATCCGGACGTCGCGCTGCGCGCGTCGGACGTCCTCACCGAACAGGACGGCCTCCTCTGCGGCGGCGCGGTCACGTCGTACCAGAATCTCGCACTGCGGGTCGTCGACAAACTGGCGAACGCGCGCGTTGCCGCGTCGGTCGCCAGGCTCATGCTGATCGACATGAATCGCGACTCGCAGGATTCGTTCATCGACCTCGACCGAATGGGCCACGCTGGTCACGACGATCCGGCCATCGCACGCGCGCAACGCTGGATGGAAAAGCACTTGCGCGAACCCTTCAGCCTCGCGCGGCTGAGCGACCATGTCGCGATGAGCGAACGCACGCTCCATCGTCGCTTCCGGGATGCGGTGGGCGCCCCGCCGCTCAGGTATCTGCAGACGCTCAGGATCGAAGTCGCAAAACGACTGCTCGCGGAAACGAAGCTCGCGATCGACACGGTGTGCGAACGCGTCGGCTATGCGGACATCAGCGGTTTCCGCCAACTGTTCAAGCGCGAGACCGGCATCTCGCCGAGCCAGTATCGCCGCCGCTTCGCGCGTTAGCCGCCTGACACAGCCGAGAAGTGCGATGTCGGAAATGGCATCGTCGAATGGCAGTTTCGCCACTTCGCGCATCGGGATGCGGTTCATACACTGGATTCACGTCGCGGGAATCGCAGCGACGCCGTCTCCACGAACCCAGGACACCATCATGCCGATGATCGATGTGACCCTCCCCGAAGGGGCGCTCGCGCCGCAGGCCGAAGCAAGACTGATGAACGAACTGACCACCACGCTGATTCGTCACGAGGGGCTCGATCCCGACGATCCGCGCGTGCGGGACGTGACCTGGATCTTCGTCCATCGGCCGGCGGCCGTGTATCGCGCAGGCGTCGTCGCGCCCGCGCCGATCTACCGGATCGTGCCGACCGTACCGGAAGGACAGTACACGGACGCCGCGCGCGCCGCACTGATCGCCGACGTGACCGCCGCCGTCGCGCGTGCGGAAGGCGCGCCGGTCGACGCCGTCGCGACACGCGTGTGGGTCTTTCCGACGGAAATCGACGACGGCTGCTGGGGCAGCCGCGGCACGGTGCGCCGGCTGCCGGACATCATGGAATATTTCGGCGGCGCGACGTTGCGTGCAGTCGGGGAACGGCGGCTCGCGAACAAGCGGCACGCGGATGCGAGCCGGGTCGTCGATGCGGTGCGCGATTCGATGCGGGAAACGGCCCGCAACGGGTCGCACGAATCCGCCGCCGGAGCCGCGGGCTGACGCAGCACCGGAACCGCGTGACAAGGTAGGGCTCCGCTTGCCCCCAAATACGGCCTCTCCGGCGAGGCGACGCAAAAAACCCCGACCACAGGGGGACCGTGACCGGGGCAAGCAACCGTCCATACTCAGGCACGAGGAGGGACGTATGACCAGTCTAGGAAGCCTGTTTCAATTCCCAAATAGTGGAAAACGATCATTTAAAACGAGACTATTTCCGCTAGGGAATCAATGACAAGCCTGTGGCGCAGCCATTGAAACGCTTGTCCGAGTGATTTGCACGGCCGGCGGCCGCTTCACCTGTATCGGCGCGTACTCGGGTTGGAAACGCGCCTGCCGGCGCGCACGATTGGCCGACGAGAACGCGTGCGAAGAAAGGGGAATCGTCCGAACCCGCTGGACCTGGTCGACAAGAAGGCTCCCCGGATCATCCGGGAAGCCTGATACCGCGAGGGCCCGTTACTGGAACGCCACTTCCGCGAAGCTCCGCAGCTTGCGGCTATGCAGCTTGTCGAGCCCGTTCGTGCGCAGGATCTCCATCGCCTTCACGCCGATCTGCAGATGCTGGTCGACCTGCCCGCGATAGAACGTGTCGGCCATGCCCGGCAGCTTCAGCTCGCCGTGCAGCGGCTTGTCCGATACGCACAGCAACGTGCCGTACGGCACCCGGAAACGGAAGCCGTTCGCGGCGATCGTCGCGCTTTCCATGTCGAGCGCAATCGCGCGGCTCTGCGACAGCCGCTGCACGGGCTCGCGGTGGTCGCGCAGTTCCCAGTTGCGGTTGTCGACGCTCGCGACCGTGCCCGTGCGCATCACGCGCTTCAGCTCCGCGCCCTCCAGCCGCGTGACCTCGGCCACGCCGCGCTCGAGCGCGAGCTGCACTTCGGCCAGCGCCGGGATCGGCACCCACAGCGGCAGGTCGGCGTCGAGCACGTGATCTTCGCGCACGTAACCGTGCGCGAGCACGTAGTCGCCGAGGCGCTGCGTGTTGCGCAGCCCCGCGCAGTGGCCGAGCATCACCCACGCGTGCGGACGCAGCACCGCGATGTGATCGGTGATCGTCTTCGCGTTCGACGGGCCGACGCCGATGTTGACCATGGTGATCCCGCTGCCGTCCGCACGCTTCAGGTGATACGCGGGCATCTGCGGCAGGCGCGGCGGCGCGGTGCCCTCCGCGGGCTCGCCGCCGAGGTTCGCGTTGTACGTGACGACGTCGCCCGGCTCGACGAACGCGCTGTACTCGCTGCGGTACGCGCGCACCTCGGGATCGTCGCTTTCCGTCATCAGCGTGCGGCCGAGCTTCACGAACTCGTCGATGTAGAACTGGTAGTTCGTGTAGAGCACGTAGTTCTGGAAGTGCGTGGGCGACGTCGCCGTGTAGTGACGCAGCCGGTGCAGCGAGAAGTCGACGCGCGCGGCGGTGAACAGCGCGAGCGGATGCGGCTCGCCCGGCGCCGGCTCGAACGTGCCGTTGACGATGCGGTCGTCGAGATACGACAGGTCGGGCGTGTCGAAGATGTCGCGCATCGCGAGCAGGCGGTCGCGATCGAGCTCGCCCTCGAGATGAATGCCTTCCGGAAACGCGAAATGGATCGGAATCGGCTGCGACGACACGCCGATCTCGATCTTGACATGGTGATTCTTCGCCAGCAGGCGCAGTTGCTCGCGGTAGTAGTTCGCGAAGAGATCGGGACGCGTGACCGTCGTCTCGAATACGCCGGGCCCCGCGACGAAGCCGTACGAGCGGCGCGAATCGACGTGCGTGTTGACGTCGGTGCGGATCCGCACGAACGGATAGCACGCGCGCACGTGCTCGGTGATCGCTTCGTGGCGGCGATAGCGCGCGAATGCGTCGCGCAGGAAGCCCGTATTCGTGTCGTAAATGGCGGACAGCCGCGCAACGGCGGCGATCGGATCGTCGAAAGCCTCGACCGACGGGCTTTCGGGCGACAGCACACGGTGCCGGCGGCTCAAATCGTTCTTCATTTTCATCACCTCGTCTGATCCGACGACATTACCACGGAACCCGGTCGCCCTCATGGCCGCCCCTGCGCACGCAGGGGCCGGATGGCGCGCAGTATTTGCTAAAATCGGTGGGTTCACTGGAGACTCATCATGAAGCCGCTCATTTTCGTCGCCGCTGCCGTCGCGCTTGCCGCCGCCAGCGTCGCTCACGCCGCCGGTGGCACGCCTGACGCCGACGCGCAGGCCCGGGCCGAGGCCAACGAAGCCGCCGGCCTGCCCGATCTCCGCAAGATCAACCGGCCTGGCGCCGAAGTCACGTCGAAAGTGGACTTCGCCGACATCCGCCGCACGCCGAGCTTCCACGAAAAGAGCAGGAGCGGCACCGAAGTGACCGAGTACCGCGACCGCGGCAAGCCGGTCGAGATCGACGTGAAGTCGAACTTCGGCACGCGCTACCAGATGAGCTCGACACCCGACACGTCGCCGAAGCCGCACGACGCGGGCATCCCGATCACGCGCCTGCCGTCGCTGAACCTGCGCTACTGATTCCGTGGCGCGGCGCACCGACCGCGCCGCGCCGCCCCCTTCACCCGCTGTCGCGATGCACGCCGCCCGCGTGCCGACACCCTGACCTGACGCATCCCGCATGGCCGTTTTCACCGCTGTTTCCGACTCCGATCTCGCGCACTGGATGCGCCACTACGAACTGGGCGACGTGCTTGCGTTCCGCGGCATTCCGTCCGGCATCGAGAACAGCAATTTCTTCCTGACGACGACGCGCGGCGAATACGTCCTCACGATCTTCGAAAAGCTCACGGCGCAGCAACTGCCGTTCTACCTCGACCTGATGCGCCATCTGGCCGCGCACGGCGTGCCGGTGCCGGACCCGGTCCCGCGTGACGACGGCGCGTTGTTCGGCGAGCTGCACGGCAAGCCGGCCGCGATCGTCACGAAGCTCGACGGGGCAGCCGAGCTCGCGCCGGGGGTCGAACACTGCATCGAGGTCGGGCAGATGCTCGCGCGGCTGCACCTCGCGGGGCGCGACTATCCGCGCAGCCAGCCGAACCTGCGCAGCCTGCCGTGGTGGCAGGACAACGTGCCGGCGATCGTGCCGTTCGTCACGGACGCGCAACGCGCGCTGCTCGAACGCGAGCTCGCGCACCAGGCCAGCTTCTTCGCGTCGGACGACTATGCGGCGCTGCCGGCCGGGCCGTGCCATTGCGACCTGTTCCGCGACAACGTGCTGTTCGCGCACGCGGCGCCCGGCACCGGCCACGACGTGCGCCTCGGCGGCTTCTTCGACTTCTATTTCGCGGGCTGCGACAAGTGGCTGTTCGACGTCGCGGTCACCGTCAACGACTGGTGCGTCGACCTCGCGACCGGCGTGCTCGACGCCGCGCGCGCCGATGCGCTGCTGCGCGCGTACCAGACGGTCCGGCCGTTCACGGCCGAGGAACGCCGCCACTGGAGCGACATGCTGCGCGCCGGCGCGTACCGCTTCTGGGTGTCGCGCCTGTACGACTTCTACCTGCCGCGCGCGGCGGAGATGCTCAAGCCGCACGACCCCGGTCATTTCGAACGCATTCTGCGTGAGCGTATCGCGCATACGCCCGCGCTTCCCGAGATCCAAACCGCATGCAACTGATCGAAGTGCCCGCGAAAACGGGCTATGTCTGGTTCCGTCAAGGCATCTGGCTGTTCCGCCGGAATCCGCTCGCGTTCATCACGCTGTTCTTCACGTACCTGCTCGCGATTACGCTGGTGTCGATGGTGCCCGTGATCGGCTCGGCGCTGCCGCTGGTATTCATTCCCGGCGTCGCGGTCGGCTTCATGGCCGCGTGCCGCGACACGGTGGCCGGCAAGACCGTGATGCCGACGATCCTCGTCGACGGTTTCCGCTCGTACGGCGCCGTCGCGACCCAGCGGCTGCTCGCGCTCGGCGTGATCTACGTCGCGTCGATGGTGCTGGTGTTCGCCGCTTCGTCGTTCGTGGACGGCGGCGCGCTGTTCCACGTGATGATGGGTGCGGCCGACGAAGCGAATACGACGCCCGAGACGCTCGCCGCGCAAGGCACGCTCGGTGCGCTGTTCTTCGCGACGCTGCTCTATCTGCCGGTCGCGATGCTGTTCTGGTTCGCGCCGGTGCTGGTCGCGTGGCACGACGTGCCGCCGGCGAAGGCACTGTTCTTCAGCGTCGTCAGCTGCTGGCGCAATCGCGGTGCCTTCGCCGTATACGGCGTGCTCTGGTTCGGTGTCGCGCTCGGCACGTCGCTCGCGCTGTCGCTGCTGCTTCAGGCGCTCGGCGCCGGCGCGTATGCGCTGACGATCATGATGCCGGTGACGATCATCATCGTCACGATGCTGTACTGCTCGTTCTACGCGACCTATCGCGGTTGCTTCGGCGTGCAGGAACCGGGCGCGACGACGACGATGTCGGGCCGCTGACCCTCTCCCGGCCGGCGCAGGTCGCCGGCCGCCCCCGCTGTTTCCCGCGCCGGGTCGTCGCCGGCGCGCTTCGCTCTCGCCCCGTTTCCGGTATCGACCGCCGCTGGTCGCCCCTGTTCAACCCGATCTTTTGCGCGCAAAATAATTCGTGTACAAATCGTTCGCGTATTACCGCGCCGCCCGAATCATGGATCGCCCGCCCCCGCTGCCCCAGACGCTCGACGAGCAATTGTGCTTCGCGCTTTACTCGACTTCGCACGCGATGACGAAGGCGTACAAGCCGCTGCTCGACAAGCTGTCGCTGACCTATCCCCAATATCTCGCGATGCTCGTGCTGTGGGAGCGCGACGACATGGCCGTGAAGGACATCGCCGCGCGGCTCGATCTCGATCCGGCCACGGTCACGCCGCTGCTCAAGCGGCTGGAAGCGCTCGGCTACGTGGAGCGTGTGCGCAGCGCGGCCGACGAACGCGTCGTCAACGTGCGCGTGACGCCGGAAGGCCGTGCGCTGAAGGATCGTGCGCGCTCGGTGCCCGCCGATCTCTTTTGCGCGATGCAGCAAACGCCCGAATTCCTGGTCAGGCTGCGTGCCGACCTCCAGCAGTTGCGCGACGCGTTGTCGACAGCCAACGAACGCTGACAGGCCACGTGCGGATCGCCCCACCCGGCGCTGCCGGTTTTTTCTTCAAAATTTCATTTGCACACTAATGATTTGTGTTCTATATTTCGTTCGTGGCCGGCGACATGCCGTCTGACCGGACCGCTTTTCCCTCTCTTCCCGACAGGAGCTGCACGATGAACATTCTGTACAAGACCAGTGCCACGAGCACGGGCGGCCGCGACGGCCGCGCGGTATCCGCCGACCACAAGCTGGAAGTGAAGCTGGCCGCGCCGCGCGAACTCGGCGGCACGGGCGCGGAAGGCACGAATCCGGAGCAACTGTTTGCCGCAGGTTACTCGGCGTGTTTCCTGAGCGCGATGAAGTTCGTCGCGGGCCAGAACAAGCAGACGCTGCCGGCCGATACGCAAGTCACGGCGGAAGTGGGCATCGGCCCGAACGACGCAGGCGGCTTCGGGCTCGACATCGAGCTGCGCGTGTCGCTGCCGGGGCTCGACAAGGCCGACGCGCAGGCGCTGGTCGACAAGGCGCACCACGTGTGCCCGTATTCGAACGCCACGCGCAACAACGTGCCGGTGCGCCTGACGGTCGTCTGACGCGACGCGGGGCCCGGAGAAATGCAAAAAGGGCGCGTGCGGCACCATGCCGCACGCGCCCTTTTGCGCGAATCGTCGAAATGGCGGGCCGGCAGGCCCGCGTGCGCCGCTTAGCGCGCGCCGAACGAATACGGGCGGTTCATTGCCGCGTCGCGATCGATCTTGCGCATACGGAATTCGAGATCGTAGATGTCGGTGGCTTCGGCCAGGTACGCATCGGCGCGCTCTTTCGCAGCCGTTTCAGCATTCTTGGTCAGCATCAGGAAGAGGTGGCTCAGCAGGTACATGATCGATCTCGCTATACGAAGGTTCTTTGACTAGGGTTTTCCCGAATTATAGGGAAAACCCTAGCCTTTGACCAGCGTCGATCAGACGATGCGTCGTTCGGTCGCCACAGTGCGATGATTCGCCTCGAAAAAGGCCCAGATCATCGCGCTTGCGTCGGGGCCGACCGCCGCGTGAAACGGCACGGCTTCGTCGCCGCCGGCCCACGCGTGATCGAGCCCCTTCACGTGACAAAGCCGCACCACCGGCTCGCCGTCGCGACACACATCGGTGATCTGGGCGCCCGATTCGCGCGTCTCGACCCGCTCGCCGCCGCGCAGCGCGCCGCGGCTGTCGGCGAGCCCGTTCAGGCGCATGAACTGCACGGCGAGCTGATCGGCGTTCTTCGGCGCGACGACATGATCGGCGTCGCCCTGGACGATCAGCGCGGGCATGCCCGGATACGCGCCGGCATCGACCAGCGCGTCGACCGCCGCGGCCGGGTTGTGCCGCAGGCCGCGCCGCATCACGTCCATCGCGGTGATGCCGGAATTCGCCTCGCCGAGCGCCGGGCCCGAGTGCAACGCGACCGCCGCGAAACGGTCCGGATGATGCAGTGCAAGAAGCGATGCGAGCCCCGCACCGGCCGACAGCCCCGCCACGTAGACGCGCGACGCGTCGAAACCGTGTTCGTCGACCAGTGCGTCGACCAGCGACGCCACCGCGTTCGCCTCGCCGCGCCCCGCGCGGTCGGTGTCTTCATACCAGTGCCAGCAACCGTGCGTGTGCGCACGCAGCGACTGTTCCGGATACAGCACCGCGAAACCGTGCTTGTCGGCCAGCAGGTTCATCCGCGTGCCCTGCGCGAATTCGTCAATGGACTGCCGGCAGCCGTGCAGCATCACGACGAGCGGCATCGCACCGCGCCGGCGGCCGGGCGGCACGTAGAGCCCGTACGCGAGATGCTGGACGAGGCGGCCGAGCGCGGGCGCCATCGGATGTTCGCCGCGCGTCCAGTCGCCTGCCGCCCACGCGGCCGCGCGCGGCCGCACGCGCGACTCGCGTGGCGGGGACAGATCGGATACGGCAGGAGAGGCCGCGGCCTCGAGCGCGTCGCGTGTGATGCGCCGCGCATCGCGCGCCGCGCGCTTGGCGGCCGGAGACAGCATGCGTTTCACGCCGCCCAGCCACACCTTGGTCAGACTTTTGGTCATCGATCGGGCTCGCAGTCAGGAAAAATAGGGGCGCCATGCACGCGCCGCAACGGATGCATCGTTCGGCTTTGTGCAATGCACCATAACATTGTTTCTCGGATTTTTCCTGCGCGCCGATAGTTCCCGGCGGCAAAAAACGGGACGCATGCGGACGCGGCGCTATACTGGGGTTTCGCCGCTTGTATCCGTTGTAGTCGTTCTTTCCGGCTCGCGCGTTGATTTAAGCATTCTCCCCGCCTTCGTTTGCCCCTTCCCGATGTTCGACCTGTCCTCTCACCTGTGGATCATGATCACCGCGTTCGGCGGCGCCGGCCTGACCTTGCCGCTCGCGATCACGATTGCCGTCTGGCTCGCGCTCGGCTACTCGTGGCGGCGCGCGGCCGCGTGGCTCGGCGTGCTCGCGGCCGCGATCGGCGTGGTGGCGCTCACGAAGATCGCGTTCCTCGGCTGGGGCATCGGCATTCGCGCGTGGGATTTCACCGGGTTCAGCGGCCATGCGATGCTGTCGACGTCGGTGTATCCGGTCGCGATGTTCCTCGCGCTGATCCGCACGCGCACGCCGGTGCGGATCGCCGGCATCGCGCTCGGGCTGGCGGCCGGCATCGCGGTCGGCGTGTCGCGGGTCGCGCTCGACGCGCATTCGCCGTCCGAATCGATCACCGGCTGCATCGTCGGCGCGATCGCCGCGCTCGGGTTCATCGCCGGCTCGTGGCGCGCGGTGCCGCACCGCTGGTCGGTGCCGGCGGTCGTCGCGAGCCTCGCGCTCGTCACCGCGGCGCTGCACGGCATCACGGTGCCATCGCACCGCTGGGTCACCCGGGTCGCGCTGGAACTGTCGGGCCACGAGCGCCCGTTCGTCCGCGCGCGCTGGAAGGCCAATCCGAACTACCATCCCGCATCGCAGCCGTCGTCGCTGCAGCGCACCGAATCGGCGCCGCACATGCTTCACGCGTGACGGGCCGCCCGGACGTCACGCCCGCCCTTTTTCCCGTCTGACCATTTCATGCGGACCGTCGCATGAGCAGTATGTCGAGCGTTATAACCCGCCCTATATTACGATTACGGTTTTCATCCTTTCCACACGAATCCGCCATGCGCTCGACCGTCCGTCCGCTTCGCCGCACCCTGCTTCGCCTGTTGCCGATCGCCGCGCTTGCCGCCGGGTTCGCGTTCAGCGCGCCCGCCTCCGCCGCCGACGAACTGGTCGTGTCGGCCGCCGCCAGCCTGACGAACGCATTCAAGGCCGTCGGCGACGCGTACGAAAAGCAGCATCCGGACACGAAGGTGCTGTTCAACTTCGGCGCGTCGGACGTACTGATGCAGCAGATCGCCAAGGGTGCGCCGGCCGACGTGTTCGCGTCGGCCGACCAGAAGGCGATGGATCGCGCGGTGAACGAAAAGGTGATCGTGCCCGGCACGCGCCGCGACTTCGCGGCGAACTCGCTGGTGCTGATCGTGCCGGCGGACAGCCATGCGGCCGCGCCGACGTCGCTGCGCGACCTGACCACGCCCGGCGTGAAGCGCATCGCGTACGGCGACCCGGCCTCGGTGCCGGTCGGCCGCTACACCGAGGGCGCGCTGCGCGCGGCCGGCGTGTGGGACGCCGTCAGCGCGAAGGGCGTGCTGGCCGCCAACGTGCGCCAGAGCCTCGACTACGTCGCGCGCGGCGAGGTCGACGCGGGCTTCGTGTTCGGCACCGACGCCGCGATCATGCCGGGCCGCGTGAAGGTGGCGCTGACGGTGCCGACCCAAGCGGCCATCACCTACCCGATCGCGGTGGTCAAGGACAGCCGCCACGCCGCGCAGGCGCAGTCGTTCATCGACTTCGTCGCGTCGCCGCAGGGCCAGGCCGTGCTGTCGACGTTCGGCTTCAAGCCCGCCAAGTGAGCGTGTCGCAATGCAAGACGCCTGGGTCCCGCTGCTGCTGTCGCTGAAGGTTGCCGGCTGGGCGACCGCGCTCGACATCATGCTCGGCGTCGCGGCCGCGTTCGTGCTCGCGCGCTGGCGCTCGCCGCTGCGCGACGTCGTCGATGCGGTGCTGACGCTGCCGCTCGTGCTGCCGCCGACGGTGCTCGGCTATTACCTGCTCGTGCTGCTCGGCCGGCGCGGCGTGTTCGGCGCGTGGCTCGACACGCTCGGCATCGAGCTGGTGTTCACCTGGCAAGGCGCGGTGATCGCGTCGATGGTCGTCGCGTTTCCGCTGATCCTGAAATCGGCGCGCGCGGCGTTCGAAGGCGTCGATCCGCATCTCGAGCGCGCCGCGCGCACGCTCGGGCTCGGCGAAGTAGCGGTGTTCTTCCGCGTGACGCTGCCGCTCGCCACGCGCGGGATTCTCGCCGGGGCGCTGCTCGCGTTCGCGCGCGCGCTCGGCGAATTCGGCGCGACGCTGATGATCGCCGGCAACCTGCCCGGCCGCACGCAGACGCTGTCGGTCGCGATCTACGCGGCCGTGCAGACCGGCGACGACAGCACGGCGAGCTTCCTCGTGCTCGTGACGTCGATCACCTGCGTGCTCGTGCTGCTCGCGACCGGCTGGCTCGTGCCGTCGCGCGCCCGGCGGAGCCAGCCGACATGAAGCGCCCGTGCCGCCCGTCTCGCCGGCGCCATTGCGCGGCCGGCCTGTTTCGGCGGAGGCCCGCATGAGCCTCGTCGTCGACATCCGCAAGACCTGCGCGAGCGCCGAGCGGCGCTTCATGCTCGACGTGTCGTTCACGGCAACGACGCAGCGTGTCGTGCTGTTCGGGCCGTCGGGCGCGGGCAAGAGCATGACGCTGCTGGCGATCGCCGGGCTGCTGACGCCCGACGAAGGCACGATCACGCTGAACGGCGAGCCGCTGTTCGACGCCGCGCGCCGCATCGACGTGCCGACCCGCGACCGCCGTGTCGCGTACCTGTTCCAGGACTACGCGCTGTTCCCGCATCTGAACGTGCGGCAGAACATCGCGTTCGGGCTCACGGCCGGGCTGCGCAACCCGCGCGCGAAGACAGTGCCGCCGGAGGTCGCGTACTGGCTGCGTGCGTTCGACCTCGAATCGCTGGCGGGGCAATATCCGTCGCAACTGTCGGGCGGGCAGAAGCAGCGCGTGGCGCTCGCGCGCGCGCTGGTCGCGCGGCCGCGCATCCTGCTGCTCGACGAACCGTTCGCGGCGCTCGACGGCGCGATGCGCCAGCGCATGCGCCATGAGCTCGCCGAACTGCAGGCGCGGCTCGACATCCCGATGGTGCTGATCTCGCACGACCCCGACGATGTCGCCGCCTTCGGCGACCAGGTCGTGCAGTTGAGCGAAGGACGCGTGCAGGCGAGCTCGCCGCACACCGAGTGGCCGACGCGCGTCAGCTGAACGCGCGACGCCGTGGTCGTGATCGTGGCGCTCGCCGCCACGTTGGAGCCTGAGAGAAGCCGCACCGCGGCGCATGCTGAAAGCGGAAACGAAGCCGGTGCGACGCACACGCGTGCGGTACCGGCTTCGCCCCGTCCTCGCACCGCCGGACCAGGGGGGAGCCGCGCTGGCCGGGTCAGCCGGTCACCGCCAGAATCACGCTCGATGCCTTGAACAGCGCGATCGCGCGCCGGCCGGCAGCGAGTTGCAACGCGTCGACGCTGTCGTTGGTCACGACGGCCGTCAACGTGCCGCCGCCGTCGAGCGCCAGCGTCACCTCGCTGTTCACCGCGCCCGCCGCGACGGCTTCGACGCTGCCGCACAGCCGGTTGCGCGCGGACACTTTCAGGTCGGGGCCGCCATCGTCGACGGCGAGCACGACCCACGACGCCTTCACCAGCGCGCACGCATCCGCGCCTTCCCGCAGCCCGAGCGTCTCGGCGCTTTCGTGCGTCAGCACGGCGACGACGGCTTGCCCGCCCGGCAGCGCAAGCGTCACCTCGTCGTTGACGGTGCCGCGCACGATCGACGCGACCTTGCCGAACAACTGGTTGCGCGCGCTGGTCTTCATCCCGATCCGGCCGATCAGCGCCCAGTCGACGTCGAAGCCGGCCACGGCCGCGCTCGCGGCCTCGATGAAGCGGCGATGCTCGCGCTCGATCGTGCGGAATGCGGCGATCAGCGACGTCGCACGCGGCGTCAGCGTCGTGCCGCCGCCGCCCTTGCCGCCCGTCGAACGCGCGACGAGCGGTTCGCCGGCGAGATTGTTCATCGTGTCGACCGCGTCCCACGCGGCCTTGTAGCTGAGGCCGACGGCCTTCGCCGCACGCGTGATCGAACCGGTGTCGCCGATCGCCGCGAGCAGCGCGATGCGCGTCGCGCCGCCGAGCGTCTGTTCGCCGGCGCGCAGCCACAGCTCGCCGCCCAGTTCGAGCGGCTCGGCGGACGAGGAAGAATGCGGTGCGTCGGTCATCATCGGCATGCGTGCGGAAAACGGGCGGCCATTATAGGGTCGGCGCGCGGCGCTCAGCCCGGCTTGCCGTCGAGCTTCGGCGGCCGCAGGCTGGCCAGCAGCGTTTCGGCGTCGCGCGCCGCGCGCTGTTCGAGCGCGGCGCCGTAGCCGCGCACGAAACCGAGCTGATACGGCGGCGCGGCCAGTTGCTCGAGATGGTGCAGCGCGACCATCGCGTCGTTCGCCTCGCCGAGCACGCTCTGCACGCGCGCCAGCGTCTTGACCGTCTCGTTGCGCGTGCGGCGCGACGCCAGCGATGCGAAGAATTCGAGCGCGTAGCGCAACCGTTTCGCATCGATGCGCACCTGGTGGCGTGCCGCCGTGTCGAGCGACGTGAGCGACGGCGACCCGTACAGATGACCGAACAGCCGCCGCACGCGCTTGGTCGCGTGACGCCGCAGCGACGGCGCGTCGTCGCCGTCGGCCGCCGGCAGCGCGAGCGCGCTCAGCCATTCGAGCCAGCCGAGCGTCAGCCGCGCATAACGGGCCGAATGCAGCGCCTGCCGCAGCTCGACGCGGGCGGCCGTCGACTGCGCGCGGGCGGCGTCGAGCGTGCCGCCCCAGTCGCTGCCGCCGCCATCGGCCGCGATCAGCGCGGGCAGGCTCTCGGTCGCGAAGACGTCCCAGTCGCGCACCATGCCGAGCAGCGCGGCGAGCCAGCGCAGGTCGACGCCGAGCGTGTCCTTCCACTGACGGTCGGTAAAGCGCGGGAAAAAGCGTATCAGCGTGCGCAGGCGGCGCAGCGCGACGCGCATCTGGTGCACGAATTCGGGATCGTCGCGCTCGAGCACGCCGCATTCGTTGCCGAGCCATTGCGCGGTGATGTCGCGGGACAGCGCGAACAGCGCGGCGCGCTGCGTGCGGATGCCGGTCAAGTCGACGGGCTGCGCCTTGACCAGCGCGGCAGCCATCGGCCCACCCGCACAGGCGCGGTCGATCACGCTCGTCAGTTGCACGAAGGCGGGCCACGCCCCGCTCAGTTCGCGCGCCGCGGCAAACAGCGCATGCAGTGCGGCGGTGCGCGCGGCAACGTTCTCCCAGTCGGGTGCGGCCAGACGCAACTCGACGTAGCGGCGCGGCGGCTCGCCGCCGCCGTGCAGCGCGATGTCGTCGAGCGTCATCTCGACCACGACACCGCTGTCGTCGGCCCAGCGCCCGCGCCGCCGTTCGCTGACGACGCGCAGCGCCGATGCCTGGGACCGCGCTTCGTCGGTGTCCGGTGTCGCGCCGTCGATGTCGGCAGCCGGCGCGTCGTCATCGGCCGGGGCAGCCGCCGCGGGCACCGGCAGCGGCGTCGCGACGACGATGCCCGCGTGCTCCGCGTCGAACAGTTCGCGCTGCGTCACGCCGGGAGCGAACGTCCGGGTGCGCGACGCGACGACCCGCGTGCCATGCGCGTTCGATTCGACCCAGGTCCACCAGCTCGCGCCGGGGCTGCGCTCGGCTTCCTCGATCCGGCACGGCTCGATCGTCACGCGCTCGTGGCCGCGCCGCATCCGGACCTGCGGGCAGATCCGCCACGCACGCACGAGCTCGGCGCCGAAGTCGCGCTGCGCGCCCCGGGCGCGGCCCGTGCCCTTGCCCGGCCACCCTTCCAGCGACAGCGACAACACGATTTCCAGCACACGCGACATGAAAGCTCCTGCACAAGAAGGATCGCCGGCGCATCGACCGCGCCGGCGTCGCTCGTGAAGCAGCTTCCATAGTACACGCCGCCCAAACGCGCAGGTATCGATCCGACCCTGTCGCCCGTGGCAGGTCAACCCGGCACGTCAAACGGCGTATTGCGCGATGCCGTTGCCGAACGACCAGTTCTCCTTCAGCACCTCGACGAGACTGATGAATACGTCCTCCCGCCGCACGCCGGGCTGCTGCGCGAGGTTCTCGGCGATCGTGCGGTACAGCGCCCGCTTCTGCTCGAGCGTGCGCGTGTTGTTCGCGGTGATCTGGATCATCACGAGATCGTCGCTGCGTTCGATATCGTAGTAATGGCGACCGAACACGAAATTCTCGGCCGCATGCTCGGTCACGACCATGAAGATGTCGTCCTCGGGAACGTTGAAGGTCTGCATCAGCGCGCGGTGCACGCCGTCGACGAGAGCCTTGCGGTAGGCGGCCGGTTTGCCTTCGCGTACGGCGATACGGGTGAATGGCATGGTGCTGCTCCTGTCGGTGAGTGACGTTGAAGAACGAAAACACGGCGTCAGGTTAAGCGCGCCGATCTATAATGAACAGTGATTGATAGATATTTCATCCATTTTCATTTGAAATGAAAGTACTCGACCTCGATGCGGTTCGCGCATTCGTGCTGGTCGCCGACCTCGCCAGCTTCACGCGCGCCGCCGATGCGCTCGGCACCACCCAATCGGCCGTCAGCCTGAAGCTGAAGCGGCTGGAGGCCCATCTCGGCAAGCCGCTGCTGGCGCGCACGCCGCGCGTCGTCAAGCTGGCCGCCGACGGCGAGAATTTCCTGCCGGCCGCCCGCGCGCTGCTCGACGCGCACGAGCATGCGCTCGGCGCGATCTCGACCGGCACGGTCCGGCTGTCGCTCGGCGTCAGCGAGCACGTCGCGGTACCCGACCTGCCGGCCGTGCTCACGAGCCTGCATCGGCAGGATCCGGGGCTGTCGCTGGAAATGCATCTCGGGGCGTCGACGAACCTGCTCCCGCAATACGACGAACGGCGGTTCGACGCGGTAATCGTCCGCCACGAGCCGGGCGAGGATCCGCCGCGCGACGACGGCACGCTGCTGTTCACCGAGCCGCTGACCTGGCTCGCCGCGCCGGACTGGGCGCCGCGCGCGGGCGAGCCGCTGCCGCTCGCGGTGCTGGCCGGCCCCTGCGGCGTGCGGGCCGCCGCGCTGCGCGCGCTCGACCGTGCCGGGCTGCCGTGGCGCGAGCGCTTCACGGGCGGCGGGGTCGCGGCGGTCACGGCGGCCGCCGCGGCAGGGCTTGCCGTCTGCCCGCTCGCGCGGCGCGTCGCCCCGCGCACGCTGGTCGACGTCGGCGCGAAATTCGGGCTGCCCGCGCTGCCGCCGTCGCAGGTCGTGCTGTATTCGCGCGTACGCGACGCCCGGGCCGCCGCCGCGCTGCACAGGTTTGCCGACAGCCTTGCAATCCCGGCGTAAACTAGCGGGTTCCGCCGCCCGCAATCTCCAGACGAATTCCGATGAAGCCCGAAGCCCGCAAGCACCTCCGCGCCAACCTGCTGATGCTCGGCGCCGCCGCGATCTGGGGCTCCGCTTTCGTCGCGCAACGCCTGAGCCTCGACGTGATCGGGCCGTTCCTGTTCACCGGGCTGCGCTTCCTGCTCGGCGCGCTCGTGCTGGTGCCGCTGCTGACGGTGAATCCGGCGTCGCGCGCGCAGCTCGCGGCCATCCGGCGCGCGCCGGCCCTGCTGCTGCCGGGCCTCGTGCTCGGCGGGCTGCTCGCCGTGTCGATCTCGCTGCAGCAGTTCGGCCTGCAATACACGCGGATCGCCAACGCCGGCTTCATCAGCTCGCTGTACGTCGTGATCGTGCCGCTGATGGGCGTGTTCGCGCGTCACCGGATCGGCGCGGGCACGTGGTTCGGCGCGCTGCTGGCCGCGATCGGCCTGTATTTCCTCAGCATCGACGAGCACTTCTCGGTGCTCTACGGCGACTGGTTCCAGCTCGCGGGCGCCGTCATCATCGCTGCGCACGTGATGGCGGTCGGCCATCTCGCGAAACGCCACGATCCGCTCGTGCTCGCGTTCCTGCAGTTTCTCGTGTGCGGCGTGGCGTGCCTCGCGGTCGGCCTGGCGGTCGAACCGGTCAGCGTCGCGATGCTGCGCGGCGCGCTGCCGACGCTGCTGTACGGCGGGCTGCTGTCGGTCGGGGTCGGCTATACGCTGCAGGTCGTCGCGCAACGCGACGCGGCCCCCGCGCATGCGGCCGTGATCTTCAGCATGGAAGGCGTGTTCGCGGCGATCGCCGGCTGGGCCGCGCTCGGCGAAACGCTGACGCTGCGCGCGCTCGTCGGCTGCGCGCTGATGCTCGCCGGCCTGCTCGCGTGCCAGTTGCTGCCGAACGGCGACGCACGCAAAAAGGACGAGGACGCGCTGCCGGCGTGACGCCCGCCGTCCCTACGCCGTCCCTATAATGGCGATTCGCGTGACTTCCACGCCAACCGCTTCCGACAGGCCTGCTCCGTGACGTCCACTTCCGTCGATCCCGCCGCCGACCTGCTGCGCGAACGCGCAGCGCACTACGCCGCCCAGGCGGCGCTGTTCCTGCGCGACCAGGCACTCTCCACCGCGTCGCACGACCTGCGCAGCCCGCTGAATGCGATGCACAGCTGGGCCTACGTGCTCGAGCGGCAGCTCGCCAACGCCGACCCGAACCTGCAGCGCGCGCTCGCGGGCATCCGCGCGGGCATCGATCAGCAGGTCGCGCTGATCGATGGCGTGCTCGACGCGCCGCGCGCGGAAACGCGCACGCTCGTGCTCGCGCCGCCGCGGCCGTTCGCGCTGCGCGCGCTGCTCGACGACACGATCGCGCTCGTGCGCTTCGCGCTCGCCGACGCGCGCCAGGTCGCGCTCGACACGACGCTGCCGGACGGCGAGCCGTCGCTCACCGCCGATCGCGAACGTGTCGCGCAGGCGCTCTGGATCCTGCTGACGACGGCCGTCGAAGCCAGCGCCGCGGGCAGCCGCGTCGCGTTCGCATGCACGCGCGACGGCGGGCAGTTCACGGCGCGCGCCACCTGTACCGTGAACGCCGACGCGCTCGTCGATCCCGCGCAGCCGCACGCGTTCGAATCGTTCGCCCGACGCGAGATGCTGCGCGAGCGCGACGCGAAACGCAGCGCGTGGACGCTCGCGCTGTGCCAGCGCGTCGCACTCGCGCACGGCGGCACGTTCGTGCACGACCTGTTCATCGACGGCGCGGCCGCCACCATCACGTTCTCGATCCCCTGCGAGGCGCCGGTGTAAGCGATCGGCCGTCCGACACATTACAAATTCCTTTCCGGCCCTATACTGATGGGCCTGTCATAACCGGAGCGATTCTTTGTTACAGATCTTCGCGCTCATCGGCGCGTTGTTCCTGGTGGCCCTGAACGGGTTCTTCGTGGCGGCCGAATTCGGCCTCGTCAAACTCCGCGCAACGCGCGTCAAGACCCTCGCCCGCAAGCACGGCCTGCGCGGGCGCATCCTCGCGATCGTGCACGGCCGGCTGGACGCGTATCTTTCCGCGTGCCAGCTCGGCATCACGCTCGCGTCGCTCGGCCTCGGCTGGGTCGGCGAACCGGCGTTCGCGCAACTGATCGGCCCGCTGCTCGACCTGATCGGCGTCGAGTCCGAGCGTGTCGTGCACCTGATCTCGCTCGTGTTCGCGTTCTCGCTGATCTCGTTCCTGCACATCGTCGTCGGCGAACTGGCGCCGAAATCGATGGCGATCCGCCAGTCGGAGAAGGTCGGCCTGTGGGTCGCGCTGCCGCTGTATGCGTTCTACTGGGCGATGTATCCGGCGATCTGGGTGCTCAACACCAGCGCGAACGCGGTGCTGCGGCTCGCGGGGCTGTCGGCCGACCACGGCGGCGATGCGCACTATTCGACCGACGAGCTGAAGCTGATCCTGCGCAGCCGCCGCAGCGCGGCCGGCAATGCGGCCCAGCCGGCGCGCGGCACGTACAGCAACGACGAGTGGAACACGCTCGCGCATTCGCTCGATTTTTCGTCGATGACCGTGTCGGACCTGATGCGGCCGGCCCATGAAATGATCGGCCTGCGCCGCGACCTGCCGCTACCCGACAACATGGAGATCGTTGCGCGGCACCGCTTCAGCCGCTATCCGCTGTTCGAGGATGCGTCGCGCGAACAGGTGAGCGGGCTGATCCACCTGAAGGACCTGCTGCTCGCGCGTCACGCGGGCGCCGCGCTCGACGATCTCTCCGACTACGTGCGCCCGGTGCAGTACGTGAAGCCCGACACGCCGGCGCTGGAGCTGTTCCGCCGCTTCCGCAAGGGCGCGCCGCACTTCGCGCTGGTCGGCAACAAGGGCGAGAAGCCGATCGGCTTCCTGACGCTCGACAACCTGCTCGGCGCGCTGGTCGGCCAGATCCACGACGAGTTCCGCCAGGGAGACGCCGACTGGAGCCGCCTCGACGACGGCACGCTGATGGGCAAGGGCAGCCTGCCCGTCGTGTCGCTCGAGCAGGCGCTCGGCATCGACATCGACGAAGGCCGCGCGGAATCGGTCGGCGGCCTCGTGATCCAGGCGTTGAGCGACCTGCCGACCGAAGGGCAGCGCGTGTCGTTCGATCGCTTCGACGTCGTCGTGAAGAAGATGAACGGGCCGCGCATCGTGCTCGTGCGCGTCTATCCGAAGATCGCGAAAGAGGCCGACGAATGACGGCCGTTCGCCGCGTCGCGCGATGAGCGCGCCGCTGCCGCGCTGCTGCGTGATCACGCCGGAACCGGCGTCCGCGTCGGCGGCCGATCGGGTGGCGTTCCTCGACCGGCTGTCGGCCGTGCTCGCGCGCGGCGAAACGCTCGTGCAACTGCGCGTGAAATCGCTCGACGCGACCGCGTTCGCGGCACTGGCCGCCGCGGCGCTCGCGCGCTGCGACGCGGCCGGCGCACACCTGATGCTGAACGGCCCGATCGATGCAGCCGGCGTGATGCGGCTCGACGGCGCCGGCTGGCATCTCGACGGCGCCGCGTTGCGCGCCGCCGCGCGGCGGCCGCTGCCGGCCGGCCGATGGGTATCCGCCGCGTGCCACTCGCAGGACGACCTGCTGCTGGCCGCGCGCGCCGGCGCGGATTTCGTCACGCTGTCGCCGGTGCTGCCGACGCTCAGCCACCCCGGTGCGCCGACGCTCGGCTGGGCGCGATTCGACGCGCTGGCCGCGCAGGCCGCGATGCCGGTGTTCGCGCTCGGCGGCATGACGCGTGCGCACCTCGACGACGCGCGCCGTCACGGCGCGCATGGCGTCGCGGGCATTCGCGGGTTCTGGTAATTCGGTGCCTGCCGACAGCGCGGCCGCGCACGATCGCGCCCGGCGCCGGCGCTTCACGCGCGCATCGGCTCATGCGTTCAGGTTCGCATCCCGCGCCACGCACCGTCGTCGACGCGACGCGCGTCGTGCGTCAGCGCGTAGCGGTTGACGTCGCCCGTCAGCCACGCGACGAGCGAATACGGCGGCAGCTCCCCTTCATCGACCCGGTCGCGTGCACGCGCCGGCGTCTCGAACACCACCCGCCCGACCGGTGCGTCGAACCGCACCGTCTCGGGCGACAGGTTCAACGCGATCGTCAGCGTCTCGTCGTCGGCGAGCCGCCATGATGCGCACAGCGCGTCGGCATCGCCGTCGCCGTCCGCCTTCAGCGCGCGCGCGTCCTGCGGCCGGCAATCGGACAGCCTTGGCGCGATCAGCTTCGCGCGCACGGCGAGCGCCGATTGCACGAAATGCGCACGATCGAGGTCGCGCGCGGTTTCATCGAAGATCAGCGGGATCTGCGGCGTGAGCAGCGACAGCGCGAGCGCGGCCAGGCCGGCCGCCTGCCCGTGATCGCCGGGGCCGCCGTCGCGCCATGCGCCATCGGACAGCACGAGCGACGTCAGCGACAGTCCGCCGTCGGCGGTCATCCCGTCCACCGACGCGGCCGGCTGGTAGGCCGCGCCGGCCGCGGTCAGCGCGCGGGCGAGCGTATGGATCGACTGGTGCGTGGAAATGCCTTCATGCGCCGACGTGTCGCGCCCCGTGAGCCGGTGCAGCGCGCGTTCGCCGCAACCGTTCCACTGCGCATCGAAATGGGTATCGGCGAGATGCGCCGGATGCCGCTCGCTGCCGAGCACGAGGTGAATCAGCCGGTCGGCCGGCACGGCGGCGCGCACGCGATCCGCGATCTCCCGCAACCACGACACGCCGATCCGGTCGGCTTCGCGCAGGCGCAGCCCGTCGCAACGGTATTCGTCGATCCAGTACAGCGCGTTGTCGCAGAAGAAATCGCAGACTTCCGGATGATCGAGCGCGAGCGGCGCCGCCTGCAGCGGATCGTCGCGCGTATGGAAGAACGGCCCCGCGTAGTGGCGCAGCGCATCGGTGCCGCTGCCGAAGCGCGCGTAGTCGAGTTCCAGCAGCACCGCGAGACCGTAGCCGTGCGCATCGTCGATCAGCGCCTTCAGCGCGTCGGGGCCGCCTTCGGCCGCGAGCGGTGCGAACGGCAGGCTGTCGTGCGGCGACGCGAGCAGCTCCAGCGCGGTCACGCCGAGGCGCGCGAGCTGCGGCAGGCGGCGGCGCACGGCGTCGAAACCGCCTACCGCGTGCGGGCGGATCGCGTAGAGCGCGATGTCCTCCCACGCGCGCCCGCGCCAGAACGTATTGCGCCACGTGAATGCGCGCGGATCGACGACTTCGCTCGGGCCGTCGAGCCCTTCGGGTTGCGAGCGCGACGCGGGATCGGGAATCGACACGGTATCGTCGAGACGATAGCGGTAACGCGCACCCGCGCCGCAGTCGACGAAGACTTCGAACCAGTTCGGGCCGGCGCTCGTCATCGGGACAAGCATCGGGCCGTAGCCGGTATCGAGTTCGAGCTGGACGTACGTGGTGCCGGGCGCCCATACGCGGAAATGCGTGCGCGGCGTCGTGCAGAGCGCGCCGCAAGGCTGCGCGCCAAACGGCAAACAATGGATGTAGTGCTGCGCGTACGGATCGTGCGGACAATCGGACATCATGCGCTCCTCGTGCGTACCGAGCGGCATGGCCGCGCCAATGGCGCAGCGCATCGGGCCCGGCATGCGACGGCCAGGCTAGGGGAGAGAAACGAGTATGCGCCGGATTCGCCATCGCGATGCACCGTGGTCAGACATTTTTAAATGCGAATCGACCCCGGCAGCCCGCCCCGCAAACCGGCGGCCGGCACGCGTCGACGAGCCGGGTAGTCGGCATACCGGAATGACCGCTCGCCTTGTTGCGCCGGCCGCCCGCCCCTACGCTCTGCGTCACGTTCGCGGGCACGTCGCCCGCCCCCTACCCGAGGACTCCGCCATGTCGCTTCCCGCCAGCGCCGCGAAATTCGACCCGTCACGCGCGCATGAATACGCCGAGCAATCGCGCATCGCGCTCGCCGGCTACGATGCCTGTCACGAACTCGCCGCTTGCGTGCTCGCCTCGGCGATCGGTGCGACCGATGCCCGGATTCTCGTCGCGGGCGCGGGCGGCACGGGCCAGGAAATCTCCGTCGCGGCCGCGCTCGAACCGGGCTGGCAATTCACGGCCGTCGACCCGTCCGCGCCGATGCTCGCGCTCGCGCGCTCGAACGTCGAAGCCGCGGGTTTCGGCGCGCGTACCGCCTTCGTCGAGGATGGCGTCGACGCGTTGCCCGATGCACCCGCGTTCGACGGCGCGACGCTGATCGGCGTGCTGCATCATGTGCCGGGCGACGACGCGAAGGCCGCGCTGCTGCACGCGATCGCGCGGCGCCTGAAGCCCGGCGCGCCGCTCGTGCTCGCCGGCAACCATCGCCGCTACGCGGACCACCCTCGTCTGCTCGACGCATGGCAGCAGCGCTGGCGCATGAAGGGCGCCACGCCCGAGGCCGTGCGCGCGCAACTCGCGAAAATCCTGCAGGGCGCCGATCCGCCCGCATCCGAGGAAGCCGTGTTCGCGCTGCTGCGCGACGCGGGCTTCGATGCGCCGCTGCGCTTTTTCGCGAGCCTGTTCTGGGGCGCGTGGATCGCGGTGCGGCGCGCATGACGGCTCGATGCGGCCCGCGGCCAGCCGCGCCACGCGATTCGCGAATGCGTCGCACGCGCTCGGTATGATGTCGTTCCCGCCCCCTCCCGGCCTCGACATGCTTACCGTCCATCACCTGAACAACTCGCGTTCGCAACGTGTGCTCTGGCTGCTCGAAGAACTGGATGTACCGTACGCGATCGTGCGCTACGAGCGCGATCCGAAAACGATGCTCGCGCCGGCCGAATTGCGCGCGATCCATCCGCTCGGCAAGTCGCCCGTCGTGACCGACGACGGCCGCACGTTCGCGGAATCGGGCGCGATCATCGAATACCTGGTCGAACGCTACGGCAACGGACGCCTCGCGCCGCCGCCCGGCTCGCCCGAGCGGCACGACTACACGTACTGGCTTCACTACGCGGAAGGGTCGGCGATGCCGCCGCTGCTGCTCAAGCTCGTCGCGCTGCGGATCGCGCATGCGCCGATGCCGTTCTTCGCGCGACCGATCGCGCGCAAGATCGCCGCGACGCTGCAGTCGGGTTTCGTCGATCCGCAGATCGCGCTGCATCTCGGCCATGTCGACGGCGCGCTGGCGCGCACCGGCTGGTTCGCTGGCGACGGCTTCAGCGCGGCCGACATCCAGATGAGCTTTCCGCTCGAAGCCGCGGCCGCGCGCGGCGGCGGCGGCGCATATCCGGCGATCGCGCGCTTTCTCGACACGATCCATGCACGGCCCGCGTACCGGCGCGCACTGGAGCGCGGCGGCCGGTACGACCTGCTCAAGTAACCGGCGTCAGCTCAGCAACCCGGCCGCGACGTTGATCGACAAGCCGAGCACGGCCATGTTGAAGTAGAACGACAGGATCGACTGCGCGAGCACCGAGCGTCGCGCGGAGCGGTTCGCGAGCGACACGTCGGCCGTCTGCGACGCGACCGCGAGCGTGAACGCGAAATACAGGAAATCCCAGTAGTCGGGCTCGGGGTGCTGGTCCGGGAAACGGAGCGCCCGATCGCTGCTCGGCGAGCCGTAATAGAGCCGCGCATAGTGCAGCGTGAAGATCGTCGGGATCAGGAACCACGCGCCGAACAGCGTCGCGCCCGTGATCGCGTAGTGGCTGAGCCCCGCGCTGAAGCCGACGCTCTTGGCGGTCGCGAGTTCGATCGCGATCGCCGCCACGCTCGCGACGGTCGCGAGGCACACGACGGTCAGCACGGTGGTCGCGTTTTCGTCCTCGCGGATCGCGATTTCGCGCACCTTGTGATGATGCGCGGTGACCATGCGCACCCACATCAGCACGAGGTACAGCCAGACCGCGCAATCCCAGCCGATCAACGCCCGTACGGTCGGACGCAGCGGAAACGGCAGCAGCACCGCGCACAACAGGCCGGCGATGAACGCCGCGACCATGCGCGGCCGGTTGCGTAATACCTGCGGATAAAGCGTCATCGTAGGGTTCCGAAAGCGGATGGAAAGGGTTCGGCCGATGCGCCGCGCCGGCGCGTACCGTGCCCCGATTATCGCCATTCCATCGTGACGTGGCGATGGGCGCGAGCGCCTAAGATAAGGGGATGACTGCCACTGCCCTGCTCTGCCGCCATCCCGCGAACACGGCCGGCCGCGACTTCGTCGTCGGCGACCTGCACGGCTGCGTGGACGTGCTGCGCGCACTGCTGCACGACGTCCGCTTCGATCCGGCGCGCGACCGGCTGTTCTCGGTCGGCGATCTCGTCGACCGCGGCCCGGCCTCCGAAGCCGCGCTCGACCTGCTCGACCGGCCGTGGTGCCACGTCGTGCGCGGCAATCACGAGGAAGTGCTGAGCCTCGTCGCACGCGGCAAGCTGCCGCCCGACGCGTGGCGCGGCATCGGCGGCGACTGGGGCGCCGACCTGCCGCCGGAACGGCTGCACGCGCATGCGGCGCGCGTCGACGCGTTGCCGCTCGTGCGCGTGGTCGGCGACGGCCCGGCGCGCTTCAACGTGCTGCATGCGGAATTCTTCGGCTCGGATGCGGATCTCGATACCGGCAGCTATCCGCACGAGGTGCGCGAGCGGCTGATCTGGGGGCGCGATCTCGTCCAGGGGCTCGCCGATCCGGCACGGCAGGCCGGACTGTCGCTGACCTGCACCGGGCACACGCCGGTGCGGGCGCCGCAGCGAATCGGCGCGCAATGGTTCATCGACACGGGTGCGTTCGCGCCGGCCGGGCGCCTCACGCTCGCCGAACCGCGCACCGGCCGCACGTGGTCGATGACACAGGCCGAAGCGCGCGAGCGCCACGCAGGCGACTGGCCGCTGCCCTGACGCGCCGGCCAGGCGAACGCTAGCCGACCTGATTCAGTTCGAACACCGCATCGACGGCCGAGCCGTTCCAGTTGTATTCGAGATAGGCCGCGTGCTGGCAGTCGCGCAGCAGCGTCGTGCGAAACGCGGCAAGACACTCGCCGCGCGGGTCGCGCACCGACGGATAGACGATCCCCGCGCCGCCGGCATTGCGCACCGCGCGGCCGAATGCCTGCCCCGCGCCGTAGTCGACCGGATCCAGCAACGCGGGATCGCGCTGCGGCCACGTGCGTACGTCGGCCACTTCGCCGTGCGCGAACACGGTATAGAGCCGCATCTGCTGGCGCATCGGCGGCTCCTTCGTCGCGGCGAGGAACAGCCCGCTGTGATAACGCGTTTCGGCGATCGCCGTGTCGCGCGAGCGGGTGCAGTAGAACACGCCGTAGCTGCCGTCGGAAAAACGGCTGCCCAGCGGGTTCAGGTGCGTGAACGCGGCCATGATCGGCCCCCAGCCCTGCCCGTAGCGGCGCTCGGCGGGCGGCACGAGGTCGAGCGTGCCGACTTCGTTGCGGATGCGGTCGTTGGTCAGCGATTCGAGTGCGTAGAGCGCGTCGAAATCGTCCGCCGACGCGACGCGGTCGAACAGGTTGATGGCCGGGAAACGGGTGGGAATCACGCGATAGGCCGGTGCCCAGTCGAGAGTCGTCGTGGGCCACCGGGCGACGTCGATCGGTCTCGTCACGCCCAGCCGCCCCGCATCGCGTCGAGATATTGCCGGACGGCCACCAGATCGCCGACGTTGCCGGCCAGCATCCGGTCGAGCGCGCGCTTGCCGCCGAACGGCGCCGCATCGTTGGGCCGCTTGACCCACGCATCGGCCGCGGCGGGCTGCGGCAGCAGGATCTGCAACCCCTTGTAGATGCCGAGCAGGAGCGATAGCCGCTCGAGCGTGTCGCGCGGCAGGCGCGCCGATTCCGGTGCGGCCTTCCACTTGAAGAACGTCGAGCGGCCGGGCGACCCGAGCAGCACGATCTGCTCGTCGATCGTCAGCTCCCAGTCGCGCGCGATGTTGAAAAACGCGCGTAGCCCGGCGGCCGACATCTGCGCGACCGAGGCGTGCGGCACGGCGGAATGCGATTCATAGGCGGGCTGTGACATGATCGTTAGTCTCGAAACGAATTTACTAACAAGATTAGTCCATTATCGTATTTTTGCAAGGGTCGCATCCAGCACTCGCGCGCGGACATCCGACAAATCGATATTTTTTGTCCATTCTGGACTCTGATTTTATTTTCTGCGTTAATGGCCGGGCGGACACCGCGTCACGGCGCGGGTCGTGTCCGTGGAGACCGTGTCGCACGGAAACCGGATGCACCACGCCAAGGAACGCACCATGAAAAGACTGATTGCCGCCGTTTCGTTCGCCCTGCTCGCGGTATCCGCAGGCTCCGCCGTCGCGAAGGACTGGACCACGATCCGCTTCGGCACCGACGCCAGCTACGCGCCGTTCGAGTCGAAGGCGCCCGACGGCAAGCTCATCGGCTTCGACATCGACCTCGGCAACGAGATCTGCGCGCGCCTGAAGGCGAAATGCGTGTGGCTCGAGAACGATTTCGACGGCATGATTCCGGCGCTGAAGGCGAAGAAGTTCGACGCGGTGCTGTCGTCGATGTCGATCACGCCGCAGCGCGCGCAGCAGATCGGCTTCACGACGAAGATCTACAACCAGCCGACGCGGCTCGTCGTGAAGAAGGGCTCGTCGCTGCTGCCGACGGCCGACTCGCTGAAGGGCAAATCGATCGGCGTCGAGCAGGGGACGACGCAGGAGACGTATGCGAAGGCGTACTGGGGCAAGCAAGGCGCGAACGTCGTGTCGTACCAGAACCAGGACGGCGTGTATGCCGACCTGATCGCCGGCCGCCTCGACGCGGCGCTCCAGGACGAAGTGCAGGCCGCGATCGGGTTCCTGAAATCGCCGCGCGGCGCGAACTACACGTTCGTCGGGCCCGAACTCGTCGACGAAAAGGTGCTCGGTATCGGCGCCGGCATCGGCTTGCGCCGGGAGGACACCGACCTGAAGGCGAAGATCGATCGCGCGATCGCCGACATGGTCAAGGACGGCACCTACAAGCGGCTCGCGTCGAAGTACTTCGACTTCGACATCTACGGCAGTTGAGAACGGCGTCGCGCGCGTACGGAGGACTGCTTTCCGTCGCGCGCGTCCGACCGCCCCTCCCCTTGCAACCGGATGGCAACGGCATCGCGCGGTTCGCCGTTGCGTCGAATGCTTTTCGCATGTTGCGTCGTCCGCGGCAAGCGGCACGACGCAACGACATCGTTCGGATCGCCAATCAATCGCCCGCGGCAACGACGGGCGATACGAACGGATCTCGTGCCGCTCGAATCAATAGGCGAAGACCGGGCGTCGCGGCACCGGCGCCCGTGTGCACATGCCCATGCGGATCGGGTTCGCGTGCAGGAAAGTGCCGACCCGGCGCGGATGACCGGCAACCAGCCGGATCCGCCTCGCACCGGGCGCGGAGAGATGGCCTGTCGACGCATGCCGGTCGGCCGCAAGCGCGACGTTCGAGCGGCGATGTCCCGAATCACTGCGATCGCGGCCTGCGGACCGCGGCGTGTGACGATCGATCATTTTTCTACCCCGTTTGCTGTCTGATGTTTGTTCCGGCAACCGGACGATGCCGATGCCCCGGCGATCAGGCGACGACGTTCCGTGCTCGCCGCGACGCGGCTGCTGCCCCGCGCGCGGCCGCCGCATCCCCGCGGACTGCATTCCGGCCGGTACCGAAGACGGGTGCTGCCCGACCGGACGGACCTCGTGTCGTCGACGCTCGCACGCCTGTCTCCGCAAGGACCGGGCCAGCGCTGCGCGAGCCCGGCCGAACAAGGCTGTGGTCGAGCCGGCTGGCGGCCGGAACGGGCGCGGCATGCCGGAAGTTACGAAACTGAAACATCGGGGTCGCAGCACGCGCGAGCCCTGCAACGGCAGGGCCTTGCGGAATAAGGCTGAACAATGGCGCGCGGAATTTTTACCGGCGGCGCACCGGCCCATCGGCCCGCTTCGGCGCGAAAATTCGCGCGGCGGCCGACGCGAAATGTTTCATGCGCTTTACATGGCGACGCCGGCCACGCACGCCGCTCAGCCGACCCGCTGATGCCCCGCGTCACCCGACGGTGCGCCGTCGTGCCCGCCGCTGTCGCCATTCCCGCCATTCCCGCCGCTGCCGCCGTTGTTGTCGTGATCGTTCAGCCCGTGCTCGATCATCATCCGGTAGAGCGTCACGCGTGAAATGCCGAGTTCGGCGGCGGCCTTGTTGATCCGGTGATCGTTGCGCAGCAACGCGTTCTCGATCGCGGTGCGCTCGGCCAGCGCCCGCGCCTGCTCGAGCGTGACGGGTTCGGTTTCGCCGGGCGTGTCGAGCCCGAGATCGTGCGGCGTCAACAGCCGGCTCTCGGCCATCACGATCGCGCGCCGCACGCGGTTGATCAGCTCGCGCACATTGCCGGGCCACTCGTAGCGCCGCATCGCGTCGAGCGCGGCCGACGTGAAGCCGCTGATCTTGCGGCCGCTATCGGCCTTGAATTTCTGCAGCACGTAGTGCGCGAGGATGTCGATGTCCTTGCCGCGTGCGCGCAGCGGCGGCTCGTGGATGCGCAGCACGCACAGCCGGTGATAGAGATCGGCGCGGAAGCGCCCGGCCTCGACCGCGCCGTCGAGATCCACGTGCGTGGCCGAGATGATCCGCACGTCGACCGCGATCGACTCCTGCCCGCCGAGCCGCTCGATCTTCCCTTCCTGCAGGAAGCGCAACAGGCTCGCCTGGCTTTCGACCGGCATGTCGCCGATCTCGTCGAGAAACAGCGTGCCGCCGTTCGCCGATTCGATCCGGCCCGCGCGCCGCTGGTTCGCGCCGGTGAACGCACCGCGCTCATAGCCGAACAGCTCCGACTGCAGCAGGTGATGCGGAATCGCGCCGCAATTGATCGCGACGAACGGCCCCTTGCCTCGGCTGGAGCGCTCGTGAATCGCGAGCGCCGTCAGCTCCTTGCCGGTGCCCGACTCGCCCGAGATGAACACGCTCGCGTCGGTCTTCGCGACCTTGCGGATCGTGCTGAACAGTTGCTGCATCGCCTCGCAGTTGCCGATCATCCCGTGTTCGCCGATCGACGCCGCGTAGGCCGCGCCGTCGACGCGATCGAGCGCGGCCATCCCGCGCGCATGGCCGAGCACGTGCGAAATCCATTCGTACGGCAGCGGCAGCGTCACGTAATCGAAGCAGTAACTGCGAATCAGTTCGCGCACGGCGGGGCCGATCGTGATGCCGGCCTGCGCGATGGAAATCCAGCCGATCGCCGGCTGGCTCAGGCACATCTTCAACGCGGGATAGTCGCGCGCCGTGAACCCGGTGAAATCGATCAGCCCGGCGGCCACGCTCACGCCGGACGTCATGTTCTGCGCGGCGCCGGCCGTCTTCGCGACCGCGATCTCCCAGCCGAGCCCGCGCAGTTGCGCCAACAACGGCTCGTCCGGCGTACGCATGATCACGAACAGCTTGCGGCCGGCCTCGGGAGCGGTGACGGACACGTCCGTCATCTCGGGCGCCGCCTGCCCGTTTGCGTCGGGTGACCTTGCAACCATCGTTGTTCCCCGCTTGGCGTTGGTATCGCGCGCCGGCTCGCCGCCGCGTACGACGGACACGATCGAACCGACATATTGGCCGTATTTCCGTCCGAATAAAATCCCCCTGCGCATGAATCGCGCCGGAGTCGACGTTGTCATGAACGGTATATCGATGCGGCCGGCCTGCGGCTAGATGGGTGTTATCCCCGTGGCGAACGCCGCGCGCGACCGGAACGGGCCGGCGCGGTGCGCGTAAAACCGCGCCGGTGCTGGCGCACGACGACCGTGAGCGACGCGCGGCGCACGCACGATCGGCACGCCGGCGCATGCGCGCGCAACCGGTCGGCCGGGCCCGCGGGCGCCCGGGCAGCCGGTTCCGGTTGATTTTCGTCAATCGTCGGAAGAAGCCGATTGATGCACGCGCGCAACATGTGCGGCGCCCGCCGCGCGGCGGATGGCCGGGTCAGCGACCCGACGCGAGCGGCGCCGGCACGTTCGCGCGGCCGCGGCCGGCCGGTGTGCCGCCGTGTTCGCCGTAGGTGGCGGCCAGCGCGTCGACCCGCGCGAGATGGTGGCGATTGTCGTGGTCCCACGGGTGGAAGCCCGGCCGGAAAAAGCTCAGCCATTCGCCGGCGATCCGCGGGAACAACCCGCGGCGCGGCCCGTACAGGAACGCGATCGTACGCAGCATGCCGCGCACGTGATGGCCGGCGCCGCGATCGCGCCACAGCAGCGTCGCGTGCATCAGGAACACGGTCGGCCAGAACGTCAGCGTCGTCAGCAGATAGACGCCGATGCGGATCAGGTAGCGGCGCAACCCCGGCTTCATCGCGGCATTCCACACGTCGAACGACACGGCCTTGTGCTCGGTTTCCTCCAGCGCGTGCCAGATCCACATCTGCCGGTAGCCGTCGACCGAGCCGTCGAGGCGCGTCGGGTCGCGCAGCAGCCAGTCGGCGAGCATCGCCGTGTAGTGTTCGGCCGCCACCGTGTGCGCGAGCTGCACCGAATGGGGCAGCGTGCGCTTCATGTAGCCGAGCACCGCCCACACGCGGCGGTCGAGCTTGCGCGCGGGCAGGCGGTTCGCCTGCATCAGTTCGTTGTATTCGATGTGCTCGCGCGTATGCATGGCCTCCTGGCCGATGAAGCCGAGCACCTGCTGCTTCAGCACGGGATCGTCGATCCGGTCGCGGTAGTTGCGCACCGAATCCATGAAGAAGCGCTCGCCGGCCGGAAACAGCAGCGACAGCGCGTTGAAGAAATGGGTCACGTGCGGCCCGAGGCCATGCCAGTCCTTCGCGCGTTCGACCGGCAGGTCGAAGCGCAGGTCGCGGCGCACCGGCATGATCCCGGCTGCGGTGGCGCAAGCGGCTGACTTCATGTTCATCGTTCTCCTGTTGCGGCGCGGCCCGGCGCATCGTCCGACGCGGCCGGCGCGCGCCCGGGCGGCGTATCGCGCGCCGCCCAAATCCTGACATCGACAGATGTAACGATAGGCCGTGCGCGCCGGCGCACGCAAGCCGCGCGGTAGATGCGCGCTTCCAAACGGGGCACGGTCGGAAAGGCGGAAAAAACGGCGCTCGAACGATGCGCGAACGGGTCGCGATTCGAACGCTCCGGTTCCCGCGCCGATGAGTTGCGGGACACGATGCAGCGCCCCGGCGGCGGCTCGCGCGCCCCGTGCGGCGGGTATTTCGCGGCATCCGGCGGGGGTCGTGCGGCAGGCGGCGGCGTGTGCCGATGACATCGATTCATACGCGCGGGGCGCTGCCGTGGTGCAACCTTGGCCCAACGGCTCGCGACCAATTCAAACGCGCGTTCCAATCGTGTTTTCCGCAATCCCGTATGCGGCGCCCCGCCGTGCTTCGCGACACGCGTGCGACGGCGTGAAATCCACGCGCGCCCGCCCGCTGCCCGCTCGCCTACAATAGCGGTTTTACGTCACGCTCTTTCAGGAGAAATCATGTCCGTCATCACGACCGAATCGGGCCTCAAGTACGAAGACCTGACCGAAGGCACCGGCGCGCAAGCGCAAGCCGGCAAGACCGTCAGCGTCCACTACACGGGCTGGCTGACCGACGGTCAGAAATTCGATTCGAGCAAGGATCGCAACGACCCGTTCGCATTCGTGCTCGGCGGCGGCATGGTCATCAAGGGCTGGGACGAAGGCGTGCAGGGCATGAAGGTCGGCGGCGTGCGCCGCCTCACGATCCCGCCGCAACTCGGCTACGGCCCGCGCGGCGCAGGCGGCGTGATTCCGCCGAATGCGACGCTCGTGTTCGAAGTCGAACTGCTCGACGTCTGACCCGCATCCGGCCGTTTCCTTCCCGATGGAACGCGTCGCCTCCCCCGCCATCGCGCTGCGCCGCTACGACACGTGCGAAGCGTCGGACGTGCACGACTTCCATCAGGTCGTGCTCGGCCTCGATGGCGCGATGGTGATGGCGGTGGACGGCATCGGCCGGCGCATCGACCGGCACGCGGCCTGGCTGGTTCCGGCCGGCGCGCGCCACGACTACGCGGGCCTCGGCGACAATCGCCAGCTCGTGATCGACCTGCCCGCCGCGTCGCTCGCGGTACCGCGGCGGCTGTTCGACCATGCACGCGCCGTGGCGATCGACCCGGCGCTCACCGCGCTCGTCGCGCAGGTCGCGGCGGCCGCCGCGCAACACGACGCGCCGGCCGGCGACGCACGGCGGGCCGCCGCGCATCGCTTCCAGTGGCAGGCCGCCGCGCGCCTGTGCGACGCGCTGCTCGACGATGCGGGCATCGCCGCGCCCGCGGCGGGCCTCGATTTCGCGCGCATCGACCGCTGGCTGCGCGCCCGGCTCGCCGAACCGCTGCGCATCGCCGATCTCGCCGCGCACTGCGGCTACGGGATGCGCCGGTTTCATCAACTGTTCGTCGACGCGTTCGGCGAAACGCCCCATCGCTACCTGCAGCGGCTGCGGCTCGACGCAGCGGTCGTGCTGCTCGCCGACGGCCGGCATGCGCTCGTCGACATCGCGGGCAGCGTCGGCTTCGCGGATCAAAGCACGTTCACGCATGCGTTCACGAAGCGCTTCGGCGTGGCGCCGGGGCGCTGGCGCGGCGAACGGCACTGAACGCATCGGCGTCGCTGGATACGCATCGGCGCACGTAGCAAGCGGCATGCGTCGGCATCCGTATCGACGCTTCACGTTCCACTGAAACATCGCATGCCGGTCACCGCCTACGATGGACGCATGGATACGACCACACCATCCCCGGCTTTCCCGCCCGCGCTCGCGCGCGTCGTCGCGACCGTCAGCACCGGTTTCGTCGTCACGCAGCTCGACGTGACGATCGTCAACATCGCGCTCGCGCATCTCGCGGCCGACCTGCACCTGCCGGTCGCCGGCCTGCAATGGGTCGTCGATGCGTACACGCTCGCGTTCGCGGTGCTGATGCTGTCGGGCGGCGCGCTCGGCGACCGCTTCGGCGCCCGCCGCCTGTATATCGCGGGGCTGCTGCTGTTCGCGCTCGCGTCGCTCGCGTGCGGCGCGGCCGTCGCGCCGGCGATGCTGATCGCGGCCCGCGCGCTGCAAGGCGTCGGCGCCGCGGCGATGCTGCCCAACTCGCTCGCGCTGCTCAACGACGCGTGCCGGCACGACCCGCGCCTGCGCGCCCGCGCGGTCGGCGGGTGGACGGCGGCCGGGTCGATCTCGATCGCGGCCGGGCCGGTCGTCGGCGGGCTGCTGATCGCCGCGTGGGGCTGGCGCGGCATCTTCCTCGTGAACCTGCCGCTGTGTGCGGCCGGGCTCGCCGCGACGTTCGCATGGGTGCCGGCGCGCCGTGAGCAGGCCGCACCGGCCCGCTCGCCCCGTTCGCTCGATCTGCGCGGCCAGTTCATCGCGATCGCGATGCTGACCGCGCTGACCGGCGCCGTGATCGAATGGCGGCCGCTCGGCCTCGCGCATCCGGTCGTGGCCGGCGGCTTCGTGCTGGCGGCGCTGGCCGCGCTCGCGTTCGTCGCGGCCGAATCGCGCACGGCCACGCCGATGCTGCCGCTGTCGCTGTTCCGCCATCGCACGTTCAGCGCAGCCGTGCTGTTCGGGATCTGCGTGAACCTCACGTACTACGGCACGGTGTTCGTGCTCGCGCTGTACCTGCAACGCGCACGCGGCGAATCGGCGCTGCAGGCCGGGCTCGCGTTCCTGCCGCTCACCGGCGGCTTCCTGCTGTCGAATCTCGCGAGCGGACGGGCCGTCGCCCGCCACGGCCCGCGCGTGCCGATGGTGGCCGGCGCGCTCGTCGCCGCGCTCGGCTACGGGTCGCTGCATTTCGTCGACGCCTCGACGCCGCTCGGCGTGCTGCTGGTGCCGTTCCTGCTGATTCCGTTGGGCATGGGGTTCGCGGTGCCCGCGATGACGACGGCCGTGCTCGCATCGGTCGCGCACGAACGGGCCGGCATCGCGTCGGCGGTGCTGAACACCGCGCGGCAAGCCGGCGGCGCAATCGGCGTCGCGGCGTTCGGTGCGCTCGCCGGCGGCGGCGGTGCGTCGCAGGTCGTCAGCGGGCTGCGGATCGAAACCGTCGTGTCGGTTGCGCTGCTGATCGCGGCCGCGCTGCTCGCGACCCGCGTGCGGGCCGACGCGCATCGCGGCGCGTCGCGGTCGCGTCAGGGCGTGCCGGCGCACGATTGAGCGCGCCGCACGCCGCGATGCGCGTCGCGCCAGGCCGGCCGACGAACGGGCTGCCGCGCATCGCGCTCACCGACGCGTCGTGCCTGCTTCGTCATCGATCTTTTTCACGATCGTCTCGGCCGCCTTCAAAGGCCGGCCGTCGTCGTGCCGCAGCGCGAGCTTGCGGACCGCGCGCCCGGTGCTGCGATCGACCAGCACCGAATGCCGCTCGCCGCGCGCGAACAGGTTCGCCTCGCCCCACTGCCGCAGCATCACGATGACCGGAAACAGCCCCTCGCCCTTTTTCGTCAGCACGTACTCCTGATACGCGGTGCCGTCGGACGCCGGCACGACGTCGAACACGCCTGCGTCCACCAGCCTCTTCAGCCGGTCGGACAGGATGTTGCTCGCGACGCCGAGGCTCGCGCGGAAATCGCCGAAGCGGCGCACGCCGTCGAACGCATCGCGCACGATCAGCAACGCCCAGCGATCGCCGACGATATCGGTCGCGCGCGCCACCGGGCACGGTGAATCCGCAAGACTTTTCTGCCTGGCCATGTTCCTCTCCGCAAGCGTGCCGGCGCGCCTTCGCGCGCATGCCGGCCATCCGTGCGCGGGCCCGATGCCCGCCACCGCAACAGGTTGCATTTTAAAACCACTTTCCCTACACTCCAATCCAGTTTCAAATTGCAACTGCATTGCGTGAGGAAGCCATGGAATCATCCTGTCATTCCGGCACCGTTGCATCGGATGCGTCAGCCGATGCGATCGATCCCGCCGACGACGGCCGCCTGTCGTCGGCGCGCGTCGCATTGCTGGCCGTCTGCTGCGCGGCGAGCGTCGCGAACGTCTACTACGCGCAGCCGCTGCTCGATTCGATCGCACGGGATTTCGGCGTGTCGCAGGCTGCGGTCGGCGGCGTCATCACGGCGACGCAGCTCGGCTGCGCGCTCGCGCTGCTGTTCGTCGTGCCGCTCGGCGACCTGCTGGACCGCAGGCGTCTGATCGCCGTGCAGCTTCTGCTGCTGGCGGCGGCGTGCATCGGCGTGGCCGCGGCGTCGACACGCGTCGCGCTGCTGGCCGGAATGGTCGCGGTCGGGCTGCTCGGCACCGCGATGACGCAAGGGCTGATCGCATGCTCGGCCGCCCTCGCCGGCGCAGGCGAACGCGGGCGCGTGGTGGGCGCCGCGCAGGGCGGCGTCGTGGTCGGGCTGCTGGCCGCACGCTCGCTGGCCGGTGTCGTCACCGACCTCGCGGGGTGGCGGGCCGTCTATCTCGTGTCGGGCGCGCTCGCGATCGCGATGCTGGTCGCGCTGTCGCGGCTGCTGCCGGATATGCGCGAACCGCGCGAACGCATCGGTTACGCGGCGCTGCTGCGCTCGATGGTGTCGCTGCTGCGCGACGAACGCGTGCTGCGCGTGCGCGGCGCGATCGCGCTGTTGATGTTCGCGGCGTTCAGCATCTTCTGGAGCGCGCTCGTGCTGCCGCTGAGCGCGCCCCCGCACGCGATGTCGCACACGCAGATCGGCGCATTCGGCCTCGTCGGCGCACTCGGTGCGGCGGCGGCCGCCCGCGCGGGCCGGCTCGCCGATCGCGGGCGCGGCGAAGCGACGACCGGCGCCGCGCTCGCACTGCTCGCGTGCTCGTGGCTGCCGCTCGCGTTCGGCGATACGTCGATTGCGCTGCTGATCGTCGGCATCGTGCTGCTCGACGTCGGCGGGCAAGCCGTGCACGTCGTCAACCAGAGCATGATTCTCGGCGCGCGGCCCGACGCGCAGGCGCGCCTCGTCGGCTGCTACATGCTGTTCTATTCGGCCGGCAGCGGGCTCGGTGCGATTGCGTCGACGATGATGTATGCACGCGCCGGATGGACGGGCGTCTGCGTGCTCGGCGCGGGAGTGAGCGTGGCCGCGCTCGGCGTATGGGCCGCGACGCTGCGGCGCACGTAGTGCGCATTGGACGTGAGGACCCAACGGGAAAAGCCGGCCCGCCCTCGGCGGGCGGCCGGCACGCGAACCGGCCACGCACGCGTGCCGGTCCGGCTTTCGGTTCCGCTTCGGTTCCGCTTCGGTTCCGCTTCGGTTCCGCTTCGGTTCCGCTTCGGTTCCGCTTCGGTCCCGCTTCGGTCCCGCTTCGGTTCCGCTTCGGTCCCGCTTCGGTCCGGCGCGCGAGGTGCGCGCCGCAGGCGCTCAGCCGGCCGCCCGGATCGCCTCTTCGTAGACGCCGGCCACGCGCCGCGCGATCACCGCATTGTCGAAATGATCGCGCGCATAGCGCTTGCACGCGGCCTCGTCGGGTAGCGCGATCGCGCCGGACAGTGCGCCGCCGAGCCCTTCGGCGATTGCATCCGCGCCCGTCGACGGCAGCACGAGATCGTTCGACAACCCGGCGACCGCCTCCGGCAGCCCGCCGACCGGCGTGACCAGCACCGGCGTGCCGGACGCCAGCGATTCGACCGTGATCAGCCCGAAGCCTTCCAGCGCGACCGTCGGCACGACGCTGACCGTCGCCGCGCGGTACAGCGCCGCGAGATGGTGGTCGGGCACGAAGCCGAGCAGTTTCACGTTGTCCTGCAGCCCGGCGTCGTCGATGCGCTGCTGCAGCTCCTCGCCGATCTTGCCCTTGCCGGCGATCAGCAGCAGCACGTCCGGGTGGCGGCGCTTGACGAGGCCGATCGCGTCGATCAGGTCCTCGAGCCCCATGCGCCGCACGAGCCGGCGCACGGCCAGCACGATCGGCCGGTCCTGCGGCAGTTGCAGCTTGTGCCGCGCCTCGGCGGGCGTGAGCGGCGTGTCGAACTGCGCGGTATCGACGCAGCCGGGAATCACGCGCACGCGCGACGGATCGATTCCGTAGCGGTTCGTCAGGATCTGGCCGAATGCCTGCGACAGCACGATCAGCCGCGACGAGCGCGTATAGACGGCCTGTTCGAGATAGCGCTTCGCGCGCTGCCCGAGCGACGCGGCGCCCTCGACCTGGCTTTCGTCGGCCCACGGCCCCTGGAAGTGCGACACCTGCGGAATCCCGCGCGTCACGTCGAGCCCCGGGAACGTATACAGCGCGAAGTGCGACGAAATCACGTCCGGCCGCTCGCTGCGGATCTCGTCGCGCAGCGCGCGTCGCGCTGCGAGCATCCGGCGCGCGAGCGGCTGCGACGCGGGCCCGAAGCCCTGGATCGCGCCGCCCGTGTCGTCGGCGACCTTCGGCGAGCCGGCCACGAGCCCGCGCACCTCGACGCCCGCGCCGGGCAGCGCGCCGACGAGCGAGTAGTACATCCGGTCGAGGCCGCCCGCGCGTTCGGGAAACCAGTGCATGCCGATCTGCAACGATTTGATCGGCCGGGAAGATGGGGACATCACGGTTGCTCCTGCGTGATTGCATGCTCGACCCGCTCGAACGCGGACGGCTGCGTGGGTTGGCCGATGCGCCGGTAAAGCGCGACGTACTGGGCGCCCATGTGCGCCCAGCCGAAACGGGTCATCAGTTCGCGGGCCGCGTCGCCCATCGCGCGGCAGGTGTCGCGCGACGCCGCGAGCGCGTCGATCGCCTGCGCGAGCGCGGCCGGATCGTCCGGGTCCTCCAGCACGATCCCGCATTCGCGCGTGATGATTTCCGCGCCGCCCGCCGTGCGCGCGGTGACGACCGGCAGCCCGGCCGCCATCGCCTCCAGCAGCGACAGGCTCATCGCTTCGTAGCGCGACGGGAACACATACGCGTCGACCGAGCGCATCAGCGTCGGCATGTTCTTCACGAGACCGAGGAAATGCACGCGCGAATCGATGTCGAGCGCACGCGCCTCCTCGGGATACGGGCTGCCGGGCAGATAGCCGGCCACCGCCAGATGCACGTTCGCGGGCAGCTTCGTCAGCGCCTTGAGCACGGTGCCGAGATTCTTGCGCGGCGTGCGGAGATCGCCGACGAACAGCAGCAGGAACGCGTCGTCCGGCAGCTTGAACGCCGCGCGATCGGCCTGCGCGGCCGCGAACGCGCTGCCGTCGACGCCGTTGTAGATCACGCTGATCTTGCGGCTGTCGATGCCGAGCCCGGCGATCTCGTCGGCCACCTTCTGCGACACGGCGGTGATCGCGCGCGAACGCTTGTACGCCCAGCGCTCGAGCGCGGTATTCACGCGTGTGTAGACGTACTGGTAAGCCGACCACAGCCCCTTCGTGGGCCCGAACGGATAGTACGGACTCTTGAACCAGCCGCCGTGCACGAAGTGCGCGGTATTGACGTCGGCCTTGATCCACGAGATGAAGCCGTTCACGTGCAGCACGTCGTATTCGCCGCGGTGCGCGCGCAGCCAGGCCGCGCTCTTCAGCGCGAACACCTGCTGCTTGACGAGATTCGACGGCCAGAAGCCGCCGACCTTCACCGGCACCCAGCGCACGCGCGGGTCGGCCAGCAGCTCGGGCGCGACATGCGACGCGACCAGCGTGACCTCGTAGTGTTCGGCCAGCGCCGCGCGCGCGATTTCGTAATTGACGCGGCCCTGCCCGTCGTTATGTCGCACGACGTGCGTGACGATCGCGATTCTCAATGGTCGCCTCCCCGTGAACGCGCGGCGGCCAGCAGGCGTTGCGCCTTCTGCCAGTGCGCCGCGGCAAGTATCGAAAAAATGGCCGTGAACATCAGCAGGCCGCCGGTGCCGATCAGCGAGTTCGTGAACACGAGCATCGCGAAGGTCGACAGGCACAGGCTCAGGCACGCGCCGACGAACTTGTCCTGGCGCAGCTTGAACGCCGCGCGCAGCGTGCGGCCGAACAGCATCACGACGCCGGCGAGATACAGCAGCGTGCCCGGCCAGCCGAGCACGAACGGCACGTTCATCACGCCGCTGTCGAAGCTGCCGTACTTGCCGAGCTCGCCGCTGTCGCTCGACAGCTTCGTGGACGCGCCGGTCGCGCCCATCCCTTCGCCGGCGACGTCGGTGAACGCCGTCTGCGCGAAGGTCGCGTAGAACTTGTTGCGGTCGTCGTAACTGCGGTCGTCCTTCAGGTTCGTGATCGACTGCAGGCGCTGGCCGAGGCGGTCGGCCACCGGCCCGACGGTCAGGAGCGGCACGCACAGCCCGACCAGCACGACGCCGCTGATCAGGATCCGCATCCGTACGCGGTTGCTCGATTGCACGAGCTGGATCGCGAGCGCGATCACCCAGCCGCCCCACGTCGAGCGCACGAGACACAGCGCGAACGACACGAAACCGGCGGCGCCCGCGAACCAGCGGATCTTCTGCGGCGCGACCAGCACGAACACCAGCGCGCCCATCATCGCGAACGCGAACGGTCCGGACGAATTCATCGTGCTGAACACGCGCACGCCGTACGGCACCGGCTCGCCCTGCGAGCCCATCTGCGAGCCGACCATCCACAGCACGTCCCACTGCGGCATCACGAAATACTGCACGACGCCGTACAGGCCCATCACGAGCATGCCCCACATGAACGTGGACAGCAGCACGTCGCGATACTCGGGATAGTCGCGCGCGTTCACCATGATGTGAAAGCCGATCAGGATCGGGTACAGCCAGTTCGCGAGATCGTAGGTCGCGGCCATCACGCCGCTCGACACGATGCCGACGAGGTACGCGTACACGAGCCCGAACAGCATCAGCAGCACGGGGATGCCGCGCCGCTGCGCGAGCACGCGGTAATGCCTGATCAGCCCGAAGCCGGCGATCATCGTCACCGCGAGCGGCGCGACCTGGATCAGGCTCGTCGGCGTGAACGCGCCCTTCGACCAGTCGGCCAGGCGCCGCACTTCCGGGCTCAGGAACCACACCCACCACATGAAGCCGACATAGCGCGCCGGGCTCTTGAAATACAGCCAGATGCCCACCCCGATCGCCAGCACCGGGAACGCGAGCGTCAGCACCTTGCCCTGGTGGATGGCGATCAGCGCGGCGGTAAACGTCCACAGCCCGGCCTGCCCGGCCCAGTGCTTCGGCTCGGCGAACCAGCTGCGGGCGCGCGACGGCGCGCGCTCGGCGGCAATCGTGCTCATCGATCCGCACTCACTGCGACGACGCGCTCGAATCCGCGAGCGGCATCGCGACGCCGGCCGACGCGGGCGTGCGGCGCCGGCGCAGCATGTCGCGCGTGATCCGCACGTGCTGCTCGGCGAACGCCTGCGTGGTCAGGTCGCGCTCGCGCAGGCACGCGGCGGCCGCCCGCGCGCAGTCGAGCGCCGCCGCCGGGTCGGCGACGAAACGGTCGGCGGCCTGACGCATCGCCTGCGCGTCGAACGCCGGCACGTAGGCGGCCGTATCGTGCGGGAAATAGTCGCTCAGGCCACCCACGTCGGACACGATCATCGGCTTGCCGACGGCCGCCGCCTCGAGCATCACGGTGATGCCCGACGCGTGAAAATTCGGTCGCAGCGGCACGACGATCACGTCGGCCCACGCGTACAGCTCGTGCTGCTTCGCGAGCCCCGCCGCCGGGCCGATCTTCACGTTCGGCGCGTGCCATTCGCGCGGCACGCGGCGGCGCGTCGCGAGCCGCACGTCGTAGCGTTCGTCCCCGCCGAACGCGGCGAGGAACGTGCGCCAGTCGCGGTCGCGGTCGTTGCCGATCGCCGCGATCCGCAGCGGCCGGTTCGGTTTCCATTGCTGCGGCTCGACCGGCGGGAAATCCTTCGTGTTCAGCCCGTAATAGACGAACTCGGCCTCGCGCCCGAGGGTGCGGCGGCACAGGTCGGCGTTGTCGCGGGCCAGCGTGGTCAGGGCGTCTGCGCGCGCGAGCAGCTTGCGGTACAGCCAGCGGCGCGGGCCGCCGAAGCTGCCCCACTTGTCGAACAGCCACACGCTCTGCGCGAGCAGCAGCGGACGCTTGCCCTGCGCGCCGGCGAGCTTCAGGATCAGCGCGGCGGCCAGATGCTCCTGCTCGGTGTGCGTCCAGATCACGTCGGTATCGAGCAGCGCCGCGCGGTTGCGCCACGCATGCACGATATCGAAGCCGAGCGCGGCCTTCAGCGCGCGGCGCGCGACGCTCACGACACGGTTCTCGCCGGCGTCCTGCGAATAGGTCAGCCGGAATTCGTCGGATTCGGCATGGTGATAGCCGTACAGGCAGCCGATATCGTCGCCTTTCCGGTAGGTACGCGGATCGGCGCCGTAGAACAGATGGACGTGGACTTTCGTTGCAGCCTTGGTCGTCATGCGAGCCCTCCGGAGGTGGCCGCGCGCGGTGCGCGCGGGCCGTTCAAGACGTCACCGGCGGCATCGCCGCACGGTGGGGGGCGAGATTCGTGCGGCGCGCATCGCGCGCGCCGCGGCGCACCGCGCGCCAGTGCGCGAGCACACGCTCGCGCCGGGCGCCAGGCAGCGACAGCAGCACGTGCGCGAAGCCGGGATAGACGCGCGTACCGACCAGCGTCCACCACCACCACGCGATCTCGCGCCGCAGCGGCGGCAGATGCTCGCGCAGGATCAGATGCAGGTTGTACGCGCCGTTGCTGATCGCGTTCAGCGACGCGGCATCGCGCCGGTCGTCGTCGAAGCGCTCGGCCGGGAAGTGATCGACGGCGATCGCCGGGTCGTAGACGAGCTTCCAGCCTTCGCGCCGCACGTGCATGCTGAAGCCCATGTCGTTGTGCACTTGCGCGCCCGCGCCGCGCAGCCGCGTATCGAAGCGCAGCCGCTCGATCGCGGCGCGCCGGTAGCTCATGTTCGCGCCCTTGAGCATGTCGACTTCGCGCGCGCCGCCGACGCCGAGATGATGGTTGCCGACGATCTTGCCGGACAGCGTGAGCTGGCCCACCCGCTCTCTCGATTCGTCCAGCACGCGGCCTTTCTCGTGCACCCAGTCGCGTCCGCCGACCGCGCCGACGCGCGCGTCGGCCCGGAATACGGCCTCGATGCGCGCGAGCCAGTCGGGACGCGGCGCCGCATCGTCGTCGGTGATCGCGACGATGTCGCCGTTCGCCGAGTCGAGCCCCTTGTTCAGCGCGGCCACCTGCCCCGGCACGTCGACCGGCACGATGCGCAGCGGCAGCGCGCCGCCGACCGCCGGATCGGCGAGCCGTTCGTGCGTGGCGTCGTCCTCCGGGCGCGCGACGACGATCACCTCGTCGGGCAGCCGCTGCTGCCGCTGCAGCGCCAGCAGGCAGCGCGCGAGGTCGGCGGGGCGCCGGTAAGTCGGAACGAGCACGGAAATTTTCATCGAGGGTTCTCCAGTCGGCCGGGCAGGCGCCGCTCGCGCCGGCCCGGTGTCGTGCAATGCGGTCAAGCGCTCAGGTATTCGTGCACGGCCGCATAGCCGCGGCCGTAGCCGCGCGCCTTCGGCGGCACGCCGTTGAAGATCCCGCCTTCCAGATCGACGCCCGCGGTGCGCAGGCGCTTGATCGCATCGGCGATCTCGCCTTCGGTGTGCATGCCCGAGCGCAGCACGAGGAACGTCGAGCCGGCCATGCGGCCGATGATGGTCGCGTCGGTCACCGCCAGCACCGGCGGCGAATCGATCAGCACCACGTCGTAGCGCTTGCCGAGCCCTTCGAGGTATTGCGGCAGGCGCGTCGACATCAGCAGCTCCGACGGGTTCGGCGGACGCGTGCCGGCCGCGATGAACGACAGGCCCTGCACCGGCGTCTCGCGGATCGCTTCCTCGAGCGGCGACTGATCGCTCAGCAGCTCGGACAGGCCCGGCTGCACGGTGAGGCCGAAGTAGCGATCGAGCATCCCGCGACGCATGTCGGCGTCGATCAGCAGCACGCGCTTGCCCGAATGCGCGAGCAGCACCGCGAGGTTCACCGTCAGGAAGCTCTTGCCGATGCCCGGCGTCGGGCCGGTCAGCACGATCACGCGGTTCTTCGCATCCATCATCGCGAACTGCATCGCGGTACGCAGGCTGCGCATGCTTTCGACGCTCAGGTCCTTCGGACGCAGGCTCGCGAGGATCGGCCGCGCGCGGCTGCCGCCCTTCTCCGCCGCCGCGTCGAGCTTCACCTGCTCGGCGCTTTGCGGCACCAGCCCGTACAGCGGCAGGTTGAACGCGCGCTCGATGCGGTCCGGATCCTCGATGCCCTGGAACAAGTTGCGGCGCAGGAACACGATGCCCGTGCCGAGGATCAGCCCGAGGAACACGGCGGCCGACAGGATCAGCACCTTCTTCGGCTTGACCGGCGCGCCCGGACGCAGCGCCGAATCGACTAGGTGGATGTTGCCGCCCGTGCCGGCCTTCTGCACCGACAGTTCCTGCACGCGGTTCAGCAGCAGCACGTAGATGTCCTCGGCGACCTTCGCGTCGCGCTGCAGCTGGACGGCCTTCACCTCGGTTGCCGGCAGGCTGCGGAAGCGGTTGCTGAACTTGTCCTTCTCGCCCTGCAGCTCGGCGAGCTGCTGCTTCGCGGCGATCACCATCGGGTGCGAATCGGTGAAGCGCTGCGCGAGCGACGCGAGCTGCAGGCGCTGCGCGGCGATCTGCTGCTCGTACTGCACGCTGCCTTCGAGATAGACCTTCGCCTCGTCGCTCGCGTTGATCGAGCCCGACGTGCGCTGATACTGCGTCAGCGCGGCTTCCGCGCGTTCGAGGTCGGCCTTCAGGCGCGGCTCCTCGCCCTTCAGGAAGTCGAGCATCTTGGTCGCTTCGGCCTGCTTCGCGACCACGTGCTGGTTCAGGTACGACTGCGCGAGCGCGTTCGCGATCGCGGCCGTCTGGTCCGGGTCCTTGCCTTCGAGCGAGATCTGCACGACGCCCGTCTGCTTGCCCTGCTCGGTCACCTAGATGCCCGCCTGAAAGCCGGTGATCGCGTCGAGATCGTTGTATCGGACCACCGTGAACTGCGTGCCGGGTCGCGCGACGAGCTTCTGCACGAGCAGCGTCACGCCGCCGCCCTGCGCCGACTCGCCGACGCGGCCGGCCAGCAGCCGCGTGCCGTTCTCGTCGACCAGCGAATAGGTGCCGTTCGGGCCGGCCGTCAACGTCAGCTTCTTGCCCTCGAGCGCCGGCACGACGCTGATCGAGTCGACGTCGGCGATTTCGCCGCCCCACGCATACGACTTCAGGCCGAGCCACGGCCGTGCCGGCTCGCCGGGCGTCGCGAGGCGCGCGGCGAGGCTGCCGATCAACGGCAGCGTCTTCGGCGCGACCGAGAAGTTCAGCTTGAACTGGTCGACGACCGGCGCGACGACGCCGCGGCTCTTGATGATCTCGATTTCCGCATCGGTCGGCGCCTGCTGCGGCCCGCTGTTGATCATCGCGCCCGTCTGCGTCTGCGTGAGCGCCTGCGTCGTGTTGTCGTTGCCCTCGACCCGCACGTGCACGTCCGCCTGGTAGACCGGCTTCGCGACGAAGCAGTAGAGGCCGGCGAGCGCGACCACCATCACCGCGATGCCGAGCAGCAGCCAGATGTCGTCCATGATGACCTGGAGCAACTGGCCGAGAACGACGTCCTCTTCCTCGGTTTTCGCGGCCAGGTCCGCGTAGGAGTGTTTCGCTTGCGTGTTCACCATTCGTTCCCGCTTGAGTGGTGCCGGGGGGCGGACGCCGCCCCGGCGGGCTATCAGCGCGTGATTTGCCGCATGTAGAAGATCGTCTGGATCGTCGGCAGCACCTGCTGCAGCACGCGGTTGAACTGCACCGAGCTGGCCGTGCTGACGTAGACGACGTCGAGCGGTTGAAGCGGGAAGCGGCTCGACAGCATCAGCGCATCGGGCTGCGTCATGTCGAGACGGAACACTTCAGGCTTCGTCGGGTTGTCGCGCATTCCGCGCATCACGTAGATCTTGCGCGGGTTCGCGTCGGTGTCGAGGATCCCGCCGCCCGCGGTGAGCGCATCGGCGATGGTCAGCCTGCCCTTGAGCATCGGCACCGTGACCGGCGTCTTGACCTCGCCCATGATGAACACGCGGCTGTCGCTGCGATCCGGCACGTTGACGATGTCGCCCGGCTGCAGCATCACGTTCTGCTTCACTTCGCCGCGATCGAGCACGCCGTTCGCATCGAGCGTGTACAGCTTGCCGTCGCGCGTCAGGCGCACGCGCTGCAGGTCGGCCTCGGCGGTCGAGCCGCCCGAGCGCGAGATCGCGTCGACGAGCGTGAGCGGCACGTCGCTCACCGCGAGCGGGCCCGGCTGCTTCACCTCGCCCGTCACCTGCACCTTCTGGCTGCGGAACGACAGCACGCGCACGTCGAGCTGCGGATTCTTCACGTAGCGCGCGAGGCTGGACGCCATCTCGTCGCGGATCTGCGCGACCGTCTTGCCCGCCACGCGGATGCGGCCGACGAACGGGAAGAAGATCGTGCCGTCGGCGGCGACCGTCTGGCCGTACGGATCGGCCTGGCCCGGCAGCGCGGTCGTATACGGCTGCTGCAACGCGCCCGCGACCGATTGCGTCGTGTTGCCGCCGCTCGAGAACGACTGGCCCTGCGGCGTCGTCAGTTCCGGGTGATCCCACACGGTGACGCCGAGGATGTCCTGCGGGCCGACGCGATACGTGTACTGCGACGGATCGGTGTAACGTCCCGGCGGCAGCGGATGGTCGACCTGCGCTTTCTGCAGCTGGTCCATCACCACTTTGGCGTCGATGTAATGAACCGGATAGGTTTCGGCCGCTTCCTGCCGGCCTTCGTCCTTCAGGTTCGACGAATCGAGGTAGTTGCCGGGCGCGGTCGCACAGGCCGACAGGAAAGTCGTCAGCGCGACGGCAAGCGCCACCGGGCGCATCGGGCGTTTCAGCATAGTTTCTGTAGCCATCCTTGAACCAGACGTTCGATCAGTGAGTAGCTCTCGCGGTAGTCGGCCTCGGGGCCGCCATGCGGGTCCGCAATCTCGGCCCCTTCCCACTTGCCGAGCAGGTGAACCTTGCCGCGCGCGAACGGATCGACCGCCTCGACGGCCGCGATCTGTCGGCGCTCGCTGACGAGAATCAGGTCGGCGTCGCGCACGATCCGGCGCGACAGCCGCCGCGAGCGATGGGTCGTCGCATCGACGCCCCGCTCGGCGAGCAGTTGCCGCATCACCGGATCGATGCCGTCGCCGTCGTTCGCGTGGACGCCGGCCGAATGGAATGTCGGACGCGGGCCGCCGCGCGACGCGGCGTGCGACTTGAACAGCATTTCCGCCGCCGGGCTGCGGCAGACGTTCGCGTGGCAGACGATCAGGATGTTCCGGAACATGGCGTCTCGTAACGAGTGACGGAAAACGGGTTACGCGCTGGCGCGCGCGGCGCCCGGCACGCGAGCGGCGACCGCCTGGCGCGAGCCCGGCCGGCCGATCGGGTGGTACTCGATGCCCTGCTCGCTCATCGTCTCCGGCTCGTACAGGTTGCGGCCGTCGAAGATCACGGGCGACTTCCACAGGCGGCCGAGCGCGACGAAATCGGGGCTCTTGAACGCCTTCCATTCGGTGACGATCACGAGCGCGTCGGCGTCGCGCGCGGCCTGCGCCTCGTCGTCGACGAACGTCAGGCGCTCGAGCCAGCTCGGGTGATCGGCGAGATCGAGCGCGAGCACGCGACGCGCTTCCTGCTGCGCGACCGGGTCGTACGCCGCGACGCGCGCGCCGCGCGACAGCAGCTCGGCGATCAGCTCGCGGCTCGGCGCCTCGCGCATGTCGTCCGTGTTCGGCTTGAACGCGAGCCCCCACAGCGCGAACGTGCGGCCGGACAGGTCCTCGCCGAAGCGCGCGACGATCTTCTCGGCGAGCACGCGCTTTTGCGTCGCGTTGACCGACGACACGGCCTTCAGGATCTGCAGCGACTGGCCGTGCTCGTCGGCCGTGCGGATCAGCGCCTCGACGTCCTTCGGGAAGCACGAGCCGCCGTAGCCGCAACCCGCGTACAGGAAGTGGTAGCCGATGCGCGGGTCGGAGCCGATCCCGCGGCGCACGGCCTCGATGTCGGCGCCGAAGCGGTCGGCGAGGTTCGCCAGCTCGTTCATGAACGAGATGCGCGTCGCGAGCATCGCGTTCGCCGCGTATTTCGTGAACTCGGCCGAGCGCACGTCCATGTACAGCGTGCGCTCGTGATTGCGGTTGAACGGTGCGTAGAGCTTCTTCATCAGCTCGCGGGCGCGCTCGCCCGGCACGTCGTCGTCGCAGCCGATCACGATGCGGTCCGGCCGCGTGAAATCGTCGACGGCCGCGCCTTCCTTCAGGAATTCCGGGTTCGACACGACCGAGAACATCTGGTCGCCGCCGCGCTTCGCGAGCTCCTCGGCGACCGCCGCGCGCACGCGCTCGGCCGTGCCGACCGGCACCGTCGACTTGTCGACGATCACCTTGAAGCCCGTCATGTAGCGGCCGATGTTGCGCGCCGCCGCGAGCACGTACTGGAGGTCGGCCGAGCCGTCCTCGTCGGGCGGCGTGCCGACCGCGATGAACTGCACGTCGCCGTGCGCGACCGCGGCCTCGACGTCGGTCGAGAAGCGCAGGCGGCCGGCCGAGCGGTTGCGCGCGATGACTTCCTTCAGGCCCGGCTCGTGGATCGGCACGCCGCCGGCGTTCAGGATGTCGATCTTTGCCTGGTCGACGTCGAGACAGAACACGTCGTGCCCGATGTCGGCGAGACAGGCGCCGGTGACGAGCCCTACGTAACCGCTGCCGATGATAGTCAGATTCATGATGTGTCGGACCCCTTGACCAATGATTCGAAATTCGGAAAACCGGAATGCCTGCGCGACGCGGCGCGTCGGTGTCAGTACGCGTTGCTGCCGGTGAAGCCTTTCCACAGCGTCAGCACGACGATCTTGATGTCGAGCCAGAACGACCAGTTCTGCATGTAGTACAGGTCGAGCTTCACGCGGCCCATCATCTTCTCGATCTGGTCGGTCTCGCCGCGATAGCCGTTGATCTGCGCCCACCCGGTGATGCCGGGCTTGATCCGGTAGCGGAACATGTAGCCCTTGACCAGATCCTTGTAGATGTCGTCGTGCGCGAGCGCATGCGGGCGCGGGCCCACCACCGACATCTCGCCCTTCAGCACGTTGATGAACTGCGGCAACTCGTCGAGGCTCGTGCGGCGCAGGAACCGGCCGACCGGCGTCACGCGCGCGTCGTTCTTCGTCGCCTGCGTGACCTGCCCGGCCACTTCCTGGTGCACCTTCATCGAGCGAAACTTGTAGATCTCGAACTCGTGCCCGTCGATGCCCTTGCGCTTCTGCCGAAAGAACACCGGCCCGCGCGAGGTCAGCTTGATCAGGACCGCGATCAGCACCATCACCGGCGCGAGCGCGGTGAGCGCCGCCAGCGCGAACAGCCGGTCGAACACGAACTTCGGCAGGATCCGCACGTCGGTAATCGGCGACGCCGCGAGGTTGATCGCCGGCACGCCGAGCACCTCGACCACTTCCTGGTTGAAGAACGACAGCGTGCGCACGTCCGGAATGAAGCGGATGTTCACGAAGTCGTGGCGGAACACCGTCACGATCTGGTGAATCCGGCGCTCCTCCGTGATCGGCAGCGTGAGCCACAGCTCGCTGATCGCACGACTGCGCACCAGCCACACCAGCGAGTCGAACTGCCGCTCGATGCGCACGTCGTCGAGCGCGACTTCGCCCGGCGCCTCGCTTTCGTCGTACACGCACACCGGGTTGAAGCCGGCTTCCGGCCGCGCCCGCATCTGCGCGATCAGCCGCCGCGCCGCCGGCGTGCCGCCGACGATCGCGACCGCCTTCAGGTTGTACCCGCCGCGGCGCAACTGCCGCAGCACCACGTGCACGCAGGCCTTCGAGCCGGCGAGCAGCGCCATCGTCACGAGCGCCCAGTAACCCAGCCAGAGCCGCGACAGGTCGCCCGACTGGTGAAAGCTGAAGCTCAGCAGGATGCCCGCGAGCTCCACCACGAGCCACGCGAACGCCACGCGGACCACCAGCCCGACGAGACGCTTGCCGCGCCACGACTGGTAGATGCCGACGGCCGGAAAGAACACGACGACCAGCAGGCAGTCGAACAGCACCGTCGTGCGCTGCAGGTCGCTGAGCCCGATGCTGCCGTCGTGCAGCGCGGCCGCGATCAACGCGCCCGTCACGACCATCGCGATATCGATGACTCTCGCCAGCACGCTCAACATGTCTGTTTCCTCTTCTTTGAACAGGCGTTTGCCGAACAGCGCCTTGTGCAGCCCGTGCCGCACATTCGAATCAAACGTTGCATGACGCTATTGAAGCGACAAGAAAATTCCGCCTCAAGCGCACAAGTATTTCGAAAAATAATCGGAAATTCTTGCCGCGATCTTTTTTATTTAAATCGGCAGGTTTTCCCGAATCGGGCGGGAACGGGGATTTTTTCGGCTTCCTTACGCCTTCCGCTTACCCTTGATGGGCGGTCGTGTCCGACCGACGACCGGAATTATTTTTTACTTTTTTATTGTCGGCCGATGCGGGCGCTGAAAATTCTGCCGGACGAATGCGCGACGGATATCCGGCATTGGGTCCGGTTTTATTGTCGATTTACTTCATGCTACAACGACAGGCACTGACTTCAACCGTGGAGAGTGTCATCATGAATGCTCCGGCAGTGGTCGCCGAAACGCGCCATTCCTCTTCCGCCGCACCGGCCGCCGGTACGCCCACCGCCGGCACACGTCTGGCCGTGCAGCCCGTGATTCTCGCCGGCGGTTCCGGCACGCGCCTGTGGCCGATGTCGCGCGAGCGTTTTCCGAAGCAGCTGATCGGCCTGCTCGGCGAGCATTCGCTGCTGCAGTCCACTGCGCTGCGCCTCGATGGCCTGACGGCCGACCACCCGCTGAACGACGACGTGCTGATCGTGTGCGGCGAGGATCACCGCTTCACGACCGCCGAACAACTGCGCCTGACGGCCAAGCGGGCGACCATCATGCTCGAGCCGCTCGGCCGCGACACCGCGCCCGCGCTGACGCTCGCCGCGCTGCGGCTCGTCGCGAACGGCAACGACGCGGTGATGACCGTGATGCCGGCCGACCATGCGGTCGCCGACCTGCCGCGCTTTCACGCGGCCGTCGCGGCCGGCGTGCAGTGCGCGGCGCAAGGCAAGATCGCGACGATGGGCATCGTGCCCACGCGCGCGGAAACCGGCTACGGCTACATCCGCGTCGGCGCCCCGCTCGGCGACGCCGGAACGGGCGCCCTCGACGTACGCCGCCTCGACCGTTTCGTCGAGAAGCCGCACCTCGAACTCGCGCAGCAGTACGTCGCATCGGGCGAATACTGGTGGAACAGCGGGATCTTCATCGTGCGCGCGTCGGTCTGGCTGAAGGCGATCCGGCAGCTCGAACCGGCGATCCATGCGGCCTGCGAGCAGGCCGTCGCACAGGGCCGGGACGACGGCGATTTCTTCCGCGTCGATCGCGACGCTTTCGCCGCGTCGCCGTCGAACTCGATCGACTACGCGGTGATGGAGCCGCTCGCGAGCCAGCCGCAACTGTGCGAGAGCGTCGTCGTGCCGCTCGACGCGGGCTGGTCGGACGTCGGCTCGTGGGATGCGATCTGGCAGATCTCGCCGAAGGACGACGCCGGAAACGTCGGCCGCGGCCACGTGCTGTTCGAAGGCGCCGACTCGACGTTCGCGCATTCGGAAAGCCGGCTCGTCGCGTGCGTCGGCACGCAGAACCTGGTCGTCGTCGAAACGCCCGACGCGGTGCTCGTCGCGGACAAATCGCGCGTGCAGGACGTGAAGAAGATCGTCGCGCACATCAAGGCGCGACAGGGCACGGAAGCGACCGATCACCGCAAGGTGCATCGTCCGTGGGGCCACTACGACTCGGTCGACATGGGCGAGCGCTTCCAGGTGAAACGCATCGTCGTGAAGCCGGGCGCGCAACTGTCGCTGCAAATGCACCACCATCGCGCCGAACACTGGATCGTCGTGCGCGGCACCGCGCGCATCACGCGCGGCGACGAAACGTTCCTGCTGTCCGAAAACGAATCGACGTACATTCCGCTCGGCGTCTCGCATCGCCTGGAGAACCCGGGCAAGATGCCGCTCGAACTGATCGAGGTGCAGTCGGGCGCGTATCTCGGCGAGGACGACATCGTCCGCTTCGACGATACCTACGGCCGACAGTAACGCCATGCACCGAAGGGCGCCGCTTCGACGGCGGCGCCCGGGCGAGGCAGACAGGCAGACACTGCGGTTCCGCGCGGGTGTCGTGGCACACGACGGCCCGCGCGTTGCACGGCAAAGACGATCAACCCACGCGGTACGCGTATTCGCGACGCTCCGACTGCACGGGATCGTTGCGGCTTTCCGACAACGCGCCCGCGCGGCGCTCGGCGATGAAGCGCTTGATGTCCGATTCCGCGCGCGCCAGCGCCGACAAGCCGGCCAGCACTTCGCCTTGCGGCTCGCGCGCCGGCGCGTCGCTCGCACCGTGGCGATCGATCCACTGGCGCGCCCAGTCGAGCGCGTACTGTTCGGCTTCCTCGGCATCGGTGAAACGCGGGCCGATCAGGCCCGACCGTTCGACGCGCCGGTCGTCCTGCGAGATCTCGGCCCACGCGCGATACATCAGGTTCTGCACCGGCTGCGCGATGCCGCTGATCGTATAGCCGCGATACTCGTCGATCTGCGGCTCGGCCGCGGCGAAGCTCGCCGACGACGGCCGGGCATGGCGCAACTCCGCGGCCGGCGCGCCGGGCACCGTGAACGGCACGCCGGAGCGGCCATCCACCTGGTCGTCCCGCATCGCGCTCAACGACGACGCACCTTCGCCCTGCCAAACGTTTGCCTGCGCAACCGGCAATTGCCACGACTCGGGGTTCTGCCAGAACACGCCGCGCAGACGGTCGTTGTCGGGCGCGGGCTCCGCGCGCCGAGCCGGCACGACCGCCTCCGGCGGCGGCGGAATATACGCGAACGTGCGCCCGCTGAACTGGGTCAGCACGTCGATCATCTTCAGCAGCGTGCCGTTCGCGAGCCATTCTTCGTAGCGGCGACGGCACGTCGGCCCCGACGGATAGCGGCCGGGCAGCTTTGACCAGGCTTCCCCGGTCGTGAGGATCCAGAGCACCGCGTTGGCGACGACGCGCGGTTCGGCGCGTGGACGCCCACGACGGTTCAGCCGGATCGGTTCATCGGCGATCAGCGCTGAAAGGCGAAACCACTCTTCATCGTTAAGCTCATCGAAGAACATAGTCGATCTCTCCACGCAGCCAGGCCGGGGCTGCGATTGGCGGCGCCGTCGCGACACATCGCGTCGCGGGGCGGCCAGGTTGCACATTATGGTTATCCGGCGTTGTGCATACCGGGCGACACCGCACTTTCACGGTGCCGCGATTCCCGGCAATGGCGCACAAATCGCGGTCTCACTCCAATGTGGGAATTTTTGTGCACGAAGCATACCATCCTTAGGGTTTATCTCAATATGACAATGACTTAATGTTACGCACTGAAACAACCTGCCATGGGCGAGCAATCCATTTACGCTTGAATTTTTTTGCGGGATCTTTATGCCGACGGCTGCAAAGGCCCGTCCGGCGGGGCTCCGCAGCGTCTGAAGAATGCGTGGAAACCGGCTTTTTCGGGCGATTTCGGCGCCTGCCGGCACCTCGCCGGGGACTGTCTCCCGAAATCGGTAAATCAGGGAAAAATTCGTAACAAGACATTCACGAATCGGTAAATCATTCAATTTGCCTTGAATCAAATTATCTTCATGCACAATCTCTTTATTGTTTCTCGGCGAGTAATGAAAACACGCTGACGCATCGCGCCCGATGTGTCCCCGCATGCAAATCCGTCACGCTTGTTACATCTTCGCGGCGACCGGCAGGCGGCCGCGCCGCACGCCGTGCGGCGCGCGTGTTTCGGGTCGGAACCGAATGGAATAAGCCGACGTGCGCGGCCGCGGCCCGCGGCGGCGGCGTTAGCGCAGATCGCGGGCGAGCGATGCGGTCACGTCCGCGTCGACGCGCTGCGGCGGCATCGCATAGGCCGGGTGATCGCAGCCGATCGACAGCGCCGCCCCGCCCTTGAGCGCCGCGCGCATCGGCGCATCGAACTCGAAGCGGACGAAGTGCACGGCCGACGTCTTGTCGGCGTTGTCGCGCTCGAGGTCCTCGTCGGCGATCGCGTAGACGCGCGCGTGCCCGTCGACCTGCAGGTACACGCGATCCTCGACACCGATCAGCCGTGCGAGCGCCGCGCGCCGTTCGGCTTCATGCTCGTACTCGATCTGCATCGTCGCCTTCAGGTTGGTGCCGTCGGGCACCAGCGGCAGATACGCGTCGAGTTCCGCTTCGATGCCGGCCTCGTCGAAAATCTTCTCGATGTGCAGCATCTCCTGGATCTGGTAGCGAATCGTCGTCTCGTCCTCGAACAGGAACCGCAGATGGTTGCCGAGCGCCACCGCGCGGCGCCGCTTGTATGCCACGAGCCGCGCGTGTTCGGCCTTGCGGATCTTCGCGTACGCTTCGAGCGTCAGCAGGGAGTCGCGGGTCAGCGTCATGGGAAGTCCTCGTGGATGGCCGCCAGCGCCTCAGATGCCGTACGCGCGGCGCAGCAGCGTCAGCGGATGTGCGAGCGGCGCCTGCGGCAAGCCGTTCTCGTCGATGCCCTGCGCGATGTGATGGCCGGCGAGCGCGCAGTCGGACGACACGACGTCCGGCCGCGGCTCGGCCATCGCCTTGAACACGGGCGCGCCGATCCGCATCGCGTCCGCATGAAATGCCTTCTTCACGCCGAACGTGCCCGCGTGGCCCGAGCAGCGCTCGACGACGTTCACGCGGGTCTCCGGCACGAGCGACAGAACGTCGGCCGTCTTGCGGCCGATGTTCTGCACGCGCGCATGGCACGGCACGTGATACGACACGGTGCCGAGGCCGGACTTGAAATCGGTCTTCAGCAGCCCGTCGCGATGCCGCGCGATCACGTATTCGAACGGGTCCCAGAACGCATCGGCCACCGCGCGCACGGCTGCGTCGCCGGGGAACATCAGCGGCAGCTCGCTCTTGTACATCAGCACGCAGCTCGGAATCGCGCCGATCAGCGCATAGCCTTCGCGCGCATAACGCTCGAGCACCGGGATGTTGACGGCCCGCTTCGCGGCGACGCCGTCGAGATTGCCCTGCTCGAGCAGCGGCATCCCGCAGCACGCCTCGCGCGTGACGAGTTCGTACGGGATCTCGTTGTGCGCGAGGATCGCGAGCAGGTCATGGCCGATCCCCGGCTCGTTGAAATTCACGTAGCACGTCGCGTAGATCGCGACCTTGCCGGGCGTGCGTTCGCCGTCGCGCACGGGCGGATCGTCCGAGCGCCTGGCGGCACGCCGGAACGTGCGCGGCGCGAATTCCGGCAGCCACGCGCGGCGATCGACGCCGAGCGCCGCTTCGAGCGCGTGGCGCGCGGGCGGCGTCCGGTTCACCGCGTTGATCGTCTGCGTGACGACCGGAATGCCCGCGAAATGACCGAGCGCATCGGTATTCGACAGCACCTTGTCGCGCAGCGGCGCTTCGCCGCGTTTGTAACGCGCGGCCTTGGCACGCAGCATCAGGTGCGGGAAGTCGACGTTCCATGCGTGCGGCGGCACGTACGGGCATTTCGTCATGTAGCAGAGGTCGCACAGATAGCACTGGTCGACGACCTTGCCGAACGCGGCCTTCGGCACTTCCTCGATGTCGCCCATCGGCGTGTCGTCGACGAGGTCGAACAGCGCCGGAAACGCGCCGCACAGCGACACGCAGCGCCGGCAGCCGGCGCAGATGTCGAATACGCGCGTCATTTCCGCGTCGATCGCGGCCTGGTCGTAGAACGCTTCGGACTGCCAGTCGAGCGGATGCCGGGTCGGGGCTTCGAGACTGCCTTCCTGGTGGGGCATGGGGCGCTCCCGCGTGGCGCGCATGTGCGCAAGCGCACCGCCCGCGCGGTGCGGGCGGCGATGAACGAACCGCCGGCCGCGTGCCGGTCGCACGGCGACGCCGCGCGGCCCGCGGCGGGCGGCCCGTCAGTCGACGAGACTGTCCAGCGCCTTCGTGTAGCGGTTCGCGTGGCTGCGTTCGGCCTTCGCGAGCGTCTCGAACCAGTTCGCGATTTCGTCGAAACCTTCGTCGCGCGCGGTCTTCGCCATGCCCGGATACATGTCGGTGTATTCGTGCGTTTCGCCGGCGATCGCCGATTCGAGATTCAGCCGCGACGAGCCGAACGGCAAGCCGGTGGCCGGATCGCCGACCGCTTCCAGGTATTCCAGATGGCCGTGCGCATGGCCGGTTTCGCCTTCGGCGGTCGAGCGGAACAGCGCGGCGACGTCGTTCTGCCCCTCGACGTCGGCCTTCGAAGCGAAATACAGATAGCGCCGATTCGCCTGCGATTCGCCCGCGAATGCGGCCTTCAGGTTCTCTTCGGTCTTGCTGCCCTTGAGTTGAGCCATTTGCGCCTCCGTTCGAGTCGGCGCGGCCGCGTGCGACGCCGGGCCGATCAGATATGTGGGGAACGATGCATGCGCCGGGCGCGCATCGTGCTCTTCAATCTAGGCGCTCGCGTTCGCATCACCCAATAGGCTTTTTCAATGCGGGCGATAGCGTCGGGCGGCGCGCCGGATGGCCGGGAAGACGGCCGCTGCATGCCGCCGCATGTTCCCGCGGCGTCACGCATCCATCGCGCGCTTGAGCAGCAATTCGCGCTCACGCTCGTTGCGCGTCAGTTCGGCCGCGCGGCGGAACTCCAGCTTCGCCTCGTCGGCGCGGCCGAGCTTCGCGAGCAGATCGCCGCGCACGCTCGGCAGCCAGTGATAGCGCGCGAGCGCCGGATCGTCGCGCAGCACGTCGACGAGTTCGAGCGCCGCGGCCGGCCCGAACGCCATCCCCACCGCCACCGCGCGATTGAGCTCGACGACCGGCGACGGCGCGACTTCGGCGAGCGCGTCGTACAGCGCGACGATCTGCGCCCAGTCGGTGTCCGCCGCCTGCCGCGCACGCGCGTGGCACGCGGCGAGCGCGGCCTGCAGCGCATACGGCCCGCGCACGCCGCCGAGCTTCGTCGCGCGTTCCAGCGCCGCGAGGCCGCGCCGGATCAGCAGCGGATCCCAGCGGCTGCGGTCCTGGTCGAGCAGCAGCACGGGCCGGCCCTGCGCATCCACGCGCGCATGCATGCGCGACGCCTGCAGCTCCATCAGCGCGACGAGCCCGAGCACTTCGCTTTCGTCCGGCGCGAGCCCGGCCAGCACGCGGCCGAGCCGCAACGCCTCGTCGCACAGCGCCGGACGCATCCAGTCGTCGCCCGCCGTCGCCGCATGGCCTTCGTTGAACACGAGATAGATCACTTCGAGCACCGAGGCGAGCCGCGCGGGCCGCGCATCGGCAGCCGGCACCTCGAACGGCACGTGCGCGGCCGCGAGCGTGCGCTTCGCGCGCACGATCCGCTGCGCGATCGTCGGCTCGGGCGTCAGGAACGCGCGCGCGATCTCGCCCGTCGTCAGCCCGCCGAGCAGCCGCAGCGTCAGCGCGACGCGCGCGTCGGTCGACAGCACCGGGTGGCACGACGTGAAGATCAGCCGCAGCAGGTCGTCGCCGATGTCGTCGTCGCGCGCGTCGGCGAGCGCGTCCGCGATGTCGGGGACGACGTGCGCTTCGAGCGCGTCCATCTCGTGACCGAGCTGGTCGCGCTTCGCCGCATGCAGCGACTCCTGCCGGACCCGGTCGAGCGCGCGACGCTTCACGGCCGTCATCAGCCAGGCGGCCGGGTTGTCGGGCACGCCGTCGACGGGCCAGTGCTCGAGCGCCGCGACGAGCGTGTCCTGCGCCAGCTCCTCGGCCACGCCGACGTCGCGCACCACGCGCGCGGCGCGCGCGATGATCTTCGGCGCCTCGATTCGCCAGACCGCTTCGATCGCACGATGCGTCGCCTCATGCGTCACGACGCCTGCCCCTGGGCGGACGCATCGAGCGGCATGGCCATCAGTTCCCATGTATGGCCGTCCGGGTCGGTGAACCCGTGGCCGTACATGTTCGGGTATTCGCGCGGCGCCTGCGGCGCGGCCCCGCCGGCGGCCAGCGCCTTCGCGACGAGCCCGTCGACTTCGGCGCGGCTGTCGCACGACAGGCACGACAGCACCTGGATGTGCGTCGCCGGATCGATGATGGTCTTGTCGGTGAAGGTCTGGAAAAACGGCCGCACGAGCAGCATCGCGAAGATCGTGTCGCTGATCTTGATACAGGCGGCCTGCTCGTTGGTATAGGCCGGCACGACCTCGAAGCCGAGCGCCTGGTAGAACGTCTTCGCGCGCGGCAGGTCGGCTACCGGCAGGTTGATGAAAACCATCTTGTGCATGACGGGTGCTCCCGGTGAGGTTGGATTCAGGCGTGGCCGCGGCCGACGTGCAGCTCGCGGAACCGCTCGACCGCGTCGCTCGGCGTGAGGTCGTCGAGCTCGAACAGCGGCCGCACCTCGATCTCGCAATCGAGCTCGGCGCCGAACGGCGCGGGAAACCGGCGCGTCCATTCCAGCGCCTCGTCGCGCGAGCGCACCTGGATCAGCGTATAGCCGGCGATCAGCTCCTTCGTTTCGGCGAACGGGCCGTCGATCACCGTGCCCTTGCCGCCCGTGTAGCGCACGCGCCAGCCTTGGGCGCTCGGCCTCAGGCCGTTGGCGTCGAGCAGCACGCCGGCTTTCGCCAGCTCCTCGTGATAGACCGTCATGGCCTCGACCAGCCGGTTGTCCGGCAACGCGTCGGATTCGCTGACGGCGTTTGCCCGGATCATGATCATGAATCGCATCGTTTGACTCCTTGTCGTCGGTGGAAAGGCGGCGCCCGTCGTGCGGCGCCTTATCCGGACGACGGACGAAAGACGGCCGGATCGACACGCGCCACGACAAATCAGGGTAAATACCGAGTCGCGACGCTCACAGGAAGCACGGGCCGACCGCGCGCACCTCGACCGTGCACCATTGCGCGGCCGGGCACTGGCGCGCGATCTCGATCGCTTCTTCGCGCGTGTCCACGTCGACCAGGAAGAAGCCGCCGACCATCTCCTTCGCTTCGGCGAACGGGCCGTCGAGCAGCCGCGTCTCGCCGTCGCGCACCTGCACGCGCGTGCCGCGCTCGGACCGCTCCAGCGACTCGACGCCGCGCAGCACGCCGCGCGCCTTCAGCGACTCGGCGAACTCGACCATCCGCGCATACAGCGCCTGACCTTCGTCGAGCGTGCGCTCGGCGCGCTGTTCGGTCGGTTCGACAATCAACAGCATGTAAGACATGAATCTCTCCTGTGGGGACGGGGCACGGCGGGATGCGCCGGGCGAGCGGCACACGATGCCCGGTGCGAAAGCGTAACAGCCGCGGAGCGGCTTGCCGCATCGTTGGCCAATCGGCACTGGCCGGACGGCCATTTCCGCCGCAGCCTGACATTTTGCCTTCAAGATGCGGCTCCGAACTGTCGGATTCTCATCCTGTGGACCGTCTCATGTCACGCCCGCTCTCCCTGTTTGCCGTTGTGCTGTTCGTCGTGCTGTCCGTCATGCTGCCCAGGGCGTTCCTCGCCCGGCCGGCTGCCGGCGCGCCGCCGGTCGCCAACGGCTGCGGCGGCGCAACCACGCCGATTGCCGAGATCCGGCGCGCCGGCGGTCCGTCGCCGCTCGCCGGGCGCACGACGTCGATCGAAGCGGTCGTCACCGCGGCGTTCGGCGGCGCCGACGGCCTGGGCGGCTTCTTCGTCCAGCAGGCCGACGCGCAGCGGCAACGCCGGGCGGGCGTCCCGGAAGGCTTGTTCGTCCATGCGCCGAACGCGCGAGCGACGCCCGGCGATCTCGTGCGCCTGACCGGCAAGGTCGACGAGAAATACGGCCGGACGCAATTCACGCTGACGAGCGACGTCGCCGTTTGCGCACGCGGGCAGACGGTCACGCCGGCGACGCTCACGCTGCCGGTCGCGTCGCCGGCCGTCCTGGCCGCGCACGAAGCCATGCGCGTACGCCTGCCGCAAACGCTGACGGTCAGCGATACCCATGAACTCGGGCGCTACGGCAGCATCGTGCTGAGCAACGGCCGGCTGCGCACGCCGACCCAGGTCGCGCTGCCGGGCGATGCTGCCGCGCAGGCCGCGGCCAACGCACTGAACCGCATCGTGCTCGACGACGGTTCGAGCCGCCGCGACCCCGCAACCGTCCGCTATCCGCCGCCCGCGCTGAGCGCCGCCAACACGCTGCGCGCGGGCTACACGGTTCGCGACGTCGAAGGCGTGCTCGAGTGGCGCTACGGCACATGGCGGCTGCAACCGGCGGCCGGCACGGCGCCCGTATTCGATACCGCCACGAACCCGCGCACAGCGGCACCGGCCCGGCATCCCGATGCCGACGTGCGCGTCGTGTCGTTCAACGTCTTCAACTATTTCAACGGTGACGGCCATGACGGCGGATTCGACGCGCCGGCCAACCGCGGCGCGAAGACACCCGCGGCGTTCGCGCGACAGGAAGCGAAGCTCGTCGCGGCGTTGCGCGCGCTGCGCGCCGACGTGATCGGGCTGATGGAAATCGCGAACAACGGCCACGGCGACGCGAGCGCCATCCGTCGCCTCGCCACGCAACTCGGCGGCGGCTGGCGCGCGGTCGATCCCGGCACCGCGCGGCTGGGCCGCGACGCGATCGCGGTCGCGCTGCTGTACGACAGCCGCACGGTCGAACCGGTCGGGCGCGCCGCCACGGTCTCACTCGGTCGTCGGCACCGGCCGCCGCTCGCGCAGACGTTCCGGCGCATCGGCGGCGCCCGCGCGTTCACGGTCGCGGTCAATCACCTGAAGTCGAAGAACTGCCCGCATGCGAGCGGCGGCAACCTCGACCAGTCCGACGGACAGGGTTGCTGGAATGCGGCGCGCACGCGCGCGGCCGCGCGCCTCGCCGACTGGCTCGCCGCTGCGCCGACGGGCATCGCGGCCGACGGCGTACTGCTGATCGGCGATCTGAACAGTTATGCGAAGGAAGACCCGATTCGCATGCTGGAAGCACGCGGCTACGCGAACCTGGTCGCACGCTTCGTCGGCGATGCTGCGTACAGCTACGTATTTCGCGGCGAAGCCGGCAATCTCGACCATGCGCTTGCCACGCGGCCGCTCGCGGCACGCGTGAGGGCCGTGCAGTTCTGGCACATCAACGCGGACGAACCGGTCGCCTTGCAATCCGTGCCCGATTACAAAACGGCCGCGCAACGGTCGGCTTATTACGCACCCGACGCGTACCGCTCGTCGGACCACGATCCCGTCGTCGTCGACGTCGCGCTGGACGGCGGCGCCACGCAATCGGCATCGGGCACGAATCGTGCGCATCGACCGGGCGTCGAGTAGTGCATTTGCATCAGCATCCAACCTGCAACGGCACTATTTACCTGATGCCCGTCGCGACGTCATATTGACCGGACCTTCACTGCGACCCGCTGCTCGACATGCTGTACCGCCCCGAGACGCGAAATTTTTTCAACCGCTGCGCCGCCCCGCGCAACGGGACTTCCCGGCGATCCTGCCGACGAATTGAAAATTTGTCTCGAAACTCAAGCGGATCAAGTGAATCACATCAGTTGCTGCGACTCGTCTTATCTTCAAATTGCCTGGAATCGAAGGAGGATAAACACCATGGCGCTTACCGACTCGATCGAACACAAGCTGGACCGCGGCCTGTCCGACATTCGTCGCACCGGCCGGCGCGTGGGCCGCACGACGCGCTCGGCTGCCCGCGACCTGCATGCCGACGTGACCGACGATCTGCGCGGGCTGGTCGACGAACTGGAAGATCTGCTGAAAAACGATGGCGATGGCGATATCGCCGCGCTGCGCAAGCGCGTGCAATCCCGGCTCGATGAAGCGCGCGGCGCGCTCGATTACGCGTCGGGCAGCGCGGCCGCCCGGCTGCGCGAATCGGCCGAACGCGTGTCGCAGGCCGTGCACGACAACCCGTGGCAAACCGCCGGCGTCGTCGCGGGCCTCGCGTTCGTCGCGGGCCTGCTCCTTTCCCGCCGTTGAACGGGGCGGCATGCACCGCCGCCCGCCCCGCCCGTCATCCACCAGACAACGAAGGAGAAACGCCATGCAGAAATCCCTCGCCATGAAAGCCGCCGCTGCCGTGATGCTCGGCAGCCTTGCCCTCGCCGGCTGCACGACCACGTCCGGCAAACCCGATAGCGCCGCGGCCAGCGCGTCGAAGCGCGAGTCGATCGACGCCAGCGTGAACGCGACGCTGTCGCGCCTGTATTCGACGGTACCGGGTTCGCGCGACCTCGTCTCGAAAGCCCGCGGCGTCCTCGTGTTCCCGAACGTGCTGCAGGCCGGCTTCATCGTCGGCGGCCAGTCCGGCAACGGCGCGCTGCGCGTCGGCGGCAGCACCGTCGGCTACTACAACACGTCGTCGCTGTCGGTCGGCCTGCAGGCCGGCGCGCAGTCGAAGGCGATCGTGTTCCTGTTCATGACGCAGGATGCGCTCGACTCGTTCCGCAAGTCGGACGGCTGGTCGGCCGGCGCCGACGCATCGGTCGCGGTCGTGAAGGTCGGCGCGAACGGCGCGGTCGACTCCAACACGGCTACCGCACCGGTGGAAGTGCTGGTGCTGACCAACGCGGGCCTGATGGGCGACCTGTCGGTGAACGGCACGAAGGTCACCAAGCTCAACATCTGACGACGCGGCACGCGGCCTCGCGCCGCGTTCGCTTCCCGGCAGCGCCGCGGCCCCGGCCGCGGCGTTTTCGCATGCGTCTCACGCAGCGGCTATGATGGCGGCACCTTTGCGGGCATACTCCGCATGGGCCGCCCGGCGGCGCGTTGCGGCGCGAACCCATGACGTTCGCGAACCGATCGCGCACGGGACAACGAGATTCAATCAAACCACGCATCAATCTGCGCGAATGTCACCCATGGATAGCGGACACGATCACCAAAAATTCTTCTACTTCCTGCTGTTCGCGGTCACCGTCGGACTCTGCTGGATCCTCGCGCCATTCTCCGGCGCCGTCTTCTGGGGCACCATTCTCGCGATCCTGTTCCAGCCCGTGCAGCGCTGGCTCGCCGCACGCTTCGGCAAGCGGCGCAACCTCGCCGCGCTCGTCACGATGTCGCTGATCATCCTGATCGTGATCCTGCCGCTCGTGTTCGTCGCGGCCACGCTCGTGCAGGAAATCGCGTACGTGTACCAGGAGCTCAAGGACGCCCAGCCGAACTATTCGCAGTATTTCCACGACATCATTCACGCGCTGCCGACGTCGATCCAGAACCTGCTGCAGAAGTACGGGCTGACCAACATCCCGGGCATCCAGAAGAAGCTGACCGACGGCGCCGCGCAGATCAGCCAGTTCGCGGCCACCCAGGCGCTCAGCATCGGCCAGAACACGTTCCAGTTCGTCGTGAGCTTCGGCGTGATGCTGTACATGGTGTTCTTCCTGCTGCGCGACGGCGGCGAGATCGGCCGCCGCGTGCGCCGCGCGCTGCCGCTCGACGAAGAGCACAAGAACCTGCTGCTCGCGAAATTCACGACGGTCGTGCGCGCCACCGTGAAGGGCAACATCGCGGTCGCGCTCGTGCAGGGTGCGCTCGGCGGCCTGATCTTCTGGATCCTCGGGATCGAGGGCGTGGTGCTGTGGGGCGCGCTGATGGCGTTCCTGTCGCTGCTGCCCGCGATCGGCGCGAGCCTCGTCTGGGTGCCGGCCGCGCTCTACTTCCTGATGATCGGCGCGGTCTGGAAATGCGTGATCCTCGTCGCGTTCTGCGTCGGCGTGATCGGCCTCGTCGACAACCTGCTGCGCCCGATTCTCGTCGGCAAGGATACGAAGATGCCCGACTGGGTCGTGCTGATCTCGACGCTCGGCGGGATGGCGCTGTTCGGCATCAACGGTTTCGTGATCGGGCCGCTCGTCGCCGCGCTGTTCATGGCGAGCTGGGACATCTACGCGCGCGCCGAACAGGGCGAATGACGCCCGTCCGGCCACCGGCGCTCCGCACGCGTGCGGAAAGCGCCGGTCAAGGATGACGGATATGGATCACGACGGGCGCCGCGGCGCCCGTCGTTTCATCCGCCGCGAGCGTCATCACGCCGCCGTGCGGGCCGACGCGATGAACCTGGCCGGGTGCCAGCCGCACGCTTCGTCCGTCGCGCGCATCGCGCCACGTTGCACGCACCGCCGCGCCGCCGTCCGGCTCGAACGGCGCGCCGTCGGGCCCGACCAGCGCCACCTGCGCGCCCGGCAGGTGCCGGCCGTGCGCATCGAACCGGAGCGTGGCGACTGCCCCGCCGCCGGCCGCCTCCCTCGTGTCGACACGCACGCCCGCCGGGGCATCGAGCGTCACGTCGTAGAGATCGACGAGCGAACCGGTGAAGCGCACGACGCCATCCGAAGCGGGCTGTCCGGCCGCGATCGCGTTCGACACGACAGCCGACATCGCGAGTACGACACCGAGCCCGAACCCCAGCTTGCGCATGCCGCCCGCGCCCACTGCCGTTGCCGATATCGACCGCTTCGCGTTGTTCCGCATGTTTCCCTCTCCTCTGCCGCGTCACCAGAAAAACAGGCGGCGCGACGCGTCGGTCACGCGGCCTGTGTACTGGCCATCACTGTAGGGAGAGCGGCCCGGACAATATATGGGACAAGTCCTAAACTGCGGCCGGATCGATCGAACTCAGCGCCGTCGACGCGGCCCCGCGGCCCGCTGCGACCGGCGTTGCACGCCCGTCACGCGTCCGGATCGACCCGCAGCACGAGCTTGCCGCGATGGTCGCCGTCGAACAGGCGGTTCAGCACGTCGGGGGCGTTTTCGAGACCGTCTGCCACGGTTTCCTCGGCCTTGAGCCGGCCGTCGCGCAGCCAGCCCGCGAGCGTCTGCACGGCTTCGCGGCTCTTGCGGTAGTCGAGGATCAGGAAGCCGCGCATCGTCAGCCGCTTCGAGATCAGCACGCCGACGTCGTCGGCCGCGCGGGCGCTGTTGTAGTTCGAGATCACGCCGCACAGCGCGACGCGCCCGCCGATCACCATCCGCGACAGCACCGCGCGCATCACCTCCCCGCCGACGTTCTCGAAGTTCACATGCACGCCGTCCGGCGTCGCCGCCTTCAGTTGCTGGCGGAAATCGTCGGCCTTGTAGTCGACGGCCGCGTCGAAGCCGAGCGTCTCGGTCAGGTAGCGGCACTTGTCCGCGCCGCCCGCGATGCCGACCACGCGTGCGCCGTGGATCTTGCCGATCTGTCCGGCGATCGAGCCGACCGAGCCGGCCGCCGCCGACACGACGAGCGTTTCGCCCGGCTGCACCGGCGCGATGTCGGTCAGCCCGTAGTACGCGGTCAGCCCGCTCATTCCGCACGCGCCGAGCAGCGTCGGCAGCGGCAGGCCCGACTGCGCGGGCAGCTTCACGAGCTGCGCGGCCTGCTCGGCCGGCACGACCGCGTAGTCCTGCCAGCCGACCAGCCCCTGCACGAGGTCGCCCTCCGCGAACCCCGCATGGCGCGACGCGACCACGCGCCCGATCCCGAGCGCGCGCATCACCTCGCCGATCGCGACGGGCGGCAGGTACTGCGGCACGTCGCTCATCCACACGCGGTTGGTCGGGTCCATCGACAGGTACAGCACGCGCACGAGCACTTCGCCGTCGGCGAGCGCCGGCACCGGCGTCTCGACGAGCGAAAAATGTTCGCGGCCGACCCGCCCTTCCGGGCGCGTCTTCAGCAGCAGTTGGCGGTTCACGGGTGTCGACATGCTGTTCTCCTCCAATCGTTGTGGTTCGGGATCCGTGTCAGACCGCGCACATGCCGCCGTCGATCACGAGTTCGGCGGCCGTCACGAAGCGGCTCTCGTCGGACGCGAGATACACGGCCGCGTGCGCGACGTCGTCCGGCTCGCCGAGCCGGCGCAGCGGAATGCCGCGCGCGAGCTTGCGCGTCGCGTCGCGTTCGCCGAGCGACTGGAACAACGGCTCGACGATCCCCGTGCGGATGAACGCCGGGTGAATCGAATTGCAGCGCACGTCGATCTCGCGGCGCGCGCAATCGATCGCGACCGACTTCGTCAGCGACGCGACCGCCGCCTTCGACGCGTTGTACGCGGTGAAATCCGGTTCGACCTTGAAAGCGGCGACCGACGAGATGTTGATGATCGACGCGGGATGGCTCTCGGCCAGATACGACAGCGCATGCTTGCAGCCGAGCACGATGCTCTCGACGTTGATCGCCATCACGCGCCGCCATTCGTCCAGCTCGATTTGCGCGGGCGAGCCGATAGAGCCGACGCCCGCGTTGTTGACGAGCACCGACAGCCCGCCCATCGCATCGGTCGCCTGCGCGAGCAGCGCCTGCCAGCGCGCTTCGTCGCGTACATCCTGGGTCGCGGCGAACGCAACCGGCGTCGCGTGGCCCGCGTTGAGTTCCTGTGCGAACGCATCGAGCACCGCCGCTTCCGCGACGTCGGTCAGGAACACGCGAGCGCCCTGCTCGACCATCCGGCGCGCGATCGCGCGGCCGAGACCGCCCGCGGCGCCCGTGATGTACGCGCACTTGCCGGCGAGGCGCGGAGAAACGATTGTCATGTGACCTGCTCCTGTCGTGAATCGTCGTCACGGAACGCTGCCGCGACGGAGTTGCCGTGCCTCTTCCAGCCGACGTGTGCCGGCTGCCGGTGCGCCGACATGACGACGCATCGCACGGTTTCCGGGAGTATATCGAGATGAATGCGGGGCACGCCGGACCGGCCGAGCGGCCTGCCCGCGCTCGAACGACAGCCAGCGTACGCGAATGCCGCCAATCGATGAAATGAATATTCGTTATGCCCGGTCATAGGCGCCGTTCATGACTTGCGCGTACCGGCGCCGACGCGCAAACAGGCCGGCGCGGCCGGTCGGGCGGGCTGGCCGGCCAGGCAATGGCCGGGATAACGGGCGGTGTGTTCCGCACCGGGGATCACGCGATCGGGAAGATGAACCGGCGTGGCATCATGCCCCCGCCGAAACACGCCGGAGGAGCGCCGGCGGCAAGAAGGCGGCGCCGAGGCGCCCGCCATCGGCACCCGTCAGAAGCCGTCGCCCGACGGCGCGCGCATGAACGCGCAGAACTGCGGCGAATGCGTGTCGATCATCTGCTGGAACGGCGCACGGTGCCCGTACGCGATGCCCGACACGAGCAGCAGGCAGACCGCGGCGACGCGCGGCGAGAATGCGCGCTGCCGCGCGCCGTCGTAGCCGCGCAGGAACACCAGCGCGACCAGCGCGCCGAGCATCCAGCCGGCGACGACTTCGGGCACCGTGTGCGAGTGATCGAACACGCGCGCGACGGCCGTGATCGCGCCGACAGCCAGCCCGGCCGCGATACCGGGCGCCTTGCCCGACCGGAACGCCTGCCACAGCATCGCGAGCGCGACCGTCCACACGGACGTCGACAGCATCGTGTGGCCGCTGATCACGCGGAAATCGAACTGCGGCAGCTCGATGCCGCAGCCGGCATACAGGATCTTCGTCGCGCCGACGACGCCCATGCCGGCGGCCAGCAGCACGCCCCAACGGGCGGCAAGACGCCAGTCGGTCAACGCGAACCACGCCGCGCAGGTCAACGCGATCGGCAGGGTGAGCGCGGCATCGCCGATGTTGCTGATTTCACTCCACATAGGGCACTTCGGAGACGATCGAAAGAGCGCAGTTTACCGCATGCATGCAGCGTGCCTGTGTCAGCCTGTGACAGGCTGTATCAGCCCACGACACCGGTAATCAACAGCAGGTTCGTGCCGGTGATCACGGCGAACAGCGCCCACGCGGCCACCTGCATCCCGCGCCCGATCGCATGTTCGCCCATCGTGCCGCGATCGCTGACCGAGCGGATCAGGGGCCACATCGCGAACGGCAACTGCAGGCTCAACAATACCTGGCTCCATACGAGCAACTGCCCGACCGAGCCGTCGCCGAGCCACAGCACGCCGATCAGCGCCGGCACGAGCGCGAGCCCGCGCGTGATCAGGCGGCGCTGATAGCACGGGATCTTCGTATGCAGGAAGCCGTCCATGATCACCTGGCCGGCGATTGTGCCGGTCAGCGTCGAGCTTTGCCCCGACGCGAGCAGCGCGATGCCGAACAACAGCGCGGCCGCGCCGCCCGCGATCGGCGCGATCAGCCGGTACGCCTGTTCGATGTCGGTCACGTCGTGCCGGCCCGTCGCATGAAACGCCGCGCCCGCGACGACGAGGATCGCCGCGTTGACGAGCATCGCGACGAACAGCGACACGCAGGTATCGATGCGCACGAGCGCCAGCGTGTCGCGGATCACGCCGCGCGTGCCGCCGACCACGTGCCGCGTCTGCACGACCGACGAATGCAGGTACAGGTTGTGCGGCATGATCGTCGCGCCGACGATGCCGAGCGCGAGCACGATCGCATCCTTGCGGTCGTGGCCGGGGTCGCCCGGCACGAGCCCGCCGACCACCGCATGCCAGTCGGGCGGCGTGATCGCCACCTGCGCGACGAAGCAGAACGCCATCGTCGCGATCAGCCCGAGCACGATCGCCTCGATCTGCCGGAATCCCTTGCCCTGCAGGCCGAGCACGATCACCGTGTCGAGCGCGGTCAGCACGACGCCCCACGCGAGCGGCACGCCGAGCAGCAGCTTGAACGCGAGCGCGCAGCCGAGCACTTCCGCGATGTCGCACGCGATGATCGACACTTCGGCGGTGATCCACTGCACGACGCGGCCGAACCGGCCATAGCGGTCGTAGCTGGCCTGCGCGAGATCCTTGCCCGCGACGAGGCCGAGCCGCGCCGCGAGCATCTGCAGGAAGATCGCCGCGAGGCTCGAGAACGCGACGACCCACAGCAGCGAATAGCCGAACTGCGAGCCGGCCTGGATATCGGTCGCCCAGTTGCCGGGATCCATGTAGCCGATCGCGACCAGGAGGCCGGGGCCGAAGAAACGCCTGAGCTTCTGCCAGCGCGGCGCGGCGGCGTCGATCGTGATGCTGCCCTTTACTTCCGACGGGCAGAAAGGGGCGGTGGCGGTAGAGGGGAGGAAGGGCATGGAAACCGGGAATCGAGATCGCGACATGACGATTTTACGGGTATCCGTCCCGGTTTCTCGCGTGTGGCCACGCACGCGTCGCAACCCGCCCCGTCATCTTCGCCGTCGCCGTCGCAACATGCGGCGGCGAGCCCTTCGTCCGGATCGGTCGACGCCGCGCCGTGCGCGAGGATCTTTTCCCGCTCGGCCATGCGGAATTCGGTCGGCGACATCAACAGGCGCTGGCGAAACAGCTTCGCGAGCCGTTCGCCGCTGCCGAAGCCGGTGCGCCGCGCCACCTTGTCGGCCGGCAGCGTCGTATGGATCAGCATGTGACACGCGCGCTCGAGCCGTACGTTCTGGACGAACTCGGTCGGCGTCACGCCGATTTCCTTCTTGAAACGCCGCAGGAAATTGCGCTCGCTCATCGCGGCCGCCCGCGCGGCGTCCGCGATCGAGATGCGGTTCACGCTCTGCGCGCGCAGCCGCTGCGCGGACATCCGGATCGACGGGCTCGCGCTCAGTTCGCGAAACGCCCACATCGACTGCGCATAGCGCTGCTCGACCGGCCGCATCATGTTGCTGGCGATTTCCTGCGCGGCACTGTCGCCGAGGTCGGCACGGAACATGTCGAGCGCGGCGGCGAACACGTCGGTCTCGCCGGCCTGCAATTCGATCGTCTCGGTGGCGCGGCGCCCTGCCCTGCCCGGCCGCACGTCGGTCGACGACGACGGCCGCCGCGCGGCGGCGAGCGCGGGCAGATCCATCGCGTCGACGATCCAGCGCGCATGCTGGCGAATGTCGGCCAGGCGCCGCTGCAATGCGTCGTCCCAGTTGACGGTCGCGCGCTCGCCATGAAGATGAAAGAACGCGAGCGCGCGACGGCCGTGTTCGTCGCCGAGCGGCTCGGCCGCGATGCGCACGCCGGACGACGACTGCAACAGCCCCCCGCTTTCGGACACGTACTTCAACTGATAATCCGCGCTGTACGCATGCAGGCGATTCGCCAGGTTGAAGGCTTCGCCAAGGCGTGCGGCCTGGGCCAACGAAAACCCCGTACTCAAATAGATAACGACCCACTGCTGATCTGCTGCATTCACTGGCCAAGCCCCCGACTTGTTCGACTTCTTCTAATACCGTCGAACTGTCAGGCTTATATTTGGTTTGAATGCGTGCGACAGGACGGCTATCCCGAATATGAAGCGACGGCATCTTAGCCGAACGGGTAGCGCCTTTGGCGCGAAATGGCCGACGGGGACAGCATGATGGCGGATTACTACAGGCTGCCGCGCACCGCTGGTATGCCGGCACAGAAACGCGTATGCGATGCGGCCGATTGTTGCGGCCGTCATGCACCATGACGTGCGTGTTCGATTGCATTGCGCGTCGGCCGAACGCCATCGATATACATCGAACGCGCACGATCGCCGCGCATCCCAACCGGCGCATCCGTTGCCTGCGCATCCTTTAGAATCGATCCGTTCCTCCACCACACCGCCCGCGCTCCGTGCCCGCCGATCATCGCCTCGACCTGAACCTGTTTCGCGTGCTCGACGCCGTCTACGTGCACGGCGGCATCGGCGCGGCCGCCCGCGCGCTGCATCTCACGCAGCCGGCCGTCACGCATGCGCTCAACCGGCTGCGCGCGCATTTCGACGATCCGCTGTTCGTGCGTCAGGGCAACCGCGTCGTGCCGACCGAGCGCACGCGATCGATCATCGCGGACGTGCAACTGCACCTGAAGGGCCTGCAAGGCACCGCGCGCGACCCGTCCGCGTTCGATCCGGCGACGCTCGACCTGAGCATCGCGGTCGGCATTCGCGACGTGCTCGAATCCATCGCCTTGCCGCGCATCGTCGCCGCGTTCGCCGACGAAGCGCCGGGCCTGCGGCTCGTCAGCCGCCGCGTCGCGGTGTCGGACATCGAACGCGAACTCGCGTCGGGCAACCTCGACCTCGTCGTCGACCGTCGCGTGCAGACGGGCCCGCGCATCGCCACCGACCACCTGCTCGACGATTCGCTCGTCGTCGCGCTGCGCCGCGATCATCCGCTCGCGCACGATCCGCTGCGACGCAGCGACTATTTCGCGGCGCAGCATATCGCCGTGTCGTCGCTCGGCGAGCCGCAATCGCTCGACGTCCTGCTCGGCAACGACGGACGCTTCCGCGATATCCGGCTCACCTGCCAGCACTATTTCGCCGCGTGCCAGATCGCCGCGGCCGGCAACCTGCTGGTCACGCTGCCGCACACGTATGCGGTGCGCATGGCCGCGCTGCTGCCGATCGCCGTGCGGTCGCTGCCGCTGCGGCTCAAGCCGTTCCCGCTGCTCGCGTACTGGCACGAATCGCGCGACACCGATCGCGCGCATCAGTGGGTGCGCGAGCGCATCGCCGCGCTCGTGCGCAGCAGCGCCGGCGTCGCCCACGCGTAGCGGCACGGCGCACGCTTGCGCGACCGGGACGGTATGCTGACGGCTGCACGCCGCCACGCGGCGCCCGCTTTCCTTTACCCGCTTACCGGAGACCTGCCATGTCGCTCATCCACGCCGCCGCCGTCCTCGAAGCCGACGCGCCCGACTACGTCGTCCAGTTGCAGGCCGGCACGCATGCGCTGACCGGCGACGAAGCGCCGCGCGAAGGCGGCCAGGATCGCGGGCCGGCGCCGTACGAGTTCGTGCTGGCCGGGCTCGCGCAATGCACGGCCGCGACGCTGCGGATGTACATGCAGCGCAAGACGTGGCCGGCGGTACGCATTGCGGTGCGCACCGAGCTGCATGCCGATCGGGAAGGCGTGCAATACGTGCGCCGCGTCGTGACGCTCGACGGCCCGCTCGACGACGCGCAGCGCCAGCGTCTCGCGGAAATCTGCGAGAAAACCCCGGTGACGCAGTTCATCAAGCGCGGCACGCGGATCGACACGACGTTGAACTGACGCACTTGGCAAGCCGTACGGTCTGCCCTTGAAAAACGAAACGGGCGGGCCGCGCATCCGGCGCGGCCCGCCCGTTCGTCGATCCCGCGCGGCGCTTACAGTCCCAGCGCGGACAAGTCCAGCTTGCCGTCCTTCATCGGCGGGCACCAGAAATACGCGCCCGTCAGCGGCCGCGTGAAGCGGAACAGGCCGTCGACGATCCCGTCTTCCGCGCCGCTCATCCGGCGCATCTGCACGTCGAACGCGCGGAACGAGCAGCCGAACGCGACGAAGTAGAGGCCCGCACGGCGCGCGTCCGACCACGGCGACGAACGACGCAGCATGAACGCCTCGGGCGCGAAGCTTTCCTGCGCGGTGCGCTTCACGTGCGCGAATTCGGGCGCGTCGTCGAGTTCCTCGTTGTCCGACCGGCGTCGCCCGATGATGTGATCCATGTCGCCCGACGCGATGCGCTCCATCCGGTCGAAGTCGTGCAGCCACTGCTGCACCGCGACGAAGCTCGAACCGTCGAGCCCCGCGCCCTGCCCCGTCACGATCGCCGCGGCCAGCGCGTCGTCGCCTTCCGGGTTCTCGGTGCCGTCCTCGTAGCCGGACAGGTCGCGATCGTTCGAATAGCGGAAGCCGTCGACGGCGTCCTGCAGCGCGAATGCCGGCGCGAGCGCGCGTTCGATCGCCCGCGCGCGCAGCACGATCTCGCCGCGATCGTCCGAGCGCAGCCAGACCCACACGTCGGCCGGCGTCATCGGCAGCGTGCGGTCGTTCACCGCGAACGCCGGATACTCGGTCAGGCCCGGCACCGGATGCCCGAGATAGGCGGCCAACGCGTGCCCGACACCCACGATCGTGTCGCGTCCGTCGACGATCTCGCGCAGCGCGGCCAGCGCCGCCGCGGCATTGCCGTCGTTCGACATCGTGAAAGTGAGGTATCGGGCTGCCGTATCGATCGGAGCCAGGATGCCTTGCTGAACGTCGCTCATCGTTTCCTCGGGAATGGTTCGGAGTGAATCTGGCGGGCCGCTTCGTCGCGCGCCGCGGACGCGCAAGTGTAATCGATGCGCCCGCCGGCCCGTGCCCGTCGTCGCGGAACGTACGCGAAAAGGGGCCAAAACCCTGAATACTAACCGTATCGACGCTGCAACGCCGCATTCGTCAGACGTTGCGGCGGGCGCGACTGTCCTGATAAAATCCCAGCACGTCTTTTCGGCGTCCTTTCTTCAACCGTTCACTTCAGGGAGGTGCAGATGTTCCGAATGCCAGCAACCTTCCCGAACGTGGTCTCACGGCGCAGTTGATCCAGCCCGCCGTCCGCGCCGGCTCCCGAGTTTTCCGCTAACCCGTCAGCCGCGCTTTTCCCGACAGCCCGTTTCGTTCCGCCCGCGTGTTTCGCGCGGCCCGGCTGTTGCGTTTTCGACGTTCTCCGAACCGGAAAGTCCCGTCGCGCGATGCGCCGGGCAACGATACATGACCAGAAAAACCTCCCGTCCGGGCGGCCACGCGTTCCAGGCCGTCTTCGGCTTCACCTCCCGTTACTGGCGCAAGCAGCCGGCGCGCATCGCCACGGTCGCGTGCTTCGCGCTGCTCGCCGCGCTCGCCGACGTCCTCACGCCGCTGTTCGCCGGCCGCCTCGTCGACGCGCTGTCGGCCGGCCTGACCGACCGCGCGGCCGCCTGGCATTCGGCCCTCGTCGCGTTCGGCACGCTCGCCGCGCTCGGCATCGGCGCGACCGTGCTGCGCCAGGGCGTCTACCTGAACATCATCACGCTCACGCTGACCATGATGAGCGAGATCGCCGCCGCGTCGTTCCACCGCGTGCAGCGCTTCTCGACCGACTGGCACGCGAACAGCTTCGCGGGTTCGACCGTGCGCAAGATCACGCGCGGGATCTGGGCGCTCGACCTGCTCAACGACACCGTGCTGATCGCGCTGCTGCCGTCGGTCACGATGCTGGTCGGCGCGACCGTGCTGCTCGGCACGCACTGGCCCGTGATGGGGCTCGTCGTCGGCGCGGGTTCGCTGCTGTACATCGCGGTGACGGTCGCGGTGTCGCTCGGCATCGTCGCGCCGGCCGCCCGGCTCGGCAATCTGTGGGATACGCGCATGGGCGGCGCGCTCGCCGACGCCGTGAGCTGCAACGCGGTCGTCAAGGCGTTCGGCGCGGAAGCGCGCGAGGAAGCGCGGCTCGCGCGCGTGATCGGCAAGTGGCGGCAGCGTACGCGCCGCACGTGGGTGCGCGGCACGTTCAACGGCGGGCTGCAGGGTGCGATGCTCGTCGCGATGCAGGCCGCGATGATCGGCGTCGCGCTGCGGCTGTGGGTGAATGACGAAGCGAGCGTCGGCGACATCGCGTTCGCGCTGACGATGTTCTTCATGCTGCAGGGCTATCTGCGCGACGTCGGCATGCACATCCGCAACCTGCAGCGCTCGGTGAACGACATGGAAGAACTCGTCGCGCTCGAACGCCAGCCGCTCGGCATCGACGATCGCCCCGGCGCGCCGGCCATCCGGATCCGGCAAGGCGAGATCCGCTTCGAGCACGTGACGTTCCGCTACGGCAACCATCCGGTGTCGCTGTACGAGGATTTCTCGATGCGGATCGCGCCGGGCGAACGCGTGGGCCTCGTCGGCCATTCGGGCTCGGGCAAGACGACGTTCATCAAGCTGATCCAGCGCCTGTACGACGTGTCGGGCGGCCGCATCACGATCGACGGCCAGGACATCGCGCAGGTGCGGCAGGATTCGCTGCGCAGCCAGATCGCGATCGTCCAGCAGGAGCCCGTGCTGTTCCACCGCACGCTCGCGGAGAACATCGCGTATGCGCGCCCCGGCGCGAGCCGCGCCGAGATCGAGCGCGCCGCGCGTCTGGCCAGCGCGCACGACTTCATCGCCGCGCTGCCGGACGGCTATGACACGCTCGTCGGCGAACGCGGGATCAAGCTGTCGGGCGGCGAGCGCCAGCGCGTCGCGATCGCGCGCGCGTTCCTCGCCGATGCGCCGATCCTGATCCTCGACGAAGCGACGTCGAGCCTCGACAGCGAAAGCGAGGTGCTGATCCAGCAGGCGATGGAACGGCTGATGGTCGGCCGTACCACGCTCGTGGTCGCGCACCGGCTGTCGACGGTACGCTCGCTCGACCGGCTGCTGGTGCTCGATCGCGGCAAGGTGATCGAGGAAGGCGACCACGACGCGCTGATCCGGATCGACGGCGGCATCTATCGCCGGCTGTTCGAGCGGCAGGCGCTGGAACTCGCGAAGGGGCTGGTCGATGCGCGGCAGGCCCTCGGCAGCGACGCGACCGGCCCGCTCGGCCAGCCCGCCGAAGCCTGATCGGACGACGATCGGACGCACGGATAAAAAAAAAGCCCGCTGTCGCGGGCTTCGCAGTACATCCGTGCGTATCGGCGGCGGCCATTGCCGCGGGGCCGGCTCGCGAATGCATCCGAAATGGAAGCAATCGCGCGCAATGCTCACCGCTATGGCTCTGTATTTGACCATGCTGCGTCGCCGCTTCACGTCGCACTGCATCTTCCTCGTGCCAGAGCAGATGCCTTCCTGCCCCATCGCCACATCGTGTGCGGGTGGGGCTATTTTCCTGACATCGAACGCTCATATGGACCCACGCTTGCCGAATTGTTGGAATTTTTCCGCCAGCAAACGTTTGGCTTCGGCTAAAAACGTGGGACGCGCATATCCTAGCGTGTCACGGAATCGGCTGGCAACATCCCGGCGATCGAGTTGACATTGATTTACTTTCTCGATCGCGAGCGCCCCGCCCGACCGCGCCCGGCCGCGTCGGCCCGGATCACTTATCATACCGGCCGGGCAATTTGCGACCACAGGCACCAAAGGCAGACCATGTTTACAGGCATCGTTCAGGGTATCGGCGTCATCGACGCCATCAAGGATCACGGCGAACTGAGAACGTTCAGCATCGCGTTCCCCGACGGGTTCACCACCGATATCGAGATCGGCGCGAGCGTGTCGGTCGACGGCGTGTGCCTGACCGTGACGACCATCCATTCGCCGGCACTGATCGACTTCGACGTGATGCTGCCGAGCCTGCGGATCACCACGCTGGCCGGCCTCACGACCGGCGCGCGCGTGAACGTCGAGCGGGCCGCGAAGGACGGCGCGGAAATCGGCGGGCATCCGCTGTCCGGCCACGTGGATTGCATGGGGACCATCCTGCACGTCGCGACGTCCGAACACAACCGGATGGTCCGCATCGGCGTGCCGGCCGAGTTCAAGCGCTATGTGTTCGCGAAAGGCTACATCGCGATCAACGGCTGCAGCCTCACCGTGTCGGACGTCAATCGCGACGAAGGCTGGTTCGACGTCTGGCTGATTCCCGAAACGCGCCGCGCGACCACGTTCGATGCGAAGGGCGTCGACGACACGGTCAACATCGAGATCGAACGCAGCACCCAGGTCGTCGTGGATACGATCCGCGAATCGGTCAAGGAAACGCTCGGCGAATTGAACGGCGTCGTCACCGCGCTGCTGGCGGAAAAAGGCATCGATATCGAGGAACTGCTGGCGCGCAACGTCGCGCGGCTGCCGAAGCCGTAAAGGCCGACGATCTGCGTGCCAGGGTGTGTCGCGCGGGAACGCAGGCGGATTCGCCGGTGGCGCTCCCGCCGGTCAAGGCTTGCCGTTCCTGAAGGCCGCCACCAGAAATTCGACGAGCACCCGGACCCGCATCGGAAGGCGCCGGCCCGCGGGGTAGACGAGATGGATGGGGAAGCGTTCAGGCTGCAACCGCGGCAGCAGGACGCGAACCTTTCCGGATCGAATATCTTTCTCGAACAGCCAGGACGGCGCTTGCGAAATGCCAAGGCCGCATAAAACGGACGCCCGGATGTGTTCGGCGTCGCCCGTCGTCAGCGAGCCGTGCGGCACGTAGGAGACGGTTTCCTTGTTGACCCTGAACGCCCACGGTTTCGGCTCGCGATCTTTCGAAAATACCACGCACGCGTGCCGATCGAGGTCGGAAAGTCGCCGTGGCTCGCCATGTGCAGCAACGTAATCCGAACTGGCGACGAGCAGGAAATCCGCGTCGGTCAGCTTTTTGGCGGTGAGTGACGAATCCATCAACTGCCCGTGCCGGATGCCAAGGTCGACGCCATCGCCGACCAGATCGACCAGCCGCTCGGAAACCGATAATTCGACGCTAACGTCCGGGTAGCGCTTGAAGAATTCCGGCAACAAAGGGGTAATGCACAGCCGTCCGTGTGCCGGTGCCGTGTTGACCCTGACGACGCCCTTGGGGGCGCGCTGACGGTCGCCCACCGACGCCTCGAGCACGTCGAAATCGTCGACGAGTTGCTTGGCCGACTCGTAGAACGCGAGCCCCGCTTCGGTGACGATGACCTTGCGCGACGTGCGCAACAGAAGCTGCGCGCCAAGGTGGGTTTCGAGCGCACCGATTTTCTTGCTGACGGCAGGCTGTCCTATTCCGTGTTCGCGCCCCACGGCCGAGAAATTGCCGCATTCGACAAGGCGGACAAACAGCCGAATTGCCTCCAGACGATCCATCAGCGTGCTTCCCGGCGATTCCAAAATGGAATTGATGGTATGTCGGAACACGCCGTTTCGGCAATATCGAAATCGCCGTAGATTCACGGTTGTTCAGCCCCCGACACGACCGACCATGAAAGCACTCAGCGTGACCCCCGACCGCGAACTCGAACTGCGCGACATTCCCACGCCGCTCGACGCCGAACCCGACCACGTGTTGATCGACATGGATGCGTCAGCCATCAACCACGGCGACAAGACGTTCCTCAAAAGGCCGGCAGCGGCGGGGCTTGCGTTGCCGTTGAGCGAACACGCCGTCTGGGGCGCATCCGGTGCGGGAAGCGTCATCGCCGTCGGTGATGGTGTGCCGCAAAGATACCTGGGCAAACAGGTTGCGATCTATCGCTCGCTGGCTCGAAGCCCGCGCGGCATCGGCTTGTGGTCCGAGCGCGCACACGTGCCCTACCGCGCGTGCCTGATTTTGCCCGGGCACGTTTCTGCGCGGGATTACTGCGGCTCGCTCGTGAACGCGATGACGGCTTACGCATTTCTCGACGAAGCCGAACGGGACGGGCACGAGGGTGTCATCGTGACGGCTGGCAATTCGGCAACGGGCCGTGGGATCGCGGCGCTCGTGCGCGACAGGCAACTGCAAGCGATCTTTCTGGTTCGCGGCGACGCCGCGCGCGACACGTTGCGCGCGTCCGGCGTCGAGCACGTGATCGTCACGCGAGAAGGATTCGAGCGCGAGCTTGCTTCGCTCGCGGCGGAACTGAACGCGACAGCCGTTTTTGATGGCGTCGGCGGCGAATTGCTCAGTCACGTGTTGCCGGTGCTGCCGCCGAACCCGACGGTCTACGTGTACGGATTTCTGGACGCTGCGTCGCCGGTCGTGATGCCTTCCGTACTGTTCATGGCGAAAAATCTGACGATGAAGCGGTTCAGCAATTTCGACAGCCGCACGGTGAAGGAACCCGACAACCTTGTCCGCGCGCTCGGCAACCTGGAACGGGTGATTGACGATCCGTTGTTCAGGACAAAAATCGGCGACTTGTTCCGCCTCGATCAAATCGAAGAGGCGATGCGGTACGAATCGGCGGAGGGCGCCAAGGCGGTGTTGGTGCACGGGGATCGCAGCGACACGTGACGATCGACGCCGGATGGGAAAAAACCGCCCCGGAAAGCAGGCGGTTCGGCGACACGCTTGCTGCGAATGAACGGTAGACGCTAGGTGATCCGCTGGATCACCGCGTACCGGCTTCCGTCGAAAAACACCTCGACCCACGGTTCCGGTTCCTCGAACGTCCAGAGCACGAGTTCGCGGTCGATCAGTTCATGCCGGTCGCCGTCTGCCCACAGCATGTTCCATCCGCCCGCGACGGCCACCACGCCGCCCGTGTAGAGCGGGCATTGCGCCATCCACGCGCGTTCGTAGTCGTGCGCGGCGGCGCCCTTGAAGTTGCCGTTGAATCCCCAATCGCGCTGCCAGCCGTGTGCGTCGAGGTACGCGCCGATCGCGGCGGAGCCGAAGCGGAACACCGCGTCGACCGGCGGAAGCGACATTGCGTCGGATCGGCACAGCGGGCGCTCGGAGCGGACAGGTTGCGTGGAAGTCTCCACGCGGCCCGACGTGCCGCCATCGTCGAGATAGACGTTGAGCCAGGCGCCGTCGCGCTCGACGCAGATGCACAACGCATCGGCATCGATCCCGTGCCAGTAGCCGGTGACAGGTTCGCCGTCGTCCGCGAAGCGGTACTGACGGCACGGCCTCGCAAGGCGCTTTGCTTCGTTCAGGAAATCGTCCAGCGTCATCGGATGTCTCTCTTGCTCCAGCGTCCCGCATATCGCAAAGGCGCCGCGATCGCACGACATCGACCGCGGCCGCACGTCACTCCGCCTCCCCGTGCGCCCCCTTCCCCACCGCCACGCGCTGCGCGCGATAAATCCCCGCGTGCCCCGAAAACAGGTACGCGACCACACACGCGACGATCGCATACACGCCGATATCCGCGCCGAACAGTTCGATCGCCATGATCGTCGACGCGATCGGCGTGTTCGCCGCACCCGCGAACACCGCGACGAAGCCGAGCCCCGCGAGCACGGGCACCGGCAGCGCCAGCACCTGGCCGAGCGCATTGCCGAGCGTCGCGCCGATGTAGAACAGCGGCGTCACTTCGCCGCCCTTGAACCCCGACGCGAGCGTGACGACGGTGAACGCGAACTTGCCCGCGAAATCGTAAAGCGGCAGCGGGCCGTGAAACGCGGCCTCGATCGTCGGGATGCCGAGGCCGAGATACCGCGGCACGTTCAGCACGGTCGCGGCCGCCGCGACCAGCAGACCGCCAAGCACCGGCTGCAGCGGCGCATAGCGGATCGCGCGGCGAAACCACGCGGTCAGCGCATGCGTCGCGAACGCGAACAGCCGCCCGACCACGCCGAACGCGATGCCCGCGACGACCGTCACGGCCAGCCCGGCGGCCGATACGGCCGGCACGAACGGAATCGCATAGGCCGTGTGATGGACGCCCCATGCGCGGCACACGACGTCCGCGACGATCGCCGATGCAACGCAGGTCAGCAGCGCGTCGTATCGCAGGCGTCCGATCGCGAGCACCTCGAGGCCGAACACGGCGCCCGCGAGCGGCGTGCCGAACACCGACGCGAAGCCGGCCGCGATGCCGCCCATCAGCAGCACGCGGCGATGCTCGCGATCGAGACGAAACAGGTGCGTGACGCGATCGGCGAGCGCGCCGCCCATCTGCACGGCCGTGCCCTCGCGGCCGGCCGATCCGCCGAACAGATGCGTGACGACGGTCGCGACCAGCACGAGCGGCGCCATCCGCTTCGGCACGAGCGCCTTCGGATCGTGAATCTCGTCGATCAGCAGGTTGTTGCCGCGCGCGACCGACTGGCCGAACCGATGGTAGACCCAGCCGGTGACGAAGCCGGCGGCCGGCAGCCCCCACAGCAGCCACGGATGCGCGACGCGCGTACCGGTCGCCCGGTCGAGCGCGATCAGGAACAGCGCGGAAGCCGTGCCGGCGAGCGCGCCGAGCAGGGCCGAGAGCGCGAGCCAGCGGCACACATAGCGCACGGTCGCGAAAAAATCGGCAGAAGTGGTGAAAAACATGATTTCCAGATTCGACGGAATATCCAAACCTGGGCGGCAGAATACCGCATGGACGGCCTGCGACCTCCTGACGACCCAGGAACACGCAGGCATCATCAGCCGGGCAAACCGGCGGTTGAGGGTCGCACCGCGCGCCACGCGTCACGCGCCGGGAACGACCGCAGGGAGGCATGCCATCTCCGCAAGCGGCGATTATACGCGCCGACGCGCCACGAAACGACGGCGCCTGCGCGGTGCGCCGTCAGTCGCGCGGCGCGAGCGCGAGCCGCGCGATCAACTGCGGTGCGATCTGGTCGAGCGGCAGGATCGCCGACGCCGCGCCGATCGCCGCCGCTGCCTTCGGCATCCCGTACACGGCGCTGGTCGCCTCGTCCTGCGCGATCGTGTAGCAGCCCTTCGCACGCATCGCCTTCAGGCCGAGCGCGCCGTCGCGTCCCATGCCGGTCAGCAGCACGCCGAGCGCATCGCCCTGCCAGCCGTCCGCGACGCTGTTGAAGAACACGTCGATCGACGGCCGGTACGGCGTCTCGGCCGGATGCCGCGTATAGCCGAGCACGCCGCGCGGCGACAGCGTCAGATGGTCGTTGGTCGCCGCGAGCAGCACCGCGCCGGCCTCGGGCACGCTGCCCTGCCGCGCGACGCGCACCGGCAGCCGCGTATAGCCGTCGAGCCATTCGGCCATGCCGTACGCGAACGCCTGGTCGACGTGCTGGACGATCACGATCGCAGCCGGAAAGTCGGCCGGCAGCGCGCGCAGCAGCGCGGTGAGCGCGGTCGGCCCGCCCGCCGACGCCCCGATCGCGACGAGCGTCGGCTGCCCGCGCGTGGGCACCGGCCCCGGCGGCACGAGCGCCGCGGAGCGGCTTTCGAGCAGCCGGCCGATCTGGTCGATCTTCGCGAGGAGTGCCTGCGGCGACGCGTCGGTCGACAGCCCGAGCGCGAGCGTCGGCGTATCGACCGCGTCGAGCGCGCCGGCGCCCATTGCCTCGTACACCGACGACGTGTTCGCGCTGACGCTCGCCGTCACGATCAAAATCGCGCACGGCGCGCGCGCCATGATCCGGCGCGTCGCGGCGACGCCGTCGACCTTCGGCATCACGAGATCCATCAGCACGACGTCGGGCGGATGCGCGACGCAGAAATCCACCGCCTCGTCGCCATCGGTCGCGACCCACAGCACGCGATGGTCCGCCCGCAGCGCGATCACGCGGCGCAGCGCCTCCACGGCCAGCGGCAGGTCGTTGACGATGCCGATGTTCATCCTCGCGCATCTCCGATCAGGTCGTGCACGGCGTCGAGCAGCGCCTCGTCGTGGAAGCTGCTCTTCGCGAGGTAGTAATCGGCGCCGGCATCGAGCCCGCGGCGACGATCCTCGTCGCGATCCTTGTACGACACGATCATCACCGGCACGCGCTTGAGCATCGGGTCGTTCTTGATCAGCGTGACGAGTTCGATCCCGTCCATGCGCGGCATGTCGACGTCGGTCACGACGAGATCGAACGCATCGCTGCGCACCGCGTTCCAGCCTTCCATCCCGTCGACCGCGACCGTCACGTCGTAACCGCGCTTTTCGAGCAGCTTGCGTTCGAGCTCGCGCACCGTCAGCGAATCGTCGACAACGAGCACGCGGCGGCGCCGGTCGGCGAGCGCGAGCTGCGGATCGCGCGTGAGCCGCGCGAGCTGGCCGCCGCGCACGAGCTTGTCGACCGAGCGGATCAGGTCCTCGACGTCGACGATCAGCACCGGGTCGCCGTTCTCGAGCAACGCGCCGGCCGCGATGTTCTGGATCTTGTGCAGGCGGCTGTCGAGCGGCTGCACGACGAGCATCCGCTCGCCGAGGAAGCGGTCGACCGCGACGCCGTACAGCTCCGGCTCGCCGCCGACGACCACGACCGCCGTGCTGGGGCGCGCGACATCCGGCTCGCCCGCATCGAGCAGCTGGTGCGCGGCGACGAGGCCCACGCGCCGGCCGTCGAACGGAAAATGCGGCTGCCCTTCGAGCACGTCGATGTCGTCGTGCGCAAGCTCCAGCGTGCGGCGCACGTGCGCGAGCGGAAACGCATACGGCTCGCCGCCGACCTCGACGAGCAGGCTGCGGATCACCGACAGCGTGAGCGGCAACTGCAGCACGAAGCGCATGCCGGCGCCCGGCTCGTTGAAGATCCGCACCGCGCCGCGCACGCCGCGCACCATCTCCTGCACCGCGTCGAGGCCGACGCCGCGCCCCGATACGTCGGTCACCGCCTCGCGCATCGAGAAGCCCGGCAGCAGCAGGAATTCGAGCAGTTCGGGGTCGGACAGCCGCGCGGCCGTCTCGTCGTCGGTCAGGCGCTGGCGCACGACGGCCGCGCGCAGCGCGTCCATGTCGACGCCCGGGCCGTCGTCGATCACGCTGACGAGCAGCGAGCCGGCGCTGTGACGCGCCTCGAGCGTGACGCTCGCCTCGGCCGGCTTGCCGCGCGCGTGCCGGGCCTCGGGCGAATCGACGCCGTGGTCGATCGCGTTGCGCAGCAGGTGGCCGAGCGGCGCGTCGAGCAAATCGAGGATGTCGCGATCGACCTGCGTGCCTTCGCCGACGATCGAGAAACGCACCTGCTTGCCGAGCGAGCGCGCGAGATCGCGCACGATGCGCGGATAGGCACGCGTCGCGTCGCCGAACGGCCGCATCCGGCACTGCAGCGCCTCGTCGTACAGTTGCTCGGCGATATGCGTGCTGCGCCGCTCGAAGCGGTCGAATTCGTCCATGCGCTCGGCGAGCGAGCGCTGCAGGTCGTTGAGCATGTGCCGCACTTCGTTCATCGACGCGAGCATGCCGGCGTCGAGATCGTCGGCGAACTGCTCGACCATCAGGTCGAGCGAACGGGCCGCGTCGCGCTGCGCGCGCTTCACGCGCAACATCGATTCGGCGAACGGCTTGAGCCAGCGCGATTCCACCAGCGATTCGCCGGACAGGCTCAGCAGCCGGTTCAGCGTATCGGCGCGCACGCGGCGCATCGCGCCGGCGCCCGCCACACGGCCGGCCTGGATCGGATCGGGCGCCGGGCCCGACACGGCGAGCGGCGGCACCGGGGCACTGGCGCCGACGGGCTCGTTCGCGGCGCCGTCTTGATCGCGATACGGCACGACCGACGGCGGCACGGCGGCCGGCGCCTGCATCGTCTGCGCGCTGTCGGCGCCCGTCAGCGCCGCCGCGAACACGTCGATCTCCGTTTGCGATACCGGCTGCCCCTGCGGATCGCCGACCCGCACCAGCAAGTCGACGCCGGCCAGCAGCACGTCGACGTGCGTGGCCGTCAGCGCGATCGTGCCGGCCTGCGCGGCGACGAAGCACTCTTCCATCCGCCCGGCGATCTCGACGCCGAGCGGCACGCCGACGATACGCGCGGCGCCCTTCAGCGAATGCGCGGCGCGCATGCACGCCTCGAGCGCGACGGCATCCGGCTCGCCCGATTCGAGCGCGAGCAGCCGCTCCGACAGCGCCTGGGTCTGCGTGCGCGTCTCCTCGCGATACAGCTCGAGCAGCGACAGGTGGCTCAGGTCGTCATCGCCGCTCATCGCATGCTCCGTGTCACGGCGTCGAACAGACGATCGTCGTCGAGCAGGCCCACCGATTTGCCGCGCCACGACAGCACGCCGCGCGACAGGCCGGCGCTCGCACGCCCGACCGTCGCCGGCACCGGTACCCAGTCGGACGCGCCGAAGCGCAGCACGCCCTCGACTTCGTCCACCGGAAACACGACCGGTTCGCCCTGGTGCGCGGCTACCAGGAGCCGCGTGAAACGGCCGTCGTCGCTGCCGCTGCCGGCGCTGCCGCCCTTGCCGGCATCGAGGCCGAGCAGCTCGCCGATCGAGATCGCGATACGCAGCGTGCCGCGAATGTTGACCACGCCGCGCACGGCCGAATTGCGGCGATGCGGCAGCGAATGGATCGGGCGCGTGCCGGCGATCTCGCGCAGCACGCCGATCGGCAGCGCGAGCCATTCGTCGGCCACCCGGAACGCGAGCGCCGCATGGCGCGTATCGCCGTCGTCGCCCGCGCGCGCCGTGCCGAACGCGCTCATCCGCCGCGTGACGTCGGTCATCTCGGCCACGTCGAGCGGCCGCTCGAGCAGCTTCGCCGCGTTCGATGCGTAGACCGGGCAGTTCAGGCAGCGCAGGCAGTCGTTCAGCCGCTCGCACGAGCGGTCGCCGCGCGTGCCGATCCGGTTCCAGCAATCGTCGACGTCGAGCGTCGCTTCGTCAGTGGCAGCGGCGTCGCGGTTCATATGTTTCTCTGGTCGTCACGGTGTCGGTCCCGTTTCCGTCGTGGTGTCAGCCGGCCGAACGCCGGGCGCGTTCGAGCAGCCATTGCGCACCCGCACGATCGCCGCCGACGTCGAGCAGCGTCGCGAGATGCGTCAGCGCCTCGTGATGCGTGGGGCGCAGGTACAGCGCCTTCCGGTAGAAATCGCCCGCTTCCGCGGCGCGCCCGCGCGCATCCGCGATCAACCCGTTCAGGTAGAACGCATCGGCATCCGGGCCGACGCGCGCCGAGAACTGCGCGAGCACGCGCTCGGCCTCGTCGAACGCGCCCGCGTTCGCCAGCGCCTGCGCGTCCTCCAGCGTCGGGGCATCGTCGATCGCCGGTGCGATGCCGTCGTTGGCCGGAGCGGCCTCGGCGGTTGCCATCGCCAGGTCGGCCCGTGCGTCGATGGCGCCCGTCTGCATCGCCGGCGGCGCCGCCGCGAACGGCCGATGCACGTCGCCGAGCCAGGCCGGCGGCGCGACGGCCACCACCGGGCGCGGCGCGGCAAGCGGTGCGACCGTGAAGCGCTCCGCGCGCCGGAACGGTGCCGCCGCGGGCAGCGGCGCAACCGGCCGCGCCGCGCACGCATCGGCCGCCGCGCCGGCCGGCTCGCGATGAAACGCGAACGCCAGCGGCACGCGCGCCGAGCGCATTCCGTGCCGCATCGCGACGCCCGTCTCCGCCGGCCCGACGAACAGCACGCCGTCGTCGGCAAGGCGCGCGTCGAGCGAGCGGATCACGCGATCCTGCGCATCGCGGTCGAAATAGATCAGCACGTTGCGGCAGAACACGAAGTCGTAGCGAATGCCGTTGTCGCCCACCGGATCGACGAGGTTCGCCTGACCGAACTGCACGCACGCGCGCACGCGCTCGTCGAGCAGCCAGCCGTCGCGCGTCGGCGTGAAATACTGCGTCCGAAACTCCGTCGCCGTTCCGCGGAACGCATTGCGCCCGTAACAGCCGAGTCGCGCCTGCTCGATCGCACGCGCGCTCAGGTCGATCGCGTCGATCGCGAAGCTGGCCGGCTCGAGCCCCGCATCCAGCAATGCCATCGCCGCCGAATACGGCTCCTCGCCCGTCGAGCACGGCGCGCTCAGCACGCGGATCACGCGGCCGGGCATCGCGGCGAGCCGTTCGGCGGCCAGCCGCGCGAGCGTCGCGAAGGCCTCGCGGTCGCGGAAGAACCACGTTTCCGGCACGACGAACAGCTCGATCAGCGCGCGCCGCTCGTCGGCCGATGCGTTGAGCTGCTGCCAGTACGCGTCGAGCGCTTCCGGCGTCACGGGCGATCGCGCGGCCGACGGCACGCGCTCGCCGTCCGCCTGCACCGCATGCACGCGCTCGGTCAGCGCCCGCATCAGGAAGTCGTTGCCGAGCGAATCGGGGTCGATGCCCGTCTCGCGCAGCAACCAGCCGCGAAATCGCGATTCGGACGCATTCATGCGGACTCCTCCCCATGGCCCGGCAGGCCGTCGAACAGATACAGGCGGGCCACGTCGTCGACCAGGTCGGACACGGACACCTGCTGCACGACGCCGTCGGGCGTGTTCGCGACCCGCCCGAGCCAGCGTGTGCGCGCGGTCGAGATGCCGCTGACGCGGAACGCCGCGCGGTCGATCCGCATCGTCTGCGTCGCGCGCTCGACGATCAGGCCGACCGTGCGCTCGCCGCCGGCGTGACCGGCGCGATGACGGACCATCACGAGCCGCGTCGAGCGCAGCGCCTGCGCGCGCCGCCCGAGCGCCAGCATCGGCACGTCGATCACCGGCACGGGCTGGCCGTCGCGCATCAGCAGCCCGGCAATCCAGTCGGGCGCGCCGGGCATCGCCTTCAACGCGGCGAGCGGCAACACCTGTTCGATGCCGGCCGCGTCGAGCGCGTAACGCTCGCCGTCGAGCTCGAACATCAGGAACAGCGCGCGGGCGCCATTCTGCGGATCGGCGCGCGTCACGCGTCGACCTTGAAGCGCGACACGCTCGTGCGCAACTGATTCGCGACGAGCGTCAGGTCGTCGATCGCCTGCGACGACTGGCGCAGCGATTCGGCCGTCTGCTGCGCGGCCTCCGACAGTTGCGACAGCGCCTGCGTGATCTGCTCGGCGCCGTTCGCCTGCGTCTGCATCCCTTCGTTGACCATCTGGAAGCGCGGCGCGAGCGTCTGCACCTCGGCGATGATCTGCGACAGCTGCCCGCCGACCTGCTGCACGTCGAGCATCCCGCGGCGCACTTCCTCGGAGAACTTGTCCATCCCCATCACGCCCGCCGACACGGCCGACTGGATTTCCTTCACCGTCTGCTCGATGTCGTAGGTCGCCACCGCCGTCTGGTCGGCCAGGCGGCGGATCTCGGTCGCGACGACCGCGAAGCCGCGGCCGTACTCGCCGGCCTTCTCGGCCTCGATCGCCGCGTTCAGCGACAGCAGGTTGGTCTGGTCGGCCACCTTGGTGATCGTCGCGACCACCTGGTTGATGTTCAGCGCCTTCTCGTTGAGGATCGCGAGTTTCGCGTTCACCGAGCCGGCCGCGTCCATCACGCTGCGCATCGTCTCGCCCATCCGCGTGAGCCCGCTCTGGCTCACGCCCGCGAGCGTCGCCGACTGCTCGGCCACGCCGGCCACCTCGTTCATCGTGCGCAGCAGGTCGCGCGACGTCGCGAAGATCTCGCGCGAGGTCGCGCCGATCTCGGTCGTCGTCGCCGCGGTTTCGTTGGCGGTCGCCTGCTGCTCGCGCGACGTCGCCGCGATTTCGGCCACCGACGTCGTCACCTGCAGCGACGACTGCTGCGCGCGCGAAACCAGCTCGGTCAGTTCGTCGGCCATCCGGTTGAAGCCCGTCTCGAGCGTGCCGAATTCGTCGCGGCGGCGCAGGTCGAGGCGACGCGTCAGGTTGCCGGTGCGCATCACGTCGTGCACCTCGACGAGCCGCGCCATCGGCACGGTGACCGAGCGGTACAGCATGTAGCCGAGCCCGAGCGCGGCCAGCAGCATGATCGTCAGCGCGCCGACGAGCACGACTTCCGTGTCCTGCACGGATTCGCGGATCATCCTCGCGGACAAGTCCGCGAACTTGCGGTTCTCCTAGACCATGATGTTCGCGTCCTGCACGACCTCGGCCCACCCCGGCAACACCTTCGCGTAGGCCGCGATCGCTTCGTCGCGCGAGCCGCGGTGCTTCTGTACCGCGTCGGTCAACAGCGGCAGGTAGCGATCGTATGCGCCGCGAAACGTCGCAAAACGCGCGCGGTCGTCGTCGCGGAAGATCGACGCCTGGTAGTCGACCGACAGTGACTCGACCTGCTTCGTCGCGTCCGCGATCTTCGCGAGATCGCGCTGCGCGGCGTCGGGATCGGTCTCCACGAAGGTTGCCTGCTGCAGCATGACGAACGTTTCGTTGACCGCTGCACGCAGCGACGACGCGAGGTAGACGCCGGGCAGCGAGTCGCGCTCGATGCTGACGGCTTCTGCGTTGATCGCGCGCAGTCGCTCGTACGAGACGCCGGCTGTCACCAGCATCAGCACGAACAGCACGCCGAAGCTGAGCAGGATGCGATTGCCGAGCGTCAGCCGGGCAGCGCCGATCGTCGGATGCAGGCTTTCATTGGTCGCGCGGGGCGTCACGGTGGCCATGTTCGTTATGGGCTTTCTAAATTCAGCGTTGAAAAAAACCGCACCCGCCTGCGCGCCGGGCGGCGCGCCACGAGCGCATCGGGGTCTCTCGGGCGGCGCGGCGCCGGCAGGCCGCGCCGCGACATCACCGCTCCGCTTGCGCCGGCAGCCGAAGCGCGACCATGAAGCCGCGCGCCGTATTGCGCATCAGGATCTGGCCGCGATGCCGCGCCGCCGTCGCGCGCACGAACGCAAGGCCCAGGCCGAAACCGCCGCGCGCCGCGCCGTGCGCGGATTCGAGCTGCACGAACGACTCGGTCGCGGCCGTGCGCTGTTCCGGCGCGATGCCGGCGCCGGCGTCCTCGACGCCGATCAGCCAGGCGCCGCCCTCGCCGCTCAGCGCGCAATGAACGTCCACCCCGGCCGGGCCGTACTTCAGCCCGTTGTCGATCAGGTTCGCGACCGCGCGCGTCAGCATCATGCGGTCGCCCATCGTCACGCACTCGGTATCCGGCACCTGCGCGATCACCCGGCAGCCGAGCCCGGCCGCCTTCTCCCACAGCTGGTCGACGGCGTCGAGCACGATCTCGTTGAGACTCACGACTTCGTGCGCGCGACGCTCGGACTGCGCGCGGGTCAGGTGGATGAAGCCGTCGGCGAGCGCGAGCGCGCGCCGCGCATGGCCGGCGATGCGCTCCATGATCGCCGGCATGTCGCCGTGTTCGGCGCGGTAGACGTCGAGCAGCGCGAGGATCGACGTCTGCGGCGAACGCATGTCGTGCGACAGGAAATCGAGCGCCTCGTCGCGCTGCCGCGACATCAGGTACGAATTCGAGTGATAGCGGATGCGCGCGGTCAGCTCCATCGCGTCGGGCAGCTTCACCAGGTAGTCGTTCGCGCCGGCGATGAACGCCTCGCGCTTGACGATCGGCTCTTCCTTCGCGGACAGCACGATGATCGGCACGCGTGCGGTGCCGGCGTCCGCGCGCCATGCGCGCACGAGATCGAGGCCGTCGATCTCCGGCATCACGAGATCCTGCAGGATGACCGTCGGCTTCACGTCGCGCGCGACCGCCATCGCCCGGTGTGCGTCGGTGCACACGTGCAGGTCGATGTCGTGCTCGCTGCGCAACGCGCGGCGGATCACCTCGCCGACGAACGGCTGGTCATCGACGAGAAGGACCGATAACCCCGATTCGAGGCAATCCGAGGCATTATCACTGCTCGATTCTTTCATAAATACAGTTTCAAACGCCGAATCTCCAATCGATTCTTTCATAGGAGTTGTTTATCCGACTTGGACGCTATCTTATATTGGCAGTTGAAAAACCCTGCCCGATTCCGCCGATTTGGCCTGTCGGCAATGCCTTGCAAGGCTTTGGGCGCCGCTTCTTTCCCCGTCGGCGACCCCATTACCTCTGCATTCTTTCTCTCAATAAACATAACCGGCTGATTCTAAATGAAATTAGAACACAGCATCTATCTCCTTCCGGTTTAGTTTTGCCAAATATGCAGAAAGAGACGGAAACAGATAAATCAGATCATTTCCGGATTCGAAAGACGATAACGTTTGCGAGACCGGCGCCATGAGGTTTGCATGCGTTGCAAGGCTGGTGGCCGATCATATTGAGGGCCGGACTCCGGTATCCGGAATCGGCGGGCGGGAAAAGAAAAAATCGCGCGGCGGGCGGGCCGACCCGCTCGCGTGTCGGGGCCGGCAGGACGCCGGCCCGTGCGATTCGCGCGCAGCGCGCCCTAACCGCGTGCGTGCTGCGCCGACACTTCCTGCAGGTCGAGATCGCGTTCGAGCGTGTGCAGCATCTCGTCGTGGATGCGCCCCGACCGGTGCAGGCGCAACAGTTCGGCACGCCCGGCCCGGATCGCGGCCAGCACCACGTCGTAGTGGGCCTGGCGCACTTGCGCCGGAAACGCGGGCTCGTTCTTCGCCCGTTCGGTCAGCTCGGCGCGATACGTGTACTGCTCGAGCAGGCGCGGATGGATCACGACGCCGTTCTCGTCGCGCACGAGCGGCTGGATCGCCGCGAGCTGCGCGGCCTCCACGTACGCCCACGTCTGCGGCTCGGTCAGGTGGTGCGCGGCGCGCTCGTCGCGCTGCGGCAGGCGCAGCAGCCGGATCAGCGGCCCGATCGTCGTGCCCTGCAGCAGCACGGTGACGAGGATCACCGCGAACGACGCGACCAGGATCACGTCGCGGCCCGGCAGCGCCTCGGGCAGCGACAGCGCGATCGCCAGCGTCACCACGCCGCGCATGCCGGCCCAGCTCATGATCGTCGCGGCCTTCCAGTCGGGCGCGTCGCCGCGCCGCGCGAGGCCGCGCACCGGCCACTTCAGCGCCTCGACCGCGTAGATCCACACGAAGCGCGACACGATCACCGCCGCCAGCACCGCAAGCACGGGCGGCACCATCGTGCCGAGCACCTGCTCGAAACCGCCGAGCCGGTGGATCGCGCCGCGCAGCGACAATCCGATCAGCACGAACACCATCGCCTCGAGCAGGAACACGATGACCTGCCAGAACGCGGTGCCGCGCGTGCGCACGGCTGCCGAGAACACCTCGTGCTGATGCCAGCCGACGATCATGCCGGCCGTGACGGTCGAGATCACGCCCGACACCTCGACCATTTCGCCTGCGATGTACGCGATCCAGCCGGCGATCACCGCGACGGTGATCACGAGATAGTCGTCGTCGAGCAGCCTCAGGAACCACACGACGAGCTTGCCGACCACGAAGCCGACCACCACGCCGCCGAGCCCGAGCTCCGCGAAGCGCACGACCGCGTGCTCGAGGCTGAACGCGCCGGTGAGCGCGGCCGCGACCGCGAAGCGGAACAGCACGAGGCCGGCCGCGTCGTTCAGCAGGCTCTCGCCTTCGAGCAGCACCATCAGCCGGCGCGGCAGCGCGACGCGCTCGAGCACCGCCTTCGCGGCGACCGCATCGGGCGGCGACACGATCGCGCCGAGCGCGAAGCACGCGGCCCACGGCAGCGCCGGCACCACCCAGTGCACCGCGAAGCCGACCGCGAACGTCGTGAATACGACTGCGCCGATCGCCAGCATCAGGATGCCGCCGACGTTGCGCTTGAACTCTTCCCACACGGAGAAATACGCACCGTCCATCAGCAGCGGCGGCAGGAACACGAGCAGCACCAGTTCGGGATCGAGGTTGATCGGCGGCAGCCCGGGGATGAATGCGATGCCGATGCCGCCGATCAGCAGCGCGGCCGCGGGCGGCAACCGCAAGCGCTTGGCGATGCATTCGAGCGCGACGATCGCGAGGAATGACAACAGAACCAGCTTGAATGCCGAGACGGGGGACATGAATCGACCTCGTGAGGAATGAATTCGCGCTTTCCGGCGTCGTACCCCGGTCGGCAGTTTCGCGCGATTACATCACGAGGCGAGGCCCGCCGTCGAGCCTGTTTCGGGCAGCCGGCGTGGTGCGCGCACGGCGCCGTGCCGCCGTGTGCGCCGCCATGAAAAACGGCACGCAGGCCGGCCCGATCGCCCGCCTGCGTGCCGTTGCGGCACGGCGTGCCCGCCGCGCGTTACCGGCGCCGCACGACCATCAGCCGCGGCTCGGTCATGTCCTCGATCGCGTAGCGCACGCCTTCGCGGCCGAGGCCCGAATCCTTCACGCCGCCGTACGGCATGTTGTCGACGCGGAACGACGGCACGTCGTTGATCACGACGCCACCCACCTCCAGTTCGTCCCACGCGCGCTGCGCATGCGTGAGCGAATCGGTGAACACGCCGGCCTGCAGCCCGAAGTCGCTGTCGTTCACGCGCGCGAGCGCGTCGTCGAAGCGGTCGAACTTCTCCAGGATCGCGACCGGGCCGAACGCCTCCTTCCGGTACAGGTCCTGCTCGCGCCCGACGTTTTCCAGCAGCGTCGCCTCGAACATCGCGCCGTCGACCTTGCCGCCCGCGACGATCCTCGCCCCGGCCGCGACGGCCGCATCCATCCAGCCCGCCAAGCGGCGCGACTCGGATTCGGAGATCATCGGGCCGACGAACGTCGACGGATCCTTCGGATCGCCCATCTTCAGCGAACGCGTCTTCGCGATCAGCTTCTCGCGCAGCGCGTCGTACAGGTCGGCGTGCACGAGAATCCGCTGCACGCCGATGCAGCTCTGGCCCGACTGGTAGTACGCGCCGAACGCGAGGCGATCGACCACGTAGTCGAGCCGGTCGCGCTGGTCGGCATCGACGATCGCGGCCGCGTTGCCGCCGAGTTCCAGCACGACTTTCTTCTTGCCGGCCTTTTCCTTCAGCGCCCAGCCTACCGCCGGCGAACCGGTGAACGACAGCAGCTTGAAGCGCTCGTCGGTCGTGAACAGGTCGGCGCCGTCGCGATGCGCGGGCAGCACCGAGAACGCGCCCTTCGGCAGGTCGGTTTCCGCGAGCACCTCGCCGATGATCAGCGCGCCGATCGGCGTGCGGCTCGCGGGCTTCAGCACGAACGGACAGCCGGCCGCGAGCGCGGGCGCGACCTTGTGCGCGGCGAGGTTCAACGGGAAGTTGAACGGCGAGATGAACGAGCACGGGCCGACCGGCACGCGCTTCGTGTAGCCCGTGTAGCCCTGCGCACGCGCGGAGATCTCGAGGTTGACGATCTCGCCGTCGATGCGCACCGATTCCTCGGACGCGACGCGAAACGTATCGATCAGCCGCGTGACTTCGCCCTTCGAATCGTTGATCGGCTTGCCGGCCTCGATGCACAGCGCCTCGGCCAGCTCGTCGAAACGTTCGCGAAAACGCGCGACGCAATGATCGAGCACGGCCTGCCGCTTGTAGGCCGGCATCTCGCGCATCGGCTTCGTGGCGTCGACGGCCGCGGCGATCGCCGCATCGATCGCCTTCGCATCGGCCAGCGCGACGCGCGTGGCGACCTTGCCGCTGAACTTGTCGGTCACCTCGAGATCGGTGTTCGCGTAGACGGCTTCGTTGGCGAGGTAGTACGGATAAGTTTCCTTCAACATGGAACGACTCCTTCCTGTGAACGGGCATTCAGAGTTGCGCCGACAGGCGCTTGATCTCGCGGTTCAGCACGCGCTCGTTGTCCGAGTAGTCGATCGGCACGTCGATCACGTGCACGCCCGGCGACGAGAAGCATTCGCGCAGCAGCGGCTCGAGATCGTCGGCCGCTTCGACGCGATGCCCGTGCGCGCCGTAGCTTTGCGCGTACGACACGAAATCGGGGTTCTGCAGCGTCATCGCGAAATCGGGAAAGTTCATGTTCTCCTGCTTCCAGCGGATCATCCCGAACGCATCGTCGCGCAGGATCATCACGACGATGTCGAGCTTCAGCCGCACGGCCGTTTCGAGTTCCTGCGAATTCATCATGAAACCGCCGTCGCCGCACACGGCGATCACCTTGCGCCGCGGATGCACGATCTTCGTCGCGATCGCCGACGGCAGGCCCGCCCCCATCGACGCGAGCGCGTTATCGAGCAGCAGCGAGTTCGGTTCGTGCGCACGCCAGTAGCGCGCGAACCAGATCTTGTACATCCCGTTGTCGAGACAGACGATGCCGTCCACCGGCAACGCGTTGTACAGGTCGTTCACGATCCGCACCGGATACATCGGGAAGCGCGGGTCGTGCTGGCCCTTTTCCAGGTGCGCGTCGAAATGCGCCTTGATCATCTTGAAGCGCTCGAAATCCCAGTGCGATTGCGGCGTCAGCGCTTCCTTCATCTGCCACACCGCGTTCGCGATGTCGCCGACCACCTCGATCTGCGGAAAATAGACGGGGTCGACCTGCGCGCCGAGGAAGTTCACGTGGATCACGGTCTTGTCGTCGGTGCGCATGAAGAACGGCGGCTTCTCGATCACGTCGTGGCCGACGTTGATGATGCAGTCCGCGTGCTCGATCGCGCGATGCACGAAGTCGCCGTCGGACAGCGTCGCGTTGCCGAGCCACAGCGGGTGCGTCTCGTCGATCACGCCCTTGCCCATCTGTGTCGTGAAGAACGGGATGCCCGTCTTGTCGACGAATTCGAGCAGCATCTTGCAGGTGGTCTTGCGGTTGCCGCCCGCGCCGATCATCAACAGCGGATGGCGCGCGGCCTGGATCGCGTCGACCGCATGCGCGACCGCCTTCTCCTCGGCCACCGGCCGCCGGCTGTAGCTGCGCGGGATCGGCTTGCCGTCGCCCTCCTCGTGCGCGATGTCCTCGGGCAGTTCGAGGTGCGCGGCGCCCGGACGCTCTTCCTCCGCGCGGCGAAACGCCTCGCGCACCGCCGACGGGATGTTGCCGATCGACACGATCTGCCGCGTGAACTTCGTGAGCGGCTGCATCATGTCGACCACGTCGACGATCTGGAAGTGCCCCTGCTTGCTGGACTTGATCGGCTTCTGCCCGGTGATCATCAGCATCGGCATCCCGCCGAGCTGCGCATACGCGGCGGCCGTCACGAAATTCGTCGCGCCCGGCCCGAGCGTCGCGAGACACACGCCGGTGCGGCCCGTGAGGCGGCCATAGGTGGCGGCCATGAACCCGGCCGCCTGCTCGTGCCGGGTCAGCACGAGCTTGATCTTCGATCGCCGCAGCGATTCGAGCAGATCGAGGTTTTCCTCGCCGGGAATGCCGAACACGTACTCGACGCCTTCGGCTTCCAGCGCCTTCACGAACAGATCCGATGCTTTCATGGGGGACTCTCGGTTATGCCGCCTGCCCGGCCTACGGACACGCGGCGTTCAGGACGCGCGCCGGCCTACGGCACGCGGACGCCTTACCTACTGGACACAGACCACGGCACTGCTCGCCGCGCAAGACGCCATGTCTGATGCGCGGCGGCGCCTCCGGATGATGCGGGAGGACGAACGGACCCGCCCGCGCGCGGCAAGCACGCGCGGGCGGCAAAGACGTTTTCGATTGTAGACGGATTCGCGAAATTCCGGCTTCGACCGAATGGCCGGCTCCGGCCTCGCGAGGATCGGCCTGACGGCCAATTCGACCTCAAACGACGCGCACGGCCCTACCGTAGGGGCAACCGAATTCCATTCATCGGACATGTGAACCATGGTTGACATCCTGCAATCCGTGCCCTACAGTGCGCCTACGTTCAGCATCCGGACCACCGACGTCTTCGACGCGTGGTTTGCCGGCCTGCCGGATCGTGTCGCGCGGCGGCGCATCCAGGCGCGCATCGACCGTCTGTCGATGGGCAATCCGGGCGACTGGAAATCCGCCGTCGCCCCCGTCGTCGAAATGCGTATCGACCACGGCCCCGGCTATCGCGTGTATTACGTGAGGCGCGGAACGATATGGGTGATCCTGCTCTGCGGCGGCGACAAGTCGACGCAACGGACGGACATCCGCACCGCGCACGCAATGCTCGCGCACCTCGACATGGAGTGATCGATGGACAAGATCAAGACGCGGCCGTGGGATTCGGCCGAACACCTGAAAACCGAAGACGACATGGCCGACTACTTCGACGCATGCCTGCAGGAGGCGGGCGACGATCCGGCCTTCATCGCGCATGCGCTCGGCGTGATCGCCCGCGCACGCGGCATGTCGCAGGTCGCACGCGATGCGGGCCTGTCGCGCGAAGGGTTGTACAAGGCGCTGTCGCACGACGGCAATCCGAGCTTCGGCACGATTCTGAAAGTCATCAAGGCGCTCGGCCTGCAATTGCACGGCGCCAAGGCTGCCGCGTGATCCGGCGGCGCTCGGCGTCGCGCCACGGGCGCAATGCCCGTACCTGCGTCAGTGCGGCCAGCCGGCCGCCCAGCGCGGCACCAGCGACACCAGATACAACCCGAGCCCGATCAGCCCGCCGACGAGTGTGCCGTTGATGCGGATGTACTGCAGATCCTTGCCGATGTTCAGCTCGATCTGTCGCGACATCTCGCGCGCGTCCCAGTTGCGCACCGTGTCGCGAATGTGACGCATGAGGAAATCGGCGAAATCGGGCGCCATCTCGTGCACGGCCTTCTCGACGTGCTCGTTCAGCGACGCGCGTAGCGCCGGGCTCTCGGCGAGCCGCGCGCCGAGCCAGCCGCCGAGCGTCGCGGCCTGCCGGTGCAGCGCCGAATCGGGGCGCGCGAGATCGGCCTTCAGCCACGCACGCAACTGGTCCCACAAGTCGCGCACATACTCGTTGAATGCATCGCCGTCGCGAATGTAGCGCTTGATCTCCTCGCCCTTCGCGACGAACGCGGGGTCGTGCTTCAGCCGCTCGGTCAGCCGCACGACCGTCCGGTCGAAGCGTTGCCGCAGCTCGTGCTCGGGGTCCGCCGCGACGCCTTCGAGCACGCGGCTCACCGCGCTCGCGAGCATCCTCGCGCCGTTCTCGCCGAACCACTGCGTCGGCATGATCTTCTCGACCTTCGGGTATTGCGTCTTCAGCCATTCGACGATGAAGCCCGCGATCACCTCGCGGTTCTCTTCGTTGTCGAGCACGTCGACCACCTGTTCGATCGCATCGTCGAGCAGCGCCTGGTGGCGGCCGTCCTTCGTCAGCGTGTCGAGGATCGCGCCGGCCGATTGCGACAGGTCGACCCGGTCGATCACCGCGCGGAACGCATCGTGGACGAACGACTGGATCCGCGCGTCGTCGGTCATGTCGAGCGCGAAGCTCATCAGCCTGGTCACGTAGCCGCCGAGCGCGTCGGTATTCGCCGGCTCGCCGAGCCACGCGCCGAGCTTCTGCGCGGGATCGTGCTGGCGGATCTGCGCGGCGAGTGCGTCGGGGCCGAGGAATTTCTCGCGCACGAACACCGCGAGGTTGTCGGCGATCTTGTCCTTGTTCTTCGGAATGATCTCGGTGTGGCGCGACACGAACGGGATCGGCACGCGGCGGAACAGCGCGACGACCGCGAACCAGTCGGCGAGCGCGCCGACCATCGCGGCTTCGGCGACGGCCTTGAAGCCGTCGACCCACGGGCCGCGCGGCAGCAGGATGGTGATGACGAACACCGCGACGGCCGCCAGCAGCAGCCACAGCGCACGGCGCTTGCTTCGTTTCAGTTCGAGGGCTTTGTCTGACGTCATGGAGCACGGGCGGATCGGCGATGCCGCTAATATCCCCGATTTCGCCGCCACCGACAAACCCGCGGCCGGGCCGGCACGCACGGCGCACGCGCGCCGCGCGTCTCGCCGCTACATGAACGTCTTCAGATTGACCGCCGGATCGGCCAGCTTCACCGGGTCCGGCACCGCGCCTGCCGCGATCAGCCGCCGCGACGCGCCGATGTCGCGCCCGAGGTTCGCCGCGGCCACCGCGACGATCCTGCCGTCGTCGCCGAGCCCGAACACGGTGAACGGCCCGCTCGCCGGGTCGCCGCGCACGACGATCGTGCGTTCGCCGCCGAACAGCCCGAGCATCTGCAGGTTGCAGTCGTACTGATCGGACCACAGCCACGGCAGCTCGGCATAGCGCTCGTCCGCGCCGAGCAGGTTCGCGGCCGCGACGGCCGGCTGGTTCTCGGCCACCTGCCACGATTCGATCCGCACATGCCGCCCGAGCAGCGGATTGAAGTGCATCGTCACCTCGCCCGCCGCGAAGATCGCGGCATCGGCCGTGCGGCAGCCCGCGTCGACGCGTATCCCGTTGTCGACGTCGAGCCCGGCCGCCTGCGCGAGTTCGACGTTGGGCACCACGCCGATGCCGACCACGACGATATCGGCCGGCACGTCGCCGCGATCGGTCTCGACGATTGCGCCGCCGCCCGGCGCGCGCCGAATCGCGCGCGGCAGCGTCGCCAACCGGAAGATCACGCCGCGCGCAGCGTGCAACCGATGCGCGTATGCACCGACGACCTCCGGCAACGCGCGCTGCAGCACGCGCGCGGCCGGATCGATCACCGTCACGTCGCAGCCGATCTGGCGCGCCGCCGCCGCGACCTCGAGGCCGATGAAGCCGCCGCCGAGCACCGCCACGCGGCGCCCGGGCGCGAGTTGCGCACGCAGCGCACGCGCGTCGGCGACCGTGCGCACGTAATGCGGCACGATGCCTTCGTCGACCGGGCCGCCGAATGCCCGCACCCGTGAACCCGTCGCAAGCACGAGCCGGGCGTAAGGCAGCGCCGCACCGTCGTCGAGCCGCACCCGCCGGGCCTCCCGCTCGATCGCGTCGACACGCGTGCCGAGCCACAGTTCGATGCGCTGCGCGTCGTACCACGCCGCATCGCGGATGAACGCACGCCGTTCGCCGCCATCGCTCAGCAGCGCATCCTTCGACAGCGCGGGCCGGTCGTACGGCAACTCGCGCTCCGCGCCGATCATCACGATGCGCGCCGCCGCATCGCGTTCGCGCAGCGCTTCGGCCGTACGCCGCGCCGCGTGGCCGGCGCCGACGATCACGATCGGATCAGCCGACATTGACTTCCACCTGCCCGTCGACGATCCGGATCGGATAGGTCCGCACCGGCTCGGTGATCGGCGCGCATTTCGGCGCGCCCGTGCGAATGTCGATCAGCCCCTGGTGCAGCGGGCATTCGACGCAGCCGTCCTCCACATAGCCTTCGGACAAGCGCGCGTGACCGTGCGAACAGAGGTCGTGCATCGCGAACAGTTCGTCGCCGATCCGGAACACGGCGATCGGCTTCTGGCCGGCGACGCGCGCCGCCGGTTCGTCTTCGGAGAATTCGTCGAAAGCGCCGAGCGGATGCCACTCGGCCAGCGTTGCTTCGGTCATGTCGTTTCCTTGCTTCGTCAGATCGGTCAGATCGGCGTCGCGAGCAGCGTCTGCACGCGCGACGTGTCGTAGATCACGCGCTTGGTCTTGTAGCGCAGGCCGTCGGGCGTGCGCACGACCGTGTCGTAGTACTTGCCGGCCTGGTACACGTTCGATTCGCCGTTGCTGCGCGTCTGCACGACCACGTAGTTGCTCTCGGTATCGATTTCGCCGTCGCGTTCGGCGACGATCGTCAGGCCCGACGTCATGTGCCGGTACGTGTGCTCCTCGTAGATGTTCGCGTGCCTCAGCGACACCACGCGGTCGCGCAGCATCCGCCGGTTCGTGCAGTGGACGATCCCGACCGGCAGGCCGAGATCGGCGTTCTCCTTCGGCACGATTTCGTACGTGCAGTCCTCGGTGAACATCTCCGGCCAGTGTTCGAGCCGGTCGTTGTCGAGGTGCCCGATGTAGCGGTTCTGGAGCATGTAAATCTCGAACCACGTCTTCATGTCTTCCGTCATTTTCTGCTCCGCCTCAATAGCCCATCAGCTTCTGATAGCCGACCCAGAACTTGCGGATCAGGCTTTCGGTGATCACCGTGTCCTGCTGATCCGGATTGCCGCGCGACATCTCGATCACCGACGTCGCATCGGCATCGCGCACCGTGCCGCGCTGCACGAGCTCGGTCGCTTCCGTGTCTTCCATCGAGATGTAGCCGGCCGGCCCGACGAGGTTCGCCTGCTTGATGCGCAGCGCGCGCAGCTCGGGCGTGTCGTCCGCGTAGCCGAAGAAGTGGAAGATCAGCTCGAAGTTGTCCGGCCCCTTCGGCAGGATCTGCCGCGCGACCAGCGTGTTGTGGATCTGCTGGATCACGAGCTGCGGGAAGATCGGCTGGATATGGTTCGTGCAGTCCTCGTCGTATTCCGACACGAGATCGAGGATCGATTCGTCTTCGAGATGGAAACCTTCGTCGAACGAACGGATGTTCTGCTGCTTGTACGCGGCCGACGTGTCGTCGCCCGTCTTCGTCACAGTGATGATGCTGTGCAGCCCGTGGTTCGCATCCGGGATCGAGCGCGCCTTCATCCCGACGCGGAAGATGTTGAAGGTCGTATGGAACAGGTGCAGCATGCTCGCGTGATACGGGTCCTTCACGTTCTCCATGTACAGCTTCCAGTTCGATTTCGAATACTGGCGCGTGCAGCCGAGATATTCGATCGGCTTGTGGAAGATCCGGTCGATCCACGGGCGCATCTGCTCGCCGAGATACTCGGGCAGCGGCGCGACCTCGTCGCTGAAGCTGGCGAACACGAGCCCGCGATAGCTGTCGACGCGCAGCTTGCGCAGCCCGTGCTGCTTCGGATCGAAATCGGCCGGCATCCCGGTCATCCCCTTCTGGCCGCGCCGGAACGGCACACCGAGCAGGTTGCCCTGGTTGTCGAAACTCCACTGGTGATAGACGCACGTGTGCGAACTCGCGTTGCCGCGCGACTTGCGGCACACCTGCGCGCCGCGGTGCGCGCAGCGGTTCACCCACGCGGACAGCGCACCGTCCTCGGTACGGGTGACGACCACCGGCGTGTCGCCGACGAACGTGCTCTTGAAATCGCCGGCGTTCGGAATTTCCGCTTCGAGCGCGACGAAGTTCCACGTCGGCCCGCGGAAGATGCGCTCCTGCTCGCGATCGTAGACCGCCCGCGAGCTGAACACCTTGTACGGCACGCGCGAGCCGTCGTCGTGCGGGAAGGTCACGTCGGACGCGTCGCCGCGCGCGGCGAAAACGACGGGCAATTCTGTCTGCTCCATGTCGGACTCCTTGTCGATCCGTTGCGTTGAATGCATGGAGCCGATTTTTGAAAAGCTAATATTCGACGTCTATCCGGAAAGTGCGATTGCGGCGGCGCAATATCCACTTTCGGCGGATTTCTGCGCTAGCATGACGGCACACGCGACCCGGCGCACGATCGCGACCCATTCGTCGGATCGACGCGCGCGTCGCCCATACCAAGGCTGAGGCCCATGTCCCCAACGTCGTTCGAGCCGCTCGCGCTGCGTGCGCACCGGCTGTTCGAATCCCGCGATCTCGACGAAACGCGCGAGCGAATCTCGCGCGTGATGCAGCCGCACGCGTTGCTGCCGAGCGGCCGCGTGCAGGGTGCGTCGCACATGGATTTCGTCAAGCTGGGCGGGCTCGGGATCGGCACGATCGCGTTCGGCGACGCGATGCGCGTGCAGGTCGACGCCGTCGACGGCTACTACCTGCTGATGTTCTGCCTGTCCGGCCAGGCCGAGGTGCGCGCGATGGGGCGGCAGCTCGGCGTCGACGGCCAGACCGGCGTGCTGTGCGCGCCCGGCGAGCGCTTCGACGCGCTGCTGTCGGCCGATTGCGAGCAGTTCGTGCTGCGCATCGACGCGGCGACCGTCGGCGCGCTGACCGGCGACCCGCGCGCGACGCTCGACCCCGTGCTGCACATCAGCGACGCCGCGCTCGCCGCGTGGCGCCAGCAGCTGATGCTCGTCGCGCGCTCGCCCGAGTTGCTCGAACGCGCGAACGCGAACCCGCGCGTCGCGTCGCAGCTCGAGCATCTGCTGATCGACCTGCTGATCGAAGGCCATCCGCCGTCCGTGCTGCAGGCGTCGCATCGCGACCCCGCGCCGGGCTTCGTGCGGCGCGCGCAGGAGTTCGTCGATGCGCACTACGCGCAGCCGTTGCAGCTCGCCGATATCGTCCAGGCCGCCAACGTACCCGAACGGACGCTGCGCGACGCGTTTCTGCAATTCCGCGGGATGAGCCCGATGCAATACCTGCGCGCGACGCGGCTCGACCATGCGCGCGAGTTGCTGCGCGGCGCGGCGTCCCACCGGCGCATTGCCGATATCGCGCTCGATTGCGGGTTTACACACCTCGGGCGATTCGCGATCGCGTATCGGGAGAAGTTCGGCGAATCGCCGTCGGAGACGCTCGACGCGCAACGTCTGGCGTGACCGTCACCCTGCTTGCCCACCGCACTCGCCACGCGACTGCTTGCTCGCCCGCGTTGACCATGCCGGTACGGCACCTCGGCGCATCACCCTGCCCGAATTCGGCGACGCGCCCCGGGATCGACCGTTAGTTGCAATCGAAGCGGTAACGCCAGCCGTCACGCCGCCGGCACGATCATCTCCCGCGCAATCGCACAGAACGCCGCCGTGGCGGCGCTTTCGCCATGCAGCCGGCGGCTCATGATGATCGGCGACGTCGCGCCCGGCTCCGGCAGCCGCCGATAGACGACGCCCTTCACGCGCACGCCCTCGACGCTCTCCGGCACCAGCGACACGCCCACCTGCGCGGCAACGAGCCCGAGCGCCGTCTGCAGTTCGCGCACTTCGTGCACCGCCGCCGGCACGACCGCGCCGTCGCGCAGCGCCGACAACTGCTGATCGGCGAAGCTCGGCCGCGGCGTGCTCGGGTAGACGATCATCGTCTCGTTCGCGAGATCCGCGAGCGTCAGCGGCCGGGCCGGATCGGCGAGCCGATGCCCGACCGGCAGCGCCGCGATCAGCTTTTCCTCGATCAGCGCCTCGCGCACCAGCTGGTCGTCGTCGAAGCGCAGGCGGCCGAACCCCACGTCGATCCGCCCGCCTTTCAGCGCGCCGAGCTGTTCGAGCGTAAACATTTCGATCAGCGACAGCTCGACGTCCGGCTGCGCCTCGCGAAACGCGCGGATCACGTCCGGCAGCGCGCCGTACAGCGTCGACGGCACGAACCCGATCACGATCCGCTCCGACAGTTGCGCGAGCCGCCGCGTCAGCGGCCCGAGCTCGTCGGCCTGGTCGACCAGCCGTTTCGCCTGCGCATAGAACACGCGCCCGGCATCGGTCAGTTTCAGCGGCCGCGCGCCGCGCTCGAACAGCGGCAACCCGATCTCTTCCTCGATCGCCTGGAGCTGGCGGCTGAGCGGCGGCTGCGTCATGTGCAGCCGCTCAGCCGCCCGCGTGATGTTCATTTCCTCGGCGACGGCGATGAAGTAGCGGAGCTGACGCAATTCCATTTCATGCCTCAAAGGTATGGAAGTAGTCGGAAAGAGTGTTGGACGACGCGGGGCGGGCATTCCTACCATGTGCACCAACAGGAGGAATCGCATGATAGCAACTGCCGCCACCATCGAGCGCATCGACACGCTACTGGTCGACGTGCCGACGATCAGGCCCCACAAATTGTCGGTCGCCACGATGAATTGCCAGACCCTCGTGCTGGTCCGGATTCGATGCACGGACGGTATCGAAGGCGTCGGCGAGGCGACGACCATCGGCGGCCTCGCGTATGGCGAGGAGAGCCCCGAAAGCATCAAGGTCAACATCGATACCTACTTCGCGCCGCTGCTGCACGGCATGGACGCGACGCGCCCGGGCGCCGCGATGGCGCGGGCGCGCAAGCTGTTCCAGGGCAACCGCTTCGCGAAGTGCGCGATCGAGACCGCGCTGTTCGACGCGCAGGCGCAGCGCCTCGGCGTGCCGCTGTCCGAGCTGTTCGGCGGGCGCCGGACCGATGCGGTCGATGTCGCATGGACGCTCGCGAGCGGCGACACGCAACGCGACATCGCGGAAGCCGAAGCGATGTTGGAAGCCCGCCGCCACCGCGCGTTCAAGCTGAAGATCGGTTCGAACGCGGTCGCCGACGACGTGGCCCACGTCGTCGCGATCAAGCGCGCGCTCGGCGAGCGCGGCGACGTGCGCGTCGACGTGAACCAGGCCTGGAGCGAAACCGATGCGATCTGGGCCGGCGCGCGGCTGGCCGACGCCGGCGTGAGCCTCGTCGAGCAGCCGATCGCCGCGACCAACCGCGCGGGGCTGAAACGCCTCACGCAGCTCGCGCAGGTGCCGATCATGGCCGACGAGGCGCTGCACGGCCCCGTCGATGCGTTCGCGCTCGCGCGGGATCGCGCGGCCGACGTGTTCGCGGTGAAGATCGCGCAATCGGGCGGCCTGCAAGGCGCGGCGAGCGTCGCGTCGATCGCCGCGGCGGCCGGCATCGAACTGTACGGCGGCACGATGCTCGAAGGCGCGGCCGGCACGATGGCGTCCGCGCAACTGTTCAGCACGTTCGACTCGCTGAAATGGGGCACCGAACTGTTCGGCCCGCTGCTGCTCACCGAGGAGATCCTCGTCGAGCCGCTGCGCTACCAGGATTTCAAGCTGCATCTGCCGGCGGCGCCCGGCCTCGGCCTCACCTTCGACTGGGCCCGCATCGAACGGATGCGACGCGACGCCCGCTGATCCCCACACGACAACCGACACCGGAGACACAGATGAACAAGCAAGCCATCGACGCCCTGCTGAAGACCTTCGACGACGCCGCGGAAAAGCCCGGCAACCCGCGCGTGCGCGCGATCGTCAACCGGATCGTGAAGGACATCTGCTACACGATCGAGGACTTCGACGTGCAGCCGAGCGAGTTCTGGACGGCCCTGAACTACCTGAACGAAGCCGGCCGCGAATTCGGGCTGATCGCCGCGGGCCTCGGCCTCGAGCGCTTCCTCGACGTGCGGATGGACGAAGCCGAGGCAAAGGCCGGCATCCAGGGCGGCACGCCGCGCACGATCGAAGGGCCGCTCTACGTGGCGGGCGCGCCGGAATCGGTCGGCCATGCGCGCCTCGACGACGGCACCGATCCGGGCCAGACGCTCGTCATGCGCGGCCGCGTGCTCGGCCAGGACGGCACGCCGCTCGCGAACGCGCTGGTCGAGGTGTGGCATGCGAACCATCTGGGCAATTATTCGTACTTCGACCCGTCGCAGCCCGCGTTCAACCTGCGCCGCTCGATCCGCACCGACGCCGAAGGCCGCTACAGCTTCCGCAGCGTGCTGCCGGTCGGCTACAGCGTGCCGCCGGGCAGCAAGACCGAGCAACTGCTCGACCAGCTCGGCCGCCACGGCCATCGTCCCGCACACATTCACTTCTTCGTTTCGGCGGACGGTTATCGTAAGCTGACGACGCAGATCAACATCGACGGCGATCCGCATCTGTGGGACGACTTCGCGTTCGCGACGCGCGACGGGCTGATCCCGCCGGTGAAGCAAGCGGAGGGCGCGGAAGGCAAGCCGTACGGCGTCGACGGGCAGTTCGCGCTGATCGACTTCGACTTCACGCTGCTCAAGGAAAAGCAGGACGTGCCGGGCAGCGAAGTCGAGCGGGCCCGCGCGCAGGCGTGAGCGCCCGTCCCGTTCGACGAATCGACAACGCAAGGAGTGCAGGATGCTGTTTCATGTGGAAATGACCGTTCGCCTGCCGGCGGACATGGATCCGGTCAAGGCGGCCACGCTGAAGGCGGAAGAAAAGGCGATGTGCCAGCGGCTGATGAACGAAGGTGTCTGGCGTCATCTGTGGCGGATCGCCGGGCAGTACGCGAACGTCAGCATCTTCGACGTCGAAAGCGTGCAGCAGCTGCACGACGTGCTGAGCCAGTTGCCGCTGTTTCCGTATATGGAGATGGAAGTGCGGGCGCTGTGCCGGCATCCGTCTTCGGTGCGGGAAGACGATCGTTGAGCCACGATGAATCGCGGCCGTGACGAACGGCCACGAGATGCACGCCCCGGGCGGCCGGCGATGTCACGCAGGCCGCCCGGGTCTTTTGCATGTTGCAATGCGCGCCTGGCGGCGATGATCGGTGCCCCTCGCATCAGGGTGTGCGGTAACCGTCACGCAGCCAAATGCGCGGCAAACCCCACCTTCCCCGGCGCGATGTCCTCTTTCAACGTCAGCGCAGGAATCTCGTAATCGCCCGCGTTCTGCCGGCGAAACGGAATCGGCGGCGTGGTCCACAGATCGTCGAGACGCTGACCGAGCGCCGTACAGGTTTTGTCGAAGCGCGCGGCGTTCATCTTGCCCGTCTGATAGATCACGAACGGCGGCAGTACGTCGAACCCCGGGTAATACAGCACCCCGTGCTGGATCGGGAACAGCAAGTCGTCGATCGGCCCGTTGATGCCGCGCGGGCTGTAGTGCGGCTCCCACCCGCCCGTCGTGACGACCACCATCGCCCGCTTGCCGGCCAGCGAACCTTCGCCGTAGCGATCGCCCCAATGCGTATCGGAATGTTCGCCGACGCCGTACGCAAAGCCGTACGCGTACACGCGCTCGACCCAGCCTTTCATGATCGCCGGCATCGAGAACCACCACAGCGGAAACTGCAGGATCACCGCGTCGGCCCACTTCAGCTTGTCCTGCTCGTGCGCGATGTCGTCGCTTTGCGTACCCGCGGCGAACGCGCGCTTCGAATCGAGCGACGGATCGAACCGCGCGTCCGGCGCGCGATCGGTCACGTCGTTCGCATCGAGTACCGCCTTCCAGTTCATCGCATACAGGTCGCTCACCTGCACCGTATGGCCGGCCGCTTCGAGATGCGCGACGGCGAGGTCGCGCAGCGCGCCGTTCAGCGAACGCGGTTCGGGATGGGCATATACGATCAGCACCTTCATGTTCACCACTCCGTGAATTGGATGACTGCAGGATGCCGGTGACGACGGTATATTTGAAATGAATTCCCGATATTCCAGCTATAGCCATGACTAATCTCAGAAGGCTCGATCTGAACCTGCTCGTCACGCTGGACGTGCTGCTCACCGAGCACAACGTCACGCGCGCGGCCGAGAAGCTGAACATGTCGCAGCCGTCGGTCAGCGTGCAGCTGCAGAAACTGCGTGACGTATTCGGCGATCCGCTGTTGCTGCCGGGGCCGCGCGGGATGCGGCCGACCGCGCGCGCCGAAGCGCTGCGCGAGCCGTTGCGCGATGCGCTCGAGGCCGTCGAGCGCGCGGTGATCCCGGCCACGCCGTTCGATCCCGCGACCGCGACGAACACGTGGCGCGTGGCCGCGACCGACTACGGCGAATCGACGATCGTGCTGCCCGCGCTGCGCACGCTGCGTTCGACCGCGCCCGGCACGCGGCTGGCCGTCGTCGAGCTCGTGCCGCCGCGCATCGAGCAGGAGGCCGAACGAAACGGCACCGACCTGGCCTTTCATACGACCGAAGGATCGCCGCCCGGCATGCGGCGCCTGCCGCTGTTCGTCGAGCGCTACGTGCTGATCGGCCGTGCCGGCCATCCGAGACTGAAGCGGCGCCCCACGCTCGCGCAGTTCGGCACGCTCGAGCACGTGATCGTGTCGCCCGACGGCGGCGGCTTCGTCGGCGTGACCGACGAAGCGCTCGCGAAGGTGGGGGCCACGCGGCGCGTCGTGCTGTCGGTGCCGCACTTCCTGTTCGTGATGTCGGCCGTCGCGAGCACCGATCTCGTCGCGATGCTGCCCGAGCGGCTGGTGCGCGACGTGCCCGCGCTGCCCGTGGTGGAGGCGCCGGTCGAGGTGCCCGGCTATGAAATGTCGATGCTGTGGCACGAGCGCGTGCATCGCGACCCGGCGCATCGATGGCTGCGGGAGACGATCGCGGCGGCGGTGTAAATCGGCCGCCCGTTCGATGCGGCACGCGCTTCGCGCGCCGTCGCACGAAATTCTCCATTCGGGGCTTGAAACCGCACGGAACACTGTATATATTTACAGTGCTTTTGCACCATTTGACCCGAATTCCGTCATCCACCGACGAACGGACTTTTGTGAGGCGACCATGTTCCAGGCTTCCGCATTCGATCCCGAGCAACCCGGCTTCAATCCCGTCCACTTCGAGCGCGCCGCGCAGCGGGCGGTCGTCGATCTGCAGCGTGTCGTCGGCGGCCCCGCGCAGCGGGCGCTCGGCCTGCGCCGCCGCACGCATCCGGCGGCCGTGCGCACGATGAGCTGGCAGGCACTGCTGAACGTCGAGGAGCTGGCGTTCTCGAATGCCGGTTTCCTGAACCGCAACGATCCGAGAGTCGTCGATGCGTTCATCCGCCTGCGCGACAGCCGGCTGGTCGCCGCGGACGTCGAGGAACCGGTCGACTGGCGCCGCGACGACGACGACCTGCCGGCCGTCTACCTGATCGTCAAGGCGATGCTCGAAGCAGAAGAGGAAGAGCGGGCCGAAGCGGCCTGAGCCGCGCCGGCTGTTTGCGGCCCCGGTCCGCCGGCTCGCGCCGCCACGTCAGGTGGTGGCGCGGTCGATGCCGCGGCTCACTGCCGCCCGGCACCCGCGACAGCGCATCGGGCGGCAAGCCGCGGGGCGGCGCGCGGCCTGATCATCGCCACGCGATGTTCGCCCGAGCGACTGTCTCGGCAGCCGCCCGTTACAACCGCGCCGCCAGCCGCGCGCCCTGATCGATCGCGCGCTTCGCGTCGAGTTCGGCGGCCAGTTCCGCGCCGCCGATCAGGTGCACCGAGCGCCCGGCCGCCTGCAGCGGCGCGAGCAACGCACGTTGTGGCTCCTGCCCCGTGCAGAGCACGATCGTGTCGGCTTCGATCAGCTCGTGATCGGTGCGCTGCTCGCCGTACGACACATGCAGCCCGCGCGCATCGATCCGCTCGTAGTTCACGCCGCCGATCATCTTCACCTGCTTCATCTTCAGCGTCGCCCGGTGAATCCAGCCGGTCGTCTTGCCAAGGCCCTTGCCGAGCGGCGCAGCCTTGCGCTGCAGCAGCGTCACTTCCCGCGCAGGCGCCGACACCTGCGCACGCGTCACGCCGCCGCGCGTCGTAGCCGGATCGGTCACGCCCCACTCGGCCTTCCATTCCTCCAGATCGAGTGCCGGCGACTCGCCGTCCTGCACCAGAAACTCGGCGACATCGAAGCCGATCCCGCCCGCGCCCACCACCGCGACCCGCCGGCCGACCGGCTGCCTGCCCGCGAGCACGTCGATATAGCTGAGCACGTTCGGTCCGTCCTGGCCGGGAATCTTCGGGTCGCGCGGCGCGACGCCGGTGGCGAGCACGATCTCGTCGTAGCCGCTCGCGATCAGGTCGCTCGCATCGACACGACGATTCAGGTGCAGCTTCACGCCGGTCAGCTCGACCTGCCGGCCGAAGTAGCGCAACGCTTCGTGAAACTCTTCCTTGCCCGGAATCCGCTTCGCCATGTTGAACTGGCCGCCGATCTCGGCCGCGCCGTCGAACAGGTCGACCTGATGGCCGCGCTGCGCGAGCACCGTCGAACAGGCGAGCCCGGCCGGCCCCGCGCCGACCACCGCGATGCGCTTGGGCCGCGGCGCGGGCGTGTAGGTCAGCTCGGTCTCGTGGCACGCACGCGGATTCAGCAGGCACGACGCGATCCGGTTCTTGAACGCGTGATCGAGGCATGCCTGGTTGCAACCGATGCAGGTGTTGATCTCGTCGGCGCGGCCCTGCGCGGCCTTGACGACGAACTCGGCATCCGCGAGCAGCGGGCGCGCCATCGACACCATGTCCGCGCAGCCGTCCGCGAGAATCTGCTCGGCCACTTCGGGCCGGTTGATCCGGTTGGTCGTCACGAGCGGGATGCCGACCTCGCCCTTCATCTTCTTCGTCACCCACGCGAACGCGCCGCGCGGCACCGATGTCGCGATCGTCGGCACGCGCGCCTCATGCCAGCCGATCCCCGTGTTGATGATCGTCGCGCCCGCGCGCTCGACCGCCTTCGCGAGCTGCACGGTTTCGCGCCAGTCGCTGCCGTCCGGAATCAGGTCGAGCATCGACAACCGGTAGATCAGGATGAAGTCGCGGCCGACCGCTTCGCGCGTGCGCTCGACGATCTCGATCGGCAGGCGGATGCGGTTCTCGTACGAGCCGCCCCACTCGTCGCTGCGCTTGTTCGTATGCATCGAGATGAACTGGTTGATCAGGTAGCCCTCGGAGCCCATGATCTCGACGCCGTCGTAACCGGCTTCGCGGGCCAGCTTCGCGCAGCGCACGAACGCGCGGATCTGCCGCTCGACGCCGCGCGCGCTCAGTTCGTGCGGCGCGAACGGCGAGATCGGCGACTTGATCTTCGACGGCGCGACCGCGAACGGGTGATAACCGTAGCGGCCCGTATGCAGGATCTGCAGCGCGATCTTGCCGTCCTCCGCGTGCACCGCGCCGGTGATCTCGCGATGCCGGCGCGCGGCGGCCGACGTCATCAGCGTGCCGCCGAGCGGCTTGGTCCAGCCGGCCACGTTCGGCGCGAAGCCGCCCGTCACGATCAGGCCGACCCCGCCGCGCGCACGCTCGGCGAAATAGGCGGCGAGGCGCGGCAGCGTCTTGCGGCTGTCCTCGAGGCCGGTGTGCATCGAGCCCATCAGCACGCGGTTCTTCAGCGTCGTGAAGCCGAGATCGAGCGGGGCGAGCAGGTGCGGAAAGGGTGTCGTCATGATGATTCGGCCGATAAGCGATGCGTGACATCGTAGGCGCGCGCCGCCTTGAACGTGAGGGGGCAAACAGCCATAATGCTTGTCATTTCCGGCCAAATCGACATGACTTCCCCGTCTCGCAAGGATCGCCTCGGGCTGCGCCGGCCAACGATTCCGGTCGCCTATACGCGCCTGCTGCTGCAGGCGCTGGCCGCGCGCGGCGTCGACCTGGCCGCGGTGCGCGCCGGCACGGGCCTGCGCGACGCGGTGCTGGCCGAAGCGGACGCACGCGTCGCGCCGTCGCAATGGGGGCGGCTCGTGCTCAACGCGATCGAAATCGGCGGCGACCCGGGCATCGGGCTCGCGTTCGGGCTGCTGCTGAAGCCGACCGTGCACGGCTTTCTCGGTTACGCGACGCTGACCGCGCGGGACATCCGCGAAGCGCTGTCCGTCACGCAACGCTACTTCCGGATGCGCAATCGCCAGTACCGGCTGACCTATGCGGAAGACGAACGCGGCGCGACGCTCGAGTTGCACGGCGTGCAGGCGAACCCCGTGCTGCAGCATCACGTGATGTTCGAATTCGTGCTGACCGGGCTCGCGCAGAACATCTCGCAATGGTCCGGCCGCGCGTCACCGCCGATCGAGCTGCGATTCGCCTGGCCGGAGCCCGCGTATTTCGCACGCTACCGCGATACGTTGCCGCCGGTGGCATTCGGCTGCGCGGCCAACGCGCTGTGGATCGCGCGCGATGCGCTCGACTGGCCGCTGCCGCTCGCCGACGACGTCGCGCACCGGCAAGCGCTCGTGCAGGTGGAGCGCGAATACGCGCAGGTGCGGCAGGAGGAAGGCGATCTGGTCGAGCGCGTACGCGCGGAACTGGCGCGCGCAGCCGGCGATTATCCGGGGCCGGACACGCTCGCCGATGCGCTGCTCGTGTCGACGCGCACGCTGCGGCGGCGGCTCGAGGAAGCCGGGTCGAGCTATCGGCAGTTGCTCGACGAAGCGCGGTTTCGCGACGCGAAGCAGTTGCTCGCCGCGTCGGATCTCGATCTGAAGACGATCGCCGAACGGCTGCAATTCACCGACCCGGCGAATTTCACGCGCGCGTTCCGGCGCTGGGCCGGGCAGACGCCGAGCGCGTACCGGGAAGCGGCTGGGGGAGCGGCGCGCGAATGACACGGGGATGCCGCGAGCACGCGGTGCCTACCCGGCAATTCATCGGTATGATCAATGCCACACCGGTGCCCCCCGTCTTGCCTATGCGCAATCACACTACCCTGATCGAGTCGACGATCGACCGTATCGATACGAATCTGATCCGTATCGAAGCCGATATCAAGAAAGTACCGCTTTATCGCCTGACGATGCAGGACGCCTGCTACTTCATCGCGGCCAGTGACGTCGACGCGGAAGCGTTCAAGCAGATCGATCAATTGAAGCGCGGCATGGCGGTGCGCGCATGCGTCTTCGAGGATCGCGGTCGTCGCGGAATCGCATGGATCAGGAGCAACGACGTGGCGATCGCGCCTTACGATGCGCTCGCGCAGAAACAGCGCAACGTGTCGCTGCTCACGTGGACGTCGTGCATGCTCGTGCTGAGCCTCGCGATCGGTGCAGCCGCATACAACGCAAGCTGGGCGCTCATCGTGGCGCTGGCCTTGTTCGCGAGCATCATCAGCGTATTGGGCGGCTCGCTGGCGCTCGCCGGCCTGTCCGACCTGATCTTCAAGCCTCAGCGGCGCGAGGCACAGCAAAAGTGGCAATACGAACCCGCCAGTTTCACGGTGGAACGGAGCAGCACATGACTGATCGTACGTTGCGAATCACATCCGGTTGCGTGACATCGGTCGTCCAGAAGACGATCAGCACGGAGGTCTGGAGCAACAACCTCGGCTGGACCACGCAAAGCATCGAGGAGATCGCGCTGCAGCTCGATGCATTCGACGCGCCGCTCGTGCTCAGGACGAGCGGCACGCACCGCCTGTTCATCGTCACGGGCGATCGGCTGAATGTTGCCTATGCCGAAGGCCGGGATCGACTGACCGTCTACGGCATCCGCAACAGGACCGATGGCTCCGTCTATCTCGTTCGTCCCGCGAAAGTCGCCGCCGCTCGGACTGATGTGTTCGTGACGCTGTTCATTCTCGTCACGCTGGCCCTCGTCGCCGGCATCATGTCCGCGATAGCGCGAAACACGGAAGGGATGGTCGACGCGATCACGTGGTTCGGCGCGGGCACGATCGGCCTGTTCGTGCTCAGTACGATCTTGCGCACCACGTTCGGCCTGATCGCGTGGCCCGAAATCCGCCGGCTCACGCAGCCCGGCGGCAGGCGCGAGATGAATGCCGCCCGCCGTGCGCTGTCGCTCGCAAGCGCCGAGACGCGGAACATACGCTTCCTCTGACGCGACCGGTACGCGACTGTCGCGTCAGCGGCCGATCTCGATCCGCGCGCCGCCGTCCCCGTCGCCCGCTTCGATCCGCACATCGCCCGTGGCGGCGACGATCGCGTCGTACACGTCGTCCGTCACGCATACCACCGGCACCGCGATCGCATACAGCTCGGCGGCCACGATCGCGCCGATCGAGATGATCAGGTCCCGCTCCTTCAGCACGATCCCGACCGGCCCCGTGCCGTTGCGCACCGCTTCCGCGAGCACGCTGCTGCTCGAACTCGAGCCCTTCGCGTGCGGCATCACCATCACCTTGCCGGCGAGGCTCGCGCCGGCCTGCGGATGCCCGCGATCGACGATCCTGCCCGCGCCCGAGTCGTAGCCGCCCCAGAAGCTGAGCGGCTTGTCGAGAACGAACGGACGCGCGCACGCGGTGCCCGGCACGAGCGTGTCGCCCATCAAGAATGTGCGCGTCGTTTCAGTCATCGAATCGCACCTTGCCTTCGTATGCGGAGCGCACGCATTCGCGCATGCTGCCGTACGCGACCGTCACGCCGATGTTCGCGGGCGCATACGACGCCCATTTCCCCGAGTTGGTCATCACGAGCCCCGACAGCTGTTTCATCACCGGCGTGATGTACGTGCAGGTATCGACGACGATCTGGATGCCGCGCGCGGCGAATTTCTCCGCGAGGCCGGCTTCCTCCAGCTCCCACAGAATGAAGCGGCTCGTGTTCACGTAGAAGTCGCACGCCGGCTTGCCGTCGAACGCGTCGAGCAACGTGTCGAGCGTGCGGAATTCGGCCAGCGAAAAATGCGGCGTGCCGAGCGCGACCGCGACGAGCGCGTCGCCGGCCGCACCGTGATTCAGCGTGCGGCGAATCTCGTCGAGATCGCCCATCGTGACATCGACCGTGCGTTGCGCGGCGTGCCCGTGCAACGCCGCGTCGAGCGTCGGCGCCTCGGGCGTCACGCCGACCGCATGGAACAGCGCGACAGCCCCGCTCGACGCCGCGGCCGCGCCGAGCGCCTTGAGTTCGTCCTCGGTGGTATCGGCCGGCAGCCCGACGATCGCCGGTACGATCGCGCCCGCGATCTTGCCGATCGCCAAACCAAGCGCGGCGAAGTAGATGTCGCGCGACGGCAGGCCGGTGAAATCCGGTGCATTGAACACGATCCGCGCGGCACGGTTCGCGTCGACATGCAGCCCCGCATACGGCGCGCGCCCGGTGATCGCGGCGGCCAGGTCGAGAAAATCGCCGTAGCGGCTCGTGCGCGCGCCGAGCACCGAGTTCGCGAACACGATCGCATTCGATTCGGCCCACGCGATCTGCTCGCCCATCGCGGGACGATGCTTCAGCTGATACGGCGCGCACGTGAAGCTCGATTCGCAGCCGAGCTGCAAATGCGCGTCCATCAGGCGCTGCGCATCGCGCTGGATCGTGCGGTCGCCGTGATACAGCTCGGGATGGATCAGGTCGAGCGACCCGACGTTCAGCGTGGTCGGCACCGCGACCTTCGCGCCCGTGTCGACGAAATACTCGACGAAGTCGACGCTCGTTTGCCCGTGATACAGGCAACCGTCGATATGGGCAGACGTAATGTCGATCAGGTGCGGCGCGGACATTACTTGCGCCGTGCGCGCGACGATGCGCATCGCACGCGCGACGCCGTCGCCGAAATCCCCGCGCAACATCGCGTCGTCGCGGTCGCTCAACTGCAGCATCGGTTGCTCCTCGTGACTCGTATCCGGCCGGCGCCGCCGCCGGCTCGTGAAATCGGTCAGAGGACTCTACAACTGGAAACAAAAACTGTCCAGATTGCAACCGAACCAAACACGATTAAAACCAATTCTCGCAACAGGAAGCTTCGAGGGCGACCAATGGCTCGAATTTCGCACCAGTTGACCGCCCCGCCTAGCGCTCCGCGGTCAGGCTGAACAGCTCCTCGCGCAACGCTTTCGCGCGATCGCGGCCGAACTGCGTGTCGAATTCGTCCTGCGCGGCCTGCCATGCGACTTTCGCCTGCGCGAACGTTCGCTCGCCGCGCTTCGTGAGATGGAGCGCATGCGCACGCGCATCGTGCTCGGCCGCCGCCGTCGCGACGAACCCGTCGCGCTGCAGCGGCTTCAGCGCGCGCAGCAACGTCGTGCGGTCCATCACCAGCGTATCGGCGAGTTCGCTCATCAGCAGGCCGGGCCGGTGCGCGAGATTCACCATGATCGAGAACTGGGCGGGCGTGACGCCGACCGGGGCCAGATGGCGTTCGTACAGTTGCGTGACGAAGCGCGCCGCCTGACGCAGCGCGAGACAGTTGCACGTCTGAGCAATCGAGATGTCGTTCATGTTCGGCAATCTATATGTGCATATGCATAAAGTCAATGTACACTCCGCCGTAACAGGGTCGGCGAACGGTCGGCGGCCGGCCATCGCGTCAAGGAGACGGACATGGACTACATCGACAAGCTGCGGATCTTCCGGTCGGTGGTGGAGATGCGCAGCTTCACACGCGCCGCCGACATGCACGGCCTCGCGCGGCCGGTCGTGTCGCGCGCGGTCGCGGATCTGGAGGCGCGTTTCGGCAGCCGGCTGCTGCACCGGACCACACGCCAGGTGTCGCTGACGGAGACGGCCGAGCGCATCTACGAGCGTTGCGCGGCGGTGCTCGACGAGCTCGACGCACTGGAAGCGCAAGCGCAGACGCACACGCGCGAGCCCGAAGGCCTGCTGCGCCTCGTCGCGCATACGACAGCCGCGCTGAACCGGCTCGTGCCGCTGATCGCCGGCTTCAAGGCCGCACACCCGAACGTGCGCCTCGACGTCACGCTGACCGAGCGTCCGGTCGATCTGGTCGGCGAAGGCTACGACATCGGCATCGTCGTGCCGTACATGCTGACGAGCGAATCGACCGTCGTGCGGCTGATCGAGCGCATTCCGGTCGTGATCGTCGCGACGCCTGCGTATCTGCAGACGCATGCGCGCCCCGAGACGCCGGCCGACCTCGCCGATCATCCGTTCGTGCCGATCTCGCCGTCGCTGCGCCGCCCGGCGCTGTCGTTCCGCGTCGACGGCAACCTGCTCACCGTGCCGTTCCGTTTCGACATCTCGTCGAACAGCCCCGTGTTCAACCGGGAAATGGTGATGCACGACTTCGGCATCGGCGTCGTCCCGAAAACGCTCGTCGAGGCCGAACTCGCGTCGGGCGCGCTCGTGCAGTTGCTCGAAGGCGCGGATCTCGTCGATGCATTCGTCGAAATCAAGCTCGCGTACGCGAACCGCGCCTTGCTGCCCGCGAAGGTGAAGGCGTTCATCGACTACACGGCCGCGTATTGCGATCGCGAAGGCTGGAGCGTGCCGGCGGCGGCGTGACGTGACACGGCGCGGTACGGGAACGCGCTTTTCGACATCGATTGGTACGGCCACGACACCAATCTGATCCCGCCCCGGCCATCGCTCCGCGCAATCCTTCGCCCTAACATGTGTACATGCACAAGACCACGCTCACCGATGACGATTGCTTCGCGGTCCGGCAAGCCGCCCGGCGGATCTCGCAGTTCTACGAGCGTTACCTGTCGCGGGCGGGTGTGACGCCATCGCAGTACAGCATCCTCGCACTGCTGCGCGAGCGGCCGGGCCTGACGATGGCGACGCTGTCGAACGTGCTGGTGATCGAACGCACCGCGCTGCTGCGTGCGCTCAAGCCGCTCGTCGGCGCGGCGCTGGTGACGGGCCGGATCGAGCCGCCGTGTCGCGGCCAGACGTTCGCGCTGACCGCGGACGGCGAAACGAAGGTCGCCGACGCGGATGTGCACTGGCTCGCCGCTCAGGAAGCATTCGAGCGGCGCTTCGGGCCGATGCAGGCGGCCCGCCTGAGAGACGAATTGTTCCGGATCACGCACAACCTGCCGGAACGCTAGCCCTTTCCCCGATCGGCACGACGTCGTCGGTCGCTTTGATTAGTGCATATACATAGGTGAATCGATGGATACGACCCAAGCCGCTGCCTCGTCACGCGAAGCAGCTACAACCGACCAACCGGCGAAACAGCAACGCCGCGTGCCGTGGATGCGCATCGCGGTAGGCGCCGTCGTCGTCGCGGTCGCGGCCGCCGCGCTCGACTGGCTGTTCGTGCTGCGCTTCCAGGAAAGCACCGACGATGCGTATGTCGGCGGCGACGTCACCGTGCTCGCGCCGAAGGTCAACGGCTTCGTCGACAAGATTCTCGTGACCGACAACCAGCGCGTGAAGGCCGGCGACGTGCTCGTGCAGCTCGATGCGCGCGACTACGACGCGAAGCTCGCGCAGGCCAGCGCCGAAGTCGACAGCGCACGCGCCGCCGTGACCGAACTCGAAGCGAAGCAGCAACTGCAATACGCGGTGATCGGCCAGCACGCGGCGGACAAGAACGCGTCGTCAGCCGAATTGACGCGCGCCGCATCGGACCGCGTGCGCTACCGCGAGCTCGTGAAATCGGACGCCGTCTCGAACCAGATCGTCGAGCGCGCGGACGCCGATTACGCGAAGGCCGGCGCGGCCGTCGAACGCAGCGACGCCGCGCTGCTCGCGTCGAAGCGGCAGCTCGACGTGCTTGGCGCACAGCTCGCCGACGCGCGGGCCCGCGTGAACACCGCGCTTGCCGCGCAGCGCGTCGCGGCGCTCAACGTCGAATACACGACGATCCGCTCGCCGGTCGACGGTTACGTCGGCAATCGCACCGGCCGCGTCGGAATGCTCGCGAACGTCGGTGTACCGCTGCTGACGGTCGTACCGGCTTCCGGGCTATGGGTCGACGCGAACTTCAAGGAAGACCAGTTGCGCAAGATGCGCGCGGGCGACCGCGTCGATGTCGCGCTCGATGCGTCCGGCACGCGCCTGCACGGCCGCGTCGACAGTCTGGCACCCGCGACCGGCGCGACGTTCAGCGTGCTGCCGCCGGAGAACGCGACCGGCAACTTCACGAAGATCGTCCAGCGCGTGCCCGTGCGCGTGCATCTCGATCCGCAGCCGGGTATCGAGCAGGTGCTGCGCCCGGGGCTCTCCGCGGTCGTGACCGTGCATACCGACCACACGAACTGAGCGGGAGCCGACGATGACCACCGCGTTTTCCGGCGACCCCGCGTCGCAACCGACCCGGCAGCGCGTGTTCGCGTTCGCGCTGATGTGCGTCGGCTTCTTCATGGCGACGCTCGACATCCAGATCGTCGCGTCGTCGCTGCGCGACATCGGCGGCGGGCTGTCCGCGAGCCAGGACGAACTGTCGTGGGTGCAGACCGCCTACCTGATCGCCGAGATCATCGTGATCCCGATGTCGGGCTGGCTGTCGAAGGTGATGTCGACGCGCTGGCTGTTCGTCGCGTCGGCCGTCGGTTTCACGATCACCAGCATGCTGTGCGGGCTCGCGTGGGACATCAACTCGATGATCCTGTTTCGCGGCCTGCAGGGTGCGCTCGGCGCCGCGATGATCCCGACCGTGTTCACCACCGCGTTCGTGCTGTTCCCCGGCAGGCAGCGGCTGATCGCGTCGACGACCATCGGCGCGCTCGCGTCGCTCGCGCCGGCGATCGGCCCCGTGATCGGCGGCTGGATCACCGACCAATGGTCGTGGCACTGGCTGTTCTACCTGAACCTCGTGCCGGGCATCGCGGTGGCCGCGCTCGTGCCGCGCTACGTGCATATCGACGTGCCCGATCTGAGCCTCATCAAGCGCGGCGACTATCTCGGCATCGCGCTGATGTCGGGCTTCCTCGGCTGCCTCGAATACGTGCTCGAGGAAGGCCCGCGCAAGAACTGGTTCGGCGACGACGCGATCGTCTTCTGCGCGTGGATCTCCGGCATCTGCGGCTTTCTGTTCATCGTGCATGCGCTGACCGCGAAGGATCCGATCGTCGACCTGCGCGCGCTCGCCGTGCGCAACTTCGGCATCGGCAGCCTGCTGTCGTTCGTCACCGGCATCGGGATTTTCGTGACCGTGTTCCTGACGCCGCTGTTTCTCGCGCAGGTGCGTGCGTTCAGCTCGCTGCAGATCGGCATGGCGCTGCTGTCGGTCGGCGCGTTCCAGTTGATCGCGCTGTGCGCGTATGCGTTCGCCGCGCGCTACGTCAGCATGCGTGCGCTGCTCGTGTTCGGGCTGATCTGTTTCGGCCTCGGCTGCTACCTGTACACACCGATCACGCACGACTGGGGCTGGCAGGAACTGCTGCTGCCGCAGGCGCTGCGCGGCATCGGCCAGCAGTTCAGCGTGCCGCCGATCGTGACGATGGCGCTCGGCTCGCTGCCGCAATCGCGGCTGAAATCGGCGAGCGGGTTGTTCAACCTGATGCGTAATCTCGGCGGCGCGATCGGCATCGCGGTGAGCGCGACGATGCTCAACGACCGGCTGAATTTTCACTATCTGCGGCTGAACGAACACGTGAGCGCCGGCGAACCGCAGGTCGCATCGCTGCTCGATCGCCAGGCCGCGTACTGGGGATCGGTGGCCGGCAACACGCTGAATACCGCGCAGGCCGGGCTCGCGAACCTGCATCGGCTGGTCTATCGCGAAGCGCTGACGCTCACCTATGCGGATGCGTACTACGCGCTGTCGCTGTGCTTCGTCGTCGCGCTGCTTGCCGTCGTGTTTTCCAAACCCATTACGTTGAACGCGCCGCCGCCGGACGCGCACTGAGGCCAAGGAATCGTCATCATGAAGAAGCTACTCGTCGCGCTGGCCGTCAGCGCATTCGCCGCCGGATGTGCGGTGCAGCCCGCGCAGCATCCCGCGTTGAACGAATCCGTTCAGACGCTCGCGCCCACCGCGTGGGACACCGACGTGCCGCGCGCGGACGTCGATGCCGCCGCCTGGTGGGCGCAATTCCACGACCCCGTGCTCGACCGGCTGATCGCGACCGTGCTCGACGGCAACCTCGATCTGCAAGCCGCCGCCGAACGCGTGAAGCAGGCGCAGGCACTGACCGTGCAGAAGCGCGCGGCGCTGCTGCCCGAACTCGACGCGACCGCACATGCGGCCGACGCGCGGCAGAACACGCCGCCGCTCGGTTATGTGCGGCAGGCCGGCGCGGGGCTCGCGCTGAGCTGGTCGCCCGATGTGTTCGGCGGCGAACGGCTCGACCTGCTCGCCGCTCAAGCGGAATTGGTCGGGCAAAAGCATGCGGAAGACGCGATGCGCCTCGCGCTCGCGGCCGATGCGGCATCCGCGTATGTCGATCTGCGCTGGGCACAGCAGGAATTGAAGATCCTGCAGGACAACGCGAAGATCCGGCAGCATGCGCTCGAACTCACGCGCAAGCGGCAGGCGTTCGGGCTGTCGACGGAACTCGACGTGACGCGCGCGCAGAACCAGCTCGATGCGCTCGAAGCGAGGATCGCGCCGACGCAGTCGCAGATTTCGCATCAACTGAATCTGATTGCCGTGTATTCGGGGCGGACGCCGGAATCGGTCGATCGGCTCGTGCTGGCGCAGACGGGCGAGATTCCCGCGCCGCCAGCGGGTGCGCCGGGGACGTTGCCTTCGCAGGCGTTGTTGCGGCGGCCCGATGTGCTGACTGCCTATGCTCAGGTCGAGCGGCGTGCAGCGCAAGTGGGCGTGGCGAAGGCCGAGCGGTATCCGAAGTTTTCGTTGAACCTGACGGACGGGATTCTCGCGGCTTCGTATCTCGGGTTGCCGACGTTGACCGACAACCTGTTCAGCGCGGCGTTGAGTGCGACGAGCCCGATCTTCAACGCGGGGCGCATTACCGCCGATATCTCGCAGAGCGAAAGCCGGATGCGCGAGTCGGAACTCGGGTTACGGCAGACGATGCTGCAAGCGCTGCGGGAAGTCGAGGATGCGCGCGCGAATCTCGTCAGTTCCGACGAGGCGACGCGGCGGCTCGATAGTGCATTGGCGGCTTCCGATAAGGCGCTCGGGTTGGCGAATCAGCTTTATAAGGGCGGCGCGACGGATTTTCTGGATGTGCTGTCCGCGCAGGAGGTCTATCTGCGCGATTCGGATTCGCTCAATCAGGTCAAGCGCGAGCATGCGCTGGCCGCGGTGGCGTTGTATCGGTCGCTCGGGGGTGGGTGGAGCAGGAATGACGCGGTGGGTGGGACGGAGGCGGAAACCGACGCTGTGGCGAAGAACTAGACGGGAGCACGACGCGGCGCCGGCTTCCATGCTTGCCGGCGCCCCATGCTCCAGCCGCACGATCCGAGACATTGGACCGACGACAACGCGATCGAGTCAACCGCCCATCGCGCGATGGCGAATTCGCGTATGCCGCGACGACCCGGTCATCCAGCGTCGGGCCAACGATAGCCGATCACCTCATGCAACGGATACGCAAGCTCCCGGACTTCTTCCAGCTGATTGCCGCCGAACAGATGGACGTGTTCGGCATCGTGACGCAGGTAGAACCCGACGTGCCCTTTCCAGCTCGTCGGATCGTCGCGCGTGAGGATCGCGATGCAGCCGTAGACCGGGCGCTCCAGCGGTTTGCCCCATTCGAGCCAAGAGCGTGCGAGCGCGGAGCCGGTGCCGCGGAATCCCGCGTGCGCCATGCACCAGTTCACGAAGGACGAACACCAGGAAATCTTGTCGTCGTAGCCGACCAGGTTCGTCTGGTTGTTGTATTCGACGATGCGCGGGTTGATGCTGCCGGGCGGATGGCGGCGGATGCCGAGTTCGGCCAGCGCGACGGCCATCCACGGCGGATGGGCGGCCTCCGGGCTGCGCTCAGGATGGGACAGGGTCACGTCGTTCTCGGGCGAATGTGATGTACGTGCAATCTTCGCACGAATGCGGAGATTGGCAAGCAGCGCTCGGTCCGCCCTGGCCTGCCAGGCCGGCACCGCGGCGCGGCCTTCAACCGCGCGTGTCGACCCAGTGGCGTGCCCAGCGTGCCGAGTGCCGCAGCGCTTGCGCTTCACTCGCGAAGTAGTCGAGCGAATAGAACTGGTAGCGGCCTTCGGCAGACGCGCCGTCGACGCGTTCGAGCAGCAGGTTGGCTGAAAAACTGCCGTCGGGCAAACGATGCGCCGAGGGCTGGACGGCATAGCCGTTGTATCGATGATGATGTTTGTTTCGCATTTTTAATTTTAATAATGATCGACCGCGCGTACCGTGCGAAAGGTGCACGGATGCGCCGATTCAAGGCCATTGCGAGCCGAATCCGAAGCAGTCGGAAAGTGAAAATCAGGCGCTGCGGCCGGAGGGGGGAATGAAGTGCAACGAGGCGTGTGACGCTCGGTCAGCGGCTGACTCAACCGAGGCAGCCAGAAACGATCGCGCCAACTTTAGGAGACCAGGCTCCGTGAGGATGTCGCTGCGACCCGGCGCCCATCGCGGGCGGCCGGGCCCTTCAAACTTTACAGCGGCTTAATGTTGGCCGCTTGCAGACCCTTCGGGCCTTGCTTCGTCTCGAAGCTCACTTTCTGGTTTTCAGCCAGCGTCTTGAAGCCGTCGGCACGAATTTCCGAGAAGTGAGCGAACAGATCGTCGCCGCCGTTGTCCGGCGTGATGAAGCCAAAGCCTTTGCTGTCGTTGAACCACTTGACGATACCGGTATCCATGAAGATTCCTTGATAAAAAATAAAAAGATTTGCTCTGGTGAAGAGCGCGTGAAGCGTCAAGGAGGGAGAGGACAACGAATACCGCTGGAGGGAGCGATCAATTGATGAACAGCAATCGGACTTCTTGGACTTCGACGCACACACTAACCGCCGGGCAGGCGCGCGTCAACCGCTAACTTGTAACTGTTTGACTCCACGACCCGCTTTTCGGGCGAAGCGATGCGGCCCTAACTGGCTGCGCGCGTTGTAATTTCCGTTCGATCCGCCCGTATCATGGAGGCAGCGCCCTCGACTCCCTGCCCGCCATGCGCATCACGCCGCTCCCGCCCCTTCAGTGCCTCATCGCGTTCGAAGCCGCGGTGCGGCACGCGAGTTTCACGAAAGCCGCCGCCGAACTGCACCTGACCCAAAGCGCGATCAGCCGCCAGATCCAGCAGCTCGAGGAATTCCTCGGCCGCTCGCTGTTCGTGCGCGAGCACCGTTCGCTGCGGCTGACGATCGCCGGCGAGCAATACGCGGCACAAGTCCACCGTCTGCTCGTGCAATGCGCGGAAGCCACGCACGACGTGATGAAACCGTACGGCGATCTCGAACTGACGATCGCGTGCTCGTCCGGCGTCGCCGTGCTGTGGCTCACGCCGCGGCTACCGCACTTTCGCGCCGCGTATCCCAACATCAAGCTGCGCCTGATCGTGCGCGACGGTCTTGCATCGATGTCGCCCGCGGAATTCGACGTCGGCGTCTACTACGTGCGCCAGCAGGCGCCGGCCGAATACACCGCACGACGGCTGTTCGACGAGGAAGTGTTCCCCGTCTGCGCGCCCGGCTATCTCGCCGGCCGCACGCTCGACGCGGCCGATCTCGCGCACGAAACGCTGCTGCGCCTCGAAGACGGCCAGCGCCAATGGATGTCGTGGTCCGAATGGTTCGACCTGAACGACGTCGACCGGCAGAAGGCGCAGCCGCAGGACATCACGATCAACTCCTATCCGCAGATCGTGCAGATGACGATACTCGGTCAGGGCGTGTCGCTCGGCTGGCGTTACATGATCGACGCCTGCCTCGAAGCCGGCCTGCTCGTGCGCGTGACGGAAGCGTCCGCGAGCCACGGCGGCGGCTATTACGTGATCTCGCCGAACGACCGCGCGCAGAACCAGGCCGCCCGCCTGTTCACCCGCTGGCTGTTCGAACAGGCGGAGCAGCAAACCGGGGCCTGACTCGCCCCGCACGACCCATGCGTGCAGCGCATGCAGGCATGCGAATCTTTCGTTTCAGAAAAAATTGCGGCTCTCCTTAGCATGGGATTCAAGCGGGGCAGCCGTCCCGTCTTCTGACCAAGGAAGAGACCATGCAAGGAACGCTTTCCCCGCGCGCCGCGCCTGCCGTCGATGCGGCGGTGCAACAGCGCCGCCGCGCCATCGTCGCGACCGTGATCGGCAACGGCCTCGAATGGTTCGACTTCACCGTCTACAGCTTCTTCGCGGTGATCATCGCGAAGCTGTTCTTCCCGACCGGCAACGAACTGACGTCCGTGCTGCTGACCGTCGCGACGTTCGGCGTGGGCTTCTTCATGCGGCCGGTGGGCGGCATCGTGCTCGGCGTCTATGCCGACAAGGTCGGACGCAAGGCCGCGCTGTCGCTCACGATCCTGCTGATGGCGGCCGGCACCGCGCTGATCGGGATCGCGCCGACCTACGAACAGGCCGGCATCGCCGCGCCGCTGATGATCGTCGTCGCGCGGCTGCTGCAAGGCTTCTCGGCCGGCGGCGAGATGGGCGGCGCCACCGCGTTCCTCACCGAATACGCGCCGCCGGAGAAGCGCGCGTATTACTCGAGCTGGATCCAGTCGAGCATCGGCTTCGCGGTGCTGCTCGGCGCGGCGACCGGCACGTTCGTCACGACGTCGCTCGACACGCAGGCGCTGCATAGCTGGGGCTGGCGGCTGCCGTTCCTGCTCGGGATCATCGTCGGGCCGGTCGGGTACTTCATTCGCAGCCATATCGACGAGACGCCCGCGTTCAGCGCCGTCGAATCGCAGGCGAAGGAAAGCTCGCCGCTGAAGGAAGTGCTGCACACGTATCCGCGCGAGACGTTCGCGAGTTTCTCGATGGTCATCCTGTGGACCGTCTGCACCTACGTGCTGCTGTTCTACATGCCGACCTATTCCGTGCGCACGCTGCATCTGCCGCAATCGACGGGCTTCACGGCCGGCATGGTCGGCGGGCTGATGATCATGTGCTGCTCGCCGATCGTCGGACGACTCGCCGACGCGTGGGGACGGCGCGTGTTCCTGTCCGGCGCGGCGCTCGCGATCCTCGTGCTCGCGTGGCCGATGTTCTCGTGGATCAACCATGCGCCCGGGTTCGCGTCGCTGATCGTGTTCCAGGCCGTGTTCGGCGTGCTGATCGCGGCCTATACGGGGCCGATCCTCGCGGCGTTCGCGGAGCTGTTTCCGACCAAGGTGCTGTCGACCGGGTTGTCCGTCGCGTACAACTTCGCGGTGACGATCTTCGGCGGGTTCGCGCCGTTCCTGATCACGTGGCTCATCGCCCGCACCGGCAGCAACATGGCGCCCGCGTTCTACGTGATGCTCGCGGCGGCCGTCAGTTTCGTCGGCACGCGCTTCGTGAAGGATGCGAAGCGTGCGGCCGCCACGACTCGATAAGGATTTTTGCTCATGACCATTACCGTGCTTCAAGGCGGCAACGTACTCGACCTCGAACGAGGCGTGTTGCTCGAACATCATCATGTCGTGATCGAAGGCGAGCGGATCGTCGAAATCACCGATCGGCCGGTGGATTTGCCGAATGCGCAGGTGATCGATGCGCGCGGCAAGACCGTGATGCCGGGGTTCATCGATTGCCATGTGCATGTGCTGGCGTCGAGTGCGAACCTCGGCGCGAATGCGACGCAGCCGAATATTCTCGCGGCGATTCGGTCGCTGCCGATTCTCGATGCGATGTTGTCGCGTGGGTTCACCAGTGTGCGGGATGCGGGGGGCGCGGATTGGAGCTTGATGCAGGCCGTTGAGACGGGGTTGATTCCGGGGCCGCGGATTTTTCCGTCGGGGAAAGCGCTGTCGCAGACCGGTGGGCATGGGGATTTCCGGCCGCGTGGTGATGTGCTGGAGCCCTGCTCCTGCTGTTTCAGGACGGGGGCGATTGCGCGCGTCGTCGATGGCGTCGAAGGGGTTCGGCTCGCCGTGCGTGAGGAGATTCAGAAAGGCGCGACGCAGATCAAGATCATGGCGTCAGGCGGCGTGGCTTCGCCGACCGATCCGATTGCGAACACGCAGTATTCGGAGGACGAGATTCGGGCGATCGTTGATGAGGCTGAAGCCGCGAATACTTATGTGATGGCGCATGCGTATACGGGGCGGGCGATTGCGCGGGCTGTGAGATGCGGTGTGCGGACGATCGAGCATGGGAATCTGGTGGATGAAGCGGCTGCGGTGCTGATGCAGGAGCGGGGGGCGTTTGTGGTGCCGACGCTGGTGACTTATGACGCGCTGGCGAAACATGGGGCGGAATTCGGGATGCCGGCGGACTCCATCGCGAAGGTGGCTTCCGTGCAGCAGAAAGGACGCGAGTCGCTTGAGATCTATGCGAAGGCCGGGGTGAAGATGGGGTTCGGGTCGGATCTGCTCGGGGAGATGCACGCGTTTCAGTCCGGGGAGTTTCGGATTCGGGCGGAAGTGCTTGGGAATTTGGAAGCGCTTAGGTCGGCGACGACGGTGGCAGCGGAGATCGTCAATATGACGGGGCAGCTTGGGGTGGTTGCGGTAGGCGCGATCGCCGACCTCGTCGTGCTGGATGGGAATCCGCTTGAGGATATTGGGGTGGTGGCTGATGAAGCCGCGCGGGTCGAGTATGTGTTGCAGCGGGGAGCGGTTGTGAAGCGGCGGGCTGGTGGGCGGTGATGTGACGCCATTCGGTTATTTCAGCAGGCGCGGTGCGGCCTCACCGGCCCTTGCGGTCGTGACAGTTGTTGACGGTGGCTACAGGTATGAGTCGCGGCGTTCGCGGCAATGGCCGGGGCTGTGTCGCCCCGGCGGTCAATCGCATTCGGGAAACGCCTGCTTCCACTCGCTAGAGCCGCATCAAGCGGCCCTTGCAGACGTTACAGCGGCGGCGGTACCCAATCAGGATCGTGGTACGGCTGCTCTCGCAGCGCCAACTGGCCGTAGTCCGGCGTGATCGTGATCGTCCGCTTGGCATCGCAGACTCTCAGGTACACGCGGTCGCCCGGCTTGAATCCGAAGATCTTGAAATTGATATCGATCGCCTTCATCCACGGCAGGTACGGCCAGCCCCGCTTGGGAAGGTCCGGGTAGTTGCGAAGGACCAGCTCAAACGTCTTCTGCATGTTGACGGGTTTGTTCTTTCTACGACGTGGCTTAGTATTGGCGTCAGCCATTTCCGACTCCTTGTACGAGTTGGTGGTGGTCAGCGGGTCGTATGGGTTGCCGCCCATGCGGCCCGCGCTTCTTTGTTGCTTCAGGTTTCCCCTTTTTTCTCCCCTCTTCGCTGGGTCTTGTTGGGCAAGACGGCTTTCTTTCGACCATCGGGGCGGAGGGGCTGCGTTCAGCTTCCGATGGCGAGAAGCATGGCTTCATGACCAGTGTAGTCGGGCTGGCATCTCAGAATTGGGGAAACAGAAGGCGGTGGCCATTCGGTATAGAAACGCGCGCCCCAGCACACGCCATCGTAGTCAGTCGAATGCAGCAGACGAAGCACTGCGCAAACAGCCAGTATGTGGGTTAGGACTCGGCTCACATGATCATGGAAAAAGCCGGCTCCTATTCACTCCGCATCCGGCAACACTTTTCGGCCAAACGCAATCTCAAACCCGTCCGGTACCGGTTTGAATGGCTTGGTTGGAGAACGGTGGCTGCTCTGAAACTGACGCAGCGCCTGCACGTCGATTTCACCAACCACACAATAGTCGGTCACGCCGCCCTTGACTCGAAGCAGGTCACGTTGCCAACTTTCTTTGAACGGGGCGCGTATCCGGCTGTCACCGTATTGACGGTCGTTGCATTGAATGATGTAGGCGTGCACATCTAGCGCGGCCGACTCTACCAAGGCGTTGAAGGTTTCTATGTCCTGATTCCACTCCGGCACAAACAGCGCATCCACTTTGCCGCGCAAAGCGGCACGATAGCTGATGTTGGTTAGTTCGCTGCAGACCAGTAGCGCAAAGCGCAGATCCCCGTGCTGGAGAACCGGCGGCGTCCGCCAAGCCTTGTCCGGCTTCAACTCTAGTTTGGCAAGGCGCGCTAGCTCCTGCTCCTCGTGTAATGCTGGTCGCTGCTTGTCCTGCCGGTAGATCATCAACGAGGGGAATCCAAGTCCATCGTGTGACAACGCTGCCCACACCTGATTGCGCACCCGCCCTTTGCTAGCATGCAGGTATTCGATGCCCGTGATCAGTGAAATACCACGCCCATGCAACTTGCGTGCGATGCGGATGAACCAGTGTGCCGGCAGGGCAAGCTCAGGAAGTACGAGGTAGCGGCTGTGCTGCGGCTGGGCAATCACCCCATCCAGCAAGCGACACAGCCGCGCGTAGCGCTCAGCATCGGGATCAGGCATACGCATGACCGCCGCCGTCCAGCTCGCCATGCGCGTTTTCCAACTCGACACGGCAATGCCATATCGACGGTGTTGGTGTTTATCCGGGATCTGCAGTACGCCATGCTTGTCGAAGCTCGGCGCCGCGCTGCCTAGATTAAATCCACGCACAGCAAGAACCACAGCTCTCATAGCAGCGTGTTCCGAAACCTCATAGGCTGCCTTGTTTAGAATAAACAGCTCAGGCACGTTGTACGGGCGGGAGGCAAACAGGAATCCATGCGGCAGGCCTTTAAATCGAGTCAACTTGGCAAGTATTTCAATGCCATCAACTAAGTTGTTCGGTAACAACTCGGCAGCGTTAGCACAGTGCGTGGCTGTCTTCTTCGCCGGAATGCCCCGCTGGGCCACCATCTCGCGCGGAAAACCGATGAAGCGGAAAGGCAAGTGTGCTAGATCAAACGCAAACAAACGCGCCTGTTCGGCTTGCAAATCTTTCGGTGACGATAACCAATTTAAAAAAAGAGCACCGACACTCCCTGTCGGGAAATAGTCAGCCATGTGCGCTCGCCACGTTTGCTGACCAACCTTGGACAATTGTGGTGGAAAAGCCGCACTAATGCTTTCTTGCACAGTGGTGTAAAGCTGACCTTGCCACCGGATCGTCATTTCAAGTACGGATGGCAACTGCTCTGCAGGGCAAGCCTTGACACTGAACTCGCAATTCTGTGTTGCTTGCCGACAAAGACGTTCAAGCGCTCGCAAAATCTTGCGCAGGTCTTCAAAGTCTTCGCACGCAGTCGCTAGGCGAATGACCCGTGGCAGGTAAACCGCCAGATCAAAAAATTGTGGCAGTACCAGCACATGCTGAACAAACGCCCGGAAGAAGGCCTTTCGATGGTCTCGCCAAGCATCCGGCGTTAGATCACGTTCATATGCTTCGAAGTCCCGAAGCTTGATGGCAAAACCAGCACGGCGCATTGTCAGTGCATCGGCCTTGCGCAGGTTGTCGGCGGCCTCGCCATCACTTTGCGTTGCGGCAAGTAGGTCAGTACCAACATGGTCAGCAGATCGCGGCAATCTTGGCATGGCGCGCCATTCGCTGGCACGCTCATGGATTTGGTGCGCAATTGCATCCACCAGTGTCTTGCCCGGCTCCCCCGCCAATACAAACACCTTGTTCTTAGAGTTGGAGAAATGGATTTTGCTATCGCTCAGGTAGTCTGGCGCAAAACCAATCTGATTGCGCTCCGCTGGAACTACCCAACCCAACTTGCCGTTAGAACGTGCGAACAGCCACTCCCAGAGTTCGGAGGTTGAGCGGAATCCAGCAACATCCTCAATAACCAGAAGGATGTCGTCCACATATCGACCGTAATATAGCGGCGCACATTGCTGCTCGATAATTCGATCCAACTCGGCCAGCGCGACATTCGCCACAACCGCTGAGGCGGGCAGCCCGACCGGCAACCCCTTCTTCAACGGTGTGACCGCTGCCCACGCGAGTAACGCCCGAATGAACATCCGATGAAGCTTGGCCTGATTGGCATCCATCTCCAACCTCAGCACATCTGTGACAAAGACTGGATTAAGCATGAAGCCGGGATTGAGCTCGTGATAGAACGAGCTAACGTCCGCCGTGAGCGCCACGATCTCTTTGCCGGCATCCAGCGCGCCTCGCATGGTCGCAATGCCATTGTCACGCCAGTCACGAAAGGGCTTCAGGTAGGGTTGGAACGAGCCGAGTGAGAGCTCGTTAATCCTCTTTCCGTCCGTGGTCCGACGTAGCCGATTGCCATAAGCGCAACCGGTCAACTGAGCATCGAACAGGTGGCCCACCTTAAGCATCCACAGCGCTGACAGTACGTGGAAATCAAGACTACATTGCGCCATTACGCGAAACTCGGCTTTGGGCTTTTGCGGCTCTTCGGCTTTCTCCAACAGACTGCAGATAGTTTCCCACTCCTCCACCGGGGAGGAAAAGATCAAACCATTTCCGTGCTTCTCTCGGTACCGATCCCAGCAGGACATGTCGACAGACTTGGTAGCCAAGGTCCAACTGCCGACGAACTCTGGAGTTGTCACCCAAGACTCATCGTCACTATGAATCTTTGCAAGAAGCGCCGTCAGGTTCGCGTGCAGCTCGCCCTCATAATTAGCAATCGCTGCTAGCGACGCGTGCGACGAGTAGTACAAGTCAACTTTGGCTTTTCGGTAGGCCAAGCCGAGGTCATGGAGATTGGTCACTTTCTTTATTTCTTCTTCCAAGGTTCTAGATGATTTTCGATCTAATTGATAGGTATTTGGAGACGCTCGAAGAATGCGCGATTACGCTTCTTTGCATCGTTAAGGATCTTGTCGTACGACACGATTTCTATATAGCAGCCCTGCGCTTGGTGATACTTGAAAAATCCTTCATTGTCAGGCGTTTTGACGAAGTCGTGGTTGTCAGCAATAGCCTTAATACGCGGCGTCAAGCTGCAAAGGATGTATGCATAGAATGGGATAGAACCAACGTTGATGGTCTTACCATCCTTGTCCTTAGCCTGCCCATCCTTGATTTTTCTGACATAGCGCAAAACCTGCTCCACCGGGTTCTCGTCCTTTGCAGGGTACTCGTTGCGCTCAGGTCGCTTAAACTCTACGACAACCACTGACTGGTACGGACTCTTTGTCTCGGAGAAAGCTCGCGCCGTATTGAAGATGGCCAAGTCGGGTTCATCGCCACCATTGGCATTCACAGCTTTCAATCGCGTCATCGGAAGATCGGACGCTAGGTACGAATGGTAAGCCAAACGTTCGTCAACGACCCACAGATTTTGCCGAGAGAACTCGACATCTTCGGAATCGGCCTGCATCGGATAGATGAGACTGTGCACGAGGTCCTCGCGTGCGTAAGACCCCGACTCTTGTACCTTGAGCGCGGTTTCCAGCATTTCCAAAATGGTGCGCCGATGGACAACGTACTTGGCAAGAGCAGCCTTCCCAAGTTCGTTCTCCTCGTCGAGAAATTGTTGATACAGGGCCGCGTACTCAGGTGAGCCAGCTACAGTGTCCATCGGCGTCTTTTTAATATCGGCCGCGCGCTGTCGGTGCTCCAGCTCGATGTCCTTCTGCGCCTTATATAGCTCAATATCGAGTTGATCCTTCGACACATTTATTGGAATGCGTTCCAGCTTATCCCGATAACGCTCTTGCAGTTGGAACCGGTACTGTGGTGCGTCCTGATGAATGAAGGTTTCGATAAGCTGACGCTTCTCTTCGCGCAGTTGAGTCGTGTACGGTTCAGCCACCTGCTTGAGCGCCTTCACGACTTCGGCATCAAGCTCTTCACGCGTCATCTCTCCCGGGAAATCCAGATCGGTTTCCTGCAGAAACATGAAGGTCGTGCGCTCAGCACTCACCTTGGCGTCAAGGTACGGAGCGGCAACGTAAGTGCGGAAAACAAATTGCTCACCTTGATCGTCAGTCAGGCGTCCTTGAAGGTCGGGTATTGCCTTGCTTGCCTTCCATTCCAGCACTTCACGTTGGTTCGCACAGTATGAGACGGTGTGGTTCTTCGCCGCGCTAGACTGGTAACGCAGGACGGTCACCTTGAAGGCGTGCCCCTTGAGTTCGAACGTCACCTCCTGTGCCCGCTCCTTCGCCTCCTCTGCAAAAATATAGTTCAGATTGCAAGACTGCCCATCCGCGTCGTGGAGAAAGATTTGCGGACAGCGACCGCCTACGAAGTGGATGAGCAGATGGTCGATAACCTTGTGGGCGATAGTTTCGAGTGATTTCGGGAAGTGCTTTTCGTATTCGGCGCGCAAACCGGTGAGCTTTACCGAAGTCCGCCGCTCCTTCGCCTCAGCTTCGTTGACCTCTTCTCCCTCAACTCCTTCTGTCGTTACGACGAATCGGAAGGTCCGGCGCATCCAGTGATTGTCATCTTGGCAGTATGTACTATCGATGGCTGCCTGGTTAAACACTTTGAGCCAAGTGAAGCGTCCAATACCCTTGTTTCCTCGAGTTACCTTGCGGGTCGAGTCGGAAAGGAAGAACGCACGAACGTTACCATCATTGAAACCAGAACCGTTATCGACGATGGTAATGTCCCTTATTGAAGCTAAGACCGTTTCCTCGCTGCCAACCAGCGCCACTTGGCGGGCCTCTCGCTCAAGATACACGTCGATACGACCATCGCCTGTACCACTCTCCTCTATTGCCTCAATGGAGTTCACTAGGCACTCGAAGAGCGGGACAAGCGGTTGCGTAACGGGCAACTGGAGGTTGCGTATTCGTCCAACGATGTCTACCTGCATGGCTTGCCCCCGCTCTCCAGTCTTCTGGAAATTAGCTACTCACACAACTTTTCAAGAGTAACCGATTTTAATCGGAACCGTAGGAAATGAATGACAGACATCAGTCTCGACATCGAAACGTCGTGATCGTGTAATACAGATTGCTATACAGCTGACGAGTTCGCGGTCACAATCCAGTGAATTCTCTGCACAAACTAAGACATGACGTCCATCCTCTATTGAACAACTTCATCCACCCTCACCTGCGCCCCTGACACAATCCGCGAGTAGCCTTTCTGCACAGGCAAAAATTTTGCAAAACAATGCTGCTGTTTTTCTTCTGCCACCCGCCCCACAAGCCGCAATCCCCGGCACCGCTACCTCCTGCCTGAGGACATAAACCGTCTCCCCTTGCTCGATAGAGACAGCCAACATATTCGACCCTTCCGGTGCGCGATCGTGGCTTTCCCGAGCAGCAGCGCCTTCACCACCGCATCAGCCAGTTTCCGGCTCACGGGCAGTTCGGCAAACCGATACGCCGCCGCATAATCAGCGAACACATCCGTATAAAAGGCCTCGTTATCGAAGATAACGGCAACATCATCCATGGACTTGATCCCCGCATCTGCCCTTTTCACCCAAGCCTTCGAAAGCGGGACCGTCGCAACGAGCAAATTGACATTTCCGTCATCCAACTTTAAGAATAGCCCATCGGCCCAGGCGTCATCCCGTCATCGGCGAGAACGCTTTGCACGTTACCCCTAACCCTCGCAGAAAACCCTTTCACCCTGACCGCCCCAACGAACTTAACCAACCTTGCGTTCACCTCGGCCGCAGCCCTCTCCCGATAAGCCAGATAAGAATCCATCGGCAACCAGACAGCCTTCGCCTGCACCGCCGCCATGATGGCGACAGGCACCACCACTCCCACTCCAACCCTCAATCTGGAAATGCATTTCATTTTTATAAACGTCACCGAATCCCGCGCCGACAAGCAAAAACGGCCACCGTGACGCCACGGCAGCCGACCTCATAAGCAATTTCAAGAAAAAATCAACCCTTACTCATCCACCTTAAAAGCCGCCACCAGTTTGGTCAATTCCGCCGCCTGCTGCTTCAAACTCTCCGCGGCTGCCGCGCTTTCCTCGACCAAAGCCGCATTCTGCTGCGTCATCTGATCCAAAGACTGCACCGCATCCCCGATCTGATCGATCCCGGCACTCTGCTCCAGGCTAGCCTCCGCAATCTCGCTCATCATCGCGCTAACACCCTGAACCTGCGCAACAACATCGCTCATCACCTTCCCCGCTTCACTAACGAGCCGCGACCCGGCACCCACCGTCCCCGCGCTGTGCTCGATCAGCGATTTGATCTCCTTCGCCGCCTGCGCACTACGCTGCGCCAGATTCCGCACTTCCGAAGCGACAACAGCAAACCCACGCCCCTGCTCCCCCGCCCGCGCCGCCTCCACCGCGGCATTCAGCGCCAGAATATTCGTCTGAAACGAAATACTGTCGATCATCACGATGATCTCGGAAATCCGTTGCGAAGCGTCACTGATCTGCTCCATCGTCGTCACGACCTCGCCCACCACCTGCCCGCCGCGCGCCGCCGTATCCGCCGCGCCATTGATCATCTTCGCCGCGGTAGTCGCCGTTTCGGTGTTGTTGCGCACCACGGCCGTGATCTCTTCCATCGACGAAGCCGTCCGCTCCAGGTTGCTCGACTGCCCTTCGGTGCGTTCGCTGAGATCCGCATTCCCCGAAGCAATCTGCGCCGACCCCGTCGCAATCGAAGCCGAAGCCGCACGAATCCGATGAACGAGCGTCGACAGCGACGACACGAACCGGTTGAACGCATCCGACAGTTGCCCGATCTCGTCTTCGCTCTCCACAGCCATGCGGCGCGTCAAATCGCCCTGCCCGCTGGCAATCTCCGACAGCAGCGTAGCCGCCCGACGAATCGGCGCGGCAATCGCGCGCCCCACCAGCCAGATCACGAACAACGCAACCCCAAGCCCCACCACCGCCGCCACCAACGCCGCACTGCGAATCGCACGCGTCACCGGCCCGAGCAGTTCGGCCTGCGGCACCTGAACGACCACATACGCATTCAGCTCAGGAATAAACGACGTCGCGATGAAGCGCGCGCCGCCATCACCCTCGTAGCTCAGATACGCATACGGCTTACCCGCAAGCAACGTGGACGACGCATCCCCCGGCAGCCCCGGTTCATCCTTCAGAAAATGCTTGCCGTCGATCAGTGACGTATCGCGATGCATCATGATCGCGCCGTCGGGGCGCACGAGATACGCAAACCCGGTCTCGCCGATCCGGTAAGCCGAAATACCCTTCGCGAGCGCATCGACGGACAGGCTCATGCACGCCGCGCCGATCGGCACGCCGTCGAGTTCCACGCGGCTGTTGATGAACATCATGTAACCGCCGACGGTCACCTCGCGATCCATGTTCACCTCGAACGCCTTGCCGGACGACAGGAAGCTCGTTAGCCACTGATCCTGATCGGTCACCTTCCGCTGCAGGCCGGCTTCGTTGTAGTAGTTGCCGCTCTTCACCGACACCCACTGCACGGACGCAGCCTTCTGCTCGTCCTTCACGTTCTTCGCGAGCTGGATCCAGTTGCGCGTGCCGGCATCGGGTTCGCCGTCGGCTTCCCATTGCAGCAGGAACGCATCGCGCGCCAGAATGCGAGACGCGGCGATCGGGCCGGCCATCTGGCGCTGCACGTCGGCGCGGATGCCGTTCACGGCGGTCGGCAGTTCTTCGTGGACGACGCGCTCCCGCACCGCGTTGCCGATCAGACGAACGCTGAGCCCGCTCGAAATCGCGACGAACACGAGCAGGCAACTCGTCATGCTGAGAATCAGCTTGTTCTGAATGGAAAGCTTGCGCCAGAAATGCATGGGGAACCCTCGATAACCGCTCGGTCTGAGCCAGATTGGGTTATCGGCATGCACGCGCAGAACCGCATCGCTGATTTCAGATAGCGATCATTCGAGATTCGTTATGTTGTTAAAGAGCGGGCATATGCGGCCGCCTATATGCACGGCGAACAACGCAAATACAAAGCGCTGATCAGTAAGCAACGAAGATCGTGACACGCCGGTTGCGCGCTCTCGAACCAGCATCGTCGCCCGCGACGAGCGGCTGCGTATCGGCCCGCCCGATCGCCGCCAGCCGATGCGGCGCGACCCCGCGCTCGGTCAGATAGCGCACCACACTCCCCGCACGCGCCGACGAAAGCTCCCAGTTCGATTCGTATTTCGCGTTCGCGATCGGCACGCTGTCGGTGTGGCCTTCGACGAGGATGTCGCCCGTCGCATGCGCGCTCAATGCCTGCGCGATTTGGTTCAGCACCGGCGACGAATCGGCCAGCAAACGCGCATCGCCAACGTTGAACAGAATCTTCGCGTCGATACCGATCTCGACGCCATGCGGCGCCTTCACCAGCGAAATGCGTCCATTCGACTTCAACGAATCGAGCAACGCGAGCCACGGCGGCGCAGGGTCGGACTTCGCGGTATCGATGGCAGCGGCCGTCGCACCACCCGCCTGCCGCGCAAGCGTCTGATACCGCGCATCGAGCGCGTTGTATTTCGCGAGCTGAAGCACGTACAGCGCGAGAAACAGCACCATCAGCGTCGTGATGAGATCCGCGTACGAAATCAGCCAGCGCCCCGACTGCGCGCCTTCGAGTTCATCATCGTCGCGATCGGCGGCGGATGCGCCGTCAGTTCGAGCAGTCATGCCGTCGGGAATCCGGGTTCGTCATACAAGCGCGCGAACATCACGCCAGCGACTCCGCCGCTCGCCCGCGCACATCGCCAGTCAACCGCGTCTCGATCGTATGCGGCGACTCCTTGCGCGAAATCGCGAGCAAGCCGTCGAGATACAGCTTGCGGAACCGCATCTCGCTGTCGATCTGCGCGCGCAGCTTGCCGTACAGCGGCAGGAACACGAGGTTCGCGAACGCGAGCCCGTACAGCGTCGCGACGAACGCCACCGCGATGCCCGGCCCAAGCTGCGCCGGTTCGAGAATATGGCTCGTCACCTGCACGAGCCCGAGCACCGAGCCGAGAATGCCGAACGTCGGCGCATAGCCGCCGGCCTGCTGCCACACGCGCACGGCGGCGAGTCGGCTGCGTTCGTACGCATCGAGTTCGCGCTGCAACGCATCTTCGAGCACGGCGGTCGACACACCGTTCGCCAGCAGTTCGAGCCCGCGTCGCGCGAACGGATGAATGCCGCTCACGTCCATCGATTCGAATGCGAGCAGCCCGTCGAGCTTCGCGCGGTCGCCCCATTCGAGCAGGTCGGACAGGTTCTTGCGATCGACTTCGCGTGCGCGCACGAACGCGAGCCGCAACTGCTTCACCGCGTCGAAGAAACGCGCCCATGTGTTCTGGATCATCACCGCGCCGAGCGTGCCGCCGAGCACGATCACGAGCGCCTCGAACTGGAACAGCATCGAGAAATGCCCGCCTTCCAGCGCGAACCCGAACACGATCGCCGCGCCGCCCAGCACCACCCCGACCAGGGTCAACAGATCCATACGCCTCCCCGTATCACGCGTCCGACGACGATGCCGGCACACCGGACGCCACGCCCGCCGCAGGCGCCTTCGCCGCGCGTACGGCCTCCAGCACGCGCTGCTCGATGTCCTCGATCTCGACCGGATCGACCTTGAGTTCGCGGCGCATCACCCACGACACCTCGTTGCGTCGCGCCTCGGTCATCACGGAAAACAGCTTGTCGGCCACCGCGCGATCGTCGAGGTTCGCGATCAGCTTCGCGAGATCGTAAGTATCGAACGCGCTGACCACGTCGAACAGCGTGCGCGGGTCGATCCACACGAGATCCTCGAGCGCGCGTACGTCGCCGCCGCGGCGCGCGTTGCGTCGCGAGAAATACGCGACGCCCTTTTGCTCGACGTAGCTGAGCACCTTCGATTTGCGGAACGCGAACACTTCTTCCGCGATCTCGCCGTTCGACAGCTTGTTGAGCAGCAGCGTCTTGTCGACGCCGATCAGCGATTCGAGATCGGCCAGTTCGATGAGTTCGAGTTCGCTGTTGATCGACAGGTCGAGATCGTGATCGGCCACCTGTTGCGCGCGGTCGACCACGCGTGCGGCGTCGAACGTGACGACCTGGCGCGCATCCGACGAAGCCGCGTAGTCGGTCGTGCCGCCGGCACCGTCGCCCTGCGCGGCCTCGATCGTGACGAGGTTGAGCTTCTCCATGCGCCGCAGCATCGCGAGCACGTGCGGGCGCGAATGGCCGGCAATCGCACGGCATTTGCGGATCACTTCGGCGAGCGGCACCGAGGTTTCGGTCGCATGCGCCTGCATCGGCCGGCGCGTCCACGTGTCGCCCGATTCGCGCGTGTCGGCGCCGGCCATCAGCGACAGCACGTGCGCATACGACAGCACGCCCGGCATGAAGTCGGCATGCGTATAGGTCGCCAGTTGGTCGTCCTTGCGCTTCACGCGGCGGATCATCGTGCGCACGATATGGCGCAGCAGCGCGGACACGCGCTCGATTTCCTCGTCGAGCATGGCGACCGGCACGACCGTGAGCTGACAGAAAGAAAGCGCCTTCGCGGTATGCGCGCGCGGTTCGGCGGCGAGCAGCGCCGATTCGCCGAAGAATTCGCCACGGCCGAGCGTCGCGACGATCACGCGCTTGTCGTCGCAGCGCGTGGAGAGCTCGACCTTGCCGTCGGCAATCAGAAAGATGACGGGCTCGCCCGCGAAGCCCTCCGAGTAAATAATTTCTCCGGGTGCCGCGGTACGCGTCCACGATTGCTGACGATTCAAGTCGATTCCCCTGCTGCGCTGGTTGTTGCGGACTGCGCGTCGCATGTCTGAAGCATGCGATCACGAGTCGTCCCCGTGACTCGTTTACGTCATCGTGCGCAACATCCTTTAGGGCATTCGTTCTCGTTTCGAACCGGAATCAAGGTAAAACGTTTGCGGATCGCGCGGGCGCATCGAGCGTTCGTTTCGCCCGCGGCGTATGTAGTGAAATTGAAAGCGCGCCGCGATCGCACGCGGCGGGTCAGAACTCCATGTCGAGTTCGTCGATGTCTTCGTGCTCGGCCTTCGCCGCGTCGATCCACTCGGCGACGAACGGATGCGCGAGGACGCGCATGCAGTACTCGGCAACGTCCGGTTCGAGTTTCACGTCGTAGGTCAGGAAGCGCGTGACGACCGGCGCATACATCGCGTCGGCGATGCCGATCTCCGTACCGAACAGCCAGGGGCCGCCGTACTCGGCCAGGCACTCGCGCCAGATCGTCACGATCCGCTCGATGTCGTGCTGCGCGCGCGACCAGATCCGGAAGCCGGGGAAATGCCCGCGCAGGTTCATCGGCAGCGCGGATCGCAGTGCGCTGAAGCCGGAATGCATTTCGCCGCAGATCGACCGGCAATGCGCGCGCGCATGCCGGTCGTCGGGCAGCAGCCGCGCCTGCGGGCGGATCTCGTTCAGGTATTCGGCGATCGCGAGCGTGTCCCACACCGCGTTGCCGTCGTGCGTCAGGCACGGCACGAGAATCGACGGCGACAGCAGCAGCAGCTCCGCGCGCGACGTCGCATCGATCGGCACGCTGATCGTCTCGAACGCGAGCCCGCTCAGCTTCGCGAGCAGCCAGCCGCGCATCGACCACGATGAGTAATTGCGGCTGCTGATGGTCAGCGTCGTCCGTGCGTTGGATTCCATGTCGCTCCCTCCTGCTGAATGTCGTTCGTGCCCCTGCACCGTAAACGGACGCGCCGCATGACCGCCCGCACCACGCCTGTGCGGTCCGTTCGCCGAACTGGCGCAACGTCGCACGGCATCCCGGCACGTGTCGCACGCCCGACCGGCAAGGCGGCGCATCGCCTTCGCCCCTGCGTCATCACGCCCAGCGTGTGTCGCCACGCTCCCGAACCGCTGCAACGCGCGTGCCAGCCTCACGCTGGCATACGGCTTGCCTCGTTCCTTGCAATGCGGCGTCACGAGCGACGGTCATGAACCTGCTTGCCTATCCGTTTTATCAATGGTCTGCGGAATGCCTGCGCCCGGCGCGTGCATGGGCCGCCGCCACCCGCGCGACGATGTCGCTGTGGCCGCCGGCGACATCGACGCCGACCGGCCGCATGGTCGACGCGCTGTGCGAACTGCTCGAATGCTGCGCGTTCTCGCACCGGCGTCCGCCGTTCGGAATCGCGTCGGTCGTCGTCGACGATGAAACGGTGCCGATCGTCGAGGAAGCGGCGGCGGTCACGCCGTTCGCGACACTGCTGCATTTCCGCAAGGCGCGGCCGGTCGCGCGCCAGCCGCGCGTGCTGATCGTCGCGCCGATGTCCGGGCACTTCGCGACGCTGCTGCGCGGCACGGTGCGCACGATGCTGGCCGATCACGACGTGTACATCACCGACTGGCACAACCCGCGCGACATCCCGCTGGCGGCCGGACGCTTCGGTTTCGACGAGTACGTCACGCACGTGATCGACTTCATCCGCCACATCGGCCCGGACGCTCACGTGCTGGCGATCTGCCAGCCGACCGTCGCGTCACTGGCAGCCGTCTCGCTGATGGCGGCCGGCGGCGATCCCGCGCAGCCCGCGAGTCTCACGTTGATGGCCGGCCCGATCGACTGCCGCGTGAATCCGACGAAGGTCAACGAACTCGCGACGAGCCAGCCGATCGAATGGTTCGCACGCAACCTGATCAGCGTGGTGCCGGCGGGCTTCGTCGGCGCGCAGCGCTGCGTGTATCCGGGCTTCGTGCAGGTCGGCGCGTTCATGTCGATGAACCCGGACCGGCATGCGGCGTCGTTCGCCGATCTGTACTACGAACGCGCGAAAGGCGACCCCGCGAAAGCCGACACGTTGCGGCGCTTCTACGACGAATATTTCGCGACGGCCGACCTCACCGCGGAGTTCTATCTGGAAACGGTCGAGAAGGTGTTCCAGCAGTACGCACTGGCACGCGGCGAGCTGACGGTGGGCGACACGCTCGTCGAACCGGCGGCGATTCATCGCACCGCGCTGTTGACGGTCGAAGGCGAGAAGGACGATATCTGCGCAGTGGGCCAGACGGTGGCCGCGCAGGAACTGTGTTCGGGGTTGCCGTCGTACCTGAAAACGCACCATGTACAGACGGGCGTGGGGCACTACGGCGTGTTCAACGGCAGCCGGTGGGAAACGCAGATCTATCCGATCGTGCGGGCGACGATCCACGACAACGAGCCGTACGATCGCACCGCGGATGCGCCAGGCGACACGAGCGGCAGCCACTACGTCACGCTGCGCGCGCTGCTCGATGCGCGCGCCGCCGGGATCGAGGCGGCGACTGAAGCGTAACCGGGTCACGCGCACTGAACGCGGCTGGCCACACAGTGAATCGCCCCGCCGAAGAGGCGGGGCGACGTTTGCTGCAGCATGGGACGACGCGCGAGCGAAACGGCTCGCGCGCCGGGCCGGCTCGTTACGAGCAAGCCTTGCCGTGCGACGCGTGGTAGCCCTTCGCCTTCGCGTCGGCTTCCGACATGTAGCTGCCGTGCTTCGTCTTGCCGTAGTACTTGTCGGTCGAGCAGTGATAGACCTTCGTGCTGTCGTTCGCCCACACCTTGCCCGCGCCGCCGCCCGGCGCCGCGGCCGTCGTGGCGGCGCTCTTCGCGCCCGCGGCGCCCGATGCCGGTGCAGCGGAAGCCGCCGTTGCAGGCGCCGCGGCCGGTGCGCTCGCGGCGGCGGCGGCCGATGCGCCGTACCACGTCTTCACGCCCTTGTGGCCGGCGCATGCGCCCTTCTTCGATGCGCCCGAGTAGAACGAACCGTCCTTGCACAGCCCGGTCGTGCCGGCCGGCGCGCTGGCCGGCACCTGCGCGAACGCACCGATCGACACACCCATGCCGGCGACCAGCGCGGCGATCAACATCGTTTTTTTCATGGTCCTCTCCTGATTTGCCTGAATGATGAAAGCGTCCGGGGCATTCCCGGAAACAACCACGGTTACCGCACCCAGCGGCACACGCGGTGGTGGTGATGATCGAAGTGGCACACGCGGTGCGAATGCGCTTCGGCCAGTGCCGGCACGAGCACGGCGCAAGCCAGTGCGGTAGCCGTCAGGATCTTCGCGATGCGGTTCATGGTGAAACTCTCCCGGATAGGCCAGCCGGTAATCCGGCCGGTACCTCCTTAACGCCGGTCGACGACAGGCCGTGCACCGCGCCCACGTGCAATTGACGATCTTTGACATCGCATCGCCAATCGACGGCCGAAGCTGACGAATCTCTTTCTTTTCTTTCCGGTTGTTCAGCTTCGCGATCGTTTGGAATTCGAAAGAATGTGTCGAAGCGGACAACACACGGCATGTCGCGGATGTCGGCGGGGCAATAAAAAACCGCCTGCATGCAGGCGGTTCGTCGAAAGCGCACACCCAACCGGCCAGCTACGCACCGGCCTCGGCCCAAGGCGTCGGCTGCGGTACCGCGCACGGCCCTTCGACGTCGATCGATTTGAAGTCGGCGGGCCCGACGATCTCCAGGTATTCCATGTCCGGCGAGTAATCGAACAGGTAGTGGACGATCCCCGGCGCCTGGTGCACGCAGTCGCCGGCCGCCACCAGCGTTTCCTGTTCGCCGTACATGAAACGCGCCCAGCCCTTCAGCATGATCACGATATGGAACTCGGCCTCGTGACGGTGCCAGCCGGTGCCCGCCTCCGGTGCATGATTGGCTCTGACGAGTTGCGCGACGACCTTGCCGTTCGTCGCGGCGGCGATGCCAAGATCGCGGTACAGGAAGAAGTCGCGCAGGCCTTCGCCTTGATAGGCGGTGTCCTGCGGCTTCACGTGGGAAAAAGCGGTAGTGGTCGGCGTGCTCATCGCGGTGCTCCTTCATCGAAAGGATCACGGGAGACAAGCATTTAGCGTTCCAGTTTTGCGGCGGTACGACACCGTGCGCATACTTACTTCAACCGCCCCGACAGAAACTGCCCGAGCCGCTCGCTCTTCGGATTCACGAGAATCTGCTGCGGATCGCCTTCTTCCTCGATCTTCCCCTGATGCAGGAAGATCACGTGATTCGACACGTTGCGCGCGAAGCCCATCTCGTGCGTGACGACGACCATCGTGCGGCCTTCCTCGGCGAGCTTCTGCATCACCTTCAACACTTCGCCCACCAGCTCCGGATCGAGCGCCGACGTCGGCTCGTCGAACAGCATCACTTCCGGCTCCATCGCGAGCGCGCGCGCGATCGCGACGCGCTGCTGCTGGCCGCCCGACAGGTGCGACGGATACATGCCCTCGACGCGCGGCGCGAGCCCCACCTTCTCCAGATACTTGCGCGCCCGCGCGATCGCTTCGTCCTTGCCGATCCCGAGCACGGCCATCGGCGCCTCGATCACGTTCTCGAGCACCGTCATGTGCGCCCACAGGTTGAAGTGCTGGAACACCATCGACAGCTTCGTGCGCATGCGCTGCAACTGCTTCTGGTCGGCCACGCGCAGCGAACCGTTGCGGTCGCGCGCGGTCTGGATCGGCTCGCTGCCGATCGTGATCTGCCCCGAACACGGCTGTTCGAGGAAGTTGATGCAGCGCAGGAACGTGCTCTTGCCGGAGCCGCTCGAGCCGATGATGCTGATCACGTCGCCGGCCTTCGCCTTCAGCGACACGCCCTTCAACACCTCGTTGTCGCCGAATTTCTTGTGCAGGTTGTCAACGGTAAGCTTGTACATGCGGGGTCCTTCGTTGCGGATCGTGCGAATGCGTTAATGGCTGCGCGGCGAGAGATATGCGAGCCAGCGCGTCTCGAGCTTGCGGAACGCCCAGATGAGCGCGAACACGACGACGGCGTACAGCACGGCCGCGATGCCGTAGGCCTGGAACGACATGTAGGTTGCCGAATTGACGTCGCGCGTGACCTTCAGGATGTCGGGCACCGTCGCGGTGAACGCGAGCGTCGTCGCGTGCAGCATCAGGATCACCTCGTTGCTGTAGCTCGGCAGCGAGCGGCGCAGCGCGGACGGCAGGATGATGCGCGTATGGAGCTTGAAGCGCGACATCCCGTACGCCATTCCGGCCTCGATCTCGCCGGCCGACGTCGCCTTGATCGCACCTGCGAAGATCTCCGTCGCATACGCGCATTCGTTCAGCACGAACGCGAGCAGCGTGCAGTTCATCGCGTTACGGAAGAACGTGTCGAGCAGCACGTGGTCGTGCACGACCTGCAGGCTGTAGATGCCCGTGTAGCACATCAGCAGTTGCACGTAGAGCGGCGTGCCGCGGAACACGTACGTATAGAGCCACACGGGGCCGGAAATCCAGCGGTTCGACGACGCCCGCGCGATCGCGAGCGGCACGGCGAGCGCGAACCCGAGCGCGATCGACACGACCAGCAGCCACAGCGTGATCGCGAGGCCGCTGAAGCGGTAGCCGTCGGAATAGAGATAGTTTTGCCAGTACTGGCTGACGAGTTCGATCACAGTGCGAGCCTCCGGACGCCGACGGAATACCGCTTCTCGAGGTGATGCAGCACGACGTTGGACACCGTCGTGATCGCGAGGTAGATCGCGCCGGCAGCCAGCGTGAAGAAGAAGAAATCGAGCGTGCTCTTGCCCGCATCCTGCGACGCCTTCACGACGTCGGCGAGGCCGATGATCGACACGAGCGCGGTAGCCTTCACGAGCACCTGCCAGTTGTTGCCGATGCCCGGCAGCGCGAAGCGCATCATCTGCGGGAACAGGATGCGGTGAAACACGCGCCAGCCGCTCATCCCGTACGCGAAGCCGGCTTCGAGCTGGCCGCGCGGCACCGCGAGGAACGCGCCGCGAAAGGTCTCGGTGAAGTACGCGCCGTAGATGAAGCCGAGTGTGACGACACCGGCCACGAACGGGTCGATGTCGATCTGGTCCCAGCCGATCAGGTCGGTCACCTCGTTGAGCAGGATCTGGATCCCGTAGAACAGCAGCAGCATCAGCACGAGATCGGGCACCGCGCGGATCAGCGTCGTGTAGAACGTGCCGACCGACCTGAGCGCGCGGTTGGCCGACAGTTTCGCGGCCGCGCCCGCGAGGCCCAGTATCAGCGACGCGGCGAGCGACAGCACCGCGAGCTTCACGGTCTCGACCGTGCCGGCCCACAGCAGCGGGCCAAATCCTTGGAAGATCATGTCAGGGATCCAGAACGATGTGGCTGGATTGTCGATAGCCATTAAGCGCGCATCAAACGAGTTCTGCGCACGACGTGATGCCGTCCGCTCATCAACTCGGACGCATCATGCGAAGCCTGGCGGCACCCGGTAACCGACGCGACGCAGCACGCACCGCAGCCGATGCTCGCCGCATCAGCGCGATCAGCCGCCGTAGACGTCGAACGCGAAGTACTTCTTCTCGAGCTTCTTGTACGTGCCGTCCTTGATGATGTCGGCGATCGCATGATCGATCTTCGCCTTCAGGTCGGCGTCGTCCTTGCGCAGGCCGATGCCCGCGCCGTTGCCGAGCGTCTTCGGATCGTCGAGGTCCTTGCCGGCGAATTCGAAGTTCGCGCCGCGCGGCGTCTTCAGGAAGCCGATGTCGGCCTGCACCGCGTCCTGCAACGCCGCGTCGAGGCGGCCCGACATCAGGTCCTGGTACACGCCGTCCTGGTTCTGGTAGGGCACGACCTGCACGCCCTTCGGCGCCCAGTACGCCTTCGCGTAGGTTTCCTGAATGGTGCCCTGCTCGACGCCGACCGACTTGCCCTTCAGTGATTCGGCCGTCGGCTGCAGGTTCGCGCCCTTCTTCGCGACGAGGCGGGTGGGCGTGTTGAACAGCTTCGCCGAGAACGCGATCTGCTCGGCGCGCGCCGGCGTCATCGACATCGACGACAGCACGCCGTCGAATTTCTTCGCCTTCAGCGCCGGGATCATCCCGTCGAAGTCGTTCTCGATCCACACGCATTTCGCCTTCAGGCGCGCGCAGATCTCGTTGCCGAGATCGACGTCGAAGCCGACGACCTTGCCGCTCGCGTCCTTCGATTCGAACGGCGGATAGCTGGCGTCGACGCCGAAGCGGATCGTCGACCAATCCTTGGCGTGGGCACCGACCGCGATGCAGGCGAGGGCAATACTGAGCGCGAGTTTCTTCATGGCGTTCCTGTCAGAGGCGAACTGGGACGGGCTCCGGTCGGGCTGCCCGCCGTGAACCCTTCCAACCGGGACATCGCCTGTTCAGCGACATCCGAGTTGTACATACAACTTTGCCTTTTCACGGATGAAGCCAGCAATCCGTGTTTATCTCTAATTGTCGGCGGATTACGCGCGCGCTCAGCATTTTCCTTAATTTTCAATTAATTACTGGTTACGCGAGGCTGAATGATGCCTTTCTCGACGCGTACGGAGGCAGCCGACCGGAGCGCGTCAGCTGTCTAGACTTCGCCGGCCAAATCGGCATTTCCTCATCGGCCTGCCAGTCATCCAACGACAGCGTTGCCGCCGCGGCGCGTTTACGCATCGTTTGCGGACGCGCGGCGAGTCTATACACCGTTTCGCCGCGGCGATTTCTAGAATGGCCACCATGTCCAAGACGAGGCTTCCGCCGTACGGAGCACGACGCGACCGAGGATGAGCACATGACACCGACCAGAACGGAACTTGCCGCTTCATGCGATCTGCTGCCCGATCGCGTGCGACGCCGCGCCCCCGCGGATGCACTCGTGCTGCTGTCGATCCGCGTCGAATCGGATGACCTCGCGCTCGTGCGACGCCGGTTGCATCAGGCCGTCGGCGCCGCGCTCAACTTCTACACGGCCACGATCGACCGCCGCACCGGGCGCGCATGCATCGAGCTCGAAGTCGCGCGGTCGCAGGCGTCGCCCGCGATCCTGTCGATCCTGCGCGTGCTGCCGGCCGCCGAGTTCGGCACGATCCGCCTGTTGCAGCACTAGCCGGCGTTCGCCGTCGCCACGCGTGACACGCGTCACGCGCTCCCCCTTTTCATCGATTCGAACGCGCGCGTCCGCACGGACACGCGCGACGAATCGCCGTTCCCGTCGCAACGGGCCTTTCCAGGAAAACACTCGCAATGAAAAAAGCAGTCGTCGGTACCCTGTCGTTCGCATTCATCGGCGCCGCCGCGCATGCGCAAAGCAGCGTCACGCTCTACGGGATGCTGGATGCCGGTATCGCCTATACGAACAATCAGTCGGGCAAGAGCGCATGGCAACAAGGCAACGGCCTGCTGTCGAATACGGTCTTCGGGCTGAGCGGCAACGAAGATCTCGGCGGCGGCCTGCATGCGCTGTTTCGCCTCGAAAGCGGCTTCAACCTGAACAACGGCACGCAGTCCTATCGAAACACGCTGTTCGGCCGCCGCGCGTACGTCGGGCTGCAGAGCGACCGGTACGGCACGCTGACGCTCGGCCGCCAGTACGACGCGGTCGTCGACTATCTCGGCCCGCTCGCGATGGCGAACAACGGCGACGGCAACAACCTCGCGTCGCATCCGTTCGACAACGACAACCTCGACGATTCGTTCTACATCGACAACGCGGTGAAATATACGAGCCCGCCGCTCGCCGGCTGGCAGTTCGGCGGCCTGTACGGGTTCAGCAACGCGGCCGGCGGCTTCGCGAACAACCGCGCGTACAGTGCGGGCGTGTCGTATGCGAACGGGCCGGTCAGCGTCGGCGCCGCGTACCTGCAACTCAACCGGGGCGGCCTGACGGCCGGCGGCGCGCTGTCGACGAACGACGCGCCGAACTTCCCGGCCGCGCGGCAGCGCGTGATGGGCGCCGGCGGCAGCTATGCGTTCGACCGGCTGACGATCGGCGCGTTGTGGACGCATACGATGTTCGACGAGACGGCCGCGTCGTCGCTGCCCGGCGCGCTGCACGCGCTGCGCTTCGACAACTACGAGGCCAACGCGCGCTATGCGCTGACGCCGGCGGTTTCGTTCGCGCTCGCCTATACATTCACCGACGGCCGCTACGACGACGCAACCGGCAGCTACCGGCCGAAGTGGCACCAGGTGACGCTGATGACCGACTACGCGCTGAGCAAGCGCACCGACGTGTATGCGGAAACCGTATACCAGCACGCATTCGGCGTAGCGTCGGGCGCGCCACTCGGGTTCGCGAACGTCACGGGGGTCGCGGCTTCGTCGACCCGCACGCAGGTGGTCGCAACGGTCGGTATCCGGCATCGGTTCTGACCGCAAGCGGGCCGCCGCAGGCCGGCCGCTCTGTGCAATCCCGCATGGACGCGCGCCGGCCGAACAGGGATCATGCGGGAAATCCGGGCCGGCGCGCCCGCGAAACCGGTACACTCGGCGCCGGGCGCGCGCCGGATCGGCATTCGGCGGCGGCCCGCTGCCGACTCTGAATCGTGATCCCATGACCACACCGATCTATCAGGAAATCAAGGACTTCATCCTCGCGCGCATTCATGCCGGCGAATGGGCGGAAGGCGACCAGGTGCCGTCGGAGAACGAGCTCGCGCGCGAATTCAACGTCGCGCGAATGACCGTCAACCGCGCGCTGCGCGAACTGACGGCCGAACAGGTACTCACGCGCACGCGCGGCTCCGGCACGTACGTCGCGTCGCCGAAATACGAATCGACGCTCGTCGCGATCCGCAGCATCTCCGACGAAGTCGCTGCGCGCGGCCACGGCTATCGCGCGCAGGTGCTGCAGGTCGGCGCGGCCGTCGCCGATGCGAAGCTCGCCGACGAACTGCAGCTCGACACCGGCAGCCCGATCTTCCATTCGCGCGTGCTGCATTTCGAGAACGACACACCCGTGCAACTCGAGGAACGCTGGGTCAACCCGGCCTGCGCGCCCGAATACGCGTTGCAGGACTTCACGACGACGACGCCGAACCAGTACCTGACGCGCGTCGCGCCGCTGCAGCGTGTCGAATACCGGATCGAGGCCGCGATGCCCGACGCCGAAACGCGCCGCCACCTGACGATGGACGATCGCGAACCGTGCCTGCTGCTGCATCGGCGCACGTGGTCGCAAGGGATGGTCGCGTCGGTCGCCAATCTGTGGCACCCGGGCAGCCGTTACCGGTTCACCGGGCATTTCTGATGCCGATGCCGAAGCGCAGGCTTACCTCGCGCGCGGTTGCCCCCATCGTTCGATCGCAGTGACGGCCCGCTGCAAGCCATCCTCGTGCGCCAGACGCGCACCGAGTTCCGCCGCACGCGCCTTCGTGTCGCCGCGCTCGGCGAATGCGATGGCCCGCGCCAGCGCGGCCGCCTCCACGCGCCGCCCCGCAACCGGCGCTGCCGCGACACCCAGCCGCTGCAACCGGTTCGCCCAGAAGAACTGATCGCCCGCGAACGGCACGACCACCGACGCAATGCCGGCCCGCGCGGCCGAATGCGTGGTGCCCGACCCGCCGTGGTGCATCGCCATCGCGACGCGCGGGAACAGCCAGTCGTGCGGCGTATCGTCGATCACGCGAACGTGCGCCGGCAGCAGCGACGCATCGATGCCGCTCCAGCCCGGATAGAACAGCGCGCGCCGGCCGGCCAGCGCCTGCGTCAGCGCCGCGGCCAGCGCCGCGCGATCGAAGCCGGCCATGCTGCCGAAGCCGATGTAGACAGGCGGCTCGCCGGCGTCGAGAAATGCCGCCAGGTCGGGCGGCGGCGCCCACGCAGGTGCATCGATTCGCCACTGGCCGCAGGCCTGCACGTTCGCCGGCCAGTCGGCCGGACCGGACAGCAGCGCCGGCGACACGCCATACAGCATCGGATGATCGGTCCATACGTGCTGGCGCGGCGGCAATCCGCATACGCTGGCGCGCGCGGCATTCGTCGCCTTCCTGAACGCCTGCCACAGCAACGCATTCACGAACCGATGGCTCGCGCGATTCAGCCAGCGCGGCAGCTTGCCCGGCGGCAGGAACGGCGACGCGAATTCGGCCGTCGGCGTGATCGGGATCATGCCCGTGCCGATCGCCGGGATGCCGCGATACTCGGCGACCGACAACCCGACGAACGACGCGAGCCCCGACACGAGAAGCGCGTCGCACCCGGCCGATGCGTCCGCGACTTCGCGCATCCACGCGGCCGTGTTCGCATTCGCGATCGCCGCGAGCGCCTTCGACGTATCGTTGAAGCCGCCGCGCCCGCGCACCGCATCGGCGAGCGCGCCGTCCGGCGCGATCGCGCGACGGATGTCACCGGACAACGGCGCCGACGGCACGCCGAGCGCAACGGCCGACCCGAGCGTCGCCGCATCGGCGAGCAGCCGGACGTCGTGGCCGGCATCCAGCAGCGCGCGGCCGAGCGCCGCGAGCGGACGCGTGTCGCCTTCGGTGCCGTAGGTGGCGATGACGAGTTTCATGCGGGGCTCCTCGTGCGCGGCGGAAAAGTTGGATTCAAAAAAATGCACGTCGTATACTAATGCAATCCGTACACTTTCAGTCAATCCCCTGCCATGACGATTCCGACCGACGATCCGGGCCGCCGCGCGCGCAAGCGCATCCAGATGCTCGCGCATCTTGCCGCGACCGGCGCGCGCCTGTTCGATGCGCACGGCTACGAGGCCGTCACGATGGAGCAGATCGCCGCCGAGGCGGACGTCGCGAAACGCACGCTGTACAACCACTTTCCGACGAAGGAAGCCGTGCTCGCGCACTGGCTCGAAGGCGAACTCGCGCGCGACCTCGCGCATCTGCAGCACGACGTCGCGCGGCGCAAGACCTTCGCGTCGCGCATCGGCTGCGTGCTCGACGCGTCGGCCGCGTGGTGCGAACACCATCCGGCGTATTTGCTCGCGTACCTGCGGCACCGCTTCCTGAGCATCGGGGCAGCCGAACCGGAGCGTGCGGGCGAGAACGGCAGCGACATCGCGCTGGTGTGGCAGCAATTGATCGCCGCCGCCCAGCAGGCCGGTGAACTGAACGCCGCGTTGCGGGCCGATCAGCTCGCCACCTGGTTCCATCACCTGTATCTCGCGGCGATGCTGCGCTGGCTGACCGTGCCGGGGCTGTCGTTGAAACGGGAGTTTCAGTCGGTCGCGAAGCTGTTCATCGAAGGCGCGGAAGCGAAACGCTGACGCAACGCATCCGGCAGCGGGATGCAGCCGACGCGTCGCGCGGCGCACACACATTGTTACAACGTTCGCACGCATCGCATGCCAAATTCCGCGCGCAGCAGTATGCTGATGCGGTACGGCTGCGCACTGTGCATCGGGCAACCCCGTCGCCCGCACGCGACACGCGCCGCCGTCGCGACCGCAATCATGCGTTGCAAGGAGGGTTGTGATGGCTACCACGCATCAGCACTTCCACCTCGAACTACGGCACGCCACCGCGCCGACCTACTTCATCAGTTACCTGTTCCCTGCGTTGCTGTTCGTCTACGAACTGTTGCGCATCGGCCAGTGGATCCGCGATCACGGGATGCAATTCGTCGCGTTCAAGCAGATGGGTTACGAGTATCTGCTGATGCTGCTGTTCGTCGGGCTGCAGATCGTCGTCGAGGCGATCTTCCTGCTCGGCGCCGCGATGCGCAAGGATCATCGCGATTTCGAGCACCGGTTGCCGAACGTGATGCTCGGCATCGGTCTTTCGATCGTGCTGCTGGCGATCGATCTCGCGATCCAGCTGTCGTTCTGACGACCGGCGGGCATCGGCCCGCCGCCGATGGCGAGCGCGCTCAGGCGCGCGCGTCCCGCAGGCGCGTCGCGACGGCGGCCAGCACGTCGTCCGTGCGCTCGCGGTGCGGCATGTGCCCGCAGCGGGCGAGCAGCAGGAACGACGACGGCCCCGCGACGCGCGCGGCGATCCGCTTCGGATGCACGTCGGATCCGTATTCGTCGTCTTCGCCGTGAATCGCGAGCGTCGCGCACTGCACGCGCGGCAAGTCGTCGTCGAGATTCCAGTCGCGAAACGCGGGCGACAGCCACGTGTCGACCCACGCGCGCAACACCCATTCGGCCTTGTCGCCGTGATAGCGCGCGAGCCGGTCGAGCTGCCCCGGCGCGTCGAACTGCCGCTCCGCGTCGCGAATGCCGGCCAGCGTGCGATCCTCGACGAACGCCTGCGCGGCGACCGTCACGAGGGCGCGGCAACGCGCCGGATACGCGGCCGCACAGCCGACCGCCATCCCGCCGCCGACGCTGTGCCCGAAGGCGACGAACGCATCGACGCCGAGCCGTTCCAGTACGGCCGCGAACGCGCGACCAGCCTCGTCGCGCACGAACGTCGTGCCGAGCGTGCCCGGATGATGGTCCGAACGGCCGAACCCGAGGCGGTCGTAAGCGATCACGTCGCGTTGCGTCGCGCGGGCGAGCTGCGCGGGAAAGTCGCGCCACAGGTCGACACAGCCGAGCGAATCGTGCAGCAGCACGATCGGTGCGGCCGGCCCAGGCGCTGCCGCACCCCGAGCCGGGCCCGCACGCCAGCGTTTCGCAAAGAGGCGCCCTTGCGGCGTCTCGACGGTCGTCTCCTCGGTCACGATATCGGTCATGTGTCGGTCGTCTGCATGAAAGCGGCCGCGCGTCGGCGGCCGCATCGAATCCGCGCATGGTGGCCTGCCGGCGCGCACAGCGTCAAGAAAAGCCCCTACCGCCCGCGCGCTCATTCGGGCTGCGGCGGCAGATACTCCATCTGCGCCTCGTCGTACAGCCGGTAGATCAGCGCCTGCATCGCGCGGATGTCCTCCGATTCGTCGAGCATGCGCATGCTCATGATGATCGGCGACACGAGGTTCGGATCGTCGAGCGGCTTGTAGCTGATGTCGTCGCGCTTGAGCCCGTACACGCTGTGCGGCACGACCGACACGCCCTCGCCCATCGCGACGAGGCCGAGCGCGATCTGCAACTCGCGCGTCTCGTAGATCTTGCGCGGTTGCAGCGCGCGATCGTGGAAGGCCGCGAGCACCTGGTCCGCGTAGCTCGGGCGCGGCGCCTTCGGAAAGATGATCAGCGTGTCGTTGACGAGATCGTGCAGCGACAGCACCGGTTTCGCGCTGTCGAGCGCGTGGCCGACGGGCAGCGCGACGATCATCCGCTCCTCGCGCAGCACGACGCGACGCACGCTCGGATCCTCGTGGCGGATGCGCCCGAAGCCGACGTCGATGCGCCCTTCCTTCAGCGCCTTGATCTGGTCCATCGTCGACATCTCGTGCAGGCTCAGCTCGACGGCCGGATATTCGCTGCGAAAGCGCCGGATGATCTTCGGCAGCATCCCGTACAGCGTCGAGCCGACGAAACCGACCGACATGCTGCGCTCGATCTTGCCGACCCGCTTCGTCATCGATTCGAGCTCGGTGGTCTGTGCGAGCAGCTGCACCGCGTGCGAGTAGAAAAAGCGCCCCGCGTCGGTCAGCTTCAACGGCCGCGCGTTGCGCTCGAACAGCGGCACGCCGAGCGCTTCCTCGAGCTGCTGGATCTGCCGGCTGAGCGGCGGCTGCGCGATGTGCAGCCGTTCCGCCGCCCGCGTGAAATTCCGCTCTTCGGCGACCGCGACGAAGTAGCGGAGGTGTCTCAACTCCATGTTCGAATCCTCCCGGGACAGGCGACGGACGCTCATCCGGCACCGCGCGGACAACGCCCGCACCGGTCCCCCTCGCCGGCTATCCGTACCGGCCTCCTCGATCGCGCGCTTCCCGATTTCGCCACGATACCTCAGCCGGCGCCGATCCCGGCGCGAGCAGCGTTCCGCTCGCGGCGACGTCCGGCGCCGCGCAAAGCAAAACGGGAAGCCGCGAGGCTTCCCGTCCGTTCGCCGATGCCGCGCCGCGACATCGTGCCGACCGCATCACACCTCGGTCGCGTACAGCGCGTCGCGCTGCTCGTCGCTCAGCGAGTCGAGCGGCACGTCGGGCAATTGATAGCAGATCATCGTGCCGTACAGCTCGGCCAGGCAGTTGCTGCCGGCGTCGAGCGCGTAGCCGTCCTCGCCGTCCGGCGCCGGCGGGTACACTTCGCGCCACGCGTTGATCGCGGCTTCGATTCGCACGATGGAAACAGGTCCGGCCTTCCGCTCGGCGGGTGATGCGCTCATGGATTCCTCTGGGTTGCGCGCTCCGCGGGCCGTGCCGGCCCGGATGGAGCGATGAAAACGCCGGGCGGCGCACCGGCCGCCGCACCGCGCGCGCCGGATGCCGATCCGCGCTGCGCCTGTCGCGCCGGCCGGGCCGCGGCCCGGTAGGGTCGGGCAATATAACCGGCTTTGACCCCGTACAGGCAAAAGCCGGGCAAAAAAATCGGGAAGCACGCGGCTTCCCGTTTCGTCGTCCGTCGCGCGGCCGCCCGCCGCGCCGGCGTCAGCCCGCGGTTTCGCGGTTCGCCACCGGCTGCCGCTGCGCGCCGCGGTTCGCGGCGACCCACGGCGCGATCTCCATCTCTTCGTAGCGCACGAACCGGCTCTTCTTCAGGAACCGGTAGCCGAGCCACACGACGACGAACAGCGGAATGCCGACATAGGTCGCGGCCACGCCGGCCCAGTCGATCCGGTTCGCGAGAAACGCCTGGTAATCCTGGCCGAGCGCGATCACGAGGCACAGCACGAACGCGAACAGCGGGCCGAACGGGAACCACTTCGACTGGTACGGCAACTGGTCGAGCGCATAACCCTGCTTCACGTAGCCCTTGCGGAACCGGTAGTGGCTGACCGCGATGCCGAGCCACGCGATGAAACCCGTCATCCCCGACGTGTTCAGCAGCCACAGGTACACGGTCTTGTCGCCGTACAGCGACGTGAAGAAGCACAGCGCGCCGACGGCGGTGGTCGCGTACAGCGCGTTGCGCGGCACGCCGCCCGGCGACAGCTTCGCGAACACCTTCGGCGCGCGGCCTTCGGTGGCGAGGTTGTAGAGCATGCGCGTGGACGCGTACATGCCCGAGTTGCCGGCCGACAGCACGGCCGTCAGGATCACCGCGTTCATCACGCCGGCCGCGAAGGCCAGGCCCGCGTGACGGAACACCAGCGTGAACGGGCTCACGCCGATGTCGGTCACGTCCGTCTTCAGCAGATTCGGGTCGGTATACGGAATCAGCACGCCGATCACGAAGATCGCGAACACGTAGAACAGCAGGATGCGCCAGAACACCTGACGCACCGCGCGCGGGATCGTCGTGCGCGGGTTTTCCGATTCGCCGGCCGCGACGCCGATCAGCTCGGTGCCCTGGAACGAGAAGCCGGCGATCATCGCGACGCCCATCAGCGCCGGCAGGCCGCCCGCGAACGGGGCGTCGCCGATCGTCAGGTTGCCCCAGCCGTTGGCCGGCGCACCCTTCAGAATGCCGAAGATCATCAGCAGCCCGACGCCGATGAACGCCACCACGGTGACGACCTTGATCAGCGCGAACCAGTATTCGGCTTCGCCGAAGCCGCGCACGGTGAGCGCGTTGAGCAGGAACATCACGGCGAGGAACGCCGCGCTCCACCACACGCCCGGCACGTCCGGAAACCAGTAGTGCATCACGAGCTGCGCGGCGACGAGCTCGACCGCGATCGTCACCGCCCAGTTGTACCAGTAGTTCCAGCCGAGCGCGAAGCCGAAGCCTTCGTCGACGTATTTCGCGCCGTAGGTCGCGAACGAGCCCGACACCGGCATGAACGCGGCCATTTCCCCGAGGCTCGTCATCAGGAAGTAGACCATCAGGCCGATCAGCATGTACGCGACCATCGCGCCGCCGGGGCCGGCCTGCGAGATCGACGCGCCGGACGCGACGAACAGGCCCGTGCCGATCGAGCCGCCGATGGCGATCATCGTCAGGTGGCGCGCCTTCAGCGCGCGATGAAGCTTGGGTGGGTTCGCGGACGAACCGGATGGGTCGGACTTCGGAATTGCGGACATAAACGAGACGAACGTTGAGCGGGCCGGCATCCGTAGCCGGCGCATGCGGAACCGGAGCGCGGTGCGCGTCCTGCGATGCATTCGATGCGGCCCCGATACGCGTTGCGCGGCGGGCGCCTGCGGCGAAGCGCGGATTCTACCTGATTCGACAGGGGGACAGCTCAGGTCGGCACGCCCGCCGTCGGGCAGGAGATTTCGCGGAATCAACGGCTTGGCCGCATCGGTCGCGGTCACTGCCGGCCGTCGTCGCCCAAACCCGACGACGGGCGGGCCATCCGATTTTCGTTTTCCCGGTCGGTACGCAATCCTGTCCCGATCCGCCAAATACCGCGCCAATAAGTAAAATCGACTGATGATTATGCGATTAATCAGACGAAAAGGCCGGCACTGTTAATCGATTCAAATCGAGTCGCCCGTGCGCGCTGCGGTAATGATGCGTAACCGTTGCGAATCGCCTTCTCCACATGCATGTTTTGCATGTGCACGCGAAAATCGGGAATTCGCGGGATAATGGCGCTCAATTCGAAATAATCCGCGCGCGGAACCGCGAACCACGCGAGTAGCCGCCGCCCGCCGCCCCCCGAGGATGAAGTCATTCCCGCTGCCCGCCACGCTGCGCCGCCATACCGCGTCGATCGTGGCACGCATTCTGTCGCCCCGCGGCGTACTCGTGGCGGGTATCGTCCTGCTGATGTTCAGTTGGGGACTTTCCACGTCGCTATTAATCGAGGCGCGGCGCGACGCATATGACCATGCGGTGGCAAATGCGCGCAACCTGATGCTGCTGATCGAACGCGATATCGCGCGCAATATCGAGCTTTACGATTTGTCGCTGCAAAACGTCGTCGACGGCGTGGCCGACCCGGAACTGATGACCTTGCCGCCGCGCCAGCGCCACCGGCTGCTGTTCGATCGCGCGGCGACCGGCGCCTATCTCGGCTCGATTTTCGTGATGGATCCGCACGGCAATATCGCGATCGATTCGAGCGCGTCGCCCGCGCGCCAGGGCAATTTCGCCGACCGCGACTATTTCACCGTGCATCGCGACCGGCTCGTGCCCGACCTCTACATCAGCCGGCCGTACGCGTCGCGGCTGCGCGGCGGCGCGCTGACGATCGCGCTGAGCCGCCGGATCACGCGGCCCGACGGCACGTTCGGCGGCGTCGTCGTCGGCACGCTCAGCATCGACTACTTCCGCGCGCTGCTCGACGGCCTCGCGGTCGGCCGGCACGGCAGCGCGGCGATCGTCGAGGACAACGGCACGCTCGTGTCGCGCCTGCCGTACGACAGGCGGGTGGTCGGCCTCGACCTGCACGACTCGCCGCTGTTCATCGACGCGCAGCGCAGCCGCGACGGCGAGCTGACCGGTGTCGGCGCCATCGACGGCGTGCGGCGCGTCTATGTCTACAAGCATCTCGCCGGGCTGCCGCTGATCGTCGACGTCGCACCCGCCGAGATCGACATCTACGCGTCGTGGCACCACCGCGCGGTGTGGACCGTCGTGCTGATGAGCCTGTTCACGGCGTTCATCGCGTGGGGCTCGCTCGCGCTGTCGCGCGAGCTGAAGCGCCGGCAGGAGGCCGAATCGAAGCTGTACCGGCTCGCGCACACCGATTCGCTGACGGGCCTCGACAACCGCGGCACGTTCGACACGGTGCTCGCGAAGGAAGCCCAGCGCGCGTCGCGCAGCGGCCGCCCGTTGTCCGTGCTGTTCGTCGACGTCGATCACTTCAAGGCGTTCAACGATTACTACGGCCACCCGGCCGGCGACGACGTGCTGCGCCAGGTCGCGCAATCGCTGTCGCGCTGCCTGCGCCGCGACAGCGATCACGTCGCGCGCTACGGCGGCGAGGAATTCGTCGTCACGCTGCCCGACACCGACGCGCCGGGCGCGGCGACCGTCGCCGAAGGCATCCGGCGCGCGATCGCGGGGCTCGGGATCGAGCACGTGAAGAGCCCGTACGGGCGCGTGACGGCCAGCATCGGCACGGCCACCGCCGACGACGGCCGGATGAACGCTGCGACGCTGCTGCGGCGCGCCGACGAAGCGCTGTACCGCGCGAAGTCCGGCGGACGCAACCGCGTGCTGGACGCGCAATCGAGCGCGGCCGACGCGTGACGCGACGCGACGTGCGCGATCCGATGCGCCCGCCGGCCGCCCGGCCCGGCGGGCGCGCCGTGGACAGCCCGCCCGCGTTCGGCTAGCGTTACGTCTGCTGCGCATGCGGCGCGGCGCCCGCCCGCGCGGGCCGCCGTGCGCGTTCCGGCCACTTCCGCTCCGTCATGACCGCCCCGCTCCCGACCCGACTGCCGCCGCTCGTGCGCCACGCGCTCCGCCCGCTACTCGACCCGTACCGCCGCTACCGGCATGCGAAGCTGATCCACGCGGCGCGCGTCGCGCTCGCGATTCTCGTGTCGATCGCGCTGTCCACGGGGCTGAACGTGCCGCACGGCGAGTGGTCGACGATCACCGTGCTGATCGTCGTCGGCGGGCTGCAGCACCACGGCAACATCCGCAAGAAGGCGGCCGAGCGCGCGCTCGGCACGTCGATCGGCGCGCTCGCGGGGCTCGCGCTGATCCTCCTCTATTCCGCTTTGCACGCGCCGCTCGTCATCTACCTGCTGATGGCCGTCGGGTGCGGCGTCTGCGCGTATCACGCGATCGGCAAGGCCGGCTACATCGCGCTGCTGTCGGCGATCACGATGGTGATCGTCGCCGGGCACGGCGACAACGAGATCGTCGACGGCCTGTGGCGCGCGGTGAACGTGCTGGCCGGCATCGCGATCGCGCTGGCGTTCTCGTTCGCGCTGCCGCTCTATGCGACCTATTCGTGGCGCTACAAGCTCGCCGACGCGCTGCGCGCGTGCGCGGCCGTGCATGCGCGGCTCGCGGGTGACCGCCACGTGAGCGACGACGCGCACCTGAAGGAAATGGCCGCGCTGAGCGCACTGCTCGTGCAGTTGCGCTCGCTGATGCCGTCGGTATCGAAGGAATGCGGAACGTCGATGGCGCAGCTCGAGGCGATCCAGCGCAGCCTGCGCCTGTGCATCGGCTATCTGGAGATTCTGTCGAGCGCGCTGCCGGACCGCGACGACGTCGCGGCCCGCGAGTACGTGCGCGTCGAGATGAAGACCTTGAACCGGCGCATCCGCGACACGCTGGTCGGCGCGAGCCGCGCGCTCAAGTTCGGCACGCCGAGCCGGCTCGCCCCGCGCCGGCGGCCGGTCGACCCGCTGCACGATGCGCCGCCGCCGCAGTTGTCCGGCTACGTGTCGATCACCGCCAAGCTGGCCGGCGAAGTCGACCAGTTGCGCGAGCGGCTGCTCGATACCGCACGGTCGTGGAATATCTGAGGGTCCGGGCATCCGGGTTTTGCGCACATACCTTTCATAGACCTTTCAATACAGCCAGATCGCGCGCCGGCGACGCCGACCCGCGGCCCGTGGCCGATCCGGCCCCGGAAATCCGGCCGACACGCCGGCTCGTCCGCACGTGTTTCGGCGGCGACGCAACGCCGCCCGGCACGTCGTTCTCTACCCGGTTAACCTGCTGTCAGGCCCGCCGCGACAGGCGCGACGCCGGTTTCGCACCAAAATCAACCCTTGCCCCAACTTCCCGGACAGCCGATACTCGCATATTCCGCGAAATACGATCCCACCGGCTTCAATCCACGGTAATTCCTATGAGCACGATTCTCGAAAGCCTCCCGACCGGCCAGAAGGTCGGTATCGCCTTCTCCGGCGGCCTGGACACCAGCGCCGCGCTGCACTGGATGAAACTGAAGGGCGCCGTCCCGTACGCATACACGGCGAACCTCGGCCAGCCCGACGAAGACGATTACGACGCGATCCCGAAACGCGCGATCGAATACGGCGCAGCCGGCGCCCGCCTGATCGACTGCCGCGCGCAGCTCGTCGCCGAAGGCATCGCGGCGCTGCAAAGCGGCGCGTTCCACATCACGACGGCCGGCGTCACGTACTTCAACACGACGCCGATCGGCCGCGCCGTGACGGGCACGATGCTCGTCGCCGCGATGAAGGAAGACGGCGTCAACATCTGGGGCGACGGCAGCACGTACAAGGGCAACGACATCGAGCGCTTCTACCGCTACGGCCTGCTCGTGAACCCCGATCTGAAGATCTACAAGCCGTGGCTCGACCAGACGTTCATCGACGAGCTCGGCGGCCGCGCCGAAATGTCCGCATTTATGAACCAGGCGGGCTTCGCGTACAAGATGTCGGCCGAGAAGGCGTATTCGACCGACTCGAACCTGCTCGGCGCGACGCACGAGGCGAAGGATCTGGAAAGCCTCGAAAGCGGCATCAAGATCGTGAACCCGATCATGGGCGTCGCGTTCTGGCGCGACGACGTGAAGATCGCCGCCGAGGAAGTGACGGTGCGCTTCGAAGCCGGCCAGCCGGTCGCGCTGAACGGCGTCGAGTTCAAGGATCAGGTCGAGCTGCTGCTGGAAGCGAACCGCATCGGCGGCCGCCACGGCCTCGGCATGAGCGACCAGATCGAGAACCGGATCATCGAGGCGAAGAGCCGCGGCATCTACGAAGCCCCGGGCCTCGCGCTGCTGTACATCGCGTACGAGCGTCTCGTCACCGGCATCCACAACGAAGACACGATCGAGCAGTACCGCGAGAACGGCCGCCGCCTCGGCCGCCTGCTGTACCAGGGCCGCTGGTTCGACCCGCAGGCGATCATGCTGCGCGAAACCGCGCAACGCTGGGTCGCGCGCGCGATCACCGGCGAAGTGAAGATCGAACTGCGCCGCGGCAACGACTACTCGATCCTGAGCACGAAGTCGCCGAACCTCACGTATCAGCCGGAACGCCTGTCGATGGAGAAGGTGGCGTCGACGTTCTCGCCGCGCGACCGGATCGGTCAGCTGACGATGCGCAATCTCGACATCACCGATACGCGCGACAAGCTGCGCGTGTATTCGCAAGTCGGGCTGCTGACGCCGGGTGAAGCGTCGGCGTTGCCGCAGATCAAGGGCGATAGCGACAAGTAAGCCAGTCGCTTTCGAGAGCAGCCGGGCGGCGTGACCACCGCCCGGTTGCATGCAGTACTTCCCTTCCCGATTTTTCTTCAAGCACTGCCGGATTCGCCACGCGTATCGCGACGATCCTGCAGGCGCGTCAAGGTTATTTCGATGCCGTGGCCGTGGCCGTGGCCGTGGCCGTCGCGGTCGCGGTGGCCGCAGTCGTCGTCAATGCCGTCGAAGCAGTGGAAGCAGCGGCAGCGGCAGCGGCAGCGGCCGGCGCCGGCGTACGCGCCAGATCCTGGCCGATCATGTCCGCGACCGACTTCTCGCACGACTTGATCCCTTCCACCGACTTGTCGAAATTCTTCTCGAGATCGCTGAAGCTGCCGTACGTGTAGGCGAAATCGCTGTCGATGTGGACGCTGTTCGCCTTGATGTCGTAGCCGCACGCGAACGTCTTGTAATAGATGTCCTGCTTCGTCTTCGCGTCGAGAATGCGTGCGCGGATGACGACCCACGGGATGTAGTCGGGCTGCTGGGGCGGCGAGATATAGCCGAACGAAGAGAACCACACGTTCATGATCGCATCCGCGTCGGTCTGGATCGCGGAGTAGTCGTCCGACTTGCCGTCATCGGCGAGCTTAACCTTCTGGCCGTCCAGCTTCACGACCTGATAGCCGTTGCCGGTGAGGCGGCCCGCCACGCCGTCGGCGATGTCCGGTGCAAACACGACCTTGCTGGCCGCCACGTGATCCGTGTACGTGCTCGTATGGCTCGCGTTGACGGCCGCTTGCGCGAGCGCGCCGATCAGGCCGAACCCGCCCGCCGCGCCGCCGAGATTGAGGACCGACACACGCTTGGGCTCGGTGACGTCGAGCATCGCGATCGAATGCAGCTTCTGACGCGCCTCGGGTTTCATGTCGGTATTCGGCAGCGTGGTGCAGCCGGACAGCAGCGTCACGAGCAGGCCGCAACCGACCAGGGTGGCTTTGGATGAATTCTTCATTGGATCAGTGGCTTTCGTTGTTGACGGAACGTGTTCATCGGGCCGCCGCACGCGGCACGTCGACGCGCCGCGTGCGATGCGACCGTGCGTTTATTGTTTGATCACCTGACCGTACGCGACGAAGCTGTAATCAGCCGCGCGCAGCACGTAGAGGATCGAGCGCTTGAAGCCGTTGGTTCCCGTGATCGGCACGAACATGATCGCGGCGCTGCCCGACAGCGGAACGCCGGCCGGCAGCTTGCAGCCCGTCGACGCGGAGGCCGTCACCGTCATGTCGTACATGTTCTGGTTCGAGCCGGGCGTGGCAAGCAGCAGCGCGCCGCTCAGGTTGCAACCGCTCAGCGTGCCGGTCAGCGTACCGCCCGATGCAATCGCGAACGATGCGTTGGTCGTCGCCCAGGTGCCCACCACGCTGTCCTGCGTGACGGCAAGTGCGTTTGCGGCGTTGTAGGTCCACGTGAAATTCGAGGCCGTACCGTTGCGGCTGATCGTGCCGGACAACGTCTGCTGCGGGCTGTATGCGCCCGAGCCCGAATCGATCTTCGTGACGATGCCGCTCGTTCCTGCAAAGTTGATACCCGGCGCGAGTGACCACGTCGAACCGTTGACGGTCAGGGTCGTGAAATCGTCGGACATCACGAACGATCCGAGCAGATTGAGCGTGCTCAGGTTGTTGTGCGGGTCGACCAAGGCGATGGTCGAGTAGCCGAGGTTGCCGGATGCCGACCAGATCCCGATCGGGCCGGTTGCCGTTGCGGCCGTCGAACCGGCTTGCGGGGTCGTCAGGCTGGGCAGTGCCTCGCCGACCGTCACCGGCTGCGACGATGCGACGGGGACGCTTGCGGGGGGAGCCGCGAGGGGCGTGGACGCGACGGTCGGTGCGCTGGCTGCGTTATTTGCGCCGCCGGTGTTCGCGGGCGTGCCGCTGCTTGCGTTCGACGAGCCGTCACCGCCGCCGCAACCGGCGACGACGAATACCGAAATTGCGGCTGCGGCCAGCAGACAAAGGGAATGCTTGTTCAATTCAATCCTCGATTTTTTTGATGCGTTTTTTTAGTGGTCTAGATTCGAATCGCGTTACTTTTCTGGTGTTTTGCGTGGGCCTCCTCGAGCGATGTTGGGTGCTTGGGGTGATGTGTTGGGGAAGGACGATGAGGGGGGCGTCGGTTGCCGGATATTCGGCACGACGGGGACGAGCATGGAGGTGTGGTCGTGCGGGAACGCGCACGCAGCGGTGAGAACCGCATGCGGCAGCAGGCATGCCGCGGCAAGGCAACGGCAAAGCGCGCGCCAGCCCCCGGTGCCTGCGCGCCCCATTGAATCGGTGCATCCCATCTTCTGATACTGCGCACGGCTTCGCCGGCCGGGCGGCCCCTCGGTTATCTGGTCGTGTGGTTTGGTTGTACGGCTGTGGTAATACTTTTTTTGAGCTACCTAAGAAAAGGTAACGGCGGTGGGGGGGGATTTCTTTAGGGGGCTTTGTCGAGGGAATTTTCTAGGGGCTTTGTCGCTCGAAGCATTCCCGTTCTCGCCCGGACGCGGGGTCAGGCGATGTTGTTGATCCGCGTGATCCCGGACGAACCGAGCATCCTCACGGATGCGTCGTGAAGGTGGTCGCTCAAAGTCGTTTTCACCCTCCACTGAGGTTGAGGCGCGCCAAGCTTCTGCTGGAGACCCGCCCGCCGCGTCATCGGCCGCGCATCCAAGTTCGACAAATGTTCACGGATCCTCATACGCGATAAGGTCGTGCTCTCGCTCGAAGATCGGATACACAACAGGATCTCGATCATAAAATGCTTCGAGAAGCCCAATTCCTCCCAGGCTGCAGACGTAATGCTGACCGTCCTATTCGGAATTATTCTTGGACGCCAGTTCGACGGCACCGCTGTATTTACGATCTCAAAACACTCTGCTTAGTGCACACCTATGCTTGGCCATTCTCCCGTCCTGTCGGACGTCACCAGCCCATAACGACGCTTCCGTCTGCGTCAATCTCGACGCTCACTATATGGTAGATACGCTCAAGCGTCAGCTGCGCGGAGGCTCAGCCCGCGCAGTCCTTGGGTGTTGGTCGTTTAGTTGCTTCGGTATTGCATTTTACTTTCAGGTTCCGAAGTAACGACACCCTCGCCGCGTTATTTATGGAAATAAATCGTTTAATTTCATTTATAAATTCACTCGAATAATTATTAATTCTTTTCACGTGCTCTTCTAAGCCAATCCGATGCGAAGCAATCCAGCGATCAGTGTCCGCCCGCGACCGCTGCAGATCGGCACGGAGCTGCCGGGAGGCCGTATCGACCAACGAAGATCGGCCAGTCTCCGACGAGTCATCGCAGTATTCCAGGTAGCATGGACGCGAACCTATCAGCGCTCTACAGACTGATTGCCAGAAATCCCCCGCTCGCAATCAAATCCCGCGCCGTACGACGTAGCATTTGCACCATATCCAAAGCATTTACCCTGACAAACGTCTCCAGCCTGTCGCCTTCGGGTGCACACAGCACAGCCCAAAAATGGAGTTTGCTCAGCATCGCAACGAGCGACTCCTCGAACACACCAAGCGGAGCGGCCTCGTCATGTTCCCTGGCCCACGACACGTATCGATCCAAACCCGCGCCGGTCATCCACGCATATTCGAGGTCGGATACCCGCTCACCGGCGGGTATCCGACCGAGGACAAAGGGGGTGACCGGATAGATTTGGAACTCGACATCGTCGAGCCCCGAAAAACCATATCGTGCTTCGCCAACCTCCACGACCTCGTCGCCCCAAGTTCTGACTTGTCGCGCCAATTGCAGCAAGACCGCCTCTCTGTCGCGCTTGCGAAGCACGATTCCAACGTTAGCGTTCATATGTCCTTTCAATGTCCGTAGAACGGCGTAGCGGGACCAATCTGCCACTGCTTTTGTACCGGGTCATAGCGGAACTCGTGAATGTATGAATCTGGCCGATATTCGTGCGCAGTCCGCTCCGCGCGTCCCTATGGCCCTTTCGTCCAGTCCAATATCGCGCATGCCAGCCCGGAAAAATTGCGCTCCGACGATAGACCGTCATGCCATCGCTGGCACCCTGCCCACTCAACACCGTGTACGGTACACCGTCGGCCTCCGCAAGCGGACCGGCTACGGCCCACCCTGGCGCCACTCTTTGTGGCAGCGCAATTGGCATACCGTCATTGATTCCACGGTATATATCCAGATTGCTCGCTACGATCACCGGACGAGTTGCCTCCGTGTTTCGGGCGCCAACGTTCCTGTTCTAGTGCAGTAGCAAGCTATCACTCTCGCAGCATGCGTTCTACCGCCTCCTTGTCGGATTCGGCAAATACAACCTCGAAGCGATGAGCTTCATCTGGACGCCAATCGAGAACTGAATCGCGCAACAAACGCAAATAGATCTTCAGCTCTGATTGCTGCAACAGCGGGAGATCGGGATGGACTAACACGATGTCGTGCTCGTCCAGCCAACTGAAGTCACGCAAGCAGTCAAACAACGCATCCCAGTTAAAGCCGAAATAAGCCGGGAATACAAGCGAGGACGCTAACGCCTCAAGCAAGTCATTCTTCGTTCCAATGGTCGCAGGGAGCATAGCAACAAATGCGTCTTTCGGGCTGTAATAGCTCGGCTGCGCTTCGTAACGAAACGGGTTGACGATTGTCATCGCGGTTACCTTTTCACGGGAATGAATGTCTCGTAGTGGTCGGGCCGTTAGCATACGAGAAAGGCACGCTTTCCGGCCCCGTCGCAAACTGCAGCGGATTCGCATACGTGTAATTCAGCCCTCCCCCCAGGGGGTTCGTGAAGATCAGATTCCCACCCGCTTTGGCCGCCTGAATCTGCGCTTGGCATGCCGCGTTAGCTCCTCCCGCACACGCCTGCGCCAGATTCTGATCATTCTGGGCCGACAAGGCAGCGAGCTGGTTCTGCTGATTACAGGCCGGCCCTGAGCCCCCTTGCTGCTGACATGAGGCCGCCGCCTGTTCATACTGCTCCTGCTGCGACAGCGTCATTGAGCTTGGCCGCACATGACTCAGCCAGTTGTTCTGCGTTTCGTTCTGCGCCGCCGACACCGCGCCTTGAACGTTGAACCCCAATGCGCCTGCAACCGAAGCGCTCACTAGCGTTTCGATCACATTCAGCACTGGCGCTGGAATCCTGCCCGTCGCATCGATGATCGGGTTCAGGCCGGCAGACAACGCGCGTCCGAGCGCCCCACCCGCACAACCCGTGCCGCTAGCTGCGCTCGCAGCACATAAATTTCACAGTATCTGCTCCACCTTCCCGTATCCAACCAACCTGTCGAGCTCAAGCACCTCGAAGGAATCACCCACCTTCACCGTGTCCTTAAAGTACTCCCAACTTGGGAAGCTGATCCGTGTCTCCAGCGTTTCTCCGGGATAGTGCAAACGATCATCTTCATACGTGTGCACTCCGCTAGCTAAATAGTCGATCGTTTTGAACTTGTGGTGAGGGGCATACCCGGAACGCACCCCCTTTACCTTCGGAGCTTCAACGTCGTCTGCCATGCGAACCGTCGCGACTATGTGATACAAGACCGTCTCCCTAATACGCGTGACCAACATTCTTCACAATGGAATTGAACAGGTTCAATCCTGACTGTCCGTTGACCGTGAGAACGCCGTTTTTGAAGATGAACGGATCTATTGCATTTGAGACATTGAAGTTCCCAAGAAGCCTTGTGGGGACCTGTGCGCTCACGATAGCGGCGTAGTCAGGCTGGAAGTTCGCATAATTCAGCACCTCGTTCAAGTTGAACCCAAACTGCTTCATCTCACTACCTGCCGGACCAAAAGAGAATTGTCCGGAATTCATGATCGAAGAATATTCCTCCGGACTCACGGCACGATAGAGCGTCGTCGTTGCACTGTTTGTGGCCCCGTCCGTGCTCGCCGTGTAATCGCTGCCCCGACCTGCAGAGGCTCGAGCCCCCCCGCCCGGCGCCTTCGGCAGGCTATATCCCGCCGCACCGGCCAGGATACCCTCCACTGCGACGCCCATTTGTGCGGCCGAATAAGCGCGCTCATTCGATCCGCCCAAGGCATACACCATACCCGCGAATGCCCCCGCCAGTGGACTGCCCAGCATGGTGTTCAGCGTCGCAGCGCCGACCGACGAACCCGAGCTCGTTGGAATATTCGTAATCTGGGGCCCGTTAGCATACGAGAAAGGCACGCTTTCCGGCCCCGTCGCAAACTGCAGCGGATTCGCATACGTGTAATTCAGCCCTCCCCCCAGGGGGTTCGTGAAGATCAGATTCCCACCCGCTTTGGCCGCCTGAATCTGCGCTTGGCATGCCGCGTTAGCTCCTCCCGCACACGCCTGCGCCAGATTCTGATCATTCTGGGCCGACAAGGCAGCGAGCTGGTTCTGCTGATTACAGGCCGGCCCTGAGCCCCCTTGCTGCTGACATGAGGCCGCCGCCTGTTCATACTGCTCCTGCTGCGACAGCGTCATTGAGCTTGGCCGCACATGACTCAGCCAGTTGTTCTGCGTTTCGTTCTGCGCCGCCGACACCGCGCCTTGAACGTTGAACCCCAATGCGCCTGCAACCGAAGCGCTCACTAGCGTTTCGATCACATTCAGCACTGGCGCTGGAATCCTGCCCGTCGCATCGATAATCGGATTCAGACCGGCGGACAACGCGCCTCCGAGCGCCCCCGCCGCACAGCCGGTCCCGCCCGCGGCACCACCCGCGCAACCCAGCGCCGCGTGCGCGACCACATAACCCACCTTGAAACCGTCGCCGGCCCCAAAGAAGCCTGTGTCGTTCAGTTCCCCGATCGCGCCGGCACCCACGGCGGCCAGATCGCTGACGACGCTGCCTTTCAGGACCTCCCCGAAGCTGCCGCCGTATACCGCCGTGTTGACCGTAGCCGATATGAGGCCGCGTCCAACCATCTCAACCGCCGCTTGAGTGACCTGATCAAGCGTGGCGGTACCGGCGACGATGCCATCCCCCAAGGACGACAGCGAAGCCGCGTTAAGCCCGAGCCCCAGCGTCAATCCCTGCGTCAGATCAGCAACCGCTCCGGCCTTGAGAACCTCCCCGAGGCTGAACCCCTGATCGCTGAACGCCTGATTCAACGCGGACGACACCATGGCGCCCACGACAGGCATCCCCATCGCGGACAGCGCCACCGCCGCCGCCATCGAGAAAAGCTGATCCGGGCCAAATCCGCCCTGCTTCACAAACTCCGAATGCAGATGGTCGCTCAGCGTCTGCTGCGCGAAGTCCCCGCCGAGCTGCCGTTGCAGCGATGCAAGCATCGCCTGCGTCGAAGCTGCATCAACCGTCCCATCCGCGTTGAGCTTCTGCAGCGCCCCACCGATCTGATTGAGCGCCTGAACATTCAACTCCATGTTCGCCGCGCTCATGAACCCACCAGGCTGCACCACCGTCCCGGTCGTCTTCAGATACCCGCCATCGACCTTCTGCCAGATCTCGCCGACGTTGACCTGATTCGCCTGGTTCGTCAGCGTGTGCGTGTCGACGCTCAGCGTCCCCGACGCGGTGATGCTCCCCGTATTGAGAATGCTGCCGTTACCGTCCTGATTGAACTTCAGCGTGACGTCATGTCCGGAGATGTTGCCGCCCGCTGACAGCGCCTGCGTGTCCTGCGGCAGATACACCTGCGGCATCAGTGCAGTGATCGTCGGGCACGATGCCGTACCGGTCGCATGACACGTCGGGTCCGGCACCGTCTGCTCGACGTACCACAGCATCGGCTTGTCCAGCGTATTGATCTGCTCCTGCGTCAGCGCGGCGCCCAGTTGCAGGTCGTGCGCCTTCGAGTAGTCGATCGCGTTCTGGTACAGGTACATCTTTTCCTGCGCCGTCACAGACATGTTGTTCTTGCTGTCGTACGTCAGCCCGTCGACAAAGCTCGCCTTGCCGGTCTGCTGGAGCGCCGCCTGCTGCAACAGCAGGTCCTCTTCCTGCGGATTGAAATAGAACAGCGTCGACGACGGCTGCAAATTCGTCGGCAGGTTGTTCAGCAGATCCTGCGCACCCAGCAGCCCAAGCCCCGAACCGCTCAACGATCCGTCGACGTAGGACGCCTTGCCGGCTACCGGCGTCGGCAGCGTACCCATCCCGACCGCGCGCGGAATCGACAGATTGAGCCCCGGCAACGTTACCGGGCTCAGCGTGATCACGCGTTCCGGCGAGCCGACTTGCGGCGTGTAGGTGTTCGGTGTCTTGATGCCGTTGATCAGCTTTTGCCCGCTCAACGACACCGACGTGCCGATCACGTTGCCGACGTTCTGGATCTGCCCGCCGGACGAGATCGACAGGTTCGGCGCCTGGATCGTCGCCGCGATGTTGCCGACCGGCGTCGGCGGATCGATGGCGCCGCCAGTGCTCGTGTATGCGCTCCCATACAGCGCCTGGCACTGCTCCGGCGTGCCGCATGCCCAGATGTCGTGACGCTTGTCACTGCTGAACATGCCCGTTTCCTGCACCCAATGCGAGTGCCAGTAGGCGTTCAGCACCTGCGCTTCGTTGACCACCGGGCCTGCAACCGTGATCGTCGCGTTGTTGCCCGCGGCGATCAGGCTGCCGATGTTCGTCAGGCTGCCGGCATTGACCTGCAGGTTGTTGCCCGCGCTGATCACCGACGAGCTGCCCGACTGCTGGTCGACATAACCCTCGCAGTAGCTTTCCTTGTAGCCGCCTGCGGTCATGCAGCCGGAGTACTGCTCCTTCTTGCCGTAGTTTTCATGCACGGGAACCGGCGGCGGCAGGTTGTTGGTGATCGCCCCCGAGACGTTCAGCGTGATGTTGTTGCCCGCGACGATGTTGCCGGACGTGTTGTTCAGGCTTTGTGCGGGCGTGGTCGAGCTTGCGGTCGTGCCGACACCGCCGATGACGATGTCATGGCCCGCAAGCAGGTTGCCGTACGTGTTGTTGATCTGGCCGGCGGCGATGACGAGGTCATGACCGGCATAGATCGTCGCGTCGTTCTGCTGATAGCCGAACGTTGTAGTGGTCGGGTTGTTGCCGCGCGGTTGGCCTGCGTTGCCGCAGGCAGCGTTCGGCACGCCGGATGCGCAGCCGACCTGGCTCGCGTAGTTCTGTTGGTTGCCGCCCTGGTTAGTCAGCGTGCCCGACGTAATGCCGACGTTGTTGCCGGCATACAGCAGACCCTGGTTGATCAGATTGCCGCCGCCGATCGTCAGATTGCTGCCGGCCGCGATCATGCCCGTCGGCGTCGTGAAGGTCACCGTGCCGTTAGCCGTAGGCGCGGCTGCGCCCCTGTTGATCTGAAACGTGGTCGGCAGGTAAGGCGAACCCACCTGGCAATAGTTACCCCCATCGCAATTGAACGCGCCGGTCGGATTGCCGGTGCCCTTGACCCCGATCGTTCCGAGCGCCGCAAGCTGCGCCAGAAAGTTCGCGTACTGGGCCTGATCGACATAAGTCGAGTTGTTGACCGTCATGGTCGGCGCAACTGCGCCGTTGCTCAGCGACTGGACGTTGAGTGCGATGTCGCCTTGCGCCGCGACCTGCCCGCCCTTATTGGACAAGGTACCGGCAGTCAGCGAGATCGAGCCGCCGGCGGAAATCACGCCCGACGTTCCGGCTTGCTGGGTCGTCGTCGTTTGATAGACCGTCGGCAATGTGAACGTCGCCGATTTGAGTGCACCGGCCCCGGGCCCGGTTCCAACGAACCAGTAGTTTGAAGACTGAGAAACACCGTGGTCGTTGGTGCCGGTCTGTACGTTGTATTGATAGAACGTCACCGTGCCGGACGTCGCGACCGGATCGGAAGCCGACATCAAACCGGTGTTCGTGGTCGAGCCCGTCGGCGCCAGCAGGCCACCGAGCGTCGCAGGCAGCGATTTGTACGCAGCCTGAACATAGCCGTGGTCTCCATTTTTGACATCTTCGTAGCCAACGATCACCAAGCCCACCGACCCTGACATCAGGAGTGCCGGGTCGCTGACCTGGGTGGTCGTCGTGACGGCCCCCTGCGGAGCAGTCTGATCGTTGATCACCTGCGCCGCGGAGATGCCAATGTTCCGGCCGGCGAATATCGAGCCACCCGTATTGAGCAGCGAACCGCCGAGATTGAAATTCGCGTCGCCGCGCGACTGCGTCGTCGCCCCCTGGTTGTCATAATCCCAGCCGCTGACGTTGAGCACGCTCCCCGCCTCGACCGTCCCGCGGTTCGTCGTATTGCCGTTCAGCGTCAACGCATTGTCGGCATGCATCACCGCACCGCCCGCGTTGTTCAGCGTGCCGTTGAACGTCACGTCGCGGCCGCTGACCTGCCCGTGGTTCTCGAACGTCCCGCCGCCGGACGACAGCGTCAGCGCCGCGGTCCCGGTCATCGTGCCGTTGTTCGTGATGCCGTTCAGGCCGGTCAGCGCCACGCTCTGCCCGCCGTAATTCCAGATGCCGCCGATGTTCACGTAGCCGGCGGTGACCGACAGGTTTCCGCCCTGGCTGATCGTCCCCTGCAGCGGGTCGAACGTCATGTTGACGACGTTGATGCCCATGTTCCGTTGCGCGAGCACCTGTCCGCCCGCGTTGTAGAACGTACCTTCGCCGCCATTGATCGTCAGCGACACATCACCGGTCGCCCCCGTCCCAACGCTCGGATTCCCCGCAAAGATGATCCCGTTCTGGTTGTTCAGCGAACCCGCGTTGATGCCGAGCGCATCCACCGCCATCAGCGACCCGCCGACGTTCGTCAGCCCGCCGCCCACGGTCACGTTGGTCGTCGTGCCGTTCACCAGCCCCGCGTTCGTGAAGTTCGACGCGTTGATCGTCGTCGCGCCGATCGACGCAAGCGACGCCCCCGCCGCGTTCGTGAGATTCGGCGCGGACACGTTGAGCGACCCGGCCAGCACATGCGCCGCGTTATACATCGCGTTCTGCGACGTCAGCGTCGCATTGCCGACCACGTTCACCGCATGGCCGCCGGCCAGCGTGAGCTGGTTCGACGCCTGCGCGGTCAGTGCCCTGCCCACCGTCGCGTCGCCGAGCGTGACGTTCGCGCCGTTCACCTGCAGGTTCTGCGACGCGACGATCGTCGCGTTGCCGGCATCCACCGTCCCCTGCGCGGAGACGGTCACGTTCTTCGAACCGGCCACCGACCCGTTGAGCGTCACGTTGCCGCCCGACAACCCCAGTTGACCGGCCACGACGCTTGACCCGCCGAGCGTGAGGTTCTGCCCGGCATGCAGCGTCGCATCGCCGTTCGACGACACGCCCGCGAGCGTCACGTTGCCGTTGACGCCATTAACATTCACCGTCCCCATCGACGACAGCGCGCCCGTCACCTGCACGTTGTTCGCCGCCTGGATCTGCACGTTCGCGCCGGACTGCAGCACGCCGCTGACGGCGACGCTGCCCGCCTGCGACGTCGCGGACACACCGCCGACCGCGGTCGTCGCACCGAGCGACAGGTCGCCGGCCGACGTCGCCGTGAATGTCCCCGCGCTCTGGATCGCGCCGAGCGCGACGCCCCCGCCGGACGTCACGCCGATATCCTTGCCGAACGTCAGCGCGCTGCCGCCCGTGATCGCGCCGCCCGCGTCGAGGCGCGCGCCGCCGAGGCCGAACAGTGCGCCGCCGAGCGTCATCGCGCCGCCGGACGTCAACGTGGTGTCGCCGTTGGTCAGCCCGCCCGTCAGCAGCGCCAGCGTACCGCCGGCACGCGCACCGAAATTGCCGACAGATGCGAAGTCGCCACCCACGACGAGATTGCCGTTCGTCGCGCTCAACGCCGTATCGCCGTTCGAACGCATTGCGCCGCCGATACCGAGGTTCCGTCCCGCGCCGGCCGTCAGGCTTGCACCGCTGCCGACACTGCCGGCGATCAACACGTCGCGCGCGGCGGCGATCGTCGTCGTGGCGCCGGACGTCAGGCCGCCGTTCACGATCACGTCGCCGGCGCCGTTGTGCCCCTGCGCGCGCAAGTCGATCGCCCCGCCCGTCTGCGCGCTGCCGATCGCGAGGTCGTTACCGGCCGTCATCGCCAGATCGCCGTCGGTCGCGACGTCACCTTTCACGGTGATGCTGTTCGCCGCGACGACCGTGGCCTGCTTGCCGAACGCGATCGACGCCGCGTCGATCGAACCGCCCGCAGTCAGCTTGCCTGCCTGCTGCGCGGCGATGCTGCCGGCCAGCGTCATGTCGCCGCCGGACACGAGCGTCGCATTGCCGCCCGACACGGTTTGCCCAGACAGCGCGATCGCCTGCCCGGCGGTCACGTTCAGATCGCCGCGCGCCGTCACATTGGCCGCAGCGGCACTTCCGTTCGACGCGGCGACGCTCAGGTCGCCCGCCGTGTTCACGTCGCCAAGCGCGACGTTGCGTGCGGCGGTGATGCCCGTTGCCGCCCCCGCGTTGATCGCGTGACTCACGCTGACGTCGCGCGCGGCCTGCAACGCGAACGCGCCCAGCGCGGTGCCCGCGCCGCCGAGCGTCACGTCACCGCCGCCCGCGAGACCGTTCGCGACGACGGACAGATCGCCCGACACCGCCTGCACGCTGCCGAGGCCGGCATCGTTGCCGCCCGTCACCGACACGCTCGCGCCCTGCAACGCGCCCGACAACGCGACGTCGTGCGACGCGACGAGCGTCGCACCCTGCCCGAACGCCACCGATCCGGCGCCGGCGATATCCCGTGCGGCCGTCAGCGTGCCGCCAGCCTGCCCGGCCACGCTGCCGCCGATGCCGATATCGCGGCCGGCCTGGACTGTCGTCATGCCGGCCGCGGCAATCGTGCCGTCCAAGCGCGCATCGACGCCGGCGCGGACATCGAGCGCGCCGCCCGACGTCGTCGTGCCGTTCAATTGCACGCTGCCGCCCGACGCGGCCACCTTCATGTCGCCGGCGGACGTCGACGTGCCGCTCACGACGACGTCGTTGCCCGCGCTCAGCGTTTGGGCCGCGCCGTTCGACAGCGTGCCCGTCACCCGCACGTCATGCGCCGCGGTCACGGTCGCGGCGCTGGCCGCCTGCGCGATGCCGTGCACCACGGCATCGCCACTGCCCGCGTTGCCGAGCGCCTTCAGGTCGAACGTGGTCGCCGAGACGACGTCGTTGACGGACGCGTCGTTGCCGCCCTGCAACTGCACGCTCCGGGCCTGAACGAGGCCGCCCGACACCGCGTTGCGCTGCGCGGCGGCATCGAACGCACCTTGCAGGAACGACTGCGTTCCGGCGCCGACGATATCGCGCGCCGCGCGCAGCGTGCCGTTCGCGTCGCCGATCAGCAACCCGCTGCCCGTGTTCAGATCGCGCGCGGCGGTGAGCGTCATGTCGCCGACCGCGCTCGTCGTGGCGCCGAGCGCCAGATCGCGCCCGGTCGTCACGTCCAGCGTCGCGCCGCTGTTGATCCCGCCGGTCGCGGCAAGATCGCCGAGATGCGCGGCAATCGTCATCGCGCCGCCCGACTGCACTGCGCCCCCGATCACGGCGCTGTGCCCCGCGTCGATGCCGACCATGGCCGCGCCCTGCAACTTGCCGGGCACCGACACGTCCTGCGCCGCGACCGCATCGATGCGCGCGCCGGCGGCGGCCGTGCCGTTGATCGTCAGGTTGCCGGGCCCCGTGTCCGTGCGCGTGCCGTTCGCGCGCAACGACAACGTATCGTCCGCCTGCACGTTGGTCACGCTTGCATTGCCTGCCGCCGTGATCGCAACCGTATGCCCCTGCACGAGCCCGCCCTGCACGACATCGCGGCCCGCATCGAGCATCGCGGCCTGTGCGAATGCGATCGTGCCGGCGCCGGTCAGATCCCGGCCGGCAGCAAGCATGCCGGCCCCATGGCCCTCGAGTTTGCCGGTCACGTCGATATCGTTGACCGCGCCGACATGCGTGTCGCCGATGGCCAGCACCGCGCCCGCGATGCCCGCGTTCCCGCCGGCCGTCGCATCGAACGCGCCGCCGCTCGCGAGCGAGCCGCCGAGCGCGATGTCGCGGCCGGCGGTCAGGGCGGTGTTCAGCGCCGAAGCCGTCTTGCCGCCGAGCGCGATATCCGTGCCCGCCTTCACCGCGAGCGCGCCGTTCGTCGCGATCGATCCGGTCGATGCGACATACCCGCCGCGCGCGTCGAACGTCGCATTGCCGATGGCCTGCAATACGCCGCTGTGATCGATGTCGCCGCCCGCGCGCAGCAACACGTCCGCGTTGCCGGTCACCGCGCCGGTCGTGCTCAGGTTGCCGGCCGCTGCGAGCGTCATCGCCGCGCCCGCATTCACGTCGTGCAGCGTCGCATTACCGCCCGCGTTCACGTCGACCCTGTCGCCGCGCAGCGAACCCGTGAGCAGCGTGTCGCCGCCCGACTGCAGCGTCGCCGCGCCGCCGAACGCCAGCGCCCCCGCCCCGCCGATCGCGCCGCCGGCCGTCAGCGTGCCGCGCCCCTGCGCGATCACCGTGCCGTCGGCGTGCAGATCGCGGCCGGCGTTGACCGCGAGATCGCCGAGCGCCGTCGTGCGTCCCTGGCCGAGATCGATCGTGCCGGCCGCGTCGGCCGACAGGTTGCCGCCCGATTGCAGCGTACCGGTGCTCGTCAGTGCGCCCGCGGCATTGCGCAGCGTCATGTCGCCCGACGACACCAGCGCGCCGCCGACCGTCGTGTTGCCGCCGCCGATGACGTCGAGCGGCCCTGCCGCCTGCAGCGTGCCGTTGACCGTGATGTCGCCGTCCGAGCGCAGCGCGCCCGATGCCGCCGCGTTGACGACGCCGCGCAGCGTCGTCGGGCCGCCGCTCGTCATGTCGAGCGTGCGGCCCGCGTTGACGGTGCCGTCGACGACGAGGCCGCGCGCCGCGCTCAAGGTCGCATCGGTGGCCGTGTCGAGCGTGCCGCCGACCGACAGCGTGCCATTGCTCGATGCCGCCAGCGGGCCGCCCGCGTGCAGCGTGCCGTTCACGTTCAGGTCCGCGGCCGAATGCAAGGTCGCATCGCTAAGCGCGTTGAGGGCTCCGTTGATCGCCAGGTTGCCGCCGCTCGCGACATTCAGCGATCCGGCCGTCTGTAACGCGCCGTTGAGCGTCAGGCCGCCGGCGGCGTTCAGCGTGCCGCCCGCGAGCGAGTTGACGGTGCCGTCGATCGTCAGCGCGCCACCCTGGGCGTTGACGGTCAGCGCCGCGTTCGATTGCACGTCCTTCAGCGCGATCGCGCGTGCGGCGCTCAGCGACACCGCCTGCCCCTGCAGCGCGCCCGTGACCGCGAGGTCGTTACCGGCCTTGGCCGCAACGTCGTTCGTGAAGACGGTGCTGCCGCCGATCGCGACATCGTTGCCCGCGTTCAGCACCGCGCCGCCCTTGCCGGCGACCGATCCGCCGAGCGTCAGGTCATGCCCGGCCTTCAGCGCCGCGTCGCCGCCGATACTCGTCCTGCCGGTCAGCGAAACGTCCGTGGCCGCCGTCAGCGCGGCAGCGCGTTCTGCCGCAAGCGTGCCCTGCGACGTGATGCTGCCGGCGCCGGCGGCAAGCGTCATGTCGCCGGCCGCCTGAACCTGACCGGCGTTGCCGATCGTCACGTCGCGCGCAGCGTTGACGCCGAGCGTCGCGCCGCCCGCGAGCATGCCCGTCACCTGGAGATCGCGCCCGGCCTGCACGGACGTCGGCGCATGCGTCGCGCTCGTGCCGTCGCCGCCGCCGGCGAGCGTGCCGCGCACGACCACGTCGCGCCCCGCGTTCACGGTGGTCTCGCCGAGCGCCGCAGCCATACCGTTGAACGCCGCATCGCCGTCCCGGGCCGTGACGGAAAACGCCCCGCCCGCTTGCACGTCGGCCACGCCGATGTTGTAGCCCGCGGTGATCCGCAGGTCGTTCGCCAGCACGTTCAAGGCCTGCGTCGCGGAGACGTCGCGGGTCGCGTTCAGCGACATGCCGCGCGCCGCGCCGACCGCGCCGTTCAGCAGGATGTCGGTACCCGCCTGCATGCCGATCGCGCCGTTGCCGGCGATCGGCCCGCTGGTCGAGATGCTGCCATTCGTCGCGGTCAGCGCGATATCGCCGACCGCCTGCATCACGCCGTCGACCCCCAGGTTCCCGCCGGCCTGCAGCGTCGCCGTCGAGCCGGCCACCACGGTGCCGGTCGTCGCAAGATCCTGCGCGGCCGACAGCGACATCGTCGCGGCAGCCGTCACGTCGTGCAGCGACGCCGAACCGCCTGCCTGCATCTGCACCGTGTCGCCGCGCAGCGAGCCCGTCAGGCGTGTATCGCCGCCCGATTGAAGCGTCGCCGCCTGCCCGAAGGCGATCGCGGCCGCACCGCCGATCGCGCCACCGGCGGTCAGCACGCCGTTTTGCTGGCCGATCACCGTGCCGTTCGCGATGAGGTCACCGCCCGCTCGCACCGTGAGGTCGCGTTGTGCCGTGGTTTGCCGCGTGCCGAGATCGACCGCGTGCGCGGCGTCGATCAGCAGATCGCGGCCTGCCTGGATCGTGCCGGTGCTCGTCAGCGAACCCGCGGCGTTCTTGATGGTCACGTCACCCGTCGACAGCACCGTACCGCCGATCGACGTGTTCGCGCCGCTCGTCAGCGTCAACGGGCCCGCGCTCTGCAGCAGCCCGTTCACCGTCGCTGCACCGCTCGACGTGACGGTCGCATCGGACAGCGCGCTGACGGTGCCGCCGATCCCGAGATTGCCGCCACTCGTCAGATCGAGGCGGCCCGCGCTTTGCAGCGTGCCGGTCACGGTCGTGTCGCTGCCCGATTTGAGCTGCGCGGTCGACAACGACGTAACCGTGCCGTCGACGGTCAGCGTCCCGCTTTGCGCATTGGCCTGCAATGCGCCCGACGACTGCACGTCATGCAGCATCATCGACTGGCCGCTGCCCAGTGTGACGTTCATTCCGGCGAGCGCCCCCGTCATCGACAGGTTGCGCCCGGCCTGCGCCTGCACATCCTTCAGGAATCCTGTACTCCCTCCCAGCGCGATATCGCGCCCCGCGTCGATGCGTGCGCCGCCACGACCTGCCAGCGTCCCTCCCACCGTCACGTCGCGGCCTGCCGTCACGGCGGTGTCGCCGGTGAATCCGGTCGTCCCCGTCAGCGCAACGTCCTGGGCCGCATTCGCGGTCAGCGAGCCTGCGCCGTTCAATATGCCGGCCGACGCGATACTGCCGGTCGTCGCGGTGATCGCGAGATCGCCGATGGCACGGACGGCACCGCTGCCGTTGACGCCGACGTCGCGCTGCGCCGACAGCGTCACCTGCGTGGCGCCGGCGAGCGAACCGTTCACGACGATGTCGCGCGCCGCCTGCACGTTCGTCACGCCTGCGACGGTCGCGTTGCCGTTGAGCGTCACGTCGCCGCCGCCCGCCGTGCCTTGCGATTTCACGTCGAGCGCGGTGCCGACTTGCACATCGCCGATTGCTGCGTTGTTGCCCGCATGCACTTGCAGGTTCTGGTCGGCCCGCATTGCGCCCGTGGTTGCGACATCGCGACCGGCTGTCAGCACGAGCGTCTGCGACGATTGAACCGCGCCGCCGACGTCAAGATCGCGCCCGGCCTGCAGGGTCGTCGTTGCGTTGCCGATCAGGTTGCCCGTCGTCGCGAGATCCTGCGTCGCGGCGAGCGACATCGACGACGCGGCCTGCACGTCGTGCAGCGACGCCGATCCGCCCGCCTGCGTCTGCACCGTATCGCCGCGCAGCGAACCCGTCAGGCGCGTATCGCCGCCCGACTGCAGCGTCGCCGCCTGACCGAACGCGATCGCGGCCGCGCCGCCGAGCGTGCCGCCGGCGTTCAGCGCGCCGTTCCGTTGACCCGTCACCGTGCCGTTCGCGGTGAGGTCGCCGCCTGCGCGCACCGTCAGGTCGCGTTGCGCGATCGTCTGTTGCCTGCCGAGATCGACTGCGTGCGCGGCGTCGATCAGCAGATCGCGTCCTGCCTGGATGGTGCCGGTGCTCGTCATGGAACCCGCGGCGTTCTTGACGGTCACGTCACCCGTCGACAGCACCGTGCCGCCGATCGACGTGTTCGCGCCGCTCGTCAGCGTCAGCGGGCCCGCGCTCTGCAGCAGCCCGTTCACCGTCACGCCGCCGCTCGATACGAGGATCGCGTCCGACAGCACGTTCACCGTGCCGCCGACCGATACGTCAGCGCCGCTGGCGATATCGAGCGTGCCGGTCGTCTGCAACGTGCCGTCCACGCTGAACCGGTTTCCCGCGCGGAACGTCCCGGTCGACACGGTATTGACCAGCCCCGCGATCGCGACGCCGCCGCCGCCGGCGACATCGAGGCGACCCGTGCTTTGCAGCGTGCCGGTCACCGCCGTGTCGCCGCCTGATTTGAGCTGCGTGGTCGACAGCGACGTCACGGTGCCGTCGATCGTCAACGCGCCGTTTTGCGCGTTCGCCTGCAAGGCCGCGGACGATTGCACGTCGTGCAACGTCATCGACTGGCCGCTGCCCAGCGTCACGTTCGTCGCGGCAAGTGAGCCCGTCATCGACAGGTTGCGGCCCGCCTGCGCCTGCACGTCCTTCACGAAACCCGTGCTGCCGCCGAGCGCGATGTCGCGCCCTGCATCGATCCGCGCGCCGCCGCGCCCGGACAACGTGCCGCCCACCGTCACGTCGCGCCCCGCGCTCAGCGTCGTGTCCGCCATCGCGCCCGTGGTGCCGAGCAGTGCGACGTCCTGCGCGCCCTGCACCGACAGGTTCGATGCGCTCGTCAACGTGCCGTTCGACGTCACGCTGCCGGTGCGCGCCGTCAACGCCAGGTCACCCGCCGACTGCACCGTGCCGCGCGCGCCGACCGTCACGTCGCGCTGCGCATCGAGCGTCAGCGTCGAGCCGCCCGTCAACGTGCCGTTCACCGTGATGTCGCGGGCCGATGCCACCCGCGCCGCGCCCGTCACCTGCGTCTCGCCGTCGAAAGCGAGATCGCCGCCGCCGGCTGTGCCCTGCGCGCTCACGTCGATCGCGCCGCCCGCATGGATGTCGCCGACGCTCGCGCTGTTCCCCGCACGCACGCTCAGGTCGCCGTTCGCCTGCAGCGCGCCGGCGGCAGCGACGTCGTGTCCGGCGTTGACGGACAAGCGTTGGCCGCTCGCGACGCGATCGGTCGACGCGATGTCGCCGCCTTGCGCGGTGAGCGTCAGGTTGCCCGTGGCGCTCACGGGCCCCGCAATGCCGATGTTGCGCTGTGCCGTGACGTCGATCGTCTGACTGTCGAGCCGGTTGTTGATCCGGACGTCGCGCGATGCGCGTAACGACGTGCCGCCTGTCGAGAGCACCGCGCCATTCAGCGTGACGTCTCCGCCGGCGCCGCCCTGTGCGGCGACGGACAGCGTGCCGCCGGTCTGCACGTCGCCCAGCGTGACGTTTGCGCCGCCGCCCGCGATCGCGATGTCGCTGTTCGCCTGCGCGTTCGCGACGTTCACGTTGCCGCCCGCCGATACCGCCAGCTTGCCGCCCGACTGGATCGCGCCGGCCGACGTCACGTCGCCGTTCGCGTTGATCGTGTAGCCGCCCACGCCGATATGCGTGCCCGTCATCGACACGTTGCCCGTGCCCTGCACCGTCGCCTGATGCTGGGCCGCCGTGCCCGCCATCGATACGTCGCCGTTCGCCGACAGCGTCAGGTCGCCCGCGTTCGCGGCCAGTTGCGCATCGGTGCGCACGCCCATCCCCGCCGCCGTGCTGATCACCTGGATCTGCCCCGCGGTTATCGCGCCGAACGCCGTCGCGTCGATCGCGAGCGATCGATTCGCGCCGCCGTTCGCCGCGTTGATCGCCGCGGCCGAGTTGGTCGCGCCGTTCGAGGCCGTGCCGTAGGTCGTGCCGGTTGCATCCGCCGCCGACGGCGTGACGAACTGCCGCCCCGCGATCGCGTTGATGCGTGTGCCCGCATACAGCGGCGCGTTGATCCCGATCGTCTCGCCGATCAGGTCGATCGTGCCCACCGTGCCCTCGATCCCCGCGCCGGGGCCGTTCGCACCCGCGTTGCCCTCGATCTGCAGATGGCCGCCGGTCACGTTGTAGCCGATCGCCTTCGCGTTCGCGTAATCGGCCGGGGCACCGCCGATCCCGTTCAGGAACTGCGGCGCGCCCGTCGACAGCGTGACGCCGATCGTGTTCGTAAAGCCCGCGCCGCGCGTCGTGATGCCGTTCGGGTTCGCGATGATCACCGTCGCCGGTGCGCCGAACACTTCGAGCGGACCGTTCAGCAAGCTCGCGTAGCCGCTGCCCGTCGACGTGACCTGGTTGACGATCACGCTCGCGGCCCGGCCGTTCAGGTTCGGGTTCGCCTGCACGTCGCCGCCCGTCAGCGACGTGCCCGACATCAGGCTGTTGTTCAGGATCAGCCCGACCGGGTCGATATCGAAGCGTTGATACTGGTTCAGCGAAATGCCGGCTGCGTTCGGCGCGGTGATGTTGACGACCGGCACGCCGCCGCCGGCGCCGGTCGATTGCGTGATCGCGGGCTGGAACGAGATGGGGGCCGTCGGGTCGGTAATTGGCGCGGCAGCGGCAATCTGCATCGAGAAGCGCACGCGCAGCGATGCCAGGTCGAGAACCCGCTGCCAGGTGTCGTCGTCCATCCGGCGGTTGCCCGCGCCCAGCATGCCGGCCGCGTCGCGGCTTTGCTCGACCGTCACGGTGATCGGGCCAATGAACATCGTCGTCGCAATGAGCGCGCACATCACGCGCTGCCACCCGCTGTACTCGCGCAGTGCATACGCGTTGACGCGGAACAAACGCGATATCGTCGTTTCCGCACGCGCACGCGTGCCGACACGCGCCGCTGCCGCGGCAGCCAGTTGCTGCAAGACCTTACGCTTGGACGTGTTCATTTCTTGGTCGATTCGTTTCGATTTTTATGCCGCGCGTTGCGTGCCATCGGCCGGCCCGGCCATGGCGAGACGCGACACCGGGTTTCCCCGCCCGATGCCGCGTCGACGGTTGGCCGGGCCGCGCCCGGCGTCGCCGCTTACTGCTGAATGCGCGCGTTGCGGATCAGGTCCGCCACCACCTGCGCGGTCGCCTTCTCCATCGCGACCTGTTCGAGCTGCTGGCGCAGCGTGTCCTTCGCCTGTTCGAACGCCGGCACCTGCGTCGGCCGCTTGTCGTCGACGCGCAGGATCCAGTACGCGTCGCCGACCTGCACCGGATCACGCGTGAGCCCGCCTTGCGGCAGCTTCACGAGCGCCTCGGCGAGCGGCTGCGGCCAGTTCTGCGTGTTGCCGGCGGTGATCGGCGTCTTGAAGGAGATCCAGTTCAGCGCGCCGCCCTGTGCCGCGCCGGGCCCCTTGCTGAATTCCTGCGCGAGCTTGCCGAAGTCCTCGCCCTTCTTCAGGCGCGCGACGATCTGCTTCGCGGTGTCCGCATCGTTCACCGCGATCACACTCGGCTTGTATTCGTTCTCGCCGAGCGTCGCGACGATCGCGTCGTAGCGCGCCTTCACGTCGGCATCGGCCACCGGCGCCGGCTTGACCTGGTCGCGCAGGTACCCCTGCGTCATCGCGAGCGCCTTCGCCTGCTCGACCGCGGCGACGACCTGCGGCTTCGTGTCGTAGTGCAGCTTGAGCGCCGCCTGGCGGAACAGCTCGCGCGCGATCAGCTGGTTCTTCAGCGCGGCGCGCAGCGCCGGCGTGTCCGGCGCTTTCCCCGCGCGCACGGCGTCGTCGATCTGCGCCTTCGTGATCGGCACGCCATTCACACTCGCCACCGCATCGGCGGGCAACGGCGCGGAAGCGGCGAGCGCCGCATCGGCGGGCTTGCGGGCCGTCTTGGCCGCCGCGTGCGCATGCGGTGCGGCCAAGCCGCAGAATGCGGCGACGACGAGCCCCAGGCCCAGGTGGCGCACGTGCGCGGACAGGTTCGAGCGGGTTGCAACGGCACTACGGTTCGACAAGCGATGCATGGAGTTTCCCCTTCAATCGGTCCAGTTGAGTGTGGCCAGCAATACGGTGGCTTTCCTGCCGAGTGCCGCCGGCTGCGCGAGCGCCTGCCCGAGCAGCACCTCGGTCGACACGGTGCCGCGCTTCAGGCGCCATTGCGCGCGCGCGCCGACACCAGCGCCGACGAGCGTCGGCCAGCCGCCCTGCGCGTTCAGATGCGCCTTGCCGCCGTCCAGAAACACGTACGGCTCGATGCGCGCGTCGCGCCACGCGGGCACGTTCTGCCACGCGGCCTCGTTGCGCAGGTACACGCCGCTGTCGCCGGCCATCCCGCCTTCGGTGAAGCCGCGCACCGAGCTCATCCCGCCCAGGAAGATCTGCGCGTTGCCGAACAGCGCGACGCGGCTGTACTGGCCGCGCAGCGTGCCCCGATAGGCCCAGACGGAGCCCGCGAGCGTGCCGAGCGACATCTGCAGCGTGGCGGTCGCGTCGAGCTTGGTGAACTGGCTGTGCGCGTCGTCAATGCCGATGTCGGACGGGTCGTGAGTGGCCGACAGCCACGGCAGGCCCTGCGACACGCCGACGTCCCAGGTCGCCGCGGCGCCCTGGCCGCGCGCGGCGAAGCGCACGAGCCCGTTCAGCCCGACGCGCAGCACCGTGAGGTTCTGCGGCGACAGCGGCAGGCCGTTCACGTCGCGTTCGGTGCGCAGCTTGTTGAGCGTCACGTCGACGCTCACGCGCCCGCGCGGCGAGCGCACGAGCACGTCGTTCCAGCCGAGCATCTGGCTGAACGTGCGGCCTTCGAGCAGCGCGACGTCGCCGATCGCCTGCTGGTACTCGGACATCGACACCGTGTAGCTGAAGGTCTGGTAGCCGTACGGCACCGCCGCCGAGAACACCACCGCGTTCGTGTCGGTCGTGCCGACGTAGTTGAACGACAGCGATTCCTGCAGGCCGATCACGTTGTCGGCTTCGACCCCCGCGCGGTAGCGCGTCTTGCCCGTCTGCGAGCTGCCGTAGGTGTCCACGCCGAAGTCGTAATGCAGGCGATCGCCGGCGCGGTTCGAAATCGCGACGATCGAATCGCCCGGCGTCTCGCCCGGCAGGATCTGGATCTCGGCCTGGTTGCGGCGCAGCCGGTTGATCTGGTCGACGCCCTGTTCGAGATCGGGCAGGCGCAGCAGGTCGCCCGGGCCGCTCGCGAACGCCCATGCGGTGCCGGCTTCGGTCAGCAAGCCCCCGCCGCGCACCTCGTACCACTTCTCGTCCGGGTCGCGTGGCCGTAGCGGCTTGCCGTTCAGCGTCAGCGCGGCCACGCGGCCGGGCACGAGGTCGATTTTCAGCGTGCCGGACGCGAGGTTCTGCGGGCCGAGGTACGCACGCGTCGTGATGTAGCCGCGCGCGATGAAGGCTTCCGTCAGCCGGCGCAACAGCAGGTTGATGCGGTTGCGCCCGAGCTGCTTGCCGATGAACGGCGCGGCGATGCGGTCGAGTTCGGCCTGGCCGAGCATCGCATCGCCGGTGAATTCGACATGGTCGATCCGGAACGTCGGCGCGACATCGGGCAGCGTCTCGACATCGGCATCGGCCGGCAGGTTCGGCATCGTCGGCTGTTCCGGCACGGCGATCTGCGCGGGCGGCTGTGCGATCTCTTCGCTGCGCTGGCGGTCGCGCTGCTCCTGCAGCAGCCGCTGCGCCGGATCCTGTTCAACGCGCGGCGCGGCGATGCCCGGCGGGATCCCGCCCGCGAGCTGCGCATGCGCGTGCAGCGACGCCGCGCCCGCAGTCAGCAGGAGCGCGCGGGCCAGTCGCGGCGCACGGGCCGTCACAGCCCGAACCAAGACACGAGCCCCAGGTGGTTGCCGTTGCCGATCGTCACCGGTTGGCGGCCCGGCGAACGAATCGTCACCACGCCGCCTGCCGCCGACACGCCGTCAGGCGCGTTGAATGCGCCGCCCTCGATGTCGGCCTCGCCGGTCAGGCGCACCTTGCCGGACCCGCCGGTGAAGATGCCGCCCGTATCGGCCGCGTAGATCGCCGCCCAGCGATTGCCGAACCACGCCTTCAGGTCGTGGTCGCGGTTGATCGCGGTGTAGCCCGCCACGCCCTGAGCGAGCGTCTTCGGCGCATCGAGCGTGAGGTTGCCGAGCGCGAGCACGGTGCCGCCGGTATTGGTGATCTGCGTGCCGGCCTTCAGCGTGATGTCGGTGTTGGCCTCGATGACGCCGCCGAGCGCCCGCACGTTCGATGACGCACTCGCGCGGCAGAACACGAAGCACGTGCGCCGGTACGACGCCTGCCCGGTGAACACGGCCTGCGTCAGCAGCCGGTCGCGCGCGGCGATATCGATCGCGCCGCCGTTCGACAGGATCGAGCCGCCGATGTTGGTCACGTTCGCGGCACGGATCGTCACGGCGCCGGCATCCGCGGTGATGTACGCGAGCTTCGACGCATCCGCGAGCGCGCCGTAATCGACCGTGAAGCCGTCGCTGCGATGTTGCAGGAACAGGAAGCGCCCGCCGCGCTCAGAGAAGCCGACCACCGCGCCGTTCTGCTCGCCGGTGCTGTGGTCGACGACGTTGTTCACGTCGCCACCGGCGACGACGGACACGTTGCGGTTCGACAGGATCCGCGCATTCTGGTTGACGATATCCGCGCCCGCCGTCAGCGACACGTCGCCCTGCACGCCGAACAGGATGCCGAGCCGCGTCTGCGGCAGCGACTGGTTCAGGATGCGGCCCGTCGCGTTCAGCGTCACGGCGCCGGCCGAATCGGCATCCGCGTCGATCGCGGCCTGACCCTGCACGAGCGAGCCGACGTTCGCGATATCCGCGCTGCTCTTCAGCACGACGCCGCTTTGCGACGACGCGATGGTCGAGCCCGCCTGCGCCGCGTCGGGCGCGAGTGCGATCCCGGCGCCGGTCAGCTTCACGCCGCCGGACGCGAGCAGGCTGCTGCCGGCGAACATGATCGCGCCGGCGGACGCGACGTTCGCGCTGCCGCCGTTGACCCTGATCTGCGTGTCGGCCAGCGAGATGCCGCCCTGCGCGGTCACGCTGAAGTCGCGCGCGACGTCGATCTTCGTGTTCGACAGCTCGACGCCGCCGTTCGACGTCAGCGTGAAATCGCCGAGCGACGCGTTCAGCGGGCCGGCGCTGCGCACGCCGGGGCCGCGATCCGTGACGATCAGTTGCACACGCCCGCTGGTCAGGCTGCCGGCCGCCGTGATGTCGATCGCATACGATGACGCTGTGTCGGGGTTCATCGTCGCCTTGCGCGAGAGCCAGTCGTTCGCGTTGTCGGTCGGCGACAGCCCGGTGTTCAGCTCGACGCCGCTGCGTCCGGCCAACAGCCGCACGCCGGCCGTCGGCGACGAGAACGTGTTGTTCAGCGGGCCTTCGATGCGAATGTTCCTGGCGATCAGGTCGAGGCCGATCAGCGCGCTCGCGAGGCCGCCGGGACCGACGACGATCGTACCGGTCGCGGTGTCGAGCAGCACGTTGCGCTGATAGATGCCGGGGGCGATCTGCAGGTCGTTGAAACCCACGCTGCCGGTGGACAGCGCGACGTGCCCGGTGTTGACGAACGATCCGCCGTTGACGGTGATGCCGTTCGGATTGGCCAGCACGACGTTCGCCCGCGCCCCCGCGACGGCGATCGGGCCTTCGATCAGGCTCGGGTTCGTGCTCGTCACCTGGTTGACGATCGTACGCGCGTTGATGCCGACGTTGTTCAGCGTCGCGCCGGCCGTCGTCACGTTGAACGAAGAATAGGTGTTGTTCGACACGCCGCCGACGGCCGGCGCCAGATCGACGAGTTGCCGGCCGTTCGGACCGGTCGACACGTGCGTGAACGTGCCGCCGTCCGGCACGATGCCGGCGGCCGACGCTGCGCGCGGCAGCGCACCCGCCGCGGCCAGACAAAAGAAGAGCACGCGCAGGCTCCCGGTGCCCGCGCGCCGTATCGAATTCCGGTGTGCCATCTTGTGGTCATGCGCGCGGCTTCACCGGCCGCGCGGTCCTCGGTTGTTTGGTCGTGTGGTTTTCGGTCTGTAATGCTTTTTGTGCTTGTGCTGAACGCTAACGGCGGCGCGAAGGCTTTCTTTAGAGGAATCGAGTGAAAAATTTTCTTTCACCATCCTTACATCTATAATTGCCGCTTCCCTGCATTGAGCCTCGACCGGTCCCGCGTGCCACCATGCGCCCCCTCACCGTCATTCATCTCAACGGCCCGATCAACAGCGGTAAATCGACGATCGGCGCCGCGCTTGCGCAAGCGCTGCCCGGTGCCCGCTTCGTCGACGGCGACGATCACGACGCGCCGGAAGATGCACCGTTCGACGTGCAATGGGCGATCGCGCTGGAGCGCCTCGTTCGCTGCATAACCGATACGCACAAACGTTTTCTTGTAGTCGCCTATCCGATCGGCGAGGCAGAATTCGCGCGGCTGCGCGCGGCGTGCGATGCGCGCTCGGCGCGTCTGTTCGTCGTGACGCTGGCGCCGCCGGAAGCGGTCGCGCGATCGAATCGGGGGGCGCGTGTGTTGACGGACTGGGAGCGGGAACGCGTCGCGCAGATGTATCGCGAAGGTTATGCGTCGCGAACCTTCAGCGACTGTCTGGTCGACACGTCACACATGTCGGTGGACGCGTGCGCGACGGAGATCGCGCAGCGCGTCGTCGCGCTGGACTCGCGGCCTTGACGCGCTAGTGTGGCCGATAGCGACGGATTCGCGTCGATCCATGTCCCACGGTCATCGGGGCTTCGGGCGGGTGACGCATCGTACACCGGCTGCCCCGTTGCACGGACCTCAATGGTTGTGCCGCACCCCCGACACGACCGCCTGCTGCGCCCCCTTCCGGCTCAACATCAACGTCACCACCGCCGACACCGCGAGCGTCCCCGCCACCACATACAACCCCGCCGCATACCCGCCCGTCACATGCTTCAACCAGCCGATCGCGAACGGCCCGACGAACCCGCCGAGATTGCCGATCGAGTTGATCATCGCGATCCCCGCCGCCGCGCCGGCACCTGACAGGAACGCGCTCGGCATCGCCCACAGCGGCGCCTTCGCCGCGCTGATCCCGATGTTGACGACGACCAGCGCGAGCACGGTCAGCAATGCCGTGCTCGCCTGCCCGGCGAACACGAACCCGATGCAGGCGAGCACGCACGGCATCACGACGTGCCACGTGCGCTCGCCGGTGCGATCCGAATGCCGCGCCCACACGATCATCGCGACCACGGCGGCAAGACTCGGAATGCCGGTCAGCAAACCCGTCTGCAGCGCGCTGAAGCCGAACTGCTTGACCATCAGCGGCGCCCACAGGCCGAGCGTATAGAGCCCCGCCGACGTGCCGAAGTAGATCAGCGCGAGCGCCAGCACGCGCGGGTCGCGCAGCGCCTGCCACGCGCCGGCCGTGTGCCCGGCATGCGTGTGGCGCGCGTCCGCTTCCGCTTTCAGCTTCGCGATCAGCCAGTCGCGCTCGTCGGCGCGCAGCCACGTGGCCTGCGACGGCGCATCGGTCAGGCGCTTCAGCACGACGAAGCCGAGCACGACCGCGGGCAGCGCTTCGACGATGTACAGCATCTGCCAGTCGGCCAGACCGAACATCGGCGGCATCTGCATGATCGCGCCCGACAACGGCGAACCGATCGCGGTCGAGATCGGCGCGGCCGCCATGAACCACGCGGCGGCCACGGCCCGCTGCTTCGCGGGAAACCACAGACTCAGGTACAGGATGATGCCGGGGAAGAAGCCGGCTTCGGCCATGCCCAGCAGAAAGCGCAACACATAGAAGCTGGTCGGCCCGACAGCGAATGCGGACACGGCCGACACGATGCCCCACGTGATCATCACGCGCGCGATCCAGATGCGTGCGCCGACGCGATGAAGAATCAGGTTGCTCGGGACTTCGAACAAAAAATAGCCGATGAAGAACAGCCCGCCGCCGAACCCGAACGCGGTCGGCGACAGGCCGATCGCCTGGTTCATCGTCATCGCCGCGAAGCCGACGTTCACGCGATCGAGAAAGCTGACGAAGTACAGCAGCATCACGAACGGAATGATGCGCCACATCAGTTTCCGCGCGACGCGGGTTTCCAGATCCGCTTGCATGTGTCTCCTCCTTCGAGGTCGGGCCGTGCGCCGTCGGTCGGTGGACCGCGAACGCCGGCCGGCGCCCCGCTCGCGTCGCATGCGCGAGTCGCGGGCAGAAAGTGTCCGGGCGAAGCGAGCGTGCGGCGCACGGCAGCGCGCTTGCGCGACCGCCGCTTCGCCGTCGCCTCGCCGCTGCGTCGCCTCGCCGCCGTCAGGCCACGACCGCCGCGTGTGCGACGCGCTCGCAGACGGCCGCCGTCACCTGCACGGTCGTCGCATTGCCGCCGAGGTCGCGCGTGTGCAGCGACGGGTCGGCTGTCACGGCCTCGATCGCCTGCATCACGCGCACGGCCGCTTCGGTCTCGCCGAGATGCTCGAGCAGCATCACGACCGACCAGAACGTGCCGACCGGGTTCGCGAGCCCCTTGCCCATGATGTCGAACGCGGAGCCGTGGATCGGCTCGAACATCGACGGATAGCGGCGCTCGGGATCGATGTTGCCGGTCGGCGCGATACCGAGGCTGCCTGCGAGCGCGGCGGCGAGATCGCTGAGGATGTCCGCATGCAGGTTGGTCGCGACGATCGTGTCGAGCGACGCCGGGCGGTTCACCATGCGCGCGGTCGCCGCATCGACGAGCTCCTTGTCCCACGTCACGTCGGGAAATTCCAGTGCGACCTGCTTCGCGATCTCGTCCCACATCACCATCGCGTGCCGCTGCGCGTTGCTCTTCGTGATCACGGTCAGCCGCCTGCGCGGCCGCGACTGCGCGAGCCGGAACGCGAAGCGCATGATCCGTTCGACGCCGGCGCGCGTGAGGATCGACACGTCGGTCGCGGCCTCGATCGGATGACCCTGGTGCACGCGGCCGCCGACGCCCGCGTACTCGCCTTCGGAGTTCTCGCGCACGATCACCCAGTTCAGGTCGGCCGGCCCGCAGCGTTTCAGCGGCGCGTCGATGCCCGGCAGGATGCGCGTCGGACGCACGTTCGCGTACTGGTCGAAGCCCTGGCAAATCTTCAGGCGCAAGCCCCACAGCGTCACGTGGTCGGGCACGTCCGGGTCCCCCGCGGAGCCGAACAGGATCGCGTCCTTGCCGCGCAGCGCGTCGAGACCGTCGGCCGGCATCATCGCGCCGTGCCGGCGGTAGTAATCGGCGCCCCAGTCGAAATCCTCGAACTCGAACGCGAAGCGGTCGCTGCCGCGGGCCAGCGCTTCCAGCACCTGCTTGCCAGCCGGCACCACTTCCTTGCCGATGCCGTCGCCGGGAATCGTTGCGATACGGTAGGTCTTCATGCGGACATCCTCGATGGATCGTGAGCGTCCACGCACTTTACCGAACCGGGAGTGTATAAACCGGGGCTATACTCAAAGCATCTTTAACTTCAATTCACGAATCCCGTCATGGCGGATACCGTCCAGCCGGCCGATCTCGGCTTCTTCTCGACGCTGGCCGCGTCGGGCAGCCTGAGCGCGGCCGCGCGCGAACTCGGGCTGACCGCGGCGGCCGTCAGCAAGCGGCTCACGCAGATGGAGCGGCGCGCGGGCGTGACGCTCGTCAATCGCACGACGCGGCGGATGATGCTGACGCCCGAAGGCGACGTGTACCTTGAATACGCGCGCCGCATCCTCGACCAGATGGACGAACTCGGCGAGCTGCTCGGCAGCGCGAAGCAGCGGCCGAAGGGGCTGCTGCGCGTGAATGCGACGCTCGGGTTCGGGCGCAGTCACGTCGGCCCGGCGATCTCGCGCTTCGTCGCGCGCTACCCGGAAGTGTCGGTGCAGTTGCAGCTGTCGGTGATGCCGCCGCCGCTCACCGACGACGCATTCGACGTGTGCATCCGCTTCGGCGAGCCGCCGGACACGCGCGTCGTCGCGCGCCGGCTCGCGCCGAACCGCCGGCTGCTGTGCGCGGCGCCCGCGTATCTCGCGCGGCACGGGGTGCCCGCCACGCCGCACGACCTGACGCGGCACAACTGCATCGGCATCCGGCAGGGCGACGAAGGCTACGGCGTGTGGCGCCTGACGAGCGGGCGCGGCGCGGCCCGCCACACGGAGGCCGTGCGGATCAACGGCAACCTGACGACGAACGACGGCGAGATCGCGGTGAAGTGGGCGCTCGACGGGCACGGAATCCTGATGCGCGCGGAATGGGATTTGCGCGACTATCTCGCCGACGGGCGGCTGGTCGTCGTGCTGCCCGATCATGAAACGCCGAGCGCCGACATCTACGCGGTGTATGCGCAGCGTCACCAGATGTCCACGCGGATTCGCGCGTTCGTCGATTTCCTGGCGGAGGAATTGGGACGGCTGACGGCGGCGTAGGGCGTCGGTTACGTGCGCCCGGCAGCGTCACGCACCGTTATGCGAGCCGCGGGCGAGCGTACGGTTCCGGCTCGCCGTGGATGGCTGCGCGGATGTTCACCGGGCATACGAGAACAATATTCCGGCGAGTTTCGTGCTGAATCGCCCCAATATTTACCTCCGCCTGTACGGAGCCGCCGAACACGACGAGCGGACGCGGCACGCGATAGACGTCGGCGTCCGCGGCGGGATCGGCGATCGGTGGAAGGTCGCGCATGGAACGACGGGCTGTGGAAAAGGCCGGACGCCGGCGCGTCCTGTCGTGCCTACACCAGAAAGGTGCCGATGCAGCCGCGCCGTTCCGGCAAGCGCCTGCGGCCGCGCGCCGAACCGAATACAATGCGCCGATCCCTTGCCGCTGCGCCCACCCGCCGGAGCCGCCATGTTCGACCTGACCACGCTGACCACCTTCACGGCCGTCGTTCTGGGCCTGTTCCTGATCCCCGGCCCCGCCGTGCTGCTCGTGCTGAGCCGCACCGTGCAAGGCGGGCGCAAGACCGGCATCCTGACCGGCCTCGGCGTCGCGAGCGGCGACTTCGTGCACACGCTGTTCGCGGCCGTCGGGCTGTCCGCGCTGCTGATGACGTCGGCGCTCGCGTTCAACGTCGTGAAGCTGGTCGGCGCCGCGTACCTGATCTATCTCGGCGTGCGCGCGCTGCTGGAGAAACCGTCCGACCCGTCGCTCCCGCAGGTGTCGCCCGTCACGCCGCTCAAGGCGTACCTGCAGGCGATTCCCGCCGAAGTGCTCAATCCGAAGACCGCGCTGTTCTTTCTCGCGTTCATGCCGCAGTTCGTGCATCCCGAACGCGGCTCGACGTTCGTGCAGTTCGCGGTGCTCGGGCTGATTTTCGTCGTGCTCAGCTCGCTCTACACGACGCTGATCGCGTGCTCGATCCGCCCGCTCGGCCGGATCGTGAAGCGGCTCACGTGGCTCACGCGCTGGCAGGGCAAGATCATCGGTTCGATCTTCATCGCGCTCGGGCTGCGCGTGGCCGTGCAGCAGCGCTGACGCGCGCGGCCGCATGACCCGAGCCGGCGCGGACCTGCTCTACACCGACCCGCGCCTCGTCGCGGTGTACGACCTGTTCAACGCGGGCGATCGGGACTTCGCGTTCTACGCGGCCGAGATCGGCGCCGCCCGGCAACGCATCCTCGATCTCGGCTGCGGCACCGGCACGTTCGCGCGCCGGCTCGCGGCGGCCGGGCACGACGTCGTCGCGATCGATCCCGCACCGGCGATGGTCGATTACGCGCGACGCCAGCCGGGCGCCGACGCCGTACGCTGGTTCGCCTGCGCGCTCGACGGCCTGCCGCCCGGCGCGCCGTTCGATGCGGTCGTGATGACCGGCCACGCATTCCAGTGCCTGCTGACCGACGACGACATCGACGCGACGCTGCGCGGCGTGCGGCGCGTGCTCGCCGACGGCGGGCGCTTCCTGTTCGAAACGCGCAATCCGCGCGTCGAACCGTGGCGCGATTGGACGCCGCAAGCGTCGGCGTCCCGCATCGATTCACCCGGATTCGGCAGCGTGGAACTGCACCATGCAGTCACCGCAGTGGACGGCGCCATCGTGTCGTTCGACACGTATTACCGCTTCCGTCGCGACGGCATGCAGGTGAAAAACACCAGCCGGCTGCGCTTCATCGCGCAACGCGATCTGCAGGCAAGGGTGGCGGTGGCCGGATTCTCGTCGACGGACTGGTACGGCGACTGGCAACGCGCGCCGTTCGACGACGCGACCAGTGCGGAAATCATTGCGGTCTGCCACGCGTGAACGGCGCGATGGCGTTCACGCACGGCTACGGCACGTGGAACGCTCGGCGAACCGACCTTGACCGCAGTCGCGTCGTACCCCGATTCGGACCATGCACGTCGCCCGGCAGCGAGCGAAGAAAAGGACAAGAATAGTGGGAAGCATCATGCGGCAAACGCTTGCGCCGAACGAATGAGCGGGCGAGCGAAGGGTGAAACGAATGAGTAACGACGATTTTCAGGTAATGGAACTGGCGAACGGCAAGCCGGTGAAGATGTGGACGCAGGGCGTCGCCGTCGAGGACGAAGCACGCACGCAACTGCGCAACACCGCACGGATGCCGTTCATTTTCAAGCACGTCGCGGTGATGCCGGACGTGCACCTCGGCAAGGGTTCGACGATCGGCAGCGTGATTCCGACGAAGGGCGCGATCATCCCGGCCGCGGTCGGCGTCGACATCGGCTGCGGGATGATGGCCGCGCGCACGACGCTGACGGCAGCCGACCTGCCCGACTCGCTCGGCGGGCTGCGCAGCGCGATCGAACGCGCGGTGCCGCACGGCCGCGCGCCGGGCCGCCGCGATCCGGGCGCATGGGGCGACCGCACGCCGCCCGTCGTGACCGAAGCATGGAAATCGCTGCAGCCGGGCTTCCAGCGGATCGTCGACAAGTATCCGAAGCTGGAAAAGACGAACCACTACGCGCACCTCGGCACGCTCGGCACCGGCAACCACTTCATCGAAGTGTGCATCGACGAAGCGGACCGCGTGTGGTTCATGCTGCACAGCGGCTCGCGCGGCGTCGGCAATGCGATCGGCAGCCTGTTCATCGAACTCGCGCAGGCCGACATGCGGCAGCACATCGCGAACCTGCCGGATCGCAACCTCGCGTACTTCACCGAAGGCAGCCGGCACTTCGACGATTACGTCGAAGCGGTCGGCTGGGCGCAGGATTACGCGCGGCGCAACCGGCAGACGATGATGGATGCGGTGATCGGCGCGGCGCGCGGCGCGATCGCGAAGCCGTTCGCGGTGGACGAGCACGCGGTGAACTGCCACCACAACTACGTGCAGCGCGAACGCCACTTCGGCGAAGACGTGCTCGTGACGCGCAAGGGCGCGGTGTCCGCGCAGAAGGGGCAGCTCGGAATCATTCCGGGCTCGATGGGCGCGAAGAGCTTCATCGTGCGCGGGCTGGGCAACCCGGAAAGCTTCTGCTCGTGCAGCCACGGCGCGGGCCGAACGATGAGCCGCACCGAAGCGAAGCGCCGCTTCACGGCCGACGATCAGGCGAAGGCGACGCAGGGTGTCGAATGCCGGAAGGACGCGGGCGTCGTCGACGAAATCCCGATGGCCTACAAGGACATCGACGCGGTGATGGCGGCCCAGCGCAGCCTCGTCGAAGTGGTGCACACCCTGCGGCAGGTGGTGTGCGTGAAGGGATAGCGCGGCGTGCTGCGACGCGCGTACCCGCGCCCCGTTTCGTCACATCGACCATTCGCGCGGCGGCGGTATACTGGAGGCCGTTCGCGCCACTGCACTGGACCTGCACCGCTTGCTGACGATGCGCTTGCAGTCCGGCATCTTCCGCCCGCCTTTTCCCAGTCGATCCGAACCGTCATGCCGCACCGTTTGTCGCTCGCCCTCGCCGCCCTCCTCGCCGCTTCCCCGATCATCACGCAGGCCCGCCCGCTGTCGCGACCGCCGGTCGAGCGCGAATTCAAGAGCTGGTCGGTCGTGTGCGACAACGGCAATCGCTGTATCGCGGAAAGCCACGGCGACGATATCGACGATGCACGCGCCGGCCTGATCCTGCGCGTGACGCGCGATGCCGGCCCGGACGCGCAACCGTCGCTCGATCTCTACGCATCGGCGCCGGTCGACTTGCGCACGGCACGCGTCGACGGCCGGCCGTTCGATGCGATGCCGGCGCAATGGCATGCGTTCGGCGACAAGTCCGACGACGAAGCGCATCCGTTCCGGATCCGGACCCACGATCCGGCAACGGTGGCCGCGTGGCTCGCCGCGGCACGCAATGCGCAACTGCTGAGCTTCGGCGATCCGGCATCGGCGTCCACGGCCCGTACGCCGTTGTCCGGACTGAATGCCGCGTTGCTGCTGATCGACGACACGCAAGGCCGCGTCGGCACGGTCACGGCGCTGCTGCGCCCGGGCACCAAGCCTGCATCGTCGGTCCCGGCCGCGCCCGCGTTGCCGCCCGCGGTCACGCCCGCGCCACCGGCCGCGTCGGCCCTGTCTGCCGCCGAACAGCGTCCGCTCGTCGACGCGGTCCTCGCGAAATTCGGCGCCGACGTGAAGCAATGCGCGGCCGATGTCGAAGACGAAATGTCGGCGAGCGACCGCAGGAAAGCGTCGCGCGCCATCGCGATCTCGTCCGACGAGGCGCTCGTCGCGATTCCGTGCCAGACCAGCAGCCTGTATAACCATACCGACCTGTGGTATCGCGTACGCCGCACCGCTCCGTACGCGCCGGCCGCGATGAACTTCGGCGAGAACGCGAGCGCGGGCCTCGATTCGGCGTCGTTCGCGAACGAGCTGACCGACGCCGGCTACGATCCCGCGAGCGCGACGCTGTCGAGCAAGGTGCGGCTGCGCAGCGCCGGCGATTGCGGCTCGACCGCGTCGTGGGTGTTCGACGGCCGGCGCTTCGTGCTCGGCGATATCGCCACGCACGGCACGTGCAACGGCCTGTTCGACGATCAGTGGCCACGCCTGTATCGACGGGCCGACGCGGCAGCCCGCCCGCACTGACGCACCACGTCACGCGCCGACGATCGAGATCGAGAATCCGTCCCAGCCCTTCTGCCCGACCGTTTGCACGGCGGTCGTCATGAGTGCCGGCTCGGCCGCGAGGCGCGCGAACCCGTCGCGCACGCCGACCACGTCCGGCTCGCGATTGTACGGATCGGCCACGCGGCCGTTGCGCACGACGTTGTCGACGACGATCACCGTGCCGGGCCCCGACAGCTTCAGCGCCGCGTCGAGATAAACGGCGTTGTTCGCCTTGTCCGCATCGATGAAGATGAAGTCGAACGGCGCCTCCCCGGCGTCGATGAGCCGCGCGAGGCTGTCCTTCGCGCTGCCGACCATCACCGACACGACCGCCGCGAATCCCGCACGTGCGATGTTCTCCGTCGCGACCTTCGCGTGCTCCGGATCCAGCTCGAGCGTCACGAGCGCGCCGCCCGGCGGCAACGCGCGCGCGAGGCAGATCGTGCTGTAGCCGCCGAGCGTGCCGACTTCGAGAATCCGCCGCGCGCCGCGAATCGTCGCGAGCAGCTGCAGCAGCTTGCCCTGGTTCGGCGCGACGTTGATCGCGGGCAGCCCGGCCGCGTCGCTTGCCGCCAGCGCGGCATCGAGCACGTCGTCGGACGGCACGAGCGTCGCCGAGAAATACGCATCCACCTGGTTCCACCGATCCTGATCCATCGCGCACCTTTCATCTGTGGGAACAGGCATTCTATGCGCCGCGCGTCCATAAGCAACCCACCATTCCTTCTAAAGGAAGCGGTGCACGCGCTCCTATAATCGCCCGACGATCACAACAACGACCGGAGCACCCATGACCGAACAGGCCAACCCGAACTGGCGCCTCGAAACCATCGCCGTGCACGGCGGTTATCGCCCCGACCCGACCACGCGCGCGGTCGCCGTCCCGATCTACCAGACCGTTGCGTACGCATTCGACGACACGCAGCACGGCGCCGACCTGTTCGACCTGAAGGTCCAGGGCAACATCTACACGCGGATCATGAACCCGACGACGGACGTGCTCGAACAGCGGATCGCCGCGCTCGAGGGCGGCATCGGCGCGCTCGCGCTGGCGTCGGGGCAGGCCGCCGTCACGTACGCGATCCAGACGATCGCCGAGGCCGGCGACAACATCGTGTCCGCGAGTTCGCTGTACGGCGGCACCTACAACCTGTTCGCACACACGCTGCCGCAATACGGAATCGCCACGCGCTTCGCCGATCCGCGCGACCCTGCGTCGTTCGAGCCGCTGATCGACGCGCGCACGAAAGCGATCTTCGCGGAATCGGTCGGCAACCCGCTCGGCAACGTCACCGACATCGCCGCGCTCGCGCAAGTCGCGCATCGCCACGGCATCCCGCTGATCGTCGACAACACGGTGCCGTCGCCGTACCTGCTGCGCCCGTTCGAGCACGGCGCGGACATCGTCGTGCACTCGCTGACGAAGTATCTCGGCGGGCACGGCACGAGCCTCGGCGGCGCGATCGTCGATTCGGGCAAGTTCCCGTGGGCCGAGCACGCGGACCGCTTCAAGCGGCTGAACGAGCCGGACGTCAGCTATCACGGCGTCGTCTATACCGAAGCGTTCGGGCCGGCCGCGTATATCGGCCGCGCCCGCGTGGTGCCGCTGCGCAACATGGGCGCGGCGATCTCGCCGTTCAATGCGTTCCAGATCCTGCAGGGGATCGAGACGCTCGCGCTGCGTGTCGAGCGGATCAGCGACAACGCGCTGAAGATCGCGCGGCATCTCGCGCGCCACGAGCATGTCGAATGGGTGAACTACGCGGGCCTGCCCGATCACCCCGACCATCCGCTCGTCGCGCGCTACCTGTCGGGCCGCGCGCCGGGCATCCTGACGTTCGGCGTGAAGGGCGGCCGCACCGGCGGCGCGAAGTTCCAGGATGCGCTGAAGCTGTTCACGCGGCTCGTGAACATCGGCGATACGAAGTCGCTCGCGACACACCCGGCCTCGACCACGCACCGCCAACTGTCGCCGGCCGAACTCGCGAAGGCCGGCGTGAAGGAGGAAACGGTGCGGCTGTCGATCGGCATCGAGCATATCGACGACCTGCTCGCCGATCTCGACCAGGCGCTCGCGCAACTTTGACCGGAACCGTCGCGCCGGCTGCTTGCCGGTGCGCCCGCATCGAGCCGCTTGACCCTGAAGCGGCTTCAAGGTGTTCAATCTCCGGTTGATGCCGGGGCGACGCCCGGCGCGTACGATCGTGTCACGCAGCTTCCGCTGCGGCACGCCAACCGCCGAGAGACCACATGACACCGACCGCGAAGCTTGCGCTGCTCACGTTACCGCCCGTGCTGGCGGCCTGTTTCGGCGCCCTCGCGGCCGCGTGGCGCGCACCCGGCCCGAAAACGTCGAGCGCGATCCAGCATTTCACCGGCGGCATCGTGTTCGCGGCCGCCGCGCTCGAACTGCTGCCGCAGGACCGCGCGCATGCGCTGTTTCCGGTCGTCGTCGGTTTCGTGCTCGGCATTGCGCTGATGCTGGCGATCCGCGCGCTGTCGGGCGCGATCGAGACGCGCTTCGAGGATGCGCGTTTGCCCATGAGCCTGATCATCGTCACCGCGATCGACCTCGTCGTCGACGGCCTGGTGCTCGGCATCGCCTTTTCCGCGAGCGACGAAAGCGGCATCATCCTGACCGTCGCGCTGACGCTCGAGGTGCTGTTCCTCGCGCTGTCGGTCAGCGCGGCGCTGGCCGCGGCCGGCGTCGGCCGCATGCTGTCGATCGTCGTACCGGTCGCGCTCGCGGCGCTGCTGAGCGTCGCGGCCGTCGCCGGCAATGCGGCGTTCGCCGGGCTGCCGGCGAATGTCTATGCGGCACTTCTCGGGTTGGGCACCGTCGCGCTGCTGTACCTCGTCACCGAGGAACTGCTGGTCGAAGCGCACGAGGTGCCCGAAACGCCGTTCGCGACGGCTTCGTTCTTCATCGGCTTCATCGTGTTCTTCCTGATCGAAGGATCGGTGAAGGCCGGGTAAGCCGCGCGCAACGGCGCGGCGGCTACCAGGTCGTCGCGCCGGCCGGATAGGTGTCGACGATGCGCGTGCCGTTCGCCGGCGGGACGCCCGCGTTGCGCAGCGCGGTCCACAGGTCGATCGCGTGTTCGCGCGACTTGCGGCTGCCATCGTCGGTCAGCACGTTCAGCGCGATCACTGCATCGCGTGTCGTCAGCTGCAGTTGTTCCTTCAGCTTGCTCGACTGATGCGACGCGGTACGGACGTCGCCGAGCACGATCCGTTTCTCCACGACGCTCGACTCGCCGCCGGCAGCCGTCGGCACGAACATCAGCCGGCCGTTGTCGACCTCGCATTGCCCGCGTGCGAACGTCGCGGTCCACGTACCGGCCGGTACGGCAGCAAACTCGCAGCGCATCCGCTCGTTCGCGCGGCGAGCGGCGTCGTGCGCCGGCGCGTGCGACAGCGCACGTTCCGGCCAGCCTGCCGCCCTCGCGGCCGTCGACATCAGGCACGCCGCCAGCACGATCCCTTTCGCGACATTGCGCATCGCACGCTCCTTTCCGTGAGAGAAATCCGCAATCGACCGCACGGCAGCAGCAATGGCGATCATCGAACGCGGAATGTTCATGTTGCGGGCGCCGGGCAGGACTTCCATGACAGACGCCTTCACTTTGATCCCTTCGCGGTGCGGGTTCGTGATCGCTTCATGACGGTTTCGTCACCGTTCACGCATCTTTCGCATTGCAGTACGAATGAAAATCGCCGCCGATTTCCACGCGCATGACAAAAATGTCATGTTCCGGTCAGGTTCGCGATACGTCGTACCGCTACGATCGAAACGGTGACGGGCCTTGCCCGTTCCCATCCACGCAGCGGGTCGTTGCCGCACGGCACGATTACGCATTGGGCCCGGACTCGTCGAGTGCCGGGCTTTTTTTACGCTCGCGCGACGATCACGGCGCGACATTGCGCTGCGGGAACAGGCACGGATGCGTTTTCACATACAGGTTCGGATTGCCGCAGCGATGCCCGGCATAGTCGATCTGCTCGCCCGGCATCAGGTCGGCCGGCACCGGCTTGCGTGCGGCGGCAGGGGTATCGGAACGTGTCGATGTGCAGCCCGCGAACAACGGGACGATCAGGACTGCGATCAAGGCAACGCGAATGACGGGACGATGCAATTTTTGATCCGGAATGAAGGTCTGAACGGCGCCGCCCGCGATCGACGCTGTTGTCGCGGACGGCACGGATTCCGCCGGCGCAGTCGCGCCAACGGCAGACTTCATGTTCCGCCTCCCGCTCATCGCATCCATGACGCGAACATGACGGTTGCGTCATGTCGGTCGCGTCCGCACGGCGCCCCGTCGGCCCGCGCAATCTGACGCATTTTTCATCTCGCGATCACGATCGCGCACGGCTGCTTTCGCATACTGGCTTCATGGTTCGCCACCCGGCGGCCCCGATCAAGGAGAGCATTCGATGAAAACGGCAAAACTCGCAGCATGGTTCATCACCGCCACGCTGTCGCTCGGCATGGCCACGCCGGCCGCGTTCGCGCAAACGCCCACGCAGGGCAAGACACGCACGCAGGTCGTCAACGAACTGAAGCAGGCGCAGCACGACGGCGTCGTGCCGACGAGCAAGACGCAGTATCCGCCGACCGGCGAGATCGTCGCGCGCAACAAGGAACTTCACGGGATCTCGGTGCATGGCGGCGAGAAGAAGCCGCAGACCGACAACCACGACGATCTGACCGCGAAGCAATGATCGCCGGCCGCACGGCCGCAGGCGGCACGCCGCGCTGTCAGGGGCCGATGGCGGCCGGCCGTTGCGGCTCGGCCGGCCGTCGCGGAAAGCGCAGCCAGAAGGTCGTGCGGCGGCCCGGCTCGCTGTCGACGCCGCATTCGCCGCCGTGATTGTCCATGATCGACCGGACGATCGCGAGGCCGAGCCCCGTGCCCGACGCCGAGTTGTGCCGCGACGGATCGACGCGATAGAAGCGCTCGAAAATCCGCCCGACATGCTCGGCGGCAATGCCGGGCCCCGTATCAGACACGGCGATCGTCGTCGCGCCGCCGTGCTCGACACAGTCGATCGTCACGACGCTGCCGCGCGGCGCATAGGCCAGCGCATTCGACAGCAGGTTGCTCAACGCGCGCTGGTACAGCGTCAGATCCGCATCGACCCACGCGTGGCCGTCGATCTTCACGGTGACGCCCTCGTCTTCCGCCAGCGACTCGTAGTAGCCGGCCACCCGCGCCGCCTCCTCCGCCGCATTCAGGCGCCGCACGCCGATCGACGTGCCGGCCTGTTCCGAACGCGCGAGAAACAGCATGTCCTCGATCATCCGCGACAGCCGCTGGTATTCGTCGATGCTCGACTCGATCACGCTCCGGTATTCGTCGGCGCTACGCGGTTGCGACAGCACGACCTGCGCGGCCGCCTGCAGGTTCGTGAGCGGCGTGCGCATGTCGTGCGCGAGGTTCGACGAGAACTGGCTCAGCCGCGTGAACGATTCGTTCAACCGTTCGAGCATTCCGTTGAACGCATGCTCGAGCTCCTTCAGCTCGCCGGACGTATCGAGTTCCGGCAGCGGATGCGCCAGCCGGCTCGTCGACATCTGCTCGGCGCGCGCCGCGAACCGCCGCAGCGGGCTCAGCCCGAGCGCCGCGATGCCGTACGCAATCGCGGCCGCGAGCACCACGCCGAACACCTCGATCACGACGATCGTATAAGCATGCGTGCGCAACAGCAGCACGTCGGCGCTGCGGTCGTACTGCACGGCGACGCGCACCACCGGCGCGCCCGCGCCGGCGAGCGGCACGGTCGTCAGCAGATACTGGTGCCGCGCGCCGGGCGGCGCGACGCGGAACGGCACGCGCCCGGCGTTCATCGACAGCAGCGGCGCATACGGACGGAAGCCGGGCGTGCCGACGAGGCGCGTACCGGCGGCATCGAAGATCGCGAGATCCATGTTCGGATGCCCGTGCAACTGGTCGATCCAGATATCGGTGTTGCGCGCGACGTCGGCCGTCGTGCGCGCCTCGGCCAGATGCGCGCCCAATGCGGCGGAAATGCCGGCCATCTGCTCGGCGGCCGTCGTTTCGACACGGTTGCCGAGCGCTTCGTACAGCGCGACGCCGCTCGACGCGAGAATCACCGACGTGGACAGGACGATCAGCGCGGTCAGCCGGCCGCGCAGCGTCCGCGGCAGCAGGCGCGCGATCATGCGGCCGCGCCGCCGCGCGCCTCGAGCACGTAGCCCATCCCGCGCACCGTGTGGATCAGCTTCGGTTCGTACGCATCGTCGATCTTCGAGCGCAACCGGCGGATCGCCGAATCGACGACGTTCGTGTCGCTGTTGAAGTTCATGTCCCACACCTGCGACGCAATCGTCGCGCGCGGCAGGATCTCGCCTTCGCGGCGCATCAGCAGCCACAGCAGCGCAAACTCCTTCGCGGTCAGCAGGATCGTGTCGCCCTGCCGCGTGGCCTTGCGGCGCGTGAGGTCGAGCTCGAGATCGGCCACGCGCAGCGTGTTCGAATCGCGCGGCTGCCCGCGCCGCAGGATCGACTTGATACGCGCAGTCAGCTCGACGAAGTCGAACGGCTTCGCGAGATAGTCGTCCGCGCCGAGCTCGAGCCCCTTCACGCGATCGCCGACGTCGTCGCGCGCGGTGAGGAACAGCACGGGCGTCGACTTGCCGCGCCGCAGGTTCTGCAGCAGCGTCCAGCCGTCCTGCCCGGGCAGCATCACGTCGAGCACGAGCAGGTCGTACTCCTCGGTTTCGGCCTGGTGCTGGCCCGTGATGCCGTCCTCGACCCAGTCGACGACGTAGCCGGCCTCGGTCAGCCCCTTGCGCAGATACGCGCCCGTCTTCGGTTCATCCTCGACAATCAGAATTCGCATCACGCATTACCCTTGAAGAAACCCAGCCGGCGCAACACGCTCGCACCGACGCCGCCGCGCCACGCCGCGCGCCACGACACCGCGTGGCTGACACGGTACAGCACCGGCAGCACCAGCAGCGTCAGCGCCGTGGACGACAGGATACCGCCGATCACGACCGTCGCGAGCGGACGCTGCACCTCGGCGCCGGTGCCGGTCGCGAACGCCATCGGCAGGAAGCCGAGCGACGCGACCAGCGCGGTCATCAGCACGGGCCGCAGCCGCGTGAGCGCGCCGTCGTGCACCGCGGCGTCGAGCGGCATCCCTTCGTCGCGCAGGTTGCGGATGAACGAGATCATCACGAGACCGTTGAGCACGGCCACGCCGGACAGCGCGATGAAGCCGACCGCCGCCGTGATCGACAGCGGAATCCCGCGCAACCACAGCGACACCACGCCGCCGCTCAGCGCGAACGGAATGCCGGTGAACACCAGCAGCCCGTCCTTCACGTTGTTGAACATCACGAACAGCAGCACGAACACCATGAACAGCGCGAGCGGCACGACGAGCTTCAGGCGCTCGCTCGCGCTTTGCAACTGCTCGAACTGCCCGCCCCACGACACCCAGTACCCGGCCGGCACGCGCACGTCCTGCTGCAACTGCTCGCGCGCATCGGCGACGAACGAGCCGACGTCGCGGCCGCGCACGTTCGCGCTGACGACCACCCGCCGCTTGCCGTCCTCGCGGCTGATCTGGTTCGGGCCCGGCGCCACGTCGATCGTCGCGAGCTCCGCGAGCGGCACGTACGGCGCCGCCGCGAGCGGCGTGCTGGCGCCGGCCGCAGGCGCCGGCAGCGCGATCGGCAGCCGCTTGATCGCCTCGATGTCGGTGCGCAGTTCGTCGGGCAGCCGCACGACGATGTCGAAGCGACGGTCGCCCTGGAACAGCGTGCCGGCCTTCTGCCCGCCGACGGCCGCGGCCACGGAGTCCTGCAGGTCCGCGACGCTCACGCCGTAGCGCGCGAGCTTGTCGCGGTCGACGTTGACGGTCAGCACCGGCAGGCCCGTGGTCTGCTCGACCTTCACCTCGGACGCGCCCGGCACCTTCTGCAACGCGGCCGCGATCTGCTCGCCGGTCCGGTTCAGCACGGCCATGTCGTCGCCGAAGATCTTCACGGCGACGTCGCTGCGCACGCCCGAGATCAGCTCGTTGAAACGCAGCTGGATCGGCTGCGAGAACTCGTATGCATTGCCCGGCAGCCCGGCGAGCGCGTCCTCGATCTCGCGCACGAGCTGCTCGCGCGGCTTCTTCGGGTCGGGCCACGTGTCGGCCGGCTTCAGCATGATGTAGCCGTCCGACAGGTTCGGCGGCATCGGGTCGGCCGCGATCTCGGCCGTACCGGTACGGGCGAACACGCGCTCGATCTCGGGGAAGCGCGCCTTCAGCGTCTTCTCGATCGACTTCTGCATCTCGACCGACTGCGACAGGCTCGTGCCGGGAATCCGGAGCGCGGACACGGCCAGATCGCCCTCGTTCAGGCTCGGGATGAATTCGCTGCCGAGCCGCGTCGCGAGCCCGAGCGTGACCAGCACGATCGCACCCGCGCCGATCATCACGCGCGCCGGGCGGGTCATGAACGCGGCGAGCACCGGTTCGTACGCGCGCCGCGCCCAGCCCATCAGCCGGTTCTCCTTCTCCTCGACCCGCGCGCCGATGAACAACGCGACGGCCGCCGGAATGAACGTGACGGTCAGCACCATCGCGGCGGCGAGCGCCATCACGACGGTCGTCGCCATCGGGTGGAACATCTTGCCTTCGACGCCGGTCAGCGCAAAGATCGGCAGGTACACGACCATGATGATCAGTTGCCCGAAGATCAGCGCGCGACGCGCCTCCTGCGACGCGCCGAATACCTCGGCGAAGCGCTCGTCTCGCGTGAGCGGCCGCCCGGCCGCCGACTGCGCATGCGCGAGCCGGCGCACGCAGTTCTCGACGATCACCACCGCGCCGTCGACGATGATCCCGAAGTCGAGCGCGCCGAGGCTCATCAGGTTCGCGCTCACCTTCGCGTTGACCATGCCGGTGAAGGTCATCAGCATCGACAGCGGAATCACGAGCGCGGTGATCAGCGCCGCGCGAATGTTGCCGAGGAACAGGAACAGCACGGCGATCACGAGCACCGCGCCTTCGAGCAGGTTCTTCTTCACCGTCGCGACGGCCTTCTCGACGAGCACCGTCCGGTCGTACACCGGAATCGCCTTCACGCCGGCCGGCAACGTGCGGTTCACGTCCTCCATCTTCGCGGCGACGGCCTTCGACACCGTTCGGCTGTTCTCGCCCATCAGCATGAACACCGTGCCGAGCACGACTTCCTCGCCGTTCGACGTCGCGGCGCCGGTGCGCAGTTCGCGGCCGATGTCGACCACGCCGACGTCCTTCATCCGCACCGGCACGCCGCCGACATTGGTGAGCACGATGTTCGCGATATCGTCGACGTTGCGCGCCTGCCCCGGCACGCGCACCAGATACTGCTCGCCGCGCTTTTCGATGTAGCCGGCGCCGACGTTGTCGTTGTTGCGCTCCAGCGCGCGCACGACGTCCGCCAGCGTCAGCCCGTACGACATCAGCTTCGCCGGATTCGGCGCGACGCGGTACTCCTTCACGTAGCCGCCGATCGAGTTGACCTCGGTCACGCCGCGCACGTTGCGCAGCTGCGGCCGCACGACCCAGTCCTGCAGCTCGCGCAGGTCGGCCGCCGTATAGCGCGTGCCGTCGGGCTTGCGTGCGCGGGCATCGGCTTCGACGGTCCACAGGTAGATTTCGCCGAGGCCCGTCGACGTCGGCCCCATCGCGGGCGCGATGCCGGCCGGCAGCTTGTCCTTCGCTTCCTGGATACGCTCGTTCACGAGCTGGCGCGCGAAGTAGATGTCGGTGCCGTCCTTGAAGATCACGGTGACCTGCGACAGCCCGTAGCGCGAGATCGAGCGCGTCTGCTCGAGCCCCGGCAGCCCGGCCATCACGGTCTCGACCGGATAGGTGATGCGCTGCTCGGCCTCGAGCGGCGAATAGCCGGGCGCGGACGTGTTGATCTGCACCTGCACGTTGGTGATGTCGGGCACCGCGTCGATCGGCAGCCGCTGGTAGCTGAACACGCCCAGCGCGGCCACGGCCGCGATCGCCAGCATCACGAGCCAGCGGTGCGCAATCGCGAAGCGGATCAGGCGCTCAAACATGTCGGGGTTCCTTGAAGCGGGGCACGGTCGCCCGCACCGGGCGGGCCGCGCGGCCCGTCACCCGGCGGACCGGAAAGCGGGCCGCATAGCGGGCTGCCAGTCGCGCCACGGCGCGCACGTATTGCTGCTCATTCATGTTCCGCACTCCCCTTGCCGAGCTCCGCCTTCAGCACGAAGCTGTTCGATGCCGCGTATTCCTGGCCGGGCTTGAGCCCCTTCAGCACTTCGGTCGCGCGTTCGTCGCGCCGCCCCGTTTCGACGGCCTGCGCGACGAAGCCCTTCGGCGAGCGCACGAACACCGACGGCGCGCCGTCGACGTCCTGCAGCGCATCACTCGCGACCGCGAGCGGCACGTCCTGCCTGCCCGCGTCGACCGACACGTTCACGAACATGCCCGGGCGCCACACGCGGTCCGGGTTCGGCAGCACGACGCGCGCCGGCGCCGTGCGCGTCTGCTCGCCGAGCAACGACCCCACGTACGCGATCGGGCCGCTCGAGCGCGATTCGAACGCGGTGGCCATCACCGTTGCGTCGCGACCGACGCGCACGTCGTTGAGCCGTTGCGCCGGCACCGCCATCTCGGCCCAGACGGTCGACAGGTCGGAGATCACGAACATGCTCGCATCGGCGGCAATCGCCTCGCCGGGCGTCGCATGCTTCTCGACGATCGTGCCCGCGAACGGCGCGCGCAGTTCATACCGGTTCAGCGCGCCCGCGCCGACCGGTGCATTCAGCGCGGCGAGCTTCTGCCGCGCGTTCTGTACGGCGATCTCGGCCTCGCGCAACTGCACCTGCGCCTGCTGATAATCCTGCTCGGCCGAAATGCGTTCCTGCCACAGCGTGCGTTCGCGCTCGTAGGTTGCGCGCGCCCCCGACAGCCGGCGCTCGGCGGTCAGCAGTTCGCTGCGGCGGTCGGCCAGATCGGTGCTCGCGATCACCGCGAGCACCTGCCCCTTCGCGACGTTCTGCCCGAGCGACACCGATACCTGCTCGACGATGCCCGCCACGCGCGGCACCACGTGCGCGGTGCGATCCTCGTTGAACTTGATTTCGCCGGGAAGCTGGAACGGCGTCGCGATCTGCGCAGGGCCGGCTTTCGCGAGCGCGATCTTCGACGTCGCCAGTTGCGCGTCGGTCAGCGCGATCGCGCCGTCGGCGCGCGCGAACGGGAACGACGCGGCGTCGTTGCCGGCCTTCACGTCGATCGTCGCATCGAACACGTGCGGCTTCGCGATCGACTGCGCGGACACGAACTTCGGGCCGGCCGCGTCGAACCGCAACGGTTCATGCGTGCGGTCGTACCGCACGAGCGTGCCGGACACGGTCACGCCCTTGTCCACCGGCTTGCCGTCGACGAACGGATAGACGACGAGCCGCGCGTCGCCGGGCTTCTCCGTCATCACGATCTCGACGGCGAGCTTGCCGCGCTTCACCACGACACCGCCGCGCGCGCCGGCACCCTCGGCCGGCTGCGCGGCGTCGGCGGCCGTCGGCATCGATGCGCTGCTGCCGCCCCGCGTAACGGCGAGCGCGCCGATCACGATCCCTGCGCCGCCGAGCGCGGCCGCCGCGATAACGAAGATTCTGCTGCGTGACATGATGATCCTTCAGGTAAGAGAGGCGCTCATTGCGCGACGGCCGCGAGCGGCGTGCCGATGAGCCGGCCGATATCGGCGCGGGCCGTATGGGCATCGGCGAGGGCACGCACGTATTGCGACTGCCCCTGGAACAGCGTGCGCTGCGCGTCGAGCACGTCGAGGAAGCTGAACTTGCCGAGTTCGTAGCCGCGCGACATCGCATCGAGCGCGAGACGCGCAGCCGGCAGGATGTCGGATTTCAGCCGCTGCGCTTCCTGCTCGGCCGCCTCGAAATCCGCGTACGCCTGCGTCAGCGCCAGCCGCAGGCGCGTGCGTTCGCGATCGAGATCGGCGTTCGCGCGCTCGGCCTTGTGCGTCGCCTCGAGCAGCGCGCCCTTGTTGCTGTTGAACAGCGGAATCGGGATCGACACGCCGACGACGGCCTGGTTATCGGACACGCCGCCGGTCGTCACGCGCTTCACGCCCGCGCTGACAGTCACGTCCGGAATACGCCGCGCGCGCTCCAGCGACACGGCCGCGTTCGAGCGCAGCATCTCGGCGCGCGCGGCCCGCGCGAGCGGCGCGTCGTCGAGCCGCGCGGCCAGCGCGGACAGCGGCGCGACCGGCGGCACGGTTTCCAGGTCGCCGCGCACCGCGAGCCGGCCGTCGCGCGCTTCGCCCATCACCGCGTTCAGCTTCTCGCGTGCGACTTCGACACGGCCGCGCGCGGTCACGACTTCGATCCGCACACCGGCCGCCGCGACCTGCGCCTTGGTCGCCTCGACCGGCGACACCTTGCCGGCCTGCGCGCGGCGGCCCGCGAGATCCGCCGAGCGCGCGGCGATCGCGGCCGATTCCTCGGTCACCTGAAGCTGGCGCTGCGCGGCGAGCAACCCGTAGAACGCGGCGATCACGTCGGCGCGCACGGCCGCGCCCTGCTCGTCGAGCGATGCGCTCGCCGCCTCGCGGCCGTACGACGCGACGTCGAGCCGTGCGCGGCGCTTGCCGCCGAGTTCGATGGTCTGGTTGATCAGCGCGGTCGATGTGCGTTCGGCGCGGCTGAAGCCTTCCTGCAGGAACGACACTTCGGGGTTGGGGCGTGCGCCGGCCTGCATCAGTGCGCCGGCCGACGCATCGACGTCGGCACGCGCGCCGCGCAGCGCCGGATTGTTCCGGGCCGCGACCGCGAGCGCATCGGCAAGCGTCAACGACGACGCAGGCAGCGGATCGGATGGCGGTGCGCCGATCGGCGCGCTCGCGGCGGCGCCCGCGGAGGCCTGGGTCGGCCCCGGCGCCAGCGGCGGCTGCGCGCGAGCCGTCGCGGCCATCGCGAAAACGATGGCCACGGCGAGGTTGAGCTTGAGCATGTTCGGTTCTGCGATAACGGTTCGCGACCGATGCTACGGACAGGCCGCAGTGCGAACATGAGGCGAAGATGATATTTCCGTCATGTTGGGCGCAGCAGCACGCAGGCGTGCGGCGCCCTGCGGGAACGGCATGCCGCGCCGAAGATCAAGCGGAAGGTTGAATGTGCAGTGCGGTGGCCGCGCGGAAGACTGCAGATCGTCGAGGAATCGGCACGCGTGCGCGGCAGGCCCGCGCGCGGATCAGGCGCGCCCTTGCTTTGCCCGCCGCCGCTGCAAGAGCCAGCCGAGCAATTGCCGCCCGTCACGTTCCCCGAACCACCGCGCGTGCCCGATCAGGTAGCCGTCGTACGCGATGTCGACGATCGCCGGCGCATCGATGATGCAGCCGAAATACGCGACTTCCGACAGCGCGAACTCCGTATGCACGATCGGCAGCAGCGCGACCAGCGCCGCATACGCGTCGTCGCTCAGCGGTTCGAGCGATTCGTAGCCGTCGAGCAGCGCGTCGATCTGCTCGTATTCGATGCGCCGCGCATCGGCCGGCGCCATCCAGTCGACCGTATTGCGCTCGATCGCGAGCGCGAGGTCCATCACCGCGCAGGTGCGGTCCGACAAGCCGAAATCGAGCACGGTGCGCACCTGTGCGCCGGGCCCCGCATCCGTCCACAGCAGGTTCGACGCATGCCAGTCGCCATGCGTCCACAGCGGCGGCAACGTGGGCAGCAACGGCACGAGACGCGCGTGATACGGGCCGATCGCGTCGGCCACGTCGCCACGCCAGTCGCGCGAGCCGAGCGCGCGCACGAGCAGCGGCTGCGCATCGACCCAGCGTTCGAGCGCCCCTGCCAGATCGGTGGACGACAGCACGCGAAAACTCGACAGCAGCGTGCGCACGGGCCGCGCGGGCGCATCGTAGCCGGCCGACGCGCGATGCAGCTCGGCCAGCGCGCGGCCGGCCGCATACGCATGCGAAGGATGCGTGAACGGCTGCCACGACATCACGCCGCGATACGGATCGACGCCGGGTGCGAGCACGTGCACTTCGTACGTCCACTCGCCGAACGCGAACGCGGTCGCACCGTTGCGATCGGCCAGCACGTCCACCACCGGCATCCCGCGCTCGCGCAGATGCGCGATGAAACGATGCTCTTCCTCGAGCCCCGCGACATCGCGCAGGCTCGCGTGATGCCGCTTGACGAACAACCCGCGGCCGTCCGCCATCCGCACGAGCACGGCAGCCGCGAACTGCCGCGGGCTGTGCCACGTCAGCCGCACGGGCTCGCCCGCGCCGTCGATCCGCGCAAGCACGGCCACCACCTCGTCGTGCGTGATCAGCGGCCAGTCGCGTTCGGCCTGCTCGCCGTCCACGCCGAATTGCGGCGGCGCCACGTCGCGCGACAGGGGCCCGTCGGGCTCGAGGGGGAATGACATGAACGACGTTGCTCCGTAGTTGTATCCGCGCGCGGATCAGCGCGCGCCGCCACCCGATGCGAGCGGGCCGCCGGCGGCCGCGCGCAATGCGGCGGCCGTGCGGCTCCAGTCGCGCCAGCCGACGACCGCCAGCCCGATGAACAGCGCATAGAGGCCGGCCGTCAGATACAGTTCCTTGAACACGAACATCCCGACGTACACGACGTTCACGACGATCCACAGCCCCCAGGACGCGATGTAACGCCGCGCGGTCCAGTATTGCGCGACGAGGCTGAATGCGGTCAGCGACGCATCGACGAACGGCAGCGCCGCGTCGGTCCAGCGCGCCATCATGCCGCCGAGCAGCGCGCTGCCGATGACCGCCGCGATCAGGTCGGGCAGCATCTTGAGCGGCCGCACGCCGGTGACGGGCGCGACATCGCCGGCCGGCGCCGCCTCGCCGTCGGTGCCGCTGCCGGCCTCGCTCGCGCGCTGCGCGAGCCAGCGCTGCCAGCCGTACACCTGCAGCACCGCGAACGCGCCCTGCAGCAGCATGTCCGAGTACAGCTTCGCCTCGAAGAAGATCCAGCCGTACAGCGCAACCGACGCGAGGCCGACTGGCCAGCACAGCATGCGCCGCTTCGCGGTCAGCCAGATCGCGAGCGCGCTGACGATCACGCCGGCGATTTCGAGTGGGGACATCGTCTGTGCTCTCCTGGTGGGCTGCCGGGAGCCGCGCGTCACGCGGCCGCCTCCGGTCGATCAGAAATCATAGGTCAACGATACACGCGCGGTGCGCGGCGCACCCGGGAACAGGTACGCATCGCCCTGCTGTTCGCCTGCGTCGCGCCAGTAGAACTTGTTGAACAGATTGTCCACCGACACGCGCAACACCGTGCGATGGCCGCCGATCTTCGTCGTATAACGCGCACCGAGATTGAACACGAACCACGACGGCACGCGCGCGGTGCCTTCCTCGTTCGCGTTGCGCGCCGCGCTGTACTCGACGCCGCCGAGCACGTTCAGGCCCGCGACACCCGGCACCGCGTAGTCCGCGTACAGCGACGCGCGCAGCGCGGGCACGTTGATGATCTGGTGCCCTTCGTAGGCCGGCGAGCCCGAATCGTATGCACGGGCGCGAATCGCCGCGACGCTGGCCGTGAGCCCCAGCCGGTCGGTCACGCGGCCGGCCGCGCCGAGCTCGATTCCCTGGTGCCGCTGCGTGCCGCGCTGCACGAACGTGTAGGACGTACCGGACGCATCCGGATCGGCGAACTGGAACGGCTTGCTGATCGAGAACACGGCGGCCGTGAGGCTCAACCGGTCGAGCCAGTCGTATTTCGCGCCGACCTCGATCTGGTGCGATTCGACGGGCGGCAGAAACGCATACGCGTTGGTCGCGCGCACGGGCGCCTGATCGCCGAGCGACAGCGCCTTGCTGTACGACGCATACAGCGACAGCACGTTCACCGGCTTGTAGACGAGCGCGACCTGCGGCAGGAACACCGAGCGGTCGGTATGCGTCGCGTCGCCGTCGAGGCTGCTCCAGCTGCGCTGGCGCAGCAGCACTTCCTTGCCGCCCGCGAGCACCTGCCAGTGCTCGCCGAGGCTGATGCGGTCGAGCCCGAACACGCCGTACTGCCAAGCGTCGAGGCGCGGATACGACGGCCCGGGCGAATTCGGCGACGGCGGGAAGGTCAGGTCGGGCCCGTAGATATTCTCGCTGCCGACGTAGTCGTACACGGCGTCGGCCATGTGCACGACGCGGCGCTGCACGCTCACGCCGAGCGTCAGCTCGTGCCGCAGCGGGCCCGTCGCGAACTTGCCGGTCGCGACCGCGCGCAGATCGTCGTTGCGCCGGTATTCGCCGGGGCTGCGGAAGTCGTACACGTCGTAGTCGCCATTCGCACCGAAGAAGAACGGCGAGGTCGCGCCGGCTGCACAGCTCGCCGCGTAATAGCAGCCGTACGCGAACGCGCTGTTGTCGTCGATCATCGTGCGGCTGCGGCCGGCGGCGACGTAGGCCTTCCAGTCGTCGTTGAACTGGTAGTCGAAACGCGCGTTCAGGTTCAGCGCATCGGTCGTCACCGGTTTCGCCCACGGTTGCGTGCCGAGCGCCTTCGACGTCGTCTTGACCGACGGCACGACGGTGCCGCCGAGCAACTGGTAGCCGGGCGCGGAACGCTGGATCCACTGCTGGAATTCGGCATTGAGCTGCAGGCTCGCGCGCGGGCCGATGTCCCAGTCGGCGGCGATCGAGCCGAACGTGCGCCGCCCGTTCGTGCCGTCGATATAGGAGTGCATGTTCTCCTTGGCCGCATTGATCCGGAACCCGAACTGATGGTCGGGGCCGAAGCGGCGACCGAGATCGACGGCCGCCGACGTCGAGCCGCGGCTGTCGACGCCGCCCGTCACGCTCGCGACGTTCGCGGAGCGCTTGGTCACGAAGTTGATCACGCCGCCCGGCGCGACGACGCCGGCGTCGATGCCCGCGAGCCCCTTCAGGATCTCGACGCGTTCCTTGTTCTCGAGCGGCACGTTCTGCTCGCCGGACACCGTCAGCCCGTCGATCCGGATCGCGCTCGCGAGATCGACCGGAAAGCCGCGGATCGCGAAGCCTTCGAAATAGCCGACCGGTGCATAGTCGTTGACGACCGACGCATCGTTGCGCACGACGTCGCTCAGCCGCTTTGCCTGCTGATCGTCGATCAGCGCGCGCGTGATGACGTTCACCGACGCCGGCGTGTCGTGCAGCGGCGCGTCGTCGAGCCCCGCGACCGATGCTTCGCGCGCCCGCAACGGGTGGCCGCGCTCGCCGCTCACCGTGATCGCGGGCAGCGTCGCGCTGCCGGTCGCGTCGGCGCCCGATGCGGGCGTGTCACCCTGGGCCGCGACAGCCTGCGCCGCGAAAAGCGTGACGCCGAGACCCACACCGAGCCCGACCTTCGGGCGCCGCCGCCGTGCGGGCGCCGCTGTTGTTCTATTCACCGTCATTGTTCTGGATGGAAAACTTGCCACTCGACCCTGTCGAAACCGGAAACCCGCCATGAAGCTGCGAAGCGTGCGCCCGCCAGCACCGCCGCGCCCGTCGACGCACGCGTGCGTCGACACGATATTCATCGGACGAACCGGACCGGGCGGCGTGCAAGCGGGCCGGCCGGTCGGAACAACGCAGGATGGGACATCGGATTCGGATGACGCGCCGGAACCGACGCAGCCGCCGACAGGTTCGTCGACGGCGGGTCGGATGGCCGGCTGCATTGCGCGGTCGTGTCATGCGGGGAACGCTTCGAACGCCCCGGTGCGGGCGGCAGGCACTGGCGCCGGCCGTTCGTCGGAACGGCGGCCTGCCCGGCGCGCGACATCGCGGCGTGGCGCGCATTTTACCCCGGGGCGGGTGAACGGCCGCGGAATCCGGCGGAACGGGAGACGGGGCGAGGCGGGAACGCGGACATCGGGGCCGATGGGATCCTTTCATCGAATCGGTTGACGCTATCGTCGATCCTGGCGGCATCCGAAAAAAAGAAGCCTTTGCGCGCGCTTTTCGCGCGGCAGGCGATCCGCGGCGGCACGTCGCAACGCGCATCAGCAGTCGAGCACGAGCGGCTCCGTGGCCCCTTGCGCGGGCCGTGCGACGCACAGCAGCGCGCAGCCGGGTTCGACCGGCGCATCGGGCGTCTGCGCGTAGTCGACCGCGCCGGACAGCACGCGCGTCGCGCACGTGCCGCACGAACCGGCGCGGCACTCGGACGGCACGGCCACGCGCTGCCCTTCGGCGAATTCGAGCAGCGTGCCGTCGGCGGGCGTCCACGCGGCGTCGCGCCCCGTACGCCGGAACATCACCGGCACGCTCGCCGCCGCGGGCGTGGCAGCCGCACGGGTCGCACTGCGCGAGACGCTCGACGGCCCGAACGCCTCGAAACGAATGCGCTCGTCCGGCACGTTCAACGCGCGCAGTCCGTCGTACAGGTCGCGCATGAACGCCGCCGGCCCGCACAGGTAGAAATCGTAATCGTCGAACGACAGGAGCCGCTTCAGTTGCCCGACGTCGATGCGGCCTGCCCGCGCGGCCGAGCCTTCGTCGGGACGACTGTCGAACCAGTGAAGCGACACGCGTGCATCGACGGCCGCGATGCGCGCCAGTTCGGCGGCAAACGGCCGGTCGGCCGCTTCGCGCGCGCCGTGCACGAACAAGATGCGGCGCGACGGCGTGCCGTCGGCGAGGGCGCGGCGCAGCATCGCGACCATCGGCGTGATGCCGATGCCGGCCGACACGAGCACGGCCGGGCGCGGGCTCGCGAGGTCGAACGTAAAGCGGCCGCGCGGCATCTGCGCATCGAGCGTCATGCCGGCCTGCGCGTGATCGTGCAGCCACGCCGATACGCGCCCTTCGCGCTTCACGGTGATCCGGTAATGCGCGCCGCCCGGCGCGTCGGACAGCGTGTAGCTGCGGATCGTCGGTGCGTCGCGGTCCGGCAGCGCGAGGCGCAGCGTCAGGTGCTGTCCGGCTTCGTACGCCGGCAATGCGCGGCCATCCGCCGGTTCGAAATGGAACGACCGGATCGCGCGCGCTTCGTCGACGATCCTCGCGATGCGCAGCGATCGCCATGCGGGCGCCGCCGCAGGCGCAGCCGCGGACGGCGCCGCTCCGACCGATGCCACTGCCGCGCCTGACGTCGATGCCGACGCCATCGCCGAGAACTGCGGCGCACGCTCGACCGCCGACCAACGAAACGGCAGCACCGCGCGCATGCGCCGCACTTCCCGCACATGAAAGCGCACGACGCGCTGCGCGCCGTCGAACGACGCGACGACCGGCCCGTCCCACACGATCTCCGCGTGCGCGGCGACATACAGCAAATCGCCGCCGTCGAAATCGATGAACAGCAGCCCCGCACGCGGATCGTGCTGCAGGTTGCCGAGCGTGTTGAAGAACCGGTTGCCGCTGAAATCGGGCGTCGTCAGCGTGCGCGCATCGTCGACGCGCACGAAGCCCGGCATCCCGCCGCGATGCGACACGTCCGCGCCGCGCGCCGCGCCCGCCTCCGCCGACGTGTTCGCGCTCGCGACGAAGAACGTGTCGGCCTGCGCGAGCAGCGCGCGATCCGCATCGTTCAGCGCGTCCGCCACGTCGGGCACGGCGGCGGCCTCGACGTCGCGCGCGACGAAGGTCGGCTTGCGGCCCTGGATGTATTTCGCGCAGTTGCCGAAGCTCTGCTCGACCGCGATCGTCAACGCATCGCCGTCGACCGCGCGCACGACGCCGTTCACGCGATTGCGCCGCCGCGTATCGAATTCGATCCCGAGCCCGCCGAGCGGTGCGCCCGCCTGCCACGCGCCGGCCAGCGGATCGCCCGGCAGCGCGCGCGCCGCGATGCGCAGCGTGCGCGCGTCCGGCGACGTGACGAAACCCGGCTCGCCGACGCGCAGCGTCGCCCACGGCTGGCCGTGCGCATCGACGCCGCCGAGCACGAAGAACGGCAGTTGCGCGAAAAACGTCCGGTGCTGGTCCGGCATGAAGCGCCGGATCCCGCGCCGGCCGGCCGCGCTCGCTGCGTCGGTCACGCCTGCGCGCTGCTGCACGGCAAGCTCGCCCGCATGAAACGGCGCGGTATCGAGTTCCCAACCCGGTACGACGGCGGTCGGCGCGTTCATCGCGTTCTCCCTGGATAGCGGCGGTGGCGAGGGGCGTTACGCGGCGAGCAGACCCGCGCGCGTCGTCGGCATCGCGACGAAGCCCGGCAACGCCTCGATCCGCGTGAGCCATGCGCGCACGTGCGGATACGGTTCGAGCGACACGCCGCCTTCCGGCGCGTGCGCGATGTACGTGTACGCGGCGATGTCCGCGATCGTCGGCTGCGCGCCGGCCGCGAACGGCTTGCCGGCCAGCTCACGATCGATCACGTCGAGCACCTTCGCGGCCGTGCGCTTGGCCGCGTCCGAGTCGAGTTGCGCGCCGAACACCGTCACGAGCCGCGCGGCGGCCGGACCGGACGCGATCGGGCCGGCCGCGTACGACAGCCAGCGCTGCACCACGGCCGCGCCGACCGGATCGTCCGGCAGCCAGTGTGCGTCGCCGTAGCGCTTCGCGAGGTACACGAGGATCGCGTTCGAATCGGCGATCACGGTGCCGCCGTCGTCGATCACCGGCACTTGCCCGAGCGGATTCAACGCGAGAAACGCCGGTTCGCGCTGCGCGCCGGCCGCGAGATCGACGTCGATGGTCTTCGACGGCAGACCGAGCAGCGACAGGAACAACCGCACGCGGTGCGCGTGCCCGGACAGCAGGAACGAATAGACGCGGATCGGCGAGGCAGGCTTGCTGGCGGCAGACATGGAAACACTCCGGAATCTCGCGCCGCCGGGGATCGGCGACGAACGGCTCCAGCGTAGCGCTCGCCGTTCGTCGCCAGAAGACGGATAATCGCGGAAACATTCTCCGCTTTCATAGGACAATCGACGATGGCCGATCTGCGCGACGTGAACCTGAACCGGCTGGCGATCTTCGTCGCGGTGGTCGAGGCCGGCTCGCTGACGGCCGCGGCCGAGCGGCTCGGTCTCGCGAAGACGGTCGTCAGCACGCACATGCAGCGCCTCGAATCCGAGGTCGGCGCGAACCTGCTGGTGCGCACGACGCGGCGGCTGAGCGTGACCGATGCCGGACGCGTGTTCTACGACGCGTGCCGCGACATCGTGCGCGCCACCGAAGCTGCGCTCGACGCGGTATCGTCCGACGCCGGGCCGCTGCGCGGCACGCTGCGCGTGAGCGTGCCGATCGACTATGGCGCGCTGGTCGTCGCGCCGGCCGTCGTCGCGCTGCGCGACCGGCATCCGGCGCTGGCCGTCGAACTCGTCGCGAACGACCGCGTCGTCGATCTCGTCGCGGACAACCTCGACGTCGCGATCCGCATCGGCCGCCTCGCCGATTCGAACTATCGCGCGGTGCAGCTCGGCACCTACGAGAAATGGCTGGTCGCGAGCCCGGCGTTCGTCGCGCGGCACGGGCTGCCGCGCGATCCGGATGCGCTCGCCGCGCTGCCGTTCGTGATGCTGTCGTCGCTGCCGCGCCCGCATACGCTCGAACTCGATCACGCGCGGGGCGGTCACGCATCGGTGCGCTGTGTCGCGCCGGTCGTGTCGAACACCGCGACCGCGTGCCGCGCGATCGTGCTCGCGGGCGGCGGCTTCGGATTGCTGACGGATTTCTCGACCGCGGACGACGTCGCGGCCGGCCGGCTCGTGCGGCTATTGCCGGGATGGCACACGGCGCCGGCCGGGATTCACGCGGTGTATCCGTCGACGCGGCTGCCGTCGCCGAAAGTGCGGGCGTTCATCGACGCGATGAAGGCGAGGCTGGGGGAAATTCCGATAGCGCCCACGACAAGACGCTCACGTTCGAAGTAGCGAAAAAACGAAGAAGCGCGGGGGCGGCGTTCAATACGCCTGCATCAGCCGTCTCATGAGCAACGACTTCAGATCCCTGCGCGTATCGCACACGATATGCACATGGATCGTGTCGCCGCGCACGTCGTAAATGAGGCGATTCATTCCGGCAACGACTTCGCGATACTGAGTGAGGTTGATATGCGCAAGCTCGTCCGGAACCCTGCCCTGAGCCGGAAAAACACGAATCGATGCGATGGCGTCCTTGATCTGGCCATAGCTGGCCTGCCAGGTTTCCGAGCCGAAGTTCGACAGGAGATAACGCTTCAACGCTTTCAGATCTTCTTCCGCCGAGCGAAGAACGACAACGCGCAACGTCATTGAGCGTCGTCCTTGTCGAGGTCGGCGAAGACATCCTCGACGGGACGGAAGTGACCCTGGTCGATCTCGCGATTGCCAAGCGCAAGCAGCTTCAGCAGCGCGAGGGTCTCTTCATGCTCCTCGTACGACTTGACGTCCATGACGACGAGCTTCGCCTCGCCGTTCTGGGTGATGAGCATGGGCTCGCGGCTCTCCGAGATGTCCTTGACGATCTCGGCCGCGTGGCTCTTGAGATAGCTGATCGGCTTGACTTGAGTCGAGAATTTCATGGAATACGTCCTTTGCGGGACATCGGATGAGACCGATTATAGTCTGAATTCAGTCTCGCACCAGGCACGGATAGCCGACCGCTCCTTACCCGCCCGCGTCCCCCAACGTCCCCAGCAACACCTTCCTGCAACTCGCGATCATCTGCGCCTCCGGATCGCGATAGTCGGTCAGCAGCCACGCCGCGCCGACGTTCGTCATCGCGCCCACCAGCGCGAGCCCGATCAGCCGCTGCTCGGTGCGCTCCGCCGGCGTCACGGCCTCGCGCGGCGCGCCGATCGCCATGATCAGCTTGCCGAAGTCGATCAGCATGCGCTGGTACGTCATGTCGGTATCGGCGCTCACGCCCATCACTTCGAGCAGCAGCACCCGCGCCGCGCACGGGTCGCGCAGGAACGCGAAGAACGCGGCGAGCCCGGCATCGACACGCTCGCGCAGATCGCCGCCGCGCGCGGCGACCGCCTGCGCGACCGCGTCATGCAGCTGCTGCGCGTGATGCAAATAGGTGCAGCGCAACAGATCCTCGGTGCTGTCGAACGCCGCGTAGAAATAGCGGTCGTTCAGCTTCGCCTCCTGGCAGATCGACCGCACGGTCGCCTTGCGAAAACCCACCGTGCCGAACACGCGCGTCGCCGCGCGGATCAACGCGTCGCGCCGCTCGGCGGCCCGTACCTCGGGCGCCACGCCGCCATACGACCGGCCCCTTTTTTCCGTTTCGAGTGCTTTCTCCATTCCGCTATTTGACATCAGGACACCCGAAAACTAAAGTGGTGACGAACAACACCACAATAGATGCGCCGCCAGTACAGCGCAAGCGGAACGGGAGGGACGACGGATGAAGGGATTTTCCGGCAAGGTCGCCGCGATCACGGGCGCCGGTTCGGGCATGGGCCGCAGCCTCGCGGTCGAGCTGGCGCGGCGTGGTTGCGAGATCGCGCTCGCCGACGTCAACGAAGCCGGGCTCGCCACGACGGCGGCCGTCTGCGCGCAGCACGGCGTGCACGTGAGCACGCGCCGGCTCGATGTCGCCGACCGCGACGCGGTGTTCGCGTGGGCCGATTTCGTTCGCGCCGAGCACGGCAAGGTCAATCTGATCTTCAACAATGCGGGCGTGTCGCTCGCGGCCAGCGCCGAAACCGCGCGTCTTGCCGATCTCGAGTGGATCGTCGGCATCAATTTCTGGGGCGTCGTGCATGGCACACAGGCGTTCCTGCCGCATCTGCGCGCGTCGGGCGACGGGCACGTCGTCAACACGTCCAGCCTGTTCGGGCTCGTCGCGATGCCGACGCAAAGCGCGTACAACGCGACCAAGTTCGCGGTGCGCGGTTTCACCGAGGCGCTGCGGATGGAACTCGAACTCGACGGCGCGCCGGTGAGCGCGACCTGCGTGCATCCGGGCGGCGTCGCGACGAACATCGTCGACGCGGGCCGCGTCGACGCCGGCATCCATGCGCTGACGGGCCAGGACGAAGCGACCCATCGCCGCCAGGCCAACCGCCTGATCAACGCGACGACGGCCGACGAGGCCGCGCGGCAGATCCTCGCGGGTGTCGAGCGCAATGCGCGCCGCGTGCTGGTCGGCACCGACGCGCGCCGGCTCGACCGGATCGCGCGCGTGCTCGGCGCCGGTTACCAGTGGCTGATGGTGCGCCACGTGCGCCGCGCCCGCGCCCGCAACCTCGAACGCGCGCACGCGCCGACCGCGCGCCCCCCCCACGCCGACCCAGGACCCCGCATGACCTCGACGACGACCGACCGGCGCGACGCGCCGCCCGCCCCCGGCGCCCGCCGCGACAGTGCCGATAACCGCGACCTCGACGTGCTGATCGTCGGCGCCGGCCTGTCCGGCATCGGCGCCGCGTATCACCTGAAGCAGCGCTGCCCGCATGCGAGCGTGGCGATCGTCGAGGCGCGCGACGCGATCGGCGGCACCTGGGATCTGTTCCGTTATCCGGGCGTTCGTTCGGATTCCGACATGTTCACGCTCGGCTACAGCTTCCGCCCGTGGCACAGCGACAAGGCCATCTCCGACGGCCAGACGATTCTCGACTACATTCGCGACACCGCGCGCACCTACGGCATCGACAAGACGATCCGCTACGGCCACAAGGTCGTCGCGGCCGACTGGGATTCGAACCGCGCGCGCTGGACGGTACGCATCGAGCGCACGCAAGACGGCGCGACCGACACGCTCGTCTACACCTGCCGCTTCCTGTTCATGTGCAGCGGCTACTACGACTACGACGCCGGCTACCTGCCCGACTGGGCCGGCATGGACACGTTCGAGGGCACGCTCGTGCACCCGCAGCACTGGCCGAAGGATCTGTCGTACGCGAACCGGCGCGTGGTCGTGATCGGCAGCGGCGCGACGGCCGTCACGCTGGTGCCGTCGATGGCGGCCGACGCGCAGCACGTGACGATGCTGCAGCGCTCGCCGACCTACATCGTGTCGCTGCCCGCGCGCGACAAGATCGCGAACGCGCTGCGCCGCGCGCTGCCGTCGCGGCTCGCGCACCGGCTCGTGCGCGTGAAGAACGTGCTGCTGACGATGTACCTGTACAACGTGTCGCGGCGCAAACCCGAGCAAACGAAAAAATTCATCATCCGCGCGGCCGGCAAGCAGCTCGGCCCCGACTTCGACGTCGCGAAACACCTGACGCCACGCTACATGCCGTGGGACCAGCGCGTGTGTCTCGTGCCGAACGGCGACCTCTTCAAGGCGATCCGCGCGGGCCGCGCATCGATCGTCACCGACGAGATCGAGCGCTTCACGCCGACCGGCCTCGCGCTGAAGAGCGGCCAGCAGCTCGACGCGGACGTGATCGTCACCGCGACCGGGCTGAAGGTGAAGCTGCTCGGCGGCGCGCGCGTGACGGTCGACGGCCGCGCGGTCGATCTGCCCGAGACCGTGTCGTACAAGGGGATGATGTACAGCGACGTGCCGAATCTCGCGTCGTCGTTCGGCTACACGAATGCGTCGTGGACGCTGAAGGCCGAGCTGATCGCGCGCTACGTGTGCCGGCTGCTCAACCACATGCGCGCGAACGGGTACGACACGTGCGTGCCGCGGCTGCGCGCGGGCGATCTCGGCGACGTGCCGGCCGTCAACCTGAGTTCGGGTTACATCCAGCGCGCGGCCGGCATCCTGCCGAAACAGGGGCACCGCAAGCCGTGGAAATTCCATCAGAACTACGTGCTCGATCTCGCGTCGCTGAAGTTCAGTGCACTCGCCGATTCCGCGATGCATTTCGAGCGCCGCGCCCAAGCCGCCCCGGGCGCCACCGCGCCGGCCACCGAACCCGCACTCGAAACCCGCTGAGGCTCACATGACTCCTTCGCTCCATCTGATCCAGAACGTACTGCTCGGCGTCGTCGCGGTGCTTGCCGCGCTCGCGCTGTTTTCCGCTTACGTGGCCCGTCGCGTGACGCGCGCGTTTCCGCCCGAAGGCCGCTTCGTCGATATCGACGGCGACCGCATCCACTACGTCGAATACGGCAACGGGCCGCCGATCGTGTTCGTTCACGGGCTCGCGGGGCAATGGCGCAATTTCGCGTACCTGCCGCTCACGCGGCTCGCGCAGCGGCACCGCGTGATCCTGATCGACCGGCCGGGCGCCGGCCGCTCGCTGCGCGATGCGGCCTCGCAGGCGAACGTGTTCGCGCAGGCCCGCACGGTCGCCGCGTTCATCGACGCGCTGAAGCTCGACAAGCCGGTGCTGGTCGGCCACTCGCTCGGCGGCGCGATCGCACTGGCGGTCGGCCTCAACCACGCGGACCGCGTGAGCCGGCTCGCGCTGATCGCGCCGCTGTCGCACGAGCAGACCGAACCGCCCGCGCCGTTCAAGCCGCTGATGCTGCCGTCGCCGCTCGTGCGCCGTTTCGTGTCGTGGACCTTCGCGATCCCGCTGACGATCCTGACGGGCCGCCAGGCCGTGCGCCAGGTGTTCGCGCCGGAAGCCGTGCCGCGCGACTTCCCGGTCAAGGGCGGCGGCCTGCTCGGCATGCGCCCGCACGTGTTCTACGCGACGGCGACGGACCTGCTGTCGGCGCCCGTCGACCTGCCCGCGATGGAGCGTCGCTATGCGGAGCTCGCGCTGCCGGTCGACGTGCTGTACGGCCGCGCCGATCCGATCCTGAACTGGCGCGAGCACGGCGACGCGCTCGCGAAGAAGTCGGCGCGCGTACGGCTGAAGGTCGTCGAGGGCGGGCACATGCTGCCGGTCACGATGCCGGAAGCGACGGCCGACTGGCTGCTCGACGTCGCCGCCGCGCCGGTCGACGCCGCCGCGCAGACGGTACGCATCGCGTAGATCGCGGCGGCGAAGCGGAGCCTGATATGCGTGCCGGACAGCGGGCGCCGCGACGGAATCAGGCCTCGTCGTCGGGTATCGACAGCCCGAGATCCGAGAGCACCTCGCGCGCGCTGCGAAACGCCTCGACCGCGGCCGGCGCCCCCGCGTACAGCGCGCTGTGCAGCAATACCTCGCGAATCTCGACGAGGCTCGCGCCGTTGTTGAGCGCGCCGCGAATGTGCCCCTTCAGTTCCGTGCTGCGGCCGAGCGCCGCCAGCATCGCGCACGTACACAGGCTGCGCGTCTTCAGGTCGATCCCGCCCCGCTGCCACGTGCTGCCCCACGCATGCTCGTTCAGCCAGTTCTGCAGCGGACGCGAGAATCCATCGAGGTCGCGCATCGCGCGCTCGACGAACGCCTCGCCCATCACGTCGATGCGCCGCGCCTTGCCGTATTCCCTGTCCTGTTCGCTCATGTCGGTGTCCTGGTGGTTGGAGCCGCCGCCGCTGCCGCGCCGACGGCGGCGGGCGGATATCGCGCCATGTTCGGCGGGACGTCGCGTTTCGTCAAAGATGCGGCCCTCGGTTCTCGGCCGTTCGCGTCACGGGCGGCCGAACGCTACGTAACATCCCGCCGCGCGTTACGGCGCCTTACGGGAACATCGCAGCTTCGATGTTTGCGCACCGCGCGTGCCTGTCGCGCGAAACCGCCATTACTCCGTTTAAATCGCGTCGATATTCCCGATTTCCGCAACAAATCGCACCACCGTTTCGCGAAACCTGTCATGGCGCGGAATTTGCAGAGATGGCTTGGGACACACTTCCAATGTCGAGGCCAACATGCAGAATCTCTTCAAGAAGACGACGGTAACGATGGCCGTCTCGTCACTGCTCGCGCTGTACGGCTGCGGTTCGGTCGATGGACCGACGACCCCGCCGACGATCAAGCCGAGCACCTCCGGGACGAGCGGCAGCTCGGGGACTTCGGGTACGTCGGGGACTTCCGGCAGTTCGGGCACCTCCGGCACTTCGGGCGCTTCCTCGGGTACGTCCGGTACGTCGGGCACCTCCGGTACGTCGGGCGCTTCTTCCGGTACTTCCGGTACTTCCGGTACTTCCGGTACTTCCGGTACTTCCGGTACTTCCGGTACGTCGGGTACTTCCGGTACTTCCGGCACCTCGGGTACTTCCGGCACCTCGGGTACTTCCGGCACCTCGGGTACTTCCGGTACCTCGGGTACTTCCGGCACATCGGGTACTTCCGGTACCTCGGGCACATCGGGTACTTCCGGTACCTCGGGTACTTCCGGCACCTCGGGTACTTCCGGTACCTCGGGCACTTCCGGCACGTCGGGCACTTCCGGCACCTCGGGCACCTCCGGCACGTCGGGCACTTCCGGTACTTCGGGCACCTCGGGTACTTCCGGCACGTCGGGTACCTCCGGTACGTCAGGTACCTCCGGCACGTCGGGTACGTCGGGCACCTCTGGTACGTCGGGCACCTCTGGTACGTCGGGCACCTCCGGTACGTCGGGCACCTCCGGCACGTCAGGCACCTCCGGCACGTCGGGCACCTCCGGCACGTCAGGCACCTCCGGCACGTCGGGCACCTCCGGCACCTCCGGCACGTCAGGCACCTCCGGCACGTCGGGCACCTCCGGCACGTCAGGCACCTCCGGCACCTCCGGTACCTCTGGCACGTCGGGTACGTCCGGCACCTCCGGTACGTCGGGCACCTCCGGTACCTCTGGCACGTCGGGTACGTCCGGCACCTCCGGCACCTCCGGCACGTCGGGCACCTCTGGCACCTCGGGCACCTCTGGCACCTCTGGCACCGGCGTCACGCCCCTCGGCAATGTCCTCCAGAAATCCGGCAACCTCGTGACGGCGCTCGGCACGACCGTCGTGAACGGCGGCGCTCAGATCGGCGGCGTGCAGATCCCCGGCACGAACCCGACGACGGCCACCAGTGTCGGCAACGCGGTCGGCAGCCTCGGCAACGGCGTGCAGTCGCTCGGCAACGGCATCGCGGCCGGCCTGGGCTCGATCGGCGTGTCGGCGAACCCGCTCGGACCGACGCTCACGTCGACCACCGGCCTGTTGACCGGCGCCGGCGGCGCGGTCAACAACCTCGGCAATGCAGTGACGAGCCTCGGCACCGGTCCGCTGTCGCCGCTCGCACCGGCGACGACGCTGGTCGGCAGCCTCGTCAACACGGTCGGCACCGCGGTCAATTCGACCGCATCGGCGCTGAACACGGCGCTGAACAGCTCGCCGGTCCAGCAGCTCGAAACGCAGCTCGGCAAGGTGATCAACCCGATCACGAACACGCTGACGGGTGGCGTCACGACGCCGGGCGTCACGCAAACGCTCGGCAACGCAACGCTGCTCGGCGCACCGCTCAGCGGCCTGCTGGGCACGCTCGGCAGCGGCCTGGGCCTCGCCGGCACGAAGATCGGCGGCGCGACCGGCAACCCGGTCGGCGATGCTCTCGGCAACAGCGTCGGCCAGCTCGGCAACACGGTGACCGCGACGGGCGGTCTCGTGTACAGCGGCAGCGGCAGCTCCAGCAGCGGCACCAACCCGCTCGCACCGATCACGGGCCTGCTCGGCACGTTGACGGGCGGCCTCGGCGGCGGCGGCTCGAGCGGTTCGGGCGGCACCAGCGGCACGAGCGGCACCAGCAGCAGCGGCGGCCCGCTCGCACCGATCACCGGCCTGCTCGGGACGGTGACGGGCGCACTCGGCGGCATCGGTTCGAGCGGCACGGGCGGGACCAGCGGCACGGGCGGAACGAGCGGGACCGGCGGCACCAGCGGCACGGGTGGCGCAGGTCTCGGCGGCCTGCTCGCGCCGGTCACCAACCTCGTCAACTCGCTGACGCCGCTCGGCGCGAGCCTCACCGGCACCGTCACGACGCCGGGCGGCAACGTGTCGGGCACGCTCGGCGGGGTGCTGACGGGCACGGTCACGGGTGCGCTGGGGACGCCGTCCGGCTCCGCGGGCGCCACCGGCGGCGCAGGCGGCACGGCGACGACGCCGGGCGGCGGCGGCTCCGTGGTCACCGGCCTGACCGGCGGCTCCACCGGCGGCGCCGCGGGCGGCACCGGCAACCTGCTGTCGCCGGTGACCAACCTGCTCGGCGGTCTGCTGGGCGCCGGCACCAAGAAGTAAGCGTTAACGCATCACGTATCAGAACGACAGGCCAATGGCCGGGCGCGCATCCATACCAAGCCCGGCCGACGGCCGGCGTCACCCGCCAAGCGGGGGCGCCGGCCCTCATCCCTACGAGGATCCGATCATGAACTCCACGCTCGACGGCGTCGTCGCTGCTCCGGACCACCCACCCCGTTCCGCCACGCCGTTTCGCGCCGGCCTGCTCGGCATCACGGCCGGACTCTTCGCGCTGTGGATCACGCGCGACCACCCGGCCCTCGACGCGGCCACGCGTGCGGTCATCGCGAGCCTCGCGATCATCGGCACGATCGCGCTGCACGAACTCTTCATCTCGCGCGTCTACCTGCGCCCGAGTGCGGGGCTGTCGCGACAGGCCGTCCGGCCCTTGAGCGTCGCACGCGTCGCGACGCGGCTCGGCGCGCTGACGTCGATCTACGCGGGCATCGGCGCGATCTACTGGCTGCTGCCCGAATACCACGGCGCGTTCTACCTGCCGTTCTGGTCGCTGCTGCGCTCGCTCGCGCCGTACGTGATCGTCGCCGCGCCGTTCTACTTCGCATGGATGGACCGCCACCAGCGCGAGACCGACGACGCGTACCTGCTGTGGGGCCGCCTCCTGTTTCGCCGCGAGCGGCCCGCGAGCTGGAAGCCGGTGCGCGAGATGCTGGCCGGCTGGGGCGTGAAGGCGTTCTTCCTGCCGCTGATGACCGTCTATCTCTCCAAGGACGCCGATCACCTGAGCGCGTCGCTCGCGAACGCGATGCACGCGCCGATGACGATCGCGACCTTCGTGTTCATGTACGACCTGTCGTTCACGATGGACCTGATGTTCGGCACCGTCGGCTACCTCTGCACGTTCCGCATCCTCGACAGCCACGTGCGCACCGTCGAGCCGACGACGCTCGGCTGGGTGGCCGCGCTGATCTGCTACCAGCCGTTCTGGTCGCTGATCTCGAACAACTACATCCGCTACGAAGGCTCGATGTTCTGGGACAACTGGCTGCTGTCGGCGCCGACGCTGCGCGTGATCTGGGGCACGGTGATCATCCTGCTGCTGCTGACCTACGCGCTGTGCACGATCTCGTTCGGGCTGCGATTCTCGAACCTCACCAACCGCGGGATCATCACGTCGGGCCCGTACCGCTTCACGAAGCATCCGGCGTACATCACGAAGAACCTGTCGTACTGGATGGTGTCGGTGCCGTTCGTCGAGCCGCTCGGCTGGCAGATCGGACTCATGCACTGCGCCGGGCTCGTCGCCGTCAACCTGATCTACTACACGCGGGCGAAGACGGAAGAGCGTCACCTGATGCGCGATCCCGACTATCGCGCGTATGCCGAATGGATCGAGCGGCACGGTCTGTTCGCGCGGGTCCGGCAGGCGTTCGGCGGGCGGCAGGCGGTGTGACGCAGCGGGCGGGGCGCCCGTTTCAACGCGCCCCATGCGGCCAATTGTCGCGAAACACCCCGATTCTCCGCTTTTCGTCGCCTTTCTCCTCCCGTCCGATTGCTCGCCGCCGACACGTCGCGTATGGTGCTGGCCGTCCGCGCACGATCCGTCGCCGGACACCCGACCGTCGCCCCGCGCGACGGCCGTGCGGGCCGTGCCCGCCGCTCACCGTCTCCGCGATGCCGCCTGCCGGCGCCGCGCGTTCATGAGGAAAGAGGCGTGATCCACAAAGTCCTGATCCTGTTCGCACTCTGCATCGCGGGCCTCGCCGCGATCGCCGCCGGTTTCCAGCACATCCCCAGCTGATTCGCGGCCCCGGCTCGCGTCGCCGAGCCCGGGGGCCGCACCCGCTTCCGTTCCCTTTTGCGATGAACCTCTTTCCCGAACCGCCCGGGACGGGCGGCTTTTTGCCATGCGTATCGACGTACAGCACTCCCAGCACGACATCGACGACGAACTCGACACCCTGTATGAACGCCTCCACCAGGCGGGCCATCGCCTGCACGGCCTGCCGGCGGTCGCGCTCGGCCGCTCGGGCCTGATCGTCCGCCACCGCGAGGCGGACGGCGAATACTTCCTGTACGTCGAGGATCCGGCCGCGCGCCAGCTCGCCGGCTACACGGTGTTCAACCGCCTGCCCGAAATCCCGCGCCGCGCCGACCGCTACCTGCGCGCGCCGCATACGCGGCTGCGCGGCTCGGCGCAACGCAAGGGCCTCGCGACGACGCTGTACCGCTGGGGGCTCGACGCGGGCCTGTGCCTGATCAGCGGCGCGCGCCAGTCGGTCGGCGCCGCGCGGTTGTGGACGGCGCTCGCGCAGGATTACCGGCATGGCTTCGTCGATGTCGAAGGCCGCGCGCTGCGCTATCTCGGCGCCACCGTCGCCGACGACGTGCACGGCGCGCTGCACACGCGGCGGCTGTTGCTCGGGAACGGATGGGACATCGGCACTTTCGCGCAGGCGGCCGGGATGAGCGACGCGGCCCGAGCGCCGATGCGATAATCCGCCGAAGCCGCGCGATGCGCGGGCTCAACCCGCCAATCGACACGCCCTTCGATGACCCTCGATCCCCGCACCGACGTCAACCGCCCGCTCGATATCGTCGCGCTGTGCGGCAGCCTGCGCGCGCAGTCGTGCAACGCCGCGCTGCTCGACGCCGCCGCGCTCGTCGCCCCGCGCGGCATGCGCATCGCGCGCTTCGATCGTCTCGGCGAATTCCCGCTGTTCAATCCCGATATCGAATATCCGACGCCCGCCGCGGTGCGCGATCTGATCGACCGCCTGAACGCGGCCGACGGCGTGCTGATCGCCAGCCCGGAATACGCGCACGGCGTCACGGGCGTGATGAAGAACGCGCTGGACTGGATCGTGGGAGGCGAGGCCATCGTGTACAAGCCGGTCGCGGTGCTGAACGCGTCGCCGCGCGCGACGCATGCGGACGCGGCGCTGCGGGAAACGCTGTCGGTGATGTCGGCGCGCATCGTCGAGCCCGCATCGATCGCGCTGCCGATCCTCGGCAGCCGGCTCGACGCGGCGGGCATCGCCGCGCATCCGTCGTTCGCGTCGGCGCTGGTCGATGCGATGCGGGCGCTCGGTGCGGCGATCGACGACCCCACGCCGAACCGGTAGGCGATCCGCACGCCGGCCGCATACGCCGCGGCGTTATCGCGCCTTGGCGCGCGTCGTCTTTCTCGCCGGCTTGGCCGCCTTCGCGCGCGGCGCTTCCTTCTCGGGCTGCGCGCCGCCGCCGGCGAGATCCTCGAGCCATGCGAGCGCATCGACGTACGACAGGAACTGCTGCAGATAGTCCGGCGACAGCTCGCGCATCGTTGCAAGCGAGCGGTGCACGAGGCTGTTCGAATTGAGCGGCCCCGCGTTGCGCGGCACTTGGTCGAGCGACTGGCGGTATTGCTGTTCCGTACGGACTTTCGACCACGTCGCGCGGAAGTAGTCGACCAGTTCGGGATCGAGCCCGCGCCGGTCGGCCTGCGCATCGCGGCCGAGCCCTTCGACGAGCGCGGCAAGCGCGCCGCGCGCGGGCACAGGCGCGGCGGCTTGCGCCGTCTCGCGCGTCGCTGCGGCGTCATCGGCGCGTGCGACGGTCTGCGCAAACCCTTCGATCAACGCCGCCAGCCGCGCGTCGAGCAGCGCACGTGCCGCGCCGTCGAGCACGGCCGCGCGGCGCGCGAGCGCGTCGATCCGGTGAAACCGCACGGGATCGAGCCGGTCCGCGCCCTGCTCGCGCCATGCGTCGAGCGTCGCGCGCACCTGCGTCGCATCGCCCGTCACTTTGCCTTCCCTCCGTTCGACGCCGATTTGCGCGGCACCGGCGCGATCTCCACGCGGCGATTCTTCGCGCGGCCTTCATCGTCCGCATTCGAGCTGACCGGCTGTTCGGAGCCGAACGCCGCCGCGAACACCGACGCGGGCGGCACGCCGGCGTCGATCAGCGCGCGCGTGACCGTCAGCGCGCGCTTGGCCGACAGTTCCCAGTTGTCCGCGAACAGGCGGTTGCCGGCGTGCACCTGCTGGTCGTCCGCGAAGCCGCTGACCATCAGGATTTCGTCGCGCGTCTTCAGGTACGTGGCCAGCGGGCCGGCCAGCGTCTTCAGCAGGTCGCGGCCCGCGGGCTGCAACTGGTCGGAGTTCAGCGCGAACAGCACGTTGCCGCTGATGCCGATGCGCCCGTTCACGAGCGTCACGCGGCCGGCCGCGAGCGGCCCGGCGAGCGCCTGTTCGAGCGACTTGCGCTGCTGCGCCTCGAGCTGGCGCGCACGCACCGCTTCCTCGAGCTTCGACGTGAGCTGAAGCTGCATGCCGATCACGCCGACGAGGATCAGCACGAACGCGCCGAGCAGCACCGACATCAGGTCGGCGAACGCGGGCCACACCGGCGCCGATTGCGCGCCGCCGTCGATTTCGTCGTGCATGCGTTACGCTCCGACGGGCGCCCGCCGGCCGGCGAGCTGCTGCAGGTCTTCGACGATCTGCTTCTGCGACATCACGCTCAGGTCGATCACCTCGCGCGCCTGCGCGACGTAGTACTCGAGCTGCTCGTCGCTGCGCGCGAGCGATTTCTCGAGCGCGGCCTCGATGCGCTGCAGATGCGTCAGCAACTTGTCGTTCGATTCGCCGAACACCTGCACGGCCGTCCCGAACGCGTCGCCGAGGCTCGCCACTTCGACGGCGCCGGCCGTGACCTGCGCGGTCACCGAATCGAGCTTGCGCGTTTCGGCATCGACGGTGTCGTTGAAGCGCGCGCCGACGCGATCGAGCAGATCGGCCGACGTGCTGACGAGCGCGTCGATCGCGGCGCGCTGTTCGGTCGACGCGTGGTTGACCGCGCCGAGCAGCGTCTCCAGCGTCGCGAGCAGGCGGCTGCGTTCCTCGAGCATCGCGGTGTCGCGCACCATGCTGTCGGACAGGCGCTGGCGCAGCTCGGCGACGACGTCGGCCGCGGCCTTCGGCGCCTCCGACGCGGCCTGCACGAGACGCGCGATTTCGTTGATGGTATCGCTCGCGTGGGCCTGCGCCTGCGCGGTGATGTCGTTCGCGGTGCGGGTCAGCGCGTCGCAGATGTCCTGCTGGCGCGCCGCGGCTTGTGCGCTCGTCTGCGCCCATTCGTCGCGCAGCGCGGCCGCCATCGCGGCGAGCGACTCGCTCCAGGCGGACAGGCGGGCCTCGTCGCGTGCGGCCAGTTGCGATTGCAGGCCGGCGTGCGACTCGCGGATCGTCGCCAGCAGATCGGTCGAGCGTTGTTCGAACGTCGACGCCTGTGCGGCGAGGTCGCGCGTCGTTCGTGCGAGTGCATCGCAGATTTCCTGCTGACGGCCGGCGCTATGCACGCCTGCGCGCTGCCATTCTTCGCCGAGCTTCTCGGCCATCGCGGCCAGCGACTCGTTCCACGCAGCGAGACGTTGTTCGTCGCGCGCGGCCAGTTGCGATTGCAGGCCCGTGTGCGACTCGCGAATCGTCGACAGCAGATCGGTCGAGCGTTGTTCGAACGTCGACGCCTGTGCGGCGAGGTCGCGCGTCGTTCGTGCGAGTGCGTCGCAGATTTCCTGCTGACGGCCCGCGCTATGCACGCCCGCACGCTGCCATTCTTCCCCGAGCTTCGCCGCCATCGCGGCCAGCGACTCGTTCCACGCAGCGAGACGTTCTTCGTCGCGCGCGGCCAGTTGCGATTGCAAGCCCGTGTGCGACTCGCGAATGGTCGACAGCAGATCGTTCGAGCGTTGTTCGAACGTCGCGGCCTGTGCCGTGAGATCGCGCGTCGTTTGCGCGAGGGCGTCGCAGATTTCCTGCTGACGGCCCGCGCTATGCACGCCCGCGCGCTGCCATTCTTCGCCGAGCTTCGCGGCCATCGCGGCGAGCGAATCGTTCCACGCAGCGAGACGTTCTTCATCGCGTGCGGCCAGTTGCGTCTGCAAACCCGCGTGCGACTCGCGCATCGCGGCAAGCGTCGCGGCCGAATGGCGCTCGAACGTCGCGGCGGCTTCGCCCAGCGCGCGCGCGTGCTGGCCGGCCAGCGTCTCGCCGACCTGCTCCTGGCGCGCCAGCGCATCGCGCCATGCATCCGACAGGCGGCCTTCGGTCGATTCGAGGCGCGTCGCGACGCCGTCGAGCAGATCCGACGAACGCCGCGCGAACGTCTCGGTGAACTGGCCGAGCGTCGTCTGCAACTGCTGCGCGACGGCGCTACCCGCCTGACGTTGTTCGTCGATCGCGCGGTTCCACACGGCCGTCACGTTGCCGGTGGTCTTCTCGAAGCCTTCGGTCAGCCCGTCGAGCTGACGCTGCACCGCGCCCGTCACGGTGTCGCGCAGCGCGGCCATTTCCTGCGCGAGCCCGCTCATCGTCGCGGCGACGACCGGCTGCAACGCGGCGCCGGCCACGCGCGCGCTTTCGGCGGCGCTTTCCTTCAGCGCATCGCCGACGTTCGACGCGAGGCCCGCATACGCCCGCTCGGTCCGGTCGAAAAACGCCTGCTGGCTTTCGAGCTGGCGATCGTGCAACGCCACGCTGCGCGCCTCGAGCGTCGTCATCATCGTCTGCAGCCGGTCGACCAGCGCCGGCATCACGTCGGCCTGGCGCTGCAGCAGCCGGAACGATTCGTCGCGCTGGTGCGCGGACGAATACACGCGCAGCGTCGTCGCGATCTTCGCGTCGAGCTGCTGGGCCGCGTCGATCCGCTCGCGGCGCACGAGCGCGGACAGCAGCCCGAGCATCGCGGATGTCGCCACACCGGCGATCGACGTGCCGAACGCGAACCCGAGCCCCTTCACCGGCGCGATCAGCGACGCGCGGATCGCATCGAGATCGGTCGCGCTCTCGAGCGCGGCGCCCGTGCCCTTCAGCGTGACGACCATCCCGAGCAGCGTGCCGAGCATGCCGAGCAGCACCAGCAGGCCGACGAGGTAAGGCGTGAGCGCCGGGCCCGGCAGCGCGACGCGCGCGCCTTCGACCCGTGCGCGCACCGCGCCGCGCAGGCCCGGATGCAGCGTGTCGAGCCACGTGTCGAGCTTCGCGGGCGGCTCGGTCAGGCCGGCAAGCGCGTGCGACAGCGTGGCGGTCGCCTGCCGGTAGCGCAGCAGCTCCCAGGCGCCGGCGACGTAGCACGCGCCGATCAGCAGCGTGACGGCCGCCGCCAGCGGGTTCGACGCGACATAGCCGGCACCGATCCAGCCCACAGCGAGCAGACCGGCGACGAAGACAACGAGATCAAGACGAATTCTGGACATAGCGTGTTGATTAGCAGGTGCGAAGGGCCGCGAGCAGCCCGTCTACCGTTTGAAACCGGACTTCGAGTTCGGCAAGCAGGATGCTTTGCATTTCGTCGCGAAACGTATCGAGCCATGTGCCGGGCACGATCGCCGCGACAGTCGGGGTGTCGGCCACCGGGCTTTCATCGGCCGGAGCCGGCGCGTCGGTGGCGTCGGGCGCCGCGTCGGCCGCGGCCGCGGATTCGGCATCGGCCAGCGCCTGCCGCTCCGCTTCGCGCAGCCGCGCGAAGCGCGTGCCGAGCAGCCCGGGCACGGCCGACAGCAGGCTGCGCTCGCGCGCGCCGAGCACGCGCTCCATGATCGCGTCGAGCGTCGCGAGCCGCGCCATCGCGGACGAGCGCGCGGCGAGCGCGACCCGCAGGCGGCCGCGCAACTGGCCGATCGCCGTTTCCATGTCCTGCTGCAGGGTCAGATAACGCTGGCGGAAGTCCGCGAAATCGGCCGTGTCGGCGGCCGGCGGCGGCAACTCGCCCGGCCGGCGCCGCGCCGGCGGCCGGCGGGTGGCCGCGATCGCCTGCGCGAGGTCGTGGCGCACGCGCGCGCAGTCGCGCTCGGCGTCGTAGCCGCGCACGCCGGCCGTGACGCTCGGCGCGCTCGCATTCAGCGCGGACGACAACGTGATCGCGTCGGTCCAGCCGAGCCACTGGCTCAGCCGGTCGGACAGCGTCTGCCGGGATTCCGCGACGTCGGCATCGGCCAGGCGCGCGAGCAGCCGGACGAGCGTCGGACCGCTCAACGCCGGGCGCGGAGATGCTTGCACCATGCTGCAAACCGTCAAAAAAGGCAGCAGTTTACACGTCGTCGGGCGGTCGACCGCCAGAATCGGCGAAGCGGCGCCGTCGGCCGCACGGTGCGACTTACGCGAACGCCCGCCGCACAAGGCTCGGCGAGGGCGGCAAGGGCCGCAGAGACGGTCGGCGGCGGCCGGCGAGCGGCCGCGCCATCGGGAAGCCATGCGTCGGCGCGACGCCGACGTGCGTTCGGGCGGGCAAACCACCCGGTGCGTGTCGGCACCCCGCGACGGCCATCGCCGTCGCCGCGCGCACTGGCACAGATCGGGAAGGCAGGTGCTCAGATCCCCGCTTTCGGCGCGTTCAGGATCAGCCGCAGCCCGAGCAGCGTGATCGCGCCGGCCGCGAGGCGGTCGATCCACTTCTTCGCGCGCAGGTAGAGCTCGCGCGGCCGGCGCGTCGAGAAGCACAGCGCGACGAGCGTGTACCAGCCGAATTCGACCGCGAACACGAGCGGCGGCAGCACGAGGTAGCACCACAGCGGCGGATGCTGCGGGAGCAGCGCCGCGAAGATGCTGCCGTACCAGATCGCCGTCTTCGGGTTGCTGAGCTGGGTCGTGAGGCCGGTCCAGAACGACTTGCGCGCGCTGCCGCCGGCCATCGCCTGCGGATCGTCCATCGCGATCGGCCGATCGGCGCCGCGCCAGATCTTCGACGCCATGTAGATCAGGTAAAGGCCGCCCGCGACCTTGAGGCCGACGTACAGCCATTCGACAGCCTGCAGCAGCGTGTAGAGCCCGGCCAGCGCGACGCCGCCGAACACGATGCCGCCGATGCCCATGCCGAGCGCGGTGGCGAGCCCGTCGCGACGCGACAGCCCGATCGAATTGCGGGCAACCAGCACGAAGCTCGGGCCCGGAATCATCGCGCCGAGAAACAGCGCAGCCAGGATGGCGAATACGGCAGCCGATGCGGTCATCGAAGTCCCCTTGGTCAGCGACGCCGCTGCGCCGACGCCTGCGTGTCGTTTCCGACGGTGAAGTCGTCGATTCTGGCACGCTTCGCGCGTGCCCGAAAGCGCCCGCGCGCTGCTATGCTGGCCCTGTTTCCCGTCATTGCGCGCCGCCCATGATCGAGATCCGTGCCGCTCGTCGCGTTCAAGCCGGTGCCGGCACCGAGTCTCCCGGGCGCGACCTCCAGCCCCCGCGCGACTCATTCCCTCTCCTCCTTTCGACCCGACCGCCCACCATGCGCGCTCTTAGCCTTTCCGCCCTGCTGCTCCCGCTGCTCGCCGCACTCCCGTCCGGCGTCCGCGCCGACACGTTGCCGAAGCCGATCGCCGCGCAACTGCCACCCGGCTACCAGCCGCTGAGCACGCAACCGGGCCCCGATCTCGACGACGGACGGCACAGCTTTCTCGTCGTCGTGCATCGCGCGGTCGATACGCGCGAGCAGCCGTCGCCGCGCCCGCTGCTGATCTACGAGGAACAGGCCGACCACACGTACCGGCTCGCCGCACGCAACGACCAGGTCGTGCTGCGCGCGAACGAAGGCGGCCAGTGCGATCCGTTCGATCCCGACGATGCGGCCGACAACGGCTTGTCGGTGAAGGGCCGCTATTTCACCGTACAGAACGCCGTCGCGTGCGGGCAGCACTGGACCGACTACGTCACGTTCCGTTACGACCCGCACACGCACGGCTGGCTCTTTGCGAACCGGATCGTCACCGAATCGTTTCCGCTCGACGACACGCCCGACCACGTCACCGTCACGCGCGCCGACGCGCACCGGCCCGTGTCGTTCGGACAGTGGCGGCGCAAGGACTAGACGCCGCGCGCCGCGACGCCGGCGGCGGTGCCGTTTTTCAACGCGACGCGTCGCCCGCCGGCCGCTCGCGACGCCCGGCCAACAGGTCTACCATAGGCGCTCGTCGCCCGCGCGACCGCCGGCACGGCATGCGGCTTGCGCCTGCCCCTTTCCTCGTTGTTGCCCCCGCACAGGAGGACGTCATGACGCAACACTTCGATGCGATCGTCATCGGCACCGGCCAGGCCGGGCCGCCGCTCGCCGCGCGGCTCGCCGGCGCCGGCATGAAAGTCGCGATCGTCGAGCGCGGCCGCTTCGGCGGCACCTGCGTGAACACCGGCTGCATCCCGACCAAGACGCTGATCGCGAGCGCGTACGCCGCGCAACTCGCGCGGCGTGCCGGCGAATACGGCGTGTCGGTCGGCGGCCCGGTCACCGTCGACATGAAAGCCGTGAAAGCGCGCAAGGATGCGATCTCGGGCCGCTCGAACCACGGCGTCGAGCAATGGGTGCGCGGCCTCGACAACACGACCGTATTTCAGGGTCATGCCCGGTTCGAACGCGCGAACGCGGTGCGCGTGGGCGATGACGTGCTCGAAGCCGGCCACATCTTCATCAACGTCGGCGGACGCGCGCAGGTGCCCGCGATGCCGGGCCTCGACTCGGTACCGTACCTGACCAACTCGACGATGATGGACGTCGACTTCCTGCCCGATCATCTCGTGATCGTCGGCGGCAGCTACGTCGGGCTCGAATTCGGCCAGATGTACCGCGGCTTCGGCTCGAAGGTCACGATCGTCGAGAAAGGCTCGCGCCTGATCCGCCGCGAGGACGAAGACGTGTCGCAGGCCGTGCGCGAGATCCTCGAAACGGAAGGGATCGACGTGCAGCTTGACGCGAACTGCCTGAGCGCGCGCCGCGACGGCGACGGCATCGCGGTCGGCCTCGACTGCGCGGGCGGCGGCCGCGAGGTCGCGGGCTCGCACCTGCTGCTCGCGGTCGGGCGCGTGCCGAACACCGACGATCTGGGGCTCGACCGCGCGGGCGTCAACACCGACGCGCGCGGCTACATCACCGTCGACGAGCAGTTGCGCACGAACGTGCCCGGCATCTGGGCGCTCGGCGACTGCAACGGGCGCGGCGCGTTCACGCACACCGCGTACAACGACTACGAGATCGTCGCGGCGAACCTGCTCGACGACGATCCGCGCAAGGTGTCCGACCGCATCATGGCCTATGCGATGTACATCGATCCGCCGCTCGGCCGCGTCGGCATGACGCTCGAGGAAGCGAAGCAGACGGGCCGCCGGCTGCTGGTCGGCACGCGCCCGATGACGCGCGTCGGCCGGGCGGTCGAGAAAGGCGAAAGCCAGGGTTTCATGAAGGTGATCGTCGATGCGGACAGCCACGCGATCCTCGGCGCGTCGATCCTCGGCGTGACCGGCGACGAAGTCGTGCACGCGATCCTCGACGTGATGACCGCCGGCGCGCCGTACACGACGATCAGCCGCGCGATGCATATTCATCCGACCGTGTCGGAGCTGGTGCCGACGCTGCTGCAGGACCTGCATCCGGTCGAATGACGCACGGCAGGCGGGCGGCCGCGCACCGGATTCCTGGCGGTGTGCGAAGATGGCCGCTCGCCACAGCCTCCGGGAACGCCATGGACCGCTTGCAAACGATGCAGATCTACGTGCAGATCGTCGAGCGCGGCAACTTCACGCAGGCCGCCGACGCGCTGCAGCTGCATCGGCCGGCCGTCACGAAAGCCGTGCAGCAGCTCGAACAGGAGCTCGGCGTCCGGCTGCTGAACCGCAGCACGCGCCGCGTCAGCGTGACGGCCGAAGGCGAGGCGTTTCACGCGCGCTGCGTGCAGTTGCTCGGCAGCATCGACGAGGCATTCGCGTCGTTTCCCCGGCAACGCGCGGTGCCGAAGGGCCGGCTGCGGATCGACATCGCGCTCGCGCTCGCGAAGACGGTCGTGATTCCGGCACTGCCCGAGTTCCAGCAGCGCTATCCGCAGATCGAGCTCGTGCTCGGCGCGAGCGACCAGCCGGCCGACCTGATCGGCGAAGGCATCGACTGCGTGGTGCGGGTCGGGGCGCTGAAGGATTCGAGCATGGTCGCACGCACCGTCGGCGCGGTGCCGATGGCCACGTGCGCGTCGCCCGCCTATATCGCGCGCCACGGCTTGCCGCGCACGCTCGACGATCTGCGCACGCATCGCGCGGTCAACTTCTTCACCGGCCGCAATCGCCGCGTGCTCGAATGGACGTTCCGCCCGCACGGTGAACCCGTCGCGGTGAAGCTCGCGAGCAGCCTGCTCACCGACAACTCGGAAGCGCTGCTGTCGTGCGGGCTCGCCGGCCTCGGCATCGTGCACGCGTTGCGGCCCGCGCTGCAGCCGAGCATCGACTCGGGCCAGTTGATCGAGCTGCTGCCCGGCGTGCCGGCCGTGCCGAAGCCGGTGTCGGTGCTGTACCCGAACCGCGCGCATCTGCCCGACAAGGTGCGCGCGTTCATCGACTGGCTGACCGAGCTGTTCGCGCGGCGTTATCCGGCGTAGCGCCGACCCGATAACCGATCGAACGCGTCAGGTACCGCGCCAATTGCTCGCGCGAAAACGCCGGCTGTTCGATGCCGCTGCCTTCGAGAAATTCGATCGCGTTGCGACAGTCCCATACGTAATTGTTCTGATACAGCTCGACCGTGCTCATGCCGTCGCGAACGTTGTCGTCGAACAGGCTCAGCAGCGGATAGAGCGGCGCGTCGATATCCGTCTTCCACGCATCGAGCCATTCGCGGTACGGAACGACCCGGAACCGCATGCCGAAGTAGCGTTCGAGTCGCGAGAAGAATTCCTTCAGCGTGATATCCGTCTCGGGCGAGTTGATCAGATTGAACTTGCGCCTCAGCGCGGCCGGATCGCGCGAAATCCGCGCAATCGCCTTCGTCATGTAATCGACGCTCGTCAGCCCTTCGCGCAGGTCGTGCAGGTCGGGCACGGCGCCGAGCGCGATGCAGGTCTTCACCAGCCGCCCCCACCACTGATAATCCGCGCTCACGCCGGTCTCGCCGTGAAACGTCGCGTAGCCGAGCCGAAAGGTCATCAGCGGCAGCCCGCGCTGCGCGGCCAGGTCGGCCATTTTCTCCATCACCCATTTGCTGCGCGTATAGCCGATATCCTCGAGCACCGCCGGCAGATTCTGGTCGATGTCGTCCGCTTCGGTCATCACGGTCTTGCCGGTGAAGCGATGCCCCCAGCTGTACACCGAGATCGTCGACAGCAGGATCAGCGCCTTGGTTCGCCGGTGTCCGGCAAAAGCGAGGATCTGCGTCAGGCCGTCCACGTTGATCTTCTTCATGTATGAATACGGCTGGATGAAATTGACCGCGCTGGCGGAGTGGTACACGACGTCGATTGCATCGGCCAGCGTCGCGTAGTCGTGCTCGTCCAGGCCGAAGCGCGCCTGCGTGAGGTCGCCCGCCCACACGCGGATGCGCGATCGCTCGTCCGGCCGGAGGCTCACGTCGTAAGCGCGCAGTTTTTCGACGATCCGCGCCCACCCCGACGCCGCGTCCGGCGCGCGCACCAGGCAATGCACGACCGCCGACGTCGTCGCGAGCAGCTCGGCCAGCAGATGGACGCCGACGAATCCCGTGGCGCCCGTCAGCAGAATCGCGCGCGGGGCCGCCAGCAGCGCGTCGTCGAAGGGGCCGCTGAAATCCGCCTGTTCGGGCACGCGGATGTCGTTCTCCAGCGCATACACCGGCTCGCGCTCGATCGCGAGCGCCGTCGTCGCGACGCGCCGCTCGATCTCGCCGGCGAGCGCTTCCACCGACTGGTGCTCGTACACGTCCCGGATCAGCATCTTCGTCCCAACCGCATCCGACAGCGCCCTCGCAAGCTTTGCCGTCAGCAGCGAATTCCCGCCGATGTCGAAGAAACGGTCGGTTTTGCGGAACGACGCGTGGCCGATCAACGCGGCGAATGCATCGGCGACGATCCGCTCGGCGGCGGTGTACGGCTCCTGCGCCGTCCGATCGCGCGTCGCGTCGAGGTAACGACGTTCAAGCGCGGCCCGGTCGGTTTTGCCGTTCGCCGTCACCGGCACGTCGTCCACCAGCACATGGCCGACCGGCCACATGTAATCGGGCAACGCTTGCCGCACGCTCGCCTTCAGCGCCTCGATTATCCGTGCGGGCGACCCAACCGGATCGCGCGGCACGACGAACGCGACGAGTTCCGTCCCGGCGCCGGCCGCGTTGGGCAACGCCAGCACCACCGCCTTGCGTGCCTCGCCAGATCGGATGAGCGCGGCCTGAATTTCGCTCAGCTCGACAAGATTGCCGCGAATCTTGACCTGATCGTCCGACCGCCCGAGGAACTGGATCGCGCAGTCGTTCAGCCAGCGCCCGAGATCGCCCGTGTGATAGATGAGCCGATCCGGCTGCCGCGGGTGCGGACGGAATTTCTCGCCGGTCAACGCAGGATTGCCCAGATAGCCACGCGCCAGGCTCGGCCCGCCGATACAGATTTCTCCCACGTCGCTGCCCGTCACCGCTTCCCCGGCGTCGTTCAGAATCAGGATCTCCGTATCGCCGACCGGCCGCCCGATCGACGCCGGACGGCCAAGCGTCGCGCTCGGCACGACGTGACACGTCGCGAAGATCGTCGCTTCGGTCGGCCCGTAGTAGTCGATCAGCGTGTAATCGATGTTGTCGGTGTCGACCGGGCCCAGCTTCTCACCGGCCGTGAACAGATACTTCAGTTTCAGGTCCGCCGGCTGGCCGACACTGACCACGTCGGCCACCATCACGGTGGGCACGTAGGCGTGCGTGATCCCGTGACGGACAAAGAACGCCACGAGCACGTCCGCGTCGAGCCGGGTTTCGTCGTCCGGCAAGAACAGCGTTGCGCCCGCACAAAGCGTCGACCAGATTTCCCACTGCGAGACATCGAAGCCGAGGCCGGCCATCAGCGTCGCGCGACTCGCCGCATTCATCGCGAAACGCGTGTTGTGCCAGTCGACGAGAGCCGCCACCGCGGCGTGTTCGACGATCACGCCTTTCGGCGCACCCGTGGAGCCGGACGTGAAGATCACGTAGATCGCTTCGTCGCGCGCATCGGCGAGTGGCGTCACGCCCGCGTCGTCGTGTTCCGCCCTTTGCGCGGACAGATCCGCCACACTCGCAAACGGCATGGCCGCATCGCGTGGCGCCGCGCGTGTCGTCAATACCAGCGCGGCATTGCATTGCTGCAGGATGTGCTGCTTGCGGGCGGCAGGATAACGGTCGTCGATCGGCACATAGGTTGCACCGGCCTTCAGGATGCCGAGGATGCCGACGATGAATTCCGCGTTCCGAGACGCCTCGATCGGGACCAGGCTGCCGCGTCCGATTCCCCGCGCCTGCAACGCGCAGGCCACTGCGTCGCTCCGACGGTCCAGTTCTCGGTAACTCACGTGGGCGTATTCCGACACCACGGCCGGCGCATCTCCGTCGCGTTTCGCGTGGACCTGGAATTTTTCGAGCACGTTCGATTGCATAGTCATCCTCTTTATTCCTCACGTCGACACGAGCAAATCTCAATATAGAGCGGCGCGCGCAAAAAGCAATTCACTGGTGAACGCCGCCAATGCAATGTCGTTGGGCACGAAACGTGTCGTCACGCGCGGCGAAACGATGACGACGTTTGATGCGTTCCAGGCAGCATTCCACGATGTGTCGCGAGTCGCGATGCCGGTTGCCAAACCAGCGTAGTGCATCGAATCCCGACAGGCCCCCGCGTCCGATCGGAGCTATTGTTATTCGTCGAATAACAATCAATGATCCGGCCGCACGTTTATCCGGCGCGGGCGCCCGCCTACGATGCTGCTTCATCGACACCCGTTCATCGAAGGAGCGCGCCATGACCCGCATCGTTCGTTTCCACCGCATCGGCGGCCCCGAAGTCCTGCAGATCGACACCGTCGACGTGCCCGCGCCCGGCCCCGACGACATCCAGCTGCGCGTGAAGGCGATCGGCCTCAATCGCGCGGAAGTCATGTTCCGCAGCGGCGAATACACGTTCATGCCGCGCTTTCCGGCATCGCTCGGCTACGAGGCGTCGGGCGTGGTCGCGGCGGTCGGCCGCAACGTGACGGCGTTTGCCGAAGGCGACGCGGTGAGCGTCGTGCCGGCCTTCTCGTTCGCCGACTACGGGATGTATGGCGAGGTGGTCAACGTGCCCGCGCATGCGGCGGTCAGGCATCCGGACAGCCTGTCGTTCGAGGAGGCGGCCGCGACGTGGATGATGTTCGTGACGGCCTACGGTGCGCTGATCGAACTCGGCGGATTGAAGCGCGGCGATGCGGTGCTGGTCGGCGCCGCATCGAGCAGCGTCGGGCAGGCCGCGATCCAGGTGGCGAACCAGGTCGGCGCGGTGCCGATCGCGCTGACGCGCGGCGAAGCGAAGCGCCAGGCGCTGCTCGATGCGGGCGCGCGGCACGTGATCGTCGGCAACCCCGCCGACCTGCCGCGGCAGGTGGCGGAAATCACGGGCGGCATCGGCGCGCGTATCGCGTTCGATCCGGTCGGCGGCCCCGACGCGGCGAACCTGCTGCGCGCGCTGGCCACGAACGGCACGTTCTTCCAGTACGGCGCGCTCGACACGCGCGACATCCCGGTGCCGGTGATGGACCTGCTCGCGCGCCACCTGACGCTGCGCGGTTACGAGTTGTTCGAGATCACCGGCGACGCGCAGCGGCTCGAACGCGCGAAGCGCTTCATCGTCGACGGGCTCGCGGCCGGCACGCTGAAGCCGCGAATCGATCGCACGTTCGCATTCGACGACATCGCCGAGGCGCACCGGTATATGGAAGCCGGCGCGCAGGTCGGGAAAATCGTCGTCACGGTCTGAGCCGCTGTTCGGGCCGCCCTCCGGCGAGCGGCCCGCGCCGCGCGTCAGCTTTCGAAATACCGCGGCCGGTCGATGTCGGCCAGCAATCCCGGCTGCGTCGGCGCCCAGCCGAGCGACGCCCGCGTGCGCTCGCTGGTTGCCGGTGCATCCATGCCGGCGAACATCGCGAACCAGCCGAAGTGCTCGCCGGCTTCCGCCGCCGACTTCGCGACGACCGGCACGTTCAGCCGCCGGCCGATCACCTCCGCGATCTCGCGGAACGGCACGCCCGTATCGTCGACCGCGTGATAGCGTGCGCCGGCCGCGCCGCGTTCGATCGCGAGCCGGTACACGCGCGCCGCGTCGAGCCGGTGCACGGCGGGCCAGCGGTTCGCGCCGTCGCCGATGTACGCCGCCACCCCTTTCTCCCTCGCGAACGCGATCAGGCGCGGCACGAAGGCATGATCGCCGTCGCCGTGCACGGACGGCGGCAGCCTGACGACCGACGCATGCACGCCGCGCGCTTCGAGCGCGACCGCGGTCGCTTCGGACGCACGCGGATAATTCGCCGACACCGGCACGTGCGGATCGTCCTCGGTCGCCGCGCGCCCGGACGCGACGAGCGCGAGGCCCGACGTGACGACCAGCGGCCGTGCCGAACCGGCGAGCGCCGCGCCGATCGTCTCGATCGCGCGGCGGTCGAGTTCGCAGTTCTGCGCAAAACGCGAGAAGTCGTGATTGAATCCCGTGTGGATCACCGCATCGGCGGCTTCGGCGCCGCGCGTCAGGCTGTCGAGATCCTCCAGCGACCCGCGATGGACGTCGGCGCCGGCCGCGGCAACCGACGCCGCGGCCGCGTCGGACCGCGCGAGCCCGAGCACCGAGTGCCCGGCAGCGATGAGTTCGGCCACGACGGCCGAGCCGACGAATCCCGACGCTCCCGTAACAAAGACACGCATGTTCAGCACCTCCGGATGAAATGGAGGCTTACTATCTGCCGATGGCCGGTCGCGGTGAAGCCGTGACGGTTTACCGGTAAACGAACTAACAGGATATGGCTGACGCTCCCGACAACCTGCTCGGCGCGTACCTGCGGGACCGCCGCGAGAAACTCGACCCGGTCGCGCTCGGGCTGCCCGCCACGCGCCGCCGCACGCCGGGCCTGCGCCGCGAGGAAGTCGCGCAGCGCGCGCACGTGAGCGCCGCGTGGTACACGTGGCTCGAACAGGGGCGCGGCGGCGCGCCGTCGGCCGACGTGCTCGACCGGCTCGCCCGCGCGCTGATGCTCAACGAAGCCGAACGCGAGCACCTGTTCCTGCTCGGCCTCGGGCATCCGCCCGAGGTGCGTTATCACGCGCCGGCCGGCGTGACGCCGCGGTTGCAGCGCGTGCTCGATTCGCTCGATGCGAGCCCCGCGATCATACGGTCCGCGACGTGGGACGTCGTCGCGTGGAACGACGCGGCGGCCGCGACGCTGACCGACTATGCGGCGCTGCCGCCCGCCGCACGCAACATCCTGCGGCTGATCTTCGTCGACGCGGGCGTGCGTTATGCGCAGCCGAACTGGGAGCGCGTCGCGCGGTTCGCGGTCGGCGCGTTTCGGGCGGACGTCGCGCGCAGCGGCGCGACGCAGGCCGTGCAGGCGTTCGTCGACGAGATGCGCGCGACGAGCGCCGAATTCGACGCGATGTGGCGCGACCACGATATTCGTACGCACGACGAAGGAACGAAGGAGATCCGCCATCCGCGAGCCGGCCGGATCGCGCTCGACTATTCGGCGTTCTCGGTCACCGGCAACCCGGAACTGAGCCTCGTGATCTTCACGCCGGCAACGCCGGCCGACCGTGCGCGAATCCGGGAACTCGTCGCGGCGCGCGAACGGACCCGCGCAGCGCAGGCGCCGGCTGCGTGAGCGCACGCGGCTTTCCTGGGCGCCTGATTCAGGACCGCGCGTATCAGCGGATCATGACGCCGTCCTGCTCGTTCGGTTTTCTCGACTGACGAACGCGGGCGCACAACGCGAAGGGGCGTCGCGCACGAATGCGCGACGCCCCTTGTTCATTCACGGCAATGCGTCGACTACGCGGCGCGCTGCAGCAAGTCCGTGGCGAACGACTTCGCATGCGCGACGGCTTCCTGCGCGTCGCCGAATATGCCGAGCTGATCCCAGTGCTCTTCGGCCGCGTAGGTCCCTTTCACGGCGAGCGCCCGCTGGACGCTCAACTGCGCCGCGTATCGGCCGTCATCCAGCGGCCGGGCCCTCGCGACGACCTTGTGCGGCGGGCTCGCCCGCTCCGGCTGCACCAGCTCGACCGGGCCGCCGGCCATGCCGATGTTCATCAACTCGTTTCGGGTGTTGCAGTCGGGGCAATAAAAGCACCAGCCCGCGCCCTCCTGATGGTGCCTGACCTGCCCGCGAGCCAGCACGGCACGACATTCAACGTTTTCGCAGATGAACGGCATCGCAGTCTCCGGAGTTGTTTGACGGAAATCCTAGCATGTCCGCCGGCGGTCAACCATCGGCATCCGCATGATCGTCGCACGGGCGGTTTCGGTTCGTTACGCAGGCGCGGCAACGCGAGCGTCGCCGCGTTTCGCTGCGCTGCAAGATCGCGTTTTCCCGCCGATGTGCACGCGATCGTCGTGCGGCCGACCGCGACGGTCGCGCGCCGACACGTGGCGATGCGCCGGCCCGGGATCGCGGGATAAACTGTCGGCCCGACACCGAACCGACAGAGGCTCCATGTTGATCCGCGTTGCGACACTGGCCGACGCCGTCCCGCTTGCCGAATTGAAACGCGATACCTTTCGCGAAACCTTTCTGCAGGACGGGTTCGGCATCGACTACCCGCCGAACGATCTGGCCGAATACGAAGCCCGTACCTACTCGGTTGCAACGATCACCCGGCAGCTCGGCGACCCGCAGTGCCGGACGTGGGTCGCGGAAGACGACGACGGCACGCTCGTCGGATACGCGCACGCGGGGCCGTGCAAGCTGCCGCACCCGGAAGTGGCCGACGGTGCGGGGGAAATCCACCAGATCTACCTTCGACGCGGCACGCAGGGAACCGGCGCCGGACGCGCGTTGTTCGACGCCGCGCTCGCATATCTCGCCGCGACGCGCCCCGGCCCGGTATGGCTCGGTGTGTGGTCGGGCAACGCGAAGGCCATCGCGTTCTACGAGAAGGCCGGCTTCAAGCGTGTCGGCACGTACGATTTCAAGGTCGGCGAATCGACCGATCTGGAGTTCATCTACCGCCGCTGAGCGTCGCCTCTGGCGGCATTGCATCGGCCCGCCGCGAGCGGATACAGTCGATCGACGACGGCGTAAAGGACGTTTTTCCCACGTTTCGCGCCAACTGTCGTGATGCGAGGGTTCCCGGTAAAATCGGCCGTTCCGGGATGATCGACTCATTGCTTCGTCATGCATCGAATTGGATTCTTCGTCTGCCGCGGCCATGACGCGCTCGATCTCGGCGGGCCGCTGTCGGCCTTCAATCAGGTGGCCACGGCCGCCGGCCACACGCCATACGATCTTCACGTCATCTCGCCGTCCGGCGGCCCGATTCCCGGCAATACCGGCCTGTCGATCGACACGAAACCGATCGGACGGCGCGCGTTCGACACCGTCGTGTTCGTCGGCGGCGATATCGCGCCGATGCAGACGTCGGACAATATCGCCGCGGCCAGCAAGCTGGCCGCCAGGGCGTCGCGGGTGGCAAGCGTGTGCACGGGCGCATTCCTGCTCGCGGAAACCGGTTCGCTCGACGGTTTGCGAGCGGCGACGCACTGGCGATACGCCGCGCAGTTGCAGTCGCGCTTCCCTCGCACGCGCGTCGACGGCGACAGCATCTATGTCGTCGAAGGCCGCGTCTGGACGTCGGCGGGCATCGCCTCCGGCATCGACCTGGCGCTCGGCATGATCGAACGGGATCTGAGTGCGGAGGTCGCTCGCGAAGTCTCGCGGCTTCTGGTCGTTCCGTATCGCCGTCCCGGCGGGCAGTCGCAATTCTCCGCGATGTCGCAAATGGAGCCGGAATCGGATCGCATCCGCATCGCGCTGAATTTCGCCCGCGAGCATCTGACCGAAGCGTTGCCGGTCGAACGGCTCGCCGATGCGGCGAGCTTGAGCGTGCGCCAGTTCGGGCGCGCATTTCGCCGGGAAACCGGCGAGACGCCGGCGCGGGCCGTCGAGCGTCTACGGGTAGAAGCGGCGAAGCTGCGGCTGCAGGGCGGCAGCGAACCGATCGAACGGATTGCGCTGGCGGTGGGATTCAGCGATCCGGAACGGATGCGCCGAGCCTTCATCAAGCTGCTCGGACACCCGCCGCAGGCGATTCGACGCGAGAGCAGGTCGAACGCGGCGCGCTGATCGAGCGTGCCGATCGGCGCGCCGCGCGGTCCGCTTCCCGCTAACCGGCGATGGGCGCATGGGCACGTCGCGCGCCCTTGCGCCGGACGTCGACGAACGTCAATCCTTGACCGGCGGGTAAGCGTTCCACATGTCGCGATGCAGCTTCCACACGCCGCCCTGCTTCAGAAAGACGAGCGTCTGCTTGGCGCGGACCTTCAGCTTTCCATCACCGTCGCGAACCTCCGCATCCGACACCTCCGTCACGACCCGCTCATTGCCGTAGAACTCGTCATTGCTGAACGATACGGTGCCGGGTTTCGATCCGGCATACGCGTTGGTGAAGTACTCGGTGATCGCGCGGCGGCCCATGACCTTATCGCCTCCCGGCGGCAAGAGCGCGCCGTCGTCGGTATAGAGGCGGCCGATCGCGTCGTAATCCCCTCGCGCAAAGGCATCCGCCCATCGCGCGTTTTCGGCCTTGATGGCCGCTTCGGGCGGGCGTGGCGAACCTGCGGCGAGCGCCGGCGTCGTGAGTGCAAACAAGGACACGCAGGCTGCAAGCGCAGCCGTACACGGATGAATCTGTCGCATCGGGTGATTTCCGAACAGGGTTTGAATTGAAGAGGCGGCAACGCTGCGCGCGTTGCCGGCAAGCGTGTCAGCGCACGCCGGGAATACACGCGAGCCCCTTCGATGCGCCCGGCAGCTTCTTGTCGACCATCGCGACGAGTTCGGGCCGTGCATCTCCCGGATGACCGGAGTGGAACGGCGGAGCGGGATCGTATTCGATCACGAGCTGCGTGTATTCGGCCGCCGGCTGACCGCGCAGCTTCGCTGCCACGCGCAGCGCGAAGTCGATGCCCGCCGTCACGCCGCCACCGCTCATGAAGCGGCCGTTGTCGTCTTCGACGAAGCGCTCGGGAACGGGAATCGCGCCGTATTCGGCCAGCTTGTTGACGAACGCCCAATGGCACGCGCTGCGCTTGCCTTCGAGCACGCCCGTCGCGGCGAGCACGAGCGAGCCGTTGCACACCGACGTCACGTGTTTCGCGCTTTCCGCCAGACGCCGGATTTGCGCCTGATACGCCGGCCGCATCGGCGCCGACAAATCGGACCCGCCGGGCACGAGGATCACGTCGGTCTTGTCGATATCCGCCAATCGCTCGGTCTTGCCGTACACGACGCCGAATTCGAGCGTCACGTTGCCGCCATCGAGGCTCGCGTAGCGAACGTTCGTATTCGGCAGCCGGTGAAAGATTTCGCTGGGGCCCGCGAAGTCGAGCAGCGTGCCGCCGTCGTAATTGACGATCAGGATATCGAGCGGCTCGTTCGGGGCAAGCAGCCCCGCGCTGTTCGTCGGTGCCGGCACGGGCGCGGCGTGCCCGAGCCACGCGCCGCCGCCCAGCACGGCGCCGAGCGTCGCGGCGCCGCCGACCTTCAGGACATCGCGGCGGGAACGGCCTGCCCGTGTGAGTGGCCCGGCGGGCGCATGGTTGTCGCTACTGTCGGTCAAGATGATTTCTCCTTGCACTTCGGCCCATGGGCGAGCGCAACCCCGCCGGCCGGATGAAATAACCGTCACGGCGAATGGCGTGGCGGACATGAAATCGGGATGTCGACGAGCCGGGATGACGTGCCGGGCTCGGCAATCGTGAAGCGCAGGCTTAAAGCTGCGACGCGCCGCCATCGACGACCAGCTCGGTGCCGACGACGTACGAGGATTCGTCGCTGGCGAGATAGAGCGCGGCGTAGGCGATGTCGTCCGCGTTGCCCATGCGGCCCACCGGAATCGCTTCGGCGAATTCGGCCTTGCGGGCGCGCACCCATTCGGCGGGCTTGCCCCACTTCGAGAGCAGCGGTGTGTCGATCGCGCCGGGCGCGATCGCGTTGAAGCGGATATTCCGGTCGAGAAATTCGTACGACCAGCTGCGGGCCAGCGATCGCACGGCGGCCTTCGCCGCGGCGGTCAACGAGATGCCATGCTTGCCGGTCTGCGCGACGAACGAGGTATTGAGGACCACCGAAGAACCTTCGCGCAAGTACGGCAGCACCGCCTGAAGCGTGAACACCACGCCCTTGACGTTGATGTCCATGATGTCGTCGTAGAGCGTGTCGTCGATGTCGTCGACGGCGGACGGGAACGCCCAGCCGGCATTGGCGAACACGACATCGAGGCCGCCGAACGTGTCGTTGACCTCGGTGGCGATCGCGCGCATGTCGTCGAGCGACCGTACGTCGCCCTTGAGCACGAGCGCCTGCTCGCCGAGCGCCGCCTTCACGCGGTCGAAGGCGGCCTCGTCGCGCCCCGTCACCGCGACGCGCGCGCCTTCCGCAATGAACAGCTTCGCGGTGGCGAGGCCGATGCCGCTGGTGCCCCCGGTGATCAATGCCGATTTACTCTCGAGTCTCATCTTCCGTTCCCGTTCATGTCGTGATTGATCAGGCCGGATACGCGACACGGGGCTGCGTTCGCGCGCTTGCTCCGCCTTGATCGTTCACGTGAAGTATGGAACGGGACACCTATGGCGCAAAGGTCGTATAACCCTCGAAAAACGCCATTCGATTCGAACGGTATCGCGCGCTCGCGGCGCCACACGCGCAAGCCCGCAGGAAAAAACGAAAGCGCGGGTCCGCCGGACCCTGCGCGCCTCGATCGGCCGCGAATGGCTTGCGCAAGCAAGCCGATGAAACGGCAACGCGCGACGCCCGCTACACGGCTTTCCCCGATAGCCCGTGCATCGGCCGCCGCAACGCGGCGTCGAACGGATTGGTGCGCGGCCCGATCGCGTCGGCCTGGCGCCGCAGCAGTTCGACGACCATCGGCATCCGGTCGTCGCCGAGCCGCGACGCAAGCGTGCCGACGCTCAGCGCACCCACCGGATAACCGGTGCGATCGAGGATCGGCACCGCGACGCCGGCCATCCCGTCGAGCACGCCGCTGTTGCGGCCCGCGTAGCCGAGTTGCCGCACGCGTTCGATCTCGGTGCGCAGATATACCTCGTCGAGCACGCCGTAGCCGCGGATGCGCGGCACGTTGAAGCGGATCACCTCCTCGCGTTCGGCCTCGGGCAGAAACGCGAGGATCGCGAGGCTGCCCTGCCCGACGCCGAGCGCGATGCGCCCACCGATGTCGCCGGTAAACGAGCGGATCGGAAACGGCCCTTCGCACAGGTCGAGACACACGGCGTCGAAGCCGCTCTTCACGAGCAGGAAGATGGTTTCGCCGAGGCTCGCGCACAGCCGCAGCAGCGCGGGACGGCACAGCGTGCGCATGCTGCTCGGGTTGCCCGCCTGCGCGGCGAGCGCGAAGAAATCGACGCTCAGCCGGTACAGCTTCGACTGCTCGTCCTGTTCGACCATCCCTTCGGCGATCAGCGATTGCAGGATCCGGTGCGCGGTGCCCTGCGTGAGGCCGACGGCCTTCGCCAGATGCGTGACGCGCACGCCGTCCTGCTGCATGCCGGCCAGCGCGCGCAGGATCGCGAACGCGCGCTGCAGCATGCCGGTGCCGGGCGCGCCGGCAGGCTCGACCGAATCTGCCGCGTCGACGGCGTCGTCGTCCGAGCGCGGTGCGCGTGCGGCCGACGACGTTCCGGGCGAATGGGGGTCCTGCATGCCGGCTCTCCTCGATTTCATTGAGCGGAATACGATAGCCGCCATTGTCGTCCGGCCGAAAATCCGCGGGCATCCGGGTGTGCACGGGATTGACGCACGCATTTCACGGCTCGATCGCCTTCACCCACCGGAACGAATCGCGGACGATTTTCTCGTTCATTCCGTTCAATGGAATTTTTTCGAAATTCATCCCGTTCAGCAGAATTCGAAATTGACGCGCCGAAATATGGCTGGCTAGAGTCCGCGTCATCAGCGCACCGGCCACGCGGTGTGCGAACCCGGAGCTCCCCATGTCGTTTCTCACGCTTACGGATCTGACGAAAACCTTCGGCGAGCTCACCGCCGTCGCGGACGTCAACCTGTCGGTCGAGCAAGGCGAATTCGTGTCGCTGCTCGGGCCGTCAGGCTGCGGCAAGACCACCACGCTGCAGATGATCGCCGGTTTCGTCGACGTCACGCGCGGTCGCATCGCGCTCGACGGGCAGGACATCACGCACCTGAAGCCGAACCGCCGTGGGCTCGGCATCGTGTTCCAGAGCTATGCGCTGTTTCCGCACATGAGCGTCGCCGAGAACGTCGGCTTCGGCCTCGACATGCGCGGCGTCGACAAGGCCGAGCGCGCGGAGCGCATCCGCGCGGCACTGGCGCTCGTGCGGCTCGACGCACTCGCGCACCGTTTCCCGCGCGAACTGTCGGGCGGCCAGCGGCAGCGCGTCGCGATCGCACGCGCGGTCGTGATCGAGCCGCCCGTGCTGCTGCTCGACGAGCCGATGTCGAATCTCGATGCGAAGCTGCGCGAGGACATGCAGTTCGAGCTGCGCGCGATCCAGCGCAAGATCGGCACGACGACGATCATGGTCACGCACGATCAGTCGGAAGCGCTGTCGATCAGCGATCGCGTGGTCGTGATGGAAGCCGGCCGCATCACGCAGACCGATACGCCGTACCGCGCGTACGAACGCCCGGAAAATCACTTCGTGTCGCAGTTCATCGGCAAGGCGAACCTGCTGCCCGGCACGATCGTCGCGCACGATGGCGACGCGATCCGCATCGACCTCGGGCACGATCTCGCCGAGACGGGCCGTACCGCGCACCTGCCGCCGCGCGAGCGCGACATGCGCGTGGGCGATGCGGTGTCGGTCTGCATCCGTCCGGAGAAGCTGCGGCTGTGCGCGCCCGACGCCGGCCGCTTCGCCGCGACGGTCACGAGCCGCTTCTTCCTCGGCAGCCAGTGGCTGTACCGCGTCGACAGCGCGCTCGGCGAGGTGCTCGTGTGCTGCCAGAACGAAGGGGCGGAGCCGCTCGCGGAAGGCGCGCCGGTCGGCATCGACTGGCACAGCGACGCGGTGCGCGTGATGCGCCGGGAGGCCTGAATGCAACAGCCCTCCCGCCCGCTGCCCGGCGACGGCGCCCCGCCCGGCCTCGCGCAACCGGCCTCGCATGACGCGGTGCCGGCGCGCGTCGCCACCGCGCACACGACACAAACGACGCCGACGACGCGCACGATGCGTGCGACGTGGCGTGCCCACGCGCCGCTCTGGCTGATGTGCGCGCCTGCCTTCGCGCTGTTCGCCGCGCTCGTGCTCGTGCCGCTCGCGATGACGTTCGCGCTCACGTTCTACCGCTTCGATCCGGCGACCGGCCCGATCGCCGCGTTCCAGTTCGGCCACTACGCGGAGGTGCTCGGCTCGTCGTATTTCCACACGATCTTCGCGCGCACGTTCGGCATCGCCGCGCTGACCACCGCGCTCTGCGTCGCGATCGGCACGCCGGAAGCGTACGTGCTGTCGAAGATGCGCGACCCGTGGCGTTCGCTGTTCCTGCTCGCGATCCTCGCGCCGCTGCTCGTGTCGGTCGTCGTGCGCGCGTTCGGCTGGAGCATGCTGCTGAACACGAGCGGACTCGTGAACCAGGCGCTCGCGCTCGTGGGCCTCGGCCCGTACAAGCTCGAATACACGACGTTCGCGATCGTGATCGCGCTGGTGCACGTGATGCTGCCGTTCATGGTGATTCCCGTGTGGACGGCATTGCAGCGGCTCGATCCGCAGACCGAACATGCGGCGCTGTCGCTCGGCGCGTCGCCGTTCACGACGCTGCGCCGCATCGTCGTGCCGCAACTGATGCCGGGCGTGCTGTCGGGCAGTCTGATGGTGTTCGGGCTGTCGGCGAGCGCATTCGCGATTCCCGGCCTGCTCGGCGGACGCCGGCTGAAGGTGGCGGCCACCGCCGTCTACGACGAATTCCTCGGCTCGCTGAACTGGCCGCTCGGCGCGACGATCGCGGTGTTGCTGCTGGCCGCGAACCTCGTCGTGATGCTCACCTACTACCGCGTGCTCGAACGCCGCTACGCACGCAGCCTCGGAGGCGCATCGCGATGAGAAAGAACGGCCCCTTCGCTCTTGCGTTCCACACGCTCGTGATCCTGTTCGTGCTCGCGCCGCTCGCGATCGTCGTGCTCGTCGCGTTCACGCCCGACGAAACGCTGACGCTGCCGGTACACGGCGCGTCGCTGCGCTGGTTCCGCGCGATCCTCGACTATCCCGACTTCGTCACCGCGTTCGCGAACAGCGTGAAGCTCGCGTTCGCGTCGGCGACGCTGTCGCTCGCGATCGCGTTGCCGGCCGGCCTCGCGATCGGCCGCGCGACGTTTCCGGGCCGCGCGTTCCTGAACGGCCTGCTGCTGTCGCCGCTCGTGATTCCCGGCCTCGTGCTCGGCATCGCGCTGCTGCGCTTCTTCGCGCTGATCGGCGCGACCGGCTCGTTCGCGTGGCTGGTGCTCGCGCACATGATCGTCATCACGCCGTTCGTGATGCGGCTCGTGCTCGCGTCCGTCGCGGGCCTCGACCGCAGCATCGAGCAGGCCGCGTGCTCGCTCGGCGCGGATCCGTGGACGACCTTCCGCCGCATCACGCTGCCGATGATCGTGCCCGGCATCACGGGCGGCTGGCTGCTCGCGTTCATCAACAGCTTCGACGAGCTGACGATGTCGATCTTCGTCACGTCGCCGCAGACGGTCACGCTGCCCGTGCGCATGTACATGTACGCGACCGAATCGATCGATCCGATGATGGCGTCGGTGTCGGCGCTCGTCATCTTCATCACCGCCGGCGCGATGCTGCTGCTCGATCGCGTGTACGGCCTGAACCGCATCCTGATCGGCCAACATTGATGACGATTCCCGCTTCCCCTTCCACCGACCTCGCGGACGACGGCGCGCAGTTCGTGCGCGTTGCCGAACGCGCGCGCGCGGCCATCGCGTTCACGCTCGACGGCCGGCCCGCGCAGGCGCTTGCCGGCGACACGGTGCTCACCGCGATTCTCGTCGCGCAGCGTCGCGTGCGCGTGAGCGAATTCAGCGGGCAGTCGCGCGCGGGCTTCTGCCTGATCGGCGCCTGCCAGGATTGCTGGGTGCGCACCGAAGCCGGCACGCGCGTGCGCGCGTGCTCGACGCCGATCGCCGACGGCATGCGGATTGTCACGACTGCCCCGCCGGCCGCGACCGGAGACGCATCATGAGCGCCGCGCTGCAACCGGTGATCGTCGGCGCGGGGCCGGCCGGCGTGCGCGCGGCCGAAGCGCTGGTCGACGCGGGGCTGCGCCCGGTCGTGATCGACGAGAACGCGCGCTGGGGCGGGCAGATCTATCGTCAGCCGCCGCCCGACGGCACGTTCGTACGCGGCAAGCGCGCGCTGTACGGGTTCGATGCCGGCAAGGCCGACGCCGTGCACCGGACGATGGCCGCGCTGCTGCCGCACGTCGACTACCGGCCGGACACGCTTGCGTGGGCATGCGGCGCGGGCCGCGTGGACACGCTGCAGGGCGGCCGCGAGGTGACGGTGCCGTACTCGCACCTGATCGTCGCGAGCGGTGCGACCGACCGGATGCTGCCCGTGCCGGGCTGGACGCTCGCGGGCGTCTACACGCTCGGCGGCGCTCAGGTCGCGCTGAAGGCGCAGGGTTGCGCGATCGGCCGGCGCATCGTGTTCGCGGGCACGGGGCCGCTGCTGTATCTCGTCGCGTATCAGTACGCGAAGGCCGGCGCACAGGTCGCGGCCGTGCTCGACACGAGCCCGCTGCGCCGGCAGGCCGCTGCCGCGCCCGCGCTGCTGCGCATGCCGTCGATCTTCGCGAAGGGGCTGTATTACATCGGCTGGCTGCGCGCGCACGGCATCGCGATCGAAACCGGCGTCACGCTCGAACGCGTGCTCGGCGACCGGCATGTGACGGGGCTCGCCTGGCGCGCGGGCGGCGACGGCGCACGCCGCGCGCCACCGCGCCTGCTCGACTGCGATGCGCTCGGCCTCGGCTTCGGCCTGCGCGCCGAAACGCAGCTCGCCGATCTCGCCGGTTGCCGGTTCGGCTTCGACCCGCTCCATCGCGCATGGCTGCCCGAACGCGACGCGGCCGGGCGTACGTCGGTGCGCGGCATCTACGTCGCGGGCGACGGCGCGGGGATCGCTGGCGCCGACGCGGCCGAAGCATCAGGCCGGCGGGCGGCGCTCGCGTTGCTCGACGATGCAGGCATCGCGCCGCGCTCGCCGTCCGGCAAACCCGACGCGGCGGCGCTCGAACACATGCTCGCCCGCATCGGCACCTTCCGCGCGGGCCTCGAAGCGGCGTTCGCGCCGCCGGCCGAGCTGGCCGCGCGCTGCCCGGACGACACGATCGTATGCCGCTGCGAGGAGATCGACGCGGGCACGCTGCGTCGCTGCATTCGCGGCGGCGCGGCAACCGAGCTGAACCGGCTGAAAGCGCTGACGCGCGTCGGCATGGGCCGCTGTCAGGGCCGCATGTGCGGCGACGCGGCCGCGCTGGTGCTGGCCGCCGCAACCGGCCGCCCGCTCGCCGACGTCGGCCGGTTGCGTGTGCAACCGCCCGTGAAGCCGTTCCCGATCTCCGCCGCGCTCGCGGGCGACGACGTCGCGGCGATTCCCGACGAGGCGCGCGATGAGTGAAATCCGCCATTACGACGTCGCGATCGTCGGCGGCGGCCTCGTGGGCGCATCGGCCGCGCTCGCGCTGACGCGGCGCGGGCTGCGCGTCGGGCTGTTCGAGCGGCGCGACTGCGGCGCGCAGGCGAGCGGCGTGAACTACGGCGGCGTGCGCTGCCAGGGCCGTCCGGCCGAGCAACTGCCGCTCGCGCTGCGCGCACGGCGCATCTGGGATCGGCTGCCCGAACTGATCGGCATCGATGGCGAATTCGTCGTCTCGGGCCACTTGCGGCTCGCGCGCAGCGATGCCGATCTCGATGCGCTCGACGCGTACGCCGCGCTCGCCGCCGAACACGGCCTGCCGCTGCAGGTCATGCGCGGCGACGCGTTCCGCCGCCGCTACCCGTGGCTCGGCCGCGCGGCGCTCGGCGGCTCGCTGTGCGAAACCGACGGCCATGCGAACCCGCGCATCGTGTCGCCCGCGTTCGCACGCGCGGCCCGCGCGGCGGGCGCGGACGTGTTCGAGCACACCGCCGTCGACGAGATTCATCACGACGGCACGCGCTTTCACTGGCACGCGGGCGGCCGCGCGCATACCGCGACGTGGCTGATCAACTCGGCCGGCGCATGGGCGAACACGATCGCCGAACGCTTCGGCGAAGCCGTACCGATGGAGCCGATCTACCCGAACATGTGGGTGACCGAGCCGCTGCCGCCGTTCATCACGCACAACCTCGGCGTGTATGGCGGCGGCGTCTATGCGCGGCAGGTCGCGCGCGGCAACTGCGTGATCGGCGGCGGCCGCGGCCGCGGCGACGGTGAATTCGGCCAGCCGTCGGTCGACACGACGCGTGCGGTGATGCGCGATGCCTGCGCGCTGCTGCCGGCGCTGCGCGACGCGCTGCTGATCCGCACGTGGAGCGGCGTCGAAGGCTGCACGCCCGACCACAATCCGGTCATCGGCGCGAGCCGTACCACGCCGAATCTGCTGCACGCGTTCGGTTTTTCCGGCGGCGGTTTCCTGCTCGCGCCGGGCGTCGGCGACGTGCTCGCCGACCTCGTCACGGCGGGCGAAACCGCCACGCCACTCGATGCATTCTCGATCGGCCGCTTCTTTCCCCAAGCCGCGCCGACCGCCCCTTTCCGTCAAGAGGAGCCCCACTGATGAAACTGCTCGGAACGATCGCGGCGGCCGCCGCCCTCTGCATCGCAGGCGTCGGCACGCCCGCGTTCGCGCAAACGAAGACGATCTACGTCGGCATGAACGGCGGCCCGATGGAAAAGGCCTATACGAGCCAGGTGCTGCCCGACTTCGAGAAGGCGAACAACGTGAAAGTCGTGATCGTTCCGGGCACGTCGTCGGACGTGCTCGCGAAACTGCTCGCGAACCGCAACAAGCCGCAGATCCACGTCGCGTTCCTCGACGACGGCGTGATGGCACGCGCGGTCAGCCTCGGCGTATGCCAGAAACTCGACGATTCGCCGGTGCTGAAGGAGCTGTACCCGTTCGCGCGGATGAAGGACGACGTCGGCGCGGGCGTGCAGCTCGGGATGACCGGCATCGCCTACAACAAGAAGCTGTTCGCGGAGAAAGGCTGGGCGCCGCCGACCTCGTGGATGGATTTCGCCGATCCGAAATACAAGGGCAAGGTCGTGTTCCAGTCGGCGTCGAGCAGCACGTTCGGGCTGCACGGCTTCCTCGCGATCAACCGGCTGCTCGGCGGCAACGAACAGAACGTCGAGCCCGGCTTCGGCAAGTGGGCGAGCACGGTCGGGCCCAACGTCGTCGAGTACATCCCGAATTCGGCGAAGATCTCCGAGATGGTGCAGACGGGCGAGGCCGGCCTGTTCCCGCTCACGCCGACCGGGGTGGGCGACCTGCAGGACAAGGGCATCCCCGTCGCGTATGCGAACCCGAAGGAAGGCCCCGTGCTGCTGCTCGTCGATCTGTGCGTGGTCGCGAACAATCCCGATCCGCAACTGGCGCAGAAGCTCGCGCAGTTCCTGCTGTCCGTGCCCGCGCAGACGAAGGCGGCCGAGGCCGGCAAGCAGATCCCGACCAACCGCCTCGCGAAGATGCCCGTCGCGATGCAGCAGAGCCTCGGCAACGTCGAGGACCTGGTGCGCAAGGTGACCGTGGTCGACTGGGCCGCGATCAATGCGCGTCGCGCGCAGTGGGATACGCGCTGGAACCGGCAGATCGAGCGGTAAGCGCGCACGGCGCGCGGTTGCGCGCGGTTGCGTGACGGCAGCTTCTCCGCGACCGCGCGCGGCCGGGTTGCTTAGCCCTCATCGAGCGCGCGCGACCCTCACGGCTGCTGGCCGTCGATGCGCAACTGGTTCGACACCGACGTCACGCCGTCGACGCGCCGCGCGACCGCCGCCGCGAGATTCACCTGGCCCGTATCGGTGACCGAGCCGGCGAGCGTCACGCCGCCGTCGCGCACCCGCACCAGGATGCGTGTCGCGTTCAAGTTTTTCGTGCGGGCAAGCGCGGTGCTGACGCGGCGCTTCAGCTTGCGGTCGGCCGCGTTGCGCTGCGCGGGCGGCACGCCGGCCGACGCCGGTGATGCCGCGGGTGCTTGTGCGGCTTCCTGCGCCGCCGGAATCGACGACGACGCAGCCGCCACACTCGCGGCATCGGATTGCGCGTGGGCGGCGACGGTCCAGCACGCTGCCGTCAGCAGCCCCGCGACCCATCTGGATGAAGTACGCATGATCGGATCACGCTCCTTGAAAACGGTGAAGGGAACAGCTCAGAACTGCGTCATCAACCCGATCGACACGCCGGTCGTCGCGCTCGCGCCGCGTCGCAGGTTCAGCGCCGCGATGGTCGCCGGGTCGCGCATGTATGCGCCCGTCATCCCGTTGCGGTCGATTTCGACATACAGCTCCGTGCGCTTCGACAGGAAGTACTCGGCGATCGCGTAGGTTGTCAGCTTGTGGCCGTCCGCGCCCCGCACGTTGCCGAGATTGCGCGCGCGGTCGTAGAACGCGGCTGCGCTCAGCTGCAGCGACGGCAGCGGCTGCACGACGACGCCGAACGACGGGATGTCGTCGCGTCGCGACGGCGCGCCGGCCTTGTTCGCGCGCACGTTCAGCGACGCGTAGCTCAGGTAGAAGCGCGCGCGACCGAGCTGCAGCGTGCCGCCCGCCTGGATCGTCTGCGCCGACTGCGAGCCGTCCGGGCTGTACGTCTTCGCGTACGACACGCCGCCCATCAGGTCCGAATACGTGTACATCGCGGCCGTCGAATAGCTGGTGCCCGCATGCGAGCTGCCGGCGACACCACCCGGCGAATAGTTCGCGCCGAAGCGCAGGCCGCCCACCTGCCCGAGATACTTGATCGTGTTGTTGAAACGCGAGTCGAGCGTGAAGAAGTTGCCGTCGAACAGCACACCCGGCTCGACCGCGAGCGACTGCCCGCGCCCGCCGAGCGGATCGAGCGCGATGCCGAGATCCTCCGCGACGTTGAACTGACGGCCGAGGGTCAGACGGCCGAAATCGCCGGCGAGCCCGACATACGCCGCCTGCGAAAACAGCGTGCCGGACATCTTCAGCGCGCCGGTGCCGCTGTTGAATGCGCCGTCGAGCACGAACAGCGCCCTCAGCCCGCCGCCGAGATCCTCCTTGCCGCGAATACCGAACTCGTTGCCCGCGATGATGTTGTTGTTGAAGCCGATCTGGCTGCCGCCCGGCAGCCCGTTGACCCACCGCACGCCGCCGCCGATCCGGCCGAACAGCGTGACGCTCGACTGCGCATGCACGCTCGCGCAAAGCGCGCCAGCCAGCGTCGCCGCGATCATCTTCTTCATGTCTCCTCCTGCCGCGTCATCGCGCGGCGTATCGTGGTACTGCCTGCCGTCGAAAGGCGCCGCCGCCCGGCAAGCGGGCCGCACGCCGAAAACGATGTGTCGCGCCGTGCTAGTGGCCGCACGCGCCGACCGGCGGCGTCGCGCGCGCCGGTTCGCCCGCCAGACGCCGCAGCGAGCGCTGCGGATCGAGGCACCACGCGCCGAGCACGCCGCATGCGATCAGCACGACGCCGCATACGAGGCTCGCCTGTTCGAAGCCGTGCGCGACCGATGCGCCCGCGCCTTCGATCAGCATTCCCGTGACGACCGGCGCGCCGAGCCCCGCGAGCGACGCGAAGCCGTTGCTGAGCGCGAGCACGCCGCCGCGCTGCGCATCGGGCGTCACTTCGGCGAGCATCGCGGGGCCGATCGAGTACATGGTCAGCGTCAGGCCGCTGCCGAGCGTCAGCAGCACGAGCTTCGCCGCGCGCGGCACTTCGGGCAGCGGCAGCATGGCGAGCATCGCGCCGGCGATCGCCAGCGTGACCGCGATGAAGGTGCCGCGGCCATGCCGCGACGGCATGCCGCGCGCGAGCAGCGCTTGCGACAGCCACGCGAGCGCGAGACTGAGTGGCGACGTGACCGCGACGAACAGCGCGAACATGCGGCCGGCCGCGTGCGGCCCGAAGCCGAGCCCGAGCTGCAGGTAGGTCGGCATCCACGTGAGCGTCATCGCGAGAATCCAGTTCGCCGCGAAATGGCCGAGGAAGTTGCCGAGCACCGTGCGGTCGGTCAGCAGCCGCCCGTACGGCACCCGCTCGCCGCCCGTCGCGCGCGGCGCCCGCGCCAGCGTGCCCTCCTCGCCGAACACCGCCCACGCGATACACCACACGGCCCCGAGCAGCGCGAGCACCGCGAAGTTCGCGCGCCAGCCCCAGTGCGTCGTGATGACCGGAATCGACAGCCCCGCGATCAGCAGGCCGAGCGCGCTGCCCTGGTGCAGCAGCGCGACGGGCAGGTTGCGCCGCGTATCGGGAAACCACTTGTAGATCGCGTGCGTCGCGACCGGCGACGCAGGGCCTTCGCCGATGCCGAGCAGCACGCGGCACGCGACGACGACCCAGATCGAGCCGGCCACCAGCATCGGCAGTTGCAGCAGCGCCCACGCGGCGGCCATCGCGAACAGCAGCCATTTCGCGGGCCAGCGGTTCGCGGCGATGCCGCCTGCGACGGCCGCGACCGCGAACAGCCAGTTGAGGCTGCCGCCGATCACGCCGAACTGCGTCGGGCTCAGATGCAGGTCGCGCATCATCGGCACCGACACGAGGCCGAGCACGACCTTGTCGAGAAAATTCACCAGCATCATCAGCGCGAGCATCGTCGCGATGGACCACGCCCGTCCGGGGCGGTACTGCGCACCATTCGTCATGGCTGTCTCCTGTTTCCTTATCGTGGTCGGTCGGCGGCGTCGTGCTATCCGCCGCCGGGCTCACCGGGCGCCGGCACGCGATCGTCGCTGTCCGGCAAACCCAACGAGAACTTCACCGGGAAGCGCACCGCGAGCGTGCGGTCGGCCGCCACCTCGCGCGCGACGCCGCGAGCCCGCACGTGCGGATCGTCGAACACCTCGCCGGCATCGGGCACGCGCGACACCGGCAGTCCCAGCGCGCCGAGCACGCGCATCCAGTCGCCCTGCGTGCGCGTCGCGAAGAGCGCGCGCAACTGCGCACCGAGCGCATGCCGATGCTCCTGGCGGCCCGCGCGCTGCGCGTAGCGCGGCTCGCGCAGCGCCGGGCAGGCATCGCCGAGCGCATCGGCGAACACGGCCCAGAACTTGTCCTCGAGCGTCGCGAGCACGATGTGCCGGCCGTCGGCGGTTTCGAACAGATCGTTGTCGGGCATCACCCAGCGCGCGGTGTCGGGTGTATCGCGACCGGTGTGCAGCGCCCACGCGGCCGGCGCGGTCCACGCGAAGATCGCGTCGTGGATCGATACGTCGAGGTGCTGGCCGACCCCATTCGCACGCGCGCTCATCACGGCGACGGCCAGCGCGAGTGCGGCATGCATCGCGGCCGCATGGTCGGCGAGCCGCACGCGGGGACGCGCGACGGTGTCGTGCAGTTGCGCAGGCACCGACCAGTAGCCGGCCTCGGCGAGAAAATTCAGGTCGTGGCCGGGGCGGTTCGCATACGGGCCGTCCTGCCCGTAGCCGGTGATCGAGCACAGCACGATGCGCGGATTCGTGCGGGCGAGCGTCGCGTAGTCGAGCCCGAGCCGCGCCATCACGCCGGGCCGGTTGCCTTCGACCACCGCGTCGGCGTCGCGCACGAGATCGAGAAAGCGCGCGCGCCCGTCCGGCGTCTTCAGGTCGAGCACGACCGAGCGCTTGCCGCGGTTGAACTGCGCGAACGTGTCGGCGCCGAACTGCCGCAACGCGTCGCCGCCCGGCGGCTCGACCTTGATCACGTCGGCGCCGAGCTGGCGCAGCAGCGCGCACGCGTGCGGGCCGGGCAGCAACTGGCCGGCATCGACGATGCGCACGCCGCGCAGGCACGACCACGCGGGGGCGTGGTCGTCGCCTGCGGGCCACGCGTCGTGCGCGCCGCGGGCCGTCATGCGTCGCGCCCCGCGCGGGCCGGTTCGAGAATCGCCTTCGCGATCGCGTTGCGCTGGATCTCGCTCGTGCCGGTCAGGATGCGGAACATCCGCAGCTTGCGGAACGTCTGCTCGACCGGATGACCGCGCGTCACGCCGACGTTGCCGTGGATCTGCACGGCCTTGTCCGCGATCTCGAAGCAGCGCTCCGACACGTACAGCTTGCACGCGGACGACATCATTCGCAGGTCCGCGCCCGCGTCGGCGAGCGCGGCGGTGTGCGCAATCATGCTCTCGCACGCCCACAGCGCGGCGGCCATGTCGGCAAGCATGTGCTGGATCGCCTGGAAGCGCGCGATCGGGCCGCCGAACTGCTGGCGCGTGCGTGCATAGTCGAGCGCCGCCCGGTACGCGGACATCGCGAGGCCGAGCATCGTCGGGCAGTGCAACAGCCGGTTCACGCTGATACGCGACATGCCGAGCTTGAATCCGTTGCCGACGCCGCCGAACACGTTCTCGCGCGGCACGCGCACGTCGACGAAGCGGATGTCCGCGTCGATGTGCTGGCCCGACATCGGCACGTACTCGTGCTGAACGCTCACGCCCGGCAGATCGAGATCGACGAGCACGGCCATGATCTGCGGCGGCGTCGCGTTCGCGTCGGTCACGCACATCACGATCGCGAAATCGGCGAACGGCGCACCGCTGATGTAGTGCTTCGTGCCGTTGATGACGAGCGAATCGCCGTCGTCGACCGCCGTCGTGCGGATGCTCATCGCGTCCGAGCCCGAATGCGGCTCGGTCAGCGCGAAGCACGTCGATTTCTCGCCGCGCATCACCGGCTTGAAATAGCGGTCGAGCTGCGCGGGCGTCGCGTACTTCAGCATGTTGCCGATGCGCGGCGGCCCGCCGAGTTCGCCGAGCACGTGCGGCGCGAGCGCCGCGCCGCACGCGGCCAGGTCGGCCTTCAGTGCGCACACCTCGGCGATCGACAGCCCCTGGCCGCCGATCTCGACGGGCAGGCTCGCGGTATAGAAACCGAGCGCGGCCGAGCGTCGCCACACGCGGCGCAGCACGTCGCGCGGCCACACGTCTTCCGAGTCGAGCCCCAGCTCGCGCTCGATCGGGCGCAGCTCGTCGTCGACGAAGCGCTGGACGGCCGCGCGCAGCGCGACGAATTCGGGGCGTTGCAGATGATCGAACATGGCGGGCTCCTTCAGTTGACGCGACGCGTGACGCCGCGCCAGTACGGCTCGCGCACGAGCTTGCGGGCGACCTTTCCGCTCGCGTTCTTCGGCAGTTCCGCGACGAAATCGACGGAGCGCGGCGCCTTGTAGTCGGCGAGCTGCGCGCGGCAGTGCGCGACGAGCTCGGCCGCCTGCGCGCCGCGGCCCGAACGCAGCACGACGACGGCCTTCACGGCCTCGCCCCACTTGTCGTCGGGCACGCCGACGACGCACGCTTCGAGCACGTCGTCGTGCCGGTACAGCGCCGCCTCGACTTCGGTCGGATACACGTTGAAGCCGCCGGAAATGATCATGTCGTGCTTGCGGTCGACGAGGTAGATGAAGCCTTCGCGATCGGTGCGCGCGAGGTCGCCGGTGTGCAGCCAGCCGTCGATCAGCACCTCGCGCGTGAGCTCCGGCGCGTTCCAGTAGCCGTGGAACACGTCCGCGCCGCGGATCACGATCTCGCCGATCGCATCGCCTTCGACTTCGCGGCCGTCCGCATCGACCACGCGCACTTCCGTTTCACCGAGCGGCCGGCCGCACGATGCGAGCCGCTCGCGGTCGTGCAGCAGCGCATGCGCGTGATCGGCGATCCCAAGCCGCGTGACGCCCGACGTCGATTCGCTCGCGCCATAGCCTTGCGACAGCACGGGGCCGATGCGCGCCCACGCTTCCTCGATGCGCGCGGGCGCCATCGGCGCGGCGCCGTAGCCGAGCACCTTCAGGCTGCGCAGGTCGGCCTGCGCGAGCGCCGGCGTGTTCAGCAGCATGTTGACCATCGCCGGCACCATGAAGGTGTGCGTGATGCGCTGGCGCGCGACTTCGGCGAGGAATTGCGCGGGCTCGAACGCATCGAACAGCACCAGCGTCGCGCCGCAGAACAGGTACGGCTGCATCAGCATCCCCGACGCGTGCGTGATCGGTCCGATCAGCGCAAGCCGGTCGCCGGGCTGCGCGGGACGGTCCATTCCGAGCACGATCTTGCGCAGCGACGCGAGCCGGTTGCCGTAGCTCTGCATCGCGGCCTTGATGCGCCCGGTCGAGCCCGACGAGAAGTGCAGCACCGCGAGGTCGTCGGCCGCCGGCACGTAGTCGAGCGCCGTATCGCTGCCCTTCGCGAGCAGCGTTTCGTAGTCGAGATAGCCGGTGGCCGCGCCGTCGAGCGACACGAACCGCTCGACCGAGCCGAAGCCCGGCGAATCGGGCGTGTAGTCCGTATAGCCGCGCCCGCCGATGAACGCGACGGGCGTGCAGTTGCCGACGACGTCGGCGGCCTCGGCCGCCGTGAAGCGCGGGTTCAGCGCGGCCTTCACGAGGCCGGCTTTGTATAGCGCGCACTCGATCTCGACGAGTTCGATGCAGTTGCGCGCCTGCACGGCGATGCGCTCGCCGCGCGCGAAGCCGAGGCCGCGCAGCGCGTTCGCGAGGCGCGTCGAACGTTCGTCGAGCTGACGATACGTGACCGCGCGGTCGCGGTGGATCACGGCGGGCTGGCTGCCCCAGTAACGGGCCGCGCGCCGCAGGAAGTAGGCGAAGCTCAAAACGATTCTCCTGGTCGAACAGTGCCGCCAGTCTGTAAGATGCCGAGGCATCACCACAATGCATTACCGGATATAAAGTCATAACCGACAGGAATCCCTGATGGATACCCGCGATCTGGAATACCTGCTGGCCGTGGAGCGGCACGGCAGCATCGGCAAGGCCGCCGACGCGCTGGGGCTGTCGCAGCCCGCGCTGACCAAGGCCGTGCAGCGGCTGGAGACGCAGGTCGGCGTGACGCTGTTCGAGCGCACCGCGAACGGGATGACGTCGACGCCGGCCGGCGCGCGCTTCGTCGCCCGCGCGCAGCGGATCGCGCTCGAATTCGACGATGCGCTGCAGGAGATGCGCGCGATCCGCGGCGGCGAACAGGGCGTCGTGCGGGTCGGCTACTCGCCGACCGTGCCGAACGCGTTCGTGCTCGGTGCGTGCCGGCAACTGATCCGCGAGCGGCCGGCCGCGCGGCTGCGGCTGCGCTGCCGGCTCGCCCGCGAGCTGCTCGACCTGCTCGCGGCCGGCGAGCTCGACCTGGTCGTGGCGCCCGAGCCGCAGCAGCCGGACCTCGCGCTCGACACCATCGTGCTGTTCGACGACCGGCTCACGGTGCTCGCCGACGCCGCCCACCCGCTGCAGCGCAAGCGCGCGCTCACGCTCGCGGATCTCGCCGACCAGGAATGGCTGCTGCCGGAAACGACGATCCCGGTGCGGCACCGGATCGACGACGCGTTCCGCGCGCGCGGGCTGCCGGCGCCGCGCCTGCGCGTCGAGACCGATTTCGGCAACACGTCGCTGCTGCAGTTGCTGCGCGGCACGTCGCTGCTGTGCGTCGGCGGCGCCGACGCGCTCGGCCAAGTGTCCGGACTGCGCGCGCTCGACCTGCGGGCCGGCGAACTCGAGCTGGACCGCCGCGTCGGCGCGATGCATCGCGCGGGCGCATACGTGCCACCGCTCGCGCAGCGGATGATCGCGCTGCTGCAGGAAAGCGCCGCCTCGCGCGCCGACCATCATTTGCGGGAGTGATGACACTCCCCTTTTTCTGCGGATTTGACCGGGGAGCGGCGGGCCGACAACACCAGGGTCTGTTCACGCTAATAACGGGCTTGCGCCGGCCCCACGAATGAATTTTCCAAACGGGGGGAACGTGCCTTTCCGCCCGCATGGCGGCGTCGTTCGTCGTTGCAATAGCTACGGCTATCGCGCCTCCTCCCCACACGACCATCACGTCGCGCACCAGCGCGGCGATCGACGTCGAGCCGAGCTTCTCCTTGATGCTCGCGCGATGCACGTCGATCGACAGGTCCGACGCGATCTGCTTGCTGCCCTTGCCGTCCACGACGCCGCGCAGCACTTCCTTCTCGCGCGCGGTCAGCGCGTCGAGCCGCTGGCGCAGCTCGCGGCGGCGCTGGCTCACCGCATGCCGCTGCTGCGCGAGCCGCAGCGCACGCTGCACGCGCTCGAGCATCTGCTGCGAGTTGTACGGCTTCTCGACGAAATCGATCGCGCCGTTCTGCAGCGCACGCAGCGACATCGGAATGTCGCCGTGCCCGCTGACGAAGATACCGGCAGCGTCGCGCACCGCCTGCGTGCGGTGACGGTCGCGCGACTACGCGGACGTGCCGCGCAGCGCCCGCTGTCCGGCCGCGAGCGCGGCGCCCGCGAACAGCGTCAGCGCCGAATACACGAGCCCGCGCGCGAGCCCCGCACTGTCCGACACCCAGCCGATCGCCACCGGCCCCCCGATCTGCCCGAATGCGAAGACCGTCGTGAATGCGCTGATGCCCTTCGCCCAGCCGTCGGGCGGCAGGTTGTGCCGCACGAAGGCCGTCGTCGACGCAACCGCCGACAGGAACGTCGCGCCGAACAGCAGCCCCGACGCGAATGCCGCAGCCGGATGCACGAACAGCGCGGGCATCAACGTCGCGACGCCGAGCAGCGCGTCGAGCACGGCAAGCGCCTGGCCGCCGCGCATCCGGTCGAGCAGCCCCGACCACAGCCGCGCCGACACGACGGTCGCGATCCCGAGCATCACGTAGAACGCGGCGACCACCGTGCCGCTCATGCCCGCGCCGCGCAACAGCGCGACGATGAACGTCATGTAGCCGATATAGCCGACGCCGAACAGGCCGTAGCCGGCCAGCGCGAGCGCGAAGCGGGTTGGGCTCGCGGTCGGCGCCGGTCGCGTGCCGTCGGCCTGCGTGGCCGGCGCCGCATGCACGCGCTCGATGCGAAACGCCGCCGACACGGCCACCGCCGAGAACAGCACGCATGCGGTGGCGAGCGCGAACCACGCGGGTTGCCAGCCATGCACGCGTGACGCGAGCGTGGCCGGCACCAGCAGCGACGACGCGACGATGCCCCAGCCGGTGCCGCCGTAATAGAGGCCAAGCAACAGCCCTGCGTCGCGCGGCGACGCGGACGCGAGCCGCGCGGCCAGCACGCCGCCGCTGATGAAGATCAATGCGCTGCCGATACCCGTTGCCAGCCGCTGCACCAGCAGCACGTGCATGTCCGACGTGAGCCCGCCCGCGGCCATCAGTACGGCAGTCAACGCGCAACCGGCCGCGAGCAGCGTGCCCGCGCGCCAGCGCCGCGACAACAGCGGAAAGGCAAGCGCGCCGACCAGGTAGCCGGCCGCGTTCGCCGTGTTCAGCGCGCCGGCCTGCGCGAAGGTCCAGCCGAGATCGGCCTTCATCGGCGGCAGCAGCAGCGCATATGAAAAGCGTGCGAGGCCGAGCGCGATCGCGCTGCCGAGCGACAGGCAGATCGCAAGCCGCCACGCGGCCATCCGGCCGGGATCGGTTGCGCCGGCGTCCGGCCGCGAGCGGCCGTCACGCTCCTGTTGCGGCACTGCGCGCATCGGGGTGTCTCCATCGTTGTTCGATTCCGGGGCTTGGGCCACCGTCGGCCGATCATACTCGAGCCGCCGTGAAACCGGCGCGCACAGGCGGCAAAAATCCGGCGGCCCGGTGCCGGCGCGCACTATCGCCCGAGTCCGGCCGCAAACGCCGCAAGCAGCGCGCGCCCTTCGGCCCATCCGCCCAACCCCGACGCCGCGTTCAGATGGCCGCGCGCGCCGAGCACAAGCGGCGTCGCGCCCCGTTCCGTGGCCCATTCGAGCGCTCGCCCCGACGGATCGTACGGATCGTCCGTGCTCGCGACCGCAAGCACCGGCACGCGCCCGAACCGGCCGTTCGGCAGGTTCCCGAACGCGGCGGCGGATACCGGAAAGCGCGGCCCTTCCGGGTCGGGCACGGCCACGAGAAACGCGCCGCGCACCGCGCGCGGCGAAACGGCATGCCAATGCGCGAACAACAGACAGCCCAGCGAATGACAAACCACGAGCGGCGGCGCCCCGGCGTTCGCGACAGCCGCGTCCAGCGCCGCCGTCCAGTCGGCCAGATCCGGCGCCTCCCACGAAGCCGGCGCGATGCGCGCGGCGCGGGGCAACGCCGCCTCCCAATGACTCTGCCAATGATCCGGTCCCGAATTGCCGATACCCGGCACGATCACCATCGCCTGATCCATCACTGCCTCCGTCAACGAAAGCCGCAGTGTGACCACGCGCCGGCCGGCATGGAATGGCAACTCATCGGTTATTGAGACAAAATGCCGATGAATCAACGGTAGCGGAGGACCGACATGCCGGACGAAGCACTGGATCGCCTGGATCTTGCGATCCTCGAAGCCTTGCAGGAGAACGCGCGAACGCCGCTATCGGAAGTCGGCAGGCGCATCGGGCTGTCACAGCCCGCGACCTCGGAGCGCGTCAAGCGACTCGAGGAACGCGGCATCATCGCCGGCTACGGCGCACGGATCGATCCGGCGGCGCTCGGGTTGGGCATGATGGCCATCATCCGGCTGAAAACGACGCACGAGCACATCAAACCGGCGCTGCGCGCGTTTGCCGACATGCCGCATGTGATCGAAGTCCACCGCATGACCGGCGAGGATTGCTTTCTGCTGAAGGTGCTGGTGCCGACGCCGGGCCAGCTCGAAACGCTCATCGACGCGATTGCCCGCTTCGGCGCGGTCACGACTTCGCTGGTGCTGCGCTCCGAGCCGACCAAGGCGATCGGAAAGGCGTTGCTCGGATGACGCGCGGATGCCGATCGACCGCTTGACGCGTGTAAAACGCGCGGACCGCTTCGAGCACCGGACGGTCGCGCATGCGGCTTTCCAGAACGACATAAAGTGCAGCAATCCGGTCAATTGAATATCAATTAAAAATAACCGTATTCATTTCCTGGATCCGGATTCCATTCTCTGAAAAAAAGATGCGCGATCTGTCGCCCGTTTTATCCGGTTTTTTCAATATGTGAATCGAAAACATCCGTGTTTAGCACGTCGCGACTAAAAACATTGCAACGCATTGCTTTCGCAAATTCAGCAGACTAATATCGACGCCACTCGTCCGGCATTCACAAAATATCGAACGAGGAGCGGAAATACTTTTACCGCGCTTTCATGTTGAATCACTCATGTTCACCACAGGAGAATTGACATGCAGGAAACCCAGCAAATCGAATTGCTTGACTGGATGCAGGAAGACACGCACCCCGAAGCCGTCGACATGATGGTCGAGGACGCCGTGGTGCCGTTCGGCACCGCGCTCTGGCCGGTCTGAGCGGGCCACCCGTTCTCGCGGAAGGGCCGCGGCCCTTCCGCCGTTTCCGGAGATACGCATGCAGAACCTGCACCGCGCGCTCGGCTTTCACCCGGCGCTGCGCGACAAGCTGGCACGCGGCGAATCGGGAAAACTGCTGGTCGGCTACGACACCCGCAACCGCGACATCGCGTTGCGCGCCTTTTCCGCCCTGCCCGATTCGCTCGACGCGACCACCCTCTGCCTCGAAAGCACGCCGCCCGGCGAAATCGCCGCCGCGCTCGACGACGCCGACCTGTTCGTGCTGCTGTACGACTCGTCGTGCCTGCCGACACCGTCGCCGAGCGGGCCGCCGTTCCTCGCCGCGATCCGCCCCGCGATCGTCGAGCACTGGAGCAAGTCGGTGCTGTTCAAGGATTACGGTCCGCACCTCGACGAGGCGTTCGCCGAATCGCTCGACGACATCGCCGCACGCAACGGCCGGCTGATCGAGGCGGCCGCACGCGCGTCGCGGATCCGCTTCATCGACGAAGCCGGCAACGCGCTGACGGGCTCGCTCACGCCGGACCAGAAGTGGACGAGCGTAGACGGCATGGGCAACCTCGACGTCGTGCCCGGCGAGATCGCGACGCACGTGACCGACCTCAACGGCTCGGTCGTGTTCAGCGGCACGTTTCTCGGCACCGTGCCGTTCGCGATCAAGTACAAGGTGGCCGAGCGGCTCGCGACGCTGCATGTCGAGCACAGCACGATCGTCGATTTCGACACCGACGATGCGGGCTTCCGGCGCGATTTCTCGACCTATCTCGACCGGCACGCGAATCACCGGCGGATCGAGGAATTCGGCATCGGCACGAACCTCGGGATCCGCGGCCTGTACGGCCGCAACGCGGGGTTCGAGGAACGCCACCCCGGGCTGCATCTCGGGCTCGGCGGCGGCGAAAACGGCAGCCACCATCTCGACCTGATCTTCGCGCGCGGCACGCTCGCGCTCGACGAACGCATCGTGTTCGACGGCGCGTTCGCCGTCTGACGCAGGGAGCCGGTTGCTCAGGCTTCGGCGGCGGCCGCGTCGCCGAGCCACTTGAACATCACGAAGCAGTCGACGAAGCCGAGCCGCGCGTGACGGTATGCGCGCGGCAGCCGGCCGACGATCTCGAACCCCAGCTTCTGCCACAGCGCGACCGCGACCTCGTTCGTCGCGACCACCGAGTTGAACTGCATCGCGAGGAAACCGCGCTCGCGCGCGACCTGCTGCGAGTGCTCGCACATCAGGCGCGCGACGCCGCGACCGCGCGCGGCCTCGCTCACCATGTAGCCGCAGTTGCTCACGTGCTTGCCGGGGCCGGCCGCGTTCGCCTTCAGATAATACGAGCCGAGCACCACGCCGTCCTCCTCGGCGATCCACGTGCAGAGCGGCGCGTCGAGCCACAATGCGCGTGCCGCTTCCGGCGTCGGTTCGGGATCGAATGCGTAGGTTTCCTGAGCAGCGACGATGGCGCGATAGGTCGGCCAGAAGCGCGCGAAATCGTCGTTGGTCATCGGACGGATCGTGATCATGCGAGGTCTCTCGTGAGGGGGACGGCGACAGGCCAGACAGGCAAACGGGCGATCGTACCGCGATTCATCGACGGTCGCTATCTTGCCGCGCTGCGCTGCGGCGCGCCGTACCAGGGCTTGTGCGCTCGGGAAAACCGGATAGATCGCTGAAGCCGAGCCGCTCGGCCACGACACGCCCCCATCGCACCATCGATACCGGCCATTCGGCCGAATCGTCAGACGCCATCCCGGATGAAAAAATGATCGTCGTCCGGGAGGCTCGCTCCACGCCCTCGAATCCCTAACCATGAATACATCGCACGCGTGTCAGCCAACCAGCCATTGCGATGCGCACCGCCTCGTTCCATTTACTTATTTGTAGCTTATAAGTTACAATGCTCGCCAAGTTCAAACTCCTTCGCTATCGGCGCGACGACGGTCGCGAGCCTTTCACCGAATGGCTGAACGCCATCCGTGACAAGCCCGCGCAGGCACGCATTCGCGAGCGCCTGCGTCGCGTGCAGACCGGTAACTTCGGCGATTGCGAGCCGGTCGGCGAAGGCGTGATCGAACTGCGCGTCCATGTCGGCGCCGGCTACCGCGTGTACTTCGGCCGGCACGGCAGCGCCCTGGTGCTGTTGCTGTCCGGCGGCGACAAGGCGAGTCAATCCGACGACATCAGGCGCGCCAGGGAACACTGGTCGAACTGGAAACGGAGGCAAACATGAACAAGCTCAAAGGTGCGGTATCGCACCACGACGCGGAAGTTGCCGAACTCGGCGCCGACCGCGAACTCGCTGTCGCCTATCTGCGCGTCGCGATGGAATCGCTCGACGACCCGGACAACCGCGCGGCCGGCCTGCTCGCATTGCGCACGGTCGCGGAAGCGTACGGCGGGCTCGGCGCCGTCGCGGCCGAAGCCGGCATCAGCCGCGAATCGCTGTACCGCACGCTGTCACCGAATGGCAACCCGACGCTGAAAACCCTGCTCGCGGTGCTCAAGACGGTCGGCCTGCGGCTATCCGTGGTTCCCGCGCAGCCGGCTCACGCATGAGCCGCGCATGGCACGCGGGTCCGCTCACGGCCTGACCATCCACACGAGCAGCATCTCGTCCGGCGCCCCCGTCATCCCCGCCGGCCGATGCGCGATCGTCGGCTCGACCGCCAGCGCCTGCGCGATCGCCGCCGCATCGTCGATCGTCGTCGTGCGCACGATCGTCATCAGCCGCGCCGGCCGGCGCAGCGTCTCGCGATACAGCGCGCCGTACCACAGCGGCCGCATGCCGAGCGCATCCTGCAACACGTACGGATAACGCCACAGCCGCAGCACGAAGCGGCTTTCAGGGTGAGCCGGATCGACGCGGACGAACACGCGCCGCGTGCTTTCGCCATGCGTGTAGCGCGGCAGTACGGGTAGCGTGTCGGCCGGCGCCTGCGGCACCAGCCAGCGCAGCGCGGTAGCCGGCGTCCACGGCGTCGCGCGCTGCCAGCCGGCCTGCGCAAGATGGCGGTCGAGCGTGTCCGACGTCGCGCTCCATTGCAGCGGCAGATATTCCTCGCGGTCGCCGCCGATCTCGGTGCGCCGCGCCGGCACGCGCTGCCAGCCGCCGTGCAGCCACTGGTCGACGGTCATCGCGACCACGTCGCCGACATGCGGACGCGCCGCGCGATCGCGCTGCCATTGCGCGGGCACCGTCCATACGCCGGCCGTCGCCAGCACGACGACGACCGCGACGAGCGCACCTCTCGGCTGCACGTGCTCCCGCACGCGCCAGTACGCATACGCTCCGGCGAGCAACGCGAACCACGCGAGCCCGAGGCTCCACCCGCCCAGCAAACCCGACAACCAGGTATCGCCGACGTACAGCCGCGCCAAACCGCCCAGCACGATCCACAGCACGACCGCCGTCACGACCGGAATGCGCCACGGCGCGGGCCGGTCGCGCGCGAGCACCCAGCCGAGGCCGCTGCTCGCGAGGATCGCGAAGGCGGCGTCGGCATCGGGCAGCGGCACGTGCGGCGCGCCGGGCGGCAGGCTCGCGGGCGTCGCGCCGGGCATCCCCGCGCCGAACACCGGCACGAGCACGACGGCGACGCCGACCGTCGCGAGCCACCATGCCGCCGTCAGCCAGCAGCGGTGAATCATCAGCCAGACGAGAAACGCGGCCGCGACGATCAGCCCCGTATCGTGGCCGTGCAGCACGGCGAGCGCGCTCATCGCGGCGTCGACGGGCGGCGTGCGCAGGCTCTGCAGAAAAGCGTACAGCGCGATGTCCGCATGCATCAGCGGATCGTTCGCGACGACGTCCTGCACGATGCCCGCGAACAGCCACACGCAGCCGACGAACAGCAGCGCGAGCACGGGCACCGCGCCCGGCAACCCGCGCAGATATGCGATCCCGTCGTGCACTCGCGCGCCGAACCGCGGCCAGCGGCGCACGCCGGCGTGCACGGCTTCGGCAAGCGCACGGCGCAGCAGCGGCCAGCCGCGCCGCAGCGCGACGCGCACGCCGATCCACACGAGCGCGACCAGCGCGGCCACGACCAGCAGGATCGCGGCGACCCGCACGCTGATCGCCGCGGCGAGCGCGGCCGACGCGCCGAACAGAATGCCGGGCGCGACGTGGACGGGCGCCCACACGAGCGCCGAGATCACGTTGACCGGGTAGAACGACCGGCGCGGCAGCATCGCACAGCCGACGACGACCGGCACCACCGCACGCACCGGCGCGAGAAAGCGCGCGAGCACGATGCTCTTCATGCCGTGACGCAGCACGAATTCCTCGCCGCGCGCGTAGGCCGTTGCATAGCCGAAGCGCACCCACGCGTTGCGGATCATCCCGCGGTAATGCCGCCCGAGTTCGTAGCTGACCCCGTCGCCGATCACCGCGCCGACGGCCGCGATGCCGATCGTCGCCCATGCATCGAGCGCGCCCGCGCCGATCAGCGCGCCGGCCGCGAACATCACGGCGCCGGCGGGCACGACCGTGCCGATCAACGCGATCGCCTCGGCGCAGGCGGCCACGAACACGATCGCCAACACGAGCAGCGGATGCGCGCCGATCGCGCCGATCCACGCATGGATCGTGTCGCTCATCGCACACTCCCGAACGGTGCGGCCCGGTGCGCGCACACCGGGCCGGCAGGGGCATGGGATACGTTCATCGCGACATGCGCACGCTCGCGCCCGCGTCGGGGTTCAGGGCTCGGCGTTCAATCGAACTCGTACTGCCGCGCGTCGGCCTCGAGCGGCGCGTCGTGGTAGCCGACCGTCGCGATCTCGCGCAGATAGCGCGCAAGAAACGCGCCGATCGAGCCGGCGGCCTCGAATTGATGCACATGCCGGAATTCGTGGGTGAACAGGCGGCGCGTGGCGTGCCCGCGCAGCACGTACACCGCATGACCGAGCGTGAGGCCGATCGTCCCGGGCGACAGCAGCCCCGTGTCGCGGGCGATCGCGGCAAGCGTCGGCGTGTCGGGAAACGGCATGCGGTCGACCGCCATCACGCGGATCCGGTCCGGTTGCGCGACGCCCACGGTGCGCGCGTCGTCGGCTTGCGCGGGCGTCAGCGGCACACCCTGCAACAGCCCGCGCGCCGCCTCCGCTTCGGCCCAGGCGACGGCGGCGGGCAGTGCGGACGGCAGGATATCGGCAAGGTCGATCATCGCAGGGCTCCTCGATTCGCGCACGTGGCATCAGGCACCAGTTTAGTCCTGAATCGACGCGGTTCGCGCAGCGGCTCCGGGGAAGCCGTGCCGGCGCGCGACGATCGCACCGGCCACGCGGGCATACCCTGATCCGTCCGCGCCGCCCGGTTTCAAGACGAGCGGAAACCGGGCGACGCCGCGATAGCGCCGCGCCCCGTCACGCCCGCGCCGCCACCATCCCCCGCTCCGAGCGCGTCCACGCGACCAGCGCGCCGACGCCGAGCAGCGCAAGGCACACGATCGGCACGATCATCGGCCCGAACGCGGTGCCCGTCACCTTGCCGGCGAACGGCATCAGGTTCTGGCTGAAGAAGCCGCCGAGGTTGCCGATCGAGTTGATCGCGGCGACGCTCGCGGCCGCCCGCGCACCGGTGAAGTAACGCGGCGGCATCGACCAGAAGCACGGATACAGCAGCGGGATGCACGCGCCGCCGAGCACGAGCGCGATGAAGCGCAGCGGCGTGGACGGCAGCACGAGGCTCAGCAGGAAGCCGAGCGCACCCAGCGCCGCGACGATCGCGATCGTGCGCAGGATGCTCTTCGCGCGGCGCAGCTTCGACGGCAGCCACACCAGCAGCACCACCGCGAGCGCCCACGGCAGCATGCTCAGGAACCCGTTCGTCGTGCTCGACACGCCGAACGATTTCACGAGCGTCGGCAGCCAGTACGTGACGCCGTACAGCGACGTCGACATCAGCATGTAGGTCGCCGCGAACAGCATCACGCGCGGATCGAGCAGCGCCTTCCACGGCTGGCCGTGCTCGGCCTGCGCGGGCTTCTCGCGCTCCAGCGCGGCCGCGACGATCTGCTTCTCGCGCGCGTCGAGGAACGGCGCTTCGCGGAACGACGCAGGCAGCACGCGGAACACGACAATCGCGACGATCACGGCGGGCAGGCCCGTCGCGACGAACACCCACTGCCAGCCCGCCAGCCCCCATACGCCGTTCAGGCTCAGCAGGAGACCGCCGACCAGCGAGCCGAGCATGTTCGCGAGCGCGCTGCCGAGCGTGAAGATGCCGAGCACCTTCGCGCGGTAGCTCTGCGGGAACCACAGCGTCAGGTAATAGATCACGCCCGGATAGAAGCCGGCCTCGGCGATGCCGAGCACGAAGCGCAGCGAGCAGAACGCGGGCATCGACGTCGTGAAGCCCATCAGCACCGTGATGAGCCCCCACGTCAGCATGATCCGCGCGAGCCACACGCGCGCGCCGTAACGATGCAGCGCAAGCGTGCTCGGCACCTCGAACAGCAGGTAGCCGATGAAGAACAGCGACGACGCGAGCCCGAACGCGGCTTCCGTCATCCCGAGGCTGTGCACCATCTGCAGTTTCGCGAACCCGACGTTCTGCCGGTCGATGAACGCGATCAGGAACATCACGACGAGGATGGGCAGCAGGCGCCGCGCCATCTTCGACATGATGCGCTGTTCTTCGGCGGACGCGGGGTCCAGGGTGTCGGTAGCGTTCACTTCAGGCTCCTTGGGTGAATCGGTTGCATATCGGTTGCGTGTCGGTCGAATCGACGCCGCGCGTGACGAACGCGCCCGCGTCAGGTGTGGTTCGATGAATGGACTCGAATCGCGGCAGGCATGGCTCAACCCGACCGGTAGTCGTCGAGCATCGGCGCGAACATCTCGTGCCACGCGCGCGGCTTCGCCTTGATCGTGCCGGCCAGGTACAGGAATTCGACGTAGTCCATCAGCTGGTTCGGTCGCACCGAGAAGCGCGTGTCGGGCGCGGCGAGCATCCGCATCACGTCGTCGTGCGACACGCCGACGCCCGACGACGCCGCATAGAGCGCCGCCGCCGCGCGCGGGTCCTGCGCGATCAGGCGGTTCGCTTCGTCGAGCGCGCCGAGAAACGCGGCGGCGAGCGCCGGCTCCGTATCGACGAGCCGCTTCGGCGCGAACACGACGTCGAGCGTCAGCGGGCCGAGCACGTCGACCGAGCTCACCACGCGGTGGATACCCGGCTGCCGCAACTCGAGCGTCGAGAACGGCGGCGACGTGAAGTGCGCGGTCACGCCGTTCTCGCGGCGGATCAGCGCCTGCATCGCCTGCGGATGCGGCAGGTTCACGGTGATCGAATCGAGCTGCGCGAAGTGCGTCGGGCCGAGCTGCCGGCTCGCGACCATCTGCAGCACGACCGCCGACAGCGACGTGCGGATGCCCGGCACCGCGATCCGGTCGGACGGCGTGAAGTCGCGCAGCGACGCGAGGCCCGGCCGGTTCGCGTTCAGCGACAGCGACGTGGTCGACAGCCCGCTGATGCCGATCACCTCGACGTTCGGAATGCCGCGCGCCCGCGCCCACAGCTCGATGAAGCCCGGCGCGCCGGCACCGGCGAAATCGAGCGTGCCGGCCATCATCGCGTCGTTGACGGAGTTGCCGCCGTCGAGCAGCACCCATTCGACCGCGACGTCGCGCACGCCGTGGCGCGCCGCGTGTCGCTCGAACAGCCGCTGCTTCTCCATCACGAGCAGCGGCAGGTACAGCACGCCATAGCCTTTCGAGGTCCGCACCGTGCGCGGCTTCGCGCGCACGAGCGCCGGCGCCCCGAGCACGCCCAGCACGCCGAGCCCGGCGGCGATCAATGCGCGGCGGCGCGGCGACATCGTCATGCGCGCACCGTCGTCGTGCGACGAACGGCCAGCGGCCACGCGCGGGCCGGCGTGGCGCCGCGGCGCGCATTCGTCGTGCCCGTGACATGCTGCATGTTGCCGTCTCCTTGAATATTTCTGGTATTAATGCCGTCCTTGCTTGCTGCTTCCGGCTCGACACAGGTTATCGGCCGAGTCTGAGAAAATGCTGACATCCCGGCTCCGGGAAAACCCCTAATCTACCTACCTGCAAACGGCACCATGCGTATTCTCGTCGTGGAGGACGATGCCGAAATCGGCGCGGCGATCCGCAGCCGCCTGGCCCGGCTCGGCCACGCCGTCGATCTCGAAGCCGACGGCGCGACCGCGAACGGGCTGCTGCGCGTCGAGCGCTTCGACCTCGTCGTGCTCGATGCGAACCTGCCCGGCATGGACGGCTTCACGGTCCTGCGCAACCTGCGCGCGTCGGGCAGCACGACGCCCGTGCTGCTCGTCACCGCGCGCTCGGCGATCGACGACCGCGTGAGCGGCCTCGGCCTCGGCGCCGACGATTACCTCGTGAAGCCGTTCGACTACCGCGAACTCGACGCGCGCGTGCAGGCGCTGCTGCGCCGCAACAGCGGCCACGCGAACGACGTGCTGACGCTCGGCGGCCTCGTGATCGACCGCAGCAGCCGCCTCGCGGAACTCGACGGCCGGCCGCTGTCGCTGTCGCGCCAGGAATTCGCGCTGCTCGAAATCCTCGCGAGCCGGCCGCAGCGCATCTTCTCGAAGGACGAACTGCTGAACCAGTTGTTCAGCTTCGGCAACGAGCCGACCGCGAACGCGGTCGAGCAATACGTGACGCGTGTGCGCAGGAAGCTGCAGGGCAGCTCGGTCGAGATCCGCACCGCCCGCGGGATGGGGTATCAGATTGCCGCGCATTGACTGGTTCCCGAAGACGCTGTTCGGGCGCACGCTGCTGTTCATCGCGCTCGTCGTCGCGACCGGCGCGCTCGCGCTCGCGGCGATCGCGCGCTACTACGCCGGGGTCGCGGCCGAACGCGCGTACGACCAGTTGCTGGCAGGCGCGTCGATCCAGGTCGCGGAAAACCTGTACGTGCAAGGCGGCGTGCTCGCGCTGAATCCGCCGGTGGCCGCGCTGTCGACGCTGTCGCGCTACGACCTCGTCTACTACAAGGTGGTCGATTCGCGCGGCGTGGTCGTGGCCGGCTACCACGATCTCGCGAGCCCCGCGACGCTCGCCGCCGCGAAACAAGGCCCGGCGTTCGCGAATGCCGTCTACCAGGGGCACCGGGTCCGCACCGCGACCATCGCACGCTACATGCCCGAGGAAAGCACGCCGGGCTGGGCGCTCGTGACGGTTGCGCAGACAACCAACGCGCGCCAGCAGCTGACGAACGACATGAGCTTCAAGGTCTGGACGCTGATCCTGCTGATGAGCGTGCTCGCGATCGGCGCGAGCGGCCTCGCGATCCGGCGCGGCCTGCGTCCGCTCGCGCAGATCGGCACGATCATCGCCGCGCGCGATCCGGCCGACCTGCGGCCCGTGGCCGTCGATACGCCGAGCGAGATCGACGCGATCATCGGGTCGATCAACGGGCTGATGCGGCGGCTCGCCGAGCGGATCAACGCGATGCAGCGCTTCATCGCCGACGCCGCGCACCAGATGCGCACGCCGCTCGCGCGGCTCGATGCGCAGATCGAGCTGCTCGACGGCGAATCCGATCCCGCGCGTCACGCGGCGCGGCTCGATGCGCTGCGCGCGACCTGCTCGGACGTCGGCCGGCTCACCGGGCAGTTGCTCAATCATGCGATGGTGATTCATCGCACCGAGGCCGTGCCGCTGCAACCGGTCGACCTCGTCGCGCTCGCGAAAGAGGTGCTGGGCCGCACGATTCCGCTCGCCGGCGAGCGCGACGTGGCGGTTGCGTTCGCGAGCGACGCGCCGCATGCGTGGATCGACGGCGATGCGATCAGTCTTCAGGAAGCGCTGTCGAACGTGCTGCACAACGCGCTGCTGCATGGGCACGCGGACGACATCGTCGTGTCGGTCGCGACCATCGGCAACGTGGATCGAGCGGTGACGCTGACCGTCACCGACAACGGGCGCGGGATGCCGCGCGAGCACTGGGACGCGGCGTTGCAGCCGTTCGTGCGGATCGCGCCGGACGGCAGCGAGCGGCGCACCGGGTCGGGCCTCGGGCTCGCGATCGTGCAGGAAGTGATGAAGGCGCACGGCGGGCGCGTCGGGTTCGCGTTTCCCGAGGCGGGCGGGTTTGCCGTGGTGTTGACGTTTCCGCGGGCGGCAGCGATGCACGCCGATCACGCATGAAATGAAGTCCCGTGGCGCCCCCTACACCGCCACCGCCTCCCCACCGAGATACGCATCGCGCACGCGCTCGTCGTCGAGCAATGTTTTCGCGGGCCCTTCGAGCACGACGCGCCCCGTCTGCAGCACGTACCCGTAGTGCGCGATCTCCAGCGCGAGGCTCGCGTTCTGCTCGACCATGAACACCGTCACGCCCTGCCGGTTGATCGCGTCGATCAGCTCCAGCACCTTGTCGACGTAGAGCGGCGACAGCCCCATCGTCGGCTCGTCCATGCAGATCAGTTTCGGCCGCGCCATCAGCGCACGCGCCATCGCGAGCATCTGCTGCTCGCCGCCGGACAGCGTGCCCGCGCGCTGCGCGAGCCGTTCGCGCACACGCGGAAACAGGTCGAGCACGCGTTCGTAGTCGTCGGACACCGCCGCACGATCGCCGCGCGTGTACGCGCCCATCAGCAGGTTCTCGCGCACGCTCATGTCGCCGAACAGCCGCCGCGCCTCCGGCACGGCCGCGATCCCGCGCCGCACGCGCTGCGGCGTCGCGAGCGCCGTCACGTCGTCGCCGTCGAAACGCACGACGCCACGCTTCGGCCGCATCAGCCCGAGAATCAGCTTCATCGTCGTCGACTTGCCGCTCGCGTTGCCGCCGAGCAGGCTGACGATCTGCCCGCGGCCGACCTCGAAGTTCACGTCGAAGTGCACCTGCACCGGTCCGTAGAACGTATCGAGGTGTTCGAGTTTCAACAGCGCGTCGGTCATGGTCGTATCGGGTTCCGAAGAAAGTGCGCTCATGCGGTCGCCTGCACGGTGTGCTCGACAGCCGCGCCGCCCGCGTGGCGACGGCCGAGATACGCCTCGATCACGCGCGGATCGTGCCGCACGTCGCGCGGCGCGCCTTCGGCGATCTTCACGCCGTTGTCGAGCACCATCACGCGGTCGGACACGCGCATCACGAGTTCGAGCTTGTGCTCGATCAGCAGGATCGTCAGGCCGCGCGCCTTCAGCGACTGGATCAGCGCCAGCATCTCGGCGGTCTCCGTCTCGTTCATCCCGGCCGTCGGCTCGTCGAGCAGCAGCAGGCGCGGATGCAGCGCGAGCGCGCGGCCGATCTCCACGCGCCGCCGGTTCGCGTACGACAGGCTGTGCGCCGGATGATCGATGCGCGGCGTGAGCCGCTCGCCGAAGCCCGCGATGATGTCGCGCGCCTCGTCGCGCAGCGCCGCTTCCTCGCGCCGCACCGACGCGGGCCGCACGAGCGCGCGCAGCACTTCGGCGGCCGCGCCGAGCGCCGGCCAGCCGGGCCGCGCCGCCCGCAGCCGCGCATGCGCGCCGATCAGCACGTTGTCGAGCACGCTGAGGTTGCCGAACACGCGGCCATGCTGGAAGGTACGCGCGATGCCGAGCGCCGCGAGCCGTTCGGGCGCGGTGCCGGTGATGTCGCGGCCGTCGAAGGTCACGCGGCCGGCATCGGGCCGGTCGGCGCCCGCGATCAGGTTGAACAGCGTCGACTTGCCCGCGCCGTTCGGGCCGATCACGCTCAGCAGTTCGCCGTCGGCCAGCGTCAGGCTCGCGCCGTCGAGCGCGGTCACGCCGTCGAAGCGGCGCGTCAGGCCCTGCACGTCGAGCAGGGGTCGGGTAGTCGTCATCGCATTCCTCCTCACACCGTGCCGAGCAGGCCCTGCGGCCGGAACCGGACGAGCAGCAGCAGCACGAGGCCGTAGATCAGCATCCGGTAGTCGGCCGCCCAGCGGAACAGCTCGGGCAGCCCGATCAGCGCGATCGCGCCGACGATGCCGCCGAGCACGTTGCCGAGGCCGCCGAGGATCACCATCGTCAGCGCGAGGATCGACACCTGCGAATCGAAAGTCTGGTGATTGATGTAGCTGTACAGATGCGCGGCGATGCCGCCGCTCACGCCGGCCGCGACGCCGCCGACCGCGAACGCGATCGCCTTGTAGCGGTTCGGCGCGATGCCGTGCGCACGCGCGGCCACGTCGTCCTCGCGCACCGCGCGCAGCGTGCGGCCCAGATGCGAGCGCAGCAGCCGCACCTGCACGAGCGCGAACGCGACGAGCACCGCGAACGTGAACCAGTACGCGGCGCGCGCGGTCGTCGCCCACGGCAGCGGCGCGATGCCGGTGATGCCGAGCGGGCCGCGCGTCAAGCCATCCCAGTTCAGGATCACGAGGCTCACTACTTCGCCGATGCCGAGCGTCGCGATCGACACGTAGTGCCCGCGCAGCCGGAACGCCGGATAGACGAGCAGCGTGCCGAGCACGGCCGTGATCGCACCCGCGCACGGAATCGTCACGGCCGGCGACCAGCCGAGATCCGACGACAGCAGCGCCGACGCATACGCGCCGATCACGAGCAGCGCCGCATGGCCAAGCGAGATCTGTCCGACCGTGCCCGCGACGAGCGTGAGGCTGAGCGCGAGCAGACCGTACAGCCACGCGTTGGTCAGCGTCTGCAGCACGTAAGGCGATGCACCGAGCCACGGCAGCACGACCGCCGCCGCGATCAGCGCGACGAGCATCGGGCGCGGCACGCGCACGGCCTTCGCGGCGGCGAGGAAGGTGCCCGTCATCGGCTCCGGCGGCAGCGCTCGGTTCGCGCTGAACAGGCCGTTCGGCCGCCACACGAGGAACACGATCAGCAGCCCGAACGCGAACAGGTCGCGATAGCTGGTGCCGAACAGCGCGACGCCGTAGCTTTCGACGAGGCCGAGCAGCAGGCTGCCGGCGATCGCGCCCGGCACGTTGCCGAGCCCGCCGATCAGCAGCGCGACGACGCCCTTGAGCGTCGCCTGGAAGCCCATCGCCGGATCGATGCTGTTGTAGTACATGCCGACCAGCAGCCCGCTCACGCCGCCGAGCGCGCACGCGATCGCGAACACGGTCTGGTTCACGCGATCGACGTCGACGCCCATCTGCAGCGCCGCGTCGCGATCCTGCGCGGTCGCGCGCACAGCCCAGCCGAGCCGCGTAAAGCGCAGGAAGCCGTACAGCAACGCGGCCGCCGCGATGCCGATCCCGGCGATCAGCAGGTCGAGCGAGCCGAGCGTCGCGCCGGCGATGCGCACGTGCCAGTCGGGCAGCGGCGTCGGCACCGCGCGCGGGTCCGCGCCGAATGCGAGCTGCGCGAGCTGGTCGAGGATGAAGCTGATGCCGATCGTCGCGAGCAGCGGCGCGATGCGCGCGGCATGACGCAGCGGCCGCAGCCCGATCCGCTCGATCGCGATGCCGAGCGCGCCGCAGCCGATGACGACCGCCGCGAGTGCGACCGGCAGCGGCAGGCCGAAGCGCGTCAGGCACAGCCAGCCGATGAACGCGCCGACCATGTAGACCGAGCCGTGCGCGAAGTTGATCAGGTGCGACACGCCGAAGATCAGCGCGAGCCCGACCGCGAGCAGCGCGTAGATGTTGCCGACGATGAGGCCGTTGAGCGTGTAGTCGAGCCAGGAAGCCATCACGATGCGTCCGTGTTTTTAGCGCGCCGCGAGCTGCGGCTTCGCGCCGTCCCACAGCGCCCACTGCCCCTGCTTCACGACGAGATACACGGTGCGCGCGCCGGCGACGCGGCGCGTCTGCGGATCGAAGCGCACCTTGCCGAAGATCACGCTCGGCACGTCGCTGATCTTCGCGAAGCCGTCGTGCGCGGCCTGGCGCGTCGTGCCGTAGCGGCGCAGCACCTCGGCCGACAGGATCAGCGCGTCGTACGCACGTGCGACGAACGAATCGGGATCGGCGTGGAATTTCGCGCGATAGCGCTGCACGAACGCCTGCACCTCGGGGCGCGGTTCGGCCGGGAAGAAGTTCGATTCCGTATAGACGCCTTCGACGGCCGTGCCGCCCAGTTCGAGGAACTTCGGCGAGTACACCGATCCCACCGCCGCGATCGGCAGCGCGACGCCCGACGTGCGCGCCTGCCGCACGATCTGCGCACCGTCCGCGTAGTACGAGATCAACACGATCGAATCGGGCTTCGATTCGCCGATGCGCACGAGCGTCGAGCGGAAATCCTTCTCCGCCGGCTGGTAGCCCTCGGCCGCGACGACCTGCGCGCCGAGCCCGGCCACCGCCTTCGCGAAGATGTCCTTGCTGGTACGGCCCCAGTCGGTGTTCAGGTACAGCACCGCGATCCGCTTGAAGCCGAGCTCCTTCACCGCGTAGCGCGCGAGCAGCGGCTGTTCCTCGGCCTGGCTCAGCGCGGTGCTCCACAGATAGTCGCCGCCCTTCGTGAAATCCGGATGCGAATTCGTGAAGCCGAACTGGATCAGTTGGCCGCGCTGGTAGATGGGCGACGCGGCCATCGACGTCGCGCTCGAGAAGTCGCCAAGCTCGATCGCGATGCGCGGATCGGCGACGAACTTCTGCGCGATCGCCACCGCCTGGCGCGGGTCGCTGCGGCTGTCCTGGAAGTCGATCGCGAGCGGGCGGCCGTGAATACCGCCGCTGCCGTTGATCTCGTCGAGCGCGAGATCGAAGCCGCGCTTCCACTGCTCGCCGTATTGCGCGTCCTGGCCCGTCAGCGGCCCGCTCACGCCGATCACCACCGGTTCGCCCGACACGCCGGCCGCGAGCGCGCCGCCCGTCGACAAGCCCCATGCGGCGGCGAGCGCCGCCACCGTACCCAGCACGCGCCGCCATGCGCCGCGTGCGTCGTTCCCCGAAACGTTCATGCGTCCCCCAGCTTCAGTCGATCGAAAAGAGTGAGGGCATGTAACCATCCGGTTCAGGGCGTTCCAACGAAGTTTTGCGCATATCGATATCGCAGGCGGCGCGAAGCGGATGACGTGCGCGATCGGTCGTCGGCACCGCCTGCATCGAGCGACATGCCGGCATGCATTGCATCGTATTGATTCGATTGGCGTTTCATCGGCGGCACCGCGTGCAAACGATGCGCACGCACGCACAACCGGCAGTCGCCACGCGCACGCCCTTCGCAGTTTTCCCGCTGTCGATAGCAAAAATCATTATATGAATCGCGCATGCTCGCACTCCTACAATGCGCAAATCGCATCATCGGAACGCGTCATGGAGCTGCATCAACTCGAAGCCTTTTCCGCGGTCATGTCGGCCGGCAGCGTGACTGGCGCGGGCGAACTGCTCGGCCGCTCGCAGCCGGCCGTCACGCGGCAGATCCAGGATCTCGAAGCCGATCTCGGCTACGCGCTGTTCGACCGGCACGGCCCGCGCGTCACGCCGACGCGGCGCGCGTTCCTGCTGTACGAGGAAGTCGAACGCTCGCTCGTCGGCCTGCGCGCGATCGAGGCGCGGGCGCGCGCGCTCGGCGACGAAACCGCCGAGCCCGTGCGTATCGCGGCCACGCCGTCGCTCGCGGCCACGCTCGTGCCGGCCGCGCTCGCCGCGCTGCCCGACGACGCGCATGCGCCGCACTACCAGTTGCGCAGCGAATCGGCCGAGCATGTCGTGCACGAGGTGCTGGCCGGCACGGCCGACGTCGGTGTCGTCACGCTGCCGATGGCGCATGCCGGGCTCGACGTGCACTGGATCGCGCAAACACCCTGCGTCGCCGTGTTGCCGGCCGACGACCCGCTCGCGGCGAAGCCGCGCATCGCGTTGCGCGACCTCGCGCGGCGCCGCATCGTGACGGTCGCGAACCGGCACCGGCTGCGCCAGCGGATCGACGCGGCGTTCGCGGCCGCACGTGTCGATGCGCGCGTGTTCATCGAAACCAATGCGTCGCTGAATGCGGTGATGGCCGCGCGCGCGGGCATCGCGATCGGCATCGTCGATCCGGCCACGGGCGTCGCGCTGCCGGTGGACGGCGTCGTCTCGCGAGCGCTCGACGTCGACATCCCGTTCGCGTTCGGCGTCGCGACGCCGGCCGGCAAGGCGCGCACGGCCGCCGTCGATGCGCTGCTCGACGCGCTGCACCGCACGACGCACACGCTGCTCGACGACGTGATCTTTCACGACGCCGCCGCGCACGATGCGCTGCTGCGCGGCGACCGGTTGCGCAGCGAACGCGCGGCGCGCCCGCCTCGCCCGGCACGAACCCGCCGCGTGCGTCCGGAGGCTGCATGACGATCCCGCTCGACGCACTCGAAGCACGGCTCGCGCAGGACTTGCGCTGGCTCGACCTGCCCGCGCCGCCGTGGGTGCCGCCGCGCGAAACGGACGGCGCGCGCGTGCTCGACGTCGCGATCGTCGGCGGCGGTATGGCCGGGCTCGCGGCGTCCGCCGAACTGCGCCTGCTCGGCATCGACAACCAATGCGTGATCGACCGCGCACCGGCCGGCTACGAAGGCCCGTGGGTCACGTTCGCGCGGATGGAGACGCTGCGTTCTCCCAAGCAACTCGCCGGCCCCGCGCTCGGCCTGCCCGCGCTGACGTTCCGCGCGTGGTTCGAAGCGCAATACGGCCGCGATGCGTGGGATGCGCTGTACAAGATCCCGCGCCCGCAATGGATGGACTACCTGCGCTGGTACCGGCGCGTGCTCGACCTGCAGGTGCGCAACGACACGACGCTCGTCGCGCTGCGCCCGCGCGAGGACGGGCTGCTCGCGCTCGACGTGCGCGGCAACGGCGAGGCGCAGACGCTGCTCGCGCGGCACGTCGTGCTCGCGACCGGCCGAGACGGGCTCGGCGGCCCGTACGTGCCGCCCGTCGCACAGCGTGCGCCGCGCTCGCGCTGGGCCCATTCGTCCGAGCCGATCGATTTCGCGGCGCTCGCCGGCAAGCGCGTCGGCGTGGTCGGCGCGGGTGCGTCCGCGTTCGACAACGCGGGCACCGCGCTCGAAGCGGGCGCCGCGCGCGTCGACCTGTTCTTCCGCCGCGCGGACATTCCGCGCATCAACAAGCTGACCGGCATCGGCAGCCCGGGCCTCGTGCACGGCTACGCCGATCTCGACGACGCGACGAAGTGGCGCTTCATGCACTACGCGCTGACGTCGCAGACCCCGCCGCCGCGCGACAGCGTGCTGCGCGTCTCGCGCCACGACCGCGCGCATTTCCATGCGGGTAGCCCGATCGAGTCGCTCGCCGACCATGCGGACGGCCTCGACGTGACGACGCCGCGCGGCCGCTACACGGTCGACTTCCTGATCTTCGCGACGGGTTTTCATTCGGACTGGACGACGCGCGACGAATTCGCGTCGTTCGGCGCCCACGTGCGGCGCTGGAAGGACCGCTATCGGCCGGAGCCGGCGCTGTGGCTCGACGAGCTCGCCGAGTCGCCCGATCTCGGCCCCGCATTCGCATTCCAGGAGCGCGAACGCGGCGCGTGTCCGGCCGTCACGCGCATCCATTGCTTCAACCATGCGGCGAGCCTGAGCCACGGCAAGCTGTCCGGCGACATTCCGGCGATCAGCGCGGGCGCGCAGCGGCTCGCGCGCGGCATTGCGAGCCGGCTGTTCGACGCCGATCGCGACCGCCACTACGACGCGCTCGTCGCCTACGCGAATGCGGAATTGCAGGGCGACGAATGGCGCGATGCCGACGCCCTCGATCACTTTGACGAAGAAGGAATACCGAAACGATGAATGACGCCATCACGCCGGCCGCCGTGCCGGATACGATCGACGCGGCAGCCGGCTTGCGGGAAGGCGACGCCGTCGCCGCGCTGCGCCGTGCACGCGACAAGATGCTGTTGCATACGCAACTGAGCGAAGCCGCGCTGTTCGATTCCACGCTGCCCGATCTTTCGCTGATCGAGCGGCTGCATGCGGCGCGGTATGTCGCGCGTCAGTCGAACGCGCACGCGCTGGCCGACATCTATCGCGCCCGGCTGCTCGACGCAGGCGGCACGCGCGACGACATCGCGCACGCCGATGCCGACGCGCTCGACGCACTGCCCCGACGCCTCGGCGCGATCCTGTCGCACGCGAAGCGCCTGACGCACGCGCCGGTCGACGCACGCGCAGCCGATCTCGACGCGTTGAAATCGGCCGGACTCACGACGCCCGCGATCGTCGCGCTGTCGCAGCTCGTCGCGTTCGTCGCGTATCAGTTGCGCGTGGCCGCTGCCGCACGGGCACTTCAGGCACGTGCCGCAAAGGAGGCCGCATGACGACTGCCGCCCACGGCTTCACATCGGCCACGCTCGGCTGGCGCGCGTGGCTCGACACGGTCTCGCTCGACGCGGCGACGCCCGATCAGATCGCGGTGCTCGAAGCGAGCCATCCGCAGGCGAAAACGTCCGACTATTACCTGCTGCTCGTCCATCTGCCCGAGATCCTGCGGCAGCGCTCGGGCGTGTTCAACGCGATCATGTACGGGCCCGGCGGGCTGTCGCGCTCCGAACGCGAACTGGCGAGCACGGCTGTGTCGCGCGTGAACGGCTGCGTGTACTGCGCGTCGGTGCATGCGCAGCGCTTCGCGCAACTCGCGAAACGCACCGACGCGATCGAGCAGGTGTTCGACGATCCGGCGGCGGCCGGCACGACGGCGCGCGAACGCGCGATCGTCCGCTATGCGATCGCGTTGACCGAACGGCCCGACGCGATCGACGACAGTGACATCGCCGCGCTCGAAGCCGAAGGGCTCACGCATGAGGAGATTCTCGACCTGTCGCACGCGATCGCGATCTTCGCGTGGGCGAACCGGCTGATGCTGACGCTCGGCGAGCCGGTGTTTCCCGAGCGGGCGGCCGGCGTCTGACCGCGCGCAGGAACGTGGTGCGGCCTTGCCCGCGTCGTGCCTGGTGCGTCGACAACACAATGCTCGTCGCGGTATCGGCGCTCCCGTTTGGCAGCCGCGCAAGACGGCGCGGAAATCGGATCCGTGGAAAAGCGGCGCGAAGCGATGTCGCACGCCTGAATGGAACGGCTTCGGCGTCGCGCCACGGTCGGGCGCGACCGGATCGATGCTTCGATCCGCGAACGAGATCGAAGCACCCCGTCCTGCTGTCAATCGGCCAGCAGCTTCAACCCGGCCGGCAGCGTTTCGCCGAACACGCGCACCGTATCGGCTTCGTCGAACGCGATCGCTTCGCGCACCATGTCGATCCACGCCGCCGACGCATTCGCGGCCGACAGGCGCTTGATGACGGCCTCGCGCGTATCGTCCGGCAGATCGCGTGAGCGGTCGCCCGTCATCCGCGCAATCTGCGCGGCCGCGAACGCGGCCGGCTCGACTTGCTTCCAGTCGAGCGCGAACAGCGCATCGAGCCAGCCCGTGACGATTTCCGCCGGCACGACACCGTGCGCGCTGCCGTAGAACGGCCGGCGCGCGCCGATCCGGCCCAGTGCCCACGCACATAACGGACGTTCGGCCGGCTTCTGCAATTGCACGATCAGGCGCTCGGCCAGTTCGACCTTGCGCTCGACCGGCAGCCGTTCGAGCGACGCCGACAACCGCGTCATGTCGGCCGGCCCGACCTTGGCCGGATCGAACGGCAGCTTGCGCCGCTTGTCGTCGGACGGTTCGAGGAACGCAATCGCGTCGCGCACCTGCGTCTGCGCATCGTCGTCGAGGCCGCCGGCCACGCGCCGCCACAGCGTCCACCATTCGGACCACACCTGCGCGTCGGTCACATATTGAATGCCGTCGTCGAACAGCGGCCACAGCTGCTCGATCCGCCACGCGTCAAGCGGATGACCGAAGCCCGGACGCAGGCAATACCCGGCCAGGTTCAGCCACGCGCGCTCGTGATCGGCCGAGCGGCGGCGCCGCCGCGCCCGCGCGAGCAACGCGTCGAACAGTTCGCGTGCGAGCGCGACGTCCCAGTCTTCGCGCGCGCCGAGCACCTGTTCGAGCTGCGCGCGCAACCGGCGCGTGTCCTTCGGCGCGACGCCCGCGGCCTTGCTGCCGAACGAGCGCTCGATCAGCTCGATCGCCTGGTCGAGCCGCGGATGCCGCATGGGCGCGGCATCGTCGCCGCGAACCGGCGCATCGCCGCGCAACTGGAATTCGAGCCGCCAGCGGCGCGCCGCGTCGTCGGTCGCGATGCAATGCATTTCGAGCGTGCCGACCTCGGTCAGCGACGCGGTGAGCTTCACCGGCGTTTCGCGTACGTCGCCGCCCGCCTGCGCATCGACGACCGTCGCGATCGGCGGCAGCCGCACGAAATCGCCGCCATCGAGATCGACGAGATCGCCGGGTTGATACTTCGTGTCGGCCACCGTCGATACGAGGTGGAAACGCACCGGCTGCCCGAGCTGCAGCGCGAACGTGCGATCGTCGAGCCGGATTTCGCGGCCCTCTTCCGCGCCGCGCGGCAGCAGACAGACGCCGCGTGCCGTCGAATCGTCCGCGCCATCGTCGAGCACGAGGAAATAGCTGCGCGCGGAGCCGCCGCCGATGCGCGGCGCATGACCGGCACGCGCGAGCCCGTAGGCCACCGCGCCGCGCGCGACGGCCACATCGGGATGCGCGTTGTGCAGCACGTCGAGCGGCGCGCCGCGCCACGCGCCGAGCGTCTGCGCGAGGCGGCCGGCGAGCGCGCCCGCGCGGAACACGCCGCCGTTGAGCAGCAGCGTGTCGGGCAACGGGCCTTCCGCATGACGGTTCAGGAACGCGGCGACGTGGCGCGTGACGGCCGCGTCGCTCGCATACGGCAAGCCGAATTCGACGATCGCCGCGCGCGCCCGGCGCGGCAAGTCGCCCGCCTCGACCTGCGGAAAGAACCCGTCGACGACGATCTGCTCGACTTCCTGCCGCGTCAGCTCGGCCGAGCGCGCGCCGCCGACGAGCTTGCTGCCCGCGCCGAGCAGCGTGACGGTGACGGACGCGGGCGCATCGTCGCCGAGCAGCCGCTCCTTCGCCGCGCGGCAGCGTTCGACGAGTTGCGACAGGCTCGCGGCCGACAACCGCGTACCGGGCTCGGTGAGCCGCGTCTCGACCAGGCGCGCGAGCGCGAGGTCCATGTTGTCGCCGCCGAGCATCAGGTGGTTGCCGACGCCCACGCGCGTGAAGGTCGGCTCGCCGTCGTCGCCCGGCGCGACGTCGACGAGCGTGAGGTCGGTCGTGCCGCCGCCGACGTCGCAGATCAGCACGCGCCGCGGCGCGGCGAACGTGTCGCGCAGCGACGCGCGCTGGCCATACAGCCAGTCGTAGAACGCGGCCTGCGGCTCTTCCAGCAAGCGCAGCGCCGGCAGCTTCGCGCGTTTGGCAGCTTCGACCGTCAACGCGCGCGCGCCGTCATCGAACGACGCGGGCACCGTCAGGATCACGTCCTGCTTCGCGAGCGGCGCATCGGGAAAGCGTGCGTCCCATGCGTCGCGTACATGCGCGAGATAGCTCGCGCTCGCATCGACCGGCGACACCTTGTCGACGCCGTCGGCCGCGCCCCACGGCAGGATCGCCGCGAGCCGGTCGACCGCCGCGTGCGACAGCCAGCTTTTCGCGCTCGTCACGAGCCGGCCCGGCACCTGCGCGCCGAGCGTGCGCGCGTAGCGCCCGATCACGGCCGGCGGCGCATCGGCCGCGTGCGCTTTCGTATTGGCCTTCGCATCGGCCGACCACGGCAGCCGCAGCGCGTCCGGCGGCAGCTCGCCCGCCGCCGGGTGATAGCGCACCGACGGCAGCAGTGGCTGCGCGGCCACCGCGCCGGGGCCGACCAGTTGCTCGACGTCGAACACGCAGATCGCGTCGGAACCGGCCTCGACGTACGCGACGACCGTATTGCTCGTGCCGAGGTCGATGCCGACCGTATAACGCTTCATCGCGCTCAGGCGGCGCCGCGCACGTCGAACTCGACCTTCCAGCGCTCGTCCGTGCCGCTCGGGATCGCCTCGAGTTCGAGCGTGCCGGCTTCTGTCACGCGCGCATGCAGCTTCACCGGCACGACTTCGCCGACCGTGCGTCCTTCGGCGGGCAGCGTCGCCTGGATTTCCTCCAGCTCCTGCAGCTCTTCCGGCGACCAGTAGTCGAGCAGCGTGCCGACCTGGTCCTGGCGGCGCACCGACGACCCGAAGAAGCGGAACTGCACCGGTTCGCCGACGACGAGGCCGAACTCCTGCGGCGGCAGCGCCGCGTCCGAGCCCTCCTCCATCCCGAACGGCGCGACGCACAGCGCCTGCACCGGCGGCTCCAGCCCCGGCACCGCGGGCATCGCCGACTCGATCGCGACGTAGTACGCACGCGCCGTGCCGCCGCGAATGCGCACGCCACGGCCGCGCTTCACGTAGCCGTAGTACGCCGCGCCGCGCGCGACCGCGAGATCGAGATCCGCGCCTTCGAGCAGGCGCGCGGGCGGCGCGCCTTCGGCGGCGAGCCAGCCGTTGAGCGTATCGAGCACGCGCTGCGTGAGCAGCGTCGACTTGAACACGCCGCCGTTGAACAGCACGGCGGTCGGATGCAGGAACGTCGCGCCCTGCGGCAGCGTGCGCTGCACGCCTTCGAGCGTGTCGAGCGCCGCGACCTGGCGGCCCAGGAACGCCGCCAGATGGCGCGTGATGCCCGCATCCTGCGCATACGGCAGGCCGAGCTGCGTGAGACCGACACGCGCGCGGCTCACCGGGCGCGCGGTCGCATCGACTTGCGGGAAGAAGCCTTCGAGGATCGTCTGCGTGAGTTCCGCGCGCGTCAGTTCCGTGCGGATCGAGCCGCCGATCAGCTTCGAGCCGCGGCTCGGCACGACGAGCGGCACCGCGTCGGTCGTCGGGTCGGACAGCAGCGTTTCCTTCGCCGAGCGGCACGCGTAGGTCAACGCACGCAGTTGCCACGGATCGGCCTGCGTACCCTGCTGCGCGAGCTTGCGCGCGACCACGTGCGCGAGCGCGAGGTCCATGTTGTCGCCGCCGAGCAGGATGTGCTCGCCGACGGCCACGCGATGCAGTTCGAGATTGCCGTCGCGCTCGACCACCGCGATCAGCGACAGGTCGGTCGTGCCGCCGCCGACGTCGACGCACAGGATCAGGTCGCCGACCTGCACCTGCTTGCGCCAGCCGCCCTGGCTCTTCTGGATCCAGCTGTACAGCGCGGCCTGCGGCTCTTCCAGCAGCGTCATCCGCGAGTAGCCGGCGGCGCGGGCCGCCTCGGCCGTCAGCTCGCGTGCGGCCGGATCGAACGACGCGGGGATCGTGACCGTCACGTCCTGGTCGGCGAACGGCGCGTCGGGGTGTGCGTGGTCCCACGCTTCGCGCAGGTGCGTCAGGTAGCGGATCGAGCTTTCCAGCGGCGAGACGCGCGCGACTTCCGGCGGCGCATCGCTCGGCAGGATCGCCGCGCGGCGGTCGACGCCCGGGTGGCACAGCCAGCTCTTCGCGCTCGACACGAGGCGGATCGGCGTGCCGGCGCCGCGCGTGCGCGCCATCTCGCCGACCGCAAAGGTGCGCGAGGCCGTCCACGGCAGCGTCAGGTCGCCCTGCGTCAGCTCGCTTTCATGCGGGAGGTACAGGAACGACGGCAGCAGGTCGCGCGATTCCAGTGCGCCGGGCGCGGTCAGTTGGGCGATCGGCAGCACCTGCTGCGTGATCGTTTCGCCGTCACTGGTGCTGCTGTCGACGTACGACAGCGCGCAATGGGTCGTCCCGAGGTCGATACCGATCGAATAGCGCGGATCGCTCACAATTCCACCTCCGCCGGTGCGATCACCGATGCGTCGTGGCTGCCCGTCAGCTTCGGCAGGCGCACGTCGGACACGCGCCAGCCGCGATGGCTGACGGTGCCCGTGAACGGCGCGGAGCCGACCACGTTGCCGGTCACGCGCACGGCGGTTGCGTCGAAGCCGGCCGGCAACGTCACACGGCTGCCTTCGGCTTCGTCGCGCACCGGCACGATCGTGAAGTGTTCGCGCAGCGCGGCGCGGCAGCCGTCGTGCACGAGGCGCGCGGCGGCGCCGATATCGGCGTCCGCGTAGCCGGCGATGTCTTCCTCGACGAAATCGATGAAGCGCGCGTCGCGCTGCAGCAGGCCGAGCAGTTGCAGTGCGGCCTGCGGGCTCGCTTCGCGCAGCTCGGGCGCCGGCGCCTTCACCGGCGCGGGTGCGACGGGCGCGGCAGCGGGCGTCGGCGTCGGGGCCGGCGCGATCGGGGCCGGCGCGCCGTCGCGCACGCGCAGCACGTCGGCCGCGAACTCGCGATTGCCGAGCACGGAGAAGAACGTACCGACGGCCAGCGACAGCCGGCCGAAGAAGGACAGGTTGGATTCGGGCATGGGGTCTGGACTCCTGTGGGCTCGCGGCACGGCGAGCGATCTTGCCTGGGCGCCCGGCGGCGGCGTGCGGCATGCGCACTGCCGCCGCCCGGCGCGTGATTCGAACGCGCCCTCGCGGGTGCGGAAAACCCGTATTTTGCCCTGTGGCGGGCGAACCGGGCAGAAGTTGGGGGTCAGAACATGGCGGCGCGAGGGTTTCGAGCGCGCCGGAGCGCGCGCCATACGCGTACTGCGGCCGTGCTGCGCTGCGTCAGCGCGGCTTGCGCAGGCGGGCCGCCTTCGCCTCGAAATCGCGCGACAGCATGCCGAGCGCGACTGCGCCGAAGCGTGCGAGCAGCGATGCTTCGGCCTCGCGCGCGCTCCGTCTGCCCAACGGGCAACGATATTCATCAAGCCAGCCTCACCTAGCATGCACTCTCTCTCTGTCTCGCCTGTGCCCTCGATGCCTCCAGCACCGGTTCGATAAACATCAGGTAGTGGTGGATCGCACGACCGTCCACCAGCCTTGCCGACGCGAGGTGGATGGCCGTGGGCTCGTCAAACAATGCGCTTTTGTCGACGTCATCGGCAGCACATCTCAAATCTCCGAATGCTCGCGCACGAAATGTTTCAGTATGGGCAGGAAGAAATCGTGTCCACCGATCAGCGCGAATTCTTTTTCAAAAAGGGGAAGCCATTGAAGGCTGAGTTCAATTGGTTCGCCACCGGAACTTGGATGAGTCTCGAAATACGTCCAGCATTCCTTCATAGCAATGGAGTCACTCGCCATGACATGCACAACATGCCGGTGCTGGATCTCGCTTCTTCCGAATTTTCTCATCGAATAGAAGTAGTCACCGAGGATGCGAACAACTTCTGCATCTTGGATGCCACTTTCCTCTCGTAGCTCACGTAGCGCAGCGGCTTCTGGTGTTTCGTCCTGTTCCATCGTGCCGGCGATTACCTGCCGCCCGGCTTCCGGAAACTTAGGCTGCGTGAAAGTGAGCAATTTATCTCGCCATGTAAGATAGACAAGCACTTTGTTCTTGATTTGCACGATAATTCTTCCAGTCGAAGTCACCCCCATCCCGATGGGACAGCGGCTCCTCGCATTGATCAGTTATCCAGGTCGCTGCACTTCCGCAGAGACGCCCTGGCCAGTCGCCGAATCAAGGATCGGAGTCCAACTCAGCGTCACCGCCGAAGTGTGCGCTTTCGTCTTGCCGCTCGATTCACCCAAGTCCAGCGCCTCACCACGTCGAACGAAGTCTGCGAAATTGGCTACGTTCAGCCTAACATTGAGCGACCAAGCGTATGGTCAACCCGGATTGCAAGGGACCAGATCCTGACGTCTTTGAGTCTTCTGAAGTCGATGCATTGACTCCACCGACCAGTTCCACATTCAATTTCCTGCACGCAGTCGTGGCGTTTTCGACAGTGGCCAAATTCCTCGGGAGTGAATTGGAGAGGGGAATTTCGTCGACCAGTATTACGAGGCTCCTAATTTTCGACTTCGCGCGCATCTCCTCGAGTTGTCGCAAGCGAACCAATCATTCTATGAGGCACTCAGGGAAAGATCTGACATCTGTCTCAGGAGCGCACGGGAAAACCAGTATCGTTGCATTGAGAATCTCACGTGACCCAAAAAGACGCGGACTTGTCCGCACTTGAACCTCAAGGAGTGAACTGCTGTCGCGGTTCTTGGCTGAGTCACGCTCGGAAAAGCGGCCACCGACGTTTCGTAAAATTAGGAGGCGAAGACAACCCGCCCTAGAATTTGCAGCCCCATTAAAACTTGAAAAAGTGTGAACGAAGAGTGGCACAGACCACAAACTCCTCTATTGAGCTGCACAGGTGCCGCCCCCTGAAGGAAGCGAGAATACTGGCGAACGTTGTCGTAATTGATGTGGCAGCATCTCTCCTGTCTTCGTGTATGGTGTGCAGATATGCGACGTAGCCAGACGGCCATTTTGAGAAAAGCCTAGCGGCTCAAAGGCGAGAACATCTGCCTCCATCGCGTCCGGCAGACGAGAATTCTGCGGATTACTCCGCTTTACCTTGACGTCCCTCATCATGAATTACATGACCGACTCATATGTCTCCTTCAACCAGAGGGCACTGCACGTCGATGGCCTCGCATTTCGATCTGCGGTTTAATGCTCGACACCACCTGCATTAAGAGCCACGAAATGCTCGACCTCGACGACCTTCGACTCGTCCGCGCGATCGGCACGTCGCGCTCGTTAGCCGCTGCCGCCCGGCTGCTCGATCTCACGCCGCCCGCGGTCACGATTCGCCTGCAGCGGATGGAGGCGCGCCTGAACGCGAGGCTCGCCGTGCGGCAGCCGAAAGGGATTGCGCTGACCGATGAAGGGCAGAGGCTGTACCAGGAAGCCGTCGGCATTCTCGAGCGCGTGGAGGCGCTGCCGGTCAGCATCGCGGGCGACCATGGCGACGTGCAGGGCACGCTGCGCGTCGTCGCGCCGCTCGGCTTCGGCCGCAAGTACGTCGCGCGGATCGTGCGCGACGTGCAGCGAGCGCATCCGAAGCTCGAAATCTCGCTCCACCTGTCCGAAAGCCCGTTGACCAGTGCATCGGGCGCCGACGTAGTCATCCATGTCGGCAGCCTCAAGTCGTCTTCGTGGATCGGCTATCCGCTCGCGCCCAACGAGCGCTTCTTGTGCGCGAGTCCCGCGTACGCGCGCCGCCTCAAGGACCTGAAGCATCCGTCCGACCTGACGCGCTACGACTGCCTGTGCCTGCGCGAGAACGACGAGGACATCCCGCGCTGGCGCTTCTCGCCTGCGAGCGGCGCCAAGGGCGAGCCGCGGCGGGCGACCGTCATCCGCGTCAGCGGCGCGCTGTCGTCCAACGACGGCACCGTGATCACCGAATGGGCGCTGGCCGGGCTCGGCATCGTCGAACGCTCCGAGTGGGACGTCGCCCCGCTGCTCGCGAACGGCAAGCTCGTCCGCTTGCTGCCCGGCTGGCGCCTGCCGCCCGCGCCGGTGACGGCGCTGCTGCCGTCGCGCACCGGCCGCTCCGCGCGGCAGCGGGTGTTTCTCGACGCCGCGCGGCAGTTTCTCGATCCGCCGCCGTGGCGCGGCAAGGCGTGAGGCAGCGCCACGATCCGCGCAATTCGGTGGATTAAATGCGGCTTAATGCCGGATTAGCCTCGCATTAAACACGGTGCGAACCAACCAGCCTACAGTGTCCGCTTCGGCAACCTGGCAATCGGACGCATCGTGAACCTTCACACCCTCAACACCCCCGCGGCCTTGATCGATGTCGGCCGCATGCAGCGCAATATCGCTCGCATGCAAACGCATCTGGAGGCGCTCGGCGTCCGGTTCCGGCCGCACCTCAAGACCACCAAATGCCGGCACGTCGTCGACGCGCAGATCTCGGCGGGCGCGCAAGGCATCACGGTGTCGACGCTCAAGGAAGCCGAGCAGTTCTTCGCGCACGGCATCCGCGACATCGTCTACGCGGTCGGCATGGTGCCCGCCAAGCTCGGCTAGGCGCTCGCGCTGCGCCGCCAAGGCTGCGACCTGAAGATCGTCGCCGACAGCCTGCCGGCCGCGCACGCGATCGCCGCCTTCGGGCGCGAGCATGGCGAGCGTTTCGACGTATGGATCGAAGTCGACGTCGACGGCCACCGCTCGGGCATCCCGCCCGACGCCGACCTGCTGATCGACGTCGGCCGCGCGCTGACCGACGGCGGCATGCGGCTCGGCGGCGTGCTCGCGCACGCAGGCTCCAGCTACGAATACGACACGCACGACGCGCTGGTCGCGATCGCCGAACAGGAGCGCAGCCGCACCGTGCGCGCCGCCGAGCGCCTGCGGGCCGCCGGGTTGCCCTGCCCGGTCGTGAGTATCGGCTCGACGCCCACCGCGCTGGCCGCGCAACGGCTCGACGGCGTGACCGAAGTGCGCGCCGGCGTGTACGTGATGTTCGACCTCGTGATGCACAACATCGGCGTATGCGAACTGTCCGACATTGCGCTGTCCGTGCTGACCACCGTCATCGGCCACCAGGAAGAGAAAGGCTGGGCGATCGTCGACGCGGGCTGGATGGCGATGAGCCGCGACCGCGGCACGCAGCGCCAGGCGCGCGATTTCGGCTACGGGCTGGTCTGCACCGAAGCCGGCGACGTGCTCGGCGACTACCTGATGAGCGCCGCCAACCAGGAACACGGGATCGTGTCGCGCGCGGGCGCGCCGGATACGGGCATCGCGCAGCGGTTTCCGATCGGCACGCGCCTGCGCATCCTGCCGAATCACGCGTGCGCCACCGGTGCGCAACATCCCGACTACCAGGCGATCGGCGACGACGGCGCCGCGCAGACGTGGCCGCGCTTCTACGGGTGGTGAGCGAAACCCGGTGTCCGTGCCGTGCCACCACGCATTGACTATTTATCCAAATTTGGACAAACTTTAAACACTCTCGATTCGTCTCGTGCCGAACAGGCACCGCCCACCATGCCGACCGACGCCCACCTCCTTCTCCTCGACCGCGATGCCGTCGAGCCCGCCCTGCGGGCCGAGCAAGTGATGGCGGCCGTGCGCGAAGCCTTCGTGCTGCACAGTCGACGGGCCGGACGCGTATTCCCGGTGGTACGCGAGAAACTGCACACCGGCGGCGTGTTCGGCATCAAGTCGGGCGACGTCGCCGGTCAGGATCTGCTCGGCTTCAAGGCGGCCGGGTTCTGGCCGGGCAACCGGGCGCACGGCAGCGAGCCGCATCAGGCCACCGTCGCGTTGTTCGATCCGGCGACGGGCCGCCCGCTGTGCATCATGGACGGCAACGCGATCACCACCGCACGCACCGGCGCGGCGGGCGGCCTCGGGCTGCAACAGTTGGCGCGCCGCGACAGCACGCGGCTCTGCGTGTTCGGCACCGGCGTGCAGGCGCGCGTGCAACTTGATTACGCGCTCAGGCTGCTGCCGCAGCGGTGCACGGTGCAGTACGTGAATGTGAGCGGCGAATCGGACCCGGCGTTCGAAGCGCACTTCGTCGATCGATGCACGATCGGCGTGGCGCGCGACCGGAACGACGCGGTGGCCAACAGCGACGTGGTGATCACGGCCACGCCCGGCGGCGGCGCGTTGTTCGACGCGGATGCGGTTCAGCCGGGCACCCACCTGACCTGCGTGGGCGCCGACACCGCGGGCAAGCGCGAACTTCCGGCAGACGTGCTGGAACGCGCGCGCATCGTCGTGGACGATCGTGACCAGGCACGCAGCATCGGCGAGTGCCAGTGGGCGCCGGATTTGCCGTGTACGGAAATCGGTGACATCCTCGCGGGTGCGACTTCGATCGACCGTGCCGCGCACGAGATCACCGTCTTCGACATGACGGGGCTCGCGCTTCAGGACCTGACCGTCGCGCGCTTCCTGTATCGGCACGCCGTCGACAACGGCACCGGCACCTCCGTTCCGTGGCCCTGGTAACACGACTTCCCGCTTTCGACCGCCATGCGTCTCGCCAAAGTTTCCGCGCTCTCGTTCGACCTCGACGATACCCTGTGGCCGTTCGGGCCGTCCGTCGTACGGGCCGAGGCGACGCTTCGCGCATGGCTGATCGAGCACGCGCCGAATACCGCGAGCGTGCTGCCGACACAACAGGCTCTCAGTGCATTACGTGAGGAATACGAACGTTTGCATCCGGATCTCGCCGGCGACTATCGTGCGATGCGAATCGGCTCGATCAGGCTTGCGCTGGAGCGCGCGAACGAAGACGTCTCGCTGACCGATCGTGCCTACGACGTCTTCTATGCGGCGCGCAACCGCGTCGAGTTCTACGAGGACGCGCTGCCGGCGCTCGCATGGTTGAGCGCCCGCTTTCCGTTGATCGCGGTCACCAACGGCAACGCGGATCTCCGGCTGACCGGCGGCGGCGAATTCTTCCGCACGACGCTCAGCGCGCGTGCATTCGGCTTCGCTAAGCCGGACCCCGAGATCTTCCATGCGGCGGCGGACGCACTCGGCGTGCGTCCGGCCGAATTGCTGCATGTCGGCGACGATTTCCACCTCGATATCGTCGGCGCGTTGAATGCGGGGCTTCAGGCCGCGTGGGTCGTGCGCGAGCCTCGGGCGGAAGGAGAACAGGCTCCGCGGCACGTGGCGACGCCGCATCTTACGTTGCGCGACCTCGCGATGCTGTGCCGTGCGCTCGGCGGGCCGGATACGGCTTCGTGATCGCAGGCGGACGCGGCAGGTCATGCCGATGCGGCGCATGACCCACCCCGCACCGTCCGCCCGTTCAAGCCGCCTTCCTCGCCTCCGCGATCCGCTGCGGCGCCTTCGGCCGCGCATACAGCCGTTCGAGATACGCGCGCAATTGCGGGAACGGTTCGATCAGTTGGCACTCGCTCGCCCAGTCGATCAGATAGGCCGTCACGCAATCGGCCACCGTCAGCGTATCGCCGACGATGAACGCGCGCCCTTCGAGATGCTTGTCGAGAACCGCGGCCATCGTCGTGAAATCCTCGCGCGCCAGTTCGATGTCGGCCGGCGAACGCTTCTCCGGCGGATAGATGAACGTGTGCCGCGTGATCCGCCACAGCGGCTGCTCGAGTTCCGTCACCGCGAACATGATCCACCGATAGGCCTGCGCCCGCAGCGCCGGATCGACGGGCAGCAGCGCCTTCTCCGGGTACTTGTCCGCGAGATACAGCACGATCGCGGCCGATTCGGGAATCACGAGGTCGCCGTCCACCAGCACGGGCACCTTGCCGGCCGGGTTGAGACGCAGGAATTCGGGCCGCTTGTGCTCGCCCTCGAGCAGGTTGACCGACACGAATTCGAAATCCGCATCCAGTTCCTTCAGCCCCCACAGCGCCCGTTGCGTGCGGGTGCCGGCAAATCCGTAAAGCTTCATCGCCAGTCTCCATCCAGAATGTCGGAAAAATGTCTGCGTGCGGATCACGGCACATCGAACGACGCGACACGCCGTGCCCGGCATCGCGCGTCGCTCACGCGCCGGGAATCGCGAGCACCGGCATCACGTCGACCGACACGCCCGGGAACAGCGTGAAATGCGGATGACCTTCGAACAGCGCGGCGGCCGCCTCGTGCGACGCCGCCCGCACGACGGTGAACCCGCTCAGCGCATTGGTCGTGTCGCGGATGCCGCCTGCGTCGATCGTCTTGGTCTTGCCGAGCGGCCCGCCCAGCTCGACGATCGCGTCGCGATGCCGGTCGACCCACGCATGCCATGCCGCGATGCCGTCGCGCTCGCGCGTGCGCCGCTCTTCCTCCGGCAGCGCGATCCAGGCCTGCATCGCCGGGCTATCCTTGGTTCCGAGAAATACGGCGAGATACAACTGGGGTTGCGCACTCATGCCTGCTCCTCCGATGACGGACGCGGCGGGCTGCCGCGCCTCGACCTTGACAAGATAGGTTGATATCAACACAATTGCAACATGGCACGAAAAGAAAAGCTTCCCTTCGAGACGGCGCTGATGGTGCGCGACTGCTGCCTGTGCCTGCACATGCAGCGCGCGGCGCGCAATCTGGCGCGCATTTTCGACGACGTGCTGCGCCCGCTGGATCTCACCAACGGTCAGTTTTCGCTGCTGATGTCGCTGAACCGGCCGCAACCGGCTCCGATGAAATCGGTCGCGTCGCTGCTCGCGATGGACCGCACCACGCTCACCGCGGCGCTCAAGCCGCTCGAGCGGCGCGGCCTCGTCACGATCGTGCAGGATCCGGACGACGGACGCAGCCGCCTGCTCTCGCTGACGCCGGCCGGGCACGACCTGCTGGCCGAAGCGTTCCCGCTGTGGCAGCACGCGCATGCCGAGATCGAGCGGCCGTTCGCGCCGGGCGACGTCGACCGGTTGCGCGACCAGTTGCGCACGCTGTCGGTCGATCCGGATTCGCGCGACTGAGCCGGCGCGCACATCGCGCCGCCGCGCTCGCGCGAACTTCCTGCCACGCGCTGTCAGCAGACATTGCCGGGCTTCGTCGCACCGCCCGATTCGGTGGCAATATCGCTCGACACGACAACCGGTCGGGTATCCACGAGGAGACGAGCATGGGCAACAACGAGAAAGGCGCGACGTTCCGGTCGCTTCACCGCGCGGGCCAGCCGCTGACGCTGTTCAACGTGTGGGACGCCGGCAGTGCGCGCGCGGTGGCCGATGCCGGCGCGCCCGCGCTGGCGACCGGCAGCTGGTCGGTCGCGGCGGCCAACGGTTTCGTCGACGGCGAGCAGATGCCGCGCGCGGTGATGATGGAGGTGCTGGCGCGGATCGTGCGCGCGACGGAGCTGCCCGTCACCGTCGATCTCGAAAGCGGGTACGGCGAGCGGCCGGAGGATGTCGCCGAGACGATCGCGATGAGCATCCAGGCCGGCGCGATCGGCTGCAATCTCGAAGACAGTTTTCCGGCCACGGGCGAGCTGCGCGACGTCGACGAAGCGGCGGCCCGTCTCGCGGCCGCCCGGCAGGCGGCCGATCGCGCGGGCGCCGACTACTTCATCAACGCGCGCACCGACGTGTTCTTCAAGGCGGCAGCCGAGACGCACGACGAACGATTGCTCGATGCAACGCTGGCACGCGCCCGCGCGTATGCGGCGGCCGGCGCCGACGGCCTGTTCGTGCCGGGCCTGCGCTCCCCCGAGTTGATTCGCGCGCTGACGGCCGCGTCGCCGCTGCCGGTGAACGTGATGCGCGTCGCGGACACGCCGACGCTCGCCGACCTCGCGGAATACGGCGTGGCGCGCATCAGCCACGGGCCGTATCCGTACCTGCAGGCGATGAAGACGCTGGCGGCGCTGGTCAAGCAAGGCGGTTGACGGATTCGCGGGGCGGCGGGCGGCCGCCGCCCCGTCGCTGCCGGTCATCCCGATCGGCTTCATCCACGAAGGTGTCGTGCTGCGTTACTTCTCGCTCGTCACGACGGTCGGCACGCCGCACAGCGCGGCCGCTCAGGAGCTGCGCATGGAATGCATGTTTCCAGCCGACGACGCGACCGACGCGCGCCACCGAAAGTTGCTCGACGCGCATGCGCCGGCGCGCTGATCGACGCTCAGGATCCCTTGACGAAATCGATGAATGCGCGCAGTGCCGGCGGCACGAGGCGTCGCCCCGGATAATACAGAAAAGGTCCCGAGAACGGCCGCCACCACGGTTCGAGCACCGGTTCGAGCGCGCCGCTGTCGACATGCGGGCGCAGCCAGTCCTCGAACAGATGCACGATGCCCGTCCCGGCGATCGCCGCGTCGACCAGCAGCTCCGTCGCCCCGCCGATCTGGACCAGCAGCGGCCCGGCGGCCGGCTCCACCCGCACGACCTCGCCGTCGCGCTCGAACTCCCACGGCGGCATCGCACCGCTCGCGAAGCGCCCGCGCAGGCACCGATGGTCGAGCAGATCGCGCGGATGCCGCGGCCGGCCGTGCCGGTCGAGATAGCCGGGCGCCGCCGCGGTCGCGAAGCGCTGGATGCGCGGGCCGATCGGCACCGCGATCATGTCCTGTTCGAGGCGTTCGTCGTAGCGGATGCCCGCGTCGCATCCGGCCGCCAGCACGTCGACGAAATTTTCGTCGGCGATCACTTCCAGCCGGATGTCCGGATACGCATCGAGAAAGCGCGGTACGATCGCCGGCAACACGAGCCGCGATGCACTGACCGGCACGTTGAGCTTCAGCGTGCCGGCCGGGCGGCCGCGGAATTCGTCGATACCGTCGAGCGCCGCCGCCACTTCGGTCAGTGCGGGCCCGAGACGCGCGAGCAGGCGCTCGCCGGCTTCGGTGGGCACGACGCTGCGCGTCGTGCGATGCAGCAGCCGCACGCCGAGCCGCGCTTCCAGCCGGCGCACGGCCTCGCTCAGCCCCGATGCGCTGAGGCCGGTCTTGCGTGCGGCGTCGCGGAACCCGCCGGCGCGCGCCACGGCCATGAACGCGTTCAGATCGCCCAGATCGGTTTGCATTGTTCGCCTTTTCGTACAACCCGTGCGAATTATGACGCCTTATCGCGCAGGCGACGCATCCCTATGCTGGATGCATTCAATTCACCGACAGGAGCACGGTCATGCCCGACATTCGCCACACCGCCACCTGCAAGCTCGGAAATCGTCACGTCAGACGAATCGGCTACGGCGCGATGCAGCTCGCGGGCCCCGGTGTATTCGGCCCGCCGAAAGATCGCGAAGCCGCATTGAACGTCCTGCGCGAAGCCGTCGAATCCGGCGTCGACCATCTCGACACCAGCGACTTCTACGGCCCGCACGTAACGAACCGGCTGATTCGCGACGCGTTGCATCCGTATCGCGACGATCTCGTGATCGTCACCAAGATCGGCGCGCGACGCGGCGACGACGCATCGTGGCTGCCCGCGTTCGCGCCCGACGAACTCGAGCGGGCCGTGCACGACAACCTGCGCAACCTGGGGCTCGATGTGCTCGACGTCGTCAACCTGCGCATCATGTTCGACACGCACGGGCCGGCCGAAGGATCGATCGAGGCGCCGCTGGCCACGCTCGCCGAGCTGCAGCAGCGCGGGCTCGTGCGGCACATCGGCCTGAGCAACGTGACGCCCGCGCAGGTCACGGAAGGCCGGCGGATCTGCGACATCGTCTGCGTGCAGAATCACTACAACATCGCGCATCGCGGCGACGATGCGCTGATCGACGCGCTCGCCCGTGACGGCATCGCATACGTGCCGTACTTTCCGCTCGGCGGCTTCTCGCCGCTGCAGTCGTCGACGCTGTCCGGCGTGGCGGCCCGCCTCGGCGCGACGCCGATGCAGGTCGCGCTTGCGTGGCTGCTGCACCGCGCGCCGAATATCCTGCTGATTCCCGGCACGTCGTCGGTCGCGCATCTGCGCGAGAATCTCGCGGCTGCCGATCTCGATCTGCCGGCAGACGCGCTCGCGGAACTGGACCGCATCGCGAGCGCCCGCGCCGCCTGACGCGCGGACGATCGCCCGGCAGCCCGCGCAATGCGGGCCGCCAGGCCGGTCAGGACGCGGCCACGCCGACCCGCTTGGGCACGCCGGTCACGATCGTCGCGACCGCCACCGCCAGCACGATCGCCGCGCCGACGAACACGCCCGCCGCGCCGTTCGCGTCGAACACGACGCCGCCGGCCGCCGCGCCCGTCGCGATCGCGAGCTGGATCGCCGCGACGATCAGGCCGCCCGCGCTCTCGGCCTCGTCGGGCACGGTGCGCGTGACCCACGTCGACCACGCGACCGGCACGCCGCCGAACGCCATCCCCCACAACGCGACCAGCACCGCGTCGATCATCGGCGCGCGGCCGAGCACGACGAGCGCGATGCCGAGCACGACCATCAGCGCGGGCATGCCGATCAGCATCGGCCGCAGCCGGTGTTCGAGCACGCGGCCCGCGAGCGACGTGCCGACGAAGTTCGCGATGCCGTAGCCGAGCAGGATCGCCGACAGCCCGTTCACGCCGACGCCCGCCACCTGTTCGAGGAACGGCCGCAGATACGTGAAGAACGCGAAATGCCCGGTGAACACGAGGATCGTCGCGAACATCCCGAGGCCGACGGTCGGCCGGCGCAGGACGTCGATCAGCGTGCGCAGCCGCGTCGTGCCGCTCGGCGGCATCGACGGCAGCGTGAGAAGCTGCGACACGAATGCGAGGCCGCCGAGCGCGGCCGCGATCAGGAACACGTTGCGCCAGCCGATCAGGTGACCGAAGTAGCTGCCCATCGGCGCGGACGCGATGGTCGCGACCGCCACGCCGCTGAAGATGATCGACAGCGCGCGCGGCACCATCGCCGTCGGCACGAGCCGCATCGCGGTGGCCGTCGCCATCGTCCAGAAGCCGCCGAGCGCGATGCCGAGCACGACGCGGCCAATCAGCAGCACACCCAAGTTCGGCGCGCACGCCACGGCGAGGTTCGACGCGACGAGCAGCACCGAGAACACCAGCAGCACGCGCCGCCGATCGATCGTGCGCGTGAGCGCGGAGATCAGCAGGCTCGTGACGAGCGCGACCGTGGCCGTGGCCGTGACGGCCTGTCCGGCCACGCCTTCGGTCACGCCGAGGCTCTCGGCCATCGGCGTCAGCAGGCTCGCCGGCAGGAATTCGGCCGTGACGAGCCCGAACACGCCGAGCGCCATCGCGAAAACCGCGCCCCAGGCCGGTTCGCGGGGGGCCGCCGTCGAGGCGGTCGAGGAGATTCCGGGATTCATGCGAGGTTCCGTGTCGGTTAGGGAAAATACGGATGAGGGCGTATCGTAAGGAACGACGGCAGGACGGTCTATGACATACAATCCGTTCTTGTTGATCGAACGTCCGTATCTCGATATGTCCGCGCCCCTTCTGCCCCCGATTCCCGACACGCACGACCTCGTCAGCGAGCTGTTGCTCGGGATGCGCCTGAGCGGCGTCCAGTACCGCCGCATCCAGGTCGCGCGGCCGTTCGGGCTGAATTTCGGCCATGCGCCGGGGCGGGCGCAGTTCCATTTCGTCGTGCGCGGGCCGGTGCTGCTGCGCGACGATTCGGGCGAGACGATGCGGCTCGAGGCCGGCGACGCGATCCTGTTGCCGCACGGCGGCATGCACGCGCTGGTGTCCGATCCGGACGTGCCGTGCCGCGAGATCAACGGCTTCGAGATCGCGAAGATCTGCGATACGGTCGCGTCGGTGGCGTCGGCCGGCGTCTCGCCGTCCACCTGCGCGACGGCGGAACCCGGCGCCGGCGACGCGCTGATCTTCAGCGCGTGCATGGAGCTCGACCTCGGCGGCATGCAGCCGCTCGTCGGCACGATGCCCGCGTTCATGCACGTGGGCACGCTGCTCGCGCGCTACCCGGAGATCCGCCCGATGCTCGATGCGATGGAGCGCGAAGCGTGCACCGCGCGCGCGGGCTTCGCGGGCATCCTCGCGCGGCTCGCGGACGTGGTCGCGGCGTTCATCGTGCGCGGCTGGGTCGAGTGCGGATGCGGCGACGCGACCGGCTGGGTCCAGGCGCTGCGCGAGCCGAAGCTCGGCCGCGCGATCGTCGCGCTGCATCGCGACCCGGGGCGCAACTGGAGCGTCGCGGAACTCGCGACCGAAGCGGGCGTGTCGCGTTCGGTGTTCGCCGAGCGCTTCCTCGCGGCAACCGGAATGACGCCCGTGCGTTACCTGACCGAGCTGCGGATGCGGCTCGCCGCGCAGTGGATCGCGCGCGACCGCGAGACGATCGAAGCGGTCGCGTACCGGCTCGGCTACGGGTCGCTCGCCGCGTTCAGTCGCGCGTTCAAGCGCGTGATCGGCAAACCGCCGGGCGCCGTGCGCGCGGACGGCGCCGTGCACGCCGAAGCGTAACGCCCGGCGCGCGGCGGCGGCGGTAGCCGCCCGCCCCGCCTCACTTCAGCGCGTCGAGCCGGTCGACCAGCGCCGTCGCGCACCGCACGGCGAGCGCCGCGCACTGCTCCACATCGACTGTCGCGCCGGTCGCGACCGTGCCTTGCACGATCCGGCCCAGCAATTCCTTCGCGAGCTCGGCGATCTCGCGGTCCCGCTCCGTCATGATGTCCCTCCTGCGCGTCGGCGATTCAGTGATTCGCCCGTGCGGAGCGAATGCCGTGCCCGCCCCGTTCAACGCGGCTTCGCCCGCACGACGATCTGCGCCTGCGTGTCGCGCTCGATGCGCTCCAGCGACGCGCGCAGCGCCGCGAATTCGTCCGGCGTGCACACCTGCCGGCCGAAATCCGCCTTCATCCGCCGCGTGACCTGCAGGACGTGCGCGGCCGCATCGAACACGTAATGCGACGTGAAATCGACGAAGCGATCGTGCACGGCCGCATCGGCCGGCAGGTCGGTCACGGCGACGCCCGCCGGCAGCGCGATCTGGCCGGTCTCGTCGAACGTGCCGCCGAGGCAGCCCCACGGCTGCGTGCGCACGGGCTCGGCCAGCCAGCTCTCTACCTGCGTCGCGATGCCGCCCGTGAGGCTCGACAATGCGGGCAACGCGGTCGTGCCGTCGGGCCATACGACATGATCGAGCGTGCCGGTCAGGGTCACGCCGAACGGCCCGTCGGTCACGTGCCGGTCGCTGGTCGCCAGTTGCGCGCGGCCGCGCAGGCCGCTTTGCCGCAGGCGCTCGTTCGCCAGTTGCGCGATGCGGTCGCGCGACGCGCGGCGAAACAGGTTGCGCTCGAGTTCGGCCGTCCAGCCGTCGTCCTCGACATACGCCTGAACACGCGCGGCGCCGGGCTGCGCGGCATCGATCGCGATGCGCGCGATGCGCCCGCGCGGCTGCGTGGCCGGCGTGCGCGACAGCACGCCCGTATCGACGAGCAGCGCCGGCCGATCCATCACGATCGGCGGCAGGTAGCCGAACGCGATGCCGGCCGTCGTGGTATCCGCGTAGAGACCGAGATCGGGCAGCCACGTGATCGCATGATTGATCGCGCCGGCGCCGTAGCCGGGCACCGACGGCAGCGTGTACACCGAGCCGAGATTGATCAGCACCGGCTCGCTGCGAATGCCGACCGCCGCGAGCAGCGCGCCGAACAGCGCGACATGATCCTTGCAGTCGCCGTAGCGGTTGCGCAGGATGTCGGCCACGCGATGCGGCGCGGCGGCCGTTTCGCCGAGAAACAGTCCGACGTAGCGCACGTTCGCCTGCACCCAGTCGTACAGGATGCGCGCCTTGTCGCGGGAATCGGCGGCACCCGCCGTGAGCGCGCGCGCCAGTTGCACGACGGCCGGATCGTTCGCACTCGCGTCGACGGCCGCGTCGCGGTAGCGCGCCGCGAACGCCGCGTAATCGGGCAGCGTCGACACGACGAGCCGGTCGCCGTAGGTCGGATAGCCGACCGCGCCGCTCTCGATGCGATCGTACGCGCCGTGCCGGTAGTCGAATTCGTAGCGTGTGCGGCCGTTCGCCGTGACCGGCGGCAGCGCGACATAGCCGCGCGCATCCGCGTACAGCGGCATGTCGGCCGGCACGTCGAAGATCAGCCGCTGGCTGTCGACCGGCTCGCGCGACGGCTCCACGTAATAGCCGAAGTAGCCGCGATTGACGGGCTTCGTGCGGGTCTTGCGAAACGCGACGCGGGTGCTCGACCCGGCTTCGACGCCGGGGAACACGACGGTGCGCAGCAGCCCGTCCTGGAACGTCGGCGCGCCGGCCGAGCGCGGCTCCTGCACGTCGCGAATGCCGTCCGCGCCGACCGGATGCGCGACGCCGTCGCGGTCGATCGTCTCGGCCGCGAACAGCTCGACCTTCTCGAGATTCTTGTCGAACCACACGTAGCGTTGCGCGACCGCGTCGATACCGTTCGCGTCGTTCGCGCGCAGCGTCGAATCGTCGTGCTCGTCGAGCGAACCGTCGTGCTGGATCACGAATTCGTGGACGTCGCTGACGAGCGTGACGGGCGCCGTGTCGCCCGTGTCGTGCGTATCGGCCGCGGCCGTACCTGCGCCGAGCGCCACGGCGCATGCGAACAGGCAGCCGGTCCATCGGGAAGGAAAACGCACCACGTCGAAGCTCTCCGCGCGTTCGTTACCGGGCGTCAGGGCCGCGCGCCGGCGCGGAACTCGTACCGCATGACGCGCACATGACGGGCCACCCGCGTACCCGCCGCGGGGGCCGTCGTGCGGCCAGTGTGGGTGACGTACCGGCGAGCGTCAAGCCGCCTGGCGCAAGGCCGGCGCGCGGCGCGGCAAACCGTGACGGCCGGCATCGCGCTGATCGAAGCGATGCCGATGCCGACGTGATCGCGGCCCGGTCGTCGTTCGTCCGGTCGCACTCGTCGACCCGGCGGTGGGCGAAGGGCTCGAGTGCGGTGCGCTGTACCAGCCGCTCGCCGTCGTGTGCCGGTGCGATGCCCGCCGCGCCGGCCCGTTACTGGCAGTCGCCGACGCGCTTGCCGCGCCACGTCCACGCGAGCGTGTACGCACCGGCCTGCGCGTGCTGCCCGCGCAATTGCCCCTTCAGGTCATAGCTCGTCGCTGACGCGTACTACTGCTGCACGAGCTCGACGCGGCGGTTCTGCGCACGGCCCGCGTCGTCGGCGTTGGAGGCGACCGGCGACAGCGATGCCACGCCCTTCGCGACCAGCCGTGCCGGCGCGATCCGGTACGTCGTCGCGAGCGCCTGCGTGACGGCCTCCGCGCGTTTCTGCGACAGGTCGACGTTGTGCGCGAGCTGCCCCTGGTTGTCGGTATGCCCGACGATGTAGACCTTCAGCGCCGGATTCGCCGACAGCAGCTTCGCCATCTCGTCGAGCTGCGCCTTCGACTCCGGCTTCACCTGCGCCTTGTCGGTATCGAAGTAGATGCCGTACAGCGCGACCTTGCCGGTCGCGGCCAGCCCCTTCTGCAGCGCGCCGGAATCGATCACCTTCACCTGCCCCGTCTGCATCGGCTTCACCTCGACGACTTCCTCGTAGACGACCGTGCGCTTGTTCGACGCCGAATCGTCCATCACGTGCACGAACACGTATGCATCGCCCGCCGCGCGGGGCAGCTTCGCGAGGATCGTCCGGTGCTTGCCGCCGAAGTTCGCTTCGCCGCCGCCCGCCTTGCGCATCCGCCCGGAGTTGATCACGACGCTCTGGAACTCGTTGCCGCCGCTCTTGCCGCACTGCTCCGCCGTGCAACGAAACAGGATCTGGAAACCGCCCTTTTGCAGCGCATCGAGGTAGTTGCGCTCGACTTCGAGCGTCGACTTGTCGCCGCCGATCGTATAGCCGATGCGCGTGATCTTGCCTTCCAGGTTCAACCCCTTCGCGGTTCGCTCGTCGTCGATCGGCTGGTTCGGCAGGAATGCCTCGTCGAACGCGGTCTGCGAATACGCGTTGATCGTCGCGCCGGCGAAGCGCGAAATCAGCGGATGGTCCTTCGAGCCGGGCACGTCGCCGGCGGCCCAGGCGAGCGTGGAAAGCGACAGCAGCGCGGCGGCCGGCAATGCGTAACGGCCTGCACGCGTGAAACGGGTGAACGTCGTGACTGCGTTCTTCATGGGAGTCTCTCGGAATAGATTTTTAGTTCGATTGATCGCGGTGATGCGGCGCGCATCTTAGCAAACCTTGTCCGGCCGTCCGGACTGCCGGATGCGATCCGGTAGCCGCCCACCGGACTGTCCGGCATGCAGCCGCAGGCCGCCCCGCGGCCGGGCAGCGCTTTCGGCATGTAAGCGAACGATGCCGACAACCCTGCGCCGAACCGTCTGCCGGCCCGCGCCGGCAGACGTCGCCTCCCGCCCGATCCACCGCGCCCCCTCCCGATTCCCGTCTCTGCGTCCGTCGTCCCCGGCCCACCCGAGTGCCCCCCTCACCCGCGTCCCGTTCGTGCGTTGTTCCCCGCAATTCGTCTTTTGTGCGCGCGCAACAATGGCGATGCCTCGCGCCAGGCGCCCGGCGGGCAACCCGATGCCCGCCAGGCGCCTGGCGCGACGGTCTTTAAAACCACATCTCACGAGGACATACCATGCAACTCCAATCCCATCCGGCATGCCGCCCGTTTTACGAAGCCGGCGAACTCTCGCAACTGACCGCCTTCTACGAAGAAGGCCGTAACGTCATGTGGATGATGCTGCGATCGGAGCCGCGGCCGTGTTTCAACCAGCAACTCGTCACCGACATCATCCATCTCGCGCGCGTCGCACGCGACTCGGGCCTCACGTTCGACTTCTGGGTGACGGGCTCGCTCGTCCCCGAGCTGTTCAACGTCGGCGGCGACCTGAGCTTCTTCGTCGACGCGATCCGCAGCGGCCGGCGCGATCAGCTGATGGCCTACGCGCGCTCGTGCATCGACGGCGTGTACGAGATCTACACGGGCTTCGGCACCGGTGCGATCTCGATCGCGATGGTCGAGGGCAGCGCGCTCGGCGGCGGCTTCGAGGCCGCGCTCGCGCATCACTACGTGCTCGCGCAGAAGGGCGTGAAACTCGGGTTCCCGGAGATCGCGTTCAACCTGTTCCCGGGCATGGGCGGCTATTCGCTGGTCGCGCGCAAGGCGAACCGCGGCCTCGCGGAATCGCTGATCGCGACCGGCGAGGCGCATGCGGCCGAGTGGTACGAGGATCGCGGGCTGATCGACGAGACGTTCGACGCGGGTGACGCGTATCTGGCGACGCGCACCTTCATCGACGTGACGAAGCCCAAGCTGAACGGCATCCGCGCGATGCTGCGCGCCCGCGAACGCGTGTTCCAGCTGTCGCGCTCGGAGCTGATGGACATCACGGAAGCGTGGGTGCATGCGGCGTTCACGATCGAGCCGAAGGACCTCGCGTACATGGAACGCCTGGTGATGCTGCAGAACCGGCGCGTATCGAAGCTGCGCACGGTGTAATGCGACGGGCGCCGCCGATTGCCGGCGGCGCCTTGTCCGGAACGGCGCTCAGGCGATCAGCCTGAGCTTTCTCGTCTCCGCGAGCCACGCCTCGAACGCCTGCGCCGGCATCGGCCGCGCGTAGTAGTAGCCCTGCGCGTGATCGACGTCGAGCTGCTTGAGGAATTCGGCTTCCGCGTGCGTTTCGACGCCTTCGGCGACCACTGCGAAATTCAGCGCCTTCGCGAGCGACACGACCGAGCGCACCAGCGCCTGCGAGCGCGGATTGCGGTCGATGGCCGTGATGAAGGTACGGTCGAGCTTGATCGCGTCGAGCGGCAGGCGCGACAACTGCGACAGCGACGAATAACCGGTGCCGAAATCGTCGAGATGGATCTGCGCGCCGAGCTGGCGGAACTGCCGCATCAGCCCGTTGGCCGCCTCCTCGTCCTCGATGAAGCAGCTCTCGGTCAGCTCGATGTCGAGCAGGCCGGGCTTCAGCCCCGCGCCGTCGAGAATCGACGCGAACTGGTGCACGATGTTCATGTCCTGCAACTGCCGCGCGGACACGTTCACCGCGATCCGGATACCGAGCCCCTTCGCCTTCCACGCAGCGGCCTGCGCGGCCGCCGTGCGCATCACCCAGCGCCCGAGCGGCGCGATCAGCCCCGACTCCTCCGCGAACCGGATGAACTCGACCGGCGCGACGAGCCCGCGATCGGGCGACTGCCAGCGGATCAGCGCCTCGACGCCGTGCACGTCCCCCGTCGCGATATCGACGACCGGCTGGTAGTGCAGCACGAACTGCTCTTCCTCGAGCGCCTTGCGCAGGTTCGTGTCGAGCCACATGTACTTCGCGACCTTCTGGTTCATCTCCAGCGAGAACACGCGATACGTGTGCTTGCCTTCTTCCTTCGCGACGTACATCGCGGTGTCGGCGCTGCGGATCAGCGTCTCGAGCGAATCGCCGTGCTGCGGATGCATCGCGATGCCGATCGAGCAGCTCGTGTAGATCTCCATCAGCCCGAGATGGATCGGCGTGCGCAGCCGCTCGAGAATGATCTGCGCGGTCGCCTCCAGCAGCGGCCGCGTGCCGTGTTCGAACAGCACGAGGAATTCGTCGCCGCCGAGCCGCGCGAGCGTCGCGCCGGACGGCAGGCAGCCGCTGATGATCGCCGACACGTCCTGCAGCAGCCGGTCGCCGGTGATGTGCCCGTAGTGATCGTTGACGCGCTTGAAGTTGTCGAGATCGAGGAACAGGATGCCGACCTGGCCGCGCGTCAGCTCGCTCTCCTCGGCGATCGCCGTACGGATGCGCTCGCTGATCGCATGGCGGTTCGGCAGCCCGGTGAGCACGTCGGTGTTCGCGAGCTCGGTGAGCCGTTGCTGCGCGTTGCGCTCCTCGGTGATGTCGATACCCGAACAGATCAGGAACTGCTCGTCGACGCCGCTGCCGCTCTGCACGAACTTGTTGCGGAACTGGAACAGACGCGGCCCGTTGACCGTGTTGATGTAGCGCTCGACCGCGAACGACTGGTTGCTCGCGAAGAACCCCGTGATGTTGCTGCGCGACTGCGCGCCCTGCTCCGGGCTCATGAACAGCTCGAACGCGCTGCGGCCGATCACGTCGACCTCGCGCTTGCCCGTCACCTCCTCGCACAGGCGGTTGAAGCGCTGCACCATCCCGTTGCGGTCGAGGATCACGACGAGCGAATTCACTTCGGACACGACCTGCTCGGCGAACGCGAGCCCGTGCGACAGGTCGGCGGCGACGGAGGCGGTATCGGAATAGGCGGACGCCGTGCCGGCCCAGTCGACCGTATTGACCTTCCTGCCGACGAGATGGAGGCTGACCGGGTTGCCGAACAGCACGATGTCGATCACGAGGTGCGACGTGACGCCGGTCAGTGCGCGGATGCGCGCGGCCTGCTCGGCCGTCAGTGCGATCGCGACGTTGGTCAGGCCGCGGACCGCGGCCAGTTCGAGCGCGTTGCTGTCGCTGCCGAGCCGCCAGCACGGGCTGCGCGTACCGACGTGCGCCTCGAGCACCGCGCTATCGTTTTCGTCATCCATGGACACGCCCCGATCCAGAAAAAACGCACAGTGTAGACGGAGGCGAGTGGGCCGGCCGCCTTCCCGGGTCGCGCAGTGCGCATGCCCGGCAGGGCAGCCGTGATTGCCGTGACAGCGGGCCTCGTCCCGTACTTGTTTCCAGCTAATGCGGCCGGCGTTCGCGCATGACGCGCGCAGGTTCTGCCTTACGAATGATGAGAGCCATCTTATCAAATGACGATGAGGATTGGCACTCACATTTAGATCGGTGTGTCAAGGAACCGGGACTCGATTGGCAAGCCCGATTTTTCATGATCGGCAGCGGGCCAACGGGCGGATGACGCGGCGTGCGGCCGGGCGGCGAGACCGCCCGGGAGGGCCGCCGGGCGGGCTTCTGGCGCCAACTCCAGAATATGGGGCCGGACCTTTGCCGATACCGCGGCGGCAGGGTCGAATCGCAGTCGGCGAGCCGGCTTTTCGCCGCTTTTGATTCCATTCAGGCGTGAATGCCGGGCTTTATTCCACAGTTCGTTGCAATATCCGCCACCCCGTATCCGGCACCGGCACCCGGCGCGGCACGTCCGCGCCGGATGCGCGGCTCAGCCTGCCGCGCCGTAGCCGCCGCCGCCCGGGGTTTCGACGACGAACACGTCGCCCGGCGCCATCTGCGCGCGGCCGATGTGGCCGAGCACCTCCACCGTGCCGTCCGCCCGCTCGATCGTGTTGCGGCCGAGCGCGCCGGCCTCGCCGCCCGCCGCGCCGAACGGCGCGTGGATCCGGTTGTTCGACAGGATCGACGCGGTCATCGGCTCGAGGAAGCGGATCCGCCGCACCGCGCCGTCGCCGCCGCGCCAGCGCCCGCCGCCGCCCGAGCCGGCGCGGATCCGGTGCGAATCGAGCCGCACCGGGTAGCGCCATTCGAGTACCTCCGGATCGGTGAGCCGCGAGTTCGTCATGTGCGTCTGCACCGCGCCGACACCCGCGAAGCCGTTGCCCGCGCCGCTGCCGCCGGCGATCGTCTCGTAGTACTGGTACCGATCGTTACCGAATGTGAAGTTATTCATCGTTCCCTGGCTCGACGCGACGCAGCCGAGTGCGCCGTACAGCGCGTTGGTCACCGCCGACGACGTCTCGACGTTGCCCGACACGACGGCCGCCGGGTAGTCGGGGTTCAGCATCGAGCGGGCCGGCACGATCACGGTCAGCGGCTTCAGGCAGCCGGCGTTCAGCGGGATGTCGTCGCCGACCAGCGTGCGGAACACGTACAGCACCGCGGCCATGCAGACGGCCTTCGGCGCGTTGAAATTGTTGTCGAGCTGCGCGGACGTGCCGGTGAAGTCGATCTCCGCGCGCCGTGCCGCGCGATCGACGCGGATCGCGACGCGAATCTCCGCGCCGTTGTCGAGCGGGTAGCGGTACGCGCCGTCCTGCAGCGCGCCGATCACGCGCCGCACCGCTTCTTCCGCGTTGTCCTGCACGTGCCCCATGAACGCGAGCACGACGTCGCGGCCGAACTGCGCGACCATCCGGCGCAGCTCGTCGACGCCCTTCTGGTTCGCGGCGACCTGCGCGCGCAGGTCGGCCATGTTCTGCTCGACGTTGCGCGCCGGATAACGGCCCGACGCCAGCAGCGCGCGCGTCTCGGCGTCGCGCAGCACGCCGGCCGACACGAGCTGCCAGTTGTCGATCAGCACGCCTTCCTCGTCGATATGCGTCGAATCGGGCGGCATCGAGCCCGGCGTCGTGCCGCCGATGTCCGCATGGTGGCCGCGCGAGCCGACGTAGAACAGCGGTGCGTCCGAGCCGTCCGCGAACACCGGCGTGATGACGGTGACGTCCGGCAGGTGCGTGCCGCCGTGATACGGGTCGTTGAGCATGAACACGTCGCCGTCGCGCATGCGGCCGCGGTTGCGCGCGATCACCGTGCGGATGCTTTCGCCCATCGAGCCGAGGTGCACGGGCATGTGCGGCGCGTTCGCGATCAGGTTGCCGTCGCCGTCGAAGATCGCGCAGGAGAAGTCGAGCCGCTCCTTGATGTTCACCGAGTACGCGGTGTTCTGCAGCCGCAGCCCCATCTGCTCGGCGATCGACATGAACAGGTTGTTGAAGATCTCCAGCCGCACCGGGTCGGCGTCGGTGCCGAGCGAGCGGCGCGTCGGCAGCGGCGTCGTGCGCGTCAGCACGAGGTTGCCCTGCGCGGTCATCCCGGCGCGCCAGCCGGGCTCGACGACGGTCGTGCCGTTCTGCTCCGCGACGATCGCCGGGCCGTCGATCGCGTCGCCGGCGCGCAGCGTGTCGCGCACGACCAGCGCCGCATCGTGCCACTGGCCGCCCGAATAAAAGCGCACGGCCGCGTGCGCCTGCGGCGCCGCGCCAGCCTCGCGCGGGGCGAGCGGCGCGACGTCGACCGGCGCGTCCGAGCGGCCGATCGCCTCGACCGACGCAAGCTCGGCGACGAGCGGCGTGCCGGGCATCAGGAACGCGTAGCGCTGCCGGTACGCGGTTTCGAACGCCTGCTGCATCGCCGCGACCGAGCCGGCCGGCACGTCGAGCGCCGAATCGGTGCCCTGGTAGCGCAGGTGCACGCGCCGTTCGGTCACGATCCGCTGCGGCGGCACGCCCTGTTCAAGCAACGCGCCGATGGCTTCGTCGGCCAGCCGGTCGAGCGCCGCATTCAGCGCCGGCAGCGATGCGTCGGACAACACGGCTTCCACCGCACGCTCGCGCATTGCCGTCTGGTCGGCGAGGCCCATCCCGTACGCGGACAGCACGCCGGCGAGCGGATGCGCGAACACCTGCGTCATCCCGAGCGCATCGGCCACGCCGCACGCGTGCTGGCCGCCCGCGCCGCCGAACGTCGTCAGCACGTAGCGCGACACGTCGTGGCCGCGCTGCACGGAAATCTTCTTGATCGCATTCGCCATGCTGCCGATCGCGATCTCCAGGAACCCTTCGGCGAGCGCCTCGGGCGTCTCGCGCCGCCCGGTCGCCGCGTGGATTTCATCGGCGAGCGCCGCGAACTTCGCGACCACGCCGTCGCGGTCGAGCGGCTGGTCCGCATGCGGGCCGAACACGCGCGGGAAATGGTCGGGCTGGATCTTGCCGAGCATCACGTTGCAGTCGGTCACCGTCAGCGGGCCGCCGCGCCGGTAGGCGGCCGGCCCCGGGTTCGCGCCGGCCGATTCGGGCCCGACGCGCAGCCGCGCGCCGTCGAAGCCGAGCACCGAGCCGCCGCCGGCCGCGACCGTATGGATGCTCATCATCGGCGCGCGCATCCGCACGCCGGCCACCTGCGTCTCGAACACGCGCTCGAATTCGCCGTTGTAGTGCGACACGTCGGTCGACGTGCCGCCCATGTCGAAGCCGATCACGCGCTCGAAGCCGGCCGCGCGCGCCGCGCGCACCATCCCGACGATGCCGCCGGCCGGGCCGGACAGGATCGCGTCCTTGCCCTGGAATGCATCGGCGCGCGTCAGGCCGCCGCTGCTCTGCATGAACTGCAGGTTCACGCCCGGCATCTCGTGCGCGACCTGCTCGACATAGCGGCGCAGGATCGGCGACAGGTACGCGTCGACGACGGTCGTATCGCCGCGCGACACCATCTTCATCAACGGCGACACCTCGTGCGACACCGACACCTGCGTGAAGCCGATGCGGCGCGCGAGTTCGGCCACCATCCGTTCGTGCGCGGTATGGCGGTAGCCGTGGATCAGCACGATCGCGAGCGCCCGCACGCCGCTGTCGAACACGCGGCGCAACGATGCTTCGGCACCCTGAACGTCGAGCGGCACGACCACGTCGCCCTGCGCGCCGACGCGCTCGTCGATCTCGACGACCGTCTCGTACAGCGCGTCGGGCAGCACGATGTCGAGATCGAACAGGCGCGGCCGGTTCTGGTACGCGATGCGCAGCACGTCGCGAAAGCCGCGCGTCGTGGCGAGCGCGGTGCGTTCGCCCTTGCGTTCGAGCAGCGCGTTGGTCGCGACCGTCGTGCCCATCTTCACCATGTCGACCTGCGCCGGCGTGATCGGCTCGTCGGCCGCGAGGCCGAGCAGGTGGCGGATGCCGGCCACGGCCGCGTCGCGGTACTGCTCGGGGTTCTCCGACAGCAGCTTGTGCGTGACGAGCGTGCCGTCGGGCCGCCGCGCGACGATGTCGGTGAACGTGCCGCCGCGGTCGATCCAGAATTGCCAGCGGGCGGCGTCGGAGGAAACGGGAGAAAGATGTCGGTCAGTCATGATGTCGGTCGATGCGTCGTTGAATCGAGGAACGAGCGCCGCCGCACGGCGCGCGTCGCACGCCGTGTCACGGTCTCGATGAAAGGGAAAGGAAGACGCAGGGCCTGCCGCCCTGCCGTTGCCGCCGGTCAGGCGGCGTCGAGTTCGCGGCCGCGGGTCTCGGGCAGCGTCAGCGCGGCGACGATCACCACGCCGTAGGCGGCGACCGCGAAGAGGCCGATGCTCGTGCCGAGCCCGTACTGCTTCGACAGCGCACCGATCAGGAACGGGAACAGCGCACCGATCGCGCGGCCCACGTTGTAGCAGAAGCCCTGGCCGGAGCCGCGCACGCGGGTCGGGAACAGCTCGGTGAGGAACGCGCCCATCCCGGAGAAGATGCCCGACGCGAAGAAGCCGAGCGGGAAGCCGAGCCACAGCATCGACGCGTTGGTCAGGTTCAGCGACGTATACGAGAACGCGATCACCATCGAGCCGACCGCGAACAGGATGAAGTTCGGCTTGCGGCCGAGGCGATCGGTCAGGTACGCGCTCGTCAGGTAGCCGACCCACGAACCGAAGATGATCATCGCGAGATAGCCGCCGGTGCCCATCACCGTGAGGTGCCGCTCGGTCTTCAGGAAGGTCGGCAGCCACGTCGTGATCGCGTAGTAGCCGCCCTGCGCGCCGGTCGTCAGCAGCGCCGCGCGCAGCGTCGTCGTGATCAGCTTGGGCGCGAAGATCTCGGTGAGGCGCGGCGCGCCGGCCACTTTCGCCTGCGCGGCCTTCTCCTTCTCGTAGACGTCCGGCTCCTTCACGTAGCGGCGGATCGCGACGACCAGCAGCGCGGGCGCGAGCCCGACGAGGAACAGCGCGCGCCATGCCTGCTCGGCCGGCAGCACCGAGAACAGCAGCGCATACAGCAGCGCGCACAGCCCCCAGCCGATCGCCCAGCCCGACTGCACGAGGCCGACCGCCCTGCCGCGATCGCGCGCGCGAATCACTTCGCCGATCAGCACCGCGCCGGCCGTCCATTCGCCGCCGAAGCCGAAGCCCATCAGCGCGCGCGCCGCGACCAGTTGGGGGTAGTTCTGCGCGAGCCCGCACAGCGCGGTGAACACCGCGAACCACAGCACCGTGAGCTGCAGCGTGCGCACGCGGCCGATCCGGTCGGACAGGATGCCGGCGATCCAGCCGCCGAGCGCCGACGCGAGCAGCGTGATCGTGCCGATGAAACCCGCGTCGGCGAGCGAAATGCCCCAGGTCGCGACGAGCGTCGGGATCACGAACGACAGCATCTGCGTGTCCATCCCGTCGAGCATGTAGCCGACCTTGCAGCTCCAGAACGCGCGCCGCTCGCGCGGCTGCGCATCCGCGTACCACGAGAACAGGCCGGTGCGCTCGCGGCTCGCGGGCTCGGCGGCGGGCGCCGCGAGGGTCTTGCTTTCCATGGCGGTACTCCTGTCGTTGTGCGCCGTGAAATGGCGTGGGTGCGGTGTGTGTCGTACGTGCGTCGCGCAGGGATGCCCGGCCGGGTCAGAACACGGCCAGCGACGCGTTCGCGATGTCGGTCATCAGCATGTGGCCGGGCGTATGCGCGATCGCGATCGGCAGCTTCGCGTCCATCAGCGCGGTTTGCGGCGTCACGCCGCACGCCCAGAACACCGGCAGCTCGTCGTCGCGGATCGTCACCGCGTCGCCGAATTCGGGCGCGTTCAGATCCTCGATGCCGAGTTCCCGCGGGTGCCCGATATGGATCGGCGCGCCGTGCACGCCCGGGAAGCGGCTCGTGATCTGCACCGCGCGGATCGCGTCGGCGCCGCGCAGCGGCCGCATCGACACGACCAGCTGGCCGCCGAAGATGCCCGCGCGGCGGTTCGCGATCGACGTGCGGTACATCGGCACGTTGCGACCCTCCTCGACGTGGCGCAGGCCGATGCCTTCGCGGGCGAGCATGTCCTCGAACGAGAACGAGCAGCCGATCGCGAATACGACGAAATCGTCGCGCCACAGCGCTTCGAGCGACTCGACGCGCTCGGTCAGGCGGCCGTCCCGATAGACGTTGTAGCTCGGCACGTCGGTACGGATGTCGAGATCCTCGCCGAGCGCGTCGAGGCGGAACGCGCCCGGTTCGCCGACGCCCAGCAGCGGGCAGGCCTTCGGGTTCGCCTGACAAAAGCGCAGGAAATCGTGCGCGTACGCGTCGGGCAGGATCGCCAGGTTCGCCTGGGCAAACGGGCCGCAATGGCCGGCGGTCGGGCCGCGAAACGCGCCGCGGCGCACGGACTGGCGGAATTCGGAAGGCGTCATGATGGTGGTCGCAGATCGGGTGACGGGGAGATGACGGTGGCGTGTCATCGGATACGGCGAAGAATAGAAAGGAAAAAATTTTGTCGCCAACGAGTTTTTTTGCGCCCGTTGTATAGAATTTCTTAACGGACCCGCGGGTTTTCCCCGGTCCCGTTCATTTTTCGTCGCCGGCAAGCTGCGCATCCACTGCTCGCCCGACCGCCATGAACACGCGTTTTCTCGAAACCTTCGTCACGCTCGCGAAGCTGCGCAACTTCCGCACGACCGCGGCCGCGCTGCATGCGACGCCGGCCGCGATCTCGCAACGCCTGAAGGCGCTCGAGGACGAATTGCATACCGTACTCGTCGATCGCGACAGCCGCGCGTTCCGGCTCACGCCGAACGGCGAATACCTGCTCGGCTATGCGAAAGCCGTGGTCGAGGCGACGCAGGAACTGCAGGCCGCCGCGTCCGGCGAGCGCGCGCTGCGCGGCAAGCTGCGGCTCGGCGTGATCGAGACGGTCGTGCACAGCTGGCTGCCGCACTATATGCGCCGGCTCGCGGCCGACTATCCGCAGCTCGAGATCGACCTGACCGTCGACGTCAGCGTCGTGCTGCAGCGCCGGCTGATGGCCGGAGAACTCGACCTGATCATCCGCGTCGAGGGCAGCGACGAGGCGTCGGTCGTGTGCGACGCGCTCGCGAACTACCCGGTGCGCTGGATCGCGCGCGCGGGGCTGCTGCCGAACACGCGCACGGGCCTCGCGCGGCAGGTGCTGCGTCAGCCGATCCTCACCTACGGGCGCGGCACCGCGCCCCATCGCGCGCTGGAAGACATCGTGCGCACGCTCGCGCATGCGCACGGCGTGCCGCTGTCGGAGACGCGCATCACCGGGTCGCCGTCGATCTCGGTGATCGTGCAGCTGGTGCGCGACGGTTTCGGCGTCGCCGCGATTCCGGTGCTGTTCGTCGATGCATTGATCGAGAGCGGCGAAGTCGTCGAGCTGCCGCTGCAGCCGTCGCCGCCGTCGATCGTCGTGTCGATGTCGCGGCGGGCGGACGCGCCGCGGTTCGTACACGGCGCATCGATCGCCGCGCGCGCGGCATGTCACGAGTATTGCGAGAAGAGCACGCGGTTGCTGGTCGAAGCGCTTTGACGGTCATGCGCCGGATGACGCGCGGTCGACATCGCGATGCGAATCCCCCACAATCGCATTCGGCGCGTCGCGACACCGGCGCCGCGCCGCGTGAATGACCGCCCGGCCATCCGGCATTCGCCGCTTCGCACGATCGCGCCCCCCGAGAAGGCAACATGCCGATTCGCTCCGCTTCGCCCCGCCTGAACCTGGCGCGCGCCGTGATCGTCGCGCTGTACGTCGCGTCGCTGCTGCTGCCCGTCGCGGCCGAACCGCCGAACGCGGCCGGCGCGGTGAGCTGGTGGCGCGGCTACACGGTGCTCGCGCTCGGCGGGCTCGCGATCCTCGACCTGCAATTCGCGTGGCTCGGCAACCCGCTGCTCGTCGTCGCGCTGCTCAGGCCGAGCCGTACCGTATCCGCGCTGCTGGCCGTGGTCGTGGCCTTTGCGCTCGGGTGGCATACGATCCCGACCGACGCGAACTACGAAACGATCCGCACGTTCGGGGCCGGGTACTACTTATGGATCGCGGCGATGGTGGGCGCCGCCGCGCTGCCGTGGATCGACGGGCGCAGGCGGCAGGATGGCGTGGCCCCGAACCATGCGGTCGATGCCGCGCGTGCGGCCGTGCCGGCCGGCACGGGCACGGACAGCCCGACCCGCCCGAATGCCGCGTCGGCATCGACTCGACCGCCCGCCCGGCCGAGCGGCTGGACCGTGACGGCAACCGATACGCACATCGAAGCGACCGACCAGACGGGCGCGACGCGCGGCATTGCGCTGTCCGACCTCGGCGCGATCGTGATCGAAACCAACGACGAGGGTCCGTTCGTGTCGGATATCTGGTGGATCCTGTTCGATACGAACCAGCGATTCGCATGCGCCTTCCCGCAGGACGCGGAAGGCGCGAAGGCGGCGGTCGACCGGCTGCTCGATCTGCCCGGCATCGATCACCGCAAGGTCATCGATGCGCAGACGTCGATCCAGAACGCGACGTTTCCGATCTGGGCGCGCGCGACGAGCGAGTCGAGCGCGCCGGGAGAAGCCGGGGCGACTGCCTGACCGGCAACCGTTACGCGGCTGGCGCCACACGCGGCGGCGTCAGCTTGCCGTCGCCATACTCGCGAAGCACCTGCGAAATCACGACGCGATACCCGTCCAGCCAGCGCGCCTGCTTCGCCTTGGCCTCGAGATGCGCGGGATGCTGCATCAACTGCCGCAGCGCCGCCTCGGATTCCCAGTAGTAGACGTTCTGGATCAGCCCGGCCTCCGCGTTCTCCCACGCTTCCTCGCCGAGATAGCCGGGCGTCGCGCGCGCCATGTCGGCGATCTGCCGGTCGAGCCGGTGAAATTCGTCGTCGTACTGCCCGGCGCGAAAAATGAAGGTCGATGCGTACATGCCGCTCCATCCGAATGAATGAAAGAGCGCGAAGTGTAAGGCATGCGCGGCGTGCCGCGATCGTCACGCGGCGAGCGGATCGGCGTCGACGCGATCGTCGAGCCATGCGTCGATGCGTGGCGCATCGTCGCGCGTTCCAACCGCGGATGCGGGCATCGCCGCGAGCGCCCGTCGCGCGCGTTCCAGCGCCTGCGCGAAGCCGCGCAATTCGTGCGTCGCCGGCCGGTCGGCGGCCAGTCGGCGCGCGAGCGCCGCTTCGATGTTCGCGCCGATCAGCGCCAGCTGGGCGTCGATGAAATCGATGCACAGCGCACGGCAATGCGCGGACACCTGAGCGACGGTCAGCAGGACCGGCACGATCGACACGGTCAGGTAGCCGCCGGGGGCAAGCCGCGACAGCGCGTGGCTCGCGCCCGCTCCGCCGCCGGTCAGCGACGCGAACACGGCGTCGCGCCACACCGCGCGCTCGATCACGAGCGCCTCGCGATGCGCGTCGAGCGCCGCGCAATCGGCGACCTGCCCGGCCGTCACCAGCGGAATCGGGAACACCGATTCGTCGGCAGACCGCACATGCCCCGCTTCGACGATGCAGTTCGCGCCCAGCCACGCCGCATCGTCGCGCCGTGCCGCGAGCACGCGTGCCTGCAACCGGTCGGGCAGCATCGGATCGAGCGGCACCGCGCGGCAGATCGACGGCTTGTTCGCGTGCACGCCGCAGCGACCGTCGTCGGCGAGCGCCGCGCAGCGGCCCAGCGACGGATAGTCGTAACCTTGCAGCGTCAGCGCGAGCCATTCGGCCTGCGCGCCGCCGCGGCGATGGAACAGGCGGTCCGCCAGCGCATCGGCCGCCGCGACGTCGTCGGCATCGAGCGCATGTTCGCGACCGCCCGCCTGCCAGCGTTCGCCGATCCGCCGCCTCGGCACGCGGCGAATCGTCAATGCGCCGACGAAGCGATGCCGATGCCGGAACAGTTCGCGCAACGACAACGTCGGCGCGCTGTTGCAGCAGCGGCCGCACGCGTGGCACGCGAGCAGGTAGGTGTCTACCACGGCCGGCGCACCGAATCCTGGTAGCGCGTGAGGATGAAGCGCGCGACGTCGTCCGAGTGATACGCGGCGACGAGCTGCGCGACCCACGGCTTCGTGCGATCGGCGTCGCGCACCGTCAGCACGTTCGCATACGGCGAGCGGGCGTCCTCGAGGCTGATGCTGTCGCGCGCGGGCTGCAGCCCGAAGCGGGCCGCGTCGTCGCTGTCGATCGCGACGAACGCGGCCGTGTCGAGCGCCGCGTAAAGCCGGTCGCGGCGCAGCGCGACGAATTTCAGCCCGAGCCGGTTGCTCGTGACGTCGCGCAGCGTCGCATGCAGGCCGGCCTGTTCGCGCAGCGTCACCAGCGTGTCGTTCTGCAGCAGCACGAGCGCGCGCGCCATCCCGCGCGGATCGGCGGGAAGCGCGACCGTCGCGCCGGGTTGCAATGCGTTCAGGCTCGTCAGCTTGCGCGAATAGAACGCCATCGGCAGCGTGACGGTCGGCGCGACGGCGGTCAGCGCATAGCCTTTCGCCGCGCGCGTGGCGCTCAGGCGTTGCGCATCCTCGAAGCTGGCCGCGTCGATCCGCCCGTCGGCCAGCGCCGTGTCGATGCGCGACGCATCGTCGAATTCGACGACGTCGACGCCCAGCCCGCGCGCGGCGGCCACCCGCTTCACTTCGTCGAGGATCTGCGCGTGCACGCCGCGCGTGACGCCGACGCGCACGGCCGGCGCCGCGGCGTCGGCAGCCAGCGCCGCGCCGCCGTGCGCGACGCCGCATGCCGCCAGCAGCCACGCCGAAACGAATCGCCCGATGCCGGCCGTCATGACGCGTCCCTCAGGATCGTGCGAAACCCGATATGCGACGCGCCGAGATCGGCTTCCTGCCGTTCGCGCGACGATGCGCGATAGCGCACGCAGTAATCGCGCGAGCACAGGAACGAGCCGCCCTTGATGACCATCGGCGTATCGTGCCGGCGCGTCGGCGGTGCGACGGCCGCCGTGTCGCCGTTCGTATGCGACTGATGCGGGCCCGTGTACGCGTCCTTCGTCCATTCCCACGCGTTGCCGATCATGTCGTACAGATGGAAGCCGTTCGCCGCGTAGCAGCCGACCGGCGCGAGGCCCGCATGACCATCCTCGGCCGTGTCGAGCACGGGGAACGCGCCCTGCCAGTAGTTCGCGGCCGGCTTGCCGTCCGCATCGCGCGGCGCCGCATCGAGCGATGCGTCGTCGCGGCCGGCCTTGCCCGCGTATTCCCATTCGGCCTCGGTCGGCAGGTCGCGGCCGAGCCAGCGCGCATACGCGAGCGCATCGCGCTGCGTGACGAGCGTCACCGGCAGGTTGCCGTGCCCGTCCACGTCGCTGCCGGGCCCGCGCGGATGCCGCCACGACGCACCCTTCACCCACGACCACCACGCGAGGTCGCGCGCGTTCATCTCGTCGCGCGTCGGCACATGGAACACCGCCGCGCCGCCCTGCTGCTCGGCCTCGGTCACGTAACCGGTCGCCTGCACGAATGCCGCGAACTGCGCGATCGTCACGTCCGTCTGGTCGATCCAGAACCCGCCGACGCGCGTCTTGCCGTCGCCGGCCGGACGCTCGTCCGCATAGCCGCGCGTGCTGCCGAACACGAACGCGCCGCCGCGCAGGTGCACCATTCCGGCCTTCGGATCGTCGCGCCACTTCGCGGGCAGCCCCGAATAGCGTTCGCACTGGCGCTCGGAGCCGAGCGGCGCCAGCGGGCGCCCGCGATTCGCGTCGTCGAACGCGCCGCCCGCGGACGCCGACGGGCTCGCATAGCCGGCGGCAAACGCAGCCGCAAACAGCGTGGCCGCGAGTGCCGAGCCGAGCGTCAGGAAGCGGAACCGCATCGTGCCGTCCTCAGTAGTAGCCGCGCGGACGCAGCGGCTCGACGCCGCCGACGTTGCTCATGTAGGTCTTCCACTGGTCGACGAGCGTGCTGACCACCGACGCGTTCTGTGCAGACACGTCGGTCGTCTCGCCGCGATCCGACGCGAGGTCGTAGAGCTGCCAGTGACCGTCGAGCGGCCCGAGCGGCGGCTCGGTCCACAGCGCCTTCCAGCGGCCGTCGGCGCTGCGCAGGTACGCGCGGCCATACGCTTCGTCGCCGAACGGCGTCGTGTGCACTTCGCCCGACGCCGAGCCGGTCAGCACCGGCAGCAGCGACTGGCCCGTGACCGGATACACGTAGCGGTTGTTGTAAACGACCTTGCCCTTGTTCTGGTCGACACCCGTCAGCGTATTGACGAGCGGCGGCGCCGGCTGCGACGGCGGCGTGACGCCCGCGACCGCGAGGAACGTCGCCGTGTTGTCGGTCACGTGCGTGAACGCGCGCAGCGTCGGCAACGGCTGCGACTGGCCCGGCAGGTGCACGATCGTCGGCGTCGACACGCCGCCTTCGGCCGAATAGCCCTTCGTGAGCCGGAACGGCGCCGCGCTCACCTCGGCCCAGCGCAAGCCGTACTGCAGGCGCTGCGCATTCTGCTTGCCGTTGTCGGTGCCGAGCGCCGAATAGGTCGGCTCCTGTGCATTCGCGGTGTCGGTCGCGGTCGGGTCGGCGCCGGAATCGATCGGCCAGCCTTCCGCGCCGTTGTCCGACTGGAACATGATGAACGTGTTGTCGTATTCGCCGATGTCCTTCAGGTGCTGGATCAGGCGTCCGATGTTGTAGTCGAGGTTCTCGACCATCCCCGCGTAGATCTCCATGTAGCGCGCCTGGGCCTTGCGCTCGGCCGGGCTCAGGCTGGCCCACAGCTTGTCGACCTTGCCGGGGCCGTAGTCGCTGTAGCCGTCCGCGGCCGAATGCACCGCGCTGATGTACTTCGCGTCGGCGGTACCGTTGTTGGCCGTCGCGGGCGATGCCGACGTCGTTTCCGGCAGACCGTCGAACGGCTTGAAGTCGGCGGGAATCAGGCCGAGCGCCTTCTGCCGCGCGATGCGCGCATTGCGGATCGCGTCATAGCCGGCGTCGTACACGCCCGCGTATTTGTGCAGCCATGGGTCCGGCACCTGCAGCGGCCAGTGCGGCGACGTGTACGCCGCGTATGCGAAGAACGGCTTGCCGTCCTGCTTGTTCGCATCGATGTACGAGATCAGCTTCTGCGTATAGAAATCGGTCGAATAGAACACCGCGGGGCTGCCGCCCGCACCGCCCGGCTGCCCGGGCTGGCCCGGCTGCACGTAGCGGCCGTCTTCCGTGTAGTTCGACGAGCCGGCCGGCTCGTGCGCGAAGTGGTTCGTCGCCGCGCCGCCGAGCAGCACGTAGCTGCGCTCGAAGCCCCACTGATCGGGCGTCTGCCCGCTGCCCGTCGCGCTGCCGACGATCCCCGAGCCGATGTGCCACTTGCCGGCGATATACGTGTGATAACCGGCGTCCTTCAGCAGTTGCGCGAACGACAGCGCGCGATCGTTCAGGTAACCCTCGTAGCCGGGCAGCCCGCGCCGTTCGTCGGTCGGCACGCCCATCGTGCCTTCGCCGACCAGATGATGATCGGTGCCGGACACCAGCATCGCGCGCGTGATCGCGCAGACGGTGCCCGTGTGGTGGTTCGACAGGATGCGGCCCGATGCGACGAGCGCGTCGAGGTTCGGCGTGTTGATCTCGCCGCCGAACGCATGGATGTCGGAATAGCCGAGATCGTCGGCCATGATGTACAGGATGTTCGGGCGCTTGACCGAGGGCGTCGCGCTGGCCTGGGGCGGCGGATCGCTGTCGACGCCGCCGCACGACGCGAGCGACACCGCACCGGCAATCGCGGCGCAGACGACACGGAAACGAAAGGCATGCAACGGCGAAGCGGACTTTTCCATTATTGTTGACGCTCGATCTACGGGATCGGCGATCTTAGCGTCGCGCGCGCAGCGCCCAAAGTCGGATTCGTCACATGCTAACGGGGTGGGGGAATATGCGGTGCGCGCCGTCCGCCACGCACCGCGCCGCGATGCATCAGCTTCGCCCGCCGAGGCTGCCGCCGCCGTCCACCGACAGCACCTGCCCGGTGACGAACCCGGCTTCGTCGGACAGGAAGAACGCGGTCGCGGCCGCGACGTCGTCGGCCGTGCCGAGCCGGCGCGCGGGAATCGTAGCGAGCACCTTGCGCTCGGCTTCGCTGCCGACCGGCCGCGTCTGGCGGAACAGTTCCGTCTCGATCGGGCCCGGCGCCACCGCATTGACGGTCACGCCGTATTCGGCGAGTTCGAGCGCCCACGTGCGCGTGCAGCCGACCAGCGCACTCTTCGCGGCGGAATACGCGGTGCGATCGAGGCTGCCGAAGATCGCGCGGCTGCAGATGTTGACGATGCGCCCGTAGCCGCGCGCCTTCATCGCATCGGCGAAGTGCTGCGTGACCTGGATCGCGGCTCGCACGTTGAGGTCGAACACGGCCTGCAGCGACCGGAAATCGATCTTGCCGAGCGGTTGCGGCAGCGCGATGCCCGCGTTGTTGACGATGCCGTCGACGGCGTGACGTTCGCCGATCCGCGCGAGCGTCGCGGCGATCTGGTCGAGATCGGCGAGATCGCACGCGAGCAATTCGCCGGGAAAGTCGATGCCTTGCGCATTTCGCGCGAGACCGACGACGCGATGGCCGCGTCGGGCAAGCGTGGTGCTGATCGCGAGGCCGATGCCGCGCGACGCGCCGGTGACGAGATAAGTGCGGGATGACATAGGCGTGCCCTTGGGAAGGAATCCGGAGGAAATGGCGCAACGCGCCTTGTGGTCACCCGGCGCGCGCGTGCTCCGCCCGATTGTGCCGCAGCGATGAGAAACGCGTACGGTCGATGCCTTCTCGTCGCGTTCGATGCGTCACCCTCACGCTCGCCAGTCGCTCACCCCACCCGCCCCGCCGCCACCGGCATCGCGCGCCGCGACGCGATCCGCAACGCAAGCACGCCGCCCGCCAGCAACGCGGCCGCGACGAGCAGCAGCGCGAGATCGTACGAATGCGTGACGTCCTTGATCCGCCCCATCACCGGCGGCAGCGCGAGCCCCGCGATGTTCGCGACCGCGTTGATCAGCGCGATCGACGCGGCCGCCGTGAGCCCCGACACGTACTCGGTCGTCACGGCCCAGAACACCGGCGTCGCAGCCCAGTTGAAGCCGACCGCGAGCACCAGCAGCGCGTACGCGACAGGCCGCACCGGCGTATAGATCGCCGCAACCAGCAACGCACCGGCCAGCAGCATCGGCACGCCGAGATGCAACGCGCGTTCGCCGCCGAGATCCGAATGCCGGCCGTTCAGGTACATCGCAACGCATGCGAACAGGAACGGCAGCGCGGACAAGCTGCCGACCGCGAAGCTCGACTGCCCCGACAGGCTCTTCACGAGCAGCGGCAGAAACAACGTGAGGCCGATCGTGCCGAACGCCTGCAGCAGCCAGAATGCGGCGAGCGCCCAGACCTTGCCGTCGCCGAACGCACGCCGCAATGCGACGCCGTGCGACAGATGCTCGCGCGGCGCACCCTCGCGCAGCGTCGCTTCGAGCCACGCCCGCTCGTCGGCCGGCAGCCAGCGCGCGTGCGCCGGCGTATCGGGCAGGCGGCGCAGCACGACGAACCCGAGCAGCAGCGCGGGCACGCCTTCGAGCAGGAACAGCCAGCGCCAGCCTTCGACGCCGAGCACGCCGTTCAGGTTCAGCAGCGCACCGGACAGCGGCAACCCGATCACCGACGCGAGCGTCGCACCGATATAGAAGAACGACATCGCACGCGCCCGATCGCTCTGCGGATACCACGCGGACAGGTAGTAGATGATGCCCGGCGTGAAGCCGGCTTCGGCCGCGCCGAGCAGCAGGCGCATCGCATAGAGCTGGCCCGGCGTCTGCACCGCGCTCATCGCGGCCGCGACGATGCCCCACGTGATCATGATCCGCGCGATCCAGCGGCGTGCACCGACGCGCGCGAGGAACAGGTTGCTCGGCACTTCGAACAGGATGTAGGTCACGTAGAACAGCCCCGCGCCGAGGCCGTACATCTCGGCGCTGAGGCCGAGGTCGGCATTCATCTGCAGTGCCGCGACCGAGATGTTCGAGCGGTCGATGTACGCAACGAGGTACAGCAGCATCAGGAACGGAATCAGGCGCAGGTTCAGGCGCCGCATCGTCGCGGCATGCAACTGCGGGGCGGTGGCGGTCATCGGCATGTCTCCCGGATCGTCTCGCGCAAGGCGCGGCGTCATGCAGGCCAGTCTAGGAGCCGCGTGAAATTCGCGTCAATTACCGGGATGCCTTCTCGATATGTGAGACGCGCTCGGGCGCGATGCGCAGGTAGCCGGGTCATGGCGTCGTCATCGGAGAATCGGTCGCCGTCATCCGCGCTCGCCGTTCGCGTCGTCCGACGCCAGCAAGTGCGGAATCTCGTCGACCAGCGCATCGACGACCACACGCACCTTCGACGGCACGTGACGCGCCGCCGGCCGCACCGCGAACACCTCGGCGCCCGACACGCTGTCGCTGTCCATCACGAGCGCGAGGCGGCCGTCGCGCACGTACGGCGCCATCAGCCAGCACGGCAGCCATGCGAGGCCCGCGCCGGCGGCGGCCGCGTCGGCGATCGCCTGCAGGTCGTCGAACCGCAGGCGGCCGGCCGCGCGATGGTCGTGCACCGCGCCGTCGGCGCCGATGACCCGCCACGGCGTCGGCTGTCCGCCGCGCGAATACGCGATGCCGACGTGCGACGCGAGCTCGTCGAGCCCCGACGGCCGGCCGTGCCGCGCGAGATACGCGGGCGACGCGCAGATGCCCATGCGCTGCACGCCCAACTTCCGGCCGACCAGCGCGTGCGTGTCGGCCAGCTCGCCGATGCGCACCGCCAGGTCGAAACCGTCGTTGACGAGATCGGCCACGCGATCGCTGAACGATATGTCGATTTCGAGCCGCGGATGGCGCTCGACGAGACGCCGCACGACGGGCGCCACGCACTGCCGCCCGAACAGCACGGGCACGCTGATGCGCACGCGCCCGGCCGGCTCGCGGCGGCCCGCGTCGAGCGCGGCCTCCGTCTCGCCGAGTTCGGCCAGCAGCCGCCGGCACTGCTCGTAATAGACGAGCCCTTCGTCGGTCAGGCCGAGCTGGCGTGTCGTGCGTTGCAGCAGCCGCGCGCCGAGACGCTGTTCGAGCCGCGCGACGATCTTCGCGACGGCCGAGCGCGTCATGCCGAGGCGCAGCGCCGCCGCGGCGAAGCTGCCCGATTCCACCACGTCGACAAATTCGGCGACGCCTCTCAGCCGTTCGTCCATGCCGTTCCGCTCCGCTCCGATGCAATGAGATGACCGATTTGTTTCCATACCGGCGACAATCGTTGGCCGAATTCTCACCAATGCGTCCCCGTGCGCGACACTATGATAGTCCTGACTATCTCGAAAAGGAGTCGACATGCATGCATGGCAAATCAAACCGGGGGACGGCATTACCGAGCTCCGGCGCATCGACGCAACGCTGCGCCCGGTCGGGCCGACCGACGTCGTCGTCAGGATCCACTCCGCCGCGCTGAACTATCGCGACCTGATGTTCGCGCGCGGCGACTATCTCGGCATCGGCAAGGACGCGCTGATCCCGGTCGCCGACGGCGCCGGCGAAGTCGTCGAGACCGGCCGCGACGTCACGCGCTTCAAGCCGGGCGATCGTGTGATCAACACCTACTTCCCGCGCTGGATCGACGGGCCGCCGACGCCGCAGAAAGTCGCGGGGTCGCCCGGCGCGCAATTCGACGGCGTGCTCGCCGAACGCTTCGTGTCCGACGAAACCGCGCTGGTCGCGATTCCCGCGCATCTCGACTACGACGAAGCGGCGACGCTGTCGTGCGCGGGCATCACCGCGTGGAACGCGCTGTTCGTCGACGGCGGACTGGAGCCGGGCGCGACCGTCGTGCTGCTCGGCACCGGCGGTGTGTCGATCGTCGCGCTGCAGCTCGCGCAGGCCGCCGGATTGCGCATGATCGTCACGTCGTCGAGCGACGCGAAGCTCGAACGCGCGCGCGCACTCGGTGCGGACGCAACGATCAACTATCGGGCGACGCCCGAATGGCAACACGAGGTACTGCGGCTCACCGGCGGTGCGGGCGCGGATCTGGTCGTCGAAGTCGGCGGCCGCGATACGCTGCCGCGCTCGGTCGCCGCGACGAAGATCGGCGGCATCGTATCGATCATCGGCGGCCTCAGCAGCTTCGGCGGGCCGGAACTCGCGCTGCTGCCGTTGATCGGCGGCTTCCGCCGGCTGCACGGCTTCATGGTGGGCAGCCGCGCGATGCTCGACGACGTCGTGCGGCTCGTCGACGCGAAACGGATCAAGCCGGTGGTCGATCGCGTGTTCGGCTTCGACGAAGCGCCGCAAGCGTACGCGTACCTGCAATCGGGGCAGCACTTCGGCAAGGTGGTGATTCGCGTCGCGTCGTGACGCGTGCAAGGACCGCCCGCCGCGGGCCGGCGCTCGACGCGCCGGCGCCGCGGCAGGCATCGCCGTCAGATCTTCGCGGTCAGCGTGATCCCGACCGTGCGCGGATCGCCATACAGCACCGGATACGCGCCATACGACGGCAACAACTCGAGTTTCTTGTAGACCTTGTTCGTCAGGTTCGTCACGTAGCCGGTCACGATGTACTTCTGGTTCGGCGTCGTGTACGACACATGCGCGTTCAGCACCGTATAGCCGCCCTGCCAGAGCTGCGGCATCGTCTGCCGCGTCGCGCTGAAGTACTCGCGGCTGCGGTAGTTCACGTCGCCGCCCGCCGTCAGCGTGCCGAACGACACCGGCACGCGATAGTCGAAGCCCGCGTTCAGCGTCGTATGCGGCGAACGCGCGAACGAGTTGCCAACGGCCGTCGGCACGTTGCGGAATTCCGTGTAGCGCGTGTTCAGCATCCCGAGGTTCGCGAACAGGTACAGGCTGTTGACCGGCTGCGCCTTCAGCTCCAGCTCGAAACCGTCCGCGCGCCCCTGCCCGGCATTCGACAGCGTCGACACCGGCGGCCCGCCGAACGGGTTCGGCGCCAGCGCGAACACCTGGATGTCGCGATAGTCGTAGTGGAACACGCTCGCGTTGACGATCAGCCGCTTGTCGAACCACTCGCTCTTGATGCCGACCTCGTAATCGGTCAGGTACTCCGGCGACACGGTCGACACCGTGCTCTGCGTATAGGCGTTGCCGTTGTAGCCGCCCGAACGGAAGCCGCGCGCATAGCGGAAATACGCGCGCACATTGCTGCTGAGCGCATATTCGGGCGTGAGGTCCCAGGTCGGCGCGCGCCAGGTGTTGGCCTGGTTCTGCCGCGCGCTGACCGCGAGCGGCGACGACACCGACGACGGCGACCACCAGCTGTTCGGATCGCTGAACGTCACGTTGCCGGTATCCTGCAGCCCGGTCAGGTTGATGGTCTTGCGCTCGATCGTGTAACGCAGCCCGCCCGTCACGTTGAAGCGGTCGGTGAAGCGGTACTTGACGCTGCCGAAGATTGCCGCGCTCTGCGTGTGCTGCGTGAGATCGGTCAGATGGTAGTACGCGGGCGACGGCGAGCCCGGCAGCCCGCCGCCGGCGCCCTGCTCGGCCAGTTGCTCGGTGAACAGGTGCGTGCCGACGATCCAGCTCAGCCGGTCGTTCTGCGGCGATTCGAGCCGGAATTCCTGCGAAAACTGCCGGCTCGACAGGCGATCGTGCGAGCGCGCCGCATCGACCGGCGAATAGTCCTCGTCGTCCTGGTACCAGCGGTGCAGCCCTTCGAACGCGGTGATCGACGTCAGCGACACCGCCGGGTTGATGCGCCAGTGCGCAGTCAGCGACGTGCCCCACGTCGAGATGTGATCGCTCGACGGCGCATTGAGCGACACCGTATACGGATCGCTCGACCCGACGAAGCCGAACTGGTTCGTGCCACCGCGCCCCGCACCTTCCGCGTGCCATGCGTTGCCGCCGCCCGTGTAGTTGCGGCCATGGATGTTGAACAGGAAATCGGTGTCCGCCGTGGGCACGGCGAGCACCTGGAAGCGCACCGCGTTGTCGTGGAAGCCGCCGAAGCGCCCCTGCTGCACCGTGTTCGTGTAGAAGCTGTCGGCATTCTCGTGATACACCGACACGCGCGCGGCCAGCACGTCGTTCTTGCCGATCGGCCCGCCGATCGCCGCTTCCGCGAGCCGGCTGTTGTACTGACCGAAGCCGAGCTTGCCGTAACCGCTCACGTCGAACGTCGGCTTCTGGGACGTGATGTTGAGCGCGCCGCCGACCGTATTCTTGCCCCACAGCGTGCCCTGCGGCCCGCGCAGCACTTCGATGTGGTCGAGGTCGAACAGCGGAAAGCCCTGCCCGAACACGCTGTTGATGTACACGTCGTCGAAGTACACGCCGATCGGGCTCAGCGACAGGTCCGACGGATCGTTGCTGCCGACGCCGCGCAGGAACCAGCGCGGCCGCTCGCGGCCCTCGGTCGATTGTCCGGTGAAGTTCGGCACGTACTTCGTCACGTCGTTGATCACGCGCAGCTCGTTGTTCTTGATCGCATCGCCGCTCAGCGCGCTGACCGCGACCGGCACGTCCTGGATGCGTTCCTTGCGCCGGCGCGCCGTCACGGTCACCGTGCCGAGATTCGTTTCGCGTACCGCCGTGCCGCGGTTCGCACGCACCGCCTTCGGTGCGGCCGCGGCCGCGTCGTCCGATGCCTGTTGCGCCGGCTTCGCGTCCGGCGCCCCCGCCGTCGCCGCGCCATCTTCTGCCCATGCGGGCAACGATACGGCGCCGCCCGTCAGCAGTCCCCCCAGCGCGGTGACGATTAGTTTTTTCCTGAACATCGATGAGTCATCCTGTTTGATCGGTTGAACGCAGTGCGTGCGCGACGCACGGGTTCTCTCATGCAATTCGGATGCCAGCATCGACAGGCCCGTCGCACGGGGCTCGCGGCGGGCCTGCTGCGCCCGTGTTGCTGCATGCGCATCTGTGTAAGCGGAAAATTGCTGGTCACGCAACACCGCACGATGCCGAATTCGTCAGGATGGCTTCGCAGGCAGCGCTTGCGTCGCGCCGCGACGCCCGTGTGCGAGCCGCAGCGCGAGCGCGACCAGCACGACGACCGGCAGCCAGCACAGAAACACGGCCCGCAACCCGACGAGCGGCGCGAGCGCGCTGCCGACCAGCGGGCCGCAGAACGCGCCGGTCATCGACGCGAGGTTGTAGAGGCTCGATACCTGGCTCTTGTCGGCCGGATGACGGCCGAGATGCTGCATGTTGACGAGATGCAGCAGCGACGAGCCGGCGCACAGCGCGGCGAGCCCCGCGCCGACGATCCAAGCATCGCGCCCGAGGCCGAGCGCGAGCAGCCCGGTCACGCCGCCCGCGACGCTCAGTGCATGGCAACGGCGTTCCGTCATTCGCTGCGCGACGTGCCCGAGCCCGAACAGCGCGATCACCGCGACCGCGCCCTGCAACGTCAGCAGTGCGACGGCACGCGTCTGCGTGAGGCCGAGCGACTGGATCGCGAGCACCACCGTATAGGTGCCGACGAGCGCGCGCGTCGCGCTGTTCACCGCTTCCACGACGAGCTGCTCGCGGATGTCGCGGCTCCACGCGAGCGCGAACAGCGCGCGCAGGCCGCCGGTTCGACGTGACGCGCCGCGCGACGGTGGTGCCGCCTCGCCGAGCAACACGCGGCTGAACAGCGCCATGCCCGCGAAACTCGCCGATGCCGCGCAGAACGTCGCGGCCGCACCGTGCGTGCCGATCAGCCAGCTCGCCAGCCACGGCCCGGCCATCCCCGTTCCGACCGACATCGCCGCGCGATACCAGCCCGCGCGGGCGAGGCCGATCTGCGCGAGCCGCGCGAGAAACACGCCGTTGATCGACACGATCCGGAACGGGATGCACAGCCCGATCAGCCCCTGCGTGAGTGCGATCAGCGGCCATGCGCCGGTGAACGGCACGACGAGATTGAGCAGCATCGGCCCCATGCTCGCGGCGAAGTACACGCGCCGTGCACCGTAGCGCGCGACCAGCAGCCCGGCCGGCAATGTCATCAGCGCGATGCCGAGCGGCTCCATCGCGGCGATGATGCCGAGCCGTGCGTCGTCGACGCCGAGCGCCAGCGCATACAGCGTCGTCGCGAGCTGCGCCATGCTGATCGTCGTGCCGCTCGCGAGCGCGAGCAGCATGAAGCCGCCGGTAAAGCGCTCGCGCCGCCATGCGTCGGCGACGCGTGCCGGCGTGCTCACCGCGACAGCGTCGCGATGCCGTCGAGCGCGCGCCGGTCGATCCATGCGCGCACGTCGAAGTCGGCGGGCAGGAACCGCCAGTCGACCAGGAAGCGCTTGAAATCGTCGAGCGCGGCGATCGACGCTTCGTCGAGATCCGTGCGCAGCCGCCGGTGGACGTCCGCGCCGTATGCGAGCCGCAGCCAGTCGTGGCCCGAGCCCGTCTCGCGGCCGAGATAGCCGAGCACTTCGTGCTCGTGCTCGCGCGCCCACCCTTCGACGTCGGTCACGCGCGCGAGAAAGCGGCTGACGATATCGGGGTGGCGCTCCAGCGTCGACGCATTGACGGTCAGCGGGCGCGGCGAGCCGTTGTTGATGCGGATCTGCGGATCGGGATGAAAGCCGATGTCGACCACCGGCTGCGCGCCGATCAGGTGCGCGGTTTCGAGCCCGAGCGAACCCTTCACGTAGATCGCGTCGACGTCGCCGCGCACCAGCGCGGCCGCCTCGGCCGCATAGAGCCGCCGGCTCGACAGGCTCGCCGGATGACTGAACGCCGCGTCGCGAGTCGCGGGCGTCGCCACCGGCGCGCGCAGGTTCGATGCCGGTACGTCGACCCATTCGACGTCGCCGGGGCCAAGCCCGTCGAGCGACAGCGCGCTCACGAAGCCGCGCAGTGCCGCCGCGCGGAAGATGTCGATCCGCTCGCCGTCGCGGCGCGGCAGGCCGATGCGGCGCCCGCGCAGATCCTTCGGTCGCGCGAGGCCGGCTTCCGGCAACGCGACGATCGCCTGCGCCTCGTCGACCCAGGTCAGCGCGATCACGCGCGTGTCGGCACCGGACGCGCGTGCCCACAGCGCCGGAATGCTGCCGCCCTGGCGGAACGCGTTGTCGAGCGAATGGTCGACGTGCGCGTGATGCAGTGCCGCGTGCTGGCTTTCCTGCAGCGCGCGCACGGTGATGCCGTCGCCGGCGAATTCGTGATCCAGCCAGCCGAGATGCGCGGCGATACCGAGCGGTGTCGGCACCGGACAGCGCGTGTACCAGATCGACTGGACGTTGTGTGAAGCCGTGGTGCTCATGAATGCGTTCGCAGAAAGGAGTCGTGAAGGGCGCGTCAGCCGCGCGGCGCGGTGAGCACCGACAGTCGCGTGATGCCCGCGTGCTCGATCGCCGCCATCAGCTTCGCGACGGTGCCGTACGGCACGTGCTCGTCGGCCTGCAGGTCGAGCGCGACGTCGGGCCGGCCGGCCTTCAGCGCGGCCAGCTCGGCCGGCACCGTGTCGAGCGCGACCGCGCGCTTGTCGAGATACACGACGCCCTTGCCGTCGACGCTCACGGTGACGTTCGGCTTGCGGTCGGCCGGCGCGGTGGCGACGGTGTTCGGCAGATTCACGTGCACCGCGTTGTTCAGCAGCGGCGCGGTGACGATGAACGCGACCAGCAGCACGAGCATCACGTCGACGAGCGGCGTGATGTTGATTTCGCTGAGCACGTCGTCGTTGTCGGAGGAGGACGAGAAGGCCATTATGCGAACGCCTCCTGGCGGGTGTCGTCGGAACGGCGCGCCGGGGCGGCCGCGGGCGCGGCGGCCGGCACGCGGAAGCCGGCCTTCTGCGCGAGCGTGACGAAGTCGGTCGCGAACGCGTCGAGATCGGCCGACGCAGCCTTCACGCGGCGCACGAAGAAGTTGTACGCGAGCACGGCCGGCACCGCGACCGCGATGCCGATCCCGGTCGCGACCAGCGCCTCGCCGATCGGACCGGCCACGACGTCGATGCTCGCCGACGCGCTGTGCGTGATCGCGGTCAGCGCATGGATGATGCCGAACACCGTACCGAACAGCCCGACGAACGGCGCGGTGCTGCCGATCGACGCGAGCACCGCGAGCCCCGCTTCCTCGCGCCGGCGCGCGTTGTGGATCTGCTGGCGCAGATGGCGTTCGAGCAGGTCGTGACGGCTCCAACTGTGTTCGAGATCGTGCGCGCTGCTCTCGTCGGCGCGTCGCAATGCGTCGAAGCCCGTCGCGGCGAGTTCGCCCACCGGGCTGTTCGCGCCGTCGAGCGCGGCCGCGTCGTGGAAACTGTTCGCGGCCCAGAATGCGCTGACGTAGCGCCGGTTGCGCGCGCTCGAACGCAGGCTCTGGATCGCCTTCACGACGATCAGCGTCCATGTGACGACGGAGAAGACGACGAGCAGCCAGAGCGCGCCCTGGACGATGAAGGTAGTCGGGATAGCGTTCATGATGTGAGTTCCTTGAAAAATGTGCGGGCGGCCCGGCGGGTCAGCCCAGCTTGAAATCGATCGGCACGTTGACCCAGCCGTCGACCGCTTCGTCGCCGCGCTTCGCGGGCACGAAGGTCCAGCGCTTCACGGCGGCCACCGCCGCGCTGTCGAGCAGGCGGCGGCCGCTGCTCGTGCGGACCTCGACCGAATCGGGCGTGCCGTTCGCGAGCACGTGCACGCGCAGCACGACGCGCCCTTCCCAGCCCTGGTCCTGCGCGAACGCCGGATAGTCGGGCACCGGGTTGCGCAGGTACGCCGCGTCGCCGATCGGCGCGGTTTCGCGCACGGGTACGGCGGGTGCGGGCGCAGGCGCCTGAATCGGGGCAGCGGGCGCGGCGACGGCCGGCGTCGCCGTCACGGGTGCAGGTGCGGCTTCGCGCGTCGCCTGCGGCGTGGCCGCCAGCGCCGGACGCGGTACGGCCGCGCGCGGCTTCGGCGGGGTCGGCGCCTGCTTCAACGGCTTCGGCGGCACGACCGGCGGCGGCGGATGCGCGGCCTGCGGCAGCGGTTCGGGCGGCCGCGTCAATTCGACCGTCATCGGCAACGGCCGGGGCGGCTGCGCGGGCGGTGCGGCAGGCACGCGCGCGGTCAGCAGCGCAACGCCCGCATGCAGTGCCGCGACAGCCAGCGCGATCGCGGCCGCGCCGCGCCATCCGCTCGCCTGCGCCGGTCGCGTGTCCGCCTGCGCGGACGGTACGACCGACGGCGGTCGCGCCCGGGTCGCCGCCGTCACGCTCACCGTGCGCGGCGCGGCACGCGCCGCATGCCGGCGTGCGGGCGGCACGCCGTATTCGATCGTCAGCCCTGTCATGTTCGACTCCTTGCAATGACACGCCGCGGCGTGCTACGCGACCCACGCATGGCGGTGCCGGTCGATCTGCGTGAACGGCGCCGGATCGATCCACGCGCGCGCGTCGAAATCGTGTTCGAGAAAGCCCCACTCGACGAGAAAATCCTTGAACGCGACCAGCCCGTCGATCGACGTCGGCGCGAGCCCGGTCTCGAGATGGCGATGCACGTCCGCGCCATACGCGTAGCGCACCCACTCGTCGGATGCACGCGTTTCGCGGCCGATATAGGCGACCGTCTCCGCCGGATGGCGCGCGGCCCAGTCACCCGCGCCGACCACGACCGACAGGAAGCGGCTCACGAGATCGGGGCGCGCGTCGATCAGCGCGCGATCGACGGTCAGCGTGCGCGGCGTGCCGTTGCCGATCCGCACCAGCGGATCGGGATGCGCGCCGAGATCGATGACGATCTGCGCGTCGATCAGATGCACGGTTTCCAGCCCGGCCACGCCCTTCACGAACACCGCATCGACGTCGCCGCGCACGAGCGCCGCGATTTCGAGCCCGTATTCGTGCGGGCCGCGCGTGAACGACGCGGGCCCGGTGTGGCGCTCGCGCGTGTCGGGCAGGTCGACCCATTCGGCGTCGCCGTGGCCGAGCCCTTCCAGTTCGAGTGCGCTCAGGAACCCCTTCAGCGCGGCCGCGCGCCAGAAGTCGATGCTGATCGGATGGCGCGGCAAGCCGAGCCGCCGGCCGCGCAGGTCGCGCGCGGTGCGGATGTCGCGCTCGGGCAGCGTGACGATCGCCTGGAATTCGTTGGTCCACGACAGGCCGATCACGCGCGTATCGGCGCCGCGGGCCCGCGCCCACAGCGCGGGAATGTTGCCGCCCTGCCGGAACGAGTGCCGCAGGCTGTGATCGAAGTGCGATTCGCGCTTGTCGGCGTCGGCCGTCTCCTGCAGCGAATGGAGTGCGATGCCGTCCGGCCCGAACTCCTCGTCGAACCAGCCGCGATGCACGGCGATGCCGAGCGCGGTCGGCACCGGGCAGCGCGTGTACCAGAGTGCGTCGCAAGCCGTGGCCTGCGCAGCGAGTGTCGTCATGGTGAGTGTCCTTGTCGTTGTCATGGGTGCGTGGCGGCGGGCCGCCGCGCTCAGGCGCCGGCCACGGGCAGCGCCGCCTGCGTGCCGCGCGCGTTCAGCGCGCCGTCGACGAGCGGCAGCACTTCCTCGCCCACGCGGTACGCTTCTTCGAGATGCGGGTTGCTCGCGAGGATGAACGTCGACACGCCGATCTCGACGTACTCCGCGAGCCGCTCGGCCACCTGCTCGTGGCTGCCGACGATCACGCAGCCGGGGCCGCCGCGAATCTGCGACATCCCGGCCCACAGGTTCGGGCCGACGATCAGGTCGTCGAAGTGTTGCGTGTTGCCCTGGTGCAAGGCGAACTGGCGTTTCGCGCCGACCGACTCCGACGCTTCGCCGCGCCCGCCGAATCCGTTGCGCGTCGTGTCGCCCACCGTCGCGAACATCTGCCGCAGCTCGGCCCACGCCTGCTCCTCGGTCTCGCGCGCCAGGATGTCGATGCGCATGCCGAAGCGCAGGTCGCGCTCGGCGTTCTGCCGGTCGAGCGCGCGACGGGCCGCATCGATCACTTCCTTCTGCTTCGCGAGCGGCTCGCCCCAGCTCAGGTGCACGTCGCCGTGCTTCGCGGCGACCGCGAGCGCCGCGTCGCTCGCGCCGGCCAGATAGATCCGCGGCGGTTTCTGGCCGCTCAGCGGCGGCAGCAGGCCGCCCTCCTCGACGCGATAGAAGCGGCCGTCGAACGTGAACGGCGCGCCGGCTGCGACGCCTTTCACGACGTCGAGGAATTCGTCGGTGCGCGCATAGCGGCTGTCGTGATCGATGAAATCGCCGTACGCGCGCTGGTCAGGGCCGCCGCCACCCGTGACGACGTTCCACTCGACGCGGCCGCGGCTGATCCGCTGCAGGCTCGCGGCCATTTGCGCCGCATAGACCGGATGCACGAAATGCGGCTGCAGCGCGATCAGCAAGCGCAACCGGCGCGTCTCGCGCGCCAGCGCGGCCGCCACGACCCACGGCTCCTCGGTGAAACGGAAGATCGGAATCAGCGCGCCGTGGAAACCGGCGATGTCGGCCGCACGCGCGACCTGCGACAGATAGTCGATGTAGCCGAACGCGTCGTCGTCGACTTTCGGCGCGACGCGCGACGCGCGCTGGCGATTCCATTCGCCGCGCGTATGCAGATCGTGTGCGCGCCGGCCGTCGCCGTGCATCGGCAGGCGCCACAGAAATTCAACAGCCATCGGGATTCTCCTTGTCGGCCCGTTCGGATTGCGTGCGGCACCGGCGTGCCGCGCGTGTGCAGCGCTGTAAAGCACGCGGTGTGCCAACGGGCTCGCCGCGCCGCGCGCGGCGGCGCCGATGAACGCGCGCTGCGCCTTGCGGGCCGGGCGTAGGCGGCGGTCGAATCACGTGCGCCGATTGCCGCCGAACCCGTCGCGACACGCACACGCGCCGCTGCTGCATCCGCCGCACCGGTGCTGCGCGCGCAACAGCGCCCGATGCGACTGTTGCTCACGCAACAACGCAGGGGACTGCCGCCATGCCGCGCATCGCCCGCGCGGCCCGCGGCAGCGGCCGCACGGCGGTTGCCGTTCACTGTGGCCCGGAACTTGCAACGTGGAACGGCCCGCGCGGGCGACACCGCGCCTCGACCACGCTTACCCAGACAGGGGAATCTCACACATGACAGACAGGCCCGATTCGTCATCGGACAAGCAGCAGACGTTCTGGTACGCCCGATCGCCGGTGCCGACGCCGCTCGGCATCGCCGTGCACCTCGGCTGGCTCAACGGCGAGACCTCGGCCGACGGCGTCGCGATCCGCTCGCCGCGCGGCGCCACGCGGCACGACGTGTCGTCGATCAGCGATCACACGCTCGCGCAATCGTTTCGCCAGGGCGGCAGCATCCCCGCGATGTGGGCGCGCTCGAACGACGCGCATACGCGCGTGATCGGGCTGTCGTGGGTCGACGAGTCGCAGTTGATTCTCGCGCGCCCCGAGTCGGGCATCCGGTCCGTGAAGGCGTTGCGCGGGCGCCGGATCGCGATTCCGAGCCGCCCCGACGATCGCATCGACATCTTTCGCGCATCGGCGCTGCGCGGCTTCGTCAACGCACTGAGCCTCGACGGGCTGACGCTCGGCGACGTCGAACGCGTCGACGTGCGCGCCCGCACGCTGCAAGCCGTCGGGCCGGCGCGGGCGGCGAACCTGTTCGCGTCGCCGCACGGCTTTTCGAGCCGCGCGCTGTATGCGGCCGAAGCCGGCGCGCTGCTGCGCGGCGAAGTCGACGCGATCTACGTGAAGGGTTCGACGGGCCTCGAAATCGCGCAACTGATCGGCGCGCACGTCGTGATCGACATCGGCTTTCATCCGGAGCGCTCGATCCGCAACAACAACGGCACGCCGCGACCGCTGACCGTCAACGCGGACGTGCTCGCGAACCATCCCGACATCGTCGCCGGCTTCCTCAAACTCGTGGTCGCCGCCGGCGAATGGGCCGGCACGCATCCCGACGAAACCGCGCACTACGTGGCCGGCGAAACCGCGTCGTCGATCGACTGGGTGCGCGCCGCGTACGGCAACCAGTTGCACCGGCATCTCGGCATCAATCTCGACGACGAATCGGTCGCCGCGCTCGGCGAGTTCAAGACCTTCCTGCACGACCACGGTTTTCTGGAAGCCGATTTCGACGTCGCCGACTGGATCGATCCGCGCCCGCTCGCCGACGTGCTGCAGCCCTCGCTGCAAAAACGTGCGTGAGCCCCTTTACCGTTCACTGTTCGGGACCATCATGAAACACACGCTCTGCCTTGCCTCGCTGCGCCGCCCGCTGCGCGCGCTGCTCGCCGCGCTGCCGTTGGCCGCCGCATCGCTCACCGCCCCTGCCGCGCACGCGGAAGACCCGCCCAAGGTCGTGCGGATCGCCGTCGTCGCGTATTCGAGCGGCGGCAAGACGCAATACGCGGGCGCCTCCGCATTGATCGACGCCGACAAGTCGCTCGAAAAAGCACTCGCCGCGCGGCACGTGACGCTGCAATGGGTGCCGGTGTCGACCGCCGCGGTCGGCACGCTCGTCAACGAGGCATTCACGAACGGCAGCATCGATTTCGCCGGCTACGGCGACCTGCCGTCGGTGGTCGTCAACGCGTCGGGCACGCATACGCGCCTGATCGTGCCGGGCGGCGTCGGCAGCAATACCTATCTGGTCGTGCCGGCCGGCTCGAGCGCGAAGTCGATCGTCGACCTCAAGGGCAAGCGCATCGCCCTCAATCGCGGCCGGCCGTGGGAAGTGCCGTTCAGCAAGCTGCTCGCCGAGAACGGGCTGAAGCTGTCCGACTTCAGGATCTACAACCTCGATCCGCAGGCCGGCGCGGCAGCCGTCGCGGCCGGCCGCGTCGACGGCTTCTTCACGCTGTCCGACGCGTATTCGCTCGTCGACAAGAACGTCGGCAAGATCATCTGGTCGACCAAGCGCGCGCCCGACGACTGGAAGATGCGCGCGGAACTGTGGGCATCCGACGATTTCGTGCGGCGCTACCCCGACATCACGCAGATCGTCGCGACTGCCTACGTCCGGGCCGCGCACTGGATCTCGCAGCCGCAGAACCGCGACGCGTACGTGAAGATCCTGAGCGCGTCCGGCCAGCCGGAAAGCGTCGTGCGCCGCGAATACGCGGACGAAGCGACGCCGTGGAAGGAGCAATGGACGCCGCTCTTCACGCCGGCGTTGACCGGCCATTACCGCGATGTCGTCGCGTACAGCCGCCAGGCCGGGCTGACGTCCGCGCCGGTCGACGTGAACGCGCTGCTCGCGCCGACCTTCGTGTCGACCGCGCTCAAGCAGCTCGGCCTCGACGGCTACTGGCGCGCCGACGCCCCGCGCGTCGCGAGCCGCTGATGGCGATCCGCGCCCTCGCGCCGAACGGCTTGCGCGCGATTCGCGTGCCGAGCGTCGCGCAGCTCGGCGAGCATGCGCTGTGGTGGATCACGCCCGTCGCGTTCGCCGCGCTGTGGTGGCTCGCGAGCGCGCAGCGCTGGTTTCCGCCGCAGCTCGTCGTGCCGCCCGAGCGCCTCGCGGTGACGCTGCGCACGCTGCTCGACACCGGCGAACTGCGCGACAACCTGTCGATCACGCTGCACCGCCTCGTGCTCGGGTTCGCGATCGGCGCGACCAGCGGCGCCGCATTCGGCATCCTGCTCGCACGCAGCCGGCTGTTCGCCGACTACCTGCGGCCGACCTTCGACCTGTTGCGGCAATTGCCCACGCTCACATTGATTCCGCTGCTGATCCTGCTGATCGGCGTCGACGAACCGTTGAAGCTCGTCGTGGTCGGCAAGGCCGTGTTCTTCCCGGTCGCACTGGCCGCATACACGGGCGTGCACGACGCGCCGCGCGATCTCGTCGAGATGGCGCGCCACTACGGGCTCGGCCGCTTCGCGCTGCTGCGCGACGTACTGCTGCCGGCCGCGCTGCCGCCGCTGCTCACCGGCGTGCGGATCGCGCTCGCGCGTGCGTGGCTCGCGCTCGTCGCGGTCGAGCTGCTCAGCGCGGACAGCGGCATCGGCCAGATGATGGAACTCGCCCGGCAGATGCTGCGGCTCGACGTGGTGCTCGTCGACGTCGCGGTAATCGGGCTGATCGGCTTCGCGCTCGACCGCTCGATCGCACTCGTCCAACGTTATGCGTTGCGCTGGCAGACGCCTGCGCGCTGACCCTGACCGGAACCGCCTCGGCATGACCTTCGTTACCCGCGTTGCCTCGCTCGCCCCGCTGCGCCGCCGCGCGCGCGGCCTCGTCGTACCGGCGCTGCTGCTGGCCGCCTGGCAAACCGCCTCGTCCGGCGACGCAGCCCATCAATATGCGTTCGTGCCGCTGCAGCAGGTCGGCGCCGCGCTCGTCGAACTTGCGCGCAGCGGCGAACTCGCGACCGATCTCGGCGCGAGCCTGCGCCGCACGACGCTCGGGCTCGGCTTCGGCGTCGCGTTCGGGCTCGTGTTCGGCGCGGCGATGGCGCGCTCGCCGCTCGCGCGCAAGCTCGGCGAGCCGGCGTTCCAGGCGCTGCGCTACGTACCGCTGCTCGGCCTGATTCCGCTGCTGAGCCTGTGGGCCGGCACCGGCGAATTCGCGAAGGTGTTCACCATCGCGCTGGCCGCGTTCTACCCGATGACCACCGCCAGCTTCGACGGGTTGCGCCGCGTCGATCCGCGCTATGTGGAGCTCGCGCAGTCGTATCGCCTGACCCGCATCGGCCTGTGGCGCGACGTGCTGATCCCCGGCGCGTTGCCCGACCTGTTCGCGGGCGTGCTGCAGGCCGTGCCGTTCGCGTGGATCACCGCGACCAGCAGCGAGTTGCTGTTCAACACGGGCGCCGGCGTCGGTAGTCTGATGCAGAACGCGCAGGCCGGCGCGCGCGCCGACGTGCTGCTGGTGTGCGTGCTGGGCGTGACGGCGCTGGCCGTCGGCATGAGCGCGTCATGCGAGCGGATCGCGCGGCGCGCGCTGCGCTGGCGCGATCACGCCTGACGGCGCAGCCGCGCGTCGGCGTCGCCGTCGCCTGCGTCGCGCGGCTTCAGGATGCCGAGCTGCGCGAGCCGGGCACGCACGATGTTGCGCGACTGGTCGAGCAGGCGCGACATCCGCAACTGGTTGTGCTCGCTGTAGTCGAACACGCTGCGGTACACGGTGTCCTCGATGTGCTGCCACAGCGCCGGCGTGCCGAGATCCAGCAGTTCGATCACCGCGTGGCGCAGTGCGTCGGTCGCTTCGGCCACGTCGCGCGCGCGGCGCGGCGGCGCGGCGGCCGTGCCTGGTGCGTCGGCCGGGTCGGGTGCGAGTGACAGCGCGGAGAATTGCAGGTCGCCGACGTCGATCGCCCCGCCTGCGCAGATCAGCACCGCGTGGTGAATCACGTTCTCCAGTTCGCGGATGTTGCCGGGCCATGCATGCGCATGCAGCCGCGCGCGCGCAGCGTCGGTCAGCGTCGGCGCGGCCACGCGCAGCCGCTTCGCGTAGGTGTCGATGAAGTGTTCGATCAGCGGCGCGATATCGCCGGGCCGCTCGCGCAGCGGCAACAGGCTCAGCTTCACGACGTTGAGCCGGTAGTACAGATCCTCGCGGAAATTGCCCGCGCGCACCGCGGCTTCGAGATTCACGTTGGTCGCCGCGACGAGCCGCACGTCGATCTTCACGGTCTTGCGCGAGCCGACCGGCGTCACCTCGCGCTCCTGCAGCACACGCAGCAGCTTGACCTGCGCGGACAGCGGCAGGTCGCCCACTTCATCGAGAAACAGCGTGCCGCGATTCGCGGATTCGAACCAGCCGGGCTGGCTGTTGATCGCGCCGGTGAACGCGCCGCGCTCGTGGCCGAACAGCTCGCTTTCGATCAGCGTTTCCGAAAAAGCCCCGCAGTTGACCGCGACGAACGGCCCGTCGTGACGCTCGCTCAGCGAATGCACGAGGCGCGCGATCAGCTCCTTGCCCGTGCCGCTCTCGCCGGTGACGAGCACCGTCGCATCGCTCGGTGCGACGAGCTGGATGCGTTCGAGCAGCACCCGCGATTTGGGATCGTCGAACGTCAGTGCCTTCGCGCGAATCGTGATCGCATGCGAAGTCGGGTCCGGCAAGCTGAAGATGGCCATGGCACGACCGGCGTGTTGAACGGGGAAGGTTCGACGATAGCAACGCGCACGCCGGCCACGAACCAATTCATCGAGCTATCGGTATGACGGCGGCCGGATTGCGCCGGCCGCCGCGCCGCATCATGCGAGACCGGTCATCTTCCATTGCTGTTCGAGCGCGCCCGGCCCGAATTCGAGCGAGCCGCCGAGCGGTTCCGCGAGCGCCTGGAAGTACGCGGCTTCCTCGAGGATCAGGATGTACTTCGACACGTCGAGGATCGACTTGCCCCAGAACGTCGCGCCGCCGTTCGCCTCGATGATCGCCGGTACGTCGGGATCGCGCCGGATCGTGTCGACGATGAAGCGCGGCTCGCCGGGGCGGCGATCGACGTAGACGGGGATTTCGCGTGCCCGCGTATAGCGCGCGGCTGGCGCGTAACGGATCGGCAGCGGACGATGCGCGCTCGCCCATGCGCCGAGATACGCGCCGTGGACATGAATCACCACGTCGACTTCCGGCGCCTCGCGGAATACGCCTGCGTAGCGCGGGCCGTTGCCGCCGGCGCGTGCGTCGCCGTGCAGCACGTCGCCGTCGAGCGTCACGACGACCGGCTGGATCTCCTGCGACGCGGCCCACGGGCTGGGCGCCGACAGCGCGACGACGAGCTCCGTGCCCGGCACGCGCTGGAATGCCTGGAACGTGTTGGTGGCGCTGAGCGTGCGCGTTTCCTTCAGCACGCGCGCGGCTTGCGCGAATTCGCGCGTAGCGCGCTCGACGAAGGCCACGAGTTCGCCGCTGTCGATGGCTTGGGTGACGGACATGAGGGCGTTTCCTTGATCGGTTGAACGGTTGAACGGAAGGGCTCGCGTCGCCACGCCGCGACGCACGGTCAACGGATCAGCAGCAATCGTGCCAGCGCTGCGATTTGCGTATCGAGGGCCGGCCGGCGTGGCGCAGGCACGCGATGCCAGCGTTGCGCCGTGCAGCCCGCGCATGCGCGTTTTGTTGCGGAAGCAACACCGTGCCGGCCGGGATTGCTGCACGACACGCAGTCGGTGCATGCGTGCGACACGCGCGGCATCGACCGATCGTCCGCCGCGCCGCGCGTTGCGTACGCAACGACCTTTCTGGTTCGAAACTTGCATCGCACTCGGCTCGCGCCGGCATGGCCCGACGCATCCGCTCTCATCGACCTTCATCCGACCATGACGCTTCTTTCCCTGCGCGGCGTCGCCGCGCGCACGCTGCTTGTATCGGCACTCGCCGTGCCTTCCATCGTTTCGCTCGCCGCTTCGCCCGGCCGCGCCCCCGCTCCTGACCCGTTGCAGGGCGACGGCCGCGTATCCGCGTTCTACACGTGGGACCGCGACATTCCGGCCAAGCCCGGCGTGCTGCTGCGCACCGAGCCGCTGCCCGCGACGGTCGGGCTCGCGAGCGCCGCGCGACAATTGCGCATCCTGTACGCGTCGACCGACGGCGTCGGCGGCCATACGCCGATCGCCGTGTCGGGCGCGCTGTTCGTGCCGCGCGGCACGCCGCCGGCCGGCGGCTGGCCGATCGTCGCGTGGGCGCACGGCACGTTCGGGATGGCCGACATCTGCGCGCCGTCGTGGTTCGGCCGCTCGTATCGCGACGTGCGCTACCTGAACGCCTGGCTTCAGCAAGGGTTCGCGGTGGTCGCCACCGACTATCAGGGGCTCGGCACGCCCGGCCCGAATCCGCAGCTCAACAACCGTTCGAACAGCTACACGCTGCTCGACAGCGTGCGCGCGGTGCTCGGCGGCGTGCCAGGCCTCGCGAACGAGGTCGTGCTGGTCGGCCAGTCGCAAGGCGGCTCGGCCGTGATCGCGGCAGCCGGCTACGCGCCGGCCTATGCGCCCGAACTGGCGATCCGCGCGACCGTCGCGACGGGCACGATCTACAACGCGTCGCACGCCACGCTCGCGGCGCTGCCGAAGTTCGAGACGGCGTACCGGCGCGATCCCGACCGCGTCGATCCGACGCTCGCGTACCAGTTCTACTCGGTGCTGTCCGCACAGCAGATCGATCCGTCGCTGCGGGCCGACGAGGTACTGACCGACACCGCGCTGCCGATTCTCGAACAGGCGCGCATCGGTTGCCTCGCATCGCTCGAGGACGATGCGGCGCTCGCGCACCTCACGCACGCGAACACCGTGAAGCCGGGCGGCGATGCGCGGCTGAAGGCGTGGTGGGACGACTACCTGAAATACCCGTCATTGAAGATCGCGACGCCCGTTTTCATCGGTGCGGGCGCGGACGACGGGCTCGCGCCGCTCGAACTCGCGCTCGCCCGGGACGCGTGCGCGGCCGGCACGACGGTCGAAGCACACCTGTATGCGGGCCGCGAGCACAACGGCACCGTGAACGCGTCGCTCGCCGATTCGATTCCGTTCGTGAAACGCGTGCTGGCCGGCGAGACGATCCGCCCGGTCTGCTCGCCTGCCGCGCAGCCGGCCGTGTCGCAATAGCCGGTTCACCGCGCTTTGCACGACGGCGCGAATGCTTGTGCAAATCCGTTATTGGATCGCGCCGCCGCCCATTTTTATACTCGTCAGCACTCTCTGCCAAAGAGTGCCAGCCAACTTCGACAGAACCGTACAGGACGAAAAAATGAGCCTACGCCCCTTGCACGATCGCGTGATCGTGAAGCGACTCGATCAGGAAACCACCACCGCGTCGGGCATCGTGATCCCCGACAGCGCCGCCGAAAAACCCGACCAGGGCGAAGTGATCGCCGTGGGCCCCGGCCGCAAGGACACGGACGGCCAGCGCATCGTGCCCGACCTGCAGGTCGGCGAGCGCGTGCTGTTCGGCAAGTACGCGGGGCAAGCCGTCAAGGTGGACGGCAACGAGTTTCTCGTGCTGCGCGAAGAAGACATCGTCGCGGTCGTCAATCAATAACGGAGCGCAATCATGGCAGCCAAGGAAATCATTTTCAGCGACATCGCACGGTCGAAGCTGACCGAAGGCGTGAACATCCTTGCGAACGCGGTGAAGGTCACGCTCGGGCCGAAAGGCCGCAACGTCGTGCTCGAACGCAGCTTCGGCGCGCCCGTCGTCACGAAGGACGGCGTGTCGGTCGCGAAGGAAATCGAACTCGCGGACAAGCTGCAGAACATCGGCGCGCAGCTCGTGAAGGAAGTCGCGTCGCGCACCAGCGACGCGGCCGGCGACGGCACGACCACGGCCACCGTGCTCGCGCAGGCGATCGTCCGCGAAGGCCAGAAATACGTGGCGGCCGGGCTCAATCCGCTCGACCTGAAGCGCGGCATCGACAAGGCCGTCGCATCGGCCGTCGACGAGCTGAAGAAGATCAGCAAGCCGACCACCACGAGCAAGGAAATCGCGCAGGTCGCGACGATCTCCGCGAACGGCGAGGAATCGATCGGCCAGCGCATCGCCGAGGCGATCGACCGCGTCGGCAAGGAAGGCGTGATCACCGTCGAGGACGGCAAGTCGCTCGCCGACGAGCTCGACGTCGTCGAAGGGCTGCAGTTCGATCGCGGCTACCTGTCGCCGTACTTCATCAACAATCCGGACAAGCAGATCGCCGAGATCGAGAACCCGTACATCCTGCTGCACGACAAGAAGATCTCGAACATCCGCGACCTGCTGCCGGTGCTCGAACAGGTCGCGAAGTCGGGCCGCCCGCTGCTGATCATCGCGGAAGACGTCGAAGGCGAAGCGCTCGCGACGCTCGTCGTGAACAACATCCGCGGGATCCTGAAGACGATCGCGGTCAAGGCGCCGGGCTTCGGCGATCGCCGCAAGGCGCTGCTCGAGGACATCGCGATCCTCACCGGCGGCCAGGTCATCGCCGAGGAAACGGGCCTGACGCTCGAGAAGGCGACGCTCGCCGAACTGGGACAGGCGAAGCGCATCGAGGTCGGCAAGGAAAACACCACGGTGATCGACGGCGCGGGCGATGCGAAGAACATCGAGGCGCGCGTGAAGCAGATCCGCGTGCAGATCGACGAAGCGACGTCCGACTACGACCGCGAGAAGCTGCAGGAACGCGTCGCGAAGCTCGCGGGCGGCGTGGCGGTGATCAAGGTCGGCGGCGCGACCGAAATCGAGGTAAAGGAGAAGAAGGATCGCGTCGACGACGCGCTGCACGCCACGCGCGCGGCCGTCGAGGAAGGCATCGTGCCGGGCGGCGGCGTCGCGCTGATCCGCGTGCGGCAGGCGATCCGCGAACTGAAAGGCACGAACGCCGATCAGGACGCGGGCATCAAGATCGTGCTGCGCGCGCTGGAGGAACCGCTGCGCCAGATCGTCACGAATGCGGGCGAGGAAGCGAGCGTCGTCGTCGCGAAGGTCGCGGAAGGCACGGGCAACTTCGGCTACAACGCGCAGACGGGCGAGTACGGCGACCTCGTCGAATCGGGCGTGCTCGATCCGACCAAGGTCACGCGCACCGCGCTGCAGAACGCGGCGTCGGTGGCCGGGCTGCTGCTGACGACCGATGCGACCGTGTTCGAAGCGCCGAAGGATGCGGCGCCCGCTGCCGCGCCGGGCGGCCCGGGCGCGGGCGGGCCTGGGTTCGATTTCTGACGACACGGCAGCGTGCGCCGGCTCGCCGGCGTGCGCGCCGTCATGCAGAAACGGGAAACGCGTGACGACGAAAATCGTCACGCGTTTTTTTGGATTCGACCGTTTGCGGAGCCGTTAGCGCGAACCGCACGTTCCGGTACGCGCCATGCCACACCAGCGCACATCAGTGCGCGGTATACGTAACGAGCGATTCGTGCACCTTTACGACCTTTTTACTTGCGCCCGCTCATCCGTTCACTAGAATGGGTTCGCCAGCCACTACCGAACACGCGCCATGCGCATCCGAAGTCCTCGTCCTCCGAGTTGCTTCTCCGCCTGACAGGCAGGACGCCTGCGTCTCCTTCCCGAGCCACCGTCCCGCCGACAGGCGGACGATGCGCGCCGTAGTCCTTCCCGTGCACGCTTGAACACGACATCGATGCGTCGTCCCGCATCGCAATGCATGCGTTCGCACACGTGCGTGCGACACGTTCCGCGTAACGACGCGCTATCGGTCCGCCGATCCGATCCACTTATTTTGCATCACTGATTTCGTGCACGGGGATTTCCGCTTCCGGCGCGTCGCCCCCGTCTCGATCATCTTTCATACAGGAGCCATGGAATGATGCTGGGCTTGACGTTCTGGAAACACGTGATCGGCGCGCGCTCCCCTGCTATCCGCGAGGACCGGACGACGGCGCACGGCCGACACCGCCGGGTGTCGAGAACGCTCGTGCTGGCGAGCGCCATCGTGGCGTTCGCGGCAATCGCGTTCGGTGCGCCGGTCATCGGCATTTCGGTGTTTGTGCTGACGACGCTGCCGTTCGTGCTGTCGGGCACTTGAGGTTTTTTCGTAGCGGGTACGGCTCCAACGCCGCTCGATACGAAATTTTAATGCCCGGCCCCCGCGTATCTGACACCGTCTTTACACGCGGTTGTCTAGGATTTCCCTGTCATCCCGACACGGAGCAATCCGCATGCAAACGCAGCAGGCCGCCGCCGGCGGCCAACCCGACCTCCTTCGCCGACACGGCGGCACGCCGTTCGCGCCCCGGCTCGCCGACGCCTGTCCGCCGGACAACATCCTGCTCGACGTGCCAGTGGAAAGCGCGATCCAGTTGTTCGATCTCGTCGCTCACCATGTCGCACGCGACAGCGGCGTATCCGCGGAACGGATCCGGGCCGAACTGATCAAGCGCGAACGACTCGGCTCGACCGGCCTCGGCCAGGGCGTCGCGATTCCGCACGCGCGCGTCGACGGGATCGGCTCGGCCGTCGCGCTGTTCGTCCGCGCGCGATACCCGTTCACGTTCAACGCGCCCGACCGCAAGCCCGTGCGCGAATTCGTCGTGCTGGTTCTGCCGCACGCGGACGACCGTGTACACCTCGAACTGCTCGCCGACGCCGCGCGATGGTTCAGCGAACGCGCGATCCGGCAAGCGTCACGCGACGCACAAACACCCGACGAGATTCGCCGACTCATGCAACGCACCGTTTGATCCAGCGTCGCGCAACGACAGGTATCCCCTTCATCCTTTCGAACGCCCATGTTCCCAGACCCTGACACTCCCACTCGACGCGTGGCCGGCTTGGCCCGCTCACTGCCGTTCATGCAGGCGCTGCACGGACAGACCGTCGTCATCGTCGACGGTGGTGCCGCCAGCGACGTCCACACGCGCTCGGCCTTCGCGCAGGATGTCGCGCTGCTCGCGCTCACCGGCATCCATCCGATCGTGATCCAAAGCATTCCGACTGCGTCCGTCGCGCAATCGGTCCACGCGACACACGCCGCCATGGCCGGCGTCAACCATGAACTGGTGCGCCTGATCGGCAGCCACGGCGCGCGGGCAATCGGCGTCGACGGTCACGACGGCGGCCTGCTCGTCGCCAGCGCCGAATCCGGCCACGCGAACACGAGCGAGGTCGCGCGGTTCGACGTCACCGCATTGAATGCGTTTCTCGACAATGGACTGGTGCCCGTCGTGATGCCGATCGCACCAGACGACGCGGGCCGCGACTGCCTGCTGCGCCCTGAACGGCTCGGCAGCGTGCTCGCGCAACACACGTGCGCCGTGTCGTTGGTGATGATGGTCGACGGTGCGTTGCTGCGCGAACTCGGCGAGCTGGCCGGGTTGTACGGCATCACGGAACTCGAGCAATGGCTCGCCGAACATCCTGCCGCCGACGCGGCGCCGTGCGTGCGGGACGCGCTCGATGCGCTCGCGCACGGCGTGCAGAACGTCCACCTCGCCGATATCGGGCAACCCGACTCGCTGATCGACGAACTGTTGACGGACGAAGGTTCGGGCGTGGTGTTCTGCCGGCGCGGCAACACCGATCTGCTGTCGGAAATCCGCCGCTACTTCGCCGATTCGTCGTGCGTGCTGCGCGACGGGTTCAGCGTCGAGAAGAAGCCGGTCGTACGTTTCTGATCGGTAGCATCAAAACGCTTGCGGCGGCCCGCAAAGGCCGCCGCAAGGGGACAACATCGACACGACGACAACGTCGACGTCAGCGTCGCGCCGCCAGTCTCCTGACGACGCTCACCAGCGCATCGACTTCGTCGCACGTGTTGTAGAACGCGAGCGACGGCCGCACCGTGGCTTCGAGCCCGAAACGTCGCAGGATCGGTTGCGCGCAGTGGTGCCCCGAGCGCACCGCGATGCCCTCTTCGTTCAACGCCTGCCCGACTTCCTCGGTTTCATAGCCCTTCAGCACGAACGACAGCACGCTCGCCTTGTCGCGCGCGGTGCCGACGAGCCGCACGCCCGGCACCGGCGCGAGCACGCTCGTCGCATACGCGAGCAGATCGTGCTCGTAGCGCGCGATGTTCTCGATGCCGATGCGGTTCACGTAGTCGAGCGCCGCGCCGAGCCCCACCGCATCCGCGATGTTGCCGGTGCCGGCTTCGAAACGGTTCGGCGGCGGCTGGAACACCGTGCGCTCGAACGTCACGTCCGCGATCATGTTGCCGCCGCCCTGCCACGGCGGCATGTCGTCGAGGATCGCGCGCTTGCCGTACACGACGCCGATCCCGGTCGGCCCGTAGATCTTGTGCCCGGAGAACACGAAGAAATCCGCATCGAGCGCCTGCACGTCGACACGCATGTGCGAGATCGACTGCGCACCGTCGACCAGCGCCTTCGCACCCGCGCGATGCGCGAGCTCGACGATTTCCTTCACCGGCACGACCGTGCCGAGCGCGTTCGACACCTGCGTGACGGACACGATTTTCGTGCGATCGTTGAGCAGCTTCCGGTATTCGTCGAGCAATACCTGGCCCGAATCGTCGACCGGAATCACGCGCAGCGTCGCGCCCTTGAGCGCGGCAAGCTGCTGCCACGGCACGATGTTCGCGTGATGCTCGAGATGCGACACGACGATCTCGTCGCCTTCGCCGACGTTCTGCACGCCCCACGTCTTCGCGATCAGGTTGATCGCCTCGGTCGTGCCGCGCACGAACACGATCTCGTCCGGCGACGATGCGCCGATGAAGCGCTGCACCGTTTCCCGTGCATGCTCGTACGCATCCGTCGCGCGGCCGGCCAGCGCGTGCGCCGCGCGGTGGATGTTCGAGTTCTCGTGTGCGTAGAAGTACGCGAGGCGATCGATCACGGCCTGCGGCTTGTGCGTCGTCGCCGCGTTGTCGAACCAGACGAGCTGCTTGCCGTTCACGCGCTCCTGCAGGATCGGGAAATCGCGGCGAATCGCGTTCACGTCGAACGGCGGGTGGGCGCCGCCATGCAACTGGCCTTGCGGCTCGGCTGCGTGCGCGTCGTCGATGAAGTAACGCGGCACGTCAGCGCCCGATGCACGCGAAGCCGGCACGTCACGATGCACGGCGAGCAGTTCGCGCAGCGTGTCGTCGCCCGGCAACCCGAACGCTTCCGGCGACGCGAGGCCGTTCGACGGCACGACGATGTCCTGCGGCGTCCCTTGCCAGCCCTGCAGCGAACCGTCGGTGAAGTAGTACGGCGACGCCTTCGCCGCGCCTTCCGGTGCCGGTGCATTCACCTGCGGCACGCCGAGCGCCGCGCCGCCGACGCGCGGCTCCAGCGCGGGCGCGATCGATACGACGTTGTCGGGCAGCCCGTTCTGCGCGGCCGCATGCGGCGCGAGCGCGGGTGCGCGGTTGCCGAGCGACAGCACGTGCGTCGGCGCGGACGGCGCGAGGTTCGCGCCCGGTACCTTGCCTTGCGGCAGCGCGAGGCCCGGCACGCCGGTGCCCGCCCCGCCCGGGCCCGCGAGCGGCGAACCGCCCGGCACCGGGTTGCTCACCGACGCGAGAATCGGCGCCGCCGCAGGCAAGGCCGACGGCACGCCGCCGACCGCGCCGCTGCCCGCCGACAAGCCGGGTGCGGTGGCCTGCCCGGGCGGCGTCGCGAAGAACTCGGACGCGAGCCGCGCGAGCGTCGCCGGATCGGGCAACCCGGCCGGCAGCGGCGCATGCGGCAACGCGTGCGCGTCGCCGCCGGCCGGGCCGGGATTAACGGTAGGTGTCGGGATAGTCATGGAACTTGGCGATTTCGACGTCATCGAGGACAGCCAGCGCATCCGGCGAATGGACCGCGAGCGAGCAATACAGCGAGATCAGGTACGACGCGATCGCCTGGTTGTTGATCCCCATGAAGCGCACCGACAGGCCCGGCCCCTGCTCGCCCGCGACGCCCGGCTGATACAGGCCGACGACGCCCTGGCGCTTGTCGCCGACGCGCAGCAGCAGGATCTTGGTCTTGCCGTCCGCGACCGGCACCTTGTCCGACGGAATCAGCGGAATGCCGCGCCACGTGAGGAACTGCGAGCCGAACAGGCTGACCGTCGGCGGCGGCACGCCGCGCCGCGTGCATTCGCGGCCGAACGCGGCGATCGCGAGCGGATGCGTGAGGAAGAACGCCGGCTCCTTCCACACCTTCGTCAGCAGCTCGTCGAGATCGTCCGGCGTCGGCGCGCCCGTCAGCGGGAAGATCCGCTGTTCGTCTGTCACGTTCGCGAGCAGCCCGTAGTCCGGGTTGTTGATCAGCTGGCTTTCCTGCAGCTCCTTGATCGTCTCGATCGTCAGGCGCAGCTGTTCCTTGATCTGGTCATGAGGACTGCTGTAGAGATCGGAGATCCGCGTATGCACGTCGAGCACCGTGCTCACCGCGTTCAGGAAGTACTCGCGCGGCTGTTCCTCGTACGGCACGAAGGTCTGCGGCAGCACGCTTTCGTCCTCGAGCTGCGTGCACGCGGCGCGCACGGCTTCCGGGTTCTTCACCTGGTTCAGGCGATAGATGCCGGCCTCGACCGGTACCCATTGCAGCAGATGGGTCAGCCAGCGCGGCGTGATCGTGGAAAGCTGGGGGACGGTCTTGGTAGCGTTCGCTAGTTGGCGGGCGGCGTGATCGCTCAGCGCGGCCGTGCCGCTTGCAACGGTCGACATGTGTGGCTCCGGGTTCTTAAGATGAAAAACGGGATTGCTTATGACGCTCGGTGATTATCGGAAGCACGCCCCTGCCGGCTCAACATGCTATAGCCGTCAGGTCGTGCACCCGAAAGGGGAAACGATGCGGCGCGACCTCAGGTGACGTACGCGCCCGGCAGCAGCGTCGAGATCGACACGTCGAACGCGCGCGCGATCTTGTCGGCCGTGACGATCGACGCGATCGCCTCGCCGCGCTCGATCTCGCCGACGTACGAGCGGTTCAGCCCCGCATGCTCGGCCAGTTGCTCCTGCGACCACGTGCGCGCTTCGCGCAGCTTGCGCACGTTGGCGCCGAAGTGATGGATGAGGTCGCTCATCGCGCCTCCTAGGCGACGCGCGCCGCCGTGCGCGGCGCGGCGTTCGCTTCGCTGCGCAGCACGGCCTGCGTGACGTTTTCGCCGGGCGGCACGTCCTGCGTGAGCCACACGTTGCCGCCGATCACCGCGCCGCGCCCGATCGTCACGCGCCCGAGGATCGTTGCGCCCGCATAGATCACCACGTCGTCCTCGACGATCGGATGGCGCGCGAGCCCTTTCTCCAGATGGCCGGCCGCATCGCGCGGAAAGCGCTTCGCGCCGAGCGTGACCGCCTGGTACACGCGCACGCGCTCGCCGATGATCGCCGTCTCGCCGATCACGACGCCCGTGCCGTGGTCGATGAAGAAGCCCGCGCCGATGCGCGCGCCCGGATGAATGTCGATGCCCGTTTCCGCATGCGCCTGCTCGGCGATGATCCGCGCGAGCAGCGGCAGGCCGAGCCCGTACAGCTCGTGCGCAAGCCGGTGATGGATCATCGCGAGGATGCCCGGATAGCACAGCAGCACCTCGTCGACGCTGCCGGCCGCCGGATCGCCGTGAAAAGCCGCCAGCACGTCGCTGTCGAGCAGCCGGCGAATCTCCGGCAAGCGCGCGGCGAATGCCTGCACGGCCTTCGACGCGACTTCGTCGAGGTTCTCGATTGGCCCGTCGGCATTGCGCTGACGCGCCGTGTAGCGCAATTCGAGCGTCACCTGCGCGAGCAGCGCATTCAGCGCCGCGTCGAGCGCATGGGCCACGTGGAAGTTTTCGCTTTCCTGCCGCAGGTCGGGCGGCCCGAGCCGCATCGGGAACAGCACGCCCTTCAGCGCGCCGACGATCTGCGCAAGCGCCTCGCGCGCCGGCAAATCGCGCCCGCCCGGTTCGAGCGAGCGCCGCTGCTTTTCGCGCCAGGCGCGGCGCACCGTTTGCAACGATTGAACGATGTCGTCGATGTCGAATGCGGCCATGCTGCTTTCTCCCCGTAACGGCCGTGAATCAATCCTGCGCCCACGGCAGGCCGCGAAAGCGCCAGCCGTTGTGGCCGCCGCGATGCTGCCGCTCGTCGAGGTCGCCCTCGAAGCCTTCGAGCACATTGAATACCTGCGTGAAACCTGCCTTCGTTGCGGCCTCGGCCGCCTGCGCCGAGCGGTTGCCGCTGCGGCACAACAACAGCACGACCGCGTCCTTGCCGGTCTTCGCTTCCAGCTCGCGCACGAAGCGCGGGTTGCGCGTCAGGCTGGTACCGGTCGCCCACGGCACGTGCAGCGACTCGGGCACGTAACCGACGAATTTCCGTTCCTCGGCCGTGCGCACGTCCACCAGCAATGCGTCGCCCGCTGAAAACAGCGCCCACGCGGCTTCCGGCGCGACGCCGCCCGCGTACGGCGTGCCGGCCGCCACGGCTGCCGCGCGCGCGCCGTCGAGCGCCTGCTGCGCAGCGGTTCGTTCTTCCAGTTCAACCGTCATCACACTTCCTCGTTTTCGCAGATTCGTATGAACAAAAACACCGGGAATGCGGCCGTTGCAGCTTGCGTGCTGTCTATAGCCGTCAGCGCCACTATGCGAGTGCGGTCGGGGAAGCAGAACCAATAAAAATTCATTTCCTAATCAGCGCCGCGGGGAATGCAATAGCGGACGCGCGCTATTGGTGCGCGCGTCGCTGGCGGGTGGGAAATGGAGGACGAGGGCCGTTCGATGTCGTGCATCGAAGGGGGTGTGGTGAAAGCGGACGCTCATGGGCCGACAGCAATCTCGGTCCCAGATAAATCAAGGCGGGCTGGCCGGCGCTGTAACGCCACGCAGAACGGCGATTGCCTACCCGTACTGCAACGCCTGCCGAACCTGTGAAAGCAGCCAGAACACAAGCCAGATTCGCGCAAGATACATCCACAAATAATGCTTCACATTCGGAGCACAAATCCAGGCAATTCGTACCCACGCGGCGATCAATACGAGTTGCAGAAAGAGCAGCGGTACCACGTAGATAATCGGCGTCGACAGATGGACCACGTGCCTCACACATACGTTGCTCAGAAACATGGCCGCTCCTGTGGGAATACCGAGTCCCCACCAGACCTTCCAAAGAGGCTCATTTCCGGCCCACGCATTCTTCAGCATTGAAATCTCCATGATCGGCAACTGACGACTCCCCCCGAGCTGCCTTTTGCATCGCACCGGCTAATACATTTCGACCGACTGCTCGATATGCATGACGGGGGCTCCCACGCACATGGCTTTTTGCTTCTACATGCCTCGCTCAGAATTGCGCCGTAAGCTGAAATCCAAGTGTTACGCGTGCGGTCTCGAATCCGGAAGGCTTGTACACCGGGGTGCCCGCAAAGAGATCGTACGCATATGAGCCGAAGCGCGTGGCGACGCTGCCCTTCACGCCGATCACGGCGCCCGCGAGCTGCGTGCCGACCAGCGCCACCGGCTCAGGTCCCCAGACGCGACCATAGTCGAGACCGGCATAGGCCGCGAGCCCGGTCTGCGCGATCGGGACCTGCAATTCGTTGCGCCAGTAGAACCCGCGTGATGCCGCCAGCAACCTTTCGCCGTCGAATCCCCGCACGGTATAACGGCTGCCGATCGTGACACTGTCAAGGTATGAAACCGTGTTGCCCGTGTACTGGCCGTGAAAGGTCGTCACATACTTGAACGGCTGCGTACCGATGACGAACGGTGTCGACAGATTCGCATCGAGCACGACCATCTTGAATCGGTACGTCTGCCCTCCCTCTGCCGCGAACATGCTGTCTGTCGAGCCGAGCCAGCCGAGCCCCTGACGATAGGCAAGCGAGCCGTCGAACTGCGACGAACCGAAATAGTGCCGGTCGTTCAGCCCGAATTCAAGAAAGGTCGCGTTCTGGTGCGACGACGGTATCGTCGTGCCTTCGATGTAGCTGTCGCCAAAGCGGCGCGTCAGGCGAACCTGCACACCGAACACATCGTTGCGGCTGCGCGTCAGCACACGATTGAGCTTGAAGTCGACCGTCTTCATGTTGCCGCTCGCAACGAACGTCTGATTCACGGCCGCGAGCGGTTGAAAGTACGTGCTGGTATAGGCCGACAGGGTGCCGGTCCAGTAACCCCACGGAACCGAGTAGAACGCGTTCCAGCCGTGCGAGCCGAAGCGCTTGTCGCCGAATTCCAGGTCTTGGTTGAAGCCGACGTTGAAGATGTCGTTCAGGCCTAGCGGGTTGTCGATGCCAAGCGATACGTTGCCTTGCAGCTTGCCGGTCGCGCGCGTGCCGGAATTGTCAATGGACGCCACAACGGTCCATGGCTTGCCGCGCTTCACGTCGAGCACGACATCGCTTTCGCCGGGCATGTCGCCCGGTGCGATCCGCATCGACACGTCTTGACTTGAGACGCGCTTCATTTGCTCAAGCCCTTGCTCGATATCGCGCAGGTTCAACACGTCGCCGTCGCGAGTCGGGAACGCAGTCTTCCACGTTCCGCGCAACTTCTCGTCCTCGAAACGCACGTGCCGGATGACACCCGGAATCAGGGCAAGCTTCAATGTGCCGGTGGACAAATCCTGCTCGGGCACGAGTACGCGGGTCGTGATGTAGCCGCGTGCGAGGATGGCCTGCGACAGCCCCTTGACGATCAGGTCGACAGCTTGCTTACCGACGCACTGGCCGGCGTAGTGAGCGAGCCAGTCGCGGGCAAAGGCGAAGCGATCCATCGGTAAGGCGGATGCGCCTTGCGCCTTTGAAGCGGGCGGTAACGAGTCGGGCACGTCGAGCGCGAAATGGTCGATTCGAAAGCACGGTGTTTCGGTCGGCAGTACCGGATAGGCTTCCGGGCGCGGCACGTCTGAACGCATGCCCGGCGCTTGCACGGTGGCGTCGCGCTGCTGCGCGTCACGGCGCTGTTGCACCTGCTGATTCTGCTCGGCATTCGCGCGGGCGGCGGCGGCCTGGTCGTTCGGAGTGGGGGCCTGTTGTGCCTGCGCAGAGAGCGTAACCAACGCGGACAATTGCAAGATCAACAACCGCTTAATAGTCATGATTGATGCCACATTCCCCAATCTTTTAAGTACGCTCTAGACATATCCCCAAGTTGCATTTCCAGACGCGTCAGAAGTGCGCCATCTCGGTGTGCTTGCGTGTATAGAGACTCCAATAGACCCGTTGCAAAAAAGGTCTTCAGATCGACGTTCTCTGCCGTCATGCCGCGCTCGATAGTCTCGAAGATATATGTCCGGTCTTCGGGTGAATATTCATCGAATCTTGCTGCGACACTCTTTCCTAACTTTCCGAAGAGGAGCGTAGTCGGAATGTCTACCCCCCAATCCTCGATAGCTTCATCTCTAGCCAGCCGAAGAGATTCGATTTTCGTTAAATCGGCAACAAAATCTTTCCATGCATTCATAGCTTTTGCCACAACGATATTGAGCTTAGCGGCGCGCAGTAGCCTTTGCGCCTTCCGTGACCCATCCACCACCATTGGCTTCGACATGCTCGCGGCAAGATCGTCGGCAAGCTTCGGAGCGGTCGCATATTAGACAAGATGTTCGAAATTCCGCTGCTGTTTCAGCAACCACCATCGCTTGCTCGAGGAGTACTATCGGTTCCGATAATCTTCAAACTCCCATGCGCCCATTCGACTCAACTTGGTCGCGATCGCAGCCCAATCATCGCCATGGCAAGTTGCGACGTAGCGTTCAATGAACGCTTTGATTGCCTCGTAATCGTAGGCTCCGACAATCAGCATGTGCCTCCCCCACATTGCCCCCTCGATAGTACATCGCGATTTAAGCCACTCTGGTGTGCAGACCTCGATGTCGAACGCCTCCGAACCCTCCTCGCCTTGCGGACCAATATAGGCACGAATCCAAGTACCGAAGTTCGATACATCATCCGGCAGGTAGTTAATCAGCGTGTCTTCCAGCTGCAAGGAATACAGCGATTTGATTTCAGCTTTCATGGTGTTGGTGGCAACAAATCAATGGCGCCGACGTTGGTCAGGATGCTCTTCGCCCAACTCACCAGCCTGTTATCTGTGTGGCAGTCACAACAAAAACATCGTGCTCTTGACTCTCTGAACGAACGAACTCAGCTGCGGCTAGATTGTTTTGTTCCGCAACACCAGCGTCAACGGGCGGATCGACTCCATCCCAAATGCAATCGAGCCTCGCTTCGAATCCAGGAAAATGCCAAATACCTCCCTCGATCCGAGCAACAATCAAACCGTGCTGCCCCGCCCGTTCACAAACTGCAATTGCTGCATCGGCAGATAGCTTCATCACAACGCTTCCACCGAGTAAGAAAAAATCATCCGACGAATCGTAGCGTCGTTGGAGATCAATATTCATCGCGATAGAGATCATCCATCAGTCCACCGAGCTTCGCATCCATCACCATTGGCTTCGACGTGCTCGCAACAAGATCGTCGGCAAGCTTCGGAGCGGTCGCATATTAGCCATGACGTTCGAAATTCTGCTGCTGTTTCAACAAACAACCATCGCTTGCTCGGGGAGTGCTATCGGTCCTGATAATCTTCAAACTCCCATGCACCCATTCGATTCAACTTGGCCACGATCACAGCCCAATCTTCGCTATGGCAAGTTGCGACGTAGCGTTCAATGACCGCTTTGATGACCTCGCAATCGTAGGCTTCGACAATCAGAATGTGCCTCTCCCATATTGCCCCTCGATAGCACATCGCGATTTAAGCCACTCTGGTGCGCAGACCTCGATGTCGAATGCCTCCGAACCCACCTTGCCTTGCGGACCAATATAGGCTCGAATCCAAGTATCGAAGTTCGATACATCATCCGGCAGGCAGTTAATCGGCGTTCTTCCAGCTGCAGGGAATGCAGCGACTTGATTTCGGCTTTCATGATGTGATATTCAGATGTCCATTACCGATAGACATGCCACCCGGCGTGAGCTTCGATTCAAAGTCGTCCTGCATGCTGGTTGTGGAATACGAAATGTTCGGTTTCGCTGACGAGGGCGACAGATTCGAAAACCGTCCTATGATGCGACGAGTGACCCATCATCTCCAACCCAGATTATCCCAGGGATGCTGTAGAAATAAGTCATCAAATCCAGATCATTTTCATCGTGTGCGCCCTCCGGCCACTGGGAGCGGAGACTCTCAACAATTACCTCCGGCACATCGGACCAATGTGCCTCCTTATCGTAAATCGTATATCGCGGATTGGGATTTTCAGGCGACGCATAACAATCCGCCCCTGGAGCGACAAACTTAATTTTCCCATCTCGGAGCAATCTATCAATCACCCAGAAAAAAGCATTTTTATGCTCATCAAATGAGAATGTTGGATTCCAAGAGCCGATCGCACTGAACAGTCCAGAAACCCACAGCCCGAACGAGTCCCTGACGATCTCATCAACGTGCTCTACCGATTTCAATGCGAACCTCCACCTTTAACGAATTTTATCTCAGGATTATACGTAGTTCCTACTGCAGCTTTAGGTACATCAATGGTCCAGGCAGCGCCGGTTTGTCCCGATGAAGTTGAAAAATCTCTTAAAGCAAAATTTCCGTTGGGAGTATTCACGACGTACACGGTTCCTTTTCCTGGAATCGTTCTGGCAACAGGCAGCTTCGTTGTCCCAGTAAGCTCCATGAAAAACTGTTGAACTTGCGCGTCAGTGGCACCGGTGAACATTGCCGCGTTACCCGTGTTTGGCAACTCGGTAAACGTCGTGCCCCCAATGTTCAGTGTTCCGGGTACATTCGACGAGAAAAGGTTTGTGGTCTGTTGGATCGCAGACGGCGCGTTTATAGCACCAGATGCGCTATTAGAAACTGGATAATGTACATTCCCCCCAGAACTCCCCGCCGTGGCCGTTCCCGGCGAGGGCGACGCGCTTGCGCCATTGCCATACGGTTGCGTTCTTGCCGCATTGCCGGCCGCGTTCAAGTCGCCACTTGCAGTTTTGAGCGCACCGTTTCCAACCGCGGCAACATCCGCCGATGTTGTTGCCGCATCAGTTCCGACTGCCGCTTTTCCGCCAAGACCCAGCGTCGCCAAGATAGGCGTCAGCAACTCCGCGTCAGGCCCGGCCGATGTTCCAGACTTATACGGCTTCTTCAACCCATCGAGCGAAACGTATCCCGGATCGCCAGACGACGCGAATGGCCCGCCGTTCGGAAGATTAACGATCGCGCCAGCGATGTTGACCATCCCGTTCCAGACACCGGCCTTGGCATCTGCCGTCATGACGATGGCTTGGGCGACCTTCTTCGATAACGATGAGAAAACGTCGTTTGACTGTTGGTTGCCCGAGTCGTTACCCGCATTGTAAAGCTGCACATTCGACGCCATCGACGCGCCCGCGCTACCGCCAACCAGCGCGCCGCCAACGGTTGCCGCCACGTTCGCAGCGATGTTGCCGACCAGCGACGAGCCGGTCGTATCGCCCATCGACTTGCTGATCTTCTCGGCCTGTCCGGCCAAGAGCGACGACGCGCCGGCACCCGCTGCGCCGCCGAACGCCGTGAGTGCACTGCCCCCACCGAGCCCGCCAATCAGTGCACCGCCCACGCCCTGCAATTCGGCCCGCGACGCCCCGCCTTCCATCCAGCCCTTGGCCTCGTTCAACGCGGCCTGCGCGCCGGCGAGGTCTCCGCTGTCATACGCCGCTTGGGCCGTTTTCAGCGCCGCATCTCGCTTGTTGTCCGCATACAGGCCAATGGCCTGCGACACCGTCTGCCCGGCCGCCTGCGCCGCATTCATCGTATCGGCCTGCTGCGACAGCGTTTTCTGAACGTCGGGCGTCTTCGAAACGGTCCCGTTCAGATTCGTCGTGTCGCGGTTCAGGCTCGCGACGTCCTGCGTCTGCTCGCCCGGCTTCGTGATGTTGATCGTGCCGGCGCTTACCGCGCTCTTCGTCGTCGCGCTCTGATCGCCGCTGTCGTTCTGGAACACCATCGGCGTGACGCCGCCCGCGCCCGACACCGACGACGGACCGACCGCCTTGGTGCTCACCCCGACCGACGCGCCTGCGCTGAAGCCCGCGCTGTTCGCGCTGTAGTGCGAGTGGTTCTCGATGTCGCTCGTCGTCAACGTGCCAGTCGTCAGGCTGTTCTTCGACGCATCGGCCGTGCTGCCGATGTACGCACCCTTCAGGTCGGTGTTGCCCTTCACGGTCACATCGAACCCGCCCGAGCCGGCCTGGATGCCCGCCTGTTCGTTCACGCCCGCATAGTTGCCGTCCGCATGGCCGTTCTGCGCACTGAAGCTCGCTCCGCCGCCGGTCTGGCTGATCGAGAAGCCGCCGCCCACGCTCGACTGATGCGCGGCGCTCACGGTCGTATCCTGAACGCTCGCCACGTTCAGGTTGCCGCCCACATCAGCCACAACCTTGTTCGCGTTCACGTTCGCGCCGATCACGTTCGTGTCGCCGCCGCTCACGATGGTCGCGGTCTGGCTGGCGTTGATGTGCGTGTTGTTCTGGATCGCCGCATCCGAATTGCCGTCGCCGTGCGCACGCTGCATCGACGCGGACACGCCGATGCCGTTCGTACCGATCGATACGCCGACGCTCGACCCCGACGACGAGTTCGAACTCTGCGTCTTGTCCGTATCGGTCGTGTTGACGAGATTGACCTGGTTGTTCGCGACCAACGCCACGTTGGCCGCGTTCACGTTCGAGCCCGCGATCGTGATGTTGCCGTCCTTCGGCGTACCGTTGCCCGTCGCGATCAGCTTCGCATTGCCGCCCGCATTGATGCTGGAACCGCGCTGAATCGTCTGGTCTTCGGACGACTGCATCGAACTATGGCTCGAACCGACGCTGACCTGCACGCCGATGCTCGGAGCCTGCGGCCCCTTCGCGCCGTCCAGCAGGGCCTTGGCCCCCATACCGCCGAATGCCACGTCGCCGGCCGCCGCGATGCTATGCAGCGCCGACGCGCGACCGTTGCTGTCCTTCGCGGATTCGCGCGCGGCCTGCGTCTCGCTGATCGCATTGTTGATCGCATCGCCCACCGAGCCCGACAGGCCGACCGTCAGCCCGCTCTTGCTCGTCTGCTGCTGTTGCGCCTGATGCGAAGTATCGGTGGCCGAATCGATCACGATGTTCGCGGCCGTGCCGGTCACGTCCTTGCCTGCGACCAGATCGCTGCCTTTCACGTGCAACGTATTGCCCGCGTTGACCGACAGATTGCCGTCCACCGACCCGACCGTGCTGGCGTTGTTCGTCACGCTGGACGATTGATTCTGCTGCGCGAGCTTGCTGTTGCCGACCGAGAACGACAGGCCGCCGCCCGACATCAGGCCCGAGTGCTGTTCCTGATAGGTGGTCGACGACTGGCTGGTGTCCTGCGACGTCGTGATGTTCACGTCGTGCGCCGCATTGAGCGTGACATCGTGCGTCCCGACGACCGTACTACCCTGGACGTTGATGTCCTTGCCGCTGCCGATCGACACGCCGTCCGCCGAAATCAGGCTGCCGTTCGCGACGGTGCTGGTCGCGTCCTGGCTGCTGGCGATCTTCGTACCGCTCACGACGCCGCTGCGGCTATGCGTCTCGCGTGAGTTGTACACATGCGTTTCGGTCGCGGCCCCGACGTTCACGTCGCCGGCCGCCAGCAGGTTCGCATCGCCTTTCTTCAGGTCGATCGTGCTGCCGATGACATTGATGTCCTTGCCCGACACCACATTGAGCGTATCGCCACCCTTGACGGTCGTGCCCGTCAGCGCCTGGTCCGACCCATGCCGGGTTTCCGCATAGCTGCGATTCCCTTGATCGCCCGAGCTATTGGCGTTGATGGTCGACGTGGTGCTCGCCGCCCCGAAGGTCACGTTGCCCTTGGCCGCAACCGTGCCGCCTTGACCGAAGTTGAGTTGCGCACCCTGCGCCGTCAGGTCGCCGCCCACACCGATGGCCGACTTGCCGCCGACGTTCACGGTGCTGCCGGTCGCGCTGTTGAGGTCCGTATCCGACACCCCGTTCGCGCGCTGCACGACCTTGTGTTCGCCGGTCTGCTGCGTGCCGAGATTCCAGTTCCCGCCGATATTGGCGTTCAGGTTCCCGCCGACGTTCAGGTTGCCCGCGTTCTGCTGGAAGTCGCCGCCGGTCTTGATCGACGCGTCGCCGGCCACGTTCAGGTTGGCCGCCGGCCCGAGCGTCGTCTTGTCGCTCGTCGCGCCGTCGCGGCTGACCAGGTGCGTCGTCTGCGTCGCGGTATCCAGAATCAGCTTGTTGCCTGCATTCAGGTCGAGGCTGCCGGCCTTCACGTTGGCCGAGGTGAGATCCACGTTGCCCGTCGTGTCGAGCGACATCAGCCCGCCGCTTTGCAGCGCACCGAACGCGTTGTCGATCTGCTTGCCCTGAAGCGCGAGCGTCGTATCCGCCTTCACGGTGCCGCTGTTCGTGAAGACCTGCGTGTTCTTCAAATCGATATTGCCGGCCGTAATCAGCGGACCGTTCGCGTTTTGCTGGTCCGCCTTCGCCAGATACACGACCGGTACCAATACCTGCTGGCCGCCGACCGTCTCGGTCTGCATGATGATCACGTTCGTCGTGAGCGCGGCCACCTGCTGCGCCGACAGGCTCATGCCGAGCGGCAAGTTCAGCGACTTCGACAACTCAGCGCCCGCGAGCATCAGCGACTGATACATGCCCTGAAGGTCCGTATACGGCCCCAATACCGCCTTGCCCGTCAGTTGCGTGACCTGGTTGCGCACGAGCTGCTGCTCGTAGAACCCGTCACCAAGGCGCTTTTCGGTCGTCAGCGGATTCACGCCGATCTGGTTCAGGTAATAGTCGCTCGACAGGAAATTGTTCATCCGCGTGAACGCGGGGTTCGTCTCGATCAGGTACGTCGGGTTCGGAGCCGGGTTCGGCCGGTACAGCCCGCCTTGCGGAATCGTCAGGTTGTTCAGCACGTTCACGGCGGTCGCGCTCGCGATGACCGGATCGACCCAGGTGGGCGTACCGCCCTTGATCGCGGCGGCTCCCGATTGCGTGCCGCTCGCGTTGCCGCTGACCGTCCCGATCGTCAGCCCCGGCACGGCTTGACCGGGCAGCAGGCCGAGCGACGGAATGGTCGCGTTGGCCGCCGTGTTGTTCACGCTCACGCCGTTGCCCGAGATCGTGCCGTTCGCGCCCCACGTCGAGCGATAGTCGGGCAAGCTGTATTGCCGCACGTCGGCCGGCGCTGCCTGCGTATATCCGCCCGGCCCGCCGACGAACGGCTTGTCGCCGAACGGCAAGGTCCAGTTGTGCTCCGTGTTGTCGTAGTTGTTGTAGTGGTAATAGCCGGAATACGCGACCGTCACGCCCGGTGCTTGCTGGCCCGTCGCGCCCCAGCCGTCCATGTCGAGGCTCCCGGGCTGCTTGATGTTGCCGGCCGCCGTCACGCTGCTCCAGTAGTTCTGGAACGTCTTGACCGCCGATGCGTCGAGATCGCCGCCCGACGCGATCTGCGCGCCCGGGCTCAGCTTCGTCACCGTGTTGGCAACCGCTTTGCCCTCGTAGGTCGTGTACTGATAGCCGCTGTTCCACTGGCCGCCGTTCGGCGGTACCGTGAAGACGCCGCCCGGCTGCGCCTTGAGCGCGGCGATGATCGGCGCGGGATCGTAGCTGGGATCGTTCGGGTCGTGAAAGATGTTGACCCAGTGAACGTCTTGACCGCTACAGGCTGCCATGAAATAAGCGGCGCACCCCGACATGCTGATGCCGAGTTGTTGCAGTAGTGCCGGATCGACCTGACTCGTGTTGCCCGAGGTCTGCATCACGCGCCGGGTATTCGTGACCTTGTCGGCATGCAACGCCATCGAAGCGCCCGATTGGATCGCTGCCGACGAATTGTTGATCAACGCCGCGTTCGTGTAGTTGCCGTTCGCATCCTTGCCGCCCGCCAAAGCCACTTTGCCGAGCCCGAAGATCGTCGTGGTCGGCATCGAATCGCCCAACGTCGTGTCGTCGCGGTTCTCGATGTCGCGCGCGAGAATTTCCAGCAGACCCGACGTATCCGATGCGCCGATCAGCGCGACCGGGCCGAGGTTCGACACCGTGCCGCCGGCCTGAATCGCGACGCTGCCGCCGACCATCGCGCCATAGTTCGTCAGGTCGCCCGAATGCGTACTCAGCAGGCTACCGGCCGTGATCGCCCCCGTGTTGACGATGTTGCCGGCGTTGACCGTCAGGTTGTTGACCGATTGCAGGTTCGCGCTGTTCGTGAACGTGCCCGGCAACGTGAAGGTCAGGTCGTGACCGATGTTGAACTGCGTTTGCGGCGTGGTCGTGAAGTCGCCTTGCAGGTTGATCGTCGCGTCGTGCGCCGCACTGTATGCGCCGCCGCCAAGCAACGTCGAGGCCGCCACCTTCAGGTCGCGTGTCGAGCTGATCGAACCACTGGCGTTCGAGATCGCGCCCGTCGTCGTGACATCCACGTCGCCGGTCGAGTTCGCGACGTTGCCCAATTGCCCGCCGGAATTGTCGACCGTATCGCCTTTGACGTGGAGCGACCCGCCCATCAACTGGGCGCCCTGCGTGTTCGAGATCGAACGCGCGCCGATCGTCACATCGCCTTGCCCCGTCATCTGGCCCATGCCGGTGACGCCGCCCGCATGGCTGTTCACGATCTGGCTGCCGCCTTGCACGTTCATCGCGCCGTTGCCGAAGTCGTGCACCGCGCCATCGGTGTTGTCGATCGACGCGGCCTGAATCGACAGCGTGCTCGTGTCGCCCGCCGTGCCCGCCTCGATGTGCCCTTGCTGGTTCGACAGCGCCCCGTTACTGATGATCGACAGCGCCGCGTTCGAGCGCATCAGGCCCTGAGCGTTGTTCATCGCGCCGGCGATCGTGGCCGCCAGACCCAGTTTCGCCGCGATGACGCCGCTACCGTTGTCCAGACTGCCGGCCTTCACGATGGCCTGCCCGTTGGTACCGATCGTGCCGCCGATATTTTGCAAAGCCCCCGTGCCATTGCCGGGCGTAAGCGTCAGTGTGCCGGTTCCGCCGTGCGTGATGGTGCCCTTGGAGTTGTCCAGGCTGGCCGGCGCGAGCGTCAGGTCCGTGCTGTTGGTCTGGATGACGCCGCCGTTCGAATTGTCGAGCGTGCCGGAAATGGCGAGCGTGGTCGGCCCGCTCTGCCATTGCGAAATGCGGCCACCCTGGTTTTTCAGGTTCGCGGCCGTCAGCGAAAGCTGATTGCCTTCGATGTCGCCGGCCTGGCTGTTATCGATCAGGCCGGCAACGTTGGCCGTCAGGCTCGGAGAGACGACCTTGCCGCCGAGGTTCGACAGCGAGCCGCTACGAATCGTCGTCGTGGCCGTTTTCGAACCGAGTTCACCACCGTCGTTGACCAGCGCACCGCCTGCGGTCACGTCGACATTGGCGTTCGACGTGAGCTTGCCGCTCATATTCGTGATCGAGTCGGCCGCATCGACGCTCAGGCCCGTCTGGCCGGACACCGAACCGGCCGAGTTATCGATCGTCGTGCCTTGCAGGACGGTTCGGCCGTTGCTGGCGACGGAGCCCGCTTTGTTGCTGAGCGTACCCGAAGCGTTGCCAACCGTCAGCGTGCCCGTGCCGACGTGCGTGATCGTGCCGCCGTTGTCGTTGATCAGGGCAGCGGGCGTGAGCGACAGATCCGTGCTGCGCGTCTGGATCAGGCCGTTGTTCGAGTTGTCGAGCGTGTCGGTAATCGCAACCGTCATCGGGCCAGTGCCGGTCTGCGTGACCGTCCCGCCGTGGTTCAGCAAAGTCGAACCAGTCAGCGAAACCTGGGTGGCATTGACGCTACCGAGGCTGTTGTCGAGCGTCGCGCCGTTCAACACGGTGCTTTGGCCCTCAACCCGGCCGTTGACGTTCGCAAAATGATTGCCGGCGTCGACCGTCGCGGTCTGCCCGGCGTGCAGGATACCGTTACCGTTGTCGACGCTCTGGCCGATCACGTGCAGGTTCGCGTCGGCCGATATCGAGCCGCTGTTCGTGACCGTGTTGCCCTGTACGGTCACATCACCCTTGCCGCCGATGACGCCGCCCGGATCGCCGCTCACGTTCGCGCCGGCCGCGTTGGTGAGTGCACCGGTTGCCGTCACCGACAGGCCGTCCGCATTCAGGGAAATCAGCCGGCCGGCACTATTATCGATCGATGCGCCAGCAATCGTTTGCTTACCCGCGCTCTGAATCAGCCCGGCATTGTTCTGGATCGCACTCCCGTGAACGTCGGCTGTGCTTTGGGAACTCAGCATGCCGTTCTGGTTCGACACGGTGCCGGCCATCTGCACCGACAGCGGGCCTTGCGAATTGGCACGGCCACCCTGGTTCGACAGGTTGCCGCCGCCGAGCGTCATGCCCGCGCCGCTGGACAGATTACCCCGGTCGTTGATGACCGTGCCGCTCGCCTGCGCGTTCACGGAGCTCTTGGCGCTGGCGGTCGAGCCGGTCAGGTTCACATCGCCCGCCGTCGCCGTCAACGCGAGGTTGCCGTTGGCGGCTGTCGCGCTGTTCGACAGATCGACGCCGCTGCCGGTCAACGTCGCGTTGCCGGCCGCGCTGTTGGTTCCCGTCGCGGTCAACTGGCCGCTGCTCGTGACGCTCAGATCGCCACTCGTGCCGACCGTGCTGTCGGCGTTAATGCCCGCGCCAAGGGTGCCCATCGAGTTGAGGCTACCGACGTTGGCGGTCAAATTCTGCTGCGCGGTCAACGCGCCGCTGTTGGTCAGGTCCGCGCCCGTGTTGATCGTGACCGACTGTTTGCCATACGTGACGCCGCTGTTCTGGATGCCGCCCGCGGCCGACAGCGACATGTTGCCGGCCGCATTGGTCTGTCCTGACAGCACGAGACGACCGTTCGCTTGCAGCGTCAGATCGCCCGCCTGAGCCGCGATGTCGCCCGCGTTCGCAACACCAACCCCATTCTCGGAGGACACGAGAAAGACTCTGTTCGCATACATACCACCGAGCTGGCTGACATCGATCGCGATGGTGGGCGCGGGGCCGTTGCCCGCGATCGGCGTAGCGTTCAGGGTGGGATAGTCGACCTGGTTCGATCCAGCGACGACGTTTAGCGCGGTCTTCGCATAAGCCTTCGCGTTGATCTGCACGGCGCGAGCCAACAAGTCGACCTGATCGACATTAGCCGTGTCGAGCCCCGCGCCGACAACTGAAATCAAGCCCTGGTTGACGTTGAAACCCGTGAGCGAGCCGTCAGGCCCGAAGTTCGGATTGCCGGTTGTCAGCGTGGCTCTGCTCGTATTCAGGAAGCCGCCGCCGTCCACGACCAAGCCAGACTGATTCGCGATCACGAGCTGTGCGGCTGCGCCTCCAATCTCGACTTTGCCGCGAATAAAGCTCGGGTTGTTGCTGTTGACCTGGTTGACGATCAGACGCGCCGCGTCGCCGGCCTGGAAATTCGGGTTGCCGCCGATAATGCCGCCCAGTTGGGTCTGGACGTTAATCGGGGAGTTGTTGAGGATAACGCCGGACTTGGGTACGTCGAACTGGTTATAGGTATTCATCGACACGCCCGACGAGCCGGGGCGGTTGATGTTCACCTGTTGGATGCCGTTTGGGGCATTGATCACAGACGGGGCGTGTGCGCCGCCCGCAACAACCTGGGCATTGGCCCATATCGGCATCACGCCGGCCACAACCAGTACCGCGAGTGCCACATGACGAAGCGCGAACCTTGCGAATGCGTACGGCAAGCGAATGGCAACACCAACTTCGCCACGTCCTGCGTTACCTGATGCACTTGCGGTTTCTTCCACCGCAACCAACATACCCCGCACGCGGCTGAATACCAGCCGATATTGGTTTTTATTCATGATCCTGGTCTACTCGCGATTCGTCTGATCCGCTCTCACGGATCACGAACATCGCACGAAACCTGATCGAGCAGGGTCAACAATTGTTAACCGCAGTCAATATGTGACGAGTACCAGTGCTCATGGAATCTCTTTCGTATCCGTACCAGCACTCAGTATGTCGACCGACAATCGCGATTCGAAGACCAGTCGCTCTATTCTGTCAGTCGCAAAGAGGAATGGCATGGGTTACAACAGTATTTTCATCAACGCTCACTCAATATCTCAAAATATCGTCGCGGAATGACGAGGCCCAATATGCGCTGCATATGCGAGATACTTTTAAACTTATGCTGCCTCGATGGCGGCCAGGGACAACCACTGCGCGGTTGAATTTCCGCGCCGCCTCGCTTCCGTCGGAGATCACTGGAATCCCTCGCTCCACACGGCCACGCTGATCCGCGTGGCCGATGCATGGTCAGTGGTGAATTCCAAAGTGGACAGTACGAGCAGGATCAACCATCGCAACGCATCGGCACGATGCCCCGAGGCATCGCCGATGCACGCGCTGCCAGTACCTCACACCACCGGATCGACCGGCACAACCGGCACCCCACGCGCCTCGATATCGCGCCCCGCAAGCAGGCACAGATCCTCGCGATGATGCGTCGCGACCACCTGCACGCCCACCGGCACGCCACTCACGATCGACGTCGTAACAGCCAGCCCCGGCAGCCCCATCGCGGGCAGCGCGCGCAACGTGAGCTGCGCCTCCCACACGCGCTCGAACCCGTCCGGCCCTTGCCGGTCGAGATCGTCGGGGAACGGCAGCTCCGCTGAAACAGGCAGCAGCAATACCGCATACTCATCGAGAAACAGCCGCCACTCTCGCGTCAACGTCGTGCGTCGAACCAGCGCGCGGCTGATCACGTCGGCCGGCAGATCCCGCACTTTGCCGCGCACGGCGGCGATCACTGCGGCCGCCCCCGGATCGCCGTCTCTCTCCACCGCATTCGCCAGCGCGTCGAATCCGTCGCCGAGCCACAGCTGCTCCTGCAGCAGCGCCGCCTCGCGCATCGGCGGCGTATCGTCGATCTCGTCGACGGTCCAGCCGGCATCGACGAGCCGGCGCGCGGCATCGCGCAACGCGGCCTCCACTTCGGGCACGACTTCCAGGCCGCGCGGCCTCACGCACAGCGCCGCGCGCTTCGGCACCTCGCGCCCGTCGAACGGCACCGCGACGTGCCACGGATCGCGCGGGTCCGGCGCGGAGAACGCGCGCAACGCGAGCGACAGATCGTCGACCGTGCGCGCGATCGGCCCGGCCGTCGACATCAGTTGCGCGCCGATCGCGCGCTCGGGCGACGACGCGTTGAACGCCGGCACGCGCCCCAGCGACGGCCGGATCCCGTGTACGCCGCACGCATAGGCCGGGTAGCGCACCGAGCCGCCGATATCGGTGCCGACCGCGAGCGGGCCGATCCCGGCAGCTACGGCCGCCGCCGCGCCGCCGCTCGATCCACCCGGCGTCAGCGACGCATTGCGCGGATTGCGCGTGTGGCCGTGCACGCGATTCGACGTGAACCAGCGCAACGCGAACGTCGGGGAATTGGTGCGGCCGAGCAGCACCCCGCCCGCCTTGCGGATGTTCGCGACCACCGGGCTGTCGGCTTGCGCGATCAGGTTGTCCTGCAGGCGCGTGCCGTTGGTCGTCGCAAAGCCGGCCTGATCGACGTTGATCTTCACGGTGACGGGCACGCCCGCGAGCGGCCCCGGATCGTCGCCGCGCGCGATTGCACGATCGACTTCGTCGGCCTGCCGCCGCACGTCGTCGGGGCGATGCTCGACCACCGCGTTGATCGCCGGATTCACGGCGTCGAGCCGATCGAGCACGGATTGCGCCACTTCGCGCGCGGACACGTCACGCTGCCGCACACGTTTCGCAAGTTCGGTTGCCGACAGTTGCCAGAGTTCGGTCATGGCTTCTCCTGATGAAAAGACATCACAATCGCTTACGGCGCCGCGCGTCCTCACGAACGCGCGGCGCCGCATCCGCTCACTGCGTATCCTGCTTCGCGCGCTCGGCAGCCGCGATGATCGCGTCGGCCACGGCCTTCGGCTGGCTCAGCATCGCGACATGGCTGGCGTTCACGCGCGCGACCGTCGCGCCGATCCGCTTCGCCATCGCTTCCTGCAGCGCCGGATCGATCATCCGGTCCTGCGTCGCGACGACGAACGTCGACGGCTTCGCATGCCACGCGGCCTGCGCGACCTTCTCCGAGATGCACCCGCTATACCACGGCCCCTGAGTGGCCGCAACGATGCGCTGCTGCGCGGGCGGCAAATCCGGCGCGAAATCCTGCGCGATCGCCTTGTCCGACAGCCGGGCGAACCCGCCCGCATCCTTGCGCAGTTCGCCGGCCCATGACGGTGCCGGCAGGCCCTGCGTGACGTCGGCGATCGACTGGCCGTTGTCGGGCGCGAACGCCGCGACGTACACGAGCGACTTCACCTTGTCGTCGTTGCCCGCGTCGCTGATCACGACGCCGGCCCACGAATGGCCGACCAGCACGACCGGCCCCTTCTGCTCATCGATCGTGCGCTTTGCCGCAGCGGTATCGTCGGCGAGCGAGCTCAGCGGGTTCTGCACCGACACCACGTGCAGCCCGCGCGCCTCGAGCAGCGGAATCACGCGGTTCCAGCTCGACCCGTCGGCGAACGCGCCGTGCACGAGCACGACGTTGGTCCCCTTCAGGTCTTCCTTCGGCGCGGCCTGCGCCGCCACCGCACCGAACAGTCCGCCGATTACCGCGGCGGATACGAGAACGCGTTTCATCAAACCGGCCATCGTCATGCTCCTATTCTTGTCGTGTCGTCGAAGTGAAATGCTGCGTGAGCGGCTGCGCCTGCATGCGGCAGGCGCGGCACCGGATCACGAATGGGCGTACAGGTCGTCGGCTGCATTGCGTGCGGCACGCGATTGCGCGGCATCGCGATGGCCGGCCGACGTCGACGCATCGGCGACGCTGTCGCCTTGCGACTTCGACGGGCCGTTCTGGTCGGAACGCGCGACCTGCTCGGCGGCCGCGACGGCGTTCTCCGCGGCAGCGATGTCGTCCGGGTAATGCGCTTCGCTGCCGGCCGGGTTGTAGCCGGCCTTCTCGAGACGGATGAGATCGGCGCGCACTTCGGCGCGCGTGAGGCCGTGGCCGGTATCGGCGAACGACAGGGCAGGCGCGACGGCGAGGACGGCAACGGCGAGGATTCGAGCGGCTTTCATGAGATTTCTCCTTGAAGGAAGTTGGGGTGTCGATCACTTGTCATCCGGTGTGAACGTCTGGCACCGAACGTTTTCTGCATGTCGACAGTAGAACCCGCGCACGTATCCGGCATGTTTCCGAAACCGGGCTTTCTGCATGCCAGTTTTTCAGGAACGGCCGCGGATACAGTGCGATACAAACTCGCTTGCCGATTCGGTTCGATTCGGTTCGATTCGGTTCGATTCGGTTCGATTCGGTTCGTCTAACCCCGCGCACCACGAAAAAAGGCGTGCCTCGCAAGGCACGCCTTTCGATCCACTTCACGCCGCCGTGTCACATCACGGCGCGAGCCGCGTAAACACGTAATCGTGGTTCTTGACCCGCGCCTGATGGCACGCAAAGCACGTCTGATGCTGTCCGATGTCGGCCGGCACGCCGTTGATGAAGCGCCCGAACCCCCAGCCGCCCGTCGATGCGTAACGACGCGAATCCTTCACCATCACCTGCACGGTCGTCGCCTGCCCGGGCACCGTCGCGGGCGCGAACTCGTCGGACTGCTTGCGCTTGTACGCGAGCTTCACGAGGATCGTGCCGTCCGGGAACGGCAGCGTCGCTCGCTCGAGCGCGCGGATCGCGACCGGGTTGCCGAGCACCACGCGCAGTTCGTTGAGCGGCGCGGCCTCTTCGGCCGGCGCAACCATTTCCCACTTCCGGTAGCCCGGCGGGATCGTCACGCCGTAGATCGGCGACGCGGCCGCGGCCGGCTTCGGCTGCTCCGCGAACGCGGCCGGGCCGCTCGCCGACCACGCACCGGCCAGCAGCGCGCCCGCGACGAGCACACGGCGTGCACCGCGCCGCCACACCCCCACGCGGGCCCGCATCACAGATGCTCCACTTGCAGGATCGCATCGGCGAATGCCTGCGGCGCTTCCTGCGGCAGGTTGTGGCCGATGCCGCCGGTGATCGTGCGGTGCTGGTACTTGCCGGTGAACTTCTTCGCGTAGGCGGCCGGCTCCGGATGCGGCGCGCCGTTCGCGTCGCCTTCCATCGTGATCGTCGGGACGGCGATCGCGGGCCCGGCCGCGAGACGCCGCTCGATGTCGTCGTATTGCGCTTCGCCCTTCGCGAGCCCGAGACGCCAGCGATAGTTGTGGATCACGACAGCCACGTGGTCGGGATTCCGGAACGACGCGGCCGAGCGCGCATACGTCTCGTCGGAGAACTGCCACTTCGGCGACGCAAGTTGCCAGATCAGCTTGTTGAACGCATCGCGGTTCTGCGCGTAGCCGAGTTCGCCGCGCTCGGTCGTGAAGTAGAACTGATACCACCACTGGAGTTCGGCCTGCGGCGGCAGCGGCTTGGCATTCGCCGCCTGGCTGCCGATCAGGTAGCCGCTCACCGACACCAGCGCCTTCACGCGCTGCGGCCACAGCGCCGCGATGACGTCGGCCGTGCGAGCACCCCAGTCGTAGCCGCCGAACACCGCGCGGTCGATCTTCAACGCATCCATCAGCGCGACGATGTCGACGGCCGTCACCGCCTGCTGGCCGTTGCGCACCGTGTCGGCCGAGCGGAACGTCGTCGAGCCGTAGCCGCGCAGGTACGGCACGATCACGCGATAGCCGGCCGCGACGAGCAGCGGCGCGACTTCCGCATAGCTGTAGATGTCGTACGGCCAGCCGTGCAGCAGGAACACGGCCGGGCCGTTCTTCGGGCCGAGATCCGCGTACCCGACGTTGAGCACGCCCGCGTCGATCTGGTGGATCGTGCCCAGCGACGCGACGCCGGCCGGGCGCTTCGTCGCAGAGGCATCGGGCGCCGACTGCGCCTGCGCGAGCGCGCTGAAGCCAAGGTCGGCCAGGCTCAGGCTCGCCAGCGTCGAGCCCAGGATCAGGCGGCGGCGGGTGTTCACGGTATCAGGCATGATTCGTTCTCCAGTGTCGATCGCTAAGGAAGGGCCCGCGGCACGTGCGGGCAATCGGGTGTCGCCGTTCGCAGCGGCAGCGCGTGGCACCGCGCCGTCGCGTGAATCGCTTCACCGGTTTTATATCCGAACCATCCGGCGGCTTTGTATCTCAACGTATCTGTGTGCGAATACGACACACAGCGATTCAAAAATCGCGAGAAAAACGACGCTTCGGAGCAACCGCGCGGCGCTCGCGGCCCCGTGCGCCGGTGCGTCAGAACAGCCCGGCGATCGCGGGCACGCTGAGCACCGCGACGTAATAGCCCCATGCGAAGCGATGCAAGCGGTTGCGTAGAAACGAACACGGGCCGCGCAACAGGCCGGCCCGTGTTCGCCCTGCAACCCCGCTTACACGCGCCGCAACGGCCGGAACCCGGCACGCACTTCACGCGCGAACAATTCCGGCTCCTCCCATGCCGCGAAGTGCCCCCCCTTGTCGACTTCGTTGAAGTAGATCAGGTTGTGATAGCTGCGCTCGGCCCAGCTGCGCGGCGCCTGGTAGATTTCACCCGGAAACACCGTGATCGCGGCCGGCAGCGAGATATCCACGGCATTGAAGTTGTTGGAGTGGTCCTCCCAGTAGATCTGCGCGGCCGACGTCGCGGTGTTCGTCAGCCAGTACAACGAAATGTCGTCGAGGATCTCGTCGCGCGGAATCGAGCGTTCGGGCACGCCGCCGCTGTACGTCCACTGCGAGATCTTGTCGTACATCCACGCAGCCTGCCCTGACGGCGAATCCGCCAGCGCATAGCCGACCGTCTGCGGCCGCGTGACCATCATCGCCGAATAGCCGCAGTTGTCGCGATAGAACGTCGCGAGCTTCTCGTACGCGGCCTTCTCCTTCGGCGACAGCGAAGCCGGTGCGGGCGCATCGGTCGCGAGCAGCGTCGCGATATCCGGCGGCACCGTCGCCGGCATGTTCACGTGAATCCCGGCCAGACCCTGCACGCGCTGCATCGCCATCCGGTGCGAGATCACCGAGCCGCAGTCGCCGCCCTGCGACACGAAGCGCGTATAGCCGAGCCGTGCCATCAGCTCGCCCCACGCACGCGCGATGTGGTCGGAACCCCAGCCGGTCTGCGTCGGCCGGCCCGAGAAGCCGAAGCCCGGCAGCGACGGCACGACGACGTGGAACGCATCGTCCGCGCTCGCGCCGTGCGCGGTCGGGTCGGTCAGCGGACCGATCGCCTTGAGCAACTCGAAGATCGAGCCGGGCCAGCCGTGCGTCATGATCATCGGCATCGCGTTCTCGTGCCGCGACCGCACGTGAATGAAATGAATGTCGAGCCCGTCGATTTCCGTGATGAACATCGGGAACCCGTTCAGGCGCGCCTCGCCCTTGCGCCAGTCGTAGTCGGTGCCCCAGTAGCGCAGCAGCGCCTGCATGCGCGCGAGCCGCACGCCCTGCGATTCGTCGGCGACGGTCTCGCGGCCCGGCCAGCGCGTCGCCGCGATACGACGGCGCAAGTCGGCCACGGCTTCATCGGGAATGTGCGCGGTGAACGGGCGTATGTCGCTCGCGCCGGTGGCCGCATGCAGCGCGGTGGGCAGCATCGCCGACACCCCGGCGGCCACGGAAGTGGCCAGCAGGTGGCGACGCATCGGGGAAAACGGTGTGGAAGACATCGTTCGGCATCTCCTTTCGTGAAGTGGAAAGTGGACATGCCGTGCGCGGGAGCGCGCCCAGGCTTTCAATCCGGCGCGCCCTCGTCACGCGGCGTCGCCCATTTGAAAGGTGTGATGTATCCCGGATTTGTCTGATTTGTACGCGTTTGTAGCGGCTGTGCGGCGAACGGCCGCGCCTGTACGGCCGCTCGCCCGTGCGGCGCTCAGAGCGCCTTGACGATCGCGCCGTCGACGCGAATGTTCTGCCCGGTGATGTAGCCCGCGCCGTCGGACAGCAGGAATGCGACCGTCTTCGCGATCTCGCCGGTCTTGCCGAAACGGCCGGCCGGAATGCGCGCGACGATCTCCGGCGTTTCCGGCCAGCTGTCGATGAAGCCCGGCAGCACCGCGTTCATCCGGATGTTCTCGGCCGCATAGCGTTCCGCATACAGGCGCGTCCACGCGCTCAACGCCGCGCGCAACGCCGACGACACGGGCATCGGCTGCTCGGGCGCGTCCGCCGCGAAGCTCGAGATGTTCACCACCGCGCCGCCGCCCTGCTTCTGGAAGATCGGCGTCACGCGGCGCATCACGCGCACCACGTTCAGCAGGATCAGGTCGAGCCCCGCGTGCCAGTTGTCGTCGGTGATCGCCAGCAACTCGCCCTTCGGCGGGTGGCCGGTGTTGTTCACGACCGCGTCGATCCGCCCGTAGCGCGCGACCGTTTCCTGCACGAGCCGGTCGATATCGGCCTCTTCCGTCACCGAGCCCTGGATGCCGAAACCGCCCAGCTCCTCGCCGAGCGCCGCCGCGCTGCCCGACGGCGACATCAGTGCGACACGGTAGCCCGTCGCCGCCAGTTCGCGCGCGATCGCCGCGCCCATGCCCTTGCCCGCCGCCGTGATCAACGCCACTTTTTCTACAGTCACGATCCGCTCCTCGTTTCGATTGTGCCGCCGCGCAGCCGCCATTCGGCGCGCCATGGTGGTAATGTAGGCGCATCGATTCCGACTGTCGAACCAGTATTTCTGCCGACAGCCGATAGTTTTTCTACAGCCAGACGATGCCGCCACGCCCTTCCCGCCTGCCGCCGCTGAATGCGCTTCGCGCGTTCGAAGTGTCCGCGCGGCACCTCAATTTCCGCGCCGCCGCCGACGAGATCGGCGTCACGCAGGGCGCCGTCGCGCAGCAGGTGCGCCACCTCGAGGACGTGCTCGGCCTGAAGCTGTTCGAGCGCCTGCCGCGCGGCCTCGCGCTCACGCACGACGGCGCCGCGTATTTCTCCGACGTGCAGCGCGCGCTGCATGCGATCGCCGATGCGACCGACAAGCTCGTCAAGCGACGCGCGGCGCTCACGATCAGCACGACGCCGTCGTTCGCGTCGAAGTGGCTGATCCCGCGGCTCGCGCAGTTCACCGAAGCGCACCCCGACTACGACGTGCGCGTGATCGCCGACCCGCAGATCGCGACGTTCCGCCACGACGGCGTCGATCTCGCGATCCGCTACGGCAAGCCGCCGTTCGGCAAGCATCTCGCCACCCATGCGCTGTTTCCGCTCGACGTGTGCGCGGTATGCAGCCCGTCGGTGCTGAGCGCGCCGGCTTCGCCGCGCGCGCTCGCCGGTCAGGTGCTGCTGCACGACGCGCACGACCTGTGGCCCGAGTTCATCGCGGCGATGCCCGAACCGGTCGACGTCGATCCGCACAAGGGGCTGCGCTTCAACCAGACGTCGCTCGCGATCGACGCGGCCGTCGCCGGCCAGGGCATCGCGCTCGCGACGGAGCCGCTCGTCGAGCGCGACATCGCGGCCGGACGGCTGTGCAAGCCGTTCGACTTCGCGCTTCCGCTGTCGATGGGGTTCTATCTCGTGTATCCGGCCGAGCGCCGCGACGACGATGCGATCGCGGTGATGCGCGAGTGGATGATCGAGGCCGCGTCGGACGGGCGGCCGTGAGTGGCGCGCGCGCGCCAGGCCCGCGTCAGGGGGCGATCCAGCGGGCTGCGTAGCCGCTTTCGCTCAGGTCGAATACCGCTCGCCGATGGCCGGTGCGCGCGAGTTCGAGCCAGTCGATGCGCGTGACCGTCATGTGGATCAGGCAGAAGTTTTCGTAGCCGTCGCCGGAGGGGGCAGCGCTGTCGACATGCGCGGCCTCAGGCGACGCGACCGGCGTACCGGGCGGCAACGGCGCGCGATACAGCAGCAGCGTATGCGGACGGCTCGATTGCCAGATCGCGCGCCGTTGCGCTTCGTCGTCGCAGATCGTCGCCACGCCTTCCGCGCGAATCTGCACGAGCGCGTCGAGATCGTTGGTCACGATCGAGATACGCGGATCGCGACGCAACTCCGCGACCTTCTCCGAACGCACGTCGGTATGAAACGACAGCACACGGTCGGCGCGGCTCACCTGACGCAATACGATCGTCCGAACCTTCGGCGCACCGTCCAGGCCGAGCGTGGCCGCCTGCAGCATCGTGAACGGCGAGCGCTGCGGGCCGACGCCGGATTCGAGGCACGTCCACAGGCGGTCGTAGGTTTGCGCGAGCGTTTCTGAGGTCGAGTCGGACATGAGACGGCGGCGATCGTCGGTGTTTCGATCGCGCAAGCTTAACCGTTTGTGTCGGCGGCGGCTCGCATGTGACGCGAACCGCCGCCGTCGTGCCGGTCAGTTGTAGCCGAGCACGACCGGCGCCGCATCGCCGGCATCGGTCGGCGGCTCCGCGCCGAAGCGGCCGAGCACGTCGGCCACGTACTGCGGCCCGGCGCTGATCTGCGACGAGCGATGCGTCGCTGGCCGCTTGTCGCCGGCGCTCGCCGCTGCGCCCTTCGATGCCGTTTCGTTGACGGTGATGGTCATGTCGATGTCTCCTCACGCGGCCAGCGCCGCACCATACGCGCGCACGAGGCGTGCGACACCTTCCCGGATCGCATCGACGTCCGGCGCGGCGAACGACAGGCGCAGCGACGCTGCGTCGACGTTGTCCGCGAAGAACGCCTTGCCGGGCACGAACACGATCTTGTTGGCGATCGCCTGCGGCAGCAGCGCGTCCGACGATACCGCACCGAGCCTCGCCCATACGAACATTCCGCCCTCGGGACGATGGAATTCGATCGCGTCGCCGAACCCGTCGCGCAGCGCGTCGCACATCGCATCGCATTTGCGCCGGTATGCGGCCGTGATGCGCGGCAGATGGCGTTCGAGTGCGCCGTCCGCCAGGTATTCGGCGGCGGTGGCCTGCGTCCACGACGTGCTGCACAGATCGACCGTCTGCTTCGCGACCACGCAGCGCCGCGCGATCTCGTCCGGCGCGATCGTCCAGCCCACCCGCAGCCCCGGCGCGACGATCTTCGACAGGCTCGCGAAATGCACGAGCCAGTCACGTGCGCCGTCCACTTCGCCGGCCAGCGCGAGCATCGACGGCACGGCTTCGCCCGCGAAACGCAGGTCGCCGTACGGATCGTCCTCGACGATCAGGAAACGGTATCGCACCGCGAGACGCAGCAGCTTCAGCCGGCGTTCGCGCGTGAGCGTCGCGCCCGTCGGGTTCGCGAAGGTCGGGACCGTGTAGAGCAGCTTCGGCTGCACGATCGCACCGGACGCAAGCTGTTCGCCGAGACGATCGACGTCGAGACCTTCGCCGTCGACGGGAATCGTCACGATGCGCGCCTGTTGCAGCCGCATCGCCTGCAGCGTGGCCGGGTACGCCGGCTGTTCGGTCAGCACGACATCGCCGGGCGACACCATCACGCGCAGCAGCAGGTCGAGGCCCTGCTGCGAGCCGGTCGTGACAAGCAGTTCGGCCGGCGTGCACGCGACGCCGCGACGCGCCATCAGCGCGATCAATTGCTGCTTCAGTTCGGCGAGGCCGTCGGTCGGACCGTATTGCAGGCAGCGCACGGGCTGCGCGTATGCGCGTTCGGCGGCGGCGTTCAGGCCATCGACGTCGAACAGGTCGCTGGCCGGATAGCCGCCGGCGAACGAAATCATGCCCGGTTCGGACAGGTACTTGAACAACTCGCGGATCGGCGAGCCGGCAGGGTTTTGGAATGAGGGCGTGAACGCGTACATGTCGTCGTGAGCTGGAAGGCGCGGGCGGCCGGGATAGCCGTCGCGTGCCGGCCGCCAAGGCGCTTCTGACGCCGCGGCGGTGAATTCGAGCCACGATTGTCGATAGTCATTAAGGGCGCGGCAAACGATATCTATGCACTAGGTCTTGCGGTTTGGTCATTAAATGGGGGGAGGCGCGGCACGAACCGCCGATGCGATGCATGTTCGGGCGTGCCGCCGAGGTTACGCATTGCGTCGCATATCGTGCACGGCCGCTTCCGCCGCCTGGATCCCGGAAAGCATGGCCGTGGCTACGCCATACCCCGGGAAGGTCGTTTGTCCGCCGAGATAGAGGCCGCGCAGCCCTGCGCGATGCGGGAACAACTTGTCGGGCGTCGTGCCCGGCGCAATGCCGTAGAGCGCGCCTTCGTACAAATGCCGCCCGCGTGCGAAATCCTGCGGATCCGCGACGCGGACGCTTTCGATGCCGAGGCCCGGAAGATGCGCCTGTATCGCGTCGAGATAGTCGTCGACCGCAGCCTGCGTCACCGTTATCCGCTCGACCATCGAGCACGCGATGGTCCGTCGCCATTTCGAACCCGACATCCTGTTCGAACTCGACGCGATGCATCTGTCGATGGAACTCGCTCGACGGGGAATCGCGGACACCGTGACGCCCTGTTGCGCGGTCGCCGGCAACGCGTTGTGGAAAGATTCGATTTCGTGGAGCCCGATCCGGGGCGCCTATGTCACATGGGCGCTCTGTGAAAATACGGCGCGCTCGCATTCGCAAGCGGTGCTCGAAGGGAAGCGGACGGTGCTCGAGATGGTCGATGAAATCATCGACAGCCGGATCTGGCGCGGTGCAGAGCGGCTGACGTTCATCATCTGAGTGGGTCTGAGCCAGCGATGCCCATCGAGCATCGCCATTTCCCTGCACGTTCACCTTGAAGGGTTCATATGGAATACATCATCCGCCAGGAAATACCGTCCGTATCCACCTATATCGAGATTCGCGTTGCTGCGGGGTTGAGCCGAAAATCCGAGCAGGCCGCAACGATCGGATTGAAGAATGGCCTTTTCAGCGTAGTGGCGTACTGGGGCAGCGTTCCGATCGGAATCGGCAGGGTAATCGGCGACGGCGGTTGTTTCTTCGAGGTCGTGGATATTGCCGTATTGCCGCCCCATCAGAAGAAGGGCGTGGGCGATCTGATCATGCGCGCGCTCATGGGATACATTCACGAGAATGCGCCGCCAACCGCGTATGTCAGTCTGATGGCGGATCACGGGACGCCGAAGTTCTATGAGCGCTATGGCTTCCAGCCGTCGGTGCTTCCGGAGAAAGCGGGAATGTTTCTTCGCATTCAATGACGCATGACGCTCGTAGCAATGCAATGCCCATGGATACGTGCTGCGCTTCTGCTGTCGCACTCAAGTCGTTACAAAGACGGACAGGATAGTGAAGGCCGCGTGAGATCAAACGTCGGCCTCCGCCTGGCACCGGATGACATCCAGCGTCACGCGCCAGTAGAGCACCAGATGCTTGCGGATGACCAGCGTCGGAAAGCCGTGCATCGTGAACGAGAGCATCGTTCCGCCGCGAGTGGGCTCCAGCGCGAAATCCAGCGTCGTGTAGCTGGCTGGCTCGTCCGGCAGGTTCGACAGTGTGCTCAGGTGCGTCCAGCTGAAGCGCCGCGGCGGATCCCAGCGCAAAATGCGTCCACGGTTCTCGAACGGTACGTGCTGTCGCCCGCGTACAACGATCGAGCCGCCGGCGCGCCCCTCATGCTCGACAGAGACGGGCATGGCTTCGTCGCCCATCCACTGGGCCATCCGCGCGGGATCGGCAAGGCTGGCCGCCAGGATCTCGATGGGCGCGGCGACGAAGATCGCACGTTCAACGGGCTCATGACACGGATGATCGGATGTCGCGCTCATAATGCATCGGAAACGCTTCGTATTCGACAGGTCCATGGCCATCGACAGCGCTCAGGAACGGTCACCTGCTCCTGCCCGCAAGCGCAAGCCGCATGAAATGTTACCTACGCGAGGGCGATGTACTTGCTCATCGGTACGCACGCCAATTCCAATCCACGTGAAGTCCGATAGGCCGAAATCGAATCGCCCGTCCAACCGCACCTACGATAGAACGGCGCGGCGTTGAGCGTGGCATCGAGGCGCATTTCGACCAGGCCATGTTCGGCGGCCAACGCTTCGAGAAAGCACAGCACCTTGCGGCCAATGCCACGTCCCATGTGCGATGGACGGACGAAGATTGCGTCGACCTGCCCGCTCTCGACTGTCAGCATGCCGGTGCCAACAATCCGTCCTGCATCGATGGCAACGTAGAAGTCACGTTCGACGACGCTCGCCCATTTATTGGTGGGCATCCCATCGACCCACCCCGAAAGGGCGGCCTCCGAATAATAACCGGCGCATGCAGCATGCACTGAGGCTTTGCGTATATCCCATGCGTCGACGGCGTCATCGCGCCCCGCCTTTCGTATCGTCAGCATGTCACGCTCCCCGGTTCGAGCGATCGCGTCGATACGCCGGCAAAGGCTCGCGGGACGGAAACACTTACTCTGTCATGCATGCAATCACTCCTGTTTTAGCCAATGCAATCCGGAGCGCCTGAAAAGACACGGCCCCGTCATGATGGCGGGGCCGTAGCGGACATGTGTGTGCGATGGATGAACGTCACGTCTCCCACGACTCGCCATAGGCGGTCATGGTGCACATCATGGATTTGAGCGCGTTGAAGTTCATGCGAACCATATTGCCGTGCCACGAAGTGGCCGTCAATGGCCGTCCGGAGATCGAGCGATTCAAGTCGTCCAGGCGAGTGCCTCGAACCCCGAATGCGCCAGACCGGGTGGTGTTCTTTTCGAGTCACGATCCCGAATTCACGGAAGGCTGCCGTGCGAGAACAATCAGTTTTGCCGATCTTGGTGCGATTGGATAGCACGCGAGTTCAGCTATCCAGTCAGTCATCCCGATACCTGAGAATCTCGATGCGGCTATTGTCCGTCTCCGACGGACGACCGGACAACGAGAAGCAGTCGACCGGGGGCGCATTCCGGCCGATTGCCGACAACCAAGGGGCGGCAGTAGCCGCCCCTTCGCCCATCGATCAACCACCCACACCCCGATTCGCCTCGATCACCGTCAGCGCGGCCATATTCACGATCCGCCGCACGGTCGCGCTCGAAGTCAGGATGTTCACCGGAGCGTTGACGCCCAACAAGAACGGCCCCACCGCCACATTGCTCCCGGCTTCAGTCTTGAGCAGGTTGTACGCAATATTCCCCGCATCCACATTCGGACAAACCAGCAAATTCGCGGCCCCCTTCAACGGTGACATCGGCAGCAGCTTCGCGCGCAGCCCTTCATCCAGCGCACAGTCGCCATGCATCTCGCCATCGGCCTCGATATCCGGCGCCCGCTCGCGCATGATTTCCAGCGCCCGGCGCATCTTCACACCCGAAGCCGCACTCCCCGACCCGAAATTCGACCGCGACAGCAACGCCACCTTCGGCGTGAGGTTCAGCCATTCCATCTGCCGCGCCGCCGCGATCGTAAATTCCGCGATCTGCTCCGCGTCGGGGTTGTCGTTCACGTGCGTATCGACCAGCGCCACCGTCCGCTGATCGAGCAGCAGGATGTTCATCGCCGCGTAGGTCGACGCGCCCGGCTTCTTGCCGATCACTTCGTCCACGAACCGCAGGTGATTGTGATACTCGCCCACCGTCCCGCAGATCATCCCGTCCGCATCGCCGAGCTGCACCATCATCGCGCCGATCAGCGTCAGGCGGCGGCGCATTTCCACACGCGCCATTTCCTTCGAAATGCCGTCGCGGCAGCGCATTTCCCAATACTTCGTCCAGTACTGCGGGAAGCGTTCGTCGTATTCCGGATTGGTCACTTCGACGTCCTGACCAAGCCGCAGGCGCAGGCCGAACCGCTCGATGCGCGCCAGCAACACCTCCGGGCGCCCGACCAGAATCGGCCGCGCGAGCTTCTCGTCGACGATCACCTGCACCGCACGCAGCACGCGCTCGTCCTCGCCCTCGGTGAACACGATTCGCGCCTTGCCGCCGTCGCGCACGAGCTGACGCGCAGTCGCGAACAGCGGCTTCATGAACGCACCCGAGTGGTAGACGAACTGCTGCAACTGCTCGACGTACGCATCGAGATTCGCGAGCGGACGCGTCGCCACGCCGCCTTCCATCGCCGCCTTCGCCACCGCCGGCGCGATCCGCACAATCAGGCGCGGGTCGAACGGCTTCGGGATCAGGTATTGCGCGCCGAACGACACGTCGTATGCACCGTAGGCCGCCGCGACGACTTCGTTCTGTTCTTCCTCGGCCAGCCCCGCGATCGCATGCACCGCGGCGATTTCCATCTCGCGCGTGATCGTCGTCGCGCCCACGTCCAGCGCGCCGCGGAAAATGTACGGGAAGCACAGCACGTTGTTGACCTGGTTCGGGTAGTCCGAGCGGCCCGTCGCGATGACGACGTCGTCGCGCGTCTCATGCGCCAGTTCCGGGAAAATCTCCGGCGTCGGGTTGGCCAGCGCGAGAATCAGCGGGCGCGCCGCCATCTGCTTGAGCATCTCCGCGGTGAGAATGCCGCCCACCGACAGCCCCAGGAACACGTCCGCGCCGCCGATCACGTCGGCGAGCTTGCGCGCGTCGGTTTCCTGCGCGAAGCGCGACTTGGCCGGGTCCATCAGCACGGTACGGCCGCGATAGACGACGCCCTCGATGTCGGTCACCCAGATGTTTTCGACCGGCAGCCCGAGGTCGACCAGCAGGTCCAGGCACGCGAGCGCGGCCGCCCCGGCGCCCGACGTCACGACCTTCACCTCCTTGATGGACTTCCCGACCACCTTCAGCCCGTTGATGAACGCGGCGGAAACGGTAATGGCCGTGCCGTGCTGATCGTCGTGGAAGACGGGAATCTTCATGCGCTCGCGCAGCTTCTGCTCGACCGTGAAGCATTCCGGCGCCTTGATGTCCTCGAGGTTGATGCCGCCGAACGTGGGTTCGAGGCCCGCGATGATGTCGACCAGCTTGTCCGGGTCGGTCTCGTTGATCTCGATGTCGAACACGTCGATCCCGGCGAACTTCTTGAACAGGACGGCCTTGCCTTCCATCACCGGCTTCGACGCGAGCGGGCCGATGTTGCCCAGGCCGAGCACGGCGGTGCCGTTCGTGATCACGCCGACCAGGTTGCCGCGGCTCGTGAAGCGGTGCGCCTGCAGCGGATCGGCGGCGATCGACTCGCACACGCTCGCCACACCGGGCGTATAAGCCAGCGCCAGATCGCGCTGGGTCACCAGCGGCTTGCTCGCGACGACCGAGATTTTCCCCGGGGTCGGAAACTCGTGATAGTCGAACGCGGCCTGCTGCTGTGTCTCTGTCTGTTTCATGTTTTGGGTCTCGGCGTGGGCGCCGGGCCAGTCCCGGCGCGATCCATGAAGGGGATTCTAGGGATCCGCCATAACGTGATGATTCTGTTTTAATATCGGCCCATCACTTTTTTCTGATGTATACATGACCAGTCAATGAATTTTGACGCGAACGACGTGGTCAGGCGGCTCGGCGCGCGTCTGAAGATTCGGCATCTGGTGCTGTTGCTGCAGATCCAGCAGCACGGCTCGCTGACGCGCGTCGCCGAGCACATGGCCAGCAGCCAGCCGGCCGTGACGAACGCGCTGTCCGAACTGGAGAGCATGTTCGGCACGCCGCTGTTCGAGCGCTCGTCGCGCGGCATGCGGCCCACGGCGCTCGGCGCGGTGGTGCTCGAGCGGGCGAAGGCGATGATCCAGGATCTCGACCACCTCGCCCGGGAGATGGAGGCCGTCGCCGCCGGTCATGCGGCCCATCTGCACATCGGCGTGATTCCGTTCATCTCCGGCCACATGCTGTCGGCCGCGCTGAAGCGGCTGCAAGCGAGCATGGAGCGGCGCCTGACCGTGACGATTCACGAAGGCACCAGCGATCAGTTGCTGCTGCAACTCCGGGATCACAGCGTCGACATCGTGATCGGGCGTGCGTCGTCGGCGATCGATCTCGGGCAGGTCTCGTTCGAAGTGCTGTACCAGCAGCAGCCGCGCATGATCGCGAGCCGGCGTCTGGCGGCCAAGCTCGCGCGCACGCCGCTCGACTGGCACAAGCTGCACGCGCTCGACTGGATTCTCGGCGCGCCGCATACGCCGATGCGCGAGCAGGTGACCGACCTGTTCCTGTCGGCCGGCATCGCGCCGCCCGTGCCGATCGTCGAAAGCTATTCGTCGAAGCTGATCGGCGAAATGATCGCGTCGAGCGACGAAGCCGTGTCGATCGTGCCGGCCGATATCGCGGAGGAGCTGGTGCGGATCGCCGGCGTGGCGATCGTGCCGTATTCGCTGGTGTGGACGCTGCCGCCCATCGCGCTGTTCACGCGCGCCGCCGATTCGCGCTCGCCCGCACGCGATCGGCTCGTCGACGCGCTACGCGCGGTGTGCAAGGAGACTTACGGGGACGCGCAGCGATAGCGCGTTACTTGGTGGCGGCGAGGCGACGCAGGATTTCCGCACGTTCGGCGCTCAGCACGTGGTCCCCGCCCTCGCCTCTGTCGTAGCGTTTGCTCGTACGGTAGGAAAAGCGCTTCGCGTATTGATTGGCGGCGGGATCGAATGCCCATGCATCGACATCGAAGAAGTGCTGGCCGAAATGATCCTCGCCGTTGCCCCACGCATAGTCGGCCCGGACAAACAGCGGATACGGCGACACTTGCGGCACGTTCCACATCGCACGATCGGCCATCTCCGTTTCGGTGACTGTCGGCATCAGGTTCTCGATCTTGCCGTTCGCACCGACACGCAGCACGGCCACGCGCTCCAGCATTCCGCTGCCGCCGCCTGAGAACATTCCCGAGAAGAACACCCACGAGCCACCCGATGCGATCGGCAGCCGCTCGGACCGCGGATTCAGGCCGAACTGGTACAGCGCCTTCGAAGAATGAGGAAGCGGCGCCGGCGGCATCTCGAAGCACGGCGCACGGTCGGGCAGCACGCAGAGCTTCACGCCGGACAGCGGAAGCCCGTCGCTGTCGAGCTTGCCTTCCGTCTGTGTGAAGCGCGGGAATGCCGTTTCGCTGGGCGCTGCTTGAACGTGAGCGATGCCGACGATCGCCATGCTCGAGATCACCGCGAGCGCTTTACCGATCCAGCGCATCACCCCTCCGCCCGATGACACACCACCTCGATATTGTGTCCATCCGGCCCGATGACGAACGCCGCGTAGTAGTTCGCGTGATAATGCGGCCGCAGCCCGGGCGGGCCATTGTCTTTCGCGCCCGCCTCCAGCGCCGCGCGATGGAACGCATCGACTTGCTGCCGCGTGTCGGCCACGAATGCGATGTGAAGATGCGCCGGCTTCTCGTCGGTCGGAAACAGACACAGCGAAGACTTGCTGGGCAGTCCGATCTCGATCCCGCGCGACGGCTCGCGTTCCCCGACAATTTCGGCCCCCAGCGGTTCGAGTGCCTTCAGGAAAAATGCCTTGCTGACGGCGTAGTCGCTGACGCCGAATTTGACGTGGTCGAACATGAGTTCTCCTCGATGGATGGGTCAGTCAGCATGCTGATGTGATGTAGCGGTGACCGCAATGTTGCCACATGCGGTGGGGGTTTGTTACCGGCTCGGAACGATCCGTTGCTGACTCTTGATCTTCCCGAAAGCGGTCGCTTTGCCACTGAGCGCTAGTGAACAATCATCTCGCCGCTCGCATAGTCGAACTGATAAATGGTTCGATTGAAATCTACCGCTTCGATATAGTCAGGCAGCAAGCGAAAGCCTTCTGAAAATATGTCGGCACCGGAAGCTTGCCAGATCAGTTCGCCATGTGGCGACAGACGCGCAATCTCCAACTCTCCGTGAGAAATAAGCGCGGCCCGATGCTTGTCCCAGTAGATACCAAAACACGTCGCGGCATCGACGCGCGTTGACCAGATTAGACGAAAAGGCGATTCCAACGACAGGCACGCTATGCTGTTACCGACAGCCAAGTAAAGCCTGTCGTCAAGTGCCACCGCCGAATGGCCATGCACCGCAGAGCATCCTCCAGCGGCGCCAACCACAAGAATGCCGCGGCCATTTAGCTCAACACCATGAATAGACGTCAGTGATTCGTTCGAAAGACGCAGTTCAAGCGAATAAGAATGCACATTGTCGTGCGGCTTGAACGCGTATGTCGGCTCATCCACAATTGCGATTGACCCATATTGCGTGTCTAATTTCATCCGCATTTTTGCTTCTTGTTCCTTGCCCAGGTGGTGGCCGATTCAGGGCAATTGTCAGCGATCTACGGCTTCTCGTCCAATATGTCAAATTGGTGCCGAATTCGCCGGCCGCCGCCCTGCAACGCGCAACCGACGCAGGTCGTCCCGAAGAGGACGGTCGTGCTTTACCGAATCGAACACTTGGAAGCGCGTTTAAGGTCCGCGCTGCTCCCATGTCACAATGGCGACATCTGATGCCACCCGCGACGACATATGACTCTCACTCAACCAGCCACGAACACTGCCCTATTCAGTTCGTTCATAGCGGCTTTTCCGAAGGCGCTGTGCTCCGATGTGAGTGTCGTCGCAGATCTGATCGGAGGTGGCAACGCAACCGATTATAAATTGCAGGTCGTTGTTCGAGGTGAATCGGTCAATATTCCATATCGGATTTACGACACTCCCGATGAAACCCTGTTCACATGCCTGAATGAAACTCAGGCCATCATATATGCGTGCTTGTTAACAAGGCACCATGATGGGCATGTGCGCCAGCGTCAGATTGAACGGATAGCAGCGTCTTCTGAACCTTGGGTTGCACCGTTCGTTATGCAACTCTGCGGCGAATATGTCATTGAGATTCTCGATGCCGTCGAAGCACACTTGTCTTCCATGGATCAACTTACCTACGGAGTGTTCTTCCGAGAAAATTCGCTATTTTTCCGAAGAACGTTCGATCGAATGATTAGCTACTGGGATTGCTACTACCGTTGGCTATACAAGCGAGAAGACGACTATGTTGGGTTCCGATTGTTCAATCGATTCCGCGAATGGAGTGCTGCAGAGTAAGCCGATCCCTCCCTCGCGATCGTCAATGATTCTCGCTACGGGGACGAATGTCTCTTCCTGGCGGCGGATTCAACCGGTCGATGCAATACACTAGACACTGCGCCAATTGCCCGTGCTGAAAACTCGATGTATCGCGCGGACTTGCCGGTTTCAGCCCCCCTCCCTTCAGCAGCATTCCGCGCGACCTTGGAAGTTCGATGCCATGCTGCTATCGTCGAGTATTCCTTGACGACTTCGGAGTGGCCGACAAATGCCGCTGATCTTGCGTCACGCGACGATGGCCGATGCCGCGGCGGTGGCCGGCGTCTATCTTCGGTCGCGCGACACGCTGGCATCCTATGCGCCGCTCGCGCACGCGGAAGCGGCCGTCCGCGATTGGGTTGCCAACATGCTTGTTCCGTCGGGCAACGTTACCGTTGCCGTGCACGATGGCGACATCGTCGGCATGGCCGCGCACGCTGTCGCCGACGGCGTGACATGGCTCGAGCAACTGTACGTGCACCCCGAATTCAAACGGCGAGGGATCGGCACTGCCCTGCTGGAATCAGTGAAGTCGCAAACGGACGGCACGCTCCAGCTCCATACGTTTCAGATGAACCGCGATGCTGCTGCGTTTTACGAGCAGCACGGGTTCGTTGCCATTGCGTACAGCGACGGTAGCAGAAACGAAGAGGGTTGCCCCGATGTTCTGTACCGCTTGACACGATAGCGCAGCCACCCGTTTCGCTCGCGTCATCCGCCCGTTATCGACCGACGCAGGGGCCCGCTCAGCCCAGCATCCCAAACACCGGCTGGTTCCTGACGCTCTCACGCTCGAGCATTCTCGCGTACCAGGCACGAAGCGCTTCGCATTCCTCAGGCACCGGCAGCTTCACGAGCGCCGCAAAGATCAGACCGCCGATGACGGTGATGTCGGCCATCGAGAACGTCTCGCCCGCGACGTACGGTTGTCGTTGCAGAACGGCATCGAAGTAGCGCATGCCCCTCAGCGCCTTGTCGCGTTGACGGAACCCCCACTCCGGGTTTTGATACGTCTCCACGTCGGGCCCCAAGCCCGGCGTGCCGTGATGGAAATAAACGCTGATCGCGTCGAGCAGCTCCAGCTCGGCGCGCTTGCTCATCATGTGGATGATGCCCTTTTCGCGCGGCGTGCTGCCGGTGAGCGTGGGTACGCCATCGAGCGCGTCGAGGTACTCGGTAATGGCCGTGCACTCGGCGAGACAGGTGCCATCATCGAGCTCCAGCACCGGCAACGTACCCGAATAATTCTTGCCGGCGATGAACGCGGGCTTTTTATGCTCGCCCTTGTAAAGATCGACCATCACGAACTGGACGCGCGATTGCAGCTCCTTTTCGGCCAGCGCGATGCGCACGCGTGTCGGATAGGGCCCTGTCGGAAAGTCGTAGACCTTCATCAGGGGCAGTCGGGCTACGTCGAAACTGGCGGTACGGGAAGTCATTGCAGGCGCGCTCCATGGTCGTTTGCACCGGATCGGACGACACGAACACATGTCGCCCATGAATCTACCTAACGTTTGTTAGGTTAACCATATAAGGTATAATCCGGGGTGTCAACACCATTTCCTGTGCGCGGAGACTGACGCAGTGACGAACGACGCGAGCTCGAACTCGAGAGAAAGAATTCTGGCAGCCGCCACGAGGCTCGCGCAGACGCACGGTTACGGCGGCTTGAACTATCGGGATCTCGCCAACGAGGTGGGAATCAAGGCCGCGAGCATTTACCACCATTTTGAAAGCAAGGCCGATCTCGGCGCGGCGGTAGCGAGGCGTTATTGGGAAGATTCAGCGGCGGCGCTGGACGACATGCTGGCCCGATCGCGCGATCCGCTGGAATGCCTGCGTCGCTATCCGGATACCTTCCGCAAGGCGCTCGAGACCGGCAACCGTCTGTGCCTGTGCAGCTTCATGGCCGCCGAAACCGACGATCTGCCGGACGTCGTGATGAAGGAAGTGCTGGCCTTCGCCGACGTGAACGTGGCGTGGTTGAGCAAGGTGCTGGCCGCGGCGGCAGTGGTCGGCGCTCGGGAGAGCAAGCCTCGGGCGCGCGCCATCTTCGCCGCCATCGCCGGCGCTCAGCTCGTCGCGCGCAGCCGTGCCGATCTCTCGCTCTACGACGCGCTGATCGACAATTATCGTAAGGCAGGCCTTTTGCCGGCGTAGCCCCGCAGCGGCGACGCGGCTTCAGGCGACGTCGAACGTTCGCGAACGGGCGACGATCAATCGTGCGCCCCATGCCGTCGGAAGCCCGCTCTCTACGGATGGAACGTCTCGCCCCGCTTGAGCATGTCGATGAATTCCGCGATTTTGCGCGCCCGTGTTTCCGGCTTCTTGGCGTTCTGTATCCGGAACAGGATCGCATAGCGATTACGGCTGTTCAGCGTTGCAAAAAACTTCGCGGCTTTCGGATTGGCGTCCAGCGCTGCCTGCAAGTCGTCCGGCACGATCGAGTTGCTGGCCGACGTATAGGCAGCCTCCCAGCGGCCATCCTTCTTGGCCTTCTCGATTTCTCGCATACCGGCCGGGCACATTCTGCCGGCGGCGATCAGTGCTTCTGCCCTGTCCTTGTTGAGTTTGGACCAGATGCTTTTCGCGGTGCGCGGGGTGAAGCGTTGTAACCAGTATTGCTCGCTCTCGGCCTTCTTTTTACCATCGATCCAGCCATGGCAAAGGGCACTTTCCAACGCCTGCTCGTAGGTGACCGTTTGCTGCCCGGTACCTTTTTTGGCGAGCCGCAGCCATACTCCGGTCGACGTGCTGCCGTGTTGCCCCAACCAGTTTTCCCATTCGAGCTGACTGTTGAAGCTTAGAGCGCATTCGGCCATGTCACGACCCTGAATGGTTGAGTTTTCAACGACTCAAAGCCGCCGCTCAACGAACGGCGACCACCGGCGCAACCCATTCCGCACAAACGCGTCAAACAATCCGGTTCAACGCATCGGCAAACCGCTTCACCGCGCCATCGATATCGTGCAGCTTGTCGAGACCGAACAACCCGAGCCGGAAAGTCTTGAAATCCGCTGGCTCGTCGCATTGCAACGGCACGCCCGCCGCGATCTGCAAACCGACATCGGCAAATTTCTTCCCGGTGCGAATATCGTCATCGTCCGTGTAACTCACCACGACACCCGGCGCCTCGAACCCTTTCGCGGCCACGCTCCTGAACCCCTTCTCCGTCAGCAGCGCACGAATGCGCTCGCCGAGTTCGAGCTGTTCCGCCTTCACCTTGTCGAAGCCATATGCCTCGGTTTCCTTCATCACGTCGCGCAGCGTCGTGAGGCTATCGGTAGGCATCGTCGCGTGATACGCGAACCCGCCGCCCTCGTACGCTTCCATGATCTGCAGCCACTTGCGCAGATCGCACGCGAAGCTGGTGCTCGTCGTCGAATCGATGCGTTCGCGCGCCAGCGGGCTCAACATGACCATCGCGCAACACGGCGACGCGCTCCAGCCCTTTTGCGGCGCGCTGATCAGGATATCGACGCCGCTCGCCTGCATGTCGACCCACACGGTGCCCGACGCGATGCAATCCAGCACGAACATGCCGCCGACCGCATGCACGGCATCGGCCACCGCGCGCAGGTACGCATCGGGCAGCATCATCCCGGACGCGGTTTCGACGTGCGGCGCAAATACGAGATCGGGTTTGTTTTCCCGGATCGCGGCAACCACTTCGTCGATCGGCGCCGGCGCATACGCGGCTTGCCTGCCCGCTTCGACCGGGCGCGCCTTCAGCACGGTCGTTTCGGACGGAATGCCGCCCATGTCGAAAATCTGCGACCAGCGGAAGCTGAACCAGCCATTGCGGATCACGAGGCAGTTCTTGTTCGTCGCGAACTGTCGCGCCACGGCTTCCATGCCGAACGTCCCGCTGCCCGGCACGATCGCGACCGACTTCGCGTTGTAGACTTTTTTCAGCGTGGCGGAAATGTCGCGCATGACGCCCTGGAAGCGCTGCGACATATGGTTGACCGAGCGATCGGTGTACACCACCGAATATTCGAGGAGCCCCTCGCGGTCAACATCGGGAAGTAAACCTGGCATGCTCGCCTCCGGTGAAAGATGAACGATGGAATCGGGACAAGCAATGTCTTCGATTCGATACTGCCCTGCACCAATGCAAATGCGTCATTTCCTCGACGAAAGCAGATTCTAGCGAACGCCGACGGCCGATTGGCGCATATTTTGTCGGCCGCCGGGTCCGGTATTCGCCGGCGCCGGCCCGCACCGCGCACATTGCCCTGTTCCGTGTAAGGGTTAACGACGCGTACGGCAGCAGCCGCCTAACATGTCGACGAGATCCTTCACGACGGAATTTTCGATGACCTCTTCTCCCGCATCGTCACTGCAGTCGTCAACCGATCCGGCGCTCGCCGAGCGCATCGACGCGGTCCTGTCCCGCCAGCTCGACACGCAGCGCCTCGTCGGCGCGGTCGTCCTCGTCGCCCGCGACGGCGAACTCGTGTATCGCCGCGCGGCCGGGCTCGCGGACCGCGAAGCGCGCACGCCGATGCGCGAGGACACGCTGTTCCGGCTCGCGTCGGTCACGAAGCCGATCGTCTCGGCGGCCGCGATGGCGCTCGTCGCGCAACGCAAGCTGTCGCTCGACGAAGACATCGCGCGCTGGCTCCCCGCGTTCCGTCCGGCGCTGCCCGACGGCCGCGTGCCGACGATCACGGTGCGCCAGTTGCTCGTGCATACGGCCGGCCTCGACTATCGCTTCAACGAAACCGACGCGAACGGCCCCTATGCGCGTGCGGGCGTCTCCGACGGGCTCGACGGCGCATCGATCACGCTCGCCGAGAACCTGCGTCGGATCGCGAGCGTACCGCTGCTGTTCGCGCCCGGCACACGCTGGAATTACTCGCTGTCGATCGACGTCGTCGGCGCGCTGATCGAGGCTGTCTGCGGCGTGCCGCTCGCCGACGCGATCGATGCGCTCGTGCTGCGCCCGCTCGGTGCGCGCGACACGGGCTTCGTCGCACGCGATCCCGCCCGGCTCGCCACGCCCTACGTGAACGACACGCCGCAGCCGCACCGGCTCGCCGAGAACGAGACGGTGCCCATCGAAGAAGGGTTCGTCGGCGTCACCTATTCGCCGTCGCGCGCGCTGAATGCGCAAGCGTTTCCGTCGGGCGGCGCCGGGATGGTCGGCACGGCCGGCGACGTGCTGACGGTGCTCGACACGCTGCGCGCGGGCGGTGGCGCGATCCTGCCGGCCGGGCTGGTCGACGAGATGGGCCGCGTGCAGACCGGCGACCTCGAATTGCCGGACCTGCCCGGCGCGGGCTTCGGGATCGGCTTCTCGGTGCTGCGCGACCCGCAGGCGGCCGCGTCGCCGGAATCGGTCGGCACGTGGCGCTGGGGCGGCGTCTACGGTCATTCGTGGTTCGTCGACCGCGCACGCGGGCTCACCGTCGTGTCGCTGTCGAACACGCTTTACGAAGGGATGAACGGGCAGTACACGCTCGATCTGCGCGACGCCGTCTACGGCGCCGGATAACGCCCGCAACGAAAAAAGGCCCGACTGCGTCGGGCCAACGGGTTTGAGACACAAGGAGAATCCCGCCCACCCCATACCGGGCGGTCACGCCGCGCTACACGACGTTCTTTTCGACGATCGGCCGGTTTTCGAGCACGCGCGCCCAGCCGAGCGACGACAGGTCGAGCGTGTCGTAACGCCCGCCCAGAATGAGTTCACTGACGCCCCGCCCCGTCGCGGGCCCTTGCTGCAGCCCGTGGCCGCTGTAGCCGTTCGCGAACACGACGTTGTCGAGGTCGGGGTGGTAGCCGATGATCGCGTTGTGATCGAACACGTTGTACTCGTAGTACCCGGACCAGCAATTCTCGACGCGCAGCGCCTCGAATTCCGGCACGCGGTGCGCGAGCGTCGGCCAGATCACGTCGTCGAACAGGTCGTGGTCGACTTCGTCGAGCGGCAAGTCGTCCGGGTCGCGATCCGGGCTCGGCGACGTACCGCAGATATACGTGCGCCCTTCCGGCCGGAAATACACGCCGGTCGGATCGATCAGCAGCGGGCAATCGGCGAGCTTCGCCGGCGACGATACGTTGAAGATGCTGCGCCGCCGCGCATACACAGGAATGTCGATGCCCATCATCGACGACAGCGTGCGCGTCCACGCGCCGGCCGCGTTGACGAGCGTGTCGCACGCATGGCGCTCGCCGTCGCCCGTCACGACATGCGTGATCCTGCGGCCGTCGCGCACCACGTCCTTCACGTCGGCCGGCACGTAGCGCGCGCCGAGCGCCTGCGCCTTCTTGCGCAGCGCCTGCACGAGCCCGTAGCCGTCGAACCAGCCTTCGCCGCTCACGCCATATGCGCCCGACACGAGATCGTCGACGTTCAGCCACGGAAACTTCGCGCGCAGCGCGTCGCCGTCCATCAGCCGGATATCGGCGCCGAGGCGCGTCTGCAGCGCATGGTTCTCGCGCAGCGTCGCGTCGCCCGCCGGCGTCGCGAGGAACAGGTAGCCGCCCTCGTGCAGATCGATCGACGGCCGGTTGCCGTCGACTTCGAGCCGCTCGCCGATCGTGCGCAGGAACTCGATGCCGAACAGCGACATCTCGATCGACAGCGGCGTCGAGAACTGCTGGCGAATCGACGCGGCCGACAATGCCGACGACGATTTCGCATACGTGGGATCGCGTTCGATGACGGTCACGGCGACCGTGGGATCGGTGGCGCGCAGAAAATAGGCGATCGAGCTGCCGATCACACCACCGCCGACGATGACGACTTGAGAACTCACGACTGACTCCGGTTGCACGTAAAAGGCTCAGGGCCTGCGGGTGATTCGCGCCGCGGCTCGCGCGGCGGCGCGCGGGCGGATTTCCTCGGCGATCGCTTCGGCTATTTCAGCACGTCCGGCATCGCCGCGAAAGCCCGCGCGCATGTTGCGTTGTGTTGCGTTCAGTCCGCCGATTTCGTCGTGACGGGCTGCCACGCGGCGTTCTTCACTTCATACAGCGTCGAGCTCGGGTTCTTCAGGTCGCCCGTGTTCGTGAATGCGATCGTGCCCGTGATGCCGTCGTAGCGCGTGCCCTTCAGCGCGCCGTTGAAATCGGCCGGCTTCGTCGAGTTCGCCTTCTGCATCGCGTTGATCGCGATCCACGTCGCGTCGTATGCGAACGGCGCGTAGGCGAGCATGTCGACACCGTACTTCTGCCTGAATTTCGTTTCGAACAGCTTGCCCTTCGCGAGACGCGCGAGCGGCTGCCCGTATTCCCACACCGATGCGCCTTCGGCGGCATTACCGGCCAGCTTGATGAAGTTCGCGTTCATCACGCCGCCGCCCGCGAGGAACTGCGCGCGGATACCGAGCTGGCGCATGCGCTTCACGAGCATCGCGGCCTGCGCGTCGAGACCGCCGAAGAACACGAGGTCGGCGTTGGCGCTCTTGATCTTCGTGAGCTGCGCGCTGAAGTCGACGGCCTTGTCGTTCGTGAATTCGCGCGCGACGATCGTGCCGCCGTTCGCCTTCACGGCCTTCTCGAATTCGTCGGCTTCGCCCTGGCCGAATGCGGTGCGATCGTCGATGATCGCGATGCGCTTCGCCTTCGTCACGCTCGCCGCGTACGCACCGGCGTTGCCCGCGTTCTGCGTGTCGGTCGCGATCACGCGATACACGGTGTCGAGCCCCGCGCGCGTGATCTCGGGATTGGTAGCCGACGGCGTGATCATCGGAATGCCGGCCTTCGCGTAGATCTTCGACGCGGGCAGCGTCGTGCCCGAATTGAAGTGGCCGATCACGACGGCGACCTGTGCGTCGGCCAGCTGCTGCGCGGCCTGCACGCCGGTGCGCGGATCGCTCTGGTCGTCCTGCGACGCGACGACGAATTTCACCGGCTTGCCGCCGACGGTCGTACGCGCGGCATTCGCTTCATCGACCGCCATGCGCACGCCGTTCTCGATGTCCTTGCCGTATGCGGCGCCGCCGCCCGTCAGCGGGCCGGCCACGCCGACCTTCACGATCGTCTCCTGCGCATGGGCCGCGCCCGTCTGGAACGCGAGAAGCGCAGCAGTCAATGCAACGCCGGAAAGCGAACGAATGCGGAACGTCATGACAGTCCTTCTTGTGGGGGATCGGGATGCAACGCGCGATGGCCGCGCGCCGGCCACCTCCCGCGCGCCGGCGATGCGTTGCCGTGCCGGGGTGCGTGCGACGCACCGATCCGGCCGGACGATCACCGCGGTTCCGTCTCCGAAGAACCTTTCATCGCGAAAGAGGTGAATGGATTGTGGGTAGCCAATACCCGTGCAGCAAACGAAATATCGGAACTATGTTGTGAGGATTTGTCATCAAGTTCCGTGCTGCGGGTCGACCGCGGCGCGTGCGACGGTGGGCCGCGAAGGGAGGCCTTCCGGCGGGAACGACGGCCACGCCGTCGGGTAAAGGCCGGCCGTGGTCATGCCGGCAACGCATCATCGTCGCGACGCCGGCGCGGCCGGCCTGCGCGGCGCCTGCGGCGGGCGCCGCGTCATCGATCAATGCCGATCGGTGTCCGTATGGTCGCGCACCGCGTCGGCGGCCTCGCCGGCCTTTTCCTGGCGCTTGCCGGCCTGCTGTTCGGCGAGGCCTTCCGCTTCGGTCTCGCGGTCGCCCGTCACCTTGCCGAGTGCTTCCTTGACCGAACCCCTGACCTGCTTGAGCCTGCCTTCGATGCGATTCCTGTCCATGGTCTTCTCCTGCGATGGTTGAGGAAAGCCGGCAGTGCAGCGGCCTGCGCGGCATCGCCGAGCGGACAGGATCGCAAGCGGGCGCCGCGCGCGGCAGATGCGGATGCACCAGTGCGCCTGGTGCATTCGTACCGACGCCGTCAGTCCTTGCCCTTCGCGGCGCCCTTGTCGCCGCGCGCGCCGTTCCCCTCGGCCGCGCCGACGATCCCGCGTTCGCGCGCCCAGACGATCGCCTCGCCACGGCTGTGCACGTCGAGCTTCGCGTAGATCGTCGCGACGTGATTGCGCACGGTGTTCGGCGCGAGCCCGAGGCGGCCCGCGATCTCCTTGTCGGCAAGTCCGTGGCACAGCAGGTCGAATACGTCGCGTTCGCGCGCGGTCAGATCGGACAGTTGCGCGCCCGCATCCGGCGCATTCGCGCGCCGCACGTTCGCGAGCTTCTCGATCAGCGTACGGCTGAACCACGACGCATCCTGCATCGCGGTCTCGATCGCATAGACGAGCTCCATCTCCGTGCGCTTGCGGTCGCTGATGTCGAGCAGCGCGACGAGCAGGCAGTCGCGCCCGTGAATCGCGACCGGGTCGGCCGACACGACGCAATCGCGTACGTCGCCGTCGCGCGTGCGGATCTGCACGTCCACGTTGCGCACGTGGCCGTCGCCCGCGAGCCGGCCTTCGATGCGCGACCACGCGCCGCGTTCGGCCCACAGCCCGATCTCGTCCGCGGATTTGCCGAGCAGGTCGGCCTGCGCGTGGCCCGTCATCGCGGCAAACCCATCGTTCACGTCGAGCAGCTCGAAACGGTCGGCCGTGACGATCGCCATCGCGACCGGCGCCATCCGGAAGGCCGTCGCGAAACGTTCCTCGCTTTGCTTCAGCGCGCGCTCGGCCTGCTTGCGCGGCTCGAGATCCATGAACGTGAACAGCATGCAGGCCTCGCCGTTCATGTCGATCGGCTGCCCGGCGACGACCACCGCCTTGGTGCTGCCGTCGGCATGTTTGAGCACGGCCTCCATCTGCGGAATCGTCGCGCCTTCGCCGAGCCGCTCGATCGCGAGCTCGCGCCGCTCGGCCTGTTCGAGCACGTCGATCTCGTACACCGAGCGGCCGAGCACGTCGTCGCGCGCGTGCCCCGTCATGTCGAGAAAGCCCTGGTTGACCTTCACGTAACGCAAGTCGTCGAGCCGGCAGATCACGGCCGGGGCCGGATTCGCGTTGAAGGTGCGCTCGAAGCGCTCCTCGGCGCTCGCCCATTCGGTCGCGTCGTGCAGCACGAGCGCGAGGCAATCGGGCTCGCCGGCCGCGTTCGTCAGCACGAGGCTGCGGATACGGTGCACCCAGCTCACCGATTCGTCGGCGGCCGATTCGACTTCGACCGTCACGTCGCTGAACTCTTCGCCGGCAATCACGCGATCCATCGGATAGTGACCGTCGCGCACCGGATGGTTGTTCCGGTAGCGCAGCCGGAATCGCTCGCGGTATTCGGTGACGTCGGCACCGAGCGCCTTCAGCTCGGTCACGCCGTGCATCGCGAGCGCGGCCTCGTTCGCCCAGACGATGCGCTGGTCGGGTTCGATCAGGATCACCCCCTCGGTGAGCCCCGCGATGATCTGATGCAGTTGGCGCCGGTCGGTATGCGACTTGAGCACCTGTTCGTCTACTGGTTCGTTCATCGAATCGTGGTTCCTGTCGTCTACGTGAGCGGTCGACACGCGCGCGCCGGCCGGGCACGCGCTGCAACGGCACGCGCGAGCCGGCGCGTGCGGCGATGATCGCGTGCCGCGCGACCGCGCGACACGCGCAGATGCACTATCTCGAATAGTACATTCGCACGCCGCCCGCGATCGTGCGGTGCCCCGCCGAACGGTGCGGCGCGGCCTGCGCGCCCGTCGCCACGCATTGCCCGGGTCGTGATGCATGTACCGTTCTCGCCCGCCTGTTCCGTCCCCCAGTGCAAACGCACTAGCCGGCCCGGTGAATTTGCGCGATGTCCGCTCGCGTTCGCGTCGGTACGCTGGTACTGCATCGGCGCTCATGCGCCGCCCTTTCATACCGCAGAGGGAGGACACACGGATGAAATTGCACCAGACACCCGATCCGACGCGGCCCGAACCGGCCCCGGACAATCCGCCCGAACCGGCGCCCGGCACCGACCCGCCGGTGCCGCTGCCGCCGGACGTGCCGCGCCCGGACATGCCGCCGCGCGAGCCGGGCTACGACACGCCGATCGCCCGGTAACGCGCCGGCACGCGCCCTGCTCGCCGGCGCAGGCACGCTCCGTGCGCCTCGACTGACTCATTCAACCCGCCAATCGAAGGAGAACATCAATGAACAAGACCTCGCACCTTTCGACACTGCTCGCCGTCAGCGCGGCCTTTCTGCTGTCCGCCGCGCCGCTCACGAACGCGCACGCCCAGGCTTCGTCGACCGACAGCGGCATGGCGTCCGAATCGAACCAGCCGGTCACCGACACGTGGATCACGACCAAGGTGAAGGGTGAGCTCGCGACCACGGACGGCGTGAAGAGCACCGACATCAGCGTGAAGACGGTCGACGGCGTCGTCACGCTCACGGGCGTGCTGCCGACGAAGACCGCCGTGAAGAAGGCCATTGCCGTGACACGCGCGATCAAGGGCGTGAAGCACGTCGACGCATCCGGCCTGAAGGCGAAGGCCTGAGCTACCCCGCGGCCGAGCGCCGCACTTTTCTCCCCCTACGAAAGGAGCACACCATGAACGAAGACAAGATCAAGGGCCAGTGGAAGCAGCTCACCGGCAAGCTGAAGGCCAAGTGGGGCAAGCTGACCGACGACGATCTCGCGGTGGCGGAAGGCAATCGCGATTACCTCGCCGGCAAGATCCAGGAGCGTTACGGCATCGCCCGCGACGAAGCCGAGAAGCAGTTGAACGAATTCGACCGCGAGCTGTAACGCGCCAGTCGTCTCACCCCGCCGCGACGCGCGCCGCGTCGCGGCCACGAGGAGGACAACGACATGGGCAAATATCTGATCGCATGGTTGCTCGGCGTGCCGATCGGGCTGCTGGTGCTGTTTTTTCTGGTCACGCACCTCTTCTGACGCACGCGACGCCCCGTCGACGCAAACGGGCCGACGGCTGAAATCAGCCGCCGGCCCGTTTCCTTTTGTAGACAGCGTGTGACGCGCCGCGCTTACTTCGCCGCGTTCGCCGTCATCTTGAAGATGCCCTGCGCGTTGCCCGCATCGAAGCGCAGGTCGGTCACCCAGCGACGCGACGCCTGGTCGAACGTGCGCTTGCGCGTGATGAACTCGTAGAACGAACCGGGCACGTTGCGCTTCACCGTGCCGCCGTCGCGGGTGCGGAACTCGCGCTCGACGGTATCCGCGCGGTAGGCCGTCTGAAACACGCGGCCCGAGCGCGAGCGTTCGACTTCCGGCTTCATCGGCCGGCCCTTCGCCTTCTCGTCGTCGGACAGCTTGAACACGTCGGCGACGCGGTCGGTCGCGTGGTTGAACGCGTTGCCCTCGGTCGCGATCCACGCCATTTCCGCCGATTCCATCAGCAGCGTCTCGTAGTCGAGTTCGTTCGGCACGTCGTGCTGACGCGCGAACGCGCCGACGATTTCCGGCAGCAGCGCATGCGCGGTTTCCAGCGGCAGCCAGCCTTCGCGCTCGACTTCCCACAGCAGCGCGACGGCCGCCGGCGACAGCGGGTCGCGCGACGAGCTGACGACGTTCGTCACGGCCTGCTGGAATTCCTTCGAGAAGCGTTCCGGATGCAGTTCGCTGACGAAGAACTGCGCGATTTCGTCCGGCGCGTCTTCATGCGCATACGCGCGGCCGGTCATGCCGAGCTTGTCGAGCGGGTAACGGCCGTTCAGGCGGAAGCCGAGCGGACGCAGGATGCGCGTGAATGCGGCCTCGCCCGGCGGCAACGCGCCCGTGTGCGGCCAGCGCACCGTGCGCAGCGCGCCGTGGTCGAAATAGACCGAGCCGCCGCGTTCGATCGCCTCGGTCGTGTACGCGCGACCGTTCGCCGAACGCTCGAGCAGCCCTTCGAACAACGCCATGTTCATCGCCTGCGCGATTTCCGCACGCGTCACGACGCCGTCTTCCCATTCTTCGAGGATGGCCGGCATGTTCAGGGTCGAGAACAGGGCGTCGGTCTTCGCCTGTCCCAGCAGCTTCGTCAGCAGGCTGTCGATATTCGGATTGCGCATCAGGATTCTCGTGTCGGGGACCTGCCGGCAAGCGTGCCGGCCACTCGTCGGCCGGCCGCCCGGCGGGCGCCCGACCTTGCATGGCAAGCATTATTCAAAGGGTTGCAGCGGGGCGTAAAGCGAGATTAAATTGATATGTGATGAGTTTTTGGAACTACTAGCCGTCCTTCGCCGGCGCTTCGCCCCGGCGCCGCGCGGGCCCTTTCGTCAGACAAGTCGAGCATCATGCGCAAATTCAAGATCCCCAACATGGGCGCGCTCGTGGCTTTCGAAGCCGCCGCCCGCCACGAGAGCTTCACGCACGCGGCCAAGGAATTGTTCCTGACCGAAAGTGCCGTGTCGCGGCAGATCGCGACGCTCGAGGCGAGCCTCGGCGTGAGGCTGTTCGCGCGCGTGAAGCAGCGCGTCGTGCTGACGCGCGCCGGCAAGCTGTACGGCACGCAGGTGCGGCGCGCGCTGGAGGCGCTCGACCGCGACACGCTGTCGATCATCGCGCACGGCAGCGGCGGCGGTTACCTGGAACTCGCGGTGCTGCCGACCTTCGCGTCGCACTGGCTGATCCCGCGCATCAAGAGTTTCTACGACCGCACGCCCGACGTGCGCGTGAACATGGGCAGCCGCACCGACCTGTTCTCGTTCGAGGACACGCACTTCGAAGCCGCGATCCACTACGGCAAGCCGACCTGGCCCGGCACGTCGTCCGACTACCTGTTCGGCGAGGAAGTCGTGCCGATCTGCTCGCCCGCGCTGCTGAACGGACCGGTCGAGCGCGTCGAGGATCTGCTCGCGTATCCGCTGCTGCACTCGACGACGCGCCCCGGCGCGTGGGCGCAGTGGTTCGAGACGCACGGCGTCGAGGACATCCGCACGATGCAGGGCGTGCGCTACGAGCTGCATACGATGCTGATCAGCGCAGCCGCGGCCGGGCTCGGCGTCGCGCTCGTGCCGAAGTTCTTCGTCGAGGAACAGTTGCAGCAGCTCGGCCTCGTCGTGCCGTGCGATGCGGCAACCGTCGGCGATTCGGCGTACTACCTCGTGTATCCGACCGAGTTCAGCCACAGCAAACCGCTGGAATCGTTCCGCAGCTGGCTGCTCGAACAGGCGAGCGCGTATGCGGCGCCGCAGCGCGACGCGCACGACGCCGACGAGGAGGATGACGAGGACGTCGAGTAACGGCGCCGTCGCGCCGGCATCAGCGCGCGGTGGCGCCGCATGCGTGCCGCGCCGGCACGTCGTCCTCTTCGAATCGCACGTCCGCGCACCGCGTGCGTTACATGTGCCACTTCACCGTGGCGGTCAGCGTGCGCGGATCGCCGGGCATGTTGTACAGGTCCGCGTTGCCGTGCGCGGCGATGAAGTACCGGCGATTGAACAGGTTGTCGAGCGTGAGCGTCACGTCGACCTTCTTGCTGCGATAACCGGCGCCCAGGTTGAACACCGTAAACGACGGCAGCGTGACGAGATCGCTCGCCGACGTATAGCGCGCCGACTGGAACTGCATGCCGGCCGCCGCATAGAAGCCGTACGGCAGCTCGCGCTTGAGCCACAGGCTCGCGCTGTGGCGCGGCATCAGCCCCGGCGTGTTGCTCGACACCGAGAGGCCGGCCGCCGTCGATTGCGCGGAACCGTCGACCGTGCCGTTCAGGTACGCGTAACCTGCATACACCGACCACTTCGGCGCGATCTCGCCCGTGAAGCCGAGCTCCATCCCGCGCACGTGCTGCGTGCCGATCGGCAGCGCATAGCCGGGATTCGCCGGGTCGCCGATCTGCTGGTTGGTCTGGCGCATGTCGAACAGCGCGACGCTGGCCGTCGCCTTGCCGCCGAGATCGAAGCGCGAGCCCACTTCATACGCGGTGGTCTTCTGCGGCGCGAGCGCGGCGCCGTTCGCGAACGCGCCGGAGCTGATCAGCGTGTCGGCCAGCGGCGAGAACGACTGGCTGAACGATCCGTACAGCGTGAGCCAGTCGAGCGGTTCGTAGATCAGGCCGACGCGCGGGCTCCACGCATGATCGGTGCGGTCGAGGTTGACGTTCGACGACGTGTAGTCGTGGCGGATCTGGTTCAGGTAGTCGAAGCGCAGGCCGGCGAGCACCTTCCAGTGTTCGGTCAGCGAGATCAGGTCCTGCGCGTACACGCCCGCGAGCCCGACGACGGTCGACGCGTTCGTCTTCGCACGCGTGCCGGCCGGCACGCCGGGCAGGACGACCGGCTGCGGATTGAAGAGATCGTAGGTCGCGACCTTCGACACGCTGTAGACGGTGTCGAACTTCTGCTGCTGCGACAGCTCGAGCCCGTACAGCAGCTCGTGGCGCATGCCGAACAGCGACGTCTTCTGCGTGAGCTCGAACAGCCCGTCGATGCCGTGATCGGTGCGCTGGCGCGTCGACTGGTCGAGCGTGACGACCGGGTGCGCGGCGGTCTTGATCGGCTCGTACGTCACGTAGTTCTTCCGCTCGAGCGAGAAGTCGTACGCGCGGATCGCGCCGTGGAACGACAGCGAATCGTCGAAGCGGTGATCGAGCGACACCGTCGCGCTTTTCGCCGAGACGTCGTTGTACGAACTGTTCACCCCGTCGGCCGACCCGTAGTACGTGTTGATCGGCACGTCGACCGGCCGGCCGCGATACGCGGGCAGCCCCTGGTCGGACGTGCGGCGATCGTGCAGGTAGTCGAATTCCACGTTCAGCACGGTGTCGCGGTCGAGCTTGAACTGCGCGGACGGCGCGATCGCCTGCCGGTTGAGCTGGAACTGGTCGCGGAAGCTGTTCGAATTTTCGGCCGCGCCGGTCATCCGAAAGCGCGCCGCGTCGTTCGCGTTCCAGCCCAGGTCGAATTCGCCGCGCCGCTCGCCGCGCGTGCCGAGCGTCACGCCCACGTCGTTCACCGGGTTCGCCTGCGGCCGCTTCAGCACGCGGTTCACGATGCCGCCCGCCGAGCCGCGCCCGTACAGCACGGCTGCCGGCCCCTTCAGCACTTCGACGCGATCGACGTTCGACAGGTCGCGGTAGTACAGCGCATCGTCGCGAATGCCGTCGACGTACTGGTCGGTGATGCTGTTGAAGCCGCGGATCGTGATCTGGTCGCGCTGGCCGTCGCCGACCGAGAAGCCGACGCCCGGCACGTTGCGCAACGCGTCCTGCAGCGACGTCGCGTTCTGATCCTCGATCACCGCGTGCGGCACGACGTTCACGGTCTGCGGCACGTCCATCAGCGACATGTCGGTCTTGGTCGCCGCGCGCGAATGGCCGCCGTCGTACGACGCATGCTCGGCGGCCGCATTGACGGAAATCGCGGGCAGGGTCGGCGCGGCGTCGCTCGCCTGCGCAAACGAAGTACGCACGCCGGCCAGCGACGTGGCGATCAGAAGCGCATGGCACGCGCTCTTGTTGAGTTTCATCGTGAACGTGGAAGGGGTGGAGAAAACGGCGAACAGAAGCACGCCAGCCGGCGCACCGGGCACGAAAAAAGCCGTGACGTCCCGTCACGGCTCGTAATGCGGCGAAATAATAAACGAGAATGATTCGTGTTTTTAATTAATTTTGTGCGTGTCGCCTGGCAGCAACGTGGATGCGTATTGCGCTCTGCATTCCTGACGAATGCCTTTCTATTTCAGGCCATTGGGCGACACAAGCGAAAGCTTAAAGAAAGAATTGAACCGGTCGCATCGAGCGACACCGATCGATAAAAGGCGGGACGGGAGATAGGGAAACGGGGAAGCCGGACAGGATCGCGAAGGATCGGCGGCAGCAGGCGAAGCGGATTCAATGGTCCGGTGCGCGCCGGACCGGGCAACCCCGACCCGGCGCTCCGGGCAGCCGACCTCGTATCGGCGGCGCGGCGGACTTTCTGTTGTTCTTCACCACGTCTGCTCTCAGGTTCACTGCGTATTTTTTCCTCGCCGCGCTGCGCCATTATCCGCTCAATTCCGTCGAAGTAAAACGTTTGCGACTGCATCAAGGCCGTTATATCGGCGATTTGGAAACAGTCTTTCCAAATGCTTACGACGCCACGGCCGCGATTCGGTCATTCTTGCATTCGCGACGGCGTTCCTTTTAAATGGAACTGGTTCCATTCGCCGAATCGGCCACATTCGCGCGTGACGAGCAGTCGCATGCGCGTCATGATGCCGATTCGGGTTCGAGGATCATTCAGCTCAGGATTCGCATCGCCCGTCCTTTCCGGACACCCCGTCAAACGAGACCGTCATGCCCGATTCCGCCTCCCTGCAGCACCTGTTTCCCGCCTTACAGGACATCCCCGCCGAATTCCGGCTGGCTTCGCCGATTCACCAGCGCGTGTCGCTCGTCGACGGCGAACTGCGCCCCTGGGACGGCGCAACCAAGACCGTGCTGTCGCCCGTGTGCGTGCGGCAGGCGGACGGCAGCGTCGAGCAGGTCGAGATCGGCAGCTACCCGGTGATGGGCGAAACGGAAAGCGACGCGGCGCTCGACGCCGCGGTGCGCGCGTACGACGCCGGCCGCGGCGAATGGCCGACGATGAAGGTCGAGCAGCGCATCGCGTGCATGCAGGACTTCATCAAACGGATGGTCGCGCAGCGCGAACTCGTCGTGAACCTGATCATGTGGGAGATCGGCAAGAGCCTCGCCGATTCGCAGAAGGAATTCGACCGCACCGTCACCTACATGACGCAGACGATCGACGCGCTGAAGGAGCTCGACAACGCGAACTCGCGCTTCGTGATCGCGGAAGGCACGATCGGCCAGATCCGCCGCACGCCGCTCGGCGTCGTGCTGTGCATGGGCCCGTACAACTATCCGCTGAACGAGACGTTCGCGACGCTGATCCCCGCGCTGCTGATGGGCAACACCGTGGTGTTCAAGCCGCCGCAGTACGGCACGCTGCTGTTCGAGCCGCTGCTGGAGGCGTTCCGCGACGCGTTCCCGAAGGGCGTGATCAACACGATCTACGCGCCGGGCGCGGTGGTCGTGCCGCACATGCTCGCATCGGGCAAGATCAACGTGCTCGCGCTGATCGGTTCGAGCAAGGTCGCCGATCACCTGAAGAAGCAGCACCCGAAGTCGCACCGGCTGCGTGCGATCCTCGGCCTCGACGCGAAGAACGCCGCGATCGTGCTGCCCGACGCCGATCTCGACCTCACCGTGAAGGAGTGCCTGCTTGGCGCGCTGTCGTTCAACGGGCAGCGCTGTACCGCGCTGAAGATGCTGCTCGTGCACCGCTCGATCGTCGACGAATTCCTGAAGCGCTTCACCGCCGCGCTCGAACAGCTGAAGATCGGCATGCCGTGGGAAAAGGGCGTCAGCATCACGCCGCTGCCGGGCATGCATCGCACGGCCTACATGACCGATGCGATCGACGACGCGAAGGCGAAGGGCGCGCAGGTCGTCAACCATCAAGGCGGCGAATTCAGCAAGACGCTGTTCTACCCGGCCGTCGTGTATCCGGTGTCGGAAGGGATGAAGCTGTACCGCGAGGAACAGTTCGGGCCGATCATTCCGGTCGCGCCGTTCGACGACGTGGACACCGCGCTCGACTACGTGACGACGTCGGACCACGGCCAGCAGGTCAGCATCTTCGGTTCCGATCCGGCGCAGATCGGCGCGCTCGTCGATCCGCTCGTGAACCAGGTGTGCCGCGTGAACATCAACTGCCAGTGCCAGCGCGGGCCCGACGTGTTCCCGTTCGCGGGCCGCAAGGATTCGGCGGAAGGCACGCTGTCGGTGAGCGACGCGCTGCGCGCGTTCTCGATCCGCTCGATGGTCGCGGCGAAGCAGACCGACAGCAGCAAGCAGTTGCTCGACACGATCGTGTCGGATCACCACTCGAAGTTCATCAATACGGGCTTCATTTTCTGAAGCCGGCCCGATCGATGCCGGAACCTCCGTCGCACGCAAGTGCGGCGGCGTGTTTCCGGCACGCACCGGGCGGCTAGACGTTCGTCACCAGCAGCCGAACCCCCGCCACGCCGAACACGACGGCCAGACACGCTTCCATCGCACGCCGCCCGCGCACGTACAGCCGGCGCGCACCGTCCATCGAGAACACCAGCGCATAGCCGCCGAACACCACGCAGCCGATCGCGAGGCAGCCCGGCACGACGGCGCCGTGCGCGCCGCCCGCGCCGTTCGACGACAGCGCGACGATCGACACCCACACGAGGATCGCCTTCGGATTGGTCAGGTGCAGCATCGCGCCGCGCACGTAAAAGCGCGACAGCCGCTGCTCGCGCGCGGCGTTCGCCGCGGCCGCCGGCGGGCCCGACAGCGCCATGCGCCCCGACTTGAACGCGAGCCACAGCAGGTACAGCCCGCCGAACACCTTGATCGCGACCAGCAGCTTCGACCACGCGAGCAGCGCGGCCGATACGCCGAGCGCCGCCACCGTCGCCCAGAACATCGACCCCGAAATCACGCCGAGGGCGAACGCGAGCGCCGCCCTGCGCCCCTGGTTCGCGGCGACCGACATGATCGCGAGATTGCTCGGCCCGGGGCTGGCAGTGCCGATGAAATAGGCCGTGTAGGCGAGCAGCAGGTTGGCGGAGAAGAAGGCGTGGATGTTCATAGTGAACCTCGCGGGAATCATTCGGAGATTGTTGGCAAACCGGTGCCGTCTGCCCATGGACAATTACGCGGCCGATCGCAGGGCCAGTTGGGTGGCCACGCAACCAGTCGCCGCGCGGCGGACCGTCTCTGTTTTGAAACAACCGGCGCATCCGCCCCGGTTCGCGCAATGCGGCGGCGCGCGTTTCCCGTGGCCGGTTCCCGCCGGCGGACGCACGGCAGGCGTGGCCGAACCGCACGGCACGCGTCGATCCGGCCGTGCGCCGCCCGAAACGTGCGACGCGCCGGATGCCCGCGTTACGTTACATCCGTGAAGCATTTCGCCTCGGCGCGCCGCGTCGGGCACTCGACATCGTCCCGTTCCCGCCCGTAGACGCCCGCCTCGATCGCCTGCGCGATCCAGTCCCGGCGGGACTCGCCGACCGATGCCGGATCACGGCTCAACATTGCTCAACAATCGTCCGGCGACGCTGGTACGGAATCTGCATTCCGTTCAGGCAGAAGCCGCGCGCCGTACCGCGCGGACATGAAATCACCCTCGGGCGCCCCCCACGGACACGCCCGAACGCCCTGCACACGCAACGAGGCTCTTCATGGATGCGCAGCCCAACTCGTCCGATTCGTCGTTCCAGCTCTTCCTCGCGAAGGTGCTCGAACAGCCGCTGCCCGACTGGACCGAAAAACAGCAGATGGAACTCGAGATGGCGCGCACGCTGTCGACGCAAATGGTCGCGCTCGCCGAGGACATGCGCGGCCGCACGCCCGATCTCGCGCGTTGCCTCGTGCTGCTGCGCTACGCGAAGGTGCTCGACTTCATGCTGACGTCGCTCGCCGCGCACCGCGACATTCATCCGCAGACGCTGCGCACGCTGTTCCGGCTCGCGAACCTGAAGGTCGACGATGCATATCCGGTGTGAGCCGGCCTAACGGATCGAGCGTCGCACACGCACGGCACGCCTGCCCCTCCGCGCAAACGGAGGTACAATCGCGCGCCATGAACGCACTTCGCCGCCTCCTGCTCCGACCGGGCGTCGCGCGACAGTGGCTGTGGGGATTCCTCCTCGTGACGCTGCTGTCCCGCGCGCTGATGTCGGGCGCCGTGATGCTCGATCCGGACGGTCCGGATGCGGGCTCGGTGGTGCTGTGTTCGGGCCGCGGCCCGCTGATCGTCACGGGCGCCGCGCTGGCCGCCCGCTTCGACGCGAGCGCGCCGATCACGCCGGCCAACGACGCGCTCGCGCTCGTCGATGCACTGAAGCATGACGCGCATGCCGACAAGGCGGCCGACTCCGGCAACAGCGACGGCCTGTGCGCATTCGGCGCCGCGCTGTTTACCGCGCTCGCCTCGTTCGTGCTGCTGGTACTGCTGTTTCCCACGGCGCCGCCGCGGCGCTTGCGCGTTTACTTCGACAGCCTTCCTTTCGTGCGATCGCTATTCGACGATCGCCCGCCCTCCCGCGCACCGCCTCTGTTCTGCTGAACGTTGCGCCCCGTGGCGCGTGCACGCCGATGTGCCCGCGCGTTCACGCCGTTCGTTTCACCCGACCTGATTCACGCGTTCACCCGCCTGCCCGCCCCGTGCGGGCGACGCCGCCCTGCGCACCGTTTGCGCAGCGCGCCGCGCCGCCTGCTTGCGGCGATGCGCGCATGCGGATGTAACGCACGTTGACGGCCGCCGGCCCGCGCCGGCGCCGCCGCTCGACGAACCCGAGGAGTTCACACCATGTCGACCACCGTCGATCGGGCCCTCTCGCCCGCCCGTTCCGCCAGCGCCGGTTACCGGACGCTCTGGCGCTGGCACTTCTATGCCGGCCTGTTCGTGATGCCGTTCCTCGTGATCCTCGCGATCACGGGCACGCTCTACTGCTTCCAGCCGCAGATCGAGCCGCTGCTGTATCCGCACCGGCTGGTCGTCGAGCCGCGCGCGACGCCGCGGCTCGATGCCGACACGCTGCTCGCCCGCGCACGCACCGCGATGCCGGCCGGCGCGACGCCGGTGTCCGTGCAAGTCGCCACCGCGCCGGATCGCAGCGCCGAATACGTATTCCGGCTGCGCGACGGCAGCCGCGAGAGCGTGTACGTGAACCCGTACGACGGCAGCGTGCTCGGCACGCTGAGCGTCGAGAACCGCTTCATGCAGGTCGACCGGATGCTGCATCGCAAGCTGCTGCTCGGCAAGACCGGCGAGTTGCTGATGGAGCTCTCCGCCTGCTGGACCTTCGTGATGATCGGCACCGGCATCGCGCTGTGGTGGCCGCGCGGCGCGGCACGCGTCGGGCGCGCGCTGCGGCCCGACCTGTCGCTGCGCGGCCGGCCGCTGTGGAAGAGCATTCACGCGACGGCCGGCATCTGGCTCGCGGCCGGCACGGTCGCGTTCATCCTGACCGGGCTGCCGTGGTCGGGCTCGTGGGGCAAGAACTTCAAGGCGCTCGCCGCGACCGTGAACCTCGGTGCGCCGGAAGGCGCGTGGGGCGGCGCGTCGATCCGCTCGACGCGCCCGGGCATCGCGGCGACGTCCGAGCGTGCGCCCGGGCAGGCGGCTGCACCGTCCGGCCATCACCACGATTCCGGCGAACCGATGCCGGGGATGGTGATGGACGATCTGCCGTTGCCGCAAACGCCGTGGGCAGTCGGCAACGTGCCCGTGCCGCATTCGCCCGCCGCGCCGACGCCCGCGCCGTTGCCGCTGGCCCGCGCGATCGCGATCGTCGCGGGGCTCGGCGTGACGAGCGGCTACACGCTCGCGCTGCCGTCCGGCGCGGACGGCGTGTTCACCGCGTCGTACTTTCCGGCCGATCCGAAGGCCGAACGCACGATCTACGTCGACCAGTACAGCGGCGCGGTACTGAAGGACATCCGTTACGGCGACTACGGCGCGGTATCGCGCGCCGTGTCGTACGGTACGTCGCTGCACATGGGCCGTTATTTCGGGCTCGCGAACCAGATCGTTTGCGCGGTGCTGTCGCTCGGGCTGGCCGCGATGGCCGTCACGGGCACCGTGATGTGGTGGAAGCGCCGGCCGGCCGGGACGCTGGGCGCACCGTCTCGCGAACGCGGCACGCCGCCAATGCGCGGCTGGATCGCCGGGCTCGTGCTGCTCGGCATCGTGTTCCCGTTGATGGGGCTGACGATCGTCGCGGTCTGGTTGCTCGACCGGCTGCTGTTCGGCCGCGCCGCGCGCATCGCGGCGTGATCGACGCCAGCGCCTCCCCATTCGAAGGAAACGAAACAATGAAGTTCAGATTGATGCTGCCCGCCGCCGTGCTCGCAGCGCTCTCGCCGGCCGGGCAGGCACAAGCCCAGGAAAGCGGTGCCGACAGCACCGGCGCCACGCTCGCACCGATTCGCGTCGACGCGCAGAAGGCATCCGCCCTGACGCAACCGCTCGACACCGGCAGCCATCTCGGGCTGTCGCCGCTCGACACGCCCGCGAGCGTCGAGCAGATCGGCCGCGCGACACTCGACACGCGCGGCGACAGTTCGATCATCGACGCAGTGAGCCGCGCCGCCGGCATCAGCGCGTCGCCGCATCCCGGCAACGGCAACTCGGAGCTCGCCGCGCGCGGCTTCGTCGGCGCGTCGTCGGTCACGCAGCTCTACGACGGCGTGCGCCCGTACGGCGCGATCGGCGTCACGTTCCCGTTCGACACGTGGTCGGTCGACCACATCGACGTGCTGCGCGGCCCCGCTTCGGTGATCTACGGCGAAGGCGCGATCGGCGGCGTGGTCAACATCGTCCCGAAGAAACCGACGCGCACGCCGATCCGCAACGAGCTGCAAATCGGCGGCGGCACCGAAGGCACGGCGCGCGCCGCGTTCGGCAGCGGCGGCGCGATCAACGACAAGCTGTCGTACCGCTTCGACATCAGCGGCAACCGTTCGTCGAACTGGGTCGATCGCGGCGACTCGCGCAACCTGTCGGTCTCCGGTGCGCTGCGCTACGACGTGACGCCCGACCTGTACGTGACGGCGTCGTACGCGCAGGGTTTCATGCATCCGATGCAGTATTTCGGCGTGCCGCTCGTCAACGGCGCACGCGATCGCGCGTTCGACAAGAAGAACTACAACGTCGGCGACGCCGACATCGCGTTCCGCGACAGCTGGGCCACCGTATCGGCGAACTGGCAGCCGAGCGACGCGCTGAACGTGACGAGCACGCTGTACCGAATGAAGAGCAACCGTCACTGGAAGGACGCCGAGTACTACACGTACCTGCCGTCGAGCGGGCAAATCCGGCGCAGCAGCTATACCGAGATCTTTCACGACCAGGAACAATACGGCAATGTGACGACGGCCACCGTCGGCGGCGCGCTGCTCGGGATGCGCAATACGTTTTCGGCGGGCGTCGAGTTCAACCACACGACGTTCCAGCACGACAACAACGCGCCGTATGCGGGCACGTCGACGGTCGATCCGTTCGACTTCGATCCGGGCAGTTTCATCAATACGGCCGGCACGTTTCCGAAGTACCGCAGCCAGTCGAACCAGTACGCGCTGTTCGCGGAGAACCGGCTCGAGATCACGCCGCGCTGGTCGGTGATCGGCGGGCTGCGCTACGACCATGCGAGCGTGAATCGCGACGATCTCGCGAACGGCGGCGCGTTCACGAAGGTGTTCGCGAACACCGGCTGGCGCATCGGCACCGTGTACGACGTGCGGCCCGGCCTCGCCGTGTACGGCCAGTATTCGGTCGCGGCCGATCCGGTCAGCTCGCTGCTGTCGCTGAATGCATCGAAGGCGAACTTCACGCTCGCGACCGGCCGGCAGATCGAGATCGGCGTGAAGCAGTCGTTCCTCGACGGCAAGGCCGAATGGACGCTCGCCGCGTACCGGATCGTGAAGAACAACCTCCTGACCGCCGACCCGGTGAATCCGAACCGGTCGATCCAGGTCGGCCAGCAGTCGTCGCGCGGGCTGGAGGCGACGGTCGGCGCGGAGATCGCGAAGGACTGGCGCGTCGATGCGAACGTGTCGATCCTGCGCGCGAAATACGACGATTTCCAGCAGTCGTCCGGCGGCACGACCGTGTCGCGCGCGGGCAACGTGCCGGTGTCGGTGCCGCAGCGGCTCGCGAACCTGTGGGTGAGCTGGCGCTTCGCACCGGACTGGACGGGCATCGCGGGCGTCAAGTACGTCGGCAAGCGCTTCGCCGATACCGCGAACCAGCTCGTGATGCCGTCGTACACGACCGTCGACCTCGGCCTCGCGTGGAAGCCGCGCAAGGACACGACGATCACCGCCCGTGCGTACAACGTGTTCAATCGCCGCTACGTGCAGTCCGCGTACTACGACGAAACGCAGTATCTGCTCGGCAACGATCGGCGGTTCGAAGTGCTGGCGAGCTACCGGTTCTGAGCGCGCACGCCGCCGCGCCACGTGCAACGCGGCACGTGCGCGGCGGCGTGCCGGTCAGCCTCGATGCATCACACGCGCGTGCCCGTCGCGCGCCCTGCCATCCACTTCCGGTAGCGCCGCGTCTGACACTGCGCGGCCAGTTGCTGCCGCACCAGCGCGCGCACCGGCGACACCTGCGGGTGCGTGCGACGCCCTTCGCTCAACCGCGTGAGCTGGAACTTGACGACGGCCATGTTCGCCAGCGCGCCGAGCGCCTTGTTCTTCCAGCGGATCGGCTGCAGCACCGGCGCGCTGTCCTTGCCGGCGCGCCAGTCGCGCGGCAGGTTCGGGTCGATCGACAGCGCGGTCGCGATGCCGACCATCGCGACGCCGCTGTTCACCACCTGCTCGGCCACCGCGCGGCGGCGGATACCGCCCGTGACCATCAGCGGCATCCGTGCGACGGCGGTGATGTCGCGCGCGAATTCGAGGAAATACGCTTCGCGCGCGAGCGTGCGCCCGTCGCGCGCCTCGCCCTGCATCGCCGGCACTTCATAGCTGCCGCCCGACAGTTCGACGAGATCGACGCCGAGCGGATTCAGCAGTTCGACCACCCGCTTCGCGTCGTCCGCGCTGAAGCCGCCGCGCTGGAAATCGGCCGAGTTCAGCTTCACCGCGACGACGAAGGCCGGCGACACCGCCGCACGCACCGCCGTCACGATATCGAGCAGCAGGCGCGCGCGATTCTCGATGCTGCCGCCCCACTGATCCTGCCGGCGGTTCGTCAGCGGCGACAGGAACTGGCTCAGCAGATAGCCGTGCGCCGCGTGCACCTGCACGCCGGTGAAGCCGCTTTGCTCCGCGAGCTGCGCGGCACGCACGAAGCGCTGCTGCACGTCGGCGATATCGGCGGCCGTCATCTCCTTCGGCACCGGGAACTGCTTCGACAGCGCGCCGAGCGCGAGCGGCACGGCCGACGGCGCGAGCGTCGTCTGGCCGAGCGCCGCCTGCATCTGGCGCCCCGGATGATTGATCTGCATCCACACGTGCGCGCCGCCCGAGCGCGCGACCTGCGCCCAGCGGCGGAACCGGTCGAGATGCGCGTCGCTTTCCAGCACGACGCCGTTCGGCCCGGTCATCGCGCGGCCGTCCACCATCACGTTGCCGGTCAGGATCAGGCCGACCTGACCGTCGGCCCACGCCTGGTACAGGCGCAGCAACGCATCGGACGGCGCATGGTCCGCATCGGCCATGTTTTCTTCCATCGCGGCCTTGGCCAGACGGTTCGGGATCACCGCCCCGTTGGGCAGTGTCAGCGGCGCAAACAGATTCATGGGGGGCATCCTCGATTGACGATGCCCAACGATAACTTTAAAGTCAACTTTAAGGTCAAGCCCCTTTTGGAGCACAGCATGAAAATCGGCGAACTGGCGAAGGCGAGCGGCCTCGCGGCGTCGCGCATCCGCTTCTACGAAGCGAGCGGCCTGCTCGAACCGGCCCGCCGGCAGGCGAACGGCTATCGGGAATACGGGCCGGAAGCGTTGACACGGCTCGCGATCATCGACCGCGCGCAGAGCGCGGGCTTCTCGCTCGACGAAATCCGCGCGGTGCTGCCGCCCGACCTCGGCGCGTGGCCGCACGACGAACTGCTGGCCGCACTGCGACACAAGGTCGACGAAATCGCGCTGCTCGAACGGCGTCTCGCGCAGAACCGGCAGCATCTGGAAACGCTGATCGGCGAGATCGAGAACAAGCCGGCCGGCGAGGATTGCGCGGGCGCCGCGCAACGAATGCTCGACCGGCTGGGCGAACAAGCCAGCGAGCCGCTGGAGCCCGCGCGCGTCGTGCGGCCGGCGCGCAAGCGGGCGTGATGGGGTGCGCTGCGGGGTTGCGCTGCGCCGTCCATCGATCCGGTCGTGCCGCGGCCTGAAGCACGACGCGGCACGGTTGTCCCGATTTGCTTACGTGGCAGGTAATCGACGCGCGCCGCCCGCGCCGCGATCATGGCGCCATCGACTCACGCCCTGCATCACGCCCTGCATCACGCCAAGGAGCCCGCCATGACCGCCTACGCCATCGCCCACCTGCACGACGTCGAGATGTGCGACGACATCGTCGAATACCTCGAACGCATCGACGGCACGCTCGCGCCGTACGACGGCCATTTCGTGATTCACGGTGCACGGCCGGAAGTACGCGAAGGCGTGTGGCACGGCGACCTGATCGCGATCGCGTTTCCCGATCTCGACACGGCGCGCGCATGGTACGACTCGCCTGCGTACCGGCAGATCCAGCCGCTGCGCGCCCGGCACGCGAGCGGCCCGCTGATCCTGATCGACGGCGTCGACGCGCGGCACAAGGCGACCGACATCCTGCGTTGAGGCTCGACGCAGGCGACGCCGCCAATGCTTACGACGCGTTGCGCTCCATCGGCTCGCCGACGACGAAGCCGCCGCCCTGGAACCGCTGCGCGGGATCGTCGTACTCGGCGGTCGGCGCCGTCACCGGGAACAGCCCGGCGAACTGCTCGGAGCTGTCGCGCGGACGGAAGCCGAGGAAGCCGACCTTCGTGTTGTCCCACCACTTCACCGGGTTGTCCGACGCGCCGTAGACGATCGCGTGCCCGACGCGGTTCGTCAGCAGCGAGCAGCGCACGAGCTCGATGAAGTCGCGATAGCTGAGGAACGTGACGAGCATGCGCGGATTCTTCGGCACCTCGAACGACGAGCCGATCCGCAGGCACACCGTCTCGATCCCGAAGCGGTCGAAGTAGTAGCGCGACAGCGATTCGCCGAAGCATTTCGTCACGCCGTACAGGCTGTCGGGGCGCAGCGGCGAATCGGCGTCGAGCACTTCGGTGACCGGATGAAAACCGATCGCATGGTTCGAGCTCGCGAACACCACGCGCTTCACGCCGTGCTTGCGCGCGGCTTCGTACAGGTTGTACGTGCCGGTGATGTTCGCACCGACCAGATCGTCGAACGGCGCGTCGACCGAAATGCCGCCGAGGTGGACGATCGCGTCGACGCCTTCGACGAGCTGCATCACGGCCGGCCGGTCGGCCAGGTCGACCACGCGGAGTTCTTCATGCGCGGCCGCGTCGCCGAGCGCCGCGATGTCGCTGACGCGCACGACGTCGGCCCAGTCGGCGAGCGCGCCGCGCAACTGGCGGCCGAGGTTGCCGGCCGCGCCCGTCAGCAGCAGGCGGCCGAACGGTTTGCGCGCGGCGGTGGATGAGGCGTTCATCGAATCTCCTTGGATCTGATCTGAATCGGAAAACGTTTTCCAACTATACGCGGACGCGGCGCCGAACGTCAATGGCCGAACCTGTCCGCAGCTATCCGCACTTTCCCGATATCGACGGCTGGCCGCACGCCGGCTTTTTCTGCCACAATCCGGCGTTATCGGACGAAAACGTTACCCTTCGCATGAAAAAAGTTTCCCCGACGATCCGCGACGTGGCCGCGGAAGCCGGCGTATCGGTCGCGACGGTATCGAAGTACGTGAACGGCACGCAGCGCTTCTCGCCGACCGTCGAGGCACGACTGAAGGAGGCCATCGAGCGGCTCGGCTACCGCTCGAATCCGCTCGCGCGCTCGATGATCACCGGCCGCACGCGCACCATCGGCCTCGTGATCCTCGACATCAGCAACCCGCACTTCACGAACGTGGTGAAAGGCGCGAACCGCGTCGCGCTGCAGCACGACTACACGCTGCTGCTCGTCGATACCGAGGAGAACCAGGCGCGCGAACGTTCGCTGATCGAAGCGCTCGCGCAGCGCGTCGACGGGTTGATCGTCAGCACGCGGATGCCCGACGACGAAGCCGGCTGGATGCTCGACCTCAACAAGCCGCTCGTGCTGCTGCGTCGCAGCCCCGGCCTGCCGATTCCGAGCGTCGGCATCGACAACCGGCTGTCGACCTACATGCTCGCGCGTCATCTGCTCAATCTCGGCCACACGCGCATCGCGTATCTCGGCTTCGGCACCGCGCGCGTGAACGACGAACGGATCCAGGGCGCGCGCGACTGCCTCGCCGAAGCGGGGCTCACGCTCGACGTGCACGACGCGCACGCGCCGACCGCCGAGGCCGGCGAGCGCGCATGCTCGCGCGTGATGCTCGGGCCGCAGCGCCCGCAGGCCGTGATCTGCTACAACGACCTGATCGCGCTCGGCTTCATGAAGGAAGCCGCGTCGCTCGGCTTCCGGCTGCCGCAGGACGTGTCCGTCGCCGGCATCGACAACGTGCCGTACGGCGAATACGCGGCGCCCGCGCTGACGACCGTCGACATCCAGAGCGAGAACATGGGCGAGCTCGCGATGCAGAAGCTGATCGATGCGCTCGCCGGCCGTACCGATGCGAGCTATTCGACGTTCGAGCCGCGGCTGATCATGCGCGCGTCGACGGCGTCGGCCGGCTGACGCGATCGCGACGCGCCACGCCGCCGAACGAGAAACGCCGCCCGAGGGCGGCGTTTTCGCTTGCCGATACGCGATCACGCATCGAGTTTCGCGGGCCTCATCTTCGGTGTGAGCACGTGCATCACGGCCAGCGCGATCAGGTAGGCCGACGCGCCGATCGCGAACAGCACCCAGTAGTGGCCCGTGCGCTGCAGCACCTGGCCGATCACTTCCGAGAACAGCACGCCGCCGATCGAGCCGGCCATCCCGCCGATGCCGACCACCGACGCAACGGCGCGGCGCGGGAACAGATCGGACGCCGTCGTGAACAGGTTCGCCGACCAGCCCTGGTGCGCGGCCGCCGCAAGGCCGACGATCAGCACCGCGATCCACAGGCTCTGCACCTGCGACACGAACGCGATCGGCAACACGCAGCATGCGCAGATCAGCATCGCCGTCTTGCGCGCACGGTTCACGCTCCAGCCCGCGCGCAGCAGCATCGACGACAGCCAGCCGCCGCCGATGCTGCCGACCGTCGTCAGCGCATAGATGCAGACGAGCGGCAAGCCGATGTGCTGCATGTCCATCCCGCGCGACTCGTTGAGCCACTTCGGCAGCCAGAACAGGTAGAACCACCACACCGGATCGGTCAGGAACTTGCCGACGAGGAACGCCCACGTCTCGCGCTTGCGGATCAGTTCGCGCCAGCGCGGCGCACCGGCGTTCGCGTTCGCCGCGTCGAGCGCTTCGGTTTCGTCGCGCGGCTCGTCGTATTCCGCGGCGAGCGCGCGCGTGTCGGCCTGTCGATAGAACACGAGCCACACCGCGAGCCACACGATGCCGATCGCGCCGATGATCACGAACGCCGCACGCCAGCCGTAGGCCACCGCGATCGCCGGGATGATCGCCGGGGCGAACACCGCGCCGATGTTCGCGCCCGAGTTGAAGATGCCGGTGGCGAGCGCGCGTTCGCGGCGCGGGAACCATTCGGCCGTCGTCTTGATCGCGGCCGGGAAGTTGCCGCCCTCGCCGATCCCGAGCAGTGCGCGCACGAACGCGAAGCCCGTCACCGAGCCGACCGCCGCGTGCAGCATCGCGGCGACGCTCCACACCAGCATCGCCACCGCGTACGACACGCGCGTGCCGAGCCAGTCGACGATGCGCCCGAAGCCGAGCAGGCCGAGCGCATAGAACGCCGAAAACGCCATCACGATACGGCCGTACTGCACTTGGCTCCAGCCGATGTCGTGCTGGAGCATCGGCGCGAGCAGGCCGAGGATCTGCCGATCCATGTAGTTGATGACGGTCGCGAAAAACAGCAGCGCACAGACGGTCCAGCGGTAGCGGCTGGCGGCCGCGCGCACGGCGCCGACGACGGCAGAGGGCATGAATGTCTCCGATGCGCGGTCGCGCCCGTCGCGCCGCACGGTATTCGTTGACCGGCGACCGGCGCCGGGGCGAACGGCCCGCGCGCTCACGCACCGGCCCTTTCACCAACCTGACTGGAAAACGTTTTTCAAAGAATAGGGCGTCTGCGAGCACCGTGTCAGTCGGGGATTTCGATGAGTCATCTCAAATTAGCCGCGGCAAAAGAGACGACTGTTTCGAAGAATGGCATTAACCGTTTTTCCCCTGATTTTCCCGCTGCGGGCCGGCGGGCGCGGGGGCGGCCCAGACACATGTCCGATTCCAGCCAGAATAGACCGCGAGGATGGTTTACAGTCGTCGCATGCGCCTCGATCCCGACACCTGCTACGACGCCCTGCTTTCGCGGAACCGCCGCTTCGACGGCTGGTTCTTCGTCGGCGTGGCGACGACCGGCGTGTACTGCCGCCCCGTCTGCCCGGTGAAGCCGCCGAAGGCGCACAACTGCAGCTACTACCCGAGCGCCGCCGCGGCCGAGAAAGCCGGGTTCCGGCCCTGCATGCGCTGCCGCCCCGAGCTCGCGCCCGGCCACGGGCTGCTGGACCTGTCCGGCAATCTCGCCGACGCAGCCGCGACGCTGATCGACGACGGTTTCCTGAATGCGCATTCCGTCGCTGCGCTCGCGCGGCGCGTCGGCGTGACCGAACGCCATCTGCGCCGCATCTTCGGTGTGCAGTTCGGCGTGTCGCCGGTCGAGTTCGCGCAGACGCAGCGACTGCTGATGGCCAAGCGGCTGCTGACCGACACCGCGCTGCCGGTGGCCATCGTCGCGTCGACGGCCGGGTTCGGCAGCGTGCGCCGCTTCAACGACCTGTTTCGCCAGCGCTACGGCCTCAATCCGCTGCGGCTGCGCAAAGGGGCCGGCGCAGCGGCCGACGGCGACATGACCTTCCCGCTGCCGTACCGACCGCCATTCGCGTGGGCCGACCTGATGCGCTTTCTCGCGCAGCGGCAAATCGACGGCGTCGAGCGGATCGACGCGCACGGTTATGCGCGCGTCGTCGACCTGCCGAACCGGAACGACGGCGGCCGCGTGACCGGCTGGCTCTCCGTCGCGCACGTGCCGCAGCGCTTCGCGTTGGCCGTCACCGTGTCGCCCGTGCTGACGCCGGTCGTGCCGGCCGTGCTCGCACGCGTGCGCCGGCTGTTCGATCTCGACAGCCGCCCCGACGTGATCGACGCGCATCTCGGCGATCTCGCGCGCGGCTCGCCGGGCCTGCGCGTGCCCGGCGCGTTCGACGGTCTGGAGATCGCGATCCGTGCGATCGCGGGCGAGCGGCTTGCAGCGGCGCAGGCGGATACGCCGGTGCTCGCGCGCATCGCCGAACGCTTCGGGACGTCGGTCGACGGCGCGCCGCCGGGCCTCGCGCACGCACTGCCCCGCGCCGCGACGCTGGCCGCGCTGCCGCCTTCGGCCCTCGAAACGATCGGCATCAAGCACGACACGGCACGCGCGATCGTGTCGCTCGCTCGCGCCGTCGACGACGGCACGCTCGCGCTCGAACCGATGGCGCCGCTCGACGCGACGCTCGCCGCGTTGCGCGCGCTGCCCGGCTTCGACGAACGCGCGGTGCAGTACGTCGCGATGCGCGCGATGGCGTGGCCGAACGCGTTCCCCGCCGACGACGCGTGGCTGCCGGCCCGTACCGAACCCGCACGCCTGCCATCCTCGACACCGCATGCCGTGCGCTGGGCGCCTTGGCGCGCGTATGCCGCACTGCATGTGTGGCGCCTTCATGGAGATGCATCGCGATGACTCCCGCTCATCTGATTCCGAGCCCGCTGGGCGACATCGCCGTGCGCATCGAGGACGATGCGCTGACCGGCCTGTACTTCGTCGGCCAGAAATACTTTCCGTCGCTTGCGATCGTGCGCGATGCGGACGCGCTCGCCATGTCGCCGGTCGCACGCCGGGTCGCGGAAGAAATCGCCGAGTACTTCACCGGCGCGCGCGACACGTTCTCGGTGCCGATCCACCTGCGCGGCACCGCGTTTCAGCGACGCGTATGGAAGGAACTGCTCGCGATTCCGTTCGGCGAACGCGTGTCGTACGGCGACATCACCGAACGCGTCGGGCTGCCGATGAGCGGCGCGCGCGCCGTGGGCGGCGCGGTGGGACGCAATCCGGTATCGATCATCGTGCCGTGCCATCGCGTGGTCGGTGCGTCGGGCAGCCTGACGGGTTATGCCGGCGGCATCGATCGGAAGCGCGCGCTGCTGTCGCTCGAAGGTGCGGGGTTTTCGCGCGGCGCGCGTCAACCGATGCAGCAGGCGCAGCTCGCATTCTGATCAGCAGAGCGGGGCACGCGCTCGATACCGGCCGGCGCGTTCGGCACCGGCATCGAACTCACCGCCGAAGCGTTCACCCGCCGCATGGCTCAGAACGCTGACGATCGGGCGGAGGCCGTGCCGGCCGCGTGACGGCGAACGACCGCGGCGGTTAGCTCACATCATGTGCGCTTGCGCAGCGCATGCGCGACCCGCGCGTTCGCTTCGAATTTCGCGCGATGCGTCGAGAAAAACGTCCGCACGTTGCGGACGTTCGACGCGCCGGTGAAGAGCCGCCGCGCGAATTCATCGTATTCGGCGACATCGGCCAGATCGGCGATCACGACGAAATCAGGCCCCGGCGACACGCGGTAGCACTGCGTGACGGCCGGCTCCGCGCACACGTACGCTTCGAACGCGTCGTAGTCTTCGGCCGTCTGCCGGTCGAGGCTGATCTCGATCAGCGCGGTGACGGCCGTGCCGATCGCGACCGGGTCGAGCACCGCGACCTGCCGGCGGATCACGCCGGCCTCCGTCAGCCGGCGCACGCGACGCATGCAGGTGGGCGGCGACGACAGCGCGCGCTCGGCGAGTTGCAGGTTGGACACCGACGCGTCGTCCTGCAGGATCGCGAGAATGCGCAGGTCGAGCTCGTCGAGGGTGATGCCGGCCATCGGTCACTCCTTCCGGTCAGCGATTGAAATTTAATTTCAACATGATAGACGATCATCCGTCTGTTTCATATTTATTGATTTTTTGAAATTTAATTCCATTTCACCGGCTCTACCATCGCTCTCACTGATCCAGACAGGACATTTACGGAGCGCGATATGTGTGGAATTGTCGGGGCGGTGGCCCAGCGGGACATCCTGCCGAACCTGGTCGACGGCCTGAAGCGGCTCGAATACCGCGGCTACGATTCGTGCGGCGTCGTGGTCTACCGCGACCGCGTGCTGGCGCGCGCCCGCAGCGTCGATCGTGTCGCGAACCTGCAGCGCGAGATCGCCGAGCTGGCGTTGTCCGGTTACACGGGCATCGCGCATACGCGCTGGGCCACGCATGGCGCCCCCGTCACGCTCAACGCGCATCCGCACTTCTCGCCAAGCGACGCCAATGCGCGCATCGCGCTGTCGCACAACGGAATCATCGAGAACTGCGACCAACTGCGCGCGGAACTGCAGGCGCACGGCTATGTGTTCGCGAGCCAGACCGACAGCGAGGCGATCGCGCACCTGATCGACCACTTGTACGACGGCGACCTGTTCGACGCGGTACGGCGTGCGGTCGCGCGACTGCGCGGCAGCTATGCGATCGCGGTGATGTGCCGCGACGAGCCGCACCGGATCGTCGGCGCACGCGACGGGATGCCGCTCGTCGTCGGGGTCGGCGACGGCGAGAATTTTCTGGCGTCGGATGCGATTGCGCTGTCGGGTATCACCGATCGCATCGCCTACCTCGAGAACGGCGACGTCGCCGACATTCAGCTGCATCGCTACTGGATCGTCGACGCAAACGGCCAGCGCGTCGAGCGCGCGGTGCAACGCGTCGCCGCGCATAGCGGCGCGGCCGATCTCGGGTCCTATCGTTACTACATGCAGAAGGAGATCTTCGAGCAGCCACAGGCCGTGGCCGATACGCTGCTCGACGTGTCGTCGATCATGCCCGAGCTGTTCGGCGACGGCGCGTGGCGCGTGTTCAATGACGTCGATTCGGTGCTGCTGCTCGCGTGCGGCGGCAGCTATCATGCGGCGCTGACCGCGAAGTACTGGATCGAGAGCATCGCGAAGCTGCCGGCGAGCGTCGAGATTGCCAGCGAGTTTCGTTATCGCGACAGCGTGCCGAATCCGCGCACGCTGGTGGTTGCGGTGTCGCAGAGCGGTGAAACCGCCGATGTGCTCGGGGCCGTGCATGTCGCGAAACGCAGCGGGATGATGCATACGCTCGCGATCTGCAACGTGGCGACGAGCGCGTTGATGCGCGAATGTGCGCTTCAGTTCGTGACGCGTGCTGGCATTGAAATCGGCGTAGCTTCGACAAAGGCGTTTACGACACAGCTCGTTACCCTGTTCCTGCTGACGTTGTCACTGGCGCAAGTGCGCGGGCGGTTGAGTGACGATGAAGAGAAGGAACATCTGCGCGCGCTGCGGCATCTGCCGGATGCAATGTCGAAAGTGCTCGCGTTGGAACCGCAGATCATGGCGTGGTCGGAGTTGCTCGCGCGACGTGACAACATGCTGTTTCTCGGGCGCGGAATGCACTATCCGATCGCGCTCGAAGGCGCGCTGAAGATGAAGGAGATTTCGTATATTCATGCGGAAGCGTATCCGGCAGGCGAGTTGAAGCACGGGCCGCTGGCGCTCGTCAGCAATGAAATGCCGGTGATCGCGGTTGCGCCGAATGACATGCTGCTTGAAAAGCTCCGATCGAACATGCATGAGGTCAGTGCGCGGAACGGGCGGCTGTTCGTGTTCGCGGATGTGGACTGTGGGTTGGTACCGAGTGAGGGGATCGAGGTGATTCGGCTAAACGAGTATTACGGGCCGTTGTCGCCGATCTTGCATACGGTGCCGATGCAACTGCTCGCCTATCACGCGGCGTTGGCGCGAGGGACGGATATCGATAAGCCGAGGAATCTGGCGAAATCGGTGACGGTGGAGTGAGGGAGATCATTTCTCCCTTATCACCTGCTGAGGTGCATTAATTCCAGTTACAGACACCCGATTCAGGTTTGGTTACGAGCGTCTTTTGTGCTGCCAAGCCTTGCCTAACAAGGCGTAACTGAAACTGTTGTCAAAGTGACGCCGGAGCTTTTTGTGGCGCCACTTTTTTGCGATTGCCTTGTAGATTTCACGAATCGCCCAGGAGCAACGCCCCCGTTCTCGGCCTCGTTGTCAGCTCGAGCTGCTCCCTCCGGCCTTTCAGCCCCAACGCCCGTCACCGACCTGTCAGAGGGCGACGACCTTTTGCCCCAGCTGGGCCCGCTCCGCCAATTTCTCGTAAAACGGCTCGTAGATTTCAAAGAGACGCGCTGGCAGTTCGGGGCCCAGATACGGCTTCTCGTTCAAGAGTTCCGAAAGCAACAAAAGGCGTCTTTTGGGCTCGCGTCGCCGCCGCGAGTAGTCTTCGAAGAAGGATGCAAATCGGCACTGCCCCCGACGCACTGCTTCAATGAGACGGTCAAGGTGGTCGACGCTGAGGATGTACACGGGATTATCCGATGCGAATTGGTCCGCGTTCGTCGTAAACAACTGGTCCGTCTCGGCCGCAAAGAGGTCACCATAGGTGATGACAACTTTATGCACAGTTGCTCCGGGGCGAGCCTTTCGCACGAAGGCCTCGACGTTTCGGAGTTGGCCATCGGCCTTTCTGACGGTCGCACTGAGCTTCGAAGCATAGTCGCGAGCAGTTCCATTAGCCGGAAGCGTATGGGTCAGCGCCTTATTCTTGACCTCCAGCAACACAACATCGGCGCCATCCAAAACGGCGAAGTCGCAACACTGACCTTCGACAGCAAAACGTGCGCGAACCTCGTTTTCACCCAAGACCTCCACACTCGTCAGGACCAGGGTGCGACCGACGTACGCCTCGAACAACTTCTCGAAGGTCTGGCGAACTCCGTTGCTTTCGCTTCGACCAACGATGTCACTTAACGCGTACCCCAAGTTTCGGTCGAGGCCGCATCGCCCCCAGAAAAACCACATCTTATTGAACACTGTGAAAGGCGAACGATAGAGAAGGTTCGGTTGATACCATTCGTCCGGACTGACTTCACACATCTGCTGCGCGGTTAGTTCTCGCGGAACAAGCATAGTTTGATAGAACCGCTCGACCGGCTCCTTGCCAAATATCTTCCATAAGCCCATGCGATAGTCCGCAGCGACGACTCTCGATATGTTCGCGAGAGAGTGCTGGCGAAACAGGGTGGCCATCCCGAGAAAGTCCGTCGGCCGCATACCCAAGGTGTCCTCAAACAGGCGATAAAGATGCGAGGTCGGTTGAAGCTGGTTGACAAGGTCAATTTGCCGAGCGAAGGGGCCAAGTTCCTGCTCACGCTGGTGCGGAATCTGCGGCATTAGCAAAGACCGAAGCGTCAGATGGAGTGAACGCGCAGGGCCCAATCCAGAGAACGCATGGTTCATTACGTCCCAGGAACTGTCGATGCAACGTCGCAATTCTTGCTTTGAGATTGCCGTGCGACCATACATTCGTGCATCGTCGCGCAGCACCCAAACGGCAAGCCGCTCGGCGAGCCACGGCGCATGCATCTTCCCATCCCTTGCTGTGGACTCGGTTCTGATGAAATGGGAAAGTTCGCCTAGAACACTGGGGTAAGAATATTTCCTCAGCTGGTTGCGAACAGGACGAATTGCTTCTGCGTAAGTCATCTGCACACTCTAACTCGACGGAGAACGGTCAGCGAGCGCCTTGTTTCAGGCATTGTTCTCTGGCTGCCCGTATCATGCTGCGTGTGACCACATTCCGTTGTATCACTGCGAATCGCTGAGGAACTACCTTGCCTGACCACATCTGTTACGCATGCTTCAAAGATACTTACCTTCGCGAGATGGTCCATCGTGAGGGAGTCTTAAACGAGTGTAGAGTCTGCGAAGAAGAGCGCGAGGGCATCAGCGTTGCACGATTGGGTGAAATCCTTGCGCCCATCATGCGCGAAAATCTTCAATTGGGCCAGTCGGTTCCCGAAATCGACGATAACGACAAAATCTACTACCGACAGCTCGGGGACTCTATGGCCGGTTGGGTCCAGGAGTTTCTGGGACAATATTTCGAGTTTGAAGATGAAATTGTGGACGCCGTCGTTGAGACGGACGACTACGACCCGAGGGACGGAGGAGAACCATTCTGGGACGACATGCAGAGTTATGAGCGTGTCCAGCATCTGCCCATCGAGTATCACGAAAGATGGCAGGAGACGCTTGTGGACGTGAAGCACCGCAGGAGGTTCTTCAGCGAAAAGGCCCGGCAATTTTTCACCGAGCTGTTCGAAGGCGTCGAGAAGATGTACGTCCCAGGTAGGCGTCGTGTGCCGGTCGTGCGTCGATTGGCTGCAAACAAACGTCTCTTTCGGGCCCGCGTCGTGACGAGCACTGCGTTGCTCAAGGAGATGCTTAACGACCCCTTAAAGCATGTTGGCCCACCTCCGCCGGCAGCCGCACGCGCGGGGAGAATGAATGCCGAAGGGGTATCTGTATTTTACGGCTCACTAGAGCGGGATACCTGCCTGTCGGAAATGCGCCCTGCTATCGGAAACGACATTGTGCTGATTGAAGTGGCGACAAACAGGAAGCTTCGAATCCTCGATTTTGCCCGGCTTGAGAATGCTCGTTCCAGCCAGAATCTCAGTTTTTTCCAGCCAGACTTCAGCAAACAGCGCGCTCGACGTCAGTTTCTACGCATATTACATCAGCAGATTGCTCAACCGGTCACCCCCGGACGCGAGTCGGACTATCTCATCACCCAAACGATGGCCGAGTTCCTCTCCCACCTTGCGAAGCCGGCGTTCGATGGCATCATGTTCCAGTCGACACAACGGCGCGGCGGGACCAATATCGTCTTGTTCCTGAATGCCATGGTCGATGATTTCGGTGAACCTCAAGCCCTTCCAGTTTCCCTCACGGACGGGGAAGTGAACGTTTACAAAACCCAATCGGTTTCCTACACTCATGAGCGACAGAATTTCTATCGCTCCCCCGAATCGGACGAAGTTATTCCGCTCCGGGCGCTCGACTTCCAGCCCGACATTGAACTCGATGGATTCTGGAACGGTGATTTTTGACGACGGCCCAGAGGCTTCACCACCTGCGTCACAAAATTGTGCTGAACATGGGACAAGTTAATCACCGTGTGCTAGTCTCCAGCGAACGGGGGAGCAGCCCTCAAGAAGACTCATAATCAAGTATTAGCAAGGGGATATACGTGTGAGACGGCAAACTCGCGCGTCGGGGCATGGCCGAGCGTTGAGGCAAACAGGTGCAAGTTCTGGGCGCTTAGGTTCGCAACCAGACCTCGTTTCCCTCATGAGAGACTTGGCAAGCGACGAGAAAACGGGCGTGAACGCCAGTTTGGGCTTCACGTACCAACACTGGTACGCGGCGCTCTTGGCCATCGAGCGCTTCGGTGTGATGGACGACTACCTTATCATCCTTGAGTTCAAGGAAGACGTAGCCATCGTCGATTCTCCCGAGCAGCCCTCACGAGCCGAATTCCATCAGGTCAAAAAGAACGAGCAGCACGGCATCTGGACTTTGCGCGACCTGCTCGCTACCGGCACGACGAAATCCGGGGCAAAGACGATGTCTACCATGGCCAAGCTAGTCATGCGTCGACACTGTTTTCATCCGCATCCAACCGCCCTGTGGTTCGCGTCGAACGTAGGTTTCAAACTCCCTCTTGAGGAGGATGAAACGCCTCGCATGACGCATGATGCCAATCTCTTGGACCTGTGCGACAGCGAGTTGGCAACTCTTCGGGCAGCGCTCGCGAAGGAACTCGACGTCGATGAGGATTCCATCGTGCTCGACGACTTCCGACTGATACGGACTGGGCTGCCGCTCGACGAACCTCATCGTTTCGTCGCCGGAACGCTGGATGAGCTCGCTGAAAAGAAGAAGCTCCCGTTCCAGATGAAACGACCGGTGCTCGGCGCCAGGATGGTAGCCAACGAGTTTGCCCAGGTCGGAAGCAAGAACAGCTACGCAAAGACGTTCACCCAGCTCAAGAAGCGCGGTGTTTCGCGCAGCCAGGTCGCAGACATCCTCGTGCAGGTGGAGAACTTCAAGCAGGACAGCAGCCATGACGTCCTGAAAAATTGCTTCGCGCGACTCGACGCTGAAGTACACGACTACGAAATTCTGGAAGATGTAAAGTCCGAGCTGGTTCGCGTTTGCGCCGACCTGACGGACCGGACGAACATCGAACTCCGTGCTATATGCATTGCGTTGGCAAAAGCGCGCGACTCGTTCAAGCAGGCGCAAAAACGCTTCCGGCTGCTCGGCGACCAGATGGAGGCGATAGTCTACGATGCGGAAAAAGCCAGCCCGGAACTATGCGGTAGCTATACCTTAGGATACCTCCATTGCCTCGCTCTTCTGATTATCAAAAATGCAACCGACATCCTTATATTCACTGCTGCGCCTGGTGCGCAACAAGAGGTTAAAAAGTGACCCGGCTCGTGACCTTCAAGAAGCTCTGGCTAGCATCCGAGAGAGACAAGCGCGGGCGCGAACTGAGCTTCGGGAAAAGGACTCTGCTGCTAGGACCTAACCACACCGGCAAGTCACGCATCTGCAAGAGCCTTTATTGGAGCCTCGGATGCGAGCCGCAGTCGTTGGTATCCGGCAACTGGGACCCGGCTACAGTCGGCTTGCTCGAGTTCTCCTTCGCGGATGAAACCTACTTCGCCCTACGCAAGGGACGTGCGATGGGACTGTTCTCGTCGCAGAAGCGCCTGCTGTTCGCGACCGACAGAAACAGCGAATGGGTCGAACGAACGGCGAAGCTTTTCGGCTTCCATCTGAGGCTGCCGCGGCCAGGTGGCGCGGCGTACGGCCAGGCCGGGCTGGACTATATGTCGTTGCCGTTCTACGTTGACCAGGATGGTAGCTGGGGCGCTGACTGGACGACCTACGACAACCTTGGCCAGTTTTCTCGCTGGAAAGAGCCTGTGTTTGCAACGGTAACCGGGTTGCGTCCGAGTGCCTATCTGATTGCGAAGCAGAAAAAGGATGAGATTGACCGACGCTTCCGCACGAAGGAAGCTGACCTCACCGCGCAGAAGGAGGCATTCCTGCGCGTTCGCGAATCGCTTCCCAAGACGACTCCCTCGCTCGATATAAGTGCGTTTCGGGCGGAGCTTGTCGAGCTGGCAAAAGCGGCCCAGGCGGCGCAGGCCGAACAGATGAAGGCACGCGAGCGCCTCATCGCGGTCACGGGCGAGCGCCAGAGCCTCGAGTCCAAGCTGAAGCTGGCAACTGCCGCGCAGCGTGACCTCGGCGGGGACTTCGAGTACCTCAGTGCAGTACCCGACGACACCCAGATTGAGTGCCCGACCTGCGGCGTTCTGCACACCACGTCGTTCCATGCACGGCTGTCCCTCGGGCAGGACCTCGAAGAAATGAACGAACTCGTCGCACAATTGAGCGACAACCTCGATGCGTGCAGATTGAAGGAGTCGGAGTTACGTCAGACGCTTCGTAATATCGAACGCCACGTCGAGAAGTACGAGCAGGCACTGTCTGCGGGCCGCTCGCGCACCCGGCTTGATGAGGTGCTGAGCGCTCATAGCAAGCGCACGCTCGACGAGGCATTCTCGAAAGTGGAGTCGACCCTCGGTATCGAAGTCGCCGCGCTGAGGAAAGAGCAAGCAGCAGCTGAAGATGCGGTGAAGCGCTATGACGACAAGCATCGCAAAGCTGATGTGAGCAAGTTCTACAGCGCCGAGCTGCGACGCTTGTCTGACTTGCTCAACATTCCCACATCCGAACGCATCGAAGACACCGGGATTGGGAAGCGTCCGAAGGCAGGTGGTAGCTCGGGGCGCCGCGCCATTCTCGCGGTTCATCTCGCGCTGATAGCGTGCAACTTCGAGAAAGGCGACCTACCGCTGCTCCCCGTCATCATCGACACATTGCAGCAGTCGGGCCAAGACGACCCGAACCTCGGACGGATGTTCAATATCGCCGCAGACCATATCGGTGAAAGGCAGCAGTTGTTCATCGCGATGGAGCGGTTGCCGGCCGAAGCGACTGTCGATAGGTTTGACGTGCAGATGTTTGAAACGCAGCAAGGCCTTCTGCGCAGCGACGAGTTCAACACAGTGGCGCTAATGATTCGCCCCATGTTGGACGATGTCCGAGAGCGCATCCAGCAACAGGTGTCAGCAAAACGCGATTCTTGAGTACCGTCGCTTGCCCAGATGTATAGATTGGGGACTCGGCACAGGCCGCCCAATGACCGATAGAGTCGGAGGCGGGGATTTGCGGCTAATACGACGATGCTGTTCGCGTCTCTGCAAGCATGGTCCATCCGCGCCTCGCCGACTTCCTTCATGCGCTCTCTTGTCATGGTTTTGAACGACCTGCTGCCGTCACTTTGTGCGAGCGCGGATGGACTTTCTCCTCTGTCACGAGACGTCGGTCACAGGAAGCGATTCGCTAATGAAGCTTCGACCGCACATCCTCCGACGGCCCTTCTTGTAGGTTACAACGGGTTTCGCGGGTGACGCATCCAGAATGTGTTCGGTCTGGGGAACTTCATTTAGCAACAACCGCGGCGGAAGACGAAATTCCCGAATTCCATCGCGCTCAGTCAGGTTTGGCGCAGCCGTGGTCTGGCTAGACACTTGGACTTCGGCCAAGATTTTGACCGCATCCATTTCCACAATTTGCAATGTGCTCATCAAGACAGTCGTCTGCATGTACCGCCGCTCATCATAAGCCCTTTCGTCAAGCTCAGAGTCCCAGAAGGTCTCGTATGCATGGTCGCCGCCGTAATATTCAAGATAGTCGAGCCAGCTAGTGAAGCCGTAAATCCGTGCAAGCAGATTCAGTGACGCGTAATACTGTTTGACATCCCATCTGAGATGCAGACGCAACTGTTTTGCCATCGCTTTGAACCACTCGATTGATGGCGCAAAGAAGACCTCTTTAACTTCGTCCATTTGATTCTCTGGGTGCGGAGCCGTATCGAACCAATGCAGGGCTCCAAGTTTACGAAGTTCGAGTCGGAGCTGAGCCGCCCGACCGAAATTGACCAACTCGCTTCAGCGCTGCTCAGGCGCATCCGGATTCGACTTCCGCGCGGAAAGACGCTGCGCAAGCCGACGTAAGTAGGACGACTCGGCGACCGAAGAGGGCGCTGTAAGCTGCACGCGCTCCGTCCTATGAACTTCAACCCCAGCATCCGCGATGCCGTAAGCCGTTGCCTGGGCAGCGCCCCGGCGGGCGTTTTGCTTCGCTTCGGCGTTCGCCCTTGCGCTTCTCCCGGTGACGCCTTCGAGCCCACCCATTTCGTTTCCGGCGCGAACGCCCTCCGCTCTGACGGCACTCGCGTGAACCCTGGCCGTAACCCGGTTGCGACTCGCTCGGCGGCCAGGCTTGAGCTTTTCCTCGCACCATGAATCGTCAGCGTTGAGAAACTCCAGTCCTTTCCAGGTTACCGAGCCAATGCTGCGGGCATCCTCTTCGACGAGGTTCAGCACAGACGTCGCACCATCAGACTTTTGCCAGAGTAGGATGAGTGGATGTCCGTCCAAGCGTTTCACTCGCACGGGTAAAGGTTCGCGCTTTCCAAGCTGCCGCACATGCTCATTGAAATGCTCAACGAGTTCATCGGAGCTGTACCGCATCGACATGAAGTTCACCAGACCTCGCCGACATATCCGGGTCTGCCACGGGACAAACCGCTCGAACACCTCCCGGGGTGTGAGCTGGCGACGGGCGTCGCCGCGGCGTTGCTCCTGGGTGTATTTGAAGATGGCCGCCGGGGTCACGCCAATGCGGGCCTTTCGCATCTCGTACGACCTCAAGCGCTTTTTGTTCGTGAACAGGTTGTAGTGCTGGATTGCCTTGAGCAGCAGGCGTTCAAATTGCTCCAAGGGGATAGGCGCATTCTTTGCCCTCTGTCGCCGTATCTCTTTGGATAGGTGGTCGGTCGCTCGGGTGTATGCGCTGTCTTCGCCGAGCATCATCAGAACCATCAAACTGTTGACGCCTTCTCCAACGCCCTTGAGGTCCCCGCGACCGGGCGGTGGCAGCATCCTCATGAGACCCATTTCGTCGCAAGCAGCTACGATGACTTGTTCTGAAGCGCCAGCTCCGTTATCTACGAAAATCGCATCGACGTTGCCGTGAAGTAGCCCTTTGGTCGACGTTAGCCCGAGTTCCAGCGCACGCTCGGCCTTAGGCAGAAAGACGGATGCGATGCACCGGCGAAAAGCCTCCGCATTCTCCCCCCTGATGGCAAGCTCGTAACCGAGGATTGCGCCGGACGGGCGCGAGACGGCGAACATCACGGTCATGTGAATACTTTCAATCCGGCCGCCAACTCGAGCAGCTACGCCAATCTTAGCCACGAAGCCGTCGACATCGAGAATCTCGATGAGCCCTTGTGTGAGGTGGCTGGCCTGACCGGCGCGGGCGTCGTTGTACTGCGCTGATAGCCGCTTTCCGTCGCGAAGGCGCTTGAGGTCAAGGTCGGGGATGAGCCGCTTCGTCGCGTGATAACGGAACGACCGAAGGCTAGGAATGAGGCGCTTCGGCCATTTCGGATAGTCCACGAGAACCATGCCGTCATAAGCCTCACGTATGGTGCAACGTAACTGCACCCAACGTTGTTCCAACGTCCGAATAAATTTGATTTCGTCGCTCGGCCTGACGGGATGACGCCGTGCGTGACTGTCTGTACCAAGCGCCTTGTTCCTTGATGCAATGCGGGCTTCACTCGCGGACTTCGGCCCCGGCTTTTTCGTGTTTATTCCCACGCGCGACATTTTGGGATGCCCCTGCCGGAACGTATGTTTCGCGAGCGCGTTCGGATGGCCGCCGTTGTGCACAAACTTGTGGAACAACTTTCTGACAGCGGTCTGGAATCCATGCGGCTGAGCAAGTGCAGCGACTACGCGTTTCAGCGCCGCTGAGCGAGTACCGTCGCTCACCACCACCAGGTCGTTGAAAATGAAATCCGAAGGACTCCCTTTTCCCACCGGGTCCAGATACGCGAACGCCTGCACAATCCGCATGCGCTTATCCATCCCCTTCACGGCGCTCGGTCTCAGTTTGTCGCGCGTCACTTTCATCTCGACGGGCATGATAGTGTCGTCGACCAGATAGATGTCGTCGAGCGGCTTGTCTTTCGCGTTCTCATGCCACGTTTCCCAGTAGCCGACATCCTTGGGCGTCCCAGAAGCGGCCCGCAGTACGTGGAGCGATTTGTCGTATGGGTTCCAGGCAACGGACCGGTAAATTACGTTATCGCCATCGCGCTTCCGCTTGAAAGGGGTAAACCGACCGAGCTGGTGGGGCCAGGTAGCAGACTGAAATTCGAGCAGTTGCGCAAGCAGCTCAGGGCTCGGTACAGGCGGCTTGATGAAATCGGAAAAATCGGGTTGCATTGTTGCCTCTATCAAATAGGTATGCAAAACGACGCCATTAACGTGTTTCTAGAATCGGAGGACGAGCGAGGCCACGGCCAGGTAAACGGTGGCCTCGGCGACTTGTGGGGTTACGTGACTGACCGGGTCTAACAGAGCAGGTGCAGTGGTAAGTCCACCCGCAGGTCCTTTGAATGGTCGACGGTCAAGAAGCCATACGAAACGGCGACGGCAAACAGCTGATGCGCGGCATCGTCGCTAATGCCGAGGCGTCTTGAGATGCGACCGAGCACGGAGCCCATCGTGCCCCTCCTGCTGCTCCGAAGTAGCTTCTTTGCAAACCATTCTGCGTTGTCGTAGTTCAATGCCACATTCTGGTCGCGCACGGTTCGATACATACCGAAGTTATTCACGAACTCGCGCTGGCTGACGGCGTCTCCGCGCATCAACTCCCACGTCCAGCCACGAGGCGCAAGTGCGTTCTGCTCGCGATGCTCGCGGTCGAGGTCATTCTGGTCCGGCATGTAGTTCTCTGGCTTAATGGAGATTCCGTGGTAATGCAAATCTGGACTCCCTGGCATCACGTAGGTGACGATGACGTCGATGGTCATCATGTCTGTGCGCAGCAGGAGTTCGCCCTTGCGTTGCACGCGGTGTAGGGCCTCAACGTCGTAGATTCCATACTGGTCTCGCACATCAATGACGTAAGGATGGAATGCAAGAGAGAACAGGATGCGCTGTTCGTTTCCCGATAGCGCCTCGTAGCGTCGGCGGAATTTCATCCCGCGAAATGTCGAACGTGTACTCAACGATGGCCGGCGGGCCTTGAGCAATGCTTCGTACGCAACTCCGTGCGGCCAGCCGTACTTGTCGGTGGGCGGTAAGTGGATGTCCCTCGGCGTGACGAACGGGCGCGTGAGATTCGCCAGCTTGAACTCGTCTAGAGCCCTCCCTTCTCTCATGGAATGACGTCGCGGAGCTACCGGCGGCCAGGCACGCAACAACCCCAGGGTTGTGCTAGGGAGACAGCCATATACCGAGCTGTGCGTGGAAACATTGTCTGCGCCTGGTGTGGAGACATTCATCGTGCGGCTCCTTGTCGGAGGAATTTTCGGACGGTCATGTCATCCATTTCGTCGATTTGCTCTTTGGTCAGTCGCGGCATCGTCAAGACGGTCGCGGAATTGGAGAGCATCAGCAGGCGGCGGCGTCTATACGCTGGTACGCACTCCTCATTCTCCGCGAGTGCCAGTTTTGCGAGCGGCAGTCGGTCGCGGATTTGATACCACGCGATGTCCATGCGATGTCCGCGTATCAGGGCATGCCGTGTTACTCGCCTAGGGAAACCCTGTTCAAAGAGTCGCTTTGCCGTCGAACGTATGTGCTCTGCGTATGACCGGTCCAACGCAGAGTCGTAGGCGCCGGCGCGCGACGGAGGTACGTCTTCGCCAGCTGCAATCAGCTTTGTGCGAGTGAGAAACTGAGCTGCGGTAGCAGGCAGACGACGCATCAATTGCGAAAAGGTATCGTCGGGATGCTTCGTTCGAACGTCCCGATACATCCCGGCATAGTGCTCGAACCACCGGTCGTGGTGTTTGTCCATCCATCGGGAGCGGTATGTCCTGAATCTCGAGTAATTGCTTCGAGCACTCACGTTCGTAGTTTTCGTTGATGGTGCAGCCTGATGCTCCTCAGATTTCATAGCCGAGCAGGCACCTTCAACTGCATCCCACGTTCCGTAGAGCGCAATCAGCAATGCGACGTTATGCATCGGGTTCCGGTATACGCCCTTCCCACGCAGAATGGTCCCGACGTAGCCGCGTCCGACCAGAAGCGATGTCCGAGAGATTAGGTGCGCGTGCGGGGTCTCTTTAAAATATTCTTCGGTGCGACGCCAGTTAACGCCACGGTCCCGCGTCAGTCCAAGCCGACGGGCGGATTCTCCAACGAGGGTTGCAAAACCCACGTGGTTGAGTTGCGGCATGTAGTCAGGTTGCAGCAGTCTCGACGCGGCCTTCGCCACCTCAATTTCCGATGCTGTTTGGGCGTCGGTCAACGTGGTCGCTCGGCGCTGAGGCCTGAGCCCACAGCCACAATTCCTGCCCGGGTGAGTTGTCCAATTCGGATAGGTCCTGAAGTCGCTACACGTCTCACACCGGACGTGCAACGGCAGGTGATGGCGACCACAGAAGAGAACGCCAGGCACCAGGTGGTCCCGTCTCCAATAAGGATTGCCGCACGGCGCGATATCATCCTTGATACACATCGGACAGCAAGCAATGGCCGCGCGCGCCCAGCCAGAGCGCGGCCCATTGAGCCCGACTACGGCCGGCAAGCCCAGTTTCGGCGTGTCAAGACAGTGGGCTTTGAGAATGTCTTGGTCGTCGGGGGGCAATGCGCGATTGAATAACGGCAAAAGCATGTTGCCACCGAGAACCTTATCGAGTGGTCCAACCAGGTCTCCAAACTGGTCGATAAGCTTGCGCATACCGCTTGGGAACAACAGCCCACTTGGTGTCAAGTCAACGCAAGCGAAGCTGCGAAGTCGCGCGAAGTAGAGGGGAAAGTGCTCGCCGTCGGCAATGGAGGTCATCACCATGGACGCGAGGGATTCATTCGCTTGCATATCTAGCGGACTCCTCGCGTTGATAGCGCACGACGGTCGAAATCCGCAATCTGGCTTCGCGAGCGACCGACGCCGCATCAGTGGCCATTCCCTTCGCCGCAAGCACCGAAATGGCTCGTTCTAGTCGGCGAGCGATGAAGACCTCACGACGTGCGGGCAACTGCGCAGCTTTTCCCGCGCCATCGAACGCTTCTGTTGCGCGGTCGAACAGGTATTGATTCATTCCATAGGCGAGACGCATCTGGTATGCCGACGGAAGCGGCTCGCGGCCAATCGCGCTACGGTGAACGGGACGCTCAGCTGAAACGATTGCGCGTGCGAACGGCGCCGACGGCATTGCGCGGGTCTTCCGACCGTGGGGGTGCCGAGGGGCGACCTGATGGGCGGCGAGCCAATTACGGTCATATCGATATAACCAGACCCAAAGAGCTGGCTTCCGACGCCGAATCTCATTGCGCCCTATGCCTGCGCACTGCATTTGATGTCGCAACCACGCAGTTCGTTTTGCGTCACGTACATCCATAGCAGGTTCTGCATTGCTTATATCCGGGCTTATTGCATGTGACCTGATAGGCAGTGTGTCCAACTCCACGGACAGCCACTCAAGGAGTATCAAGAACACCGGATGGATGGCTCTCGCCTCGCGGTTCAACAGATATACGCTGGTCGCCGCAACATCTGTATTCGCCAACAGTTCGTTAAGACGAATGTCTTCGAAGCCGTCCGAAAACACCCCGGCGAATGCGCTTCGAAGCGAATCCAGTCGGCACCGTCCGGATTCGGAGAGGTACTGTTTCTCGCGTAGTCGCCGACGTACACTTTCCCTGGTGTACTCCGATGAACAACCCTGCGCCATGGCATGAGCCAACTGCGCGTAGCGAGTTGCATTGCGCGTCGCATTGACGCCGGCGTTGGACGCGAGCATCTCTTCGAGGGAGCTGCAATCGTCGTCACTGACCAGCTTGCAGTCATGAATCGGACAGCGACTAACGAAATCAATGCAGTGCATGCAATACGAAATCCGGCGTCCATGCGTCTTGGTGGCAAGCATCGCGCATTCGGGACACTGTAGGCCGTGGCGATTTCCGCATTGGATGAAGGGCCGCAGCCGAGGACAGCAAGTCCGGGAATGCGAGCCATCCACCAACTGGGCGACTAGCTTCCGTTGCATTAGCGGATTCATGCCCCGGGAATACAAGGGTGCGAGCGAAAACTTTGACACGACTTCTTCGGGTGTGCCGTATGCTTGTTCCGTTGCGTCACAGAACGCCTTCGCCCGCGACGGCAGGGTCCCGACTAGTGGTGCGCAACGACGATAGCGACGCGCAGAAAGATGGCGAGCCGCTGCAGAGCCAGTAGCAAAAGCAGCGGCCTCAAGTAGACTCGTTGCTGTTTCACCGGCGGTAGCGGAGACATAGGTGCTAAGCATGGTTGGCCCCCGGCATCGACACCTCGGTGATTCGGAATGCTGGATTCGTCTCGTCCAGTCCCGGCACCGACTGCATCATCGGTTCGACAGGAAGCCAGTCACCGTGACGACGAATGCTGGCTGAAGTGAATGAGCCTCCTTCGCGCAGTTTCCTGATTGCACGCAGATGTGGCCATTCAAGGGCAAGGGCATTCTTTGCCAACTTCACAAATTCGTCCTTGCCAGGTCGACTGAAATCCTCTTTCCGGCTAACACTGACGATATGAACGCACGCCTTGACCGCAAGCTCGCTGAGTCCACAAGTCAACCACCACATCGTTTCAGCGAACCATTCCGGTTCGCCAAAGCCCATACAGCCCGTCAGATACGTCGTGTAGAGATACTCGCACGTCAGGGACCACTGGGCGGAGTGCGGTTCTGCGGACGCAATGTTGTACCAAGTGTTCCCGGCGAGGAGCGCAGCAGCGGTGCTCTGCTCGGAGAGTGCCGCAGCCGCCCCGGGCGTTACAAGGCAAACAATCGGAATACCGGTGTCTGCGGTGAAACGCGCCAAGATTGCCCACAAGCTTTTGGCCAGCTTCGTGCTTGCGTTGCGCGTATTGATTTGCTCCACAATCAGTACGCCGATGTTTGCTGCAATCGCATAGGCCTGCAAGGCTGGCCCGACCTCCTCTTCCCCGCGATGAAATGGGCCGCGAAGACGCGCTGAATGAGTCATCTTCATAGCGTCGTCGAAGTAGCGGAGGAAGAGCTTTCCAAACGAGCGCGGCGCACCGTTTTCCGGGAACGGCACGGTCAGAGATGGCAGCCGCGTGTATCGAATCGTCCCACCCTGCGGGACCGCAATATCAATTTTTTCGTATTCCGTACCAAACATGCGTTGGATGGCTTTTCGAAACGCCTGCTGGCTCATCCCGGCTGGAATAACGACAACATGGCCGCGCGGCCCAGCGTTGGCGATGGTAATTGGCGCACCCTCCAATGCATGACCATGCCGGTCGGCCGAATGGTTTATGTACATGGCCGCGGAGACCGTCTTGCGTCTGAATTCTTCAGAGTTCAAGTTGCGCTCTGTCGCGCTTTCGGTAGCCGAGGCAAAAAGTTCGACTGCGAATCGGGCATGCTCGAACGTAGGAATCTGAAAATCGGTTACGCCGATACCGGGCTCCCCCAGCCGCTCCGAGGGGATGCATTCCATTGCGTCGTAACCGTCGTCAAGCGTGGTCACGTCCCTGGCAAACCGCGCGCAAGGATTGGACTGGTCTGGGATGTCCGCGAGTCGAGCGCTATTCAGGACGCCCGTGTCATCGATGGTCAGTTGCATGACGGCACCTGACCGGCTGGCGAGAACCGTGCGGCGGCGCCAGGCATTCGCTGGCACTCGCAAGAACGAACCGCGACCCGCCCGAAGGACACACGCAACCGGAGGGAAAGTCGCTGCGCCGGCTTGCGGCGGACAGTGCACGTAGATTGCGGCCCCAACGCTTCAGTTCGCGGGGCTGCGGTGCCGCTGCTGTTGCAGCGGATGGAAAAGTCGCGCGCAAGCATACGCGGCGACAAACGGGGTGTCGTCATAATTGCCTCTCAACGCCCGGTTACGGGCGTGACTTGACAAGGCGCGCTCCGTCTGGCAATCTGACGCGCGTGAGTGAGCGTAGATGTGCCTTTCGGGGTGCACCACGTGTGAGACGGCGTTCAAGGGGCCAACCTTGGACGCCGTTTTATTTTTGGGGTCTGTATTCCGCTACCGGGTTCCTATTAAGGCGTCAATGCGCTCAAAATTGCCTGACATTGGTTTGAGTTGCAGGACTCTGCATTTCTCGATATACTATTAACTATCCGGGGCAGATTTCCGATAGCTCGAGATTATGACAGGGTGCGATAGTAGCCGAAGCACTCTATCTTCCGCAAGTCTGTCGCGCTCAGCGACATTGGTCCTCCGCGCCGTACCGGATTCCCTGGCGGCCCGCATCTCCCTTCTTTTTCTTGCCGGCAAAGTGTCGATGCCGCATTCATCCGAGCCCAACGACGCGAGAATTTCGCGGGCAGCGCGGCATTTGAGCTATCGCAGCTCGTGCGCGGACTGTAGACGCTGTCGCTTCCCATCTAGATAATCTAAGTCGACGGGTGCGCGCAGCGCGCGCCTTCCTGGCGCGCCGTGTTATCGGAAACACTGTTCCAAGAGTGGACGGAGTTCAATGCCGATACATTTGTATCTACAAAGATAGTCGATTCTACAAAGATGACAAGGACTCTTGTAAGCGAGGAAGATGCGGTGTGGGGAGGACTAGCCTCCCGCGTCATCCGGGTCGCGCTTGAGCGAAAAGGACTGACCTATGCCGGATTGGCCGAAGAGCTAACCGCCATAGGGGTCCGCGAAACAGAACGTGCACTTATCTCGCGCCTCGCTCGCGGTACGGCAAAGCTCACTCTTCTGCTACAAATCATTCATGTAACGGAAGCCCTTGCTCCACGCCTTTGGCTCGGACCGTTGGCGCTCCGCGGGACGTGGGAGGAGCGAGCACAGGCAGTGATTATGGCGGAATTGGGGCAACGGCCATGGGTTACGCCGGACCGGCTCGTCGCCCTTCTCGGGGATATCGGAGTTGCCACGACAAAGCAGCTGCTCGCGTCCCAGTTCTCGACAGGGACGATTCCACTCTCGCTCTTTCTCCAGTGCGCGGTCGTGCTGGGAAGTTGCAGCCTACACAGCTACATCGACTTCGCAGACCTCGCTGCCGCAGTTGATATGGGCGGCCGCCCGCAAAAGCGCGAGTAGCTGAGTCCTTGCGTTCTTCAATCGGTGCACTAGACTGAATGCATCGATACATTTGTTCCGATTCGTTGAGCGCAATCTTGGTATCCGCACGACTCGCTGGCTCCCGAGAACCACGCAATCTTGGCACGTCACGTGACGGCCGCGGCATCTAGCGTTTAGCACCGAGACCTGCCTCTGCGCGTACGGGTTTTTTGCTTCATACCGCCTGACTAGTACGAGCGACATCGCGCGTGGATTGCAGCCACGCAGGGATGCTACGTCGTTCCAACCGGGGATATATGCGCGCTCGTGGGAGCGCGCTCGGCTTCATGCACGTTGTTCGTAATTCGACATGGCATGTCCGGAACGGTATGAATCTCTTCTCTAGGCAGGAGGCCGCAATGCCCGTCTGGAAACTACGCTCCTCCACCGAACTGCCGAGGATTCCGCTGTCTCGATGGGCCATATTCGAGACGCTGGAGGGGAGCCGGCATTTTGTCGGCGTGGACATGTTGGATTCGTCCGGGCGTGTCAGTTCCGCGATAGTGCGGTTCGACCCAGTAACAATGCAGGGTACAACCCGGAGCGGACGCATCTATGAGTTGGTCGGCAAGAACGGTTCGTCTTTGAATGCTGAGTACGTCTGGAAGAGATGGTGCGAACTGAACGAGGTTACGTCATACACCGACGTCACCAAACGTCTGCTTGACGGTGCTGACGATGACGACACCACGTGAGCGCACGAAAGCCGTTGTCGACACGCGAGAGTTCTTGCTGATGCTCGCTTCTGCCGACGAGGTAACCGTCCGAGGTCTCGTTCAAACGATGGCGATGCACCTGCTCAGGCACTATCCGCTCGACATCGACCTCGAAGTTTCGGCCGCTGCATTGCCGGGTGTCTGGGCCATTCCCGAACGCTGAAGACGTATCGGGACCGTAGCGGTATTGCCTCGTCAAAGCGGGCGATTTATCGGAAGGATTCCGCTGCCATAATGGACTGCGGCCATACTCGACTTCGAACGCATGGGAGTAGTCGCCCTTCCGGGCATCGGTGAGCCGACCTCCAGCGAGCCGTACTTCGGCAACACCTTCTCGATGTCAGCGGTGACATCCTCCACCAGTTCGGTCAGGCGTGTGCACATCCCGGTGATGGGGACAATCGCTTGGTCGCGAGCGGCATATTCATGTCCCGTGAAAATCGGCTGCCAAGAAAGAAAAATTCTTGCTGTACTCACCCCAAAGCCCGCCCGGCCGGCTTTTGGGGCGGCGGGCCTAAATTTCCTCCGAGTCGCCGATTATCTGCTCATCGTAGCGAAATCCGGTCTGTGACGGCGGTTCCTTGCCTATCATTTTTTATTGTCTACATAGGGTTTCCCCCGTATGATTTTGCTCGGCTTTGAGGGAAGCCGGGACAAGGAAAATCAAAATGGGAGCCCAAGACCTTCTCGCGTTATTCAATTCGGGGTTACGCCAGTCCGAACGGATTGTGAAACTGGATACCCCTGCCGGGCCGGATGTGCTGCTACCGCAAATCGTGGTGGGCACGGCGGGCCTGGGGCGCAATTTCGAGTATGCAATCGACGTGGTTTCGCTGCGGGATTCGCTCGAACTGAAATCGCTCATCGCGCAGCCGGTCACGCTGTGGATTCAGCGGGCCGACAAGACGTACGTCAGCCGCTCAAGTTGCTGTCGGATTTGCCGATACGCCAGAATGGAATGCTGCCGAGTTGGGTAGCAGCAATAGCGGACCAGGAACAAACGACGTGGAACTGAGTCATCAAGGGCGCGGCCTACTGAAAAATCTCCGGCATCTCTTTGTCGGCAATCATGCTCGAGAAGAAGACGTAGTACCCACGGACGAGTCGACTGCGCGCTATCTCGCGACTGCGTTCGTTGTTTGGCGATTCGAGCACGACGTCACGACGACTACGTCGAAAGGTAATGCCGCAATATCCGGCGCACACTTCGGTTATAACTCCGCCGACTTCCAGAATCACCTGCGGATGTTGTGCGAGAAGGCCGTACGCAACCGCGACATTCGCGTTCCGTTCATGCAGCGCATCGATGTCGCCGGCGCGAACGGACTCGAGTTATCGGCAGCAGTCCATCCTGTTCACGATTTCGGCTCTTACTCCGTGTTTCGACAATGCGGGAGTTGCAGCGGTAGCGGCAGAGTGCCGTGTGGAGGCTGCTCGGGCAGAGGACGGAACAGCTGTTCCAGCTGCGGCGGTATCGGCTCGAAGAATAGAACGGTCACGCATACCCGATGGAACGGCAACCGTAATGAGACTTACACGCAAACAGTTCGCGAGACCTGCGGCTTCTGTATTGGCAGTGGACGTGTTGTTTGCGCGCGTTGCGGCGGCTCAGGTAAGCAGACATGCGGTGCATGCGCGGGACATGGATTCTTCACCGACGTTGCTCGTGTTCAAGCGTTGGCACGTCCGTCATGGCACGTGCCGCCCCACCGCGGACTGGCCGCCGATGCGCTTGTGCGAGCCCTTGAACGAGGAGGACCAACCGGTGCCCGGAGATTGGTCCCGCTCGAACTGACCGGTACGGAGTACAACGACAATGACAACTGCGTCGCGTGCTATGAAGGCACCGCCGACGTTGTCGAACTCAGCCTCACCGTTGTGCAGAAGCCGTACAAAGTAGCCGCTGTCGGCAGCAACCTCGTCCCTATCGTGACGCCTCCGGTGTTTGACCAGCTGCTGCGTGCCGAGTTAGAGCGGATTGCGTCATTGAGCAATAGTAAGCGGGGACGCTCGAAGGTCCGGCGGCAAGCCAAGAAGCTCTTCTCGTCACTATGTGAATTGCCGGTCCTGGACCGCTCGATGCGCGCACTGGCGAAGCTCGACAAGCAGGCCCGAGCGAATCCCGAGCATGCGGTCACTCGCGCGGCAGAGGGTTTCATCACGAAGGAGGCAGCGGAGTCGATTGGTGGAGCGTTCCTCCACGTACTTGACAAGATTTCGCCGCCAAATTCGCCGGCGGCTTGGGCTCTTGTTGCTGCGTTCCCGGCGGTCGCTGGTTTCGTCGTTACGGCCAACAACTTCACAAACTTTTCGATAGCGAATCCGTGGAGCGCTCTGCTACCTCTGACATTCGCTGTCAGCATTTCAGTGCTGACCATGATACTGGTGTCGCCGTTGGGCTGGATGCTCAGCGCCGCGACAAGCTCTCTTCTGCGGCGCAAGGTGCCAATGGAGTACCGCCAGCGCGGGCGCAACTGGGCGCCATTGAAAGGAGCGTGCCTGTTCTCGGCTATTGCGGCCTTTGGTGGCGCGCTGTACGGCGCTGCCGGCGCTATGCACTGGGTGCCAACGGTGCACGAAGCAGCGGCTCCAGCGATTTCATATGCGATGACGCATACCACTACGGATTCACGAGCGCACGTTCTTCTCGCAAAGTTCGCGACATCGGCCCCGGCTGGAGTGGCGACTGCAACGTTAAGCGAAACCGATGTCCGTCGCGCGGTCCAACGACAATTGATTACCCGTGGATACCTACGTGGGCAAGCGGATGGAAACATTGGACCTCGCACGGTTGCGGCGATAGCGCGCTACGAGCGCCACGAACACCTGAGCCCGGCAACTTCGATGCAGGACCTCATGATGTACATGGAGCAGCATTAGCGGGAATCGCCCTGTGCTCTCTCTCGGCGGCCAATCGAATCAACTCCTTCAACTCGGGTGTAACCCGAAGATTCAAGATGTCGGACTTACGTTCCGTTCGTCAGGCTCCCGGAAAAGGGCAAGACGGGCGTCGATGACGACTAGCCCCCATCCGTATGCCATTTTCTTGAAGCTAACTCGCGACGCTCAACTACCGCTAAATTTTTGAAAAAATTCCCTAAAGCCTTAAAGATTTCAGCCGTAATCAAGTGAGCGCAAATGGTCTAAGCGCGGTCGGTGTCACGCGCCACAGAGGCCGCACGAACCTGAGCAGGAAGAAGAACAAGGAGCGAAAATGGGTTGGCTTGATTTTAAATGGAAGGTCCAAGACTACACCGAGAAGGTCACCAATTTTGTTTCTGGCGGGCACCTGGACCGGAAAAAGAGCAACAACATCGTCCGCTGGGCCGAGGAACAGAAAGCAGAGGCCGAAGCCCGGTTGGAGAAAGCGAGAAGCGATACTGGTGCCTCCCTTGAGCGACTCGGCGCGAGGAAGGCGGAGATTCTCCAGACGACCGTGCCCGAGTTCATCCAGTTGCTCGAGTTGATGGGCCGCGCTCGACAGCGTGAACGCGCGCTCGGCCGCGAAAACCTCAAAATCACCCAGATGCTTACCCAGGTCGGCGAGCTAAGGGCCGCCACCAGCCAGATTGGACAGATGATGCTTGGCGGCGCGGGCGGCACATTGGGAGGAGCGACCCTGGCCGCTGGCGCTTATGGGCTTGCTGGGCTCATCGGCACGGCATCCACAGGTACCGCCATCGGCTCCCTCTCGGGAGCGGCCGCCTCGAATGCGACACTCGCATGGCTCGGCGGCGGAGCGCTTTCCGCGGGCGGTCTTGGCACTACGGGCGGTATCGCCCTTCTGGGAGGATTTGTTGCCATCCCCGCCGCCCTTGGTCTGATGTATTTCGGCCAGAACCAGGCCAAGCAAAAGCTCGATGCAGCACGCGATTTCCGGGATGAAGTCGACGCGCTGGAGGCGCAAATCAACACCGTTGTCGCTCAAACAGAGAAAATTCGTGAAGGCGCAGAGCTAATGCTGAACACCATCGACGGCCTGGCTGCCGTTTTGCGACTTCAAACAGAGAAAATGCGCAACGCATTGAAAATATGCGCACAGCAGGCACTGGAACTTCAGGACGCGCTGGAACTGCCCGTCCTGGGTAATACCGGGATGATGAACAACGAGTTCTATCACTTCATAGAAAGGAGCCAGACCAACGGCCTGACTGGTCAGCAGGAGGTCACGGCATGATGGAGAATCACTCTTCAGCGATGCAAGCCATGCTCAAGGCGCGTAACGCGTACGAGCAACTTACCGCCATCCCCGGCGACGAAGTAGCGCCACGTAGTTTTGGCGGGAAATTCCTGAACCTGCTCGGAGCGGGTGCGCTAGACCGCAAGGCCACGAAGCGCATCAGAAGGCATTGCCTTGCTGCGTCCACTCAGGCGAATGAGAAACTGTCGGCGGCCAAGCAGATAGCCGCCAGCGCACTGACTGAATTTGAGGCGCACAAGGCAACCCTCTTTCGCCAGAAGGTAAAGAATTTCACTGGGGCCTACTCGCTTATCGACAAGTGTGAGCGCAGCGCCTACGTCGAGCCCTCCGACTGCGAGAAGGTGACTCGCGATGAACCGCAACCTAGCTTTCCCGCGATGCCGTCTGGCGCATTGAAGATTGTGGGCGGCTTCCTTCTCGGTGGGGCTGTAGGCGGTGCGATTGGGTACGGGCTGCTGGCCGCAGGGGTGCTTGCGGCCCATACCATTCCAGTCGCATTGGTTGCCCTATGTATGCTCGCGGGACTCGCACTCGCGATGCCGATTGGCGTCAAGCACGCATCGCGTCAACGGGATGCTGCGCGAGAAGCAGGGAAGCTTATCGCACGTAACGGACTGGCTTCGGAAATTCGTCTTCGCGACCTCGAGAAGGTCGGGTCTGGCGTAGCCATGATGCGAACTGAAATCGAAAGGCTAAGCGACGTACTTTCCACCACAGAAACCGCGACACTCGACCCCGTGCTCGAGGACGGAAGCAACGCCTGCACGTTGCTGCTAGCCGTTCTGGATACGCCACTGCTCGACGGCGAAGGAGCGCTCATGGCCGGCGTCATCGAAAAACTGCACGGCCAAAATGCGGAAGTCGGCGAACTGCAGCGCAGGATGGCCGCATGATGGACTCAATGCCCACAGATAGCAAAAGAACCCGCGACGAGGCTGCTGTAAACTTCGAACGCGAGGTTAGCTTCGCCGCTACGCTCCAGATACAACGGTTCGCGATGGCGAGCGCCCAGCATTTCGCTTCTCTCGAGGACCTGCTCCGGATTTCGAACTTCAAGATTACGGACCCGGATACCAACTATCACCAGCAAGCCGGCTTTTCAGCAGAGGTGAAGCAGGTCGCGCGAGCCAACGCCGAGAACATTATTGCCGGCAACAAGACGCGAATTGCCCGTACGGATGACTTGAATCAGGTTAATCACCAGGTCTACGACTACGTGGAAGTCGACGTCGATACTGGCGCGGCCGTTCTTGGCCCTGACGGGCAATTCGTCGGCGGTGCCCAGATGAAGGTCCACAAGAAAATCGAGAAGTATCAGGACCACTTCGGGAAGAACTACGACAAATACAAGACGGCAAAACTCGTCCTGCCGCCAGACCAGTTCGAAGCCATCATGCGAGACTGGGACAAGCAGCAAGCGAACCTCGAGGAGCAGGTCAACGCACTGACCAAGCAGGGCAAATCGAATCTTGCCGCCGAGAAGCAGGCTGAAATCAATCGCATCAAGGACGCTCGCCAACGAGCCGTAAAGGGCGAGGTGTCAACGACAGACGCCATGGAGGCGCGCAAGTCCCCTACCCTGAGCGTCGGTAAGGATGCGTTGCGCATTGCACACAAAGCCGGTGTCGAGGCAGGTCAAACGGCCGCAGCCATTGGCGGCGGCATCAGCCTTTTGAGGAACGGCTACGACGTTTTCAATGGAGAGAAGTCCGTTGGCGATGCTTCTATCGACATCCTCACAGACACGGGCCGCGCCGCGGTAATGGCGTATGCCACCGGGGCGATGACGGCGACTCTCGGAGGAGCACTACAAGCAGCCAACGGACAGGTCCTGCGCAATCTTGGCAAGGGGAGCACGCCTGCGATGATTGTCCAGGCGTCCACCGTACTCGGCAAATCCATACTTGACGTAATCACCGGGAAAATCACGCCTGAGCAACTCGTGAGTCAGATTAGCCGCGAGGGGACAACGCTCGCAGTGTCGCTCACCGGGTCAAACTTCGGAGCCGTCGTCGGCACGTTCATTGCCCCCGGTATCGGCACAGTCGTGGGTGGCTTCGTAGGTGGCATGGTCACTTCGATGCTGAGCGGCAGCATGCATTCAGCGCTGCAGAAGTCCGTGCGGGACCTCGAGCTCTCGAACGAGCAGCGCAAGCGAACTCAAGAGTATTGTGCACGCATCATCGCGCAGCACAACGAGTATTGCCTTCAAATGAACGCTGTATTCGACCAGTTCTTTCTCGAGAAACGCACACAGCTCAAGACCGCCTTCGACAGCATCGCGGAAGCTACCTTACGTGGCGAGAGTATCCGTGAAGGACTAGAGGGCATCGCGCAAGCGTTCGGAAAGCAACTCGCCTTTGAGAGCGGCGCCGAAGTGCGCGCACATCTCAGAAGCGGGCGCGTGCTTGAGTTCTGAGAGGCGCGCACAAAAAAGCCCGGCGCCGGACGAGGCTTTTGGTTGGCGAAGCCGGCTTATCCGGCCGCGAGTACTACCGACGAGTTCGAACAGACGCCAGAGGTAGCCGAGTTTCGCCGCCTATTCCGAACCCACTGGGGAAGGACGGCTGGTGGAGGAGGGCCCAAACTGTAATGCCGGTGTGCAATGAAGCTGCCAAGCCGGCTTCACCGATAGGTCTATGGCGAGCGAACCTTGTCACAAAATTATTGGTTGGCCCGCCTATGCTGGTTCAAGCTGAGTCCGCGCAAGCCGTTTACCCAAGCAAAGCGTCCACCAGCGCGTTGAGGGCACGACCGTCAACCTGCCGGCCATTGCTTGCCTCCCCTGCGTAAACTGCGTCAGCTTTGTCCCCAAACAGGTACGGGAGATATGTGCTGTAGTTGTCTGGCGCCTCGGTCAATCTGAATGACCAGCGCTCCTCCGCAAACTTGAGCATGGCGATGCCGCGGGCAGCAATACACGCAACAGTCCAGTCACGCCCGCGAAAAACTTGTGCCACCTGGGTTTCCGAGTGGCTGCCGACCTCGTAGGACATAAGCTTGCTGTTAGTACCGCCTTTTGCCCGGAATGGCAGGTTTGAGACGCTCGAATTCACCTTGTTCGACAGAAGCATCAGGTTACCGAGTGAGTGGACCACGGCCTTTCTCAGGGCTTTGGCGCGGCCATCGATGGGGATGGCTCTATCCCAGTAACCGTCCTCGTCAGGCGTCTGCGGGAAGATGTGCTCTACCGTCTTATCGAAACTGAATTCGTCCCACGGCCATTCAAGCGCAATGGGTTTGTTGCCCGCCTCACGCCGGGCCTCTTCGTATTCGAGCAGGAGGAGCCGGGCAAATGGCCACCTGTAGTAACCGGTGCCCTCCCTGAGTCGGGCCGCTACCTGCCGCTGTACATCAGCAGCGGAATACGCGCCCACCCACTCAAAGCGCGGGTCAGACCAGGAGTCGCCAACCTCCTCGTTATCGATATAGGCCTTCACATAGCTCTTCGCAAACGCGATGGCGTCGTCTGCAGGCATCGTAGGCAAGCCCTTATCCTTCCAAGGGCAGTCGAACGAGTCTGGGCGCAGGAGTGAGTGCGCCATCCGGTTCATATGCGACCGACCGAGGTGACTCGCTCGCCCCGACAAGTTGAGCACCAGTACGATAAAGCGCTCGACCTGCTCGAGAAGCCCTGCGACAGGCTTAATGTCCGCTTCGTATGCGCGAGGCTCCCCAAGCGCCTCAGAGTTGAGCGCAGTGGCCCGCATGTAGGCGGCCAGGAGGAGCGGCTTGAAATAGGCGTGGCCAATGCGTGCAATACGCTCCAGGTGTAACTGATGCGTTGTGGGCATCAGTTTGGTCTCGTGCACGTGAGACCACCAAACCGCTGCTTGTTCGAGATTGCGGATATATGCGGACACGTCTTCGAGCGCCAACGACTTGTTCTTCGCCGTAAAGGTCTCATTCAGCAAGACATTATCGAGCCAGTCTGCGTCCTTGACTTCGCCGAAATAGGCAACTGCGTGCGCGCGGAGAAATTCGTCGTCGTGGTTCTGTGTGGCCGGACTGCGGCCAAGGGACGTATAGATGCCTTTCCAGGCGAGATGAACCTGTTCGCGTAGCGCTCTGCCGTTCAGATGTGGCTCGTCGGTGCTGACGTCGACCTCGGCGTCCCGGGAGGGCAACACGTTGGTCAGGTAAATCAGCCGGTTTTTTAGTAATTCGAGCGTTGAAAGCTTCTTGCCGCGGTTATTCAGCGTCTCAAATGCAACGTGAATGTCGAAATCCGGGTGCGCATCGAGCACGAACAACCGGAATCGGTCGAGCAGGACATCCAGATACTGGCGCGCGTGAAAGGCATCCGGTAGTTCAGCGGCGCGCTTTCTGAAATATTGCGCGGCATTCTTGAGGTTGGCGGCGTAACTGGAGCAGTCGGGGCCGACACGGGCGGCCGCATTTTCGTCATTCAACGTCCAGAAATTGAAGTAGGTCTGCAATTCGGCGTTGTCAAGAAAGCTTACTTTGAAATCATGCCTCGCAGCGCGTTGGCTCTCGCCCTCCGATGCGCTTGCGCGTCGGGCGAGCGCACTGGCAAGCGTCATAGCGCTAATGACTCGCTGCTGGCCGTCAATTAGCTCCACCGACTGCAGCGTCGCGTTGTCTTCATTCAGCTGGCGCAGCAGTACAACGCCGGTGAAGTGTTCTTTGGCTTGGGAGGACACGGTGACGTGAAGGTCGTTCCACAAGGCTTCCAGCTGCGCTTCGCCCCAAGCGAAACCGCGCTGGTAGTCCGGGATGTGGAAGTGATAACCCGCTAGCAGGTCACCGAGTCTTTGTAGTTCCGCAGACGAAAATGCCAATTGTTACCCCGAAGTCGTGACGTGTCCGTTCTCTAGTGCCGGTTATTATGAAAGCTGCAACCTTTTCAATCATAGCTTGCACCTAGACCGAACGGTTAGGTGCCAAACGATGTCTAAATGATGTGTGCCAGCGCAACGGGTTGCCGCGCCGGCGCCATCCCTGATTGAAGTTTTACTGTTCGCCTAAGCCGTAGGATAGCTCGCCACAAGATATTCATGGAGCTCAACCGAGAACGACGTGGCAGCACTACGCAGCCGATTGTAACTGCAAAGCACGACCGGAAACCGGCAAGTAAAGCCATCGCTCCTTGACGGCTCTCCCCGTGCATTGCTCGATGGCATGAGCATACGCGGATAGCTGTGGGCCGTGCTCCCGCGCGAGTGCGTCATCATGCCTAGTGCCACCGGGATTCGACTTGTGGTCTATGAGGACCCATCCGTCAGGCGTATCCAGCAGCATATCGATACGACCTCGCAGTCGCGTTCCATCCGGGCGATTGGCCTCGACAGGCACCTCGACGCGAATCGTGCTCCCCGGCCAGTGCTGTTGCTGCCACTCGAAGAACGCTTGTAGCTGGGCGATGACAGCGGTCTTGTCGACTGCGTGCGCCACTCCCCAGATACTGAGGATTCGCTCGACATCAGCGTCTTGCACACTTCCTGTTACACCAGCGCGTGCGATACAGAGGTGCATCGCGTTTCCGAGTACGTCCATTTCGACGCTGGCGGTGATTGCGATGCGTACGCCGACCGGCTCTGATGTCACGACTTGGTATAGACCACCTTCGGCATCGCTCGGTCGATACCAGAGAGGCGGAGCATCGCTAACGCGCGCCGCCACGTACCAGCTACATGTCGATTCGTGCGGTGCTGGTGGCGCGCCCATTTCGGTGACTTTCCAGACTCCAGCTTTTCGGAGAAGAGTCCGCGCATCTGGCAGCACGACTGGACCTGTATCGCCGAACAGCAGGTCACCTGCCTCGACCTCATCCACCCAGTCTCTGTTGATGCTCCGACTCCGCTGGCAAGTCACAACAACGCTTACGTCGCGTGCACGTGTCATGCTGACATAGAGCAACCGCTTGTTCTCGGCAAGCGCATCCACCGCCATCCTCTGGCCGATAGCGCTTTGCTCAGCATTGGTGGCTGACTGCGACTGAGTCCGCTTGCCCCATGACCTCGGCCAGAAGTGCACGAAGCGATTTTCAAGTGGGCGCTCGGGATTGAACTCGCCGTCGGTACGCGCACGAACGCCCCACAGCGCACTTCTCGCTGCCGTTCCGAGGGACGTCAGAATGACGACCGGCCACTCAAGCCCCTTTGCTCCATGGTGTGTCATCACGCTGACGGCATCGTCGGCGGTCGCGGCACGGTCGTCGGCCAGGTCGTCAGCAAGTGTGCCAAGCCAAAGCAGCAGCCCGCTAACGGTTGCCGGACGTCTGGCGGCGATGCACTCGTCCTCATAAGCGGTGCCGAGGTCCATCAAGGCTTCCACGTTGGCGATTCGAGTCCTCGCTTGTTGGGGAGAACTCGACCATTGGCTTGCAACATGGGCAACGTGTGACTCGGCTTTGGCGAGTCGCAGCGCCTCCCGCGGGGTAAGAGCAGCGAGGCTTGCTCGCAACTTCTCCAGACGGGCAAGTAGCGGATGCGCATCGTCCCCCTCAGCTTTCCACCGCGAAGGGCTTGCATCTTCCCGGGAGAGGTACTCGAGCCGGTCCCCGAGCCACTCCTGCGCAGGAATGCCATCAGCGAGGGACAAAATAAGCGCGGACGCGACCGTGTCCCCTGCGTCGAGCAAGCGTCGAAGACACGCAAGAACAAAAATAGCTTCGGGCGTACCAAGAAGTCCGGCTCTCGGACTCGCGGACGGTACGCCCCATTGCGTCAGTGAAGTTACCGCAAGTTCAACCTGGTCGTTCTTGCGGCAAAGGACCGCTATATCACCCGGTCGAACAGGGCGTTCCTGCTGGGTGTGCCGGTCAACGACCTTCAACTCCGATTGAAGCAGTTCGCTGACTGCCTGCCCCAACGCGAGGTAGTCGGACTCGTTGTTTTTGCTTTCGAAGTTCCAGTGGAATAACGCCGGTTGCCCTGCAATGTCATTCCTCGATGGTTGCAGGTGCACCTGTTCCGGCTGCAGTTCCGGAAGGAACGCAGAGCCAAATACCGCATTTGTGAGAGAGACCAGCGACGGCGTTGAGCGTCGGGAGGTAGTCAGCGGAGCGCCCAGCTTCCCGCCCCAACCCTCAACAGCCGCGAGAATGCCTGCAATGAGCCGGGCATCGGTGCCCCGGAATCCGTAAATGGCCTGCTTCGGGTCTCCAACCCAGACAGAGCGCTTGGCCAGTTTGGCGAGTTCCACGAAAAGCGCGAGCTGTAGCGGGCTGGTGTCCTGGAATTCGTCGACCATCACAAGGTCGAGCTCATCGGCCAACGCTTGGCGAACATCCTCGTTCTTGCGGATAACCTCAAGCAGCAGAACTTCCTGGTCGCCAAAGTCAGCCGCACCCATCGCACGCTTGGCTTCGGCATAGGTGTCGAGCGTCATGGCGGCCAGTTCGAACACCAGTTCTAGATAGGAGCGCACATCCGCATGGAATCCAGGATGCGATTCGTGCGCCTGTGCGGCTTCCGAAACAGGGGTGATAGCCGCGCGCACTACGGCACCGGCGTTCAGCGTGCAAGCCGCAATCCAGTCTGGCCAGCTCCAACGCCCCTCCCGAAAGCACCGCTCGAGGCGCTCCAGCTCCTTGTGACCATTCCGAAGGTTCTGCGCGACATTCCCGCCCGCGGCCTCAGCCGTTGCAATATGCAACGATACGTCCGTCAGTGCCTTCGTCAAGGCGACAACGAGTTCTCCCGTTGGGTCGCTGCTTACGGAGGGAGTGGGCCAATTCGCCAGCATCAGGTCGGCATTCCGATGGCCCATTTTTCGCAACTCGTCCGCCGAAATATCGTTATTCCGAGCGGCGTTCACTACATCCTCAATCTGCGCTGACCATTCCGCATGGTCGATGCCAAACCTGGTGGTGAGCATTACCAGCTTTTCCCGCCCGGCGTCGTCGAGCGTCTCTGCTAGTGACGTCGCCAGCAGGCGCTTGGCCTGACCTTCACTCAAGACGGTCTGGTCCGGGGATAGACCTATCTCGAAGCAGAAGCGCTTCAGCAACTGGCCGCATACGCTATTGACTGTTCCGAGCCTTGCCTGGCCGATAGCAGTAGCGAGCCCGATTGCGCCTTTGTTCAAGAGCCATGCGCGCGCGCGCTCGCGCAGCTCCGTTGCAGCTTTGACCGTGAAGGTTGTCGCGAGGACGGCGTGCGGCCGTGCTTCGCCTGACTCGAGTGCCTCGGCGAGCGTCTCCGTGAGCTTGTAGGTTTTACCACTGCCCGCACCTGCGCTGATGAATTCGATGTTGTTCATTGCTCCCATCCCCCGAGCAGTACCATATAGTCCTTATCCCACGCATTCGGCCCGTTCACCGGCAGTGTGCCCTCAGGTCCGTTGAAATCTTCCCCGCCGCCAACTGGAACGACATCGATGTGGCCTTCAGCCCATTGATTGGCGCGCCAGGACCAACTTGCCCTGGCCTGCTCAATGAGACCTGCGGTTGCAGTCGGAGGTGGTGTCCGAACCTGTGCAGTCGGGATGACGTCGGGGGCACTGACGTACATCGCGCCAGTCTCCAGAATGAAATAACCCAGCGCCGCCGGCGCGACGCCGGCTTGCTGCTGGTACAGCGACGAATAGAGTGCTAGCTGGAGATGCTGCCCGTCGTGCAGTGCGTCCGCGTAATGCTTGTCGCCGCGCCATTTCATATCCAGTGCTACAGCTGGGCCACCAGCCAGTTCGACGACGAGGTCGATTTTGCCGATAAGCGACACGTCGCCGAGCTTACCCGTGACAGGCAGCTCGGTATGGACACGGGTAGCCTTCGCGGCGCGCAGATGGCGCATCATCGAACGGATTGCATGCTCGCATACGCTCCTGAATCGTTGCAGACTGACCCCGGCACCGTGCATCAGCAAGATGGCACCCTCAGTCCGAAGGAGGGAATCAACGTTGTCCCGGAACCATGCAACCGCCTGCTCGTCGCTCCAGCTCAGGCTGTCCGCCTGCTGAAATAGCTTCTCGAAAACACGATGCGCGAGCGTGCCCAGGAGATTGTTGCCATCCCGTGCCTCAAGTATCGAGGCCGGGCGCATGCGTGCGATGCGCTTGAACGCGTAGAGTGCGGGCGCGTTGAATAGCTCCGACATGGACGTGTATGACTGGTCCGTCGTCGGTACTGTAATCGGCTCACAGAGTTCGAGCGACTGAGGCGCTGGAGGCAACGCCGTGCGCGTGACGTTCTCCGCGAGCGTCCCAACAAACCCGTTCGAAACCTGCGCATCAAGGTTGACGCGGTGCTCCTTCAGGTCTGGCCAAAGTTTCAGCAGCAGTTGCCGAACAGGATGCTCCTCCGCGCCAGGCGGCGGCAAAACCATAATAAACCGGCGCCTCGCGACGAGCAGTGGGCGCAGCCACTGCCGGGACAATAGCTCCAGTTCGCTCTGCGGGTCGCGCACCTCCACGCCGAGGTCCCGGAGTATCGCGACTTCCGACTTCGTCCATTCAAGCGGTAGCGGCAACTGCGGCGTCGATGGCATCCACCAGATGACCTCGTCGGCAGAATCGATGCAGGCCGCGGCGTCCGACTCGGCCCGAAGGCAGCCTACCTGCGCCGGCGCAAAAGGGTTTCCGGCACTCATTGGCGTTGCGTGCTCAAGAAGCTGTTCAACCATGCGCGGTGCGATGGCGGGCGCGCCCTGGCTTTTCAATTCAAGCAGACCGTCCCGAACTGCCGAGCACTGCTCTATCGCCGCGCCGAGCGTCGAGTTCAACAGACCATCGTCCGCGAGCCTTTTGCGCAGGGCATCGGCCAGCTTCTCGACCCGCGCCAGAAGCGCATCGACGGGTGCGCCGGCATCGCGATTCCAGCGCTCGCCCTCAAGCCAGAAAGCGATGTCCTCAAGTATGGCTTCGCCGTTTTCGGTGCCGTGGATTTCCTGCTTCGCTGATTCCCATGCACCGCCTCCGATACCCGGTTGCTCCGCGACAGCCTTCGCGAGCCGAACGCGTGCCTTCCGCGGGAAAGGGCCAATGGGATGAGAAAGAAACTCGACGAGGCGTCCGACATCAACCGGGGCCCAGCACATTTCAAGTGCCAGGCCAAGGGCCTGTAAGGCAGGACGCAGGCTGCTGACGCGGCGAAAGCCACTGCTGGCGCCACCCGTCGCCATCATCGTTGCGTCGACCGAATCACCGTCTGACTCGCACACCAGAAGCCGGTCTGCTGGCGTTTGGCGGCAATATGCACTGAGCCAATGCTCAGCAGCCTCTCGGGTCGATGACTGAACAAACACGATACTGCCGTCGGCAATCGGGTTGACGAGGGGACGAAGCTCCCCCCTCGTAACTGCCTCGAGTGCACTTTTCTGAAGTTCACGAAGCAATCCTTCACCTTGAGGCTCCGGCTCCCAAGCCCTGACTTCAGGCAGGCGGGCGAGAACTCCGCGCCAGGCGCGCGGGAAGCTGTCCAGCGGGTCGACAAGCCGCACGGATTCGATTGGCGTCCGCCCGGTTTCGAGCGCTACAAGGACCGCAGCGAGGCGCTCCGCTTGTCCGGGTGGAATGTTGCCATTAGCAATCTGCTCGACCTCCGCCATCTCCACCAACCTTCGCGGACTGCCTGCGGGTGCTGTGCCGTCCCAACCTCCGAGGCGCCAATCGTCGCGCCAGGAAAGAAGTTTGGCGCTGGTGCCGACGCTATCCGCCTGAAGCGAATGACTGTAGAACCGGCTCGGCACCGCTTGCTTGCGCAAATTGCCGAGATAGCTCGTGACGCGCTGCGCCGTGCTTACCTCCGGGCGGCTCAGCCCAAGCCAGGTTTCAAGAAGCCCGAGCAGGCCCAGGGGGCCGACGACAGGCTGGTCCAGGGTGTCATGATTGCAAGGCCCCAGTCGGCTGTCGAGTTTCAGTCCAAGAGTGACATGCATGAGTAGTCTCGAGTAAGGCAGGTCTTGAAGGCAATGCGTATCATCGCGTGGTCATCAACGCATGAACTCGACTTTCGAGGTTGCGCAAACCCACCGTCGCAGATTCTTGTTCCACGCATCCGAAAAACTCCGCTCGATGCGGTTCTGGGTCCACCAAAAAGCTCCTCTCGTGCCGGCGCCATCGCTCGCGTGGCAGCATCGCTTCCGGCGAAACGACCTGAAACGCGGTCCCAATCGCGATGAATACATCATTGCCAGTCATCTCAAGTTGCATGCGATGCAGCTTCACGTATTCCGGTGCCGCTTCCTGGAAGAACACCACACCTGGTTTGACCGTTTCTGCTGTCCCGCATCGAGGGCAGGCGGTATCGAGGCGATACTCTTCACCGCTCTTAGGGAAGCGGAGGTCGCACGACGTGCAAAGCATTGAATGCATGTCACCGTGAAGGTGGGTGACCTGCTGCGCGCCTGCCTGCTCGAGCAAATCGTCGATGTTCTGTGTGATAAGTCGAACCCGCTCAGGTCCCCACAGGCTCTGCCAGGCAGCGAGAATCCGATGTGCATCGTTCGGTCGCGCGTCCCGTTTCTCGGCGATTCTCTGGTTGTAAAAGCGGAATACCGCTTCCCGGTTACGGCGCCAGGTTAGAAAGTTGCAAACCTCGTCGATGCTCTCCCGACTCCAGATACCGCCGCCGGTACGGAATGTTGGAATGCCGCTCTCGGCGGACAGCCCTGCTCCTGAAAACACATACAGGCGCGGACCAGTGAAGTGCTGTGCAGATGACACCGTTCATCCTCCGACGGGGAATGCATCGATTCTTTTTCGAACGTACTGAGGCCAAGTATCGGTGCCCGTTGCCGAGCCCCGGCGTCTACGCCCCGATTTCACTTGTGTCCGTTCCAGATGGGGGCCGGGTCGTCATCCCATGACGGAGCGAATTCCACGGCTTTCCATTTCGGGTGGTTTCTATCGAAAGGCGTCCCGGGACCTTCTAGCGGGCGGTCGTGACGATATATCCATCCTGGCAGCCCGGCGTTCGACATCTCCTCGTAGCGAGCAATAAATTCAGCGGTCGACATGCGCGGCGCATAATGCAAGAACTCGCGGCTCTCAAGCTCGCAGTCGGGTGTCCATATCTGCCAAGTGTATTTGTAGAACCTCCGCGGTGTTATTGGCAGGTACCCTTTGCAAAACGCCAATGTATCGGGGCGTTCTCGCGCCCAGCTTTCTCGGGTAGGTATTCGCATGGCAGTACGGTGGTCCAATTGTGACTTTAGCGCACAAGAGCGCGTTGGCTCAACGACGTTAATCGTTTTCATCGCAACGGACCAAAGCCATCAACTGATTTCCGTTTCCGAACACGTGCAGCCTGGAATCGAATGTCTTGTCCAGTTGTGGATTGTAGATTCCAACCATTCTGCCGCCCACGTAGGCGAACTGTTTCCCCTGGCTGCCGGTCTGGATACGGCCAATAATCCTCGACGAACCGTCACGAATATAGATTGTGCTCACAACGCCCCCCTCTGTTGTCTTGCTGATTAGAAGTTGTCGGCCCAGCGGTCCCAGAATCCGGGCTCATCGTGATGCACGTTCTTCATGGCGTCCTGCAGCGTGACGACATAGAACCGGACGTCGTCGAAGCGCATCGCGCCGTCTGGATACTCGAGAAATGCCTGAACCGTTCGGTACTGACTGTCTGTTTCGTCGAACGGCACGTCGATGAAAATCTCCCCGGCATACGAACGCACGACTGTCCCGGAGGCAACCTGCCCGCACTCGCGCCACCGGATACCTTCGCTATCGAGCCATTGCACGATGCGCAAGCGGCTATCCAGACCCCGGTAGTCCGCGCGGCGAGGACGTTGCGCTTTCATGAATTCGAGATAGAGCACGTCCCGCTGAAGTTTTCGGGCGATTGCATCAATGTGTTCGATGAGTTGCGGCATGGCATTTCATCCGTGTCGTTGGGAGAAAGTTTTGTCGCGGCGACGTCATTCGACGACGTAGCCCATCGCCGCGGCACAGGTTGGGCAGAGCGTCCTTACCTGGCCGTCCTCATGCCCGCGCAGCGTCCCTGGCTGACCACACCGCTCGCAAGTGCTCTGGCTCAACCTTGCAGCTTCGGTAAGCCAGTTATTCACGGCGTCTGTTATGTCGCCGCGCAGACGAAAACGCAGACTGCCCAGCTTCTCCCGCACTTCAATCGCGACCAGATGCGACCTCCACGATTCCACTTCGAGCTTGCGCGACAACTCGTCGATGATGCGATACCAGCCATCGTCGCACTCGAACAGGCAACAGCCGGAAAAGCGCGGCTTCAGGGAGCGGTAGATTGCCGGATAGCTCGCCATCAGAGCGTCTTCGAATTCCCGGTTCATCGCAGGCACTCGCTCAATGAAGAACCGGCCGGCATTCATTGTTGATGCCATACGGCACGTGCCCGGTCGCTACGAGTTGCGAAGCTGCTTCGCAGTTGCGCACGTGGTCGTCGAAGAAGATGTCAGGCCTAAATTCCGCGAGAAAGGCCGTCTTATCCTTGCCGCCGAGAAACATAGCCTCGTCGACCGCGACGCCCCACGCCATCAGCGTGCGAATCGCCCGCTCATGCGCCGGCGCACTGCGGGCTGTGACCAGCGCCACGCGCACCTGTACGACCGACCGGCGCTGGCTTCGAAGTGCGCACAGGGCGGCAAGGAATGGCTTCAGCGGACCGGCAGGTAATGGCGAACGCGCGTGACGCACCTCGTGCGCATTGAACTCCAGCAACTGCCGCTCTTTGAAAACACGCTCGGCCTCGTCACTGAAAAGGACTGAGTCTCCGTCGAACGCGATGCGCAGTTCCCCGTCATTCTGGGCGGTAACCAAACCTGAAACCGGGTAGACCCGGGCTGCGGGAAATCCTGCCGACATCGCTTCTCTGACGTCCGGCGCATGAGCAGAAAGGAACAGGTTTGCCTCAAGCGGCGCAAGGTAGCGGTGGGGCTTTGCACCGCTAGTAAAAATGGCTCGGCTGATTGCCAGCCCATGATGGCGGGCCGATGTGAACACCCGCAGCCCCGTAACCGGGTCGTTACGCGACAGGATGGCAACCTCGACGTCGTTGTTCCCGCCGCTATTGAAGGCGAGGAGCTTTCGCACCAGTGGGAAGGCCACGCCCGGGCTCGCCGGGACGTCCAGGCGCGTGGCCTGAAGCGCACAATACGCCGATGGGTCGTCTTCCTGAAACAGCTGATTTTCTGCCTCAAAGTCGAACAGCGCCCGGGCCGAAACGGCGATGGTGATTTTTGTAGTCGAAGTCATAGGTCTCTCCTGTGGCTGGAGACAATGATGAGGGGCACAAGGGACAAAAAGTGTCCCAGTCCTCTCGTAGAATCATGACAAGCCAGAAAGCTGACTCACGCACCGTTGAACGACGCACAGACCGATGACCTCCAGCCTTGATGAAGCGATTCTTCGAATCCTGCCTACGGACAGGGAATCGGACTCGTGGATGCCCACTTCACGGGTTATCCAACTACTGACCGACCGGGGCCACCAGGTCGACTATCCGCGGCAGGTTCGACGCCGCCTTGCTCGGCTTGAGCGCGAAAGGCTTGTGTTGTGCACGATGGACGGGCAGCAGCTTCTATGGCAGCGCCAATCGTGGTTGCAGGGTGCCAACCAGATGGCCAACCTGATGAGCGCCTCGGAGGCGGTAGCATTCCACGCGCTCCGGCGCTTCGTGGCGGACAAGCTGCCCGCAGCGGTCACCATGGACATCGAGCCACTGTTCAAGGCCGCCGATACCCGTCTTTCGCAAGACGGGGAAGACAGCCGGCTGTATCGGGCGTGGGTATACAAGATTGGTTCAGTGGAGCCGACCTATCTGCTGGGGCGGCCGCCCATCGACCCAGAAGTCTTCCAGACGGTTGTGACTGCGACGTTCTTCGAGCGCGAACTCATTGTTCGGTATCGGCCGGCCTACAAGGAGATAAGCGATGAAGACATCAAGCCGAAACGGCTCTGGCCGCTCGCACTTGTCGAATCAGCCGGCCTCATGTACATGGTCGCCCAGAGTCCGGACCACCCGCCACGCCCCGAGGAAGGCAAGCCAAACTGGCTTCGAATTATGTATCGACTGGACCGTTGTATTTCTGCGGTCGATTCCGGAACAGCGTTTGCGTACCCACGGGATTTCAACCTGAAGGCGACGATTGAAAAGGAGCAGGTGTTCGACTTTCTTCCGGAGCCGCCTGTCGTACTGGAGCTCGCGCTAGAGCCGCCCGAGGCGAAGCGACTTGGGGAGCGGCGCATGTCGGAGGACCAGCGACATACGCCGCTGCCCGATGGCCGGATAAAGGTGACAGGAACGGTGGTCCCGAGCGTCAAGCTACGATGGTGGCTTCGTTCCCTCGGCGCTGCAGTGGAGATTCTGGCACCGGCCGTACTCCGCGACGAATTCGCTCGCGAGGCGGCTGCACTGGCGAAGCGTTACGTCACCACTACGTGAGCGGCACATCGGCAAACTAAACAGCGTAATCGGGGTAGTGAGTGGAACACGAAATTGCAATCAGACGGGCGGCGGCGTGGATTCGCGATGCGGACGGCCTGCTCATCACCGCAGGCGCTGGCATGGGGGTGGATTCCGGGCTACCCGACTTCCGGGGAACGGAAGGCTTCTGGCGTGCATACCCGGCGCTGCGCCACTATGGATTTTCGTTTGAGGACATCGCCAACCCCGCGGGCTTTGCGAGCAATCCGCGCCTGAGCTGGGGATTCTATGGTCACCGCCTCGCGCTTTATCGCGCGACCGTTCCTCATGCCGGCTTTGGCATTCTGCTCAGGTGGGCGTCGGCGATGAAGCACGGCGCTTTCGTGTTCACCAGCAACGTCGACGGCCAGTTCCAGAAGGCAGGATTCGATGAACAGCACATTGTGGAATGCCACGGCACCATCCACCGGCTTCAATGCGTCGAGGCTTGCATCGATGAGACGTGGTCTGCTAACGACTTCATGCCGGTCGTCAACGAAACGACATGTCTGCTCGAGAACGAAATGCCGAGGTGTCCACATTGCGGAGGTCTCGCGAGGCCGAACATTCTTATGTTCGGAGACTCGCAATGGGTGGAGAAGCACGCGGAAAGGCAGGAAAACCAGTTCGCATCCTGGTTCAAACGCGGCCAGCGCCGGATAGTGGTCGAGGTGGGCGCTGGCCGAGCAATACCGACCGTGAGGCGATTTAGTGAAAGGCATGGCCCTCGTGTCATCCGCATCAACCCACGGGAATCAGCGATACCGATTGCAGTCGGAGTAGGAGTGGCATGCGCGGCGCGAGACGCACTGCAACAAATCGACAATGAACTCCGCCGACAAGCATGAGCATTTTCCCTTCAGTAACCGTCGACTTTTCCGTTAACGAGAATGGGCCTTTGTGCAAAATGCGAGCCCCCATTGCTGGCTCGAACCGACTTCTACCAAGAGCTGAACTGTCGTGAACCGTACTGACTACCTCGAAGATAAAGACGTTCAGGATTTCGTCGCCTTCCTGGCCGGCGTCATCCAGGGCAAGTCCCTCGGGCTTTCCATCGGATTTTCCAGAAATCAACTTTATGATGGCTTTGAAGACAAGTTCCCGGGTGGCTACCACGACTACCGGAATGGTGGTGGTTCGGTCTACGTGGTGCGCGCCGAAAGTCTTGAAAGCCTTTTTGATATGTATTGGTGGAACCGAAAGGATTTTGAGGGCAACATGCTTGCGCTCAGCGCAGTCAGCCAGAAAATCAAGGAAGCCATTGAGGGCGAGAATAGCTCGCGTGCGCACAAGCTCGCCGAAGCGGCATGTCACGAAGTGATGAAGTGGGGCTTTGGGGAAAAACGTCGCGCGTACGCCGCAAATATGAGTTGGGCAAAGCAACAGGAACAAGCCCTCCCCCATGTCCTGCGCATGGGGCGAGAAGCATTGAGCGGAGACAATCCGAACATTGAGGCTTTCGGCGGCAGTGAGAGCCGCCACACCCACTCGCCGCGAATGAATGCCGGCTGGACGAAGTACTACGCGCTGGCACTTCCCAATCACATTATTTACGATGGTCGCGTTGGGGCCGCCCTTGGGTTCCTCGTGCAACGATACCTGGCCTCCCTGTCCCACTTTGCAGGCGTTCCGGAGAAGCTCCAGTTCCTGTGGGCCAACGGTGATGGAGGCCGCACGCTGCGCGACCCGTCCACTGGCGGACACCAGTTTAGCAAGCTGTATGGCGGATGCTACGGTTCCAAATCCTGGGCCCGAGTGAACGTCTGGGCCAACTGGATTCTTTCTGACGCACGTGATAAAGCCGGTGCGGAATGGTGCGCAGGACCTGATGGGCTTCGTAGGCTGGAGGCGTCGCTTTTCATGCTTGGGTATGATTTCTATCGGGTTCGTGATTCGCGTAGCGGCAGAGGAACCGACCAGCTCCGCAGGGCAAGAAGAGGTACCAGCGAAGCTGCCTAACAGTTGGTCTGGCGTTCCGCAGGAGAAGCCTCCGTTTCACGATGAGGCCTCTCGACGTGGTTGCTCGTCGCCTGCCGCAAGTGCACCGACACGATTAGCCGGTCACGATGGCAGTACTTGCGGTCGGCGCGATTCTCTCGCGTCCCGGTCACTTCGGGCTGCACCTATAACGCTCGCGCGCTCATTGGACATGGGCCATAAGGGAAGCGCCAGTGCGGGTCCTACAGGCAACGTACGTAACCGAAACTGTTAGAAAAGCGAGTGTTCGGATGTTGACGGCGGTCACGCAAACATACGTACGATTTGACATCGTCGGGTCGGCCACGCAAGCCATTGATTTGCCGAGAGAGTTCGGACGTAACCAAAACCAGCGGTGACGCGTAACCAGAATTAATGTACCTCGGCACACCTGCGTAAGGCAAGATCTGATCTCTCCGTCAGCGACCGATCCAGTCTGAGTTTGCTTGGCCGTCAGTTCATCAAGCCCGAGATCGACCCGACGCTGACTCGGAAAGAAGGTGGTGTCGATAACCGCTGCTGCCCCACGCAAGACAGTCGCATGGTCCGAATGCCCCCTCATGAAAGTAGCAACGTCCGCTCCTGATACTCGAAGCTTAGCGGCAGTTGTTCGGGTACTCGGGGGCACTCGCTTGTCATTGCGACTGCGAACGGAATACAGCCCGGGCGGCAGCACGCCGTACCGCCGATTTCGTGGCCAGTTCATCCACCGTGGTGGAGAATTCGACGGCCTTTTCGTTCTCACGCGTCACCAGAAACCCAAGCTTGCGATGGAAAGCGATAGACAACCGGTTGGTCTTATAGACATGGCTTCGCAGCTCACCAATCCGTCGTTCGCTCGCCAGTGCGGCAATCTTCGCCAACAGTTCATTTACCACGGTGTACGTCCGATGCAAGGGATGCATGCCAAATGCACCAACGAACCAGCACGCTCCCGCTTCCTGCCGAAGCATTGCATAAGCCACGAGTTCGCCGTCCCGGCGCACGTAGCACACCTCACCGATCTCCAGGGATTTGCACAATTTCGCCCGGTGCTCGTCTGCGTCGAAGGCGTCGCCGGCTCGCTCGGTGTGCTCACGTAACGTCAGTACATCAAGTGCGAGAAGTTCATCGACAGATGGTGACATAGGCGGAGGTCAGGATGATGGAGAAGCGCGCTACAACGATACTTCGGATCAAAACTTTCGCCAATTCCTACTACCTCGCTGACTGACCGCTCATGGCCGGACCGAAGCAGACGAACTGATTCCGTCGGTTTGGCCGAGTCCAGCTTCATACGTATCACCCGGTACACCGACGACGCGCACGCATCGTCTAATGGCTCCCCTCCGACGCATGTCCGGCCGCCGAACCGCGCCGAACGAAATGATGCTCCACCCTGGTTCGCAGCACCCCGTCCAGCGCGGCAAGCCGCTCACGCAGCCGAACAGCTTGCCCTTCCGTCATTTCACCGAGCACGATCTTTTGTTCGAGAACGTCGCCACAGCGGGTGATGGCCCACCGGTCGACCGTCGCCGTTTCACCTTCGAGCACGGCAGCCGCGGTCGACACGATGCCCGGATTCCGTCTCGAAACGAGATGAACCGTATGCGTCAACGTAAAACCGGGAAGAAAATGCGACCAGTCTTCACAGACGGTCGGGCAGGAAGCGGAGGAAACTTGGCTCATGGTTGCTCCGGATGAATGGTGATCGAACCGGTGCGCGCCATGCTGCTCCCGTTTCGTTGCCGTCAATCGGCCGCATCGCCTCGAGGGCGTCCACCTTGCCCGGGAGGGCAGGTTGGCGTCGGGAAACCCGACTCTGGATGCTTGAATTCTTACGTTCGACATTCCGAACGTGGATTCATTATACCGAAAACCTCAAGCCGAACAAGTCACCCCGAAAAGCCACGATTCGACCGGACGCAGCCTTCGATCCGGCCCTTGTACGGCGGAGATCCCGGCCACGTCACAACAACCAGCCGCACCGACTAAAACCACACACTGAACCGCGTTCCCGTCATCAGCACATCGACCGTCAGGTTCCATTGATGGGCGTCGGCAATCTCCCTGCAGATGGCCAGCCCGAGGCCCGCACCGTCATACCGCGAATCCGGCGCCCGCCAGTATCGGTCGAACAGCAGCGGCAGATGTTCCCGCCGAATACCGGGCCCTTCGTCTTCAACATGAATCGCCGCATCGAGCACGGTCAGCACGACGACACCGCCCGGCGGCGACGCGTTGATCGCATTCTCGAGAAGGTTCTTGAGCAGGATGAAGAGCGCCCCGCTGTCCGCCCGTATGGGCGCCGCGGCGTCGCGCGCTTCGATATGCAGCGTCACCTGCTTCGCATCGGCCTTGCCGGCCAGCAAGCTCACGACGTCTCGCGTGACCTCGGCGCCGCTCACGTCGCCGAAGCTGAAGTTCTGCGCTTCGCTGACTTCGGCCAGATGCAGCAGTTGCTTGACCTGCCGGGCCATCAGATCGATCTCGCGAAGCAAAAGCGCCTTCTGGCTGATGTCCGGTTGCAACTCGATCTGCCCTCTGACCAGCGTGAGCGGTGTCTGCAACTCGTGCGCGGCGTCGGCCAGAAACTGCTGCTGAACCGCGAAGCCGTTCTCGAGCCGGGTCAGCGCGTCGTTGAACGCATCGATCAGCGGCTTGATCTCGGTGGGAATCCCGGCCGGCGACAGCCGCGTTTTCAGGTTGCGTGGCTCGATTTCCCGCGCGGCACGCGATACTTCCCGCAACGGCTTCAGCACATGGCTGATCGTCAATGGCAACGTCAGTCCGAAAATGACGGTCGCAATGACGAGCACGTAAGCGATGGTCTTCGGTATCGGATCGATCCGCGTCCTGACGAGCGCATCGACGAGTTGCCTGCTTTGCGCCTCCTGCACGTAATAGACGACGCTACCGTTCGACGCGCGCTGCGTCGCGACCGCATACGCCTTGCCGTCGATCGTCGCGGGCAGCACCTTGCCTGCCACCGTCGCGAGGTCCTCCGTCAGCCACGGTCGGTCCTCGCCCGAAGGCACCGACGCCAGCAACACCTTCCCCGTCGCATCGAGCACGCGATACTTCACGTCGGCCGGCAAGAGCCGGAACATCGCCGCCGGGTGCTCGCCCAGTCGCACGGATGCCGGGCGCCCGGCCGCATCGAAATGCATCCCGGCCACGATATGACGGATGCTCTCCATCTGCTGGCGCCGTCCCAGGAAGTCGGGATATCGATCCAGAAAATACACGGAAAGCGCGGACAACAACGCCAGGCTGACGGCGAACGCGACGACGTTGGTCACCCACAGACGTGTCGACAGGCGCAGGATCCAATGACGGAACATGACGTCTTTTTACCGGGAAGCGGCAACGGGCGAAACGCGGCGAATCATCGTCACACGTCCCGCAGCGCAAAGCCGGCGCCGCGGATATTGGTGAGCCGCATCGTCGCGCCGATCGCCGTCAGTTTCTTGCGCAAGCGGTGCACGGTCACCTCGAGCGCGTTCGGCGTGACCGCCTCCGCGAGCCCCCATGCGGCATGCTCGAGTACCGCATGCCGGACGGTCCGGCCCGCCGCCTCGATCAGGCAGAGCATGACCTGCAGCTCGGCCGGCGCCAGCAGCACCGTCCGGTCGCCACAGCGCATCGTGCGCTGGGGCGGGTCCACGGTCACGTCCGCGAACGATGCGACGAGCGTCGTGAGGAGCACCGGACGCCGCATCAACGTGCGGACGCGCGCGACGAGTTCGCTCATTTCGAACGGCTTGGTCACATAGTCGTCGGCGCCGCTTTCGAGTCCTTCGATGCGGTCATGCAGCGCATCGCGTGCCGTCAGCATCAGGCAAGGCATCATGCGGCCTGCCGCGCGCAGCGACCGCAAGAATGCCAGACCGTCTCCGTCGGGCAATCCGCGGTCGACGATCAGCAGCGCGTAATCGGCCCGGTCGATGCCGTAGGCGGCTTCCCGGGCATTGCCGAACCGATCGGATTCGATTCCCGCCGCGGCCAACGCCTGGGACAACAGGCCGGCCAGGCGCTCGTGATCCTCGACAATCGCCACTCTTGGCATGCTCGCACTCACTTGAACCGATACATGTAGCCGATCCGGGCCTCGGGAACGATCCGTCTTCCGACGAGCGGACTGTCGGTGATGCCGTCGCCGAGACGCGACACGCCCACGTCCACGAACATCGTCTGCTGCTTCGTCAGCCGGTAGTCGAAACGGGTGCCGGCCGACACGTTCACGGCCGAACCCGCGTTGTAGGCGGCGCGCCAGGCACGCGCTTCCGATGGTCGCACGCCGTAATAGTAGTCGACGTATTTGTTGCTCAGCCATTCCGCGCCGACGTGTGGCGTGACCGAGAATGCGCCGAGGGCGAACGCCTTCTCGAAGCCGATCTTCGCGCGCTCGCCCTTGTTTCCGCCGAGCAGGAAACTGCCCGACAACGTGCCGAAGCCGGTGTTCCATGACAGTGCCGGGCCGTACCACAACGCGCCCTTGCGGTTTTCCATGCCGTTCAGGATCGGCGCGTCGGAGCCCTTGTATCCGTCGAAGAGCGAGAACTGGCCACGAAGCGCGACATTGATACCGCTCCAGCTGCCGATTTTCAGATCGACCGTGGTGCCGATGGCCTGCACCCATTTGTTGTCGAAGTAGATCAGCGGAAAAGGCAATACGCGGGTGCCGTCGCCCCGGTAGGCCGACGGCTCGAAGCCGACGCCGGCGCCCAAGCCCCAATGCGTGACGTTGGTCGCGTGGTTGAGGATGGTCAGGCCCGTATTGTCGAGGTCGGGCGGATTCATGCCCTCGTCCGCCCACGCGGACGCAGAGGAAAGTGCAAATGAAGCGGCAATCAGCCATAAGCGGCGTGCGCGGCGAGCGGCAATTTTCACAATCGTTTCCTGGAGTCGAGGGTCGAAACGGGGGCTACTGTAGGACCAGTCGACTTACCGCTCACTTACCAGGAAAAATATCGTCCAAGGACAGGACCGACTTTGGTGATCGCATCGCCACCGATGGCGAACGAGCCGCCCCGGAAAGCGGTTCGTCGGGCGGATGGCTTCGCTGATCCAGCCCTTTCCGCTCCGCGCGCCTGCACGACCCGCCCGCCGAAACCCGCTACTTCGACAACCGCAACTTCTTCGACACCACGACGCCGCTCGACGGACTCACCAGCCAGATGTCGCGAAGATCGATGTGCAACGTGGAGATCCTCGTCGAAATATCCGTCGGCTCCTCGATACTCGGGTCGGCATGTTCGGTTTGTTCGGTCAGGTAAGGCCGAACCAGGCGCCCGGAAAAAACGAGTGCGAAGTCGCCATGCGTTTGCGCGTACTCGGCGGGCGAAAGCCGCATGCGGCTCCGAACCGTGGTCTTTTTGCCTTGTCCGGCCTCGAGTTCGATGATGTCGACGCGCTGGACGTACCCTTTTGCCTTCGCTTCCGGTGCAATCACGAGCCCGCGCCCTCGCGGCCCCGTCGTCACCTTGTGGAGCAGGATGCCAGCCCGGTCGTCGCGCTCCGCATCGAACAGGTCGACATCCAGCGTCAGCAGCTGCCGCCGCGACCGGTATCTCAGCCCATAGCGCACCGGCACCACGAACGTCACGTCACGGTCCAGACCGACGGCCGCAAGGTCGGGATTCGTCGGGCCGTGCCGGCCGACGGCACCGGAGACCGCACCGCGAACGCGATCGCGCAACGAAGGTGACAGCGTGCCGACGTGCACCTTCTGCAGCGCGTCGCGGATGGCAACCGGATCGTCGCCAGCAATCGGTCGCGCCGGGGACGTGTCGTGATCGACAGCCGACGCGACGGGCGTCGTGCCGTCGACGGCTTCCCCCTCCGCATGCGCCGCGACGGGCGCCAGCATCGTCGTCAAGGCGACGATGCACGCGAAGCGCGAACAACCCAGTTTGAATTTCCGGTGAAACAAGACGAACCCCCGATTGCTTTCGGATCGATCAACGACGAGCACTATAGGGTGGAATGATCGGCAACGCACCCGCCGCTTGAAATCCGCCGATGCCGGCACGCCTCGTCATAGGGGCCTTGTCGGCCCGGCGGCACGTCAATGGCCAACACAACACTACCGTGTTGCCTCGGCGACAACAACCGATGGAAAGCGAGCAGCGGCACCCATCGAATTTACTCCGCGGGGGTGCACATCGCGCGCCAGTGCGCAAGCCCGCTCGCACCGGTTTCAATGGCGTGACGTACCGCTGCTCATTTTGAGTCGGGACAATTCTGAATTTTCCACTTCCAGTTCAATCATGTCCGAACCAAAAAAATCCCTACGTCAACGATATGGGAAAACGAGTCATGACAAATACCAATTCAGAATATTCGACTCGACATATCCTTATCGAAACAAAAATCAACTCGAAGCAAACAATCATTAACCATTGTTTCAAAATGATTTTTTCAAAATCTCAAAATAAAAATATCGATCAAAGCTAGAAATAGCTTGCTATTCTTCGCACCGAAATTCCAAGCGCCGTCGCATTACCGCCCTGAGAGGCGGATTCGAATCCATCCGAATCCGGAACAAAAAATAACGAGATTGTCGTTATGTCGATAGCAGCAACTTTGCGAAACTTTGCGTCGGGTCTGGTCGACCTGAACAAGCGTCCAGTCTCCCTTCATTTCGGGCAAGCGCAACGCGCGGTCGGCCATCTGTTGGCGCTCCATCACGCCGATATCCACGAGGGGCTGATGTCGGGCATCGAAGGGCAACTGACCTGCGTGTCGACCTACGATCATCTGTCGCCTGCGCTGTTTCTCGGCTTGCCCGTATCGGTCCGGCTGACGACCGATCGGGGCGACATCCGGGCCATCAATGCGATCGTGCACGAAGTGCGAACCGGTCAATCCGACGGCGAATTGACTGTCTATCAGCTGCATGTGTGCGACGCCCTTTCACTGATGGACCGTCGCACGAATGCCCGCCTGTTCCGCTCGCGCAGCGTGCCGGACATTCTGGCGACGCTGATGAACGAGTGGAAACAGCGTAGCCCCGCATTCGCACGCGCGTTCGATTTCGACCTGTCGACGTTGCAGGCCGATCGGTATCCGGCACGCGAGCTGACACGGCAGGTCAACGAATCCGACGCACGCTTCATCCGGCGGCTGCTGCGCCGGGAAGGCATCACGGTCTTTGCGAAGGCCGCCCCGGTCGACGGAAGACGCGGCGCGGCCGATGAGCGGCCGATTCACACGCTCGTGTTCTGCGATGATCCGCATCGTCTGCCGGACGCGCCGGCCGGTATCGTCCGCCTTCACCCGCGCGACGCCGGCGTCGAGCAACGTGACACCGTCACCCTCTTTGCGTACGACCAGCGCCTGTCGCCCGGCAAGGTCCGCCGCCCGTCGTGGGATTACAAGACCGCTCGCATGGACGACTTCGAGGGCGTCACCGGCATCGATCAGGGCGAGTCGGGGAACGATCTTGCGCGCCTGCTGACCGACGTCGCGATCGACATCCCGCACGTCGGCGACTCGTGGAACGATCACGCGCGCATCGCGCACGACCGGATGCTGGCCCATCAATTCGAAGCCGCGCGCTTCGAAGGCATCGGCACCGTGCGCGACATGCTGGTGGGACACGGGTTCACGCTGGCGGGCGACCCCGAACTGGACATGAAGTCGATCGATCGCCGTCGGTTCGTCGTCACGTCGATTCGACACGTCATCTGGAACAACCTGCCGACAGACCTGTCGGGCCGCGCGAGCGGGCTGTTCGCGGCAAGTCGCAACCTCTCGCCAACCACCCCGCCGCCCGATGCATCGGAATCAACGGACACGCGCTACGAGAACAGTTTCACGTGCGTGCAACGCGGCGTGCCGCTCAAGCCTGCCTACGATCCGGCGATCGACGTGCCGCCGGTTCACCTGCTGACCGGGACGATCGTCGGCACGCAGGGCGAAGAGGTGTTTTGCGACAAGGCCGGCCGCGTGCGTGTGCTGATTCACGGGCTGGATCCGGCCGACCATGCTCACGCGCAAGGCGCCGGAACGAACGGCCTGGCCGGCGACAGCGCACCGCTTCGCGTCGTGGCTAGTCTCGCGGGCGAATGCTTCGGTGCGCTGTTCCTGCCGCGTGTCGGCATGGAGGTCTTGCTGGGGAACCTGTCGGGCGATCCGGACCGTCTGGTGATCATCGGCGTGTTGAGCAACGGCGCGAACCCGCCCGCGACTTTCAGCAATACCGGCGCGCTTCCGGGCAATCGCTACGTGTCCGGGATCAAGACGCGGGAAGTCAGGGGCCGCCGGCACAACCAGCTTCGCCTGGACGATACGCCGTCGCAGATCTCCGCGCAGTTGGCAAGCGAACATGCGCATAGCCAGTTGAATCTCGGCTACCTGACGCAGCCGCGCGTGGACGGGCACGGGAACGATCGGGGCGAAGGCGCGGAGCTGCGCACCGATGCCGCTGCGGCGTTGCGCGCCGCCCAAGGCATGCTGTTGACGACCTATGCGCGTACGCGCGCAACCGGCGGCCAGCTCGATCGCGACGAATTGATCCGCTTGCTCGATCAATGCATGGCGCTGTTCAAGTCGCTCGGCGATCGCGCCGGCCAGCACGGCGGGCAATTCGCCGACACGGCCGGCCAGGACAACATCGCCAACGCATTCCGTCACTGGAAACCCGGCGGATCGGCATCCGGCGCCACCGGCGACGCATCCGCGTTCATGGCGTTCGGCGCGCAAGCCGGGTCGCTGAACGTCACGCCGAAAACGCACGTCACGTATGCGGGCGAGAACATCGATCAGATCGCGCAGCAACACATGCAAATCACGAGCGGCGAGCGAATCAATCTGCATGCCGGGCATGGCGTCGCGATGTTCGCGCACGGCGACGGTGTATCGGCGATCGCGCATCAGGGGAAAGTGGCCCTGCAATCGCAGAACGACGACACGCAAATCGAGTCCGGCAAAAACATCCAGTTGACCGCGGCCGACGGCAGGCTTGCCGGCACGGCAAGCGATGAAGTCGTATTCGTCACGTCCGGCGGCGCGTATCTGAAGCTGCACGGGACCGATATCGAACTGGGATGCCCCGGCAAGTTCACCGTGAAATCCGATGGTCATGCGTGGGATGGCCCCGCCAGCATGAGCGTCGATCTGCCGACCTTCGATCGACGTACGCTAGGCCGCGTCCCGAAGCTGATTCGGCCAACGGACGGTAACGCGGCGCCGGGGTTCGAAGGACAGATTGAAAAGGCATCGGGAACGCTGTCGAGTTTGACGACCGACTCGGCCGGGGAACTGCCGGCGGTCGATACCGACCGGTTCGAGAGGCTGGCGGTGCAGTTCATCAAGAAAAATGTTTAAAGCAAGCGCAGGAGTCCGGATGATTGATTCATCTCTCGATCCTCGGCCGGAAGAGGACGCACGCACCAACGAGCACGCCGCGAAGGCCGACGTGCCCGACGCGGCTGCGCCGCGCCCGGAGCCACCTCGGATCGTCGTCGGCCGGAGCGACGGGGTCTCGATGTGGACGAAAGACACCCGGCTGATCTGCATCAAGCAAATGCCGTTGCCTGGTGTCGTCATCTTCGTGCATGGCGTGAACTCCGAGGGTGAATGGTTCGAAGCCGCCGAGCAGGGATTGTGCGATGGCCTGAATCGCCGGCTCGGCCGGCTTGATGATCAGCTGAAGTATCGCGGCATCGACGCAGGTCAACTGGTGCCCGCGAAGTACACGGAAAGCGTGACGCCGGACGGATTTCTGAATCCGAAGCTTTGGTCCGGCAACTACATCAGATCCGACCCGTCCTTCTCTCCCGTCATTCATTTCCGATGGGGCTATCGGGCAACCGCCGCAGAGTTGAAAGAGTATGGCGACAAGATTTTCCTGAACGAGAAGGACTATTGGGGCGGCGGTCCGTTCACGAACGGCTGCGCGAGCCTGCCCGACCTCTGGCATGGCGGCCTCGACGACCGCGCCGCCGGGTGGTTGACCGTCCAGGGGATCAACCCGACCAACCGGCCGCTGTATCGCGCGCCGCCCCGTGCGTATGGCGTGCTCGCGGCGTTGCGACTTGCGAGGTTGATCGAATCGATTCGCCGCATGCAGGCCGACGTGCCGATTACCGTCGTATGCCATAGCCAGGGCAACATCGTGGGCCTGACGGCCGCGTTCTTCGGCGATGCACTGCCCGATGTCGAAGATCCGTGGGGACGTAGCGGGCATTGCGTGGCGGATGCCTACGTACTGGCGAATGCGCCGTACAGCCTTGCGCGCGCAGACGGCCCGAATCCGTCCGATACGTTCATGGATGCTTGGTCGCAACGCGCGACCAGGGACGGCAGCGGTCGTCGCGGACGGCAGACCTACGCCGCCCGCACGAAAACGTTCGGCAAGTTTCTGTCGATCATCGGCACACGCAAGGCCTACGAATTGCCCGCCGGCAAGATTGATGAAGACATGGCCAACGAGCGGGTATCACCGACCAGCGGGCGGTCTTATGCGGCACAAGAGGATCGGGCTCGCCACGGCCTGAACGAATCGACATATGGTCGCGTCACCGCGTATTGCTGTCCGCACGATCAGGTGATTTCGGCGGTCACGGTTCAAGGCATCGGCTGGCGCGGCATCGACAAGAACGAGTTGAACGATATCGGCGTCCCCGGCGTGCTGACGCAGCGCGTCTTTGCCTCCGGCTTCCAGGTTGGCGTGCAGGAGCGCTATCGGTATTGGGAAGATGACTGGCGGCATCGGCAAAAGGGAAAGACGCCGGGATTCTGGTATCCGCCTTCGCCGCCGGCCAAGTTCAATCTCATCGGTGCACTCAAGGGAAATGAGTCCGTATTCGGCGTGGCGGCCACGCTTGCATCCGCGCCGATCATGTTTTTCGTGACCCAGATCAGCTCGGCATTGAATATGTTCCGCGTGAACGCCCTTCCGCCGGAGGGCTGGACCGTGGTGGCGGACGCGCCGGCACTCGACGAACCGTTCGCGCCGCAAGCGTTGCGGTTCGGCAAGCCCATCGAAACGAAGGACGGCAATGCGAAAAGCGACTTCAACGAAGGCAACGATCCGCCGGCCGCGTGGCGAGACGCAAGCAAGAGCGAGGCAGACAAGCGCGCGGACGATCCTTACGATCAGTACGAGGCGAAGAACGCGGACAGTGTCGCGCAAGGGACAGCGGAGAGCGAAGCCGGACAGCGTTATGAGGATCGTGCGTTGATGCGTATGGAGGCGCGGCGAACGCTGAATACGGAATGGCTCGATGGTGATGGCCACGTGATCGGCGAGGACGGCAAGAGCGAAATGCCGGAGGGCTACAAGGAATGGCGCGATAGACAGATTGTGGATTGGCTCGATCGTGGCTCGACCAACAGCCCGACGAATCACTCCACGACGATGACCAATCCGGAGCATGCCAAAAAGGCGCTTGCGTACGATGTGGCGATCGGGGTTTGCTATCTGACGCCCGAGCAAATGAAAGCGCTACGGATTGAAGCCGATTGGCGGATGGGAAAAGGCATCCCTGAATATTATCCTAATAGAAAGTACTACGACTATTTCGCACGCGGCGAACTTGACGATCTACCTATGGATGAGTGGGTACATGACGAGAAAAGCGAAGGTAGGATGCCGGCCTTGATCGTAGATGAGCGTGAAGATCAGCTCTATTTGAAGATCGGGGGAGCGATATGAAGGCGCTGATCGCTAAATGGCCGCGACGTGTTGCCGTTTCAGTGGCCTCTTGGTTGATCGCGGCCGTACTCATGGCCTCGCTGATGGCGCACGTAGAACAACCGGACCCGACACAATTGGAAATGGGAGATTGGATGAAACGATTTGTCGTCGTACCCAGCCTAGTGGCTCTTGTGGTGTTTGTGTTCACCACCGCCATGATGCGTTCGGCACATTCCGCACCCACCCCTGAGCCAGTAGCACGTGCGACACAAACCTCAGAAGAGCCGGTGAAGCCATTTATTGCTCAGGTTGTTGGCCTGATTTGGTTGAATCCGTTGCAACGCATGGACTACCCGACCGAATGGCAACTGCTGTGGACGCAAGGACTCGCGTCTCCGAACAAGAACGACGACATGGTGCGGACCGATCCGAAGTCCTTTACGACGCTCCAGTCGGTAGCTGGTATCGCATACGGCAACGAAGGCGCAGAAACGTTTAGAGGGTTCTATCGCAAGTACATGTTTGAGTTCCCTTTACTGCTTCGATCGCGCTATGCGTCCAATCCTAGGTATTTCTATACTGTTAATCCAGACAATAAAAACAACTGGCGCGAGTTGGCTGGAATCCGTGTCGAACTTGCAATTCCGGAACGACTTGACGCAGCCGAATCGCAAAGCTATTTGCAGGACTCGATTCGAAAGACGTTCTCGATCGGCAATCCACATTTCGCGACGATGTGGAGCAACAACGCACTTCCCGATGTGCAAATCACGCAAGGCAGTGCCAACGCCGGATTCACATCGCTGAACAAAGCCTTGGACTACTTACAGGCGAACCCTGACAAGAGCGTCTGGGTAGTGAACTGGGACGCACCCAACTTCCCGCCCACGGACGCGCAGATCAACGAGAACCTTGTCGTGCTGTTCCTCGCTGGCCCAACGTTCAACACTGAGCGCGAACCGCTTGCCTGGATCGGCAAGGCCGCAACCGGCAACACGCATGATTTTCCGCAGAAGGTCGGCACGACCCGCTCCGTGCAGGCGTGGAAGGCGACCATCGACCAAGCGGCACGCAATGCAGGCATCGCGGTCCCTGACCTCAACTACATCGTCCACGACGCAGGTAAGGGCAGCGACGCATCCTCGTCACGTCTTGCCGTGCTCGCACAGACCTTGACCGAAACCCTCCCCGAATACGACCACCGCAAGCAGACATTCAACACGGCCGCCCTACTCGGCGACATGGGAACCGGCAGCGCATTGACCGACGTCGCGCTCGCCATCGGCCGGATCAATCACTTCGGCGGCAATGCACTCGTCGCCGGCACGACCGATCCGGATCACCCTGTCGCGGTCGTCGTCCTGCCGCCGTCGAAGCTCACGCCGATCGATCCCGACAAGGACTGGTTCCGCGCGCGCGGCGGCAACAACGCCTACCTGCCGTGGTGGGGCCGCCGACACGACACGAATTACGGCATGCAAGGCTATTCATGGTGATGCACACCGGCGCGGCAGATTGCTTCATCCGAGCGTGATCGCCGCGTCAACCCTTTTGGAGGACGGAATCCCATGCGGGGAATTATTCGGGTAGACGATACGCATACCCACGGCGGCCGGGTCGAATCCGGCGCCCGGAAAAGCACGGTGATGGGGCGCGCGGTCGCTCGTATCGGCGACGCGTGCTCGTGTCCGATTCATGGTGCTGGCACGATTGCCGAAGGCGACCCCGCCTTCGACATCGAAGGCCAGTCCGCCGCGTTCGACGGCCACAAGACTTCGTGCGGCGCGGAATTGATCTCGTCACTTCAACATTCGGGGCGAGTCTGAATGCCGACGACCCGACGCATGACCGCCGAACAGTTCCGGCTGTTGCGGATGCAGGATACGCGGATCAAGCCGCTGAACCAGTGGGCCTTGCATGAGATTTTCGTGAAGGGCAGATCACAACGGGCGCTGGCCGCCGAACTCGGCATGACGCACTCCGCGATGTCGCAACTTGTACGAAAAGCCTGGCGACGCTATCTGGAACTGCCGTGCAACGCCGCTCGCTTCACGACGCTCACGGTCACGATTCCGTCGAAGTACGAGCAAGCGCTGCTGGCATGGGTGCGGGATGCACACCGGTTATCGACCCAGTCCGGCCCTGATCCGACGACGTGATCGCGACGATTCTGGCCGGGCGAATCCATGTAGAAGATAATTCCACCATCCAATACCAAGGGAAAACGAAATTCCACTTCGGTCCGAATCGCCAACCAATTTTGGATCCTTTTTCCCTTCTGTCCCCCGTATCATTTCCGTCACTACGCAATCAGCAAGAGACGGACATGAGCGATACCACCGCGCTGCACTACCTCGACTACGCAGCCACCACCCCGGCCGATCCCCGCGTGATCGAAGCGATGACGGCCTGCCTCGGCTTCGACGGCATCTTCGGCAACCCCGCATCCAGTTCGCACGCGGCCGGCCGGCTCGCGAAAGACAAGGTCGAGCATGCCCGTGCGCAGGTCGCCGCACTGATCGGCGCGCACGCCGACGAGATCGTCTGGACGTCCGGCGCCACCGAATCGAACAACCTCGCGCTGAAGGGCTATGCGGAAAACGCGACCGGCAAGCGCCACCTGATCACGAGCCGCCTCGAACACAAGGCCATTCTCGACACGATGGCGAACCTGTCGAAGCACGGCATGCAGGTCACCTTCCTGACGCCCGACGCCCACGGCGAAATCACCGCCGACGCAGTGGCGGCCGCGATCGGCCCCGACACCGGCCTCGTGTCGCTGATGCTCGTGAACAACGAAATCGGCACGCTGACCGACATCGGCGCGATCGCCCGCATCGTGCATGCCGCCGGCGCGCTGCTGCACGTCGACGCCGCGCAGGCGCTCGGCAAGACGCCGATCGACGTGCGCGCGCTCGGCATCGACCTGATGTCGATGTCCGCCCACAAGGTGTACGGCCCGAAGGGTATCGGCGCACTGTTCGTCCGCCGCGAGATCGCCAGCCGGATCGCGCCGCAGATTCACGGCGGCGGCCACGAGCGCGGGTTGCGCTCGGGCACGCTCGCCACGCATCAGATCGTCGGCATGGGCGTCGCATGCGAACTCGCCGCGGAAAAACTCGACAGCGAAGCCGCGCGGATCGCGGCGCTCGGTGCGCGGCTGACCGACGCGCTGTTCGCGCTCGGCGACATCACGCAGAACGCGCCCGCCGCCCGCCGCATCCCGCACACGCTGAGCCTGACGGTGCATGCGCCGGGCTTCTTCCCGTCCATGCTCGGCGAAGCGCTCGCCGTGTCATCGACGTCCGCATGCAATTCGATGAGCGGCGCACCGTCCCACGTGCTGACCGCGATCGGCCTCGATGCGGAAGCAGCCGGCCGCACCGTGCGCATCAGTTTCGGACGTTTCACGACCGAACAGGACGTCGACTTCGCGATCGCCTGTTTCGCGCGGGCGATCGAGCAATGCCGGGCCGCGGTGGCGACCGGCTTCACCGCGTCGCGGCAGATCACGCCGGCCGACCTGAAGGCGATCCGCAACGCGGGCTTCCGCGCGGTGATCTGCAACCGGCCGGATGGCGAAGGCGACGACCAGCCGACGTTCGAGGAGATCGCCGCTGCCGCGCGCGAACTCGGCATGGACGCGCGCTACCTGCCGGTCGAGCGCGACCGCATCGGCGACGCGGAAGTCGACGCGTTCGGCGCACTGGTCGACGCGCTGCCGAAGCCGGTGCTCGCGTATTGCCGCAGCGGCAGCCGCTCCGGCATGCTGTGGAATCGGCTGTCCGAACGACGGACGGCCTGAGGCGCCCCTCCGCCACGACGCCTGCCCGCTGCGTTCACGCATGAAGCCGATGCTTCGCTGCGTGTCCGCCGGGCGGCGGCGATCACAACCGCATCACGCCCCTTCATCGCCGTTCACCGGCGTATAGATCGCGAGCTTCAGCGCGGGATCGTCGTTCGCCTGAAACGTCGCGTACTCGTAGCGCTGCGTGCCGCGTTGCGCATGCACGAGCACCTTCTCGCCCGACACGCCGCTGCGCACGTCGTGCGCATCCCACCATTGCGCGAACTCGGCGCTGCCGGCGCGCAAGCGCGCGACCAGTTCGACGAACGCCGGATCGCTCGCGTAGAGATCGTGGTTCGTGCGAAACAGCGCGATCATCCGGCGCGCCTCGTCGGCCCAGCTCGCGGCGAACAGCGCGCGCGCATGCGGCTCGACGAACATGTAGACGAGGATGTTGCGATCGGCCGGCGCCAGCCGGTCGAAGCCGAGCAGCTCGGCCGCGGCCGCATTCCACGCGAGGATGTCCCAACGCCGGCCCGTCACGTACGCTGGCTGCTGAAGATGCGCGACGAGCCGCGCGATGGTCGGCGGCACGCGCTCCGGCACGAACGCACGTAATGCATCGCGCCGCGCGAGCATGCGCAGATGCGCGGCTTCGACCTTGTCGAGCCGCAACGCGCGCGCCAGCGCATCGAGCGTCGCATCCGACGGGCTTACGTCGCGCCCCTGTTCGAGCCGCACGTACCAGTCGACGCCGATGCCCGCCAGTTCCGCCACCTCCTCGCGCCGCAGGCCCGGCGTGCGCCGGCGCGGGCCGTCGTGCAGGCCGACGGCATCCGGGCGCAGTTTCTTGCGCCGCGAACGCAGGAAATCGCCGAACGGGGTTCGCGTGGTGACGGTCATCGGGTTCGCTCCGGGCAGGGTGGTATCGGCCAATCCTGGGCTCGCGCCAGGCCTTGTTGGCGATTCTAAGCCTGCCAGAATCGACGCGTCCCTCCCTCTCAGGAAGCGTCATGAAAGCTGCGATTCTGAAGTCGCTCGGCAGGCCGCTCGCGATCGAAACAATGCCGGACCCGGTGCTCGGCACCGGCGAAGTCATCGTGGATGTCGTCGCGACGCCGGTTCTGTCCTATGCACGGGAAGTGTTCAACGGCGAGCGCCGCTATCCGATCGAGCTGCCGATGGTGCCCGGTTGCGGCGCGATCGGCCGGGTCCGGCAAACCGGCCCCGACGCGACGCGGTTGCAGCCGGGCGACTGGGTGTTCTGCGACCCGACCGTGCGCTCGCGCGACGATGCGCGGATGCCCGACATCGTGCTGCAGGGCTGGAGCGCGCGCGGCGAAGGCGGCAAGCAGTTGCAGCGCTACTTTCACGACGGCCCGTTCGCCGAGCGGCTACGCGTGCCGACCGAGAACGCGGTGCGCATCGGCGCGATCGCGCCGGGCGACGCCGCGCGCTGGTGTGCACTCAATACGCTGCTCGTGCCGTACGGCGGCCTGCTTGCGTCCGACCTGCGCGCCGGCGAAATCCTGCTCGTCAGCGGCGCGACCGGCAATTTCGGCAGCGCGTGCATCGCGGTGGCGCTGGCGATGGGCGCGCAATGCGTGGTCGCGCCCGGCCGCAATGCGCGCGTGCTCGCGGATCTCGAACGCCGCTTCGGGAACCGCGTGCGCACGGTCGAGCTGACCGGCGACGAAACCGCGGACCGCACCCGCATGCAGCAGGCGGCGCCGGGGACGATCGACTGCGTGATCGACCTGATGCCGCCGTCGGTACCGGCCACGATAGTGCGTGCGGCCGTGATGGCCGTGCGTCCGTACGGCCGCGTGGTGCTGATGGGCGGCGTCGGCATGCTCGGCGGCGCCGGGCTCGATCTGCCGTATCCGTGGATCATGCGCAACGACATCACGCTGCGCGGCAAATGGATGTATCCGACGGAAGCCGTGACGCTGCTGGCCGGGCTCGTGCGCGGCGGGCTGCTCGATCTCGGGCAATTCGACGTGACGGTCTTCGCGCTCGACGACGCGAACGACGCGGTCGCGCATGCGGCGGAGAACGGCGGGCCGTTCAGGATGACGGTGATCGCGCCGTAGCCGAACACCGCGCGCTCAGGCGTCGATCCGCGATTGGGACGGGATGGAATGGGCCGCCGAGCCTACCGAGTCGCGAGGCGTCCTGTCCCGATCCTCGGCTCGCGGCGTGGCTGAAATCAACGCGACGGGCGGCCGGTGCGATGGAAAGCCGCACCGGCCGCCGCCCTGCCCTGCTACGTCACTCGTCCTGCTGTTCCTGCTGCGCCTGCACCTGCCGCTGCCGGATGAACTGCCGTACATCGCTCAGCGTCACGCGGCCGGTGTGCTTCGTGTCGATCTCGTCGAAGTGCTTCGACACGAAGCCGAGCCCGCTGCTCTGCGCCTGCGCCTTCGTCACGGCCGCGCCGTTGCTCAGCACGGTATTGCCGCCGAGCCGCGCGTCGACGCGCTGTTGCGCCTGCTGCTGCAACGTCGCGCCGGTCGACGGCAACACCGGCGCCGCCCGCGTGGCCGGAAAGAACGGACCGTCGACACCGCGCCCGCCGTGCGGCAGCTTCACCGGCGCCACCGCCTGCGGCGGCAACGCGTAGGCACTGCTCATCACGGCACCGAGCACGATCAACGGAGACATACGCCGCATCAATTGGATTAGGGACATGATCGCTCGCATTCAATGGATGAAGAGAGGGTTCCTCTGACGGGGCGCCCGTCGCTCAAGGCGCTGCCGCCAGCGTCGTCGCGGCCGTCGCCCCGGGGACGCTGCCGGTCGGCACGCCGGGCGGGTTTTCATCCGGCCACGGCGGCGGCAACATGCGCAGCGTCAGCGCCGTCGGAATCCGCGCGCCCTTGTAGAACGTCTGCAGATCCCGCTTCATCAGCGGACGGGCGACGTCGTCCAGGTAAGTCATGTGTCCGCCCTGGAAGAAGTTCACCTGCAGCTTCGGATTCAGGCCCTTCACCGTCTGCAGCCGCGCGAGCTGCTTCTCCGTGTTGAAGAACGGCGTCGCGAGATCGTGGTAGCCGTTCTCCGCGAGCACGCGAAGCTTCGGGTTGAGCTGCAGCGCGCCGAGCAGATCGGGGATCGTGTCCGGCATCGGCTGGCCGTCGTGCGAGAAATCCCAGACGCCGATGATGTTGTCGTTCAGCGGCAGGTACGTCGCGTTCGGCGCCGTATAGCCGAGGTAGTCCGGCATCTGCGTCGCGAGCGCGTTCGTGAACGGCTGCGAGATCAGGATGTCGGACGGATCGCCGTCGTTCTGCAGCCGCGGGTCCGAGTTCGGCAACGACACGCGCCCGTCGTACCGGCCGATCGTCGTGCCGGGCAGCAGGCTCGTGCCGAACGGATTCGCGTTGAAGTAGCCGCGCAGCGCCTGCTGCGTGAGGCTCGACGGAATCGACCACAGCCTGAGCGTCGCATCGCTCGGGAACACCGGCGTGCCGAGCGCGTCCGGAATGCCGAGCTGGCTCAACACCCACGACTGCGAGTACTTCTGCAGCTGGTTGTAGATCAGCGTCGTGAACAGTTCCGTCTGCAGTGCGTACAGATCCTGGTTCACCGGCGCCGGCGACACCTGGTTGAAGTATGCGGCGACCGCCGCGTAGCCGGGCAGATAGCCGGCCACCGTATCGGTGTCGAGCAGCAGCCCTTCGGTCGACTGCGTGATCGCCACCGCTTCGACCGCATCCGCGAAGTAGTTCAGGATCGACGACTGCAGCACGATGCCCGTCAGGTGCACGCCGGCCGATTCGAGCGCGAGCGCGAGCATGTCGGTACGCGGCGTGCCGTACGATTCGCCGTACAGGTAGATCGGGGACGCGCCGCGGCCGTTGACGTTCAGGTAGCGCTGGATGAAGTCGCGCATGATGTTCACGTCCGCGTCGGAACCCCAGTACTTCTGGTTGGTGTTCGGCAACACGGCTTCCGACAACCCGGTGCCGGGCGGGTCGATGAACACGAGGTCGGTGGTGTCGATCAGGCTGTCCGCGTTGTCGACGAGCGGATAGTTCGGCCAGTTGTTGCCGAACAGCGGATCGGGCGTGGCCACGCGGGTCGGCGCGAACGAGCCGAGCCGCAGCCAGATCGACGACGAGCCGGGCCCGCCGTTATAGACGAACGTGACCGGGCGCGGCTTGCCGTTCGTGCTGGGCGCGGTGTACGCGACATACGACATCGACGCCTCCGGATTGCCGTTCGCGTCCTGCGCGGTCAGGTGACCGGTGGTCGTCGTGTAGTCGATCGTCTTGTCACCGCCTTTCCACTGGTAGTGCATGACGGCCGCCTTCTCGGACACCTGCGACGGCGCGAGGCCGTCGGTCGCGTTCATCGAGTATGCGACCGGGTCGACGTACGGCTGGTTGGCCGCCGGCGTCTGGGTGCCGGCCGCCTGCGCGCTGGCCTGCTGGCTCGCCGTGGCCTGAGCGAGGCTCGACGCGCCGACGGACGACGAATCGTCGCCGCCGCACGCCGCGAGTACCAGTGTCATGGTGGTCAATGCGCCTAGCCCGGCCAGCCGGCCGCGACGAACACGGCGGCTGCCGGTACTGCTCCTGTCTGGTTTCATCTCTTTCCTTTGGCTTCGGATACCGCGTCACAAAGGCCGCCAACGCCTGCGGCACGCGCAGGCCGACCCGCCACTCGCGTTGCACGGTCGGCTATCGGCGGTTGGGGATGGGACTACTCGGAGACTGAACTTGATACAGAACACAGCAAACTGCTGGCGAGAATGGTGCTCGGACGCGCCCCCTGCAGTTTGGCCAACTTTTTGTATTACCGAAATTTACGACATGACAAAAATAGGCGGTGCTGCGCCGCGTTGTCAAAGATCATTCGGATATTAAAAATCCCGCAATGATGCGAAGGGCGGACAGTGTCTGGATTTTGAAAGAAAGCGGGATTATTCGTGAAAGGCGATATCTATCGGCAATGCCGCATCGAATATTTTAATTTTTTCGCATAACACGGAAGCCTCTCCTGCATTGGCATAGAGCTGATCCGGCCGTCGGATCGACAGGTCTACTCTTTCAATTTTATTATCGTCCATCGATTAGGGCGATGCGACAGCATGCGCACGCCCTTCGATGATTCGTTTCACTTCAATTGCACTTCAATCGAAGTAGTGATGTGCACTGCATCATCCATAAAATACCGATTCGATTAATTATTAACGGAATTATTTACCCGATATTCGAACGGCTTTCCGGAACGGGCGGCGACGCACGGCATTGCCGCCCATCGCGCCCGTCGCACAGACTCACGCCACGATTACTTCCCGCCGCCCGGCAGCGCGATATCGATCAGCACCGGATCGTGATCCGACGAACGATACGCATCCGGCGCGTAGAACGTCTTCTGCTGCTCGGCCGACTTGTAGGCGAGCGTGTACTGCAGCGCGACCGGCTCGTCCGCGTTGATGTGCCATTCGTGCACGGCCTTCACGTGCGATGCGAGCGGCAGCGTCGCCAGTGCGTGGTCGAGATAGCCGGCTTCGCCGTTGTACACGTAGCTGTACGCGTTCGCACCGATCCAGCGCGCGACGAGGTTGCGGTAGCCGCGCGATTCGAGCGTGCGGATCGGGTCTTCGTACGTGTAGCTGTTGAAATCGCCGATCAGCAGCACGCCCTGGCTCTTGATGCCCGTCGGATTGCCCGCGAGCCAGTCGGCCACCTTCGCCGCCGCGCGCGTGCGCGTCGGGTTCCAGCAGCCCTGGCCATCGCCTTGGTCGAGATCGTCGTTCGCGGCGTCCGGGCAGTTCTTCGACTTCAGGTGGTTCACGGCCACCGTCAGCGCCTGCTTGTTGCCGCCGACCAGCCGGAACGACTGCGCGAGCGGCTGGCGGTTCTTGTCGTCGATCGCGAGCGTCGCCGCGCGCCCGACCGGCTCGACCTTGCGGCTGTCGTAGATCATCGCGACCGCGATCGCGTCGCCGCCGAGCCGCGACGTGCCCGGATCGACCACGCGCCACTGACTGCCGAGCTTCGCCGCGAGCTGGCGCACCGCGCTCAGTTCGCCGTAGCCGTTGTTCTGGATTTCCATCAGGCCGATCACATCGGCGTCGATCGCCTTCAGCGCGCTCACGATCTTCGCTTCCTGGCGCTGGAATTCCTGGAAGGTCTTCGCGCCGCGGTTGTTCGGATCGTCGAAGCCGCCGCCGAGCCCGTTGCCGTTGAAGTAGTTCAGCACGTTGAACGACGCGACGCGCAGGTTCGACTTCGGATCGCGCGCCGGTGCGTTCGTACGCGGGTTCGGACGCGCGTCGAACGCCGGCGCGGCCGCGCCGGGCAACGGCTGCACGCGCCATGCGCCGTAACGCACTTCGAGCACGCCTTCGACGTCGCGCACGGTATAGCCCGCACGCAGCGTGTTCGCGGCCGACAGACCGGGCGCCGGATACGGCACGGTTACCGGGTTCTGCTTGTTCGAGCCGTCGTCGAGGATCAGGCGGTTGCGCGCGTTCGCGTCGATCTGCGTCTGCGCTTGCGCCGGCGGCACGACGCTCGTCGGCGTACGCAGGCGGCCGTTGCTCAGCATCACGCTGCCGTAGCGGCCGAGTTCGTAGTTGTCGGTGACGCTCAGCGTCTGCGGCAGGCGCACGAGCATCCCTTCGTACGCGGCGAACGCGTTCGGGCTGTCGACCGGCAGCGTGAGCGTCGCGGGCGTGACCGTCTGGCCGTTCGCGCACACCGCAATCGCGCCCGATAGCGTGAGCTGCGTCTGCCCGTATTTCTCCTCGACCTTGCCCGTCACGTGCACGAGATCGCCGGCCTTCGCGCGTGCTTTCGGCGCATAGACGAACAGGCCTTCGGATACGCCCGGCTGATTGCGGCGCTGCGCGTCGGCCTGCTGGACGAAGAAGCCGCCGAAGCCGTCCGCGCCGCCGAAATCGGCGGTGACGACGGCTTCGATCGACGCGTTCTGGCCCGCGAGCGGCGACGGCGCGCCCGCCCCCTGGATATCCGCGATCGGCGTCGTGCTGCCGCCGCAGTTGGCGCTCACGGGTGCGGCGGTGGCGGCGAATACCGGCGCTGCGAGCGTCGGGAGCAGCAATAGCGGGGCAAACAGGCGGATTGTCGAGCGCATGACGGGAATCCCGGTTGTGAGGGTGGCGAAAGCTTAGCGGCGCTCGATGACAGTTTTTGGTAATCGGCAGACAGGCCGATGTAATTGCGGTCATCGCGCCGTGATCGCCATGCGTCGCACGGTTCGACTTTGAAATCGCCGAGAGAATCGTTCGACGAAAATCCGCCGCGCTACACGGTCCGCGGCAGCGCGCGCGACACGAGCACGGCCGCCACCATCAGCACGCCGCCGAGCACGACCGCGTCGATCCGCAGCACCGTGCCGAACCGCTTCGACGCGCCTGCCGATATCGCGGCAAGGTGGAGGTTGCGAGCCGCGACGGGCGCACGACGTCCGCGCTCCACTTTCCGCGCGGCACGAACGGCCACGCATGCGCCGCCGCGTTCGGCGCTAGCGATCCTGCAGGGTGCCGAACGACGTGCGAACGCACACGAGCAGCGCGATGGTCGCCGCGCTGAATGCGGCCCCCGCGTAGAACGTGGCCGCGGCGCCCGCCCGATCCCACAGGGCACCCGCGACGACGCTCGACACGAGCGTCACGATGCCGCTGATCAGGTTGAACACGCCGAACGCCGTTCCTCTCAGTTCGGCCGGCGCGGCATGTGCGACCATCGTCGCGAGCAGCCCTTGCGTCATCCCCATATGGAGACCCCACAGCGCGACGCCGACGAGCACGGTCGGCCAGCGCGCGCCGTGCGCGAGCACGATGTCGGCCGCGATCAGCAGGCCGAGCCCGACCACCATCAGCTTCGTGTGGCTCGTCGTATCGGCGAGCTTGCCGAACGGGTAAGCCGATAGCGCGTACACGACGTTCATCGCGACCATCACGAGCGGCACGAGCGCGACGGGCACGCCGCTGCCCATCGCGCGCAGCACCAGGAACGCCTCGCTGAAACGCGCCAGCGCGAACACGCCGCCCACGGCCACGACCCACCAGTAGCGGGCGCCGAGTTGCGCGACGACCTCGCGGCGGATCGGGTTCACGCGCTTCTCGCCCGGCGCACGCGCCGGTTCGTCGATGCCGAACGCGAGCAGCGCGACGGCCAGCACGCCGGGGATCACGGCCAACCAGAATGCCAGGCGGAAATCGTCGCGCCACGCGAGCATGATGGCGACGGCCAGCAGCGGCCCGAGGAACGCGCCCACCGTGTCGAGCGACTGGCGCAACCCGTACGCGGCGCCACGCAGGTGAACGGGCGTGACGTCGGCGACGAGCGCATCGCGCGGCGCGCCGCGAATCCCCTTGCCGACGCGGTCGACGATTCGCGCGGTCACCACGACGCCGATCGTCGGCGCGATCGCGAACAACGGCTTGCTGAGCGCGCCGAGCGCGTAGCCGGCCACCGCGAGCCATTTGCGATTGCGCAGGTGGTCGCTCAGCGTGCCGGAGAACACCTTGACGACCGGCGACGTCGCCTCGGCGATCCCCTCGATCAGGCCGATCGTCGTCGCGCTCGCACCGAGCCCCGCCATCAGGAACATCGGCAACAGGCTATGGATGATTTCGGACGACACGTCCATCAGCAGGCTGACACAGCCGAGCACCCACACGCTGCGCGGAATCTGGCGAAGAATGCGGGTCGACGAGTCGGTCTGCATGGGGCGCTCCGGGTTCAGGAATCCTGACGCTGAATGCCTGTGATGCTACCGCACGCCGTGACCCTGATCACAGGCTGCGGGAAGCGCGCTCGCTATTCCGGCGTGTCGCGCCGGAGCTTCGCCTGCCGGCGCGGGCGATCGTTGAGTATCTGGTGCCGGCGATGGTCGGTCAGCTTCTTCCAGTCGCGCGCCTCGTCGCGCGTACGCAGGCAGCCGACACAAAAGCCCGTGCGGCCGTCGAACGCGCACAGGTCGATACACGGCGATTTCACGGCCACGATCAGGCCGCCTTCGCGGGTGCCAGCACTTCGACGGTCACGTGCGACATGCCGTCGAAGCCCGCGAGCAGCGCATGGTAGAAACGCGCATCGCGCGCGGTGTCGGCCGATACGACCGACACGATCGCACTCATGTGGCCGGGGCCCACGCGCCACACATGGAGGTCGTTGACGTGGTCGCCGAGCGCCTCGATCGCGCGGCGCACGTTGTCCGTCAGCTTGCGATCGACGTTGAGGTCGAGCAGGATCCCGCCCGTGTCGCGCATCAGCCCGTACGCCCAGTTGGCGATCACCAGCGCGCCGACGATACCCGCGAGCGGGTCCATCCAGAGCCATCCGAACGCGCGCGCGAGCAGCAGGCCGACGATCGCCAGCACCGACACGGCCGCGTCGGCGATCACGTGAACGTAGGCCGAGCGGATGTTGTGGTCGCGATGCGCGGCCGAGTGCGAACCGTGATCATGATGCGCGTGGTGCGCGTCGTCGTGGTCGTGCTCATGATGGTGGCGGTCGTGCCCATGCGCGTGATGATGCCCGTGTCCGTGCCCATGCCCATGATGGTGATCGCCGCTCAGCAGCCACACGCTGGCGAGATTCACGGCGAGCCCCAGCACGGCGATCGGAATCGCTTCGTCGAAGCGAATCGGCACCGGCGCCAACAGGCGCGCGACCGCCTCATAGCCGATCAGCAACGCAATCATCGCCAGCACGATCGCGCTCGTGAAGCCGGCGAGGTCGCCGAGCTTGCCGGTGCCGAACACGAAGCGCGGATCGTCGGCGTGCCGCCGCGCATATGTATAGGCCAGCGCGGCGATCAGCATCGCGCCCGCGTGCGTCGACATGTGCAGCCCGTCGGCGACGAGCGCGAGCGACCCGAACAGCGTGCCGCCGACGATCTCGGCGATCATCATCGCCGTGCACAGGCCGATGACCATCCACGTCTTGCGCTCGTTGCGCGCGTGTGCGGCGCCCAGAAACGCGTGACTGTGCACGCCGCCGGGCGCCGTGCCGTTGAATTCGTTCATGTTTCGATCCGCTTACTTGAAATAGCTGTGGACGACCTCGATGAGCTGCTCGGTCGCGCTGCCCTCGTGGGCGTCGGGCGTGTCGGCATCGACGAGATGCGACCGGATGTGGTCTTCCAGCACGACGGCCAGCAGCCCGTTCGTCGCGCCGCGGCAGCTCGTGATCAGTTGCAGCACGTCGTTGCAGCCGCGCTCTTCTTCCAGCGCGCGCTCGATCGCTTCGACCTGTCCCTTGATACGGCGCACGCGGTTCAGCAGCTTCTGTTTTTCGCGAACGGTATGGCTCATCGATGGCTCCTGTATAGGGTAGGGGAGTATATCTCCAACAGGCCGACCCTATAGGGAGGAGGGGTATATTGTCGAGACGAAGGCTTGTCGAAGGAAAACCGCTCGGCTAGACTGCTTTCCGTCTTTGGGGAGTAGCCTGCTTTCCGTCCCCCGGAAAGCGAACGCGTCAACACACTCGGCCTGCGGCCGTGGCGCGTTCGGCCTGAACGGCTTGGCGAGACCATCGGCACGTCGCGTCGTTCCTGGTCGGACGGCGGCGGATGTGTCATGGTTCGTCAGCGTCCGACCACGGAGCCCCCATGTTCGTCCCCGCTCGCCTGTCCCACGCCGCCGCTGCCCGCGGAGGTGCCGCATGACCTTCATGTTTGTCGAACTCGCGTTCATGCTGGTCGTCATCCTCGTCGCGGCCGAAGTCTTCACCAATGCGCTCGAGCATCTCGGCGAACGCCTGAAGATTTCCGAAGGCGTGACCGGCTCGCTGTTCGCGGCCGTCGGCACCGCGCTGCCCGAAACGATGGTGCCGCTGCTCGCGCTGGCCGGCGGCACGTCGAATCGGGCCGTCAACGAGGAGATCGGCGTCGGCGCGATTCTCGGCGCGCCGCTGATGCTCGCGACGCTCACCACGTTCCTGATGACGCTCGCCGTGATCCGCTCGCGCGGGCTGCGCGGCACGATCACGCCCGAACGCACGGGCTTCGTGCGCGACATGAACACGTTCCTCGCCGCGTTCTCGCTGGCGACCGTCGCGATGTTCGTCCCGCATCACAACTGGGCCGTGCGTGCGCTGCTCGCCGCGATGCTGGTCGGTCTCTACGTGATGTACGTCGTGATGACGTTCCGCGCGTCGACCGGGCTCGTCGATGCCGGACACGGCACCGAGGCGCCGCACGCGATGTTCCTGTCGCGCGTCGGCCTGCCCACCACCCTGGCGACGATCGTGCTGCAACTGCTGATCGGCGTCGCGCTGCTGGTCGGCGGGGCGAAAGGCTTCATTCACGGCGTGGAAGGCGTATCGCACGCGCTCGGCGTGTCGGCGCTGCTGCTGTCGCTGATCATCGTGCCGATCGCGACGGAACTGCCGGAAAAGGTCAACAGCGTGCTGTGGATCCGCCGCGGGAAGGACACGCTCGCGTTCGGCAACATCACCGGCGCGATGGTGTTCCAGGGCACGCTGCTGCCGGCGATCGGCATCATGCTGACGCCGTGGGAGCCGCGCCCCGAGGTGCTGACCGGCGTGGTCATCACGCTCGCGGCGGCGGCCTGGCTGCGCATCCATGCGCGCACGCGCGGGCTCGCGACCTGGGCGTTGCTCGCGAACGGCGCGGGTTATGCGGGGTATCTGGCGCTGACGCTGGCGCGCTGAATGGGTCAGGCCGCGTTCGGCCGCGCATCGGCCTGCAACACCTGCCGCACGGCCGGCCGCTCCCGCACCCGCTCGTACCACGCACGCAGATGCGCATGCCGGCTCAGGTCGATATCCGCGTTGTACACCGAGCGCATCCAGTCGGCCTTTCCCCAGCCGGTCAGCGCGAACAGGTACGCATCGGCGACGGTGAACGTGTCGCCCGTCAGGAAAGTGTTGCCGTCGAGCTGGCGGTCAATCCACGCGAAGCGGCCGTCGAGCTTCCGCCGCACGGGTTCGACGTACTTCCCCGCCTGCACCGCATACAACAGCGGAATGAAGCCCTTGTGGATCTCGGTGCCGAGAAAGTTCAGCCATTCCATCAGCCGGTAGCGCGCGAGCGTGCCATAAGCGGGCGCGAGCGCGGCTTCCGGACGCTGGTCCGCGAGATACTGCGCGATCACCGGCCCTTCGCGCAGCATCGTGCCATCGTCGAGTTCGAGCAGCGGCACGTAGCCGAGTTCGGTCACGTCGTAGTAATCGCGGCCATCCTCGACGACATGCCTGCGCGCGTCGACCTTGACGATCTCGGCGTCGATATCGCTTTCGCGCAATACGATGCAGATCGCCTGCGAACAGCTGCCGGGAGCGTGATAGAGCTTCATGCGTTTCCTTCGTGGGTTGTCCATGTATCGATTCGCCGCGACGCGGGCGCTAATATCTCGCATCGGCGCGGCGCTGAGAAGACGGCAGTCGTTTGTGCCGTAGTCACAAAAAATTTACCGACCAGGATTCGGCACGATGAAAACGAGTGCGACAGGATGTTCCGTTGAAGAAGCGATGCGCCTGCTCGGCGGCCGCTGGCGGCTGCTGCTGGTGTCGTATCTGCTCGACGGCCCGCGCCGCTTCAGCGACCTGCGGCGCGACATGCCGGGCATCTCGCAACGCATGCTGACGCTCGACCTGCGCGCACTGGAAGACGCCGGGCTCGTGCGGCGCACCGTCTATCCGGAAGTGCCGGTGCGCGTCGAGTACGATCTGACCGCGGACGGCGACCGGCTGCGGCCGGTGGTCGACGTGATGCGCGAATTCGGGCTGTGGCTGAAGGCGCGCGACGCGCGGGCCGACGCGACGCCCGACACCGCGGCTGCGAGCGAAACCACGATGCACGCCCGCCCCTAACCCTTCAGCAGGAACGACATTCATGGAACTTCACGCTACCGTCGGCGCGGCCACGTCCGACATCGACGACGACGAAAGCTTCGCCAACATCTACTGTCACGATGCGGAGCAGGACTATTGCTTCGCGTTGTCGCGCTTTCCGGACGACACGCTGATCGAAGTGATGGTGCGCGACCAGATCAACCTGCGCGTCAAGGATCTGTCGGTGCGGCTGACTGACGACACGATCGACGTCGAGATCGAACCGGGCATCGCCGCGCGTCTCGACGGCCAGACGCGCTACGTGATCCATCTCGCGCCCGGCCAGTACGATCCGGTCACGCTGCGCGCCGCGCTGAAGGAGATCTTCGTCGGCAAGAGCGGCTATCGCGACGACAGCACGCCGCGCTGACCGGTCGCCCACCCGTTTTCCTTCGCCACGACGCCCGCTCATGACGCGCTCCCCGCGATTCCGCCCGCTTCCCCGTGTCGCCGCGCTGCTGTTCGCCACGTGTGCGTCGATCGCACCCGCCGCGCACGCGGCCAAGCCGCTGCTCGAGTTCAAGGTCGACGACACCGTCACGGCCCGCGTCGAGCGCGCGAACGGCGCGCACGTCACGGTCCGTTTCCTGCCGAGCGGAAAAACGCAGACGCTCGACGTCACGGCCGCCGACGAGGAAGGCCGCTATCACCTCGCGACCGACGACTACAACTTCGACGGTCGTCGCGATCTCGCGATGCGCGCGATGCTCGGCATGGTCAACGAGCAATACGGCATCTACCTGTACGACGCCGCGCGCCAGCGGTTCGAGCCGCTGAAGATGCCGGCGGGCGACGGGCCCCACGGCAATTGCGACGCGCTGATCAACGTCGAAGCGAAGCCGAAAGCGCGCACGCTGTACAGCTCGTGTCGCGGTGGCCCGATCTGGTACACCGATGCGTACCGTTTCGACGGCACCGGCAGGATGTATCTGTATCAAACCAGCGAAGCGGTCCCCGACGACCTGCGCGATCTGCTCGACGGCGAATCGGGCCCGTCGTCGATGCTGCTCACCTATGACGAGCACGGCAAGCGCGTGTCGCGCCGCCCGCAGGGTCATGACGGCGGCACGGTCGCGTTCAAGGTACGCCCGGCGCGCCTGCCGCTGCACGATGCGATGCGTGCTGCGCCCACGCGCCGCTACGTCGTCGCGGGCGACAAGGTGGAGCTGATCGATGCGAGCGACGATTTTCAGTGGTTGAAGGTGCGATATCGCAACCCGCGCGCCGGCGCCGTGCAGGGCTGGGTCAGCACGAAGGAGGCGATGGCCGACTGATGCAGGATGCGCTGCCTTCGTCGCCCTGTCCCACATACTGAACGCAAGACGTCCCATTAATAGGGATGCCTGCCCAAATGTTGACGCACGCCGCGCCACGGCTCTAACGTTCGCCCCAACGCCATTCGATTCGGCCGCCTCGTTCGCGAGCGCCGGCCGGAACATAGAACACAGGAGACGACCGTGGCCCAATCCGCGTCACGCACCCATGCCAACCCGCCGGAGCGGCCATCCGCGCACCCCGGCGCCTTACCCGAATCCCGATCCGCCGCCCGCGCGACAGCGACCGCCACCACGCCGCCGAGCCGCAAGCGGCTGCTGATCCTCGCGCTGCTGTTCGTGACCGTCGTGATCAACTATCTCGACCGCAGCAACCTGTCGATCGCGGCGCCGGAGCTGTTCAAGGAACTGAACATCGATCCGGTCCGCGCGGGCCTCGTGTTCTCCGCGTTCGGCTGGACCTATGCGCTGATGCAGATTCCGGGCGGCTGGCTCGTCGACAAGGTGTCGCCGCGCGTGCTGTATGCGGGTGCGCTCGCGCTGTGGTCGGCCGCGACGCTGCTGCTCGGTTTCGCCGGCTCGTTCGTCGGGCTGATCGTGCTGCGCCTGGCGGTCGGCGCGCTCGAAGCGCCGGCCTACCCGATCAACAACCGCGTGGTGACGACGTGGTTCCCGACCCGCGAACGCGCAAGCGCGATCGGCGGCTACACGTCGGGCCAGTTCGTCGGCCTCGCGTTCCTCACGCCGGTGCTCGCGTGGCTGCAGGTGCATCTCGGCTGGCACATGGTATTCGTCGCGACCGGTCTCGCCGGCATCGCGTGGGCCGCGATCTGGTATGCGGTGTATCGCGAGCCGCGCGCGTTGCGCGGCGTCAATGCGGCCGAAATCGCGCTGATCCGCGACGGCGGCGGGCTCGTCGATCTCGAGGACCGCCTCGCGGCGCGCAGCGAGCGCGCGCCGTCGACGTGGCGCGATCTCGGCGTCGTGCTCGGGCGGCGCAAGCTGTGGGGTATCTACCTCGGCCAGTTCGCGCTGAACTCGACGCTGTGGTTCTTCCTCACGTGGTTCCCGACCTACCTCGTCAAATATCGCGGGATGGACTTCATCAAGTCGGGCTTCCTCGCGTCGCTGCCGTTCCTTGCCGCGTTCGTCGGCGTGCTGTGCTCGGGCGTGCTGTCGGACTGGCTGATGCGGCGCGGCGCATCGCAGGGCTTCGCGCGCAAGCTGCCGATCATCTCGGGGCTGCTGATCTCGACCTGCATCATCGGCGCGAACTACGTGACGTCCACGGGCTGGGTGATCGCGTTCATGACGATCGCGTTCTTCGGCAACGGCTTTGCATCGATCACGTGGTCGCTCGTGTCGGGGCTCGCACCGGCGCGACTCATCGGCCTCACGGGCGGCGTGTTCAACCTGGTGGGCAACCTCGCCGCGATCGCGACGCCGATCGTGATCGGGCTGCTGGTCGACGGCGCGGACTTCTCGCACGCGATCACCTACATCGCCGCGATGGCGCTCGCGGGCAGCCTGTCGTACGGGCTGCTCGTCGGCAAGGTCGAGCGCATCGACGCCTGAGTTTCACATGGACGGCACGTCGAAGCCGAACGTCGCAGTGCAGCCATCGGAATCGCTCGTCTGCCGATCGACAAAAGCGCGGACGAAGTGACGCGTTTACACTACCCCGGTATGCTCCGCTTCAGGGGGCAAGCGCTGTTTTGCGGGGCAAACGGGTCGGCATGACGATCGACGGTGTTTCCCCCTAATGACGTTGCGTGCGTCGATCGCTACAATCGCGCCGCTTTTCACCGGGGACCCGCATGCCGCTCGACGTGAACCCCTTTCACCCCGACGCCGACCGCTTCAACGTGTCGTTCAAGGCATTGGGCGAGCTGATCGAGACGGTCGGCACGCCGCACTTCGTGCCGCGCCTCACGCAACTGCTGAACGATGTCGTGCCGCTCGACGTCGCGCACGTCGAGCGCTCGCGCGCCGACGCGACGATGCCGACCGGCTTCCGCTGCGAATGGATCGGCAGCAGCGGCATCGGTACCGAAACCGCCGAAATCGCCGACGTGATGACGCTCTACTACGAGCGCTTTCTCGACAGCGACCCGCTGTTCGCGGGGCTGCGCGGCAAGGCGGGCACGATGCTCGTCGTGCGCGACATCGCGGCGATCCCGCCCGGCGAATTCCGCCAGCGGCTGTTCGACGACGTGCATATCGGACATGAATGCGTGCTCGCACGCGGCACGCGCCATTCGCAGCATTCGATCGCGCTGGAGCGCGGCCGCGACCGGCCGCCGTTCACGCTCGCCGAGATGAACCGCTTCCGCAGCATCAGCGACATGCTGTTTCCGCTGCTCGAACTGCATGCGTCGACCACTGCCGCGCGGCGCGTCGCCCATCCGACACCCGACGTCCATCCGCTCCGGCAATTCGACGCGCGGCTCGCGGCCGACGGCATGAAGCTGTCGAAGCGCGAATACGAAACCTGCAAGCACCTGCTGTTGGGCAAGACCGTGCCGGAAACCGCCGGGATTCTCGGTGTGCGGGTCACGTCGGCCGAGTCGTACGTGAAGCGCGCATTTGCGAAGCTCGGCGTGCGCACGAAGCGCGAGCTTGCCGCGTGGGGTTCGGCGGCTGCCGCCCTGCCGCAAACGGACCGTTCGACGACGCCCGGTTGACCGCGCCATCCCCCCGAAGACAGGACACCGACCTATGGACCGAGCCGAACACATCAGCATCGAACCGGCGATCGCGCTTGCCGCCGACGAACTGGACGGATGCGATTTCTCGTTCGACATCGCGTGGGAATTGAACGCGCCGTATCAGGACTTGCTCGATCTGCGCGCGCTGCCGGCGCGGCGCAAGGACTACGGCTTCGATCCGGCCGGCCGGGCGAGCGCAGCGTCGGGCCGGACGGCGCTCTTTCGCGCGACGGCCGGCGAGCGGCTGGCCGGATTCGTCGCGATCGAGGAAAGCTGGAACGGCATGGCCGAGATCGCGGAGCTGGCCGTCGACCGCGTCTGCCGGCGCCAGGGTATCGGGCAGCTCTTGCTGGCGGCCGCGCAAGCGTGGGCACGCAGCCACGGGTTCGGTTTCATGCGGCTCGAAACACAGACGAACAACGTCGCGGCCTGCTCGACGTACGCACGCGCGGGCTTCGCGCTCGGCGGCCACGACCGCCTCCTGTACGCCGACGGCGAGAACGCCGGGGAAGTCGCGCTGTTCTGGTACAAGAACCTGCGCGACGGCCAGACCGCGCGAAGCCGCACGGTCGACCCGGCATCGGTACAGCCGGCGCGCTGACGCGCCGCCATCCGTCGCGTCAATGCGGTGCCGTTGCCGCGTTACTTGCGCGTCGCCACGACGAACAGGCGCGGGAACGGCAACAGCACCGTCCCGTCGTCCTGCACCGGATAGCCACTCGGCCCGGCCAGCGCGTCGCGATAGCGCGCGAGGAACGCGCGCTGTTCGGCCGCGTCGAGCGCCGTGAGGAACGGCCGCAGCGCGCTGCCCTTGAACCATTCGACGACCGCATCCGTGCCGCCGCGCAGTGGGTGGTAATAGGTCGTGCGCCACACGTCCACGCGCGAACAGAGCGGCGCCAGCAGCGCGTGGTAATAGCGCGCATCGAATCGCTCGGTGCGCGCCGCGCCTTTCAGCTTGTCGGCCCACGGCCCGGCCGCGGCGACTTCGCGCATCAGCCGGTGCGCGGGTTCGTCGAGGTTGTCGGGCATCTGCACCGCGAGATGGCCGCCCGGCGCGAGGCGGCCGACCAGCTTCGGGAACAGCGTGTCGTGTGCCGGCACCCATTGCAGCACCGCATTCGACAGGATCAGGTCGTAGCCGCCCGGATCGTCCCAGGTGGACACGTCGGCCAGGTAGAAACGCAGCGCCGGCAGGCGCTTGCGCGCGGCCGCGATCATGTCCGCCGACGCATCGATCCCGTGGATCGTCGCGTCCGGCGCGCGCGCGATCAGCGCTTCCGTCGAATTGCCCGGCCCGCAGCCGATATCGATCGCGGTATGGATCGGCGTCTTCGGCACGGCGGCCAGCAGGTCGCGCACCGGCCTGGTCCGTTCGTCCTCGAACTGCACGTACTGGGTCGCATATTGATCGAGCGGGGTCGTCACGATAGATCTCCTTGTCGGCGTGGGCAGCTTCCGGGCATCCCGGCAGGGAGGCAGCGGGCCGCCGATGCAGCGCATTCTGCGACTGCACCCGACCTTCAGTAAAATGAATTTAATATCGTGATTGATTCAAAATTCTAATGAAGATCGATACGCTCGGTGTCCAGGCTTTCGTCGCGATCGCCGACGGCGGCAGCTTCAGGCAAGCAGCCGATACGCTGCACGTCACGCAAACGGCGATCACGCAGCGGCTGCGCAAGCTCGAAGCGTATCTCGGCGTCGCGCTGGTCGAGCGCACGACGCGCCGCACCACGCTGACCGAGATCGGCCGGCGTTTCCTGCCGCAGGCGCGCCGGCTGCTGAACGAACTGTCCGACGCGCTGACCGAAATCCGCGAGACGGGCCTGAGCCAGCGCGGCGACGTCACGATCGCGTGCGTGCCGACGGTCGGCGTGCAGTACCTGCCGCGCATCCTGCGCGCCTTCTCCGACCATCGGCCGCACGATCGCGTGAAGATTCTCGATCACGCGTCGGCGTCGGTGTTGCAGGCCGTGCTGCGGCGCGAAGCCGAATTCGGCATCGGCATCGCCGGCGATCAGCACCCGGAACTCGTCAGCATGCCGCTCGCCCATGACCCTTACGTGCTCGTGTGCCGCGACGATCATCCGCTCGCGAAGCGGCGGCGCATCCGCTGGGCGGCGCTGCAGCCGCATCCGCTGATCTTCGCCGGCGAAGTGAGCGGCAATCGCGGGCTGCTCGAAGGCGCGCTGAAGACGAGCGGCGTGTCGCTGCATTCGTTCTACGAGGTGCAGCGCAGTTCGACGGCGCTCGGGCTCGTCGCGGAAGGGCTCGGCGCGGCGGTCGTGCCGAAGCTCGCGATCCAGAAGAACGCGTATCCGATGATCCGCACGATCGAACTCGTCGAGCCGTCGGTGTCGCGCACGCTCGTGCTCGTCACGCGCAGGCACGCGCAACTGTCGCCCGCGGCGCGGGCGCTGTACGACATGATCGTCGAGCGTGCGGCGCCCGGGCGGTGAGCCGCGAGCGATACGCCGCCATCGGCGTGTCACGAGATGTCAGGAAACGGGCCGTTGCCGCTCAAAGCACCTTCACCATGAACACGCGCGCCGCGCCTTCCGGCTCGCACGGCACTTCGCCGAACGTCTCGTACCCGTGCTTCCGATAGAAGTCGGGCGCCTGGAACGAGATCGTGTACAGCACCGCACGCGCGCAACCGCGCCGCTTCGCTTCCGCTTCGGCCTCGCGCAGCAGCCGGCTGCCGAAGCCGCCGCCGCGCAGCGATTCGGGCAGATAGAACAGGTCGATGAAGAACAGCCCGAGCGACGTGCGGCCGGTGAGGCCGCCCAACACCTCGCCGGTCGCGGGATCGGTCACGTAGACGTCGAGCGCGGCCGCATCGGCGCGCCCCGTCATCGCATGGTTGAATTCGCCGAGCTTGCGGCTGATGAAGTCTCGAGCGGCGGGCTGCTCGGTGTCGGTCAGTTGAAGGGTAACGTCGGGAAGGGCTGTCATCGAGGTGAACGCGTACGTGGATCGGCCGCCGGCTGCGCACTACACGCGGCGGATATCGCACGACTATAGCGCGTCAGCTCGCAACGATCACAGCGAACGGAACGCGCGTCAGTTGTACCCGAGGATCGCCACGGCAGCGACCTCGGGCCGATCGATCGTGCCGCCGACGAGCGACGTCGTCGGCTCCAGCAGCACGGCATGATACGAGGTCGCGCGCACCGGTTCCGGCGCGCCGGTTTCTTCCCGCGCCGGTTCGTCGAAGGCGTCGAGGCCACCGAAGGATTCAGATTGCGTTTGCATGAAAGTCATCTCCACTCCTTTGCCTGGATATGTCGTCGATGTGCTAGCCGGCCTGCTTCAACGGCGCCGCATGCACGGGGGCGCCGTCATGCGCCGCTTCGGTCCGCGCAAGCTGCGCGCGCGTGCGCCGCGTGATGTGGATCACCGCGAACACGACCGGCGCGATCAGCAGCCCTTCCGCCAGTTCGGGATCGACCGGCAGGTTCATCACGTGCAGCGCCTTGAACGCCGCCGTCGCGAGCGACAGCACGTAGTACGAAATCGCGGCCACCGACAGCCCTTCGACCGCGTGCTGCAAATGCAGCTGGTTGCGCGCCGTACGCTCCATGCCGGCCAGCAGGCGCGTCACGTCCTTTTCCTGCGCGAGGTTCACGCGCGTGCGCAGCAGGTCGACCGCCCGTGCGATGCGCGCGGCGATCTGTTCGTGGCGCGCCCACACGCTGCGGCACGTTTCCATCGCCGGCGCGAAACGCCGCTCCATGAATTCGGCGATCGTCGGCATCCCTTCGATACGCTCCTCGCGCAACTCCTGGATGCGCGCCAGCACGAGCTTTTCGTATGCGCGCGACGCGCTGAAGCGCGCCCCCGATCCCGACAACGATTCGACCCGCACCGCGAGATGCGTGAGCTTGACGAGCAACGCTGCGTCATCGCCGTCGGCGCCGCCCGCATCCATCCGCTGCATCAACGCGTGCAGCGCCGCATGGATCTCGTCGAGTTCGCGGCTCATCCGGCGCGCGACCGGCAGCGCGAGCAGCGCCATCATCCGGTACGTCTCGATTTCATACAGGCGCTGCAACAGGCGGCCGCCCTGCTCCTCGCGGAAATCCTCGTCGACGACGAGAAAACGCATGAAGCCGTCGTCGCGCACGTGCCAGTCGCAGAACACCTTGCCGCCGCCGAGCACGTGGCTGCCGACGAGCGCGGGCCCGTCGATCCAGCGCCGCAGGTCGCCGCACACGCGCCGCGCCGCGTCGCCCGACAGCAGCTCCATCCGCACCGCGACGAAGCGGATGCCGGCCAGCCGCGCGAACCACGCGGCCGGAATGCCGGCGATCGCGAGATCGTCGAAATAGCCGGTGTCGCGACGCGGCGCGACGAACGTGAAGGTCGAGAATTCGGTGTGACGCTCCCACTTCAGGTGCCAGCCGCACGGCGACTGCACCGCGTAGTGCGTCGCGCCGTCGTGCGGGGCGTCGATGCCCGTCTCGCGGCACAGCGCGTGCAGCAGCGTTTCGTGGATGTCGGGCTGGCCGTCCGCATAGATCGCGTAATGCGTGAGCGACACGGCTTCGGCGAGCCGCAGGAACGGCCGGGCATGCAATTCCGCGGCCAGTGCGGCGCGCAACGGATGGTCGATCATCGATACACCACGCTTTCCTTGTTCGGTGCTGCATGCCGGGTCAACGGCGTGAACGCCGCGCCACCCTCGGGCGAAACGCCAGCGTGATCGCACTATGGCAGACACACAGCAACAATAAAAACGCATAATACTGATCGTTACGTTCAGTTTTCCTGATACCGATGAAGATGCTCGATCACGACGTGCTGGCCACCGTCGTCGCCGTCGCGGAAACCGGCAACATGACCCGCGCGGCCGAGGCCGTGAACCGCTCGCAGTCGGCCGTGAGCATGCAGATCAAGAGCCTGGAGGACGCGATCGGCCGGCCGCTGTTCGTGCGCAAGCCGCGCAGCATCGTGCTGACGCGCGAGGGCGAGGTGCTGCTGGGATTCGCCAGACGAATGCTGGCGCTGCGCGACGAGGCATGGGCGGCCGTGGTGCGGCCGGAAGTGACCGGCAAGGTCGTGATCGGCGTGCCGGACGACTATGCGTCGTCGCTGCTGCCGTCGGTCCTGAAAAAATTCTCCGCGACCTACCCGAAGGTCGAGATCCAGGTGATGGGGCTGCCGAGCAGCGCGCTCGCGCCGCTGATCAAGGAGGGCACCGTCGATCTCGTGTGCGGCACGCGTATCAAGGGGCTGTCGGGCGACTTCATCCGCCACGAGCCGATGGCGTGGGCCGCGATGACGAATGGGCCGCGCGTCTGGGAAGAACGGCCGCTGCCGATCGCGGTGTTCATGCCGGGCAGCGTCGCGCGCGAGAACGCGATCCGCAGCCTCGAACGCGCGAAAGTACCGTACCGCACGTCGTATGAAAGCCCGAGCCTGCTCGGGCTGCTCAGCATGGTCGAGGCCGGCCTCGCGGTCGCGCCGCTCGCCCGCTGCGCGATTCCCGCGCAACTGTCGATGCTCGGCCGCTCGCACGGGCTGCCCGACCTGCCGCCGCTCGAGCTGATCCTCGCGCGCAGCACCAAGTCGAAACGGCCGCCGTGCGACTTCCTCGCGGAACAATTGATGGAAGACCTGCAACGGCAGACCGGGCAGACCGGCGACGTGTGAGCCCGCGGTCGCGCGCCGCCGCGTCAGCCGTGGCCGGTCGCGCCATGCCCGGACACGCGCAACGCCGCGTTGACGATGCCGGCCACCGTATCGACGAGCGCTTCCAGCGTGTCGCCGTGCACGTGGCGCCCTGCCGGCGGCACGTGCTCGCTGCGCCGGCCGCCCCACTGCGAGCCGGCCGTGACCGACAGCGTCGCGCTGAAGCGCTGGCCGTGCCGCCGGCCGAAGATGCCGATGCGCCGCTCGGCCACGTAAGCCTGTTCGGGAAGAAACAATCGAATCTCGACCGCCGCTTGATCGGGGTCGGCCGCACGCGCATCCGCATCGAGCGCCGGTGCGAACGCCTTGACGACGCGGAACGTCACGTGGGAATCCCACGCGGTAAGCGGCCCGCCGGCCGCATCGACGCGTTCGGCGTCGACCGACCACTGGTGGCGATCGGGCACGCGGATCGCCTGGCGCAGCAGCACGTCCGCCGCGCGAACCGTCACCATCAACTGCCGGGCAAGCTGCCTGCCCGACGGCAACGCCCCGGCATGCGCGCGACGGGCAGCCGGGCGCGCGATACGTACTTCTTCCGTAAGGTACATGGGCCCTCCCTGTTCAGGGGTAGCGCCGCGTTCGACGCAGCGCACAAACGACCGCCCTCACCGGCCGGCGGACAGCACGGCGCCCGGCGAATCGGCGGCGGATGAGCCAAGCAATCGGCGTTCCCGACTCAGCGCCCGCCCGCCCGGCGCTGCAATTGGCGCGCGATCGGCCCGATCACAGCGTCGACTTGCTGCGCGATCAGCGTGTGCAGCGTGAAATCCAGGTCTTCCGGGGCGATGTCGAAGTGCACGTGGATCACGTTGCGCACGGTGCGGGCGCGGACGACATACACGCCGAGCGGGGAATGCAGCAACGCGGCGAGCCGCGCGTGCGCGGCGGCGGAGTCGGCCGTCAGCGTGACGGGCAGTTGCAGGCGCGGGCGCGGGTGCGGCGGGAACGGCACGACGCTGCCCGATGTGGCGGCGCACAACCGGCGTGCGCCGACATCGAACGCGGGAAAGGGATGAATGAAGGTCATGGCGCGGACGGAAACCGTCTGGGCTGTTCGACACGCCCTCAGCTTAGAAGAGGCGGTATAAACGCCGTGCAAAAAAACGGCGCGGCCGTGCAAAAAAAGGCATGCGCGCGTCGGGATCGCGCCCCGGACGTCGCGCTTGCGGTATCGCCTGCGTCGCGGGTACCGCGTGAGACGAGTGCCTCGAGCGACACGCACATCCGCCGTCGACCATCCACGACCGCGCCGTGGTCGCGTAGCACTGCCCACATTCAACGGGGCGTAAGGCGGGGCAAGACGGACAATCACTTCGACGCCAGATCAGCCGTTCGGCGGACTCGGCCCGCACGGTCCGCGGCGATATGCCGGGCGCTTTCCACTCGCTGCGCTGGAGCGGCCGGCTCAGCTACGAACTGTACCTGTTCCATCTGATCGTGCTCGGCACGTCGCGCACGTTCTGGCCGCCGCCCGCCACGCAAGGCGACACCAGGCTGGCGCTGCTCGTCGCGGATCTGGCGCTGTCGGCAGGCGCAAGGCGATCATCGCGCGCGGCTATGCGACGCCGCTCGATCGCTTCATCAAGCGGATTGCATCGCGGCCTGCGGCGCACGCGATGGATAGCGCGCGCGTCTAGCTTCTCTGCTGACAAAATGCGACGGCGCCCCGCGGCCGGAGGCCCCGCACGACCGAGCTCAGCCGGCGTATTCCGCGGCGCAGCAGCGCACGGTCACGATACGCGCCGGCGGAAGATTGGCCCAGACGATCCGACTGCCGCTGGCAATGAATGCCGAATCGCCGAGCGGATGACGCCCGGGTGGGCGCAGGTCATACGTGAACTGGATCATCACGCCGTCGGCCGACAGCACGCGATGACATTGACCGACGATCGCCGTCACGTCCTCGCGCGGCAGCGTGCGCAACGGCAGGCACGACACGATCGCGTCGACCGTGGCGTCCGGCGGCAGCAGCCGCTCGAGCCGCCGCGCGTCGCCCGCGACGATCGAGATACCGGGAAAGCGTCGCCGCAGATGCTGCACGAACGCCGGCGAGCGTTCGACCACGACGAGGCGCCGCGGCGCGACACCGCGTTCGAGCAGCGCCGCGGTGATCGCGCCGGTGCCGCCGCCGAGCTCGACGACGAGCCCGTCGCCGTCCGGCACCGCGTCGGCCATCTCGCGCGCCAGATGCCGCGAACTCGGGCACAACGCGCCCACCGCGGCCGGCCGGCCGACCCACTCGCGCACGAACAGTGCCGAGACACGCCACGCGTTCGGCCACGTCATGGGCGGGCCTCCGGCGCTTGCGCGGCCGGCGGCGGCGCGCCGACGACCGCACGGGACAGGGCTACGGCGACACGGGCAACGTTCATGCGCATCCTCCTGGGCGAATCGGTCCGCCGCAGGGCGCGCGGCGGTCAATCGATTCTAGGAAACGCAAACTTAAGGCGACGTGAAGATTGACCCTGATTCCGCTGACAATTCGTGCCCGATCGGCCGCCGAGTTTCGGTCAGCGATCGACGCACCGCAGCACGTGCGCGGGACAGCGCTCGCCGGCACGCCGGATTTGCTGCAGCGCGCCATCCCGATCGCGGCGGGCTCGCCGGCCCAGCGCCACGGCGGCCGAAATGGGGGGCGGGACTTCGACACGCCGCGTCTCTCGCCCGCGAACCGTCGTTCGTCGGCCGCGTCGAGGTGGTTCGTCGAACCCGTGCGCGACACAGCGACGTTGCCGGAGCCGTGAACCGTGCGCCATGTTCGCTGCACGGCGCACGACATGCCCTCAGCGCAAGTTGGTTCTCGCGAGTTCGACGATCTCGTCGCCACGCCCGCTGAGAATCGCGCGCAGCATGAACAGGCTGAAACCCTTCGCATGCGCGAGCTCGATCTTCGGCGGCATCGCGAGCTCGTACTTCGACGTGACGACGTCCACCACCGCCGGCCCGTCATGCTCGAACGCCGTGCGCAACGCGTGCTCGACGTTCTCCGAATGCTCGACGCGCACGCTGAAGATCCCGGCGCCCTTCGCGATCGCCGCGAAGTCGGTCGGGCTCAGGTCGACGTTCGTGTCGAGATAGCCGGCCGCCTTCAGCTCCATCGACACGAAGCCGAGCAGGCTGTTGTTGTACACGACGACCTTGATCGGCAGCTTGAGCTGGCGGGCGCTCAGCAGATCGCCGAGCAGCATCGACAGCCCGCCGTCGCCCGACAGCGACACGACCTGCCGTCCCGGATGCGCGCCCTGCGCGCCGAGCGCCTGCGGCATCGCGTTCGCCATCGAGCCGTGATTGAACGAGCCGTGCAATTGCCGCTTGCCGTTCATCGTCAGGTAGCGCGCGGCCCACAGCGTCGGCGTGCCGACGTCGGCCGTGAAGATCGCATCCTCCGCCGCGACTTCGTCGACGATCTTCGTCAGGTACTGCGGATGGATCGCGCGGCCCGGCGGCTCGGCCACCGCGAGATCGTCGAGCCCCTTGCGCGCGGCCGCGTAGTGCTTCAGCGCATTCTCGAGGAAGCGGCGCTGCGTCTTGCGCGTCAAGCGCGGCAGCAACGCCGCGATCGTTTCCTTCACGGTGCCCACCAGCCCCAGCGCGAGCGGCGCGCGATGGCCGAGCTGCGAGCCCTTCCAGTCGATCTGCGCGATCTTCGCGTTCGTCGGATAGAACGGCCGGTACGGGAAATCCGTGCCGAGCATCAGCAGCGTGTCGCACGATTCCATCGCGTGATAGCCGGAGCTGAAGCCGATCAGCCCCGTCATCCCGACGTCGAACGGGTTGTCCCATTCGACGAACTGCTTGCCGCGCAGCGCATGCACGACCGGCGCGCCGAGCGTGTCGGCCAGCGCGACCACTTCGTCGTGCGCGCCCTGCGTGCCGCTGCCGCACAGCAGCGTGACCGCGTCCGACCCGTTGAGCAGCGCCGCGAGCCGGTCGAGATCGGCGTCGGCCGGCAGGATCGACGGCGGCGACGATTCGCTCCACGCCGGCGCCTCGTCGGGGCCGTCGCCGAGTGCGATGTCGCCGGGCAGCACGATCACCGCCACGCCGCGCGCCTCGATCGCGGTGCGCATCGCGCGCGCCAGCACGCGCGGAAATTGCGATGCGTTCGTCACGAGCTCGGCGAAGTGGCTGCACTCGCGGAACAGCTCCTGCGGATGGGTTTCCTGGAAGTAGCCGAGGCCGATCTCGGTCGACGGAATATGCGCGGCGATCGCGAGCACCGGCTGGTGATTGCGATGGCAGTCGTACAGCCCGTTGATCAGGTGCAGGTTGCCGGGGCCGCAACTGCCCGCGCACACCGCGAGCCGCCCGGTCGACGCCGCATCGGCGCCGGCCGCGAACGCCGCGCTTTCCTCGTGCCGCGTGTGCATCCAGCGGATCGAGCCGATCTGGCTCAGGCTGAACGACAGGCCGTTCAGGCTGTCGCCCGTCACGCCCCAGATGCGCTCGACGCCCGCTGCCGCCAGCGTCTTCGCCAGGTATTCCGCCATCGTCTGTCTTGCCATGATGTCCTCGCTCGTTGATGGGTCGTCACATGCATGAACCGGCTCCGGCGGCAGGCTCGCGCCGCCGACGGAACGAGCATACGCGATCGGTTCATACCGCGTCGTGAACGTGCGACGCGCGTGCGCGCGTTTCGTTCGGTTCCTTTCGGCGGCGTCGGGAGACTGTCACGGTTTCGTCGGCAAACGGACGGGCAATGCACTTGCCCGGCGCGCGTTCGCCGGACAGGCTCGCTTACAGCGGCAGCGCGTGCGTCGAAAGAATCTCCTTGAGCACCATGAACGACCGCACCTGCCGCACACCCGGCAGATACAGCAGCTGTTCGGCGTGCAACCGATTGAAACTGTCGTTGTCGCGCGTGCGCACCAGCATGAAATAGTCGAACTCGCCGGTCACGACATGGCATTCGACGCACCCCGACACCTTCTGCGCGGCCTTCTCGAACGCGGCGAACGTTTCCGGCGTCGAGCGATCGAGCACGAAGCCGATCACGACCAGCATGCCGGCGCCGAGCGGCTTCGGGTCGAGCAGCGCGACGATCCCGCGGATCAGCCCCATTTCCTTCAGCCGCTCGACGCGCCGCAGGCACGCCGGCGCGCTCAGCTTCACTTTCGCCGCGAGGCTCACGTTCGAGATCGACGCGTCCTGCTGCAGTTGCCGCAGGATCGCGCGGTCGATGCGGTCGAGCGCCGGTGCGGCGTCGGCCTGCGATACGCTGCCGCGATCTAATTTCATTGCGCTAACCTCCTCGTCGACGAATCGAAATTGTTTAATTCTCGTTCATATCGTCGATAACGTAGGCCACCGCCATTCATTTCGCAAGCTCATTTCCCGCGCTTCTGCCTATCATTTTTTCTCAGCGGCGCACGGCTTGCCGCGCCCAAGCGATCGATTTCCCCTTTTTTGTTCACCCCCTCCGGAGCCCCCGCCGATGAATCTGCAACGCTTCCCCCGTTATCCGCTCACGTTCGGCCCGACGCCGATCCAGCCGCTCAAGCGCTTGAGCGAACACCTCGGCGGCAAGGTCGAGCTGTATGCGAAGCGCGAGGACTGCAACAGCGGCCTCGCGTTCGGCGGCAACAAGACGCGCAAGCTCGAATACCTCGTGCCCGACGCGCTCGCGCAGGGCGCGGATACGCTCGTGTCGATCGGCGGCGTGCAGTCGAACCAGACGCGCCAGGTCGCGGCCGTCGCCGCGCATCTCGGGATGAAGTGCGTGCTCGTGCAGGAGCACTGGGTCAACTATGAAGATCCGGTGTACGACCGCGTCGGCAACATCCAGCTGTCGCGGATGATGGGCGCCGACGTGCGGCTCGTCGCCGACGGCTTCGACATCGGCATTCGCCGCAGTTGGCAAGAAGCGATGGAGAGCGTGCGGGAGGCGGGCGGCAAGCCGTATCCGATTCCGGCCGGCTGCTCCGAGCATCCGCTCGGCGGGCTCGGGTTCGTCGGCTTCGCGGAAGAAGTGCGCGCGCAGGAAGCGCAACTCGGCTTCAAGTTCGACTACGTCGTGGTCTGCTCCGTGACGGGCAGCACGCAGGCGGGGATGGTCGTCGGCTTCGCGGCCGACGGGCGCGCGGACCGCGTGATCGGCATCGACGCATCGGCGACGCCGGAAAAGACGCATGCGCAGATCACGCGGATCGCGCGCCATACGGCCGAGCTGGTGGATCTCGGGCGCGCGATCACCGAACAGGACGTGATCCTCGATACGCGCTACGGCGGCCCCGAGTACGGCTTGCCGAGCGAAGGCACGCTCGAGGCGATTCGGCTGTGCGCGCGGCTGGAGGGCATGCTGACCGATCCCGTCTATGAAGGGAAATCGATGCACGGGATGATCGACAAGGTGCGGCGCGGAGAATTCGAGCCGGGGTCGAAGGTGTTGTATGCGCACTTGGGCGGGGTGCCGGCGTTGAGCGCGTACCACGGGATTCTTGGGGAGGGGTGAGGTGGCGCGGGTGCATGCGCGACATGCGCCCGGCGCCACGCGCCTCACTCGGCCGACTGGGGCAATACCTTCATTTCGATGTCGCCGTAATACATTGTCCGCTCGGTCACATCGGACGGCCGGGTCTTCCACCACCATTTGTAGAGGCCAAGCTTGAAGTAGGCCCGTTGGTCGTTCGGGAACGCGTTCGGTACGCCCGTCACATGCACGACGCGCTCCCCGTTCCGGAAAACATCGGTCAGCGCATCGACGCCGCGATCGTCGGGCCGATACCGCAGCACCCACGAGACCGGTCGTCCGCGGTCCGCCGACGGGTCGCCGAACGCGAACGACTGGCCCGGCGTGCCCGGCGCGCCGCGTACGTCGACTTCATATTTCCCGTTGTTCAGCAGCAACGCGAACGGCGGCGACCCGTCGTTGCCGCCCTGATGCAACTGGGCAACGAGTTCCGGCTGTCTGGAATCGAACCGGTAGTCGGCGGGAATCACGGTCGACCAGCGCACTTCGTAGTAGAGGCCGTTCACGAAGCGAAACACCGGGAAAAAACTGACCTCCGAACGCGGCGTTCCGCTCGCCACCTCGCTGAAATCCTGCGAGCGGTTCATCGATACCTTCAGCAGCGTGCCGCGAATCCCCGGCAATTCGCCGGTCGTGACGTTGTACGGCGCCGGTTCCTGCAGACGAAGCCGCGGATCGATACCGCGCGCCCAGTCCGACCGATAGAAACGCGTTTGCTCATGCGCGCCGCCCGACGGGCTCGCGTGGCAAACCGATACGACCAGCATGCATGCGGCGACGACGAATCTACTGCGCATCGCCCCTTCCCTTGCGCCGAAACAATCGAGACACGTACGCACCCGCGAGCATCGCCACGAAGCGGCTGTTGGTCGACAGATAGCGCCTCCACATCCGCCCCGGCTCCTGGATCACGCGGAACGCCCATTCGAGGCCGCTGCGCTGCATCCATAGCGGCGCACGCTTCACCTTCCCCGCCACCACGTCGAACGTCCCGCCCACGCCCATCACGAAATCGACGCCCAACTGCGCTTTCCATCGATTGATGAAATTCTCCTTGCGCGGCGACGTGATCGCGACGAACAGCATTCGTGCACCCGAGCGACGGATGTCGTCCACGACCGCCTGTTCGTCGTCCCAGAAATAGCCGTGGTGATATCCCGCGATCGGCAGCCGCGGATAGCGCGCCGTCGCCACCGCGACGACCTGTTCGACGACTTCCTGCGTCGCGCCGAGCAGATAGACCGGCAGCCCTTTCGCATCGGCCAGTGCCAGCAGCCGATGGAACAGATCCACGCCCGCGACACGCTCCGGCACCGGGATGCCGAGCAGCCGCGCCCCCCAGACCACGCCCATGCCGTCGACGTTGACGATGTCGCATGCGCGAACCGACGCGGCGAGCGCTGCGTCGCGCTGCAGGTGAACGAGCTTCGCGACGTTGACGACTACGTGCTGCGTGAATTCCCGCTTCTCGACCCGCGCGTCGATCCAGTCGACCGTCTCGTTCATCGACATCAGGTGGATCGGGCATGAAAAGAATTCGGCCTGGTTCATTGCATGGCCTCGTTGTCCTGTTTTTCGGTAGCCGGTGCCACGCGGGCGAATCGCGGCGGCCGGCAAAGCGATGCATACAGCGCCTGCAACTTCGTGGACACATCGGCGGAGAAGTACCCGAGCGCCGCAAGCCGCTCGCGACCGTTGGATCGCGTGCCGGCCTTCAACACATCCGCAAGCTCGTTCGTCAGCCAGCCCGCGTCGTGGTCGAACACGACCATGCCGGGCGACACGCCGTCGAGCAGTTGCCGCACGTTGCCGACATCGACCGATACCACCGGCAAATTGACCGCCATCGCCTCCTTGACCGATTGCGGCGACCCTTCGCGAGTCGACGTCATCAGCAGGCACGCGGCACGCGCCAGCAGCTCGCGCACCTCGCTGCGATCCAGACCGTCGATATGCCGTTCCTGCACGCGGATGCCATGCTGCTGCGACAACTGCCGCAACACTTGCGCAAACAGCGGATAGTTCTTTTCCGGACGCTGCGGGGAGGACGGGAACACGACGATCGGCAACGCGGAATCAGCGCCCGCATCGTCGCGCTGCTCGACGAATACCGTCTCGTCGACCGCGCACGGAATCGTCTCGCAGCGCCGGCACATCCGCGTCAAACGCGATGAAATCTGCGCGCTCACGCCAATGCACGCGTGCGCGAAACAGGCCATCGTTTTCGACACGGCCCGCATCCACAGCGGGCCGAGGATGTCGGTGCCATGGAACGTGATGACGACGCGCGCTCGCGTAAGCAGGCGAACCAGCGGCGCGGAGCACGCGCTCAGGCCGAAGTGGTAGTGCACGATGTCGTATCGGCCCGCGCGCGCCGCCTTCCAGACGCGCCCGATCGATCGCAGATATTCGCGCTTGTCGCGATATCCTTCGATGACGAGCACGTCGACCGTGCAGGTATCCGAACGCCGCAGCGCCTCGACCTGCTCGGTCACGAACACGCCTTGCCACGGGCTCGCATGGTTACTGCCGAGATACATGTTCGTGACGACGAGAATTTTCATGAGCGAACCTCCACCGCGCCATGGCGAGATGCGCGGCCGGCTCCCGGCCGCCCCCACGAGAACGCGTACATGGCCAGCAGTGCGGAAAATACGTAAGACGGCGACACAAACGCCATCGAGAAGATGTTGTCGAAACAGAACGCGCCGACGATGTAGAACCAGACGGTCGGCTTGCGCCGCGCCTGTCCGTAAGCCAACACGAACACGAGCCACGCGATCGCGCCGAACACGCCCATCTCGACGAACAGGTGCGGATAGAACGTATCGGTGGTCTTCAGCAGCCCGCCAAGCCCGTACCAGTCGAAGTGATAAAGCGGGTAGAGCGGCGACGAAAATTTCACCGACGCCGGGCCGCCGAAGCTGCCCAACCCCTCGCCGAGCAGATTGCCGTCGCGGATCGACTCGAACATCACGCGATAGGATTCGGCGCGCGCCGAATTGCCCGCGACGACATAGAACAGGATCTTCGCCATGCCGACCTTCAGCAGCGAATCGAGCACGCCCATCGCCATCAGCACGAGCATCGCGCCCGCCATACCTGCCGCGGCCAGCCACGCGCGCACGTCCCTGACGTTCCTCACGAACGGGTAGAACGCGAGCGCCGCAAACAGTTTGAACGAGAAACCGAGCAGCCCGAAGAGCAGGAAGCCCCACGATGCCATCGCCGCACGGCGGCCGGTCCAGTACCAGCGGCACAGCAGGAATGCGCAGAAATTGATGAAACTGAATTCCGAGAAAAATCCCATCCATCCCTGTGCGCGCAGGAACAGCCCGGAATCGATCCGGACCGGCATGAACAGCGGCAGCCCGATCGCGTACGAAGCGTAGAAGTACAACTGGAACAGATCGTTGCTCACGACCACGCCGATGAACGTCTTGACCAGCACGTCGAGCCGGTCACGGTACGGGAAGATCGCCACCGTGATCGCAACGGGAAAGAGGAAGCGGACGAGTTCCTCGACTCCCGCCGCCACGTTGAACGACAGCAGCATCCCGATGCAGAGCGACACCGCGACGGGAAGCGCCACGACGGCCAGCCGGTGAAAGCGCGGACGCAGCAGGATTGCCGCGAACACCAGGACGAACGCACCCATCTTGACGATCTGCGAGCGATCGTCGTCGAGCGTGAGCAACGTATCGCTGACGCAGAAGACGAAATACGCGAGCGCCAGCAGTCCGGCGCCTGCGTCGGCGACCCGCGAGCGACGACCCGCCATTGCCGGCACTCGAATCGCGACGCTCATGGGCGCACTCCCGATGCGACCGGAACGTCGACTGCCCGCACTGACTCCGCATACGCCGAACACACCCGCCGCGCATGCAAGACCACGATCCCGTTCCGAACCAGCGTGACAACCACGGCCGACGTGAGCATGCAGAAGAAGCCGGCTTCGCCGCCGATCGCGACGCTGCCGCCGAGCAACGCGATGAACAGCGCCGACGTACCGATGTTGATCCGCGCGGTGACGGCACTCTTCTCGAACGCCATCATCACGTTGCTGCCGACGACACCGAGCACCCCGGCCGCGCACTGAATCGCGAGCAACACGCCGCCCGCGAGCGTGATGTACCGGTCCGCACCGTCCATCCCCACCCGATAAGTCAACCCCGCCACCATCGCGAGATTCACGACCAGCACGACCAGATTCGACAGACCGATGTCGCGCCGCATCGCGCCCAGCGTCGTATCGAGCGGCACCTTGTCCTTCTTCCGCTTCACGAGATCGGGCAGTTGCGCGATCGAGATGGCGCGCGGCAGCAGATTGCCGATCGCGGTCGCCGACACGAACAGCGACAGCATCCCCGCGAACGACGCGCCGCACATGGCCTTGGCCGCCGGCACCGTCACCAGCGCGATACCGCCGGACAGGAAATTGGTCAGCCCGAACTGCAGCCCCTTCATGTCGAGACGCGTCGAGAACACGCCACGCGTCGGCACACCGATCGCGACGAACATCGCGACAGCCGCCACGATCAGCGAGAGCGCCAGACACAGCGACGCGGAATAGCCATGACGCGCGCCGACCTGGAGCATCGCGCACGAACCCGCGATCAGCAGGCAGTCGAACGCAATCGTGATCCGGTAGCGACGGGTCGACACGAAGAAATGACGCGCGAGCTGATACACGGTCCAGCCCCACATCAACGCAACCACGCCCCCGACATCGAACGCGACGACGCCGCTCGCGGACACCAGCACGCACGCGAGCGTGGCGGCCGCTGTCGTCCATCCCGCCATCGACACCAGCGAGTAGAACGTGTCGCGCGCCGCCTGCCGCCCGTCGCTGGCCGGCACGCGCACGAGAATCAGCGTCGCCCAGCCGATGGCCGTGAAGAAGCCGATCATCTGCGCGACCGACATGCTGGACGCCGCATGTCCGAGTTCGTCCAGCGAATAGAGCCGCTGGATGACCCAGAACGTCAGCACGCGATACAGGCCGGGCGCGCCCGTACAGACGAGCGCCTCGAGACGGCCCAGCAGCTTTCCGATATCGGCGTTCCGTATCATGGCGTGCGCATCCCGTACGTCACGCCTGCGCCAGCACGCCACGCGTGTCGATCACGACCTTGGTCTGCAGCCGCACCGGGTCCATGCGACGGAATGGCGCGTGATCGACGAGGATGACGATCACGTCGGCTTCTGCCAGCGCGGTATGGAGTTCGCACAGCCGCGCCTTCGCTTCGAGCGACGCGGGCAACGCGCCGACGTTCGGTTCGACGACCAGCAGCGTCGCGTCGGCATGCTCGGCCAGCGCCTCGACGATCTCCATCGCCGGGCTCTCTCGCAGATCGTCGATATCGGCCTTGAACGCGAGGCCGAGACACGCGATCACCGGCTCGCGGAACCGGCTCGCCGCATGCCGCACGCGCTCGTACACGAAATGCGGCTTGTCGTCGTTCACATGCCGCGCGGTACGGATCAGCCGCGCATGCTCCGGCGCCGAATCGACGATGAACCACGGATCGACCGCGATACAATGTCCGCCGACACCCGGCCCCGGCTGGAGCACGTTCACGCGCGGGTGGCGGTTCGCCAGCCGGATCAGTTCCCACACGTTGATGTCGAGCTGGTCGCAGATCACCGAGAGTTCGTTCGCGAACGCGATGTTCACGTCGCGGAACGAATTCTCGGTGAGCTTGCACATTTCGGCCGTGCGCGCATCGGTCAGGATGCACTCGCCGCGCACGAACACCGCATACAGTTCCTGCGCACGCGTGCCGCACTTGCGCGTCATTCCGCCGATCACACGATCGTTCTCCACCAGCTCGCGCACCACATGGCCCGGCAGCACGCGCTCCGGGCAATGCGCGATCCGGATGTCCGAGCGCTCTCCGGCCTGCTGCGGGAACGTCAGGTCCGGGCGTTGCGCCGCGAGCCACACCGCCATCCGTTCGGTCGCGCCGACCGGAGAAGTCGACTCGAGCACGACCAGGTCGCCCTTCTTCAACACCGGCGCGATCGACCGGCAAGCGGCCTCGATGTAGCTCAAGTCGGGCTTGTTGCCGTCGGTAAACGGCGTCGGCACCGCGATCAGGAACGCATCGGCCGGCTCGGGCGTCGTCGTCGCGCGCAGGTGGCCCTGCGTCACGGCCGCATGCACGAGCATGTCGAGTTCAGGTTCGACGATGTGAATCTGGCCGCGATTGATCGTGTCGACCGCGTGTTGCGACACGTCGACGCCGATCACGCTTTTGCGACGTGCGGCAAAGGCCGCTGCGGTAGGCAGGCCGATGTAGCCCAGCCCGATGACGGAAATGGTTTCGAATGACATGAATGAGGCTCTCCGGACGTCAGGGGATTCAACAGAGCGAGCCGGCCGCGTATGCCGGCCCCTGCGTCAATGTCGGCGGCGACACGAGCAGGTCGGCGATCCGCCCGCTCGCGCGACCGTCGCCGTATGGGTTGTGCGCGCGGCTCATCGCGCGATAGGCCCGGCCGTCTTCCCACAGCTCGACCACCGCGCCGACCAGCCGCTCGACCTCGGTACCGACCAGCCGTACCGTGCCCGCCGCGACGGCTTCCGGCCGCTCGGTGGTGTCGCGCATCACGAGCACCGGCTTGCCGAGCGACGGCGCCTCTTCCTGGATCCCGCCGGAATCGGTCAGGATGAGCCACGCGCGGCTCATCAGATAGACGAACGGCAAATACTCCTGCGGCTCGATCAGCATGACGTTGTCGATGTCGCCGAGCAGTCGCGTGACCGGTTCCCGCACGTTCGGATTCAGATGCATCGGATAGACGATCCGGCACTCGGGGTAGCGCTTCGCGATCGTCGCGATCGCCTCGCAGATCTGTTCGAAGCCGCGACCGAAGTTCTCGCGACGGTGGCCGGTGACGAGAATCATGCGTCGGGCATCGTCGATGAACGGGAACCGCTCGTGCATCTGCTGCACGAGTGCCCGGTCGCGCGTCAGGCGTTGGGTGATCGTCAGTAGCGCGTCGATCACCGTGTTGCCGGTCACATGGACCCGGCTGGCCGCGACGCCTTCGGCCAGCAGGTTCGCGCGCGACGTTTCGGTCGGCGCGAAGTGATGCAGCGCGAGTGCGCCCGTCACCCGGCGGTTCGCCTCCTCCGGCCACGGCGAATACAGGTCGCCGGTACGCAGCCCGGCTTCCACGTGCCCGACCGGAATGCGCCGGTAGTAAGCCGCGAGCGTCGCGCCGAGCGTGGTGGTGGTATCGCCGTGCACGAGCACGAGATCGGGCCGGAACGCCTCCAGTACCGGATCGAGCGCATTGAGGATGTGCCCGGTCAGGCTGCCGAGCGTCTGTCCGGCGCGCATCAGGTCGAGATCGAAATCCGGCACGACGCCGAACAGGTCGAGCACCTGGTCCAGCATCTGGCGATGCTGGGCCGTCACGCAGACGCCGCAGCGTACGCCTTCGCGAGCCCGCAACGCATGGACGAGCGGCGCCATCTTGATGGCCTCCGGACGAGTGCCGAAAGTAACGAGAATGTTTTCGTAGCGGTGAGTCATCGGATTCTCCGTCGGCGGATCACGCGCGATCCGCGGCCGTGTGCGAATCGGCGCCGTCATACGCGTATGCGCCGTAGTTGCCGTACTGCGCGGAGCGCAGCCCCGGCCGGAAGCCGTTGAACACGACGGCCGTCGTACGCGCGCCGACGCGCTCGATGCGCTTCGCCGATTCGAGCAGCTCGCCCGCGGTCGTCACGCCGGAGCGCGCGGCGAGCAGGATCGTGTCCGCATGCGCGGCCAGCACCGTGGCGTCCGTCACGGGCAGCAGCGGCGGTGCGTCGAGCAGCACGAGGCCGTAGTCGCGGCCGACGTGCGTCAGCAATGCCGCCAGTCGATCCGACGACAGCAGCTCGACCGGTCTGTCGGTACGCGGGCCGGCAGGCAGCAGGTCGACGTTCGGTGCGATATCGCGCACGACGGTGTCCTCGAAGCTTGCGCCACCGCGCAGGACGGTCGACAGGCCGGTATCCGGCCGCACGCCGAAGCGCTTGGCCAGCTCCCCGCGTCGCAAGTCGCCGTCGATCAGCAACACACGCTGGCCCGACTGTCCGAGCAGTGCGGCAACGTTGGCCGACACGAAGGATTTCCCGACGCCCGCGGACGGCCCGGTGATCAGCACGCGGTTGCCTTCGGGCCAGTCGAGCAACTGAAACCGCAGTGCCGTGCACAGGCTGTGCAGCGCCTCCACCGCGGGTTCGTTCGGCCGCGCGAGCGACAGGAGAGGCGCCGCGCCCTGCGCCGCGACAGCGCGCTGCGCGAGCCGGCGTTGGGCGGCGCTGTACGGAATCGTCGCCATCACGTTCAGGCCCGTGTCGCGTTCGATCTCGGCCGGATCGGTGATGCCGCCGAACAGCACCGCGCGGCCGATGACGCCGCACGTGCCGAGCACGAGCCCCACCAGTGCGGCGATCGCCGTGACCAGTACCGGCTTCGGCCGCACGGGCTCGTCCGGTACGATCGCACGATCGATCACGCGCACGTTGCCGATCTTGCTCGCGGTCGCGACGCGAAGCTGCTGGATGCTGTTCAGCAGGCCGACGTAGATTTCGGTCTGCACGGTCACGTCGCGGCGCAGCCGCACGATGTTGCGCTGCGCGTCGGGCAGGCGCCGGATCGCGTCGTTGACCGTTCCGATCTGCGCGCGGGCCGCGGCGATCTGCCGGTCGACCGCGATGAGTTCCGGATGCGCCGGCGTCAACGTCGAGGCCAGCGCAAGCCGCTTCTGCTCGAGTTCGAACAACGACGCGTGCACGGTCGTCGATTGCGTCAGCATCGCCTTCGCCTGTTCGGTCAGATCGACGATTTCATGGCGGGCCTGGTATGCGTTGAGACGGTCTTCCGCCGTACGCAGCTGACGCTCCACCGTCGGCACCTGATCGCTGAGGAACGCCAGCGACTTCTCGGCCGTCGCCGCCTTGCGGTTCGCGTTCTGCCGCACGTAGTTGTCGGCAATCGCGTTCAGCACGGCCGCCGCGCGCACCGGATCGCGGCTTTCGTACGACACGCCGATCACGCCGGACTGGTCCTTGCCGCGGTTCGCGATGACCAGCTTCTTCTGCAGATCGACGAGCACGACCTGCTTCGACTCGGCCGTCACGACGAACTGCGCACCGGCCACGGCTTCGATGCCGGCGACCTGCAGCGTCACGTCGCCGGCGGCCGTCTTCACGTGCAGCGGCTCCCCGATCCCGCCTTCCACATCGCGATCGAGATCGTTGCCGGACAGCCGATAGCGCCCGTCGCCCAGCGACGTGACGATGAACAGGTGTTCGTGGAAGGCGGGCGGCACGTCGAACGCGGTGATGTCGATGCGCTCCTTGCCCCAGACGAAGCCGCCGATCCCGAACAGGCCGGGCGTCGACAACCCGCGATTGAAGCGCGCGATCGCGGCTCCGATCACCGGCACGCGGCGCGGCCGCGCGTCGATGTACAGGCGCTGGGCGTCGACGACCGGTTCGGTCACGAGCCGCGAGCGCAGGATTTCCATTTCGCCGTCGTCGGTCGACTTCACGTCGAACAGCGCGCCGAGGCCGCCGACGAGCCCGCCTTCCGCCATGCTGCGCAGGTCGGAGCCGCCGCTTTCCACCTGCACGGCGATGTCGGCCTTGAAAACCGGCTTCGCGACCAGCGCATACGTGGCGCCGAGCGCGGTACATGCCGCCGTGACCGCGAAGATACGGCCAGCGTGCGCGATCAGCACGTCGAGGATGCCTCGCACGTCGAGCTCGTCGGCATCGCGTGCAAGGGATCGGCCTGGGTTGGTTGCGTTCATCTGAGGCTCACTTCAAGTATTCCGGCGCGTCTGCGCCGGCATCCCGACGTCGCGGCCGGTTCGATTCGAGGCAGGCGATCCGCTCGGCCCAATCGACGACGCCATGCTCGATCAGCGTCATCGCGTAGTCGTACACATGGCGGCTTCGGCGGTACGGATCGGGAACGTCGGTCCGGCAACGCTCGGTGAGGCGATACACGCGGCCGCGCGTGATCGGGTAGGTCCGCTCGATCAGATGGCGCTGCGCGGCCTCCATCACGAGAATCAGGTCGGCCCACCGGCAGACGCGGTCGTCGAGCCGGCGGGCCCGGTGCGGCGACGGCGCAAGGCCGCGCGCGATCAGCAATTCGTTCATCAGCGGATCGATCGGCATTCCGCCGATCGCCGCGATGCCGGCCGACTCGACCGTGCGGCCGGGCAACGCGCGCGAGAACAGCGCCTGCGCGGCCGGGCTACGGCAGACGTTGCCGGTACACACCACCAGGATCCGGTTCATCATTTCGTGACGATCGCGGCGGTCAGGCCCGCGTTGATGGCCGGCAGCAGTTGCGCGAGCACGCGGCCGAAGCGCGCGAGCTTCGTGCTGTCGACGTACACGACGTCGCGCGGCTGCAGCTCGAATTCGTTGGCCAGCACCATCGATACCGGCGATCGCCCGTCCAGATGAAATACCTGCGCCTGCCGGCCCTCGCCGGCGCGAATCACGTAGGTTTGCCTCGGATCGGACGTACCCGGGTTGACGCTGCCGGCTTGCGACAGCGCATCGGCCAGCGTGAGCCGACCGTTGCGCTGCGGCAGCGCGGTCGTCGGCCGGTTGACCTCGCCCATCACGTACACGCCGAACTGGTCGCGCGCACCGACCTGCAGCAGGTCGCCGCTGCGCAGCACGATGCGCGACGGATCGAAACGCTCGCGAATCAACCCGGGCAGATCGACCGGATAGGCGATACCGCCACGCACGAGCGTCATGCGGCTCTGATCGGCCTCGGCCGTGAAGCCGCCCGCACGCGTGACGGCTTCGAGCAGCGTCATCGGCGTGTCGTTGAGCGGTTGCGCGCCCGGCGCATGGACTTCTCCATCGATATAGACGCGATTGGCACGATACGACGCGACGCGTACCGTCAGTTGCGGCGCGACGAACCATTTCGACAGCCGCGCGCGCAGCGCGTCCCGGATCTCGCTCGTGCTCATGCCCGCGACATGCAGTTCGCCCGCATAGGGAAACGCAAGGTTGCCGGCCTGATCGACGACGAAGCCCGTCGGCGGATCGGCGGGACGGACCGTCTGGCTGCCCGGATTGCCCTGCGCGGCGGCCAGTTCGGGGTGATCCCACACGGTGATCTGCAACACGTCGCCGGCGTCGATCGCGTACGGCGCCGGCACGGCAAACAGCGCGGCACGCGTGCGCTCTTCCCGTGCGCGGGCATCGCGGCGCTGCGCCGCGATCGTCGCAGCGTCGATCGGACCGATCGGCACCGATGCCGCGTCACGTGTAGCGGGGGCTTGCTGCGCTCGATCGAACGACGCCGCATCGATACGGTGCATCGATACCGTCAGGCCGTCGTCGAGCGTCTGCGTCGGGATGCCGCCGCCATGCGGCGACTCGTTCGCGAAGTTCATGTGCATGCCCGGCTCGACCGCGCAAGCGGACAACAGCACGACGGGCAAGACCGTCAGCGCCGTCCGCGAGCGTTGCGCCCAGGAGCGGGACCGTTTTCCAGTTTCCATTCGTGTTTTCCAAGCCGCGTGCGTCGACGCGTCGTTCAATAAGCGTTGCGATGCGTGAATCCACACATCACGGTCGCGGCCACGATCCGCATATCCAGCGCAAACGACCAGTTGTTCAGGTAATAGAGGTCGTGTTCGACCCGCTGCTGCATCTTCTCGATGCGATCCGTCTCGCCGCGATGCCCGTTGACCTGCGCCCACCCGGTAATGCCCGGCTTGATCCGGTAGCGCTGGATATAGCCGTCGACCCGATGCTGGTAGAAGCGGTCGTGCTCCACCGCGTGCGGGCGCGGCCCGACCACCGACATGTCGCCTTTCAGTACGTTCAGGAACTGCGGCAACTCGTCGAGGCTCGTTCGCCGCAGCAGCGCGCCGACGCGCGTGATGCGCGGATCGCCGCGCGTCGCCTGACGCACTTCGCCCGGCACGTCGGTGTCGTGCTGCCGCATCGTCCTGAACTTGTAGATCGTGAAAATCCGCCCGTATGCGCCCCTGCGCTGCTGCCGGAACAGCACCGGCCCCGGCGACGAACACTTCACCGCGATCGCGATCGCGCCCATCAGCGGCGCGAGCGCGATCAGCGCCAGCCCCGCGAACACGCGGTCGAACACGGCCTTGCCCACGAGCGCCCGCGCGGACAGCGGCGCTGCCACGAGATCGAGCGCGCGGCCGCGAATCGCGCGGCGCGGATGGAGCGGCGTGAGATCCGCGAGATCCGGCATGAACCGGATATCCACGAGATCCATGTCGAACGCACGAACGATCGCGCCGATGCGATCGGCCTCCGACAGCGGCAGCACGATCCAGATTTCCCCGACGTACGCGCGGCGCACGCAGTCGACGAACGCACCGAGATCGCGATGCACCTCCACATCGTTCACCGCGGCTGCCGGTGTGTCGGACAGATCGAAGATCGCCGCCACTGGAAACGGGGCCGCCGCCTCGCGAGCGTCGCGGCCCGCGAGCGTCAGACAATGCTCGCGATGCCCGACGAGCGCGATCGGCTTGCGTCGCGTGCTCCACGCCGCGGCGCGCACGCCGAACCAGTGCCGCACGGCCTGCGACGCATTCAGCGCAGCCGCCGACAACACGAACCAACCGAACACCCAACCAAGCTCCGTGCCGGATTGCCAGTCGAGCGCCGTGACGGAAATCGCGCCCACGCACAGGGCAACGGCCACGCCCGCCGGCGCGAGCCAGAGCCGGCGCCACGACAGGCGGCGCTCGGGATCGCCATACAGGCCGATCAACGGAAGCAGCACCAGTGCACACGTGATCGCGATGGCGATCAGTACGGAATCGGAGCGGATGGACGACGAATCGCCGAACCCGTTCCTGGCCGCCCACGCGGTCACGACAAGCACGCCAGCGTCCGCCAGCCGAAACCAGGAAACCCTCCGGCGACCGACGGGCGCGTAACTTGCATGGTCGAAAAATCGCATGACACGTGGTCGGCCGTTCGTCGCAAGCGAATCGCGGCGAACCGGCAGCGTGCGTTCACGCCACCCGCTCACACCGGTCCGAATCGACTCCGGCCTTATCCTATTATTTAGCAATACAGAACATGACGGAATTAACCTGATCTTCGATCAGCGTCGTGAACTGTTAAATATCGGGTTTAAATGACGCGATCCGATGACCTTCCAAAGACCGTCGCGCCCCGTTCATCGCGGATTCATCTGAAATTGACGCGATGCAGATGTGGATACTGCCACCTCAAAACAACCATTTAAATAGGACGCGTCCGAAACAAATTGCCATTCAAATAGAATTCGTACTATTTGACGATTCATTACATTTGGCACCCAATACGCAACACAGGTCAATCTACTTACCGATCACATCCTGTCCAATCCACGTCGTGACAATGATTAGCGATGCTTTCATATATCTCTTTAAAGTTCGCTTGCCACGACGACGCAGGATTGATGCAACCAGGCAAATCGTCGCCTGTGTCGCCGACATCTTTGCATGATCCCAAACAACGCGCACGATCACGACGAGTACGGTATCGAACCGATCCGATCGGCAATCGATTCATTGTCGATCCGGTGATCGTCGCGGGCGCCACGCGCCGCGACGGCCTCCTGGCATGCGAAGTCGGGCGATCGCCACGGCACGCCTGCATGGGAGAAATATGCACTGACGCACACGCACATAAAAATCAGACAAAAATTATCGAGTGAAATCGCCCCCTCGTACTCATTCAATATCTACGCACGGAACCTTTCCGTAACATCCTCGACTTCTGAATGGACCGGCAAGCGAGCCTAAAAGAGTCCATATTATTTATCCGGGGTGGACTATTCGAATCAACCGTCTCATTCGCGCACATCGGGTCGCCCATATATCGACCACGCTTTCCGCGAGACCGTTGCCGGGCCCGTACGATGCACCGTCCGCGCGGCGAACGATGGATGCAGCTACACGACGGGCCGGGTGCGTCGCGGCCACGCTGCTGGCAGCCGGTGTCGCACACGCACAAGTTCCCGTACCGAGCGCCGGGCAATCGATCCGCGACATCGAGGCCGTCCGGCCGTCGCTGCCGGCCGCGACGCATCCCGACATCGACATGGCGCCCACCGAGCCGCAGTCCGCGCCGAGCGAAGACGCGGGCCCGCGCGTGGCCGTACGCGCGTTCGTCGTCGAAGGCAACACGACGGTGCCGACCGGTGAACTCGACGCATTGCTCGCCGAGTTCACCGGTCGCGATCTGAGCTTCGCGGAACTCCAACAGGCCACGAGCCGCATCACGCAGTACTATCGCGACCACGGTTACGTCCTCGCGCGCGCCTATCTGCCCCGCCAGGACATCGACGACGGCATCGTTCGCATCGCGGTCGTCGAAGGTCGATACGGAAAGATCGACGTGCAGAACCACTCGCGCGTGCTGGATGGCGTGCTGCGTCAACAGATCGGCGCGCTGCAGCCGGGCATGGTCGCGCATGGCGGGTCGCTCGAGCGCACGCTCATGCTGCTCGACGAGATGCCCGGTGTCACGGCGAAGGGCACGCTGCGCCCGGGCGCCGAGCCCGGCACGACCGATCTCGTGATCGACGCCGAACGTGGCCCGTTCGCCACCGGTTCCGTCGAACTCGACAACTACGGCGACGCCTTGACCGGCCGCTATCGTGCGACCGGCAGCGTCGACGTCAACGCGCCGCTGCGTGTCGGCGATCGCTTTTCGTTGCGCGGCCTCACCAGCGATGCGCATCAACGCTACTACCGCGCCGCCTATCAACTGCCGGTCGGCCCCGCATCGACCCGCGTCGGCGTGGCCTACTCCGACATGAACTACCGGATCGGCGGCCGCCTGAAAGATCTCGGCTATCACGGCAGCGCCGACGTCCGTTCGGTATTCGTCACGCAGCCGCTGGTGCGCAGTCGTCGTGCCACGCTCAATGCGCAGGTCACGTACGAGAACAAGCACCTGCGCGACACGTACGGCATCTTCGACATCACCAACGACAAGGCCGTCGACCTGCTGACCCTTGGCCTGAGCGGCAACAGCGACGACACCTTCGGCGGCGGCGGCCGAAACGGCTTCTCGATCGCGGTCGGCACCGGCCGCTTGCGCGGCAACGATGCGCTCGACATGAACGATCTGACGCATGCGCAAGGCCGCTTCACCAAGCTCAACGTCAGCGCGTTGCGACTGCAGGCGCTCGGCTCGCGGCTGCAGCTCTATACGCAATTCAACGCGCAACTGGCGTCGCGCAATCTCGACTCTTCCGAAAAATTCAATCTCGGCGGCCCGTATGGCGTGCGGGCATACGCGCTCGGCGCAGGCAACGGCGACCAGGGCTGGCAAGCGAGCGCGGAGTTGCGCTACCTCGCCAGCCCGGGCTGGCAGGTCAGTACGTTCGTCGACACCGGCCGCGTTCAACTCAGCAAGCAGCCGTGGTCGCGCGAGCGCAACACCGTGCAGTTGTCCGCGATCGGGGTCGGCGCGAGCTGGTTCGGCTCGGGCCGCCAGGTCACCGTGGCCGCCGCGCTGCCGCTCGGCCGCGCCGATCCGGTTGCATCCGCCACGCGTTCGCCGAGCGTCTGGCTGCAGGCCGCCCAGTATTTCTGAGCGGTGCACGATTGACGGCCCGGCCGATCGAGTCGGGCCGCATGTATCGCAGGCGGCCTCGCCGTCCGCGTCACGGGAAGCGTCGACGTACCGCGCTTCCGCCTTCTTCGCTTCATTAGGTATACGTACTAATATGAAGCGATTGTCTTGTCCTTATCTAGAGGGATAACAATTTCATGAACAAGACCTACGCACTCGTGTGGAACCAGGCCCAGGGTTGCTGGAACGCCGTCGGGGAAACCGCGCGCCGGCACGGCAAGTCCGCCGGCGGCAAGCGCCTCGCCGCCGCTGCCGTCTCCCTGCTCGGCCTCGCCGCCCTGCCCGCTTTCGCATTGCCCACCGGCGAAGCCATCACCGCCGGCAAGGCCGACATCGTGCGCGACGCCGACGGCAAGTCGATGTCCATCAACCAGCATTCCGACAAGCTCGTCACCAACTGGCAGTCCTTCGACGTCGCCGGCGGCGAGCGTGTCGCCTTCCGCCAGCCCGGCAGCCAGTCCATCGCGCTGAACCGCGTGATCGGCAACAACGGCAGCCAGATCCACGGCAGCATCGACGCCAACGGCAAGGTCTTCCTCGTCAACCCGAACGGCATGGTGTTCGGCTCCGGCGCGCAGGTCAACGTCGGTGGTCTCGTCGCGTCGACTCAAGCGATTTCCGACGCCGACTTCCTCGCCGGCAACTATCGCTTTGCCGGTAACTCCGCCGCGTCCATCGTCAACGACGGCAAGATCACCGCGGCCGACGGCGGCAGCGTCGCGCTGCTCGGCGCACGCGTGTCGAACAATGGCGTGATTCAGGCGAAGATGGGCCGCGTCGCGCTCGGCGCCGGCAATGCGTTCAAGGTCAACTTCGACGGCAACGACCTGCTCAGCCTGCAGGTCGAGGGCGGCGCGGTCGATGCGCAGGCCACCAACGGCGGCCTGCTCAAGGCCGACGGCGGCGAAGTGCTGATGACCGCACGCGCGGCAGGCAACCTGCTCAACGCCGTGGTCAACAACAGCGGCACGATCGAGGCGAAGGGGCTTGCGAGCCGCGGCGGCAAGATCACGCTCGACGGCGACACCGTCAACGTCGGTGGCACGCTCGACGCCAGTGGCGCGCAGACCGGTTCGGTTGTCACGCGCGGCCAGCGCGTGAACGTCGCCGCCGATACGAACGTCGACACGCGTGCAGGCAACACCGCCGGCACGTGGTCGATCGAAGCGGCCAACGCGGGCGTGAACGGCACGAACGGCGGTGATCGCTCGATCGCGGCGGACACGCTGTCGCGCAACCTCGGCACCACCAACGTCGCACTGACCAATACGCAAGGCGACCTGAGCGTCGACGGCCCGCTCACGTGGAACAGCGACAACGCACTGACGCTGACCGCGCAGAAAGGCAGCGTCGATCTGCGGCAGGCGCTGTCGGCAACGGGCACGAACGCCAGCGTGGCAGCCAACGCAGCCGACAAGATCCGCATCAACGACGCAATCAAGCTGACCGGCCGGAACGCACACCTCGAACTGAACGCGAAGAATGGCCACGACCTGACCAACGACAAGGCCGTCGTCACGCTGTCCGGCAGCAACGCGTCGTTCAGTTCGAACGGTGAAGGCTACAAGGTGCTGCATACGGTCGCCGACCTGCGTAACGTCGACGCCAACCTGAACGGCCGCTACGTCGTCGGCAACGCCATCGACGGCGCGAACGCGAGCTTCCGCGGCATCGGCGGCGACATGCCGTTCTTCGGCAAGTTCGACGGCCTGGGCAATACGATCAGCCGCCTGAACGTCTCCAATCCGGGCCAATACGCAGTCGGCCTGTTCACGGCCAACCACGGTTCCATCTCGAACCTCAACCTGTCGAACGTCACGGCGACCGCGGCAATCCGCCCGTACGGCTCTCCGGTTTCGGTCGGGGCGCTGGCCGGCTACAACTTCGGCACGATCTCCAACGTCACGGCCAAGGACGTCGCGGTCACCGGCAAGGCCGGCACGATCGTCGGCGGCCTCGTCGGCGGCAACTATGGCGGCACGATCGAACATGCATCGGTTTCCGGTCGTGTCGAAGGCGAACGCGACGCGCTCGCCGTCGGCGGCCTCGTCGGGGAGAATTTTTCCAGAAAGGACGTGGTGAACGGTAAGTTGACCGACTGGATCACCGCAACGATCCGCGACAGCCACGCCGATGTGAATGTCAAGGTCGCAGGCGCGGCTACCACCGGCGGGCTGGTCGGCCGCAACACGGGCACGATCGACGGATCGTCGAGCACGGGCGCCGTGACGGCAACGGGCGACTCGGCAATGATCGGTGGCCTCGTCGGGATGAACTTTGAGGAAGGCGTGATCAAGAACGCGTCGTCGTCCGCAACGGCAACCGTGGCGGCGGGCCAGAACGCTGTCGCAGGCGGCATCGCCGGCATGAACTTCGGCGCCATCTCGGCCTCGCACGCCAACGGCAAGGTCGCGGTCAGTAGCAGCAGCACCGCGGGCGGCCTCGCCGGCATCAACTTCGGCAACATCGGATCGTCCACGGCCAACGGCGACGTGACGATCAACGGCAGCGGCACCGTCGGCGGTCTCGTCGGCGCGAACCACGGCCACCTCGGCGCGTCGAAAGCCACCGGCAACGTGACGGCGGGCAACGGAAGCTGGGCGGTCGGCGGACTCGCCGGTACCAACTCGGGCGATATCGACGAGTCGGTCGCCAGCGGCAATGTCGCCGTCGGCAACGTCGGCACGGCGGGTGGTCTGGTCGGCCGTAACGATAAAGCGGGGCGTATCCATGCGTCGAACGCGCTCGGCCAGGTGAAGGGCGGATTCCAGTCGACGGTCGGCGGCTTCGCGGGCCAGAACAACGGGATCGTCGATACCTCGAAGGCAAGCGGCACGGTTCTGGGCGGCGCAAGCGGCAACACGGGCGGCTTCGTCGGCGCCAATGCGTCCGGCCGCATCAGTACTTCCGATGCAACCGGCGACGTGATCGCGAGCGACAACGGCAACACCGGCGGCTTCGCGGGCTTCAACGTCGCCACCATCGACACGTCGAGCGCGGCCGGTAATGTCACCGGCCGTTACGCGGGCACCGTGGGCGGCTTCACCGGCCTGAACATCGGCACGCTGAAGTCGGTGAAAGCAGGCGGCAACGCGTCCGCAGGCTATTCCGCCGACGTTGGCGGCCTGGTCGGCCGGAATTTTCAAGGAACCGTCTCCGACGGCCACGCCAGCGGGTCGGTCAAGGCGCTCGATAACGCGAGTGCCGGCGGTCTGATCGGCCATAGCGAAGGCGGCAGCGTGTCTCAATCGACGGCTTCGGGCAACGTCGAGGCGGGTGCGAATGCCAACGTCGGCGGGCTGGTCGGCCGACTCGCGGGCACGATCGAGAAGTCGAGCGCGACGGGCTCCGTCAAGGGCGGCGACGACAGCTTCGTCGGCGGTCTCGTCGGCTACGGTGGCGGCGTCATCCGGAATTCCTCGTCGAGCGGCACGGTTTCCGGCGGGCGATATGCGTTCCTGGGCGGCCTCGTCGGCGCCAATTTCGGCACCGTCTACGGCTCGTCTACCACCAGCCGCGTTGACCCCAAGAACGGGTACAGCCAGACCCGCGGTTCGCTCGTCGGTCTCAATATTGGCGCCGTACGCCCGTGAGCGTGATTCGATGCGATCGCCGGCGTCAACCTTCGTGACGGTTAGCCGGGTTCGCATCGCGGGCGCCTGACCACGCCCGGCCGGCGGCCGACGGGCCGCCGGTTCCGTGTCACCGGCCGATCGACGATACGGTCGACCGGTCCTTGAACCTTCCATGAGGATCGCATAACAATGAACAAGACTTACGCACTCGTGTGGAACCAGGCCCAGGGTTGCTGGAGCGCCGTCGGGGAAACCGCGCGCCGGCACGGCAAGTCCGCCGGCGGCAAGCGCCTCGCCGCCGCTGCCGTCTCCCTGCTCGGCCTCGCCGCCCTGCCCGCTTTCGCATTGCCCACCGGCGAAGCCATCACCGCCGGCAAGGCCGACATCGTGCGCGACGCCGACGGCAAGTCGATGTCCGTCAATCAGCATTCCGACAAGCTCGTCACCAACTGGCAGTCCTTCGACGTTGCCGGCGGCGAACGTGTCGCCTTCCTCCAGCCCGGCAGCCAGTCCATCGCGCTGAACCGCGTGATCGGCAACAACGGCAGCCAGATCCACGGCAGCATCGACGCCAACGGCAAGGTGTTCCTCGTCAACCCGAACGGCATGGTGTTCGGCTCCGGCGCGCAGGTCAACGTCGGTGGTCTCGTCGCGTCGACTCAAGCGATTTCCGACGCCGACTTCCTCGCCGGCAACTATCGCTTTGCCGGTACATCCGCCGCATCGATCGTCAACGACGGCAAGATCACCGCGGCCGACGGCGGCAGCGTCGCGCTGCTCGGCGCACGCGTGTCGAACAACGGCGTGATCCAGGCCAAGATGGGCCGCGTCGCGCTCGGCGCAGGCAATGCCTTCAAGGTCAACTTCGACGGCAGCGACCTGCTCAGCCTGCAGGTCGAAGGCGGCGCGGTTGACGCGCAGGCCACCAACGGCGGTTTGTTGAAGGCCGACGGCGGCGAAGTGCTGATGACCGCACGCGCGGCGGGCAATCTGCTCAATGCCGTGGTCAACAACACCGGCACGATCGAAGCGAAAGGGCTCGCCAGTCGCGGCGGCAAGATCACGCTCGACGGCGGCGCGGTTAACGTCGCGGGCAACCTCGACACGTCGGCTGCCGAAGCCAACGCGCAGGTGGGTTCGGTCACGACGCGTGGTGATCACGTCGATGTCGCAAACGACGCACAGGTCGATACGCGCGCCGGCAACACGGCAGGCACGTGGACGATCGAAGCGGCGAACGCAGGCGTGAACGACACGACCGGTGGCGCTCGCTCGATCGATGCAGACACGCTGTCGCGCAACCTCGGCGCCACCAACGTCGCACTGACGAACACGCAAGGCGATCTCACGGTTGGCGGCCCGGTGTCGTGGACGAGCGACAACGCGCTGACGCTGACCTCGCAGAAGGGCCACGTCGATCTGCAACGCGAACTGTCGGCAACGGGTACGAACGCCAGCGTGGCGGTCAACGCTGCGAACAAGATTCACGTGAACGACGCGGTGAAGCTGACCGGCCAAAACGCGCACCTCGAACTGAATGCGAAGAATGGCCACGACTTCACGAATGACAACGCCGTCGTCACGCTGTCCGGCACCAACGCATCGTTCAGTTCGAACGGCGAAGGCTACAAGGTGCTGCACACGGTTGCGGACCTGCGCAACGTCGACGCCAACCTGAACGGCCGCTACGTGGTCGGTAACGCCATCGACGGCGCGAACGCGGGCTTCCGTAGCATCGGCGGCGACGCAGCGTTCTCCGGCGTATTCGATGGCCTCGGCAACACCGTCAGCCGCCTGAACGTTTCCAACACGGGCCAGCGCGCCGTCGGCCTGTTCGCCACCAATACCGGGCGGATCTCGAACCTCGGCCTGCGAAACATCACGGTGAACGCCACCGGTCTGCCCAACAGCACGTCGACCGCGGCCGGCGCGCTTGCCGGCGACAACTTCGGCACGCTCTCCAACGTGGCGGCCAAGGATGTCGCCGTCACGATCAAAGGACCCGCCAACGCCGGCGGTCTGGTCGGCTACAACTACGGCACGATCGATCGCGCGACCGTGACCGGGCGTGTCCAGGGCGACCGCGATTCGTATGTGATCGGCGGCCTTGTCGGGGCCAACCTCGCGAAGCCGGGCTCGGTGACGGCAGCAACGATCCGCAACAGTCACGCCAATGTTCAGGTCACGACTGGCTCCTTCGTCCAGGCGGGCGGCTTCGCTGGCCATAACGATGGCCGCATCGAAACGTCGTCGAGCGCCGGTAGCATCGCCACGACGAATACAGGAGGATTGCTCGGTGGTTTCGTCGGCGTGAACTATGGCGCCATCGACTCCTCCGCGTCGACGACGACCGTCACGGCTGGCCTGAAAGCGGTGGCGGGCGGCCTGGCAGGCCACAATGCAGGCACCCTCTCGGCGTCGCGCGCGAGCGGAAAAGTCACCGTGGGCGATTACAGCTTGGCCGGTGGACTGGTCAGCGGCAACAGCGGCACGATCGACGCATCGACGGCCGACGGCGACGTCGTGGGTGGACGGGGCGGCACGGTGGGCGGTTTCGCCTCCTCGAGCTACGGCCACATCAGCGCATCGCAGGCACACGGCAACGTAACGATCGGCAACGACGGCAGCGCCGGCGGCTTCATCGGCTTCAACGCCGGCGGCATCGACGGGTCGACTGCGACAGGCAACGTGTTCGGCGGCGCGAACAGCTGGACAGGCGGTTTTGTTGGCCGTGCCGCCAAAGATAGCGCCATTCATGCCTCGGTCGCGCACGGCAACGTCAAGGTTGCGGGCAAATCGACGGTCGGCGGCTTTGCGGGTCTCAACGACGGGTTCATCGAAACGTCGCGGGCCGAAGGCAGCGTGATGGCCGGCATCGACAGCGTGGCTGGCGGCTTCGCGGGAACGAACAGCAGCCGCATCGAAGCATCGAACGCCTTCGGGGACGTGAATACCGGCAACGGGAGTTCGGCCGGCGGTTTCGCGGGCGTGAATACCGGCGATATCAACGCGTCCGAGGCATCGGGCAACGTGACGGTCGGCTCCACCAGCAAGGCGGGCGGTTTTGTCGGAACCAACAGCGGCGCCCTCCGACAGGCAACTGCCAGCGGCAACGTGCTGGCCGGTGTCAAGGGTTCGATCGGCGGCCTGGTCGGCCAAAATACCGGACAGATTGTCGGCGCGCAGGCAAGCGGTGCAGTCAAGGCCGGCAACAATTCCGTCGCGGGTGGCCTGGTCGGAGTAGGTGGCCTGGTCGGAGGAAAGAAGAGCGGCACGATCGACGCGTCGATCGCATCGGGCAATGTCGAGGCCGGCGCGGACAGCCGGGTCGGCGGCCTCGTCGGCGAACTGATCGGCTCGGTCAAACAGTCCCGGGCCACCGGGTCCGTCAAGGGCGGCAATGGCAGCTTCGTCGGTGGCCTCGTCGGCTTCAACGGCGGCAACATCTTGGCGTCGTCCTCGAGCGGCACGGTTTCCGGCGGACGCTACGCCGTCCTCGGCGGGCTGATCGGCGGCAACTTCGGCTGGATCTCCATCGCCGGTTCGTCGACCACGAGCCGCGTCGAAACCGTGGCTGGCTATGGGCAGACCTCCGGTCCGCTCATCGGCGTCAACTACGGCTTGGCGATGAACTAACGCTCCAGCGCTCGTGCCTCCGGCCATGTCCGCACCGGCATGGTCGGAGGCCGTGGCGAATCCCGGCCGGCGGCCGTCCGGCCGCTGGCCCCATCGCCGGTCGACCGGTCAATCCGCTCTGCCGGCTGCTACTTCTTCAGCGAGAAGGAAGATATGAACAAGACCTACGCACTCGTATGGAACCAGGCCCAGGGTTGCTGGAGCGCTGTCGGGGAAACCGCGCGCCGGCACGGCAAGTCCGCCGGCGGCAAGCGCCTCGCCGCCGCTGCCGTCTCCCTGCTCGGCCTCGCCGCGCTGCCCGCCTTCGCACTGCCCACCGGCGAAGCCATCACCGCCGGCAAGGCCGATATCCTGCGCGACGTCGACGGCAAGTCGATGTCCGTCAACCAGCACACCGACAAACTCGTCACCAACTGGCAGTCGTTCGACGTCGCAGGCGGCGAACGCGTGTCGTTCCATCAACCCGGCAGCCAGTCCATCGCGCTGAACCGCGTCATCGGCAACAACGGCAGCCAGATCCACGGCAGCATCGACGCCAACGGCAAGGTCTTCCTCGTCAACCCGAACGGCATGGTGTTCGGCTCCGGCGCGCAGGTCAACGTCGGTGGTCTCGTCGCGTCGACTCAAGCCATTTCCGACGCCGACTTCCTCGCCGGCAACTATCGCTTCGCCGGTCACTCCGCCGCATCGATCGTCAACGACGGCAAGATCACCGCGGCCGACGGCGGCAGCGTCGCGCTGCTCGGCGCGCGCGTGTCGAACAACGGCGTGATTCAGGCGAAGATGGGCCGCGTCGCGCTCGGCGCAGGCAATGCGTTCAAGGTCAACTTCGACGGCAACGATTTGCTCAGTCTTCAGGTCGAAGGCGGTGCGGTCGATGCGCAAGCGACCAACGGCGGGATGCTCAAGGCCGACGGCGGCGAAGTGCTGATGACCGCACGCGCGGCGGGCAACCTGCTCAACGCCGTGGTCAACAACAGCGGCACGATCGAGGCGAAGGGGCTTGCGAGCCGCGGCGGCAAGATCTCGCTCGACGGCGACACCGTCAACGTCGGTGGCACGCTCGACGCCAGTGGCGCGCAGACCGGTTCGGTCGTCACGCGCGGCCAGCGCGTGAACGTCGCCGCCGATACGAACGTCGACACGCGTGCAGGCAACACCGCCGGCACGTGGTCGATCGAAGCGGCCAACGCGGGCGTGAACGGCACGAACGGCGGTGATCGCTCGATCGCGGCGGACACGCTGTCGCGCAACCTCGGCACCACCAACGTCGCACTGACCAATACGCAAGGCGACCTGAGCGTCGACGGCCCGCTCGCGTGGAACAGCGACAACGCACTGACGCTGGCTTCGCAGCAAGGCAATGTCGACCTGCAACGCACCGTGTCCGCCACCGGCGAACACGCGAGCCTGCGTGTCGATGCCGCCGATACGATCCACGTCAACGATGCGGTCAGCCTCACCGGTCGCGCGGCACACCTCGGGCTGAACGCGAGGAACGGCCATACGCTCGCGTCCGGCAAGGCCGTCACGCTGTCGGGCGACAACGCATCGTTCCGCTCGAATGGCCACGACTATAAGGTCCTGCACACCGTCGACGATCTGCGTCGCGTGGACAACGACCTGAACGGCCGCTACGTGGTCGGCAACGCGATCGACGGCCGCGGCGCGAACTTCCGCAGCATCGGTGCCAACAGTGCGTTCACCGGCGATTTCGACGGCCTCGGCAACACCGTCAGCCGCCTGAACGTTGCCAATCCGGGCCAATACGCAGTCGGCCTGTTCGCGAAGAACAGCGGTCGCATCGCGAACCTGGCGCTCGACTCCGTTGCCGTCACCGGTGACAACTCGAACGGCAACGCGGCCATCGGCGGTCTCGTCGGCGACAACTTCGGCGGCCGCCTGTCGAACGTCTCTGCGACGAACACGGCGGTCGCTTATACCGGCAAGACGGGATGGACGATGATCGGGGGGCTCGTCGGCCGGAATGTCGCCGGCCAGATCGACCGCGCGCGGTTCGCCGGCAAGATCGCGGGCAGCGCCAACACGTTCTCGGTGGGCGGGCTGGTCGGCTACAACATGTCCGGTTCGATCGCGGACAGCCACGCTAGCGCCGACGTCATGGTCGCAGGGTCGAGCTATCCGGGCCTGTACGCGAACGTGCAGAGCGTGGGCGGCCTCGTCGGCACCAATACGGGCACGCTCTCCGACGTTTCGGCCGGCGGCCGCGTCACGGCAGGCAACCACGCGAACGTCGGCGGCCTCGTCGGCCACAACGACGGCGGCACGATCCGCCGCGCGGTGGCAACGGTCGACGTGACGGCCGGCAAGAGCAGCCACGTCGGCGGATTCGTCGGCTGGAACCATAACGGCGCGTCGATCGAGCACGCCAGTGCATCGGGCAAGGTGAACGCAAGCGGCGCGGCATCGATCGGCGGCTTCGCCGGCAACACCGACGGCAAGCTGAACGACGTCGCATCGAAGAGCATCGTGACCGATACGACGAGCAACCAGATCGGCGGTCTCGCGGGCGTCAATGGCGGCTTCATCGGCAACGCAAGCGCAACCGGTGCGGTGAATGCCGGCAGCAAGAGCCAGGCGGGCGGCCTCGTCGGCGTGAACACCGGCACGATCGACACCGCGAAGGCAAGCGTCAACGTGCTCGCCGGCGCCAACAGTCTGGCCGGCGGCCTGATCGGCACGAATCGCGGCGGCAACGCCATCGTTCGTCACGCGTCGGCAACGGGTAACGTCACCGCGCAGCGTTCGCAGGTGGGTGGCCTCGTCGGCGTCAACGATGCTGGCGCACTGATCGCCGATTCGACGTCGACCGGTACGATCGGCGGTGAGGGATCGGATCTCGGCGGCCTCGTCGCGCAGAACTCGGGCACGATTCGTTCATCCCGTTCAGGCTCGAAGCTGAACCTGCCGCAGTGGCAGAGCACCGCGTTCCAGGGCGGCCTGGTCGCGCTCAACTATGGCAGCATCGACTCGAGTTCGACCTTCGGCCCCGCGCGCGATGTCAACACGATCGGCCTGAACCTCGGGAAGGTCGACGGCAAGTTCGTCTACGGCCCCGTGAGGTAACGTCGGCGTAGCCGGCCGGCGCGCTGCCGGCCGGTTTCGAACGATCGCGCGACCGCGGCCCGTCAGGCGCGGTCGCGCGATCCATCTGGCGCGCCACCGCACACGCGTTCGAGCGCGGCTTCGATCGATGCGCGCAGGGCCTGCCAGCCGACTGCCAGGCCATCGACACCGCCGTCGGCCAGCATCCGCTCGGCCTGCGCACACGTATCCCGTCCCGCCGCCTCTCCCGCGAGCGCAAACCCCCCTCGCATCGAATGAAGTTCGACCTTGATCCGGTCGAGATCGCGATGCATCAATGCAGCATCGAGCGCCGCCAGCGACTCGAGTGTCGCGACCCGCAGCGTCTCGCGAATCTCGTCCGTCACACCTGCCAGCGCACCGGCACGCTCGTGATGCGCGGGTGCGTCCGACGCCTTCGATACCCGCCCGCCATGCCGCCGCAGCACCGCGTCGAGCATGTCGATCGATAGCGGCTTCAACACGACTTCCACCACGCCGACGCTGTCGCAGCGCCGGTAGTCGTCCTCGGTGGCATGCGCGGTCATCGCCACGACCGGCACGACCGACCGCTGCTCGCGCAGGAAATTCGCGAGGGCGAACCCGTCCAGCTCCGGCATGCCGAGATCGGTCAACACGATGTCGAACGGCTGCGAGAAGTACGTGCGCATCGCTTCCTTGCCGTTCGTCACGATCGTCGCGTCGTGACCGAGCGCGTCGAGCTGATCCCGCAACAACGCCCGGCTCGCCGGATGATCCTCGGCCACGAGCACGCGCAACGGCGCGTCGTCGGCCGCTGGCGCCGCGACCGGCGGGAGGCTCGGCGCGACGTGCGCCACGGCGTCCGCCGCCTGCCACTGCGCCGGGGCCTCGCGCAACGGCAGCGCGGCCGTGAACGTGGAGCCTGCTCCGAGCCGGCTCTCGACGGACAACGTTCCGTGCATCAATTCGACGATGCGGCGGCACAGCGGCAGCCCGAGCCCGGTGCCGCCGAAGCGCCGGTAAATCGACGCATCCGCCTGGATATAGATGTCGAACAGCGTCGGCAGGCTGTCCTCCGGAATGCCCATGCCGGTGTCGCACACGCCGATCTCGACGCCCCGCGTCGGCTCGTCGCCATGACCGGGCCGCGCTTGGATCGTCACGTGCCCGTGTTCCGTAAACTTGAGCGCATTGCTGACCAGGTTCCACACCAGTTGACGCATGCGAACCGGATCGCCGACATAGCCGTCCGCCAGTTCCGGCTCGATCCAGCATTCGATCGCGAGCCCCTTCGCCTTCGCGACGGGACCGAAGATCTCGGCGACGTCGCGCAACAGGCCCCGCAAATCGAATGGAACGTGCTCGAGCACGATCTGGTTGGACTCGGCCTTCGATAGATCGAGCACGTCGTTGATGACACGCAGCAGCGAATCCGACGCCGACATGATCGTCCCGAGGCGCCGCTCCTCGGTAGGCGGCAGCGGCGCGCGCTCCATCAGCTCGAGGTTGCCGATGATCGCGTTCAGCGGCGTGCGGATTTCATGGCTCATCGTCGCGAGGAACGTCGACTTCGCCTTGTTCGCATCGTCGGCCGCCTGACGGGCTTCCCTTAGCTTCTGTTCCGTCTGCTTGCGCTGCGTGATGTCGATCAACGTGCAAAGCAGCGCGTCGACACCGCGATATTTGCTGCGCACGACGCTCACGGCCACGTAATTCGGCTCTTCCGATTCGGCGTCGAGGCTCAGCTCGAACTGCGTCACCGCGCGCCGCGCGCCGGCATCGCGCACGCAGCCGCGCCACGTTTCCCAGATGCGCTTGCCGAGCGGCGGGCTCGATGCCGCCCGCTCGTAGGCGAGCATCGCGTCGTTGCGGACCAGCGCGTCGCCGTCGGCGGCCGACAGCAGCACGAGTCCGGCGGGTGCGGTGCGGATCAGCGTGCGGTTCAGCGCGTCGCTTTCGATCAGCCGGACGGCTCGCCGGTTGGCCGGCTGCAACGCGCGTCGATCGAACATGACGATCGCGAGCCACATCGACGCGATGGCCAGCAGCGCAATGCCGATCGTGAAGCCCGCCGGCGTCGCGATGGCGGCGACGACGCTGCGCCACGAAAAGGTCATCACCAGGATCAGATCGAAGTCCGGCAAACGATCGCTGACGATGAAGCGCGAACCGACGCGATGCGCGATTTCGTGATCCGGATCGGCGCCCAGATCGCCGAGCGCGCGCGCGACCATCGCACTGTCAGGCCGCGCGCCCGCGAGCAGATTCGCATCGCGGTCGATCAGCCCGAGCGCCGGCTCTCCGGGCCGCAGCGCGGCAATGCGGTCGATCTCCACGGGGCTGTTCACGACGAGCCACGCGAACGGCCGACCATCGCCATCGCGCAAAAGCTTGGCAAATCGCAATACCGCGTGCCCGAGCAGCGGATCGAAGCGCCGCTCGATCTCGACGGCATTCGTGCCCGGCGCATCGAATCGCGTCGACGGCATCAACTGCCGGATCAGCGCGTGCACCGCGGTGCCGGGCGGCAACGCCAGCGCCCGGGCACCCAGCGCCGGCGAATACACGCCGAGGAACGCCTGATCCACGCCGATCAGGTAGCCGGAACGCCCGCCGTAGTCGGTCGGCTGCGTCGACATGAGTTCGAACTGCCGGAGAATCGACGCAAGGTAGCGCGAATAGGTGCTGGCCGGATGTTCCGCGTCGACGTCGCCCAGCCCGACGAACGCCAGTTCGCCGAAACGCTTTCGCACGATCCTGCCGTGACCGGCGGCGAACTCCGCCAGTTCGCGATCGGACGCCTGCTCGCCGAGCCGCCACTGGCCTTGCGCGCGGTTGGCGTTCTGAATCAGCACGTCCTTGCGGAGCAAGAGCTCCGCGTTCAGCCGCGCACTGTGCCGCAGAAACGTGCTGCGCGTCTGCGTGAGGTAGTCGAGTACCTCGAGCCGCACGGCGAGCGTCGCGCAGATCAGGATGAACAGGGTGATCGCCAGCCCGCCGCCGTAGAGCAGGAACTGTTGATGACGCCGAGCCCGGCGCGGATCGTAAGGCTTGCGACCGGGCGTCGCATCGTGCGCGAACAGCGCTTTGAGTTGGGTTGGCATACGCGCGGTATTCGAGCCCGAAGGAGACGACGACAACTCAGCCCGTGGGGTGATCCGACCGCATCCCGCGGCGATTTCACCACCCCGCCCCGGAACGCTTCCGTCACGTCGCTTCCGTCGAAGCCATCAGATCGGTCAGGACACGTCGCGTGCGGAGCCAGGTCGTGCCGACCAGTACCCCATGCCGCGACAAACGGGGCCATTCTAAATCAGTTCGATTTCCTGCCCCCCATCTCGACCCGGCGCCACGCGCGCGGCTCGACCGTCGTCGGGACGCGTTGAAGACGGGCCGCCGATATGTCGTGTACGAGATTTTTAAAACGAAGATTCGTGCATGTCCCATTCCCTTGCGGCGTCGAAGCGGCAAAAATCTTGCGTTCGGTCGCCACTCCCTGCTCAAGATGCGGCGGTGCATCGACGGCCCCGCACCGCTCACGCCGGAAAACGGACTGCAGGAAAACGAAATACGAAGCGACGAGAATCAAAATGACGCCGGATAGCGCGCATGCCCGAGGATCGGCACAATCCGGCCCACGCTAGCGGGATCAAATGTAAAACATCGCCGACAGGACAAAATACAACGGGCCGATGGGTGCCACACTCGCCTCTATTTCGCTGCCGGATTTCACCCCGTCCGATCGTGTCGGCTCGGTATTGACCGGTCATCGATATGACACGCCTTTCTCGCCTGCTATTCGGTACTTCCCGATTCTTCGGGAAGGGCCCCCTCGCTCGCATAGCGGATCAGATCGGCATCGCGGATGATGCCAAGCTTCTTCATCGCACTCGACTTCTGCGAACTGATGGTTTGTTTGCTGCGATGCAGTTGCGTCGCGATCTCGCCTACCGTGTAGCCGGCGCCATAGAGCCGCACGACCTCGATCTCGCGAACGGTCAACGGCCGCTGATTCGGTGACGATTCGCTGCCCTCGAGCAGTTGCTTGATGAACGGCGACAGATAGTTGGCCCCGACATAGGCCGCGTGAACCGCGCCCACCAGATGCGAAATGGCATCCGACTTGCTCAGGATGCAGGCCACGCCCTGCTTCTGGATCGCGTGCAACACACTCGGATTGTCGATCATCGTGATCGTGACGAGGCGCAGCGCAGGGTAGCGACGCTGCAGGAACGACAGCAGCGCCAACCCGTCGCCGTATTTCCCGCCCGGCATCACGTAGTCGACCACCAGCACGTCGCTCGGCCGTTCGTCCAGCATGGCGACCAGATCGGTCGAATTCGAAACCGATCCAACCAGCCGGATCGTGCTGCTGCCCTCGAGCGCCTGCGCCATCCCGAGTGCGGACGACGGATGATCGTCCGCCACCATCACTCGCACAAAAAATTCATCCATCTTTTCTCCCCGATCCATATGGCCTGACGTACCGTATGCTGCGACGCACCGCGAAACCTCATGGTCCGAGTCCATCGTCGAGTCAGCGACAGGGCAACGCGCATCCAATTTTAAGATAAATGGCTGTTTCGCGGTGCGCCGGTGTACCACCGGCGGTGCGTCATGCCGCCTGGCTCGTGCATGACGACACGCGCTGCACGCCAGGCGACACGTTCGTCGATCAACGTGATCGTGCTGCGGGCACATGACGGCGTACGCACCCCGCACGGGATCACACGTCGTGCCGAGACGGTCGCCGGAGCCCGCATCGCGCCGGCATCCCGTCGTGACGACACGCGCGCGCGACGTGCACCATCGAAGCCGCGGACCGCCCCCACCGCATCGCTGCCTGTCGCGACAGTCGGGTGATCGAGCGCCCACGCGTCTCCGATCGACGCCGCGCGCGTCGCCACCCATCCCTAGCCGTACGACCGGACTCGGCCGCTAACGTTTGCTCGCGCGCTCTTCCAGTTCGCTCAACGCATCGTCCAACGTTTGCTGCCACTCGGTGACGGCCCGGCGCTTTTGCGACGGCGACATCATGATGAAGTCGTTCAGCTTCGTCAGAAAGTCCCGTCTGGACTTCTCCGGCAGCGTCGCGAATCCGACCAGCAACCCGAACACCTTTTTCATGTGGCGCACGGCCATCTCCTTGTTTTCATTCGATATCGTTCGGCGTCGGAGCGATGCCGACCATCTGCCTTCCTCGTCGTACACACGCGTGGCTTCCTCCTCCCCGCGCCATTCCACTTTCAGGCTTCAGGCGGCCCATTGCCCGAACCCCGTCCCGCGCTCCCCGCGCACCGGCCGGCCACCGCACCCCGCCCCGCCGCGACAGGCGCTCCAGCGCACCGCGCAGGTCGGCCAGGGTGACCGGCTTGGTCAACACGCACTCGACGTTCGCGGACGCATAGCGGCGCGCATCGTCCGGCACCAGATGCGATGCCACGACGATCATGTCGCATGTCAGCGCACGCTCGCAAACGGCGGCGGCCAGGTCGACCGCGCGCATGTCGCGCAGATCCGCGCCCAGCAGCAGCACGTCCCACACGTCGACCGAAAGCATGTCGAGCGCCGCGGCGCCGGACATCGTGCTGCCGACCTCACACCCCAGTGCCTCCAGTTGCTCGCGGAAAATCGACCCGTTGACGGCCGCATCGTCGGCCACCAGTACACGGAGCGCGCGCACGGCGCCAGCCCGCGCCATCGCCGGCATCGGCACGCCTTCGCCGTGACGCGGCTCGTCCGGGTCGACGGCGACCGAGCCCGCCTGCACGAGCGCCGCACGCAAGCCGCTGATCGAATAACTCGACACGCGAACGGTGCGCCCTGCGACCTCTGGTTCCGGCGGGCCGTCCGGCGTAGCCAGCACGACGGGCCGACGTCCGGACAGGCTGTCGAGTTCCTCGCGTCGCCACTGATCGGACTCGCCGAACAGCACGACGGCATGCGCACGCGCGAGACAGCTGGCGGCGATTCCGATCGGACTCGCATGCATCGCGACATCGAAACCCCATGCGCGCAGATGCGGATACGCGAAGGTGCGCCACGCGTCCTCGGGCGACACGACCACCAGCGTCCTGCCGTCGAACTGCCTGCATGCACGCTCGATCGCGATCGGCATGCCGAGCGGCAGCCGGACCGTAAAGCAACTGCCCACGCCCGGCGTACTGTCGACCGAGATCGTGCCGCCCATCGCGCGGGCCAGTCGGTCGCACAGCGCCAACCCGAGCCCCGTCCCGCCGTACCGCCGCGTGATCGACGCATCGACCTGCGAGAACGGCTTGAACAGCCTGGCCCGATGCTCGGCATCGATGCCGATGCCGGTATCCTCGATGCCGATCGCGAGTTCGGGCACACCGGCCGCATCGGCATGAACCGACACGCGCGCGACGATACGCCCTTCGCTCGTAAACTTGATTGCGTTGCTGAGGAGATTGCCGACGATCTGCGCGAACCGCGTCGGATCGCCGCGCATCCGCTGCGTACTGCTCGCATCGATCTCCTCGAACAGCGGCACGCCCTTGGCTCGTGCAACCGACGCGAATGCGGCGAGTTCGCGCGCGAGCACGTCGAGCACGTCGAATTCGATCGACTCGACCGACATCGCGCCCGCCTCGATCTTCGAGAAATCGAGAATATCGCTGACGATCGCGAGCAAATCCTGCGCCGACGTGCGCAAGGTGCGCACACGGCTCTGCTGCGACGTATCGAGCGCGGTACGCTCGAGCAATTCCAGGTTGCCGAGGATCACATTGAGCGGCGTGCGGATCTCGTGGCTGGTCGCGGCGAGAAACGACGACTTCGCCGCGCTGGCCGAATCGGCCGCCTGGACCGCTTCCTCGAGCTGTCGCACGAGACGGCGCTTCGCCGTCACGTCGACGATCGCCACGATCAGCACGTTCTCGCCCTGATAGCGCGCACTGCGCGCGACCATCTCCAGATGCACGGGCGCCGTGCTCGCGGCATCGGGAACGAGCTCGCCGACCAGCGTCATGCCGCCCCCGCCGGTCGCGACGAACGCGTCGTACTTCGCGATCGCCTGTGCGAACAGCGCGCGCTCGTCGCCGCCATGCAGCGCGATCATTTGCGTGAGCGAATCGCTCGCCAGCATCAGGCGCCCGTCGGGCAACGACAGCAGGCCGATGCCGACCGGCGCCATTTCGATCACGCTGCGACACAGGTTCTCGCTGTCGAACACGCGCGCCGAGCGCGCATAGACCGGTACCAGCACGCGCCGGTGGAACCGAACGAGCAGCAGCCACATCACCGCAATCGCGAACAGCGTCGTCGCCGCGAGCGCACCCGCCTGCACGCCGACGCCGGCTGCCACGTCGCCCCACGACAGCACGTATGCGACGGTCCAGCCGGTGCGGGCCAACGGGCCGCGAAACACGATCGCGCCATCCCGAAACTCCGGCGCGCCCGTCGCGTCACTGCCGCCCGCCACGTTGAGCGTCTTCAAGCGCTGGACGAACTCGGCCTTGCGCTCGACGTGGGGGTCGATCGTGATGAGCTGGTTGTCGGCGGTCGTGATGAAGAAGGTGCCGGGCACGCTGCGATCCGGCAGCCACGACAGCAGGTATTCGGGCGCGTATTCGGTGACCAGCACCGCGAACGGCTGGCCGTCGGCGCGCGCTTCGGCGGCGATCCGGATGCGCATCTGCCCGGTGATCGGATTCGCGTAGGGCGGGAGCCAGCGCACGTTCGGCCGGCCATCGGCGGCAGGAGACGCATCGGCGAAATCGATATGGAGCGTGGCAAGCACGTGGGCCCGCGCGTCGGCCGTCGCCAGCGCGGGATTGTCGCGCGACAGGTGCGGCACGATGCCGAACAGGCCCGTGCGCGTGCTGTAGTGGTACCCCTCCAGCGCGCGGCCGCGATTGATCGAGCTCGCCGCGCAAATGCGCGACAGCATGAACGACAGCGCGATATAACGCGAGACCTCGTCGCGCTGCGTGGTTTGCCCCGGCACGCCGACCACGAGCGACGGATACGGCTTGATCGCGAGTTGCTGGCCGTTGTCGAAGAATTCCGCTACGACATCCGCGGGCGCCGCGCCGAGTTCGCGCCAGATCAGTTGCGTGTTGGTGACGCCGTTGCGGAACGACGCCTCGCTGATCTGCACTTCGTCGACGGTCTCCTCGACGCCGTTCAGGAAATTACGCCGCTCGCCGTCCAGAAAGCCGTAGACGATCGACGTGATCCCGAGTGCGCAAGCAATCAGGATCAGGATCGTCACGACGATGCCGCCACCGAACACGGAAATGCTCTGGTAACGGCGAATGGACTGAAGCGTGCTGTACGGCATGGCATGACGCGACAGCGCTGCGGGCACGAAAAAGCGGCTGGATCGCGGCCCGATCGCGCGTCGCGTATCGGTCAGAACGGATGGAGATGTCCCGACTATGCCAAACGACTCCGCAAAAATCAGTCTTGAATTACCTTTTTAGTACACGTCTGATTTGTATTTTTCCAGATTTTGAACTTGACCGAATGTTTGGGGCGGTTTCAGCCTGCCGGCGGTTCGCTCTCCATCCACATTGGACACCCCACGCCTCTCCATGCAATGTCGCCGGCGCCCCGCTTCGTCATCGCTCGCGCATGCCGATGCGGAGCTGGTTTCGCACCGCCGACACGCCCGATACCGATTGAGCCACGGCAACGGCCATCGAGATCTGGTTCGCGTCGGTCATGTCGCCGGACAACGTCACGATGCCATTGCGCGCGAAGACCATCATCCGGCTCGCATCCAGTTCCTTCGCCCGCCCAAGGGCGCGCGCCACGCGCTTGCGCAATTGCCGGTCGGCCGCCCTCTGCGATGCCGCCGGCGCGGGTACCGATGCCGCATCGGTTTGCACCCGGGACGCCGCGGCCGGCTGTTCCTGCGCATGTACGGCAGCCCCCGTCGCCAGCAGCGCGGCTGCCGCGATGCTCGCCCCGATCTTCTTCGATCCTTTCATGTATGTTCTCCGTTGATTTCGCTCGTCCGCGTCGTCGGCGCATCCGTCCACGATCGCCGACCTGCGCGCGGCTCCCGCACTAGAACTGCGTGATGACGCCGACGGACACCCCCGTCACCGAGCGACCGTCCGGCCGCAGATTCAATGCGGACACGTTGGCGGGATCCTTCTTGTAGGCGCCCGAGAAGCCGTTCCGGTCGAATTCGACATAGAGCTCCGTTCGCTTCGACAGGAAGTATTCGAGCATCGCGTAGGTGGTCATCTTCCGTCCGTCCGCGCCGGCGACGTTCTTCAGATTGCTGGCGATGTCGTAATAGGCGGCGCCCGTGAGCTGCAACGTCGGCGTGATCCGGTACACGAGCCCCGTCGACGGAATATGGTCGCGGCGTGCCACGCTCTTCGCGTTCGGCGCGGATACCTCGAGCCCGCTATAGCCGAGATAGAGCCGCGTCGGCCCCAACTGCCAGGTCAGCCCGCCGAGCGTGCTCTGCGCCCACTGCGTGGCGGCCGCGTTGTAGGTCTTCTGGTATGCGCCGGCCAGCAGCAACGTGCTGAACTGATAGCTGGCCGCCGCCGCGAAATTGGTGCCGGCGCGCGTATTCCCGGCAACACCGCCCGGCGAATAGCTCGCCCGCAGCGTGAACCCGCCCGCGCGCCCGACGTACTTGATCGTGTTGTTGAACCGCGCGTCCAGCGTAAAGAAATTGCCGCCCCAGACGATGCCGGGCACGGTCGCGAGCGACGGGCCGTTCGCCTCGTTGGGATCGAGCTGCGTGCCGACATCCTCGAATGCATTCAACTGACGCCCGAGCGTCAAGCGACCGAATCCCCCTTCCAGCCCGACGTATGCGCGCTGCGAGAACAGCACGCTCGACGTTTTCAGCGCACCGGTTCCCAGTGAAAACCCGCTCTGGAGCAGGAATACCGCCTTCAAACCCGAACCCAGATCCTCCGTGCCTTTCAGGCCGATCGTATTGCCCGCGATTGCATTGTTGTCGAACCCGATTTGATGTCCGCCTTTCACGCCGTCGGTCCATCGTACGCCTTCGCCGAGCGTGCCGAACAACGTCACGTTCGACTGTGCATGCACACCCGTTGCCAATGCCGCGAAGCATGAAGCAGCGATCAAACTCCTCATTGCCACCCCTCCATATCCTTAGTTCTATTGATTATCAAGGTCAACATGATGCGCTCGCGGCGCACGTCGGTCGCCGCGAGCGGATGGAATCGCCCGCTCGCGGCGGCTTTCGGGTCAGCCCTCGCTTTCGCGATACTCGCCGGGGCGCGGCAGATCGACGGCCGGGAATCGGGTTCCCTTCTTCGACGGCAGCACGTCCGCGGTTTCGATCTGCCACCGCAGCAGGACGTCGCGCAGTTGCGCTTCGATTACAGCGTATTCGGCACGCCCCGCGAGATTGGTCGTCTCGCTCGGATCGGTCGTCCGTCGGTACAGTTCGGGCCTTTCGTACAGGCGCCACACATAGGTCCATTCGTGCGTGCGGACGACGGCCGCCTTGCCGACCGACTCCGGCTGCTCGGCCTGCATCGTGGCCTTGATGTCGTAGGGAAACCCGGATTTTTCGAAATGCGCCGTTTCCCCGACGAGGAACCCGCCTTCGCTGAACGCGTAGGTCCGATGCGTTGCACCGGCATCCGTCAGGCACGGCGCGAAACTGCGCCCGTAGTGGTTGTGCGACGGTTCGATGCCGGCAATGTCGAGCAGCGTGGGAAACACGTCGATCAGTTCCACCATCGCATCGGACACGGTTCCGGCGACGGCGGACGTCGACGCGCCCGATACGATCAGCGGATTCCTGAGCAGGCAATCGTGAACGCCCGACGGCCATTTTTCGGCCAGACCGAAGTCGCCCAGGTATTCGCCGTGGTCGGAGAAGAAGGTCGTCACGAGCCGCGCGGGATCCGTCACGCGCGCGGCGGCGTCCATCACGCGGCCGACGTGATGGTCGAGCCGCGACACCATGCCGTAATACACCGCACGCAATTCACGCCACTGCGCATCGGTCAGGCGATCCCAGCCGTGCGCTTTCGCCAGCGCGTCGACATACGCCGGCTGCCCTTCATGCCCGGTCACGCGGTCCGCCACGGCGGCCCGGTCGTACATCGAGAACCACGGCTCCTCCGCCTCGAACGGCGGGTGCGGCGCGAACAACGGCACATACAGCACCCACGGCTTGTCCGGCGGATTGGCCAGCCAGTGTTCCGCGGTCCGGATCACCACCTCGTCGTACTCGAGCTGCGCCTGTTCCGCCGAACGTTGCCCGCGATAGAACGCGCGAATCATCGGATCGGCGGGGTCGCCCTGCGCCTTGCTTCTGAGGAATTCGGCGGCGCTGCGCCGGGTCTCCTCCGGCAGGAAGCCATGTTCATGCATCGAACGCTCGGTCGCGCCGGCCGCGAACGAGTCGCCGCGGCCGCCCGCCATCGCGACGTGATAGCCGTTTTCCTTGAAGGTCCGCAGGAAATTGGGTTCTTCCGGGCCGAGCAGGTAATCGAGCGTGCGGTGGCCGGCCACATGCGGATACCAGCCGGACAGGAACGACACGCGCGACGGCGAGCATACGCTGTGCTGCCCGAACGCCTGCGTGAACGCGACACCGTTGCGGGCGAGACGGTCGAGGTTCGGCGTGCGGACCGGGGTCGACGGGTTGAACGCGTGAACACAGTCGGCGCGCAACTGATCGGCGACGATGATGATGAAGTTGGGTTGCGTGGTCATGAAATATCCGTTGAAAAAGACGGCCGTCAATCAGCGTACCGACCGGATCAGCGTGATGACGAGGCCGCCGAGCGCGGTCGTGCACGCGGCCGCGACGAACAGGCTTTCGTAGCGAATCGCGCCGTCGGGCGACACCAGCCAGGTTGCACACAGCGAAAGCACCACCTGCGGCAGTACGTTTGCAAGATGAAAGACGCCCATGTCCTTCGCGGCTGCATTGCGATCGGGCAGCACCTCGGTCAGCAATGCGAGGTCGACCGCCAGATAGGCGCCCTGCGCGAACGCGATCCACACGACGACGTACAGCACCTGGGGCAAGGTCGTGCACGCGAGCAGTACCGGAAATCCGCTCGCGAGCCCGAGCCCCGCGACGATGACGAAGATCTTTCTGCGCTGCACGCGATCGGAGATTCGCCCGAACAGCAGCGCACTCGCGGTCATCACCACCGTCGCGGTCAGCATGCAGACGAACATCGCGTGCGGCGTCTCCTGCCGCGACAAACCGATTCGGTCGCGCAGATAGAACAACAGGTAGTGCTGCAGCGCGCTCACGCCGAACAGCACCAGCGCCCGCGACAGCCATGCGATCGCGAAGTCCGGATGCTTGACGGGGTTGGTCCAGAAGCTACCGGCCAGCTTGCGCCAGTCGAGCGGCCGGACGCGCGCCGCGTCGAGTTGCCGATCCGCCGCGAACGTGACGAAGCACGCGATCGCCGCCAGCGTGACCGCCCCCTGAACCACGGCCACGGAGACGAGATCCGGTGCGAGCCGCTTCACGATCCACGTTCCCAGCAAGATGCCGATCGGCGGCGTGAAGCCGACGATCGACGAATAGAAGCCGAGACGCTTTTCCGGCACCTGATCCGGCAACACCGCATTGAGCCCGCTCAGCGTGGCATTGAACGCGAGCGCCATCATCGCCCAGCCGAGCGCGAGCTGCATCGGCGATTGCGCGTCGACGAGCACCGCCATCCCCACTACGCCGCCGATCGCGCCGCCTAGAATCCACGGCTTGCGCATCCCCCACCGCGAACGCGTGTGATCGCTCAGTACGCCGTATATCGGTTGCGCGAACAGGCCGATCGTCGCGCCGATCCCGATCACTCGGGCGAGCACGGTCGCCTTTTCGGCGGGCGCGATATGCTCGGCCAGCATCGGCAGGATGACCATCGGATACGGCAGTATCGCGAGCCATACGCCGATGAATGCCACGCCGAGCGTGACACCCAGGTATCTGTGCGGGCGCCGGCTTGCGACGGCGAGCGAAAGTTCGTCCATGGTTGTTCCCTGATCTCCGGTCGCCCGGCGTCGTCCTGCCAGTTGCAGCGGATATTTATCCGACTGGTGAATTTATGGATAAGCGGAGGAAGCGTCAAGCCGCAATTAACGATATGAATCTCTCGAAAACTGATATGCGTGTGCCTTTCGCCATCCGCCGTCACGCGCCGAACCTGCGCTCGGCAAGCTCGACGTCGACCTCGATCACGGGTAGCGTCGCTGCCCTTGCGAGAACGAGGCGATAGCGTCCGCGCCGAAGGTGCCAGTTGCCGGCCGCGCCGTCGAAGTGCGCGAGCAAGCGAGGATCGATCTCGATCGTCACATCCGTCGATTCGCCTGCCGCGAGTGCGACGCGTCGGAACCCGAGCAAACGCATTCGCACGCCGTCGTCCACTCCGGTCAAGTACAGCTGCGGGATGTCGTCCCCGTCCCGCTCGCCGGTGTTCGTGACCGTGAACCGCGCCGAAATCGACTCGCCGGCATCGACGACCAGGCCGCCGTACGAAAACGTGCTGTAGCCGAGCCCGAATCCGAAACCGAACAGCGGCGTCGTCCCGCGTTTCGCGAACCACCGGTAACCGACTTCCGCGCCTTCGCGATAGTGCACGTCCACGAAGGTTCCGAGTTCGACGTCCGCACACGGCAGCACCGGATGCGGTGTCTGCTCGACATCGACCGGAAAGGTGACGGGCAAACGCCCCGACGGATTGACCGTACCCGCCAGAATCTCCGCGATCGCCTGGGCGCCTGCCTGGCCCGGATACCACGCCTGCAGGATCGCGGCGACGCGGTCCCGCCACGGCATCGCCACCGGATTGCCGGTCTGAAGCACGACGACCGTATTTCGATTGGCGGCGGCGACGGCATCGATCAGCGCATCCTGTCCATAGGGTAGCGACATGTCCGGGCAGTCGAACCGCTCGCCTTCGTGGCGTATCGCATTGACGATCGCGATGTCCGCCGCCCCCGCGCGTCTTGCGGCCTCGGCAACGAAAGCACCGCTGTCGTATTCGATCGTCGCGCCCGGGAACTGCGTGCGCAGCGCCGACACCAGCGACTCGCCGTACAAGTGCATCGCGGTCGGCCCCAGCAGCGCATGGGTGCGCTGCGGAATCACCGCGCCATAGCCGCCGCGCGGCTTCACCTGGCTCGATCCCGAACCGGACAATACGCCGGCCTGGCCGTATCCGCCGATCAACACGATGCGCCGCACAGTGGGCGCCAGCGGCAGCAGGCCGTCGCGATTCCTGAGCAGCACGGCGCCTTGCCGCGCGACCTGCAGCGCGAGCGCATGATGTGCGGCGTGGTCGACCTCCGGCGGGGTGTCTTGCCGGTCGATGCCCGCCTCGTAGCATGACCGCAGGATCCGCACGACCATGTCGCGAATCCGCTCCTTCGGCACCTGGTTCGCTTCAACCGCGCGCCGGAGCGGCTCATTGAACCATTCCTGCTCGTCGAGTTGCGCGCCGGAGTGCTGGTCGAGCCCGTGCAACGCGTACTCCCAGCCGTGGACCGCCCGCCAGTCGGACATGATCCAGCCGCGGAATCCCATCGCACCCTTGACGACGTCGTTCAGCAAGTGACCGTTGCCGCACGCGTACGCGCCGTTGACGAGGTTGTAGGCGCCCATCAACGCGCCCGGCCGGCCTTGCTCGATCGCGATCTGAAACGCCAGCAGATCGCTCTCGCGGTGCGCGTCCGGATCGATGATCGCATTCAGGAAAAACTTGTTCGTTTCGGTCGCATTCAGCGAAAGATGCTTGAGGACGGCGACGACGCCCTCCGCCTGCATGCCAGCGACCACGGCGCCGCCGACCATGCCGGACAGCAGCGGATCTTCAGACACGTATTCGAAATTGCGGCCGTTGCGAACGTCGCGTATCAGGTTGATGCCACCGCCCAGCGCCACATTGAACTCGCGCGAGCGCGCCTCGCGGCCGATCGCGTGACCGACCCGGCGGGCCAGTTCGGGATCGAACGTCGAGCCCAACGCGAGCCCTGCCGGAAATGCCGTCGCCTCCGCATCGCCGGTTTCCGTGTCCCGTATGCCCAGGCTCGCATCGGCCAGCTTCAGCGCAGGTACGCCGAGCCGCGGCACGCCTTGCACGTAGCCTGCGATGACCGGCAGATCGTGCGGCACCCGCGATTCGCGCTCGCCCCTGCCGAATACGCGAACCATCAGGCTGTAGAGCAGACCGTAGCGCTCGTCGTCGGTCATCCGTGCCTCGGTTGCACGGGCCCGCGCGTCCGCGTCCGATGCGTGTCGTTCCGACACGTCCTGCGTGTCGGTTCCGCTCATTGCCGGTTCAGTGTTCGTGTTCAATTTCTCGATACCTCTATCGTCTTCTTTTATATCGCAGTCCGAATTATTCGAATACCGTTTCGTCAGCGACGTTCGTTCCGACGGATAACGTCGCCATCGTGCGACCGGATGGCCGACACGGCCGACCAGAAACGCCATCCGCACGATTGAAATTATCCGATTGGATAATTATAATTTTGGACATCGCCGTGTCAACATGGACGACCGCGAAATACCGGCGGTGTTTTCCCTAGGGGCGACATCCGGCGCCGCGCACTGCGTCGTTGCGGCTAACCGGCAAGCACGGCAGAATTCTCCCAATTGAGCCAGGATGGAAACGACATAGATGGTCCGACAAGCGCAGCAGGAACGCAGCGAACTCACGCGAGCCGAGATCCTGGCTATCGCGCTCGAGCAGTTTTCGACGCGCGGCTTCGATGCGGTCAGCCTGCGAGACATCGCTGACGCGGCCGGCGTCAATCACGCGATGATTCGCTACTACTTCGGGAACAAGGAAAACCTGTGGCGGGCGAGCGTGACGCAGCTCTTCGAGCGCTTCATGGAGGGCATCGAAACACCGGACCCCGCATCAAGCGGATTTTCGATCGACGAGGCGAAGCGGTATGTCCGGAATTACGTCCGCTACTGCGCGGCCCATCCGGAACATGCGCGCCTGATGATGCAGGAAGCGAATCGCGACTCCGAACGACTGAAGTGGATGGCGGAAACTTTCGTACGCAGCCGCCACGCGCGCACGGTGCCGCTGGTCCGCTACCTCAGCGAGAAAATGAAGGGCCTGTCCGGCATCGACCCGGTCATGCTGCTCTACATGATCACGTCGATCGCACAGGTTCCCTATCTGCTGACGGCGGAAATGCGCTACGCACACGGTATCGACGCACTCAGCGAACGCTCGATCGACGCGCACTGCGATGCCGTCGTCGCGTTCATCTTCCGTTGAAACGGTCGTCGACGGAACGCAGGCGAGCCGGGGCTGCCGATCGCGCGCCGCGCACGGACGGGCATGATCACTCGCGCGGCACGGCGAGCGTGTCGCGGTCGTATGCGACGCGAAACCCCGTGTGGCCGGCTGACGTGTCGGTGGGCCGCCCCGTCCGGGCGGCGATCCGGTAACGAAAGCACGATGTGCGATGACACAGGTAGGAGCCGCCTTTCAACGTGTACTCGCGGTCCCGAACCGCCTGACGATCGCGGGCCTTGCCCTCGCTCGACAACGAGCGGACCCGGAATGGATCGGCACACCATTCCCATACGTTGCCGCTGCAATTGTGGAGCCCGGCCGGGTTCGGCGCAAATGCGTCCACGCGCACGGTTCCGAAACGCCTGCTTGCGCCGACGTACAGGTCGGGAAAGCGGCCTTGCCAGATGTTGCATAGAACGGCGCTTTCCGCCGGCTCGTCGTCGCCCCACGGATAGCGGCGCTCGGTCGTGCCGCCGCGGGCCGCGTGCTCCCATTCCGCCTCGGTCGGCAACCGGCCGCCGCACCATTTTGCAAAGGCCATCGCGTCGCGCCAGGAAATGTGGCAAACAGGATGCATGTCGCGCTCGGCAAGCGATGAAGCCGGCCCTTCCGGCGCCGCCCAGTACGCGCCGTCAACGGCACGCCACCAGCTATCGCCGTCCGATGCCGCGTCGCGCGCGTCGGCGGTAACGAATGCGGCGAACACGTAGCTCCAGCCGAACCGCTCGGCATCGGTCCGATAACCCGTCGCCGCGACAAAATCGGCGAACCGCCGGTTCGTCACGGCAAACCGGTCGATACCGAACGGCTTGAGATGCGTCTTGCGGCGCGGCCCCTCGCCGTCCGCCTTGATCACCGGTGCGTCCGTCCCCATCCAGCTCACGCCGCCGTCGAACCACGCGACGTCGTCGACGCGCGCGCGCGGACCTTCCGGTACGCAACGTTCAGGCCGGCCGACCGGATCGACGGGACGCGCGCACGTGTCGTCGCGCAGCGGCACGCAGCACGATCGGCGCACAGTCGCTTCCTCGTGTTCGCTCAACTTCCTCTCCCCAAAAGCGCGCGGCATCCGCCGGAAGCCGCGGTCCGCGCCCTCGTCTCGCGCATGATCGACGATCGTCAGCCCGCCACGGTCGATCGGGCCGCATGCTGCGCGAGCCGAGCCGTCGCCACCGACGCCCGCATGGCCTGCGCCTGCTTCGCCAACGTCGCCCGCAATGTGTCCGCGTATCCCGAATGCGCACTCGCGAGCAGATGGTTTCGGTCGATTTCACCTTCGGCAGGCAGCCCCAGGCGCTCGTACTGCTCCGGCGGCGCATCGTTCGCTACCATGAGGTCGCGCAACAGCGTCGCCATGCGCCGCTCCACGTCGGCATCCGCGATCGGGCGCTCCTGCCGCGGATCCGACGCGAGATCGAACAGCAGCGTGCCGGAGCGATACGAATATCCCAGCGGCCTGGCCGCGATCTTCATGGTCCGCACTCCCTTCGTAAACGAAAAAGGCGCGGCCAGTTCGATCTCCTGCAGCTCGTCGACGCCGAACATCGCCCGCATGTGCGTGGGCATCAGCGTGTATTCGTGCAACGGCACGTTTCTGCCCGGGTCGGGCCCCGTGCGCATGTAGACGTATCTTCCGTCGGTGACGTTCACATGCTCTCCATGCACGCCGAACAGCGCGGCCTGGCGAACCGGCGTGTCGTCCCGGATCGTGTCGCGAAGCGGGACGCCCTGCATGTCCGGCGTCGGCGCCACGCCGAAGAAGTCGAGGATCGTGGGCGCCAGGTCGATGGTCTGCACGAGCGACTGGCGCCGCACGCCCTGTCTCGCACTTCGGGGATCCCAGACGAACAGCGGCGTATGCGCCAGTTCGTTGAACCACGGCTGAACCGTCTTTGCCCACCAGCCATGTTCACCCAGCATGAAACCATGATCGGTGCACACGATCAGCATCGTGTCCTTCCACAGATCGAACTCGTCCATCAAGTCGAGCACCCTGCCGAGCGAGCGGTCGCACATCGATACGAGTGCGGCATATTCGGCGCGAACATGGTCCACTTCGTCGTCGGTATCGTCCTCGCAACGCGGCCCGTATGGCGGCCAGTCGAAATGCGGCCCGCGATACTCGTGTGGATACAACGCCTTGTAGCGCGGATAACTGAAGAACGGCTCGTGCGGATCGAACGTCTCGATTTGCAGGAACCACGCATCGGCATCGTGATTCTTGCGGATGAACTCCTCGCCTGCATCGAACGTCAATGTCTGCGGATGACGGTCCTCGGTCTGCATATATTGCCGATTCACCCAGTCCTGGCGGGCACCGCTTTCCTTCAATGCGCCCTTCAGCGGAAACGGGCTGTGCGGCTCGCGCACCTCGCCTTTCCAGGGGTCGCCCTCCTGGCCGCGGAAGAACTCCCAGCTACGGTAGCGCGTGTGATAGGTGGCGCCGCCATCCTCCCAGTAATGCGGATGATCGCTCACGAGATGCGTATAGACACCGCGCGCGCCGAGCATTTGAGGCATCGAGTCGTCGAATGGTTCGAGCGGCCCCCAGCTCCGATGAAGGAAGTTGTGGCGCCCGGTATGCAGCTCTCGACGCGCCGGAATGCACGCCATGCTGCCCACATAGCAGTTGTCGAACGTCGCGCTCCGCGCCGCCAGCCGCTGAAAGTTCGGTGCGACGATCCAGTCGCAGCCGTACGCAGGCAGCATCCGGCGGTTGAGACTGTCGTACATCACCATGATCGCTTTCATTAATTCGTGGTCCTATTTGTATGATTGATGAATCGTCTCCACTGCCACACGGAAAATCGCGAGCGCCCCGCGTGATCGAGCGCGCTCGACGCGCTTCGATCCGAACCGTAACCGGATTTGCTGGCCCGCAGCATTTATTATCCGATAGGATAATTTTTAATGATGGCACGGCCCCCGTCAAGTCGAATTTTCGCTTTGCTCGGGCGCAAGCGCATGCTGCCGAGCGACTACGGATGTAGAGCGCTAGCTCCAGACGTGGGGGCGATGCAGTCGGTAGCGGCTGACAGGTCGGCTCGAACGCGCATCAGCCGATCGGGACGATGAACGGCGATCATTTGGCGGTGCATGGGCGGACGTCATGCGGGCCGCATGCCGTCGCGCCGGCACGCGGCCGAGTTCGATTCGATGTCGGGGAGAGGTGGCTGGATGAGAATCGCTGCCAGCAAACCGGCAGCAAACGGTGCGCGCGACGATGTCGGGCGCATCGGAAGCGCTCGCACGAGACATGCGAACGTCCTGTCCACGGCCGGATTGCATGCGTTGCACGAGAAGCCCGTGCTGCTTGCCCACTTAGGACGAAGTGGGGCGACTGCCGCGACAGCAGCACCGAGCGCGTGAAACGCCCGGGAAAAATGGCCGGCGGCATCCCGCCGGCCCCGCGACGTCAGTTGACCTGCAACTGGCCGCCGCGGCCCAGGCCGCCCTTCACGTCCTGCGCCTTGTAGCTGCGCAGCGCGACGACCATCTTGTTCCAGGCGTCGATGAACGCGACGACCGTCGCCTTGCCTTCCGGCGTCGTCGAGAAACCGGCGAGCCCGCCGCCCACGCCGCCGCCGAGACCGCCCAGCGCCGCGCCGTAGTTCGTCGCCGTCGAGCTGCCTTCCGCCGCCGCGATCTGCACCGCCGAGCGCACGTCGAACAGCGTCAGCGTCACCACCGACGCCTTCGTCTGCAGGTGGCCCGCCACCGCCGCCACCGCGCTGTTGCCGATCAGCCCGCCGATCATGCTGCCGATTCCGCCGATCGGCGAATCGTTGATCACGATCTGCGGTTCCATGTAGTAGTCGGCCGCCACGCGCTGGCCCTTCTGCTGCTTCGAGCCCGTGCGGTATTCGCCCGAGTTGCGCTGCAACTGCGTGATGCGCGACAGGCGCGCGTCGCTCTTCTGGTTGCCGATCGACGTGATCACGAAGCAGTTCGACTGCTGCACGGCCAGCCGCAGCAGCGGATCGATGCTCGTCACCTTGGTCGCGCTGCCGAACGGGCCCCACCAGTCGGCGTTGCGGCCGTCGTCGACCGCGATCGTGCCGAGCGGCGACGCGCAGCGCTGCAGTTGCGAATCGGCGCCGGCGCTCGCGCCGCCGGCCGCCGCGCCCGTCACGCCGGCGTTCTGCCCGCCGGGCGTCACCATGCCGCCGCAACCCGCGACGGACGCGCCAAGCGCTGCAACCAGCGCACCTTGAGTGAGACGTTGGGAAAGGATGGTCTTCATGTCGTTGTCGATCGATTAGAGTCGTTGTTCGGCTTATGTGTCCGTGCGAACTTCGATAAGCCCCCCGGCGTGGCGCGCGATGGTGGTCTCCCCGCGGCTGCCCCCGTTGCCCGATGCCCGGTCAGTAGTACCAGTACGTCTGCTGCCAGACGCCGTAGTACGGATAGCCCGAGTACCAGTAGCCGTAATAGACGTCACGCCACTGCGTGCGCCATTTCCAGTCTTCTTCGTCTTCCTTCTTCGCCTTGCGCGCGAAATCGAGCAGCTTCTTCGATTCCTTGTCGCCGCGGCCGGCCGCGATCGACAGCCACTTCTCCGCTTCGCGCGCATCCGAGCCCATTTCCTCGAGGCCGAACAGGTAGAAACTGCCGAGCGCCTTCTGCGCGTTCAGGTCGCCGCGCTCGGCGGCCTCGCGCATCCACTTGAGCGCCTGGTAGCTGTCCTGACGCACGCCGTCGCCGCGGAAATAGCGCAGGCCGAGGTCGTAGGCGGCCTTCGGCTGGGTCTTCGCGGTTTGCTTGAGCGCGGCGATGCGCGGATCCTCGCGGTCTTCCGCGTCGTCCCTTTTTTGATAGGAGACCTGATCTTTAGGTCGATCGGAACATCCTGTGTCGTCGCAGATCCGTACCGTGCCGGCGGTCACCGACGGATCCTGCGCGCACGCGGCCAGCAGCAACAGCAGCCCCGGTGCGAGTAAACGGCGATACATGGGTACTTTCCTCAAGTTTTTATCGGCGCCGCAATGCTTCGAGCTATCCCACCCCGTGAGTTCGTACCCGGTTTGCGCGCGGCGCAGCGGATACAATTCCCTCCGCCAACGCCGACACGCAGTCCTGGGCTCTCTCAGGTTCTCTCTTCGAATCGTTCCGTCACTATTTCATTGCTGCCGTTTTTCGCTGCCCGACCGGGCCGGCATCGACCTCCAAACATGACACAGCAAACAATAGTGACGTGGTGAGCAATAATAACGAAGAAAAATGGCATGTCAAGGTCATTCGCCGCCTCAAAGTTTGCATGACGCGTCAGTTTTGATATGCTCTTCCTCGCCCAAAACCCTGGAGACCCCATCGAGATGTCCACCACCGAGCAGGCCAACGTCGATCTCATCACCGCCAACAGGGTGCGCGATCTCCTGAACCGGAACGGCATTCCGCCGCGAAGTCACAACACGACGATCGCGAACGTGCTCGGCCTGAGCTTCTCGGTCGTCACGCGCAAGATGAAAGGTCTGATCCCGTGGAACCTGTCGCAGTTGCAGGACATCGCGACGCACTTCGGCGTGCCGCCCGCGATCCTGCTCGACGACAAGGGCACGCAGCCGGCCGCGGCCGAGATGATCGATGCGACGTTCGTGATCGAATCGAAGCGTTTGCGCTGCCGCGCGGCGATCTCGACGAAGGCCACCAGCCAGATCGAGACGGATTTCGTCGCGCTGCAGTGGCAGGGCGAGTGGATCGTCACCGAGCGCGAGCACGCACGCGAAGGCCGCACGTATCCGGTCGACGTGATCGAGCTGCGCTCGGCGCAGCCGAACGTGTATGCGGCGCGGATCGCCGTGGTCGACGATTCGCAGGACGTCGCCGAAACGGTCTGCGAATATTTCATCGAGAAAGGCGTAAACGCGATCCCGTACTTCGACGGCGCGAGTTTCCGCAAGGCGCTCGAAGTCGAGGATTTCGACGGCTACATCCTCGACTGGATGCTCGGCGACCAGACGGCCGCCGAACTCGTGCGCGGCATCCGCTCGAGCGAGAACAGCGGCGCGCCGATCTTCCTGCTGACCGGCAAGATCTCGACCGGCGAAGCGAGCGAGGACGAGATCGCGCACATCGTGTCGCACTACAACGCGCGCTGCGAAGAAAAGCCGGTGCGCCTGCCGATCCTGTTCGCGGAAGTCGCCCGCGAACTGAAACTCGCGCTGCCGGCGGCGGCCGCCGCGAACTGAGACCTGAGCGACACACCACCACACGAATCAACGGACCGAGGGAAACATGCGCGTTTCAACCATCTGGACCAAAAGCCTGCTGATGGCCTGCCTGCTCGGGATGGCCGCCGCGGCATGGGCCGCGTCGTCGTTCACGTTCACCGTCGACGGCAAGATCAGCAAGAGCAACCAGCAGGGGAAGATGACCTACGTCTTTTCCGAGCAGGCGCTGATGGCGCTGCCGCAGCATACGATCGTCACGTCGACGAGCTGGACGCCGAAGGCGACCTTCACCGGCCCGCGTCTGTCCGACGTGCTGAAGACGGTGGGCGCGCACGGCACGCAAATCGAATTCCGCTGCATCGACGAATACACGTTCACGATTCCCGTGTCCGATGCCGCCAGGTACGGCGTGATCCTCGCGCGGACGATGAACGGCAAGGTGCTCGGCAACGACAACTACGGCCCGCTGTGGATCATGTATCCGCGCGACCAGTATCCCGACGAGCTGAAAACGCCGCTCGGCGAAGCCAAGTTCGCGTGGCAGATCATCGGCCTGACCGTGAAGTGACATGACGCGGCGGCGATGGAAAAATAGAAAAATCATCCTGATCCTCGGCTCGCTGTGGATCATGGGGTGCGCCGCCTGGGCGTTCCTGCTGTGGGACCTCCTCGCCACCTCGGTCAACGAGGGCGTGCTCGAGGGGCCGCGCGAAGGCGTGTTCTGGACCGCCGCCCAATACCGCAACGTCTACACCCGCTTCGACCGGCAGCTGATTCTCTACGCGACGCACGAGGACGACGACTTCGATCACGTGCAGATGCAGCTCGACAGCCTGTCGGTGTCGTTCGGGTTCCTGCAGCGGCCATCCGAAGTGTCCCAATACTGGCTGCGCATCCCCCGCGCGCGCAACGAGATCGACGCGTTGGGCGAATTCATGATGCGCCTGAAGCGCGAGGTGCCGCTGCTGCGCGATTCGCCGCAGCAGGCCCGGCAGGTGATCGACGAAGTCAACGCGTACTGGCCGAAGGTCAACGGCCTCGCGAATTACTTCCGCGCGATCGAAATGGCGCAGCGCGATTTCACGTTCCACCAATTGAAGGACAAGCAGCGCGCGATCCTGATCCTCGGCATCGTGCTCGGCGTGATCCTGTGCGCGCTGTTCCTGCTGCTGTTCTATACGATGCGCACGCGCGACGACCTGCTGGAGCGGCAAAACGCGGCGCTCGAGGCGGAACGCAAGGCATCCGATCGCGCGTTCGAGATGATCGAGGCGAAGAACGCGTTCCTCGGGATGGTGAGCCACGAACTGCGTACGCCGCTGCAGGCGATCTGCGGATCGATCGAGATCCTGCTCGCGCGAGCGCAGTCCGACGCGAACCTGAAGACGATCCGGCGGCTGCAGAATTCCGCGCTGTCGCTGGAGGCGCTCGTCAAGGACCTTACCGACTACATCAAGCTGCGCTCGACGAAACGCGTCGCCGAACTGGATACCATCGGCGTCACGCCGCTGCTTGCCGAAGTGCTCGAACCGCTGCGCGAGAAGATCGCGGCGAAGCGGATCACGGTCACGCAGCGCGTCGAGCCGCCCGGCCTCGCGATCCGCTCCGATCGCAAGCTACTGCGGCAGGTGCTGTCGAACCTGATCGAGAACTCGGTCAAGTACACGCTGGGCGGCTCGATCAACGTGGCGATCACGCTCGCCGACGCGCCGGCCGGCCAGCAGGTGAAGATCGCCGTGCGCGATACCGGCGCCGGCATCGCGAAGCAGCATCTGTCGAAGATCTTCGAGCCGTTCTATCGCGCGAACGACGCGGTCGGGCTGCACGTGGACGGGATCGGGATGGGGCTCGCGGTCGTGCGCGAAATCGTGACGACGCTGCGCGGCCACGTGGACGTGCGCAGCGTGGTCGGCGAAGGCAGCGAGTTCGTCGTGACGCTGCCGGTCGAAGCGCCCGGCGTCGACACGGCCGGCACCGCGGCGGGCGACATGCCCGCGCTGCCGCCCGTGCCGGCGCACCAGGGCCGACGCGCGCTGGTGGTCGACGACAACGACAACGCGCGCGAAACGCTCGGCGCGATGCTGGCGGCGCTCGGCATCGAGGCCGATCTGAGCGGCACCGGGCAGGAGGGCGTCGCCCGCTTCGGTACGAGCCGCTACGATCTCGTCGTGCTGGATCTCGAACTGCCGGACGTGAGCGGATTCGACGTCGCGCGGCGCATTCGCGCGGTCGCGCAACCCGACGACGACGGCCGGCATCCGGCGATCCTCGGCGTCAGCGCGTATGAATCGGCTGCGTTGCGCGAGAACCAGCGGGTGTTCGACGCATTCCTGCCGAAGCCCGTCCACCTGCGCGATCTCGGCGCGCTCGTCGACAAGCTGCTCGCCTGAGCCGCGCGCCGCATCGCGCGTTCCCGCTTGCCGGGCGACTCGCCTACTCGCCTACTCGCCGATCAGATGCAGCACGATGTCGCGCCGGTGCGCCGCGCGGCGATGCTCGAACACGTAGATCCCCTGCCACGTGCCGAGCACCATGCGCCCGTGCTCGACCGGAATGGACAGTTGCACCTGCGTGAGCGCCGTGCGCAGATGCGCGGGCATGTCGTCGGCGCCTTCGGTGTCGTGCTCGTAGCGCGTATCGTCTTCCGGCGCGAGCGTCGCGAAATAGCGTTCGATATCGCGCTGCACCGACGGATCCGCGTTCTCCTGGATCAGCAGCGACGCCGACGTATGGCGGCAGAACACGGTGAGCAGGCCGGTGCGGATCGCCTGCTGGTCGACGAACGCGCGCACCTGCGGCGTGATTTCGACGAGGCCGCTGCCGCGCGTGTCGACGCCGACGTGCGTGATGGCCTGTTGCATCGCCATGATCTCAGGCCAATGCCGCGAAGCCGTCGGCTTCGATCTGTTTCGCATCGACGGGACGCACGACGCGTGCGACTTCGACCCCGTCGCGCAGGAACACCAGCGTCGGCCACAACTTCACGCCGAACGAGCGGCCGAGCGGGCGGCCGGGGCCGTCCTCGATCTTCAGGTGCCGCACGGCAGGATGCGCGGAGAACGACGCCGCGATCGCGGGCTGCGCGCCTGCGCAGATTCCGCACCAGTTCGCGCCGAATTCGATGACGGTTGCGCCGCCCAGTGCGTCGACTTCCGCGCGGGTCGGCGCGTTGGCGGTGTAGCGTTGCTCGGTATCCATCGGGCCCTCGTGTGCGTTGGCGGAACATGGCTGCGTCGCCTGCGCGATGCAGGCGGGTGCAGTCTTCGATTTCTTACTGTAGCGGAAAAGCCCGTGCGGTGCCGGCTCGGTCCGGCGCGGCGCCGGAGACGCCTGTGCGCACCGTTCGGAATGACACGACAAGATTCGGAGCGCCATGCCGCCGCGACGGGATCAGCATGGGAACCGTTCCCGTCAACGAAGGACTCGACCATGAATGCGCCGCATTGCGTCACCGAACCGAACATCCTGTACTTCGGCACGCCCGTCGTGCTGGTCAGCACGCTGAACGAAAACGGCACGGCCAATCTCGCGCCGATCTCGTCCGCGTTCTGGCTCGGCTGGCGCGGCGTGATCGGCATCGCCGCCAGCTCGCAGACCACCCGCAACCTGCTGCGCACCGGCGAATGCGTGCTGAACCTGCCGTCGTCGGCGCAGGCGGACGCGGTCGACCGGATCGCGCGCACGACCGGCACGTATCCGGTGCCCGACGGCAAGCGCGCGAAGGGCTACGTATTCGAACCGGACAAGTTCGGCACGGCCGGGCTCACCGAAGCCGCGTCGCAAACGATCGCGCCGCCGCGCGCACTCGAATGCCCGGTGCATATGGAGGCAGTCGTCGCGGCCACCTACGGAATCGGCGACGACATGCCGGACCTGCGCGGCCGCATCCGCGTGTTCGAGGTGCGCATCCAGCGCGTGCACGTGCATCCCGACCTCCTGATGGACGGTCATCCGGACCGCATCGATCCGGACAAGTGGTCGCCGCTGATCATGAGCTTTCAGAAGTTCTACGGGCTGGCGCCGCGGCAGGTGCATGCGTCGCGGCTCGCGGAGATTCCGGAGCGCGCGTATCGCAGCCCCGACATCGAGCGTTCGCGTGAAGTGGGCACGTTGACCGGTACCGGACGGTGATGACGCCGCACGCCGCGGCACGGCGCGGATGATCGGCGCGGTATTCGGCGTCGCGATGCCGGGTGCGCTGGACGATGCGTGCGGCGGCGGTGCGACCGCGCTGCGCGTCGCGATCCTGACGGGGCAGCGCGCCGCAGCTCGCGGGCGCAGTACTCGCGTGGCGCGCCACCGGCACCGGCACGCAGGCCGGTCCGCCGAAGCCGATCGGATAAGATACGGCCGGCCGCACCCTGGCCCATGACCGAACCGACGGAGTGTTTTCAGTGATTCAACCGACCTCAGTATTCAAGGACAACCTCGCGCAACAGCCGGCCATCGACGGCATCGCGCGCATCGATCTCGTCGGCGCGAACGGCGACGTGGTCGCGACCATCGAGAACCAGCCGGGCAAGCAGGGCTCGCTCGCTGTGTACCACTATCTGAAGCAGACGTTCGGCACGCTCGACGCGAAAGCGGCCGAGCACGGCCTCGCGGTATTCGCCGAACATACGGCCGATGCGCGCAACCGTCCGGGCGCGCACCCGAACGTCGATCGTCTGCTGGCGATCGTCGCGGGCGGCGATGCGCTGCGCATCGACGTGGTCGCGAAGGGCTGAGTCGGTGGCGACACGCGCGCGTGCCGCCGGGCGATGCGCGCGACCCTGACAGACGGGCGGAATAAAGCGATTGCCGCGCCCGTCGCGCTTTCCCTGGAGATTGCCTGCGTGTTTCCTTCCGCTCCCTCAGCGCTCACCCGCCATCTTGCTTCGATCGTTTCGATCGCGGCATTGGCCGGCACCCCGTTCGCCGGCACGGCATCGGCCGAGCCGCTGCGCACGGGCTCCGATATCGCCGGTGCGTCGCTCGTGCCGCTCGACACGCTGCCGCACTCGCCCGAAAGCGGTTCGCTCGATCCCTTCTGCACCCAATATCGCGCGAAGACGACCACGGCGGCCGGCCGCGAAGTCGCGAAGCGTGCGTGGATCGTGACGTCCGAAGCACCGCTCGGGCGCTACACGGTCGTGAGCTTCGCGAGCGGATTCAACGCCGGTACGAGCGCGATGTGTTTCGCGCGCAACGGCAACATCGGCGTATTCGACGGCACGGCGCTCGTCGCGCTCGGCTATACGGCGCGCAAGGCGGGCTGGCAGCTCGGCTCGGTCGATCGTATGGAAAACGGCGCGCTGCTCGTCTGGGGCGGCAACGGCCCCGGCGCGCCCGTCGGCGAATTGCACGAAGCAGACGGCGGCCTGCGCCTGACTCGCGTTGCCGCCGAGCGCACGTTCTGCGACGGCCGCGCGGTCGTACCGAACGTGTACGGCAAGCCGCTCGACGCGGCCCGCAAAATCCTGATCGCGCATGGCTGGCAGCCGCTGCGTCCGCGCGAGAAGCCGGATGCGATGGACGGCGCGGCGACGCTCGCGAAGCACGGCATCGTCGAAGCCGAAGCGTGCTCGGGCACCGGCATCGGGTATTGCGCGCTGCGCTACCGGAACGCGGCCGGCGTGCTCGGCGTGACGACGGTGGGCGGCGAGCCGGACAGGCCTTCCGAGAACACCGTGATCGACTATCAGGTTGCCTGTCGCAAGCAGTGATCGGCGTGCAGGCGTCACGCGATCCGTGCCGTCCGGCCATCGTCCGTTTGCTCGATTGACCGGCCTCGCGCCCCCTCCTGAACTGACTTCCGTTTTACGCCGCGCCCGCAAAAGGGATTGCCATGATCGACTTCTCCACGCTCGCGCTGTTCTCCGGCGCGTGTCTCGCGCTGACGGCCACGCCCGGCCCCGACATGTTGCTGATCGCGTCCCGCAGCGTGAGCCAGGGCCGGCGCGCCGGCTTCGCGACGCTCGCCGGCATTCAGGCGGGCACCTACTGCCACGCGCTCGCGGCCGCGCTCGGGCTGTCGCAGCTCTTCGTCGCGGTGCCGCTCGCGTACGACGCGGTGCGCTTCGCGGGCGCCGCGTATCTGCTGTATCTCGCGTGGAAGACCTTCCGTTCGGACGCGACCGCGCTGTCGCCCGTCGCGTCGCAACGTCGCCGCTCGACCGCGACGATCTTCCGCCAAGGGCTGACGACGAATCTGCTGAACCCGAAGATGGCGTTGTTCGTGCTGGCGCTGTTCCCGCAGTTCGTGCGGCCCGAACATGGCTCGATCGCCGTGCAGATCCTCGTGCTCGCGACGGTGCTCAACCTGATCGGGATCGTCGTGAACGGTGCGGTGATCCTCTCCGCGAGCCGGCTCAGCCAGCGGATCGGCGCGCGCCGCCGGCCGTCGAAAGTGCCGCAGTATCTGCTCGGGTCGGTATTCGTGGGGCTGGCGGCGCGGCTCGCGGTGGCGGGGCGGAACTAACCCCGTCGCGCTTCCATCGTGCCCGGCGTACGCTGATACCGAATCACGCGGCTTTCCGGACCTGAGTTTCCCGAGGACATTCAGGGCCGCACTTCCTCACCGATATCGCCGACCGAAGCAATACGGTCGCGAACTCCCCTTACGTCCGACCAACTGCCCTGTGTCCGCTTCCGAGGCGCCCGAACGCAGCCCCCTTCAGCGCGTCGCCCCCAGCGCCACGCGCAACCGTTCCATCAACCGCGTGTAATGCCGCAGCACGTCGTCCTTCGACACGACGTTCGCGGTCGCGAAACGCTCGGACCACACCGGCTTCCACTCATACGAACCATGCACGCTGCGGTCGCCGTCGGGCGCCTGGATCAGCGAGCGGATCCGCGCGTCACGGCCGGGGCCCGTATGCATTTCGAACAGCGCATGGATGAACGTGTGATACGCGTCGTACACGTCGTCGTCGAACAGGTAGCGGTAGATGTGGAACGTGCGGTCGAGGTCGCGCTTCGCACGAATCACGTCCTCCGGCGAAATGTCCTTCCAGTAGCCGATCCACGTGTAGAAGCACAGCAGCGCGTTGAGCTGCGGCGCGACCGTGTCGTACAGCGCGAGCCGCTTCTCGATCAGCCGCTGGTTGGTCCACTGCACGAGTTCGAGCCGCTTCAGCCGGCGCGCGACGAGCCAGCCGAGACACGCGACCGACAACGGCGTCAGCACGCCGAGCACGAGCTTGACGATTTCCAGCGAATTCCACGGCGTATTGAATGGCTGCATGTAGGGCTCGACAGAAAGAAACGCATCCGCGCTGACGCGTGACCCGGCGCGCTATGCAGCGCCGCTCGGCCGAGCGCGTCGGCATTGACCGTTAGTTGCTTGCGCATCGAACACCGCATGACTGCGCAGGCAAAGCATGCGATGCGACTCACCCCATCAGTTTATCGGGCGATTGTCACCGCGCCATGACGCTCGTCGGCGCATCGCCGCACGGCCCGCGCTGCGTCAGGTCGGCAGCGCCGACGTGAGCTTGACCTTCTGCATCGGAATGTCGGTCTTCACGCTGAGCACGCCCGGGATGCGTGTCAGGTATTCCATCTGGAAGCGCCGGTAATCGTCGATGTCGGCCGCGACGACGCGCAGCAGGAAATCGCAGTCGCCGGCCATCAGGTGGCATTCGACGACTTCCGGCATCTGCTGGACGGCCTCCGCGAAACGGTTCACCGATTCCGCATCCTGCCCCTTCAGCCACACGCGCGTGAAGATCGTCAGTCCCTTGCCGACCTTCGCCGGGTTCAGCACGGCCACGTATTTCTCGATCACGCCGGCTTCCTCCAGCAGCCGCACGCGCCGCAGGCACGGCGACGGCGACAGCCCCACCTCCTGCGCGAGTTCCACGTTCTGCATGCGGCCGTCGCGCTGCAGCGCGCTCAGGATCCGGCGGTCGATCGCGTCAAGTTTCATTTGGCATCCGATTCCAAAAAATTCGCGCATCATGCGCTTGATGCCAAATTCTGAGAAAAATCTGGCGACAACGCAACCCGATTCGAGTCAAAAAAGCAGACAATTCCTCCCCCGAAGGAGGAGTAATGAGCAGTAGCGTTTCAACGTCGTCCGGGCTTCGCGACAAGCCCGCCCATGTCGCCGAGATGGGTCGCGGTTTGCGCGCGGCGCTGCCCGTCATGCTGGGTTTCGTGCCGTTCGCGCTGGTGCTGGGCGCGCAGGCCGCGCAAAAAGGGCTGAGCCTGTTCGAGGTGCCGATGATGACGGGCCTGAACTTCGGCGGCGGCTCCGAATTCGCGGCGATCCATCTGTGGACGTCGCCGCCGCACATCGCGCTGATCGTCGCGATGTCGTTCCTCGTGAATTCGCGCCACATCCTGATGGGTGCCGCGTTCGAGCCGTATATCCGACGCTTGCCGCGCCGCCGCGCGTTCGTCGCGCTGTTCTTCATGTGCGACGAGAGCTGGGCGATGTCGCTCGCCGACGCGCGCGAGCGCTCGGCCAAGCACATCAGCGTGCCCTATTACGCGGGCATCTGCATGGGGCTCTACCTCACGTGGATCTCGATGACGACGCTCGGCGCGGCAGTCGGCCCGACGATCGGCAACGTCGAACGGTACGGTTTCGACATGGCGTTCACGGCCGTGTTTCTGGTGCTGCTGCGCGGGATGTGGAAAGGCGTGCGCGCGAGCCGCCCGTGGTTCGTGAGCCTCGTCGTCGCGGCGGCCACCCATCTCGCGCTGCCCGGCGCGTGGTACGTCGCGGCCGGCGCGTGCGCGGGGCTGATCGCCGCGTTGCTGTGGGAGCCGCGCGATGCCTGAGCTTCCCGATTTCGGCACGGTCGCGACGATCGTGCTGATGGCGTCGACCACCTACCTGTCGCGCATCCTCGGCTACGTGCTGCTGCGCAACCGCACGCTGAGCCCGCGAATGGCGTCGGTGATGGAGAACGTGCCGGGCTGCGTGCTGATCTCGGTGATCGCGCCGGCGTTCGTGTCGACGCGCCCGGCCGACCTGCTCGCGCTCGCGATCACGCTCGCCGCGGCGACGCGCCTGTCGATCCTGCCGACGGTCATCGTCGGCGTCGCGTCGGCCGGCCTGCTGCGCTACCTGCTCGGCTGAACGGTTCCGGGCCGCCGCACCCGGCAGGCACCTGCCACGACACGATGAACGGGCGCGCGATGCGCCCGTTTTCACGTTCGCGCCGACCGGCTCTGCTGGCGCGACACGACGATCGTCGTGCCGGAGTGCTAGCCTTGTGGCTTGCGCCACACCGCACTCCCCTGTCATTGCCCTTCGCGAGGATCGTTCCGATGCAAGCCACCACCCCGCTGTTCGACCGCGTCCTGCTCACCAACGACGACGGATTCGACGCTCCCGGCCTCGACATACTCGAGCAGGTCGCCACGCAACTCGCCCGCGAAGTGTGGATCGTCGCGCCGGCCGAAGACCAGAGCGGCACGTCGCATTCGCTGAGCCTGCACGAGCCGCTGCGCGTGCATCGCAAGGGCGAGCGCCGCTTCGCGGTGCGCGGCACGCCCGGCGATTGCGTCGCGATCGCGGTCAGCCATTTGATGACGGGCGCGCGTCCCGACGTCGTGCTGTCCGGCGTGAATCGCGGCGCGAACCTCGGCACCGAAACGGTGTTTTCCGGCACGGTCGGCGCCGCGATGACGAGCCTGCTGGTCGGCGTGCCGGCCATCGCGCTGAGTCAGGCCTTCACCGATCGCAACGCGGTGCCGTGGGGCACCGCGCTCGCGCATGCGCCGGACGTCATCCGCCGGCTCGTCGCCGCCGGCTGGGACAGCGACGCGTGCCTCAACGTGAATTTCCCGCCGCGGCCGGCCGACGACGTGCGCGGCCTGAAGGTGACGAACCAGGGCGCCGGCACGCTGCAGGGCGTCGAAATCGTGTCGGGACGCGATCCGCGCGAGATCGACTATCACTGGCTGAAGCTCGCGCGCGCACCGCGCGACGACGATGCGGATTCGGAAACGGTCGCACTGGGCGAAGGGTATATCTCGGTCACGCCGCTGAAGTTCGAACGCACGCACGATCAGGCGCTCGCGCGGCTGCGATCGAACCTCGGCTGATCGCAAGCGCTTCGAACGGCGCCGGCGGATGCGCAATACGCAATGCCCGCGCGCCGCCGCGTCACCGCATCACGTCAGATTCAACCCGCCGTCGAGCATCACGATCTCGCCCGTCACGTAATCGGACGCGACGAGCATCGCGACCGTCTGCGCGATGTCGTCCGGCGTCGCCGCGCGACGCATCGGCGCGCGCTCGCGCCAGAGCTGCTGCGCTTCGGTCCAGTCGGCGGTCAGCGGCGTATCGACGAGCCCCGGCGCGACCGCATTGACGCGAATCGCCGGCGCGAGCGTGCGCGCGAGCAGCCGCGTCGTGTGATTGAGCGCGGCCTTCGCCGCCGCATATGGAATCGACGCACCCTTCGGCCGCACGCCCGCATGCGAGCTGACGTTCACGACGCATCCGGCCCGCCCGTGCGATGCCGCCTCGCGCAGCGCGGCCTCCGCTTCGGCCACCAGCCGGAACGGCGCGATCACGTTGATTTCGTGCATCTCGCGCCACACGTCGGGCGTGGCCGCCGCGAGGTCGTCATGCGGAATCACGCGGCTGACGCCCGCGTTGTTGACGAGCACGTCGAGCCGCCCGTGCACGGCGAGTGCGTCGCGGATCAGCCGCACGCGCTCGGCATCGTCGGCCAGATCGGCCTGCACGTAGGCGCCACCGAGTTCGCGCGCCATCGCGCGCCCGGTGTCGGCCGAGCGGCGCGAATGCAGGATCACCGCGTAGCCGTCGGCCGCGAGGCGGCGCGCGACGGCCGCGCCGATCCCCGACGTCGAGCCGGTGACGAGCGCGACCGGCCGGTGCAGGCGCGACGCGCGCGGCTCGCCGGCGGCTTCGGTTTCAGGTGTCGTTTCGGCAATCGGGGCAGACATCGGCGGAAGCGGCGCGTCCATGGCGTGGAACCTTGTCGGTGGCGTTCCCGCATCATAAGCGCGACGGGGTACAGGATCGAAATGCAATCGATGTAGGCAGCCGCTGGCTGCAGGCATTCTCCGGAGATGACGCGCAATCGGCCGTCACGGTTGTTTCGGCAGCTCGACATATCCCTCGAGCTCGCCCGCGATATAAAGCCGCTTGCCGATGCGCGGGTATTCGCACACGTCGTGTTCGAGCCGCTGCCCGCCGACGAGCAGCTCCAGCGGCGCATCGCCGGTGTTCTGCACCGTATGCGCTTCGCCGCCGCGCGGAAAGCCCAGAAAATCGCCGGGACCGATTTCGCTGGCGCGTTCGCCGATCGTCACCGTGCCGGTGCCGGACAGCACGTACACGAATTCCTCTTCGTAAAGATGGCGGTGATACTCGGCCGATTCGTGACCGGGCATCAGCGTGAGCCGATGAACGCCGAATTGCGTCAGGCCGGTCAGGTCGCTGAGCTGCCGCTTCAGACGAACGGCATTGGGATTGAGCGAATGCACCTCGCGCGTCGGTTCCATCTTCGCGATATCGGCGGCCTTCAGCAGTTCCCGGGGAAAGGGAGTCGACATGGGGATCTCGCAAGCGTGAATGTTGCTGTTGGACGCGACGCCGGTGCGGCCCGCGCGACGACTATTGTCCGACATTTTCACGCGTGCAGGCGTGCCGCATGCCCCGCAGGCCGCGTCTCACTTCATGGAACGCCAGAAAGTTGCGCGCGCAACCGTTACGGCCACGGGCAACGCGCGACGCTCAACCCACGTGTACGCCGCGCAGCTTCGTCAGCAACGCGACGAGTCGATCGATGTGCGCATCCTCGGTGCGCCACGACGACACGCTGATCCGGAACGCCGGCCGCCCCTGCCATACGGTCGCACCGAACCACACGTCGCCCGACGCTTGCGCCGCTTCGAGGATCGCCGCCGTTTCCTCGTCGGTGCCGGCGCGCACGAGCACCTGGTTCAGCACGACGCGGTTCAGCACGTCGTAGCCGGCCGCACGCAGGCCATCGGCGACGCGCGCCGCCTGCGCGCAATGCCGCTCGACCATCGTGGCCACGCCGGCGCGGCCGAGCGAACGCAGCGCGGCCCATACGGGAATGCCGCGTGCGCGTCGCGAGAATTCGAGGTTCAGGTTCTTCTGCGCATCCTGCGCGCCGCTCAGGTAGACGGCGTCGCTGTTCATCGCGGTGGCGAGCGCGGCCGCGTCGCGGCAGATCACCATCGCGCCGTCGTATGGCGTGTTGAGCCATTTGTGGCCGTCGGTCGTCCAGCTGTCCGCGCCGTCGATGCCGTCCGTCAGCGCGCGCTTCGACGACGCCCGCGCCCACAGGCCGAACGCGCCGTCCACGTGCACCCACGCGCCCGCCGCCTTCGCGGGCGGAATCAGTGCGGCAAACGGATCGAATTCGCCGGTATTCACTTCGCCGGCCTGCACGCAGAAGATCGTCATGTCGTCGAGCGGCGGCAACTGCGCCGGGTCGATCCGGCCGTACGTGTCGACCGGCGCGACGACGATGCGCTTCATCCCGAAGCCGAGCACGCGCAGCGCCTTCTTCACCGTGATGTGCGCGAGCGCGGAGATCACGACCTTCACCTCGGGTGCGCCGATCAGCCCATCCTCGTCGATATCCCAGCCCTTGCGCGCGAGCAGCGCGCGCCGCGCGGCCACCAGCGCGACGAGCGTGCAGGCCGTCGCGCTCGTGCCGAAGCCGACCGCGCTGCCTTCGGGCAGCCCGAGCGCATCGACGACCCAGCGTGCGGCCTGGCGCTCGAGCGTCGCGGCCACCGGCGAATTCGCATACGACGACGCGCACTGGTCCCACGCGAGCATCAGCCGCTCGGCCGCCGCCGCGGCCGGCAGCGTCGCGCCGATCACGAAGCCGAAGTAGTTCGGGCCGTTCGACGCGACCGTCGCGGGCGTGCCGTGTTCATCGAGCAGGCGCAGCACGTCGTCGGCCGGGCGGCCCGTATCGGGCAGCGGTTCGTCGAACGCCGCGAGGCCGGCGAGCGCCGCCGCATCGGGAAACGCGCGCCGCTCGTTCGTTGCAGCCAGATACGCGTGCGCGCGCCGGTCGGCGTCGGCCAGCAGTGCCAGTTCGTCCATGTCGGTTGCCTCGGGTCAGAGTCAGAGTTGCGAGAGATCGCGGCCGAGCTGCTGCAGCGCGCCGTCGATCCGCTTGTAGTACGTGAACTTGCCGACGCGGGTCGCCTGCACGAGCCCGGCATCCGCGAGGATGCGCATGTGGCGCGTGGTCGTGGCCGGCGCGATGCCGAGCTTCTCGGTGATGTACGTGCAGCACACGCCGAGCGCGTCGACATCGCCGTGCGGCTGCGGCGGGAAATGCTTGCGCGGCTGCCTGAGCCAGCGCATCACGGCGAGACGGCTTTCGTTGGCCAGCGCGCTGAGGCGGGTGACGTCGTCCATGGGGTTCGGATTCGTTTGACGTTTTGAATATTAGCTAAATGACGAAATGTGGGCAAACGGTTTGAACAGCGATTTTCATGCGCGATGACGTTCGCCGGTATGCGCTGCCGGCATTCGACGCGATCGCGGCGAGATCGCCGCTTCAACCGCTCGCAGCCCGCGCAAACAACGTGCCTTTACGCCAGCGCCTGCGCCAGCCGGTCGATCAACGCCCGCACACGCCGCGGCTGCGCGACACTGCCCGGATAAACGATCTGCAGATCCACGTCGCCCGGCGAGAACGCGCCGAGCACCTCGACGAGCGCGCCCGACGCCAGATCCCGCTCGACGTCGACGAGCGACTTCAGCGCGATGCCGTGCCCCGCGACGCACCACGCGCGCACGAGCGCGCCGTCGTTGGCGACGCGCCGGCCGCGCACCACCACGCGCTTCAATGCGCCATCGATGCTGAACGGCCATTCGGCGTACAGCTCCTGGCCGAAGCGCATCACGATGCAGTCGTGCGAAGCCAACTCGTCCGGATGCGCGGGCGTGCCATGCGCAGCGAGATACGCGGGCGACGCGCACACCACGCGCCGCGCACGGCCGAGCGAACGGCTGCGCAGCGAACTGTCGGCCAGCGTGCCGCGGCGGATCGCGAAATCGAGCCCCTGCCCGACGAGGTCGACATACCCGTCGCCGAGATGCAGGTCGACCGTCACGCCCGGATGATCGGCGAGGAACGCGTCGACGACGGGCACGACGCGCTCGCGCCCGAGATCGGCCGGCGCGCTCAGCCGCACCGGCCCCGACAGCGTCTGCACGCCCAGCCGCACGCGGCTTTCGAGTTCGTCGGCCTCGGCCAGCAGGCGGCGTGCGCCGTCGACGAGCGTGCGCCCCTCGTCGGTCAGGCTGATCGCGCGCGTCGTGCGCGTGAGCAGCGCCGCGCCGTAGTGACGCTCGAGCGCCGTCAGCCGCTCGGACACCGTGGCCGGCGACAGGCCGACCTCGCGGCCCGCCGCGGCCAGCCCGCCTTTCTCCACGATGCGCAGGAACAGCGCAAGGTTGTCGAGCAGCATTATTCGCTCCTTCCGAAGGATATTTTCGTCATCTTCGGGATTATCCGGGCAAGGCGCAAACGATACAGTGGTCGCCTGACGATCGACGCGCGGCCGCGCCGCGCCCATACGACGAAAGGAAATGCACATGGAATACCGTACGCTCGGCCGCTCCGGCCTCAAGGTCCCCGTCCTGAGCTTCGGCGCCGGCACCTTCGGCGGCACCGGGCCGCTGTTCGGCGCATGGGGCCATACCGGCGTCGACGAAGCGCGCCGCCTGATCGACATCTGCGTCGAAGCCGGCGTCAACCTGTTCGACACGGCCGACGTGTATTCCGACGGCGCGTCCGAACGCGTGCTCGGCGCCGCGCTCAAGGGGCGCCGCGACCAGGTGCTGATCTCCACCAAGACGGGCCTGCCGACCGGCGACGGCCCGAACGACGCGGGCACGTCGCGCGCACGGCTGGTGCGCGCCGTCGACGACGCGCTGCGCCGCCTCGACACCGACTACATCGACCTGCTGCAACTGCACGCGTTCGATGCGGGCACGCCGGTCGAGGAAGTGATGTCGACGCTCGACGATCTCGTGCGCGCGGGCAAGCTGCGCTACATCGGCGTGTCGAACTTCGCCGGCTGGCAAATCATGAAGTCGCTCGCGGCGGCCGACCGGCACGGCTGGTCGCGCTACGTGGCGAACCAGGTGTACTACTCGCTCGTCGGCCGCGACTATGAATGGGATCTGATGCCGCTCGGCGCCGACCAGGGCCTCGGCGCGCTCGTGTGGAGCCCGCTCGGCTGGGGCCGGCTCACCGGCAAGATCCGGCGCAATGCGCCGCTGCCCGAAGGCAGCCGCCTGCATGAAACGGCCAGCTACGGACCGCCGGTCGACGACGAACGCCTGTACGACGTGGTCGATGCGCTCGACGCGATCGCGGAGGAAACCGGCAAGACGGTGCCGCAGATCGCGCTGAACTGGCTGCTGCAGCGGCCGACCGTGTCGTCGGTGATCGTCGGCGCGCGCAACGAGGAACAGTTGCGGCAGAACCTCGGTGCGGTCGGCTGGGCGCTGACGGATGCGCAGGTCGCGAAGCTCGACGCCGCGAGCGCGGTGGAAGCGCCGTATCCGTACTTCCCGTATCGCCGGCAGGCGGCGTTCGCGCGGCTCAACCCGCCGATGCGCGGGTAAGCCGCCCAGGTACCGGCATCAGGCCGGCAGGCGTGCCTGGCCGAGCCGCACGACCTTGTCGGTCGGCACGATGACCGAGCGCCGGTGCGTGATCGCGATCACCGTGACGTCGCGGGCCAGCAGCCGCACGTGCTCCATGATGTCGCGCTCGGTGGCTTCGTCGAGCGCGGAACTCGCCTCGTCGAGAAACAGCACGGTCGGATTGCCGTACAGCGCGCGGGCGATCGCGATACGCTGACGCTCGCCGCCAGACAGTTTGAGTCCGCGCTCGCCGACCGTCGTGCGGAACCCGTCCGGCAAGCCGTCGATGAACGGCAGGATCGTGGCCTTCGCGGCCGCGTCGCGCAGGCGCTGCGCATCGCGCGGGCGGCCGAGCAGGATGTTGTCCTCCAGGCTTTCGTTCAGCAGCACGACGTCCTGCGGCACGACGGCCACCGCGCCGTACCAGTCGGCGCGGTCGATCGTCGCGAGATCGATGCCGTCGACCAGAATGCGTCCGTCGGCCGGCTCGATCGATTTCAGCACGAGCTTGAAGACGGTCGACTTCCCCGCGCCGGTTTCGCCGACGATGAACGTGATGCCGCCGCGCTCGGCCACGAAGTCGATGTCGCGCACGCCGCGTCCGTTGCCGTACGCATAGCCGACGCGCTCGAACACGATGCGCCCTTCGCGCGGCACGAACGCCGACGCGTGCGACACCTGCCGCTCCTCGGGCGCCGTCCACAGCGCAGTGAACGGCACGAGCGCCGCGCGCGAGCGCACACTCTCGTCGATCGAGCGCGCGAGCATGTCGAACGGCAGGTTCAGTTGCAGCAGCAGCGTGTTGAACAGCACGAGGTCGCCGAGCGACAGCGCGCCGGCAGCATGACGCGGCAGCAGCAGCCAGAACGTCACCGAGAACTGAATCGCGAGGCCGAGCCCCAGCAGCGCAAGGAAGCCTACATGCTGCATCACGTAGGCGCGCCAGTTGTCGCGCTCGGCGCGCGCCTTGTCCGCGAAACGCTCGCTCATCCAGCGGTGGCTGCCGAAATGCCGGAGCGTTTCCATCGCGTTGATCGCGCCGCCGACGAACCGCGCATTCTCCTGCCCGGCCTCAATCGCGCGATCGAGGTACACCCGCGAGCGCCGGGCCGAAACGATCGCGATCGTCACCGCGATCGCGCCATAGGCCGCGGTGATGGCCGCCACTTCGAGGTTGATCAGTGCGCCGAGCGTGACGAGCGTGAAGACGATCTGCAGCGTGCCGGGGATCAAATCCATCAGCGCAAGCTGCACCAGCACCGACAGCGCGCGGCTGCCGCGCGTATTCGCGCTCTGGATTTCCGCCGGATTGTGCTCGACGAAGAACGCCGTGGTCTTCTTCAGGATGCGCTCGAAAAAGCGCGTGCTGGTGATGAATCCCAAATTCCCGGAAGTCATGAAAGCCAGGTACTGCACGACGCGTTGCAGCGCGCTGGACAGGCCCAGCAACACCGCGTAGAGCACGAAACCCGCCATGAGCGCGGGCAGCGCGCCGCGATGCGACAGCGCGTCGATCAGACGCGAGAACAGGTAGGGCGCGGCAACGGCGGTGGCGCTCGACAGGACGACGACGGCCGCGACCGTCAGCAACATCCAGCGATCGGCCTTCCAGTAGGCGCGCAGCACCTCGGTGATCGGATTCGGTGCGTGGTGTTCGTTCATGGCGCGAAAAACCGGCGCGGCCGGATGGCGACAGACGGCCGAAAAGTCTAGCAGAGTGAAAGGGTGCTGGTTGAGGCATCGCACAGTAGCCCAAAGGGCACAAAAGCGGCCTGTCGGCCCTGGTTTGTAGCCCATAGGACACAATTTTCAACATGCGAATTTGTGGCACGAGGGCTACAATATTAGTCAATTTGGCAATTTATGATGCCCAGGGGCTACAAATGACGACATTGGCAGATGTAGGAGAAATGCTGAGAGAGGTTCGCCATTCCGCGGGACTTTCACAGAAAGAACTAGCCGAGCACGCCGGTGTCGCACGTACGACGCTTGCACGCATGGAGACGCTCGCGCGAGGCGACATGAGCGTATCAGCGCTCGTTCGTCTTCTCGAAGCTGCCGGCTACGACCTGCGCGTCGTAAAGCGCGGACACAGTCGCACGCTGGACGACGTGCTGGCCGAACAGCGCACGATGGGAGACGCGTGATCATGCGGCTTCACGTGTACGTCAAGGGCAAACTCGTTGCTCATCTCTATCGCCAGGCGGACGACTATGCATTGCGCTACACCGCAGACGCCCTCGACGCCGATTTTGCCAGTTTGACCATGCCCGTTCGCGATGATGCCTGGATTTGGCCTCGCGACCTGCATCCCTTCTTCCGGCAGAACCTGCCGGAAGGATTTCTCTTTCAAGTGATCCGCGAGGAGTTCGGGCCTTATCTCGACGGAACCGATCTTTCGCTCCTGGCCATCATCGGCGGCTCCGGAATCGGCCGTGTCACCGTCACACCCGAAGGCGGTACGCCAGGCGGCGAACTCGATCCGCTCGACCTGAAAAGCTTGCTGCACGAAGACATAACGACCGCCCGCTTCGCGGACCTTGTTCGGTACTACGCGCGCGCGGCAATTTCTGGCGCCGTCCCCAAATTCCTCGCGCCGGAGTCCCCGTCAGTTCAGGCAACGCCGGGCAAGCAAACACTACGCACGAGCCGACACATCATCAAGGGGTCCGACGAGCAAACACCCTATCTCGGTTTCAACGAGCATTACTCGATGCAGGTGCTGGCAAGGCTCGGCATCGCGCGAGTTGCAAAGACCACGATGTCGGACGACGGCCGTGTCCTCGTCGTTGATCGGTTCGACATCGACGACCAAGGCAAACCGGCGTTTGGCCTGGAAGACGCTTGCAGCCTGCTTGGCTTGCCGCCGCATGAGAAGTACCGTCCGTCGACCGAACAGGTTCTCAACGCAACCAAGCCCTACATCGGTCCTGCCAATTGGCGGCGAGAGGCCGAGCAACTCGGTTGGCAACTCATCACCAACTATGTCGTGCGCAACGCGGACTGTCACGCGAAGAACATCGCGCTCGTCTACTCGAACATCGGCGACGTCGTCTACACGCCCGCCTATGACATTGTCACCACGGAGGCTTATCCGCGCTTTGCAAACAATCCGCCGGGGCTGAGCATCGACGGCCGAAAAACGTGGGCTCCCGGGAAGACGCTGGAACGTTTTTTCAACACGCGTCTGGGCATCCCGCCGAAGCAATACCGTGAGATGGTCGAAGCACTGTGCGACTCCGCCGTATCGACGGGAAAAGATATCGTCGAAGCAGCAAAAAACGAGACGCGATGGCATTGGATCGCCAAGCAGATGCTGCACGCATGGAACGCAGGAATGGGATCGCTCCGCAGCGCCAAACCGCAGGTCGCACTCAAAGCGCTCACGCCAGTCATTGAGGCCGCCGGTTTTTCAGACGCCGATCAGGCCGATAACAAGAAAGCGATCATTGGCCGCTCGGAATTGCTGGCAAACCACGACAAGAAACACTGACGTCCGCTCAATTCAATCCGCCAAGCCCCGGCCGCACTCAGCTGGCCGCGTCGAACGGCAGCGCGGCTGCATCGGCCAGCCGATAGCGATGCGCGGAATCCGCGTGACGCGCGGCGTGGAGCATCGCGGGCACCGCGTCGCTCGCGGTCACGTCGTAGCCGAGCGCCTTCAGCTCGCGGCTCACGCGGCCCTCGCCGCAGCCGATCTCCAGCGCGACGCCGGTGCCGCGACCGATGCAGGCCGCGAGCCCCGCGCGATATTTCCAGAACGCATCGTGGCCCGGCTTGCCGGCCCAGCCGATCCATTGGTCGGCCACCCGCGTCCAGTGGTCGGTCATGGCTTTCGTGTCGGTCATGCGTACTCCCGCCCGGTATGCGTCGTTGGCTCAGGATGCGCATGGTAAGCCGAAGCGGCGAGCGGCGTGTACCGACTACCCCGTTTGGCCAGTTTCCGTTTCCGGTCGCGACGTTCTACAGTTACGACACAGCCACCCGTGCCACTGCGCATCGCCTCGTTCGGCGATGCGCACCCGAATCCGAGGAAAGCTCATGCCAGGTATCTTCGCCGCGCTCGCCGATGCCCAGCCCAGCCCCGTCGCGGCGGAAACGCGCATGGTGCACGACGTGGCGACGCTGAAGCTGTCCGACTACCGCTCGGCCGACGGCGCGTCGTGGGTCATCTCGACCCTCACGCCGGCCGCCGACAGCGGCAAGAGCGTCACGGGCGATACGTATTTCGACACCGCGAAAGGCCGGACCGTCCCGGTACCCGACGCGCGCCGCCGCTATGCGAATCGCGGTACGTGGCAAGTCGTCGCGAGCTCGAGCCCCACCGTGCCCGCAACGGGCCGCTACGACTGGCTCACGCTCACGTGGGTGCCGATCAACCGGCGGCCGTTGCCTCAAACGCCCGAGCACCTGTATTCGCCGTTCATTCGCGGCGGCACGATCGTCTATCGATGGAATCCGGCCGCGGAAGGCGGCGAGCAGTTCGGCAACGTGCGGATGATCTTTCCGGAATGGGCGCAGCAGGTGGCCGATGCGTTGCGAGCCGCGCCGCCTTCGATACCCGATGGCGCGTCCTCCTCACAGCCAGCGCTCGACCGGCTGAATACCGACACGAACCCGATGACCGCCGTGCTCGACTTCGGCGACGCGCTGCGCGAGGAACCGGCGGAACGCATCGTTGCACGGCTGCCTGCGCTGCTGCGAACGAAAGACCGGCATGAACTGTCGGCCATCGTGTTCCTGTGCCTGTCCGCCGCGCGCGAGGAAGACCGGCCGCGCTTCGTCGAAACGATCGTCAAGGCCATCGCGGACACCGATGACCGCGCACGTCTGCTGGCCATCGCGTACGGCGCATTCGCCGCCGGGCGGACGCAACCGGTTCCATTCCGCGACCCAACGCTGAACGCGCTCATCAACGATGTATTCGGCGCGCTGAAACGGCGCACGGCTGCGCTCGGCGTGCCGGTCGCGCAAGGCTCGCCGTGGTACGAGTTCTTTACCGCCTATCGGCTCGGCGAAGCGGGGGCGGACAACGTGCGGTAACGAAGCACCTCGCGAGCGAATCAAACGAACGGCGAGCGCACGACGCGACAGCGCCGTCTACCGCGTCATTCATGTTGCACGCGAGTGAATGCCCTGTGCTCGCATCTGGCAGCGTTCCTATTCCGTTAAACCGGCCGATATGCATCGGAGCGCGGCCGCGCCCACCGACCGCCACAAGGCATTCACGCGCGCACGCATGACGATAAAAAGCGGCCGCTCGCGAGCGGAGCGGCCGTCAAGGAGAGATCCCTGGACGGGATACCGGCGGACACCACACCAGACCGGCCTGCATATTGTTGATGAACGGGATGCCGCTGACCATCAGACCGGTCTGATTCGCTGCCCGCTGGCGCGAACATCACGCGCGCCTGGGTTGCCCGTGCGCCTGTCGCGATCCGCAACACGCCGTTACGTTCCCGGCGGGAACCCCCATACGCGGCAACCGGTCGAAACGCCGCACGACCGTCGACGGCCCGATCGCCGCGGCGGACCATTCACTCTCCTGCCCCGCTCGATCACAATCCATTCCGCCAATCTCATGCTGAGCATCGGTCCCTTCTCGATCCGCGTCGTCGCGGTAGCCGTCGCCGCGCTGCTGGCGTGGCTCGTCGCGCGCTTCATCCAGCGCCGTCCGCCGGACGGGCATCACAAGAGCGCGTCGAGCCTGATCCTCGACGTGCTGCTGTTCGGATTGATTGCCGCACGGGTCGGCTATGTCGCGCAATGGTGGCCCGACTATGCGGCGTCGCCGCGCGCGATCGTCGCGCTCGGCGATGGCGGCTTCGATGCGCGCATCGGTATCGCGGCCGCGCTGGCGTTCGCCGGCTGGCGCTTGCGCCGTTTGCCCGCGCTGCGTCGGCCGGTGCTGGCCGGTATCGTCGCGGGCCTCGGTGCGTGGGGTATCGCGCAAGGCACGTTGGCGACGTTGCAGCGTGGCGCGCCGCCGCTTGCCGCGATGCCGCTCCAGGCGCTCGATGCGACGCCCGTGTTGCCGGCGGGCTTCGTCGGCAAGCCCGTCATCGTGAACCTGTGGGCGACGTGGTGCGCGCCGTGCCGCCGCGAGATGCCGATCCTCGAGCAGGCGCAGCGCGACCATCCGGGCATCACGGTGCTGATGCTCAACCAGGGCGAGAATGCGCAAGCCGTGCGCGCGTTCCTCGAACAGCAGGGCCTGCGCTTCGATCACGTGCTGCTCGATCCGTCGCTGCACGCGATGCACGCGTATGGTTCGCGCGGGCTGCCGACCACGTTGTTCTTCAACGCGAAAGGCGAACTCGTCGAATCGCACATGGGCGAGCTGAGCGCCGCGCGGCTGAAGGACGCCGTGACACAGCGCTTCGGCCAGTAACGGCCGGCGGCCGACGGGAAGCGGCGACGCCGGGTTACATCGGCGCGTCGAGCGCGACCGGCCTGTACACGAACACTTCCCCGACAGGCCTCGTCGAAGGCGTCAGCGCGATCGTGTTCGACTCGCGCGACGGCGTGCGCATCGGCCAGGAGACGGAAGCCGTCACGCCGTATGCGTATGCGGCGCGACCGGTGAAAGGAAGGCGTCGTGGCATGAGCGAAAACGATCCAGTCACGCTATTGCTCGGCCCATATCCCCAGCTTTCCGAGACTGGCCGCAAGCTTGAGTCGCTCGGTGTGCCATTTCGAAACGGCAAGCACGCGCTGTTTTTGCGCATCGACGAACGCGGTTTGCGCATTCAGCAACTCCGTGAAGCTGCCAACGCCTTCCTTGTAACGCCCGCGTGCGATCTCGAGCGAGCGCTGCGCGTCGCTCAGCAGTGCACTGGAAGTCTGCAGATTCGACGTGTCGGCCAGCAGCGATTGATAGCACTTCCACACGTCGAGCGACACCTGAAGCTCGGTGTCGCGCAGCGCCGCCTCCTGCGCGTCGGCTTGCGCCTGCGCCTGTTCGACCCGGTAGCCGGACGCGAAACCCTCGAACAACGGAATGGTCACCTGGACGCCGATCGTGCTGCCATGGCTGTGCGTGATCGGAAACGATTCAGGCTGCTGCTGGTACGACGGATTGTTGCGCGTATAGCTGCCGAGCAGAGAAACCGTCGGCCGGCGCTGTGCGCGTGCCGCATCGACATTCGCGCGCGCCGCGTCGAGTTTCGCCCGTGCCGCCAAAAGCCTCGGATTGCGGGCTGCCGCTTCCGTGATCAGTTGATCGACGCCTTGCGTGATGGCCGCATCGTTCGGGACAGGTTTTTCCGCGGCGATCCGCACCGGCATGTTCGCCTCCCGCCCCATCGCAACCGCGAGCACGCCGGTTGCCGCGCGCAGGTCGCCTTCGGCGCCGACGCGATCCAGCACGGCACGGCTATACAGCGTTTGCGCCTGCAACTGATCGCTCAGCGTACCGGCGCCTGCGGCATGCTTCGCGCTTGCCGCGGCAAGACTATCGCGCGCGATGCGTTCCGCCTGCTTCGCCGCATCGACGGAAGCCTGGGCGCTATGCATCGCGTAGTACGCCTGCGCGGCGTCGAAGAACACCGTCTGCAGCGCGCCGCCATGCTCCGCGTTGGCCGCCGCGAGCAGCGCGCGCGCCTGACGCAAGCCCGCACTGCGCTTGCCGAAATCGAACAGCACCCAGCTCAGGTTGAGCATGCCGTACTTGCTGCTCGAATTCTGCGACTGACTTTGCGAGCCGAGACCGATCGCACTGTAGTCGTAAGTCGTCGACAGCGTATTGCGCTGAATGCCGGCTGTCGCATTCAGCGTCGGCAAGTAGGCGGCCTCCGCGATGCCGACGGCCGCGGCTTGCGCGCGCGCGTCCGCCCATGCCCGACGCGCACTCGGGTGAGCGCAGATCGCTTCCAGGATCGCGTCGTCGAGTTCGAGCGGGCGATCGTCCGGCGTCGGCCGGCATGATGCGTCGCGCACCATCGGCGCGGATGGACTGGCCGGCACGTCGTCGCCGGTGCGAAACACGTCCAACGTCTCCGCGTCGGCGGCGGTTACCCACAAAAGCGCGGCGAGCAGGAAAATGCGCTTCATCGGCCAACCTGCCCTGCGACGGTCGGCGATGGGGTCGAGGTCCGGGCGTTGACTGAAGTCGGAGTCGGAGTCGAAGTCGCAGTCGCAGCCTGAGCAAGCGTAGCCGTCGGCCGGTCGAGCACGATTCGACCGCCGTTCAGCATCACGACGCGATCGGCAGACGCGATCGTCTCCGGCCGGTGCGCGACGATCACGCGCGTCATCCGCAGCGCACTCACGGCGGCGTTGACCTGCTGTTCCCGCTGCAGGTCGAGGTGGCTCGTCGCCTCGTCGAGCACGAGAATCTTCGGTCGCTTGTAGAGCGCGCGAGCAAGCAGCACACGTTGTTTCTGCCCGCCGGACAGCACGGTTCCCATGTCGCCGACCAGCGTGTTGTAGCCCATCGGCATCGCCGCGATGTCCGCATGCACCGCGGCGAGCTGCGCACACTCTGCGATCCATGTCGGGTCGGCATCCGGATCGAAAAAGCTGATGTTCTCGCCGATGGACCCGGCAAACAGCACGTCGTCCTGCAGTACGGTGCCGACGAGCGAGCGCATCCGGTCGAGCCCGAGCCTGTCGAGGTCGACCCCGCCGATCCGCACCTTGCCCGCCGTCGGCGCCAGCACGCCGAGCAGCACGTTGACGAGCGTGGTCTTGCCGCAACCGGACGGCCCGACGAGCGCAACCGATTCGCCGGGCTTGATCGCGAACGACACGCCGTCGAGCACCGTCGGCTCGCCGTCCGCATAACGAAAACCGATCGCGTCGACCTCGATGCTCGCAGACAGATCGTCCGCCTCGCCCGGCACGTGGCGCAGCGCCACGTCGGGTTCCGGCCGTTCGAACACGATGTCCGCGAGCCGTTCGCCCTGCAGTTGCAGCATCTTGACCTCGAAATACTTGTCGATCAGGCTGCCGACGCGGCTGTCGAACTGCCCTCTGTACGCGTTGAACGCCATCAGCACGCCTACCGTGAACTGGCCGTCCATCACCATCCGCGCGCCGAGCCAGATGACGAGGACGCCCTCGAGGCCGAACAGCAGCCCGTTGAGCTGCTGGTAGAGCAATTGCAGCTTCTGCACGTGCAACCCGGCATTGACCTGCTCGACCAGCAGGGACAGCCAGCTCGCGCGGCGCTCGTCCTGCCGGTTGAACAGCTTGATCGTCTTGACGCCGCGCACGGTCTCGAGAAAATGGCTCTGCTGCTTCGCGGCCCGCACGATCTGCTCTTCGGTGGCGCGGCGCAGCGGCCGGTACCAGAGCCAGCGCAGCAGCGCGTACAACCCTATCGCGACGAGCGCGACGCAGCCGAGCACACGGCTGTAGACGAACATCATCGCGAGCGTGACGATCGTCATCAGGCCGTCGATCACCGCACTGAGGAACGACGTGGTCAACGTCTGCTGGATCGCGTCGATCGAACCGAAGCGCGACACGACGTCGCCGAGATGACGCTGCTCGAAATAACGCACGGGCAGACCGAGCAGATGCGAAAACACGTTTGCCCGCCACTGCACATTGAGCATCGTGCCGAAATACATCAGCGTCCACCCGCGGATCGCGCTCGTCGCCTGCTGCATCAGCACCAGCAGGCCGAAGCCGAGCGCGAGCACGGTGAGCAGGTCGCGGTCGGCGCTGACGATCACCTCGTCGATCACCCACTGCAGAAAAAACGGCTGCACCAGCGTGAACACCTCGAGTGCGATCGCGAGCACCAGCACCTGGACAAGCGAACGCGACAGCCCGGACACCGGGCCGAGCAGCGCGCGCAGCTTGACCGCGGGCGCCGCTTCGCGCGGCTCGAAGCCGCTGGTTGGCCACAACTCCAATGCGACGCCGGTAAACGAGCGCGACAGCACGTCGAGCGGCACCTTGCGGATGCCCTGCGCGGGATCGTGGATCACCGCGCTCTTGCCGCTCACTTCCTTCAATACGACGAAGTGGTTGAAATTCCAGTGCAGGATGCACGGCATCCGCAACTGGCCGAGCTGATCGAGATCAAGCTTCAGCGCGCGGGTGCCGAGATCGAGCCGCTGCGCGATTTCGATCACGCGCGCCAGGCCGGCGCCCTTGAGGGACACCGGGAAACGGCCGCGCAGCGTCGCGACGTCCACGTGGTGGCCGTGGTAGCCGGCGATCATCGCGAGGCACGCGAGCCCGCATTCGGTCGCTTCGGTCTGCAGGAGCATCGGCAGCTTGTTGCCGAGCCCGAACGAGAGACGGTCGAGAAGGGGCATGATCGGTGCGGTGCGTTCAGAGTTTGCCGGTGAGGCTGTAAAGCGGCTCGAGCACCCATTCGAACAGGTGCCGGCGCTCCTGCAGGATGCTGGCTTGCAGCGCCATTCCGGCCTGCAGCGGCTGCGGCTTGCCGTAGGCCGTCACGTGCTGGGCGTCGAGCGCGACGGTGATCCGGTAAAACGCGCCGTCGCGCGCCGCGGGCACGCCGCTCGTCGACAATTCAGCGGCCGACAGCGCGGTGCGCGCGATCGACGTCACGCGGGCGCGGTATTGGCCGAACTTCTGGTACGGATAAGCCAGATACCGCACGAGCACCGCGTCGCCGGCATGCACGAAGCCGACCGCCGCGCTCGGCACGAACAGGTGCGCCTGCCAGTGCGTGCCGTCCGGCACGATGCTCACGACCGGGTGGGTCGCGTCGATCATCTGTCCCGGCTCGGCGATCACGGCCGTCGCCACGCCGGTCTCCGGCGCCGTGACGACGAGTTCGCGCTTCGCCTCGCTCTCGACCAGAGCCCGGTCGACGTCGATCACGTTGCGTTCAATCTGCGAAATCTGGTTCTGTTGCTTGAGCGCCAGGCTCTCGAGTGCGTTCGCGGTCTCGGTCACCGCCTGCGCCGCATTCGCACGCTCGCGCTGCAGGCCCATCAGCTTCGATTGCTGGTCGAGCAGATCGGCCTCGCGCTGCTGGAACTGGTCGGTCGAGATGTAGTCCTGCTTGAGCAGGCGCTGGTAGCGCGCGACGCCATTGGCGGCAATCGACGTGCGCGCTCGCTGGCTGGCGAGCTGATCGTCGAGGCGCGCGAGTTCGGCGCGCTGGCTGGCGAGCTTGGCCTGCAGCGTGCCGCGCTCGTCCTGCTGCAACTGCCGCGTCTTGCCGATCTCCTGCAGCAGCGACGACTTGCGCTGGCGCGCCTGCTCGATCAGCGCGGCCTGCGTGCGGCCTTCGGTGGCGCTCTGCAGATCGGAGGACACGCTGTAGAGCACCATCCCGCGCGTCACGTGCTGCCCCTCGATCACCGTCTTGCGCAACACGATGCCGGGCTGCTGCGGGTACACCTTGACAAGCCCCGTGTCCGGCACGATCACGCCGTCGACCGTCGTGCGGCGCGTATAGCTGCCGAAGCCGAACAACAATGCCACGCCAAGCGCCATGCAAACGGCCGCGGCCGTGAGGAACGTGAACGACACCGGGCGCACCAGCACGATCTCGCCCAGCGTCGACGTGCGTTGCGCATCCCGGGCTTCCGGGCGAAAAAGATCATCCCTCGCCATAAGATCCCGCTTTCCGGTAAATGTCTTTCGATAACAGACAAGTAAAGCATTCCGCGCCAGTTATCGGCCGACATATCCAGCGTCTCCCGCCGTGGCAGGAAAAATTCGCGGGCGGCCAACGAACCGACGACGACATCGCAAATTCATCCCCACGACGAAATTCGAAGGAAGTTGACGGACGACGCGGGCCGGAACGTATGTGCCGGAGCAGGCGTGGAACCGGACAACGCGCGCGCTGTCCGGGCGACCCGTTACTGCGGCATTTTTACCGCCGCAATTACACCCCAGGTGCGAAGAAGCCGTTGACGGCGCCGGCAACGCCTCCTACGACGCCACCGGCAAGGTAGCCGAGAACGGCACCGGCCAGCGACGCCGCGGGTGCGCCGAGACCGGCGCTACCGTACATGCCGGTCACCCAGCCACCTTCTGCAGCGGTGGTCGTCGAGCCGTACGCGGCACCATTGACCAAGCCGAGGAGCGCGCCTTCGAGGCCCGCACCGGACACGGCATTCACTTCCTGCATGTTGAGCTCTTGCATGATCGACCTTCCTGTCATTGTTACATGCACACCAGATGCCCCATCTGGCAGGGTTATCGGCCCGGACCATCATGACGGTCGCGCGCCAATCTCGTATATCGCCGAAACACGGAGATTAAAAATTCGTTACGCACTCGATATCTCGACCGATCTCATACCCTCGGAACTTCCACACGGATTGCCGTACAGCATGGGGGCGCCGATGCTGCCGCCGATCTAAACACCACTGGACAATCCGAGGTCAGCCATTCCTCGACGCATTCAAAATGCCGAGGGCAAATACTGGAATACGATTCGGTGAATTTTTTAAAATGCACCGCCCCCGTCACCCGTCGGAAGAGAGCGATCGAATTAAAAACAAACAAGAATCAATCGACAACGATTATTGAATCGGCATATTTTACTTTTACCCCCTCCCCCACTACCCGGTAAATTTTCCACCGAGAAGTTGATGTGTTTCAGACGATTCCGGAATCCTCCCTGTCGACTGTTTCCCGTCGTGTGCCTGCCCATGCATTTCAAACTGCCGTATATACGGATTCCCGCTTGTGGCTGCGCCTTGGGTCATGTAAACGAACGCATAATTCATTCCAGTAAAATAACCAGTCGGCGATTGCCCGTTATTGCCCATCAACTTCCGCCGTTCGATCCGACCGCCTCTCTCAACGATCTTGAATCAAATATAGGCCCGAGTCGCAAACGTTTGCCATCCCCTCCAACCAATTCTTCGCAAAACTCAACAATCTTTCGTATTCGTTGAAAAAACCGTATGCGAGACGTAGATTTTGTATTTAATACGATCGCCACAATTCTCATGAAAGGGAAAGCGTGGAATTCTCAGGTACACGCTTTTTTCATAATCTGGCTTAATGGATCCACGTCCGGTGTATTACGGCTTTGACTCGCGAATTTGCGAGAGCAGTTGAAGTGAGAAAACGCAGGGAGCAACGGCAAAGCGGTAACGACTTTCCGTGGAAATCCGCGAAGCCAACGCGCTCGTCACGCTCGCCAGGGAACCAACGCTCATCGCAGGCAGGTTCGTCGTAGACGCCCGAAAAACCTCATATCGGACAGGTCCGATTGGCTCGGCCAGACGCCGTCCGTACACTCGGGCCCATGATTTCGCCGATCCAGTCCTCCCTCGATGCGGCGCGCGATGCCGTCACGCATGTCGCGCGCCGCCCGTCGTTCCTGCGCAAGCTCGACATCGCGGTGCTCGCGCTCATCGTCGCGAGCGTGCTCGTCGTGATGGCCGACAGCGTGCAGGAACTGCACGCGCAATACGGTCACGCGCTCTACGCGGCCGAATGGGCGTTCACGCTGCTGTTTTCCGCCGAGTACCTGCTGCGCCTCTGCACCGCGAAGAAACCGGCCGCGTATGCGCGCAGCTTCTTCGGCATCGTCGATCTCGTGTCGGTGCTGCCGACCTATCTCGCGTTCTTCTTCCCCGGCCTGCACGCGCTGATCGACGTGCGGCTGCTGCGGCTGCTGCGCGTGTTCCGCATCCTCGGGCTGTCGATCTATCTCGAGGAAGGGCAGATGCTGATCCGGGCGCTCACGCGCGCGCGACGCAAGATCTTCGTGTTCATCGGCGGGATGTTCGTGCTCGTCGTGATTCTCGGCACCGTGATCTTTCTCGTCGAAGGGCCGGAGCACGGGATCACGAGCATTCCGGTGGGCGTCTACTGGGCGGCCGTGACGATGAGCACGACCGGCTATGGCGACCTGACGCCCGTCACGCCGCTCGGCCGGCTGATCACGTCGTGCGCGATCCTGCTCGGCTACGGGATCATCGCGTTTCCGACCGGGATCATGGGCGCTGAGCTGGTTGCATCGGCGATGGAGCGCAAGCGCCCGAATGCTGATACGGATACACGCTGCTGCCCGAACTGCGGCGCGGCGGTTCCGCCGCCCGAGCCAATTGACGCTGCTGCGCCACGACGACCGGAGTAGGCCCTGTTCTATTCCGATTCCTTTCCTGCGGCCGACGCCGGCGCATGCCGTCCTTAGCTCACTTTGAAGTCGAACGGAATTCGACCGAGAAACGATCCGCCAACGCTGCAAGACGACGATCCAGGGTCCAGAAGCGCGCCCCCGGCGTGATCAACATGGACGCCAACAAGGTCAGATCGGCGAGCCCCCCATCCCGTAGAGCTTCTCGCGCTCCACGAATGCCATTACCTCAGGCACGCTGGCCTGATTGCATTCCTGAAGCAATCCGAGGTCGTTCAGCGTTCGCAGTCGTGGCGCCGGCGCCGTCCCGCAAGCGAGTTCACCCAGCACCATCGGATGCATCAGCACGGCATCCAGCGCAAGCAACTCGAAAAGTGTCCGATTTCTGTTTCGAAAGTGATCAACCCAGACTGACGTGTCAATCAACACATTCATTGCGATTCCGGTTCCTGGCGACGTCGCGGAATATCTGCCATGCCGGGCATGGATCCGCCCAGTGCTGCCAGGCGTTTGGCGGCCTGGACACGTACGAACGTCTTGATTGTCTCCCTGAACAAGTCCGCCTTATCCATTCCGGGCTCGGCCATTTGGAGGGCCTTCGTGTAGAGATCGTCGTCGATAGTGACCGTGGTTCGCATTGTCTCCCCCATCAAAATTGATGCAATAACGCACCACTTTTATCACCTTACTCAGTTGTAGACGAGCAAACACTTCATGCACGAACGGTCGGCGCCTATGCCATCCGTCACCCCGCCTGCCCGCCCAGCATCTGCACGAACGCGGCCAACCCGGTCAGCATGATCTGCACGCCCACGCACAGCAGCAGGAATGCGGACACGCGCATCGCGACCTTCGTCCCTTCGCTGCCGAGATAACGCGCGAGCGTCGTCGCGCGGCTGTAGATCTGCCAGATCGCGAACGCGACGAGCGCCGCGACCGCCACCGACACGACGCCCGACAGCAGGTAATCGCTCGCGGTATGCGCGCGATTGGCATGCAGCGCGATGCCGGCCGCGATCGAGCCTGGGCCGATCGTCAGCGGCACCGTCAGCGGAAAGAACGCGCGCGACATCAGCTTCTGCAAGTCGTCGCCGTGCGCGGCCACGTCGCCGCCGGCCGGGACGTCCGGCGCATTCAGCATCGACCAGCCGGCCACCGCGACCGCGAAGCCGCCGCCGATCCGCAGCGCCTCCATCGAGATCCCGAAGAAGTTCAGCACCGGCGCGCCGACGAAGAAGATCACGAGCAGCGTGAAGAACACGTTCGTCGCGAGCTGCTTCGACAGGATCGCGCGCTCGGCTTCGCTCAGCGACTGCGTGCGTTCGAGAAACACGAACGCCATGCCGAACGGGTTGATGATGCCGATCAGGCCCGTGAAGCCGAACAGGATTTCAGGGATCAGGCGGTCGAGCTGCATCGCGATCGTGCTCTCCGGTAACGAACGGGAATAAAAAAGCGGCCAGTCGAGACGACCGGCCGCGAAGAGGAGATATCTCCATGATCCGGCACACAGGGGTATGCCGGGCCGCAGAAACTGAATTGTCGGGAATGTGAATCGGGAAGGGAATCAGTCGAGTCTGATTTTGCCGTCGCACGTCATCAGCATCGCGACGGCCGACCCCGGACAGACGCCCTGAAACTGGCTGGACGCCAACAACGGTGCCGGTACATCTTCGCGGGCAATACGGACGAAACCCTGCCCGGCGAAGTAATCTTCCGCCGTCGTGGTCAGCAACCCGACCGACCGGACGGCACGCTCGCGGCATGCCGCGAGCAAACGGGCCACCAGCATCCGCCCGACGCCGGCACGACGCGCGTGTTCGACGACAGCGATCGAACGAATGAGCGCATGACATCCGTGGAACTCGATTCCGCCACATCCGACGATGCCAGATGCCGCGTCGGCAACAACGAAATGCGGCAGATAAACGGCGACGCCCTCGGTCGGCAAACCGCTGGCCCGAAGCAGCGCCTCGATCGAGGCCAGATCGGATTCGATCGCTTGACGAATATGTGTCATCGTTCCACTCCTGGTTTGCTGTCACATCCCTGGATCCAACACGCTCCCGCCAATCCGACACTGCGCACCGGCACGTGCCCGAGCGCCCCGGCGTCGATTCGACGACGAACGCTAGATACGCGCTTGATTGACGCGTTTCGAAAGTTCTTCCGCGCTTTCCTTGCGCTCGCTATACCGGTCGACCAGATAGGGGCCAACGTCGCGCGTGAGCAGCGTGAACTTCACCAGTTCTTCCATCACGTCCACCACGCGATCGAAATACGCGGACGGCTTCATCCGCCCCGCCTCGTCGAATTCCATGAACGCCTTGGCCACCGACGACTGGTTCGGGATGGTCAGCATGCGCATCCAGCGCCCGAGCACGCGCATCTGGTTCACCGCGTTGAACGACTGCGAGCCGCCGCTCACCTGCATCACCGCGAGCGTCTTGCCCTGCGTCGGCCGGACGGCGCCGACCGACAGCGGAATCCAGTCGATCTGCGCTTTCATGATCCCGGTCATCGCGCCATGCCGTTCCGGCGAACACCACACCATGCCTTCCGACCACATTACGAGCTCGCGCAGCTCGACCACTTTCGGGTGGCTCTCCGGCGCGTCATCGGGCAGCGGCAGGCCGCTCGGATTGAACACCCGCACCTCGGCGCCCATCGCCGCGAGCAGGCGCGCGGCTTCCTCGACCAGCAGACGGCTGAACGAACGCTCGCGCAGCGAGCCGTACAGCAGCAGGAACCGCGGCGGACGCGTCGATGGCGCCGCAGGCCGCAGTTGCGCGACGTCCGGCACGCGAAACAGCGTGGCGTCGAGTTGCGGCAGATCGTTCAGATAGTCGGTCATGGGTAGAGGGTTTCGTGATCTCAAGCCCGGCACTCGTACCAGCCCTTCGACCGGTTGACGATGCGCACGACCAGCAACATCACCGGCACTTCGATCAGCACGCCGACGACGGTGGCCAGCGCTGCGCCAGAATGAAAACCGAACAGGCTGATCGCGGCCGCAACCGCCAGTTCGAAAAAGTTGGATGCGCCGATCAGCGCCGAAGGGCAGGCCACGCTGTGCTGTTCGCCTACCGCGCGATTGAGCCAGTACGCGAGCGCGGAATTGAAAAACACCTGGATCAGGATCGGCACCGCGAGCAGCGCGATCACCAGCGGCTGCTTCAGGATCGCTTCACCCTGAAACGCAAACAACAGCACCAGCGTGGCCAGCAGCGCGGCGATCGACCACGGGCCGATCTTCGTCATCGCGGCATCGAACGCCGCCTGGCCGTTCGCGAGCAATCGCTTGCGCAGCATCTGCGCGAGGATCACCGGAATGACGATGTAGAGCGCAACCGACGTGAGCAACGTCGCCCACGGCACCGTGATGGCCGACATGCCCAGCAGCAGGCCGACCAGCGGCGCGAACGCGATCACCATGATGCTGTCGTTCAGCGCGACCTGCGACAGCGTGAACAGCGGATCGCCGCCCGTGAGCCGGCTCCACACGAATACCATCGCCGTGCACGGCGCGGCCGCCAGCAGGATCAGCCCGGCGATATAGCTGTCGATCTGGTCCGCCGGCAGCAGCGGTGCAAACAGGTGGCGGATGAACAGCCAGCCGAGGAACGCCATCGAGAACGGCTTGACGAGCCAGTTCACGACGAGCGTGACGCCGATGCCTTTGACATGCTGACGCACTTCATGCAATGCGCCGAAATCGACCTTGACCAGCATCGGGATGATCATCACCCAGATCAGCAATCCGACCGGCAGATTGACCTGGGCGTAGGCCATCCGGCCAATTGCCTGAAACAGGGCCGGCAGCGCCTGGCCGAGCGCCATGCCCACGACGATGCACAGCGCCACCCAGACGGTCAGATAGCGTTCGAAGAAGTTGATGGCGGATTTGGCGACCGCCGTGTCGGGCGGCGTGACGTTGGACGTAGGCATCGGGCGCGGGTCGGTCTTGAAGTCGAGGCGGCGCGCGTTTCGCGCACATCGCCTTGTCAGCGATCAGTGTTGGGCAATCTCGATCAGCGCTGCGCGGAGTGCGTCGTCGCTCATGCGATCGAGCGGCAGCGCCAGCAACTGCAGCATCCGGTACCCGATCGCTTGCCGCGTCAGTTCGAAGGCGAGACGCTTGCCGTCGTCGCCGCCCGTCGCGTGCGACGGATCGGCGTAGCCCCAATGCACTTTGACCGGGCTGCCGGGCCAATACGGACACGTCTCGGACGCCGCGCTGTCGCACACCGTGATGACGACGCGCATCTCCGGAGCGCCATCACCGACGAACTCGTCCCAGCTTTTGCTGCGGTACCCGTCAACGTCGACGCCGGCGTTCGTCAGCGCCTCCAGCGCGAACGGATTCAGCCGGCCGCTCGGCGCGCTGCCGGCACTGTAGGCACGCACATCCTTGCCGAGCTTCGCGGCCCAGTGATTGAGCATGCCTTCCGCCAGCACGCTGCGCGCCGAGTTGTGGGTGCAGAGGATCAGGACGTTCGTGGTCATAGGGCGGTCGCGCGAATGCGCGTCAGGATTGACGGGGGCGATTGGTCTTTCCGGAAGGCGAACAGCCGGACACCGGCGAGCACGGATTGCCGCCGCAACAGTTTTCCGTGAGATAGCCCAGCAGCCCGTTCATCGTGTCGAAGTTCGCGCAATAGAACACGAAGCGGCCGTCCTGGTGGCTCGTCACGAGCCGCGCATGCGCGAGTTCTTTCAGGTGAAAGGACAGCGACGACGGCGGCACGGCGAGCAGCGTGGCGATCTGGCCGGCCGGCATGCCTTGCGGCCCGGCCTGCACGAGCGCGCGAAAGACCGCGAGGCGCGATTCATGCGCGAGCGCCGCGAGCGCGGCAATGGTTTCGTTGGTTTCCATATTTCGATAATAGTCGAAATATGGAAACCGGGAAAGCGACGCCGATGCAGGGCGTCGCCCCGGGGCTGCTCCGCCCGTCGATACATCAGCCGCGTAACGCTCGCCGGTCAGCGCTCGATCAACCGCGTGTGGCTCGGCAGCTCGACCGCGAGATCGGTGCCGCCCGCGGTCGGTCGCGACGTGTCGCGCGTCGCGGCGAGCCATTGCGTGAACTCCGCGGCCGTCATGCCGACGGCCTGGGCCGAACTCGATATCGGCGCAGGTGGCGGCACATCGGTCGCACGGGTCATTTGCTGCGCAGCATGCGGCGTCGCACCGCGTGCCGCATTCGTCGCATGTTGCGCGGCAGGTGCGTTCGCGCCCGCCTGACGCGCCGCCTTGCCGCGCGGCGCCGCAGCGGACTTCGTCGCCGCCGAGCGCTCAGCCACCGCAACCGGCTTGCTCGCCGACGATCCACGATCCGCACGCGGCGCGGCGGCTTCGGCGACGACGGCATTCGACGCAACCGCCATCGCCACCGCCACCGGCTCGCCCGCCGACCCGCTGCCTGCGACGTGCAACGCGCGCGCCTGCGCGGACGCGGTTTCCGCCACCACCGTCGCGGCGGCCTTCATCTGCGCATCCGTCGGCGCCGCACGATCCGCCCGCACGATCGACACTTCCGCCGGGCGGCCGGTCGCCCGCGCGACTTCGGTCGCCGCGACGGCCGCCGTCGGCCCGGCCGAAATCACCGCCGAATAGACCGCACCCTGCTCGGCCGCGTGCTGGCGCTCGTCGACCAGATGCGTCGCGAGCACGCACGTCGCGCCGAACAGTGCGCACGCCATCAGCGTGAGCCGCCAGCGGCGACGCAGCGGATGTGGGCGCACCCACGCGCGGTTGTCGGAGCCGAAGTCGGCCGCGCGAACGGTCTTGACCGGCCGCGCAGCCTTGGCGACGTTGCCGCCGCCCGCCGCGGGTGCCGGCATGCGGGGCGGGCCGTAGATATCGAACACGTGTTGCCGCGCGCGTCGGCTCGCCACGAACGGCCGGCGTCGCCGGCCGTACGGCGGCGGCACATCGGAGAACGGATGCGCGAGCGGAATCGCGTAATGCCCGGTGATGTCCTGCATGCTCATGATGTCGACGACGCATTGCGCGACATCCGCCGCGGCAATCCGTGCTCCCGTAGTTGAACGAATGGCTTCGAGTATCGCTTTGGCACCGGTTTCGGTAAATCGGACCACGATACATCGCGCCACACGCGGCGGTAGGCCCAGTCCTATCGCAACGACGGGAAACCGGGCCGGATACCCTTCCTCACGCATGCACGCGCCGACTCACACGACGACGCATCGCCATCAGAACCGGCCGCGCAGGCCCATGAACAACCACGTTCGACGACAGCTTCGCCTTCAGTTGCGCGTCACGCGCGTTGATACGGCTCGAGAACGTGTTGAAGCCGGTCTCGACGTTGCCCCTTGTTCCACTTGAGCGCGTGCTTCCGCGTGTCGTTACAGAAGTTCCAGACGGAGTTCATCGCACGGCTCTGCTTGTTGAGCAGTCCGTTGAGCGATTTCACCCGGTAGCGATAGACAAAAATCATGCAGATCGCTCTAACGAAGGATTGCTGCCGACAGAAAGCGACAAGAAGATCGCTTTGTTTGAACGAGGGTACCGGATGGAATGCACTCGTCGTGCACAATTTCAGACCAGACTGATTTTCTTCAGAGTCCGAACCGAACACAATCGGCTTGCTTGTCCTCCGTTGCCTCCTGGAGTACAGGCTCCATAGTCGATACTTTTCCCGCCCTCCCCGGCGGGACTTTTTTTGGACGGCGTCACGCCGCTAGCTGCCCGGAACTGTCCGGCCATGATCCCGCCTCTTTTCGTCCGACCGCGTACGCACGCCGCACCCGCGCCGCGCCGGCTTCGTCCGCCCGCATCGTGACCGACGCCCCTTCCACCGCCATCGCGATCCTGACGATCGACCATCCGAGCCGCGGCACGTTCGACGATCGGCTGCGGCGTGCCGGTTACGGCTACGACCGCCTGCGCATCGACGATATCCTGCGCCGCGCCGGCTACCGGCCGTCGCGCTTCGAGTATCTGCCCGACCTGCTCGCGGCCTGCGACACGCGCGCGTTCGATCTCTTCATCGTGCAATGCGAATCGGCTTGCCGCCGCACGACCGACGCGATCCAGGCGCTGCGCGCGCGATTCGCCGGCACCGTGGCGATCGTGTCGATCAGCCAGCGCGACGCGGAGCTCGCGCGCTCCGCGTGTTTCGTCGCCGGCGCCAACGAACACCATCCGTACGGCGTGCCGCCGGACACGCTGATCGCCAGCATCGCGACATGGCTGCGCTGGTCGCATCATCGTGCGACCCATCATCGTCATTGGCGGATCGGTGCGTTCGAATTCGATACGGCCGCACGCAGCGTGAACGTGGCCGGCCGCGAGCACGTGCTGACCGAGAAGCATTTCCAGATCGCGACCGCGTTCTTCCTGAACATGGGCCGCGCGCTCGACCGCGCGCACGTGAGCCAGCTCGTGTGGGGATCGCTCGTCGCCGCCTCCAGCCGGCGGCTCGACACGCACGTCGCGTATCTGCGCGACCGGCTCGAACTCGACGGCCGGCATGGCGTGAAGATGATGACGATGTACGGGTTCGGCTATCGGCTCGTCACGTGCGAGCCGGGTACGGAGCCCGCGGAGGAAGACGCGACGCGACAATAGTCGGCGGCGCATCGGCATCCTGCCGGCTCGCGCGGTCGCCAGTCGCCGCGCCTTCATCGCGCGTGCGTCGCCCGGTCGACTCGACGGCCCGCCCCCGCAACCCTGACAGGCCCCATTGCGCGCTGATCGGACTCCATTATCATGGGGGCACCCTGGCCGACCGCCCCGCTCCCGATGGACCACCGCGCCGCACCCGATCATTCCCGCTCAGCCGCCGCGCACGCGTCCGCCGCGCCGACCCGCGTCGGCCGTCGCCAGCGCGCGCTGCTCTATGCCGGCGGCGCGGCCGTGACGGTCGCGATCCTGCTCGCGAGCGGCCTGATGCTGTACACGATGGCGCGCGAGGCGATCCAGGCGCGCTATACGACCTTCGCGGTGCGGCAGTTTCTCGTCCAGATCGAATTCAAGATGCGTACGACGGGCATGGACACGCTCGTCACGCACGACGAAGCCGTGTGGAATTCGCGCGCGACCGATCCCGCCCGCGTGGCCGCCCTCGCGGCCGGCCGCGGCCGATTGATCATCCAGGGCAGCCCGGCTTTCCCGCCGACGCTCGTGCTGGCCGACCTGTCGCCCGCGCACCCGGCCGACAGCTACGCCCACGATCTCGCGATGGCGAGCGACATGAGCTATCGCGTCGGCGCATACGTCGCGAAGCACGACGCCGACCGCTCGATCGCCGGCTACGCGTATCGCCCCGACCGCAGCTTCGCGGTCGTGATTCCCGAACCGGTGCCGCCCGATCCGCTCACCGCGTCGCCCGCCACCGATGCGGCCACGCTCGTCGCCAAGGTCGCCGCCGGCGTCGGCACGCCGCCGCCCGGGCAATACGAATGGCATCCGCCCGTCTACGACCCCGTGCAGCGGCGCGACGTATTCCGGATCGCCGGCGCCGTGTACGACGGGCAATCGCCGCGCGCCGTGTTCCTGTCGACGCTGCCGGTCGACGTGCTGCGCACGCGCTTGTCGACGGGCGATACGACCGACGCGGCGATCGTCGTCGATGCACACGGCCGCACGTTGCTGCGCGCGGGCACTGCGGCCGATGACGACGCCACGCGCGCCGCGATCGAACGCCTCGCCGCGCGTACGCGCGAGGCCGCGCGCCGCGGCGACCCGCGCACGGCCTTCGGCGACGGGCTGTTTTCGCTGAGCCAGCCAATTCCCGAGACCGACTGGACCCTCGTGCAAGCCTTCACGCTGCGCTCGCTGCTCGCGACGATCGGCCTGCGCGCGGGCTGGTACGTCGCGATCATGCTCGCGGTGATCGCGCTCGTGTGGTGGCTGCTCGTGCGCTTTGACCGCCGCGTGCTGAAACCCGACGACGCGCGCACGCGCCGCGTGATCGACAGCGAGAACCTGAACCGGACGATCGTCGAAGCCGCGCCGTCCGGCATCGCGCTGCTGTCGCTCGCCGATGGCGCGGTGCTGCTGCAGAACGACACGATGCGCGACTACGATGCGCGCCGCGCGGGAGAACCGTCGTTGCCGGCACGGCTGCTCGAACGCTTCGACCGCTCGCCTGCCGCCGCCGCATGGCAACCCGATCTGCACGTGACGCTGCCGACCGCCGGCGGCGAAACCGTCGACCTGCTCGTCAACCTCGTGCGCACGCGCTTCCGCGACACGGACGTCGTGCTGTGCAACTTCTCCGACATCACGTCGCAGAAGAACATCGAGCGCCGGCTCGACGAAGCGGCGCGCGCCGCCGACGCCGCGAACAACGCGAAATCCGCGTTCCTGGCCACGATGAGCCACGAGATCCGCACGCCGCTGAACGCGATCCTCGGCAACCTCGAACTGATCGGCCGCGAGCCGCTGGCCGACACGCAGCGCGAGCGGCTGCATACGGTCGAAGGCGCGTCGTCGGTGCTGCTCGACCTGATCAACGACATCCTCGACCTGTCGAAGATCGAGGCCGGCCAGATGACGATCGAGGCGATCCCGTTCGATCTCGCGGAGACGATCCGGCAGACCGGCGCGATGTTCGAGCCGCTCGCAGCGGCCAAGGGCCTGCAGTTCGACGTGTTCGTCGACGATGCGCTCCCCGCGCGCCATCTCGGCGACCCGACGCGGATCCGGCAAATCGCCGCGAACCTCGTCGGCAACGCGATCAAGTTCACGAACCACGGCGAAATCACGCTCGAGGTGTACCTGCGCGACGACACGGACCCGGCTTCGCCGATCGCGATCGGCGTGAGCGACACGGGTATCGGGATGACTGAAGCGCAGCGCGCGACGCTGTTCCGCCCATTCACGCAGGCCGATACGTCGATCACGCGCCGCTATGGCGGCACGGGGCTCGGGCTCGCGCTGACGAAGCAGCTCACGCAGATGATGCACGGCACGGTCGACGTGAAGAGCGAACCCGACAAGGGCAGCACGTTCGTCGTCACGCTGCCGCTGCGTCCGGCCACCGACGCGCAGGTGGCCGAACACGACGCCGCACAGGCCGACGATGCCGCGCTGCCGGCCGTGACCGCGCGCGTGCTCGTCGTCGACGATCATCCGGTGAACCGCACGCTGCTGCAGGGGCAGCTCGTCACGCTCGGCTATGCGGCGGATGCGGCCGAGGAAGGGGCCGCGGCGCTGCGCCGATGCGCCGATGCGCGCTACGACCTCGTGATGACCGACCTGAACATGCCGGGGATGGACGGCTATACGCTCGCGCGTGTGCTGCGTTCGCAGTATCCGGAGATGCCGGTAGTGGCCGTCACCGCGCATGCGAGCGCGGCCGAGCATGCGCGCTGTGCGGAAGCGGGGATCGTCGCGGTGCTGGTGAAGCCGGTGCTGCTCGACACGATCGATCACACCGTGCGGCGGTATGCGCATGCCGCCGCGCAGGCGCCGGCCCGGCGGGCGCTCGTCGATCTGGCGGAAGGGCCGTTGCCGCCGGATGTGCATGCGTTGCTCGAAACGAGTCTCGTGCAATCGCTCGCGGGGATTCGCGATGCTCGGGCACGCGATGACATCGCCGCGCTGCGGCACGAACTTCATTCCCTGCGCGGCGCGTTCGCGACGATTCATGAGCATGCGGTGGCCGATGCGGTCGGCGAACTGCAAGCCCTCGTCCACGGTGGCGACCTGACGTCGTTCGACGCGCGGCTCGCGGATACGGAAACCCTCGCGAAGGAAGCGCTTCAACGGCGCGCGACGCACGCACCGTCCGCCTGAAGCCAGCGCGAGCAGGACGGCCATCACGACAGGCACACTCGCGACGGTGAGCACCAGCACCGCGATGTCGACCTTGCGGAAGAACGAAGGATATCGCGCGGTACGTCGAAGGTGCCCTGGCGCCGGGTCATCAGGCGGCCGAGATTGCGGGCAGCCCCGGCGGCGTCTATCAGAACCTGTCTGAATCCAGACGCACCTCCGGAGCGGCCGCCCGGCTTACTTCCTTGCCACCGGCACGAGATCGAAGTGATCGGCCTGGTACTGGAACAGCAGGCAGTCCTCGCCCTTCTCGCAGCCGCTGTAATGCGGCATGTCGGCGGGCAAGTTGTAGAAGGAGCCCGCCGGGTACTCGGTACGCTTGCCGTCGATGATCGCGTAGAACGTGCCCTTCAGCACGACCGTCGGCAGGTTCTGCGTATGCAGGTGATACGGATTGTCCTTGCCGGCCGGGAAGATCACGAATGCGTCGTACGGACCGTGTCCGGTGATGCTGCCGCGCAGGTCGGCGACCTTGATGCCGCCGGTGCCCGGCAACTCACGCCATTTCAGGTCGGAGGCGGGAAAGGACACGAGCGGCTGCGGGACCGCCTTGGCCTGTTCCGCGGCATGCGTCGCGGTGGCAAACGGCGCGGCGAGTGCGAACACGGCAGTGGCAGCGGCGAGATACTTCGAGAGCGATTTCATTTGTATTCCTTAGATTACTCTTCCGATCAGAGAATGTGCAAGGCCAGGATCGCGTCGGTCGACATCACCGCGCCGAACGTATCGGCGACAGTAACCAGCGACGCCGCGTGCAGCGCGGCATGGCCGACGGTTCCGCCGGCCGGCGAATCGATATCGCGCGTCGCCGCCGCATCGGACGCGACAATCACGTCGAACCCGGCTGGCGCCGCATCCCGCGCGGCGCCGGCGACGCACGCGTGCGTCATCAGGCCGGCGATGATCACGGTCTCGATGCCGTCGGTCTTCAGCCGTTGTTCGATGTCGGTGCCCTGAAACACGCTGACGTTGGACTTCTGCACGATGCGATGACGCGGCTCGGGTCGAAGGGCCTCGTGGAATTCGACGGTCGGCGAATCTTCGGCGAATACCGGCGCGCCAGCCGGATTCACGTGCTGCACGTGATACACCGGCATTTCGTAACGGTCCGCCATATCGACGAGTCGCTTCGCATTGCTCAAGGCCGCCATGCCGTCGGGAATCGGCATGCGACCGCTGAAATACTCGTTCTGGAAGTCGATGACGAGCAGCGCCGTGCTGGCGCGGGACAGGACGGTCGGCTGCGAAGCGCCGACGATGGCGAGAATGGTCGGGTGAGACATGTCGTACTCCGGTTCGTCAGTGGATGAAGCGAGTTTAGGGAGCGGGCCGATGTCCGGCTACCGCGCGTGCGCACATGATCTGTGCGCGCCGCGCACAGTTGCGGAGGGCGTGGCCATGCGATCGAATCGAGTATCGATCAACGCTGAAGGCGACTGAATAGGACCCGTCTTATTCGTTCGCCGGCGCGAGTCGGCCGGTTTCATCCGTATCCGCGACTCGGGATAAGATGTGCGCCGGCCATCGTCGTCGGGCCGACAGACGAACCGGAAAAGCGTAGGGAGCCGTTCCATGGATCAACTGCTTGCAATGCGCGTGTACCGCACGCTGGCCGAGACGCGCAGCTTCTCGATCGCGGGCGATCGGCTGGACATGACGCACTCGACGGTCTCGCGCCAGTTGCGACAGCTCGAGGCCGTGCTCGGCGTGCAGCTCGTACAGCGCAGCACGCGCCATTTCTCGCTGACGGACGACGGCGAGCGGTACTACGCATCGTGTGTCGACATTCTCGATCGCGTGGATGCCGCAGCCGACGCGCTGTCGACCGAACGTGCGGAGCCGAGCGGGCTGTTGCGCGTGTCGATACCGATGGCGATCGGCACGTTCGAAATGGGCGCGTGGCTGCCGGCGTTCCGGGCGTGCTATCCGAAGGTCCAACTGGATATTTCGTGCAGCGACCGGTTCGTCAATCTCGTCGCGGACGGCTTCGACGTGGCATTGCGCATCACCGGGGCGCTGTCGGATTCGGAACTGGTCGCGAGGACGCTGACGCGTTCGGACGAGATCCTCGTCGCCGCGCCTGCCTATGTCGCGCGCCGCGGCCTGCCGAGGTCGCCGGTCGACCTCGCCGGCCATGACCTGCTGATGCATCGCAAACCGCAGGGTGACGGCGACTGGACGCTGACGGCCGACAACGGCGACACGACGGGCATCGCAGGGCAAGCCGCGCTGCGGATCGACGCCATTACCGCGGTTCACGCGGCAGCGGTCGCGGGGCTCGGCATCGCCGCGTTCACGCATCTCACGGTGGCGCGCGATATTGCCGAAGGCCGGCTCGTGCGTATCCTGCCCGGTTACCGGCTTGGGCAACTGAGCTACTACGCGGTTTATCCACGACATCGGCACACGCCGGCGAGAGTGCGCGTGTTCGTCGAGCACATGAAAAGCTACTACGCATCGTGGGCCAAGGGCTCGGGCGCGGCGTAACCTGCGGCAACGGAAGCGACGGCGCGCCCCGGCAGGCGCCGCAGGCGGGAATAAAGTTCCATAGGGAATTCAAAAGCGTAGAACGAACGGGACCGACGCCTGCCAGCCGCGAAGCCGCCGCCGGATTTCAAGCGACACCTTTCCGTCCGTGGCCCGACGGTCCGCATCGCATCGCTTCGATGTCGATCGGTTGCCTCCTCCCGGGAAAGACATTACAATCCACTTTCATCAAAATGAGGCCACGCCCTCACCCATCAAGGGAAAATGTCCGGGACGGCCCGGCTCTTTTTTAGGAGAGCCGAATGGCCTGGATTTTCTTGATTCTTGCTGGCCTGCTGGAAGTCGTGTGGGCCTTCTCCATGAAGCAGTCACTCGGATTTACGAGATTGTGGCCGTCTGTCGTTACGGTCGCCACGATGATTGCGAGCTTTGGTCTGCTGTCGATCTCCATGAGAGCGCTCCCGTTGGGAACTGCTTATACGATCTGGACCGGCATCGGAGCGGTGGGCGCCTTTCTCGTGGGTCTTTTCGTGCTTGGCGAGGCCGCCAACCTCATGCGAGTCGTGGCCGCCCTCCTGATCGTCAGTGGCTTGATCATCATGAAAATCGCCGCCTGATCCGCCATCGCGATTCCCGTTATTTCCTGGCGAGATCGTCAAAGACGCACAATTCATTGAATCGATCCCGTTCTCGTCCGGGAATTTGCGAAGACGTTTCTGCCGGCCGTATTCCGAAAACGCATTCGACCAGATTTGCGAAACCCGCCGCGCGATTGCCTCTTCGTTCCATCCCGGAATTTCGAGCAAGCACTGCGCCGGTGATCAGACAGCTTCCCTATTTTTTTCGGAGTCTTGCCGCAATCGCTCCGACGGGTTCGTCACTCCTGCCGTTACGCAGCCTTCCCTATCGCTTGACTGGAATTGAAACGGTAGCGACAAGTGGCGGGCCAATACGTCAGATCGGCTGCACTGAAAGGAGCGATTTCCCGCAAGGCTTCCGTGCGTGTTTTTATATTTCGAGGCACGTTTTATGCAAAGCGCTCCCATACATCATTTGTTCCCGGATCTCCTGCTGGTCGTTGCAATCGTCGTTTCCATGCGGATAGGAGATTTCACGTCGAGTGCAAAATCGACGCGCATCATCTATTGGATCGCCGTAATCGCAACCCTGGCTTCAGGCACCTGGTTCGCGTACGCATCGACGGGAGCAGCAAGGCACTACTACTTCTCGCAAATGATCGTCGTCGATTCGTTTTCCTACGTAATGAAATCGGTTGCATCACTGGGTTTTGCCATAACGCTCACCTACTCGCGCAGATACCTCGAGGACAGGAATCTGTTCCAGGATCACACGATCCTGCTCGGCATGTTCTCGCTGCTCGGGCAGTTGGTCATGATTTCGGGCAACAACTTCCTGACGCTGTACCTCGGTCTCGAACTGATGTCGCTGTCGCTGTACGCGGTCATCGCGCTGCGTCGCGATGCCGCGCAGTCGAGCGAAGCCGCGATGAAGTACTACGTACTGGGCGCGCTCGCGTCGGGCTTCGTGCTGTACGGTATCTCGATGCTCTACGGCGCGACCGGCTCGCTTAACCTCTCTGAGGTCTACAAGGCCGTCGAAGGCAACACTGACTCGGCCATTCTGATGCTTGGCGTGATCTTCATCGTCGCCGGTATCGCGTTCAAGCTCGGCGCCGTGCCGTTCCACATGTGGGTGCCGGACGTCTACCAGGGCGCACCGACCGCGATGACGCTGTTCGTCGGCGGCGGCCCGAAGGTGGCCGCGTTCGCGTGGGGTCTGCGCTTCCTGGTGATGGGCCTGCTGCCGCTCGCCCAGAACTGGCAGACCGCGCTCATGATCCTGGCCGCGCTGTCGCTGATCGTCGGCAACATCACCGGTATCGTCCAGCGCAACATCAAGCGGATGCTCGCGTACTCGGCGATCTCGAACATGGGCTTCGTGCTGCTCGGCCTGCTCGCGGGCATCGTGAAGGGCGACGCGGCGGCACCGGCGAACGCGTACAGCTCGGCGATGTTCTACGCGATCGTCTACCTGATCACGACGCTCGGCTCGTTCGGCGTGGTGATGCTGCTCGCGCGCCGCGATTTCGAGGCGGAGACGATCGACGACTTCAAGGGCCTCAACAAGCGCAGCCCGGTGTTCGCGTTCGTGATGATGGTCATGATGTTCTCGCTGGCCGGCATCCCGCCGACCGTCGGTTTCTACGCGAAGCTCGCCGTGCTCGAGGCGACCGTCAATGCCGGTCTCACGTGGCTGGCCGTGCTGGCCGTGATCACGTCGCTGTTCGGCGCGTTCTACTACCTGCGCATCGTCAAGCTGATGTACTTCGATGCCCCGCAGGATTCGACGCCGATCTCGGGCGATTTCTGCAAGCGCACGATCCTTGTGGTGAACGGCCTCGCGGTCGTGCTGCTCGGCCTCTTCCCGAGCCAGTTGCTGACCGTCTGCCTGCGTGCGATGAACAACACGCTGATTTTCTGAAAAGGACGCGGACGCATGGCGCGCCATGCGCGCTGAACGGCCGCTCACCGGCAAGCGGCACAGGTCGCAGCTCGCCGGCACGGTGCTCGGAGCACCTTCACGATTGTGCCGTCGATACGAATAGCGACCACGATCGTATTGTTAACGAGCCCTTCGCCGAGCTACCGCCGCCCAAGCGCGGCGATCACAGGATTTGGCGGCGGTGGGAAGCGTCGTGCATGGGATCGCGCGACATCTTGTGCTCATCGATTGCTCCGGCCGCATCAAGTGTGGAGTATTCCCCCATCGCTTGAATACCGTCCATATCGACGGGCAGGTGCTGACCAAAACTACTCGTCTACCCATTTCTGAAAATTCCACGCCTGCTTCCCGATCCTAATCTGTATGGACACGTGAATTTTCTCAGCCACGTCGATGGACATTGCTTCGCTTTTCGTGATTTATATAGCGACAATTACGAATCCCGGAATACTAATCTCGCGGAAAATTGTTCCATGATCCGCTCGGAGACTCAATGTTGCGTCGAATACACATTGAAGACATCGACTCCACGTAGCAGCCACATTTGTTGGGGTCCTAGGGTTGCGCAGCGGTGAAAATGGTCCACGCGGAATGTGAACTGTGAGCAAGGTACGGGACAGACCAGGAACTTGACGATCTGACACGAATCATTAAATTAATTCGACAACAGTATCCAATTTTTGATCAATAAATAAATTGCGGAACCGTAGATTATTTGCTTGTTTTTGATATGATTTTTTAGCCGTTTATGTGGCAGCAAATCTTATCGTGGCGTGCAAAAATGACTTGTCCGCCGATCGCCAAGAAGAACGGATGACCGATATTTCAGGCTTTCTCGAATTGTGCCCTGCAACGGCAAACTCTCCTTCGAAGTGACCGTCGATTGCCAGCCCTTAGCAGCAGCGCGCGTCTCGCGGTGGCTGGATTGATGCAGCAGCACCCATTTCGCTCCGACTCAACTGAAATAAGGTGACGAGACATGAACAAAGCCCTTAGCTCCAATGGTGCCAAAGCCGCTGAGCCCGACCAGAACATCAGATCTGGCTCGCTGCCAGCCGGCGCAGATAATGCCGACATGGATGGACGGACTTCTCAGGCGGCCAGTCACAATTTGAATAACCCGATTCCCGGCAGTATGGAGGCGACTGGAACTGCGGCGGCGCTTGAAGACACCTATATCAAGGTTCTCGCAAACGGGACGACGCCTGCCGCTACTGCGTCCGGTGGCGGGTCGGTGGCAATCGGAAGTGGTGCGTTGGCTAGGTCCGGTAGCAATAGCGCTAATATTGCAATCGGTAGTAGTGCGAAAGCAGATACGGCGTCGGGGGGACTCGGCGGCTACGGCACGATGGCTATTGGTGTGAACGCAATCGCTGGTACGAGCGGCTATGCGGGTGGCGGCGCAATCGGATTTGGTGCTCAGTCGAACGCCGCCAACTATGCGATCGGGGACGGGGCGAAAGCCTTGGCGGGGGCGAACAGTTTCAGCCTCGCGATCGGGAGCAGCTCGAGTGCATCGGGTTTGCATGCGACCGCTATCGGTGCCAGCGCCAGCGCGACGGCAACTAGGGCGGTGGCACTTGGCGCAAACAGCGTGGCTGAGACCGAAAATACGGTGTCGGTCGGCTCGGCGACATTGTGGCGACGTATCACGAACGTGAATAACGGTACAGCGGAAACGGATGCCGTGAACCTCCGGCAGTTGGTTTCCACGGTGTCGCCGAAGGTGGATGACGCACGCGTCAAGGTTGGCGGTACTGTCAACGCCACTGTCAGCGGCCGAGCCAGCAACATTGCCATCGGCAGTGACGCGCAATCGACAGGTGCCGCAAGCAACAGCGCGACGATTGCTTTGGGCGAAAGCACCAGGGCAACCGGTGATGCAGGATCGATTGCGTTGGGCACGAATGCTGAAGCAACTGCGCAGTCCGCCATTGCCATTGGCCTCCGCACGCATGCATACGCGCAAAACAGCACCGCCATCGGCCCGACCAGCAGCGCCACGGCCTCGAATGCGGTGGCGCTCGGTTACGGGTCTTCGGCTGACCGTGAGAACACGGTTTCCGTCGGCTCCGCCACGCAGCAGCGCCAGATCGTCAACGTGGCTGACGCGACAACTGCCACCGACGCCGTGAACCTTCGCCAACTGAATGCGGTCGACGCTCGTGTCACGGCACTGAACACCACGGTGGATGGCATCAGCGTCCAGGTAACGAAGAATACGCAGGACATCACGCAAATCCGCACCGACCTGACCGGCGGCACCATCGGCCTGGTGCAGCAATCGTCACCGGGTGCGGATTTGACCGTCGGTAAGGCGACAGATGGCGCGGCCGTCAACTTTACGAGCACGGACGGCGACCGCAAGCTGACGGGCGTGACCGAGGGCGAAGTGTCGACCGCCAGCAACGACGCGGTGAACGGCAAGCAGTTGTACGCCACCAACGTCAACGTGAACAACCTGTCCACCCGAGTGGATGGGGTCGATGCGCGCGTGACGAACAACGAGACGGCGGTCACGAACATCCGCAACGATCTGGTTAGTGGCGAGCTGGGCCTGGTCCAGCAGAATCCGGTCACGAATACGATCACCGTGGCCGAGGCCAGCGGAGGTACGTTGGTCAACGTCGCCGGCACCGAGGGTACGCGCAGGGTGACGGGCTTGAGCGAGGGCGAAGTGTCGGGCTCCAGCAACGACGCGGTGACCGGCAAGCAGCTGAACGCCACCAACGTCACCGTGAAGAACCTGTCCAATAATATGGAAGGCCTCAACACGCGCGTGACGAACAACGAGACGGCCGTCACGAACATTCGCAATGAACTGGGTAGCGGCTCGGTGGGGCTGGTTCAGCAGAATCCGATCACACATGCGATCACCGTGGCCGAGGCCAGCGGCGGCACGTCGGCCAACTTCGCCGGCACGGACGGTGCTCGCAAGCTGATGGGCGTGGCCGAGGGCGAAGTGTCGAGCGCCAGCAACGACGCGGTGAACGGCAAGCAACTGAACACCACCAACGTCAGCGTGAAGAACCTGTCCACCCGAGTGGATAGCGTCGATGCGCGTGTGACGAACAACGAAACGGCGGTCACGAACATCCGCAACGATCTGGTTAGTGGCGAGCTGGGCCTGGTCAAGCAGAACCCGACTACGAATGCGATCACGGTGGCTGCGGGCAGTGCGGGCACGTCCGCCAGCTTCGCCGGCACGGAAGGCGCGCGCAGGCTGATGGGCGTGGACGAGGGCGAACTGTCGAGTGCCAGCACCCACGCGGTGAACGGTAGTCAACTGCATGCGACCAACGAGGCCGTCGCAGAGAATACCGCCGCCATCACCCACCTGAACACGGGCGTAGCCGAGCTTGACGGTCGCGTGGCGAATGTCGGAGGCAAGGTCACGACGATCGACGGCAAGGTGAGCGAGCTGGAAGCCGGCACGACGGGTCTGGTGCAGCAAGCGGGCGTGGGTGCGAATCTGACCGTGGGCGCTGCCACCAATGGCGCAGCGGTCGACTTCAAGGGAACAACCGGTGAGCGCCGGCTGACAGGTATTGCCAACGGCACGCAAGACAACGACGCGGCCACCTGGGGTCAAACGAAAGCGGCCCTGTCGGCGAAGGCGGACAGCCAGTTTATCGCCGTCCGAGGTAACAATACGGGAGCCACTGCATACCCGTACTCCATAGCGTTGGGTGGCAGGGCAGTTGCAGGAGCGGAGGGCACAAACGAGAGCAGTGTTGCAGTTGGCTATGAAGCCCAAGCTCCGGTAGGAGGTGCAATCGCAATTGGCCGGCGGACGATTGCAACTGGGCCGGAAACAACTGCGATCGGGTCGGGAGCAACCGCATCCGCAGCGCAAACTCTTGCGATTGGCCGACTTGCAACGGCGAGCGCCCAGAGCAGCATGGCGATCGGTTACGAATCCGTAGCCGATCGCCCGGATACGCTTTCTGTCGGCTCGACTGCAAAGCTACGTCAGATCGTCAACGTAGCGAACGGGGAGCAATTGACGGACGCAGTGACTGTCGGGCAAGTTCGAGAGGCACTTCTCGCCGAGTCAGCGAGGGTCATTGCAGAATTGCGAGCCGAATCGGAGAGGGCCATTGCGGAATCGCGCGCCGAATTGGAGAGGAGCATCGCAGCATTGCGAGCCGAAATTCACGAACTCCGGATTCGCCTCAACGCAAGTTGATATCTCTTGACGTGTAGATTCAAATACGTCCCGCCGCGAACTGTTGCGGCGGGCGCTTTACTTTAGTCAAGTCGAATCGGAGTGCATCGCGACTCCCTCTCATCCTGAGCCTGCAGCTACGGTGCGGATATACAGATGCCATTCGACGGCACGCTTCCACAGCGCCATGAGCTCGTCGCGCAGCGGATTCGTGACGATTCACGAGCGGGTGGTAAGCGGCGCGATCGGCGAACTTCAATCTATCGTCGCACCAGCAAGCTTGATGTCATTCGATACACGGCTCCCGGACACGGAAACCCTCATGCCGGGCGGGTCGACTGTGCTGCCCCCGCGGCCGCCCATCAAAAACCGGATCTCCACGTCTTTGCTTGAGGGCCGCTTACACCCGTCCCCGTTTTTCTGCCCGAACATGTTTAGGTTTCGGCGACACAATCGAAAGTAAATCGTAAGACTAGCCCTACGCAATCGCTATCTCGAATAGGCCCCGGACGACAGATCGGGACGCGTCCGATCCCTACCATGGGTTTGTTACCTGACAAACTGAAAGGAGTAGGGAAATGAACAAGACCTATCGCACCGTTTTCAACGCAGCCGCAGGCACGTGGGCCGTCGCATCCGAACTGGCCAAGGGCCGCACGAAATCCGGAAAGACCGCGCTGGCGATGGCCGTGGCCGCCATGCTGGCGCTCCCGGCTGGCGCCGCGTTTGCTACTGACGACGAAGACGCCGTCGAAGAGCAGTCGGCCATTCTGCGCATGGCGGCGAACTCGGTAAGCACCAGCCCGATCGGCGTGAACGCTGCGGTCGAGGATACCTACCTCAAGATCAATACAACTTCGGGTCCCTCGGCGGTGGCGACTGGTGGTAACGCCATCGCGATGGGGATTCAATCCGCGGCCGGTGGGGGCAATGCGGTTGCTCTTGGCGCCCTGTCCCACGCAGATGGCGACCGTGCCGTGGCCGTTGGCTCCGCCGCGACAGTCGTCGATACCGCTCAGTACGGCGTGGCAATCGGTCGTCTGGCGCAAGTAACGGCCGACAGCACCCAAAGCATGGCCCTCGGCGCAGGCGCAACGGTAAGCGCCGCGAATTCCGTCGCGCTCGGCGCGAGTTCGATCGCCGACAAGGAATACACCGTATCGGTTGGCTCGGCCACGCAGCAACGCCGGATCACCAACCTGGACGCCGGTACGCAAGACACCGATGCCGTGAACGTCGGCCAGATGAATACCCGTCTGTCGACGAAGGTCGACAACGCGTACGTCAAGGTGAACGGCACCACCGCAGCCACCGCGACGGTCGCTGGCGCAATCGCGATCGGCAACAATGCGTCGGCCAACGCGACCGGCGCAGTCTACCCGGCGGTCGCGATCGGCAACGATGCAACCGCGACAGGTAACGCGCTGGCCGTCGGTGCCGGCTCGAATGCAGTGAATCGTGGCGTCGCGATCGGCGGTGGCACGGCCGCGAGCGGCGGTCGATCCACGGCGGTCGGCTATCTGGTGAGCGCAACGGGCGATTACTCCACGGCCCTCGGCGCAAGCGCGATTGCAAGCGCCAATCAGACCGTCGCGCTCGGCTCGTCCGCGAATGCCACCCATGCGCAATCGGTCGCGCTCGGCGACAGCTCTGCCACGGACCGCGAAAAGAGCGTGTCGGTTGGCTCGCCGACGCTGCAACGCCAGATCACCAACATGGCTGCCGGCACGGCAGCCACCGACGCCGTGAACGTCTCGCAGCTCGAGCCGGTCGTGACCGCGCTCGGCGGCGGCGCCGCCATCGATCCGACGACGGGCGCCGTTACCGGCCCGACGTACACGCTCGCCAACGGCGGCACGCAAACCACGATCGGCGGAGCATTCACCGCACTGGACGGTGCGCTGACAACCACGAACGGCAACGTGAGCGCCCTCACCACCCGCATGGATACCGCCGAAACCGACATCGGCGACCTGCAGGCTGCGGTGGGCTCGGGTTCGGTCGGCCTGGTGCGGCAGGCCGGTGCGGGTGCAGACCTCACCGTCGGCAAGGACACCGACGGTGCGGCGGTCAACTTCGCGGGCACGGCCGGCGATCGCACACTGACCGGCATCAAGGCAGGCGCGGTCTCGGCGACGAGCACCGAAGCGGTGAACGGCTCGCAACTGCACGGCGTGTCGAGCAGCGTCGCATCGGCCATCGGCGGCGGCTCGACGGTCAACCCGGACGGCTCGATCTCCGCACCGAGCTTCACGGTCGGCGACGGCAGCGGCGGCACGACCACGGTCGGCACGGTCGCGGATGCGGTGTCGAACCTCGACGGTCGCACGACGGCCAATGAAGGTGCGATCACGAACCTCGACAACCGTGTGACGATCAACGAAGGCGCGATCACCCAGCTTGCCAACGAAATCGGTAGCGGCACGCTCGGCCTCGTCCAGCAGGCTGGCGCCGGCGCCGATCTCACGGTCGGCGCGAATACCGACGGCGCAGCGGTCAACTTCGCCGGCACGGCCGGTAACCGCAAGCTGACGGGCGTCGCAGCCGGCGACGTGTCGGCGGCCAGCACCGAAGCGGTGAACGGCTCGCAACTGCACGGCGTGTCCGAAAGCGTCGCATCGGCCATCGGCGGCGGCTCGACGGTCAACCCGGACGGCTCGATCTCCGCACCGAGCTTCACGGTCGGCGACGGCAGCGGCGGCACGACCACGGTCGGCACGGTCGCGGATGCGGTGTCGAACCTCGACGGTCGCACGACGGCCAATGAAGGTGCGATCACGAACCTTGCCGCCCAGATCGGCAGCGGCACACTCGGCCTCGTCCAGCAGGATCCGATGTCGGGTGCGATCACGGTCGGCGCGGCCAGCGGCGGCTCGGTGGTGAACTTCGCCGGCACCAATGGTGCACGCGTGCTGTCCGGCGTCGCGAACGGCGTGGACGACGACGATGTCGTGACGATGTCGCAGTTGCGCGCCACCGGTCTGATCGATTACACGGGCAAGGAAGTCGGCGCGGTCACGTATGACACCGGCCTGTCGTTCGACAGCGTGACCTTCGCCGGCACGAATGGCACGGTCCTGCGCAAGGTGGCGGCAGGCGAAATCAGCGCGACTAGCATGGAAGCCATCAACGGCAGCCAGCTCTACGATCTGCAGCAAGAGTTCGCGAAGCAGTACGGCGACCTCGCCGGGCGCGTCGGCGACCTCGAGGCAGGCGGTGGCTCGGACGGTGGTTCGGACGGTGGTTCGGGCAGCGGTGTCGGTACCGGCACGGGCGGTCCCGGTTCGATCGTCGTTGGCGATGGCGCCGACGCGTCCGGCTCGAACAGCTCGGCCATCGGTCAAGGCGCGGTCGCGTCGGGCAGCAACGGTTCGGCCGTCGGTCAAGGTGCGGTCGCATCGGGCAACAACGGCACGGCCATTGGCCAGGGCGCGGTCGCGTCGGGCAACAACGGTACGGCCGTCGGTCAGGGTGCGGTTGCGTCGGGCAACAACGGCTCGGCCATCGGTCAGGGCTCGATCGCATCGGGCAACAACTCGGTCGCACTCGGTGCGGGCTCGGTCGCGGATCGCGACAACACGGTGTCCGTCGGCTCCGCAGGTGCCGAACGCCAGATCACGAACGTCGCGGCCGGTACGGCGCCGACCGATGCGGTCAACGTGCAGCAGATGAACAACTCAGTCAGCAGCGCACGTCAGGACGCGATGGGCGGCGTTGCCGCGGCGATGGCGGTGGCGGGCCTGCCGCAGTCGACGCTGCCGGGCCGCACGTTCGTGTCGATGGCCGGCAGCACGTACGGTGGCGAGTACGGTTCCGCGATGGGTCTGTCGTACATGACCCGCGACGGCAAGTGGACGGTCAAGGCCGCAGTCAACACGAGCAGCCGTGGTGAAGTCGGCGGCGTGATCGGCGGCGGGTTCTACTGGTAAGTCGTCGAGGCGGCACGACCGCCATGCAACGCGCCCGCCTTCCGACAATCCCGAGGCTTCGTTTGCCTCGCCGGAAGCGGGCGATTTTCCTCAACGCTTGACAACGCCCCGGCCGCACCCGGGGCTTCTCTTTTTGCGCCCGCGCAATGCCTCGCATTGCGAGTATCGAGCGCTCACTGAAATGCGGACAGCGCGACGGGTCACGCGCATGTTTCCGTGCCTCCTCATCGTACTCAAGCACTCCGTCGCACCCGTCAGACGAGTCCTACAAAGATGCAATCTCGAATCAGCCACGGACGACGGATTAATCAGCGCACGCACCCTACCATGAACCTAAGACCGGCACTCGCGTCAACGATGCCGAGCCCGCGCCGCGAGGCACGGTGCAACGCATGAGAAACCCATGAACAGAACCTTCCCCATTCGCATCGTGATCGCCGACGATCATCCGGCCGTCGTCATCGGCGCCCGCTACGAGCTGTCGGCCACGAACACCGTCGCGGTCGTCGCGACCGCGCACAACTCGACGGAGCTGATGGATGCGCTGTCGAACCATCCGTGCGACGTGCTGGTGTCCGACTATGCGATGCCCGGCACCGAATACGGCGACGGCCTCGCGATGTTCACGACCCTGCTCAAGCGGTTTCCGGGGCTGAAGATCGTCGTGATGACGATGATGGAAAACGCAGTGGCGCTGCGCGCGCTGATCGATATCGGCATCGCGTGCATCGTCAGCAAATCGGACATGCCCAACCACCTGACGATGGCGATCCACGCGGCCTATACGAACGGCCGCTACCTGTCGCCGTCGATGGACCGGATCCTGCGCAACACGGGCAGCGTCGGCGGCAGGGCACCCGCGCTGTCGGTGCGCGAGGTCGAGGTGATTCGCCTCTTTGCGTCGGGGCTGTCGGTCAACGAGATCGCCGAAAAGCTGAACCGCAGCAAGAAGACGATCAGCACGCAAAAAAGCTCGGCGATGCAGAAGCTCGGCATCGAGCGCGACGTCGACCTGGTGCGCTACGCAATCGCGTGCGGGCTCGTAACCGACTACGGCTATGCGCCGCCCGTGCGCAACGACGAAACCAGCACATAACCCCGTCGCTGCGACCTGAAACAAAAAGCCCCGGCGACCTTGCGGTGCCGGGGTTTTGGTGCGCCGGTACAAGCCGGCGCAATCACCTTCCTTCATCGCCGCCATCCTGCGTGGCGAGCATCGTCGCGCCTGCCGTCAGGCAGGATCGACGCTGCCTTCCTCCTTGGCATCGCCGCCCCGCCCTTCGCTGGCCGATGCGGCGACGATCCCGTGTTCGATCGCGTAACGCAGCAGGTCGATATCCTTCTCGATCCCGAGCTTTTCCATCGCGCGCGCCTTCTGCGTGCTGATCGTCTTCTTGCTGCGGCTGAGTTTGTCGGCGATCTCGTTGACCGTCAGGCCCGATGCATAGAGCCGCACGACTTCGAGTTCGCGGTCGCTCAGCTCGCGCTTCTGGTCGGCGGCCCGTGCACTCGAATGCGACGTGAGCGTGCGCACGACCTTCTCGACCGACGGCGAGAAATACGTGCCGCCCGTCGCGGCCGCATGAATCGCGGGAATCAGGTGATCGATCGTGTCGGACTTGCTGACGATGCACTCGATGCCGAGCCGCGTCAGCGCGCCGATCACGGCCGGGTTGTCGAGCATGGTCAGCACGACGAGCTTCACGGCCGGGTGATTGCGCTGGAGATAGGAGAACAGCGTGATGCCGTCGCCGTGCGCGCTGCCGGGCATCGCATAGTCGGACACCACGACGTCGCACACGCCGGCCTCGACGAGCCGGATCAGCTCGGTCGAATTGACGGCCTTGCCGGTCAACTGGATCGTCGGCACCGACGACAGGCCGTGCTCGACACCGACCAGCATCGCCGGGTGGTCGTCGGCCAGTACCACGCGTATCAGATAGCTTCCCATAGTCGTCCAGATTTGCGCGGCAATCGTCGCGGCCGGCTCGCCGCCCGGCGGGCGGCGACGGCGCGCATCGCGGCGTCGTGGATCGTAATTGGGCGCTATCTTCGCACGAAAACGGGCGCATCAGCCATCGGCCCGGCCGGCCGGCCGCGGCCGGTCGGGGTGCGCACCCGTAAAAAAACCGCCGGCTCGTGACGAGCCGGCGGTTCCAGGTACAGGGCGGGTGGAGGGAGCGTCCTTCAATCGGCTCAGCGCCGACCGGATCCCCGCACGTACCGGTAGAGCGTCATCCGTTACGCGTTACTTGGCGTCGATCCTGATCTCGACACGGCGGTTCTGCGCACGGCCTTCCGCGGTCGCGTTGGACGCGACCGGTTCGGCGGCGCCGAGACCTTCGGAAACGAACGACTGCGCCTTCAGGCCGTTGCTGCGCAGGTAGTTCATCACGTTGCGGGCCCGCGAAGCCGACAGCGCGAGGTTGTGCGTGTTGCTGCCCGTCGAATCGGTGAAGCCGGTGATCGCCACGCGGCGGAATTCGACGCCGTTGTTGATCTGCACGAAGCGGTCGAGTTGGCTGCGCGCTTCCGGCGTCAGCGCCGCGCTGTCGAACGCGAAGTTCGCGTCGCCTTGCAGCAGCACCTGGCGCTGCGGCACGGGCTGCGGAGCCGGTTGCGGCGCCGGAGCCGGCGGCGCGGCCTGCACGACCGGCTGCGGCTTGCCGCACATGAACGTGATCTCGCGCGGGTCCTTCATCGGCGCACGGCTGTACACGCGGTCGATCATCTCGAGCGGCGTGAAGCCCTTGCCCTGGCAGAATTCTTCCGCCGCGCGGGCGCACGCATTCGCGCTGCCGAGCAGCCCGTCGCAGCTCACGCGGAACACGTTGTCCGGCTTGCCGGGAATCGACACCGCGCGGATGTCGTAGGTGAGGCCCGATTGCGTCGTACACGCACCGAGCGCCATCGCGATCGCGCCGATCGATGCGGCGCGCAACAACAAGGTTTTCATGGTCATGGTGAAACGCCCGCCGCGAAGGCGGACGCCTGAAAAAGGTTGAATGGATTCGGATTCAGTCAGGTGGACGACGCGGGCGGGGCTCACGCCCCGCCCGGCGCATTACCACTGATACGAAGCGCCCACGCCGACGGTGTTGCCACCGCTCGACAGACCCACGCCGGCCTTCATCTTCAGGTTCTGCGTGATGCGGGCTTCGCCGCCAAACGCCACCGCCTGATAGCCCTTGTAGGTCGCGCCGCCGATACCGAACGACACGGTCTTGCCCGGATCGACGCCCGGAATCATCGTCAGTGCGGTGGCTGCGGCGATACCCGAGTACGCATTGCGCGACAGGTCGTTGACCTGGCCTTGCAAGCCGCCCACTGCGCGGTCGAGCTGACCCTTCGTGGCCGCGTCGGTCTCGTTGATACCGTCGCGGATGTTGACGATCCGGCGGTTGCCGTCCTCGCTGCCATCGCCGAACGAGACGGTGTTCGCTTCAGTTGCCTGCGAACCCGAACCCAGCGCCACCGAATTCGCACCCGTCGCCTTCGCGCCGTCGCCGATCGCGCTCGACTTGCTGCCCGATGCGTCCGAACCGCGGCCGATCGCGACCGCCCCTTCGGCGGCGCTCGCCGCGTTGGAGCCAATCGCCACACCGCCGTCCTTCGACACGCCGGCGCCCGAACCAATCGCCGTGCCGTTGCTCACGCCCGTGCTGACCCGCGCGTTCGAGCCGGCGGCCGTGTTGCCCGTGCCGTCGCCTGCGTTCGCCGGCGTCGTGCCGTCCGAACCGATGTCGGTGCCGGCGAAGTACTCGTTGCCGGGGCCGCCAGGGTTCGGGTTGCCCGTGCCCGGGTTCTGCTCCAGGGCGCCGACGCGGTCGTCGAGGCCGCCGATCTTGTCGTTCAGTTCACTCAACTGACCGAAGTTCACGGCGTCGTACTTGCTTGCGCCATCCGCGACGTTGGTCACGCGCACCGGTGCCGAGCCCGAGCCGCCGAAGGTCACCGAGCCGTAGTTCGGCGTACCGTCAGCATTCAGGTCGTAACGCACCGCGAGCGAATCGGTCGCACCGTACTGCGCCGCGGCCTGGACTGCTTCGGCCACGGTCTTGTACTTGTTGCCGTTCACCTCGATCGACGTATCCGCGAGCTTGCCGTCCGCATCGACCGTCGTGCCGCCGCCGATCACGTCCGCCACGCTCTGCGCGGTGCCGTGCAGTTGCGAGCCGTTGATCGCGTCGTTGCTCGTCGGGCTCACCGCACCCGCACCCACGCCGGTCAGCACGCGGTCGCCCGCCGTGCCCGCGAAGTTCACGGTCGTGCCGTCCGTATCCTTCGCGACCGTGATGTCGCGCGTCACGTCGTCCTGCTGGACCAGGCCGATCGAGCCGTGGACGAGGCTGTTCGAGATGTTCTCGATCGCATCGCCGACGTTGTCGAACGTCTTGTCGCTGACCTTGTACGACGGGTTCGTCACGTTGCCGTTCGCATCGACGGACGCGCCGCCGCCGAGCGACTTCGCGACGCTCTGCGACACGCCGTGCAACTGCGCGCCATTCACCGCGTCCGTGCTGGTGGCCGATACCGCGCCTGCCTTCACGTTCGTGATCGTCGAGCCGTTCGCACCCTTCAGCGTAATCTGGTCGAAGTTCGCCGAACCGTCCGCGTGCTTGTCGTACGTCACCGCCAGCGACGTCAGGCCCGCACCCGGGTTCGTCGGATCGACCGGCGCCACCAGGCCCGCGCTCTGCAGCTGACCGAGGTTCACCGCGTCATGCGCATCCACACCGTCCGCCACGTTCTTCAACGCCACCGGAGTCGTCGCGCCCGCGCCGCCGAGCGTCACCGAACCCTTGTTCGGCGTGCCGTCGGCATTGCGGTCGTACGTCACCGCCGCGATCGACTGGCCCGTCACCGGATCGACCAGACCCGAATCGGCGAGCTGCTTGTTGATCACGGTGATGTTCTCCGTGTTCGTCGACGTACGGCCGTCGAGGTTCGCCAGCGCGTCACCCACGTTGCTGTACTCAGCCTTCTTCGACGCATCCGTCGGGTCGGCCAGCGAGTACGACGGGTTCGTCACCTTGCCGTCCGCGTCGACGGTCGAGCCGCCGCCCAGCGAATCGGCCACGCTTTGCGCCGTCGCGTGCAGTTGCGAACCGTTGATCGCGTCCGTGCTGGTGGCCGTGACCGCGCCCGCCTTCACGTTCGTGATCGTCGTGCCGTCCGCGCCCTTCAGCGTGACCACGTCCTGCGTCGCGCTGTCGTATGCGACGGCGAGCGACTTCAGGCCCTTACCCGGGTCCGTCGGATCGACCGGCGCCACCAGGCCCGCGTCCTGCAACTGGCCGAGGTTGATCGCGTCGTGACGATCCGTGCCGTCGGCCACGTTCTTCAGTGCGACCGGCGTCGTGGCACCCGCGCCGCCCAGCGTCACGGTGTCCTTCGCCGCGCTGTCGTACGTCACCGCCGCGATCGACTTGCCCGTCGACGGATCGATCAGGCCAGCGTCCTTCAGCTGACTCACGTTCACCGCGTCCATGTCGGCAACACCCGCCTTCACGTTCGACAGCGTCGTGCCGTTCGTGCCCGCCAGCGTCGCCTTGTCGTGGTTGATCGTGCCGTCCGCGTTCTTGTCGTACGTCACCGCGGCAGACGTCAGCTTGCCCGAGGCGTCTTCACCCACCAGGCCCGCATCCTTCATCTGGCCGAGGTTCAGCGCATCGTGATCGTCCTTCGCGTCGGCCACGTTCTTCAGTGCGACCGGCGTCGTGGCGCCCGCGCCGCCCAGCGTCACGGTGTCCTTCGCCGCGCTGTCGTACGTCACTGCTGCCATCGACTTGCCCGTCGACGGATCGATCAGGCCAGCGTCCTTCAACTGACTCACGTTCACCGCGTCCATGTCGGCAACGCCTGCCTTCACGTTCGACAGCGTCGTGCCGTTCGTGCCCGCCAGCGTGGCCTTGTCGTGGTTGATCGTGCCGTCCGCGTTCTTGTCGTACGTCACTGCGGCCGACGTCAGCTTGCCTGCGCCGTCGTCGCCGACCAGACCTGCGTCCTTCAGCTGGCCGAGGTTCAGTGCATCGCCGTCGTCCGTCGCGTCCGCGACGTTCTTGACTTGCGTCGGACCATTGCCGTTGCCCAGCGTCACCGAACCGTAGTTCGGCGTGCCGTCCGCGTTACGGTCGTACGTCACCGCGGCGATCGACTTGCCGTCGTCTCCGATCAGGCCCGAACCCTTCAGCTGCGACACGTTCACCGCGTCCATGTCGGCAACACCCGCCTTCACGTTCGACAGCGTCGTGCCGCTCGTGCCCGCCAGCGTGGCCTTGTCGTGGTTGATCGTGCCGTCCGCGTTCTTGTCGTACGTCACCGCCGCCGACGTCAGGTTGCCCGAACCGTCGTCGCCGACCAGACCGGCGTTCTTCAGCTGGCCGAGGTTCAGCGCGTCGTGGTCGTCCTTCGCGTCGGCCACGTTCTTCAGTGCGACCGGCGTCGTGGCGCCCACGCCGCCCAGCGTCACGGTGTCCTTCGCATTGCTGTCGTACGCCACGGCCAGCGGATTGTTACCGCTGTTCTTGTCGAGCGCATCGAGAGCATCACCCACGCTGTGGTAGTCCTGGCCGCCGACCGAGTAGGTCGGGTCCGTGATCGAGCCGTCCGCGCCGACACCCGCGCCGCCGCCGATCTTGTCCGCGACGCTCTTCGACACGGTGAACAGCTGCGAACCGTTGATCGCATCGTTGCTCGTCGCGTTGACCGCACCGGCTGCAAGGTTGTGGATACCCACCGGCGTACCGGCGTTGCCCAGCGTCACGCTGTTCTTCGACGCGCTGTCGTATGTCACGGCGAGCGACGTCAGGTTGCCCGAGGCGTCTTCACCCACCAGGCCCGCATCCTTCATCTGGCCGAGGTTCAGCGCATCGTGATCGTCCTTCGCGTCGGCGACGTTCTTCAGTGCGACCGGCGTCGTGGCGCCCGCGCCGCCCAGCGTCACGGTGTCCTTCGCCGCGCTGTCGTACGTGACTGCGGCGATCGACTTGCCCGTCGACGGATCGATCAGGCCAGCGTCCTTCAGCTGGCTCACGTTCACCGCGTCCATGTCGGCAACACCTGCCTTCACGTTCGACAGCGTCGTGCCGTTCGTGCCCGCGAGCGTGGCCTTGTCGTGGTTGATCGTGCCGTCCGCGTTCTTGTCGTACGTCACTGCGGCCGACGTCAGCTTGCCTGCGCCGTCGTCGCCGACCAGACCCGCGTCCTTCAGCTGACCGAGGTTCAGCGCGTCGCCGTCGTCCGTCGCATCCGCGACGTTCTTGACTTGCGTCGGGCCATTGCCGTTGCCCAGCGTCACCGAACCGTAGTTCGGCGTGCCGTCCGCGTTACGGTCGTACGTCACCGCGGCGATCGACTTGCCGTCGTCGCCGATCAGGCCCGAGCCCTTCAGCTGCGACACGTTCACCGCGTCCATGTCGGCAACACCCGCCTTCACGTTCGACAGCGTCGTGCCGCTCGTGCCCGCCAGCGTGGCCTTGTCGTGGTTGATCGTGCCATCCGCGTTCTTGTCGTACGTCACCGCAGCCGACGTCAGGTTGCCCGAACCGTCGTCGCCGACCAGACCGGCGTTCTTCAGCTGGCCGAGGTTCAGCGCGTCGTGGTCGTCCTTCGCGTCGGCCACGTTCTTCAGTGCGACCGGCGTCGTGGCGCCCGCGCCGCCCAGCGTCACGGTGTCCTTCGCCGCGCTGTCGTATGCGACCGCGTTCGGATCGCCAGCACTGCGCGATGCGAGCGCATCCAGCGCGTCGCCCACGTTGTGGTAGTCGCTGCCGTCGACCTTGTACGTCGGCTTCGTGATGCTGCCGTCCGCGCCGATCGTCGTGCCGCCGCCGAGCGAATCCGTCACGCCCTTCAACTGGCTGACGTTCACCGCATCGGTTGCCTGCGTACCGGCTGCGACGTTGACGATCTGGCGTTCCGCGCCCGCACGGCCGATCGACAGTGCATTTGCACGATCCGAGAACGCATTCGCGCCGAGCGCGATGCTGTTGGTCGCGCCCGCGGTCGCGTTCGCGCCGAGCGCCATCGCGCCTTCGACGTTGCGGGCGACGTTCGCACCCGTACCGATCGCCATCGCGTTGGTCGCGCCGGCGCGCACGTTCGCACCGTTACCGACCGCGATCGAGCTGTCGCCCACCGCCTGTGCGCCGTTGTTGCCGATCGCCAGTGCATAGTTGCCGTTCGCCTGCGTGTTCGCACCCATCGCGACGGCTTGCGTGCCGTTCGTCTGGACGTTCGAACCCATCGCGACCGAGTAGTCCTGGCCGGCGCCGGTTTGCGCAAAGCTGCCGAGCGCGACCGAGTTGTTGGAACCCGCGCCGCTTTGCAGGCCGATCGCCACCGCGTTGGCGCCGCTTGCCGCGGTCGACGAACCGATCGCGGCTGCCGTTGCCGTAGCCGGATCCGCGCCGTTCAGCGAAGCGACGTTGTTGCCCTGCAGGCCTTCGATCGCGACGAGCGGATCGCTGACGTCCATCGTCTGCATCGAACGCGAGCTCACCTCGTCGATCGCGGCCTTCGTCTTCTTGTCGATCTCCGACGAGAAGTTGTCGATCGCCTGCTGCGTCTTCGAGGTCACCGACGTCGAGAGCGTGTTCAGCGCTGCATAGAGCTGGCCGCCGTTGACCGCGTCGGTGCTCTGGAACGCGACGTCACCATCCGCCACGTTGACGATCTTGCGTTCCCGGCCCACGTCGCCCACCGACACGACGTTGTTCTGGTTTGCAACCGAGTTGTAGCCGATCGCGACCGAGCCGGCGCCCGTCACGCGCGCACCGCTGCCGAGCGCCAGCGAGTTGGCGCTGGTCGCACGCGCGTCGGAGCCGATGGCGACAGCCAGCGCGCCGCTTGCGATAGCCGGCGTGCCCGTGACCGGGTCGGCATTGACCTTGACGAAGCGCAGGTCGACGCGGGACATTTCGTCCTTCAGATCCGACAGGCCGGACGTCAGTTGCTTGACGTTGACCGCGTCGGTGTCGTCGACGCCGGTCGCGACGTTCTTGATTTGCGTCGGGCCATTGCCGTTGCCCAGCGTCACCGTGCCGTAGTTCGGCGTGCCGTCCGCGTTACGGTCGTACGTCACCGCGGCGATCGACTTGCCGTCGTCTCCGATCAGACCCGAACCCTTCAACTGCGACACGTTCACCGCGTCCATGTCCGCAACACCCGCCTTCACGTTCGACAGCGTCGTGCCATTCGTGCCCTTCAGCGTCACGGTGTCCTTCGCATTGCTGTCGTACACCACGGCCAGCGATTCGCCCGTCACCGGATCGATCACGCCACCCTTCGACAGCGAGTCTTCCAGATCACCGACGCGCGTGTTCGTCGCGAACAGTTGCGAGCCGTTCACGGCATCCTTGCTCGTCGCCGACAGCACGCCGTCCGCCACGTTGTGCAGCGCCACCGGCGTGGTCGCGCCCGTGCCGCCCAGCGTCACGCTGTCCTTCTTCGCGTCGTCGTACGTCACGGCGAGCGACGTCAGGTTGCCTGCGCCGTCGTCGCCGACCAGGCCGGCGTTCTTCAGCTGACCGAGGTTCAGCGCGTCGTGGTCGTCCTTTGCATCCGCGACATTCTTGACCTGCGTCGGGCCATTGCCGTTGCCCAGCGTCACCGTGCCGTAGTTCGGCGTGCCGTCCGCGTTACGGTCGTACGTCACCGCGGCGATCGACTTGCCGTCGTCTCCGATCAGGCCCGAACCCTTCAGCTGCGACACGTTCACCGCGTCCATGTCGGCCACGCCTGCCTTCACGTTCGACAGCGTCGTGCCGCTCGTGCCCGCCAGTGTCGCCTTGTCGTGGTTGATCGTGCCATCCGCGTTCTTGTCGTACGTCACCGCAGCCGACGTCAGCTTGCCTGCACCGTCGTCGCCGACCAGGCCCGCGTCCTTCAACTGACCGAGGTTCAGTGCGTCGCCGTCGTCCGTCGCGTCCGCGACGTTCTTGACTTGCGTCGGGCCATTGCCGTTGCCCAGCGTCACCGTGCCATAGTTCGGCGTGCCGTCCGCATTACGGTCGTACGTCACCGCGGCGATCGACTTGCCGTCGTCTCCGATCAGACCCGAACCCTTCAACTGCGACACGTTCACCGCGTCCATGTCCGCAACACCGGCCTTCACGTTCGACAGCGTCGTGCCATTCGTGCCCTTCAGCGTCACGGTGTCCTTCGCATTGCTGTCGTACACCACGGCCAGCGATTCACCCGTCACCGGATCGATCACGCCGCCCTTCGACAGCGAGTCCTCCAGATCACCGACGCGCGTGTTCGTCGCGAACAGTTGCGAGCCATTCACGGCATCCTTGCTCGTCGCCGACAGCACGCCGTCCGCCACGTTGTGCAGCGCCACCGGTGTGGTCGCGCCCGTGCCGCCCAGCGTCACGCTGTCCTTCTTCGCGTCGTCGTACGTCACGGCGAGCGACGTCAGGTTGCCCGAGCCGTCGTCGCCGACCAGGCCGGCGTTCTTCAGCTGACCGAGGTTCAGCGCATCGTGGTCGTCCTTCGCGTCGGCCACGTTCTTCAGGGCGACCGGCGTCGTGGCGCCCGCGCCGCCCAGCGTCACGGTGTCCTTCGCCGCGCTGTCGTATGCCACCGCAAGCGGATTTCCGCTGCTGTTCTTGTTCAATGCATCGAGGGCGTCGCCGACGTTGTGGTAATCCGTGCCGCCCACGTTGTACGTCGGCTTCGTGATGCTGCCGTCCGCACCGATCGTCGTGCCACCGCCGAGCGAATCCGTCACGCCCTTCAACTGGCTGACGTTCACCGCATCGGTTGCCTGCGTACCCGCACCGACGTTGACGATTTGTCGCGTGCCATTCGGCCCGCCCGCACCGACAGATACCGTATTACTGCGGTCGGCCACCGACCCATAACCCAACGCGACGGAGTCCGTGGCAGTCGCCTGGGAAAGCGTCCCCAGCGCTACCGCGTGGGTTCCGGTTGCAACCGCGCCTCGGCCAGTTCCTGTCGCACCGCCCAAAGCGACGCTCCAGTCGCCCGTGGCGGACGCGTTCGAACCCAACGCAACCGAACCGGAGCTCGTGGCGTTCGTCAATGCGTTGGTGCCCATTGCAATCGACTGATTACCCTGCGCACTCGCGTTTTGTCCAACGGCGATGGCATTGCCGCCCGCAGCCGCTGCAGCCGCGCCGGTACTGTTGATACGCACATAGGGATTGTCCGGCGTCTTCACGCCGGCAATCGCCGCATTCAACTGGTTCACGTTGACCGCGTCCGTGCCCTGCGTGCCGACGGCCACGTTCGTGATCTGCCGTTGAACGCTCGCCGACCCAACGGAAACCGAGTTGTCCCGATTCGTTACCGACCCGGTTCCCAGTGCGACCGAGTTCGCATTGCCGGCCACCGCTCCGCTGCCGATAGCAACCGCGTTCGTGCCCGCGCTGCTTGCGCGATTGCCCAGCGCGACGCTGGCACTCCCGCTCGCATCCGCGAGCACACCCATCCCGACGGCGTTGGTGGTGCCCTTCGCCTGATAGCCGATCGCGGTGCCGTACGTGCCGCTGGTGCTCGCCTGACGACCGACGGCAATGGCATTCGTGCCGACGGCGCTCGCCGAATAGCCGAGCGCGGTTGCGCCATCCGCGGTAGCGGCGGAAACGGTGCCCACGGCAGTCGTATTAGCGGCCTGGGCGGCAGCGGCCCGCCCGAGGGCAGATGCGTTGGCACCCGCGGCATTTGCGCTTGTACCCACCGCGACGCTTTCCGACCCGGTCGCACGCGCCAACGTGCCGATAGCCGTAGCGTTCTGATTGCTCGCCACAGTGTTGCCGCCGAGCGCCACGGCCAAGATACCCGTCGCGTCAGCGTTGGCGCCGATCGCGGTCGCGCTGTTGCCTGCGCGCGCCGGTGTCGCGGCCGCGTACGTACCCGTGTTGGTCACCACGTACGGATTCGTCGTATTGGCCGCCGCAATCGCCGCATTCAACTGGTTCACGTTGACCGCATCCGTACCCGCCACACCCGCCTGGAGGTTGTTGATGCGGTGGTTCGTCATGTTGACGTTGCTGTCGACGTCCACCGGGCCACGAAGGTGCACGCCGGAGCCGCCCAGCAAGAAGAGGTGCCCGTCGACGGTGCCGCTGATGCCGGCCTCGGTCGCGGCACTTGCCTGACCTACGCCAGAGCCGTTCGCAGCGCTGTTGTTATACAACTGAAACGACCTTACGTGACCTTCGCTGAGCCTGAACGTGGAGACCGCGGACCCACACCCGGTCAATCGCGTACCCGAGATGGATCCGCCGCCGAAAACCGACCCGTAATAGCCACCGCTACCGCCCGGCGTGCACAGCGTCAGCGAACCATTGCCGTTCGCCGCCTGCGCATTCGCATCGGCCGACATCGCACCGCCGCCCACGCCGGCCATGACCGCCACCGCCGCCGTCACCGACGACCGCATCGCGGAATTCGACTTCGATTTCGTGCGCATCCGCGCCGTTTCGGCTGCCGCCGTCCATGTACCCGTCGTCGCGTTCCAGACGGTGCGATAACTCTTGTTCATGTTGATTGCCTCTGTAGAAAAAAGGGGAGAAGGACGCTCCTCGTCCACAGATGCCAATGTATTGATCGCCTGTCATTTCGATAATCAGACGGCTGGACGTGCGGCGACTTATTTCGTAGGCCCAGTCCTAACATGACGATGCTTGACAATCGGTCGTGCAACACGCGACCCGACGCTACGTTCTCTTGATCGATTCCGTTTGACACGAGCGTATCGCCGGCCTTATATACGCAGCGCGCAACCGATTGCACGAATAGGACTGGTCCTATCCATCGCGCGCGAGTGTTTCGGACTGCCCTACATACAGACCCGCCTGCTATCCCGATAATTTTCCCGTTCCTTGAGCCGGCGGCGCATCGCGCTGCCTTCATGCGGCTCGCGGATATCGTTCGCGTTCCGGCCTCGCCGCGGCGCGTCTCCCGATTTGCGCATTGATTCACCGGTCTTCGTCTCATGCCCATCCGCCACCTCTTCGCGTCCCACACGGATGCCAGCGCGCCGTTCGCGTCGATCGACGACGACGCGCGCGACCTGAGCCTGCTGAACCGCTATCAGCGCTTCACGCTGTACGGCGGCGCGGTCGTGCTGTCGCTCGTGATCCTGATCACGGCCGGCATCCTGCTGGTCGGCTCGGTGCGCGACTACGTCGCTGAGCGGCGCGACCTGTTCATCACGCACAAGGCGCTCGTGCAACTCGAAATGGACGCGAAGCAGGCGTCGATGCGCCGCGCGGTGATCAACGCCGAACTGCTGTGGAACGGTCATCCGCCGCATGCGCGCGAAGCATCCGACGCGCTTCGCAAGGACGGTCACGTACTGCTCGCGCCGATGCGCGGCGTGAGCGAGATCTTCCTGGCCGCGTCGCCCGATGCGCTGGCCAGCGACGAAACCGATCGCTACGTGCAGTTGATGGAGCGACAAACGATTTCAGTTGCTGCCGCCGAACGGCAGACCGGGCGCGCCGTGCGGGGCTACGCGTACAGCCCCGATCGCAACGTGATCGCGATCACGCCCCCGCCGTCGATGCCGTATCCGGACGTGCTCACGCGCATCGGCGTGCCCGACACGCATGCGCTGATCCAACACCTCGCGTTCGATGTGGCCGACTGGTCCGATCCGGCCATCGCACGCTACTGGCGTCTGTCGCGCCGGATCGCGTGGCAGGCGCCGGCGATCGATCCGCTGACCGGCAAGACGGTGTTCCGTCTGGTCGAGCCCGCGTTCGACGGGCAAAAGCATTTCATGACCTTCGTCAGCGATTTCGACGTCGACGTGATCGCCGACCGGCTCAGGCACGCGCCCGAGGACGCCGTCGCGATGCTGGTCGACGAACACGGCCGCGTGGTGCTCGACGCCGATCGCACCGGCGATGCGGAGGACGGCGCCGCGCTGATGAAGCACGCGCTCGCCGAAGGTACGTGGCGACGTGGCCTCGTGCATTTCGACGAAAGCTACCGGCACGGCGTGTTCACGATTACCGACCGGATCTCGGATACCGGCTACGCGATCGTCTATGCGTATTCGTGGCGCACGATCGCCCGGGCGATCTGGTCAACGATGCTGCGCGAATTCGGTGCGACCGCGACCATCCTGATCGTGCTGTGGACGCTCGTGATCGCATTCGACCTGCGCGTGTTCGCGCCGCTGTTCCGCCGCTCGCGCCGCGTGTTCGAAAGCGAGCGGATGAGCCGCACGATCATCGCGACTGCACCGTTCGGCATCGGCCTCGTGTCCCCCGACACGCATCAGGTGCTGCTGCGCAACCGGATGCTCGAGCTGTACGACCGCGAGGCCGGCGACCCGCCGCTGCACGAGCGGCTGCTGGCGCGCTACCGCGAGCACTCGGATGCGTCGCCGGTGCAGCTCGACGTCGAACTGCCGGTGACGCTCTCCGACGGGCGCACGCGCGACCTGCTCATCAATTTCGTCCGCGTGCGCTACAAGGGCAAGGACGCGCTGCTGTGCAGCTTCTCCGACATCACGACGCGCGCCGACGCTGAACGCGCGCTCGATAGCGCGAACCGAGCGAAGTCGACGTTCCTCGCTACGATCAGCCACGAGATCCGCACGCCGCTGAACGCGATGCTCGGCAATCTCGAACTGCTCGACAAGGCACCTGACCCGAGCCGGCAGAAGCCGCGCCTGCATGCGGTCACGTCGGCCGCGCGGATGCTGCTCGACATGCTGAACAACGTGCTCGACATGACGAAGATCGAGGCCGACCGGATGACGCTCGAGGCGACCGGCTTCCGGATCGACGAGCTGATGCGCGACGTCGCGGACCTGTTCGAGCCGGTGGCCGGCGCGAAGGGCATCGCGTTGCGCATCGACGTCGATCCGGCGGTCACGCATACGTATGTCGGCGACCCGATGCGCGTGCGGCAGATCGTCGTGAACCTGGTCAGCAACGCGATCAAGTTCACCGATCGCGGCGCGGTGGCGTTGTCGGTGTCGGCCCCGGGCGGCGACGCGACGCCCGTGACGATCCGCGTCAGCGATTCGGGCATCGGCATGACGGCCGATCAGCTCGCGCACGTGTTCGAGCCATTCGCGCAGGCCGACGAGTCGATCGCGCGCCGCTTCGGCGGCACGGGCATCGGCCTCGCGCTGAGCTACAAGCTCGCGGAATCGATGGGCGGGCGCATCGAGGCGAACAGCGTGCCGGGCGTCGGCTCGACCTTCGTCGTCACGTTGCCGCTGCCGCTCGACCGCCAGCCGGGTGCCGCGCAGGCGCCGTCGGGCGAGGATGCGCCGAACGGACGCGTGCTGTTCGTCGACGACAACCCGGTCAACCGTTCGCTCGTCCACGATCAGCTGGACGTACTCGGCTATCAGGCCGATATCGCGTCGAACGTTGCCGATGCGCTCGATCTGGTGGACCGCCACGACTACGCGGTCGTGCTCACCGATCTCAACATGCCGGGCCTCGACGGCTACGCGTTCGCCCGCGTGCTGCGCGAACGCGGCCGCGTGCAGCCGATCCTGGCGGTAACCGCGCATGCCGAACCGGACGAGTTGCGGCTGGCGTGGGAAGCGGGTATCGACGAGATCGTCACGAAGCCGACGTCGCTGAAATCGCTCGAACAGGCGATCGCGAAATATGCGGGGACGTGGCGGCGGCCGACGTATCCGCCCGCACCGGCGCGCGCGCCCGGCCCGTTGCCGAAAGACCTGCACACGGTGCTCGTCGATGCCACGCGACGCTCGAGCGCGACGATCGCACGGGCCTTGCAGGACGGTGATCTGAAGGTCGCGCGTTCGGAGATTCACAGCATGCGCGGGGCGTTCGCGATGATCGGCGAGCGGGAGATTTCAGGGCTCTGCGCGTCGATGGAAGCGCTGGCGCTGGCGGGCGATGCGGCGGCGTTCGCGCGGGAGTTCGAGCGCTATCGACAGAGCGCGAACGAGATCCTCATGCGGCGTGCGGCGGGGTGATCGAAGCCGTCGGTTGAAACGATTTCTGACACATCGGGAATGAATCGACGATGCAGTCAGCCGGCGCGATTGCGCCGGATTCGTTATGCAGCAAGCGTTTGACGCACTGGCCTGATGGCCAATACCGATGAATTCGTACGTGACTGAACCCTGACGCCGGATGTTCTCGACTAAAGTGGTTGCACGTTTTCGCCAGGATTCTCAGGCCGCTTCGACATGCGATGCATGTGATGATGCGGCGCTCGAAATCCGTTGCGTAAACGAGCGCGGCCCGCAGGTGAAACAGCACCTGCGGGCCGCTGACCACAACCAACTCAACACAGGAGAGTTGACCATGGCTGGCGCGAATCATAACGCACCGACGTATTTCCGCGATCGTTTTGTCTCCCCTCGATCGTCTATTCAATCCCGCCGTATCGTCCCGCACCTCCGGCTCGCCGACATGGCGCCGCCTGTCGTGCATCTGTGGATGAAGCTGTCCGGCCGATGGATCGAGGCGGCGGGCTTCGATCCCGAGCAGCGTCTGCACGTCGAGGTATCGCACAAGCGGCTGGTGATCACGCCGATCGATGATACGGACCCGAGCCCTGCTGGAAAGGATGGATTCCACGATGCCGATTGCGGAACAGGGCAACAGCGGCAACTTTCGATGATGACGGAGGACGCGTAATGCACTACGACGCATCGAATCAACACGCCGACAACGTGCCGGACGATTTCGACTATTACGACGTCGGTGAACTGGCGGCCAAGTCCGCCCTCGTGCTGAAGCTCAACGCCCTGATCGCATCGCGCGGCCTGAACGAGGAAGAGGCCGCGGCGCTCGCCGAGATGGCGCGACCGGCGGTTACGCCCGAGCAGCGCGAGCGGCTCCGGAACGTGACGCTGGATCAACTGATGCTGACGCTGGCGTCGTTCGGCCAGCACGTGGAGATCGTGGTGAAGCCGGCGGGGAAATTCGGGCCGGCGGGGATTACGGTTTCGGTCTGACGGCCTGACCAAAGACCAGCACCATCAGGCATTCACGTCCGGCATAGCTACGCGTCGGTCGAACGTGGAGAAAATCGATACCCGATGGCCAATCGTGCTTGTCCGCGACGGGCAAGCACGAGAGCAAAGTTGAATCACCATGACTATCAAAGCGAACACTCACCGGATTCGAACCGAGGCCGCTTACAAGGCCGCCCTCAAGGGGGTATCCACTCTCGTCGATCTGGATCCGGCGCGAGGCACGCCGCAGGGTGACGAACTGGAGAGGCTGGTGATCCTGGTTGAACGCTACGAGGCCGAGTACGTCCTCAAGAAATGTGTGGCGGCCGGAAGCGCCTCGGCGCTCGCATGAGGCAGCGTTAGGAGTAGGTGCTATCAAACACATAGCATGACGACGGCCGGGCCCAACGGCCGCCGCCGAAGCGGTTCCGGCGCCACACTCGTTCAATTTAACGTGAACAATCGTTACAACCAATCGGACTGGGCTGATTCTGTTCAAGTCGTGCGCGGAGCGCAGCGAACTCATCCGCCATCTCATCGTATGCCGCCTTGATGGCCGGATCGGCAAGCAGGCGCGCCGTGTCGGCCGCGGTATGCGGCACCGGAACATACCGATCTTCGTCTGCGTAAGAATCTGTCATAGTAGATTTCCTCCTTCGATTACCTGCGGACGATACCCGCAATGCTGTGCGAATGAAGTTCAAACAATAGCGACCGTACGTGCTCGACACAAAGAAAAAAGCCGCCACCGTGGTCCACGGCAGCGGCTAACCCGACGGATCACCCGATCCGCCGTCTTCCCGATACACCCGCTTACTGCTGAATCGTCGCCTGCCCGGCCAGCTTGTCCACCAGCGCCGTCATCGCACGCTGCTGCGCCTGCGCTTCGAGCTGCTGACGCAGCACGTTCTTCGCCGCGTCGAAGGTCGGCACGACCGTCGCGCGCTTCTCGTCGAGTTTCACGATCGCGAACGCATTGCCGACCCGGATCGGGCCTGCAACGGCACCCGGCTGCAGCGACGTAATCGCCTGCGCGAGCGGCAACGGCAAACCACCCGTCTTCCCTTCGGCCACCGGTGTGCGCAACTCGACCCACTGCGCGACACCGCCGTTCGGCGTCGTGTTGTACTTCTTCGCCACCGCGTCGAACGCGGCGCCCTGCTTCAGCTCCGCGACCAGCGCGTTCACTTCGGCCGGATCGGCCACGGCGATCACGTCCGCGCGATATTCGAACTGCGCGGCACTCGCGACGATATCGTCGTAACGTGCCTTCACCTGCGCATCGGTCACCGCTTGCGGGCGCACGTTGTCACGCAGGTAGAGATCCGTCGCCGCGACCGTGCGCGCACGCATCACGACGCGATTCACTTCGGGGCGGCTGCCGTAGTTGGCCTTTTCCGCCGCCTGCTCGACCAGATGCTGGGCGATCAGCTCTCGCTTGGCCTGTGCTCGCAGTTCGGGCGTGACAGCCTGCCCGGTGGCTTCGATCATGCTGTCCACATCGCTGCGCGCGATGGGTGTGTCGTTGACGACCGCTTCGACGCCCGGCGGCAGCGGCGTTTCGGTTTTCGTGCCTGCGGCGCGCGCGACGGGAGCGCCGCAGGCGCACGCGAGTGCGATCAGGGTGGAAACAATGGAAATGTGATGCTTCTTCATGACGATTCCTTCATCGATGGAGGGAGATGCCGCGCGCGATGGCGGCCGGGAGGAGATGCGGCAGCTTCACCGCGGGCAACCGATCGGGTCGGTGCCTGACAGGCCGCACGCGCGATCGCGCCACGGCCAGACCTGAAGCGCGAACCGTTCGAGCCGGCCGCGCGTTGCCGAGCAGCGTCGACGCCGTCGGCGGGGCGACGGCGACAGACGAAGGGAAGGACAGCGATGAATGCCCTGCGCTCGCATGAGGCATCGTTCTCCCAACCTGCGACCCGAATGGTGCAGATGCGACCGAGCCCACCGGTCGCCGCAAGGCATTCACCGCTTGCCATCCGGACCGGGCCGTGCAGGCAACGCCGTTCGCATCGGCCGCGTGCGGAGAAAAATGCGCTGCCCGGCGAACGGGCAGCGCGTCCAACGAAGCTGCGCTTCGGATACGAGGTATCGGGCGCAAACCATGCAGCGGCCCGACCTTCGCATTGTCGAAGCGCATACGGCATCGGCACAATCAGCCTGGTCCTATTCCGCATGACGTCACCGTTGAATCGTCGACGTCTCGCGCGCGTTCATCGTCACGGCGAGCGGTGGAAAGGCAGCGACGCTGCGCATCGCGCCATAGAACTTGTTCATCGCGACGTCGATCCCGTAGTTCGGCAGCGTGCGGCCGAGCCCGTGCGAAAACAGCGTCTCCGGTTGCAGCGGAAAGCAGTGATCGAGCAGGAAGCGCGCACCGGCCGGCGAGATCGTGTACGCGCAGATCCCGTAGAACTCGAGCAGGTCCATCACGAGCACGGGGCCGCGGTCGGTGCGGAAATCGTCGACGGCCTGCGCGAGCGCCGCTTCGTCGAAGCGCATCGTCACCGGCGTGCGGCTGTTGAAGATCGCGCCGCGCAGGATCGAATCGAAGTTGTAGCCCCACGCGACGAAGTCGTAGCGGCCGGCATGCGCGGCGAGGAATTGCATCGCCGTTTCGTCGAAGTCCGGGCGGAAGATCGCGTCGTCCTCGACGATCGTGACCAGTTCGTTGCCTGCGGCGATGTCGGTCCACAGGCGATGCGTGGTCATCGCGATGCCGATCGCGCCGCGCGTGTACGGCAACGCCGGCGCGAACAGGCCGCTTCGCGCGATATCGTCATCCGACAGCGCCCGGCCGTCGATCGCATCGACGAATTCGAACGCGAGCGCCGGATTATTCGCGCGAAACGCATCGCGGCGGCCACACTCGCCTCGCAGCGAGATCACGCGAAGCGTCTTGCAGACGGTCGGCGCATCGATCAAGGGAGCGCTGGCGAATGCCATGGCCGGATCGGTTCGGTCGGTCACGGGCATCGACATCGTCACCACCCCGTCACGATCGAAATGCCGAACACGATGCCGACGACGATGCCGATCGTCCGCCCCTGCAACATCGGCTTCAATGCCGCCGGCTCGTAGAACGGATCGACCACATCCTCGCGGTTGCGCCAGGCAGTGACGAGCGGCGGCACGAGCAGCAGCATCGCCATCAGCAAGGCAGTCGCCATCGTCACGACCATGCCGCTCGACGACCAGCGCGTGCCGAACTCGACCACCACATGGACCATCCCGACCGTGGCCGCGCTTGCGACCATTCCGATCACGGTGCCTTTCACCAGAAAATCTGCTGCGCTCATCGTCAGTACTCCCTGTCTGATAGTTGCCGAACGACGTCGGCCGGAATACTGCGTATTACAAAGATCGCCGCACGCGATCTCTATCAGACAGGTCTTATTGGCAGTCTCCGAACCCAAAAATAGGACTGGGACTACGAACGCGACGAAACACGCGTTCGAGACCGGGGGCGTATCGCACGGTCGGATCGATTCGGACTGGTCTTATTCAGTTGCCGGGTGCGGATCCATAAAGTGGACGTCAAGCCGGCGCCATGCTGCTTGTACCCAACACACACAAGCCGCCGGCGCCTCACGACAAACCCCGCCACCGACCGCTGCCTCGACGCGCGGCCGGCCCTCCGGAGCCCCGACATGCAGTTCACGCCCCACGACGCGCCCGCGCTCGCCGATACCGACGACACGATGCTCGCCACGCCAGCCAATGCCGCCTCGCCCGATAGCGACGACGCCGTCTCCACCGCCACGCAAACGCTGATCGATCGCGGTGAGGCCGAGCGCGCCGCCCAACTGGCCATCGCCCATTGGGATCTGCGTCCGGACTCGCCGGCAGCGGCATTCAACTGCGGCTACGCGATGCAGATGGCCGGACGTCACGCGGACGCGATCGCACCCTATCGCCGCGCGCTCGAACTCGCACCCGCGTGGCCGTCGCTGAAGAACAATCTCGCGCTCGCGATCCGCCTCACGGGTGGCGATCCCGAAGTGGAATTCGCGCTCATCGAAGGCGCGCTCGACGACGACCCCGACGACGCACGCGCATGGACCAATGCGGTCATCACGCGCATCGACCGTTTCGATCTCGACGGCGCATTGCGCGCGGCCACCCGCGCGGTCACGCTGGCGCCCGACAGCGCGCTGGCCGTAAACAACGCGGCGACGGCCATGAAGGAAGCGCAATGGTGGGGCCAGGCCGAACGGCACGCGCAACGCGCCGTCGAACTCGCGCCGCACCACCCGACGTATCGTCATAACCTGTCGCTGCTCCAGCTGGCGCGCGGCGACTTCGCGTCGGGCTGGCCCAACTACGAAGCGCGCTGGGAAGGGTCGGCCGAACTGCGCGGCAACCTGCCGGTGTTTGCCGGGCCGCGCTGGCACGGCGAATCGCTGAAGGGCAAGACGCTGCTCGTATGGGGCGAACAGGGCCTCGGCGATGCACTGCAGTTCTGCCGCTACGTACCGCTGCTCGCGGAACGCGTGCATCGCGAAGGCGGCCGGATCGTGTGGAATGCGTTTCCGGTGATGGGCGACCTGTTCGCGCGCAGCCTTGCACGACACGTCGACGTGTTCGACACCAGCATGCGTATCGAGGATCTGCCCGCGTTCGATGTCGAGCTGCCGCTGATGAGCATCCCGGGCATGCTCGGTCTCGACCGCGACGCGCTCGCCACGACGGCGCCGTACCTCCACGCCGATGCGGCAGCCACCGATGCGTGGCGTACGGCGCTCGCGGGCGAAAAGCGGCTGAAGGTCGGCCTCGCGTGGACGGGCAGTCTCTCCCACCAGCGCAACCGCTTTCGCCGCGTGGGCCTCGAACGTTATGCCGAAGCATTCGGCGGCCTGCAGCAGAACGTCGCGTTCTACTCGCTGCAACCGGGCGCGCAGCACGACATCGAGGCCGCCCGCTCGGCCGGCTTCGTCGTGAACGACTGCACACGCGATTGGCGCACGATCGACGACACCGCCGCATTCATCGGCACGCTCGATCTCGTGATCACCGTCTGCACGTCGGCCGCGCACCTGAGCGGTGCGCTCGGCCAGCGCACGTGGGTGCTGCTCGATGCGAACCCGCACTGGGTCTGGCAGCACGATCGCCGCGACAGCCCGTTCTACCCGAGTGCGTCGCTGTATCGGCAGAAGACGTTCGCGGAATGGCAGCCGGTGCTGGACGCCATCGCCGCCCATCTTCGCCATCTGGCGGGTTGACGGTCGCCATCCCGACAGGAGCTTCGTCATGGACTACAACCTCTGCCTCGTCCGCCCGCCCGGCTACACGCATTCGGGCGCCTTCACGGAAGGCGCCGAGGTGATCGCGTACGGGCTCGACGATCTCGGCCACGTCGTGCACGTCAACGAGAACAACATGATGCCGGATGCGCGGAACATCCTGATCGGCTGCCATCTCGCCGATCCGGGCATGACCGCGCACGTGCCGGACGACACGATCGTCGTCAACACCGAGCAGTTGCATGTCGACGAACAGCCGTGGAACCGGAACATCTACCGCTGGGCGTCGCGATATGAAACCTGGGACTACAGCGAACGCAACCTCGCGAAGCTGCGCGGCCTCGGCATCGGGCACGCGCGCTACCTGAAGCTCGGTTTCCATCCGAAGCTGCGTCGCATTGCGCGACGACGTCGATCAGGATATCGACGTGCTGTTCTACGGCACGATCGGCCCGCGACGCGCGGCGATTCTCGATGCGCTGCGGGCACGCGGGCTGAACATCGGGATCGTCGGCGGCGGCATCTACGGTGCCGAACGCGACGCCTTCATCGCGCGTGCGAAGGTCGTGCTGAACCTGCATCACTACGCGTCGCACATCTTCGAGGTCGTGCGCGCGTTCTATCTGATGACGAACGGCAGGGCGATCGCCGGCGAGGTATCGCCGACGACGTCGGTCGATCCCGACTACGCCGACGGCTTCCGCGCGGCGCCGTACGACGCGCTGGTCGACACCTGCGTCGAGCTGGTACGCGATACCGCGCAACGCCACCGGCTCGAAGCCGCCGCGCTGGACACGATCGGACGGATACCGCAGGCGAAGTCGCTCGCGCCGCTGCTGGCGACGCGGACGAAGTGAGGATGTTTCTGGTGTATCCGTCGCGCCCGCATCTCGATGCGAAGACACGCGCGTGGGTGGATTTCATGAAGCAGGCGCCACAGGCGGCGCTCGACGGGCCATGCAGCGCCCCTGCGGGCGACGCGGCCGCTCCCGAGAATCCCGGTGCGACCGCCCCTGCCGCCGTTACGCGACAGCCTGCACCGCCGGCTGGCCGGCAAAGAAGGTTGCCTGCACAACCTCATCCGCACGCGCATACGCGCGGTTCACGCCGCTGATCACCGCACGGATCGACGCGGTCGTCAGGTTCGCGTCGATACCGACACCGAATGCGCTGCCGCGCACGCCCGTACCGGCCAGCTCGGCGATCGCGATCGCCTTCGCATCGGCGCCCTGCGACAGCGCGCGTTCCTCGTAATGCTGGATCCGCAGCGGCGTGTGCAGCGCATGCATCAGCGCGTCGAGCGGGCCGTTGCCCTCGCCGCGCAGCACGCGCCGCTCGCCGTGCACGTCGGCGGTCAGCACGATCGTCTCGCGGCCGTCGCGTTCGGTCAGTTCGTGGCTGACATAGCGCAGCGGCGTGGCGCCGTCGACGTATTCCTGCTGGAACAGCGCCCAGATCTGCGCGCTCGTCACCTCCTGGCCGCTGTCGTCGGTCAGGCGCTGCACGGCCGCGCTGAAATCGACCTGCATGCGGCGCGGCAGCGCGACGCCGTAGCCCTGTTCGAGCAGATACGCGATACCGCCCTTGCCCGACTGGCTGTTCACGCGAATGATCGAATCGTACGTGCGGCCGAGATCGTTCGGATCGATCGGCAGGTACGGGACTTCCCACATCGCGTCGGCGCGCTGCACGGCAAAGCCCTTCTTGATCGCGTCCTGGTGCGAGCCCGAGAACGCGGTGAATACGAGGTCGCCGACATACGGATGGCGCGGGTGGACCGGCAACTGTGTGCATGCCTCGGCCGTGCGCGCGACTTCGTTGATCTGCGAGAAATCGAGGCCCGGATCGACACCCTGCGTGTACAGGTTCAACGCGAGCGTCACGAGATCGACGTTACCCGTGCGTTCGCCGTTGCCGAACAGGCAGCCCTCGATCCGGTCGGCGCCGGCCATCACCGCGAGCTCGGCCGCGGCGACTGCCGTGCCGCGATCGTTGTGCGGATGCACGGACAGGATCAGCGAATCGCGGCGCGCGAGGTTCCGGTGCATCCATTCGATCTGGTCCGCATAGTAGTTCGGCGTGCCGATTTCCACCGTGGCCGGCAGGTTCACGATCGACTTGCGCTCGGGTGTCGGCTGCCACACGTCGAACACCGCGTCGCAGACTTCCTTCGCGAAATCGAGTTCGGTCGCCGTAAATGTTTCGGGGCTGTATTGCAGCGTGAATTGCGTGTCGGTCGCCGCATCGGCGCACCGCTTGATCGTGCGCGCCGCGTTCACCGCGAGCTGCTTCACGCCGTCGCGATCGAGGCCGAACACGATCTTGCGGAATTCCGGCGCGGTTGCGTTGTACAGGTGCACGATCGCGCGCTTCGCGCCGCGCAGCGACGCGAAGGTGCGCTCGATCAGGTCGTCGCGCGCCTGCGTCAGCACTTCGATCGTCACGTCGTCGGGAATATGGCCGCCTTCGATCAGTTCGCGCACGAAGTTGAAATCGGTTTCGGACGCGGACGGGAACGCGACCTCGATCTCCTTGAAACCAATCGCGACCAGCGTCTTGAACATCCGCATCTTGCGCGTGGCGTCCATCGGTTCGAACAGCGCCTGGTTGCCGTCGCGCAGGTCGGTGCTCATCCAGATCGGCGCCTGCGTGATCGTGCGCGACGGCCACGTGCGGTCGGGCAGGTTGACGGGCGTGAACGGTCGGTATTTCGTCGCGGGGTTCTTCAGCATCATGATGTCGGTCCTCGGTCTGTTTGTCGGTGAAGCGCGGCGCGGCGGCCATCGGCATCGGGAGCCGGCTACGCACGCCGCGGTGAAAACGGCAAAAAGCGGCACAACGGCAAAGCGGTACGGCAAACGACGGCCTTGGCGGTTGAGCGACCGGGACGGAGCGGAGTGGTGACGAAAGAAGGACGAACTCAGGCGCCGGTCGACAACCGGGGCCAGGTCGGTGATACGGGGAAAATCTGGCGCTTCAGGAAAGAAGCAAATGGAAAGCGCGCAGCCGCAGACCCAGCCCGGAGAAGCGGGCTAGTAGTCGTAGCGAGAAGGAGAACTGGGCGGCGTGCATGACCGGCATCAAATCACAGGGTGCCTGTGGCTGTCAACCGGATACGCACCGATCCCGATCCGTCCCTCGACACGCGCGCTGGCGCAGAATCAGTCCCGTCCGATAGGCGGCGGCTTCCCCCATCGATATGCTTCACGGGTGCGGCGCCAGTGAGGTCCTATTCATGTTCGGAGTGAGTCGGTCCATCCTCTTCGCCGGTTGCCGCACCCCCCTCCTCCCCTGCAATCGGGCTTCGGTGTGGGCGTTCGACGGTGGCCGGTGGGCGCGGCCACGACAGAGATGCCGATGTTGAAACGAAACGCTGCCATATGCGAACGCCGAGCGTCTGCTCCGAAGTCCGATTGCCCCCGCCGCTCCCACTCCGCCTTCGCATTGCGCGCTCGCGCATCATTCAGGAAATCGATACACGCATCGATATCGTTTATCGAATATATCCAAATCCGCTTCATTAAGCACATTTCATTAAATCGATCAGCGTTGCTTTCCGATTTACTGAACAATAGCCATTCTCACCAGAATATTTTTTTATTTATTTTTCGCCATGCTTTGTATGTCGTGTTTCAAACGGCAAACGTTTGCGCGACAAGGCTCACGCCTTATCCAATACTCATCAGGAGGCAAGCATGGCCGACTCTCAAACGTCATCCAACCGTGCCGGCGAGTTTTCGATTCCGCCGAATACCGATTTCCGCGCGATTTTCTTCGCGAATGCCGCCGAGCAACAGCATATCAAGCTGTTCATCGGCGACAGCCAGGAACCCGCCGCCTATCACAAGCTGACGACACGCGACGGCCCGCGCGAAGCCACGCTGAATTCGGGCAACGGGAAGCTTCGCTTCGAAGTCACCGTAAACGGCAAAAAGTCGGCGACGGACGCACGCCTCGCGCCGATCAACGGCAAGAAATCGGACGGCTCGCCGTTCACGGTCAACTTCGGGATCGTCGTGTCGGAAGACGGTCACGACAGCGACTACAACGACGGCATCGTCGTGCTCCAGTGGCCGATCGGCTGACCTGACGCGCGATCGACGATCGAGCGCCGCCGGCCGCTTCCATGGCGGCCGGCGGGTTCTCGGCTGAGCGGCAGCCGCCATGAAGCATCGCAATGGCGACGGGGCCAACCACACATTGCGAATCGTTCGAGCAGTCATTTGCAGTCCCACGCTTTGCTCCGCACGCTGCCCGGTAAATCCGTTCGCCGGCCGTGCGATGCAAGCCCTTCCATCGAGACGAGGACGACATGTCACAACCCTTTACCCACGACGATCTGTACGCACTGCTGCAACTCGCGGGCAACGACGCCACGGCCGTGCAGGCCAACGGCGATCAGGCCGTGCTCGACCGGATGCGTCAGTTCATGACCGCGCAGCTGGTCGAGAAACTGCCGCAATACGACGTATTCGTCGATATCGCGACGATCCCGTACAGCTTCGACGTCGGCAGTTGGCAGAACAAGGTGAAAACCGATGCGGCAGGCGAGGTCGTTGCCTGCACGGTGACGTGGGCGGGCGCGCCGGGTGTGCTGCCCGGCGCCGCGGCGAAGTTCGGCGTCGGCGCGGTGGTCAATTACTTCTCGAAAGCGACGCCGCAACCCGTGCCGCCGGCGCCCACGCCGAGCGGCGGCGGCGAACGCGACGGCGTCTTCAACCTGCCGCCGAACATCGCCTTCGGCGTGACCGCGCTGGTCAATTCGTCCGCGCAGCAGACGATCGAGGTCTTCGTCGACGACAACCCGAAGCCGGCCGCGACGTTCCAGGGCACCGGCACGCAGGACGCGAACCTGAACACGCAGATCGTGAACTCCGGCAAGGGGAAGGTGCGCGTGGTCGTGACGGCGAACGGCAAGCCGTCGAAGATCGGTTCGCGTCAGGTCGACATCTTCAAGAAGACCTACTTCGGGCTGGTCGGGTCGGAAGATGGCGGTGACGGCGACTACAACGACGGGATCGCGATCCTGAACTGGCCGCTGGGTTAAGTCGCGGCAGCCTGACGAGCGTCGCCACGCCGCCCGGCGTGGCGATGGGCCCGTGCGGCTCCGCCCTCCGCGAGCGCCGGCTCGCGCAGCGGGTATGCGATCGGCCGCGACGACGCGTGCCATGGCCGATCGCATACCCGCATCCTCACACGTCCAATCATCACGGCCATCGCACGCCCGCATTATCGGTAATCGTGCGCGGGTGCTGACTGTCGAGATTCGTCAACCGCGCAACGCGCTCCGCACCGATCACCCCGCCTGCAGCGCGACAGCCTTCGACATCGCCACCGGTTGCGCGAACGTGGCCGACGCCAGTTGCGTGCGCGCATCGCGCGCCACGCGGTTGAACGCCACGCGCTGCGCGCCCTTCAGTTTCGCCGCTCTGGCCGCGTGCACGAGTTCGATCGGATCGACGAGGCGGGCATGCCGGCGCACCTCGAAGTGCAGATGCGGACCGGTCGCGGTCCCCGTGCTGCCGACCGCGCCGACGCGCTGACCGCGCATCACACGCGCACCGGTTCGCAGCGTCGGCTCGAACGCGGATAGATGCGCGTAGTACGACGCGTAGCCGCCGTCATGCCGAATCACCACGTATTTGCCGTAGCCGCGCGGCTCGGTGCCGATGAACGCGACGACGCCGTGCTCCGACGCATGCACGGCGCGGCCCGCCGGCGCCGCGAGATCGACGCCCGAATGCACGTGACGCGCGCCGCTCACCGGATGCACGCGCTCGCCGAATCGCGAGCTGATGCGTGTCGCGGCGACCGGCATCGCGAAGCGCGCGCCGGCGAGCGGCATGCCGTCGAGATCGTAGTAGGCACCCGGCGAGCCTGCCTGCGGGACGAACCACACGCCGGCGACGCGCTGCCCGCGAAAACGGATGTCGAACGCCGTCACGCGCACGCGGCCCGGCCGCGTTGCGTCGTGGTCGGGCTCGAATGCCACACGGAAAGTATCGCCATGCGCGCCGCGCTGCTTCGGATCGACGCGCCCGGCCAGCATGCGGACGATCTGCGCGGCGACGCCGGCCGGCAGATCGGCGCGCGCCAGCGACGCGCGCAGGCTGCCGACGATCGCGCCGGCATGCGTGCCGCGATCCGGCAACGCGAGCGTGAACGGCCCGGCGGATGCCAGGTCGACCGGACCGCGCGCGAACGCCGGCTGCGCACCCGTCGCGGGCAGCGCCGACGCCAGCCCGTAATCGAACCGTGACGCATAGCCGCGTTCGACCGCACCGCGCGCCGTCTCGCACAGCACGCGATACGCGACGCAGGCGCCGAAGCGCGCGACCGGATCGTCGCGCTCGGTGCCTGCCGGCACATTCAACGCATGCGACGCATAAGCAACGTCGAGCGGCGCCGCGGACGATGCGCGCAGGCCGCCCCACGTCGTGCGCGCGGAATTGAAAAAGGGCACGTCGACAAGGTCGGTCGTTTCCGCTGACACGGGCGCGACCGGCACGGCGTCGTGAGACGCCTGCGCGATCCCGGCGTGCGCGCCGGCCGCGCAAGCCGCCGCGACAGCACCGCGCAGCAGCGCGCGGCGAAACGGAACACAGCGAACGGCGCGTCGCACGGGTTGACCTTGTTCGCGTGCGAGACGGAAACGCAGGTCTAACCGCATGACGTCGTCACTCGCTATCTATCGATGAAAAATGAAAAACCGGGAGAGAGCCGGATATCGCGGAGGAACCTGCATCGCGATCCGGCAACATGAAGGCGAGTGTATCGGCGTGCTCAAAATGGCTGAATAGGACCAATCCTATTTTCTCCATCCATCGCTTAGTACGAGTATCAAATCAACGCCTCCGCACATTCGCGTGAACCACCGCGCCGCATGGTCAGTCGAACGCTGCCGGCAGCGCCAGGCGCTGCGTCATCTGTCTCCAAACCGGAACCCGTCATGTTTCTCGATCAACTTCACCCGGAACGCTGGACGTTCCTGTGGAACGCGTTGTCCACCCTTTCCCTCAAGCTGGCCGCCGGGCTGGCGCTGCTCGTCGCCGGCTGGTGGCTGTCGAAACGCGTCGGCAACTGGCTGAACCGGCTGCTCTCGAACAAGGAGCGTGTCGACGACACGCTGCGGCCGATCCTCTGCGACGTCGCGGTGTGGGGCATCCGCATCGTCGCGATCGTCGGCGCGCTGTCGCAGCTCGGCATCGAAACCGCGAGCATCGTCGCGGTGCTCGGCGCGGCCGGCCTCGCGATCGGGCTCGCGCTGCAGGGCACGATGCAGAACATCGCGGCCGGCATCATGCTTCTGCTGCTGCGGCCGTTCAAGGTCGGCGACTACATCGACGGCGGCACGGGCGTCGCGGGTACCGTCGAGGAGGTCGGGCTGTTCATGACGCGCCTCACGAAGCCGGACGGTATCTGCGAGTACGTGCCGAACAGCGCGCTGTGGGGCAGTTCGATTCGCAATTACACGCGCAACCCGACGCGCCGTCTCGATCTCGAAGTGGAAGTGTCCGTGCATGACGACATCGATCGCGCGCTCGATGCATTGCGCGCACTGGCCGTGGCCGATCCCGACGTGCTGCAGGATCCCGCGCCGGACGTGATGGTGATGCGCTTCGACGACAGCACGGCCATCGCGAACATGCGCGTGTGGACGCATACCGACACGTTCTGGGCGATGCGCTGGCGCCTCGCGCGCCAGGTCCGCAAGACGCTCGCCGATGCGGATTGCGCGCTGCCGATCCGCACGCGGGAGCTGCACATCGTGCACGACGCGGAGCGTCGCGCGGACGCTGCGCGGATGCGGATTTCGTGAAGCAGCGCCGCGCGCCCCGGCTGCGACGTGACATCATGACGATGTCGAGCGACGCCTTCCTGCCGCTCCTGCACGTGAACGCCAGGATCGCGCCGTGCTTCAGGTGGCCGGGCGATGTGAAGCTCGTTTCTCCGGTCATGCCGCGCTAGACTATGACCAGCATCGCGCCCCGCACCGTCGCCCGCTTCGTCGAGCGCGTGCCGAGAAGCCCGGCCCGCGTGTCGTCGATCCGGTCGAGCCTCGCGTCGCACACGGTGAAGTTCTCGTCGCGCGGGCCAGTATCGGACGCGTGACTTCATGTTTTTCACGCGCCCACACACGGGCATCCACCGTCGATCGTCATCCCATGGAGCGCTACCCGATGAAACGTGACTTTCCCACCGCGTCGTTTGCCGCCGCGATCGTCTGTGCATGCGCATTGAGCGCCTGTGCGGCGCAATCGTCCGCGCCGGCCAATGCGTCGACACCCGCCGAATCTTCCGCGCAAGCGGTTCCGCCGCTGGTCGGCGGCGATCGCGATGCACACGGTTGCATCGGCTCGGCCGGCTATGCCTGGTGCGAAACGACCCGGCAATGCGAGCGTCCGTGGGAACTCGCGAAGCAGAAGGGTTTCGCGAATTCGCCGCAGGCTTACGAGCAGTTCTGCCGGAACGGCGGGGCGAAGTGAAGTGATGTCACCGTGAACGAGTCGCGGTGCAACGCCGCGACTCGATGATGTGCCGGTCCGGTGCCCGGCGTGCATGACCGCCCCCGCCGCCCCGCCGATCCCCACCGGTTTTCCTGCGTCGCGCACCGTCATTCCGGAAACCCGGACGCACAAAAAACCCCACGAAAACAAGGATATTCGTCGCCTGCGACACGTTGTCCGAGTTCGGTTATATTACGCGCCCCTTGCCACCCCGCCCCCGCGAAACGCGTCGCACGCGGCCTCTTTCGACGCAGCCTGGAGCGCCGTCCGCTCAGGCTTGCCGCCAGAGCCCGGGCGCGTGGCGCACCGTCGCGACGCAGGCACTTGCCTGCTCGCGGGAAGCCGATCCGAAGGTGTCCTTCCGAATGGCTTCGCGTGCGCAAATGCAACGGCACACGGCGCCGATCCGGAATTCCGGATTCGCGATCCGGATCTCCGGATCCGTGTTTCGGCGCAACGGAACCGCACGCCGGGCGGCATGGCAAACCGATGCATCCAAGTTGAAAAAGGGATCTGCTGTGATCAAAACGTTACGGGTAATACTGTCGGCGCTCGCGCTGTGCGTCGCGACATCGTCCGCGCACGCCGCCGACACGAAGAAGGTCGACGTCCTGCTGGTGGGCGGCGGCATCATGAGCTCGACGCTCGGCGTCTGGCTGCACGAACTCCAGCCCGACTGGTCGATGACGATGGTCGAGCGCCTCGACGGCGTCGCGCTGGAAAGCTCGAACGGCTGGAACAACGCCGGCACCGGCCACTCGGCGCTCGCCGAGCTGAACTACACGCCGGAGAAGGCGGACGGCAAGATCGACATCTCGAAGGCGATCGAGATCAACGAGTCGTTCCAGATCTCGCGTCAGTTCTGGGCGTGGCAGGTGAAGCAGGGCGTGCTGAAGAACCCGCACACGTTCATCAACTCGACGCCGCACATGAGCTTCGTGTGGGGCGACGACAACGTCCGCTTCCTGAAGAAGCGCTACGAAGCGCTGCAGGCGAGCCCGCTGTTCCGCGGGATGCAGTATTCGGAAGACTACGACCAGATCAAGCAGTGGGTGCCGCTGATGATGGACGGCCGTGACCGTTCGCAGAAGGTCGCCGCCACCTGGACGCCGATCGGCACCGACGTGAACTTCGGCGAGATCACGCGCCAGTTCGTCGGCTACCTGAAGACGCAGCCGAACTTCACGCTGTCGCTGTCGAGCGAAGTGCGCGAGATCTCGCGCAACGCCGACGGCACGTGGCACGTGTCGTGGGTCAAGCTGCACTCGGACGAACCGCCGCAATCGGTCGACGCGAAGTTCGTGTTCATCGGCGCGGGCGGCGGTGCGCTGCACCTGCTGCAGGCGTCGGGCATTCCCGAAGCGAAGGACTACGGCGCATTCCCGGTCGGCGGCTCGTTCCTCGTGACCGACAACCCCGAGGTCGTGAAGCAGCACCTCGCGAAGGCGTACGGCAAGGCGTCGGTCGGCTCGCCGCCGATGTCGGTGCCGCACCTCGACACGCGGATCATCGACGGCAAGAAGATCATCCTGTTCGGGCCGTTCGCGACGTTCTCGACCAAGTTCCTGAAGAACGGCTCGTACTTCGACCTCGCGAAGAGCACCAACCTGCACAACGTCGCGCCGATGATGCGCGTGGGCGTCGACGAATTCCCGCTCGTGCAGTACCTCGCCGGCCAGCTGATGCTGTCCGACGACGACCGCTTCAACGCGCTGAAGGAATACTTCCCGAACGCGAAGAAGGAAGACTGGCGCCTGTGGCAGGCCGGCCAGCGCGTGCAGATCATCAAGCGCGACCCGGTCAAGGGCGGCGTGCTGAAGCTCGGCACCGAGATCGTCGCGTCGCAGGACGGCAGCATCGCGGGCCTGCTCGGCGCGTCGCCGGGCGCGTCGACCGCCGCGCCGATCATGCTGAACCTGCTGAAGAAGGTGTTCAAGGACAAGGTCGCGACGCCCGAGTGGCAGCAGAAGATCCGCCAGATCGTGCCGAGCTACGGCACCAAGCTGAACGACAGCCCGGCGAAAGTCGTCGAGGAATGGACCTACACGAGCGACGTGCTGCAACTGTCGCCGCCGCCGAAGATCGACCTCGGCATGCCGTCGCAGGCCACCGGCGCCGTGCCGGCCCGCCCGGCGAAGGCGTCGGCCGACATGGCGCTGTAACGCGCCCGACGCCGCGCCACACCCGCGCGGCGCCGTTGCGCCGCCCGACACGGCCGCCCTCCCGGGCGGCCGTTTTTCGTGGCGCGCGCCGGGCGCCAGCACCGGCTTCCGCTAGAATTGCGGCACGCGCGACCCCGTCGCCGCCCGATCCATCACCCGCATCGACCCAACCCGAGCGACCGCCGGTGCGGCCCGCGCCCGAGCCGCGCGAGCGCCGCCCGCCGTGGCCGCGCCCGCCCGGGCGCGCCATCAACCGAATTCAGCTGGAGAAAGACCGTGTTTACCTGCCGAAACCAGAGCTGCGGCACGCAGTGGGAGCAGTCCGACGTCGTCATCAAGGACGAAGGCCAGGGGCTGCTGTTCCGCTGCCCGCTGTGCGGCGCCCGCAACTACCTCGAACGCTTCGAGGACGACGAAGGCAACGTTCTCTACGAGCAGATGGAAGGCCGCCCCTACCTCGGAGACCTGTCTTGAGCCAACCGACCGCCACGCCGTTCAGCGCACTGCCGCTGACGCCCGCCACGCTCGCGAACCTCGCGCAGCTCGGCTATGTCGACATGACGCCGATCCAGGCCGCCAGCCTGCCGGTCGCGCTGGCCGGCCAGGACCTGATCGCGCAGGCGAAGACGGGCAGCGGCAAGACCGCCGCGTTCTCGCTCGCGCTGCTCGCGCGTCTCGACGCGCGCCGCTTCGACGTGCAGGCGATGATCCTCTGCCCGACGCGCGAGCTGGCCGACCAGGTCGCACAGGAAGTGCGCCGCCTCGCGCGCGCCGAAGAGAACGTGAAGGTGCTGACGCTCTGCGGCGGCACGCCGATGCGTCCACAGGCGCAGAGCCTCGAGCACGGCGCGCATATCGTCGTCGGCACGCCGGGCCGCATCATGGATCACCTCGATCGCGGCAACCTGAAGCTCGACGCGCTGAACACGCTGGTGCTGGATGAAGCCGACCGGATGCTCGACATGGGGTTCTTCGACGACATCGCGAAAGTCGCGCGGATGTGCCCGACGACGCGCCAGACGCTGCTGTTCTCCGCGACCTATCCGGACGGCATCGCGAAGCTGAGCCAGCAGTTCCTGCGCAATCCGAAGGAAATCAAGCTCGCGGAACGCCACGACGACAGCAAGATCCGCCAGCGCTTCTACGAAGTGACGGAGGACGAGCGGCTGCATGCGGTCGGCCAGTTGCTGAACCACTACCGCCCGGTGAGCACGATCGCGTTCTGCAACACCAAGCAGCAGTGCCGCGACCTGCTCGACGTGCTGCACGCGCAGGGCTTCCACGCGCTCGCGCTGCACGGCGAGCTCGACCAGCGCGAGCGCGACCAGGTGCTGATCCAGTTCGCGAACCGCAGTTGCTCGGTGCTGGTGGCGACTGACGTCGCCGCGCGCGGGCTCGACATCGCGCAGCTCGAGGCGGTGATCAACGTCGACGTGACGCCCGACCCCGAAGTGCACGTGCACCGTATCGGCCGCACGGGCCGCGCGGATCAGGACGGCTGGGCGCTGAGCCTCGCGAGCATGGACGAGATGGGCCGCGTCGGCGCGATCGAACAGGCGCAGAAGCGCGAGGTCGAATGGCATCCGCTCGCCGAGCTGACGCCGGCGGACGACAGCGTGCTGCTGCCGCCGATGGAAACGCTGCAGATCCTCGGCGGGCGCAAGGACAAGATCCGTCCGGGCGACGTGCTCGGCGCGCTGACCGGCGACGCCGGGTTCGACGGCAAGCAGATCGGCAAGATCAACGTGACCGAGTTCTCGACCTATGTCGCGATCGAGCGCGGCGTCGCGCGCGATGCGCTGCGCAAGCTCAATGCGGGGAAGATCAAGGGCAAGCGGGTCAAGGTCCGCTTGATGGACGAGGAGTAACCTGACGCAGCGCGGGCGGTCGCAGCACGCCGCACGCCACGCCGTGCGTCACGCGAGTTCGGGATAGCCGTGCGCGACGGCTTCCCGCTCGAACCGCGCAATCGTGTCGTAGTCGGCCGGCGACAGCCGCTCGAATCCCTTCAGCCTCAGCACGCGCGCCCGCTGCGCATCGGCTGCGACCGCGCGATCGAGCGCGTCGCGCAGCGCGGCGACCTTCGCGTCCGGCAACGCCCGCGATGCAACGAACGGCAATCCCGGCGCGGACGCCGTCGTGCCGATGATCCGGATGTCCGTCAGCAGATCGGGCAGCGCGTCGCGCACGTACGCGAACGTCACGCAGTCGATCGCCGCGCAATCGGCTTCTCCCGACGCCAGCGCACGCAGCACGTTCAGGTGCGAACCGACCGGCGTGACCGAGCCGAAGAACCGCCCGTCGTGCGCATGCGGCGCGACCGCGTGCCGGAAGGCGTTCATCCCGCTGTGTGAATCCACGCCGTTGAAGGCGGCCCGCAACCCGCGGCAGGCGGCGAGCGTCGTCGCCCCGCCCGCATGCACCCGCGCCGATACAACCAGTACGCTGCTGTAGCACGCCCCATCGCAGCCGTCCGCGTCGAAAATGGGGGTCGCAACCAAGCTCACGACGTCGCGCAAGCCCAGCACCCGGTACGGGTAGCCGCAGGTCTGCGACAGCAGCAGATCGTCGCGCCGCCACAGTGCATGCAGGTCGTCGAACGGCGCGTCGGGCAGTGCGACGCCGGCAGGCCCGCCTGCGTTCGCGAACGCGTCGAGCGCGTCACGCAGCAACGCGCGCCACAGGGTGGCGTGGCGCGGCGTCACGTTGTACATCGGCAGGACTGCGATCCAGGGGTTCATGCGGGCATTCTACGCATCGACGGCAGCCCGGATGCTTATCGGCCGCACCACGATAAGCAAATGCGAATCGATTGGTTGGCGTAGCCGCGCCGCCCCGGTACCGTTCGAAGGCCTGCCGGCGCCGCCACCGCGCGATGCCGGGCAGGCCGACCGTGATCCGCGAGACACCAGCGCACCCGGGCCGAGCGCCCCGGTTCCATCGCTCGTTCCCCGCACTGCCCGATTCATCCGCCTCAACGCCATGGCCGAATACTTCGACGTCGACCACGCGCGCGCGATCGCCGCGCTCGACGCCCGCTTCACCGCCCGCACCGAGTGGCCGACCTGGCTGCTGGTCGTGGTCATCTACGGCGGCTGGCTCGCCGTGCTGCTGCTCGTGCGCGACGGGCGCCTGTCGCTCGCCGCCGCGACGCCGCCGCTAATCCTGCTCGGCGCGTGGCACCTGTCGCTGCAGCACGAGCTGCTGCACGGCCATCCGACGCGTTCCGCCTTCGTGAACAAGCTGCTCGGCTATCCGCCGCTGACGGTCTGGTATCCGTACACGCTGTATCGCGACACGCATCTCGAGCATCATCGCGACGAAGACCTGACCGTGCCGGGCGTCGATCCCGAGACGAACTACGTGACGCGCGAGCGCTGGGCGCGGCTGCCGCGCTGGCGCCGGGCGCTGACGCTCGCGCGCAAGACGTTCCTCGGACGCATCGTCGTCGGGCCGCCGCTCGCCATCGCCGCGACGTTCCGCGATGCGTTCGCCGCATTCCGGCGCGGCGACTTCCGCTATCTGCCGATGTGGTTGACTCACGTGGCCTGCGTGGTCGCGCTGCTCGCCTGGCTGCAATGGGCGATCGGTGTGCCGTGGTGGTACTACCTGCTGGCCGTCACATGGCCCGCGCTATCGCTTGCGATGATCCGCTCGCTGTACGAGCATCGCGCCGCGCCGCATCCGAAGGCGCGCATCACGATCAACGAAGCCGGCTTCGCGATGCGGCTGCTGTACCTGAACAACAACTATCACCTCGTCCATCACGACCTGCCGAAGCTGCCGTGGTACGACCTGCCGCGCGCGTACCGGATGCGGCGCGACGCGTATGCGCGGAAATGCGGCGGCTTCGTGATCCGCGGCGGGTATCGCGAACTGCTCGCACGCCATGCGTGGACGCCGACCGATCCGCCCGTGCATCCGTTCGACGCCGGCACGGCATCGCTGTCGACGGGCAGCGGGATCAAGGTGGCGGTGGTCGACAGGGTGTTGCAGATCAGTACGTGACGTCAGAAGTTTCCGCGTTTCGGCACCAATCGTTACGAAAAGCCGACAGCACCGATCGTCGCCCGCGGATTGCCAATTGCGTCGGCCATGCCCAGAATGACGGCTCATCAGGGGCTTCCAACCCTCATCCGCCCCGGCTCCGCCGCACAACCGCGCGCCGCATTCCCCGACGACGATGCAACCGAACACCCCACCCGGCGCGATCCGCACGATCGGCAACGACTGGTCCGTCTCCGCGGTCACGGCAGGCTTTCTCGCGGTCCTGATTTCGTATGCAGGCCCGCTCGCGATCTTCTTCCAGGCGTCGCAAGCCGCACATGCGTCCACCGACATGGTGTCGTCGTGGGTCTGGGCGATCTCGATCGGCGCGGGCGTGTCAGGGCTGTTCGCGAGCTGGAAGCTGAAAGTGCCGATCGTGACCGCTTGGTCCGCGCCCGGCACCGCGCTCCTGGTCGGCCTCTTTCCGCAACTGACGCTGAACCAGGCCGTCGGCGCGTACATCACGGCTGCGCTCATCATCCTGCTGATCGGCGTGACCGGCTATTTCGACCGGCTCGTGCGCCACATTCCGCGCGGCATCGCGTGCGGGATGATGGCCGGCATCCTTCTGCCGTTCGGCATGCGCGCGTTCTCCGCCGCGACCGCGCAGCCGGTGCTCGGTTTCGGGATGATCGCGGCCTACGTGATCTTCAGACGCCTGCTGCCGCGCTACAGCATCGTGCTCGTGCTGCTGACGGGCGCCGCGCTCGCGACGCTGCTCGGGATGACGCATCTCGGCAACGTGTCGCCGAGCCTCGCGCGGCCGATCTTCATCGCCCCCGAATGGACGCTCGGCACGACCCTCAGCCTCGCGCTGCCGCTCGTCGTCGTCAGCCTCACCGGCCAGTTCCTGCCGGGGATGACGATCCTGCGCGTGTCCGGCTATCACACGCCGGCGCGCCCGATCATCACCGCGACCGGCGTGATGTCACTGGTCGTCGCGTGCTTCGGCGGGATCACGATCGTCGTCGCGGCGATCACCGCGGCGCTGTGCACCGGCAAGGACGCGCACGAGGATCCGGACCGGCGGTATGTCGCCGGGCTCGCGAACGGCGTGTTCTACCTGATCGGCGGGCTCTTCGCGGGCACGATCGTCACGCTGTTCTTCGCGCTGCCGAAGGCGTTCGTCGCGATTCTCGCCGGGCTCGCGCTGATCGGCGCGATCGGCGCGAACGTGCACGGGATCTTCGAGGACGAGAACCATCGCGAAGCGTCGATGATCACGTTCCTCGCGACCGCGTCGGGGATGTCGTGGCTCGGGCTCGGGTCGGCGTTCTGGGGGATCGTGATCGGGTCGGTGGCGTATGGGGTGGTGAACAGGGTGCGGGGGCCCGCATGATGCGCGCCGCGCACGGCCGCATCACTCAATGCGCATGCCCGCGCACCAGTTGCGCGAGCCCCTCCTCCGGCGGCGTCGTCCCGTACACCCGCTCCGACACCCCGGCCTCGACGTCGATCCGCCCCGCGTTGTGCACGTCGTACAGATCGACGATCAGCTGTGCATGACGATCGCTGAGCCCCGCGCGCAGTAGCGTCGCGTTCCACGTGTCGCGCGGCAGCTCGTGCGCGACGATCGCGCGGCCTGCCGCCGCACTCAATGTATCCGCGATCGCCGTCGCGCTCACCCGCCGCGGCCCTTCGACGCTGACGATGCGCGGCCCGCTGCCGCCTTCCGGCGCATCGCGCAGCAGCCGCGCCGCGACGATGCCCACATCGGGCGCCCAGACCGTCGGAAAGACCTTGCCGACCGGATGGTGGAAGCTCGGCAGCACGCCGGTGCCGAGCGCGACCGGCAGCACGCGCGCCCAGTTCTGCAGATGCTCGGCCGAGCGCAGCAGCGTCAGTTGCGCGGGGATCGTCTTCAGCCGTTCCTCGAAGTCATGGAACAGACGCGTGATACCCGTATTGCCTTCCAGCTCCGCACCGTAGTCCGACAACGCGAGCAGCACAGGTGGCGGGTTTGCGGCGAGCGCGGCGGTCGCGACGTCGATCGTCCGCGTCATCGTCGCAGCCGGATCGGGGTCGGCGCCCGGCACCGGGCACAGCATCTGCACGGCCTGCGCGCCGTCGATCGCCGCGGCGATCGCGTTCGCGTCCGTCAGGTCCGCGATCGCGACATCGCAGCCGAGCTGCGCGAAACGTTCACGATGGCGTGCGTCGCGCAGCACCGCGCGCACGGAATGGCCGGCGTTGCGCAAGGTCGTCACGGTCGACAGGCCGACGTTGCCGGATGCTCCGAAGATCACGAACACGATTCGCTCCCGAGGAATGAAAGTGCTGTGATTGTCGGCACGCCCGGCCGGGAAGGCGCGCACGGAGGGATGAATCGAGCAGGAAAGGATGACGGGATGCGGGCGTCGGCACGGCCCGCGCATCCGTCGGCGCGCTAGCTAGCGACGTGAAGGTTTCGCGTCATCCCCGCCGTCATAAGCCAGCCGCAACCCGCCCCGTGCGCCCGACCGCGCGATCTCCGTCGGCGTCGCGCCGAGCACGCGGTTCATCCAGTTCGCCATGTGACTCTGATGCGCGAACCCGGCTTCCAGCGCGATCTGGCTGATGCTGAGCCGGCCTTCGAGCAGCAGCGTCTTCGCGCGCTCCACCCGGCGCCGCACGACGTACTGGTGCACGGGCATCCCGAGCGTTTCGCGAAACAGCACCTTGAAATGCGGCACGCTGATCGACACGAGCGCCGCGAGCTCGGCCAGCGTCATGCGCCGGTCCAGATTCGCTTCGACATAGTCGATCACGCGCGCCGCGGCCTTCGGCGCCAGCGCGCGCCGGCGTTCGCGAAACGCCGGCTGGCCGTCGACCAGCCGCGCGACGAGCGCCGTGCACAGGCTTTCCGCGTAGAGCGGGTCCGACGCGTCTTCCGCTTCGAGTTCGGCGGCCATCGCCCACGCGATGTGCTGCAACCGCGGGTCGCGCACCTGCAGCCGCCGGCGGATCTGCGCGTGCGACGCCTTCAGTTCGAGTTGTTCGACGGTGCGCCGCACGAAGGTGTCGCTGAGCGCAATGTGCAGGATCCGGCAGTCGGCGCTGTCGGTCCACTGGCCGGGCAGGCCGGCCGGAATCACGTCGATGTCGCCGTGCGCCTGGATGCGCGACACGCGCTCGCCGTCGCACACGCAATCCGCGCGCACCGGCGAGCCGATATGCACGCCGATCCGGTGATGCTCGGCCGCCGGAATCCGGTACGTGCCCGCGCGGATCTCCAGCAGCGACGCGCCGAAGCCGCGCCAGCCCAGCCCGCGGCTCGAGCGCAGGCTGACCGGGACGCCGTTGTCGGTCGGCGCGGCAAGAATCGGATCGCTCATTGATGGTCTCCACCAGATCAGGTGCCGAACGCGCATTGTGACGCGTTTCGGGCCGGCGTGCCGGCCTTGCGCGGCCGCCGCCGGATCCAGCATAAAAAGATCATCCGTTTGTGCTCGGAACGATCCTTGCGTGCGCGCCGGCGGGCGCCGCGCCGCTTACGATCGACTCATCCGACACCTACGGAGCCCGTCATGCCCCATTACTGCCCGCAACGCGCGGCCTTCATCGCGCGCGCGCCCGCCGCCGCCCGCCCCTCATCCGGCCCCCAAGCCCGCACCGACCGCACCGCCATCGCCGCGTGGTGCCTGCGCGTGGTCGGCTGGTATCGGCTCGAACGGCTGCTCGCGTCGATTCCCGACAGCAACGACGACTTCGGGCTCGGCTGACCGGCCGGCCAAACCTACCTACTTGCGCCGCCGCTCGTGCGGCGCCACCGTCGCCCCGTCGATCACCGGCGCGCCCTGCTTGATCAGGAAATCGCGGAACAGCCCCGTCACCTGCGAGATCCGCCGGTCGGCGAGCGTGACCACATACCATTCGCGCTCGATCGGGTTGCCGGGAAACGGCAGTTGCCCGAGCAGCCCCGTGCGCAGTTCGAGCGCACACGCGTGCAACGACAGGAACGCGACGCCGAGCCCGGCTTCGGCCATCTGCTTGATCGCCTCGTTGCTCGACAGTTCGGACCCCACATGAAAACGGTAGCCCGCATTCTTGAAGAGGCTCTCGACGGTCGAGCGCGTGCCCGCACCGCGTTCGCGCACGAGCAGGTGCGCGGATTCGAGATCCCTCAGCGCGACGCGCTTGCGCTGCATCAGCGGATGGCCGGGCGCCGCGACGAACACCATCGGGTGTTTCGCGAACTCGACCGCGTGCGTACGCAGCTCCTTCGGCGCGCTGCCCATCACCGCGAGATCGATTTCATGCGTGGCGAGCATGCGGATGATGTCGTCGCGGTTGCCGACCTTGAAGTAGGTCTTCACATGCGGGCGCGTCGCGGTGAATTTGACGAGCAGCGGCGGAATCAGGTATTCGGCCGTCGTGATCGCGCCGATCCGCAGCGTGCCGCCGAGATCGCCCGTCAGCGCGGCCACCTCGTCGCCGGCCTCGCTCCACAGATGCAGGATCTCGCGCGCGTAGCGCGCCACGATCTCGCCGGCCGCGGTCAGTTGCACGCCGCGTCCCACCCGCTGCAACAACGCGGCGCCCACGGCCTCCTCGAGCAGGCGAACCTGCAGCGACACGGCCGGCTGCGTCAGGTTCAGCTCCTCGGCCGCGCGCGACACGCTGCCGAGCCGCGCGATCATGTCCAGCGCCTTCAACTGCCGGAACGTCGCGGTTTTTCCTATAAGTGAATACATATGAGTCGCTTATAAACATTAAATTGTTCGAGTGGGTTCGAAACTATATCGTCGGTTCTTGAGCAATGTCATCCGAATCGTCATTCAGCGGGAGCCCAACATGGACAACATCACGCCCAACCTGGCAACGGAGCGCGCAGCGCGCGTGCCGCGCATCGTGATCGTCGGCGGCGGCGCAGGCGGCCTGCAGCTCGCGACGCGTCTCGGCGATACGGTCGGACGCCGCGGGCAGGCCGAAATCGTGCTCGTCGACCGCTATCCGACACATTTCTGGAAGCCGCTGCTGCATGAAGCCGCGTCGGGCCATCGCGATCCGGCCTCGCATACGATCGAATACGCGGCGCAGGCGAAGCGCCACGGCTTCCGTTTCGTGCAGGGCGCGCTGCAGCGGGTCGACCGCGCGGCACGCACGGCGACGATCGCGGCCGTGCTCGATGCGGACGGCACGGAAATCCTGCCGCAGCGCATGCTCGACTATGACGATCTCGTGCTGGCGGTCGGCAGCGTGACGAACTTCTTCAACGTGCCGGGCGCCGAGCGTCATGCGCTGCCGCTCGAAAACCTCGACCAGGCCGAGGATTTCCGCCGCAAGTTCCTGGCAGCGTGCACGAAGGCGAATCACCGGGCCGAGCAGCAGCCCGCGCGGCGCGCGGCGCCGATCTGCATCAACGTGATCGGTGCGGGCGCGACGGGTGTCGAGCTGGCCGCCGCGCTGCGGCACGCCGTCCAGCAACTGACGACGTACCGCTTCAAGGCGCTGGTGTCCGCGCGCGACGTGCACATCCGGCTGATCGAAGGCGGCCCGCGCATCCTGCCCGCGCTCGACGAGCGGCTGTCCGGCAAGATGCACGCGCAGCTTCGCGCGCTGAACGTCGACGTGCTGACCGATACGCGCGTGGCGGAAGTCGGCGCGGATGCCGTGGCGACCGTGACCGGCGAACGCCTCGCGAGCGACATCACGATCTGGGCGGCCGGCGTCGCGGGCCCCGCGATGCTGCGGGACATCGGCGACATCGCGCTCAACCGCTCGAACCAGGTGATCGTGACCGACACGCTGCAGACGCCCGACGATCCGCACGTGTACGCGTTCGGCGACTGCGCCGCGTGCCCGTCGGCCACTGCGGGCGGATTCCTGCCGCCGCGCGCGCAGGTCGCGCACCAGCAGGCCGTGTATCTGGTCAACGCCTTCGCGCGCCGCGTCGCCGGCAAGCCGGTGGCCGGCTTCACGTTCCGCGATGCGGGCACCGTCGTGTCGCTCGGGCATGCGGGCGCCGTGTACCAGGCGGACATCGGCGGGCGCTCGCGCTCGCTGATCGTCGACGGGCTGGCGGCGATCGGGCTGTACAAGCTTCTGTATCGCAAGCACCTGTTCAGCGTCGTCGGCATGAAGCGCGCGCTGTTCCAGTCGCTGAGCCACTGGCTGCAAAGCCGTAACCAGCCGTCGATCAAGTTGCACTGAGCGACGACTCGCACGCGGTATCGCGACACGGCATCTCGGAGCGGCCATCGCTCGATATGCCGTTTTTTTATATGCGTATGCGCGATGCCTCGGGAATGTGCGCCACGCTGGTGCATCAGATTGAAGACCGTCGATACGATGCCGTTCGCGCGGCGCATGCCGCACGACACGCATCCCGCGCCCGCTCTGGCTCGCCGCGCCAATCATTAGTCAAATCGTATGGGTCGGCTAAAAATATTAATTGGTTGTGTTTTCCGGATCGACGCTAAGGTGTGGGGCATTCCCGTCGGCGAACGGATCATCACGTTTCTGAAAAGGAATCACCGTGGTCATCGAAGCCATCGTCACCCGTCTCGACGCAGCATTCGCCCAGATCGAAGCAACACCGGATTCCCGCGAATCGCGCCATCAGCGCGACGCGATCATCCAGTGGCTCGATCGCGCATCGGAAGAAGGATATCGACTCGGTCTCGTCACGACGCTGCCGGCCGCGCGGCTCAGCGACATGTTCGAAGGCCAGTTCGGCCGTGCGAACCTCGACCGCTTCTCGGTCGTCGTCACCGATGCCGATCAGCAGGACTCCCGATCGAACCAGCATCCGTTCGATGTCGCGCTGCAGGCGCTCGGCGTGCCGCCGGAGCGCGCGGTCGGGATCGCGAGCAGCGAACCGGAACGCCGCGAAGCCGAACATTTCGGGCTGTCGCGCTGTGTGAACATCACCGATTCGGTGCGCTCGATCGCATCGGCCGGGCTGCACTGAACGCCTGCACACGGGCCGGCCGCGGCTCGTCATCCCCATCGGTCCGGCGGCAATCCGACGATTGCCCGACCGCACCCTGACATTCTGCTGTCAAAGTCGCTTGCAACACTTCGGGGCTCGACCACCTTCCCCCGAAGACGGGACGACGCGCGTGCGTATCGTCCCGTCCGCTGCCCGCCACGATGACACGCCCGACCCGCACCGCCGCCGCCGTTACGATTGCCTGCCTGTTGCTCGCTGCTTGCGGCGGGGACGACTTGACGCCGTCCGCCACGCCGGCCGACAACAGCGGCACGGCGCCCGCTCCGCAGCCTCAACCCACGCCGACGCCGCCCCCGGCACCCGCGGCCTACTACCAGACGAAGACGCCGTACCGCCCGCAGCAGGACGCCGCGACGTACGAAGCACCGCCGGCCGGCTACGCGCCGGTCTACACCGAACTCGTCGCGCGTCACGGCTCGCGCGGACTGTCGGGCTTCAAGTACGACGGCGCGATCTACGCGATGCTCGTCAGGGCCGAGGCCGACGGCGCGCTGACCGCGCTCGGCGCGCAACTCAAGGCCGACACGTACGCGATGATGAAGGCCAACGCGCTGCTCGGCTACGGCGTGCAGGGCATCTCGACACCCGGGTACGGCAACCTCACGCAAGCCGGCATCCGCGAACATCAGCAACTCGCCGCGCGTCTCGCGCAACGGCTGCCCGCGCTGTTCGCCACCGGCAACCGCCAGGTGGTCGTCGTCAACTCGGGCCAGGATCGCGCGGTCGACAGTTCCACGTATTTCTCGGCGGCGCTCGTCGCCGCGCAGCCGGCACTGGCACCGGCCATCACGCTGCCAGCCGCGCCATCCGGCTATCCGACGGGTGCGCCGGTCGCGCAACCGGCCGGCACCGATCGCTTCCTGCTGTATTTCCATTCGCTGAAGCCGGCCACCGATCTCGTGACCGACACGAGCGATCCATACTACGCGACCTATCAGGCGAGCCAGGCGTACCAGGCCTACGCGAACGACGCGGCGGTGGCCGCGAAGCTGAAGGCGATCAAGGCCGCGCCGCAGGCAGCCGACGTCGCGCAAACGGTGCTGTCCGCCCTCGTGTCGCCGGCTTTCATCGCGAAGCTCGGCTCCGACGGCTATACGTTCGCGAACACCGGCACCTATGCGTTCACGTCGACGGACGGCAAGTTCACCAACACGCTGAAAGGCGACGGCAAGACGAAGATCGCGACGGCCGTCGATGCGGTGAACGTGCTGTACAACCTGCTGCAGGTGGCGCCGGCCATGACCGCGGAAACAGGCGGCGTCACGATGGAGAAGTACATCGGCGCGGAGCAGGCGCAGTACCTTGCGTACCTGCAGGATGCCGAGGACTACTACCAGAAGGGGCCCGGCATCCTGGAAGCGAACCCCGTGACGTACCGGATGGCGAAGGTGCTGCAGGACGATTTCTTCGGCGAAGTCGACGCGATCGCGCGCGGCGACCTGACGCACGCCGCGAAGCTGCGCTTCACGCATGCGGAGATCGTGATTCCGTTCGCGTCGATCATGAACCTGAAGAACGTGTTCGTGCCGACGCCGCAGGCGCAGACCTACACGTATGCGAACAACCCGTGGCGCGGCGAGCAGGTATCGCCGATGGCCGCGAACATGCAGTGGGACGTCTATCGCAACGGGTCGCGGCTCATCGTGAAGATGCTGTACAACGAGCGCGAGACGGATTTCCAGGCCGCGTGCGACGGCGCGAAGATCGCGCCGGGCAGCCACTTCTACGACTACGCGGGGCTGAAGCAGTGTTACGGATATCGGTGACGTGATGCGGCGAGGCCATCTGGCCGGACGCGCGTTGAAACCAGGACGGAACAGACCGCCCTGACTTCTTCATGCGCGCCGCGGCTCGCCAACCTTCGCGTACATCGTTCCGCAGTGGCACCCGATGCATGAGCACCGCGCGACGGGCGGCCGCCGGTGCGGGCGGTCGGCGTCGCACGCGACCGAGCGATCATCTTTTCGGGCAACCGACACGCATCTCGCACGGGAGAACTCGCATCGGCTCGCATGGTCGAACGAGCATCATCGGAGAACCCTCATGAAACGCGTTGCCCTTGTCGCTACCCTCGCCCTGTTTGCCGCCATCGACGTGCCGGCAATCGCCGGTACGCCCTCCGACGCCGTCGCGCCGGCTCCGGCATACGCGAAAAATTGCGTGCCGTCGCGAGAGGCCGCGCCAGGCGCCCGTTCGCCGTCCGGCGCGCCGCCGATCCGCGTCTGCGTCGGCGATTCCGACACGCAGCTGAACCTGCCGTGGTTCCTGACCGATGTCCTCACAGCCGTGGACACGCACCAGTCCCCGAGCGGCCTGTTCCACAAGATGCGCAACGATTTCTGAAGCACCCCCCGCACGTTCGACAGCACGCCGCAGCAGCGCCATCGGTCACGATGACCGCAGGCGCAGTATTTTTTTCCATCTCAAAGCGCGTGCTCGACACCTGGCGGCCGACCACCGAAAGCGGGCCGCATGAAAATGTTTCTTTTTGAGACACAATCACGAAATCGCATCAATTTTTCGTCAACAATATTTCGTAATAGCGCGCCGCATCATATACTTTCCGCGCACCATCCTCGTGCCAAGAAGACGGTGTCTTTCGTCCCGGCCGCACACACTGTGCGGCCGGGACTTTTTTCGGTACGCTGCGTCGATATACATGCGCAATGCACGCATGTTACTGAGGAATGCTGCCAGATGAATGGCCGATCGCGACAGGCTGAACCGATGCCGTCGCGCGGGCCGAATCGATCGGCGTCCTGAACCGCCGCGCGGGCCGCATGGTCCGATTCGGGCATGTGGCATGCGCGCCGCCGGCGCATCGACCGGTTCGACTTGCCACGCCATGCGAACAACACCAAAGGCCACCGCGGGAATGCGGGCGCTCACGCCCGGCTCGAAGCTCCTGTTCCACCGCAGCGGCGCGTGGCCACGCGTCGTCTTTTTCGCCGCCGTGATCATTTGCGTGCTCGTGCCCGTGTTCGCGCTCGTGCTGGCCGACCGCTATGCACGCGATGCCGTCACCGCGCACGAGCGCGTCGCGGCAAAGGACATCGTGACTTCCGTGGATCGCATTCTCGACGGCGTGCGCGTTCGACACGTGGACGAACTGAACGCGCTCGTCGGACGCCCCTGCGCGACGGTGTTCCGGACACTCGCCCAAGTGGGCACTCACCTGCGCTATCTGCGTGCGGTCGGGCTCGTGAACGACGGCCGTCTGATGTGCTCGTCGGCGCTCGGTTCGATCGACCTGCCGCTCGCGGCGTATGCGCGCGAGCCCGAACCGGGCGCGATGACCGTCGCGCTGCTGCGCCAGACGCCGTTCCAGCAAGGGATTCCGGTGCTGTCCGTATTCCGCGCCACCGCGCGCGGCACGGGCGTCCTGTACCTGATCGAAGGCGACTACGTGGCCGACGCGCTGGCCCACGGCACCGGCCACGGGGCGGAAACGGCCACGCTGTCGATCGCGGGCTCGGGCCGCCTCGATCAGCACGGAAAATTCACGCCGGAAACAGACGCCGCCCCCGCGGGCGGCAGCTCGATTGCTTCGCAGCGCTGGCCGTTCACGGTGTCGGTCATCGCGTCGGCGCGCTACGCGTCACAGGTCCGGCGCCACTACCGGCTGATCTGCGCGACGATCGTGCTGCTGGCCGACAGCCTCGTGATGGCCGCCTACCTGCTCGCGATGGCGCCGCGGCGGCTGTTGCTGAAGGCCGTGCGCCACGCGCTCAGGCGCCGCGAGTTCCACGTCGAGTACCAGCCGATCGTCGACGTGCAGACGCGCAGGACGGTCGGTGTCGAAGCGCTGCTGCGCTGGCACCATCCGAAGTGGGGAGCCATCAGTCCTGCCGTGTTCATCCCGCAGGTGGAATCGAGCACCGTGCTGCCGAAGATCACCGAATTCGTGCTGCGCACGGCGGTGTCCGAACTGACCGCGCTGACGCCGTCCGCGCCGTTGCGCATCGCCGTCAACGTTGCGCCGCAGGATCTGGAGCGCGCGCGGTTCGTGACCGTCGTCGAGGAAGCCATCCGCGCGCTGCCGCCCGGCTTCACGCTGGTGCTCGAAGTCACCGAGCGCATCCTGCTCGAGAAGAACGCGCGCACCACCGAGATCTTCCACGCACTGCGATCGAGAGGCGCGAAGTTCGCAATCGACGATTTCGGCACGCATCACAGCAACCTCGACATGCTGTCGCGCTTTCCGTTCGACTACGTGAAGATCGATCGACAGTTCATCTCGCAACTGGACAGCGGCAGCGCGAGGCTGATCGAGGGGATCGCGGCCGTCGCGCATCATTACGGCATGAAGATCATCGCGGAAGGCGTGGAGACCGAAGCGCAGCACCGCGCGCTGCATGCGGTCGGGATCCAGTACGCGCAAGGCTACCTGTATCAGCGGCCGTCGCGCGCGGCGCACCTGCGGCGCGATTTCGCCTGGGCGACCGCGTAGCGGCGCCGTGCGCGGCGACTACTGCCCGCCGTATCGACCGTCGAGGCGCACGCGGCCCTGCTCGACCCATCCCTGGAAGTCGTCGCCGGTCTTGTCGTTCACGTACATGATGCTGTACCAGCGCCCGTGCGACTTGTAGACGGTCACCGAATCGCCCGGAATGATGAAAGTCCGCTTCGTCATGCACTGCGCATCGGGCGCCGAGTAGAAATACGCGCGGCCCGTGCCGACGACCGTGCCGGACGCCGGCGGCCGGAAGTTGTCGTCGGGGCCGTTCGTGGCCGCATCGAGCTTGCCGCAATCGACCGCGCTCCCGGCGTGCGCGCCGTTCGCGCCCAGGCTCGCGCCGAGCACCAGTATCGCGATGCCCATGCGCATCGTCATTTTCGTCTTCGTCATTCGCGCTCTCCGCCGTATCGTTTTTCCGGTTTGCCGCTTCGACGCCGGCCGCTTCCGGATGATGCCCGAGCCGCGCGGAAATTGCCTGCCCGGCTTCAATCGGCCACGCGGCGTAATGCGCCTTCGTGTCCGCGCCGCGCTGCATCGTCGGAAACGACATCGACAATCCCGCGATACGACCACCGTCGACGTTCACAAAAACGGACCCGTGTTCCGAATCATGTCCTATAGTCAGTCAGCAGACATCATTCGACAACGGGACGCATCGACGTCCACGGAGGAGACGTGAAGCTGAAACAGGCCATCGACCGCATTCCTGGCGGGCTCATGCTGGTCCCGATGCTGCTGGGCGCGTGCGTGCATACGTTCGCCCCGAACGCCGGGAAGTACTTCGGCTCGTTCACCAACGGCCTGATCGCCGGCACGGTGCCGATCCTCGCCGTCTGGTTCTTCTGCATGGGCGCGACGATCAACCTGCACGCGACCGGTGTCGTGCTGCGCAAATCGGGCACGCTGCTCGTGACGAAGATCGTGGTCGCGTGGCTCGCGACGATGATCGCCGCGCGGTTCATCCCCGACGACGGCATCCGCACGGGCCTGTTCGCGGGCTTGTCGCTGCTCGCGATCACGACGTCGATGGACATGACCAACGGCGGCCTCTATGCGGCCGTGATGCAGCAGTACGGCAGCAAGGAAGAGGCCGGCGCGTTCGTGCTGATGTCGATCGAATCGGGGCCGCTCGTCAGCATGCTGATTCTCGGCGCGGCCGGCGTCGCGGTGTTCGAGACGCGGCTCTTCGTCGGCGCGGTGCTGCCGTTCCTGATCGGCTTCACGCTCGGCAACCTCGATGTGGAACTGCGCGAGCTGTTCGGCCGCTGCGTGCATCCGCTGATTCCATTCTTCGGCTTCGCGCTCGGCAACGGCATCGATCTCAACGTGATCGCGAAGAGCGGGTTGCCGGGTATCGCGCTCGGGCTCGCGGTGATCGTCGTAACCGGCGTGCCGCTGATGCTGGCCGACAGGTTGCTGGGCGGCGGCAACGGCACCGCCGGGCTCGCCGCATCGTCGACGGCCGGCGCCGCGGTCGCGAACCCGGCGATCATCGGCGAGATGATTCCGAAGTTCAAACCGATGGTGCCGGCGGCGACGGCGATCGTCGCGACCGCGTGCCTGCTGACGGCGATTCTCGTGCCGATTCTGACGGCGATGTGGGCGAAGCGGGCGGTCAGGATGTCAGGGGTGCCGGCGAGGGTCGCGGCGCAGGTCGGCAACGCCGGAGCGATCGAGCATGAGGGGCATGTTTGAGGGGAGCGGGATCGCGTCCGGCCTCAGACAGCCGCTTCAAGTCAGTCCATGTCCAGCAGCGTAAAAAACCCGCGAAATCGACGAATTTCCCGGGTTTTTTGTTCTCGGTGACGGCGCGCACACTGTCGCGCGCTGACGCATCCGGCCGCCGATGCGCATCTGCCGCGCCGCACTTCAGTCGAACGTACGCACGATGGCGGACGCCTTGGTTGCGATCGACCAGCGCCCCTCTTCCTGATGCATGACGAAGTGATCGTGGAACAGCCTGTTGCCGATCCGCACCCGTACCGTCGCTGTCGAAAGGCCGTCCGAGACATGCTCCATCGACAGGATCGCCTCGTCTCTGGGCGCGCCGGTCGACCGAGGACTGGGCCTCCCGTTGATGAGCGTTGCATACTCGTGCGCCGACAAGGTGCGCAACCGGCCTTCATCCAGCCACTGAATCCGGCAGCTCGGGTGAAAGACCGTGTTGAAGTCACGGCTCTTCGGCTCGTAAGCCAAATTGAAGTAGTCGTCGATCAACGCGACGACGGCCTGGGTCTGGGTCATGGCTGCTTTCCTCGATGGTGAACGGCTCGTATAGTGAGCGATCGCCCCCGCCGTCGGCTACGGCGACCCGGTTATCGCTGCCATTACAGGAACACATGGATCATGGAAGACCTCGATGGAGGACTGGTCAGCGGCTTGCTCGTCCTGGCGGCCCTGGCCGAATCCGGAAGCTTCGGTCGCACGGCATCTCGGCTGGGCAAGACCCAGCCTGCGGTCAGTCGCGCCATCCAGCGACTGGAGGACCGCCTGCGTGCGAAGCTCGTGCATCGCACCAGCCGACACGTCGAAGTAACCGACGCGGGCCATGCGTTGTTGTCGAAGGTACTGCCGTTACTCCAGGGGATCGAAGAGGCGACTGCCGACGCCTCCGGCCAGCGCTCGATCGTCAACGGAACGCTCCGTGTGGCGTGCGATGCCGCATTCTCCCGCCTCGTGCTCGCGCCGCAGCTGGCCCAGTTCATGAAGGATCATCCCGCGCTTCACCTGAAGCTGGAGACCCGGAACAACCTCTCGGACCTGGTCAGCGACGGATTCGATCTCGCCATCCGGTTCGGACCGCCGTCCCGTTCGTCCCTCGTCTGTCGCAGGCTGTACAGCCCACGGGTACTGACCGTGGCCGCGCCGTCCTACCTCGCGCAACGCGGTCGGCCAAGGTCGCCGCAGGATCTGGTCGACGATGGCCACGAATGCATCCTGGCCCTCGACCCGGCGACCGACAGACCGTTCGACTGGGAGTTCTGGCGTGGTGACGAGAAAGTGAAAGTGGCCGTCGGCGGCAACCTGACCGTCACGGACGCGGGAACCAAGATCGGCGCCTGTCTCGCCGGGTTCGGGATCGCCCAGGTGATCGACCTCGGAATCGACACGCACCTGCGTGCGGGCACGCTGGAGCCGGTTCTGACGGACTGGCCCGACGAGACGTTCCCGCTCTATGTCTACTATCCGAGTCGAAACCACGTTCCGGCCAAGGTCCGAGCGTTCATCGACTTCGTCGTCGGCATGATGCCCAGGCTCCAGTCGAACGGTGACGGCGCCGGCCGGCGGTCGCCATCAATCGTGCACGAAACGCTGCATCGCGCGTAGCCGCCTCGTTGCGTCGTGCGCGTGACCGTCCGCGCCGGCCGTCGTCGCCATGCCCTCGGGTCCATGGCGCGGCCCGCACATCGTCGGACGACTTCCTGCCGCCTGTTGCCAGGCGTCCTCGCCGGCACGGCCGCCATTCAAGCGCTAAAATCCGCCGCCTGGGCATCCACGACGAGCAAGCGTTTTGACGGCGTTCGAGCAGGGCTTCATCCTTACCCGCCACTGGCGGGACACCGCATCCGGCATCGAGATCGAGTTCTGGCTGGCAACCGAACACGGTCCGCGCCGCGTGCGGTTGCGCCCGCAGGAAGCCGTCGCGTTCGTCCCGGCCGAGCAGCAGGCGCTCGCCGAACGCACGCTGGCCGGCGAGCGCGACGCCGAGTTGCGCCCGCTCGCGCTGCGCGACTTCCGGCAGCGCCCGGTCGTCGGCCTCTATTGCAAGCGCTACCGCCATCTGTCCGGGCTCCAGAAGCGCCTGGCCGCCGCCGGCGTCGACGTCTACGAGGCCGACGTGCAGCCGCCCGACCGCTACGCGATGGAGCGCTTCATCACCGCGTGCGTGCAGTTTCGCGGCCAGCCCGGCCGCGACGGCACGCTGACCGGCGGCGAGCTGAAGCCCGCAACCGGTTACCGCCCGGCGCTGCGCTGCGTGTCGCTCGACATCGAAACCAGCATCCACGGCGAGCTGTACTCGATCGCGCTCGAAGGCTGCGGGCAGCGCCAGGTCTTCATGCTCGGCCCGCCGAACGGCGACGCAAGCGGCAGCGCAGGCACGCTGGACTTCGAGCTCGACTACTGCGACAGCCGCCCCGCGATGCTTGCGCGGCTGAACGACTGGTTCGACGAGCACGACCCCGATGCGGTGATCGGCTGGAACCTCGTGCAGTTCGACCTGCGCATCCTGCATGCCCATTCCGAGCAGTACGGTATCCCGCTGAAGCTCGGCCGCGGCGGCAGCGTGCTCGACTGGCGCGCGCACGGCCAGCAGCCCGACCACTTTTTCGCGGGCGCGGCCGGCCGGCTGATCCTCGACGGTATCGACATGCTGAAATCCGCGACGTGGACGTTCCCGTCGTTCAGCCTCGAATACGTGTCGCAGTCGTTGCTCGGGGAAGGCAAGTCGATCGACAACCCGTACCAGCGGATGGACGAGATCCAGCGCCGCTTCGATCACGACAAGCCCGCGCTCGCACGCTACAACCTGAAGGATTGCGAACTCGTCACGCGCATCTTCGACAAGGCCGACCTGCTGTCCTTCGCGCTGGAACGCGCGAGCGTCACGGGCCTCGCGGCCGATCGCACCGGCGGCTCGGTCGCGGCGTTCACGCACCTGTACCTGCCGCGCATGCACCGGCTCGGCTACGTCGCGCCGAACCTCGGCGACGTGACGGGGCAGAACAGCCCCGGCGGTTTCGTGATGGATTCGCGCCCCGGCCTGTACGACTCGGTGCTCGTGTTCGACTACAAGAGCCTCTATCCGTCGATCATCCGCACGTTCCTGATCGATCCGGTCGGCCTGATCGAGCGGCTCGCGCACCCCGGCGACGACGCATCGGTGCCCGGTTTTCTCGGTGCGCGATTCTCGCGCACCGCGCACTGCCTGCCCGACATCGTGCGCCGCGTGTGGGAAGGCCGCGACGACGCGAAGCGGCAGCGCAACGCGCCGCTGTCGCAGGCGCTGAAGATCATCATGAACTCGTTCTACGGCGTGCTCGGCTCGACGGGCTGCCGCTTCTTCGACCCGCGCCTCGCGTCGTCGATCACGATGCGCGGCCACGAGATCATGCATCGCACGCGCAAACTGATCGAAGCTCAGGGTTACGAAGTGATTTACGGCGATACCGATTCGACGTTCGTGTGGCTCGGCCGCGCGCACGACGACGACGCAGCCGGCGCCAAGGGCCGCGCGCTGGTCGAGCACGTGAACCACTGGTGGCGTACCCACCTGCGCGAACAGTACGGGCTCGACAGCGCGCTGGAACTGCAATACGAGCGGCATTACCGCCGCTTCCTGATGCCGACCGTGCGCGGCGCGGAAGAAGGCAGCAAGAAGCGCTATGCGGGCCTCGCGGCAACCGCCGACGGCGGCGAGGATCTCGTGTTCAAGGGGCTCGAAACGGTGCGCACCGACTGGACGCCGCTCGCGCAACAGTTCCAGCGCGAGTTGTACCGGCGCGTGTTCAGGCGCGAACCGTACCGGGATTTCGTTCGCGACTACGTGCGGCGCACGCTGGCCGGTGAATTCGACGACCAGCTCATCTACCGCAAACGCGTGCGCCGGCCGCTGCGCGAATACGAGCGCAACGTGCCGCCGCACGTGCGCGCGGCGCGCATCGCCGACGAATTCAACCACGCGCAGGGCCGGCCGCTGCAGTACCAGCGCGGCGGCTGGATCAGCTACGTGATGACGACCGCCGGCCCCGAGCCGCTCGAAACGATGCGCTCGCCGATCGACTATGCGTTCTACCTGAGCCGCCAGCTTCAGCCCGTCGCCGACGCGATCCTGCCGTTCCTGCGCGACGATTTCGAACGCGTGATCTCCGGGCAGGGGCAGTTGTTCGGCGACTGACGGGCCACCCTCCGGCCCGACCCGGTTGCGCATGCAACCGATTCGTTTCACGCAACGCAATGCAACGCATGTCGACCGTGGGTCTGTCGATCGACCGCCGCCGTGCTCGCCGCACCGCGCGCATCGGGAACGGTCGATGCGAGAGGCACCGTCGCGGCCATTGCCGATGCGCGATCGCAGCGGCATGCGCGTTGCTCACACTCTCGCGCATTCTGGAACACAGCTCGCCAGGAATCGCCGTTTATCCGCCCGTTCCGGGTTCCTAAACTTGCTCCATCGGTCCGGCCGGCCGCCATTGCGCCGAACCGCAACGCAACCGTCAGAGGAAATCGTGAAATCGATCATCGTTACCATCGCCAGCGTCACCGCGACCGCCACCGCGCTACTCGCCGCACCGGCTCTGTCGTACGCGCAGTCGTCGCACTCGACGCTCACCCGTGCACAAGTGCGCCAGGAACTGCTCGACCTCGAATCGGTCGGCTACAACCCGTCGATCGGCGACGGGGACAGCTATCCGGACGACATCGTCGCCGCGCAGGAACGCCTGGCCGCGAAGCGCCTCGCCGAACACGGGAACGCCGAAGCCGGCTACGGGCCGAACGGCGCACCGGGCTCGGATGCCGGCGCACCGGCATCGACGGGCGTCACGCGCTGACGCGCCGCCCACCGCCGCGGGGAAGCCTCCCTTGCGCGCCGCCCCGCGGGCATGCGGCTAAAATACCGGCCTGCCGCGCGTCCCGCCGCGGCCGGAGGACATTCATCATGACCGCACGTCGCGGTGCCGCGGTCGCCATCGCACCCGGCCACGAGACAGCCAGCCTGTCGAAAGCCCAGCAAACGTTCAATACGCTCGTCAAGCAAATCGAAGCGCGACGCGAGCGGCTCGGCGCGTGGGAAGCCGCGATGCCGGCGTTCCAGAAGAAGTTCGTCGACGGCCTGTTGCCGCTCGAACAGGCGGCGACGACGCTGCGCATCCGGCTGATCCATCTGCTCGACGACGCGTTCCTGCGGAAGGGCCTGAGCAAGGCCGAGCAGCGCACGCTGTCCGACCTGATCGCCGACATGGCGCGCGACTTGCTCGACGTCAGCGACGACGCGGCGTTGAAAATCATCTACAACCGGCACTGCACATCCGGCGACGACGACCACGCAGCGGCGGCCCCCGCACGGACGAAGCCGGAACCCGAACCCCATTCCGCCGCCGAACCGCCGGACGATCTCGACTCGCTGTCGCCCGACGAACTCGCCGAACGCATGCAGGCCGAACTCGACGCCCAGTTCGAGCGCGACATGGCCGCCCACGCGGCCCGCGAGGCGCAGCGCGCGAAGCGCAAGAAAGCACCGAAGCAATCGGCCGCTCAGGCCCGGATCGAAGCCGAGCGGGCCGAGTCGAGCAAATCGATCCGCGAGATCTATCGCAAGCTCGCGAGCGCGTTGCATCCCGATCGCGAAACCGATCCGCACGAGCAGCAACGCAAGACCGTGCTGATGCAGCGGGTCAACCGCGCGTACGAGAAGGGCAACCTGCTGCAACTGCTCGAACTGCAGCTGGAAATCGAACAGATCGATCGCCGTGCGATCGACGGCCTCGGCGAGGCACGGCTCGCGCGCTACAACGGCATCCTGGAGGAACAACTGCGCGAACTCGATCGGGAGATCGTGCACGTCGAGAACGACTTCAGGCGGACGTACGGGATCGCGTCGTCCACCAAGATCGCACCCGATACCGTGATGCGCATGCTCGCGCGCGACATTGCCGGCATGCAGCGGAGCAACCAGGACCTGACCGTCGCGCTGCGCGAATTCGAGGATCCGGATCAGGTCAGGAACTGGTTGAAGGACATGAAACGCCGGCCGGCGGCGTCGCGCTTCGCAGACGATTCGTATTGAACCGGCTGGTGCCGGAAGGAACGTGGCGACGCGCACACCCCGCTCATCACCACACCTCGCCGATCCCGCCCATCAACGTCATCAACTGCTCGCGCAGCCACTGGCTGCCCTGATCCTGATCGGCGCTGCGATGCCAGTAGCAGAAGTAGTCGAGCCCCGGCATCTCGAACGGCAACGCCAGAATCCGCGCCGGATAACGCCGCAGCAGCCGCAGCGGCGCCGTCAGCACGAGATCGCTGCGCATCGCGATCAGCGGCGCGACCATGTAGTGCTGCACGCGCATCTGGATGTTGCGGCGCAGCCCGAGCCGCGTCAGTTCGGCGTCGACGTGCCCGCTGCCCTTGCGGCGGCTCGACACGTGGATGTGGCCCATCGACAGGTAGTCGTCCATGGTCAACGTGTCGCCCTTGAACGGGTGGTCGTCGCGGATCATGCACGCGTAGCGGTCCTGCACGAGCAACGCCTGGTGCAGATGCGGGTCGCCGATCAGCGGCGCGTCGATCGCGATGTCGACCGAGCCGTTCGCGAGCGCGGTCGCCACCTCGCGGCGGTCCATCGTGTAGCTGCGCACGTGCATGCCGGGCGCATGCGTCTGCAGCAGTTCGCCGAGCGCCGGCAGCAGCAGCGCCTCGGTCAGGTCGCTCATGCTCAACCGGAACACGCGCTCGGACGAAGCCGGATCGAACACGTCGCCCTCGTGCGCGCTCGAATCGAGCAGTTGCAACGCCTCGCGCACGCGGCCGACGATGTTCTCGGCCATCGGCGTCGGCATCATCCCGGCCGGCGTGCTGACGAACAGCGGATCGTTCAGCGTCTTGCGCAGCCGCGCCAGCGCGTTGCTGACGGCCGGCTGCGTGAGGTTCAGCACCTCGGCCGCGCGCGTCAGGTTGCGCTTGTTGTAGATCGCCTCGAATACGACGAACAGGTTCAGATCAATCTTCGAAAGGCGCATCGCCGGATCTCCTTGCCGAGATCTTACGGCGGGCGCCATTCGTTCGTCCACGTCGCCCCGCTCAGCCGCGCGGCGGCGGCGTCAGGTACGGCGCCGTCGCGCCGGGCTCGCCGTCCTTGATCTCCATCCGCGCGATCGCCTGCAGGTGCACCTCGTCCGGGCCGTCGGCGAAGCGCAGCGCGCGGCCCCACGTCCACAGGTCGGCGAGCGGCGTATCGGGGCTCAGGCCCGCCGCGCCGAACACCTGCATCGCGCGATCGCACACGTCCGTATAGACGGTCGGCACGAGCGCCTTGATCATCGAGATTTCCTTGCGCGCGGCCTTCGCGCCGACCTTGTCGATCATCCACGCGGCCTTCAGCACCAGCAGGCGCGCCTGGTCGATCTCGATGCGCGAGCGCGCGATCCATTCGCCGACGGTGCCGTGCCGGTTCAACGGTTTGCCGAACGCGACGCGCGACTGCGCGCGGTCGACCATCAGCTCCAGCGCCAGCTCGGCCGCGCCGATCGAACGCATGCAGTGGTGGATGCGGCCCGGCCCGAGCCGTGCCTGCGCGAGCGCGAATCCGCTGCCTTCCTCGCCGAGCAGGTTGCGCGCCGGCACGCGCACGTTGTCGAACGTGATTTCGCAGTGCCCTTCCGGCGCGTAGTGATTGACCACCGTGATGTTGCGCACGACCGTCACGCCCGGCGTGTCGCGCGGCACGAGGATCATGCTCTGCTGCCGGTGCGACTCGGCCTCGGGATCGGTCTTGCCCATCACGATGAAGATCCGGCAGTTCGGATGCGCGGCGTTCGTGATGAACCACTTGCGGCCGTTGATCACGTACTCGTCGCCCACGGGCTCGATGCGCGTCGTGATGTTGGTCGCGTCCGACGACGCGACGTCGGGCTCCGTCATCGCGAACGCCGAACGGATCTCGCCGCGCAAGAGCGGCAGCAGCCACTGTTCGCGCTGCTCCGGCGTCGCGAACATGTGCAGCAGCTCCATGTTGCCGGTGTCGGGCGCATTGCAGTTGAACACTTCCGACGCCCAGCTCACGCGGCCCATGATCTCGGCGAGCGGCGCGTATTCGAGGTTCGTCAGGCCCATGCCGGGCTCGTCGTCCTTCAGGTGCGGCAGGAACAGGTTCCACAGGCCTTCCGCCTTCGCGCGCTCCTTCAGCTCCTCCATGAACGACACCGGATAGTGCCCCGCGTGCACTTCTTCGTTCCATTGGCGGATGCGCGGCACGATGTGCGCATCCATGAACGCGCGCACGCGTTCGCGCAGCGCTTCCACTTTCGGGGTGTAGCCAAAGTCCATGATCGACTCCTCGAGATTCCGTTTCCGTTCGTTCGGTTCAGAAGGCCGAGACGCCGCCGTCGACGGCGACGGCCTGCCCGGTCAGATAAGTGTTTTCCTTCGCGCACAGCGTCAGCATCGTCGCGACGATTTCGTCGGGGCGGCCGAGCCGCTTCATCGGCGAGCCCTGCGCCAGAAAATCCTGGCGGTCGCCGATCTCGCTGTCGGTGACCATCGGGGTCGTGCTGTAGAACGGGCACACCGCGTTCACGCGGATGCCGTGGCGCGCGTATTCGAGCGCGGCCGTCTTCGTGAGCCCGACCACCGCATGTTTCGATGCCGCGTACGCGGCCAGCTTCGGCGCGCCGCCGAGCCCGGCCATCGACGCGACGTTCAGGATCACGCCTTCGCGCTGCGCGAGCATCTGGCGGATCTGGTGCTTCATCCCGAAGAACACGCCCTTCGCGTTCACCGCGAAGCTCAGGTCGAGATCGGCTTCGTCGGTGTCGATCAGCGCCTTCATCGGCGGGGCGATGCCCGCGTTGTTGATGCCGACGTCGAGCCGCCCGAAGCGCGCGACGGCTTCCTGCACCAGCGCTGCGACGTCCGTTTCGACGCGCACGTCGCAGCACTGCGCGATCACGTCCGCGCCGGCCGCGCGCAGCGGCGCGGCCACGCGTTCGAGCGCGTCGGCGTTCAGGTCGCCGAGCGCGAGCCGCGCGCCCATCGCCGCGAGTTCGCTCGCGAGCAGCGCGCCGAAGCCGCTCGCGCCGCCGGTGATCATCACGGCCTGGCCGGCGTAGCTGTCGAGTTTCATCGCGCTCAGATCGTCAGCCCGCCGTCGACGACGATGCATTCGCCGTTCGTGTAGCTCGCCGCATCCGACACGAGATACAGCACGGTGCCGGCCATCTCGCGCGGCTCCGCGTGACGACGCAGCGGGATCTTCGCCTTCCACGTCTCGTAGATGTCCTTGTCGGCGAACAGCGCGCCGGCGAACTTCGTCTTCGTGAGGCCCGGCAGCAGCGCGTTCACGCGGATGCCGAACGGCCCGCATTCCTTCGCGAACGCCTTCGTCATGTTGACGACGGCTGCCTTCGTGATCGAGTAGATGCCTTGCCGGTCGCCCGGCTGCAGCGCGTTCACCGACGCGGTGTTGACGATCGCGCCGCCGCCGTGCGCCTTCATCAGCTTGCCGGCCTCGACCGACATGAAGAAGTAACCGCGGATGTTCACGTCGACGGTCTTCTCGTACGCGGCGAGATCGGTATCGAGGATGTGCCCGAAATACGGGTTCGCGGCCGCGTTGTTCACGAGGATGTCGAGGCGGCCGTGCTTGCCGCGGATGTGCTCGAACGTCGCGGCGATATCTTCCAGACGCCCGACGTGGCACGCCAGCGCCTCCGCGCGGCCGCCCGCGGCGACGATCGCGTCGGCCACGGCCTGGCAGTCGTCGAGCTTGCGGCTCGACACGATCACGTGTGCGCCCTGCTCCGCGAGCAGCTTCGCGATTTCCTCGCCGATGCCGCGGCTCGCGCCCGTCACCAGTGCGATCTTGCCCGTCAGGTCGAACAGGTTCGTTGCCATGTTGCTGTGCTCCTCCATTGATTGAGTTGTCGTGTCCCCGCGCGATCGTTGCGATTCGCGGCGATATCAGCGATGCGCGTCGATCACGCCGACGGCGAGCTCCGCCAGCCGGCCGGCCATTTCGCCGACGCGCAGCGCCTGCTCGCTCGATGCGTTGCCCTGCAGCGCGCGCGCCTTCACGCCCTGCGCGATCGCGGCGAGCCGGAAAAAGCTGAACGCGAGATAGAAATGCCAGTCGCGAATCGGTTCGATCCCGCGCAGTTCGCAATAGCGCGCGACGATCGCCGCTTCGTCGGGAATGCCGAGTTCATCGCGATCCTGACCGGCGAGCCCGCGCACCTGCCCGCCCGACGGCAGCCGCAGGCACATGCAGAAATACGCGAGATCGGCGAGCGGGTTGCCGAGCGTCGACAGCTCCCAGTCGAGCACGGCCTGCACGCGATAGCCGTCGCGCGCGAACATCAGGTTGTCGATCCGGAAATCGCCGTGCACCAGCGCCGGCCGGCCCGTATCCTCGGGGCACGCTTTCGGCAGCCAGTCGATCAGCGTCTCCATCGCGTCGAGGCGCCCCGTTTCGGCCGCGCGATACTGCTTCGTCCACACGCCGATCTGGCGCTCGAAGTAGTTGCCGGGGCGGCCGTAGTCGGCAAGGCCCACCGCGTCGACATCGACGTCGTGCAGCGCGGCCATCGTCTGCAGCAGCGCGTCGTAGCAGGTCGCGCGCTCGGCCTTCGGCAGTTCCGGCAGCGCGGGATCCCAGAAGATCCGGCCATCCTCGAAACTCATCACGTAGAACAGGCTGCCGATCACGTCGCGGTCCTCGCAGAGGTTATACGGGCGCGCGACCGGCACCGCGGTGCCCGACAGCGCGGTGAGCACGCGAAATTCGCGGTCGACCGCGTGCGCGGATTTCAGCAGTTCGCCCGGCGGCTGGCGGCGCAGCACGTAGCGGCCGCTCTTCGCATTCAGCAGGAAAGTCGGGTTCGACTGGCCGCCGGCAAACTTCTCCGTGTCGAGCGGGCCTTCGAAGCCCGGCACGTGCGTTTCCAGATAGCGCGTGAGGCGGGCTACGTCGAGTTGCTGGGAAGGGTTCGTCATCGTCGCGATCGTTCGTGGGTCAGCCGTAGGTGCGCAGCGCGTGTCGTTCGGGATCCTCCAGATGCGGGATGCCGTTGAACGACGCGAGGTGGAACGCCTCGGCGTTGAAGAAAAACTGCGAAAGACTGCTGTTGCGGATCTGCAGGTTCAACGCGATCGCGCTCGACGGCGGCGCCGCGAGCACCTGCTGCACGGTGACCGCGATCGGGCCGCCGGAGCTCACCGCCAGCACGCGCTGGCCGTCGCCTGCGCGGATCGCCGCGCGGGCGTCGGCCACGCGTTGCTGGAAACGGGCCCAGGTCTCGGGGGCCGCATCGCCGAGCTTGTCCTCGGTCCACAGCTGCAGCACCTGCCGGAGCGCGCGGAAATGCTCCTTCATCGAGCCGGCCGCGAGCCGCGCGATCTCCGGGTAGTCGCTGGCGGCTGCCGCGAACAGCCCGTGGAAATCGTATTCGTTCAGGCCCGGATGGCGATCGACCGCGACGCCTTCGCGGCCCATCCCGCGCAGGATCGCGGCGACCGTCTGCGCATGGCGGTTCATCGTGCCGCAGATCACGCGGTCGAACGCCAGGCCCTGCCGCGCGAAATATTCGCCGAGCCAGACGCCCTGCTGGTCGCCCGTCGCGGAAAGCCGGTCGTAGTCGTCGGTGCCGAACGATGCCTGTCCGTGCCGTACCAGAAAGAGTTCAGCCATTGCGCCCGCCCGAGGGAAAACGATGGCCCAGCATAGCGACCGTGCGTACATTTTTGAAATTTATTTTCTGAATCAATCGGTATTCATCCCGTGAATTCAGGCGATTCAGACGATGCGCTTGCACCTCCTTTCATCGGCGCCCCGCCGCGGCACATGAATTGCGTCAGCGCACTCCGTGTCGAATCAATCCAGGAGGGATGCGATGCTCGGTACGATCCTCATCATCGTTCTGATTCTGCTGCTCATCGGCGCATTTCCTGCATGGCCGCATAGCCGAAGCTGGGGCTACTGGCCATCGGGAACCGTCGGTCTGATCGTCGTCATTGTCGTGATACTGGTGCTGCTCGGTCGCATCTGAGGAGGGAACGCGCGTGCCGCTGCATGGGCACGCGCGTTCAGCTCCGGCGTTCCGGTATCGCCGCCTTGACCTCGGCCATGTCTTCTTTACACACGAAAGTAAGCCGTAACGGAAAACGCGCCCGCGCGGCCCGCGCTCACTCCCGCGTCCAGCCGTTCTCGTAAAGCTTCCCGGCCAGCACACCGAGGCGCGACGCGAGAATGTAGTTCTCGCCGTCCTCGATCAGCGCCGAGCGCACGTCGCGGAACAGCTTCTCGATCGGGAATTCGCGCGTGGTGCCGTTGCCGCCGAACAGCTGGAACGCCTCGTGCGTGATCTTCATCGCTTCCTCGGTCACGCTCACCTTCGCCTGCGCGGTCGCGTACGGATGGCTTTGCGGCGACATCCGCGAGAACGCGAGGCTGCGGCGCGCGATCGCGCGCGCCATCTCGAGCCGGCGCAGCATCTCGCCGATGCGCAGGTGCGTCATCTGGTGATCCATCAGCAGCGCGCCGCCCTGCTTGCGCTCGTGGCAATACGCGAGCGCCAGTTCGAACGCGGCGCGCGCCGCACCGACGAACACCTGGCACATGTGCGTGCCCGCATACGACCACGTCGACGCCAGGTTGCCGAGATAGTCGTCCTTCAGCGCGACCGCGAAGCGCTTCGGCACCTTCACGTTGTCGAAATAGATCTCGCCCTGCGGCAGCGAGCGCTGGCCGATCTTGTCGAGCGGCTTGCCGCGCGACACGCCGGGCAGATCGAGCGGCAGGATCATCGCGATGCCGTTCGTGAACGCGCTGCGCTCGCCTTCGCCGTAGAAGCCGTCGCCGTAGTCGGCCGCCATGTACGCGAGCGCGACCTGCGCGACCGAACCGTTCGAGATCCAAGCCGAGCTTTGCCCGTTGATCACGATCTCGTCGGCGCCGACCTTCGCGGTCACGTTGCCGACCGGCTGGCGGCCGTGCGCGCCGAGTTCCTGCCGATACAGGATCGCCGCGTCCGAGCCGCGATCGGGCTGCGTGTTCATCCAGCAGCCGACCTTGCCCGCGCACATCTCGATCAGTTCGGCGTTGCCGACCGTGTGCGCCATCATCAGCGGCATCGTGGCCGCGCCGATCGACACGGCAAGGCCCGAATCGCCCCAGCCGAGTTCCTCGCCGATCAGCGATTCGATGCGCACGGCCGTCTCCGGCGGAAACTGCGCGATCAGTTGCGGATCGAGCCCGAGCTTCGCGCTCTCGACGATCGCGGCCCAGTACGGCGAGCCCGGTGCGATCACGTCCTCCGGCGTCATCCGGTCGAGCTCGCGCCCGATCGGCCGCAGCACGTCGCGCGCAAAGCGATGAACCGTGTGCTGGATCGCGCTTTCCTCTTCGCTCAGCGGCGTCTCGAAGCCGGTCATGCCGACCACGGGCAGCGCCGCGGACTTGTTCAGACGAATCATCTCCGTTCTCCTCCTGGACTCGAATCATGTCGGCCCGGCAGCGGACGCGCCCGGCCATCCCACATCTAGTAATACATACCAAACATAGGTCATCATGACAAACACAGGAAGCAAAAAAAAGACAGGGTATTCCCCTGTCTCGGTTCGCGTGGCCGCCGCGGCGGATCGCGCCGCTATTTACCCGCGGGCGCCGTCAGCGTGCCGAAGGCGATCGCGCGCGACGTCGCGATGAAATACGCATCGAGCGCCTGCGTGTGCCGGCCGGTGCCGTACTGCATCGCGAGGCCGTCGGCCAGCGCGATCAGCATCGTCGCCGCATGCCGGCTGTCGGCCGCGCTGAACGCCGGATTGACGGCGCGCAGCAGTTGCGCGAGGTCGCGCGTGAGCGTCGTGTACCACTCGTCGTACAGCTTGAAGCATTCGGCATCGGTGGCCGCGAACGACAGCAAATGCCGGAACAGTGCGTTGTACTTGGCATCCTTCGCGTCGGAGATCGAGCGCTGCATGATCTCCTCGAACACGTCGCGCGGCGACGCTTCGCTGCTCATCGCACGCTTCATGTCGTCGAGATAGCTGTCGATGACCGGCTCGATCACGGCCCGCAACACGGCGATCCGGGTCGGGAAGTAGTACTGCAGATTGCTGACGCTGATGCCCGCGGCCGCGGCAACCGCGCGCTGCGAGAATTCGAGCGGGCCGCCTTCGAGCAGCAGCTTGCGCGCGACGCGAATGATCGTGTTGCGCGTGCGCAGGCCTTGCGCCCGCAAGCCGTCGGTATTGCCCGCTGCGGCGGTGGCAGTCGAAGTGCGCCGCTTTCTCGTGCTGCGCGGCTCGTTGGACACTGTCATCGTGTTCGTCGTGAAAATGGCGTTTCGGCTTCGTCGAATGGACGCTCCGCACCTTACGGAGCGCCAACGACTATACCCGATGCGCGCTTCATTTTCCATCGAGCCGCCCTTCCACCGGGCGGGCCAGCCGGATGCGCGTTCGCGCGTCGCGACGATCGCGTGCGCCGCTACACCGGCCGCACCTTTCGGTTCACGCGTTCGTCGAGCAGGTTCGCGACGCCGAGCATCGCGGTCATCGCACACCATCGCAGCGGCTCGGGCGGCACCGACGGCGTCTTGTGCGTCAACGCGTCGAGCAGCGGCGACCGTCCGTCGTGAATGCGCTCGGCCAGCACGCGCCCGATCAGCGATTGCGTGCCGACGCCGTGCCCCGAACACCCGGCCGTGTAGAACACGTTGCCGTGTGCGCCGGCCGCGCCGACCACCGGCAACGCATCGCCCGCGAACGAGATGTAGCCGCTCCAGCAGGCGCGCACCGGCACGTCGCCGAGTGACGGAAAACGCGCGCGCAACGTCTTCAGCAGCGCGCGATACGCGTCGTCGTCCGGCACGTTCGGCGTCTGCGAGCCGTACACGTAATGCAGCCGCTTGGTCGTCAGCAGCAGCGTGTTGCGCGCGGTCAGGCGGTGGCTCTCCATCGTCAGGTGCGACGTGACGATGCCCTCCCGGTTCGGCCAGCCGAGCGCCGCGAGCTGCGCGTCGGACAGCGGCTCGGTTTCGAGCGCCGACACGCGCAGCGGCATCACCTTGTCGCCGAGCAGCCCGAGTTGCGGCGTGTACGCATTGGTCGCGAGCACCAGCACCGGCGCACTCGCGCTGCCGCGCGCGGTGCGCACGCGCACCGTCTTACCCGCGTCGAAATCGAGCAGCGCGGTGTTTTCGTAAAGCTTCACACCGGCCGCGAGCGCCGCGCGCCGCAAGCCGGTCACGTACTTGCCCGGATCGAGCGTGCCGCCGCCCGGCACGTATGCGCCGAACAGGAACGCCGGCGGAATCCCGCGTTCGCGCATCGCCGCGCCATCGAGGAACTCGGCGGGCGAGCCGAGCTCGATGCCGGTGGCCATGCTCTCGCGCAGGCGCTTCTCCTGCGACGGATGCACGCCCGCGCGAATGATGCCCGACGCGCGGTAGTCGCAGTCGATCGCGTACTCGGCGAGCTTGCGTTCGACGTACGCGACGCCTTCGTCGTAGAAGCCGACGATCCGCTTCGCCTGTTCGTGGCCGACCCGCTTGAGAAACAGCTCGTATTCGAGCCCCTGGCCGCCGGCAAGATAGCCGGCGTTGCGCCCGCTCGCACCGAAGCCCGCGAACTCGCGTTCGAGCACGACGACGCTTGCGCCGCGCGCGGCCAGTTCCAGCGCGGTGGACAGGCCGGCAAAGCCCGCGCCGACGACGATCGCGTCCGCCTGCACGTCGCCTTCGAGCGCCGGTTGCGCATGCTCGGGCGGCTCGATCCATCCGCCGACGGGACGATACTTCCGCAACGCGGCGTCGGTGCGAATTTCCTCGCCCCAGCGCGCGAGCGGCCCGGCCGCCTCGGCGCCCGCCGCCTGCATCGCCGCCGCCGCGCCGACCCCACCCGGCGCCTGTCGCATCGCCTGCCCTGCCGGCGCTACTTGCCCGCGCGCCATCGCGCCGTGTGTGTCGCCCATGTCCGCCTCCGTCAGTCCCTGCTGAGAATGTGAATCGCCAGCGCTGCCTCTTCGACGCCCTGCAAGCCGCCGCCGTTCTCCTGGATCGCATGACGCGCGCCGTCCACCTGCCGCGCGCCCGCTTCGCCGCGCAACTGCGTGACCAGCTCGTACAGTTGCCCGATACCGGTCGCGCCGAGCGGATGGCCCTTCGATTCGAGGCCGCCCGACGTGTTGATCGGGATGCGCCCGCCGAGCGTGAACTCGCCGCGCTCGGCGGCCGGCCCGCCTTCGCCGAGCGGCACGAAGCCGAGGTTCTCGGCCTGGATGATCTCGCCCATCGCCGATGCGTCGTGCACTTCGGCCACGTCCATGTCCTCCGGCCCCACGCCCGCCAGCTCGTACGCCTGCAGCGCGGCGAGCCGGCCGATGTGCTTGTGCGGCTCGTCGATGCGCCGCCGCGTGAAGCTGCGGATCACGCTCGCGGCGATCCGGATGCAGCGGCTGCGATCGGCGCCGATGCGTTCCAGCCCTTCCTCCGTGCAGAGGATCGCGGCCGCCGCGCCGTCCGACAGCGGCGCGCACATCGGCAACGTGATCGGATACGTGATCGGCGCGGCCGCCAGCACCTCGTCGATCGTGAACGGCTGGCGGAACTGCGAGTACGGGTTGTGCACCGAATGCCCGTGGTTCTTCGCCGACACGGCGGCAATCTGCCGCTGGGTCGTGCCGTACGTGTGCATGTGATGCCGGCACATCGCCGCGTAGATCTTCATGAAGCGGCTGTACGGGCGGTCGGATTCCGAGCCGGGCGGCGGCTCGATCCCTTCGCCGAGCCGCGCGAGCGTCGCGAAATTCTCGTCGACGCGCGACACGTCCCAGCCGGCTTCGAACAGCGCGAACGATTTCGCCTTGTCCGCGACGTTCATCTTTTCCGCACCGAGGGCGAGCGCGACGTCGCATGCGCCCGACTGCAACTGCCGCACGGCGAGGTGCACGGCCGTGCTGCCGGACGCGCACGCGTTCTCGACGTTGAACACCGGAATGCCCTCGATGCCGATCTTGCTGAACACGACCTGGCCGGGGATCGACAATTGCCCCTGCAGCGCGCCGTTGGTGATGCCCGCGTAGAACGCGGCGCGGATCGCATCGGCGTGGCAGCCGGCGTCCCGCAATGCGCGCTGCAGCGCCTCTCTCGCCAGATCGTCGAGGCTGCGATCGAGATGCCGGCCGAACACGGTCATCGCGATGCCGGCGATGTAGATGTTGCTCATCGTATGGAATCCGTATGAAGCAGGTTCAGATCCTGCGTTGCCGACCCTGCCAGTATTGTTCGCGCAGGTCCTTCTTCAGCACCTTGCCGGCCGTGCTGCGCGGCAGCGCGGCGACGAAGTCCACGCTCTTGGGCGCCTTCACCGAGCCCAGCTTCTCCTTGCACAGCGCGACGAGTTCTTCCGCGCTCACCTGCTGGCCGGCATTGAGCTCGACCACGGCCTTCACCGCCTCGCCCCATTTGTCGTCGGGCACGCCGATCACCGCGCAGTCCTGCACGGCGGGGTGCGCCCAGATCACCTGCTCGATCTCGCTCGGATAGACGTTGAAGCCGCCGCTGATGATCATGTCCTTCTTGCGGTCGGTGATGTGCAGATAGCCGTCTTGATCGAGATGACCGATGTCGCCGGTATGCAGCCAGCCGTCGACGATGGTTTCGGCCGTCTTGTCCGGCGCGCGGTAGTAGCCCTTCATCACGAGGTCGCCGCGCACGCAGATCTCGCCGGTCTCGCCCTGCTTCAGCAGCTCGCCGCGCTCGCCGACGATCTCGACGCGCACCAGCGGGTTCGGGCGGCCGACCGACGCGAGCCGCGTGTCGGATGCGAGCTTGCCGTCGACGAAGTGCTCGGCCGGCGTCAGGTACGAGATCGACGCGGGCGCCTCGGTCTGCCCGTAGCCGCCCGTCATCACCGGGCCGAACACGTCGATCGCGCGCTTGAGCTTCTCGACCGACATCGGCGCGGCGCCGTACAGGAAGTAGCGCAGCGACGAGAAATCGACCTGCTCGATGCCGGGGATGTCGAGCAGCCGGTAGATCACGGTCGGCGGCAGGAAGAACTCGGTCACGCGATGCTTGACGATCGCGCCGAGCAACAGCGCCGGGTCGGGTTTCGGCAGCACGACCACCGTGCCGCCGCGCGCGGTGCACGGCAGCGACATCATGCCGGCCGTGTGCGTCATCGGCGCCGCGGCGAGATTGACCGGGCGCGCATCGCCGTACGTCATCGCGATCATGAATTGCGCGAAGTACGTCTGCAGCGAACGGTGCGTGTTCATCACGCCCTTCGGCGCGCCCGTCGTGCCGCCCGTGGCCGACAGCGCGACGACGTCGTCCATCGCGTAATCGACGACCGGCGGCGTCGCCGGCTGGTGCTCGCTCCACGATGCCAGCGACGGCGCCCACGGCAGGTCGGCGTCGAGACACACCCACAGCCGGATCTTCGGCAGGCTGGGCCGCAGCGCGTCGATCGCGGCCGCGAACGCCTGATGGAAAAACAGCACTTCGCAGTCGAACGCATCGAGCACGTATTGATTCTCGGCCACCGCGTTGCGGCCGTTCACCGGGATGTACGCGAGCCCCGCGCGCCACATGCCGAGCGCGCAGCTCCAGCCGATCACGTCGTTGTCGGCCCACACCGCCGCCTTCGCTTCCTTCGCGAAGCCGGCGGCGAGCAAGCCGTTGGCGATGCGGCACGACAGCTCGCCGATCTCCTGGAACGTGTAGTTGCGCTCGTCCTGGATGTACGCGATGCCGTCGGGATTGAGCCGCCAGCCGCGGTCGTAGAAATCGATAATGGCCATGTCACAAGTTCCGTTGGGTCTGGTCCGGTGCGGCGGCGGCCGTCACAGTTGCGTGACGGTGGCGCGCGCGAGCCCGCGCTGTTCGAGGAAGCCGAGCAGGTAGCGATGGCCGAATGCCTTCGAGCCGGACGCGAAGCCCGTGCGCGCGGTCTCGCCGTCGAGCAGCTTGAGCGCGCCGGCCGCGTGAATCGCGCCCGTCGAGATGTACGGCGTGACACCGTGCACGGTCGCGCGCACCGCCGCGAGCTGGCCGCGGCCGATCGCGAAGTCGACGCTGCGCTGGATCGTCGTGCGCTCGCGCGGCGGCATCGTCGGCGTGGTGGACGCGACGACCTGCTTCAGCACTTCGTCCTGCTGCTCGCGCGGCAGGTGCTTGTATTCGGCTTCCCACTTCTGCCCGAACTGGTGCACCAGCTTCATCACGTTGTTGTCGTAGAAGCCCACGCACGAGATGCAGCTGCGCACGCGCGCATCGTGCTCGAAGTAGACCGGCAGCGACGTGCCGCCCCACGGCAGGCAGAACACCGGCTGCATCAGCTCGGGCGTCGCGACGGTGAACGATGCGTCCGCGGCGTGCGGCACGAGCGCCTTCTCCCACAGGTAGCAGGACTCGTGGCGCGCGCCGTCGAAGATCGTCGCGGTCGAGCCGATGCTCACGCCGGCCGCGCCGCGCGGGCCGCGCGTCAGCGTGGCCGTCTCCAGCGCGTCGATGCCCGGCGTTTCGAGCGCGAGCTCGGCGGCGATCTCCGCGAACGTGTACATGTACGCGTTCGACGACGACACCAGCAGGCCGGCCTGGCGGTACTGCTCGCCGAACTGGTCGCGCACCGCACGGATATACGACTGTTCGCCGGTCGTATCGAGGTGGTGACAGCCGGCCTTCAGCGCGGCCTCGACGCCGACGAGCCCGAAGCTCGAGAACGGCCCGACCGTGTTGCACACCACCTTCGCACCGCGGAACGCCTTCACGAGCGCATCGACGTCGTGCTCGGCTTCGATGATTTCGTATTGCGCGGATTCGAGCCGCACGACGCGCTGCGCCATCATTTCCTTCGCGCGGCCCGCATTGCGCGCGACCGCCGTGAACGGGATGTTCTGGTCGATCAGCCAGTCCATGATCAACATGCCGGTGTAACCGCTTGCGCCATAAACGACGACGGGGTGCTTAGCCATGCTTGTCTCCTGAAACGTGAATTGTCGGGAACCGGTTCGGTTCGAGGTCGGGTACTGCAACTTCGTATCCGGCGTGTTCTTTTGTAGAACACATTACCAATCTTAGGTCACTATGACAAAGTAAACGGTAAAGAAAAAGGCAGGGTATTCCCGGCCCTGACGCCTTTCGCGCATCATCTGGCCGCCCCGTCCGGCGACAGGCCGGCCAGATAGTGCGCAACGGCACGCGTGTCGTCGCCCGACAACGTCGCGGCCAACGCGTTCATCGCGCCGGTCGGATCGTGCCGCTCGCCCGAGCGGAACGCCGCCAGCTGCGCTTCCAGGTAAAGCTGCCCCTGGCCGGCGAGGCGCGGCGCCGGATCCTTGCCCGTCAGCGCCGCGCCGTGACATGCGCTGCAGCTTCGCGCCGCCACGAGCGCCATGCCCCGCTTGTCGAGCGCCGCGTCGGCCGGCACGGCCTCGTTGCGCGCCGGCGCCTGTCGCGCGAAATAGGTCGCCAGCGCGGCGATCCTCGCGTCGTCGAGTTCGCGCGAAAGCGGCCCCATGTAGGCGTTGCGGCGCTGATCCGTGGCGAACGCGCGCAGTTGCGCGGCGATATACGTGGCCGGCTGGCCCGACAGCGACGGATACCACGCGTTCTGCGACTGCCCGTGCGCGCCATGGCAGAAGAAGCACGTCTCCTGCGGCTGCGGCCACGCGCCGCCGTTGCCCTTGTCGGCTTCGCCGATCGCGGCCATCGCCTTCTGGTAACGCATGCCGTCGACGAGATCGGGCCCGTACAGCACGCCTGCCGCGACGCCAGCCGCCAACACCAGTGCCGCGCCGATCATCCAGGTTCGTTTCATTCAGGCCTCCCCGCCGCGGCCGGCCAGCTTGCCGAGCGCCTGCAACGCCGCGCGATGCCCGGAGCGCACCGCGCCGTCCATCGCACCGGGCCACAGGTCGGCCGTCTCGGTGCCCGACCAGATCAGCCGGCCGGCCTCCGGGCGCAGGAACTTGCCCCATTTCGTCCAGAAGCCGGGCGGCAACGGGTGGATGCACTGCAGCGTCCACGGATCGACGCGGCCCCAGTCGTAGTCGTGGAACTGCGTCGGGTGCAGCGCCTTGTCGCCGAGCGCACGCGCGAAGATGGCCGACAGCGTCCGTTCGGCGGCCTTCGGCTCGGCCGGCAGCGCGCCCGGCGCGACGAACGCGGCGAGCACGCCGACCGAGCCGTCCGGCGGCGAGTTGTCGTACGCCATGAACACCGGACCGCCGACCTCGAAGATCTGTCCGTTGTAGCCGTCGTCGCGCCAGAACGGCCGGTCGTACACGTGCACCGTCTTGCGCATCGGCGCATTCGCCGGCCAGTTGCGCTGCAACTGCGCGCGGCCGTCCGGCAGCGGCGGATCGAACGCGATCTGCTGGCACAGCGCCGGATTGAGCGCGACGATCACGCGCCGCGCGCGCAGCACGCCGCGATCGGTCTGCACGTCGACGACGTCGCGATCCCAGCCCGAGATCTTGCGCACCGGGCAGGACAGTTGCACCTTCGCGCCGAGTTCGCGCGCCATCCGCAGGCTCAGCACCTGCGAGCCGCCGACGAAGCGCGTTTCCTGTGCGCCGCCCTTGATCGATTCCAGCTTCGCGTAGTCGCAATCGGCACTGTTGATCACCGACAGGTAGTGCAGCAGCCCGAGCTGCGCCGGTGCGCCGCCGAGCGACAGCTTCGCCGCGAGGCCGAGGAAGTAGCCGTCTTCATAAGTCACGCCCTGCTTGAGCAGCCAGTCGCCGTAGGTCAGCTTGTCGAGCTCCGCCGCGTGCTGCGCGGTCCACGGTTCGCGCGACGGCACGCCGCGCGCGAGCGCGCCGAGCTTCGCGCCGATCGCGTCGTCGCCGCCCGAGCCGCCGTGGAAATCCTGGGCGACGCGCGCGTCGCCGGCCAGCACGACCGTCTTGCCCGCGTAATACGTCGGGAACGTATCGACCCCGAGTTCGCGCGCGAGATCGGCGATCGCCGTCTGCCCCGGCCCGATCCACTGGCCGCCGGCTTCGGACACCACACCGTTGCCGAGGTCGTGGTTGTAAGTGCGCCCGCCGACGCGATCGCGCGCCTCGACCACGACGAACGATTCGCATCCGGCGCGCTTCAGGTCGCGCGCGGCGGTCAGCCCCGCGAGCCCCGCGCCGATGATGACGACGTCGAACACGCCACGATCGGCGGATGCCGACGCCGCGCCTTCGGCGAACGACACCTCGCCGGTGGCGAGCGACGCGGCACCCGCGGCCGCGGCGCGCAATATCCGCCGCCGGGCCTGCATGTCCGGCTTGTGCTTGCGCTTCATGTCAAGTGCTCCATGCTTCCTCGTTTTTCTCGATGAATTCAACTCACGGCGCGGCCAGCACGCCGTCCTGCGAAAACAGCACCGGCTTGCCACGCGCGTCGATCAGCGCGGCGGTGAGCGTCGCGCGATCCGCGCGCTGCACGATGTCGAACGGGCCGCCGGCCACGCGCTGCGTCAACACGAGGCCGTCCAGCCCGACGCCGGTCAGCCCGCCGCCGCTCGCGACGAGATCGGTGATCGAGCTGCGCGTCCCGGTGTGCAGTGCGGCCCATGTCGTGCCGCCGTCGCGGCTCTCGAACAGGCTGCCGAGCAGCCCGCCGACCACGATCCGGCCGTCCGGCATCGCGACGCCCGACCACAACGTGCCCTTGCCGCCCGTCGGCAGATAGGTCCAGTTCGCGCCGCCGTCGGCCGACTTGAGCACCATCCCCTGTTCCGAGACGATGTAGCGCGCCTGCGTGGCGTCGGCGAACACGTGATAGAGATTGCGGTCGGCCTTGCCGCCGCCCGGCGGCTTCGGCAGCGTCGTGCGCGTCCAGGTCTTGCCGCCGTCGTGCGTCTGCAGCATCAGCGACCACAGGCCGACGGCAATGCCGTCCCGCGCGTTCGTGAACAGCACCGAAAACAGCGGCTGGTCGACCGACGTATCGAGCCGCTGCGTGACCCACGTGTCGCCGCCGTCGTCGGTCGCGAGAATCGCGCCCCACTGGCCGACGGCCCAGCCGTGCTTCGCATCCGCGAACGAGACGGCCGACAGCGTCGCCGCTACCGGCACGCGTCGCGCCTGCCGCCACGTCTTGCCGTCGTCGTCGGACAGCAGCACGATGCCGTGCTCGCCGACCGCGACGATCCGCGATCCGGCGCGCGCCGCGTCCATCAGCATCCGGTGCGCCGGCTCGGCCCATGCATGCGCGGGCTTCGCGGCCCAGGCGGCCACCGTGCCGTCCTGCGGTTGCGCGAAGGCCGCCGCGGCGGCGCACAGCGCGGTACAGGCAACGAGCGTCTTGATCATGGAAAAACCTCCGTAGTGGTATGCGCGGGCATCAGTGGCTGAACAGCACCGACCAGCCGGCGTGCGCGACGCCGAGCGCGACGACGGGCGGCTTGTCGGCGCCCTGCGCGGCTGCCGCCCCGCGTCCGGCGTCGCCGTCGTTCGACGGCGGGGCCACGGCCGGTTCGTCGCCCGTGGCGTGGCGCACACTGACGCGTTTCACGTCGGTCGCGAACGCGTGGGCCGGCGCGGACTGCTGCGCGACCGTTTCATGAAAGCGTGTGTAGGCGCCGGCCAAGAGGCAAAGTGCGCCGCACACAGCGAAGGTCTTGACCATGACTGGATCTCCGTCGGAACGTTCGTCGGCTTCAGTGGCTGAACAGGCCCGGCGCGCGAGCCGGCTTGCGGCGCGGGAACCAGCGCTCCAGTACCGAGGCCAGCGCGGGCAACGCCGTCATCGCCATCACCAGGTTCACGATGAACATGAACGCGAGCAGCTTGCCCATGTCGGCCTGAAACTTGAGCGCGGAGAAGCTCCACGTCGCGACGCCGATCGCCAGCGTGATCGCGGTGAAGATCGTGGCCACGCCCACTTCGAGCATCGCGTGCTGCACGGCCTTCACGATGTCCTGCCCGCCGGCGAGGTGTACCTGCAGCCGGTTGTAGATGTAGAACGCGTAATCGACGCCGATACCCACCGCCAGCACCATCACCGGCAACGTCGCCACCGTCAGCCCGATCTGCAGTTCCTTCATGAACCCGTAGCCGATGAAGGTCGCGACCGACAGCGGCACGCAACAGGCGAGCATCGCGCGCCAGTCCCGATACGCGACGAACACGAGGATCAGGATCGCCGCATACACGTAGAGCATCATCGGCAGCTCGCTCTTCTCGACTTCGTCGTTCGTCGCGGCGAGCACGCCCGCGTTGCCCGCGGCCAGGCGCACCGTGATGCCGGGGAACGGATGCGACGCGCGGTATTGCTTCACGTCGTCGAGGATGCGGTTGATCGTCGTCGCCTTGTGGTCGGTCAGGAACAGGTGCACCGCCGTCATCCCGCAGTCTCGGCTCATGAAGCCCTTCACGCGCGACACGTCCACCGACACCGCGCCGTAGTTCTCGGGGTCGATCGGCACGACGTTCATCTTCGGGAAGTCCTCGTTGTAGCCCTGGTTGTACGCGCGCAGCATCGCCGAGTACGACTGCACCGACACGACGCCCGGCTCGGTCTTCATCGCGGCCGAAAAGTCGTCCTCGTACAGCCCGACCGCCGGGTTGTTGCACGCCTTGCCCGTCGATTCGATCGCGACCGTCAGCCAGTCGAGGCCCATGTCGTAGTTGCCGGCGATCGACGTCGCGTCGCGATTGAAGCGCGCGTCCGCGCGCAGCTCCGGCGCGCCCGGCTGCAGCGTGCCGATCACGCGGTCGCGGCTTTGCCATGCGGCGAGTGCGAAGATCGCCACCGTCAGCGCGACGGTGAGGCCTGCATACTTCGGTTCCGCCACGCGGGCGAGTACGCGAAGCGGCTTCGCACGCTGCTGCGCGCGCTTCAGCGAGTCGTCCGCATAGGTTTTCGTGAAGTCGAAGCACGATGCCGCGACGGGCAGCAGAATCAGGTTCGTCACGATCTTGTACGCGACGCCGAGCGAGGCGGTGATCGCCAGCTCGCGCACCATCGGGATCGGGATCAGCAGCAGCGTGATGAACGACACGAACGCGGTAATCAGCGCGAGCACGCCGGGGATCAGCAAGCCGCTGAAGCTGTGACGCGCCGCATCGAACGAACTCTGCCCGTGCGCGATCTCGCGGACGATGAAGTTCACCTGCTGCACGCCATGCGACACGCCGATCGCGAACACCAGGAACGGCACGAGCACCGCGAGCGGATCGAGGCCGAAGCCGAGCAGCTTCAGGGTGCCGAACTGCCATACGAGCGACGTCAGCGAGCATGCGACCAGCAGCACCGTGAAGCGCACCGAATGGCAGTACCAGTACACGGCGAGCGTCGTCAGCAGCAGTGCGACCGCGCAGAAGCCGAGCACGGCCGTCGCGCCGTCCGCGATATCGCCGATCTGCTTGGCGAAGCCGATGATCTGGATCTCGTAGCCGTCGTCCTCGAACGGCTTGCGGATCTTGTCTTCGAGCAGGTGATTGAACGCCACGTAGTCGAGCACCTTGCCGGCGCTGTCGCGCTCGTTCAGCTCGGCCGTGATCATCGCGCTGTCCTCGCCGTGCGACACGAGCGTGCCGACGTAGCCGCCGAGCGTCGTCGCACGGCGAATGCGCTGCACGCGTTCCGGCGTCAACTGGTCGGGCGTGATCGTGCCGGGAATGATCGGCTCGGCGCGAAACCCTTCCTCGGTCACTTCGTTGACGAACGCGTTCGGCGTCCACAACGAGCGCACGCCGATCCGGTCGACGTTCGGCAGGTACGTGACGGCCTGCGTGACGTCGTACAGCCGCGTCAGCCCTTCCTTCGACCAGATCGATCCGTGCTTCGCGCGCACGACGACCGTGATCCGGTTCGCGCCCAGCAGGTCGTTCCGGTATTGCTGGAACGTGCGGATGTACTCGTGCCCGATCGGCATCTGCTTTTCGAAGCCGGCATCCATGCGCAGTTGCACGGCGAACACGGCCATCGCGACGGTGAACAACGCGATCGCCGCGAGCACGATCGCGCGGTGACCGAAGAAAAGCCTTTCCAGGCGACTGACCAGACGATTGAGCACGACGTTACCCCTTCATGTATTCCGGTGGCATACGCCACCTGCCACCTGCCACTTGCCGCCCGCCGCCGTCAGAAATTCCGCGTGACGAACAAGCCGACGAAATTGCGGTCCGCATAAGGCTGGCCCACCGTGTTGTGGCCGCCCCAGAACGCGGTGAAGTTGATGCCGGCCTGCCAGTTCGGCGGGTTCTGGTTGAACAGCACGTAGACGTTCAGCGACTTCGCACCCTGCATGTAGTTCGCGGTGAAGGTCGGCGTGTAGCCGTACAGGCCGGTGCTGAACGTCACACCCGGCGTGACCTGCCAGCCGGGAATCAGCGTGCCGTCATAGGTCCAGTTGAAGTCGATCGTCCCGCCCACCGAGCTCGACGTGCCCTGGCCCATCCCGATCGGATAGCCGGCCGCCGAGCCGTTGTTCAACCACGGCAGGTAGCCGGTCTGCGGCACCTGCGTGACGGTCTGCCCGCCGACCGTGCGCGTGACGCCGCTCGAGCTCAGCCCCGGGTAGTAGATCCACGTCAGTTCCCACGTCAGCGCGGCCGAATCGGCGCCGAGCAGCTTCAGGAACGGGTACTCGCTGCGCGTGAGCGCGAGCAGCCCGTTGATGTCGTACTGGAACTTCTTCTTGTCGACCCATTGCTGGCAGTCGATGCCGGCCACGCCGTTCGTGTTCAGGTCGAGCGGGCCGCCCGCGCCGTAGCAGCTCGACAGCGCGACCGCATCGCGCGGCCGGTACGACAGTTCGGTGCCGATCGCCCACGGGCCGATGCCGAAGTTCGCGCTGACCCCGAACAGCTGGCGTCGGCCGAGATACGACCATTGCTCGGTGCCGTTCGCGAGCGACGCGAGCACCGGCGACTTGTCGGTGTAGTTCAGGTAGTAGAACGCGAAGTTCGCGTCGAACGCACGCGGCGAATAGTTGAACTTCACGCCGAACTGCGGCCGGTATTTCGCCGGCAGGTTGGTGACGGACGGCAGCCCGATGTCGTTGAACGGCGGCCCGGCATAGCTCCCGTTCACGAGCCCGTTCTTGATCGCGTTGAGCGTGTCCTGGTTGCCGGCCGCGCCCGATCCGCCGATCGCGTTGGCGATCGTGCCCGCGCTCGGGCCGGTCACGTTCAGGTTGTTCGTGTTGATCGTGAACGGCTCGGCGCCGCGGCCGAAGCCGTTCGACACCGACCAGTACGAGCCGACCGGCGGATAGCGGTTGCCGTTCCACTGGAACTGGTAATACGCCTCGGTACTGAACCCGTGCGACAGGTCGGCCGCGAAGCTCGCCATCGGCGCGGGCAGCAGCGCCTGCTTGAGCTGCGAGCCGGGGATCAGCAGCTTCTGCGCGTCGATCGAGTTCGTCGCGTTGATGCCGCTCTGCGCGAACATGCTCTCGCCCCAGTTGATCACCTGGTTGCCGAGCCGCACGTGCGCGTTGCGCCCGCCGATCGTGAAATCCTTCTGCGCCCACAGGTCGAGCAGTTGCGCGTTGTAGACGACCTGCGCGGCCGCCGTGCTCGACAACGGCGTGCGGTTCGTGTTCTTGGCCATGAAGTCGTACATGCCGGTGCCGCGCACCATGAACTTCAGCCCTTCGGCCGGCATCTTCAGCAACAGCTCGCTGGTCGCGCTGACGTAGGTGCTGAACGGCTGCCCCTTGCGATAGTTCAGGTCGCCGTTGTCCGCGTAGCCCCACTGGTTGGTGTTCGCGCCCGCGCCGCAGCCGAAGGCGTTCGGGTCGCCGGTGAGCGAGCAGCTCGGGTTTTTGGTCCGGATGCCGGCGCCCGCCGTCAGGTTCGTCACCCACGAACCCTGCACCGCGCCGCCGCCCACCGTGAAGTCGTATGCATACGCGCTCGACGTCGCGGCGCCCGCCATCGCCACCGATACGGTAGCATTCCTGAACAATCTTGCCGGTTCCATGATCCACCTCCGCCCCTGTTCGACGCCGGCGCGCGATCGTTGCGTGCGCCGGTCCTTGTACCCGTCAGCCGGCGATCGTCACCGTTCGCTGACCGAGCGCAGCGATTCCGCCGTGTAGAAATCCTGCTTGAAGCGCGGATCGTCGGCCTGACCGAACCAGCGAATGTCCTTGCCCTGGCCGATCGACGACGCATCGAACACATAGCGGCCGTTGATCATGTCGTACTGCGCGAGCGGTTCGTTGTCGCAGGTACCGCCGAGCTCCCATACCGGAATCGGGTAGCTTTCCCGCACCTTCCACAACTTGCCCTGCGCGTCGTAGTCTTCGCCGACGAGCGCGAGCCAGCTGTCTTCGTCGAGATAGAACACCTTCTTCGACGCGACGTGCCGCGCGCTCGGCTTCAGCGTCGCTTCGACGACCCACACGCGATGCGCCTCGTAGCGACGGTTCGCGGCGGCGAGGCCGTCGGGCGTCGCGACGTCGTGCAGCTTGCTCTTGAACCGGTACATGCCGAACGCGTTGTACGGGACGAGCATTTCCTTCTTGCCGACCAGCTTCCAGTTGAAACGGTCGAGCGAACCGTTGATCATGTTGCCTTCGTCGATCAGATACTGGTTCTCGAAGCCGATCAACGGCGCGTCGTGCGTATAGGCCGGCATGCGTCGCACGCGGCGCTGGCCCGGGAAGTAGTAGTAGGTTTCCGAATCCTTGTTGAAGTACTGCCGCTGGACGAAGGCCTGCCCGGCCAGTGCGGCCGGCGAGTTCATCTGGAAGTAGACGGCGGCGCTCAACTGGTCGACCTCCTGCGGCGACGTCTTGCCGAGCTTGGCCGACGGGAAGTAGAACGTCTGCGGACCGACCGCGTCGATCCATTCGCTGCTGCCGGGGCGCGGCGAAATGCTCGTGGCGACCTGCGCCCATTCGACGCCTTCGCCGCGATAGCGCATCTCGTAGTTCAGGATCGCTTCGATGCCGCTCTTCGGTTGCGGGAACGGGACGCCCGGCAACGCGGCCGATGCGAGGTTCTCGCCGCTCGCATCCAGCTTCGCCGCGGTGAGGTTCGCCCTCGAGTTCTGCTCGGCGGCATCCGGCAACTGGCACTCGCGATGGGACGGGTAGACGTCCATCCGGTAGCCCTTCTTCTGCTTGATCAGCGCGACCTGGCCGGGCGACAGCTTGTCCGCGTACTTGTCGACGTTCGCCGCGTCGATCGAGTAGAGCGGCTTCTCGTTGCGATGCTTCCAGAAATCGCCGCGCACCTTGCCCCACTCCCAGCCGGCGTCGGGCGATTGCTTGCCCGCATAGGCCGGCACCGCGCCGTCCTTGCTCGCCGAGCGCTCGGCGCCGGCCGGCGTCAGGTCGTCCGCCGCGACGGCGGTGCCGATCGCGACACATGCAGCGGCCGCGATCGCGGACGTGGTCCAGAAACGATGCTTCTTCATCATGGTTCTCCTTCGTGCTCCGCCTTCGCTCGCCCGCCCGGGACGAGACGCATTTGCTGCGATCGTCGTCGTCAGCCGACGACGACGATCGCTCCCTGATCCGGGCCGGCCGGGGTTCCGCCCGGCCGCCTGCCGATCGATCCCTGTTCTCGTTTTTTCGTCAGTACTGCGATGCATATGAAACGCAGATCCGGCGAAAACCGTCGTGCCTCCGATCAGTCCTTGCCGGACCCGGCCACCGCCACCGCACGAATCTCGACGCACAATCCCGGCAGCGCCAGTTGCGTGACGCCGACCGCCGTCCACGACGGGTAACGGTTCGGGAAATACACGTCCTTGACCGCCGCGAAGTCTTCGGTCTCGCGCTGCAGATCCGTGTGGAAAGTCGTCAGCTCGACGACGTCGGCGAGACTCGCGCCGGCTTCCTCGAGGATCGCCTTCAGGCACTCGAACGCGATCCGCGCCTGCGCCTGCACGCCGTCGGCCGGCTGCATCCGTGCATCGAGGCCAACCTGGCCCGATACCCAGATCGTGTCGCCGACACGTGTGGCCGGCGAGAAGTGATATGCGTCGTACCACGGCTGGAAGGCAGCCGGCACGATCGATTGCCGCTTCGGGGTTGCTGTCATGATGCGTTCTCCCGGTTCAGACGAGTTGACGGAAACACGGCGCGCGGAACGGATCGCCGGCCTTCAGCCCGGCCAGCTCCTCGACGAACAGCACGCCGGCCGGCGTGAATCCCGAGCGGCTTTCGTCGGGCAACGGGCTGAACACCGCGTCGTCGCCGAAAAAGCGCAGCACGAGCGTGTGGCGATCGGGGAAGTCGGCATCGACCGCGCCGCCGCCATGCAGCACGCCCGGATGGAGCAGCAGCACATCGCCCGGCTTCGTTTCCCACGACAGGATGTCGTACGCATCGGGCGCCACGCGGCGCTCGGCCTCGATGTCCGGCAGGCGCGGCCACACGTCGCCGCCATGCAGCGGGTCGGTCGGATCCTCGGCGTTCTGGAACGTCGTGCCGTCGTGCCGCACGCCGCGATGCGAGCCGCGCACGATCTCGAGCGCGTTGCGCTTCGGCACGTGTTCGAAGCTGATCCACGCGTTGCCGAAATGCATCCCCTGCCACGGCAGGTACGACGTGTCCTGATGCCACGGCGAGCGTGCGCTCTTGCCGCCGGCCTTCATGAACAGTTCTTCCGCGAAATACCACACGTGCTTCGAACCCCACAGGTCGGCGAACAGCTTGCCGAACGGCAGCGTGGCGACCAGTTCGTCGAGCCGCGTCTTCGCATACGGGTTCGCGTTGTCGTTGTGCGACTGGTATTCGGTGCCGTCGAGCAGCGTCGTCGCCATCGGGCCCGGGTTCTCCATCCCCCAGTCGTACACCGCGCGGCATTGCGCGAGTTGCGCCGCATCGAGTACGCCTTCGACGAGAACCGCACCGTCCTCGAAGAAAGCCTTGCGCATGAGTGCATCCATCGTAGATCTCCTTATTCGTCCCAACCCTGCCGGCCGCGATCGATCACTGCCGACGCCTTGAGTAGAACATAGTGACAATGTTAGGTCATCATGACAAAAATAAAGAAAAGAAAAAGACGGGGTATTCCCTGTTTCGTCTGCATGATCGAACGTGCGTCGCCGCACGCCGCCGCCCCGTCATGACAATCGGCTTTCAGCCCTGATACAAGCGCACGACAACGCACGGCCGCCGCTGCTGCGCACCTTCATTCGCGCACGCGGTCGCACACCGTATGCGCGAGGAAGCCGACCAGCACCGCATCGGCCAGCGGGCCGGCGGTACTGCCTGCATCGGCCGCGCTGTGCGACTGCATGCCGTCGCACAGCGCGGTCAGGCCGAGCGCCAGCACCGGCGTGGGCAGCGACGGCGATACGCCGGCCCGCGCCGCATACGCGTCGATGCACGCAATCGCGAGCGCCTGCCGGTCGCGCAGCAACGCACCGAACCGCGCACGGAATAGCGGATCGCGCGCCGCCTGGAGCTGCGCGTCGAGCCACATCAGCTGCGAGGCCGGCTGCGTCGTGCCCCTTCGCCAGTACGCGAGCAGCGCGCGCTGCGCATCGTCGGCCGGGTCATGCGAACCGACGATCCGCTGCAATGCCGCGGCAGCCTCGTCCTGATCGCGTCGCAGCAACTCGAACAGCACGTCGGCCTTGCCGCGGAAGTTCGAGTAGAACGCACCACGCGTATGCCCTGCCGCAGCAGCAATGTCTTCCACGCTCGCGGCCGCGTATCCGTTCTCCGCGAAGATCGCGCGGGCGGCGTCGATCAGGCGTTCGCGCGTCGCATCGCGCCGCTCGGCGCGGGTCAGGCGAACGCGGTCCATCCACGTGCTCCGCGATCGCCGCGGCCGGGCCGGCAACCGGCTCGGTCCTTCATTTTTTCATCAGTAGCGCTACTCATTTCGGATACGACAACACGCCGGCATCGGCCCGACCGCGCCCCTTCTCCCGCTCCAGCGCGCAATAAGCGTAATAGAGCGTGACGGTCAGGTACGACCAGGTCAGCAGCGCCAGCACGTAGAAATTGAACACGACGTTGGTTTCCTCGCCGGGGATCTTGTAGAAATCGTAGATGCATGCGATCGCCTGCGCAGCGACGAGGCCCAGCGTCGTCGTCAGCGCATGGAGCGCGTGGCCGGCACGCACGAGCCGCCACACGAAACCGGCGAGATAGATCGACATCAGCGTCCACATCGCCACGTAGAAGTACGGCAACGCGTGCTGCAACGCGCCGGCCACGAGCGCGATCGTCCCGAGCGTCGCGAGCACGAACAGCGTCACGTCCTGCCGCATCGACGGCCGGTAGCCGTGCGTGACGGCCATCAGGCCCGCGACCGCGATCACCGGCATCCCGAACCCGCGCGAAAACGCGTCGAGAAAGTGAGAGATGAAGTACGACACCGGCGATTCGGTCGCGAAGAAGATCACGGCGTTGGACGCGGAGACCGTCACGATCCACCATTCGAAGCCGAGCAGGAAATTGCGTTTTCGGACGAACTTGAAGCCGTAGATGCCGGTCGTCGCCGCCAGCGTCGCGCTGGAAAGGCAAAGGACAAGTGATCTGTAATCCATGAGTCGAACTCCCAAGGTCGATTGCTGCCGTTGATTCACTGCCTGGCGGGGCCGAGGCTCGCCAGATAGGTCGCCACCGCCGCCCGATCGTCCGCCGACATCGCTTGCGCGACGCGCTGCATCGTGCCGGTCGCTTCGCTGCGCGAACCCGACGCGAACGCGTCGAGCTGCGCGAGCAGGTAGTCGTAGCCCTGCCCGGCCAGACGCGGAAACTGCGCCTGGCCCGTCAACCGTGCGCCGTGGCAGGCCGCGCACGCGCCGCCCGTCACCAGTTGCTCGCCTTTCGTGCGCAGTCGTGCATCCGGCTTGAAATAGCGGTTGTCCAGCGGCGCTTGCTTCGCGTAATAGCCGGCCAGACGCGTGATCTCGGCTTCGCTCATCGTCATCGCGAGCGGTCCCATCGTCGGGTTCGCGCGTTGCCCGCTCGCAAACGCGTGAAGCTGCGCGGCCACGTATTGCGCCGGCTGGCCGGCCAGGCTCGGATACGCCTGACTGAGCGACGTGCCCTTCACGCCATGGCAGCCCATGCACGCGTCGGTCACGCGCGGCCACGGCCCGCCGTCGGCGTCGTCGGCTTGCGCGGCCGTATCGATATGGCGCTGCAGACGGTAGAAGCCGAGCAGCGTCGGGCCGTAGAGCGCCAGTAACGCGCCGATCGCGACCAATGCCGTGATCAGTACAATCCGTTTCTTCATCTTCGTGATCCTAAGCATGACGCAGCGCATTGAGCGCCTGAAGCGCGCTTTGGTGTCCGGCTCGCACGGCGCCGTCCATGTAGCCGGCCCAGATGGTCGCGGTCTCGGTGCCCGACCAGATCAGGTTGCCGCACGGCGCGCGCAGCGCGTCGCCGTGCGCGCTCCAGAACCCGGGTGGAATCGCCGACACGCACGTGATCGTCCACGGGTCGGCGAGCCCCCAGTCGCGATCGTGATACGACACCGGCGCGCGCGCTTCGTCGCCCCACGCCTGCGCATAGAGATCGATATGCATCTGCTTCGCGGCCTGCGGATCCGACGGCACCAGCGCATTCCGGACGAACGCGTTGATCACGCCGATCTCGCCGCCCGGCGGCGAATTGTCGTAGGCCCAGAACACCGGCCCGTCGGTCTGGAAGATGTGGCCGTTCAAGCCCTTGTCGCGCCAGAACGGGCGGCGGTAGACCATCGCCGTCTTGCGCGCCGGCGAATGGGCCGGCCATGCGCGTTGCAGCGCGTGGCGCTTTTCCGGCAACGGCGGGTCGAACTGCATCTGGTGGCACAGCGCCGGATGCAGCGCCATCACGACCTTTTTCGCGCGTACCGTGCCGCGATCGGTCTGCAACGTGACGACGTCGCGATCCCAGCCGACGATCCGCCGCACCGGCGACGACAGCCGCACCTTGTCGCCCAGTTGCTGCGCCATCCGGATGCTCAGGAGCTGCGAGCCGCCGACGAAGCGGGTTTCCTGCGCGCTGTGCTTGATCGAGTCGAGCTGTGCGTAATCGCAATCGGCGGAGTTGATCATCGACAGGAAGTGCAGCAACCCCATCTTCGCGGGCGCGACGCCGCCCGACAGCGAGATCGACGCGTTCCAGCCCATCCGGTCCTCCGCCTTGATGCCCTGCGTCGCGAGCCAGTCGCCCACCGACAACCGGTCGAGTTCGCCGGCCTTCGGCGACGTCCACGGCGCCCCCGACGGCACGTCGCGCGACAACCTGCTCAGCTTCGCCGCGACGGCCTCGTCGGTGCCGAACGTGCCCTCCAGGTCGATCTCCGCACGCCCGTCGCCGCCGAGAATCACCGTCTTGCCCGCGTAGTAGCTCGGGAACGTGCCGACGTCCAGTTCGCGGGCGAGATCGGCGACCGCCGTCTGACCCGGGCCGATCCACTGTCCGCCGACTTCGGTCACGAAGCCGCCGCCCACGTCGTAGTTCAGCGTGCGGCCGCCCACGCGGTCGCGCGCCTCGAGCACGACGAAGGATTCGCAGCCCGCGTGGCGCAGGTCGCGCGCGGCCGTCAGGCCGGCCAGCCCGGCGCCGACGATCGCGACGTCGAGTACGTCGCCTTCATGGCCGGCGGCCGGTGCCGCATCGGCCTTCGCCCGCGTGCCGCCGAGTGCGAGACCGCCCGCCGCGACCGATGCGCCGGCCACCTTCAGCCACTGCCTGCGCTGCAGGTCGGCCGCCCCGCTGATGGATGACTTCCTGGACATGATCTATGAATGACGCCTGAAATTGGCGCGAACGGCGGCATGCCCCGACGGCGTGCTGCCTGCGCTCGCGCGGAATCTGACGACGGGATGCGATCCCGCTCCGCTTCACCTGCCGCCGGCCCGCCTGCCTCGGACGAGGCACGGGCATCCGGTTCGCATTCCTGCCTGTACACGCGCCGTATTGCCTTCTACCGATAAGGATTTTCCGGCGCCCTTAATTAGTACATGTTGCAAAAGATAGGTCATGATACATAAAACAAGTTCGAAAAAAAAAGACAGGGTATTCCCCTGTCGGACGGCGCATGGCCGCACTTCCGAAAGGTCGCGGAAAGACTGCCTGCGCGTTGGCGACCGGCGCGGCCTCGCCCGCCTCCGTTCGGTCGCGCGGGCACTACGGTAGTATGGCGATTCGATGGAACCCCGATGGATCTGAACGAGTGGCCATGCCCGAATTTTCTTCATCGCCCGGCGCCGGCCAAGGCGCGCAAGCGCTCGTCCTCATCGCCGAGGACGAACCCGAGATCGCCGAGATCCTGATCGCCTATTTCGCGCGCAACGGCCTGCGCACCGTGCACGCCGCCGACGGCCGCCGCGCGCTCGAACTCCACCTGTCGCTGAAGCCCGACCTCGTGCTGCTCGACGTGCAGATGCCGCACGTCGACGGCTGGAAGGTGCTCGCCGAGATTCGCCATCGCGGCGACACGCCGGTCATCATGCTGACCGCGCTCGACCAGGACATCGACAAGCTGACCGGGCTGCGCATCGGCGCCGACGACTACGTGGTCAAGCCGTTCAACCCCGCCGAAGTCGTCGCGCGGGCCCAGGCCGTGCTGCGCCGGTCGATGGCCGGCTCGCGCCACGAAGAGCAGCGCGTGCTGCGCGCCGCGCCGTTCGAGATCGATCTCGAGCATCACGAAGCGACGGTCGAAGTCGACGGCGCGCGCCACACGCTCGCGTTGACGCTCACCGAATTCAAGCTGCTCGCGCAGCTCGCCCGCGCGCCGCGCCGCGTGTTCAGCCGCGCCGAGCTGATGGCCACCTGCCTGCCGGAAGGCGATGCGCTGGAGCGCACGGTCGACAGCCACGTGAGCAAGCTGCGCAAGAAACTCGACGACCTCGGCGTCACCGGCATGCCGGCAAGCGTGCGCGGCGTCGGCTACAAACTGTGGAGCGGCGAGTGAGACTCGATGGCCTGAGCCGCCAGATCGCGCTGACGATGGGCGCGATCGCCTTCGGTATCACGGTGCTGATCGTCGTGACGGCCTATGTGTTCTACTACCTGCTGTACCAGTACTCGCCGCAATCCTTCCAGGCGGTGAGCTGGGTCCCGAGCGGGCCGGAGTGGGTTTGGATCACCTCGACCACGCTGGTCGGCCTGTTGATCGCGGTCGTCGTCGCGATCAACCTGTCGCGCCGCATCCTCGTGCCGCTCAATTCGGTGACGGACAGCATCCGCCGCGTCGCGCGCGGCGATCTCGGCGCACGCGCGGTCGCCGGCGACCGTTCGTTGAAGGAAGCGGCGCTGCTCGCCGACAATTTCAACGCGCTCGCGAGCGAACTGCAGCGCGTGACCGACGAGCAGACGTTCTGGAACGCGGCGATCGCGCACGAGCTGCGCACCCCCGTGACCGTGCTGCGCGGCCGGCTGCAGGGGCTCGCCGAAGGCGTGTTCACGCCGAGCGAGGCGCTGTACCGCAGCCTGCTCGCGCAGGTCGAAGGGCTGACGCGGCTGATCGAGGATCTGCGCGTGGTCAGCCTCGCCGACAGCGGGCACCTGAGCATCGAGATCCGCGACACCGACCTCGCCGCCGAGGTGCGCGCGGTGGTCGACGTGTTCGCGCACGCGCTGCAGGCCGCCGGCCAGCATCCCGTGCTCGATCTCGACCCGCGACGCATGCGTTGCGATCCGGTCCGTATCCGTCAGGCGTTGCTCGCGCTGCTGGAGAACGCACGCCGCCACGCGGTGCCCGGCACGATCCGGATCCAGACGTGCATCGAAGACGGCATGTGCCGGCTGCGCGTCGAGGACGACGGCCCCGGCATCCCGGCCGAGTTCGCGCCGCACGTGTTCCAGGCGTTCCGGCGCGTCGACGAGTCGCAACCCGGCGGCACCGGCCTCGGGCTCGCGGTCGTCGCGGCGATCGCGCATGCGCATCGCGGCGAAGCGCTGTGCGTGCCGACCGGCGCGGGCGGCACGCGGTTCGAGGTGCAGTGGCCCGACGATCTCGCGCCGGCCGCCGACAGCGAACGCTTCCCGGCGTAACGCGCCGCCGTTACGCCCTCATGCGCGCGGTTCGCGCCCGACCTGTTCGAGCGGCGGGCTGAACCCGAGCACCGTGTACTCCATCACGGACACCGTCCCCGTCCCCGCCGCGCCCTGCACGACCACCGCGCGCACCGCGCCGGCGCGGTCGAATGTCAGCCGCGTGCCGACGGTCGCCTGACGCAACGCCTCCAGCTCCTCGATCCGCGCGATCGCCAGCTTGCGTACCGCGCCGGACACGTACACGGGCAGGAACACCAGCGCGATGAAGATCGACACAGCGTCCTTCGACACGCTGTCCAGCACCGGCCGCCCCGCCATCACGAGCGACAGCGACGTCGCGGCGACGAAGATCGCGAGCACGGTCGCGCCGACGCCGAGCGACGCGAGCCGCTCGGCCGCCTTCTTCATGCGGGCCTTCACGAGCGCGCGGGCGGGCGCCGCCGTCATCAGCCATTCGCGCTGCGCGCCGTGGAACCCGGCAATGCCGAGGAACAGCGTCGCGACCGCGCTGACCGCGATGCTCGTGTACAGCGCGTCGGCCATCATGCAGACGAATTCGAGCACGCACACGATCGCGAGCGGGCACAGCAGCAGGCGGAACGAATAGCCGTCGCGGCCATGCCCGCGGATCCACCATTTCACCGGTGCGAGCTGCCAGAAGCGGCTCTCCGGGCGAAGTGAAAGTTCGTCGTCGTCGGTCAATTTCCCACCTGTCGGATCGCGCGTCGTGTCGGCGACGGCCGGCACGCCGGCCGTGAATCGCACGGCCGCAGCCGCATTCTCCCAGATGCGCGGCGCGGCAAGACAGGGAGGCGCTGCCGCCCGACGGATCGACCACCACATTTTGTGCATCGCACGACCCACCGTGAGCAAAAAGTATCGGCTAAGGAATCCTTTTGATGTGGTGATCGCGTCGCCCGCGTCACACCATTGTTCCTGCCGTCATCGGCGGCATTCGAACAAGCAGAATCAAGGAGACACGGGTGAACAAGATGCGAATCGTCGCAGCCGGCCTGCTGCTCGGCGCCTGTCTGCCGGGCGTCGCGGCCGCGCAAACCTGCAAGGTGCCGACCCTGCGCGTGCTCGCGCAGAAGAGCCTCGGCCTGTCGGTGATGGAGAAGTCGCTGGCCGACTACGAGAAGAAGAGCGGCACGAAGGTCGAGATCAGCTATTTCGGCGAGAACGACCGCCGCGCGAAATCGCGGCTCGACGCGTCGACCGGCGCGGGTTCCTACCAGATCTACTACGTCGACGAGGCGAACGTCGCCGAATTCGCGTCGGCCAACTGGATCGTGCCGCTCCTCAAGTACTACCCGAAGGAATACGACTACGACGACTTCCTGCCCGGCCGCCGCGCGGTCGCGAGCTACAACGGCGTCGCGTACTTCGCGCCGCTGATCGGCGGCGGCGACTTCCTGTTCTACCGCCGCGACCTGCTCGACGCCGCGCACATCCCGGTGCCGAAGACCCTCGACCAGCTCGTCGCCGCGATCAAGCAACTCAACGCGCCGCCGAAGCTGTACGGCTGGGTCGCGCGCGGCCAGCGCGGCTCGGGGATGAACGTGTGGCGCTGGTCGCCCTTCATGCTCGGCATGGGCGGCACGTGGACCGACAAGGGCGGCCAGCCCGCGTTCAACTCGCCGGCCGCCGCGAAGGCCACGCAGCTCTACAGCGACCTGTTCAAGTACGCGCCGCCCGGCTCGCCGACCTACGACTGGAGCAACGCGCTAGAAGCGTTCCGCTCGGGCAAGGTCGCGTTCATGATCGAATCGACGCCGTTCGCGGACTGGATGGAAGACGCGAGCAAGTCCAGCGTGGCCGGCAAGGTCGGCTACACGCGGCCGCCCGCGCCGCTGCCGTCGGCCGCGTACGGCCACGGCTTCGCGATCTCCGCGGTCGGCGCGAAGGACGACTGCACGCGGATGGCCGCCGGCCGCTTCATCGCGTGGGCGACCAGCAAGGATCAAGAGCAGGCGCGGCTGCGCAACGGCGTGTTCAGCGACTACAACCGCTCGAGCACGATCGGCAGCCCGTACTTCAAGCAGCACGTCGCGCCGCAGATCCAGGCCGGGCTGAACGACACCAACCCCGTCACGCAGGTGACGATCTGGCGCACGCCGCAGTGGCCCGATATCGGCGACAACCTCGGCATCGCGCTCGAACAGGTGTTCACCGGCACGCAGACGGATATCCGCGGCACGCTCGACGACGCGGACCAGTACGCGAAGGACGCGCTCGAACATGGCGCTCGCAAATGACGGCGCGGGCGGACGCGCGCTCGGCGTCCGCCCGGCCCCTTCCGCAACGTCGGCCCGGCGCACTCGCGCGCGCCGCGACCGCACGAGCCTGCCGTGGGTGTTCCTCGCGCCGACGCTCGCGCTGCTCGCGGTCCTGAGCCTCGTCCCGACGATCGCCGCGATCAACCTCGCGCTGCGCAACCGCGTGCTGCGCTACCCCGACAGCGAATACGTCGGCCTGCGCAACTTCGTGCGGCTCGCGTCGGACCGGCGCTTCCTGAACGCGATCGAGGTATCGGTGCTGTGGGAAGTCGTCACGGTCGCGGGCGCGGTGCTCGTCGGGATCGCGCTCGCGGTGTTCCTGTTCGAGCGCGTGCACGGCCGCTGGCGCCGCGTCGCGTCGCTGGTGCTGATCATGCCGGTGCTGCTGCCGCGCGTGTCGGCCGCGTTCATCTGGAAGTTCATGTACGCGCCGCTCACCGGAATCCTGAGCTGGCTGCTCGGCACGCTCGGCGTCGAGCACACCGCGTTCCTCGCCGATCCGCATCTCGCGCTTTACGCGGTCGCGCTCGTCGACGTGTGGCAGTGGGGGCTGTTCTTCGCGGTCGTGATCCTGAAGCTGCTGGAGACGCTGCCGCCGGAGCCGCTCGAAGCCGCGCGGCTCGACTACGCGACGACGTGGCAGGTGCATGCATACATCGCGCTGCCGATGCTGAAGGCGCCGCTCGTGAGCCTCGTGTTCATCAAGATGGTCGAGTCGCTGCGCTCGTTCGACCTGATCTACGTGATGACCAAGGGCGGCCCCGGCATCGCGACCGAGACGCTCGATCTCTACGCGTACCAGCAGGGCATCGGCCTCGCCGGCAAGGTGTCGTATGCGTCGGGCATGGCCGTGCTGATGATGGTCGCGACCACGCTCGTCTTCACGCTCATCTGGAAGAGGGTCGACAAATGGGACGACTGATGGCCCGCCGCGGCCCCGCCGCCGCCGTTTCCACCGTCGCGATCGCCGGCGCGATCCTGCTCGTCGCCGCATTCCCGCTGTTCTGGGCCGTGCTCAATTCGCTCAAGCACCTGCTCGACATCGTCACGCCGACGCCGCGCTTCTTCTTCACGCCGACGCTCGCGAACTACGAACAGGTGCTGTCGAGCCCCGAGGTGCTGATCGGGCTCGGCAACAGCATCGCGATCGTCGGCGCGGCCGTGCTGATCGGCGCGGTGCTCGGCGTGCCGGCCGCGTATGCGATCGCGCGCTACCCGGTGCGCGGCAAGCGCGACATCCAGTTCTTCCTGCTGTCGCTGCGCTTCCTGCCGCCCGTCGCGGTCGCGCTGCCGCTGATCGCGATCTGGGTCGATCTCGGGCTGTACGACACGAAGCTGTCGATGATCGTCACCTACCTGCTCGTCACGCTGTCGACCATCACGTGGCTGTCGATTCCCGTGTTCCGCCGGCTGCCGCGCGAGATCGAGGAAGCCGCCGCGCTCGACGGCTACGGCCCGTACGCGGTGTTCTGGCACATCGCGCTGCCGGTGTGCGCGAGCACGCTGCTCGGCGGCATCGTGTTCAGCTTCGTGCTGGTGTGGAACGAGCTGATGATCGCGCTCGCGCTCACGTCGTCGCGCAGCGCGACGCTGCCGGTGGTCGCCTCCGCGTTCACGTCGCTCGGCCAGGAAGTGCCGTGGGGCGTGATCAACGCGTCGACGGTGCTGCTCGCGCTGCCGCCGCTCGTCTTCGTCGGCATGCTGAGCCGGCTGCTCAATTCGATCGTCAAGGGAACATGAGGAGAACACGTTGAAAGCACTCGTACTCGAACGCACGCGCGAGCTCGCGCTGCGCGACATCGATCTGCCGCAAGAGGTCGGCCCCGGCGACGTCCGGATCAAGGTGCATACGGTCGGCATCTGCGGCAGCGACGTGCATTACTACGTTCACGGCGGCATCGGCCCGTTCCGCGTCGACGCGCCGATGGTGCTCGGCCACGAGGCGTCCGGCACGGTCGTCGAGATCGGCAGCGGCGTCACGCACCTGCGCGTCGGCGACCGCGTCTGCATGGAGCCCGGCGTGCCGCGCCTCGATTCGGCCGCGACGCTGCGCGGGCTCTACAACCTGGATCCCGACGTGCGCTTCTGGGCGACGCCGCCCATCCACGGCTGCCTGACGCCGTTCGTCGTGCATCCGGCGGCGTTCACGTACCGGCTGCCCGACAACGTGTCATTCGCCGAAGGCGCGATCGTCGAGCCGCTGTCGATCGGCCTGCAGGCCGCGAAGAAGGCGGCGATGAAGCCGGGCGACCTCGCGGTCGTGATCGGCGCCGGCACGATCGGCGCGATGACGGCGCTCGCCGCGCTGGCCGGCGGCGCCGCGCGCGTGATCCTCGCCGACGTCGTGCCGGAGAAGCTCGCGCTGTTCGCAGGCAACCCGGCCGTCACGACCGTCGACGTGCGCAGCCGGCCGCTGGCCGACGCGGTGGCCGAAGCGTCCGGCGGCTGGGGCGCGGACGTCGTGTTCGAGGCGAGCGGCAGTGCGAACGCATATGCGGGCCTCGTCGACCTGATGTGCCCCGGCGGCTGCGCGGTGCTGATCGGGATGCCGGTCGCGCCGGTGCCGCTCGACGTGGTCGCGCTGCAGGCGAAGGAAGGCCGCATCGAATCGGTATTCCGCTACGCGAACATCTTCCCGCGCGCGCTCGCGCTGATCGCGTCCGGCGCGATCGACGTGAAGCCGTTCATCTCGCGCACGTTCCCGTTTTCCGAAGGCGTGCGCGCGTTCGAGGAAGCGGCGAGCGGGCAGCCGCGCGACGTCAAGATTCAGATCGAAATGGATTAGGGCGTGTTCACGCTAATAACGGGTTTGCGAACGTGCCTTTCCGCCCGCAGTGCAAGGAGTAAGGAGCGCCGTTTGGCCGTGCCAAACAAGCGACGCACGACGCCGCAATGTGGGCGGAAAGGCACGTTCCCCTGTTTGGAAAAATTCATTCGCGGGGCTGGCCCCCAGAAGGGCCGATCGCCGCGTCATGCTCCTCGCGAATACGTCGAGTATTCGCTTCGTCGCAATCCTCGCACTCGGCCCTTCTGGGGGCCAGCGCAAACCCGTTATTAGCGTGAACACGCCCTAAACCATGGCCCGAATCCTCTGCCACGCATTGTCGAAGCACTACGACGGCGGCCCCGCCGTGCTGCATCCGCTCGACCTCGAGATCGCCGACGGCGAATTCATCGTGCTGCTCGGCCCGTCCGGCTGCGGCAAGTCGACGATGCTGCGGATGATCGCCGGTCTCGAGGCGATCACCGGCGGCGAGCTCGTGATCGGCGATGCGGTCGTCAACGATCTGCCGTCGCGCGAGCGCAACGTCGCGATGGTGTTCCAGAACTATGCGCTGTACCCGCACATGACGGTGTACGACAACATCGCGTTCGGCCTGCGGCGGCTGAAGGTGCCGGCCGACGAGATCGACCGCCGCGTGCGCGACGTGGCGCGCATCCTGAGCCTCGACGCGCTGCTCGACCGTCGCCCGCGTGCGATGTCCGGCGGCCAGCAGCAGCGCGCGGCGATCGCGCGCGCGATGATCAAGACGCCCGCCGTGTTCCTGTTCGACGAGCCGCTGTCGAACCTCGACGCGAAGCTGCGCACGCAGCTGCGCGGCGACATCAAGCGGCTGCACCGGCGGCTGAAGACGACGACGCTGTACGTGACGCACGACCAGCTCGAGGCGATGACGCTCGCCGACCGCGTCGTGCTGATGCGCGGCGGCCGCATCGAGCAGATCGGCACGCCGGCCGAGCTGTACGGCCAGCCGCACACGGTCTTCGCGGCCGGGTTCGTCGGCACGCCGGCGATGAACTTCGCGGACGGCACGATCGCGCGCGTCGGCGCGAACGTGCTGCTCGACTGCAACGGCACGCGCTGGCCGCTCGCGTCGCCGCGCTTCGCGCGCCTGCAGGACGGCCAGCCGGTGAAGGCCGCGATCCGGCCGAACCACCTGCGGCTCGTCGCCGAAGGCGATCCGACCCCCGGCACGCTCGCGCTGACCGGCACGGTCGAGCTCGTCGAGCTGCTCGGCGCCGAGGCCCTCGTCACGCTGGACTGGCGCGGCCAGCCGTGCGCGGCCCTCGTGCCGGCCCCGATGGCCCCGGCGCCGGGCGCCGTGGTAGCGTTGCGCTTCGACGAAGAAGCCCTGCATCTGTTCGACGCCGGCACCGAGCGCAACGTCACGCTGCCGGACGCGAACCCGATCGCGCACGCGGCGGCGCCGGCGGCCGCGACGCGCGCCACGCCGCCTGCCGCGACGGGCTGGTCGATGTCCCGTCCGTAGCACGCCGGCACGTTCCGACGGAGCACACGATGAACCCGGATCTCGAGATCGTTCCCACCCATCGCGACGAGTCGTTCCGCGCGTGGGTCCACGACTATCCGCATTCGGTCGCGAAGTGGCACTTCCATCCCGAGTACGAGATTCACCTGATCCAGGCGTCGCGCGGCAAGGTGTTCGTCGGCGACCACATCGGCGATTTCGGCCCCGGCAACCTGATCGTCACCGGGCCGAACCTGCCGCACAACTGGGTCAGCGAGCTTGCCGACGGCGAACGCGTGCCGTCGCGCGACGTCGTGCTGCAGTTCTCGCGCGACGCGATCGAGAAGATGGTCGACGCGTTCAGCGAGCTGCAGCCGGTGATCGAGCTGATCGACGACGCCGCGCGCGGCGTGCAGTTTCCCGACCGCGTCGGCCTCGAGGTCGCGCCGCTGATGCTCGAGCTCGCGAACGCGCACGGCTGCCGGCGCGTCGAGATCCTGATGTCGCTGTTCGACCGGCTGTCGTCGTGCCGCGAGCGCCGCGTGCTCGCGGGGCCCGGCTACCGCAGCGACGCGCAGCACTACATGTCGTCGACCATCAACCAGGTGCTGTCGTACCTGCAGCAGAACCTGCCCGGCATGCTGCGCGAAGCCGACGTCGCCGCATTCGCCGGCATGAGCGTCAGCACCTTCACGCGGTTTTTCCGGCGCCATACCGGCTCGTCGTTCGTGCGCTACCTGAACCGGCTGCGCATCAACGAGGCGTGCGAGCTGCTGATGTTTTCCGACCTGACGGTGACCGACATCTGCTACCGGGTTGGCTTCAACAACCTGTCGAACTTCAACCGTCAGTTTCTCGCGATGAAGCAGGTGCCGCCGTCGAAGTTCCGCGCGCTGCACCGGCTCAACGAACCGCACGGCCGCGACGACGCGCCGCCCTTGCGACGCGCGCCGCCGCGCGCCCCAGACAGGACGCTTCATACGTGACATATCTCGGCATCGATCTCGGCACGTCCGAGGTCAAGGTTCTGCTCACCGATTCCGGATGGGTCCCCCTCGCGACCGGCTCGGCCACGCTGTCGATCAGCCGGCCGCATCCGCACTGGTCCGAACAAAGCCCGCAGGCGTGGTGGCACGCGATGCTCGACGCGATCGCGTCGGTGCGCACCGCGCACCCGGCCGGCTTCGCCGCGCTGCGCGGCATCGCGCTGTCCGGCCAGATGCACGGCGCGACGCTGATCGACCGCGCGGACCAGGTGCTGCGCCCGGCGATCCTGTGGAACGACACGCGCGCCGGCACCGAATGCGTCGAGCTCGAGGCGCTGGTGCCGGAATCGCGCGCGATCACCGGCAACATGGCGATGCCCGGCTTCACCGCACCGAAGCTGCTGTGGCTCGCGAAATACGAGCCGGCCGTGTTTCGCGCGGTGCACAAGGTGCTGCTGCCGAAGGACTACCTGATCTGGCGCCTGTCCGGCGAATTCGTGTCCGATATGTCGGACGCGTCGGGCACGCTGTGGCTCGACTGCGCACGCCGCGACTGGTCCGACCGGATGCTCGCCGCGACCGGGCTGTCGCGCGCGCAGATGCCGCGCCTCGTCGAAGGCAATGCGGCCGCCGCACAACTGCGCGACGCGCTGCGACGCGAATGGGGGATCGCCGGGCCCGTGACGATTGCCGGCGGCGCCGGCGACAACGCGGCGTCCGCGATCGGCATGGGCGTCACGGGCGCGGGCAGCGGCTTCCTGTCGCTCGGCACGTCGGGGGTGCTGTTCGCCGGCAACGACCGCTTCGCGCCGAACCCGGACGCGGCCGTGCACGCGTTCTGCCACTGCGTCGAAGGGCGCTGGCACCAGATGAGCGTGATCCTGTCGGCGGCCGCGAGCCTCGACTGGCTCGCACGCGCGCACGGCACGACGCCCGGCGCGCTGGCCGCGCGCGCCGAACGCGCCGATCCGGCCCGCGCGCCGCTGTTCCTGCCGTATCTCGGCGGCGAACGCACGCCGCACAACGACGCGCATGCGCGCGGCGTGTTCTTCGGGCTGACCAACGAACACGATGCCGACGATTTCGCTTACGCGGTGATGGAAGGCGTCGCGTTCGCGATGGCCGACGGCTACGACGCGCTGCGCGCGGCCGGTACCACGCTCGACGCGGTGTCGTTCATCGGCGGCGGCTCGAAGAGCGCGTTCTGGGCGCGGCTGTGCGCGAATGCGACCGGGCTCGCGATGCAGCGCCATGCGGACGGCGCGGTCGGCGCGGCACTCGGCGCCGCGCGGCTCGCGCGCCTCGCCGCGACGGGCGACACGCTGGAGGCTGTCTGTGTCGCGCCGCCCGTCGCGGAGACGGTCGCGCCCGACGCCGCGTCGGTCGACCTGCTGGCAGGGCGGCTCGCGCGCTATCGGCGGCTGTATCGCGTGTTGCGGGACGAGTTCGCGGCGGCCAACTGAGCGGCCACGCGGTCGCGCTTGATCCGGCCCTTGGGATCGCCTTTATGCTGAGCGCAACGAATCGACAGCAAAGAGGTGACGGATGGGTGCAGCCACGCCCCGTTTGACCGCATCGGCCGCCGCCGCGCGGCTCGGCGTCTCGATCAAGGCGCTGCGGCTGTACGAGCGGCACGGCCTCGTCACGCCGGCGCGCCCGGGTATGAAGCCGTGGCCACGTGCCTGGCGGCGCCGGAAGTCCGCGAGCGGATTGCGCGGCGGCCGGAAGCGCGCGCTATCATGCCCGGCACGGAGCGGAAAATGAAATATGCGCGATCGATCCGTCGGAGAACATGATGGCACGCGACAAGCGGGTAGAAATCGAACTGGACGATATCGAATCGACCGAACAGTTGCACGTGCGGCTGATGAAGAAGTTGCGTTTCCCGGATTGGTATGGAAGAAACCGGGATGCGTTCCGGGACGCCATTACCGCGCTGGTCGATATGCCGCTCATTCTCCGGCTGAAAGGCTGGCCGGAATTCGAGCGCCGCTTTCCCCGCGACGCGAAGCTGATGCGCGACTGCCTGCAGGACATGGCCCGGCAATCTCCGGCCTACGGATCCCGTGTCGAGTACGATTGATCGGACTCGCGGCAAACGGCAAGTCGAAATAGGCGTTCAGATCGGCCGGCCTGCAGATTCCGTTGTCGGGCCTGTGATCCACGTCGCAGCGTAGCACCCGACTCGACCGCTCACCCCTCATGAAACCGGCGATCCATCTGCGTGCTGCGTCTCAGGAGGACCTCCCGTTCCTGTTGACGCTCCGTCGACTCACGATGACCGAGCACCTGCAGCGCGTCGGCGCGCCGACCGACGACGACGCGCACGACCGGCGCATCCGCGCGCACTTCGACGACGCGATGATCGTTTGCGACGGCGCCGACGCGATCGGCCTGCTGAAGGTGACGCGCGCCGCCGGCGAATGGCACGTCCATCAGATCCAGATCCTGCCCGCGCGCCAGGGCCAGGGAATCGGCGAGGCCGTGCTGCACGCATTGCTGACCGACGCGGCACGCGAGCACGTGCCCGTGTCGCTCAGCGTGCTGCACGGCAACCCGGCGCGGCGGCTCTATGAACGGCTCGGCTTTCGCGTCGTGTCGGAAACGGACACGAGCGCGAACATGATCCGGCGCGCGTGACGTGCGTCGTCCCGACGCCGCCGCGTGGCCATTACTGCGTGATCTTCGCGTCCTTCAGCAGATTGCCGATCATCTGCGCGCTCGCCTTCTCGACCGCGATCGCCTGCAACTGCTGCTGAAGCGTCGGCTTCGCGGTTTCGAAACTCGGCACCTGCGTCGGTCGCTTCGCGTCCAGCTTCACGATCGCGCGCACGCCATCGACCGGAATCGAATCCTTCGTCGTCGCGCCGACCGTCAGCTTCTCGAGCGCCTGGGCAACCGGCAGCGGCAACCCGGCCGTCTTGCCTTCCGCGGCCGGCGTGTTGAAGCTCACCCACGGCAGCTCGCCGCCGGCATCGCGGCTCGGCGCCAGGCTGTACTGGCGCGCCAGCCCGTCGAACGACTTGCCCGCTTTCAGCTCGCTCAGCACGGTCGCCGCCGCGACCGGGTCCCTGACGACGATCACGCGCGGCTTGTACTCGTTCTTGCCGAGCGCGGCCACGAGTTCGTCGTAGCGCGCCTTGACCTGCTCGTCGGTCACCGGCTCCGGCTTCACGTTGTCGCGCAGGTACAGTTGCACCTCGGCCGTCACCTTCGCCTGCTGCATCGCGGCCTTGACCTCGGGCTTGTCCGCGTAGTTCGCCTTCTCGGCCGCCTGCTGAACCAGCACGCGCGTGATCAGCTGATTCTTGATCGCCTGGCGGATCTGCGGCGAATCGGGCTGCCCGGACGCGCGCAGCAGCGTATCGACGTCGGCCTGCGTGATCGGCGTGCCGTTGACGGTCGCGACGGTCGCCGCCGTCTGTGCGTGGACGGGGCCGCTCAGTGCGCCGGCCAGCGCGGCAATCAGCATCAGGCGGTTCGGTGTCGTCTTCATCTTCATGGTTGGGTCGCTTCGCGCATAAGAAACGCGGCAGGGGCAGCCGCGCCCGTTCATCGTGCATGCCCGCGCAGCGTCTGCGGGAGCCGCTGCCATTGTGCACGGAACCGCGTTCGCGTGTCGGGAGGTTCAGGAAGCCGGTCCGACGCGGCGCGGCGCGCATTGTGCCCGCCGTTCATTGCATGCGCGTTGCGCAACCATTCCGCGAAAGGCATCGATTGCCTTCGCGACTTTCCGCGAACGGCCGCCGCCCGAAGCGGCCGCACGTTCGGCGCGTCAGGGCGTCCATCGGTACACGGTGATGCTGTTCCCCTTCACGTTGTTCTTCATCACCACGTACTCGCCGTTCGAGCGACGGTACGCGCGAATGCTGTACATCGCGTCGATCGCGCTGCTCGTATCGACGGTTGCCGGGCTCGTGTTGACCAGCGTCGTGTCGAGCTTGCCGGTGGTGAGGTTGAACGCGTCGACGTTCGGCCACAGCGGCCCGCTGCTGCTGAACCAGTAGCCGACGAACAGGTGATTGCCCGCCGCGTCGATCGATTTCGCGCCGCTGTGCGGCAGCGTGATCACCGGGTCGGGCTTCGTCGTATTGCCCGCGCGCCAGCCGTGATACACCTCGATGCGCGTGCCGATCGACGTCCAGTCGTTGCTGCCGAGCGCGCCCTGCGCGAGCACCATCGTGTCGCTGTCCGCGAGATAGACGATGCGCGTGAGCGGCTGGATGCTGGCCGGAATGCGGGTCGCGACGCCGGGCCCCCACGACGGCTTGCCGTTCGCGTCGAAGCCCGTCAGCGGGTAATGCGTGATCGCGCCGGTCTTGTCGAGGCCGGCCCACACGCCGCCCTGGCTGTCGAGGCTGAAGCCGCCCGTCACGCGCTGCGTCGCGTTGAACGCGGGGCCCGGAAGCGAGCCGTCCGGAATCGCGATGTAGCCGTTCGCCGCGTTGAAATGATAGAAATAGAAGACCGGCGGGTTCTGGCCGGCCGCGACGAGGATCCGGTTCGCGCCGACCGACGTGAGCAGCCCGAAGTGCTCGTCGCGCTGCGTGTCGCTCATGTCGATGCGCGGGTCGGACGGATACGTGAACGGATCGACGGTGTTCGCTACGAACTTGCCGCCCGCGCTGCCGCTATAGATATGCGTGCCGCCGTAGAACAACGCGCCGTCGGTGACCGGGTCCGGCGCGGCGATGCCTTCGAAGTTCAGCGATTGCAGCGTCCAGCGCAGGTTGCCGCTGCTGCCGTACGCATGAATGTCGGTCGCGCCGTTGCGGCCGAGATCCCAGCTGCCGCCCCACGGGTTGTTGAGCACATAGAGGTTGCCGCCGGTGTCCTTGCCGATCCCGGCGATGCGCGTGAAGCGTTGCGGGCCGACCTGCCCCTTGATGCCCGTCGTCGTGTCGAGATAGCCGCCGCGCACGCCGAACGTGCCCGCCAGCGCGGGCCGGCCCGAGATCGAATAGCGCTTGATGTTCTGGTCGGGGCCCTCGTCGCCCACCAGCAGTTGCCCGGCCGCCGCATCGACATACAGCGCCGACGGATGCGAGCCGGCCGGCATCCGGATCGTGTTCAGCAGCGCGCCGGACGGGCTGAAGCCGACGATCGAGCCGGCGCTCTTCTGCGCGACCCACACGTTGCCCGCGCCGTCCACCGCGAGCGCGCCCGGCGCCGACACGTCGATGTCCCGCTGCCACACGCCCTCGGTGGTGAACACGCGCACGCGATTGCCGTAGAAGTCGCTGGCATACAACAGCGAGCCGGCCGTCGCGAGCCCGGTGACGACGTCGATGCGCGGCTGGTTGGTCGCCGCGGTGATCTGGATGACGCGATCGCGAACCTTCGTCGCGCGGTTGTAGCGCCCCACCGCGCCGCTGCCGTAGGTCTTGCCGGGCTGCAGCGCGACGAACAGCGACGTCGCGTTGCCGGTGATCGCGCTGCCCTGGAATTCCGAATGTGCACCGATCGAGCCGATACTCTTGCCGTTCTGGTAGATCGCGACGCCGCCTTCATCCTCGTCCCACATCGACGCCGTGTAGACCACGCCTTCGGGCGCGACCCACATCGCGCGCGCGACGTTGCCGACGTGCGCGGCGAGCGTGCCGTACGTGTTCGCCAGCCAGTCGGTGGTGTTGGCTGCGTGAGCGGCCGGCGCAAGCGCGGCGATCGCCGCGGCAACGAGCGCGGCGTGGAGGTGTTTTCTGGCGAACATGACGGATGCTCTCCTGAATGAGGCAAACATTCACATGAGGGATCGGCCGGCCAGATGGCTTGAAGCCCGCGAGATGTAAATTCTTCCCTGAATCATCCGGCGCAGTCGGTATGACGTACGGCATGCATTCGATAATGCGCAGGGCGAGAATAGCGTTATATAAATCGAAAAAAATTGCGAATCGCCGGCGCTTTCGGCGAGCGCGACCCCGCGTCAGTGAATGGTCACTCACGCGCCCGATCGGGAAAGGGGAAAATCAGGCACTTGCCTGCACGAATATCGCCGCGAATTCAACGGCGATAGATTGAAACGGCGCATGCCATTTCAGAATCATCGAGAAAAGCCACCGCACACAAACAAATCGCCGGCCAGAATCCGTGTCGAATCCAGGCCGGCGAATGTCGTTCATTGCGGATCGGGCAATGCGGCGTTGCACCGCCGCATCGCCACGCGTCATGCCGACGTTTCGCGCACCTTGATCTCCGCCACGCGCCCGCCGTCCGAATCGTCGTCGCCGCGCGGCGCGTCGAGCTGCCCTTCCCACTTCGCGACCACGGCCGCCGCGATCGAGTTGCCGACCGCGTTGGTGGCCGAGCGCCCCATGTCGAGGAACATGTCGACGCCCATGATCAGCAGCAACCCGGCTTCCGGCAGATTGAACTGGTTGAGGGTCGCCGCGATCACGACGAGCGACGCGCGCGGCACGCCGGCCATCCCCTTCGACGTCACCATCAGCATCAGCAGCATCGTGATCTGCGTGCCGAGCGGCAGATGGATGCCATACACCTGCGCGATGAACAGCACAGCGAACGTGCAGTACATCATCGAGCCGTCGAGGTTGAACGAATAGCCGATCGGCAGCACGAAGCTCGAGATCCTGCGGTTCACGCCGAAGCGGTCGAGCGCGTCGAGCAGCTTCGGATACGCGGCCTCGGAACTGGCCGTCGCGAACGACAGCAGGAACGGCTCGCGGATCAGCCGGATCAGCGTGAACGCGCGCTTGCCGAGGAACGTCACGCCGGCGAGCGTCAGCACGGCCCACAGCAGCGCGAGCGCGAGATAGAAGCTCGCCATGAATTTCGCGAACGTGAGCAGGATGCCGAGCCCTTCGGTCGTGATCGTCGACGCGAGCGCGGCAAACACCGCGACCGGCGCGAACCACATCACCGCCCCCGTCACCTTCAGCATCACCTGCGCGAGATCTTCGATCACGCCGGTCAGGCGCTTGCCCGATTCGCCGAGCGCCGACAGCGCGGTGCCGAAGAAGATCGAGAACACGACGATCTGCAGGATTTCGTTGTTCGCCATCGCCTCGGCGATCGACTTCGGCACCAGGTGCACCACGAAATCCTTCAGCGTGAACGCGCCCGTCTTCAGGTTGAGCGCCGCATCGGACGGCGGCAGCGGCAGGCTCAGGTGGCTGCCCGGCTGCAGGATCGTCGCGGTCAGCAGACCGAGCAGCAACGACGTGAACGACGCGATGAAGAACCAGCCGAACGCCTTGACCCCCACGCGGCCCACCGCGCTGCCGTCGCCCATCTGCGCGATGCCGACGGTCAGCGTCGCGAATACCAGCGGCGCGATGATCATCTTGATCAGGCGCAGGAACACATCGGACAGCAACGACACGTATCCGGCGACCTCCTTCGCCATCTTCGGGTCGGGAAACGCGCTATGGCAGGCGTAACCCACGGCGATACCAAGAATCATCGCGACAACGATGTACTTGGTAATGTTGTGTTTCTTCTTCATTAGTGATCCAAATTACAAAGCGTATGTTGCTAACGGCTGGCCAATCGTTCGCGTCCGGCTGCGAATCGAAACCTGTGTCTCCATGCGGGCGACCCGTCCGCCTCGGGCAGTCGCCGGGGCGGACAAGGGGGGGCATTCTAACGCAAATGGTGCGACGGCTTTCAAATCTGAAAGCGGCGCGGGTTGATTTGCGTCCTGTCTCGGTCATGATCCAGCCCGGCGCGGCCGTTTCCGCCACGGCCGCGGGCGATCGTCACGCACGGCGCGACACGCGCCAGCGAACGCGACACATCCTCACAAAGATGCGCAGACCTCGACACTAAGTCACGTAAACGATCTGTAATATTTGGAAATGATTCGTGTCGATGCGGTGCGCCGACGTCGACGCGCAATCCCGAACCGGACATGCGGCACCGCGTTCGCGTGATTGCTTCCATCAGGCCGGGCCCGCCATTTCATCAGTATTCCTTTTAAACCGAGGATCGAGCAAAAGCGGCATCGTGATGAACATTCTGTACACCAACTTCCACGGCGATTACGGCGGCGGCCAGGACACCTACGTTCGCGATCTCGCCGTCGCGATGAGCCGCCATCACCGCGTGACCGTGGCGTCGCCGGAAGGCAGCCGCCTGTCGCGACTACTGAAGGACAGTCCCGACGTGGCCATCTTCGACATGGAATTCAAGCCGCGCTGGAACCGGCTGTGCCGGGAGATCCTGCGGCTGCGACAGCGGATCGCCGCCGAGCGCTTCGACGTGATCCACGTGAACGGGTCCGCCGATCACCGGCAGGTGATGCTGGCGCTGCTCGGGTGCCGGTATCGGCCCGCGGTCGTGCTGACCAAGCACAACACCTATCGCGCCGACAGCGTCGGCAACCTGCTGCGCGCCCGGCTGGCCACCGACCACACGATCGCGGTCAGCGACTACGTCGCGAGCATGCTCGCGCTGCGCTCGCCATACGGCAACGTCACGGTGGTCAAGCACGGCGTGCGCCGGCCGGCTGCCGAACGACTCGCGAGCGACGAGATCCGCCGCCGCAAGATCGCGCTGTTCGGCGCGTCCGGCGCGGATGCGATCGTGCTGGGCAGCAGCGCCGGCACCGCGCCCGAAAAAGGCTGGATGGACCTGATCGCGGCGCTCGGCCGCCTGTCCGAGGCCGAGCGCGAGCGGTTTCGCGTACTGCTGGTCGGCGCGGAACCGTCCGGCGCGCAGCGCGAGCAGCTTGCGCGGCACGGCATGGCATCACGCACCGCGTTCACCGGACGGCTCGACGACGGGCAGGCGCCGCTTTCGATCGTCGACGTGTCGTTCGTGCTGTCGTACCACGAGAGCCTGTCGTATGCATGCCGCGAAGCGATGTCGCTCGGCTGCCCCGCGATCGTGACGCGCGTGGGCGGCCTGCCCGAAAACGTCGAACCGGGCGTGGACGGCTGGGTCGTCCCGCCGCACGCGCCCGCGGCGATCGCAGCGATCCTGCGCGCGATCGTGCAGGAACCCGGCCGCGTCCGCGCGATGGGACGCAGCGCGCGGCTGAAAGGCAAGCGCGAATTCTCGTTCGATGCGTTCGTCGCGGCGACCTTGTCCGTCTATCAGAAGTCGATTCGACACAACCCGTATCACTGGGTGACCGCGTTGAGATCCACGAAATGGTAATGAATATCTGGAAGCCGTGCTGCGCGAGCAATTCACGCCTGCTGCCGACCTTCGACGCCGTCAGGTTGTTTCATCAGTACGGGTTCCGTGATGAAGCGAACAGCCGCTACGGCGCGAAGACCGACGAGAAAGCACTCGACCTGTTCGCGCGCCATACCGCGGCCGATGGCCGCCCGTTGTTCTACAAGGGCTCGTCGGCCGACCGCAAGGCCGCCCCGATCATCCCGCCATGGGCCGCGCATGCCGCTTTCGCCGAAATCGGCGACTTCAAACCCCTGCGGATTTTCCGCAAGGCCGCGTAATCCCGCTTTCCCGCGATCCACCGATGCTTGCGCGCACTCCACGCTATCCGATCCTGATGTATCACCAGATCCGCCCGCTGCCGCCGCCGACCGACCGGCTGCGCAGCCTCAGCGTCGCACCCGACGCGTTCCGCCGCCAGATGACGCTGTTCAGGCGGCTCGGCTACCGCGGCCTGAGCGTGCGCGAACTGCAGCCGTACCTGCGCGGGGAGCGGGCGGACAAGGTCTTCGGCATTTCGTTCGACGACGGTTTTCTCAACGTGCTCACGCATGCGATGCCCGTGCTGGACGCGCTCGGATTCACCGCGACCTGCTACTTCGTCGCCGGCCGCTTCGGCGGCGCGAACGACTGGGATGCCGGTGCGCCGACGACGCGCTCACCGCTGATGACCTGCGAGGACATGCTCGCGTGGCGCGATCACGGCCATGAAATCGGCTCGCATACGCTCGATCACGTCGCGCTGTCATATGTGCCGGCGCCTGTCGCGAGCTTTCAGCTGACCGAATCGAAGCGGCAACTCGAAATGCTGAGCGGCCAGCGCGTCGAATCGTTCTGCTATCCGTACGGCGATCTCGACGCACGCGTGCGCGACCAGGTCGTCGCTGCCGGTTACGGCAATGCGACGACGACCCGCCGCGGGTGCGCGGGTGCGGCCGACGATCCGTTTCTGCTGCCGCGGATTCCGGTGGCGGGCGGGGTCGGCGCCGTGAGGCTGTGGTTCAAGTGCGTGAAGGGGCCGATCGGCGGGCGCGGGTAGCAAGCATCGCCGCCGGTGGCTGCGCCCGCACGTCGCCCAGCCGCCCGTTCCCCGATACCCGACCCTGCCACGGTCCCACATGGACGGATCCCGCCGTCAGGTCAGACCGAAGGGCGGAACACCCGCGACGCGGACGGTGCACGCACATGCTGCGTCAGGTACGCAAGCGCATCGTCGATCTTCAGCACGTGCTGCTCGCCGCCCCGCATCCGCAACGACACCTCGCCGGCCAGCGCTTCCTTCCGCCCCGTCACCGCGACGATCGGCGCAGCCAGTTCCCTCGCGTCGACGATCTTGCGCGGCAAACGCTCGGGACGGAAATCCCGCAGCACCCGGCAGCCGATTGCTTCGAACGCGCATGCCGTGTCGTCGGCGAACGCGCGATCGCCTTCTCCGATATTCGCGATGACGACCTGATCCGGCGCCAGCCACGTCGGCAACCATCCCTCGTAGTGCTCGAGCAGAATGCCGATGAACCGTTCGAGGCTGCCGAGCACCGCGTGATGCAACATCACGGGCGTCGCTTTCGCACCGTCCTCCGCGACATAGGTTGCACCGAGGCGCTCCGGCAACACGAAGTCGAGCTGGATCGTTCCGCACTGCCACTTTCGCCGTTGACGGTCGAGCAAATGAAACTCGAGCTTCGGGCCGTAGAATGCCCCTTCTCCCGCCTGGATCGCGAAATCGACGCCCGCCGCGCGCGCAGCGGACGCCAGCATCGCTTCCGCACGCGCCCACACCGAATCGTCGCCGGCCCGAAGCGCCGGCCTCGTCGACAGCGCCACGTCGAATCCGTCGAAACCGAAGTCTGCATAGATCGTCTTCAGCAGCACGCAGAAGCGCGCCACCTCGGCCTCGACCTGATCGGGCGTGCACAGCACATGGGCATCGTCCTGCGTGAATGCGCGCGCACGCATCAGGCCATGCAATGCGCCGGACGGCTCCGCCCGGTGAACCGCGCCGAACTCCGCGTACCGGATCGGCAGATCGCGATACGAACGCGAGCCTTTCCTGAAGACCTGCACATGGCACGGGCAGCTCATCGGCTTCAGGCAGTACGGGTTGCTGTCGCTTTCGAGGGAAAACATGTTTCGCCCGAACTTCTCCCAATGCCCGCTCTGCTCCCACAGGCTGCGCGACACGATCTGCGGTGTCCGGATTTCGGCAAAGCCGGCTTGGCGCATCCGGACCCGAATGTATTCCTCGACGACCCGATAAAGAACCATGCCGCGCGGATGCCAGAAAATGGCGCCCGGACTTTCATCCTGCTGGTGAAACAGATCGAGCCTGTTACCCAGCACTCGATGATCGAAATCGTCCATCATGTTCTCCATTGACGTGGTGTGCCGGTCGAACGGAGCATGAAAAAAGCCCCGTCCGTTTCCGGCGGGGCTCCTGGGGATGATGTGACGCATGGATCTACGACGTGCAACCTCCCCCCGGCCCGCCGTTGGCGGTCTTGGTGGTGGTCGTGGTGGTCGTGACGAAACGTGCGTTCATGGGTCGAATCTAGTCGGCCTCGCGCCGCCTGTCAATCGGGCGCGCGCAATCGTGACCGACGCGAATACCTTGGTGCGGAGCGTGCTTCGCCGATGCGTCGGCCCGCCTCGTCACACTGCTGGCGCTCGACACTGAACCGCGTGCGAGGTGGCGGGGACCAGTTTTTGACAGTTTTTAACCGCCCGAAAAAGAGGCGGCGCTATGATCTCGTTCGCACCTTGACGCGCATACCGGAGACCCCATGCGTTCCGCACGATCACTCAGAATCGGCATCACAATCGGCCTGCACCATGCCACGGAGAGCCTTTGGGTCAACGGCATCAAGCAGAACGCCCTGTACCTGATGAAGCTCTTTCAGCATTCGCCGCTCGGACATCGGGTCACGCTCGTCAACACGACGAGCGTCAAGGTCTCGTCCGACCTTCCGTGGGATCTCGGGCAGTTTCCGGCGTGCTCCTTCGACGACGCGAAAGATTCGCTCGATGTGCTGATCGAGCTCGGCGGGCAAATCGATCGACAACAAACCGCGTATCTGCAGGCACGCGGCACGAAAGTCGTGAGCTACTGTTGCGGTCCGGAATACGTGCACATGATGCAGGCGATGATTTTCGGCAGACGGCATGCTGAAACGGTGTTCATCAACCAACGTTACGACCAGGTGTGGATCATCCCGCAAGTCGCCGAGACCAGCGCCGGTTTCTTCAGCGTACTGCGGCGCCAGCCGGTTCGCGAGGTACCGTTCGTCTGGGATCCGATCTGCGTGGAAGAACGATCGGCCGCGCTCCCGCATCGCGGCGAATATCGTCCGACCGGGCAACCGAAGCGGTTGTCCGTCATGGAGCCGAATATCGACGTCACCAAGTTCTGCCTCTACCCGATCCTGATCGCGGAATTGGGTTACCGGAAGCTCGGCGCAAAAATTGCCTACGTGCACGCGACGAACACCGAGCATCTTGCGAAAGGCAGCCCCGAATTCATCGGTATCGCGCATCACCTCGATCTTGTGCGGGATTCGAAAATAAGCTTCGTCGGCTACCACAATACGCCTCAGTTCCTTTCGGAATTCACCGACATCGTCGTCTCCCATCAATCGGGGCTGGCATTGAATTATTTCTATTTCGACGTGTGCTGGAACGGTTACGCACTCGTCCACAACGCCGACCTCTGCCGCGAGCTGGGCTACTTTTACACTGAAAACGATGTCGAGGAAGGTTGTCGGCAGCTCGAGCGAGCCGTCGAAGTTCATGACGCGAGCTGGCAAGACTATCGAAATCAGCAACGAGAAAGGATCGGGCGGTTTTTGTCGACCAATCCGAAGCAGATCGAAGCGTATGACAGGTTGCTTGTCGGGCTTTTTGAGTGAAATCCACGATCTGCCGCGGGCTGTGGGCTTCTTCTCGATGCCTCAGTATGCGATGTAAGGCGCAGAGCCGCCGTCCGCCGAACGATCCAGGCCAAAATAGATGGTCCGACCGTAAAAGTAGGGCAACCCGAGATCGAGCCAAGAGGACGATCCGAAGTGCCCTGCGACGTCATTGAATGCATAGGTTGAAGTTCTTGAGAACAGCGTATCGGCGTTTGCAACGGATAGGGAAATCATGCTCGCCGTGCCGTCGAGCCCGACCAGCGTCGCGGCATACGTGGTCGTCGTCGACGGGCAATAGAATTGCGGGTTCTTCGTACAGGTAATCTGCGACGAGTCGTCGAAAAAATTCGCGTTTGATCCAGTATCGAAGAACGCGGCGACCGTTCTGGAGAGAAACGCCCCCGGCACATCGCCTGTCGCCGTCGACATCAGCTTCGTGGTGGCACCGAACGCATTGTTGCTTCGCGTGCCGATGCCAAAAATCAACGAGCCCGTCGCGCTTTCCCGGCCGTCTTCCGAAATCTGCGGCATTTGTACGATCACGCCGTTGTTGTCTGCGGCAAACCGGCCGACAGGATTGCCGATCTGTTGCGATAGCGGGACCCGTCGAATGCCTATTCGAATACTCCGTAACGTCGATGTCATATTCATCATCCGCACCTGGTTTGGTCATATTCGACATTAACGTTAGTGATCCTGCTTATTTCGACCGCGCCATGCTGGTCCATCTGGACAACCTCACATCCACCACGCGGTTACTCGACCCGAGGCGATTTCTACCTGCGCGTATCGTCTAGTCCGGAGCGTCCATCCCCTTCGTACCCTGCTTCCTCCGCCATTCCGACGGTGTGGTGCCGAATCGTTCTCGAAATGCTGTCGCGAAATTGCCAGCCGTTGAAAACCCGATCTCTTGCGCGATGGACTCGATGCTCATCGAGGTCGTCGCGAGAAACTGCATCGCCGCGTGCAGTCGTGACTCACGCAGATATCCGAATACGGACCGGCCGAGATGTCGACGGAAGGCGCGGGATAGTCGCTTTTCGTGCGTACCGACAAGCGCGGCGAGATCCTCGAGCGCCGGCGGATTGCGGAAATCGCGCAACAAGATTTCGCTCGCGGCGCGCACCAGCGCCGCATCGGGCGTGTCGGGAAGATCGGGCACGGTCCGTTCAGTGTGAACGCTGCGGGCGTACCTCAAGTGATTGCGGATACGCATGATCACTTCGATCGGTTCGAACGGCTTCGCAATGTAGTCGATCGCGCCTGTCGTGAGCCCCTCGATGCGATATTCGACATCGTAGGCGGCGGTCAGGATGACGATCGGAATGGTTCGTGTGGATGGGGTCGCGGCCAGAAGCCGGCAGGCGGCAAATCCGTCCATGCGTGGCATGCGGATGTCCATCAGGATAAGATCCGGCGCAATCGCTTGTGCGCGGTGATAGACCTGCAATCCATCGAACGCGATGCTGATCCGGCAACCGGCGGTACGCAGGATCTCCAGGAGTAGCCGAAGTTCATCCGGCCGATCGTCCGCGACGAGAATGTGCGCCCCGTCGAGATCGGGCACTGAATGAGGCGCTGTCGGTCCTGGCAAGCGCGTAGGCATGATCGAGAACGGTCCGGGAAGATTGGATCGAGCGCCGACTCTGTACAAACTGACTGCTCCTCAGATCACCCGTCTTGAGCCGTCTCTCGCCGTTGCCGGGCTCACGCCGCAAGTTCGCGCCGCCGCGCAGCCCTGCAACGGGTCCCTGCCCGTCGAAGGGCTGCGTGATACGTGCGCGCCATCGGCAAAAAAACACTCGGTACCACCATGACTCATCGAGTCAATGACATTTGAATCATGAATGATAAATTTGTCAATTCATGTGGTCGAACATATCCTCGGAACGGGTTCAATCACGGCTGCGGTTCAGAATCGGTATCCGACCGAAAGGAACGTCACGATCGGATTGACCCGGAATTTGCTGGTGCTCGTAACCGTGCCGACGGATGACCGGGTCGTCAGCGTGGCGCGTGTCGATACCCACGAATACGCCACCGATGCGTTGATCGACCAGTGAGAATCGATGTTGTAGGTCAGGCCGCCATTCACGACGGGCGCAAAGGATTTGCTGAGCGACACCGATGTCGGCCCCTCGAGCGCTGTCCCGACGGTCGGCGAGAAATAGATCTGGCCAGTGGAAACGGGGTTGCTGAGCTTGACGTTGCTGAACCACGTATAGGTGACACCGGCGCCCAGATACGGCCTGAACCGTGCATTCGGCTGGCCGAAGTAGTAGTTGAAGATGAGCGCCGGACTCCAGGCCCGCGCGGTCCCCAGCTCGCCGAAGCCGCTGAGCGTACCTGTGCCGTTCAAGTGCCATGTCGGCGGAAACCCCATGATCGTCGTCGCCGCGATGTGATCGGTCACGAAGTAGGTTGCGGTCAGTCCGAACGTATCGCCGCTTGCGATGTCCGCACCACTGCCGGTCATCACTTGCGACTGGCCGAGCGCATTGACGGTGAGCGGATCCGCCGCCCCCTGCGGGGCAAAGTGAGACCAGCCGGCGTTGATTACCCACTGCCCGGCTGATTGCGCATGCGCGCCGGAGATGGCCGCGAACAGTACGACGGTTGCTGCACTCATTCGTTTCATGATTGTCTCCAGATTTTGGTGTTGGTGTTCAAGCATCGTGAAACCTGCCTTCATCCCCGTGCGCCAGACGTGACTCGCGGGCTGTTCCTGCGCTTATGAAGCGCGACGCCAGAAGCGTCGGGTGCTGCTTCGTTAATCGAGTCCTTCTTTTAATAACTTCGGATTCCCAAATTATTTTCATACTTCAACCTCGAACGTTCCGGGAATCGACGATCACTGAGGTCCGGGCTCGACCGAAGTTGAAAAGGCAAACGGGAAGCGGCCCATCACCGTATTGGTCTTGGCCATCTGCGCGCGATCGCTCAGCGCCACGTGCAAGGCGAGCCCACACGACGAGTCGTCCACCATGCTCACTCGAGCACCCTCGACGCCGGCATCCTTCAGCGCGGAGATCAGCGCATCGAGCGTCTCCCGTCGTTTGAGTTCGGGCTTGAAGATCTTGCCGACCGCCGTGAGCGGCATCGCCTCGACGATATGAATCCGCTTCGGTATCGCCGCACGCTCGCCGATCGAGCCGCGTATGAACGTGTCGAGCTCCGTCTCGGTTGCCGTTGCGCCGGCTTTCAACTGCACGTAGGCGACCGGCAGCTCGCCGGCATGCACGTCGGGACGTCCGATTGCCGCGGCGATCTGCACTGCCGGGTGACGGTGCAGCGGTTCTTCGATCGTCGCCGGATCGATGTTGTGACCGCCCCGGATGATGAGCTCCTTGCGGCGGCCCGTGAGCCAGAAGTAGCCCTGTGCATCGCGTCGCGCGAGATCCCCGGTGTTGAGCCACTGCCGGCCGTCGCCGAGCTCGAGCCATAAGCCCTTGTTCTGATCTTCCTGAAGATAGCCCGCGAACACGTTCGGCCCGGAAATCGTCAGCACACCGACTTCGTTCTCGACGCAATCGCGCACGTAGCGGCCCGCGTCGTCGAGTATCACCGTCTTCATCATCTGGCCGGGAATGCGCAAGCCGATCGAACCGAGACGCCGTTCGCCGCCTGGCGGATTGACGCTGCTGACGCATGCGCCCTCGGTGAGCCCGTATCCTTCGAGGATCCGGACTCCGGTGCGATCCTGGAACGTGCGGAATACTTCCACGGGCATCGGCGCAGCACCGCAGAGCCCATACTCGAGCGAGTCGATGTTCCGGCCGTCGACGGGCACGTCGAGCAATGCCGAATACAAGGTCGGCACCGCGCTGAAGAAATTGATCCGGTGGTGCTCGACGATTTCCCAGAATCGTTTGACGACGCCGTCGCCGCGATAGCCCTGGGGCGTGCCCAGCACCACATGCGCGCCGCGCGAGAACGGCACCAGGCCGGTTGCCAGCACGGCATTGACATGGAACAGCGGCAGCCCGCAGAAAACGGTCTTCCCCGGCCCCATCCCGGCACCGACGACCTGGCCGACGCTCCAGGCGTTGGCCACCTCGTTGCCGTGCCGGCGAACCGCGATTTTCGGCAATCCCGTCGTGCCGCCCGTGCAGAAGTAGGACGATACGTCGTCGGCTTCGAAACGCCGCGGGCTCAGCAGCGAATCGCCGGATTCACGCGACATCGCACGGTCGAAATCATGGATCTCGATGTGGCGCGGAACGGCGCCGCGTACGCCCGCGCGCCCGTGCAACCGTTTGCATTCGCGACGCTGCATCACGCGCGCCGCCATTCGGCGCCACCCTTGCACGCGCTCTGCCAGGTCGATCAGGACGAGGCTTTGCAGCGACGGTACCTGGCCCAGGATGGGTTGGATCTTCGACCAGATATCGGTTCCCGGAAAGGGCGCCAGCGTCACCAGCACTTTTGCGTTCGCGGCCTTGAGCAACGATGCGATTGCCGGCGCTTCCAGCAACGGATTGATCGCGCATACGATCCCGGCCGCTTCGCCTCCCCAGATGACGAAATGCGTCTCCGGCAAGTTCGGCAGCACGTAGGCGACCACCGAGCGGCGATCGATGCCGAGGCGCGAAAACATGTTGGCGGCCCGGGTGATGTCCCGCAGAAGCTCGGCATAGGTCCAGCGCAATGGCTTGCGATGATCGTCGGCGCGCAGGAAAAACGACAAGGCCGGCGCGGTCGGATCGATCGCCGCGCCACGGCCGATCATCTCGTAGGTGCTGGCCGGGAGGTCGGCGGGCGGCCCCTGGTTCTCGATCCGAAGCACGTCCGCTTCGGTTGCGATGGCGTTCATGCGAGCTCGTCCACGATTCGGTTGCGTTGCACACCGAGGTCGATCGCCCCGTCGCGGCTCCGGATCCGTGATTCGACCAGATCCCCGGCCTTCAGGTACTGCGGGCGCGCGGCCTGAACCTTCGTGAAGATCCGCCACTTCATGTGCTCGGGCAGCAATGCGGCAATCCGCTGCTTCGCCGGCGACGGAATGCTGAGCGCGCATCCGGACGGCGTACCCGTTGCAAGCAAGTCACCGGCGTTCAGATCCTGAACACCCGACAGCTCGGTGAGCGTCTCGGCCGGACCGTACACGAGGTTCCCGGTCGAATCGCTCTGCCGCACTTCCCCGTTCACGGTCAGTGTCAGTGTCAGCGCGCGCAGCCGCGCGATATCGCCTGCCTCCAGCAGGCACAGATACGGTCCCACCGGCCCGAACGTCCGATAGCTTTTCCCCTTGTAAAACTGCATCTGGGGAATCTGGATATCGCGCGCGGAATAGTCGTTGACGATCACGAGGCCGGCCACGTACTCGTGCAGGTTCTTGTCCGTGATCGCTTGCCGGGACGTGATATCGCGGCGAAGCACGAGCCCCAGTTCGATCTCGTAGTCCAGAAACTGCACATGTCGCGGCCGGATGACGTCGGAATCGGCGGCGACGATGCAGCTGGTCGCCTTCGTGAAGATCATGTTGAATGACTTCGCGTCCGGATTCATGCCGGACTCGATCATGTGCTGGCGATAATTGGCGCCCTGGCAAACGAACCGTTGATTGCGCGTGACCGGCGACAGCCACTCGACGTCCGACTCGGGAATCGTGTCTCCGCCGAGCGCGGCGAGTTCATCGATCCGATGCGCGCGCACGAACTCGCCCGTCGTCGGGTAGTCGCCCGGTATCGGTGTGATCCGGTGATGCCTCACCACGCCCCATTGGGTGCGCCCCTGATGCCGGTAGTGCAAGACGTGCAATGCCATGAAGATGCCTCGAACAGGTCTGAGTGGAGATGAAGCTCACGCAAACAGTTTCGCGAGCGTGCGCAGCTTCGCGAACGTGACATCCGGACTGGTCCGGAGGTTTCGGATGAGCGATGCGATGCTTGCCGCGGTGATCTTCGGTTTGGTGAAGCTGCGCGGCATCGGGGGGCCCCACTGCGACATCGCTTCACGGCTGACTTCGTGGATGCCCGTCGCCACGTCTGCCGTGAACATGTCCCCATCGCAATAGTGTTCGTGCTTGTCGCCCCAGGGGTCCTGCCAATAGTCGAAGACCTGGCTGCCGAGAATGTGGCGGCCCATCCCCCATGCGTGCGTCCATCCTTTTTCGGTCAGCACGCGTTGCCCGACCCCCACGGCGTCCGCGTCGACCACCTCGAATGCCGAGTGGCTGTAGAGCGCCGCGAATCCCTGAGCCAACGCCAGCGTATGGTGATCCGCGGGCGTCGCGCCGCGATCGAGTCGCAAGAACGCGACGGCGGGCGATCCATCCGGCAATACCTGCACGTCGCTCGGGATGAAGCCGAAGTGAGACGTGTACCACGCGCAGGTCGCCTGGAAATCGGCGAGTTCGAGCACGACATGACCGAGGCGAATCACTTCCGGCGCCTCCAGCGGCGGACGCTGGGTATCGTTCACGCGAACGATGGAATCGGGCGAGTTGAACGGTAACGCCGACCGGTGCGGCAGGGCGCCGGCCGGCGCTTGGCCCGCGACTGCGTCCACACGAAAACCCGATGGATCGACGAGCGTGACGCGATACCCGCCGCCGGGCCACGGTGACGGCTCCACGTCCGACGCGCCCGGCACGTCGGCAAGCTTTCGCAGTGCGTCGATGCCGTCAACTTCCAGCCCGAAGCCGACGAAGCGGCTTTTTTCAGCCCGGCGGACGACGTAGCAGAACGGTGTGGCGGCCGTGCCCCGGAGGAACAGATATTCGGCGTCACGGCATACCGTCCGCAGGCCGAAGTCGTTGAGAAATCGTTCGGCCCGTTCTGGATCGGGGCGCTCGAACATCAAATAGGAAAGCGCCCGAGCCTTCGTCGTCGGCCGGGGACTCCGTGCGGGTTGTGCAGTAGTGAGCTTCATGGGGGCCTCAGGAAATCGGCTGGGCAACGTGACCGGATAGCGACGACAACGAGGTACGCGCGCCAAGCAATCGCAGGGATTCGAGAACGAGGCGCGTCGAGTCGGCCACCGGGCCTTCGTGCAGGACCGTCTTGTCCGGCCGAATCACGGCCGCCCAGCCAAACCGCACGACACCCGGCATGAACGTGCCGTCCAGGTCCTCCCATCCATCGTTCTCCATGCGATGAAGGCGCTGCCCGCGGTGCACGACCTGCACCACGACGCCGCCCGCCGCGATCAGCGCGGCGCGCGCGCCGGCGTCGAGCGCAACGCCTGGATCCCGTCCGAACCCGATCAGCGCGAGACCGCTACCGAATACGTCGTCGCTCAGGCGAATCGACCCATCGTGCTTGCGCAGCCACCCCTGCGGAAGCGCTGCGCCGCGCACGAGCCGCGTGGACGAAGAGCCGGGGACGAACAAGCCCCTCCGAAACGCATTCTTCGGCTTGATCCCGAGTTCGTCGAAGTGATTCCGTAGCGGCGGAACGAGCCGCGTCAGTCGCATCAGACCATGCGTGAACAACGCGATCCCGGCGTTTCGCGGCATCACGAGCTTGCCCATGAATTTCGCGACACCGATCATCGCCTTGGCGTGCGGTCGGCGCTCCTGATCGTAGGAGTCCAGAATTTTCGGGGCGGCGTGGCCTTTGACGACCCACGCCAGTTTCCAGCCGAGATTCGCGGCATCGCGCAGGCCGGCGACGAGCCCTTGGCCGACGAACGGCGGCGTGATATGGGCGGCGTCGCCCGCGAGAAAAACGCGCCCTTTGCTGAACGTCGTGACGGTTCGGGCATGAAAACGGTACACGGCCTTGCGTTCGATCACCATGTCCTCGATGCCGCCCCACGGCGCGAGCAGTTCGCGGATGCGTTCGTCGGATTCCATCTCCTCTCGCGTCTCGTCGGGATGGAGCATGAACTCCCAACGCTCGCGCCCACCGGGAGCAGTCATATGAGGCGTCGGCCGCCGGTGGTCGCAGAGGAACTCGACATGGTCGATGGGTCGGCGCACGTTTCGCGCATCGACGATCAACCAGTCTTCCGCGAACGTCTTGCCCTTGAAATCCTGTCCGATCAACTGGCGCACCATCGAGCTGGCACCGTCGGCACCGACGACGTAGCGAGCGCGCACGACGTGCGGCGCACCCTGCCCGCTGTCGAGCGTGGCGACGACGTGATCGGCGTGCTCGTCGAGCGAGACGAGCGTTACGCCGAGCGCCATTCCGGCGGTGCGCTGCGCGGTCAGTCGGGCACGCAAGCATCGCTCGAGGTCCGGTTGATAGAACGTCACGAGCTTCGGATGGCCATCGACGCTCCCGAGCGTATTGATACGCCCGAATTCGCCGAACCACGGCGAGCGCATCCGGACGTACGGAATCGCCACCGTATCGAGGTCGGCTTCGTTCACCCCGATGTACTGCAGGATGCGAAGCGCGTCGTTGTCGAGCGCGATCGCACGCGGCGCCATGAAGATCTCCGCCGCCCGGTCGACGACAAGCACACGCACGCCGTCCCGGCCAAGAAGCGCGCCGATCGCCGCGCCGACGGGGCCGCAGCCCACCACAAGCACGTCGACATCCGACGGCAAGTCGCGGCCGCCGGAAGCGCTCGCGTCGTCGTTGCCTTCACGGACGCCCGACTCGCGCGTCAGTTTTGTCTCCACCACCGTTCTGCCTCCAATTCTTCAGACTGGCCACTGCCGGCCGTCTTGATGACATTAAAGTCATAACTGATAATTTTGTCAATTTTGACGTTCGAACGTATACTCGAACACCGAAACCATGCGCACGCCGATGCCCAACACTTCTTCCCGTCGCACCAGAACACCGTCGCCGGCCGTCTCGAACGGGCAAGCGCCGTCGAGCCCCGAGGTTCGCGAGCCGCGGGGCGCGCGCCGCAAGCGCGAGACGCGCGCGCGATTGCTGGATGCCGCCTTTGTACTCATGGCGCAAAAGGGGATGGAAGGCGTCGCGATCAATGAAATTACGGAAGCCGCGGACGTGGGTTTCGGCTCGTTCTATAACCACTTCGAATCGAAAGAAGCGATTCATGCTGCGGTTCTGGAAATCGTCTTCGAAGAGTTCGCGGATACCCTGGACCGCATCGCAGGCGACCTGACCGACCCGGCCGAGATCATTTCGGTGTCGCTGCGCCATACGTTGCTGCGAGCCAGAAGCGAGCCGGTCTGGGGACAATTTCTCCTGCGCGAAGGGTTGTCCATGCGAGCGCTCAGCCGTGGTCTCGGGCCCCGGTTGTTGAGGGATATTCAGAAAGGGATCCTGGCCGGGAGATTCTCTGCCAGCGACCCGCTGATGAGCGTAATCACGGTCGGAGGGGCGGTACTGACGGCCATTGCGATCGAACTGCGATTCGATGCGGACGAGAAGCCGGTTACCGACATGTTGAACATGATCGGGTACAGTCAGAATGGCTTTGCCGAGCGTGCAGCTTCATCCCTTTTGCAGACGCTGGGTGTGCCGCGAGCTGAAGCGGTCGAGATTGCGAATCGCCCGTTGCCGCCCGCTGTAACGTCTGCGCTCAACGAATCGCCGCAACGTTGACGATCCATCGTTCGCCTGTGATAGGCAGAACCCTGCCGGGTACCCGCGTAACGCTGACGACCGTCGTCACGCTATGCCGGCCGCGCAGCGCGGTGGCATGCAGGCTCATGACCTCACCGACGGCAGGGCACCGGCGGAAGCCTCTTTGATTGTTCGACGCTCATTGTTCGACGTTCTCGCTCGTCGGCCCGTTGCGGGCGCTCGGAGAAGATGTCTCGGGTCGCCTTAACGAACCAGAGAACACATCCGGAATCAGTCGACCTGCCCGACCGCTGCCCCCTGCGCCAGCCGTCTTTTGACGCCCACGAACGCCAGGCCGGCCAGCGCGACGGAGCCACCATAGAACAGCAGCGCCGTCACGTCCGTTCCGAGCCGGGAGAACACGAACCCGACCGCCAGCATGCCCAATCCGAGGCCGGTGCGCTCGGCAACGTACGAGATACCGATCACGCGATCGCGTGACGCGGCCGGCGTCGACTGCAGGAGCGAATAGTAGATCGTCTCCGTGGCGGCGTCGAAAATGCCCGCCAGCAAGACGAAGCCCAACATGCCCGGCATGCCACGCACCTCGAAGACGCCGAGGAAGCAGGCGAAGGTCAGGATCAGCAACGCGATGAAATACGGCTCGAGCGGCTGGTGGCGCGATTCGAGACGCTCCAGCAAGCGCGGTGTCACTGCCGCGGAAACGAGCCGTCCGACACCCCACACCGCCATCAGCCAGCCGTACAGAAACGCGGGCTGATTCGGGTCGAACAGTTGCGACCTGATCGGGAAGCCGACATTGTGCGTACCGGAGCCGAACGCTTCGACGAAGCGCGCGCCGATCACGAGCATCACGATGACCGACAGATAGCGCGCCGCCCGTGGCAGTGCGCCGGCCTCGGCCGCAGCGTGCGTCTCCTCGGCCGGTCGATGGCGGCGCGGCATGTTGCCCACCAGCATCAGAAATGCGATGGCGGAGATCGCGAACGTGATCGAATCGATCAGGAATACGCTCTTGTAGGCCAGGTACTGCGTGATCACCGATGCGAGCAGGCTACCCCCGACCACCGACACCCCATCGGTCGCACTGAGGACCGCATTGAAACGATGCCGGCCCTCCTGCCCGACCATTTCCGGCACCTCGGACATGATGGACACCCGGTAGATCCCCTGGAAAAGGCCGATGAAGAACGGCACGAAATAGATGAGCGACGCGTCGGCGGCACGCGACGAAATCGCCAGCACGCCAATCGCCAGTGCACTGCCCGCTTCCGCGGCGAAGATCAGGGTACGGCGGGAGAACCGGCTCAGCCGCGGCACCGCGGCGCCGCCCGCCACCGCACCCAGCAGGCGCGACGCCATCGTCAGGCCGAGCAGCGCGGCGGAGCCCGTGACCTCGAGCGCATAGGTCGCCAGAACGATGCTGATCATCGTCGAACTGATGTCCGAGATCGTCTTGAACGACAACCAGACGTACAACTGCGCCAACGAAGACGAAGCGCGTTTTTCTAGAACCAGCTCGGATTTCATGGCAGCTCATCTCGCTGAGGAAAAGGAAATCAGCAACATGTCCCGGAACGCGAGTTCGTCCGGGTTGGCTTGCTGAACGGCATTGGCACTGTGGTACAGCACGGCATCGTTCACGATCACGGTATCGAGGAAATCCGTCAGCGGCCGTGCGAACAAGGGGACGGTGGAAACTTTCGACGCGTGGATCTCCGATACGACCGGCCGGATATTGCGACTGTCGATGAAATGCATGAAGACCCATTCCAACCCGTCCTGGTGAATCCCCGATGTGGTCGGACTGACCTCACCTTGTTCCGCAATGATCCGGAACAGATGGACATCGATCTTGTACTCCCGCCCCGCAACCAGCCGCTCCCCGAGGATGGCCAATATGTGGCTCATGTCATCGCAGGCATGCCACTTAAGACGAACGCAGTTGGAGGAGACCTGGCCGAGTTACGCCCTTCATAGCTTAGCGTCAGCCGTTCGCGCTCCCCGCTCCTGCCTCTACCGATAAGCGTTCGAAGTGAAGTGGCGGTTGAGTGCCCTCAGTGCGACAACAACGACACGATGATGTCGATCTAACATATAACAACTGTGGGCTCTCAGAAAAGGTGTCTTTGGCCCCCTAGACAAATCAAGGACTTGGACACATTTTCTGAGAAAATCGCATTGCGCCCATCTCAGAAAAGATGTCCCTGGGCCGTAAATTCTCAGAAAAATTGTCTTTGCGAACATCGCGCCCCGGCCCAGGTATCTCGCCCCCTGACGACAAGGCTCATCGCCGTTAGCTTGAGTCCTGCATCTTTTGCGCGACATCGTTAGGATAGTGAACTGCTCGCAACTATCGACGAAATGCCGGAATCAAAGTGATGGTGAGCACGATATGGCCTCAACCAAGGTGGGAACCAGGATTCCCTGAGCATGAATTTTGGATCGTGACTACTTGATGTCAGCTCCTCTGCAGCCCAAGCCACATCAAACCTCCACATGAACACAATATGCATCACTCACCAATATCAGACTAAAAATCACTTTTCTTGATATTCATATCACAACAAAGATCGGCTGCTGCATATCGACATTTGCCATTGGCACATCAAATCTAAAGTTATTCTTCTTCCCGCCGATATCAGGAACGGGCATCACACCCCAAAACACGACAACCCATCAACAATTGAATCAATTGATGCAGAATAGCGAAAAATCAAAAAATCCCAAACCTGTCGACAACAATCCACGCCCATCTCCGAGTCGACGTGAAAGTTTTCGGGACTTATTAAAGAGAGTATCCGTATGCATTGTGATGCTGGCGGTATTGACGACTTTAATTCCAGCCAGTTGGCGAACCGTATACCTCACCACAAGCCTAATATTACTAATTCCGACCATCAGCATAAGAATCTTGCAGATCAATTATCCCGGGAGATTCTTATTTTCCAATATTATAAACATCTCACTAAGTTGGTATGAAGGGCTCAGTCGCCATCAGCAACTGTACCTTAACGTTGTACTGTGCATTCCATTCCTGATCTATATCTACTTGCTGGATCCCAAAACGCTGTTCGTCCCACTTCTATTTTTGTTCTACACATACTGTCTCGGCGTAGCAACATATGATATTTGTCGAATATACGTCTCACTTTCCAGCACCTTGATTGGAAAAGGCCTTATTGCGATTGCATTTGCCATTGGCTCCAATCTCGCCTTTAGCATCTCAGGAAAAGTCATCGGTGAATTGACGCACGTTCCAGCTTCGACATTCCCGCACACCCTGTCATTTCTCGCGATCTTCACCATTCCCTTCCTGTTTGTGGCCGCCGGGGCAATCTATGTGCCACTATCCATAATCCTCACCCCAGCCGCGATATACATCTCAAAATTCATGAATGACTCGCCACGAATCACGAAATGGATTTTAGGCATTGAAATTAAAAGCGAAAAATACCGCTACATGATTGCGACGGTTATTTTCCAAACAATCTTCTATTCCGTGATTGGAGCCGTTACACCAAAAATTTTTCTGCACGCTCTCGGCGAGAACAATCCAAGAATAGAATGGCTCATTGGTAACTCGATATACGAGCTTGATATGTACCCAGGTGTAGAGTGCAAGATGCCATCCAATTATCGAACGGCGTCCTTAGGTGATGAGAATTATGTCACGGCCGCAAAAGGAGTCACCGGAGTGAAGTTCGAACTTCCAAGGAAATGCGCTCTTTAGTCAAAGTTGGCCAAGCGCCCAAATAAGGCATGAGGATTTTTTACTAAGCAGAAGACATAGGCGTCGTAGATGCATAAATTTACGTATTCTCCATTGCGAAATCGGCGCCTACCTCCGTCTAATCGCCCGTCAACGCGAAGTCGCGAGGTCGATCAAATCTCGTCGGCCATCATACCGATAGAGGCAAACGAAGGCCATCCTGCGGCTGGGCGTCCACGACGCTTATCTCAGATTCACTTCTCAAATCCTCAAACACAACATATTAAGACTGCAGACAGCTTTTCTGAGAACCCACAAACAACAACGCTCGCCCCTTTCCCCCGTCCCCGTACCGGCAATCGTCAATCCAACTGTACCGGTACTGTACAGAAAACCACCGCTACACTGATCTCCATCCCAGCCTAGAACCGAATGGAGACTCCGCGATGGAATTCCTGACCCTCAGCGCGCTGCCCGCCGGCATGCTGTTCGCGCTCGTCACGACGATCACGCCCGGCCCGAACAACACGATGTTGCTCGCATCCGGCGTCAACTTCGGGTTCCGCCGCACGATGCCGCACCTGTTCGGCATCAGCATCGGCGTCGCGATCCTGATGCTCTGCGTCGGCTTCGGCCTCGGCGAAGCGTTCAAGCGCCTGCCGCTGCTGTACACGATCCTCGAAGCCGCGAGCGTCGCGTACCTGCTGTACCTCGCGTGGCGCATCGGCACGTCGGGCGAAGTGAAGGCGCACGGCGCCAAGCCTCGGCCGATGACGTTCATCGAAGCCGCCGCGTTCCAGTGGGTCAACCCGAAAGCGTGGATGATGGTGCTGACCGCCGCGACGACGATCCGCCTGTCCGCCGACTATGGAATGAATGCCACGTGGATGGCCATCTTGTTCATCCTGATCGGCTTTCCATGTATCAGCCTGTGGGCGGCATTCGGTCTCGGCCTGCGGCGCTTCCTGTCGAATCCGCGCGCGCTGCGCATCTTCAACGTGACGATGGCCGTGCTGCTGATCCTGTCGCTGTACCCGCTCATTGCACACCTGCTGCCGCAGTAAGCGCTCACCAGCGCGCCCGTTGAGCTTCACGTGATGCAGGCGTACCCTTTCGGTACGGGCGCGTGCAACCGCTTCGGCGGTTGCGCCGCTGCTGCATGGAGATTGCCGATGAAGCCAATGCTGAGAACGGGCGAGCACATCGAAGGCATGCACTGGATCGCCGAATATCACCCGCTCACGCACGATATCCGCGTGCTGCGCGAGAACGTCGAAGTCGGCACTTACTGCGCGCCGCCGACGCTGTTCGGCGACGAGGAAGGAATGGGCGCCGCGAACCACGACGATCATCGCGGCCAGGAAGCCGCGCTGCGCGCGTATCTGCGCAACTTCGTCAAGGAACACGACGCGGAGGAGTAGCCGTGCGGCGGGCGGAATGTCGACGGGCCGCGAAGGCGGCCCGGTCTGTCGTCGTGCGCCGGTCGGCCTGCTTGCGACCGGCCCGACCCGGTCATGCGCCGGGCCGGCGCACCGCACCGGCCCACACGCCGCTCAATGCCCGAGCGACTCGATCTTGCCTGCCGGCTGCGCCACACCATGCGGCCGCGCCATCTGTTTGATCAGCAGCGCGACACAGGCGAGCACGCCCGCGACGGCGATCGTCGCGAACACCCCCGCGAACGAGAAGTGCCGGCGCGTCAATTCGGCGACGAGGAACGACCCCGCAATCCCGCCGAAACGGCCGACGCCGAGCATCCACGCGACACCCGTGCCGCGCCCTTCGGTCGGATAGAACGCGGCGGCCAGCGCCGGCATCGACGATTGCGCGGTGTTCATCAGCACGCCGGCCACGAACACGACCAGCACCAGCAGCCCGACGTTGCCGGCCGCCTGCCCGATCGCATACACGCTCACCGCCGTCAGCGCGTAGCACACGGCGATCACGCGGTTCGCGTTGAAGCGGTCCATCAGCACGCCGCACAGCACGGCGCCCACGCCGCCGAGCGGGAACAGCGCGGAGATCAGCGTCGCGCTCTTCGGCGTCAGGCCCGCATCCTTCAGCAGGATCGGCATCCAGTTGATCGACGCGTAGAAGATCACGAGGCCCATGAAGTACGCGAGCCACAGCATCACCGAGCCGACGATGTACGAGCGCGACAGCACGACGCCGAGGCCCTTGCCGCCGGTCTGCGGCGCGGCTTCGGTCAGCGCGAACGAGCCGGCGTTCAGCGCGTCGCGGGAGATGCGCGCGAGCGTGGCGCGGATCTTGTCGACGGACTGGCCGGTCGCGACCATGAAGCGCACCGATTCCGGCATCTTCAACAGCAACAACACGCCGAGCAGCTGCGGCGTCACGCCGCCGAGCACCAGCACGCTGCGCCAACCGAAATGCGGAATCATCCACGCGGCCAGGAAACCACCACATGCGGCGCCGAGCGGAAAACCGCAGAACATCAGGTTGATCACGGTCGCGCGGCGCTTGTCCGGGCAGAATTCACCCATCATCGTGACCGCGTTCGGCATCGCCGCGCCGAGCCCGACGCCGGTGATGAAACGCAGAATGGTCAGGTGGCCGATCGTGTTCGAGAACGCGGACATCAGGCACGCGACGCCGAACAGGAACACCGAGCCGAGCAACAGCGAGCGGCGGCCGAGCCGGTCGGACAGCGGGCCCGACACGAGTGCGCCGCACGCAAGGCCGAACAGCGCGGCGCTCAACACGGGGGCGAGATCGGGCTTGGTGAGGTTCCATTCTCCCAGCAACGACGGTGCGATGAAGCCGATCGCGGCCGTATCGAAGCCATCGAGCAGCACGATCACGAAACACATGAGGAACACGAGCCACTGAAAGCCGCCGAACGGCTGCTCGTTGATGAAGGTCTGGACATCGACCACGGGGGTGCGATTCATCGCTAGTCTCCTTGTCGGCCGAATTGGGCGCGTCAGCGCGTGCTCCGGCCCGATCCAACATTGATATATGCAACAAGCGCGGCCCTGTGGCCGCGCCCTTCCTTCGTTCGCGCACCGATTCGCTGCCGGTGCGCTCGTGCATCGTCAACCGCCCGCCAGCATCGGCGATGCGGCGCTGGCGGACTACCGCCGGCACTCAGGCGGCCGCATCCTGTTCCTTGAAGATCTTGTCCGCGAGATGGAACGCGGAATTCGCGGCCGGCACGCCGCAGTAGATCGCGGTCTGCAGCAGCACTTCCTTGATCTCGTCGCGCGTCACGCCGTTGTTGCGCGCGGCGCGCAGGTGCAGCGCCAGTTCCTCGCCGCGGTTCAGCGCGACCATCATCGCGATGGTCAGCAGGCTGCGCGTATGGCGCGGCAGCCCGTCGCGCGTCCAGATCTCGCCCCATGCATAGCGCGTGATCAGGTTCTGGAATTCCTCCGTCACCTCGGTGCGGTTCTCGATCGAACGATCGACGTGCGCGTCGCCGAGCACCGCGCGACGCACCTTCATCCCTGCTTCATAACGTTGCTGGTCGTCCATCGCCGGTCCCTCACGCAGTCAGGAAATCGAGCAGCGCACGGTTGAAACCGTCGGTGCACTCGATGTTCGAAATATGCGCGGCGTCGAATTCGACGTGACGCGCACCGGGAATCGCGGCAGCGAGCGCACGGCCCTGATCGGGCGGCGTCGACATGTCCTTCGCACCGGTCACGACGAGCACCGGCAACGCGATGCCCTTCACTTCCTCGCGCAGGTCGGCCGCGTTCAGTGCGTCGCAGTTCGCCGCATAGCCGTCCTTGTCGGTATGCACGAAGGTGTCGCGGATCGCATCGAACAGGCGCGGCTCGCGTTCGACGAATGCGTCGGTGAACCAGCGCGGCAGCACGGCGTCGGCGAGCGCGGCCATGCCTTCGGCGCGCGCCTTCTGCGCACGCGGCGCCCACACTTCCGGCGAGCCGATCTTCGCGGCGGTATTCGACAGCACCGCGCGCACGATGCGCGACGGGTAGCGTGCGGCGAGCGCGGCGCCCGTCAGCCCGCCCATCGAGATGCCGCAGAAATGCGCACGCTCGATGCCGACGTGATCGAGCAGGCCGATCACGTCGCCCGCCAGTTGGTCGATCGTGTACGAACCGGCCGGCGCATCGGAATGGCCGTGGCCGCGCGTGTCGTAGCGCAGGACGTTGAAGTGCTGCGTGAGCGGGCGGATCTGCGGCGCCCACATCTGCAGGTCGGCGCCGAGCGAGTTCGAGAAGACGAGCCACGGCGCGTCGTCGCGTGCGGCACGGTCGATCCGGTAATGCAGTTTCACGCCGTTGACAGTGGCGAAAGGCATCTCAAGGTTCTCCTGGTTATTGCGCGCCCGCGTGCAGCGCGAGCACGGCGTCGACATAGGCCTGCGCCTCGCCGACGTAATGTGCGGGATCGAGCAGCCGCGCGAGCGCATCGCGCGACAGGTGCGCCGACACGGTCGCGTCGGCGGCGAGCACGTCGAACAGCGTCGTGCCGGTGCGCACGGCTTCCTTCGACGCGTGCTCGACGACGTGGTGCGCGTCGAGCCGGCCGATACGGTCGCCGAGCGCGAGCATCACGGCTTCGCCGAGGATCAGCCCGTGCGTCAGGTCGAGGTTCGCGGCGAGGCGATCGGTATTCACGTCGAGGCCCGCGACGATCTGCGCGATCTGCGCGAGCGCGCCGCCTGTCAGGCGGGCGAGATCGGGCAACGCGTCCCATTCGGCCTGCCAGCCGCCGAGCGCGCGCTCGTGCTCCTGCACCATCCCCGCGAACACGGTCGCGACGAGGTTCGGCGCGCGCACCGCGGCGGTGAGCACGGCCGCGCAGCCGACCGGGTTGCGCTTGTGCGGCATCGTCGACGAGCCGCCCTTGCCGGCAGCCGCCGGTTCGCCGAGTTCGCCGACTTCGGTCTGCATCTGCAGCGACACGTCGCGTGCGATCTTGCCGAGCGTGCCGGTCAGCATCCCGAAGCACGACGCGGCCTCCGCGATGCGGTCGCGCTGCGTATGCCACGGCACCGCGGGCAACGCGAGCTTCAGGTCGGCCGCGAGCGCGGCGCTCACGCCGGCCGCGTGTTCGCGCAGGCTCGCGAGCGTGCCGGCCGCGCCGCCGAACTGCAGCACGAGCGCGCGTTCGCGCAACTCGGCGAAACGCGCGCGATGACGCAGCAGTGCATCGAGCCACTGCGCGAATTTGAGGCCGAGCGTGATCGGCAGCGCCTGCTGCAGCCACGTGCGGCCGATCATCGGCGTCGCGCGATGCGTGCGCGCGAGCGCCGCGAGCGACGCACAGGCTTCGTCGAGCATCGGTTCGAGTACGTCGAGCGTGTCGCGCAGCTGCAGCACGGTCGCGGTATCGATGATGTCCTGGCTCGTCGCACCCCAGTGCACGAACTTCGCGGCCTCGGGGTCGTCGGCCTTCACTTGCGCGGTGAGCTGCTTGACGAGCGGAATCGCGAGATTGCCGCCGAGCGCCGCGCCGTGCGCGAGCGCATCGGCGTCGAGCCGGCCGGCGTCGCACGCGCGCTCGATCGGCGCGACCGCGGCGGAGGGGATCACCTGCTGCGCGGCGAGCGCGCGCGCAAGCGCGGCCTCGACGTCGAGCATGCGCTGGATCGTCGCGCGGGGCGACCAGATCCGGTTGAGCGGCTCGGTGCCGCAGATCAGGGAGGTCAGGCGGGCGCTGTCTTCGAGCATGGCATCGGAATGGGGAAACGGCGTGCGCCTATTGTCTACCCAAGCGTGCCGGCGTGCGCTCGAATGCGCGCACCGGCATGCTTGCCGTTCAGGCGGCGGCCTTCTGCGTCGCGTCGATCAGCGGCACGCCGGTCAGCGTCTGCAGCTCGTCGAACGACAGGTCGGTAAAGATTTCGCTCACCGCGAGGCCGTCGGCCGTCACGTCGAGCACGGCGAGATCCGTATAGATACGGCTCACGCATTGCACGCCGGTGACCGGATACGAGCACTGCGCAACGATCTTGCTCTCGCCCTGCTTCGTCAGGTGCTCCATCATCACGAACACCTGCTTCGCGCCGATCGCGAGGTCCATCGCGCCGCCGACGGCCGGGATCGCGTCGGGCGCGCCCGTATGCCAGTTCGCGAGGTCGCCGTTCGCGGACACCTGGAACGCGCCGAGCACGCAGTAGTCGAGGTGGCCGCCGCGCATCATCGCGAACGAATCCGAGTGGTGGAAATACGCGCCGCCGGTGAGCAGCGTCACATGCTGCTTGCCGGCGTTGATGAGTTCGTCGTCTTCCTGGCCGGGCGCGGGCGCCGGGCCCATGCCGAGCAGGCCGTTCTCGCTGTGCAGGAAGATTTCCTTGCTCGGGTCGAGGTGGTTCGCCACCAGCGTCGGCACGCCGATGCCGAGGTTCACATACGCGCCTTCGGGGATGTCCTGGGCGACGCGCTTGGCCATTTCATCGCGGGTCAGTCGTTTCATGTCGGTTTCCTGTCGATCGGAGTCGGCGCTTCAGCGCTTGCTCCGGTCCCATATGAAGTTCCAGGCGGGTCAGGCGGCTTGCGATGCAGCGTGTTCGGCGGCCAGCTCGGCCGCGTGCGCGGCCTGCGGCACTTCGACGATCCGCTGCACGAAAATGCCCGGCGTCACGATGTGCTCCGGGTTCAGCGCGCCGAGCGGCACGACTTCCGACACCTGGACGATCGCGACCTTCGCGGCGCTCGCCATGATCGGCCCGAAGTTGCGCGCGGTCTTGCGATACACGAGATTGCCCCAGCGATCGCCCTTGTACGCCTTCACGAGCGCGAAATCGGCGTGGATCGGCGTCTCGAACACGTACGGCTTGCCGTCGATCACGCGCGTTTCCTTGCCTTCCGCCAGCTTGGTGCCATAGCCCGTCGGCGTGAAGAAACCGCCGATGCCGGCGCCCGCCGCGCGGATCCGCTCCGCGAGGTTGCCCTGCGGCACGAGCTCCAGCTCGATCTCGCCCGCGCGGTACAGCGCGTCGAACACCTGCGAGTCGCTCTGGCGCGGGAACGAGCAGATGATCTTGCGCACCTTCTTCGCCTTCAGCAGCGCCGCGAGGCCCGTCTCGCCGTTGCCCGCGTTGTTGTTGACGATCGTCAGGTCGCGCGCGCCCTGCTCGATCAGCGCGTCGATCAGCTCGGACGGCATGCCGGCCGTGCCGAAGCCGCCGATCATGATTGTCGCGCCATCGTGGATGTCGGCAACCGCCGACTGAAGCGATTCGAAAATCTTGTTGACCATGTCTCTTCCTGATGCGAACCCGCGGCTCGTGCGCGGCCTGTCGAGGGGACACGCGCGTGCCGCGTGCCGCACCGGGGCCGATGTCGAACCCGGCATTTGTTCGCCAATCGAACCTAGATTCGATTAGCGAACGATGGGCCGATCATAGAGTCGCGCACAGCGCGTTGTCAAGGCGGGTTCCCTCGGGGGCCGTCGCGTCGTCGAACGGCAAGCCGACGTAGTTTTCGGCGAGCGACTGCGCGGCGGCCCGCGAACGCGTCACGTATTTCAGCTCGGCAAACTTCAGGCGATTGACGAACGGCGAATCGTCCGGCGACGCATGCAGCATGTTCGTCATGAAGTACGAGAAGTGCTCGGCGCGCCACACGCGTTCGAGACAGGTCGCCGAATAGCGCTCGAGCGGCGTCGCGTCGCCCGTCCGGTAGCGCGCGCCGAGCGCGCGGGACAGCGCGCGGACGTCGGCCACCGCGAGATTCATGCCCTTCGCGCCGGTCGGCGGCACGATGTGCGCGGCGTCGCCGGCGAGGAACAGACGCCCGTGCTGCATCGTCTCCGACACGAAGCTGCGCATCGGCGTCACGCTCTTCTGCGTGATCCGGCCCTCGGTCGGCGTCCAGCCGGTGTCGTTCGAGAAGCGCGTGTGCAGTTCGTCCCAGATCCGCGCGTCGGACCATTCGGCGAGGTCTTCATCCGGCTTGCACTGCAGGTACAGACGCGTGACCGTCGGCGAGCGCATCGAGAACAGCGCGAAACCGTTGTCGTGATGCGCGTACACGAGCTCATCGAGCGACGGCGCCGCGTCGGCGAGGATGCCGAGCCACGCGAACGGGTAGACGCGCTCGAACGTCTTCAGCCGCTCGGCGGGAATCGTCTGGCGCGCGATGCCGTGGAAGCCGTCGCAACCGGCGATGTAATCGCAGTCGATGCGGTCGGCGCGGCCGTCCGCGTGCTTGAACGTGACGAACGGGTGCGCGCTTTCGACGTCGTGCAGCGCGACGTCGCTGACTTCGAAGTGCATTTGATGACCGTGCTCGACGCCGGCCGCGATCAGGTCGCGCACGACTTCGTGCTGGCTGTAGACGGTGATCGCGCGCCCGCCCGTCAGTCCGGACAGGTCGATGCGATGGCGCTGGCCATCGAACAGCAGCTCGATGCCGTGATGTTCGAGCCCTTCGCGACGCATCCGGTCGCCCAGGCCCGCTTCGTTCAGCGTGTCGACCGTGCCTTGCTCGAGCACGCCGGCGCGGATGCGGTTCTCGCAATATTCGCGCGAACGCGCTTCGACGAGGATGGAATCGACGCCTTGCAGGCGCAGCAGGTGGGACAGCAGAAGGCCGGACGGACCGGCGCCGATGATCGCGACTTGGGTGCGCATTGTTCGTCTCCAGAACATTAATTCGAATCGTGGAACACATTTGAGCGCTTTCCCGACTATGCGGCAACGCGATTCAGGAGATATGTTGTATACGTTCTGGAGATACCGGCCCCGGCGATGGAAGCGCTCGATCTGAACCTGATTCCCTACCTCGTCGCCCTCGACGACACGCGCAACGTGAGCCGCGCGGGCGACCTGCTCGGCGTGAGCCAGCCGCGCGTGAGCACGGCGCTCGGCCGCCTGCGCGAGTACTTCGGCGATCCGCTGTTCGTGCGCACGTCGCGCGGAATGGAGCCGACGCCGCGCGCGCTCACGCTGCTGCCGGCCGCGCGCGACGCGCTCGCGCAGATCGAGCGCGGCCTCGTCGCGCCGCACGACTTCGATCCGGCCGCGAGCACGCATACGTTCTCGATCGCGCTGTCGGACGTCGGCGAGATCGTGTTCCTGCCGAAGCTGCTGCAGGCGTTCGCGACGCATGCGCCGCACGCGAACCTGCGCTCGGTCTCGCTCGCGCACGACGAAGTCGGACGCGGCCTCGAAGCCGGGTCGATCGATCTCGCGGTCGGCTACTTTCCCGATCTCGACGGCAACAACTTCTTCCAGCAGCGGCTGTTCACGCACCGGTTCGTCTGCCTGATGCGGCGCGGCCATCCGTTCGAGCAGACGCCGCCGTTCACGGTCGAGCAATTCCTCGCGTGCGGGCACGCGGTGGTGCGTGCCGAAGGCCGCAGCCAGGAAGTGCTCGAGAAATACCTGGCGAAGCAGCGCATGCAGCGCCGCGCGGTGCTCGAGACGCCGCACTTCATGAGCCTGCCGTTCATCCTGAGCCGCACCGACCTGATCGCGACGGTGCCGCACGCGATCGGCTATGCGTATGCGGCCGAGCACGCGTTCATCGTGCCCGTCGAGCCGCCGCTCGCGCTGCCGCGTTTCGACCTGAAACAGCACTGGCATCGCAAGTACCACAACGACCCGCGCACCGCGTGGCTGCGCGGCGTCGTCGCGTCGCTGTTCAATGACGAACAGGACGAATGGCCGAAGTGAAGAAAGGCGCGCGACGGCCCGCACGCACGACCGGCGAAAGCATGAAACAATGGCCGGATATCGGCCGCCGCAGGCGGCCTTCGATGGAGCCACTACATGGGTAAGGGAAAGAAATCCGCGCAGCCCCAGCCGCTCGCCTCGCGGCCGAGCCGTGAAGAAGCCGAAGACGCCGTGCGCGTGCTGTTGCGCTGGGCCGGCGACGATCCCGCGCGCGAAGGCCTGCTCGACACGCCCGCGCGCGTCGTGCGCGCGTACGAGCAGTTCTTCGCAGGCTATGCGCTGGAGCCGCGCGACATCCTCGCGCGCACGTTCAGCGAAGTCGACGGCTACGACGAAATGATCGTGCTGAAGGACATCCGCTTCGAAAGCTACTGCGAGCACCACATGGTGCCGATCATCGGCCGCGCGCACGTCGCATATCTGCCGAACCATCGCGTCGTCGGCATCTCGAAGCTCGCGCGCCTCGTCGACGCGTTCGCGAAGCGCCTGCAGATCCAGGAAAAGATGACCGTGCAGATCGCCGACACGCTGTTCGACGTGCTGCAGCCGAAGGGCGTCGGCGTGATTCTCGAAGCCGCGCACCAGTGCATCTCGACGCGCGGCGTGCACAAGCCGGGCGTCGAGATGGTCACGTCGCGCATGCTCGGCACGTTCCGCACCGATCCGTCGACGCGTCGCGAATTCCTGTCGATCGTCGCGAATCCTTCCTCGGTCAACCTGACGAATACCTGATGGAGCAGACGAAGCAAACGGCGCACGCGCCCGTCGTGCTCGTGACCGGTGCCGCGCGCCGGGCCGGGCGCGCGTTCGCCGAGTATTTCGCCGCGCACGGCTATCGCACCGCGGTGCACTACGACCGTTCGGCCGATGCCGCGCAGGCCGCCGCCCGCGCGATGGCCGAATGCGGCCACGATTCGGTCGCGCTGCAGGCCGACCTGTCCGATGCCGCGCAGATCACCGCGCTGATCGATCAGGTCTATGCGCGCTTCGGGCGCCTCGACGTGCTGGTCAACAACGCGTCGGTGTTCTGGCAGGACCATTTCCCGAGCTTCGATCTCGCGGCGTTCGACCAGGCGTGGGCCGTCAACTGCCGCGCGCCGATCCTGCTCACGCGCGCGTTCTACGAGCGGGCCCGCGCGGCCGGCACGCAGGGTGTCGTCGTGAACGTGGTCGACCAGAAGATCAAGGAAAACTTTCACCGCGACCATTTCAGCTACACGGTCGCGAAGGCCGCGCTCGGCAACCTGACGCAGATGCTCGCGCTGTCGTCCGCGCCGGTGCTGCGCGTGAATGCGGTATTCCCGGGGCTGATGCTGCCGAGCGACGACCAGACGCAGGCCGACTTCGAACACGCGAGCCGCGCATCGACGCCGCTCGCGCGCATCGCGGGCCCCGACGACGTCGCCAGCGCGATCCTGCTGCTGACGGGCAACGCATACAACGGCGTGGATTTCGTCGTCGATGCGGGCCAGAACCTGATCCGCGTGGACCAGGACGTGCTGTACAAGCACCGCTCGCCCGCCGGCAAGCACTGACGCACACGGCGCACACCCGCGCGCACCGGGCGCGCCGATACCCGCCGCGTTACGGCTTCTCGGCGCTCCCGCCTTCGCGGACCTTGCCCTGCGCGACGCTCGTGCCGGGCGGCACGCTGTGCGTGAGCCACACGTTGCCGCCGATCACCGAGCCGCGCCCGATCGTCACGCGGCCGAGAATCGTCGCGCCCGCATAGATCACCACGTCGTCCTCGACGATCGGGTGCCGCGCATTGCCCTTCACCAGCGCGCCGTCGCCATCGGCCGGGAAACTCTTCGCGCCGAGCGTGACGGCCTGGTACACGCGCACGCGCTCGCCGATGATCGCGGTTTCGCCGATCACGACACCGGTGCCGTGGTCGATGAAGAAGCTCGGGCCGATCTGCGCGCCGGGGTGGATGTCGATGCCGGTCGCCGAGTGGGCGATTTCATTGATGAACCGCGCGAGCAGCGGCACGCCGAGCCGGTGCAGCGCATGCGCGAGCCGATGGTGCATCATCGCCAGCACGCCGGGGTAGCACAGCAGGATCTCGGTGATGTGCTGCGCGGCCGGATCGCCCGCGTACGCGGCCTGGATGTCGCTGACGAGCAGCGCGCGGATCGCCGGCAACTGCCGGCCGAACTCGCGCGCGATCTCGAATGCGCGTTCGTCGAGCTCGGCGAACGGCGTATCGGCATGCTCGGGCAGGAACGGCAACGCACGGCGGATCTGCTCGGACAGGATGCGCAGCGTGCTTTCGAGCGTGTGGCCGACGTAGTAGTCGACGCTTTCGTCGGTGAGGTCGGGCGCGCCATAGTGCGTCGGAAACATCGACGCGCGCAGGCCGGTCACAATCTTGCAGATCGCATCGCGCGACGGCAGTTCGCGGATGCCGCGCGGATGGCGCGTGCGATGGAGTTCCTCGCGCGATTCGCGCAAGCCGGCGACGATTTCTTCGAGGCCCCACTGACGGGCGGGTGATGTCGACATATGCCAATGCGGGCAGCCGCGCTGGGTTGCACGGCCGCTAATAAAGTGACGGGTTCCGCAAGATTACCGCGTTTTTTGTCCGGAAGCGGCACCCCGGCGACCGGCCGGACGGCCGACGCCGCACGCATGCGAGCGACGGCGTCACATCGACATGCTGCTCGCGTCGATCCAGCGTACGGCCCAGTCGCGCGCGTGCGCGATCGCGTCGCCTTCGTCGTTGAACTGGAGCTCGATCGGAAAAAAACGGTTCGCGACGAGCTCCCCGTCGCTCGATCGGGAGATCACGACGTAGGGCTTGAACGAACCGTCACTGGCGCGTGCGGGCGCGCAATTCAACAGATAACCGCGGTGCGTGAAGGCAGTAGTCGCTTGCATGAGTCCGCCACCTCTAGTCCCTTGCTTTGTTGTTCGCTACCCGTCTTTAAGGGTGCTGCGGCGCCCCGGCGCGGGCAGAGGCGGCGAGACTTCATCCCCTGTCGCCGCTTCGCAGGAAAAGAATCATACTCTGTAGAAAACGCGTCTTCTAGCTGAAATAAATCATGACAAATCAGTGCGCGTCGCGCGACCGCGGCGATCGCCCGCGCGCCTTTTCCCGTCGTGCCCGGAACGGGATTTGCTTGGATCCGGAGCGTATCGCCGCCAGGAGCGCCGCGATGGAACCATCCGCTCGAACAGGCCGTGCGCATCCGCGCAGCATCGAACTCGACAACGACGACACGCACGACAGCACGGTCGATACCGACGGCAAGCACCGCGAAGCCGCGCGCCTCGCCGGGGTCGGGCCGATCTCGCCCGATCAGGTCACGCGCAGCAACGCGTCGCTCGTCAATGCGATGCCCGAAGCCGGCGACGGCTTCGCCGGTTTCGACAGCCGCCCCGACGGCAACCATCCTGCGTTCGCCTTGCGCGCCGGCTACATGGTGATCGAGAAAGGCTTCGACACGCCGCCCGCGGGCGACGCGCCGTTCGGTCCCGTTCATCGGATGTACGGCAGCGCGTACTGGCCGGGCCATGGCCGCCGGCCGGAGCGCGTCATCGAGCTGACGGCCGTGCCGAGATAGCCGGCGCGGCGTTTGAATCGATCGTTCGTCGGGCAATCGCCATCGATCGATGGCGGTGAACCGGCGCGCGCGATCGGACTGCGTGCCGGACTCGCTCGCACGGTGCCGAAGCGAACGATTCCGCGCATCGGCATCGGCATCGGCATTCGAAATCATGCATGCCGCGCATCGCATCGACGCACTTGCATTGACCGAAGTCATGGCGCCACGGCGCGATTGCGATTGAATGGCGATGCATGCGCACGCGTTTACGCGACCTGTGCGACCCACGCACGCCGCACCACGCGACACGCATCGGGCGGTGCAACATGCGTCGTGCGCATGACCATGCACGGCCGCGACAGACAGGCACCGCGCGACCGCGCGACATGGGGCATCTCGCTGCACGATCGTGCCCGTTGGTTTACTCTGCCTCGCAGCATCGCGCATTGCCCGGCCCGATCGGCCGTCCGGCCGACTTCGTTTCAACCCGCCACTCGGAGACACTATGTACAAGCGTATTCTGGTTGCCGTCGACGGCAGCGACACGTCCCGCCACGCGTTCGATGCCGCGCTGGCGCTCGCGAAAGCGCACGGCGCGGAGCTGCAGCCGTTCTACGTCGTCGAGAACGCCGCGATCTACTACAACGTGCCCGGTTACGATCCGTCCGTGCTGCGCGATCAGCTCGTCGCGCAAGGCAACGCACTCGCGCAGGATTTCGCGAAGCTGATGCAGGCCGCCGGCGTGAAAGGCGAAACGCGGCTGAACGAAGCGACATCGCTCAACGACGTATCGTCGCTGATCCTCGACGGCGCGAAGGCGTTCGGCGCCGATCTGCTCGTGCTCGGCACGCACGGCCGCCGCGGCTTCCGCCGCCTCGTGCTCGGCAGCATCGCCGAACAATGCGTGCGCCACGCGACGCTGCCCGTGCTGCTGATCCCGGCCGCCGCCCACGCGGACGAGCCGGCCGCCTGAGCGGCATCCTGCGAGCGCGGCCGGTCGCGACGTTTTGTCACCCGACAGCGGCAACTTGCGGTGGGACAATGATTTCGTCGATTCAACGCCGGAGTAAACGATCATGCTGACGCCCGTCGCCACCCGCCCCGCCGCCACGCCCCATGCCGGTAGCTGGGCTCCCCGCCAGGCCGCGCACTGCTCGTCGTGCGCGATGCGGCACCTGTGCATGCCGCAGGGCCTGGCGCCCGAAGCGCTCAGCCGCCTCGAGACGGTCATCTGCGCGGCACGCCCCGTCAAGCGCGGCGAGGCGCTGTTCCGCGAAGGCGACGCATTCGACAACCTGTACGCAGTACGCTCGGGTTCGCTGAAAACCGTCGCGACGCGCCATGACGGCCGCGAACAGGTCACGGGCCTGCACCTCGCCGGCGAAGCGCTCGGTCTCGACGGCATCTGCGACGATACGCATCCGCGCACCGCGGTCGCGCTCGAAGACAGCTCGGTCTGCGTGATTCCGTACAGCGCGCTCAAGGCGCTGTGCTCGGAAGCCGGCTCGATGCAGTTGCGCATGCACAAGCTGATGAGCGAACAGATCGTGCGCGAAACGTCGCAGACGATGCTGCTCGGTTCGCTGAATGCCGAGGAGCGCGTCGCCGCGTTCCTGCTCGACGTCTCGTCGCGTTACCTGAAGCGCGGCTATTCGCCGTCGGAGTTCAACCTGCGGATGACGCGCGAGGACATCGGCAGCTATCTCGGCATGACGCTCGAAACGGTCAGCCGCACGCTGTCGAAATTCCAGAAGCGCGGCCTGATCGAGATGCAGGGCCGCCACGTGCAGATCGTCGACTTCGACGGCTTGCAGCACCTCTGACGGCGCACGGCGCGCACCCGTCGCGCGCCGCCTGCCTCGCGTCCTGACGTCGCCGGTCAATCGAGAAACAGCGCGGCACGCGCCTTCAGCGCCGCGCTGAAATCGTCCAGCCAGCCGATCGACAGACGCCAGCTCTGCCAGTACAGATCGATGTCGATGGTTCGCCCGCGCGACATGTCGATCAACTCGCCCGCCGCCAATTGGCGGTCGACCATCCGGTCCGGGCACATCCCCCATCCCAATCCCGTCTCGCACGCGCGCAGATAGCCCGCGACGTGCGGTATCCAGTGCTGCGGCGGATCGAGATCCGCGCGCGTCACGCGCCGGATGAAACGCGCCTGCAACCCGTCCTTCGGATTGAACATCACGCACGGCGCGCGACGCAGCGCATCGCGCGTGATACCCGCGTCGAAATACCGTGCGTAAAACGCCGGCGAGCACACCGCGCGATAGCGGATCCGGCCGAGCCGCTCCGACCGGCATCCCTGGATCGGCTCGGCCTGCGCGGTCACGGCGCCCTGCACGCTGCCGTCGCGGATGCGCGACGCCGTGTAATCCTGGTCGTCGATCACGAGGTCGAGCAGGGTTTCGCGCGCCGTGCAGAACGGCCCGACCGCGTCGATGAACCACGTCGCGACGCTGTCGTCGTTGACGGCCACGCGCAGCGTCGGCCACGCGCTCGCGATCTGGCCCGGCAATGCAGGCATCCGGCCGCCCAGTTCGGCTTCCAGCAACTGCACGCGTTCGGTATGCCGGCACAGCAGCGCGCCCGACGTGGTCGCGACACACGGCTGCCCGCGCTTGACCAGCACGCTGCCGACCCGCTCCTCCAGCAGCTTCACGCGCTGCGACACCGCCGACGGCGTGACATTCAGCTCCTTGGCCGCCCGCTCGAACGAACCGTGCCGGATCACGGCCGCGAGGGCATCGAGCAACGCGTAGTCGAGCATTAGATTTCCTTAATCTGCATTAGGTGATTTAGCTTCTCTTATTTTCACGCTGATCGCAGACTAGCGCTACCCGATTCATTCGTCCATTGCTTCCACGGCTGTCCTCCTCATGAACTGGCTCGCTTTTTCCCACGGCGCCGCACTGTGCGCGTCGCTCATCGTCACCATCGGCGCGCAGAACGCGTTCGTGCTGCGCCAGGGCATCATGCGCTCGCACGTCGGCAAGATCGTGCTGCTGTGCGCGGTGTCCGACATGATCCTGATCGGTGCGGGGGTCGGCGGCGCGTCGGCGCTCGTCGAGCGCTATCCGACCTTCGTCCATGCGGTGCTGTACGTCGGCCTCGCGTATCTCGCGTGGTTCGGCATCAACGCGCTGCGCCGTGCGTTCAAGCCGGGCCACGACACGCTCGACGTGCGCGGCGACGCGGTCGCGCCGCCGCCGCAGGGCGCGGTTGCGATCGTGCTGATGACGCTCGCGTTCACGTGGCTCAACCCGCACGTGTATCTCGACACGTTCCTGCTGATCGGCACGGCCGGCGCGCGCGAGCCGGAAGGCGCGCGGCTCGCGTTCGCGATCGGCGCGATGACGGTGAGCGTCGTGTGGTTCCTCGGGCTCGGCTATGGCGCGCGATTGCTCGCGCCATGGTTCCGCAAGGCGGTCGCGTGGCGTGTGCTGGATGGCGCGATCGGCAGCATGGTGCTGTTTCTCGCGGCCGTGCAGTTGCGCTGACCGAACCGTCTCGCACGGGCGGCCGCCTGCCGCCCGGCTTTCCCTCCGCGTGGGCGCCACGCCGGCGCAATCTGCCTGATTCCCGACGCGCACGTCGCCGCAAAAATTCGCTCCCGATCGAACGCCGCCGCACGGAATCCTCACGCAGCGGACACGGTCTCCGCCATCTGCCGCAAACCGTCCACCATCGCGACGCGACTGCGCCTGCACGAATCGAAACGATCGGCGAGAATGTCCAGTGTCCCGCGACAACGGCGGTACCGCCCCGCGCGTCCTGCCGTCCCGCCGCGATCGCCTCGACCCATCCCGCAGTTCAATCCCGTTATCTGCAGTTATCGGAGCAGAACATGGCACATCGCACCCTCGGTACCTCCAGCATTCAGGTTTCGCCGCTCGCATTCGGCGGCAACGTCTTCGGCTGGACCGTCGACGAAAACGCATCGTTCGCGTTGCTCGACGCGCTCGCCGACACCGGCATCAACTTCATCGACACGGCCGACGTCTATTCGGCCTGGGTTCCCGGCAACCACGGCGGCGAATCGGAAACGATCATCGGCAAGTGGCTGAAGCGCTCCGGCAAGCGCGAGCAAGTCGTGATCGCGACCAAGGTCGGCCTGCTCGGCGCGCGCGCGGGTCTGTCGAAAGACAACATCCTGAAGGCCGTCGACGATTCGCTGCGCCGTCTGCAGACCGACTACATCGACCTGTATTTCTCGCACCGCGATCTCGCCGACACGGCCCCGCTCGAAGAAACGCTCGGCGCCTATCAAACGCTGATCGACGCGGGCAAGGTGCGCCTCATCGGCGCGTCGAACTACAGCGGCGCGCGCCTGCGCGAAGCCGCCGCGATCAGCGCGCGCGACGGGCTGCCCGCCTACCAGGTCATCCAGCCCGAATACAACCTGCTCGACCGCGCCGACTATGAGCGCGATCTCGAGCCGGTCGTGCGCGACCTGAAGCTCGGCGTCGTCAACTACTACGCGCTCGCGAGCGGATTCCTGTCGGGCAAGTACCGCAGCGAAGCCGACCTGAAGAAGAGCGTGCGCGGCGATCGCGTCGCCGGCTATCTGAACGAACGCGGCCTGCGCATCCTCGCGGCGCTCGACGCCGTGTCGGCGAAGCACGGCACGCAGCCGGCCGCGATCGCGCTCGCATGGCAGATCGCGCGGCCGACGATCACCGCGCCGATCGCGAGCGCCACGTCGCTCGCGCAGCTCGCGCTGCTCGGCGAAGCGATCCGCGTCACGCTCGACCAGGACGACATCCGCCGGATCGACGAAGCCAGCGCGCCCTGAGGCTCGTGGCGGCGGCAGGGCGGCCGGGTGAACGGCGTTACGGTTCCACGGCCCGCCTGCGGTGCGCGCAGGGTGGATGAATACAACGGCGGCCGCCCGATGGCCGCGCGGCCCGACCGGGCTGTTTCGCGCCGCACCTGCTCCCCATCTCGCGACGGCGCGCCGAAAACGAAAGCGGCGCGTGATGCACGCGCCGCCGCCGTCGAATCATCGAAAAACCGGTATCAGCCCCCGGCCTCACGCGCCGCGTCGCGCAGCGCCATCGGCGACGCGCCGTAGCGCTCGCGAATCGCGCGGCTGAAGTGCGCCTGGCTCGAAAATCCCCAGCGAAACGCGATCTCGCCGATGCTCGTCTTGCGCAGCCGTGCGTCGGTCAGTTCGCGGTGCGCGTGCGACAGCCGTTCCGACCAGATGTGCTGCGTGATCGATTCGCCTTCGGCCGCGAAGAGGCGGCCCAGATGCCGCAGCGACAGCCCGACCGCATCGGCGACGGCCTGCGGCGCGAGCTCCGGCTCGCCGAGATGCGTCGCGATGTACTGCTTCGCGGTCAGCAGGTACGACAGCGACGCGCGCGATGCGCCCGCGCCGTTCACTTCCGTGTCGATGAGCTCCGCGATCAGCGTGCGCGTGTGCTCGGTGAACCGCGCGGCGTCGCGCTCGACGGGCGCCTTCATGAACCGCTCGACGCTCGCGCGCAACGTCGCGCCGAGCATCGCGCCGGCGCCCGGCTTCGGCGCGATCCGCAGCGGCAGCGCGGCCAGTTCCGCATCGAGGCGATCGTCGAGCGTCGTGATCGGGATATCGATCAGCAGTTGCCGCATCGGCGTCAGGAATCCGAACAGATACGGTACGCGCGTGTCGTAGACGACGACGTCGCCGGCTTCCGCGAGCAGGCACCGGTCGCGCTGGATGAAATACGCGCGCCCGCTCACGATCTGACACGCGAACAGCGACTCCTTCGGCAACTGGCGCACCAGCGCGGGGCTGCGCTCGATCACGTGGTCCTGCCCGCTGATGTCGGCGATGCCGAGCTCCGGCAACGCGATGTCGGTTTTCTCCGCCTCGAGCCCGGCCGGCGACAGCGACGAGCAGCGCAGGCCGACGAGCGTCGCCGCGTTGAACGCATCCCAGTACGCCATCCGGTCGCGCACCGGCACGTCGGCCGTCGAGCCTCGCGTGCGTGAAAAAACGGTCGAATTCGTCACGTCGCCTCCTGCTGGCGCCTGCGTGCGGAGCGGCACGGATTGGGGGAAGGTTCGTCTGGATTTTGATGCGATGCAATGTCCGGCGCGGTCAAGCAATGCGTCCGGCCCAGTCAAGAGCGGCGCGCACCGGCTGGCTAAAGTCGAGCCCACGACACCCCCTACATACAAGGAGACACACCGTGGTCGACAAAGCCGTATCCGAATTCTGGCAAAACATTCCGGCGATTGCCAATCCGTTCAAGCCCGATGCGCTGCCCGAAGCCTACATCCCGAACGCGGCCACCGACGACGAGCGCTATTACGTTCCGTTCACCGAAACGGTTTCGTCGCGGCCGCTGTGGATCTCGCCGTCGCAGAACAAATGGTGCGACATCCTGATGGCGAAGCAGGCCGGGCTCGTGAACCGGCACTATCACCCGCACGAGGTGTTCGCGTACACGCTGTCGGGCAAATGGGGTTACCTGGAACACGAATGGACCGCGACGCGCGGCGATTTCGTATACGAGACACCGGGTGAAGGCCACACGCTCGTCGCGTTCGATCACCCCGAGCCGATGCGCGCGTTCTTCATCGTCAAGGGTCCGCTGATCTGGCTCGACGACGCAGGCAATCCCGACGGCTACTTCGACGTGCATTCGTATATCGCGATGTGCAAGGCGCACTACGAGAAGGTCGGCCTCGGCGCGCAAGCGATCGAGAAGCTGTTCCGCTGACGCGCGGCGAGGCTCACAATGTCTGCTCCTTCCTCTTCCAGACCCGTCTGGACGTACGAGAACAGGCTGCTGCTGATCCTGTTCATGACGTTCGGTTTCGTGTTCTTCGACCGCCTCGCGCTGTCGTTCCTGTTCCCGTTCATGTCGGCCGAGCTGCACCTGACGAACACGCAACTCGGCATGGTGTCGTCCGCGCTCGCGCTGACGTGGGCGCTGTCGGGCGCCGCCACCGGTGCGTGGTCCGATGCGCGCGGCACCCGCAAGCCGCTGCTGATCGCGAGCGTGCTCGGCTTTTCCGTGTGCTCGGCGCTGTCGGGTCTCGTCGGCGGCTTCGCGAGCCTGATCGCGTTTCGCGCGCTGATGGGCATCGCCGAAGGCCCGGTGCTGCCGCTGTCGCAATCGCTGATGGTCGAGAGTTCGACGCCGAGCCGCCGCGGGCTGAACATGGGCCTGCTGCAAGGCTCGGCCGCCGGCCTGCTCGGCGCGATGATCGGCCCGCCGGTCGTGATCGGCATCGCCACCGCATACGGCTGGCGCGAGGCGTTCTACGTGTCGTGCATCCCGGGCTTCCTGATCGCGTTCTGCCTCTGGCGCTGGGTGCGCGAAGTGCCGCCCGGCGGCGTGCGTCACGCGCAGGCAGAAACCACCGCGTCGGTGGCCACCGGCGGCGCGACGGTCAGCCGCTGGGCGCTGCTGAAGGAGCGCAACATCCTGCTGTGCGTACTGATCAGCTGCTTCTTCCTCACGTGGTTCGTCGTGGTCATCTCGTTCGCGCCGGTGTTCCTCGTGGAGAGCCGCCACCTGTCGCCGTCCGACATGGGCGTCGTGATGACGTGCCTCGGCGCCGCGTGGGTGTTCTGGGGCTTCGCGGTGCCGGCGATCTCCGACCGGATCGGCCGCAAGCCGACCATGATCGCGTTCGCGCTGATCGCGGCCGTGTGCCCGGTCGTGCTGATCCACGTCGGCTCGGTGTGGGCGCTCGGCGCGCTGGTGTTCGCCACGTACACGGGCCTCGGCTGCTTCACGCTGTTCATGGCGACGATCCCGGCCGAAACGGTGCCGCCGCACGCGATCGCGAGCGCGCTCGGGCTGATCATGGGCGCCGGCGAGCTGATCGGCGGCTTCGTCGCGCCGACCGTCGCCGGCTTCGCGGCCGACAGGTACGGCCTGCAGTTCGCGATGTGGACGTCGAGCATCGGCGCGATCCTCGCGTGCGTGCTGTCGTTCGGCCTCGTCGAAACCGCGCCGGCCGTGCTGCGCAAGCGCGCGCTCGCCGGCGCCGCGGCCGGCCGCCTCGACACGCCAAACCTCGGAGGACGCTGACATGCGCGCACTTCAATGGCACGGCCCGCGCGACGTCCGTCTCGTGGAAATCGACACGCCGCGCGTCGGCCCCGGCGACGTGCGCATCGCGGTCGCGTATTGCGGCATCTGCGGCAGCGATCTGCACGAATATGCGGACGGCCCGCACGCGATTCCGGTCGATGCGCCGCATCCGCTGTCGCGCCGCACCGCGCCGCTCACGCTCGGCCACGAGTTCTGCGGCACCGTCGTCGAAGTCGGCGCAGGCGTGACGGCGCTGCGCGCGGGCGATCGCGTCGCGGTCGAGCCCGAATATCGCTGCAGCCAGTGCGCGTACTGCCGCTCGGGGTCGTACAACCTGTGCGTGTCGATGGGCTTCGCCGGGCTGATGGGCGACGGCGGGATGGCCGACTTCGCGGTCGTGCCGGCCTACATGCTGCATCGGCTGCCCGACGGCGTGAGCCTCGAACAGGCCGCGGTGATGGAGCCGGCCGCCGTGGCGCTGCATGCGCTGCGGCGCGGCGAACTGCGGCTCGGCGACACCTGCGCGGTGTTCGGGCTCGGGCCGATCGGCCTGCTGCTGATCATGCTCGCGAAGCTGCAGGGCGCGACGACGATCATTGCCGTCGACGTGTCGCCCGAGCGGCTCGCCGCCGCCACGCGCCTCGGTGCGACGCATGCGTTCGATGCGCGCCGGCTCGATGCATCGGCGTTGCAGCACGCGATTCGCGCGGTCACGGGCGGGCTCGGCGTCGATACGAGTTTCGAAGCGGCCGGCTTGCAGGTCACGTTCGAATCGGCGATGCAGGCGCTGCGCAAGGGTGGCCGCGTCGTGATGGTCGGCCTGATGCCGCACGCGGGTTTCGACGCGTTCCGCGCGGTCAACGACGAGCTGACCTTCACCGCGAGCGTCGGCTATCGGCATGCGTACGAAGACCTGCTGCGCCTCGTCGCGTCGGGCGCGCTCGACCTCACGTCGATCGTCACGCGCACCGTGTCGCTCGAAGATGCGGTCGCCGACGGCTTCGACGCGCTGCTCGCCGATCGCACGCAGATCAAGATCCTCGTTTCACCCGCGCAGCGGCCGGCCCGTCGTACCTCCACCAACGGGAGTGTCGAGCATGAATCGTCAGTGGACGTTTGACGGGCAGTCCGTCGTGGTGACGGGCGGCACGTCGGGCATCGGCGCGCGCACCGCGCTGCGGTTCGCGCAGGCGGGCGCATCGGTCGTCGCGCTCGGGCTCCATGCAGCCGGCCCGCATGCGCCCGTGCATGCCGGCATCCGGTGCGTGGAGCTCGACGTGGCCGACGGCGATGCACTGACGCGCACGATCGCCGCGCTGCCGCGGCTCGGCGTGCTCGTCAACGGCGTCGGCATCAGCCGCCACGCGGACGAATACCGGATGGATCAGTTCGAGCACGTGCTGAACGTGAACCTGACGTCGGTGATGCGGGCCTCCGACGCCGCGCGGCCCGCGCTGGCGGCCAACGGCGGCAGCATCGTCAATATCGCGTCGATGTACACGTACTTCGGCAGCAAGGACCGGCCCGCGTACAGCGCGAGCAAGGGCGGCATCGCGCAGCTCACGCGTTCGCTCGCGCAAGCGTGGGCCGATCGCGGCATCCGCGTGAATGCGGTCGCGCCGGGCTGGATCGACACGCCGCTCAGCAGCGGGCTGATGGCCGACACACAGGCGTCGCGCCGCATCCTCGAGCGCACGCCGCTCGGACGCTGGGGCACGGCCGACGAAGTGGCGGAAGTGATCCTGTTCCTGTGCTCGCCCGGCGCGTCGTTCGTGACCGGCGCGGTCGTGCCGGTGGACGGCGGGTATTCGACGGTCTAGCGCACGGCACGCGGCGCATCGGCGCATCGACCCGATCTGCCGATGCGCGGTGCGGTGCGCATCTTTCTTCGACTGACGCTGAACCGGGTTCGCCCGGTTTCTGTTTCCTCACATTAATCAGTAGTCCCATTAAAAAGCACCCGGCTCGATCGGACCTGGAGGAGCATTTTGGAGATGATAAAAAAGACCTTTCTGGCGCTCGCGGCCTGTACGCTTCCCGCCGCAGTGTTCGCGCAGAGCAGCGTGACGATGTTCGGGCTGATGGATGCCGGCATCAGCTACGTCAGCAACCAGGGCGGCCACGGCGCCGCGAAACTCGACGACAACATCTTCTTTCCGAACCTGCTCGGCTTCGAAGGCAAGGAGGACCTCGGCGCGGGCACGCGTGCGATCTTCCGGCTCGTCAACCAGTATTCGCTCGGCAACGGCTCGATTATCGGCGGCGGGCTGTTCGCGCGCACGGCCTATGTCGGGTTACAGACTGTTCGGCCAAGCACTGCTTAACGGTCGATGCTGCGTGCGTAGCCTCAAACAGTACACCGCGATTACAGCCCGACTAGGCCCAAGGTGCCAGACGCGCATCCATGAAAATGGTGGCTACTCGCAAATAAAAGAACAACAAGCTTTATCAAATTCCAAGATCAATAGCTTTGATCAAATACTGCAAAAAGGGTCACCTTTTTTGCCAACCTACACAACCACAATCCACCATCCCGCCCCCAATAATGGTCCTTGACACCCTATCTTTCGATATATATCTTTAGATATATTTTCCGACATATAGGACACGATCATGCGACACAACCCCTCCCGCGGCCATGCCCGATGCGACGGTCATGGGGCGCATGCCGGCCCTGACTGGTTTGCCGGCGTCTTGCACGCAATCGGCCGCCATCGCCGCGGCCACGATCCGTTTGGCGGTGGCGGCCCGTTCGGCGGCCGGGGCGGACGCGGCTTCGGCGATTTCGGCGACGACGGTATGCCGCGCGGCCGCCAGTTCAGCTCCGACGATCTCCAGTTGCTGCTGCTCGCACTGGTGGCTGAACAACCCAGCCACGGCTACGAACTGATCAAGGCACTCGACACGCGCTCGAACGGCTTTTACAGCCCGAGCCCCGGCATGGTGTATCCGGCGCTCACGTATCTCGAGGAAGTCGGCTTCGTCGCGTCGCAGGCGGAAGGCAACCGCAAGCGCTATGCGCTGACCGACGCGGGCCGCGCCCATCTCGACGCCCAGCGCGAACGCGTCGACACGCTGTTCGCGCGCCTCACGCACCTCGCCCGCAAGATGGAGTTCATGCGCCGCGCGTTCGCCGGGGAAGCGGCGGGCAGCGAAGCGCAGGACGAGTCGCAAGCCGGCTGGCTGCCGGAATTCGTCGAGGCACGTCTCGCGCTCAAGCGCGCGCTGCTGCACAAGAGCGCCGCCGATCCCGACGAACAGCGCCGCATCGCGGCCATCATGCGCCGTGCGACGGCCGAAATCGAAGGCGGCGCCGGCGCGTGATCCGCGCCGCCCCGTCACTACCCAAGGAGAACGGATCGATGCAAAACACGTCCGAACGCACCGTGACCCGCGTGCGCCACACCCTCAAGTTCCGCCTGCTGCAAGTCCTGCGCGTGCGGCCCGTGACGCCGCATCTGCTGCGCGTCACGCTCGGCGGTCCCGATCTCGTGGATTTCGAATCCGCGTCGTTCGACGATCACGTGAAGGTATTTTTCCCGCTGCCGGGCGCGGAACGGCCCGCGCTGCCGACGCTCGGCGCGAACGGCCCCGAGTTTCCGGAAGGCGAACCGAAGCCCGTCGCGCGCGACTTCACGCCGCGTCGCTTCGACCGCGCCGCCGGCGAGCTCGATCTGGAATTCGTGCTGAACCATCCGGGCCCGGCATCGCAGTGGGCCGCGCAGGCACGCGTCGGCCAATGGCTCGGCATCGGCGGCCCACGCGGTTCGTTCGTCGTGCCGACCGGTTTCGACTGGCACCTGCTGATCGGCGACGATACGGCGCTGCCGGCCGTCGCGCGGCGCCTCGAGGAACTGCCGGCCGGTGCGCGCGCGGCGGTCGTGCTGGAAGTCGCGGATCGTACCGCGCAGATCTCGTTCGATACGCGCGCCGACGTGCATGAAATCTGGCGTTTCCGCGCCGAAGCCGACGCGGCGGACGGCGACGTGCTGCTCAATGCCGTCCGCGATCTGCCTTTGCCGTCGTCCGGCGACGGCTACGTGTGGGCGGCCGGCGAAGCGCTGTCGATGCGCGCCGTGCGCCAGCACCTGACCGGCGAGCGCGGCGTCGACAAGTCGCGTATCCGCGCGGCGGCCTACTGGAAGCGCGGCGCGGCGGCCGTGCACGAAACGCTGGAAGACTGACCGGCGCGCCCGGTCGACCGGCGGGCGCAACAATCGTGGCGCCGGCGCAGCGGCGGGCTTGGCATCGGCATCGCGGCTGGTATATATGTATGGCTGCGACGCCGCTGTCGGGCGACAGCCGCCGCAGCCCGCCAGGAGCGCCCGGTCATGACAAAAGAAAACCACGCTTCGCCGTTCCTTCGCCACTTGAAGATCGCCGGCTATTGCGGTCTCGCCGCAGTGGTCCTCGCGCTGTTCGTCGCGATGTGCGCGATCCTGAAGGAAAGCGCCCTCGATCGCGATGCCGCGCGGCATCCGGCCGATACGCCCGAACTGCACGACGTGGGCAGCGGCCCGTCCGCCTCGGCCGAACCGGGCCGCACAGCCGGCTCGCCCGGCTGACCGCCCAGCCGCTTCGTTTCGGTTACGGCGCCTGCCGGCGCCCCATCACGATTGCATGCACCGAATCGCCGAGCCGTTCGAGCAGCGCGGTCACGCGTTGCCCGTACAGGTGTGCGGCCAGTGCGCCCACCGTGCCGACCAGCACGCCGCCTGCCATGTCGAACGGCCAGTGCACGCCCGCGTAGATGCGCCCCCATGCGATCGTCACGGCCATCGCGGCCATCACGAATCCGGTGACCCGCGTCGTGCCGCCAAGCAGCAGGCCGACCGCCATGCTCCACGCGAACGTCATGTGATCGCTCGGAAACGAGCTGTCCGGTGCGTGCGGAATCAGCTGCGTGCCGACGCCGGCCATGAACGGGCGCGGCGAGAACCAGACGTGCCCGAGCACCTGCGCGAGCACGAGCGCCGCGCAGACGCCCACACCGGCTTCGATCGCCTGGCGCCGCGCGGGGCGCGCGCCGAAGATCCAGGTCAGCAGCAGCATCGCGGGCAGCGCATAGACGAGCCAGTCGGCGGCGAAGATCGCGAGGCGGGCCACGCCCGGGTGCGGCGCACCGCCGGCGTTGATGGCGGAAAAGAGGGCGAGATTGAGGTTCTGCATGAATCCGGTTGCGTGGGGCGGAAAGGATCGGCCGGTTGTCCGGCCGGATACGAACGATGCTAGGGGTTGCCCGCTTAAGCGGTGCTTAATGCGCGCGCCGCGCGGACGAGGCTCGCGCGGCGAACGCACTTAGAGCCTGCACTGCAGCACAAGTTCACACAATTGTCATATTCTCGCGAGACCGTCTCCCGGAAAGGCTCACCATGGCTCCCGTAAAGACTCACCTTTTTCACATCATGGCGTCATCGACGCGCGCGACCATTGCGCGGCCGGAGCGCCATTCAGGCCGTTTGCATCATTCATCTCAATATTTACGCCGCAAATTATTCGAAATCGGCAACAATTAATTCCGATTGCGGCATCGCACAACGGCAACGCACAGGCATACGATTACGACCACTCATCCACGAAGCGCTCAACAACAAGGAGTCCGCATGAAACCCAGCGATGTCCGATCGAAAGCGTTTGCGATGCCGTTGACCAGCCCTGCGTTCCCGATGGGCCCGTACCGTTTCGTCGATCGTGAGTTTCTGATCATCACGTACCGCACCGATCCGGAGCGCCTCCGCGAAATCGTCCCCGAGCCGCTGCAGGTCACCGAGCCGCTCGTGCATTACGAATTCATCCGCATGGCCGATTCGACCGGCTTCGGCGATTACACCGAAAGTGGCCAGGTGATCCCCGTCGAATACAACGGCCAGGCCGGCGGCTATACGCTCGCGATGTATCTCGACGATCACCCGCCGATCGCCGGCGGCCGCGAGCTGTGGGGCTTTCCGAAAAAGCTCGCGTCGCCCACGCTGCACGTGAACACCGATCACCTTCTCGGCACGCTCGACTACGGCAAGGTGCGCGTCGCGACCGGCACGATGGGCTACAAGCACCAGGAACTCGACATCGACGAGCAGACGAAGCGGCTCGCCGGCCCCAATTTCCTGCTGAAGATCATCCCGCACGTCGACGGCACCGCGCGCGTCTGCGAACTGGTGCGCTATTACATGCAGGACATCAAGATGAAGGGCGCGTGGACGGGCCCCGCATCGCTCGAGCTGGCGCCGCACGCGCTCGCGCCGGTGGCCGATCTGCCCGTGCTCGAGATCGTCGAGGCGCGCCACCTCGTTGCGGATTTGACGCTGGGCCTCGGCGAAGTCGTCTACGATTACCTGGCCCAGTAACGCGTCCGCAGTCCTTTCTCCCTGTCAATCCTTTCACCACGGGAATACGAACATGAGCAACCTGAATGGCAAGACCGCAGTCGTCACGGGCGCCGCGAGCGGCATCGGCAAGGAAATCGCACTGGAGCTGGCCAAGGCAGGCGCGGCCGTCGCGATCGCCGACCTGAACCAGGACGGCGCGAACGCGGTCGCCGACGAGATCGTCAAGGCGGGCGGCAAGGCGATCGGCGTCGCGATGGACGTGACCAACGAGGAGGCCGTGAACAGCGGCATCGACAAGGTGGCCGAAACGTTCGGCTCGGTCGACATCCTCGTGTCGAACGCGGGCATCCAGATCGTCAACCCGATCGAGAACTACTCGTTCGCCGACTGGAAGAAGATGCAGGCGATCCACGTCGACGGCGCGTTCCTGACGACCAAGGCCGCGCTCAAGCACATGTACAAGGACGATCGCGGCGGCGTCGTGATCTACATGGGTTCGGTGCACTCGCACGAAGCGTCGCCGCTGAAGTCGGCGTACGTGACGGCCAAGCACGGTCTGCTGGGTCTCGCGCGCGTGCTGGCGAAGGAAGGCGCGAAGCACAACGTGCGCTCGCACGTCGTGTGTCCGGGCTTCGTGCGTACGCCGCTGGTCGACAAGCAGATTCCGGAGCAGGCGAAGGAGCTCGGCATCAGCGAAGAGGACGTGATCAAGAAGGTGATGTTGGGCAACACGGTCGATGGCGTGTTCACGACGGTGCAGGATGTCGCGCAGACGGTGCTGTTCCTGTCGGCATTCCCGAGCGCCGCGCTCACCGGCCAGTCGGTGGTCGTCAGCCACGG
>NZ_CADFEN010000001.1 GCF_902833145.1 Burkholderia sp. BCC0506 | reverse complement strand
GTGGTGACGCTGACGCTGTTCGACGTGCGCTCGGCGGTGCAGATCGCGGCGGCGGAAGGCAGCTCGACGGCGACGAACTACGGCGCGGCGCTGGGCGGCCTCGGCGGCGGGGTGGGCGGCGGGCTGGCCGGTTTCTCGACGACGCCGGAAGGCAAGGCGACGGTCGTCGCGTTCATCGACGCCTGGAACAAGATGGTCGTCGCGCTGCGCAGCTACAAGGCGCAGGACGTCAAGGGCGGCCTGGGCCGCGGCGGCCAGTTGCAGGTCAACTGACGTCGCGGGGCCGGCGGGATGCCGCCGGCCGCTTCTTGATTTCTGATCCCGATTCGTGATTCGTGATTCGTGATGGTCGGGTGCGTGCGACGTTACTCGCACGTACCGGCTTCGTTCGTCCTGCTCATTCGAAAGGTGATCCCGATGAAAGGCGTTGCACTGATCGCATTGACCTGCCTCGCGCTGACCGCTTGCGGCGGCGACGACAATTCCTCGCCCGCAGCGTCCGGCGGATCGGGCACGAGCAACAACGGCGGCAGCGGCGGCAACGGCCCGAGCGGCGGAACGCCGGCCACGGGCACACCCGACGGCAATTCCGGCAATTCCGGCTCGCCGACCGCGTCGAACGTCGAGTGCGATCCGGTTTACCAGCAAGGCGATACCGTGCAGTTGCGCATGTACACGCAAGCAACGTCGCAGAGCCCCGCGGTCGACAACGGCGTGTACACGCGAACCTACGCGCCGGCGACGTTCGGCGGCGTGGCGCTCACGCAGCAGGCCGAAACCACGACCGGCTCGCCGATTCAGACCAATCATTACTATCTCGTCGGCAACGGCGTGCGCACGAATTACGGCGGCGAGGTCTACAGCGGCAGCACGCTCGCGTTGCGGGACGTGAACTCGCCGCCCTATGTCGAGACGATCGGGCTCGCGGGAAGCGAAACGGTCAATTACGTGGATACGCCCGTCTTTCCGTCGGGCGGCGTGCAAACGTCCGTCTCGATCGAGCGGGCCTACGTCGCGCGCGAGACGGTCAGCCTCCGGAACGGCAAGGTCTTCGCGAACGCATGCCACTATCACACCACCGAGACCTTCACCAACTCGGCGTTGACGAGCAAGACGATCGCGGACGACTGGCTCGCGCCGGGCGTCGGCCTGGTCAAATCGATCGCCGACGTGGGCGGCTCGCAGATCATCACGCGTGAGCTGGAATCGGCGACGGTGGGCGGCAAGTCGTACTAGCGGTCGACGCGAGATGCGCGCGGCGGATGGAGACGTTGCGCCATCCCGTCGCGCCGCTCGCCCGACCACACGACGCGGTGGCGGACATCGATATCCCGTTCGATCAGGACTGCGAACACACCGTACCTCGTCCCTTCAGATGGAGCGCAGGAACGCGGCGGACACGCCCAACCGAAGATCCGACGAGAGATTGCGCGACCGTGCGATTTCCTTCGTGAGCTGCATGACCGTGCGGCACGCCAGCGTCAGTTCGCCGTGAGGCGACATGGCGAGCGCAATGAAGCGCGGCACGGACGGATCGACCACCATCGACGCCTGCAATCGGCATTCCCGTTCCAGATTGGCGATCGCGTAGGGGCCTGGCAACGCATGGATGCCGCCGTCGGCGACGATGTGCCCCTGCAGGCTCAGGGAATCGGCTTCCGCCGCGAAATTCAGCGACACCCGATGTTCGCCCGCGATTTGTTCGAGCCGCTCGCGCCCGCTATTGGGGCGGCAGAAAGAGACCAGCGGAATGCCATCGAGCCTGGAAAACGCGATCGTCGACTGACTGGTCAAAGGATCGCCTTTCGCCCCCACGAGGTAAGTCGCGGCCTCGACCAGATATTCGTCGCCGTTTCTCGGCGTCGGACTATTGCGAAACAGGATGGCGAGATCGACACTACCGTTCTCCAGCCAGGTTTCCAGCAACGCCCCTTGACCCTCGCGCACCTGTAACTGCGCCAGCGGGTAACGCTCGCGAAGCTGGTGGTAAAGGGGGCTGACAAGCGGATGAGCGGTGGAGGGCAGAATCCCGAGCCTGACCACGCCGATCGGCTCGCCCGCCGTGCTGCGGATGTCGTTGGACAACTGTTCCGAGCTGGCCAGCCACGTCCGCACGCGCGGCGCGATACGAAGCCGGTTTGTCGATCCCATTGTCACCGGCCGACTTCCTGCTGGCGGAGTGGGCGCGCACGAAGCGGTCCGGCGCGACCCCAGCGGCCGGCAGCCTTCGGAACACCGCGTCCGTCGGCTACAACCACCTTCTGTCGAAACGGACGGACATCTACGCAGTTTACGCTTACGACAAGCTGAGCGCTCACCCCACCGGCAACACGTTTGCGCTGGGCATTCGCCACACGTTCTGATTCCCGCCCGCACCCTCCAACGCCCCGCAGCGCTAAATCCTTCCCTGAACGGGGAGGTCGCGTTTATGATCCGCCATGCAAGCGGTGGTCGCTGGGAACGGCTCGTTGGTCGCACCACGAGTCCGTTCCTTCGGCACCGCTTTCCTTTTGTGCCCAACCTTCACACGAATTCACGAGGCCCTCCGCAATTCGAGGTCTCGTCGTCGCCGATTCGAAAGCGATCTGTAAAAAACAATGCTGCCGACCAGTTATAACGCGTTGCTCGTGCTCCTTTCGCTGCTGATCGCCATCCTGGCGTCCTATACCGTGCTGGACATGGCCGGGCGCATCAAGACCGCTCAGGGGCGCGCCGCACGTTGGTGGCTGGTCGGCGCGGCTTGCGTGATGGGCACGGGTATCTGGTCGATGCATTTCGTCGGCATGCTCGCGTTCGCATTGCCGATTCCGCTTGGATACGATCCGGCCATTACATTGCTGTCGTTGCTGATCGCCATCGTCTGCTCCACGTGCGCACTGTGGCTCGTCTGCCGCGACACGCTGAAGTGGCGCCGTCTGTGCGGCGGCGCCCTGTTGATGGGGGCCGGCGTAGCAGGCATGCATTACACGGGCATGGCGTCGATGCGCATGTCGCCGGGCATTCGGTACGACCCGTTGCTCGTGGGCCTGTCGGTCGCGATTGCAGTGATCGCATCGGGCGCCGTGCTGTGGATCGTATTCATCCGGCGTGCCAACTCGTCTCGCGTGCGCCTGCTCAATCTGGGCTCGGCGGTCCTGATGGGGGCCGCCATCGCCGGCATGCACTACACCGGGATGGCCGCCGCCCGGTTCCCGCTGGGCAGCGTCTGCGGGGCAGCAGGCTCCCGCATGGATGCCGGCTGGCTTGCGCTGGTCATCATCGTGGCCACGTTGGCCATACTCGCGATCGCGCTGGTCGTCTCCATCCTCGATCTGCGTCTCGAGTCGCGCACGGCGGTACTGGCGACGTCATTGGCCGAAGCCAACCAGGAATTGACGTATCTGGCGCTGCACGACAACCTCACCAAGCTCCCCAATCGCGTGCTGCTCGAAGACCGGATCGAACAGGCGATCCAGAGCACCGACCGCGAGCACGGGCGTTTCGCGCTGATGTTCATGGACCTCGACGGATTCAAGGCGGTCAACGATGCCTATGGTCATCATGTCGGCGATCTGTTGCTGGTCGATGTGGCGCGGCGCATCGGCGCGAACCTGCGCTCGCAGGACACGATTGCGCGCTTGGGCGGCGACGAGTTCGTGCTGGTCGTGGCGGTGGACGAGCCCGCGGACGCGGCCGACGTGGCGGACAAGGTACTGGCGGTGATTCGGAAACCGTTCAGCGTGTCCGAGCACGAATTGCGCGTGTCCGCCAGTATCGGTATCGCGCTCTATCCCGGCAACGGCAGCGATTTCCGGGAGCTGATGACCAACGCCGATGCGGCGATGTATCACGCCAAGGCGCTCGGTCGAAACGGATACTGTTTCTTCGAAGCATCGATGAACGCGAATGTCCGCGAGCACTTGAAAATCGTGCAGGAACTTCGTCTGGCGCTGGAGCGGCGTGAACTGGTCCTGCATTACCAGCCGAAGTTCGAAGTCCCCCACGGGCCGATCATCGGCGTCGAGGCGCTGTTGCGATGGATGCATCCGACGCGCGGCCTCATTTCACCCGACCAGTTCATCTCGATCGCGGAAAAGACCGGATTGATCGTGCCGATCGGCGAGTGGGTACTCGACGAGGCCTGCCGGCAGATGCGCGTGTGGTGCGATGCCGGTCGAACCGACTGGACGATGGCCGTCAACCTGTCACCGCTGCAATTCGGCCACGCGAGCCTGATCCAGGTCGTGGAGGCCGCATTGCAGCGGCACGCATTGGAACCCCGTTGCCTGACGCTGGAGATCACCGAATCGACCGCGATGCGCGATGCCGACGCCAGCTTGAGAATCCTGCAGCAGCTTCACGACATGGGCGTGCGCATTTCCATCGACGACTTCGGAACGGGTTATTCGAGCCTGCTCTATCTCAAACGCTTGCCGGCCAGCGAGCTCAAGATCGACCGCGGATTCATCCGCGATCTCGAACACGATACCGAAGATGCCGCGATCATCTCCGCGATCGTCGCGCTCGGCCGGGCGCTCGACCTGAAGATCGTCGCGGAAGGCGTTGAAACGACCGCGCAGCAGCAGTTCCTCACCCGGCTCGGTTGCAACTCGCTGCAGGGCTTTCTGCTCGGGCGCCCGATGCCGGCGGATCACTTCGTCGATATGGCCGCGCAAGGGGCTGCGATCAAGCCTGTTTGATCGCGATTCGCAATACGTCGTGGTCGGTCGTGGAAGGGGGCGACAGGGCATCACGAGCGGCCCGGTCGTCATTTATCGGTGATTTGATTTACGTGGAACGCGAAATACACAGTCGTTCCATTTTTTCACTGGTGAGTTGCTTGTCCAGATCCGATGCAAGAAATAACTGGAAGGTTTCCGGTGACATCAAAATATCCCGACACATTCGTTTGCGTTGGACATATGGAGTCTCTTCAACGCCATCGGCTGGAATTCACCGTACTTTGCTGAAACGCGCCGCCAGTGGTGTGCTGTTGCTCGCTTGCGCGACTAGCGCTTCGCCACTCCGCGCGGGAGTGGAATAAACGGGAACGGTCGGTGCCGATGGACGCCATTAACCGAATCCACGAAATTCAACGGCGGGGTCAGTCTTTCCCGTCACGCTGACGATCTCCGGAACGGAGAAAGTACTGTGCGTGATTCGACTCGAAATGCCGCATCCGTCGCTCGAGTTCGGCCAGATTCGACGCGCCGCTCAGATAGGCGTCGCGCCGCCTGGTTTCCTGGTCGAGAAGTTGCGCCAGGAGTCGTGCAAGTGACCGGTTAATCATGATGTTTTCCTCGATGACGATATCGAAACGTGGTGCGAAGTAAATTCGGTGGTGGATGGAATCCTAATCATCGAAAATGAGTAATACGTGAGCCGCCGTCTCGTCCAGAATTCACGCGCTCGGCGTTCGATGTCACGGGCACGACGACGTTTGCGCAGACGCTCATGGAAATCCAAGTCGCGTATCGGCGGCTCGGTGTTTCCGAACACAACCATGATCGAGGAGAGCAGATGCTCGACGAACGGCAGCGCATCACGCTGATGTGCGCGGCGCTGTTCGGTATTCGCGCAAGCGACGGAGCGGTCGACGTGCTCAAAGAGCAGAATCCGAACGCGTTTCACACGACAAGCATGCTCACATCACGTGTCTTCCTTCTCGAGCCGCCCGATCACACGCCGTGCTGCGGTTTCATTCACGCCGATGCGAACGACCGGCAAGCCACTTGAATCAGGCGTACGGCGGCCGCGATTACGGCAACCTGCCGGTATCCGGCCGCGCCTCACCGGTGCGCGATGACCACGGCAGGCAGGCCGCCGAAGCGGTTCGACCGGCTTCGACATCCGGAACCCGTAATGGCCAGCTCATTTTTCGGAGGTAGGTTGACGTGTTCATGCAGCGCCCGGCGCCCGTCATTCACCGCACCGGCCTTTGATCCAGGATGAGAAAACCATGAACGTACCGATTTTCGATGTGAGCCAGTTGACGACCGACGAGCGTCTGCATGCGGCCGACGACCATGATCGATGCGGCGCGCACGTCCGGCCGCATACCGGCATCCGGCGCACGCGTGCGTTCGATCCGGCCGCATTCGAAATGGCGATCGATGCGTTGCTCGAAGCGAGCGGCATCGGAACCGATTCTTCGCACACGGGACGCACCGCGCAGCGTGTGCGCGAATTGTGGCAAAAGCGTTTGCTCGACGGCTACGAAGTCGATCCGGCCGATGCGCTCGGAACGGGTTTCGACGATCGCGGGCAGGACATGGTGATCGTCCGCAGCATTGCGATTCACGGCGTGTGCCCGCATCACCTGCTGCCGTTTCGCGGCGTGGCTCATGTCGCCTATCTGCCGGGCGGGCGTCTTCACGGCTTCGGACGCATCGCGCGGATGATCGATGCAATCTGTCACAGGTTCACGTACCAGGAGTGGATCACCAACGAAATTGCATCGGCGCTCATCACGTACGGTAAAGCGCGGGGGGCCGCTTGCGTGATCGAGGCCGAGCAATTGTGCTTGCTGATGGGTGAAAATCGCCGCGGCGACGAGCGTGTCGTCACGCAATGCTTCACCGGCGAATTCGAGCGCAATTCGCAAGCGCGGTTGGAGTTTCTTCGGGCCGTCGATCGATAGAAGCGCGTCGTGCGCTTCGCATCGCGCGCTCGTTCGAGTGTCGCAACGGGTTTCACACGCCACCTTGCGAGTCACGTCGCTACTGCTCAGTTCCGGCTCATTCTCGTCGCCTAGATTGTGCGTGATGCACAACGGGATCCAGCACGGCGAAATGAACGAATACCTCGACGACACGCACGCACGGGAAGTGGCTGCTTTACGCGCGACGTTTGCCGCGCGCACCGAATGGCCGACGTGGCTTGTCATTGTCGCTGTCTACGGCGGGTGGTTTGCGGTCGTCACGTCGATGCATGCCGGCCGGCTGCCCGCGTTCGTCGCGACACCGCTTCTCGTGGTGTTGTGCGCATGGCACCTGTCGCTTCAACACGAGCTGCTGCACGGACATCCGACGCGCTCGGCGCGCATCAATCGGATCCTCGGCTGCATTCCGCTCGCGGTCTGGTACCCGTACACGATCTATCGCGATACGCATCTCGCGCACCATCGCGATGCGACGCTGACGGTGCCGGGCGTCGATCCGGAGAGCAACTACGTATCGCGCGAGCAATGGAACGAAGCGAACGCGGTGTTGCGAAAACTATGGCGCGCACGCAAGAGCTTCGTCGGTCGACTGGTCGTGGGGCCGCCACTCAGCGTGAGCTCGATGCTGGCCGGCACGGTCGCCGAATGGCGCGGCGGCGATCGACGCTATGTGCGGACGTGGCTCGCGCATCTGCTTGTTACGGGCGCGATGCTCGCGTGGCTTCAGTGCGACGAAGGGATCGTCTGGTGGTACTACCTGCTCGCGATCACGTGGCCGGCGCTCTCTCTCGCGATGGTTCGCTCCCTTTACGAGCACCGCGCCGCAGACGATTCGAAACATCGGGTCGCGATCAACGATGCAGGGCCGCTGATGCGTCTGCTCTATCTGAACAACAACTATCACCTCGTGCATCACGATCTTCCGGGTCTGCCCTGGTATCTGTTGCGGCGCGTGTACCGCACACACGCTGCGGCCTATGCGAACAGGAACGGCGGCTACGTGATTCGCGGCGGTTACTGGGAGCTGCTGAAGCGCTATGCGTGGCGAGCGACGGATGCGCCGGTCCATCCGCGCTCGGCGCTCGACGCGGATGCCGGCCCGTGCGCTATTCCGGACGACGTCGAGAGCCGGCGAGCGTGCGCGTTCGATGGTGCACGCGAGACGGTCTAATGGCCCGCTCAGTTTCAGGCGATAGATTGACGCTCGTCGCGGCGCTTCCGTCGCGCACTCGCCAGCCGGGCGCACGCCGTCCGCCGCGCGGGTCCGCCCGATCATGGAGGTCAAACATGCAAGTTCCGATCATCGACTTGAACCCGTTGCTGCGCAGCGAGCCGGACGGCCGGCAGCACGTGATGCAGCAATTGCAGGACGCGCACACCGGCGTCGGCTTCTCGATTCTCGTCAATCACGGCGTGCCGGCCGACATCGTGGACGCGCTGTTCGCCGCATCGCGACGCTTTCACGCGTGGCCGCTCGCGTGCAAGATGGCGATGCGCTACAGCACGGCGCTGCGCGGCTATCTGCCGCTCAGTACGTCGACGCTGCAGGCGTCGACGCTCGGTGCCGCGACGCGGCCGAATCACAGCGATTCGTTCGTCGTTCTCGAGGACTTGCCGGAACCGCTGCGGCCCAACTGGGAACGTTCGGCGATGGGCGGCATGCAGCCGTGGCCGGACATCGGCGGGTTCGAGCACGCGGCGCGCCAGTACCGCCGCGCGATGATCGAGCTGGGCCGGACGCTGCTGCCTTGCTTTGCAGCGATGCTCGGGCTGCCGCCCGACGGCTTGGACGACCATTTCCGGACACCGAACCCGATCTTGCGTTTGCTTCACTATCCGGCGGTGCCGCACCGTGATCCCGATCTATTCGGATCGGCGCCGCATACCGACTACGGATGTCTGACGTTCGTCGCTCAGGACGACGTCGGCGGACTGCAAGTCCGGTCCGATCAGGGACGGTGGTTCGATGTACCGGTGGTGACGAATTCGCTCGTGCTGAACACCGGGCAGGTGATCGCCGGGTGGAGTGGTGGCCGGATCAAGGCGACGCCGCATCGCGTGCTGAATCCCGAAGGGACGGACCGCTATTCGATCGCATTCTTTTACGACTGCCGGCTCGACACGCCACTCGACCTCGGAGCCACGCCCGCATCGCAGTCGACGCAGACATACGGCGGCCACCTCGAAGCGATCTTGCGCAAGAACTACGCGTTCGTCGACGCCGATCGCGGCGCCTGATGCCGCGCGACGCACCGACTCATCGACTTTCGCTGCTCGACACGAACCCGACGATCATCCGCACGAGCGCGTCTTCCACTTCCGCAGCGGGCGGTGCATCGTGGCTCGCCGCCAATGTGCGCAGCACGCCGGCGATCGCATGAACCATCACGAACGCGTCGGCGCGCGTGAGCCGGCGGCGGCCGTCGCCGTGCGCCGCGATTCCTTCGTTCGTCCACAGGTCGACCAATTCCGCGAATAGCGGCATCAGCCGGCCAGACGACTGTGTCGCCGACGCATGCTCGATCAGCAGACGATGAACGCGATTGCGTCCGCCGTAGGTCGCGTTCACGGCACGCACGATTTGCCGTATCCGGTCACCGGGCGACGCGGGTGCCCCGATGCGCAACGACGCGACAACTTTCGCGGACATCGCACTCAGCTCGCGCGTCACAAGCGCATCCAGCAACGCATGTTTGCTGCCGAAGTACTGGTAGAGCGTGCCGATGCTCACGCCAGCCTTCGCGGCCACGGCATTCGTCGTGAGTTTTTCGAGGCCGCTGCGCTCGAGCAGCTGTATCGCCGCTTCCAATATGAGTTCGACCTTGTGCTGCGAGCGCGCCTGGCGGGGGCGCCGACGCGTAACACTTTGATTTTCCAACGATTTCCTCCGCATTCGGGATGGTCGGGAACGCGAGTTTCAAAACGTGAGTATCGCTCATATTATCTCGTCATCATCAACGGCGCCGACTCGATATGCAATGCATGGGGCCGGTACAACGGGAGGGAATGTGGGAACGACACGGCCGATTCAGGCAGGCAACGACAGCGGGTTTCGCGACGAAGCGGGCGCACGTCCCGACCGGCGGCTGTCGCGCCGGTATCGCTTCGACGATGCAGATATGGATCTGTTTTTCATGTCGGCACTGAGCTGGGGGCCGACGGGCGGGCTCGACATCGGCCAGGCGTTTCACGTTGCGTCGACGATCGTCGACGGCGACGCCGACAGCTGGGTCAGCGCGTTCGCCGCTTACGGCGACCGGCAGACCGCCCAGGCCGACACATGGGCGCGCCGCGGCTGGCGTCGCGCGGCAGGCGAAGCACGGTTGAAGGCATTCGCCAGCTACCGTTCCGCAGGGCAGTTCGCCGCCGCGGGCGGTGACGCGTTCGCGACGCTGTACCGTCAGCACCGGACTGCGTTTGCACAGGCGATCGGCGAACTCGCGATTCCGGGCACGTTCTTCGACGTGCCGTTCGAGGCCGCCGCGCTGCCCGGGCTGTTCGTATCGGCGGACACGCCGGATGCGCCGCTGGTGCTGGTCATCGGCGGAGCCGACACGAGCTTCGAGGACTTGTTCCTGTCCGTCGGGCGCAGCATCCACGAGCGCGGATACGCGGTCGCGATCGTCGATCTGCCGGGGCAGGGGAATACCGCGGCGGAAGGCTTGTATTGGCCGACCGAACCCGAGCATGCGATCGGCGCGGTCGTCGGACACCTCGTGCGGCGCTTCGATGTGCGGCCGGGCCGCATCGTGCTGCTCGGGCTGAGCCTCGGCGGCTATTTCGTGACCCGTGCGGCCGGCTACGAGGACCCGGTCGGGGCCGTGATCGCGAGCACGCCGTTTCCGGCGCCCGGCGCGCTTTTCGCCGCCAGCGTGCGCGCGGCGCAGGAAGGGCGCGCGGGCGACGGTGCGAGCTCGGCCGCATTGCGCAGCCGGCAGATGATGCTGTGGAAGGCGGGGGCGGCTTCGCCGCACGCGTTCATCGAGCGCTGGGGCGCCGCGCGTGCCGATCCCGAGCGTGTGACGGTGCCGTTTCTGTCGATCGTCGGCCTCGGCGATTCGCCGATCTTCATCGCGCAAGCACGCGACTGGCATGAGCGGATCGCGTCGAAGAAGAAGGACCTCGTGGAGCTGGACGCATCGACCGGCGCGGACGGTCACTGCCAGGTCAATGCACGTTTGCGGCTCGTGCAGGAAGTCTGCGGCTGGACCGACGAGCTGTTTCGATAACGCCATTGGGCGCAGTCGCGACGTGCGGGTCGAACCGACGCGCGGCGACAGCGGCAGACGAACGGTCGTCGGCGGCAGGTGCCGTGGGCCGGATCGCCGGCGATGTTCGACCGACGCACGCTCCCTGACGGCGCACATCTTTCAATTTTTTTCATCGGCGAACCGGCAAACCCGGTCCGCCTCGCAAAGGCTATGAGAACACTATTGATTGACAACGACATCGAACGCGGCGACGGGCTGCGTCGAGCGCTGACCGGTCAGGGTTTCAGCGTGGACTGGGTTCGCGACGCGGAGGCGGGGCAACTCGCTTTCGCCGGTACCTATTACGCGCTGGTGCTGATCGCGGTCGGCTTGCCGGGGATCGGCGGGATAGCGGTTCTGAAATCGATCCGCGCTCGCGGCGCAACCGTGCCCGTGATGACGCTCGCCGCGCGCGACACCGACGCATGTATCCGGAGTCTGGACAACGGCGCCGACGATTGTCTGCACAGCGCGCTGGAGACCGGCGAAGTCCTCGCGCGCGTCCGTGCGGTACTGCGGCGTCGCGCGGGACATGCGACGTCGCGAATCGGCAGCAAGACGTTGAGCCTCGACCTGGAAACGCGAACGCTTTGCTTCATGGGTGCCGTATCGTCGTTGTCGGTGCGCGAGTTCGCGTTGATGCACGCGCTGCTCGAGAGGCCGGGATCGCTGCGGTCTCGCGCGCAGCTCGAGGACCGGATTTACGGCTGGGGCAAGGAGGTGGAAAGCAATGCGCTCGACGTGCTGATTCACCAGATCCGCAAGCGATTCGGGCGCTCGTTGATCGTCAATGTCCGCGGCGGCGGCTGGATGGCGGGCGGCGAGAACGCCGATGCCGATGCGCGCGCCGAGTCGGACGGGCGGCGTCGTGCGTCCGCGAGCAAGCGGCCCGATCGCGACGCGCCGCCGACGGCCGCCATCATTCATGCGGCACGCGGTCGTGCCGCGGCCGAACGCGCGCGAAACTGGACGACGGCATGATCGACGACACCGGCCGTCCGATCGGCGCGGCACGCGGCGCTGTCGCCCGGTTGGAGGACAGACCTGCGACGGCAAGCGGCCGATACTCCGGTCACCCACGGACCTCGACATGATGCTGCACGAGTTCACGAAAACCATTCTGCTGATCGTCGCTGCACTCTTTCCCGTGATCAATCCTCCGGCCGCCGGCTTGATGGTGTTCAGCGTCGTCCCCGACGCGACATCGGAGGACCGGGAAGAGCTGGCGCGGCGCATCGCGTTCAACAGCCTCGCGATACTCGCGGTATCGCTGTCGATCGGTGCGTATGTTTTGTCGTTCTTCGGCATATCGATGCCGGTATTGCGCGTGGCGGCTGGAATCGTCATCGGAATGGCAGGATGGAACCTGCTGAATGCGCAGCGTGTGGCGCCGGACGAGCAGGCGGGACCGACGCAGCGCGAATCGCTGCGCGCCAGGGCGTTTTATCCGCTGACCCTTCCGTTCACCGTCGGGCCCGGTTCGATCGCGGTGGCGATCGCGTTGGGCACGGGCTCGCCACGCGAAGGACTGGCTCCCGTTCACTTCCTCGGCGTCGTTGCCGCATTGGCCATTCTGTGCGCGAGCATCTATGCGAGCGTACGCTTCTCGGCGGTGATCGAGGCACTGCTCGGCAAGACCGGCACGCAGGCCGCGATGCGGCTGTTCGCGTTCGTGCTGTTCTGTATCGGCGTGCAGATTTTCTGGCTCGGCGTCGAGGAATTGCTGACGTCGCTGCGGTTTCACTGAGCGGCACGGCGTGCCGCACGATCGAACGCGGATTTTCATGGCGGAACGACGGCGTTTCGGCCGCAACGCGGCGATGGAACAGACTGCACTGTCCAAGCCGCAGGCAGCGGCGGGCAGCGATTGCACCGGCCGCGTTCGACCGAGACGGCATCCGGCGATCAAGCCGATGTCGTACGTGCTTTCCAGCGCACACATCAAGTCAGCCGCACGAACGGAATAGCGCGTGTGCGCTTGCATCGCGTCCGCGACTGGCGCCGACCGTTTCGGATGCTCACGCTGCGCTCATTCAGCAGCGCGATCATGAATCCCGCAGCAAATCGTTTCTTCGGCTCCCGACATCGACATCTCGGCGGAAAACATCATGTTCAAACCTCGTCCTATGCTCATCGCAGCCGTGTTAGCGGCATCCGTCCTTGCCACCGGAACCGCCGTCGCCAGTCAAGGCTGCGGCCCTAACGGGTGGCGCGGCCCCTGGGGCTACTGCCGCTACGCGGCACCGGTTTACGTCGCACCTCAACCGGTGATTTATCCGCCACCGCCGCCGCCCGCTTCCGTCTGCCCGCCGGGATACTGGATCGGCCCGTGGGGACATTGTCGCAACACGCCCTATCACGGACGCCTGCCGAACGGCACGTGGCAATGACCGATGTGCGGTAGCGGGCGACATGCGAACCGATGCGCATGCGTCCGCACCGCGCGCTGTTGCCGTGCGTGTGTGCCAGTCATCGCCGGTTTCGCACGGCGTGACACACATCGGTCAGGAAATCCGGTCTGTCGACAGCTGTCGCGCGCGACGGCTCGTTTGCACTCTGTACCGTCGAGCGCATCCGCGGCAGCGCGGCGCGTATGTCAACCCAACGCGCCGACCAGCGCGGTCAATTCGCACTGTCGTGTGACGCCGAGTTTCAGGAACGCACGCTTTTTGTACGTGATCACGCTGGTCGGTGCGACGCCCAGCATCGCCGCGATCGTGCGTGATGTTTCTCCGCGCGCGAGCAGTCTCGCGACAGCCCGTTCGCGCTCCGACAGTCCGGCGTTCCACGCCTGCTCGAGGTCGCGCGGCACGTTGCGCACGGCACCGACCCGAAGATGGATGTCGGCAAGCGCGGCGATCACGTCGATCGCGGCGGCAATCGCAGCGCGATCGTCGTCGCAGAACGGCCGGCTGCCGGGGTGTCGGTACAAGCCGAGTATCGCGGTGCCGCCGCCGCGCGGCATCACGATGAAGCAGCGATCGGCCATCGGTACGGGGCCGTACACGATTCGATTCGCGCATGCGTGCGTCGATCGATGCAGCAGGAGCGGATCGCGCCGCGCGCGCGCCGTCGCTGTCGAACGTTCGGCGGCACGCCACGCACCGAATACGCTGGTGCATGCACGCGCTTCGGAAGACGGATCGAAACACGGCCCCGCGCTGTGCGATGCGGAACACGACAGCGCGGCATCGTCCGGATCGGCGTCGACGAGCAACGCGCAGTCGATCGCGACGATTCCGTTCAGCGCATGGGCCAGCGTCGCGACGAAATCGTCGAAGCCGGCGGCGCGCACACATTCGGCAAACTGGGTGGAGGTGAAGGTCTGCATGGCCGTTACGTCGCTGCCCGCCCCGTGTGCAGTTGCGCGTATTGCGGGAAGCGCGACGCGTTCGACCGGACCACGACGCTGCACGAGGTGTACAGCGAACGTCCGGCGACGACCGACGCGAGAAGCGGAGCACAGGCGGGCAACAGGTTCATCGACGTTCCATCGAGCGGGGCGGCCCGACGGATCGGGTACGCATATGTTTCCATTGGTAAGATTTTCGCGGCGATGCTCGCTTCGGTCAATACATCTTTCCATTGGAAATATTTATTGGCGAAGCAAATGCATTGACGCCGTTGCGCGGCACGTCCGCTGCGTGCGTGGGGCGTCGCATCGGAGTGGCGGTTCAGGCCCGACCGCTGGCGGCGAGCGGTCCGTCACCCATTTGTCGGATCGGTGAAGCCGGTTGGGCAAGCCCGGCTTGCCTGCGTCGCGGAAAACGGTGCAGCGCGGCGGGGACCGGCCGAAACGCGCGTGTCAAGCGCACGATGCGGCGGGTCAGTTCAGGTGGTCCTGATCGAGTATCACGGTCCACCCGATGCCGCGGACGTTGCGGATCACCGATTGCCCGAACTTCTTGCGGATCGAGTAGATCAGTACGTCGATCGCATTGCTTTCGATCTCCCGGCCCCATCCGTACAGTTTGTCTTCCAGTTGCTCGCGCGACAGGATCGTGCCTGGCCGTTCGAGGAAGGCAAGCATCAGCGCGAACTCGCGGGACGTCAGTGCCAGCTCGACACCGTGGCAGCTGAGCGTGCGCTTGTCGAGATCGAGGCATAGCGATTCGTCGCCGAGCCGCGACGCCGCGTAGCCGGCCTTGCGCCGCATTACGGCCCGTACGCGGGCGAGCAGCTCGCGGACCTGAAACGGCTTCGCGAGATAGTCGTCGGCGCCGAGGTCCAGGCCTTGCACGCGCGTGTCGACATCGTCGCGCGCAGTCAGGATCAGGATCGGCACTTCCTTGTGGCTCGCACGCACGGATCTCAGCACGTCGAGGCCGCTCATGCCGGGCAGTCCGAGATCGAGCAGCACCGCGGTGTATTCGAACGCATCGATCGATGCGCGTCCCGTCGCGCCGTCGCGCACCCATTCGACACCATAGCCGGCGTCGGACAGTGCGCGCAGCAGGCTCTGCCCGATCGACAGGTCGTCTTCAACCAGTAGCAATCTCATGATTCGGTATCACAGTGATCCAGTCCTGCTTGGTCGGACGCGGCCGGTATCGTCGTGCAGGCGAAGGCGCGAGGAAGCGGCCTGCTCGGGAGGTCGGGAAAAGGGCCGGAGAGCGTGCGTTGCGTCCGATGCGCACGTCCGGCGGCGTCAATGCGTGGCGTCGGCTGCGGCCGCACGCATTTCGGTGCGCGCTTCCTGCAGCAGGCTGATCGCACGCGCCGCATGTCCGTGCATGTCGTAGTTGTTCGCGCGCTGCGCGTCGTGCAGGCGCGCGATTGCGTTCTGCGCATCGCTGTCCGCCGCTGCAATGTTGGGATGCCGCGCGAGATCGTCCGCGCGCGTCGCGGACGCGGCTGCCGCAAGCGCGAGCGCGGCCGTTGCTGTCGCGAGTTTTCTGATCAATCGAATCTCTCCGTGAAAGGAATCGGAATCGGCGCCCGTCCGCGATCGTATGCGTCGAGCGTCGTGTCATTCCGGAGGCCATTCTAGGGTGGGCGTCGGCACGCGTCTGTCCTCTCGCGGAAGGACATGTCGTGTGCCGTGACGATGCGGTCACGCGTGTCGACATAAATATTTCCACTGGAAAGATTGTGTGATATCGTTCGCTGGCGCGTTGCGTCAGGCGGCGCGGAATGCAGCATGCGCCGATGCTCGCGCGGTCGGATCGGCATGCGTCACGGATGGCCGGCAATGCGTTAATACGAGTCAGAGCATCAACATGAATCATTCGCTTCGAGGGCGGCTCGCGTCCGCACTGTGCATGCTGGTGGCGGTGTTCGCGATCGTCCAGGGTCTCAGTTCCTATCAGCTGTCGAAAGCGGGCATGAGCGCATTGCTCGATTTGCGGCTCGAGCAGGTGGCGAACCGGATGCACGGCGACCTGGCCGACCTGCTGCCGGCGAGTGCAACGCGCGCTTCGCAACCGGAACGCGACGTGGTCGTGACGATCTGGAAGGACCGGCAGTCCACGCCGTACCGCAGCACCGAACCAACACTGCGGTTGCCACGCGATGCAGCGGACGAATTCGCGTCCGTGACGATCGATCGCGAGCGCTGGCGCGTCTATACGCTGCACGACCGCGATCGCGTGATCCAGGTCGCGCAACGGTCGGCCGTGCGAGCGGAGCTGGCCGAGCAGAACGCGGTCAAGACGCTGTGGCCGATGTTCGTGCTGATCCCGCTCGTCTGCGTGCTGGTGCTGATCGTGATCAACTGGTCGCTGGGGCCGCTGGACGGGCTCGGCGAGGAAGTGCAGCGGATCGACGTGAGCCGGCTGCAGACGTTGTCCGTCGCGCACGTTCCGGTCGAGATCCGGCCGTTCATCGACTCGATCAACCGGATGATCGAGCGCCTCGCGAAGTCGATCGACGCGGAGCGCAAGTTCATCTCCGATGCCGCTCACGAATTGAGAACGCCGTTGACTGCGCTTCAGATCCAGGCGACCAATCTCGCGCGCGACATCGTGCCGGACAATCAGCAGCGTTTTCGCGAACTCCAGAGCGGCATCGCGAGAGGCGCGTGCGTGGTCGAACAGCTGCTCGGCCTCGCGCGGGCCGAGACCGCGGTGTGCGCGGCTGCGGTGACGCGTGTCGACGTCACGTCGGTCGTCGTGAACGCGATCGCGGACGTGCTGCCCATCGCGACGAGCCGCAACATCGACATCGGCGCCGACGATCTGCTGTCCGTGCACGTGAACGCGGTCGCGTCCGACGTCAGCATCGCGGTGCGGAATCTCGTCTGCAATGCGATTCGCTATACGCCCGACGGCGGGAAGGTAGACCTGTGTGTGCGCCGGGCCGGCGACGTAGCGTGGATCGATGTGATCGACACCGGCCCGGGTATTCCGGAGCACTTGCTGTCCCGTGTGTTCGACCGCTTCTTTCGCGCAAATACCGAGATCGAAGGAACGGGCCTCGGATTGTCGATCGTACAGGCCGTCGCGGCTCGATACGGTGGCGTTGCGATTCTGCGCAATCGCGACGACGGACCATCCGGACTCGTCGCTTCGATCAGTTTCCCCGCGCACGCATAGCTGCGGACACGGTGTTCGGAGCGCTCATTTTCCGCTCAGACACGAACGCTAGATTGGTTGCTCACGCATCACGATGAAGGAGAGCGTCATGAGCGACCTCGTCAGCGCGCAGCCGCGCCATATCGACGAACTCGTCGAATTGATCTGTACGACCGGTCCGTATCGAACCGCAGTGGCAAACAATCTGGAAGGGCTAGACTATCGTGCGTTTCTCGCGCGATTTCTCGTAGAGCCGCGTCTCGGAAGTTCGTACGTGCTGCTCGACTCGGCGCGTGGCGGCAAGGTCATCGGAGCATTGGTCTGCGCTCCGTTGACGGACTATGTGCCGACCGACTGGAGCCGGTGTTCGCGGCACGGTATCGACGGCCTGCATGCGCCTTTCAAGCATCTGCAGGTTCCGGAAAGCTTTTACATCGATACGCTCGCGGTCGCTTCCGACATGCAGGGCAAAGGCATCGGCAAACGGCTGTTCCGCGAAGCCGAAGCGATGGCGAGCGCGGCCGGCTACCGGGACGATCTGTCGCTGACGGTCAGCGCGAGTGCGACCGGCGCGATCGGCTTCTATCACGCGATGGGGTTGATCGTCACCGATTGCGTACAGATGAAGCTGCCCGCATTTCCGCCGTTTCTGCTGATGCGAAGCGCATCGCAATTTCTGTCGTACGAGCGAGTATGCAACTGAGCGTCACGGACTGCGCACGCGGCGCGACGACCGGCGCGTTCACACCGGAGGACGGCGCATGAACACGCCTCTCCTGCGGCGGCTGTCGCGATTCGCGGTGTTGCTTGTCGCGATCATGCTGACCGGATGCGACGGGACGACGCCCGCGCCCGCGCGCGATCGACCGGGTTCGGATGCCGATGCCACGCATCCCGCCGGTGCACTGCCGGACGCATCGGAGCAGACGTCGACCTACCTGCGCTGTTACTACCGGAAGTCCGACGACCCATTCCGCTTCGATGTGGGGTACGTATGGGCCATCGATCCTCACACCGACTGGTTCTATCGGCTGCCGGGCGGGTGGCGCGGCGACGATACGCGTCGGTGGGCACCGATCTTCCCTACGACCGACTCGACGAACGAACTGCGTTCTCTGTGCGAAGGCAGCCTGCGGCGCCACGGCATTACCGCGGAGCTCACGGGGTGGGCTGCGCGCGCGAACGCGTTCGCGATCGACGCGACGCCGTGGAGTGCCGGCGGACCCGGCGCGCGGATCGATCGCGTCGTCGCATTCGGCGACAGTCTGTCGGACACGCACAACCTGTACGACGCTACGTACGGACGCGTTCCCGACGGGACATCATGGTTCGACGGCCGTTTCACCAACGGCCGCAACTGGGTGGAGTATCTGGCAGACGATCTGAACGTGCCGCTCTACGATTGGGCGGTGGGCGGCACCGGCGTTTCGGATCGTCGCGTATTGCAGTGGGTGGAGATGCCGGGGCTGCTGTCGCAAGTGCGCGACTGGCGGCGCGCGACGCGCGCAGATCGATCGTACGATCCGGCCCGGACGCTGTTTACCGTGCTGGTGGGTGGAAACGATCTGATTTATTTCGATACGCCGCCGGACGAGATTCTCGCGAAGGAGCGCGAGGCGATCGACGTGCTGATCGATGCGGGCGCAAAGAATATTCTCGTGCTGAATCTGCCTGACGTTTCGCGCGCACCGATCTTCAAGCTGAAAGGCGGCGCAGATCGCGCGGCTGCGCAGGTCGAAGCGATCAATGTCGGTTTGCGCACGATGATTGCGTCGATGCAGGACGAACACGCAGGCAGCGTCAACATCCAGCTATTCGATACGCATGCGCTGTTCGCGCGTCTGTTCGACGAGCCGCGCGTGTATGGTTTTTCGAATAGCACCGAATCGTGTCTGGAGATGGACAGGACAGGTTTGTCGAACTTCATGGAAAGCCACCGCCCGCGACCGGCATGCCGGAACCCCGATACGTTCGTGTTCTGGGACGTCCTGCACCCGACGACGCGCACGCACCGGCTCCTGGCCGATCGCGTCGCGGCGTTCGTGCATCTGCACTTTCCCGCGGCCGCGGCGCGTGAGTCGTGATCGGGATCGCGACGCGCGATCCTTTCGCGTCACCGCTGCTTGGTGTCGTCGCGAGATGTGCTTTGAACGAGGCGTATGTGCTCGATCGCGGCGGAGACGAGATCCGCGGCATCGCGCACGCCTTCGGTGGCGCTCGCCAATGCGTTCAGACGACCGTCGATCAACAGGCTCGCCAGCCCGTGCACGAACGCCCATGCGGACGTCATGCCGATCGCCTGCTTGATGTCGGGGCCGCCATATTGATCGCCGTCGCGCGCGGACGCATCGTCGATTCCGTGCAGGCGCGCGAGCGCGCGCGCATTGATCCGGCGTGCCTCGGCAAGTGCGGGCCGCGTGGCGTCCAGCAGCTCGTTGCGCGACATCAGACGGAACAGATCGGGGTTGTCCACTGCGAAGCGCACATACGCATGCGCGACGGCCTGGCGGCCTGCATGCATCGCCTTCACGTTTTCGGTCGCGCTGGAGAGTGCGGACGCGAGTCGGCGATGGCCGCTGGCCGCCAGCTCGCTCAATACGCCCGACATATCGCCGAAATGATGCTGAGCCGCGGTGTGCGAAACGCCGGCTTCGCGGGAAATGGCCCGGAGCGTCAGCCCACGCATGCCGTCGCGGCGCAACACGATTTCCGCGGCATCGAGCAGTGCCTGAGGCAGTGCGCCATGGTGATAGGGCTTGTCGGAAGAGGCGCGGGCGGTGCTCTTCCCGGCCTGCGCTTTCGATGAACGCGAAGCGCGCTGGCTTCCTGTCCCTTGAGTCATAGTTGCCGGAGTCGATAAGGATGGCCGACTCTAACAAAAAGAGTCAGCCCAGTCAAAAACGCAGTATGTGCCAAAACGACCGTGCGGCGGCTCGCGGTGCCGGGCGAAATGCGCGTCCCGGTACGCGACGAAGCGTCGTGCGGCGAGCGGCTCTCACGCATGCGCGCGGTGTTCGCCGATCATCGCAGTGCGCTTGCGTCGAGATCGCCGCTGCCCGCGCGCGCATGGTCGCCGTGTACGGGCCATACGACGCGTATCGCAAGCATCACGAGCGACAGTACGATGACACCCGTCAGGATTCCGCAGAAGCGCATCAGCGCCGGATGCGGATCGGCCGACCAGTGATGATCCTGCACGAACACCATGACGAACGCTACCGCGAACTGTCTGCCGACGTAGCTCGCGCCTTCGGCACCGTTCTGCACGTGGCAGCCGGCCCACACGCCGAACGACAACGCCAGCATGCACGGTAGCGCCGCGCCGTTGATCAGCGGCAGCAGCATTACGCCGAGCGCACCCGCCAGCACGCACCCGATCAGGCGCTGCATCATGCGCTCACGCACGGCTGCCGGCGTGCGATCGACGAGCGCGTCGGCGGGCAGGATCAGCAGTGCTATCGATGTCACCATCGCCTGTGCGCTGCCGGGCAAATGTACGACGTAACCGAACGCCGCCATCACGGCGGTCGCGAGCGCCGCGCAGATGCCGAGCCGTACGCGCGCGGCGCCCGTGGACGTCCGCACGACGACGTCGTTATGGCCCCATGCGCCGATGTCCGTCCGGCACGTGGCGGAGGGGACGCGCACCGACACGCGAGGATGACGGGCAACGATGCGTGTCACGACCGTGGCGACGAGCACGCACGCCAGTGTGCCGACCGCGACTTCCGCCACCCGCGAAAGCGCAAAGTCCAGCGTCGTGCGCGCCGAGCCGAGCACGCGCGCCTCCGCGATCACCATCGTCGCGGTGACGCCGCCGAGCACCCACGCGTACGACGACGCCGAAGCGTTTGCCCGCAGCACGGTGCAGCCCGCTACCGCGCCGAGCACGGGCACGACGAGCCAGGGGCGATCGGCGATCCACGGTCCCGCGAGCACGCCGAACGCGGCGCCGGCGAGTGTGCCGAGCATTCGATGAGCGCCGCGCTCGATGCAGCCGCGGACGCTGTCGCGCAATATCGCAAAGCCGCTGATCGCTGCCCACCACGTGTGCTCGAGATGCAGCATGCGCGCGAGCAGCACCGCGAGTGCGACGGACAGCACCGCCTGCACGTTGAACAGTGCGCGCGTGCGGGTGCCTTTCCACGCTCGGAGCTCGCGGCCCAAAGCGGTGACGGCAGCAACGCCGTCCAGTGCGAGTGAGCTGAACAGGGTCATGTGGTGAGCCGTAAGACCTTCGATGGACCGGTGCACGAAATCCGGACCGGATGACGCGTTTCGTCCGTCGCAGCGGTAAGCCGAAAACGCACGCCGGGACGACGCCGCAGCGCGTATATCATTCCAATGGAAAGATTTTGGGCGAGAAGCGGACTATCGTCAAGTGTCGGATCGAGCGGCGAGCGTGATCGGCGATGTTCCGGATCCGGTCGAGCCGATGTGAGCCGCGCATGGCGCTACGCACGTCCGGTTGCGCGAGCCGTCGTGCATGGCGGTGCGCCGCGACGCATCGGGTCGGCGGGTATCGGCCCGGACACGCGCCGGACCGCCGCTCGCGTATCGCGCACGACTTCCGCTGCAATATCGTCGCGGAACCATAGCCAGCGGTCGTGCTGCGTGGTGCCGAGCAGAACCAGATCGGCTTCGATGGCGTCCGCGAACGCGGCAATGGCCTGCCCGACCGTATGCCCGTAAGCGGGCAACCGAAGAACGTGCGTGTCGACGGCGCAGCGCCGCGACACGAACCACTGCTCGGCGGCCGACACGATCTGCCGGCTCTGCGCCTGCATCACTTCCATCGCGAGGCCGCAGTCGAAATCGGCTGCGCCGATAAAGCAGCTCGCCGTATCGATCACGTTCAACAGCATGATCGATGCGCCGCGCTCGCGCGAAGCCGCCACGGCGTGCGCGAACACGTGCTCTGCCGTGCGTACACTGACTGCAACAAGGATCGGGCCGGTCATTTTCGAACTCCTGTCGGCCTGAAGGACCGGTGACGATGCGTCCATTGTCGGAATGCGGAATGAGCGTCCCGTGAGCGCATCCGGTGTTGTACCGCAGCGGCACGCACCGCTCGCGCGGCCGTTTGTCGTCTCGAAAGAGGGCAGACGCCGGCGTCACGGCGCAATAAAGTTGCACGATGCGTTATTGCGTTCCCGACTACCTTTTTCGACATCCGCGATGAGCGAATCGACCGACTCCTGTCCGCGCGCGCCGCACGACCGACGATGGTGGCTGTTGACCGGCGTGTGCATTGCCAGCTTTCTCGGCTGCATCGACTTCACGATCGTCAATACCGCGATCCCGGCGATCCAGATCGATCTGCGCGCCAGCGTCGCGCAGAGCCAGTGGATCGTCACCGCGTTCCTGATTGCGCTTTGCACCGGCATGATCGCGGCCGGTCGGATGGCGGACCTGTATGGCCGGCGCCGCGTGCTCTATGTGGGGCTGGCGGTATTCGGTGTGTCCTCGATTGGCGCAGGGTTGGCGGCCGCTATCGATGTCGTGATTGCGTTTCGCTTCGTGCAAGGCATCGCGTGCGCGGTGCTCTATACGGCAACGACCGCGATCGCGTCGGCGACGTTCGGGGAAGCGGAGCGCGGCAGGGCGCTCGGCATTCTGTTCGGATCGAACGGCATCGGCCTCGCGATCGGCCCCGTCGTCGGCGGCCTGCTGGTCGGTGCGCTCGGCTGGCGCGCGATCTTTCTGGCGAACGTGCCGTTCGTCGCGCTCGGCGTTGCGCTGTGCCGATACGGCAGCCGCGACGTGCCTGACGTCAAGGTGCGCGGGCGGATCGACTGGATCGGTCTCGTTCTGCTCGCGATCGTCGTGCCGCTGCTGCTGCTCGGCATCACGCAGGGCACGCATTGGGGCTGGGCTTCGTTCAGGACGCAGGCGTCATTCATTGTCGCGGTCGTGCTGTTTGCGGTGCTCGTGCGCGTCGAACGCGCGGCGTCGTCGCCGCTGATCCGCTTCGACCTGTTCTCGAACGGGGACTTCGTGCGGGCCGGCATCGCGACTTCGTCGCTGGCGTTCTTTTATTGCGCGGCGTTCTTCCTGATGCCGCTCTACCTGAAAATCGTCGCGGGGTTCGGCGACCGGATGATCGGGGTCATGCTGCTTCCGACCACCGCGCTCATTGCACTGCTGTCCCCGTTCGTCGGACGGGCGACCGATCGCATCGGGCCCGTCTGTTTCGTCGCGGTCGGTTTCGTGTTGCTGGCGACATCGGCCGCGATGCAGGCGGAATTTCCGCTGCCCGTTTCGATGGGGCGCGTGATTGCAGCGTTTGCCGTGATGGGTGTCGGCTGGGCCTGCATCCTGGGGCCGTCGACGGTGCTCGCGCTCGCGTCGGTTTCGGAAGCGGGCGGCGGCACGGCGGTTGGCACGAGCTGGACGTTACACAATCTCGGCGGGGCGACGGGACTTTCGATAGCGACGACCGTCTATCAGGTTTTCGCCGGCCGCTGGCTGTCCGGCGCGTTGGCGACACGCGTCGGGATCGACCCGAAGCAATTGGCTGCGCTCGTCTCGGATCCGCTGTCGGGCGGCGAGCGATTGTCACGTCTGGGCATCGCCGGCGACGCGGTTCGCGATCTCGTCACGCAGTATTTCATGCACGGCTACCGCGCATGCATGGTGATGCTGGTCGCCGTGTCGCTGTTCGCGTGTTGCGCGGTCACGATCACCCGAGTGGCGCGGTTTCGTTTGTCCTGGCTATGATGCCAGCCGCATCAATCGTCGGAGCGCCTGGTGTCCGATTGCAGGATGAATGCATCGATTGCAGCGGCGAGCTCGCGAGGATACTGAAACATCATCGCGTGGCCTGCGGAGCGCACGACGAGCAGTTGCGCACCGGCGATCGTGCCGGCAAGTGTCTCGGCGTTGCTTGGCGGCAATACCGTGTCGTCGTCGCCCGCGAGCACGAGCGTCGGCAGCGACAGTCGGTGAAGCGCGCGCGCCGCATCGGCATCTGTCGACCAGTTGCGCAGCAGTGAGGATTGCCCGGCCGTCACGGTCGCGGAGATTTCGGGAAGCGTGTAATCGGGCGGTACGAACATCGCGTCGCGGAAGCATCGTTCGGCGAGCGGTAACGCGGCACTCGGGAAAAGTACCGACATCACGTCGTCGAACGTCGTGCCTGGTGTGCCGGACAGCGTTGCGTCGACGGCGGGCGCGATGCGCGCCGCGGGCGATCCCGGCGCCGGTGCGGCCATCAGCACGATCCGCCGCGCGGCGTGAGGGTATTCGATCGCGAACTGCGCGGTAACGGCGCCGCCCATCGACCATCCGACGACCGTCACGTCCTTCAGCGCGAGCGCATCGATCAGTGCGTGCAGATCGGACGCCATGTCGCGCACGGTGAAGCGAGCGGCGTCGGGAATCGAACGCCCGATCCCGCGATTGTCGAAAACGATCACGTCGTGATGCTGCGCGAGGCGATGGACGAAATCGGCGTTCCATTCGCCGATGCTTGCGCGAAAGCCCGTCTGCAGCACGATCGGGCTGCCGCTCCCGAAGCGGTAGTACGCGATGTCGCCGTTCGCCGTATGTGCGATTCGCTCGCGAAGCGCAACCGCCGGTACGCGGTCGCGGGCGACGGCCGCGCAATCGGGGCCGGCAGGGTAGCTGGCGGTGCGCGCGGAAACGGGGATGTTCAGTGCGCCGGCCATCAGCACCGCGAGCGCGGCCTGGTGAAGCGACGGACAGCGCGCATCGCGCGATGGGCGTGGGCTGTCAGGTACGTGATCGGCGGGAAGAATCGGGTGTGACATCACCGGCCTCCTGAGTCGTTGTTTTCAGCGCGTTCTTTTGAAACATCGATCGGTATGCGGCCCGTGTGGGCCGACGCGATCGCGATGTACCCCGCACGCCACGCGTGCCGACATCGCGGAACCGCTCAGGCTTGCCACCGACGCTGCCGATGACGTACGCCCGGATGCGCATCGGCGAGATGTGCGGTTTTTTGAGTCGCAGGACGCTCGTCGACGATTTGAATCGGCGTGGACGTCGCTCTGCGCAACGTCGTCGCGACGTCTTCGCTGACGACGCGCCACCATGCGTGTTTGCGTGCGCCGAGCAGCACGCGTTCGGCATTCGTCGCAGTGCAGACCGACGCGATCTGACGGCCGATGCGCGAGCCTGAAACGGGCAGCGTCAGCAGATGCGCGTCGGCTCCGCGTGCATTGCGGTCGAGCGTCGTCATCGCGCGGTCGAGCGCTGCTCGCCCGTAGGCAAGCATCGCACCAACGACCAGGCCGTAATTGCAATCGCCTACGCCTGCATAACAGTGGGTCAGATCGATGACGTGGACGGCCGCGATGCGCGCATCGCGCTCGCGTGCGGTCTCGAGCGCGGCGGCGAGAAACGCGTCGGTGAAGTTGTGATTGATCGCAACGACAATGGTCTTGGACATGTTCGGGCTCGGCTGACAAAAGGAAACACGGGAAACATCGGACGGACCGGATTGCGACATCGTCGTCCTGATGTGCTCGAATGAGATCGGGATGAGTCGGGTCGCTTGCGCAGACGCGTATCGCGCCGTCAACGTAAAGCGGGCGCGGAACGACATCAGTCGCGCCCGTCGCGCCGACGATCGTCGTACGGCAGCGAGAACGGCGCATGATTCGCCACGAAATAGTGACTGTGGCTTGTAAGGTCGACGGGACCGGTGAAATGGTCGAGATATACGTCGCGCTGGAGGTTTCCCGTGAGTACCAGGTTGGCGAACAGCTTCGCGAGCAGCTTGTCGATCATGATCTTCTCCTGGAGGTGGAGCACCGCACGCCGTGCGGATGCGCTTGTCGATGCCGAAAATCCTACGTGCCGGAAATGAGCGCTACGTGAGGCGACGGTGTCGTTCGGGAGGTGCGACGGGGCGCGGCGGCGAGGCACGAGCCTAGGCCGGCGATTTGCGCGATATGGGTTCCGCATTCCTTTTCGCGCACACGTCAACGGATAAGGAATGCGGTGCTGTCGCGGTTGTAAAGCCAATACGTCCAGCCGGCCGGCCCATGTACCACCATGAACGCGACTAAGGCGCAGACGACAATGGTGCCCGCCAGCGCGAGTCCGATCGTGCGCAGTTTCGGTCCATTGCGGCGCGTGTCGGAGCGCACGTTGTGCGTGGTCCCGTCGCTCGTTCGCGTGTTCGTGACCGGAGCGGACCGCGCTCGCCGCTCTGCCAGGATCACCGGCCGAAGCAACACGGCTACTTCGCGATACGCAACGGTCAGCGTGCTCGCGCCTGCATGCCGCCAGCCGTCCGGCGCAGTCCCTGGCGCGAAGAAGATCAATTCGTCGCCGCGGCCGTAGCGACGGACGGAATCCACGACGGACTGTCGGGCCGCGAGCGTGGCTCCGACCCGATCGGCGAGTTCCGTCGGTTCGGGAGCGGCCGGTACATGTCGGTTCGCTGCTGCGTCGCGATCGCGTGCCGGAAGCTCGGCATGCGAAATGAAAGCGGCTCCACGCGGTTCCGCGGCGAACGATCGCATGCGTGTTGCATCAGCGAGCGACCGCGCGTCGCCCGTCGGTGTGAAACGGAGGCCGATTTGCTCGCCGGGTCCGGGAGCACGATACGTGTCGCGTCGGGCAGTCATGTGTTTTCCTTGGGGTCGGACGGGCGACGCTTCGTACCGCGACCGAGAGAATGCTCGTTCCTGCGATGCGGGACCGCGCCGTACGTTGCGATGCCGTTTTAGCGGGTTCGAAGGCTTGGTCGATTTCAGTCGTCACGCTGTCGACGTACGGTTGCGTCTCCTGCTCGGGCCGCAGCGCATTCGATGCGCTCGCGCTTCACCGACGTCGCCTTTTTCCGTCGCCGCTTTCGCCATCGCGGTTGCAATGAATCGAACGTAGCCGCCGTGCATGAGCTCGAAGTCAGGATTTGAAACTAAGTCGGGCGGGCACATCCGGCCGCTGCCCGGGCGTCTCGTCGACGCTACCGTCCTGCCTTCAAAGGAAAGATCAGCTTCGCGCAAACGAGCCCGAGCGTGCCGCCGATCGACGTTTCCCACGCGCGTGCCGCGAGCACCGGAATCGAATGCACGCCACTTGCGGCAAGGGTCACGATCAGCGCAAAAGCAGACGCACCGCAGGCAATGTCGTAGCGATCGGGCAGCGCCATCGCGTAGACGACCATCGCGAGCGCCGCCATCGCCCATGCGACGAGCGGCAGGTGCTCCGCAAGCGGCAGGCAGGCGAGCGCGACAGGCACCCCGACCAGCGTGCCGCAGATGCGCCATCGCACCCGCTCGGCAGTTCCCGTCGACGACGTCGCGACGACGTACACGCACGCGGTGATCGCACACACCGATTCGGTGAGGCCAAACGCGCCGTTCAGCAACACGACGACAAGCGCTCCGCTCGCTGCCTGCAGGCCCATGGCCAACGCCGGCGATATTGCGCGTCCGCCGTGTTCCGCCGCGGCGTCGAGTGCCGGCCGATCGGCGGCGCGTTCTTCGGTCGGGGTCAGCAGGCGCGGGACGATCGCAGCGACCCAGGCGATGAGCAACGCAAGGGCGATGGTCGACGTATCCGCGGGCTCGATCCGCATCGTGTACGCCGCCAGTTGACCGATATAAAGCTGCGAGCCGATGCCCGCGCCGACCGTGCCGAAGCGCTTCGAATAGCCGACGCAAAAAGCGCCCGTGACAAGGATCAGCTCGGCGCCTGCGCGGCTGTGCTCGACGAGCCAGGGCCCGAACGACGCGAACGTCAGTGCGCCGAGTGCCCCAGCAGTGCAAAGGACAACGAGATCGCGGCTGGATTCCGTGCGTGTCGCACGCGTGTCCGACACGCTAGCCCATAGCGCAAACGTTGCGGCCAGCGTGGCGACCGATGCGGCGGTGTGCGCGTGCCGGGCGAAGCCGCCCCACGATCCGATGGCCGTCGCGAGGGCATAAACGACCACGAGCCTTATGCCCTTGATGCGTCGATGGGCGCCCGGGTCGACGCGAGCGAGCCAGACGACGAGTTTCGACGTGGTGCGGGCACCGGCGTCAGCGATACCGTTCATCGAGGTTCCCTTTAGACGTATGTCGCGCGCGCTGGATGCGCGTGCGTCCGGGGTGCAGTCGGCTGGCGCCGGCTGCCGGGAATCGACTGTACCGCCGCAGAATGAGCAGACAATGAGCGGTGCCGCATGCGACGCGGCCCGGACCGAAGTGCGTCGTCAGTTCCCGTACACGTCGAAACTGAAATACTTGCTCGCGATCTTGCGATACGTGCCGTCCGCGAGCATCGCCGCTATCGCGCGATCGATGCGGGCTTTGAGGTCGGTATCCTGTTTTCGCAAACCGACCGCGGTGCCGACGCCGAAAATGTCCGGGTCGGACAGTGGCTCTCCGGCGAATGCATAGCCGGCACCCGCCGCGGTATTCAGAAAACCGTACTCGGCCTGCGCCGCGTTGGTCAGCGTGGCGGCGAGCCGGCCTTCCAGAAGGTCCGCATAGACGAGTTGCTGATCGTCGTACGACACGACGGTCACGCCTTCGGGCGCCCAGAAGGTCTGCGCATAGCGTTCCTGAGTCGACCCTTGAACCACGCCGACCCGTTCGCCTTTCAGCGATGCCGGCGTCGGCAGCAAGCCGCTGTCTTTCCTCGCGACGAGCCGGGAGGGGATGTCGTAGAGCTTCGATGAGAAGGCGATCTGTTCGGCGCGCTCCGGCGTGATCGACAGCGCCGACAGGATGCCGTCGAACTTTCGCGCCTCGAGCGCGGGGATGATGCTGTCGAAGTCGCTCTCGACCCACACGCATCGCACATGCATGCGACGGCAGATCTCGTCGCCGAGATCGATGTCGAAGCCGGCGAGGCGCCCGTCCGCTCGTTGCGAATGAAACGGCGGGTAGCTCGTCGCGGCGCCGAATCGAACGGTCGTCCAGTTGTCTGCATGGGCGCTCGCTGCCCAGATCGCCAGCAGCGATACCGCCAGAAGATGTCGTTTCCTCATCGGCACTCCGTCCGTGCGCGTCATGGTTGGACGGAAACTGTATGGCCCGTGCATGAGCGGATACTTAGCCCCGAGCCGAATGTCTTGCGAATATTGGCTCGCGGTACAGGCGCGGTCCAAAGATAAACGAAATGTGATCACTCGCTGCCGTAAAATTTTGCACAATGACGGCAGCGCGGCCTTCCGCCGCGCTTCGACCCGGACCGCCGATCGCCGCCCGACAACCCTTTCCGAGCCCCGCTCCCGCTTGCCGCCGCCCACCGCCATGGACCAACCGAAACGTATCCTGATCGTCGAGGACGACGCCGACATCGCCGACGTGCTGAGCCTGCACCTGCGCGACGAACGCTACGAGGTCGTGCACAGCGCGGACGGCGCCGAAGGGCTGCGCCTGCTCGAACAGGGCAACTGGGACGCGCTGATCCTCGACCTGATGCTGCCGGGCGTCGACGGCCTCGAGATCTGCCGGCGCGCGCGGGCGATGACGCGCTACACGCCGATCATCATCACGAGCGCGCGCTCGAGCGAGGTGCACCGGATCCTCGGCCTCGAACTCGGCGCCGACGACTACCTCGCGAAGCCGTTCTCGGTGCTCGAACTCGTCGCGCGCGTGAAGGCGCTGCTGCGGCGCGTCGATGCGCTCGCGCGCGATTCGCGGATCGACGCGGGCACGCTCGACGTCGCGGGGCTGACGATCGACCCGATCGCGCGAGAAGCGAGCGTCGACGGCACGCGCATCGACCTCACGCCACGCGAATTCGACCTGCTGTATTTCTTCGCGCGGCACCCGGGCAAGGTGTTCTCGCGGATGGACCTGCTCAATGCGGTGTGGGGCTACCAGCACGAAGGCTACGAACATACGGTCAACACCCACATCAACCGCCTGCGCGCGAAGATCGAGGCCGATCCGGCCGAGCCCGTGCGGATCCTCACCGTATGGGGCCGCGGCTACAAGCTCGCTGCACCCGGCCAGCGGGATACGTGATGAAGCTGACCCTCACCCAGCGGCTGTCGCTCGCGTTCTCGATCCTGCTGCTCGCGTGCTCGGGCGCGTCGGCGTGGCTGCAGATCCGTGCGAACGACATGCGCGAAAAGGAAGTCGTGCAGGCGCTGTCGCGCGACCTGGCCGCCAACATCGCGGGCAGCGCGCCGCTGATGGACGCGAACGGGCTGCGCCCCGACGCCGTGCGCACGCTGTTCGGCCAGTTGATGGGCGTGAACCCGAGCGTCGAGGTGTACCTGCTCGACAACGCGGGACGCATCAAGGGCGACGATGCGCCGCCGGGCCACGTGAAGCGCGACCGTGTCGACCTCGCCCCCGTGCAGCGCTTCATCGCGGGCGAGCCGCTGCCGATCCTCGGCGACGATCCGCGCAGCCCCGATGCGCGCAAGGTGTTCAGCGCCGCGCCGCTGCAGCGCGCGGGGCAGCCGCCGTCGGGCTACATCTACGTGGTGCTGCTCGGCGAGGCGCATGACCGGCTCGCCGCGCGCGTCGACGCCGGCAACGTGCTGCGCACGACGCTATGGTCGATGGCGATCGTCGCGCTGCTCGGCCTGCTCGCGGGCCTCGTCGCGTTCAGCTTCATCACGCGCCCGCTGCGCCGGCTGACGGCCGCGATGCGCGGCTTCGACGCGAACGGCGCATCCGGCGCGCGCGGTGCGCCCGACATGCCGCCGCCGGTGCTGCGCTTGCCGTCGGGCCGCCGCGGCGACGACATCGCGGTGCTCGAATCCGCGTTCGCGCAGATGGCCGACCGGATCGGCGACCAGTGGCGCGCGTTGACGCGCCAGGATCAGCAGCGGCGCGAACTGATCACGAACATCTCGCACGACCTGCGCACGCCGCTCACGTCGCTGCACGGCTATCTGGAGACGCTGTCGCTGAAGGCCGACACGCTGGCCGAGCCCGAGCGGCGGCGCTACCTGTCGATCGCGCTCGCGCAGAGCGCGAAGGTCGGGCGGCTCGCGCAGGCGCTGTTCGAGCTCGCGCGGCTCGAATCGGGCGGCGTGCAGGCCGAGCGCGAGCCGTTCTCGCTCGTCGATCTCGTGCAGGACGTGTTCCAGAAATTCGAGCTGGCCGCGCAGTCGCGCGGCGTCGCACTGCATGCGCGGATCCCGCCGCGCGTGCCGGTCGTATCGGCCGATCTCGGGATGATCGAGCGCGTGCTCACCAACCTGCTCGACAACGCGCTGCGGCATACGCCTTCGCAGGGCGAGATCGAGATCGCGCTGGAGCCGCGGGGCGATCGCGTGGTCGTGACCGTATCGGATACCGGCGAAGGGATTCCGGCGGCGCGGCGCGAGGGGCTGTTCCAGCGGCCGCAGCGGCCGACGGGCGGCGGCTCGGCGACGAGCGGCGGGCTCGGCCTGTTGATCGTGCACCGGATGCTGGCGCTCAACGGCAGCCGCATCCGGCTCGTCGACCGGCCCGGCCGCGGCGCGGTGTTCGAGTTTGCCCTGGCGGTCGCGTCGCCGGCGGCGGGCGACGGCGCGCGCTGACCGCGGTCGGCAGGCGCTACTTGCCGCGCTTGCGCCGCACGTCGCTCGGCGTCGTGCCGGTCCAGCGCTTGAACGCGTGACGGAATCCGACCGCGTCGCTGAAGCCGAGCGCCAGTGCGATGTCCTCGGTGCTGAGCGTGGTCGTGCCGAGGTAGTCGATCGCGAGCGCCTTGCGCACGCTCGTCAGCAGTTCGCTGTACGACGTGCCTTCGGCTTCGAGCTTGCGGCGCAGCGTGCGCGAGGTCATGCACAAGATCCCGGCGATCGCGTCGATGTCGGGGAATTGTCCCGGCGTGCGGGTGAGCTCCTCGTACACGCGTCGCGTGATGCCCGACTGGCTGCGCAATTCGTCGAGCAACTGCGCGCAGTGCGACGACACCTGCGCGGCGGTGATCGGATTCGCGAGCTGCGGCGCGCGCGTGAGCCATGCCGCCGGATAGCTGAGCACGTGATGCGGCTGGTCGAACGCGATCGGGCATTCGAGCGCGTCCGCCAGCAGCGCCCCGTGCGGCGGCTCCGGCTGCGCGAACTGCGCGCGCGCGGGCACGCACCATCCACCCATCACGTCCTTGATGATCGTCACGTGCAGCGCGAACTGCATGTCGATCAGGAAACGGTACAGCGACTCGTCGAGATCGGGCAGGGCGACTTCGTGCCGGCCAGGAAACAGCCACGATGCGGTATCGCCCTGTTCGATCCAACGGATCGGCAGCATGCCGTTCGCGAGCCGGTGATACTTGACGGCCGAATCGAACGCGCGCGCGAGCGATTCCGAGCACAGCATCGCGTAACCGTACATGCCGTAGCTCGACGCATGCAGCCGGCGGCCGACGCGCACGCCGAGGTCGGTGCCGCCGTACCGGCCGACCGCATTGCGCGCGGCCGTCAGGAACTGCAGCGGCGACGTGAGCGTGAACGCGTCCGTGACGTCGGCCTGCGTGAGGCCGGTGCCGGCGAGTACGGCCGCCGGATCGACGCCGGCTTGCGCGGCCACCTCGACCAGCACGGCGAGCTTGGCCGGCGTGAAGCGCTGCACGCGCCACGCGTGGGCGGCGTCGGGCAGCGGGGGGAGACGGGCGTCCGTCGGTTTCAACTGCGCACTGCGCGACATGGCGGGATCCTGCGTCCGAATCGATATCGTTGACGGCATGCCATTCTGCTCGGGAACGGTTCCATCCGCCACCGGGTTCACCCTGATGCACGGACGAAGCGGGGCCGGCGGACGGGGTTCGCCGTGTGACGTCGCGCAGGCGCAGGCGTCCGTGTGTCCGTTTCGATCATGTTTTCGGCCGCCCGGATCATTTGCAAAGCGCATCGCGCGGGCGATAGTCGGCGATCAGGTGGCGGCCCGCGCCCTTCGGCGTGCAGGCCGCCGTGCGAACGGCACGCAGGCTGGCGTGCCGTCCCCAGAGGAGTGAGACATGACGAAGAGACACTGGATCGGGTCGTACGGCTCGATCCCCGCCGAGATCGACCCCGATCGCCATCCTTCCGTCAGCGCGCTGCTGGACGATGCGATGCACCGCTTCGCCGATCGTCCGGCGTTCCATGCGTTCGGCCGCACGCTCACCTATGCCGACGTCGAGCGCCTGTCGACCGCGCTGGCCGCCTATCTGCAGCAGGTCGTCGGCGTGCGCAAGGGCGATCGCGTGGCCGTGATGCTGCCCAACGTGCTCGCGTTTCCGGTCGTGTTCGTCGCCGTCGCGAAGATCGGCGCGGTCCAGGTCAACGTGAATCCGTTCTACACGGCGCGCGAGCTCGAGCACCAGCTCGACGACGCGGGTGTCGAGGTGGCCGTGGTGTGCGGCGGGTCGATGGGCACGTTCGCGGACGTGGTCGGCCGTACGCGCGTGCGCACCGTGCTGAGCGTGGGGCGCGAGGATCTCGGCGTCGTCGACGCGCCGGCCGGCGCGTGCGACGCGCTGCCGCCCGGTTCGACCGCGCTCGCGCAAGCCATCGCCGCCGGCGCGTCGCTCGCGTGCGAGCCGGTCGCGCTGAGCAGCGCGGACTTGCTGCTGCTGCAATACACGGGCGGCACGACGGGCCTGTCGAAGGGCGCGGCGCTGTCGCATCGCAACCTCGTCGCGAACATCGCGCAGTTCGCGGCGATCGTGCCGGATGCGCGCCAGCCGGGCGAAGAGGTCGTCGTGACGGCGATCCCGCTGTATCACATCTTCGCGCTGACGGTGAACTTCCTGTCCTATTTCGCGATCGGCGCGCAGAACTGGCTCGTCGCGAACCCGCGCGACATGGACGGGTTCGTCGACGTGCTGAAGGCCGCGCGGCCCACGGTGTTCGTCGGCGTGAACACGTTGTACGCGGGGCTCGCCGGCCATCCGCGGCTGAAGGAGGTCGACTGGTCGCGGCTGAAGCTGTCGGCGGGCGGCGGCGCGGCGGTGATCGACGTGATCTCGTCGCGCTGGAAGGCGGTGACGGGCAATTTCATTCGCGAAGGCTACGGACTGTCGGAAACGTCGCCGGTCGTGTCGTTCAACCCGCAGTCGATCGACCGGTTCACGGGCACCACGGGCCTGCCGCTGCCGTCGACCGACGTGAAGCTGCTCGACGAGCAGGATCGCGAGGTGGCGATCGGCGAAGCGGGCGAGATCTGCGTGAAGGGGCCGCAGGTGATGAGCGGCTACTGGCAGAAGCCGGACGCGAACGCGGCCGCGTTCACCGCGGACGGCTATTTCCGCACCGGCGACGTCGGCGTGTTCGACGCGGCCGGCTTCCTGCGGATCGTCGACCGCAAGAAGGACATGATCATCGTGTCGGGCTTCAACGTGTACCCGAACGAGGTGGAAGCGGTCGCGACCGCGCTGCCGGGTGTCGCCGAATGCGCGTGCATCGGCGTGCCGGACCCGCGCACGGGCGAGGCCGTCAAGCTGTTCGTGGTGCTTGCGCCGGACGCCGACGTGACGGAGGAGCAACTGGTCGCGCATTGCCGTGCGAGCCTGGCGGCATACAAGGTGCCGAAGCAGGTTCGCTTCGTCGACCGGCTGCCGAAGTCGACGGTCGGCAAGATCCTGCGCCGGGAACTCAGCCGCGCCGACTGATGGCAGCCGCGCGCCGCGTGGCCGCGGCCGTCGCGGCCCGGCCCGGTGCGCCGACAACCGCGACGGTCGCGCGCGCGCCGCTCAAGTACAATGCGCTCGGTTCGATCGACGGGGACGCGATGACCGGCTCAGATTCCCTTTCCGCCCGGCCCGGGCGTGCGCTGCCGTCGCCGAGCGCGACGGTGCCGATCTCGCTCGTCAACGGCTTTCTCGCGAGCGCGGGCGTGCAGCGCGACGTGGTCGAGCGCTACCTGCGCGGCGCCGGCATTCCGATCGAGCTGCTCGGCGAGCCGCACGCGCGCGTGACGGAGGAGCAGTTCTCGACGCTGTACCGCACGCTCGCGATCGACCTCGACGACGAGATGCCCGGCATCTTCTCGCGCCCGCTGCGCGGCGGCACGCTGAAATACCTGTGCCTGAGCCTGCTCGACGCGCGCAACCTCGAAACGGCGCTGCATCGTTTCGGGCAATTCTTCCATATCCTGCTCGACGACTTCTTCGTCGAATCGAAGCGCGACGAGCTCGTCGCGCAGGTGCTGCTGCGTCCGAACGACGCCATCGGCCCGATCGGCGCGCTCGGTCAGGAGCTGATGCTCAAGCTCGTGCACGGCGTGTGCTCCTGGCTGATCGGGCAGAAGATTCCGCTGTTGCAGATCGAGTTCGCGTGCCCGCGCCCGCGGCACGCGGTCGACCACCTGTACTTCTTCACCGGCGCCGTGCGGTTCGACTGCGAGCGCACGCTGATGCGCTTCAGCGCCGATTACCTCGACGCGCCGATCCGGCAGAGCAAGCGCAACCTGCGCAAGTTCCTCGCGCGCGCACCCGGCGACTGGATCTTCGAATCGTTCAGCGAACAACTCGTGTGCCATCGCGTGCGGCAGTACCTGTCGGCGGCGCTGCCGGACCTGCCCGCGATCGACCAGGCGGCCGAGCACCTGCATTGTTCGGTGCGCACGCTGAGCCGGCACCTGGCCGCCGAAGGGACGACGTTCCAGGTGCTGAAGGACGAGCTGCGGCGCGATATCGCGATCCAGCGGCTGACCGATACGCCCGACACGATCGCGGCGATCGGCGCCGATATCGGCTTCGACGATCCGAGCGCGTTTCATCGCGCGTTCCGGCACTGGACCGGGAGTACGCCGGGGACGTATCGGCGCCGGACGTGACGTGAGGCGCGGGGCCGGAGTATCGCGGATTCGCGGGTTCGCGGATCGAATCCCATAACCGGCTTCCTTTGCGGTTTTCACGGCCGCTATTTCAGAGGACACTCCCATAACTGGCTCCTTTTGCGACGCTGAGCCGGGTCGGCGCGCGGGCGCCCGATCGTTTTTTTGGCGCGCGATATCGCGATTATCGATACGGACGAACCGGGCGCCGACGCCCGTCCGACGGGCCTCTCCGCCGGGTGCGCGGGGCGCCGGCGGTGCGCGTCGTGGCCGATTTTGTCACCATGTGGGCCGGATATGACAATGAAAATCCGCCCCCCCGGCGTTAGGATGGCTCATCACGTCGCCCGGTTCTGGCCGGTTTTGCCGTATCGGACCCCGTGGCGCCCCTATTCACCGCCTGATTGGAACATCGACCATGAGCTATAACGCCCCCGTCAAGGACATGCTGTTCGTGCTGAAGGAACTCGCGGGCATCGACGCCGTTGCGCAGTTGCCGGGCTTCGAGGATGCGGGTTACGACACGGCGCAGGCCGTGCTCGACGAATCCGCGAAATTCTGCGGCGAGGTGCTGGCGCCGCTGAACGTCGAGGGCGACCGCAACCCGAGCAGCTGGAAGGACGGCGTCGTGACCGCGACGCCGGGCTTCGGCGAGGCGTTCCGCCAGTTCGTCGAAGGCGGCTGGCAGGGGCTGCAGCATCCGGCCGAATACGACGGCCAGGGGCTGCCGAAGCTGATCGCGACGCCGTGCATCGAGATGCTGAACGCGTCGAACCTGTCGTTCGCGCTGTGCCCGCTGCTGACCGACGGCGCGATCGAGGCGCTGCTGACGGCCGGCACCGACGAGCAGAAGCAGCGCTACGTGCCGAAGCTGATCTCGGGCGAATGGACCGGCACGATGAACCTGACCGAGCCGCAGGCCGGCTCCGACCTCGCGCTGGTGCGCTCGCGCGCGGAGCCGCAGGGCGACGGCACGTACAAGGTGTTCGGCACGAAGATCTTCATCACGTGGGGCGAGCACGACATGGCGGACAACATCGTCCACCTGGTGCTCGCGCGCACGCCGAACGCGCCGGAAGGCGTGAAGGGCATCTCGCTGTTCATCGTGCCGAAGTTCATGGTCAACGACGACGGTTCGCTCGGCGCGCGCAACGACGTGCACTGCGTATCGATCGAGCACAAGCTCGGGATCAAGGCGAGCCCGACGGCGGTGCTGCAATACGGCGATCACGGCGGCGCGATCGGCTATCTCGTGGGCGAGGAAAACCGCGGCCTCGAATACATGTTCATCATGATGAACGCGGCGCGCTTCGGGGTCGGGATGCAGGGCATCGGCGTGGCCGACCGTGCGTACCAGAAGGCCGCCGCGTTCGCGAAGGAGCGCGTGCAGAGCCGCCCCGTCGACGGATCGGCGAAGCAGTCGGTCACCATCATCCATCACCCGGACGTGCGCCGGATGCTGGGCACGATGCGTGCGCTCACCGAAGGCGCGCGCGCACTCGCGTACGTGGCCGCCGCGCACAGCGACATCGCCCACCGCCATGCGGACGACGCGACGCGCGCACGTCATCAGGCGATTTACGAATATCTGGTGCCGGTGGTGAAGGGCTGGAGCACGGAGATGGTGAACGACGTGGCGAGCCTCGGCGTACAGGTGCACGGCGGGATGGGCTTCATCGAGGAAACCGGCGCCGCGCAGTACTACCGCGATGCGCGGATTCTGGCGATCTACGAAGGCACGACCGCGATCCAGGCGAACGACCTCGTGGGCCGCAAGACGCTGCGCGACGGCGGCGCGGTCGCGAAGGCGCTGATCGCGGAGATCGGCGACACGGTCGCGGCGCTCGGCAAGATCGACGGCGCGGCGGCCGCGTCGATGAAGGCACAGCTGGAGAAGGGTGCACGCGCGTTGTCGACGGTGGTCGACTACGTGCTCGCGAACGCGAAGCAGGACCCGAACGCGGTGTTCGCGGGCAGCGTGCCGTATCTGAAGCTGGCGGGCGTGGTGCTGTGCGGATGGCAGATGGCCCGCGCACTGGTGGCCGCGCACGCGAACCGCGCGAGCGACACGGCGTTCTTCGACGCGAAGATCGCGATCGCGCAATGCTATGCGGAGCACGTGCTGGTGCAGGCGGGCGCGCTCGAAGCGTCGATCGTCGGCGCGAAAGGCAACGAGAGCGTGCTCGCGTTGACGGAAGACCAGTTCTGACCGGCTGACGGTCGGGACACAGCAGGAGACAGGATTTTGACCACACAGGACTTGCTCGCGCAGTACGGCCCGCGCGAATCGATGGAATACGACGTCGTGATCGTCGGCGGCGGCCCCGCCGGGCTGTCGGCGGCGATCCGGCTCAAGCAGCTGGCCGCCGAGAAAGGCACCGAAATCGGCGTGTGCGTGCTCGAGAAGGGCTCCGAGATCGGCGCGCACATCCTGTCGGGCGCGGTGATGGACCCGCGCGCGATCACCGAGCTGTTTCCCGACTGGAAGGAACAGGGCGCGCCTTTGAACGTCGAGGTGACGGAAGACCGCTTCCTGTTCCTGTCCGAGAAAAGCGCGGTCACCACGCCCAACTGGGCGCTGCCCGACAACTTCAAGAACCACGGCAACTACGTGATCTCGCTGGGCAACGTCACGCGCTGGCTGGGCCAGCAGGCGGAAGCGTTGGGCGTCGAGATCTTCCCCGGCTTCCCCGCTGCGGAGATCCTCTACAACGACGACGGTTCGGTAAAGGGCGTCGCCACCGGCAACATGGGCGTGGGCAAGGACGGCGAGCCGACCGAGAACTTCCAGCTCGGCATGGAGCTGCACGCGAAGTACACGCTGTTCGCCGAAGGTTGTCGCGGCCATCTCGGCCGCCAGCTGATTTCGAAGTTCAAGCTCGACGCGAACGCCGATCCGCAGGCGTACGGGATCGGCATCAAGGAGCTGTGGGAAATCGACCCCGCGAAGCACAAGCCGGGCCTCGTGATCCACACGGCCGGCTGGCCGCTGAAGTCCGATACGTACGGCGGCTCGTTCCTGTATCACATGGACAACAACCAGGTCGTGGTCGGTTTCGTGGTGGGCCTCGGCTACACGAACCCGTACCTGTCGCCGTTCGAGGAATTCCAGCGCTACAAGACGCATCCGTCGATCCGCGCGTTCCTCGAAGGCGGCAAGCGCGTGTCGTACGGCGCACGCGCGATCACGGCAGGCGGCCTGCTGTCGCTGCCGAAGACGGTGTTCCCGGGCGGCGCGCTGATCGGCGACGACGCAGGCTTCCTGAACGCATCGCGGATCAAGGGCAGCCACGCGGCGATCAAGACGGGCATGCTCGCGGCCGACGCGGCCTTCGACGCGGTGCAGGCCGGCCGTCGGTCGGACGAACTCAACGCGTACCCGGACGCATTCAAGCAATCGTGGCTGTACACGGAGCTGTACCGCGCGCGCAACTTCAAGCAGTGGATGGCCAAGGGCCTGTACCTCGGCACGCTGATGGTCGGGCTCGAGCAGAAGGTGATGGGCGGCAACGTGCCGTGGACGCTGCATCACCAGCATGCGGACCACGAGATGCTGAAGCCGGCGTCGCAATGCACGCCGATCGAGTATCCGAAGCCGGACGGCAAGCTGACGTTCGACCGGCTGTCGTCGGTGTTCATCTCGAACACGAACCACGAGGAGAACCAGCCGGCGCACCTGACGCTGAAGGACGCGAGCGTGCCGGTGAACGTGAACCTGCGCACGTACGCGGGGCCGGAGGCACGCTTCTGCCCGGCGGCGGTGTACGAGTTCGTGAAGAACGACGACGGCGGCGATCGCCTCGTGATCAACGCGCAGAACTGCGTGCACTGCAAGACCTGCGACATCAAGGACCCGACGCAGAACATCGTGTGGGTCACGCCTGAAGGCGGCGGCGGGCCGAACTACCCGAACATGTAACGCAACGCATCCCCGCACCCGCGGGCGCGAACGAACCGGAGTGAGACGATGAGCAATGCAGCGAAGGAAGTCGTGGTGGTGAGCGGTGTCCGTACCGCGATCGGTGATTTCGGCGGCAGCCTGAAGGATTTTTCGCCGACCGACCTCGGCGCGAAGGTGGTCGCCGAAGTGCTGTCGCGCGCGAACGTGCCGGGCGATGCGGTTGGCCATGTCGTGTTCGGCCACGTCGTGAACACCGAGCCGAAGGACATGTATCTCGCGCGCGTCGCGGCGATCAACGGCGGCGTCGCGCAGCACACGCCGGCGCTGACCGTGAACCGCCTGTGCGGCTCCGGCCTGCAGGCGATCGTGTCGGCCGCGCAGACGATCATGCTCGGCGATGCCGACGTTGCGATCGGCGGCGGCTCGGAGAGCATGAGCCGCGCGCCGTACACGGTGCCGGCCGCGCGCTTCGGCCAGCGCATGGGCGACGCGAAGCTCGTCGACATGATGCTCGGCGCGCTGCACGATCCGTTCCAGACGATCCACATGGGCGTGACGGCCGAGAACGTCGCGAAGAAATACGACATCTCGCGCGAAGCGCAGGATGCGCTGGCGCTCGAATCGCATCGTCGCGCGGCGCGCGCGATCGCGGAAGGGCGCTTCAAGGACCAGATCCTGCCGATCTCGATCCGCACGAAGAAGGGCGAAAGCGCGTTCGACACCGACGAGCACGTGCGCCACGACGCGAGCGCGGACGATTTCACGAAGCTCAAGCCGGTGTTCGTGAAGGAGAACGGCACCGTGACGGCCGGCAACGCATCGGGCATCAACGATGCGGCCGCCGCCGTGCTGATGATGAGCGCGGACGCCGCGCGCGCGCAGGGCGTGAAGCCGCTCGCCCGGCTCGTCGCGTATGCGCACGCAGGCGTCGATCCGGCATACATGGGCATCGGCCCGGTGCCGGCCACGCAGAAGGCGCTCGAACGTGCGGGCCTCAAGATCACGGATCTCGACGTGATCGAGGCCAACGAGGCGTTCGCCGCGCAGGCCTGCGCGGTCACGCAGGAACTCGGCCTCGATCCGGCCAAGGTCAACCCGAACGGCTCGGGCATCTCGCTCGGTCACCCGATCGGTGCAACCGGCGCGCTGATCACGGTGAAGGCGCTGTACGAGCTCAAGCGCATCGGCGGGCGTTACGCGCTCGTGACGATGTGCATCGGCGGCGGCCAGGGGATTGCGGCGATCTTCGAGAACATCTGATAATCGACCGCTCCGCATCCGAATACACAGGAATCGTCATGGCCATCGAAACCGTCGGCGTCGTGGGCGCCGGAACCATGGGTAACGGCATTGCGCAAACCGCCGCCGTTGCAGGACTGAACGTCGTGATGATCGACGTCAGCGACGCCGCGCTCGACAAGGGCCTCGCGACGCTGAAGGGCAGCCTCGAGCGGCTCGTGTCGAAGGACAAGCTCGACGCGGCCGCTCGCGATGCGGCGCTCGCGCGCATCACGACATCGACCGACTACGCGAAGCTTGCCGCTGTCGACATCGTGATCGAAGCCGCCACCGAGAACGTCGAGCTGAAGGGCCGCATCCTGAAGCAGATCGAGGCCGTCGCGCGCCCGGACGCGATCATCGCGACCAACACGTCGTCGATCTCGATCACCGCGCTCGCGGCGCCGCTCGCCGATCCGTCGCGCTTCCTCGGCATGCACTTTTTCAACCCGGTGCCGCTGATGCCGCTCGTCGAGATCATCCGCGGGCTGCAGACGAGCGACGCGACCGCGTCGGCCGTGCGCGCGCTGACCGAGCGCTTCGACAAGTCGCCGATCGGCGTGCGCAATTCGCCGGGCTTCGTCGTGAACCGGATCCTGGTGCCGATGATCAACGAGGCGTTCTTCGTGCTGGCCGAAGGCATCGCATCGGCCGAGGAGATCGACGCGGGGATGAAGCTCGGCGCGAACCATCCGATCGGGCCGCTCGCGCTGGCCGACCTCGTGGGCCTCGACGTGTGCCTCGCGGTGATGGACGTGTTCCTGAAAGACTTCGGCGATCCGAAGTATCGCGCGTGTCCGCTGCTGCGCGAGATGGTGTCGGCCGGGCGGCTCGGGCGCAAGACCGGGCGCGGCGTGTACGACTACAGCAAGTAAGCGCGCCATCCACGGTGCTTCGCGCGGCCGCCTTCGGGCGGCCGCGTGCTTTGCGCGGTGCGCGAGCCGTTCGTCGATGCGGACGACATCGCCGACGTCGCCGTGGCTGCGCTCACCGATGCGCCTGCCGTGGCCGACCCGGCCACGATGCAAGACGCGGTGCCGTCGCCGCGCTACCTGCTCGACTGGACGAAGTGGAATCCCATACCCGCGGAGGCATCGGCAGCCGCATACGCATGCTTCATCGCGGGAATCGCGGCGCGGTGGCGCTGCCGTCGCGCATCGCCGTTATGCATAAAACGCCGACGGCGACATCCCGAAGTGCCGCTTGAACATCGCGGAGAACGCGCTCTGGCTGCTGTAGCCGTGATCCATCGCGACGGTCAGCACTTTCTCGCCGTGCGCCAGGCGCTTGAGCGCGAGCAGCAGCCGCGCCTGTTCGCGCCAGCGGCGGAAGCCGAGCCCCGTCTCGCGCCGGAACGCACGATGCAGCGTGCGGACCGACAGGCCGAGCAGGTCGGCCCATTCGGCGATCGTGCGCGGGTCGTCGGGCGTGGCGACCAGCGTGTCGCAGATCGTTCGCAGGCGCGCGTCGTGCGGCCACGGCAGGTACAGCGGCAACAGCGGCGCGACGGTCACTTCGGCGAGCAGCAGCCGCATCAGGTGATCGTGGCGCGAGCCCGCCGCGTAATCGAGCGGCACGTCGACCGCGGCGAGGATCAGCTCGCGCAGCAGCGGATGCACTTCGACGACGCAACTGCGCGCGGGCAGGTGCTCGACCGCGCCCGGTTCGACGAACACGGTACGCATCTGCACGGTGCCGCTCATCTGCACCGTATGGTCGAGGCCGGCTTCGAGCCATACGCCGCGCGTCGGTGGGACGACCCAGGACGCGCCTTCGGATTCCACGTGCATCACGCCCTCGATCGCATAGAGCAGTTGCGCGTGGCGATGGCGGTGCGACGGGATCGACGTGCCGTGTGCATACGTTGCCGCCATCGCCGCCACGGGCATCGGCGTCGATTCGTAGCGCACGTGCGCAAAGGGCGGGGCGGACTGGCGTGTCCGATTGGCGACAAGTCGTGACATTTTGGCGTGAGACAGGCAGTGGGCGGACGGGCACGATGGCGTTCCGGTTCACGCCAGGCTCCCTGTCACGATATTAATCCGTCGAACACGATGAACAAGTCTCCTTTTCTGCTCCCCCTCTGCGCGATCGCGCCGTGGGCCGATAACGTCGTCGTGTCGAAACCGTTCGCGCCGACGATCGCCCCGTCGGCCATCACGTTCTACCGGTTGCGGCTCGCCGTCGCGCTGATGCGCGTCGCGATCGCGCAGCGCTTTCCGTTTCAGGCCGGCGCATCGCAAGGCGCCCGCCCATGAGCGCCCATCGCGACCTCCAGGACCTGATGGCCGCGCTGCCGGACGGGCGGGCGCCCGGAGCCGCGCCGGCGCTCGCGCGCCAGCTCGAACGGATTGCGACCGCGCTCGAGGCGCTCGCGGGCACCGGCCAGCCGGCGCCCGTCGATTTCGATGCGGCCATCGCGTTTCGCCGGCGCGGTTTCGGTGGCGGCCGTCAAGCGGCGCCGCTCGAACCGATCGCCATGCCGGCGCTGGTCGCGTTCGACGCGCTGCGCAACGTCGGCCGCCAGGCGGCGATCGTCGAGCGGAACACGCGGCAGTTCGTGCACGGGTTCGCGGCCAATCACGTGTTGCTGACCGGTGCGCGCGGCACCGGCAAGTCGTCGATCGTGAAGGCGTGCCTGCATGCGTTCGCGCCGCACGGCTTGCGGCTGATCGAGGTCAGCAAGGAAGGGCTGAACGATCTGCCCGCGATCGTCGAGCGGGTGCGCGCGCGGCCCGAGCGCTATATCGTGTTTTGCGACGACCTGTCGTTCGAGGCCGGCGAGACCGGCTACAAGGGGCTCAAGACGGTGCTCGACGGCTCGGTCGCGAGCGACCTGTCGAACGTGCTGGTGTACGCGACGTCGAATCGCCGCCACTTGATGCCCGAGCAGGCGAGCGACAACGCGAACGTGACGCGCGCGGAGAACGGCGAGCTGCACCCGGGCGACGCGGTCGAGGAGCGGATTTCGCTGTCCGAGCGCTTCGGGATCTGGGTCACGTTCTACGGCTTCACGCAGGACGAGTACCTGGCCGTCGTCGAGAGCCGTCTCGGCGCGGCCGGTTTCGACGATGCGCAGATTCGCGCGGCGCGCGAGCCCGCGTTGCAGTGGGCGCTCGAACGGGGCGCGCGCTCGGGCCGCATCGCGGTGCAGTTCGCGCGCGATTACGCGGGGCGGCTCGCCGACGAAAGCGGCGTGGGAGAGGGCGCACCCGTGTGCCGGACCGGCTGAACGGCGCGCTGCAGCAGCCGCTCGGACGGGACGCGGAATGCGACGCCCGGCACGACGAAGCACAGCGGTTCGCCGGTCGCGCCGATGCGGGCGAGGAAGTCGCCGCCGGCGGGCCCGACCGTCTTCAGCGGCCGCACCGCATCGACGTCGATCGGCAGGTCGATCGACGCGTATGCGAGACGGTCGCAGTCCTCGACATGGGCGACGGCCGCGTGCCGCAGCGACAGGGCGGCGACCGCCGCACGCCAGTCGTCGAAGAACGGCGCGATGGCGGCGGGCCGCGTCCGGTCGTGCGACGCTTCGGCCGTGCAGCGGAAGTCGGGCGCGCTGCCGCCGCTGCCGGCCGTTCGCGCGTCAGTACCCCGATCCGCCGCCATCCTGATCCGTGACGATCGCCACCCCCGAGCTCGTGCCGAGCCGCGTCGCGCCCGCTTCGAGCATCGCGAGCGCGGCCGCGCGATCGCGCACGCCGCCCGACGCCTTCACGCCGAGCGCCGGCCCGACCGTGCGGCGCATCAGCGCGACGTCCGAGAGCGTCGCGCCGCCGTGGCCGAAGCCGGTCGACGTCTTCACGAACGCGACGCCGAGATCGCGGCACATCTCGCACACGCGCACCTTCTCGTCGTCGGTCAGCAGCCCCGTTTCGAGGATCACCTTGAGCGGCACCGTGCCGCAGGCGCGATGCACGGCGTCGATGTCGGCCTTCACGTCGTCGGCGCGGCCGCTCTTCAGCGCGCCGATGTTGATCACCATGTCGATCTCGCCGGCACCCGCCGCGATCGCGGCGGTGGCTTCGAATGCCTTCGCGGCGGACAGCCCCGCGCCGAGCGGAAAGCCGACCACGGCGCAGACGAGCACGCCGGTTTCAGCCAGCTCGCGCGCGGCGAGCGGCACGTTCGCCGAATTCACGCAGACCGAGTAAAAGCGATGCTCGGCCGCCTGGCGGCAGAGTTCGCGGATCTGCGCGTCGCTCGCGTCGGGCGCGAGCAGCGTGTGATCGATGGTTTGGGCGAGTTGGGCGTTGGAAAGCGGCATGTGTCGGGACTCCACGGATCGTGTGCGGAAAGGGCACACGGAAAGTTGATGTTTTCACATCGGTTTGTTACAAATACGACATTCCGGCCAGGCCTGCGCGCCCGGCACGACGGGCGACTCACGCGGCGGGCACGCAGGATACAGGCATGGAAACAAAGAAGGGCGAACGGATCAAGACATTGATGAACGTGCTGCAAGGGCAGAACGCGATTCATCTGAGGGAAGTCGCCGAGCTGTTCGGCGTGTCCGAAATGACGATCCGCCGCGATCTCGCGGACAACCCGCACGGCCTCAGCCTGATCGGCGGCTACGTGACGCGCCATTTCGCCGCGCAGCGCAGCGACATCGGCGAATACCTGATCAGCGCCGAGAACAACCGGCAGACCGAGGAAAAGCGCCGTATCGGCAAGCTGGCCGCGCAGTTCGTGACGACCGGCGACACGATCTTCGTCGACTGCGGGTCGACCACGCCGTTCATCGTCGACTTCATTCCCGACGACCTCGAATTCACGGCGGTCTGCAATTCGCTGAACGTATTCGCGAAGCTGCAGCAGAAGCCGCATTGCAACGTGATCCTGTGCGGCGGCGCGTATCACCGCCAGAACATGGTGTTCGAATCGGTCGCCGAAACGGGCATCCTCGATTCGGTGCGCGTGTCGAAGGCGTTCATCTCGGCGGCCGGCGTGAGCGAGCGCTGCGGCGTCACGTGCTTCAACTTCCACGAAGTCGATGCGAAGAAGAAGGTGATGGCGCGCGCGCAGAACCGCTTCCTGCTGGTCGACCACACCAAATTCGACGAAGTGCGCGCGGCCTATTTCGCCGAACTGACCGATTTCAACTACGTGATCTCCGACGGGCAACTGAGCCGCCGCTACGAAACGGCGATCCGCGAGCACGGGATCGCGCTCGTGACCTGATGCGGCGCGGGCGTGCGGCGCGCTGTGCATCGCACTTGTCATCGCATCAGGCATCGCGGGTTTCCGCCGCGCCGAGGTAGCCGGTGACCACCTCGAAGCGGCGCGATGCGCCGGGCGCCAGCGCCGCGACGTGGCCCTTGCGGCGCTCGGCTTCGTAACCCTCCGGCTCGCAGGTCGACGGCAGCGCGAACGCGGCGACCTGCTGGTCCGCGTTGTGCAGGATCCAGCGCGTCGCATGCGGGAATTGCGCGGGGCGGTACGCGGTGTGGAACGCGCCGCCGTCCGGATGCGCGAGCCGGAAATGCGCGACGCCGTCGGCGTCCGTTGCAACATCGTTCATGAAGAACACGATCTCGGGGTCGTACAGCGCCGGCGCATCGAGCGTCGCGAGCCGCGCCGGTGCGTGCGCGAGCGCGGCCGTGTAGTCGCGCCACGCGGCGGTCGGCTTCACGTGCGCGGGCACGCTCTCGCGCAGCCGGATGCCGCCGGGCGGCAGCGACTGCACGAAGCGGCCGCCCGGCACGTACGCGTAGTTCAGGTGCGCCATGTACATCAGGTCCATCGGTGTGCCGCCGAGGTTCGTCACGTCCATCGCGATCGTCATCCGCGCATCGTGCTCCGCCAGCCGCACGGACGGACGCGCGACGTAGTGGCTGCCGAAGCCCTGCACGTACTCGTATTCGCCGGTCACTTCGACCGTCGCGCCGCGCGCATCGGTGCCGACGACGAGGCTCGCGCGGTCCATCGGCGCGCACGGCATCTCGCCGTGCAGCGCGTGCGTGTCGTCCGGCCCCGGGCAGCCGTTGCGCAGCAGCCCGCTGTGGAACATGAAGCAGCCGTAGGTATCGATGATCGACGCCGCGCGCTTCGGCTGCCGGAACATGTGCTTCATCGTCAGGTCGCGGCCGTCGAATTCGGCGGCCCAGATCATCTGGCCGAGATACGGCAGCACGACGAGATGGCCGCGGCGGTTCTCGAGCTTCAGCGCCTCGACGCCGGACGGATACGCGAACGCGGTGACGGTGAGGCCGTCGGTGCGGTACAGCGTGCGCGGCGTTTCGCGGAAGTCGTCGCGCCGCAGTTCGATCTCGCCGCGCATGGTCAGGCGCCCGACGTGTTGCGCGTCGCCGCGTAGCGCGCGGACGCATGGCCGTCGGCCGCCGCGTCGGGCGTCGCCGCCGGCAGATGACGCAGGCAGTAGAAGCCGTAGTAGACGATCACGACGAAGCACAGGAGCGGCACGACGAACGCGAGCTGCATGTTGCCGCCGGTGTGATCGGAGATCAGCCCCTGGATCAGCGGCACGACCGCGCCGCCGACGATGCTCATCACGAGGATCGAGCCGCCGTATTCGGTGTCCTTGCCGAGGCCGTCGATCGTCAGTCCGTAGATCGTCGGCCAGCACGGGCCGAGGAAGACGCTCACGCACACGGCGGCATACACGGCCGTGATGTTGTGCACGCTGATCGTGTACGCGAGCAGCACGATGCACAGGATGCCGTAGACGATCAGCACCTTGGCCGGGCCGACGCGCTTCATCACGAGCGTCGCGACCAGCTTGCCGACGAAGAACGCGAAGAAGGTCGCGAGCAGGTAGCGCGACGCGCCGCGCTCGGTAAGGCCGCCGATCTGCATCGCGAGCCGGATCGTGAAGCTCCACACGCCGACCTGCGCGCCGACGTACAGGAACTGCGCGACCACGCCCGCGACGAAGCGGCGGTTGCCGAACAGACGTGCGAGCGTGCCGCGTGCGTCGATGCGGTGCGTGACGGTACTCGCGCCGTTGCCCTTGCACGCGGGGTAGGGCGTCAGCGCGAACACGATGAACACGGCGACGAGCACGACGATCAGCCATTTGTACGGCTCGAGCGTGGCCTGGATCATCGCGAGCTGGTGCGTGTGCGCATCGGCGGCCGACATCGCCGCGAGCTGCGCATGCGACGCGTCGCCCTCCTTGAAGATCAGGAAGCTGCCCATGTAGACGCCGGCCATCGCGCCGAACGGATAGAACGTTTGCGAGATGTTCAGCCGCCGCGTGCTGGTGTCGCGCGGGCCCATCAGCGTCGAATACGAATTCGACGCCGTTTCGAGAAACGACAGGCCCGCGGCGATCACGAACAGCGCGACGAGGAACATTCCGTACTTCGCCATCGACGCGGCCGGGAAGAACAGCAGGCAGCCGGTCGTGTAGAGCAGCAGGCCGACGAGGATCGTCGTCTTGTAGCTGAACTTCTTCACGACGGTCGCGGCCGGAATCGCGAGGAAGAAGTAGCCGAGATAGAACGCGGACTGCACGAACGCCGATTCGAAATCGGACAGGAAGAACGATTTCTTGAACTGCGCGATCAGCACGTCGTTCAGGTTCGCGGCGGTGCCCCACAGCGCGAACAGGCAGCACAGCAGCGTGAACGCGAAGAGCGGCGTGCGGTTCAGGTAATAGCCGTCGGGCGTGTGTTCGATCCGGGTTCGGCTCATGGGTGTCTCCTTCCCAATGTCTCGTCGATGAAGGCGCCGGTCAGATGCCGGCGTCGCGGAGGAAGCGTTCGAACGTCGCGGCGTCGGCGTACGACTTCTGCGTGCCGAGGCCCGTGACCGAATGCGCGGCGTACGCGGATGCGTAGCGCATCGCATCGACGGCGTCGCGGGACGCCGCATAACAGCGCGCGAAGCAGCCGATGTACGCGTCGCCGGCGCCCGTCGTGTCGCGTGCGTCGACCGGCACGCCCGGCACGTGCCGCGCGTCGTCGCGCGACACCAGCAGCGAACCGTTGCTGCCGAGCGTGACCAGCACGTGCTTGAGGCCACGCGCGACCAGCGCTTCGGCGGCGCGGGTCGCGCTCTCGCGCGAATCGACCGGCATGCCCGACACGACCGCGAGCTCGGTTTCGTTCGGCACGAAGAATTCGACGGAGCGGATGCGTTCGAAATCGAGATCGGCGACCGCAGGCGCCGGGTTCAGCAACACCGGAATGCCGTGCCGCGCGCCGAATGCGATCGCGTGATAGACGGTGTCGAGCTCGATCTCGAGCTGCAGCACGATCAGCGCGCATTCGGCGAGCATCGGCGCGGCCGCGTCGATGTCGGCCGGCCGCAGGTGGCGATTCGCGCCCTTGACGATCAGGATGCTGTTGCTCGAATCGGGCTCGACGAAGATCGGCGCGACGCCGCTCGGCACGCCGGCAACCTTGCGCACGTGCGTGGTGTCGATGCCTTCGCGCTCGAAGTTGCGGATCGTGTTGTCGGCGAACACGTCGTCGCCGACCTTCGTGACCATCACGACGCGCGCGCCGAGGCGCGCGGCCGCGACGGCCTGGTTCGCGCCCTTGCCGCCGCAGCCGAGCGCGAAGTTCGGCGCCTCCAGCGTTTCGCCCCGGGCGGGCATGCGCGTGACGTAGGTCACGAGGTCGACCATGTTGCTGCCGATCACGGCGATTGTCTCCATCTGCGTGTCTTCCTTGGTATGGGATGCGCCGCGGCGCGCGCATGGTCGGCGGCCGCTCGCGACAGGTGATAATAAAATCACATTTAATGTGAAAATGCAATCCTGTGATGTTAGGAGGGTCACTTTGCGATCGCCGGCCGGGCGGACGAGACGACCTCATGCCGCTGTCGGCATACAAAAAGATTGCACGTGGGAGGACGGGGCGAGGATGTGCCAAGAAGTGAGCGTTCGTGAGAACCGCGCGCGATCCGTCGTGCGCATCGCTGTTTTTAGCGGCCCGTTCCTGCGGGGGAACGAGGCACGGATGGCAAGACGCCCGTGATGTGTGAAAGCACGTCGTTCACGGGCGTACAAAGGCTACCGCTGCACCACCGCGCTCGTTTCCCGCCAGCCGCCGCCCAGCACCTTGTACAGCGTGATGAGATTGGACTGCTTGGCGAGCATGTCCGTGACCAGTTGCTGTTGCGCGGCGTAGAGCGTGCGCTGCGCATCGAGCAGGGTCAGGAAGCTGTCGGTGCCGCTGCGGTAGCGTGCTTGCGCGAGGTCGTAGTACTGCTGCGCGGAGTGGACGTAGTCGCGATCCGCGGCTACCTGGGCGACGTACGTGGTGCGTCCTGCGAGTGCATTCGACACTTCCTTGAACGCCGTCTGGATGGCCTTTTCATAGTTGGCGACGTCGATGTCCTTCTCGACCTTCGCGACGTCCAGCGTGGCGCGGTTGTAGCCGAAATCGAAGAGGGGCACCGAGATGGTCGGCGCAAACGTCCACGCGCCCGTGCCCGCCTTGAACAGGTTCGAGAGGCTGCCGCTCGCGGTGCCCGCGGAAGCCGTCAGCTCGATCTTCGGAAAGAACGCGGCGCGGGCCGCACCGATGTTGGCGTTGGCGGCCTTCAGCGTGTGCTCGGCTTCGACGATGTCGGGCCGCCGCGCGAGCAGATCCGACGGCACGCCTTCGCCGATGTCCGCGAACGTGTTCTCGCTTTCCATCAGCGAAGGGCCCTGCGGCAGATCGTCGGGTAGCGGCGCACCGATTTCGGCCACCAGGTTGTTGCGGTCCTGCGCGACCGCACGCGTGTACGAGGCGAGACTCGAGCGCGCGCTCGCCAGCGAATTTTCGGCCTGGCGCACGTCCTGCAGCGACGCGCTGCCCATCTTCATCATGCTCACCGTGAGGTCGTAGGTGTGCTGGTCCGCATCCACGGTGTCCTGCGCGATCTGCAACGAAGTCTCGTCGGAGAGCAGTTGCAAATAGTCGGTGGCGACGGTCGCGATCAGGCTGATCTGCGTGCTGGTGCGCGCGGCGTCCGTGGCGAGGTACTGCTCCAGCGCCTGACGCTTGAGGCTGCGCAGGTGGCCGAAGAAGTCGATTTCCCACGATGTGAGGCCCACGCTCGCGCTGCTCGAACCGTATGCGCTCGTGGAACCGGCCGCGCGTTCGCGCGTGACCGAGCCGGATGCGTTGATGGCCGGTCCGACGTTGGCGCGCGCAATGCGGTACTGCGCTTCGTACTGCGCCACGTTGAGCGCGGCCACGCGCATGTCGCGGTTGTTCGCGAGCGCGAGTTCGATCAGCTTTTGCAGTCGCGGATCTTTGAAGAAGTCGCGCCAGCCGAGGTCTGCTCCCAGCGGCGCCGCAGCCGTGCGCTGCGCGGGCACGGTGGGCCAGGTGGTGTCGACCGGTGCGGCCGGCCTTTGGTACGTCGGGTCCAGCGTGCAGCCTGCCAGCATGCCCGCGCAAAGAAGGGCGATCAGTGTGCGTTTCATGCGTTGCCCTCGTTGATGTCGGCGGAGTCCGTGGTGTGACCGTGTTCCTTGAACAGTCTGCGCACCACGACGAAGAAGACCGGTACGAAGAAGATGGCGAGTACCGTGGCCGCGATCATGCCGCCCGTCACGCCGGTGCCGATGGCGTGGCGTGCGCCGGCGCCGGCACCCGTACTGATGACGAGCGGCAGCACGCCGAACACGAACGCGAGCGAAGTCATGAGAATGGGGCGCAGCCGCATGTGGGCGGCTTCGAGTACGGCGTCCACGAGGCTGTGCCCCTGCGCCTGCAGATCCTTCGCGAACTCGACGATCAAAATGGCGTTCTTCGTGGACAGGCCGATAGTGGCCAGCAGCCCCACCTTGAAGTAGATGTCGTTCGAAAGCCCGCGCCCGTGCGCGGCAAGTAACGCGCCCAGCACGCCGAGCGGCACGACGAGCAGCACCGCAAGCGGAATCGACCAGCTTTCGTAGAGACCCGCAAGGCACAGGAACACGACGACGAGCGAGATCGCATAGAGCATCATGGCTTGCGAGCCGGCCTGCTTCTCCTGATACGACTGGCCTGTCCATTCCACGGCGAAGCCGGGCGGCAGTTTGCGCGCAAGCTGCTCGACTGCCGTCATCGCCTCGCCGGTGCTCACGCCGGGCCGCGTGCCGGCCGAAATGCCCGTGGCGAGCTGCCGGTTGTAGCGCTCGATCTGCGGTGGGCCGAACGTCCAGTGGCTCTTCGCGAACGCCGAGAAGGGCACCATCGTGGAGTCGTAGCCTGTCGTGCTCGTGGCGGTGCTCGACGACGATGAAGACGACGAACTCGACGCACTGCTGCTTGCCTTCACATACCAGTCGCCAAGGTCGGCAGGCATCATGCGATACGGCGCGTCCGACTGCACGTAGACTTTCTGCACGCGCCCCGTGTCGATGTAGTTGTTCACGTAGGACGAACCGAACGCGGTCTGCAGCGTGGCGTTGACGTCGGAGATGGAAAGCCCCAGCGCGTTGGCTTTTTCGCGGTCGATGTCCACCTGCAACTGCGGCGTGTCTTCCAGCCCGGACGGGCGCACCATCGCGAGCGTCGGGTCCTTCGACGCCATGCCGAGAAACTGGTTGCGTACCGCAAGCAGCTTGTCGTGGCCCGCGCCGCCGCGATCTTCTATCTCGAAGTCGAGACCGCTTTGCGTACCCAGTTCCTGAATGGCCGGCGGACTCAGCACGAAGATGCGCGCGTCGCGATTGCCGGCGAAATGCCGGTTGGCGCGCGCGATGATGGCCGGCGCGCTGTCGCGCGAACCGCGCAGGCTCCAGTCCTTGAGCGTCACGAACGCGATGGCGTTGTTTTGCCCCTGGCCGTTGAAGCTGAAGCCGTTGATGGCGATGACCTGCTTGACGCCCGGCTCGTCTTTCAGCACGTACTGCTCCACGGCCTCCACCGTCTTCAGCGTACGCGAGGCCGGCGTGCCCGCGGGCGCGCTGATCGACACGATGAAGTAGCCCTGGTCTTCGTCAGGCAGGAACGAGGAGGGCAACGTGACGTAGAGCAACGCCACGACGCCGGCGATCGCGCCGTAGAGAAGCATGTAACGCGCAGGTCGCGCGACCACGCGTGCGAGCGAGGAACTGTAACCCGCATTGCTCTTGGCGAACCACCGGTTGAACCAGCCGAAGAAGCCGCGCTTTTCGTGGTGCTCCACGTCGGCGCGCCTGAGCAGCGTGGCGCACAGCGCCGGCGTGAGCGTGAGCGCGAGCATGACCGACAGCAGCATCGCCGAGACGATGGTGATGGAGAACTGCCGGTAGATCGCGCCCGTGGAGCCCGCGAAGAACGCCATCGGAATGAAGACGGCGGTGAGCACGGTGGTCACGCCGACCAGGGCGCCGGTAATCTGCCCCATCGCCTTGTGCGTGGCTTCCTTCGGGCCGAGCTTCTCCTCGCTCATGATGCGCTCGACGTTTTCCACCACCACGATGGCGTCGTCCACGAGCAGGCCGATGGCGAGCACCATCGCGAACATCGAGAGTACGTTGATCGAAAAACCGATCATCGACATCACGCCGAACGTGCCGAGTAGCGCAACGGGCACCACGATGGTCGGAATCAGCGTGGCGCGCACGTTCTGCAGGAACAGGTACATCACGAGGAAGACCAGTACGACCGCTTCGACCAGCGTCTTCACGACCTCTTCGATCGAGATGCGAACGAACGGCGTGGTGTCGTACGGGTAACTGATCGCGACGTCCTTCGGCAATTGCAGCTGGATCTCGGCGAGCTTCGCGCGCACGGCGTTGGCTGCGTCCAGCGCGTTGGCGCCGGTGGCGAGCTTGATGGCGAGCGCGGATGCCGGCTTGCCGTTCAGGCGCGACGCGGTGTCGTAGTTGTCGCCGCCCACCTCCACGCGCGCCACGTCCTTCAGCAGCACGCGCGAGCCGTCGCTGTTCACGCGCAGCAGGATGTCGGCGAACTGGTCGGCGCTCGTCAGCAGACTCGACGAGCGGATGGTCGCGTTGATCGCCTGCGAGTCCGTTGCCGGCGAGCCACCGACCTGCCCCACGGAAAGCTCGACGTTCTGGTTCGTGATGGCCGTGGTCACGTCGGAGGGCACGAGTCCGAAGCCGTGCAGCTTCACCGGGTCGAGCCAGATGCGCATGGCGTGCTGCGCGCCGAACAGCGTCACGTCGCCCACGCCGTTCAACTGGGCGAGCGGATCCTGGATCCGGGTCGCGATGATGTTGCCGAGATCCACCGAATTCCAGGTGCCGCCCGGCGACGAGAGCGTGACGATCATGAGGAAGTTCGTCGACGCCTTCGCTACCTGCACACCTTGCTCCTGCACCGTTTGGGGCAGGGTAGGCGTGGCCTGCGTCACCTTGTTCTGCACCTGTACCTGCGCGATGTCGGGATTCGTTCCGGGGTTGAACGTCAGCGTGATGGTGGCCTGCCCGGCGGAACTGCTCGTGGACGACATGTACAGCACGTTGTCGATGCCGCTCAGCTTCTGCTCGATCACCTGGGTCACGGTTGCGGCGACGGTGTCCGCGGAGGCGCCGGGGTAAGTGGCCGTCACCTGCACCGAAGGCGGCGCGATGGTGGGGTACTGCGCGACGGGAAGACTCGTGACCGCCGCCGCACCCACCAGCATGATGACGATGGCCATGACCCACGCGAGAATGGGACGCTTGATGAAGAACGCTGCCATGCCGTTCTCCGCCTAGCGTTGTGCCGACACGGCCGAGGCCGTGGCTGCCGCGCTCGCCTGCGTCTGCGGCATATCGGCCACCACCTTGACCGGCGCGCCCGCATGCACGCCCTGCAGGCCGCTCACGATCACGCGGTCGCCGGTGTGCAGGCCTGAGGTCACGATCCATTGGTCGCGGAATGCGTGGTCGGCCGTGACTTGCACCTGTTGCGCGTTGCCGGCCGCATCCACGACGTACACGCTCGCCTTGCCGTCCGACCCGCGCGTCACGGCCATCTGCGGCACGAGTATCGCGTTGTCGTTCTCGCCTTCTTCCAGGCGGGCGCGCACGAACATGCCGGGCAGCAATTCGCGTTCGGGGTTCGGGAACGTGCTGCGCAGCGTGACCGAACCCGTAGTGGCGTCCACCGTGACGCCGGAGAACTGCAGCGCGCCGGGATGGGCGTATTCGGTACCGTCTTCCATCAGGAGCGTGACGGCGGCGCTGTCGCTGCCCGTCTTCTTCAGGCGCCCGGAAGCGAAGGCCTTGCGAAGCCTCAGCCATTCCGTGCTGGGGCGCGTGACGTCGAGGTACATCTGGTCGAACGCCTGGATGGTCGCGAGCGCGGTGGTCTGGTTCGAGGTGACGAGCGCGCCTTCTGTCACGGTCGATGCGCCGATGCGTCCGGAGATGGGCGCACGCACGTGCGTGTATTCGAGGTTCACGCGCGCGGATTCGAGCGCTGCTTCGTCGGCCGTGACGCTTGCCGCGTCTTCGCGAACCGCAGCGACGGCATCGTCGTAGTCCTGCTTGCTCACGGCGTTGATCTTCACGAGTTCAGTGAAGCGATCCGCTTTCGTCTTCGCCGAGGCCAGCGTGGCACGGGCGTTTTCCAGCGTGCCGCGCGCCTGGTCGTAAGCGGCCCGGTAGGTGGCCGGATCGATCTGGTAGAGCACCTGGCCCGCCTTCACGTCGCTGCCTTCCACGAACAAGCGCTTGAGGATGATGCCGCTCACCTGCGGCCGCACGTCGGAGACTTTCCGCGAGGAAAGGCGGCCGGAGAGTTCGGTGGTCTCGACGATGTGCTGCGGCGCGAGCGAGAGCACGCCCACCTGTGCGGTCTGCGCGGCGAAGCCGCCGGGCGGTGCGCCGGTTTGCCGGTTGCAGCCGGCGGTTCCGACTATCGCAAGTATCGAGAGTGCGGCAAACAACTGGCGCGGCCTGCACGTCATGGGGTGGTGCGCGTGGTTCGGGAGCATTGGCGTCTTCAACTTTGACCTGTTTGGACATCGCGATGTCGCGCGATGCGAGAACGGGACGGCACCGGACGCTTCGGTGGAACCTCGGCGGTACCGGTGCTGGACAAGGCGTAACGCTACCGACGGCGCATTTTTTTGTGCTTACGGAAACTTACTGTCCAGTGACGCGCCCGGAGAGGGGAAAGAGAATCGGGATTTCGGGGTACGTAATACCCTCGCGGCCCGTCCCTTGTGGCGGTTCCGTTAGGGATCGCAAATCACAGTAATATTCCGAAAGCCAGTCAGATCGTATCCGGGCTACCATCATTCCGTCCTCACGCCGCCCCGAATACCCGAAATGCATCCACCTTCCATCCCCGACCCCGCGCCGCAAGTGCTGCTCGTCGACGACGATGCGGAACTGCGCGACCTGCTGCGCAGGTTCTTCCAGCAGCGCGGCATCGAGTTCTCCGTTCTGCACGACGCAACGAATCTCGCGCGGCGGTTGGAGCGCGAGCGGCCGGCCATCATCGTGCTGGACCTCATGATGCCGGGCGTGGATGGCCTCACCGCGCTCAAGCAGCTGCGCGCGAGCGGCGACACGATTCCCGTCATCATGTTGACCGCGCGTGCCGAAGGCGTAGACCGCGTGCTCGGGCTCGAACTCGGGGCGGACGACTACCTGAGCAAGCCGTTCATGCCACAGGAACTGCTCGCGCGCATCCATGCAGTGCTGCGTCGCCAAGGGCCACCGCGAACCGCGGCGGTGCGGGAGAAGCCCGCCCCGTGCCGGTTCGGCCGTTTCGAACTCGATTTCTCGACGCGCACGCTGCTGCGCGAAGGCGCACCCGTGAAGCTCACCGGCGGCGAGTACGCGCTGCTCGAAGTGCTGGCCTCGCACCCCATGGAAACGCTTTCGCGTACGCGGCTCATCGAGCTGCTCCACGGTCCGGATGCCGAAGTGACCGAGCGCGGCATCGACGTTCCGGTATGGCGCCTGCGCCGCCTGATCGAGGACGATCCGTCCAATCCCCGACGGCTGCAAACCGTGCGCGGGATCGGCTACATGTTCATTCCCGACAACCCGGCCGATGAAGAATCCACTTGATACGATGTTCGGCCGGCTCGTCATCACCACGGTGGGCCTGCTCGTGCTGGTTCATCTCACGTCGCTGCTGTTGATCGAGCGAACGCGCGCGAGCCTCGCCGCCTTCCATATTTCCCGCGTCGTGGAGGCTGCCGCCAGCATGGGCGGGCAGGGCAGCGACGGCGAGCGGTCCGCTGCGGACATCCTGGGTGCTTCGTTCGTGGACCTGAACCAACTGCCGGCCGCCGACGCGCAGCGCTTTCGCGACGACACGAACGGGCCCATCGAACGGCAATTGCGCCACGTGCTGCCGCCGGGCACCCACGTGGCAATGGACGAAGACGGCACGCTGCACGTGTCCCGCGCAGGCAGCACGCGTGGCATCGTGTTGCCTCGAGCCGAGGTGCCGCCGAGCCGTTTCACCGGGGTGCTGGCGTTGACGCTGGCGTTCGCTGTCGGGGTTGCCGTCGTGCTGGCCTGGCAACTGAATCGCCCCATTCGCGATCTTGCCGCAGCCGCGCGCGAACATCGCATCGGTCACCCTCTGAGCATCGTGCGCAAGCGCGGGCCGCGCGAATTGCGCGAACTGATCGGCGACTTCAACGACATGACGGGCGAGCTGGCCGCGGCCGAGCGCGAGCGCGCCGTGATGCTGGCGAGTATCGCGCACGACTTGCGCACACCGATCACACGCATGCAGGTACGGGCAGACCTGCTGACCGACCGTGGCGATCGCGAGGGTTTTCTGCGCGATACCGAGTCGATGTCGCGTGTCATCACGCAGTTTCTCGACTTTGCGCGCGAGATCCCCGAAGGGGCGCCGCGGATCGGCGTGGACACGTATTGCCGTCGCGATTACGCGGGCGCGCCGAGTCCGAGCGGCGAAGCGCATCGGGATGCGCTCGTCACGCTCGAACTTCACGCGGGGCCCGACTTCATGCTGCCCACGGTCGATATCGACCGCACGCTTTCGAACCTCGTCGAAAATGCGCTCACCTACGGCGAGCCGCCCGTGGAGATCGCCACGCGAGCGCATGGCGAGCACTACGAACTGGTGGTGCGAGACCACGGGCCTGGCATATCCGAGGCCGATCTCGACCGCGTGCTGCGTCCGTTTGTCCGGCTCGATCCCGCGCGCGGCGGCACCTCGCACAGCGGCTTGGGCCTGGCCATCGTCCAACGCCTCGTTCGCCATCACGGCGGCACGCTGAAAATTTCCAACGCGGCCGACGGCGGGCTGGTCGTAGCGATGAGGTTTCCGAAGCACGGCGCCGCGCAATGAGGCGGCGGCACGGATTCACGTCCTCATCAACGAACGGGCGTTCGCCAAGCCGATGTTCGACTTCGGTTACTGCATCACCGGAGCCAGGCCGCAGCTCAACAACTCGAAGTACAGCCTGCTGCCCGCGATGAAGCTGCTGCACTGGACGCAAACCAGCGCGCCGGCGGAGGTGAAACGGTACTTCGACTACAACCCGATGTTCGCGCTGCTCAGGGCGTACGTCACGACCCGCATCGGCCTCGCGCTGAAGTAGTCGGCCGACCCCGGAATGAAAATGATGGACGACGTTCAATTGAATCAGGCGGATGCCGGCGAGCATCCCGCGGCGGCGTACGACGCGACCACCCGCGTGGCCGCGAGCTGGTACGTCGCGATGCGCTCGGACCACCTCAAGGACAAGCCGACGGCGTTGACGCTGTTCGGCCGGCCTTGCGTCGCCTGGCGCGACGCGACGGGCCGGGCCGTGGTGATGGACCGCCACTGCGCGCACCTTGGGGCGAACCTGGCCGACGGGCAGGTCAGGGACGGGAGCATCCAGTGCCCGTTTCACCACTGGCGCTACGACGAGCACGGCCAGTGCGTGCACATTCCCGGCCACAGCCCGGCGGTGCGCCAGCTGGCGCCGGTGCCGCGCGGCGCGCGCCAGCCGACGTGGGTCACCGTCGAGCGGTACGGCTACGTGTGGGTCTGGTACGGCTCGCCGCAGCCGCTGCACCCGCTGCCCGACATCGCCGCGGCCGACGTCGACAACGGCGATTTCATGCACCTGCACTTCGCGTTCGAGACGACGACGGCGGTCCTGCGGATCGTCGAGAACTTCTACGACGCGCAGCATGCGACGCCCGTCCACGCGCTGCCGATCTCGGCGTTCGAGCTCAAGCTCTTCGACGACTGGCGCCCGTGGCCGGAGGTCGAGCCGCTGGCGCGGGCGGGCGCGTGGTTCGGCGCCGGGATCGACTTCACCGTGAACCGGTACTTCGGGCCGTTCGGCATGCTGTCGCGCGCGCTTGGCATGAACATGTCGCGGATGAACCTGCATTTCGACGGCTACCCGGGCGGATGCGTGATGACCGTCGCGCTGGACGCAGACGTCAAATACAAGCTGCTCCAGTGCGTGACGCCGGTGAGCGACGGCAAGAACGTCATGCACATGCTGATCTCGATCAGGAAGGCGCGCGGCGTGCTGCGGCGCGCGATCGACTACGTGCTGTTCGGGCTCCAGACCCGACAGGCGGCCGGGTACGACGTCAAGATCTGGAACGGGATGAAGCCGGACGGCGGCGGCGCGTACAGCCGGTACGACAAGCTCGTGCTGAAGTACCGCGCGTTCTACCGCGGCTGGGTCGACCGCGTCGGGGTGAGCGAGCCGCCATGCGCGAGCCGGCGGCGTTAGCCTGACCGGGCCGGCCGCGCCGTTCCGTCAGGCGCGCGCGAACAGCGATGAACCGCACGGACGGCCGGCGTTGGCGCGCGCGTCTGAACCAGTCCGCGACTTCAATGTGTCCCTGTTTTCGTGCAACCGCACGCCAGGCTGACCGGTCGATTACAGTTTTGTCATCCATGCCGTTCGCGCTTGCACGCAGCGATGCCGCGTCGCCGTTTCCCGGTAACATCGCCGCATGTCCCCACGAATGCGACGGAGCCGGCCATGCGTATCCTGATAGTCGAAGACGAACCCAAGACGGGCGCGTACCTGAAGAAGGGGCTCGAGGAATCGGGCTTCAGCGTCGATCTCGCGAAAGACGGCGCCGAAGGGCTGATGCTCGCGCAGGAAGAGCGTTACGACGTGATCGTGCTCGACGTGATGCTGCCCGTGCTCGACGGCTGGGGCGTGCTCAAGCGGCTGCGCGACACGCACACGACGCCGGTGCTGTTCCTGACCGCGCGCGACGACGTGCAGGACCGCGTGCACGGCCTCGAACTCGGCGCCGACGACTACCTCGTGAAACCGTTCGCGTTCGTCGAGCTGCTCGCCCGCATCCGCACGCTCGCGCGTCGCGGGCCGCCGCGGGAGACCGAGCATCTGGCGGTCGGCGATCTGGACATCGACGTGGTGCGCCGCCGCGTGAAGCGCGGCGCCACGCGGATCGATCTCACGCCGCGCGAATTCTCGCTGCTGCAGCTGCTCGCGCGCCGCCAGGGGGAAGTGCTGAGCCGCACGCAGATCGCGTCGTACGTGTGGGACATGAATTTCGACAGCGACACCAACGTCGTCGAGGTCGCGATCCGGCGGCTGCGCGCGAAGATCGACGACGCGTTTCCGGTCAAGCTGATCCATACCGTGCGCGGCGTCGGCTACGTGCTCGAACCGAAGGGCGACGCATGACGCGCCCGCGCTCGCTGGCCGCGACGCTCGCGCTTGCCTTCGCCGCGACCACGCTGGCCGCGTTCGCGCTCGTCGGCGCATATGTGTATGCCGGCCTCGAGCGGCAGGTGAACACGCAGGACGATCTCGACATCGTGCTGGCCGCGCGCCACACGCGCCGGCTCGCGGGCGAGCTGGAGTCGCTCGACGCGGTGCGTGCGCATGCGGAGCGGCTGACGAGCCAGGTGCTGGGCAACGAGGCGCTGTCGATGGCCGTCGTCGATGCGGGGGGCGAGGTCCTCGCGCGCCACAACGTCCGGCTCGCCGCGCTCGACGATGCGCCCGCGGCCGCATCGGTTCCGCTGGCCGACGCGCAGCTGTTCGCGCCGCATGCGGTGCCGGTGCCTGCGAACGACCGGATCACGGCCGACCGGCTCGTCACGTGGACCGCCGACGGCGGCACGCCGATGCGCGGCGTCGTGATCGAGGCCGCGCTCGGCGACCGCACGCCGATCCGCATCGCGATCGCGCGCAACATGCACGACCGGGCCGATCTGCTCGACGGCTACCGCGACCGGCTCGAGATCGCGGGCGGACTCGGCGCGCTGTTCGCGCTGCTGCTCGGCTACTGGCTGATCCGCAAGGCGCTCGCGCCGCTGCGCGAGATCGTCGACGACACCGGCCGGATCACGGTCGACAAGCTCGATACACGGCTCGACGCGTCGCGCGCGCCGTCGGAGCTGCGCGCGCTCGTCGATGCGCAGAACGCGATGCTCGGCCGCCTGCAGCAGGCGTTCGCGCATCTGTCGCAATTCAGCGCCGATCTCGCGCACGACCTGCGCACGCCGCTGAACAACATGCGCGGCGCCACCGAAGTCGCGCTCGCGCGGCCGCGTTCGGCCGACGAGTATCAGACGCTGCTCGAATCGAACCTCGAGGAATACGACCGTCTCGCGCGGATGATCGAGAACGTGCTGTTTCTCGCGCGCGCCGAGCATCCGAGCTTCGTCACGCGGCAGCGCGCGTTCGACGTGCGCGAGGAACTCGAGCGCATCTCCGAGTATTTCGAGGGGCTCGCCGACGAAGCGGGCTCGACGCTGCGCGTCGAAGGCCAGGGGCAACTGACCGCCGACGTCGAGCTGTTCCGCCGCGCCGTGGGCAATCTGCTCGCGAACGCGCTGCGTTACACACCGGCCGGCGGTGTCATCACGCTCGCCGTCGACGAAACGGCCGATGCGGTGCGCGTCGTCGTCGAGAATCCGGGCGAGCCGATCGATCCCGCGCTGCTGCCGCGTATCTTCGATCGCTTCGTGCGCGGCGATCCCGCGCGCAGCGGCGGCGCGCCGGGCGGCACGGCCGGGCTCGGCCTCGCGATCGTGCGCTCGGTGATGGAGCTGCACGGCGGCACCGCGCAGGTCGAAAGCGATGCGCGCGGCACGCGGTTCGTACTCACGTTCAACCGGCCGCGGGCTGCGTGACGGCGGGTTCCTGCGTGATGGTGTTCGATTCCGCGCCTGAACCTGCACTCGCGCTCTGCTGAGGTCGGCCGATCTCGGCGGTTTTTGCCGTTCGGTACATCTGCGGTTTGCCCTTGCTTTTCGATTCTCCTTACCTTAAAGTAAGGAATATTGGAGGTATCACCATGACGGCAGCAACTATCACTTCGAAGGGCCAGGTCACGATTCCCGTGGACGTGCGCAATCAGCTTGGTCTGGCCTCGGGAGACCGGATTGAATTCAGCTTCAACGAGACAACCGGCCGCTATGAGATCTACCCGGCCACGCGCTCGCTCACGTCGCTCAAGGGCATCGTGAAGAAGCCCGCGAAACCGGTGTCGGTCGAGGACATGAATCGAGCCATCGCAGAGCAGGGGGCATCCGCACGATGATCGGACTGGATACGAACGTGCTGGTTCGCTACTTTGCCCAGGACGACGTCGTTCAGTCGAAGAAGGCGACAGCGCTGATGGAGTCCCTGTCGGCCGAACGGCCGGGGTACGTTTCGCAGGTCGCACTGGTCGAGATCGTGTGGGTACTCGGGCGCTGCTACGGTGTCGAGCGAGAGCAGATGAAGGACATCATCGACTCGATGATCGGCACCAAAGAACTGGTCGTTGAAGGCGCGGACACGGTGCGGAAGGCGCTTCGAGTTTTTGCGGCGTCCGCGAAGGCGGATTTCGCGGACTGCTTGATCGAGCGTTCAGCGCATGTAGCCGGGTGCGAGTACACGGCTACTTTCGACGTGACCGCCTCGAAGGTTGCAGGGATGCAGTTGATCAAGTAATCACGGCACGAGCCGATAAACCGGGAAACGTGGACTGAACAATGGGCGTAAAGGCAAACATCTCCGCCTCGTCAGGGGCCTGGATCAAGGCGCGTGTTAGCGTCCATTGACTGCCTTGTACGGTAAAGCTGGTCGTCGCATCGACAACCTTCGCGGTGCCCTCCTTGTCGTTACGGTCTACCGCAAGGCAATCGACCCGGGCGCAAGTGATGGGGAAGACATGGTTCGCGTGACTGACGGTGACATGTCGTGGAATGACGTCAACGAGCCGTATTACCGACGTGCAGCCTTTTGTTCGCCGAGCGAAGAGTTGGAATGATGCTACGGCTGCGCGCCTCTCACGTTCAACTGGCCGCCGCGGGTTCCTTCGCGCCGGCTTTTGATTCCGCGTCCGCGTCCGCGGCTGCGCCCGCGCTCGCCTGCCAGCCGCCGCCCAGCGCCTTCAGCAACCCGACTTCGGCTTCCATCCGGCGCGCGTCGATCTGATCGGCCGTGCGCCGGTTCGTCAATGCGATCGTCTGCGCGGTCACCACGTCCAGATAGCTGACGGCGCCCGCGTTGAAGCGATTCGTCGTCAGCCGCAGCGACAGGTCGGCCGCGTCGGTCGCGCGCTGCTGGCTGACGGCTTCGGACGCGAGCGCGTCGAGCGCGGACAACTGGTCCTCGACCTGCTGGAACGCGACGAGCACGGTCTGCCGGTAATCGGCGACCGCGCCGTCGTATTGCGCGTGCGCGCCGCGCAGCGACGCGCTGCGGCGGCCGCCGTCGAACAGCGTGCCGGCGAGTTGCGGGCCGAGCGACCAGAACAGGCTCGGCGCGGTGAGCCACGGCGCGAAGAACGAACTCTCGAGGCCGGCGCTCGCCGACAGCACGAGATCCGGGAAGAACGCGGCGCGCGCCTCGCCGATCTGCGCGTTCGCGGCCGCGACCCGGCGCTCGGCCGCCGCGATGTCGGGCCGCCGCTCCAGCAGTTGCGACGGCACGCCGGCCGGAATGGCCGGCACGTGGAAGGGCTGCACGCGCGGCGCCAGCGCGAACGTCGACGCGCTCTCGCCGACGAGCGTCGCGATCGCGTGCTGCAACTGCGCCCGCGACGCGTCGATGTCGGTGTCCTGCGTGCGCGTCGATTCGAGTTGCGTCTCGGCTTGCGCGACCGCCGACGCGTCGATCGCGCCGGCCGCGAGTTGCTGCTTCAGCAGCGTCAGCGCGTCCGCGTACGCACGCACCGTGTCGTCGAGCAACTGCTTCTGCGTGTCGAGCGAGCGCAGCGCGAAATAGTCGGTCGCGAGTTCGGCCGTGACCGACAGCTTCACGGCCTGCAGGTCGGCCGCGCTCGCGGCCGCGTTCGCCTGTGCGCCCGCCACCGCGTCGCGCACGCGGCCGAACACGTCGGGCTCCCAGCTCGCGGCCACGCCGGCCTGGTAGTCGGGCGTCGTCTTGCCCGCGAGCGACGAGCCGAGCCGGTTCTGCGACACGCGCGCGCGGCTTTGCGCGGCGCCTGCCGTGATCGTCGGCAGGAAGCCGGCGTGCTGGTAGTCGACCATCGCGCGGGCCTGCTGCAGATCGGCGACGGCTTTCTTGACCGTCTGGTTCGACACGTCGACGCGCGCTTCGAGTGCGTTCAGGTCGGCGTCGCCGAAGACGGTCCACCAGGCGCCGCGCGCGGCGGCGTCGGCCGGCATCGCGGCGCGCCAGCCGGCTTGTTCGGCAGGTGCCGACGGCGCACCCGCGTAGTGCGCCGGCACCGCGACGGTGGGCGGCGAATAGGGCGGCAGCGTCGAGCAGGCGGTCAATGCGGCCAATGCCGTGGCGGCGCCGAGCGCGACGGCGCGGCGGGCGAACGGAAGCGGATGGGAAAGGCGCATGGCAGGGATCTCGTGTGTCGTCGTCGATGGGTCAGCCGTGGGCGGGCGCCGGAGCGGGCGTCGACGCGGCCGGCGCCGTGCCGGCCGCGCGCGGCGGCGGCACGTCGCGTGCAACGGTCGCGGACGCCGGTTGTGCGGCCTGCGCGGACGAAGCAGACGAAGCCGCAACCGGTGCCGCAGCGTGCGCGCTCGACACGATCTTCACCACTTCGCCGGCCGCGATCGCGTCGCCCGGGTTGTCGATCACGCGATCGGTCGCCGCGAGCCCCGCGACGATCTCCACCCGCGTGCCGAAATCGCGCCCGATCTGCACGGTCTTCAGCGCGGTGCGCCCGTTCGCGTCGATGGTGGCGACGGTCACGCCGTTCGGGCGGAACAGCAGCGCGCTGACCGGCAGGTCGAGCGCCGGCGCCGCGCTCGGCAAGACGAGATGCGCCTGCGCATACGCACCGGGCATCAGCACGCCATCGCGGTTGTCGACGTCGATCTCGACGCGCAGCGTGCGCGTGACGGGATCGATCGCGCCCGCGCTGCGCGCGACACGCGCGGCAAAGCGCCGCCCCGGATACTGCGGCGTCGTCAGATAGACCTGCGTGCCGGCCGACACGCCGGTCGCGCTGTCCTGCGGCACGTCGACGAACACGCGCAGCGTGTCCGTCTGTTCGAGATGGAACAGTTCGCCGGACAAGCCCGGGCTGCCCGGCGTGCCGCCCGCGGTGACCAGCGTGCCGACGTCGACGTTGCGCGCGGTGATCACGCCGTCGAACGGCGCGGTGACGGATTCGTACGACACGAGCTCGGCAAGATGCGCGACGTTTGCCTGCGCGGACGCGAGCATCGCGCGCTTCGCGTTCATGTCCGCGACCTTCGTGTCGGTGTCCTGCTGCGACACCGATTGCGTCTTCAGCATGTCCTGCCAGCGCTGCGCGGTGGATTTCGCATAGTCGTAGTTCGCCTGGGCGCTCGCTTCGTCGGCGCGCGCCTGGCGCAACTGCGCGTCGAGATCGGGCGCCGAGATCTGCGCGAGCGTCTGGCCGGCCTTCACGTGCGTGCCGAGATCGGCGCTCCAGTGCGCGATGTAGCCGCTCGTGCGCGCATAGATCGACGCGTCCGCATACGGCGCCACCGAGCCGGGGAGCGTCAGCGTCTGGTCGGCCGGCGCGGCGCCGGGCACGATGACCGACACCGGCAGCGCCTGCTGCGCGGCCACCTGCGCACGCTGGGCGGCGCGTGCTTCGATACGCGGCACGATGCCGAGCGCGAGCAGCGCGGCGGCGAGCGCGACGGCCGCGAGCGGCACGGCGAGCGTGCGGCCGCGGCGAGGCGGCGGTGTGTCGGGGGTGGCGCCGCGCGCGGCGGGCGGCACGACTGCGGCCGCGGTGGCCGTTTCGGCGGCGGGTGGCGGGGCGACGGGTTCGATCGAGTCGTTCATGATGGGTCCGGGGTCGGGCGAATCGAAGGATGAGAAGGGGCGGGCGCCGCGCTCACTGCAGTGCCGGCGTGTCGGGCGCGTGCTGCGCGCGCCGGGCGGCCGCGGCGTCGCGGCGCCGCGCGAGCCACGCATGGACGAAGCCGAACAGCACCGGCACGAACAGCAGCGTCGAGCACGTGCCGAACGCGAGGCCGCCGATCACCGCGCGGCCGAGCGGGGCGTTCTGTTCGCCGCCGTCGCCGAGGCCGAGCGCCATCGGCAGCATGCCGATCAGCATCGCGAGCGCGGTCATCACGACGGGCCGGAAGCGGCTGAAGCCTGCGTCGAGCGCCGCCTGCCACGGCGACGCGCCGCCCGCGAGCAGCTCGCGCGCCGCGTTCACGACGAGAATGCTGTTCGCGGTCGCGATACCGATGCAGAGAATCGTGCCGGTCAGCGCGGGCACCGACAGCGTGGTGCGCGTGACGAACAGCATCCAGGCGATGCCGGCGAGCGATGCCGGCAGCCCGCCGACGATCACGAGCGGATCGAGCCACGACTGGAAGTTCACGACCATCAGCAGGTAGACCAGCGAGATCGCGAGCACGAGGCCGCCGAGCAGCCCGGCGAACGACTCGTGCATGGCCTGCACCTGGCCGCGCAGCACGATCGACGACCCGGGCGGCAGTTGCGCGCGCGCGGCGTCGACGAGCTTCGTCACGTCGGCCGTGACGCCGCCGAGGTCGCGGCCCTGCACCGACGCGAAGATGTCGAGCACCGGCTGCACGTTGTAGTGCGACACCACGGCCTGCTGCGTCGAGCGCGAGAACGTGCCGAGCGAGCCGAGCAGGTTCTGCGCGGGCACGCCCGCGGCCGGGCCGCCGGCCGGCGTCTGCGGCGAGCGCGCGGTGCCGGCGGGCAGCGGCACGTTCGCGAGCGACTGCAGCGAATTCACCGTGTATTGCGGCGTCTGCACGAGCACCGGGTAGCTCACGCCGTTGCGCGGATCGAGCCAGAAGTTGGGCGTCGTCTGCGAGCTGCCGGACAGCGCGATCAGCAGGTTCTGCGCGACGTCGCGCTGCTCGAGGCCGGCCTGGATCGCCTTCGTGCGGTCGACGTTCACGTCGATCGCCGGTTCGTCGCCGGGTTGCTGGATGCGCGCGTCGACGAGCCCGCGCACGCCGCGCAGCTTCGCGAGCAGCGCATTCGCGACCGCGCGGTTCTGGTCGAGCTTGTTGCCGACGATCTGGATGTCGATCGGCGCGGGCAACCCGAAGTTGAGGATCTGGCTGACGATGTCGGCCGGCAGGAACGCGAACGTCACGCCGGGGAACGACTGCGCGAGCACGTTGCGCAGCTTCGCGACGTAGGCGGCCGTCGACGCGTGATTCGGCTTCAGCGTGATCAGCACGTCGGCGTCCTCGGTGCCGATCGGGTCCGACGAGTCGTACGTGAGGTTGATCCCGCTCACCGGCACGCCGATGTTGTCGAGTACGGCCGCGAGCTGGTTGGCCGGAATCACGCTACGGATCTTCGCCTCGACTTCGTCGGTCAGCCGCGCGGTTTCCTCGATCCGCGTGCCGGTCGGCGCGCGCAGGTGCAGGCGGATCTCGCCGGTGTCGACAGACGGGAAGAAGTCCTGACCGGCGAACGCGTAGAGGCCGGTCGATGCGACGCACGCGAGCAGGAACGCGGCCGCGAAGCGGCGGCGCCGCGCGATCGCCGCCGACAGCAGCGCGCGATAACGCAGCCGCACGGCCTCGAAGCGATGCTCGAACGCGGCCTGGAAACGCGCCAAATGCACGAGGGGCGCGAATACGCCGCGCGGCGGCCGGCCGTTTCCGCTGGCGCGCATCAGCGTCATCGCGAGCGTCGGCACCAGCGTGCGCGAGAAGAAGTACGACGCGATCATCGCGAAGATCACGGCCTCGGCCAGCGGCACGAACAGGTAGCGCGCAACGCCCGTGAGCAGGAACATCGGCACGAACACGATGCAGATCGACAGCGTCGACACGAAGGTCGGTACCGCGATTTCTCCCGAGCCGGTGAGGATCGCGTCCTCGAGCGGCGCGCCCAGTTCCAGGTGATGCGTGATGTTCTCGATCGCGACGGTCGCGTCGTCGACGAGAATGCCGACCGCGAGCGCGAGCCCGCCGAGCGTCATGATGTTGATGGTCTGGCCGAGCGCGGACAGCGCGAGCAGCGACGTGAGCACCGCGAGCGGGATCGTGATCGCGATGATCAGCGTCGCGCGCCAGCTGCCGAGAAACAGCAGGATCATCAGCGCGGTCAGGCATGCGGCGATCAGCGCTTCGCGCACGACGCCCTGGACCGCCGCCTTCACGAACACGGACTGATCGTCGAGCGGCGCGATGTGCAGCGCCTTCGGCAGCCCCGCCGCGATCTTCGGCAGCATCGCCTTCACCTGGTCGATGATCGTCAGCGTCGACGCGCTGCCGGTCTTCTCGACCGTCAGCAGCGCCGCGCGCTTGCCGTCCGCGCGCACGATGTTGGTCTGCGGCGCGTAGCCGTCGCGAACGTGCGCGACGTCGCGCACGTACACCACGTTGCCGCCGATCGTCTTCACCGGCAGGTCGTTCAGCGCGGCGACCGTCTGCGTGCTGCCGTTCATCTGCACGTTGTATTCGTGCGTGCCGATCTTCGCGGTGCCGCCCGGCAGGATCAGGTTCTGCGCGTTGATCGCATTGACGACGTCGATCGGCGCGAGCCCTTTCGCCTGCAGCGCACGCGTATCGAGATCGACGACGATCTGGCGGATCTTGCCGCCGAACGGCAGCGGCACCGCCGCGCCCTGGACGGTCGCGAGCTGCGTGCGGATGAAGCTGTTGCCGAGGTCGTACAGCTGCTGCTCGGCGAGCGTGTCGCTCGACAGCCCGAGCTGCAGGATCGGTACCGTCGACGCGTTGTACGTGATGATGTTCGGCGGCAGCGTGCCGGGCGGCAGGATGCGCAGGATCGACGCGGCGTTGCTCGCGGCTTCCGCGATCGCGCGATTGATGTCGGCGCCCGGGTGAAAGAAGATCTTCACGACCGACACGCCGTTCAGCGACTGCGACTCGATGTGCTCGATGTCGTCGACGTCGGACGTGAGCGCGCGTTCGTAGTTCGACGTGATCCGCTTGGCCATGTCCTCCGCGGAGAAGCCGTTGTACGACCAGACGATGCTGACGACCGGAATGTCGATGCTCGGGAAGATGTCGGTCGGCGTGCGCAGCAGCGCGAGCGGTCCCGCGATGAAGATCAGCAGCGCGAGTACGACGAACGTGTAGGGCCTGCGTAATGCCAGCCGGACGATCCACATGATGATGCTCCTCGAAGCAGGGCTCGGATGCGCATTCGATGCGACGAGCGTGCAGTCTGCCGGCGCGGCGTTGACCCGACCCTGACCCGAAGATTACGAAGTCGTTATCTGTGCGGGCGGAGCGGCATCGGTCGCGGATTTCGAATTTGTCATCCGCCGGTCAGCCCCGCGCGCGGGTGCCGTATCGAGAATGCGCACGTCGGGCAGCCGCCGTCGCGGCCAGGCCGCCCGCGGCGCATCGCCGATGCGCTGCGTCGAACCCGTCAGGAGCGTGTCGTGATGAAACCCTTCCGCATTGCCGAGATCGCCGTCGTGCGCGCGTTCGCGACCGCGCCGTCCGTGGCGGCGCACGCGAGGCATCGCGCCGCCGGCGCGGCGCGTGCCTGCGCCGTCATGCGTGCGTCAATGTCCGGGTTCCTTCACGGACAGGTGGTTGACCACCGACTTCGCCGGCGCGGCGGTCTGCGCCGCGGTTTGCGCGAGTTCGATCTGCGCCTGTTCGGGAACGGTGCCGTCGAGCGTGATCGTGTTTGCGCGCGCGACGACGCGAATGTCCGACGTCGCGAGACCGCGCGTCGACGTCAGTGCCTTGCGAACCTGGGTTTCGGTGTGCCAGTTCGCGCGGCGGAGCTGTTTCTTGCCGGCGCTCGAGACGGCGGATGCCGGCGCGGGGGCCGCGTCCTGCGCGACTGCGGCAGTCGCCACCGTGAGCAGCGGGATCAGGGCCAATACGGCGAGCTTGATGGGGCGCATGTTTTCCTCTCGTTGAACGTGGCGCCGAGACGGGCGTCGACGCCCGGCCCGTGCGCGTGTGGAGATTCCCGCTGGCGACGTACCGCTGCGATTGCGGCGCGGGCGGGCCGCCGTCTCGGTCAGGCGCGAGACGGTGCCTGCGCCGTGCAGCGCATCGATATCGTCGTCGTTCGGGCAACTGGAGTATCGGGTCTGCGCGCGGGCCCGGATTGCCGCAGCGCACGCCGGTTTGTCCATTGGCACGGAGCGGGCGCGCCGTATCCGGCCGCGGCGCGAACCGCGCGGTTGCGTTCGTGCCTATCGGAAAACCTGCGTTCGCCGTTCGGGGTTGAATGCGCGCTTGCCGGGCTTCGAGACGGTTTTCATGTCGGGCGCCGGCGCGCCAGCCGATCGCATCGCCGGACTATACGAAAGTATGAAGGCGTCGACCGGATCGGTGCCCCGTTCGATCGGCGGCGAGGCCGGCGCGCGGCGGCGGCATGCGGGCGGCACGCTGCGCGGTGCCCGCGAAACCGCCTGAAGGTGCCCGCGTCGCGCCATTAAACCTCGATATGACGCGCCCCATCGATTGTCGTTTTCGTGCATCCCTATGTACGGCTGGCCCGCGCGGTACCGATTCGCTACCGTTGAGTCGACGCGGCGCACCGCTGCCGATCACCGTCTTACGATCTTTTTCGGATAACCATCATGATGCTTTCCTTGCCGAATCTCTCAGGTTCCGTTCACGACGTCGACGCGTGCGGTCGGCAACCGGCCTCGCACGATCCGATCAACGTCGAGCGCGCATGGCGCGAGCCCGGCGCGGCGCCGCAGGCCGACATGGCGCTTTCGCGGTGGACGCGAAAGGAAGCGACGTCGGTCGCGGTGTCGAACGACGGCAGCGACCGATGGCACTGCATCGGCATCAGCCTCAAATGCACGTCGCTGACGTTCGCGCATGCGGGCCGCGTGCTGGTCGACGGACGCTTGACCGCGGGCACCGCGCAGATCACCGCGCCGGGCGTGCCATGCCGCGCCGTATTCCACGGCGCGAGCGACGTGCTGCACCTGTTCGCGTCGCAACGCGTGCTTGCCGAATGCTACGAGGACCTGTTCGGCCGGCCGCCGTCGGGCGATGTCGTCATCGACGATCCGCGCCTGATCCGCGACCCGGCCCTCGAGCGGCTCGGCCAGGCGCTCGCGGTGTCGCACACGCGCGACGGCGCGCTCGGCAAGGTGTTCGCCGACGGCGTCGGCCTCGCGATCGTGTCGCGCGTCATCGCCCGTCACTTCTCGGCGCCGCAGCGCGATGCGCGCCGGACGGCCGAGTTGCCGTCGTGGCGGATGCGGCGCGTCGTCGAATACGTGGACGCCCATCTCGCCGATCCGATCGGCCTGGCCGACATGGCGCGCAGCGCCGGCCTCACGCGCATGCACTTCGCCGCGCAGTTTCGTCATGCGACGGGGCTGCGTCCGCACGAATACCTGATGCGCCGCCGGATCGAACGCGCACAGCAATTGCTGCTCGAATCGCGGCACAACGTGCTCGACGTGGCCCTGAGCAGCGGATTCCGCTCGCAGGCGCATTTCACGACGGTATTCAAGCGCTTCGTCGGCGCCACGCCGTGCTGCTGGAGGACGGGTGCCCATGAAGAACGGTGAGCGGATTCGCGCGTTCCTCGCGATCAGCGAGGCGTTTCTGTGCGGCGCCGCCGGCGCGCATGACGACACCCGCGGGCGGCTGCCGCGGCCGGCGCCGATGCGCGATGCCGTCGCGCGGCGCGCCATCCGCGCGGGCGACGTACCGGGCCGGCACGCGGCGGCGCCGATGCGCGGCGCGCGGCGGGAAAACACGATGGGTTCATGCAACGGAGAGGAACGATGATGGAGAGTCGAACGAACGTGACGGACATCGATCCGTGGACGCAGACGCTCGGTCTGCTCACGCAACTCTGTGCGCCGCGCGAGGTCCGTGCGGCCGCGCGGCCTCGGGAAGCGCGCCGTACGCGCGCCGGCGCCGATCCGAGGCACAAGCCGTCCGCGGTGTCGGCGCGGCGCACGGTAGCCGTCAGTTTCGTCGAGCGCCAGACCGCGACGACCGTGTCGATCGCGTGGCGCGACGCGACGCACTGCTCGTATGGCGACCAGGTGTGGCAGACGGCGCGTGCGCGCGTCGGCGGCGTATGCGCGGTAAGCGGGCGTCCGGTCGAGCCGGGCGATTCGATTTACCGGCCGCGGCCGACCCGCCCGGTGCCGCTCAATGCAGGCGCGATGATTCTCGCGTCGGTGCTGGAGCAGATCGAGCAAGCGGCTTGAACGCACGCGCGGCCGTGCGGGCCGGCCGTCGCCCCGCACGTGCCGGCGCGGTGCCGGATTGCCCTGCATCGCGCCGGTACCTGTCGCACTATGTCCAGTCTTTCGAATCGTCGATCGAGTGCCGGTAACCGGGCGCTCGACCGGCGTGGCCGAGCCGCTTGCCGACAGGGGCCTGGCGCGGCGGCCCGGCGTAGCCGGCGGCGTTCCAGGCGGGCAGATGGGCGGGCATGCGCACGGCTCCGTGCGCGGCATGCGATTGCGTGGCGGCGAATGCGCTGCCGCTCGCCATGCGCTCGAGCGGCAGTTCGGTATCCGAGCCGACCGCTTCGATCGTGTCGAGGAACCGTGGCGACTGCGCCGCACAGACGGCCCATGCGACGAGCGCCACGGCGCTCGACAGGCAAAGCGCTTGCAACGGACGGATGACGGTCGGCTTCATGAAGACTCCTTGCTGATCGGAGGCGGACGATGCGGCCAACGCCGTCGACGCAACCGGCGCTCGCGCGTGTCGGCACGTTCGTCCGACATGCGCGAGCGCGGCCGCCTGCGGCGCTTCACGCTCGTGCGGCCGCCGTCAGCACATTCCGCCGTTCGCGCGGACGACCTGGCCGTTGATCCATCCGCCCTGCGGGCTCGCGAGGAACGCGACGACGGCCGAGATGTCCTCCGGCTGCCCGAGCCGCTCCATCGGATTCATCTTCTCCATGCGCTCGATGAGTTCCGGGCTCTTGCCGGCGAGGAACAGCTCGGTGGCCACCGGCCCCGGCGCGACCGCGTTGACGCTGATGCGCCGACCGCGCAGTTCCTGTGCGAGCACCTGCGTGAGCCCTTCGACCGCGCACTTCGTCGCGATGTACACCGCATAGGTCGGCAGACGTACGCCGGTCACGCTCGTCGTCAGGTTCATGATCCGGCCGCCGTCGCGCACGCGGCGCGCGGCTTCGCGGGACACGTTGAACGCGCCCTTGAAGTTGATGGCGACCGACCGGTCGAACGTCGCGTCGTCGAATTCGGCGATCCGTGCCTGAAGCATCACGCCGGCGCTGTTGACGACGACGTCGACGCCGCCGTACGCCTTTTCCGCGGCATCGAACATCGCGATGGTGGCCGCCGGATCGGCGACGTCGGCCTTGACGAGCAACGCGTCGCCGCCTGCCTGGCGGATGCGGGCGACGACTTCTTCCGCCGGTGCCGCGTTGCTTGCATAGTTGACGACGACCTTGAAACCGTCGTGCGCGAGGCGAACCGCGATATCGGCGCCGATGCCGCGCGACGAACCGGTCACGATGGCGATCTTGTCGGACGATTGAGACATGGGTGCTCCTTCAATGAAGGCCGGGCGGCTGGGCGCGTCGCGCGGCCGAGCCCGGACGGGTGGATGATCGATTGCGGGTGAAACGGTGCGCGTCACGCGCGATTCGGCTCCGGGACGCGCGGCGACAGAAGATCGGACAGGCCGACGCGATGCAGCATCTCCGCGCGCAGCCGGTCGAGCACCGCAAAGCCGACGTTCGCGCCGTCTTCGGTCGGATCGATGTGCACGCGAAACGGCCGCTTGCCGGCAGGCGTCGCGACGACGTCCACGATGGCATCGGCGACGAGGCTCGCGTGCGCGTGCGCCGGCACGATCGCGGCGAACGCTTCCTGCACTTCGCGGCCGAAGTCCGCATAGGGTCCGGCGTCGTATTCGGCCGCACGCGCGGCGTCGGCCGGCGCGCTCGCGTGGGCGAAATGATTCGTGCCCTGCGTGAAGGCACCCGGCACGACGATCGACGTCTCGATGCCCCAGCGCGACAGTTCGCGCGCATACAGCACGGCGATCGCGTCCATCGCGGCCTTCGCGCCGAAATACGGTGCGAGGTACGGCGGCGTGCCGCCGGCGGCGCTGCTGCTCGATACCCAGATCAGCAGCCCCTCGCGCCGGCCGCGCAGGTGGGGCAGCACGGCGCGGTTCACGCGCTGGGTGCTGAGCACGTTGATGTCGTACAGCTGCGCGTACTGCTCCGGCGTGAACGCTTCGGCCGGCCCGAACGCCATGTGGCCGGCGTTGTGGATCAGCACGTCGATGCGGCCCGCTTGCTCGATCACCTGCGCGACGGCGCGATCGATCGACGCGTCGGACTGTACGTCGAGTTCGAGCGGGCGCAGGTCGATGCCGGCGTCGCGTGCGAGTGCGTGCAGCTGTTCACGGGCCGGCGCATTGCGCCCGCCGATGTCGCGCATCGACGCGTAGACGGTGTGGCCCGCGCGTGCGAGCGCTTCGGCTGTCAGCCGGCCGAAGCCGCTGGATGCGCCGGTGACGAGTATGACTTTGCTCATGATGGATGCCCTCCGTAGGCAAGTGAACGTGACGTTGCGCAATGCTATGCGTCGCGGCCGACGGCCCAGCGCTGCTCGAACCGCCCGACCTTCCAGATCGCAATCGACACGGCCCAGGTGGCGACGAACAGGCCAACGATCGCGAAGCCGAGATCGTTGAGGTCGAGCGCGGCGAGCCATGTGCCGGCCGCGCCGTGCGTACCGAGTGCGCGGTTGAGCAGGCCGAGGACCTCGACGGTGCCGATGACGAGCGCGACGCCGATCGACAGACCGGTGACGACCAGGTTGTAGTAGATCTTGCGAACGGGCCGTGCGAGGGCCCATCCGTACGCGACGTGCATGAACGAACCGTCGATCGTGTCGAACAGCAGCATGCCGGCCGCGAACAGCACGGGCAGGCACAGAATCGCGTACCACGGGAGACCGGACGCGGCGCCGGAGCCGGTCAGCACCAGCAGCGCGATTTCGGTCGCGGTATCGAAGCCCAGCCCGAACAGCAGGCCGACGAAATACATCTGGCCCGGCTTGCGCACGATGCGCATCAGCGGGGCGAGCACGCGGGCGACGAGGCCGCGCGACTCGAGGCGCCGCTCGAGCTGGGCTTCGTCGTAGCGACCCGTGCGCATCGCGCGGAACGCCGCGTACAGGTCGTGGAACGCCGCGACGTTCAGTGCCGCGATCGCGTAGAGAAAGACGCTCGAGACGACGGCGCCGAGCACGCCGGTCAGCGTGCGCAGCGTCGACCCGGCGTCGACCACATGCGCGGACAGCGAGCGCATGCCGAGCGAGATGAGCACGGCGAGCCCGAATACGACGCTCGCGTGCCCGAACGAAAACCAGAAACCGACGCTCGCCGAGCGCTGGCCTTCGCCGAGCAGCTTGCGCGTGGTGTTGTCGATCGCGGCGATGTGGTCCGCGTCGAACGCATGGCGCATGCCGAGCGAATACGCGGTGATGCCCGCGCCGATTCCGAACGCGCGGGAACCGACGCTCAGATGCTGCGGGACGATCAGCGCGATCAGCGTACCCCAGCCGACGACGTGCAACAGCACGATGAAGGCGACGATCGCGATCGCGGAAAGATCGATCGACGCGATGCGGTGTCGGTGTGCCCGGTCGGTGCCGGACGGCGGGAGATGGCGACGTGCAAGCATGGGCAGCCTCGTCAAGGGGAGCAGCGCGCCCGGCGGCGCGCGGACGCCGGGCGCGGGAAACGCCGGGCCGGCGTCAGGCTTTCGGAACGTACGGGAACGTGGACGACGGCTTCGACGTGACCGATTCCTTGCCGATCCCGAGGCGGATCGGCGTGTTCGACGCGATCGTGAACATCACGTCCGGCGCGTTGTCGGTGAGCGATCGCCCGTTCCACTCGGCCATGCCGAACACGGCGGGCGTGCCGATCGTGTACGGCAGGATGTTCGGCAGGAACCGATGCGCGACGGCCGTTGCATAGCCGACCGGATCTTCGGCGGTGCCGTTCGCGCGCACCGCGCCGGCCACCGATGCAATCACCGTTTCGCCGTATGTCGCGAAGTCGTCGGCGGGGCGGCCCGCGTTCAGCCGGTCGCCGAGGTCCTCGTTGTATTGGGTGAAGAGCGGATGAATCATCGGCAGTCCGACGCGATTGATCGATCGCCAGCCGCCGGCGTCCGTCGCGAGGGTCGCCACCGCCCATACGCCGACCTTGCGGTTCGCGCCGGCATTCGCGAGGAGCTCGGCGTCGGGCACTTCGAGCACGATCGAGTACACGGTGTGGCCCGCGAACAGGTTGCGCGCGTCGCCCGGCTGCCACGTCCCGAGGTCGAGCGGGGTGCCATCCTGGAACGCATGGCCGACCGCATGCAGCACGTCGGGTTCGATCCAGAACGGATCGCCTGCCTTGCCGGCCCAGACGCGCGTACCGGACGGCGCGGTGACCGCTTCGTTGGTGCCGCCGCGCGCGACGAGTTCGCCGTCGGCATGCGGATCGGCGGCCGCCGCGCCCGCGATGCGGCGCAGCTCGAAGCGCTGGCGCCCATGCGCGTCGCGCGCGTCGAAGCGGATCCGGTACGTGAGCTCTTCGATCGCATCGCCGTTCAGATCGAGCTTGAATTCGTAGAACCCTTCCGGGTGATAGCCGGGCGTCGGCACGTCGCCCGCGATCGAGTGGCAGACGTTGATCGCCAGTACCGTTCCCGTCTCCCCGCGAAAGCAGTAGAGGTCGGTGATGTCGAGGCGAATGTCCTGCCGCGCGAGCGGGGAGTCGAGATGATGTGACATGGTTCGATCCTGTCCGAAGTGGGGCTGCGGGTGGGCAGACGTGCCGTCTCGCGTATCGCGCGATGCGCGCCGGCACGGTCTTCGACGCTTTTCAGCGGGACGTCGGACGCTTCGATCGACGATGCGTCGGACGACAGGCGGATTCTGGAAGGGAGCGGGGCAGGGCGCTGTCGGCAAACGGCGGGCGTTTGCGGAATCGCACGACGGCGACGTGGCGGCGGCCGCCGCCGGAAGCGGCGTTCAGCGTCGTACGGCGGGCGTTCGCGCGTCGGCCGCGTGAACGGCGGCGAGCGCGACCAGCGTGACGGCGGCCGATACGAACACGTAGGCGCCGGCCGCGCCGCGCGTGCCGGCCCACGCGTTCACGGACGCGACGACGAACGGCGCGGTGCCGCCGAACAGCGCCACGCCGGTCGCATAGACCACGGAGAGGGCGGCCGCCCGGCCGTGCGCCGGGAACATGTCGAGTATCGCGACGATGCTCGGCGCGCCCGCGAGCGCCGACAGCCCGGCGAACAGCGCGACCACGCCGAGCAGCGCGAGCGGATGCGCATGGACGGCCGCGAAGTGGAATGCCGGCAGGACGACGGCCATCGTCAGCGCGCGAGCCAGCACGATGGTGCGGATGCGGCCGATGCGATCGGCAAGCAGGCCGCCCGCGATCGACAACGCGAACGTCACCGCGCCGACGGCCGCGGTCGTCACGAACGATGCATGCGCGGACGGCGGCGGGCCGGCGACGCCGAACGTCGTCGTGTAGGTGGCGACGTAGGTCGGCACCGTGCCGCCGAAAATCAGTGCGATCGCGAGCAGCCACCGGCCGCGATGCTGCCGGAGCATGCCGCCGAACGCGGTCGTCGCGGTGCGCCGTTCCCACGTTTCGTCGATATGGCGGCGCAAGTAGATCTGCACGGGAATCAGCGCGGCCGCGAGCGCGAACGGCACGCGCCATCCCCAGCGCTCGATCTGCGCGGCGCTCAGCGTCGCGTACAGCGCGATCCCGCAGGCGCCGGCGGCGGCCAGCGCGAGCCCCTGCCCGGCCATCAGCCAGCCCGCGTACGTGCATGTGCGCCCGGGCGGGCACCGCTCGATCAGCAACGCGCCGGACGCGCCCATCTCGCCGCCCACGGCAATGCCCTGCAGGATCCGGCACAGCAGCACGGCGATCGGCGCGGCGATGCCGAGCGTCGCGTAGCCCGGAATCACGGCGAGCCCGAACGAGCCGGCCGTCACGAGCGCGGCGCTCAGCAGCAGCGCCGGCTTGCGTCCGGCGGCATCCGCATGGACGCCGATCGCGATCGCGCCGAGCGGCCGCGACAGGAATCCGGCGGCGAAAGTGCCGAGCGACAGGAGCGGGGCGTAGGCGCCGGCGACGTGCGGGAAGAACGTACGCGTGATGAAGGCCGCGTACACGGCATAGGAGAAATAATCGAAGAATTCGAGCGCGTTCGCCGCGACGACCGTCGCGACGAGCCGGCGCTCGGATGCGCGCCGCTGCGCCGCGGCGGCATCGGCCGCGCGCGCGGCGCCGGCGGGCGGTTTCGCGCGGCGCCGGCTCAATCGTCGGCCCGGCCGGAAGCCGGTCCGGCGCCGGCCGCCGCGTGCGCGGACGAAGGCAGCGTGAAGCAGATCCGCGTGCCGTGCGGGCCGGTGTCGCCGATCCAGATCGTGCCGCCGTGCGCTTCGACGATCGATTTCGAAATCGGCAGGCCCATTCCCATGCCGTCGCGCTTGGTGCTGGAAAACGGCTGGAAGATCGCGTCGCGCGGCGCGCCGGCGATCCCGCAGCCGTCGTCGGCGACTTCGAACAGCGTATGCGTATCGTCGTAGCGGCCGGCTCGCACGCGCAACAGCCGCTCGCGCGCGTCGGCGGGCGCCGCGTCGATCGCGTGAATGCCGTTGATCAGCAGGTTCGTCAGCACTTGCTGGAGTTGAATCCGGTCCGCATGCGCCGTCGTGCCGGCGGCGACTTCCGCGGCAAGCGTGATCGCATGCGCGCTCGCTTCCGATGCGACCAGTTGCATCGCGGAAGCCACGACCTCCGCGCAGTCGAGGTCGACCGCCTCCACCGGCGCACCGGCCAGGAACCCGCGCAAGCGCCGGCAGATGTTCGCCATGTCGTCCGTCCACCGCGACGCGTGGCGAAAGGCGGCGGTGGCCTCGGCGATGTCCGGCTCGCTGCGCTCCAGCCACCGGACGGCCGCGTCGAGCGCCGTGCGGATCGCGCCGAGCGGCTGGCCGATCTCGTGCGTGATCGACGCGACGAGCTGGCCCATCATCGACACGCGGGCCGTACGCGCGAGCTGCGCGCGCAGCGCATCGAGCCGTTCGCTGTTCTCCTTGTATTCGGTGACGTCGAATGCGTAGAAATGAAGCCGGCGGTATGCGTCGTCGTCGGCCGGCAGCGAGCAGCGCCAGACGATCGGCACTTTCCTGCCCGTCAACGTGGAGAGCGTACGCTCGCCCTGGCACGACGAACGGCCTGCGAACATCGCATGCAGGACCTGCGAATTGCTGAGCCGGCTGGCCGGCAGCAGTTGCCCGGCCGCGGCGAAAAACGCGTCCTTCGATGCCGCCTCGAACAGCGACAGCGTCGCGTCGTTCGCGTCGACGAACGCATGCAGCCGACGCATTTCGTCGATGACGTCGGGATGCGCGTCGAGGTAGGCGTCGAGATCCGTCACGCCGCGCGCCTTCAGCGTATCGATCCAGCGTTTGATGCCGGACCAGTCCTCGATCAGGATCGGGATCGGCGCGCGGCGGAACAGCGTGTCGACGCGTGCGTCGTCCGCGCGCATGGTCCGATCGGGCATCGTGTCAGCCGCTGCGTGAGGTTCGTTCATGGTGGAGTGCCACGTTGGCCGTGCGTCCGGGCGACGCCCCGCGACACGGGGCATGCCATCTCGCCGAAAAATGCGCGCCGATTATACACAGACAAAATGGCCGGATTGCCGCGCGAAGCCGCCGCCCCGGTCGATCGCGCGACGCGCGAGGTCATCGTGCGGAACGGAAATGCGGCTCGCGTCCGGAAAACCGGCCGGCCGTGCGATGCCGAGAATGGCGCGGATGCACGATGGCGCGATCGGCAAAGGGCCGGTGCGCGCGCCGTGCGACACCGCCGCATGCCCGCGATCGCGGGCGACAGCGGCCTTCTCGAAGGAGCATGAACATGGCGAAGCTCATACTGAAAGACGGCACGGAACTGTTTTACAAGGACTGGGGCACGGGCCAGCCCGTGGTGTTCTCGCACGGCTGGCCGTTGAACGCCGACGCGTGGGACGCGCAGATGATGTATCTCGCCGAGCGCGGCTTTCGCGTGATCGCGCACGATCGCCGCGGACACGGCCGCTCGAGCCAGCCGTGGAACGGGAACGACATGTCGCGTTATGCCGACGACCTGGCCGAACTGATCGAGTCGCTCGACCTGAAGGACGCGGTGCTGGTCGGTCACTCCACCGGCGGCGGCGAAGTGGCGCGTTACATCGGCCGGCACGGCACGCAGCGCGTCGCGAAGGCGGTGCTGATCGCCGCCGTGCCGCCGCTGATGCTGAAAACGGCCGCGAACCCCGGCGGGCTGCCGCTGTCGGTGTTCGACGATATCCGCAGCGGGGTTGCCGGGAACCGCTCGCAGTTCTTCAAGGATCTCGCGGTGCCGTTCTACGGCTTCAATCGCGACGGCGCGAAGCCTTCGCAAGGCACGGTGGACGCCTTCTGGTATGCCGGCATGCAGTGCTCGATCAAGAGCGCATACGACTGCATCAAGGCCTTCTCCGAAACGGACTTTACCGACGATCTGCGGCGCATCGACGTGCCGACGCTCGTCCTGCAGGGCGACGACGACCAGATCGTGCCGCTCGACGATTCGGGCCGGCTGTCGGCCGAGATCGTTCGCGACGCGCGGCTCACGATCTATCCCGGCGCGCCGCACGGGCTGTGCACGACGCATGCCGATCGCGTGAACGCGGATCTGCTCGCATTCATCCGCGCGTGAACCGCCGTCCCGCCTCGCGCGCGCAGGCTCGGCGCGCGGGCGGGCGACGCGGTTCAGCTGCCGAAGTACGGATTGCAGAAGCTGGCCGGTCCGACGCAGCTCCCGCCCTTCGCGACGGTGCGCGTGGCGCGGGTGCCGGCCGCGCTGCCGCCCTCGGGCGCGCCGCCGTATCCCTGCGCGAGCGCCTGCCGCGTGTCGTTCGCGGCGATTTTCGCTTCGGCGGCCTGGATGTCGGTCGGGTAATCCGCATTCGCGCCGCGCGACGGCAGATAGCCTGCCTGCTCGACGCGGGCCAGGTCGGCGCGTACCTGCGCGCGCGTGACGGGCGCTGCGGCCTGCGCGTGACCGGCGACGGGAATCAGCGCGCAGGCGCCGAGAATCAGTGAGACGGCGATGTTCTTCATGATGACGCTCCTTCGGGTATCGATGGGGACAGTGACAATGCGTGCAAGCACGCCGGCGACGACCTGTGCCGCGTGGCAATCGTTCGAGGCGGCGGACGGCGGGACGCGGCGAAAAGGGCGTGCCGGCTGCCGATCGATGGTCGGTCGACGCGTGCAATATAGGGGGCGCGCGCCCTGGATCGTTACGCGAACGCACGCAATCCTGCGGATTCGCCGGATCGCGAGCGGCGCCGGCGGCTGTCGGCCCGGTTTCCGGCGTGGCGGGCGGGAGCGGGCGGCCGCGACTATACGTACATATGATTTCCGCGGTCGATCGATTTCTCTAAGATGGCTGGGGTCAGGGCGGCCGGTATCGCGCCGCCCACCGTACGATTCCGGCCGAGGGCCCGAGGTGTGCAGAAAAATCCGATCGTTTCGATTGTCGACGACGACGAATCCGTCCGCGTCGCAATGTCGAGCCTGGTGCGTTCCCTTGGCTGGACGGCCCGCCTCCATGCGTGCGCGGAGCAGTTTCTCGCGGCGGACCGCATGGACGACGTCTGCTGCATCATCTCGGACGTCCAGATGCCCGGCATGTCGGGCCTGGAGATGTATCGCCGCCTGGTCGAGCGCGGCATCGCGCTGCCGGTCATCTTCATTTCCGCGTACGCGTCGGATACCGTCCGGCGGCAGGCGCTCGACATGGGCGCCGTCTGCGTGCTCGGCAAACCGGTGGACGCGGCCGAGCTGGCGCGTCGTCTGGAATCGGTGAAGCCGGGCGGCGCCGATGTGGCGCGCTGATCCGTGTTTCCCTTTCCCGGCGCGGCACGCCGCGGAACGATGATGACGCTCGACCGAAGCACCGGCAAGCGCTGGCGCGACGATGCGCGCGTGCTGTACGCGTTGGCCGGCGCGCTGGCCGCGGCGATCTTCGTCGTCGACGCGACGTCGCCCGACATCGCGATCGCGGTGCTTTACGTGGTCGTCGTGCTGCTCGTCGCGTCGGCCGGCTCGCGGCGCGCGACGTGGGTGACCGTCTGCGCGTGCATCGCGCTCGCGCTGCTCGCGTTCGCGCTGTCGCACGACGAACGCTATTCGGGCGGCGCGCTCGCGCGCTGCGGGGTGAGCCTGTTCGCGATCGTCGCCACGGCATGCCTTTCGCTGCGCAATCGCTTGCCGACGGACCTGACCGAACGCGCCGCCGCCCAGGACGCGCTCGACCGTTCCACCGCCGAGCTCGCGCACGCGATGCGCGTGACGATGCTCGGCGAACTCGCCGCGTCGATCGCGCACGAAGTCACGCAGCCGCTCGCCGCGATCGTGACGGCGGGCGACGCGGCACTGCGCTGGATCGACCGGCCGGAACCGGATCTGGGCGAGGCGCGGCAATCCGTCGGCCAGATGATCCGCGACGCCGGGCGGGCGTCCGACGTGATGCGGCAGATCCGCGCCATCGCGCGAAAACGCGTGCCCGAGCAGACGCCGCTCGATCTGAACGCCGTTGTGCGAGAATCGCTCGGGCTCGTGCGGCGCGAACTCGACAGTCGGCGGATCGACGTCGAAGCCGACTACTCGGCGTCGCCGCAGCGCGTGCGCGGCGAGCGCGTGCAACTGCAGCAGGTCGTCATCCATCTCGTGATGAACGCGGTACAGGCGATGTCGGACGTCGAACCGGGCGCGCGCCGCCTGCGCATCCGCACGCATGCGTTCGACGAGCGACACGCGGGCGTCGTCGTCGAGGACAGCGGCACGGGGATCGGGCACGCGGATGCCGATCGTCTGTTCAGCGCGTTCTTCACGACCCGGGAGGATGGCATGGGAATGGGACTGTCGATTTGCCGATCGATCGTCGAAGCGCACGGCGGCCGTATCTGGGCGGACCTGCGCGCGGGTCCGGGAGCCGTCATGCAGTTCGTGTTGCCAGTCGAGGAGGAAACGAATAATGAGCACTGACGCGCAGGATTCGGCCGAACAGGCGATCGTCTACGTCGTCGACGACGACGAATCGATGCGCACGGCCGTCGACATGCTGCTTCGATCGGTGGGCCTGCGCGTTCAGGTGTTCGCATCCGCGCACGAATTTCTCGCGTTCGACAAGCCGGACGTGCCGAGCTGCCTGATCCTCGACGTGCGCCTGAAAGGCCAGAGCGGCCTGGCGGTTCAGGAGCAGATCGCGGCCGCCGACCTGCGGCTGCCGATCATCTTCATGACCGCCTACGGCGACATCGCGATGTCGGTGAAGGCGATGAAGGCCGGCGCGATGGATTTCCTCGCGAAACCGTTCCGCGAACAGGACATGCTGGATGCCGTGTCCGCGGCGCTCGCGCGCGACGAGCAATGCAGGCGCGGGCAGCGCGCGCTCGCCGATCTGCGCGGCCGGTATGCGACGCTGTCGGCGCGCGAGCGCGAGGTGATGGCGTTCGTCGCGAGCGGGCTGATGAACAAGCAGATCGCGGCCGAAATGAATCTCAGCGAAATCACCGTGAAGATCCATCGCGGACAGGCGATGAAGAAGATGGACGCGCGCTCGCTGGCCGACTTCGTCAAAAAGGCCGAAGCGCTGGGCATCGATCGGCCCGCCGAGTCCGCCGTCGCGCCGAGGATTCGCGGAACCTGAATCCGGGTGCCGCACCGCGCCGGCCGCGTTCGGCCGGCACGCGCGCCTGGCCGTTCGAATCGACAAGCACGCCCGGGTCGCGAAACGATCCCCTCCATGCAAAGGGCATGATGGCTGCGCCTGCGAAACCATTCGCTCGCGACATGCCCGTCACGCACTGCGCGCCGCGCAGCCACATGCGTGACGCGTCCTCCCATACCCGGAAAAGCAAAGGGGATCACATGAACATGCCATTCAGGAAGATGCTGGTTTGCGCGGCCATCGCCGCCGGTGCGACGCTGGGCGTCGCGACATCGTCGGCCGCCGCCACGCCGGCCGATCCGTCGACGGACGAGCACATCGACCCGCAGATCCGGACCTTCCTCACCGCGCTCAACAAGGACAGCAGTCCGTTCTGGGAGTTGCCGCAGCCGAAACCGCAGGAGATCCTGACCCATCTGCAGGACCAGACGCCGGTCGACCTGTCCGGCGTCACGACCACCGAGCGGACGATCACCGAAGACGGGCGCACGGTGAAGCTCTACATCGTGAAGCCGACCCACGTCGAAGGCAAGCCGGGCGTGCTGTTGTTCATCCACGGCGGCGTGTGGATCGTCGGCAATTTCGCGAACCACCGGCGTCTCGTGCGCGACCTCGTGGTCGGCTCCGGCCAGGTCGCCGTTTTCGTCGAATATACGCCGCTGCCGCAGGCGAAATTCCCGACGCAGCTCGAGGAATCGTATGCGGCGCTGAAGTGGGTCGCCGCCAACGCCGGTCAGTTCGGCGCCGACGGTTCCCGGATCGCGGTGGCCGGAAATTCGGTCGGCGGCAACATGGCCGCGGCGCTGACGTTGATGGCCAAGGACCGCGACGGCCCGAAGATCAGCTACCAGGCGCTGCTGATTCCGGCGACCGACGCCAGCGTCGACACCGATTCGTATCGCACTTACGCGACGGGGCGATTCCTGGCCCGGGCGTTCATGAAATATGGCTGGGATCTGTATGCGCCCGATGCGAAGACCCGCGACAACCCGTACGTGTCGCCGCTGCGTGCCAGCAACGATGAACTGAAGGGGCTGCCGCCCGCGCTCGTGGTCACCGCGGAGAACGATCCGCTGCGCGACGAAGGCGAAGCGTACGCGCGCAAGCTGAAGGACGCGGGCGTCAGTGTCGCGGCCGTCCGTTACAACGGCACGATCCACGATTTCGTCCTGCTGAACGCGCTGCGCCACGTGCCGTCGACCGAGGCTGCGCTGGAGCAGATCAGCGCGGGTATCCGCGAGCATATCGGCCAGTAATGCCGGCCATGGGCCGGCCGCGGCGTTCGCGTCGAGGCCGGCCTGCGCGCGACCTGACACGCCGCCTTCGCGCGGTGCGCCGGCCGCGATGCGCGTTTCAGGTCAGGCCGTACGATGCGGCGCCGGTGCCCGCGAGTTTGCCGCCATCGACGATCAGGTATTCCGGACGAATCGGTTTGCCTTCGAGAAAGCACTGCAGGATCTCGAGCGTGCCCGCGGCATAGCGCGCTTGCGCGGACAACGACGTACCCGAGATGTGAGGCGTCATCGCGGCGTTCGGCATCCGGCGCCACGGATGATCGGGCGGGGCGGGCTGAGGAAACCACACGTCGCCGCCGTAGCCCGCGAGGCGGCCGGATGCGAGCGCGCGCACGACCGCGTCCGTGTCGCACAGCCGGCCGCGCGCCGTGTTGATCAGGTACGCGCCCGGCTTGACGTGGCCGAACATCTCGTCGTCGAACATGTGTTCGGTCGACGGATACAGCGGACATTGCAGATTGATCACGTCGCAGACCTGCACCAGCGATTGCGGCGTGCAATGGTAGACGAGCCCGAGTTCGCGCTCGAGGTCGGACGAGAGGCGATGGCGGCTCGAGTAGTGCAGGTGCACATCGAACGGTTTCAGTCGCCGCAGCACCGCGAGACCGATGCGCCCGGCGCCGATCGTCCCGAAGTGCATCCCTTCGAGATCGTAGCTGCGGCTCACGCAATCGGCGATGTTCCAGCCGCCGTTCACCGCGTCGCGATGGGCCGGCAGAAAGTTGCGAACGAGCGCGAGTACCGTCATCACCACGTGCTCGGCCACGCTGATGCTGTTCGAGAAGGTTTGCTCCGCCACGACGATGCGTCGCTCCGTCGCGGCCTGCAGATCCACGTGGTCCGAGCCGATGCCTGCCGTGAGTGCGAGCTTCAGCTTTTTCGCTTTCGCGATCCGTTCGCGCGTCAGGTACGCAGGCCAGAACGGCTGCGAAATGACGACGTCCGCGTCGGGCAGGTGCTGCTCGAAGACGGAGTCCGGCCCGTCCTTGTCGCTGGTCACGACCAGTTCGTGTCCATGCGCTTCCAGATACGGCCGCAGGCCGAGCTCGCCGGATACGCATCCCACCAGCCTGCCCGGCCTGAAAGCGGGTTCGCCTTGCGGCGACGGCAATCGTTGTCCGCCCGGATACGCGGCGATGGCCGGTATGCCGTCGCGAACGTAATGCGGCGGGTAGCCGGCCGTCGGGTCGGGGTACAGCACACAGAGCACTTTCGCCATCGTCTTCTCCTGGGGCACGCAGCCTTTCGTCTGCGGAAAGGGTTTCGCCGCAGGTTAGGAGAGGCGTCCTGGGTGTCGTTCCATCGCCGCACGGATTTTTCCGAATCGCATGGAAGCGCATCGCGATCGCGGCAGGCGTACCTGCACGGTGCCGTCAGCGTTGCGCCGACGGAAGCGTGACGTGAAAGGTCGTGCCGGACGGCGCGTGGCAATGCGCGCGCAACTGGCCGCCGTGCGCGGCGACGATCGAATGCGCGATCGACAGGCCGATGCCCATCCCCGTATCCTTCGTCGTGAAGAACGGCTCGAAAAGCCGGTCCATATGGGCGTCCGGCACACCGGGGCCCGAGTCGGTCACGCGGATTTCGACGCTGCGATCGTCCATGTTCGACGTCGAGATGACGAGCGTTCGACGCCCCTCGTTGACCGCATTCATGGCCTCGATCGCGTTGACGATCAGGTTGAGGATGACCTGCTGAAGCTGGACGCGGTCGCCGACGACGCGCGGTGACGGCGTCGCGAGGATCGTTTCGATGCAGACGCCGTGTTTTTCCGCGTCGCGCCGCGTCACGAACAGAATGTCCCGAATCGCCGCGTTGACGTCCACCGTCTCCTCGCGCACGGGCGATTTGCGGACGAAGTTGCGGATGCGGTCGATGATGTCGCCCGCCCGCAGCGCGTCGCGGACGATCAGGTCCAGCGCCTTGGCCGCCCGGTCGACGTTCGACGGCCGGGCGGCCAGCCATCGCAGCGCGGCGTCGGCATTCGCGGCCATCGCGGCAATCGGTTGCTTGACCTCGTGGCTCATCGTCGCGGTCAGTTGCCCGACGGCCGACACGCGGTTCGCGTGCGCCAGTTCCTGCTGCATTTCACGGAAGCGGCTCTCGCTTTCCCGCGCGCGTGCCTCGGCGCGCTTGCTTTCGCTCAGGTCGAGGACGAACGCGACGCCGTCCTGACCGGTCGACGAGAACATCGCCGCGCCGACCAGAATGGGCGCGCGGCTGCCGTCCTTCCGGAAGTACTCCTTTTCGATCGGAGGCAGCACGCCGGTTTCACGAAGGGTCGGTTCGTGGATCTGCAAATCGGCCTCGATCCATTCCGGCGGCGTCAGCGATCGCCAGTTCAACTGCCCGCGTTCCAGTTCGTCCCGGCTATAGCCGATCAGGTCGAGGAGCGCGGAATTCGCTTCGACGATCGTTCCGTCGAGCGCATAGATGAAGATGCCGATGATGTTCGCGTCGACGAGCCGGCGAATCCGCGCTTCGCGCTCGGACAGTTCGCGATACAGGCGCGCGTTCTGCAGCGAGATCGCCACCTGCGACGCGAGCACGCCGAGCGCCGCGAGGCGCGCCGGCGCGAACACGCCGGTGGCGAGCCCGCTCTCGAGATACAGCACGCCGGTCAGTTCGCCTCCGCGCACGAGCGGCATGCACAGGATCGAACGCACGCGTTGCGCGATCGTATAGGGATCGGCCGCGCAGATCGGCTCCCTGGCGGCATCGGGGATGGATACGGTTTCGCGCGTTCGCAGCACGTAGTTGATCGTCGCGATCGGCAGGCGATGCGCGTCGAGCGGCGAGCTTTCCTGCGCGACGGTCACCGCATCGTCGTGCACGGTCGCTTCCGCGCGGATACTCGCGTCGCCGTCGCCGTCGCCGTCGCCGTCGCCCGAAGCGAGGATCAACAGCCCGCGGTTCGCGCCGGAATGGGTGAGCGCGGCCCGCATGAACGTGTCGATCACCTTCTCCGGAACGATCTCCGACGAAACGCGCTGCGATACATCGATCAGCATCGCGTAGTCGATCTCGCCCGCCGTCGACCGGATCGTTTCGCGGCGATCGCTGTGGCCCGTCTCCGCCGCGAGATGCGGGTACGCCTCGTCGAGCTGACGGACCTTTGCGGCGGCGCCCCAGCGCATGTACCCGTGGCGCGCGTGGCGCACGTACGCGTCCGCGATGATGTCGAAGCCTCGCTCGCGGTAGAAGCGCGCGGCCAGTTCGCTGGCGATGGCTTCCTGATGCGGAAAGTCGTTCGCGCGTGCCGAACGGATCGCGTGCTCGTACAGATTCTGTGCGTCGGCCGTACGCGATTCGATACGGGCGTGTTCCGCGCCGAGCAGCGCCGCGCGATGCGCGAAGTTTGCACGGAACTGGTCGGACAGCACGTCGATGCGCGCCTTATGCGCGACGAAGCGCGCGAGCAGACTGGCGCGTTCCCGGGGCGCCGCATCGTCGATCGCGTTGGCCAGCGTGAGCGCCGCATAGAAGTGGAATTCGGCTTCCTCCAGAAACATCGACGACGTCCAGATCAGCGCGTGCGCACGCCGCAGCGACTCGAGCGCCGCTTCGCGATCGGCAAACAGATAGCGTGCCTGCAGCTTTCGCGTCCAGTACCAGCACTCGGCGATCGCGAGCCCCGGATTGGCCGCGAGATGCGCTTCGAATGCGTGCTCGACGAACGCTCCGTCGTCGAACGATCCCGGTCGTCGCGTCTGGCCGCGCAACGTCCGGACCAGCGCGCGCTGCGTCGACAGGATGTCGACGATGAGACCATGCCCCGCCTGGCGGGCGAACGCGAGACCGCGCTCGACTTCGTCGCCGACGGCTGTCAGCGGATCGCCCGCGAACAGGCCGTTCGTATTCAGGCCCGTGAGCGAATACGACGCGTACAGGAGGTCGCCGGCCTTGTTCGCCGCGGTGAACGCGCGCCTCAGCGCGTCTTCGGACAAACGCACGTGCGTCATCCAGCGCAGCGTGAAGAAGACGAACACCATGCAGGTGCTCGCATGGAAGCGGTGTTGCGGATTGCGTTCGGCGATCCGGTAGCCGGCCTGGCCGAACCGGATCCCGAGTTCGAAATCGCCGAAGCGCGGGCCGGCGATCCGGCTCAACGTGCCATACGCCACGCACGACGCTTCGCAGTTGCCTCCGGCGAGGCTGAGGTTGATGGCCTTGCACGTGATCAGCGAATTCAGATTGAAATCGGTGAAGCACGCGGCGGACAGCAGGCGCGTCAATACGTCGAGCGTGGTCAGCCCGACCGGATCGGTCATCGACGGCAAGCCGACGATGTCGTCGATCGTCAGGCTGGCCGCGCGGCGGCGAAGCGCTTCGTATTCGTCCCGAACCTCGAGATCGGACGGATGCGCGGACGTATCGATGCCCACGTGGCGCAGGAATGCGAGCGCAACCGCGATCGCGTCGCCGCTTCGGTCGAGGGCCGTATAGACGTCCATCCGGCGGACGGCGACGCGACCGCGATCGATCACGTCCAGCATGTCAACGTGGCGTGTCGCAAGCCGACGCTCGGCCGCCGCGAGGTCGCCGGTCAGGAACTCGCATTCGGCAAGTTCCATCTCGAATTCGAAGCGAATGCCGGGCCAGCGTATGTCCGGCACGCGGGTCAGCAGGTCGACGCCTGCGTGCAGATAGCGCAGTGCGGCGCCGTATGCGCCCGACGCCTTCGAACGGATGCCGGCGCGCAGGTCGAGCATCGCCACTGCGTACCGCTCGTCCGCCGACAGCGCGTCGCTGCCGGCCCGCTCGAACTGTGCGACGGTTTCGTAGAGAAGTGCGTCGTCGTGGGAGTCGGGCAAACACGGCAGCAGGCGCCGACCGACGTCCCGGTGCATGTCGGCCCGCGCCGCTTCGGGAATCAGCGAATACGCGGCTTCCTGGACCCGGTCGTGCACAAACCGATACGTGTTGCCGACGCATTCGACCAGCTGGTGTCGAATCGCGGGCCGAAGCTCCGCCTGCAATGCGTGTTCGGTCACGTGCCTGGCGATCGCAAGGCTGCGCACGGTCGCGCTGTTCCCGAGGCAGGCGAGTGCGCGGAGCGCGTCCTTGCATGCGTCGGGCAGGCGTTCGAGCCGCGCGGACATGAGGTCCGCGACGTTGTCCGTCAACCGCGCGCGCCTGACGGCCTGCACGTTCCACGACCATTGTCCCGTCGATCGATCCATCCGCAGCACGTTTTCGTCGGCGAGCGCGTGCAGGAACTGGACGACGAAGAACGGATTGCCGGCCGTCTTCGTGTGCACGATGCGTGCAAGCGACGCCACGCGCGTGTCGCGGGACTGCAGGACGTCGCCGACGAGGGCGCTCGCCTGCGGAACCGTCAAGGGCTGTAGCCTGATTTCATCGACCGCGACGCCGGTCGACCTGATGCGTGCGAGTCGCCGCGGCAACGGGTGTGCGAAGTCGATCTCGTTGTCGCGGTACGCGCCGATCAGCAGCAGGTGGCGCAGCCCGGACCGGCTGCAGATGCTTTCGAGCAGATCGAGCGTGGCCGCGTCGGCCCACTGCAGGTCGTCGACGAACAGCACGAACGGCGGGTTCAGTCGCGTGAAGACCTGAATGAAGCGGTGCAGCACGAGCTGAAAACGCGCGTGCGCCTGCGGTAGCGGCAGCTCCGGCACGGCCGGCTGTTCGCCGAGCAGCAACGCGAGGTCGGGCACGAAGTCGGTGATCAGCTTGCCGTTCGGCCCGAGCGCGTCGACGACCGCCTCGCGCCATTGGCGCAACACGTCGTCGGGTTGCGTCAACAGCGACTTCGTCAAATTTTTCAGGGCGAGCGCGATCGCCGCGTAAGGCGTGTCGCGATTGTGCTGATCGCACTTTCCGACCGCGAAAGTGCCGCGCGACGGTCCGACCGCCGCTTGCAGCGTATGCACCAGCGACGACTTGCCGACACCGGCGTATCCGGAAACCAGCGCGAGTTCGATTCGCCCGCCGTGCACGGTCCGCTCGAATACGCACGTGAGCCGTGCGAGTTCGTGCTCGCGGCCGTACAGCCGGACCGGCCCCGACAACCGGCTCGGAAAGTCGGCGTCGCCGAGATCGAACGCATCGATCGTCGCATCCGCGGACCACTGCGCCGCACATCGCAGAAGGTCGCGCTCGAGCCCGACCGCACTTTGATAGCGTGCCGCGGGCTCCTTCTCGAGCAGCTTCATCACGATTGCGGACAGCTGGGCATGGACGTGCTCGGCGCGCAGATGCGGCGGTACGGGCTTTCGGGCCGTATGGCAGTGTATCCATTCCGTTGCGCTCGCGGCCATGAAGGGCAGCGTGCCGGTCAGCATCCGGTAGAGCATCACGCCGACGCTGTACAGATCGGTGCGGCCGTCGATCGGGTGATTCAGCCGTCCTGTCTGCTCCGGCGCCATATAGGCCATCGTGCCCGCGATGATGTCCGGCGGACTCGTCCGTTCGCGCTCGCCCTGTGTGTCGGACGCGATTCCGAACCCGGTGATCCTGACGTGGTCGGTCGCGCCGTCGACGTACAGGTGCGCCGGCTTCAAGTCGCGGTGCACGATGCCGGATGCATGCATCCGGTGCACGGCCGCCGCGATCCCGATCGCGAGCGCCAGGAAACGCTCGGTCGGCAGCGTTGCGTTCAGCAGATGTTCGAGCGGAACGGCGCCGGAATCTTCGAGAACGAGCGCGATGCGATCGCCTTGCCGCTGCAGCTCGAGCGGCCGCACCGCCCATCCCCGGTCGAGCTTGTCGCGAATCCGGAATTCGTTCAGCAGGCGCTCGAACGCGGCCGCGTTCGATGCGCCGCCTTTCGGCCGCACGATCAACACCGGGGTGCGGTGGCCATGTCCGTCGGTCAGCACGGTGCGGCCATAGGCGAGATCCTCGTCCTCGAACACCGCGGAAATGGCGAGATCCGCGGCGCGGCGCGGCGTTGCCGGATACGGTGGCACGGGCGGCACCGGCGCGCGGTCCGCATCGTCAGCGTGGCTAGCGATGGAACGGCGATTCGACGCGTCTTTCATGGCGAACCGCGCTTCCGGTCGATTCGCCCCGCGTCGTCGCCGGCAACCGGATTCGCTTGTCGACGCATGTCACGCATGATCGACCAGCCGGCTCTCGCGATCGACCAGCCCGAGCGCGTCGGCCTTCAGCACGAAATCGGCGAGCGATTGCGATTTCATCTTCTTCATCGCCTGGCCGCGGTGCAGTTTCACCGTGATTTCGCTCAGGTTCAATGCCGTCGCGATCTGCTTGTTCAGCAGCCCGTTCGCGACCATCGCCATGATCGTGCGCTCGCGCGGCGTCAACGACGCGTAGCACGCGCGCAATATCGCGGCCGAGCGATCGACTTCACGCCGCTTGCGGTCGTTTTCGAGCGCGCGCGTGACCGCGTCGATCATGTCCTGCCCGCGGAACGGTTTTGCCAGGAAGTCCACCGCACCGGCCTTCATGGCCTGAACCGACATCGGGATGTCGCCGTGCGCGGTCATCAGGACGACCGGGATACGCAGTTCGCGCGTGATGTGTTCCTGTACGGCCAGCCCGCTTTGCCCCCTGAGCCGCACGTCCAGAACGACGCAGCTCGGTACGTCGGGCAGGTCGAGCGCCAGGAACGCCGGCGCGGCATCGAACGACCTGACGCGCAGCCCGACGGAGTCGAGCAACGTTTCGACCGCTTCACGCATCGCGCTGTCGTCGTCGATCACGAAGACGACGGGATCGGCCGTCTCGCCGGTCATACTGGTCATATCGCCCTCCGCCCGTGAAATCCCGAATAGAAGCCTACGCGCCCGATGTTTCCGTTCAACGGCTCGGTACGAACGCGCCTGCATTTTATGTCCAAATCGGGAATCGAACGATCGTCTCAAAAAGGCGCCGCGCGATCCTGGCGCCGGCCCGGGCTGCCGCCCGGTCAACGCGTGCAGCACGCAGCCAACCTGCCAACGGTGATGACGGCTTGCTCGATCGCGGCCGACCACGCGCTGCTGTAGTTCAGCCGGATAAATTGCCTGTACCTGTCCGACGCCGAGAACATGTGCCCGGGCCCGATCGTGATACGGTGCTCCAGCGCGAGTCGATAGAGTCGCATCACGTCGATCTTCGCCGGCAATTCGACCCAAAGTACATAGCCTCCCGCCGGGTTCGAAATCCGCGTGCCTTCCGGAAAGAACCGCGACACGATCGCGCGCATCAGGTTCGCCTGTTGCGCGTAGACCTTGCGCAAGCGCCGCAGGTGATGCTCGTACCCGTCGCGCTCCAGAAACGCCGCGATCGCGAGCTGCGGCAGAGACGGCGTCGAGAGCGTGTTCAGGAATTTCAGGTTTTCCACCTGATCGCGGTATCGGCCCGGCAGCACCCAGCCGATCCGGTACGCAGCGGTCAGGCTCTTCGAGAACGACGTGCAATGCAGAACCAACCCATTTCTGTCGTACGACTTCAGCGTGCTGGGATGCGTATTTCCGAAATACAGTTCGTTATACACGCCGTTCTCGATGATCGGAATGCCGGTCTTTTCGGCAAATCCCACGAGTTCGCGCTTGCGCGCGTCCGGCATTTGGAAGCCGAGCGGGTTCTGGAAATTCGGCATCACGATGCAGGCGGCGATCGTCCGCGATTTCGCGATCTCGGTGAGCGCTGCAATGTCGATCCCGTACTCGGGATGTGTCGGCACTTCGATCGCTACCATTCCCATCCGCTCGATGGCATGCAGCATTGAACAAGCAGTCGGGGATTCCACCGCGATGACATCGCCCGGCTTTGCAACTGCCTGCAAGCACAGATTGAGTGCCTCCGTTGCGCCGACCGTCACGACGATTTCATTCGCATCAACCGGCATGCCGTTTTCCAGATGACGACGCGCGATCTGTCGTACAAGACGCGGATGGCCGGGCGGCAGCCCGTCCGCCACGTCCCATGGCGACTTGTCCCGGCCCGCGGCATATGCATAGCGATTCAGCTTCTCGAACGGGAAAAGGTCCGGTGCGGGGTAGGGAGAGCCCAACGGCACGGCATCGTCGGTGCCCAGCGAGCGCAGCGTTGAAAACACCAGCCGGCCGACGTCGACGGGAGACGAACTCGGTCGCGGCGTCGAAGGCGGATGTCCGCGCATGTGTCGATCCCCGCCATCGGCATGCAGGCGCACGAAATAGCCTGACTGTGGCCGGCTTTCCAACAAACCGCGATTTTCGAGCAGACGGTAAGCGTGCAGCACGGTCGTGATGCTCATCCTGTGCTGTTGGCTCGCTTGGCGGACCGACGGCACCCTGTCGCCGTGCTGGTACACACCTTGAAGAATCAGCCGTTCAATGTCGTCTGAAAGTTTCTTGTAGAGGTTCACTGGGCAAAGGAGACGAAGTCGGGTTTCCGGGGCGCGAATGAAGCACGTTCGCAATGGTGGTTTCCGGCCGCATGCACGGCCGCGCGTCGCCGGATTGCCTATTCGTTGCAGCGACGGAAAATCGATTGATGCGTCGGACGGCCGACCCTACGTTGGTCAAATTCCACCCATCATCGACAGGAAATTTCGGTCGTACTCGCGCGGGCAGACCGCGAACCAAGCAGACAGCAGGCGGCGCTCGCGTTCCGTCACGTTGCTTGTATCGATCTCCATGACTCGGGTTCCTCTGGTTCAGGTGAAAGGGAACGCCGATTTCCACTCCGCGGCGTCGTCCCTACTTTATTCGTCGAGCGCCGGCAGATTTTCCAGAAATGCACGAGATCGGCGAGTCGCTCGCGCTGAATGAAGAATCCGGCGCGCACTGTCGTGCGAATTCGAAAACGCGTCGCCAATTTCGACATCGCGGTGTGAGAAGGACGGCAATATGCCTTCGTGTCCGAGGACGTACGGTTCGGGTACGTGCTTGACGGACTGCGGCGATCGTGTCGGCCCATGAGGACCGGAGTTGCCGCGATTTCCGAACTGACTGGAGCGAATGATGAAAACATCGAAATGGATCGCCGCAGCGCTTGTTGCCGCATCGCTTGGATCGGGCGCGATGCGTGCCGACGCACAGATCGCCGGCACGCAGGTGGTCGGCGTGAGCGTCGAACAGGCCAGTCTCGTGGTGAACGGCTGGAGCGCAAAAAAGAGCCTGCTCGGCAAAGCCATCTACAACGACCGCGGCGAGAAGGTAGGGGTGCTGCACGACATCATCGTCACACCCGACGATGCCGTTTCATTCGCGATCGTCGCGGCGCATGAGTTCCTTGGCGTGTCCGCGCACGACGTTGCGGTCCCTGTCACGCAGATCGACTTCATCGGCGGCAAGCTCGTCTGGGCCGGCGCGACGCGGGATGCGCTCAAAGCCATGCCCGCGTTTCAGTATTCGAAAGTGCGAGCGACACCGATCGCGCGCACGGAATACGCGCATCACTGACGAGGTCGTTGGTCACCGCGCTGAAAGTCCGCCGAGACCGATGCGGCGGTACTCGAGATCGCGCGTGGTGATGGTTCAATTCGATTCCGGGTGGATTGAAAAATGCCGAAAGATAATGCAAAACTGCCGCTGGTTCCGCCGTTCACGCACGAGTCGGCGGTTGCGAAGATCCGCGCTGCCGAGGATGGATGGAATTCGCGCGATCCCGACAAGGTTGCTCTCGTTTACTCGATCGATACGGTATGGCGAAATCGCGCGGAATTCATTTCCGGTCGAGCTGAAGTTCGCGCGTTCCTCGAGCGCAAATGGCGGCGCGAGCTTGATTATCGGCTGATTAAGGAACTCTGGGCCTTCTCGGATGACCGTATCGCGGTACGTTTTGCCTATGAATGGAGGGATGATGCCAATAACTGGTTTCGTTCATACGGCAATGAAAACTGGCTGTTCGATCCGGATGGCCTGATGCACTATCGACATGCAAGCATCAACGACCTGCCGATCAGAGAGGCCGATCGAAAATTCCACTGGCCGCTGGGTCGACGTCCGGACGACCATTCAGGATTGACCGAGTTAGGGCTCTGATCTCGACGGGCCGAGGTGATGCCGCTTCGGGCGCCGAGCAACCCCCGATCGATGCTGATGAGCGTTCCCGATGCGATGTTCGACGGTTTTCCGCCTGATGCGGAAAAGGACATCGGCAGGATGCCCGGCGTCTTCGCATCAGGCGGAAACAATGCATACGCTCTGGACGATCGTCGCCGGCATGCTGTTGCTGGCCGTGTTCCTGTTGTTCGGGCAGTTGTGGGGCGGGCAGGCGGCATCGGTCGCGTTCGCCGCGAAATCGTTCGTGCCGGTCTGGCTCGGCATCTCGCTGGTCAATCTGTGGGTGGGCGTGTATCGAGCCGGATACGGCGTGCGCGAGGAGTTGCCGATCCTCGCGATCGCATTCGGCGTGCCGGCCCTCGTGGCGGTGGCCGTCGTGCTGCTGTTGCCGCGCACCTGAAGCGAAACATGACGACGAGCGGGGCGATCGCGCGTCCGCCGTCGGCGTGCGTGCACGATGCCGCGCGTTGTTTATTGCGGTGCCGTGACGATCGATCAGCCTTGGCCGCGCCGCTTCATCCCTATAATGTTGGACCGTGAGCCGTCGCTCATTGACTGTTGCCGATATCAGGAGCCCGATCGATGTCGTTGCGCACCGATGCAAACTTCTTCCTTCTTCTTGCCGACTCCTACCGCCGTCTGCTGAACCGCCCCCTCGTGCCCGACGGCATGAACGCATCCGACGGCGCCGCGTGGCTGTACGGCACGGCGCCGTTCGGCATTCTCGCGCACGACACGTCGGCCGATCCGGTGTTCGTGTACGGCAACAAGCGCGCGCAGGCGATTTTCGAATACGACTGGGATGAACTGACGGCGTTGCCGTCCCGGCTGTCGGCGGAACCGATGGAGCGCCGCGAGCGCCAGTCGTTCCTCGAGAAGGTGACGCGGGACGGCTTCGTGTCCGGATACCGCGGCGTGCGTGTGACGAAGTCCGGCAAGCGGTTCTGGATCGAGCGCGCGACCGTGTGGCAACTCATCGACGCAGACGGAATCGTGCGCGGCCAGGCCGCGATGATTCCGGAAGTGCGGCCGCTCGACACGTCTGCGTGAACGCGACGCTCGCGTCGCAGACGGGCCGCGCCGCGCGCCCGCGCCGTGCCCGACGTGCGCCGGCGCCCGGATGACAAAACCGTAATCGAAGCCTCACCTTCAGGAAAGCGCGTGAATCGCAGAATGAATCCAACTCTTCATCGCATCGATGCGGAGCGGATGTCCGGCCTGATCGGCGGACGCGAACATGCCATCTTGAGAGGTGAACATCATGAACAACCTGATTCGTGCAGTCCTGCTGTCCTGTGCGCTGAGCGCACCGATCGTCGCATTTGCGCAAACCACGGACCATGAGCTCACGCGCGCCGACGTGCGCGCCGATCTCGTCCGTGTCGAACAAGCCGGTTATCGGCCGATCGGCACCGATCCGTACTATCCCGAGGACATCCAGGCCGCCGAGGCGAAGGTCGCCGCGCAGCAGGCGCAATCGGCCGCCGCACGGCCGACCGACGCTGCAAAGCCCGCGACTTCGTCGTTCGCGTCGCTCGACACGCAGCAGCTGTATGAGCATCACTGAACGCGGCGATCGACCGCCGCCCGCGCTGCCGGCGGCGGATCGATCAACGGCACGCATGCCGCCGCGATTCAGTTCTCGCCCTTCTCGAGCACGTTCTGCGTGAGCGTGACCGACGGAATCGTCGGCTTGAGCAACGCGCGGCGCGCACGACGGCTCAGCCACTTCCAGCCGGCCACGAGCAGCAGCGCGACCAGCGGGATCGATGCAATCGTCCACGTCCCGTTCGGGTAGTCGAAGGCCATCAACACCAGCACGCCGAGCAGGAACAGCAGCGTGAGCCACGACGTCACGGGCGCGCCCGGCATCCTGAACGAAACGTCTTCCACCTCGCCGCGCCTGACCGCGGCGCGGAACTTCATCTGGCACACGACGATGAAACCCCATGTGCTGATGATGCCGAGCGACGCGATGTTCAGCACGATCTCGAACACGCTCGACGGCACGAGATAGTTGAGCAGCACGCCGACCACATAGATCGCGACCGTCACCAGAATGCCCGCGTACGGGACGGATTGCGCGCTCATCCGAGCGAGGAACGCGGGGGCCGAACCGCCCATCGACAGCGAGCGCAGCACGCGTCCCGTCGAATACAGGCCGGAGTTCAGGCTCGACAGCGCGGCCGTCAGCACCACCAGGTTCATCACCGAGCCGATGCCCGGCACGCCCAATGCGCCGAAGAACGTGACGAACGGGCTCTGGCCCGCCTTGTACGCGCTCCACGGCAGCAGGCAGACCAGCAGCACGACCGATGCGACGTAGAAGATCGCGATGCGCCAGATCACGTTGTTGATCGCGCGCGGCAGCACCTTGCGCGCATCCTTGCACTCGCCGGCGGCCGTGCCCACCAGTTCGACGCCCGCGAACGCGAACACCACGCCCTGCACCAGCACCAGCGCCGGCATCAGCCCGTGCGGAAAGAACCCGCCGTTGTCGGTGATCAGGTGCATGCCGGTGTCATGGCCGGCGACCGGCATGCCCGTGCCGAGGAGCACCGAACCGATCGCCAGAAACAGCACGATCGCGGCCACCTTGATCAGCGCGAACCAGAATTCCATCTCGGCGAACCACTTCACGCCGATCAGGTTCATCGTCGCGACGATGCACAGCGCGACGAGCGCGAAGATCCACTGCGGCACGGCCGCGAACGGCGCCCAGTAATGCATGTAGAGCGCGACGGCGGTGATGTCGACGATGCCGGTCATCGCCCAGTTCAGGAAGTACATCCAGCCGGCTACGAACGACGCCTTCTCGCCGAGGAATTCGCGCGCATACGACACGAAGCTGCCGCTGCTGGGGCGATGCATCACGAGCTCGCCGAGCGCGCGCAGGATCAGGAACGAAAACGCGCCGCACACCAGATAGACGATCGCGAGCGCCGGGCCGGCGGCCTGCAGCCGGGCGCCGGCCCCGAGAAACAAGCCGGTGCCGATCGCGCCGCCGATCGCGATCATCTGCACCTGTCGATTGCCGAGGGTCTTGTGATAGCCGGCTTCGTGCGAATCGAGCCAGCTGCGTTTGTCGGTTTCGCCGGTTGTCGACGGTTCGGGAATCGATGCCATGACGGTATCCTCGCGCACGGTTGGGATTGAATTCATCCCGATCGCGGGACGATCGGGACCACCGGTACCGGAGGGGCGCGGCATGAAGCGCGCCCCGCCCGATGACGAGCGCCGGGCGTGGCGAACGGCACGGTACGGTACGTCGCGAACGTATTCAGCCGTAATTCCGGTCACAAACGGAATGCAAATTTGGACTGGGCCTGTTCGAATCCGTGCATAGGGGACGCGGCAGCGGGTGAACCGGTTAGGTAATTTGGTGCGTCGGCGCGCGCTGCGAGGGCAACCGTTGCCGGCGGCGCCGGCGCATGCACCGAAATGGGGAATGCGGTGCGCCGGCATTTCCGTCTCGTGCCGGTGCGGCAAGCGTTTCACGGCAATGGCCCGGTTTTTGCTGGAGTGGTATCGGCCGCGCAATCGTTGCGCGCTGCCCGACGACGACACACCAGACAAGGAAGATTCACCGTGAGCCCGACGACCCGACCGTTTCCCCGACGCACCTGGCTGGCTGCGTTGCTCGCCGCACCCGTGATGGCGCTGTTCGCCGCCGCGCCGGCCCATGCCGATGCGCTCGACACCATCGCGAAAAACGGCGCGCTGCGCGTCGCGGTGCCCGAGGACTATCCGCCGTTCGGCTCGGTCGGCACGGACATGCAGCCGCAGGGCTACGACATCGACATGGCCGGCGTGCTCGCCAAGGCGCTCGGCGTCAAGCTGAAGCTGGTGCCCGTGAACAGTGCGAACCGGATTCCGTACCTGACGACCAACAAGGTCGACATGGTGATTTCGTCGCTCGGCAAGACGCCGGAGCGCGAGAAGGTCATCGACTTCTCGAGCGCGTATGCACCGTATTTCCAGGGCGTGTTCGGGCCGGCCGACGTGAAGGTGAGCGGGCCCGCCGACCTGTCCGGCAAGACGGTCGGCGCCACGCGCGGCGCGCTGGAGGAGATCGCGCTGTCGCAGCTCGCGCCGAACGCGACGATCAAGCGCTTCGAGGACAACAACGCGACGATCCAGGCGTTCCTGTCCGGGCAAGTGCAACTGATCGCGGCCGGCAACATCGTCGCGGCGGCGATTCTCGCGAAGAATCCGCCGCGCCGCCCCGAGGTCAAGTTCGTGATCAAGAATTCGCCGTGCTTCGTCGGCGTCAACAAGAACGAGCCGCGCCTGCTCGCGAAGATCGACGATGCGATCGCGCATGCGAAGCAGGACGGCACGCTCGGCGAGATGTCGCGGAAGTGGCTCGGCCAGCCGTTGCCGGCCGGACTGTGATGCATCGCCGTATCGCCTGACGCGTCGCCGCGGCCGGCATGCCCGGCGCGGCGCGTGTCGTTGTCCGAAACAGATTTGACCGACTTCCCATGAGCTACCAGCTTCAATTCGGCGAGCTTGCCGAGTACGTCGGCGTGTTCGCGAGCGGCGCGGCGATCACGCTCGCGCTGACCGCGGTCGCGACCGTGCTCGGCGTGGCGCTCGGCGTGCTCGGTGCGGCCGCGTACAGCGCCGACGCGCGCGCGGCCGTGCGGTTGCGCCCGCTGATCGGCGCGTACGTCGAGGCGATCCGCAACACGCCGTTCGTCGTCCAGCTGTTCTTCATCTTCTTCGGCTTGCCGGCGCTCGGCGTGCACATCGACGAATACACGGCCGCGATCCTCGCGATGACGCTCAATCTCGGCGCGTACTCGGTCGAGATCGTGCGCGCGGGCGTGGCCGCCGTGCCGAAGGGGCATCTGGAGGCCGCGTCCGCGCTGGCGATGTCGCGCGCGCAGATGCTGCGCCACGTCGTGTTGCCGCAGGCGCTCGCCAAGGTCTTTCCCGCGCTGTCGAGCCAGATCGTGATCACGATGCTCGGTTCGGCGGTCGTGTCGCAGATCTCGGTGGCCGACCTGACCTATGCGGCCAGTTACATCCAGTCGCGCAACTTCCGCGCGTTCGAGACGTACTTCGTGATCACGCTCGCGTACCTGGCGATGGCGCTGCTGCTGCGCGCCACGCTCGGCGCGATGGGCCGCCGTCTGTTCTCCCGCCGCATGCGAGGTGCGCGATGACCGATTTCACGTTCGGGCAGATTCTCGCGAACCTGTTGCTGGCCGCGCGCTGGACGATCGTGCTGTCGATCGTGTCGTTCGTGACGGGCGGTCTCGTCGGCCTCGGGCTGCTCGTGATGCGCGTATCGGGCTCGACCGCGCTGCGCGGCGTCGCGAAGCTCTATATCGAAGTGTTCCAGGGCACGCCGTTGCTGATGCAGCTGTTCATCGTGTTCTTCGGCCTGCCGCTCGTCGGGCTGGACGTTTCGCCATGGGTCGCGGCCACGGCGGGGCTCACGTTCTTCACCAGCGCGTATCTGGCCGAGATCTGGCGCGGCTGCGTCGAGGCCGTGCCGAAAGGGCAGTGGGAGGCGTCGGCGAGCCTGGCGATGAGTTATGTCGAGCAGTTGCGGCACGTGATCCTGCCGCAGGCCGCGCGCATCGCGATCGCGCCGACCGTCGGCTTCGGCGTGCAGGCCGTGAAGGATACGGCGCTGGTGTCGATCATCGGCTTCACCGAGCTGACCAAGGTCGGCATCGCGATCTCGAACGCGACGTTCCGGCCGTTCGTCGTGTACGGCCTCGTCGCGCTGATCTATTTCGCGCTCTGTTATCCGCTTACCCGTTATGCGCGCACGTTGCAAAGGAGATGGCATGCCGCTCGTTGAAACCCGGGGTCTCGAAAAGAACTTCGGCACCCATCATGTGCTCAAGGGCATCGATTTCTCCGTCGAGCGCGGGCAGGTCGTCTCGATCATCGGCCGCAGCGGCTCGGGCAAGAGCACGCTGCTGCGCACGCTCAACGGGCTCGAGAGCATCGACGCGGGCACGATTTCGGTCGACGGCGAACGCGTCGACGCGCGGCACGCGGACCTGCGCGCGCTGCGGCTGAAGGTCGGCATGGTGTTCCAGCAATACAACCTGTTTCCGCATTTGAGCGCCGGCCAGAACGTGATGCTCGCGCAGTCGGTGGTGAAGAAGTCGCACCGCCAGCAGGCGCGCGCGATCGCGGAGCTGATGCTCGAGCGCGTCGGCCTCGGCGACAAGTTCGACGCGTTTCCGGAACAGCTGTCGGGCGGCCAGCAGCAGCGCGTCGCGATCGCGCGGGCGCTTGCGATGAAGCCGAGCGTGCTGTTGTGCGACGAGATCACGTCCGCGCTCGATCCCGAGCTCGTCGGCGAGGTGCTGGGCGTCGTCGAGCAACTCGCGCGCGAGGACATGACGCTGATCATGGTCACGCACGAGATGAACTTCGCGCGTGCGGTGAGCGACAGGATCGTGTTCATGCACCAGGGGCGCGTGTGGGAAAGCGGCACGGCGGACGAGATCTTCGAGCGGCCGCAGACGGTGGAGCTGACGCGGTTTCTGGGCAGCGTGCGGAACACGGAAACCGTCGCGCGTTGATCGACACGGCCTTGCGACGGCGCCGCGGGCAGATGACAAGACCGTAATCGAAGCCTCACCTTCGGGAAAGCGCGCGAATCGCAGAATGGACATCACTCCTCGTCGCATCGATGCGGAGCGGATGTCCGGCCTGATCGGCGGACGCGAACACGCCATCTTTGAGAGGTGAAGATCATGAACAAGCTGATTCGTGCGGTCCTGCTGTCCTGTGCGCTGGGCGCACCGGTCGCCGCATTCGCGCAAACCGCCGACCACACGGTCACGCGCGCCGACGTGCGCGCCGACCTGATTCGGGCGGAGCGCGACGGGACGCTGCCGACGTCGAATTCCGACTATCCGCCGAGCACGCAGACGATCGCGCGCAATCGCGAGCTGTATGCGATCGCACATGGCGACCGGCATGCGGCAATGGCCGCGACGTCGGCCTCGGTGTCGACGGCGAGCGTGCAATGAAGCGGGGCGCCATATCGGCACGCGTGACCGGGCTGGCGATCGCCGCGTGGCTCGCGGCGGCCGCGGCCCCGGCTTTCGCGCGCGGGCAGCCGCAACTGCCCGACGACGACGGCGGGCGCGCCAGCGTGCTGCGCGCGCTGAATCCCGAATTCGATTCGGGCCGCCCTGCGCTCGACACCCGGCCGGCGCACGCTCACGCCGCGCCCATCAGCCGCGCGCCGAGCGCGATCCCGCGCGCGGACAACAGCGCGCCGGCTGCGCGCTGACGGGCCTCCCAGCCCGCCAGCGCCGCGTCGAACGCGGCGCCGCGTGCGACGTCGCGTAATGCCTCGGCGAGATCGACTGCGTTGTCGGCCGCTTTCGCGACGCCCGCCGCCGTGTGCGGGCGCACGATGCGCGGCGCTTACGCGTAGAAACCGATCAGCGTGTCGAGATTGCGCAGCGCGCGCCGCTCGAGCGGCGCGAATTCCGCCGATCGAAACAGCGGGACCTGCCCGCGCAGCCGTTCGAGCGCCTGCCTGCGGCCGGCGCGGAAGCTCGCCGACGGCGCCTCGGGATCCTGTGCCCATTCGCGCGCGATCGCACGGTCGTATTCGAGAAGCCGGTCAGGCGCGGCCGCGAGGATCGCGAGATCGGCGTCGAGAAAAAGCTGCCCTGCGCGCTGCCATTCCCGATCGGCGGCATACGTTTCAGGCAGCCGGTGCGACTTCGTCGCGAGGACGAGATCGGATGCAACCGACACATGCGATGCGTGCGCGTGCAACCACGACGCGGTACAGTGCGCCTGCGTGACCTGCACGAGCCATTGCGCGCTGTTCGCTTCGTTGTTCGCGTAGTCCGGCGGCGTCGTCGCATAGACGGCATCGTGGGCCCACACCGCGAGCTCGACGGCCGGCCACCACGGTTGCGCGCGATACGGCGCGAGGTGCGCGAACAATTCCGCGAGATGCGCGAGCGTGTGGTAGAAGCGCTGCGGCTCGCCGTAGGCGCGCGCGACGAGCGGCCATACGGCACGCGTGCCGAAGCAGGCGTCGCAGGCGGCGCGCAGCGTGCGCTCGATATCGGGGGTGACGGCGTTCATGTCGGCGATCGGCTCGGGCGGGCGATGCGCGCAGCATAGCAAGCGCGGCGACGGGCGGGCATGCAACTTGCGCGCCGGCACGGGCCGCACCACTTTGGGAGATTTCCATGAAACGACGCTGGCCGCGACAATCGATGCTCGCGATAGGTGTGTTCGCAACGTTCGGGCTGCACGCAGCCGTCGCATGGGCGGCGCCCGACGTCTCGATCGGCCGGGCCGATTACGGGACGACCGCGACCGGGCAGGCTGTGACTCAATACACGCTCGCGAACCGGCACGGCGTGACGCTGAAGGTCATCACGTATGGCGGCATCGTGACCGCGCTCGACGTGCCCGACCGCACCGGCCACGTGGCCGACATCGTGCTCGGCTTCGATTCGCTGCGCGACTACGAAGCGCACAACGGCAACATCCATTTCGGCGCGCTGATCGGCCGGTATGCGAACCGCATTGCCGGCGGGCGTTTCACGCTCGACGGCAGGACGTGGAAGCTGCCCGTCAACGACGGGCCGAACACGCTGCACGGCGGCCCCGACAGTTTCGATGCGAAGGTATGGACGGTCACCGGCACGCACAGCGACGCGACCGGCTCGAGCGTCACGCTGCGCTACGTGAGCCCCGACGGCGAGAACGGCTTCCCCGGCACGCTGACGACGGACGTGACCTACACGCTGACCCGCGACGACCAGATCCGCATCGAATACCGCGCGACGACCGACAAGGACACGGTCGTCAACCTGACCAACCACAGCTACTTCAATCTGGCCGGGCACGCGGGCGGCAGCGTCGAGCGGCAACTGATCGAGATCGCCGCCTCGCGTTTCACGCCGACCGACGACACGTCGATTCCGACCGGGCAACTCGCGAGCGTCGCGGGCACGCCGATGGATCTGCGCCAGTTGACGCCGATCGGCGCGCATGTGCGCGATGCGTATCCGCAGCTCGTCACCGCGCACGGCTACGACCAGAACTGGGTGCTCGACCAGGGCGGCCAGTCGGCGCCGGCGTTTGCCGCGCGCGCTTACGATCCGGCGTCGGGACGTTTCCTCGAGCTGTACACGACGCAGCCGGGGCTGCAGTTCTATACGGCGAACGGATTGAACGGCAGCGTCGCGGGCAAGGGCGGGACGGTCTATCGGCAAACCGATGCGTTCGCGCTCGAAGCCGAGCATTTTCCCGATTCGCCGAATCGTCCGGCCTTCCCGTCGACCGTGCTCAAGCCGGGCGAGACGCTGCACGAAGTGACGGTGTGGCGGGTGGGCGCGCGATGAGCGGCGGCGTCGGCGCGCGCGTGTCGGTCACACGTTGATCGTGCCGCGCCCGATTTCGATCACGCGCCCGCCGACGCCGATTTTGCCCGCCGCATCGACCGACAACCGCAGCACGCAAGGCCGGCCGATGGCTTCGCCTTGCTCGACCCGAAACGCGGCCGGCAGATCGTGACTGGCGGCGAGCAACCAGCCGCCCAGGTTCGCACAGGCCGATCCGGTGCCCGGATCTTCCGATACGCCGCCGCCCTGCTTCACGAAGAAGTAGCGGGACACGACCGTCCCCGGCCGTTCGGCGTCGAACGCGAACACATAGGCGGTCTTCCGGCCGAGGCTGCTTCGCGGCCAGATGTCGAGGTGCGCGCTGTCGGGCTGCGCGCGTCGCACGGCGGCCGGGTCCTTGAGCGCGACCAGCAACTGGTCGGCGCCGGTATCGACCCACAGCGGCGGCGAGAGCAGGTCGTCCTCGGCGAGCCCGAGCAGCGCCGCGACCCGCGCATCGGACAACGTGCACGGCGCCGTGTTCGGCATGCCGGCGTGCGGCGCGATGAAGGTCCACACGTCGTCGCGCGCGGTGACGTCGACGACGCCGGCCTTGAATTCCAGCGTCAGCGCATCGCCTGCGTTGAGCCGCTCGCGCACGACGTGCGCTGTGCCGAGCGTCGGATGGCCGGCAAAAGCCATCTCGTAGCCGGGCGTGAAGATGCGCACGCGTGCATGTGCCCGCTCGGACGGCAGCACGAAGGTCGTCTCCGACAGGTTGAACTGCACGGCGAGCGCCTGCATCGTCGCGTCGTCCATGCCGAGCGCATCGTCGAATACGCAAAGCGGGTTGCCGCCGAACGTCGATTCGGCGAAGACGTTCAGCAGGCGAAAGGTGTATTGGGTCATGAGGCAGTCCGTATGAGTCGCAGCCGTGAAGGGCATTGCCGCACGCCATTGTGCCTGCACGACTCGACGAATGTAGCGGCACACGATGAAGGCCGTGTTTGCGCCCGAGCGGGTAATCGCGTGAGCCCCCGGCTTTCCGGCGGTCGGCACCGCACCTGAAGCCGCCGCGTGGGCGCCCGCGATGAACGCGTGCATCGCGGCGGGCGCCGACACGCGTCAATGCGACGACACGAACACCGCATCGTCGAATGCCTGCGGAATCGCGAAGCTCGCGCGCATGCGCCGCGTCTCCTTCGCCGGCGTCAAACCGAACAGCCGCTTGAATTCCCGGCTGAATTGCGACGGGCTCGTATAGCCGACCGCGTAGCCGGCCGCTTCCGCCGTCAGGTCCTGACGCACCATCAACAGCCGCGCCTGATGCAGCCGCGTCGACTTCAGGTACTGCATCGGCGACACCCGCGTGATCGCCTTGAAGTGACTGTGAAAGCTCGGCACGCTCATGCCGGCCGCGGCGGCCAGTTGCGACACGTCGAGCGGCTTCGCGTAGTCGGCGTGGATCATGCGCAACGAGCGCCCGATCCGGCCGAATTGCCCGCGCATCGCCAGCGCGCTGCGCATCGCGTTGCCCTGCGCGCCGGTCAGTACGCGGAAATACAGCTCGCGAAGCAGCGCCGGGCCGAGCACGGCGGCGTCGAGCGGCCGATGCATCGCCTCAACGAAACGCAGCACCGACGCGTGCATCGCTTCATCCATCGGCGTCGACATCATGCTCTTCGGCGCCTGCACGGTTTCCGCGAGGCCGGCGCGGTCGATCTGCGCGGCGAGTTCGGCAGCCAGCGTGAAATCGAGGTGCAGGTACAGCGCGAGCAGCGGGCGCGCGGGCGTCGCGTCGGTTTCCATGCTGAACGGCACCGGTACGGAGACGGCCAGGTAATGGCGCTCGTCGTACACGTAGCGCTCGCCGCCGAAGTAGCCGCGCTTCGATCCCTGGCACACGATCACGATGCCCGGGTCGTACAGCACCGGCGTGCGCGACAGCGCGCGGTTCGAGCGCAGGATGCGCACGCTCGGCAGCGCCGTCAGGTTGTAGCCTTCGTCGGGCGCCAGCGCGCGCAGCAGCGTCACCAGGCGTTTCCGGTCGCGTGGCGAAGGCGACGGAGAGCGGAGAGAGGTCGGGGCGATGCTCATAGTTTTGTGCAAGAAAATCAGCGAAACCGGGCTTATTCGGCATCGTTCGTCAGACTAGTATGCACGCTTCGATCGACATTCGGGAGAGGCTCACATGGCATCCGGCAACATCATGCTCATTACCGGCGTCAGCAGCGGTTTCGGCCGCGCGCTGGCCCAGGAGGCGCTGGCCGCCGGCCACACGGTGGTCGGTACGGTGCGCAGCGCGCAGGCGGCGCGCGAGTTCGAAGCGCTGTCCGCGCAGGCGGCCGTCGCGCGCGTGCTCGACGTGACCGAGTTCGGCCGTATCGACGGCGTCGTCGCGGACATCGAGGCGAACGTCGGGCCCGTCGACGTGCTGGTGAACAACGCGGGCTACGGGCACGAAGGCATCATGGAGGAGTCGCCGCTCGACGAGATGCGCCGGCAGTTCGACGTGAACGTGTTCGGCGCGGTCGCGATGATGAAGGCCGTCGTGCCCTTCATGCGCGAGCGCCGGCGCGGCCGCATCCTGAACATCACGTCGATGGGCGGGCACATCACGATGCCGGGCATCGCGTATTACTGCGGCAGCAAGTTCGCGCTGGAGGGCATTTCCGAGACCCTCGGCAAGGAGCTCGAGCCGTTCGGCATCGCGGTGACGGCCGTGGCGCCGGGCTCGTTCCGCACCGACTGGGCCGGCCGCTCGATGGCGCGCACGCCGCGCTCGATCGCCGACTACGACGCGCTGTTCGACCCGCTCCGCCGCGCGCGGGAGGAGAAAAGCGGCAAGCAGTTGGGCGACCCCGCGAAGGCCGCGCGCGCGATGCTCGCCGTCATCGCGGCGGACCGTCCGCCCGCGCATCTGCTGCTCGGCAGCGATGCGCTGCGGCTCGTGCGGAGCAAACTGGCGGCGCTGGACGACGAAATCCGCGCGTGGGAGGCCGTGACGGTGTCGACGGACGGCTGACGGCTGACGTGCGCGGCGTCGTTCGTTTCCTGCCGGTGGATGATCGGCCGTCGCATTGCACGATGGCGCCGCGGTTTCACAATAATGGTCAATAATGGCTGCGGCCCGTTCGCCACGTTCATCCACTCACAGGAGTATCGCGATGCCATACGTCACCACGAAGGACAACGTCGAGATTTTCTACAAGGATTGGGGGCCGAAAGATGCGCAGCCCGTGATGTTCCACCACGGCTGGCCGCTGTCCAGCGACGACTGGGACGCGCAACTGCTGTTCTTCGTCCAGCACGGCTATCGCGTGATCGCGCACGACCGGCGCGGCCACGGCCGCTCCGCGCAGGTCTGGGACGGGCACGACATGGACCATTACGCGGCGGATGCGTTCGCGGTCGTCGAAGCGCTCGACCTGCGCAATGCGGTGCATATCGGTCATTCGACGGGCGGCGGCGAGGTCGCGCGCTACGTCGCGAAGCACGGCGAGCCGGCCGGACGCGTCGCGAAGGCCGTGCTCGTCAGCGCGGTGCCGCCGCTGATGCTGAAAACCGAGTCGAACCCCGAAGGCTTGCCGCTCGACGTGTTCGACGGCTTCCGGAAAGCGCTCGCCGACAATCGCGCGCAGTTCTTCCTCGACGTGCCGAGCGGCCCGTTCTACGGGTTCAACCGCGCAGGCGCGACCGTGCACCAGGGCGTGATCCGCAACTGGTGGCGGCAGGGGATGGAAGGCAGCGCGAAAGCGCATTACGACGGCATCAAGGCGTTTTCGGAAACGGACCAGACCGAAGACCTGAAATCGATCTCCGTCCCGACGCTCGTGCTGCATGGCGAGGACGACCAGATCGTGCCGATCGCGGATTCGGCGCTGAAATCGATCAAGCTCCTGAAGAACGGCACGCTGAAGACCTATCCGGGCTATTCGCACGGGATGCTGACGGTCAATGCCGACGTGCTCAACGCCGACCTGCTCGCGTTCGTGCGCGCATGACGGCGGCGGCGCCGGCCCGCCGCGGCGGCCGGCGCCGCGCCTGAACACCGGCGATCCGGCCCCTCGCGGAAAGGGGCCCATCGCCGTCATCCGTTGCCGCCCCTGTCGACGAAACGCACGCCCGGATGCGCGAGGCGCGGCATCCGGCTGGCCAGGAACGCGTGCAGTTCGCGCACCTGCGCGGCCTTGGCGGAGTCTTCCGGCCACACGAGGTAATACGCATCGCCGGTGCTCACGGCCGTCTTGAACGGCAGCACCAGCTGCTTCTCGTCGAGGGCCGTCGCGCACAGCGCGAGATCGCCGATCGACAAGCCGTGGCCGGCGATGGCCGCCGCGATGCCCTGTTCGAGCATGTCGAACACCTGCCCGCGCGTGATGTCCACCTTCAGATCGTGACCGCTGCCGCTGAGCCAGCGGCGCCAGTCGCGCCGGTCGGGCGACGGATGGATCAGCTCGCACGCGGCGGGATTCGTGCGAGCCATCGTGGCGGTGGCCCGCGAGCACACCGGAATCAGCCATTCGTCGAACAGCTTCACGCAATGCGTGCTTTCGCCGAACTTGCCTGCGCCCAGCAGGATCGCGCAATCGTACGATTCGCTGAAGAAATCGACGGTATCGACATCCATCCACACGCTCGCGATCTGCACCTCGAACGCCGGCCGCGTGCCGCGAAAGGCGGCCAGTGCGTCGAGCAGCCAGCGCATCGTGAGCGTGGAAGGCGCCTTGAGCCGCAGCACGTCGCGTTGCGTGCGGAACAGCATGCACGCTTCCTCCACCTGCCGGAACCCGCGCCGGAGGCCGGCCGCGAAGATGTGGGCTTCCGCCGTCACGGTCATTTTGGGCCCGCGCCGGACGAACAGTTTCCGGCCGAAGTAGGCCTCGAGCGTCTTCACGTGCTTGCTGACCGCGCTTTGCGTCAGGCTCAGCTCTTCGGCGGCCAGCGTGAACGAGCCGGTGCGCGCGGCGCTCTCGAACGCACGCAACGCATAGACGGGGGGCAGCGGTTTGGCCTTCATGGGTATCGAATATGAACAAAACTCATGTCATCAGACAGGATTTTCCGTTTTCGATCGGCGGCACGGACGCGTGATACTGCACTCTGCCGCGTATCCGATACGTCGAGCCTCAATGATGCCACTGCGACGTACGTGCCTGCCGACTCATCGAATAGAACTTTTTTTCATGACACTCCATTACCCGCTGCTGTTCGCCTATCTGGCCGCGATCGTGCTGCTCATCGCGACGCCCGGCCCGGTCGTGATGCTCGTGACGGGCACGGTCGCGCGGCGCGGGCTCCGTCAGGGCGTGCTGACGGCGGTAGGGGCCAATGCCGCGAGCCTCGTGCTGATCGCGGGCGCGATGCTGATGGTGTTCGGCGTCGTGATGGTCAGCGCTCGCCTGCTCGCCGGGCTGCATGTCGCGGGGTGCCTGTTCATCGCGGTGCTCGCGATCCGGACGCTGCTCGGCGAATGGCGCGCCTGCCGCGCACGGGGCGGCGACGGCATGGCGGCAGGCGAACCCGTGGCGCAGCGGCGCGGGTTGCCCGGCATCGTGCGCGGCTTCCTCGTCGGCATCGCGAATCCGAAGGATCTGCTGTTCTTCGTCGCGTTCTTTCCGCAGTTCGTCGGCATCACGCCGGATTCGCGCGTGAGCCTCGCGATCCTCGCCGCGTTGTGGATCGCGGTCGATTTCACGATCCTCGCCGGCTACATGGCCGCGATCAACCATCCGGCGATTCATCGCAAGCAGCGATGGATCTCGGCGTCGTCGGCGCTCGCGCTGCTCGCGATTGCGCTCGCCGGGCTCGGCGGCACGATCGCGGGCGCCGCGTAGTGCGGCGGCGACGGGCGTCGCGCGTCGACCGTCGCCGCGCGCAGCCGGTTGCCGGCGTGAACGAAGCCTAGCCGTTGCGCAGGAACACGACGTAGCCGCGGAACCACGGATTCGCCGCAAGATACGGCGGCGCGTCCCACTCGCCGCCCTGGATCACGCCGATGCGAAACGGCAGTTGCAGCCGCGCGACGCGCGGCAGGTAGGCCGCATAGTCGGGGATCGTGCGGCGGCCCTGGTAGGTCTGCACGACCACCTCGTCGACGATGCCCTTGAGCCGGTTGACCTGGTCGGTATCGATGCGGCTGCTCCAGTCGAGCAGCCCCGTGATGCTCAGCCGGCAATCGGCGGGCAAGGTCTCGCGCAGCATCCGCAGGAATTCGAAGTAATCCTGCAGGTGGCGCGTACCCGCGTCGAAGTCGATCTGGATGCCGGCGATCGTACGGCCCGACGCACGCCAGCGCGCGAGTTGCGCGAGCATGATCTGCGTGACGCGCGGGGTCCAGCGCAGCGTATGCGCCCGATAGACGAGCCACACGCGCGCGTCGGGCGCGGGCGGCAGCGCGACGCCCTGCGCGATCACGCGCACCTGCGACTCGTCCCGCGGCGACGCTTCGATTTGCCCTTGCAGCACGTAGACGGCGCGCGCGCCGTGCACGACCGCCTGCGGCTTCACGCCCGCCCACAGCCAGAACGCGTCGTACCGCGCGGCGTCGACGGTGCCGGCCAGCGCGACGCGCGCGGCCAGCAGCAGCGCGAGGCACGCGATGCGCGTCATGCGCCGCTTACCAGTAGTAGCGGAGCTTCTGCGCCCACGGGCTGCCCGGATAGGCGGTCTTCAGCGTGTCGAACCAGCGCTTGCGCGTGCTCTTCGACACCTCCGTGCCGCCGCATTCGTTGGAGCCGGCCGGCGCATAGCACTTGATCGCGCGATAGAACGCGTACGCGCGGTCGTTCGGGTCCGCCTGTGTATCGGCCATCACCGTCACGTAGCTCGACATCCGTTCGTACGGCTTGCCTGCGAACTGCGACGGCGACGCGCCGAGCGTCGGCGGCACGCGCGTGGCGGCCGTGCTCGATGCGCTGCGGACCCACGGCGGCACCGGATCGATTTCGAGGCCGGACGCCGGCGGATGAAGGCGCACGAAATCGGCGAGGCAGTTCAACCCTTTCGGATCGGCAGGATTCTGCTGCAGCGTCGCGGCGATGTCGCGCGTCGACGGGCATGCGTAGCCGTCTTCGTTTTTCGCGCCGGCGGCGACGAACGGCTTCAACGGCGCGGCGGGCGTGCCGGGCACCAGCGCGGTATCGGCGAGGAAGTCCGCGTAGTGCGAACGCGTGAGCTCCTTGTACAGCAGCGTGTACAGCGCGGTGTCGCGCAGCGCGCCGCTCGTCGCCGGATTCTGCGCCTGCGCGCGCAGCAGGTCGGCATTGGCCGCGCGCTGCAGCAGCACCGCGCGGATTGCCGCGTTCTGCACGAGCGAATCGTCGGCGAACGCGTCGTTGACGAGCCCGGCCTGCTCCAGGTTGATCGCGAGCGCGAGTTCCAGCATTTCGCGCTGGAAGCGGAATGTCGCGAGCGGGATCAGGTCTCGCCACAGCTGGCGCGCCTTGTCGTTCTGGCCGCTGTCTTCCAGCGCGAACCCGCGCAGCGCCTGCTGGCTGAGGCCGAAGTAGTCGAGCGGCGCGGCGGGCGTCTGCGGCAGCAGGTCGAGCGCGGCGTCCGGTTTGTGTCCGATCTGCACGTACCAGGTCGCGAGCAGGTAGTCGTACAGCGCGGGCGCGTTCGCGAAGCGCGGCTTCTGCGCCTGCAGCGCGTCCAGCGTCAGCGGCTTGCGGCTCGCATCGGTGCTGTCCGACGCGCGCATGCGCAGCAGGTCGACGGTGGCGAGCACGGTCGGCGACTGGATCTGGCTTGCGTCGAATTCGGCGCCGAACAGCAGCTTGCTGTCGAGTTCGTTCGCCAGCTGCATCAGCGGCACGTTCGACGTTGCCGGCGACCAGCGCGCGAGCGCGTGACCATACAGGTCGGCCTGCTGCGTGACGTTCCCGCCGAGCCACGCGACACGTCGCAGCAGCCCGGCCGCGGAGACCGCATAGCGCCCCTTCGGATACACCTTCAGGTACGTGCGAAACACCGTGTTCGCCGCGTCGAGCGACACCTTCGTCACGCGCGCGCGCGTCGGCGTCGGGCTGTCGTTGTCGAATACGTTGGCCTGCGCGGCGTTCAACTGCGCGCGCCCGGCCATGTAGAGACCGGTTTCCTTCAGCCACGGATCCGCGCTGTGCGATGCGTTCGCGAACGCGCGGGTCGCGGTGAGGAAGTCGGCGCGGTAGAACGCGTTCGTGCCGTCGAGGTACGCGGCGAACTGCTGGCCGAGCGGCGACTTGACCGGGGGCTTCGTCCACGCGGCGCTCGCGCCGCCCGCGCCGCAGGTTTTCTGCGCGATGTCGGCGCGCGCCGCGCGCAGGCGGGCGGCTTCGTCGGCGGGCAGGCCGCCGGCGCCGCCCAGCGCGTCGTCGAACGCTTGCGCGCCCGCGCTCATGCTGCGGCAGATGCTGCCTTCGCCGTCGGCGTACCGGTTCGACGACGCATCGGCGTCCGCCGCGCTGCCGGTCTTGTCGGGTTCCTTCTGGCCGATGTAGATCCATCCGGAGAAATCCATCGGGAACGGCACGACGATCTGGTTGATCCGGTCTTTCGCGGGGATGGTCTTCGGGTCCGGAAACACCTGCGCGACCTTGGCGCTGTCGACCATCATCAGCATCGCGTTGATGCGCGTGTCGTTGGCGGGCGTCAGTATCGGCACGTTGCCGCACGAGTATGAAGTCTGCCGGAGCGTGTTCGGTACGTAGCAGCCGTCGTCGCCGCTGGCGTGGGCGGCCGGTATCCAGAGCAGGCTGGCCGCCAGCGCGGCGAACAGGTTGCGGTGCAGCGTCGGGTTTCTTCGCATTTTTCTTGTGCTGGTTAGGGGCCGCGACGGCCGGGTCTCTCAGGGGGGCGCGGTGAGCCCCGGCGCGTATCGTACCTCACGGCGCGCACACGCCCGTCGCGCGGCGGCCCTGCTCGCGCATCACGCGCACACGCTGCTGGCGATGCCGCCTTCGTCGATGTCTTCGATCGCGGCGCGCAAGTCGTCGATCGCCACCATCAATTCGCGGACCTGTCGCAACGACGGGTACTGATGCAGCACGGCCTGCCATTGCGGCAGGGTCAGCAGCGCGTGCCAGATGACGCCGAGGCCGTCCGGATCGGCGTCCGGCCGCAACGCGAGCGCGCTCGCGTATTCGAGGCTCGCCTGCGCGGACAGCAGCTGCATCCGGCTCGCCGCGCCCAGCAGGCGCGGCGTCGTGTCCGCGGACGCGTCGCAGCAATACAGCACTTCGCGTGGCAGCGTCGCTTCGTCGGTCGTCAACGCGCGCAGCGATGCGCCGTGCACGCGCACCGTGCCCTGGTGCGTCTCGAATGCATAGACCGTATCGGGCGCCGCCTGCGCGAGCAGGGTCAGGCCGCGCAGCAGCCGCGGCAGATCGGTCGTCGCGGCATCCGCGGAGGCCTTCGCTTCGACCAGGAAGCGCACGTTCCATGCGGGCGCCGCGTCGTTGCCGCGCGCGCGTTCGAGCAGGACCGCATCCCATTCGGTTTTCGCGCGGTCGTGCCGGCCCGGGATCGACGAAGGCACGCGCATCGACGTGACCACGCGGTAGGTGCGCTGCTCGTCCGCCGCGTCGAGCCTGCGCGCCAGTGCGTCGAGCGCCTGCGCCGCCAGCGCTTCGACGGCCGCGCCGCGCTGCTGGGACGCGGCACCTTGCGCGACGGCGACCGTGCTGCCGACGAGCGGCCCCTGTCGGACCCACAGCGCACGATAGCGGCGGACGTCCTCGTCCGCGGCCAGCGCATCGAGCCGCAGCAGCCGTTCGAGGGCGGGGCTGTCCCTGAGCCTGACGATGTCCTGCTCGAACGCCGCGTCGGTCGCCATCTCGGGCAGCGCGAGCAGTTGCGCGAGCGCGGCATGCAACTCGGCCCACGATGCCGCCGTCGTGGCCGCATGCAGGCGCGCGAGGCCGTCGCGCTGCCAGGCCTGTGCGCTGCGTTCGAGCTTGGCCGGGTGCGCGATCGCATTGACGGCCGCGTGGAGCGCGCGCCGGTCCTGCTCCGCGTGCGCGGACAACGACGCGTATTCGCGCACGTTCGGCGCATCGTGACGCAGCACCGATGCCTGGAACGACGGATCGCCGGAGGACGGATCCATCGCATCGCGGATCATTCGCGCGAGCGCATCGACGAAGCGCTGCCGCAAGTCCGCGCCGGGCGCGTGGCCGTCCGCCTGCATCCTGCGCGCTTCCTCGATCACGATCGCGAGCGCGGTGGCCGGGTTCGTCGCGTCGGTCAGCGACGACGCGCGCTCGAGCGGCGGCAGCCGGTAACGGCGTGCGACGGTGCGCAGGGTGGCGTCGAGCAGGGCGGGAAGCGGTGTCAGCGACATGGCGGATTGGGCGTGAAAGCGACGTGACCCGTCACGCGGTCAACGTCACCGACAGACTGCCGAGCTCGCCGAAGCGCACCGTCAGCACATCGCCGAGCGGCACCTCGATCGCGCCCGCGTACGAGCCCGTCGTCACGATCTGGCCGGCGCGCACCGCATCGCCGCGCGACGCGAGGAAATTGACGAGCCACACCAGCGGCTTCAGCGGATCGTCGTCCGGATGGCGGCCGTCGATCGTGCGGTTCAGCGCGCCTTCGAACGACAGCGCCAGCGTCGCGAGCGGCACGTTCAGCCCGTCGGGCACGACCGGGCCGACGCACAGCCCCTGGTTGAATTGCCCGTCGGCCAGCAGCTCGAACTTCGACGCGCGCGCCGGCTCCGCATAGCGGCAGCCGAGCACTTCGAGCACGATGCGCACTTCGCGGATCGCGGCGCGCACGTCGCTATCGTCGTACGGCTGCTCGCGCGCGGGCAGATCGCGATCGAGCACGAACGCGATTTCCGGTTCGATCCGCACGATCGGCCCGCCGACGACGCGATACGGCGCATCGGCATCGCGGATCGTCGACGCGAAGATCGGCGCGAGGATCACGCGATCGGGCGGCGGCAACGCACATTTCCAGCCGCCGACGGATTCGCCGAGCAGGTCGGCGACGCGCTGCTGGATCGCGAGCGCGGTCTCGATGTCGTCGGGGCGAAGCGCATCGGGCAACAGCGGGCCGGGCGAGCCGGCATGGCGGGCGGCGACGAGATGCTGGGCGGCGCCGTCCACGCGTTCGATAGTCGTTGTCATGTCGGTTGAGCGAGTTGAAAGTGGGGCCGGCAAAAAAGGGCCGGACGAAAGTCTCATCTCCGATGATAGCGCCTTCGGCGCGACGGCCGCTCGCATGCGCGTCGGCGCACGCGTTGCCGGCCCGGTTCGCGGCCGCGCCGAAAACGCAGGTTGCCCGCTTCCGGTCGCGCCGTTTTGCCGCATGCGCGGCCGCCGCCGGGCTTGACCGGCATCAACGTCCGAACCCGCCGCCGGCCGATGATGGAGACATGGCCGTGCGCGAGCGCGTGCGCGGCAACTCACCCCAGCGAGGTTCGCATGTACGAGAAGATCATGGTGGCCGTCGACGGCAGCGCGTCGTCGAAGCAGGCGCTTGCCGAGGCCGTGAAGGTGGCGCTGGCGGGCGATACGCACGTCAGCGTCGTGTATGTGGTCGACAAGTCGGTGCTGTTCACGTATGCCGGCCGTATCGATCCGCACGCGCTCGTCGAGGAAATCCGCGACGACGGGCGCAAGGTGCTGCGCGAAGCCGAACAGGTCGTCGCGCTAGCCGGCGCGAAGGGCGAAGCGGAACTGATCGAGACCGAGAGTATCGGCGAGGACATCGCGGAACGCCTGCAACGCTACGTGAAGGAGCACGGGATCGATCTCGCGGTGGTCGGCACGCACGGGCGGCGCGGCATCCGGCGCGTGCTGCTCGGCAGCGTCGCCGAGCGTTTCGTGCGCGGCTCGAAGTGCCCGGTGCTGCTGATTCGCGGCGACGACGCCGACGCGCCGGCCGCCCCGGCCGCGGCATGACGCGGCGCGCGCGATGATACGCCGCCAGTACCGCATCGTCGTCGCGGCGCTCGCCGTGTTCGTGTCGCTCGCCGGGATGATGGCCGTCGTGACGGGCCTGCTGTTCGATGCCGCGACGGCGCTGTATGGCGGCGCCATCGCGTTGATCGTCGGCGTGGCCGGCTTCGTCGTGATGCTGAACCCGGGGCCGAAAGGCGAGACGTGACGCGGGCGTGGCCGCCGCCGGCTTTCGTCCGGCGGTGTCGCCCGTGGCGGGCACCGTCTCGGGAAAGCGCGGCGACGGCCGGCCCGTTCGAGGTCGCGCGCGACATTTCCGGCCGCGCGCGCTTCTGTCAAACTGGCGCCCATGAAACCGCGCCTCGCTTCACCGCTTTCCCCCGATTCCGCGCCTGCGCCCGCAGGCTTTCCCGATGCCGACGAACTGGCCGCGCTGCGCGCGTGGTACGCAGGCATGTCCGTGCGCCAGGCCGTCGAACGCTACCTGCCCGACCGGCTCGGCGACGGGCGCTCGGCGCGCGGCGTCATCGGCGCCATTCGCCGCCGCCTCGTGCGCATCGCGCGGCAGGTCGGCCGCCCCGATCTCGCGGAACGGTTCGGCCACCCCGACGGTGAGCGTTTACGGGAGGCGAAGGCGGCAACGGACGCGATCGCGCTGCTGCGTCATGCGCGCGCGCCGGTCCCGCAGATCGGCGACGACGTCGGCCTGTGGCTGCCGGCGCGCGCGGTCGTGGCATTGCGGGCGCACGGGATCGCGACGCTCGCCGACCTGACGGTGCGGATTCCGCGCCGGCGCCAGTGGTGGCGCGCGATCGCGGGCCTCGGCATGGCCGGCGCGCGGCGCATCGAGGCGTTCTTCGCCGCGCATCCGGACCTGACCGAGCGGGCGCGCGCGCTGATCGCCGCGACGCCGCGCGGCAGCATCGTGCCGTGGGAGCAACTGAAGCTGCCGCACGAAGTCGACGGCTCGGCCGGCACGTTCCGCGCGCCGCGCGCGACCAGCACGCTCGACGCGGACAACGACTACGCGGCCGTCCACGCATGGCTGTCGCTGCACGAATCGGCCGCGACCCGCCGCGCGTACCGCAAGGAAGCCGAGCGGCTGATCCTGTGGGCGATCGTCGAGCGCGGCCGCGCGCTGTCGTCGCTGACGACCGAGGATGCGCTCGCCTATCGCGCGTTCATCCGGCGCCCGACGCCGCACGAACGCTGGGTCGGGCCCGTGCGCCCGCGCGGTGCGCCGGACTGGCGGCCGTTCTCCGGCGCGTTGTCCGCGCGGTCGGCGGCGTATACGTTGTCGGTGCTCGGCGCGCTGTTCCGCTGGCTGATCGAGCAGCGCTACCTGCTCGCGAATCCGTTCGCGGGCGTGAAGGTGCGCGACACGCGCGGCGTGACCGCGCTCGATACGTCGCATGCGTTCACCGAAGGCGAGTGGCTGCTGGTCCGCACGATCGCCGACGGGCTCGAGTTCCAGCAACGCCCGGTCAAGGGTGCGCCACAGTCGGGCTGGACGCCGGCCGCCGCGCACCGCCTGCGCTTCATTCTCGATTTCGGCTATGCGACCGGGCTGCGCGCGAGCGAACTGGTCGGTGCGACGCTCGGCGACATCGAGACGGACGCGCACGGCGACGCGTGGCTGAAGGTGATCGGCAAGGGCCGCAAGGCCGCCCGCGTCGCGCTGCCGCCGCTGGCGCGCACGGCGCTCGACCGCTATCTGGTCGCGCGCCGGTTGCCGGTCACGCCGGCGCGCTGGCGGCCCGATACGCCGCTGATTCCGAGCCTCGCGGAAGACGACGCGGCCGCGATCACGAGCGTGCGGCTGTGGAAGGTGATGCAGCGTTTCTTCGCGCAGACGGCCGACGCCGTCGAAGCCGATCACCCGGCGCTCGCGCACAAGCTGCGCCAGGCGAGCCCGCACTGGATGCGGCATACGCATGCGACGCACGCGCTGGCGCGCGGCGCGGAGCTGACGACGGTGCGCGACAACCTGCGGCATGCGTCGATCTCGACGACGTCGATCTATCTGCATGGCGACGACGTGAAGCGGGCGCGGCAGATGTCGAGCGCATTCGGTATCGACAAATGAGTTGAACGACGCGGCATCGACGCCGGTCAGACGATTCTTTCGGTCCCGGAGATTGAAATGGCATCGAGCCAGAGCACGGTCGATTTCATCGTCGAGCAGAGCGCGGCGGCCGGTGCGGTATCGGCGCGCAAGATGTTCGGCGAATACGGCATCCATTGCGACGGCAGGAGGGTCGCGCTCGTCTGCGACGACCGGCTGTTCGTCAAGCCGACGCCCGAAGGCCGCGCGTATCTCGGCGCGTGCGACGAAGCCCCGCCGTATCCGGGCGCGAAGCCGCATCTCGTCATTGCGGGCGATCGCCGGGACGATCGCGAGTGGCTGGCGACGCCGATCCGGATCACCGCAGCGCAATTGCCGCTGCCGGTGAAGCGCAGCCGATGACGATCGCGCCGCATGCCGCGCCGCGTAGCGGGCAGGCGTATTCTGTGACCCATGCGCGCGGCCATCGTGCGCCACGGAGTAAAAACATGGAGACATCCGGACCTTCGCGCGGCACGCGGCTCGCGCGCCGCGCGTGCCACGCGCTCGTCGTGGCCCTGTGTGTGGGCTGGAGCGCGCTGTCGTTCGGCGCGGACGGTGCGAACGGCGCGGCCGCGCTGCTCGACCGCTACCGCAGCCTCGGGCCCCAACTGAAGGACAACGCGTTTCACCGGCCCGTGGTGCTCGAATCGTCGGAAGCGTCGTCGTCGTTGAAAGGCGACATCTATGCGGTCGTCGATTATCCGTTCGCGGTGGTGAACGGCCAGCTCAACGATCCCGCGCAAGGCCCTGCCAACTGGTGCGCGGTGCTGATCCTGCACCTGAACACGAAGTACTGCCGCGCGTCGAGCGGCGGCAACGGCCCGGTGCTCGACGTGAACCTCGGCCGCAAGATCGAGCAGAAGCTGTCGGACACCTATCGCGTGCAGTTCCGCTATCGCGTGGCGGCCGCGACGCCCGACTATTTCCAGGTCGACCTGACGGCCGACAGCGGGCCGATGGGCACGAAGGACTACCGGATCGCGCTGGAGGCCGTGCCGGTCGGCGCGTCGCGCACGTTCCTGCATCTCACGTATTCGTATGGCTTCGGCACGGTCGGCCGGATGGCGATGAAAACCTACCTCGCGACCGTCGGCAGCGACAAGGTCGGGTTCACGCCCGCCAGCGGCGCCTCGGCCGCGCAGCCGCAATACATCGGCGGCGTGCGCGGGCTGCTGGAGCGCAACACGATGCGCTATTACCTGGCGATCGACACGTATCTCGCGACGCTCGACAAGCCGCTCGACCAGCGCCTCGCGCGCTGGTTCGATGCGACCGAGCAGTATCCGCTGCAACTGCACGAGGTGGAGCGCGGCGCGTATCTGCAGATGAAAGCGCAGGAGGTGCAGCGACAGCAGACGGCGCGGTAGGCGCCGCCTGCCCCCTGCCGCCCGGCGTCGATCAGTTCGACGCGCCGCCGACCGTGCGAATGCTGCGCCACTGCCCCTGTTCGACGCGGAACAGCGTGTACGGCGGCTTGATCAGGTCGCCGCGCTCGTCGAACGAGATCTTGCCGGTCACGCCGGTGACCGACACGCCGGGCAGGCTCGCGACGATCTTGCCGCGATCGAGCGAGTCGGCCTTGCGGACCGCCGCGATCATCGCGAGCGCGGCGTCGTACGCGAACGGCGCATACAGCTCGACGTCCTGGTTGAAGCGCGCCTTGTAGCGCTGCGCGAACGCGACGGCCGACGGCAGCTTGTCGAGCGCGGGGCCGGGCTCCAGATCCTGCGTGCCTTCGCCCGCGTTGCCGGCGATCTTCAGGAACGCGTTGCTTTTCAACGCACCGGCGCCGAACAGTTGCGCGCGGATGCCGAGCGAGCGCATCTGCTTGACGAGCATCGCACCCTGTTCGTCGAGCCCGCCGAAGAACAGCAGGTCGATGTTGTTGCTCTTCATCGTCGTCAGGATGCCGCGGAAATCGACGGCCTTGTCGTTCGTGTATTCGCGGCCGACGATGCTGCCGTGCGCGTCCTTCACGCCTTTCTCGAACGCGTCGGCGAGGCCCTGGCCGAACGCGGTGCGATCGTCGATGATGCCGATCCGCTTGGCCTTCAGTTGCTCGACCGCGAAGCGGCCGGCCACCACGCCGCCGACACCGTCGTGCCCCATCGTGCGGAACACGTTCTTGAAGCCCTGCATCGTCAGTTGCGGATTGGTCGAGCCGGGCGTGATCATCGCGACGTTCGCCTGCTTGTAGACGGCCGACGCCGGAATGCTGCAGCCGGAGTTGTAGTGGCCGATCACGCCGACCACGCCGTCGTCGACGAGCTTCTGCGCGACCTGGATCGCGATGCGCGGATCGGCCTGGTCGTCCTGGACGTCGAGCACGAAGCGCGCCGGTTTGCCGCCGATGGTCGGATGCTTCGCGTTTTCCTCGTCGAGCGCGAGTTGCGCGCCGTATTGCAGATCCTTGCCGACGCGCGCGACGGGCCCCGTCAGGGGGCCGGCGAAGCCGATCTTGACGGTTTCCGGGTCCGCGGCGTGCGCGGACGCCGCGACCGTGCCGATCGAGCAGACGGCCAGCCATGCCAGCCAGTGACGACGATTCATGATGCTTCTCCTTCAGGGGTGGAAATCGTGGCGCGCGTCAGAATCGCGCGGCCCGGTACGGCGTGAGGTCGAGCGACGGTGCGCGTTCGGCGACGAGGTCGGCGACGATCTGCCCTGTGATGCCGGCGAGCGTCACGCCGAGATGCTGATGACCGAATGCGTGGATCACGCGCGCGCTGTCGCGGGCGCGGCCGATGACGGGCACGCCGTCGGGCAGCGTCGGCCGGAACCCGAGCCAACTGCGCGTCGGCGTGCCGAGCGACGGCACGGCTTCGCGCGCGGAGCGCGTGAGCAACGCGACCAGTGACGGATTCATCGGCGCGTCGAAGCCGCCGAGTTCGACCGTGCCGGCCGCGCGCAGCCCTTCGTCGAGCGGCGTCATGTAGAAACCACGCTCGGCCCAGCCGACCGGCCGCGTGACGATCGGCTCGTGCACGCCGAACTGCACGTGATAGCCGCGTTCGGTGTCGAGCGGCACCGCGTCGCCGCACGCCGCGGCGAATTCGCGCGAGCGGGCGCCCGCGGCGACGACGACGTGATCGAACGCGCGCACCGTGCCGTCCGCGTGTACGTTCACGCGGTCGCCGGCGGGGGCGATCCGTTCGACGCGCGCGCGTTCGAGCGTCGCGCCGGCGACGGCGAGCTGCGCGAACAATTCGCCGAGAAACCCGTGCGGATCGGAGAAATACCAGCTGCCGACGAACAGCACGCCGCGCGAGAAGATCGGCGCGAGCGCGGGCTCGAGCCGGCGGATCGCGCTTGCATCGAGCGTCTCGAACGGCACGCCGAGCCGGCGCCGTAGCGCGAGCGACGGCTGCGCGGCGTCGAACGACGCCTGCCGCGCGTACAGGTACAGGCATTCGCGCGGCCGCACGAACGCCGCGAGCCGCGACGGCGCGAGCAGCGGCGCATAGCCGTCGGCGGCGCGCGACAGCAGCGCGGCCAGCGCACTCGCGCTGCGTGCGTGCCGCGCGGGCGTCGACGCGAGCAGGAAGCGCGCGAGCCAGGGCGCGCCGTGCAGCAGGTACGGCCAGCGAATGCGCAGCGGGCTGTCGGCGGCGAACAGGAAGTGCGGCAGGTTGCGGAACACCGACGGGCCGTTCACCGGCACGCAACCGTACGGCGCGAACGTCGCGGCATTGCCGAACGACGCGCCCTGGCCGACGCCGGCCGGATCGAACAGCGTCACGCGATGCCCGTCGCGTTGCAGCCATGCCGCCGCGCCAAGCCCGATGAAGCCTGCACCCACGATGGCGACGTTCGCCATGACGCTTCCCCTCCGGTGGACGTGATACACACAAAGTTGCAATCAAGAATCACACAGTAATTTTTTGTGTGCAATCAAAATAGTATTGTGTGGCGCTGGCGTTTACCCGATTTCAACCTGCTGATTCAGCAGACTTTTCGGTCCATGATTGACGGGGCAGGGAGGTCATATACAATCGCTGTGCAAGCCAAAACGGCAGACAAACGCTTTTTGTGTGGTCATGGGCGACAGATGGCATCAGACAAACTTTCCGGCGAGCGCGACGGCGGCCTGCCAGTACAGGCGAAGCGGCCGACCTACGTCGAGGTCTCCAGCTCGATCGAGGCGGAAATCCGCAACGGCGTGTATCCGCCCGGCAGCCGCCTGCCGCCGCAACGCCAGCTCGCGACCGAGCTCGGCATCAACGTGTCGACGGTGTCGCGCGCGTACAAGGAATTGCAGCTGCGCGGCCTCGTGATCGGCAGCAAGCGTCGCGGCTCGCTCGTCACCGGCGGGGCGATGCCGAGCATCGAGCCGGCCCGCGCATCGCTGGCGGCCGGCAACGGCGTGATCGACCTGACCGTGAACCGTCCGGCAACCGGCGAATTTCTCGCGAGCCTCGCGCAGACGTTCGGCACGCTGCCGAACGACCCGCGGTTTGCCGCGCTGCAGGAATACCAGCCGCCGCAAGGCCCCGACTGGGCGCGTGCGGCCGGCGCGCAGTGGCTGGCCGCGCCGGGCTTCGCGCCGTCGCGCGACCAGGTAGTCGTCACGAGCGGCGCGCAGCACGGGCTGTATGCGGTGCTCAACAGCCTGATCGGCACCGACGGCGTGATCGTCGCCGACCGCCTCACGTATTACGGCCTCAAGGCGCTCGCGCCGGTGTTCCAGTTCGAGATCGTCAGCGCGCCGGCCGACGACGACGGCCTGCTGCCCGACGAGATCGAGCGGATCTGCCAGCGCATGCCCGTCAAGGCGATCTTCGTCGTGCCGAACCTCCAGAACCCGACCGTGACGACGATGAGCCTCGCGCGCCGGATGGCGCTCGTCGACATCGCGCGGCGCCATCACGTGACGATCATCGAGGACGACGTGTACGGCCCGCTCGTGCGCGACCGGCTGCCGGCCATCGCGGGGCTGTGCCCGGAGCTGACGTTCCATATCGGCGCGACATCGAAGATCCTCGCGCCGGGGCTGCGCCTCGGCTACCTGAGCTGTCCGCGCGACAGCGTCGCGCTGTGCGCGGAAGCCGTGCGCACCACCGCGTGGATGCCGGCGCCCACGTCGATGCTGATTGCGACGGTGTGGATCGAGAACGGCACCGCCGAGCGGATCATGGCCGCGCAGCTTGCCGAGATTCGCGCGCGCGTCGATCTCGCGCGGGAACTGCTGCCGGCCGGGCAACTGAAGTCCGATCCCGCCTGCATGTTCGTGTGGTTGCGGCTGCCGCCGCCGTGGCGTGCCGACGACTTCGCCGCGAATGCGAAGGCGCGCGGCGTGATCGTGATGCCGTCGTCGACCTTCGCGGTCGACCGCGCGGAAATCGAGCATGGCGTGCGCATCAACCTCGCGTGCCCGGCTACGCGCGACGAGCTCGTCAACGGGTTGCGCATCCTGTCCGGCACGCTGAAGGACCGGCCGCGCGCGCTGTTCGGTTCGATCTGACGGCGCCCGCTCAGTCGAGCAACCCCGCGACGACGTCGACGATCCGCTGCAGCAGCGCTTCGTCGTACGGCAGCCACGGCACCGCGCGCAACGGCGACGGCGGCGGCGCGATCGCAGGTTCGACCGGTTCGCCGTCGCGTGTCACGCGGCCGGTCGCGCAATGCACCGACCACGCGCCGACGCGCACATGGCGTTCGTCGATCGTGATCCTCCCTTGCGCAACCGGTTCGGCGAACACGAGCGACAGCACATGCCTGCGATGTCGCGCCATCACGCCCAGCGGCAGCTCCGACAACCGGTTCAGGCGCTGCCGGCGTTCCGTTTCGAGGTCGCGCTGGCGGGCCGGGTCCGTCGCCTCGGCAGCGGCCGCCGCCCGCGTGGCATCGTCGTCGAGCGCGAACGCGGACACGCTGACGAGCAGGTCGACCGCACGCGCGACTTCGGAGAACACGACCGGATCGATCTCGCCGATCGGCACTGGCGCCCAGCGCGCGCCGTGCCGGCGTTCGACGACCAGCCGGCGCGACGTCCCGTGGCTTTCCGAACCCGGATAGAGCCGCGCATCGACGACGAAGGTCGCGCGCACGTCGCCGAATTCGCGGACGAGCGCGTCGTCGTACGCGCGGATCGACCAGCCTTCGCGGCGCGCGACGCCGAGCAGCGGCCGGCTCGACAGCACGTGACCTTCGAACATCGCGGTATCGCTGGCCGACGCGTCGTCGTCGCTCGGCACGTAGTACTCGCGGAACGCCTGCCTGACCGGTTGCCGCAGCGACCGGCCGACGATCGCGCGCTGCCACGCGAGCCGTTCGTCCGCGTCGGCCAGCAGCGGGTGCCATAGCCGGATGGTGCAGTCGCTGGCGATCTCGCATGCGTGGCCGGCCGCATCGCGCAGCACGACCTTGTCTTTGGCGATGTCGGGCATGAACGACTGCGTCGCGCCATCGCTGCGACGCGCTTGCCAGATCATCCGCGCCGAGAACGCGGCGCCGGCCGGCGCATCGACGAGCCGCTCGCGCCATTCGGCGTGGCCGAGCGTCATCGGCTGCCAGAAGCCCGCTTCCATGCACGCGGCGAGCATCGCCGATTGTTTCTTGTCGGGTTTCGCGTCGAGCGTCATCCGCAGCGCGGTGTGCGGCCGCTCGCCGAGCGCGCGTTCGGCCGGCTTCAGGTTGCGCGCGAGTTTCTTTTGCACGCCCGCATGACGGACGACGGCCAGCGCGTCGCGCAGCGCGCGCACGCTCTCGGGTGTCGGGATCGTCTCGATCGCATGGCCGAGCGCGATCGCGAGCGACTGCGACGGCGCGGTTTTCGCGGCCGTCGGCGCGACGCACACGCCCGTCAGCAGCGGCCCGATCAGCGGGCGCAGCCATGCCTCGTCGCGATAGGCGGCAACCCGCGCGGCGCGTGAGAGCACCTGCGCGTCGTCGGTCGTGAACGCGCGATCGGCTTCGTAGGGCACGGTCCCGGCATGCAGCGCCGCGACCTGCCGCGCGGCTTCGGTCAACGCGTCGCGCGCGAAGGCGACGTACGCGGCTTCTTCCGCGAGCGTCACGGCCGGATCGCTGGAGTCGATCCACAGCCGCTTCGGCGCGAAATAGCCGCCGTCGGTCGCGGCCAGCGCGAGCAGCGCGGCCGGGCCGAGCGCCGGGAGCACGTCGAGTTCGCGCACGCGAAACGGCGAATCCGCGAGCAACTGCGCATACGCGGCGTGCCGCGCCGAGAAGTCGCGACGGCCCGCGAACCAGTCGAGCGCATACGCGGCATAGGCGGATGCCGCGCGCAATCCGCCTGCTTCCGGTTCGCCGGCGATCCGCGCGAGTTCGGCCTGCAGCGCCGGCGACGGCAGCGCATCGAGGCAGGGCAGATCCTCCAGCGCGCGTTTCCATTCGCCGGCCGGCATGGCGCGGAACAGCTCGAGTGCAGCATCGGCGCCGATGAGCGGCTCGAGGCCGAGCGCGTCGATCTGCCGGTGCAGCCAGCGCGCGAATTCGGCGCGTGGGTCGCCGAACGCCTGGTCGCGTACGAGGATCTCGTGCTCGACGCGCCGCAGCGCCGGCCACACGGCGCCGAGCGCGGGCGCGTCGAGCGCCGACAGGTCGATCGCCTCGTCGACGGAGCCCGCGTGGGCGGCCGGGTCGGTCAGCCGCGCGATCAGCAGTGCGACGAGGGCGTGGTCGATCATCGTGTGCTCCTGGGGCGGCTGGATTGTTCCGGCGCGATTTCTTCTGTACTGGTCGCCCGGCGCCGGGGCGCGCTTCCCGGGCCGGCGGGGTGTTCGAGCGTGTGCTGCATGGTCGGGCGCTCACCGTGAAAAAACTGGCGGACGCACAGTATTGCACCCCGATTGCCGCAGCCGCGCGCAGGCCCGTGCGGCGGGCGTTCCAGGCCGGTCGGGCCCGCTCGGCCCGCATCCGGCTGTCCAGCCATTTCATAAGACGTACAGTTTTCCTGAGATGCGCGATTCGCGCCGAACTGTACTCTTGTTCGCGCGTTCGATGTGTGTGCTCGTCGCCAACTGTTCTTCTCTTAAGATCCAATCATCAAGTGCACAGTGCCGCAGATCCCGCTATTCCGGAACCCTGCCGGCGCATCTTCAAGAGAGAGCCAGCGCGATGGAAAAGGCAAAACCGGAGGGAAAGATCAGGAATCACGACGGCCCGGTCCACGGGCGAAACGCGCGCAACACGTGCGTATTGGACGCACACGGCGGCGCGGTGCGGCCGCGTGCGCCAGCGGGAGACGCACGATGAAACTCTATGAAAAACTCGCGGACGACATCGAGCGCCTGATCCGCCAGGGCGTGTACCGGCACGGCGACCGGATTCCGTCGGTGCGGCAGGCGAGCCAGCAGCACCGGATCAGCATCACGACCGTGCTGCACGCGTATCTGCTGCTGGAAAGCCGCGGGCTGCTGGAGAGCCGGCCGCAGTCGGGCTATTTCGTGAACCTGCGGCGCGACGACGGCCACGCGCCGGTGCGCGAGCTGCGGCCGTCGAAGCCGATCGCGATCTCGTCGTCGGTGGACGTGAGCCGGCTCGTGCTGTCGACGTTGCGTTCGATCGGGACCGACGACGCGGTGCCGCTCGGCTCGCCGTATCCGGACCCGAGCCTGTTTCCGTTCGAAAAGCTGAACCGCTACGCGTACGCCGCCGGCCGCGACAAGTCGCTGTGGGGCGTGACGGACGGACTGCCGCCGGGTCATCCGCGGCTGATCCGGCAGATCGCGCGCCGGTACCTGGAAAACGGGATGTCGGTGGACCCGAACGAGATCATCGTGACGGTGGGCGCGACGGAGGCGATCAACCTGTGCCTGCAGGCGGTGGCGAAGCCGGGGGACACGATCGCGGTGGAATCGCCGACGTTCTACGCGATGCTGCACGCGATCGAGCGGATGGGGATGAAGGCGATCGAGGTGGCGACGCACCCGGAATACGGGATCGACATCGCGGCGCTGGCCGCGATCGCGAAGTCGCAGCCGATCGCCGCGTGCATGGTGATGCCGAATTTCCAGAACCCGCTGGGGTTCCAGATGCCGGACGAGCGCAAGCGCGAACTGGTCGAGTTCGCAACGAAGGCCGGCATGCCGATCATCGAGAACGGCGTGTACAACGAACTGTATTTCGGCGACACGCATCCGAGTTCGCTGAAATCCTACGACCGGACCGGGATCGTGCTGCATTGTTCGTCGTTCTCGAAGAGCCTGACGGCCGCGTACCGGATCGGCTGGGCGCTGCCCGGCCGCTATCGTGATCAGGTCGAGAAGCTGAAGTTCCTGAATACGCTCGCGACGCCGTCGTTGCCGCAGCTCGCGATCGCGGAGTTTCTCGAACGCGACGGCTACGAACATCATCTGCGGCGGATTCGCAAGGCGTATGCGCAGCAGGCGAACCTGATGCGGGCGATGGTGTCGCGGTTTTTCCCGGAGGGCACGCGCATTTCGACCCCGGCGGGTGGGTACGTGCTGTGGGTCGAGCTGCCGGCGCAGGTCGATGCGATGCGGCTGTACCAGCTTGCGCTGGAGCAGGGGATCACGATCGGCCCCGGCTACATGTTCTCGATCACGGACAACTACCGGAACTTCATCCGGTTGAACTACAGCAGCCCGTGGTCGCCGGAGATCGAGCAGGCGGTGATCACGGTCGGGAAGCTGGCAGGGGCGTGCATGCGGTGAACGGTGTTTGCGGTACGTTGTGTTTCGATGACAAAGCCGGCCTCGTGCCGGCTTTGTTTGGGTGCTTCGTGGATTTGCGTGGGTGTCGCTGGCCGACCCATTGCTGCCGGTCGCCGCTGCGTGACCCGTGTGGCGCGTTTCGCAAGTACGGCGGCCATTCACGGGCTGGATATCGGCTGTAACAGCAGCAGATGGGGCGAAAGTGCCGCGAGGTTTTTTACTTCAATGACCAACCCGATATACGCGGCCGGTATGCACGCCTTCCACGCTGCGTCGATAGGCCATCGCCACACGCGTCGCCGGCACGCCTTCGTAGCCGGGAAAGAACGGGCCAAACCGGTCCATGGATTCAATCAGCATGGTTGGACTAACGGCATTGATTCGGATGCCCCGGCGAAAATCGCATGCGGCGGCACGCACGAATCCTTCAATCCCGGCATTCGACGCTGCGGCATGGGAACCTTGAGCAATCGGATCATCGACAGCGATGCCGGAGGTCAGCGTAATCGAGCCGCCGTCGCTCAGGTAATGCTGACCAATCAACGCGACACGCACCTGACCGAGCAGCTTGTCTTGCAAGCCTCGATGGAAGTCGGCTGCTGTCATTTTCTCGATTGGAGCCAGAATGACATTGCCTGCGGCAACAACGATGGCATCGACGGAGCCGATTTGCTTGAACAGCGCGCTCACGCTGTCATCGCGAGCAATGTCAACTTGATGATCACCCCGGGTACGACCGACACGAATGACTTCGTGTTTGCCGTCACGCGCAAGCTCATCCACAACGGAACGACCAACGTCCCCACTGGCACCGATTACGACGATCTTCATAAAACACTCCTTTCCGAATTCAAATTGGAATGTCGCTATTCTTCCTCGAACCGAAAAACACATAAATGTGTTTAAATTTCCGATACTACTAAGCCACAGTTCGTAATATGGACAAATTGCGTTCCATGGAAACCTTCGTTGCAGTCGTGGAGAGAGGCAACTTCACCGAAGCAGCGAAGCACCTGGACATATCGGCGGTAATGGTCGGCAAATATGTGCGCGAGCTCGAAGAGCGTCTCGGTGCGCGCTTACTGGAGCGCACTACACGGCGCCAGAGTCTGACTGATGCCGGCCGCGTTTTTTACGAAGACGCAAAGCGCGCGCTCGAACACATGCGTATCGCCGAAACGTCGGTCGAGCGACTACGCGCGTCACCGTCCGGCACATTGCGTATCAGTGCGCCGATCACCTTCGGTGCCTGTGTCATCGCCCCACTGGCCGCGACTTTCCGGCATATGCATCCGCTCGTGCGTGTAGAACTGGAATTGAGCAATCGCAACGTCAACCTGATTGACGAGGGTTTTGATCTGGCCATCCGCATTGGTGAATTGGGCGATGCCGACCTGATTGCAAAGCCGTTGACCATGTATCGCATGGTGATCTGTGCATCGCCGGGCTATCTCGCTCAATACGGGCGTCCGGAGACGCCGCAGGATCTTAGCGTCCATCACTGCCTGTCTCATACGGTGTGGAATGGCCGTAGCGGCTGGAAGCTCAAGGATGGGGACGGCCTGCGCTTGGCGACAGAATCAGTGTTCGCGTGCAATGACGGCAACGCCTTGCGCATGGCTGCAATCGCTGGCGCGGGATTGTTGCTGCAACCGGAAGTCTTGGTAGCTCAGGATCTGGCAAATGGAACGTTGGTACAAGTACTGCAAGCCTACTCGCCCAATCCCCGCCCCGTCCACATCGTGTACCGACACGACCGGCGCCCCCTGCCGAAGCTCACCCAATTTGTTGCGCATCTGCTCGAGCACGTGCCGGAGCGGGAATCGTCCTCGCAAGCCTTTTCCACTTGATGCACGGGCGATTATGGTGGCTCCGCTTGGAAGCGCCTTCGAACACGACCCCGGCCTTCAAAGAGGCAACAGGCGATTGCACAAACAGGATAGGGTACAAGGTGTCCCAACGAGCGAATGATGGCTTGCCGACGGGGATCGGTCATGTGAACGTCCGACCGACGTCCCAGACGAAGGTCGCCTCATGGCCGACTTCGGTCGGTAACACGCCACTTCACTGCCGGCGACATTTCTAAACGATTATGGTCACACGGGGCCAGCGGTCCTTGTATCTTTTCTGCTGGACTCGCCGAAGATAAGTATCAATGCTGACACGCGCTGGATTGCGTCGTACCACCATGGAAAAAAGATCGTCGAGTCCGTATGGTGCGCAGACCTCTATTGTCCCGTCACTATGCAAAGTCAGTCCTACCGTCGTCGCGTACTCCGGCCACGACGCAACGGCTTGGGCCAGTGAACTGAAGGGGGACACAGGATGCCCAAAGGTGCTCTCAAACCAGAGATGAACAGCGGCCTGATTTGTGACCTCCCATGGAATTTCGGGACATGCCGCCGTGAGGCTGCGTTGGATTTCGGCATCGCGAATCGACGACAAATCGGACGCGTCGAAGTAGGCCAAATCGACATCGGCCAGGCGTGTCGGAGTCACATATCCGTGAAGTGAGTCCCAGACCAAATTGCGAATGGCTCCTGCGCCAATGCACCAGGATTTCAGGCCAAGCGCACCTGCCGCCGACAGCGCAGACATACACCAGGACGACTGTCGGGCAATTTCGATTAATCTTTCGTTGAGATTCATCGCGGATCTATGTGACCTAAACGGGCAGAACGACTGAGATTGTCACCAAATCCGGCCGCACCGTCGAGTGACGGACCTGGCCGACCGCCGGCGTTCCTCCCTGGCTGTCGCCGAGGAACTCGCGAAGAACCGTTGTTTTTCCAGACTGGCGCCGATGACCGCGTTCACGGTCGATACGCCGATCGAAACGACTGCATCGAAGCGCGCAGCCCCCGCGTCGCCTCATCCCCCCGTCACCGGCGGAAAGAACGCGACCTCGCTATCCTCGCGCACGACGAATTCCCCGGTCACCATTTCGAGGTTCACGGCTGCCCGCACGGGGCGGTCCATCCGCAGCGCCTCCGCGCTACGCGCGTCGCGTGCGGCCAGCGTGCCGCGCAGCGCGTCGACGGTGAGTTCGCGCGCATCGATCTCGACGGTTTCCTCGTCGAGCGCCAGTTGTTCGCGAATGCTCGCGAAATATTTGATCGTCAGCTTCATTGCGATGTCTCGAGCAGGAACGGCGGAATCGGAAAGCACGACGCGGAGGCGTCAGCCCCAGCGCCGCATCGCCAGGTCGTCGTGCGCCTTCGCCTCGACCCAGCCGGATTCGCCGTCGTGCCGGATCTCCTTCTTCCAGAACGGCGCATGGGTCTTCAGGAAATCCATCAGGAATTCGCACGCGTCGAACGCGGACGCGCGATGCGCGGCGGCCACCACGACCAGCACGACCGGCTGGCCGAGCGGAATGCGGCCGACGCGGTGCACGATCCTGACCGCTTCGAGCCGCCAGCGTGCGGTGGCCTCCTCGACGATGCTCCACAGCGCCTGCTCGGTCATCGTCGGATAGTGCTCGACTTCCAGCGCGACGACGTCGTCGACGTCGCCTTCCTTGCGCACGACCCCGAGAAAATTCACGACCGCGCCGACATTTGGGTTGCGAACGATCGGCGCAAGCTCCGCGCCCGCGTCGATCGGCGCATGCTGCACGCGCACTTCGAAGCCGGCGGCAATGGCGGGCGCCGATTCGGGGTGCGAATCGGTCGCGTCGACGGGCGGCGCGGCGCTGCCGGCACGCGGCGGATCGTCCGGCAGCCCGGCGCGGGATTCGGTGAAGGTCGTCATGACAGGTTCTCCAGTGGGCGGCGCATCCTGTATCGCGCGGCGGCGTGTCAGCCGCCGACGAGCGACATGCGCACGGTCGGATAGGTCTTGCCCGGCGCGCGGGCCGGCCGTGCGGCCCGGCGCTCGGAATAGCGGTCGTCGCGCTGCGTCCAGCGTGCGCGCACGGCGGCGGCGAGGTCGGCGGTCGACGCCGCATCGTCGAGCCACGGCCGCAGGTCGGTGCCTTGCGTCGCGAACAGGCACGTATACAGCTGGCCGTCGGCCGACACGCGGGCGCGCGAGCAGGTGCCGCAGAACGGATGCGACACGCTTGCGATGAAGCCGACTTCGCCCGCGCCATCGATGTGCGCGCAACGGATCGCGGTGGCGTCGTGCCCCGGCTCGCCGACGAGCACGAGCGGGTAGTGTTCGTCGATCAGCTCGCGCATCCGCGCGGCCGGCACGACCTTGTCGCCGGACCAGAAGCTGGCGCCGCCGACGTCCATGTATTCGATGAAACGCACGGCCACGCCCGTGTGCCGGAAGTGCCGCACGAGCGGCAGGATCTGGTCGTCGTTCACGCCGCGCTCGATCACCGCGTTGACCTTGACCGGCGCGAGCCCGGCCGCATGCGCGGCCTCGATGCCGGCCAGCACGCGCGACACGGGCACGTCGGCGTCGCTCATCCGGCGGAATACTGCGTCGTCGAGCGCGTCGAGGCTCACGGTCACGCGCGACAACCCCGCATCGCGCAACGTGCGTGCCTTTGCGGCGAGCAGCGAGCCGTTGGTCGTCAACGCGATTTCGACGGGCTTGCCGTCGACGGTCGTCAGTACGGCCAGTCGTTCGATCAGCGCTTCGAGGTTTCGGCGCAGCAGCGGCTCGCCGCCCGTGATGCGGATCTTCTCGACGCCGAGCGACGTGAAGGCGCGCGCGATCGTTTCCAGTTGCGCGAACGACAAGCGCTCGGACGACGGCATGAACGCGTAGTCGGCGCCGAAGCTCTCGCGCGGCATGCAGTAGCCGCAGCGGAAATTGCACTGGTCGATGACGGACAGGCGCAGGTCGTGCAGCGGGCGGCCGAGCGTGTCGGACGGGCGGGGGACAGCGCCGGGCGATACGCCGCCGGATGAGGCGGCGGCCGGCGCGGCGGAAACGATGGCATTCACGATCGGGTCGTCGGCCTGCATGAAGTAAGCGAAGAGGCGTCGCCGTTCGGCCGCGCGGGTGCCGACGTGTCGGCGTCCGGGTCGTGACGCGCCTCATCGTGAGCATAGTCCGCCGGGTTGGGCCGGCAGAGACACAATCGCGCCCGAATTGCAGGAATACAGTTCGCCGCGCGCGACGTGCGACAGGTGCGGCGAAAGTGCCGGCGAAAGGGGCGAAGGCGCTGCATCGCGCAGCTATCCGGCGTCGCGCTCATGCGAGCCAGCGTGCGAATTCGTAGTACGGAACCGCGTCGCCGCGCGCGATGGTGCGTCCGGCCGGCAGCCGGGCGAGGCCGGTTGCCTGCACGAGCGACTGCAGCGTGCCGGCGCCTTGCTGGCGCAGCGTATCGAGTACCGGGGCGCCGTCGGTGCCCACCGTGCAGCGCACGCGCACGAAGCGCTCCCGCTGCGCATCCGGCTCGAAGCCGGTGTCGATCGGCAGCGACGGCACGACGAGCAGGCACGCGTCGCGCCCCTGCAGGCGGCGGATCAGCGGCGCGACGAACAGCGCGAACGCGGTCGTCGCGGCGCCCGGATTGCCGGGCAGCAGCACGACGGGCCGCGCATCGAGCCGCGCGAGCGCGACCGGTTTGCCAGGCTTCATGCGCACGCCGGCGACGAGGAACGACGCACCGAGCGCGGTGAGTGCAGGGCGCAGCAGGTCCTTGTCGCCGACCGACGCGCCGCCGACGCAGATCACGAGGTCGCACCGCGCGTGCAGGTCGCGCAGCGCCCGATCGACGGCGGCCGCGGTATCGGCCGCGTGCCGGCACATCGCGACGTCGGCGCCGGTTCCCGCGACCAGCGCGGCGAGCATCGGTGCGTTGCTGTTGTAGATCTGCTGCGGCGCACGCGCGTCGCCGCATGCGACCAGTTCGTCGCCGGTCGTCAGGATCCCGACGCGCAGTGCCGCGCGCACGTCGATCCGCGCGAATCCTTGCGCGGCGGCCACGCCGACGTGCATCGCGCCCATGCGCACGCCGGCCGGCACGAGCAGGTCGCCCGCGCGGACTTCCTCGCCGCGGCGGCGGATGTGCGACCCGCGGCGCTGCGGGAAGTCGAACGTGACGCTGCCGTCTTGTTCGTGCGCCTGCTCCTGCATCACGACGGTGTCGGCGCCGGGCGGAATCAGGCTGCCGGTGAAGATGCGGGCGGCCGTGCGCGGCGCGAGCGGCGCGGGCGTGTCGCCGGCATAGCAGCGCTGCGCGACGCGCAGCGGTTCGCCGTGCGCGAGGTCGGCGTGCCGCACGGCATAGCCGTCCATCGCGCTCTGGTCGGCCGGTGGCTGGTCGAGCACCGCGGTCAGCGGCGCGGCCAGCACGTGGCCGCGCGCTTGCGCGACCGGCACGGGCGCGGCGGCCTCGAGCGGCGCGAACGCGCCGGCGAATTGCTGCTGCGCGGTATCGAAATCGAACAGGTGTTTCATGACGAGTGGGCCGGTGCAGGCAATGGGTCGAGGTGAGCGGCGGCGGGCGAGACGTATTCGACGAAGCCGTCGTTGCGGCAGAAGCCGAGCAGCCGCACGCCGGCTTCGCGGGCCACGTCGATCGCGAGCGACGTCGGCGCCGAGATCGTCGCGATCATCGGGATGCCGACCCGCGCGGCCTTGCGCACCAGTTCGTAGCTCGCGCGGCTCGACAGGAACACGAAGCCCGCGCGCAGGTCGGCGCGGCGGCGCGCGAGCTGCCCGATCAGCTTGTCGAGCGCGTTGTGGCGGCCGACGTCCTCGAACACGTAGAGCACCGTGCCGTCGCGATCGCACCACGCGGCCGCGTGGATCCCGCCCGTCTCGCGCATCAGCGTCTGGCGGGCCGGCAACGCTCGCGCGGCGCGCGCGATCGCGTCGGCGCCGATGCCCGCGGCCGCGCCGGCGGCCGCGATACGCGGCGGGTGCAGGTCGAGCTGCGCGATGCTTTCGATGCCGCACACGCCGCAGCCGGTGCGGCCGGCCAGTGCGCGGCGGTGCGCCTTCAGCGCCATGAACGCCTGCTGCGACACGGTCAGCCGCACTTCGGCGCTGCCGGGCCGGCATTCGCTTTCGATGTCGAAGACGTCCGACGCGCGCTCGACGATGCCTTCGCTCAGCGCGAAGCCGAGGCCGAACGCGTCGAGGTCGATCGGTGTGGCCATCATCACCGTGTGCGCGATGCCGTTGAACACGAGTGCAACCGGCGTTTCGTCGACGACGCGATCGACGGTGTCGCACGCGTCGCCGGCACGATGGCGGGTCACCTGACACGCGATGCTGCCGGTCGGATCGTCGCGGCGGGGGGGCTCCATGCGGTTTTCTCCAGGCGGGGCGGCCGGCGGGCCGGCCGGGCTCGGCGCGGGCGCCGAACGACGGGAATCGATGCCGCCGGGCGGGCGCCGACGGGCGCACGACCGCGGCGGGCAGGCGTTGGATCCCATGTTAATTGGAGTGAACAGTGCGCCCGAGACACAGCGCCGCCACGCGGAAAGCAGTACAGCTGAGCGTCCCGCCGGCACGGAAACTATTTTCCGTGCACACATCTTCGGCGGCGCAAGCAGCACAGTTTCAGCGCACGTTCGAGTGATTGCGAGTATCGTTGCAAACGCGATATCGTCATTCACGCTTCGATGCCGTGCGAGCGATCGTCCGTGTTCGCATGGGTTGTCGCGAAGCCGTCGCGCGATTTCCTGCTTCGAGCGTACGTCCTCACAACCACGAGCAAATTACGGTCATGGAAATCTTCGATGCGTTCCATCTCGCCCGATTGCAATTCGCATTCACGGTGTCGTTCCACATCGTGTTCCCCGCGATCAGCATCGGCATGGCGAGCTTCCTGGCAGTGCTGGAATGGCGCTATCTCGTCACCGGCGACGCCGCCTACAAATCCATGTTCCAGTTCTGGTCGAAGATCTTCGCGATCGGCTTCGGGATGGGCGTCGTCTCCGGCGTCGTGATGGCGTACGAGTTCGGCACCAACTGGGCCGGCTTCTCGCGTGTCGCGGGCAACATCACGGGGCCGCTGCTCACGTACGAAGTCCTGACGGCGTTCTTCCTCGAGGCCGGCTTCCTCGGCGTGATGCTGTTCGGCTGGCAGCGCGTGAGCCCGCGCGCGCACTTCTTCGCGACGCTGATGGTCGCGGTCGGCACGCTGATCTCGACGTTCTGGATTCTCGCGTCGAACAGCTTCATGCAGACGCCGCAAGGCTACAAGATCGAGAACGGGCTCGTCGTGCCGGTCGACTGGTTCAAGGTCGTCTTCAACCCGTCGTTTCCGTACCGTCTCGTGCACATGACGATCGCGGCGTTCATCGTCGCGGGCTTCATCGTCGCCGCGTGCGGCGCGTGGCACCTGCTGAAGGGGCGCCGCGACGAACCGGTGAAGCGTAGTTTCTCGATGGCGCTGTGGATGCTGCTGGTGCTCGCGCCGATCCAGATCGTCGTCGGCGATGCGCACGGGCTGAACACGCGCCAATACCAGCCGGCGAAGATCGCGGCGATCGAGGGGCTGTGGGAAACCGAGAAGGGCGGCACCGCGCTGAACCTCGTCGGGCTGCCCGACATGCAGGCCGAAACCACGCGCTATGCGATCCAGGTGCCGCACCTCGGCAGCCTGATCCTCACGCACAGCTGGGACGGCGAGATCCGCGGGCTGAAGGAATTCCCGCCGCAGGACCGCCCGTATTCGCCGATCGTCTTCTGGACGTTCCGGATCATGGCCGGCCTCGGGATGCTGATGCTGCTCACCGCGCTGCTCGGGCTGCTGCTGAGAAAGGGTGGGCGCCTGTATGAAACGCGCTGGTTCCAGCGGTTCGTCGTATGCATGGGGCCATCGGGCATCGTCGCGTTGCTGGCCGGCTGGATCACGACCGAGGTCGGGCGGCAGCCGTGGACCGTGTACGGCGTGCTGCGTACCGTCGACTCGGTCTCCCCGCTCACCGCTCAGCAGGTCGGCGTGTCGCTGCTGGTGTTCGTGGTCGTGTATTTCCTGGTATTCGGAACGGGTATCTACTACATGATGAAACTGATGAAGCGCGGGCCGGCGGCCCAGGCCGGCTACATCGAGCTGCACCGGCATCCGGGGCTGCGCAAGAGCGCGCTGTCCACGCCGCTGAACGTCACCGAAGCGGAGTAACCATGCACATCGATCTTCCTGTCGTGTGGGCCGCGATCATCGGCCTCGGCGTATTCATCTACGTGATGCTGGACGGCTTCGATCTCGGCATCGGGCTGTTGTTTCCGTTCTTCGATGCGAAGGCCGAGCGCCAGGTGATGCTCGACACCGTCGCGCCGGTGTGGGACGGCAACGAGACATTCCTCGTGCTCGGCGGCGCGGGCCTCTACGGCGCGTTCCCGGTCGTGTACTCGACGCTGCTGCCGGCCAACTACCTGCCGCTGGTGCTGATGCTGGTCGGGCTGATCTTCCGCGGCGCGGCGTTCGAGCTGCGCGCGAAAGCCACGCGTACGCAGCATATGTGGGATCTCGCGTTCATCGGCGGCTCGGCGCTCGCCGCGTTCTGCCAGGGGATCGTGCTCGGCTCGCTGCTGCAGGGCATCAAGATCGAGAACAACCAGTTCGCGGGCGGGCCGTTCGACTGGCTGTCGCCGTTCAGCATGCTGTGCGGGATCGGCGTGCTCGTCACCTACGCGACGCTCGGCTGCGGCTGGCTGATCCTGAAGGTCGACGGGGAACTGCAGCGCAAGATGCGGCTGCTGATGAAGCCGCTCGCGGGCGTGCTGCTCGCGGTGATCGGCGTGGTCAGCCTGTGGACCGTGATCGGGCTGCCGGCCGTCGCGCATCGCTGGTTCGGCAGCGGCAACCTCGGCTGGTTCCTGCCGGTGCCGATCCTCGTCGTCGCATGCGTGTGGGGCATCTTCCACACGGTGAAGCGTGCGCACGAGGCCACGCCGTTCCTGCTGACGCTCGCGCTCGTGTTCCTCGGCTACACGGGGCTCGTGATCAGCATCTGGCCGAACATCGTGCCGCCGTCGCTGACGATCTGGGACGCGTCGTCGAGCCATGCGAGCCAGTTGTTCGCGCTCGTCGGCACCGTGATCGTGCTGCCGATCATCCTCGTGTATAGCGCGATGCAGTACCGCGTGTTCCGCGGCAAGGTGCGCGAGGGCGACATCGGTTATCACTGAGCGGTACGGCACCCGATGCGAAAGCGGCCCGCCATGCGCGGGCCGTTGCGTATCGGGTGCGGGCGCAACGGGTTGCGTATTCCTTTGGCAGTCGAGAAAACATCATGATCGTCAGACCACGACAGAACTGGCTCAGGATGCTGTTCGTATGGAACGGCTCCGTGCTGCAATCGATCATTCCCCAGCTCGTGTTCATGGCGATCGTCAGCACGCTGGCGGTCTTCACGAACGGGCGCATCTTCGGCGAGAAGATTCCGCTCAACACGGCGCCGTTCACGCTGTTCGGGCTCGCGCTCGCGATCTTCCTCGGGTTTCGCAACAACGCGAGCTTCGAGCGCTTCAAGGAAGCGCGGCACCTGTGGGGCAACCTGCTGATCGCCGCGCGCACCGTGACGTCGCAACTGCATCGCTACCTGCCCGACAGCGTGAGCGATGCCGAGCGCAACCGGCTCGCCGATCTGCTGATCGCGCTCGCGTATGCGCTGAAGCACCAGCTGCGCCATACCGATCCGACCGAAGACCTGCTGCGCATTCTCGGCGCGGAGCGCACGGCCGCGCTCGGCGGCAAATGCTACAAGCCGGTCGCGATCCTCGACGAATTGCGCGGCGGTATCGTCCGTGCGCTGGGCCGCGTCCCCGGCGGCGACGCGACCTGCTGGATGTTCGAAGCGCAGCTCGACGAACTCGGCAAGTCGGTGGGCGGTTGCGAGCGCATCCTGTCGACGCCGATTCCGTTTTCGTACAGCGTGCTGCTGCATCGCACCGTGTATGCGTATTGCGTGCTGCTGCCGTTCGGGCTCGTCGATTCGACTGAATTCTTCACGCCGCTGATCTGCGTGTTCATTTCGTACACGCTGATCGCGCTGGAAGCGATCGCGAACGAAGTGGCCGAGCCGTTCGGTCTCGCGCCGAATGCGCTCGCGCTCGATGCGATCACGCGCACGATCGAGCGGTCGGTGCTGGAACTCGGGGATCGGCCGATACCCGAGGAGTTCGTGCCGGCGTCGACGTATCAGATCACGTAGAGGGCGTGGTCGGTAGTGTAGTCGTCGGTGAGGTTGATCGGTCGGATCGGTGACGAGTGTGTAGACTCGGTTCGTTCAATGGAGCCAACACCATGCAACTTCTCGATCACGTGTCGATCGCTGTGCCGGATATCGATCTGGCACGCCCCTTCTACGATGCCGTCATGGCTGCGCTGGGCGCGACCAAGGTTTATGACCGGCCCAATGCGCTCGGCTATGGCGAACGGTGCAACGCGGACGACCCGGCATCGACTTTTCTGGCGGTGTATCTGGATCCCGCCGAAGTCGGGACGAGCAAGCGGCACTGGTGTTTCAAGGCCGCTTCCCGCGAGCAGGTGCATGCGTTTTTCGAGGCCGGCCTCGCGACGGGCGGCCGGTCCGACGGTGCCCCTGGATTGCGGCCGCATTATCACAGCAACTACTACGCGGCTTTTCTGATCGATCCGGCCGGCAACCGGATCGAGGCCGTGTGTAATGCGGCGCCAGAGCGCGAGCGGCCATGACGGTGGAGATGTTCCGCGGTCGTCAGTTTTCGACCGCTTTGGAGTCCCACGTCCCCAGCGATATCGCTTTACTCAGCATGCCGACGGTCAATGCATGTCGCTGGAACGTATGGGGCTTTCCGAGCAGGTATTTTCGCAACACGTGATAGAGCAGCCCCTCGCCCTCCATCAGGAAGTAACGCCCAAAATCGTAGTCCCCGCGATCGACGTCGAAGCGGTCGAAAAAGCGTTCCATGAAGATGTCGGCGTCGTCGCCGGTCTGCCCCAGGTCGTCCGAGATGGAGGTTTGCTCTGTAATACGGCGCTTGTCCGAGACAGCGGCTTCCTTGCGAACGAACGCTTCCAGCGCTTCCCAGTTGTGTCGGTCGCAATAGGTATTCACGCGGAGCCCTCGGGATGCAGGCGAGGCAGGCCGCACACGTTGTACGTCCCCGTTCGCCGTCGTTGTTATTGGCGGGCTACGTTAGCGAAGTCGTCTTTGCGGAGCAATGTCGAGGGTAGGCCAGCTGCTGCGGTGGCACGTTGACGAGCGACTCACGCGAAAGCCACACGACGGCCGTCTCTGGCCGCGTGGTGGCGGAAGCACCGACGGAACGCTCGCGCAGCCGGCCTTTTTCTTCGATGTGATGCCAGGGACGGAAGGTTTTCGAATTGTTGCCGGTTGCGTTCCATGTCGAGCGTGCATTGCGTAGTGAGCGCAATGCACGTCGCCATTGGATCGCTCAATCGAAATACGTCAGCCCCATCGCCCCCTTAACCTCCGCGAGCGTCGCCTCCGCCACTTCTCGTGCGCGCAGCGTGTCGCGTTTCAGGATCGCCATCACCTCGGCCTTGTCGGCCTCGAACTCTCGACAGCGCGCGCGGATCGGCTCGATCAATTCCTGCAGCCGCTCGTTCAGCACGCGCTTGACGACGCTATCGCCGAGGCCGCTGCGGCGATAGTGGGCCTTCAGTTCGTCGACCTTCGCCGCGTCGGGCTCGAACGTATCGAGGAACGCGAACACGACGTTGCCCTCGACCTGGCTGGCGCACGGATTGTTCGGACTGTGACAGTCGTTCCTTACACAGAAACGTTCTTTCATAAAGGAAGAAATATTATGAAAGAAGACCGACTTTGGTAAGGTAAACGATGAATTGTAATTCCATCATTTGCAAATTGCGAAGCGTGGGGCTCCGGGTTATCGAAGCCGCCAGCGATGACGTCAGCGCAGAAACGCAAATGCCGCCATCGCTGGCGGCATCACGTTTGGGACATGCAAAAAAAAACGGGCCGCCTGGGTCAGGCGCGCCACCAGCAATGCACGATCGGCGAGGCGGGTTTCGTTTCCATCGCGGCAGTATAGCGTAGTGCGCAGCGGACCGCGTCGGAGGCGAAATGCCGAATGACTGTATCGCTGAGGCCCCGGATATTCTCATCCGACCGCAGCGCTGCACTTATCGGCGTGGGCGGATTGCAGCAGTGCAACGGTAATTCTTGCGGCTTTGTCTTACATTGGCACCCGGGTTTTATCGAATGCTGGTGATCTTGACGTGCCGTACCGGAAGATCTGTTTAAGAAACGCGATTTGTAATTATGAAAACTCGGCACTTGTCGGGAGATGCGGTGGATTTTCGTGTGCGCGAAAGTAGAGGCAGAATCGATAACTTATTTCAAAAAGAAAGAAATATTATGAAATATGACTGGCTCCCGTAAGGGTAATGGTGAATTGTAATGTTGCCGTTTGCAAATGGATGGGTATGGAGTATCATCGGATGTATGCAGTGTCATTTGATGTCGATATTGGAAAAATTGTAGGAAAATAATTAAACCGGGGTCGTTCATGCATCAAGCGAATTTCTATTTTCTTTCCTTTAATCCGGATGAACATAAGAAATTATATTTTCTGGGTGATGGGCGTATCAATTTTAAATATCCAAACCTAAATGGCTTGAATTCTGCTTGGTCGACATGGTTGGCAGTAGCCGACGACGTTTGAGAGTAGAAACAGAACCTACTGCGCCGGGTGTCGATGTATTTCGCTTTCCAAGCTCCTTTTCATGGGCTGTTGGGAAATAATGCGCGCAGCTTGTTCTTTGGCTTCCTGTTGAGAGGCTGATTATCTGTGTGACGGGGATCCGGAAGTGTATCGGTGATTATTTATTGATATCGGAATGAAGTTCGTGTTGACCTATACTTTTGAGTGAAAAATAGAGAGATGTTATTGGTTTGTGTGTCACGCTGTTATTGGATTTAATTGTGATGCGCGGGCGGGGAAGTGTTTCGATTGATTTTGGGGTGAAAGAATGGCGATGGCGGGAGGGGGTGTGGATAGGGGTAATTTAAAATTATTAATTTATTTTATTTTGCCTGTAGCCTTTATTGTTGGTGGAATGGGTGGGCTGTGCAATGATTATATTAGAAATATGCGAGGCATTCCTGCAATGGCGTTTGCTTTGCTTGTGACAATAGGGCCGATTGCGACAATTTTTGCATTTGTTACTTCACTTGCGTCCAGTAAAATCCCTCCAAGGATGAAGCTGGTATTCATGATTTCTTTTTTTATCCTAATTGCACTCTTGGTCGTGGGGTTGAAAGGATATGTGACTGAGGTGTGCTTCAGATGAGGTAAAAAACGGGCGGTCGCGTCTTTCACACGAGCGGGCCTTTTTGCCCGCGAACCTCGAGTTGGTGGAAACACCGGTGCATCCGGCGCCGCAGTGGGCGATGCGGATTATCGTCGCGCTGGCGGGTTTCGTCACGCTGATTGCGTTGTTCGGCCAGCTCGACATCGTAGCCGTCGCGAAAGGGAAACTGCTGCCTGGCGTGCGGGTGAAGGTCATCCAGCCCGCCATAACCGGCGTCGTACGGCAGATTTTTGTTCATGACGGGCAGCGAGTGCACGCGGGACAGTTGCTGATGCAACTTGATTCGACCCAGGCCGCGGCGGATTCCGACAAGGCACGCTCATCCCGAATTGAAGCGGCGCTCGCCGCAGGACGCGCGCGCTCATTGCTGGACGCCCTGAGTTCGGGGCAGCCGCCCAAGGTCGTACGCGTCGATGGTGCATTGGAAAGCGAGCTGCAGGACGCGCAACATTATGCGGACGGACTCTATCGTGAGTATCGCGACAAGTTGAGCAGTGCGCAGGCCGAATTGCTCAAGAAGGAAGCCGAGCTCGACGAAACCCATCAGGAAATCGCCCGACTGGCCGCGACGGCGCCGCTCGCCCGCCAGCAGGCCGACCAGTACCAGTCCCTGGCAGAAGACAAGTACGTGGCGCGGACCGATTACCTGGACAAGGAGCAGGCCGCACTCGAAAAAGAGCATGAGCTTGCTGCTCAGAAAAGTCATGCACACGAGCTGATCGAAGGGATTGCGGAGCAGCGGGCGGACATTGCTTCGACGACATCGCAATTTCGAAGCGCTCAGCTCGATACGTTCGACAAGGCGACTCAGCAGCTCGTGCAAAGTCGGAATGACGAGACGAAGGCGGATACACGACAAAAGCTGATGAGCTTGACCTCTCCTGTCGACGGTACGGTCCAGCAACTGGCCATTCATACGCTCGGAGGCGTCGCCACTGCAGCTCAGTCCGTGATGGAAATCGTGCCCGACGATTCTGTCGAGGTTGAGGCGAATATCGAAAACAAGGACATCGGGTTTGTGAAGGTCGGTCAGACGGCGACTGTGAAGATAGAAGCGTTTCCCTATACGCGCTATGGCTACCTGACCGGCAAGGTTGTCTCGGTTTCCAACGACGCGGTACCGGACAAAAAGCTCGGCCTGACGTTTGTCGCACATGTTCGACTGCCGACGAACCGGATTCTCGCCAACGATCAATGGATCAATCTGACACCCGGCATGGAGGTGACGACCGAGATCAAGACCGGAAAGCGCAGCGTCGCGCACTATTTCCTTGATCCGGTGATGCAGACGAGTCAGGAGAGTCTGCGTGAACGTTGAACGCAATCGAGATGCTAGCGAACCTACGCGCCGAATGAAGGTGCAGGCGAAGAGGCTAACGCGGACGCTCTTCACGGGCTTGCTCGCGCTGTTTTCCATCGCCGGCGTATCGGATCCCGTTTGGGCGTTCGATCCACTGCGTACCAGCGGGGCCGTGTCGGCGACAGCCTCTGGTGCGATGCTCGACAACGGGGCCGCGAATGTCTGTATATTCGGCCCGCTCCCTCGTCCTCTACCTTTGCAGAATGCCGTCGAACGCAGTCTCTGCAACAATCCGAAAACGCGCGAAGCGTGGGCCCAGGTCAAGATACAGACTGCGGGTGTCGGTATCGGTCGCGCCGCTTATTTGCCTACGGTATCCGCGACGTGGCAAGGTGTACGCGATGAAACCGTGACAAACATCACCGGCCTGCCGCAGTACAGTTCTGTTTACCGGAATAGCGCACTCAGAACGGACAATGTTTCGTTGAGTTGGGTGCTCTATGATTTCGGTGGTCGCTCCGCGGCGCTGAGGAATGCCACGGCCTTGTTGGCGGTGGCGCAGGCGAACCAGCAGGCGGCGCTCGAAACCGCTTTCGCAAACGTGGCAAAAGACTACTATGCGGCACAGGCCGCGCAAGGTGCGTTCGCCGCGGCTGATGAGATCGAGCAAACGGCCAACGGTAGCTTCAAGGCGGCAACGGTTCGCGTGGACAAAGGCATCTCGCCGATCAGTGACGAGTTACAGGCTCAGACATCATGGGCCGAAACCGTCGTCGAGCGCACCAAGGCACTGGGCGCATGGCAGACCGCACTGGGTTCACTCGCGTCGGATTTGAACCTTGATCCTGACATACAGATCACGCTGCCGGACGTCGGTGACGGTGTGGCACCCGATGGGGAATTCAATGAAGCCGTTGCGGATCTCATCCAGGAAGCGAAGCGATCGCATCCCAGTGTAGTGGCTGCCCAGGAGCAAGTAGCGGCTGCAGTCGCCAAGGTTTCTCAAACACGCGCCGCTGGGCTGCCGAGTTTGAGCCTTGTGGCCAAATATAGCGAAAATAACGAACCGACGACGCTCCAAATAGGCGTACCTCAGTTTCCAACCACTGGGCACGAATGGTATTTGGGGTTTCAGTTGACGATACCGATCTTCGACGGGTTCGGGCGGACGTACCAGATCCGGCAGGATGAAGCGCAGGTCGAATTCCAGCGAGATACGCTCGACGAAGTGCAGCAGCAGGTTGGTCTGGATGTATGGACGAGTTACCAGGCGTTGCAAACGGCGACTCATAACATTGGCAACAGTGCGACACTGCTCGATGTCGCTCGCCGCTCCTACACGGCGGCGCAACATCGGTATCAGGGCGGGGTGGGGAATATCCTCGAACTGCTCAATGCTCAGTCATCGATGGCGGCCGCCAAGCGGCAGCGCATTCAAGCGTTGACCGACTGGCGTTCAGCCCGGTTGCAACTGGCGGCGAAGCTCGGAAAGCTGGGAATGTGGAGCCTTGCCGACGACGCTTCGGTGAGCCGTAGATAGCAGGGCAAGATTCACAGCGCAACGGCGTCGGCCGGCATGCGCAGGGCAACTGTTTGCCTGCAATTTGCCACATCGCATGCATGCCTTGCCGGCGGGCGGGGCTTGCCGTCTGAGCCGTGGATGAGGCGTGCGTCAGTCCTGATAGCAGGCCGCCGCTGGCGGTTGCCGTCGAATGCCTGATTCTCGGACCCAGCAGCGTTGCGTCGCGAGCGTGTAGCGAGTGTTCGGGGCAGTCGCCGGCAGCGAGTCGGCGGCTTTTCTGATCGATCCGGCCGGCAAGCGGATCGAGGCCGTGTGTCATGCGGCAGCGTAGCGCGAGCGGGCGTGACGGCGCCGCTCAATCGAAATACGTGAGCCCCATCGCTCCCTTCACCTCCGCGAGCGTTGCCCCCGCCACTTCCCGCGCATGCAGCGTGCCGCGCTTCAGGATCGCCATTACCTCGGCCTTGTCCGCCTCGAACTCGCGACGGCGCGCGCGGATCGGCTCGATCAGCGCCTGCAGCCGCTCGTTCAGCACGCGCTTGACGACGCTGTCGCCGAGGCCGCCGCGGCGATAGTGGGCCTTCAACTCGTCGACCTTCGCCACGTCGGGCTCGAACGCATCGAGGAACGTGAACACGACGTTGCCCTCGACCTGGCCCGGGTCGCTCACGCGCAGGTGGTTCGGGTCCGTATACATGTCCTTCACGGCCTGCGCGATCTCGTCCGGCGTCGAACCGAGCGTGATCGCATTGCCGAGCGACTTGCTCATCTTCGCCTTGCCGTCGATGCCGGGCAGCCGCGTGACCGCCGACAGCACGGCCTCGCATTCGACCAGCACCGGCTGCTCGACGGTCGCGTTGAAACGGCGCACGAGTTCGTTGGTCTGCTCGATCATCGGCAGCTGATCGTCGCCGACCGGCACGTGGGTCGCCTTGAACGCGGTGATGTCGGCGGCCTGGCTCACCGGGTAGGTCAGGAAGCCGGCCGGGATGTCGCGTTCGAAGCCGCGCAGGCGGATCTCTTCCTTGATGGTCGGATTGCGTTCGAGGCGCGCGACCGTGACGAGGTTGAGCAGGTATTGCGACAGCTCGGCAAGCTCGGGCACCTGCGACTGCACGACGATCGTCGAGATAGCCGGGTCGATGCCGACGGCCAGATAGTCGAGCGCGACTTCGATCACGTTCTCGGTGACGCGCTGGCGGCGCCCCATGTTGTCGGTGAGCGCCTGCGTATCGGCGAGCAGCAGGAATTGCGTCGCCTCGTGCTGCATCTGCACGCGTGCGCGCAGCGAGCCGATGTAGTGGCCGAGGTGCAGCGGGCCGGTCGTGCGGTCGCCGGTGAGGATGGTCGGGCGGGTGGGTTGCGTCATGGTCGTCGTTGGCTCCGGGTTGTCGAAGCTGCCAGCCATGACGTCAGCGCAGAAACGCAAATGCCGCCATGGCTGGCGGCATCACGTTTGGGACATGCAAAAGGAAACGGGCCGCCTGGGTCAGGCGCGCCACCAGCGATGCACGTTCGGCGAGGCAGGTCGGGTTTCCATCGCGCAAGTATAGCGTAGTGCGTGGTTGGCAGCGTGCTTCAGCGGATCACCGACTCCATCGCGAGGTAGGCGGTTTCGGCGGACGGCCACAGCAGGTACAGCAGGCCGGCCATCAGCAGCAGTGCGCCGGCGCGTACGAGCGGCGTGCGGTCTTTGTGGTGCGAGGGGCGGGAAGGCTGCTTCGGTTTCTTCATGCTTGCAGGCGCGGGGCGCGCCACTCCAACGGTTACTGCAACGGATCGCGCGGGGCGAGGCCGGGGTATGACGGGTTTTACGGGCGGTGGGCCGTGCGGTGCCCGGTCGCCCGGGCATGAGCGCAAAGTTTACCAGCCGCTTGGCCTTGGAAAAGGGGACGGTTCAGTGGGCGTGCCCGCTGCCCGCTGCCCGCGTAGAGGCGACCGGCATCCTAACAGTTCGGCGGTCCGGACACAGTCAAGAATTGTCGGGAACGGGCGCCGCCCGCGCGCGGTGCCGACCGGTTTCACATACCCCTCGCACGGTTCGTCCTTGCAGCGGTCCTGCCGAAATTTCCGGCAAGGCCGCCGCACATCCCTTTCCAGGAGAACCCCATGCGAGATCCATTGCAGCACGCCGGCCGCGGCGCCGTGGCGCGGCGTCCCACCGACCCGAAATCCGACCCGAACCGCACGTACCCGTGCCGCGGGCGAGCCACGCGGAGGTGCGCGCCATGAGCGACGACGCACTCGACCCCTTGCTGCGCCAGCTCGCGGAGAAACGACTCGGACGGCCGCTCGAACCCGGCGAAGAACGGGTGCTGCTGGAGCGGCTGTCGGGCCGGCACGGGAGCCCGCCGCCGGCCGCCGCCGGCCCGGCCGCACCGGCGAGCGCCGCGAACGCGCCCTTGCCGCAGTTCAAGACCCGGCAGGAGGCACGCGAACAGATCAAGCATTTTCTGCAGCTCAACCAGCAAAAGGCGTACGAGAAGATGCGCGGCATCCTGCAGACGATCGATACGCAGAACGAGACGACCCTCGGCATGCTGGCGTCGGAACAGCGGAAAGTAGCGGGCGTGCTCGACGCGCACGAGCCGGCGGGCGACGCGCCGGCATCCGGTGCAGCCGGAATCCAGGACAGCACCCGCGAAGCGCTGACGATGATCGGGGAACAGCTGACGGGCCTGATCCGGCAGGAAATCGAAGCATGCTTCCGGCAATACGGCGATGCGCTCGCGGAACGGCTTGCCGAATGGCTCGCCGAACGGCTTGCCGTCAGGCTCGACGCGATGGAGGACCGGTTGCGGAACATCGGCGCCGGCGCAGCCGTAGCGTCCGAACCCATCGCCGCCGTTCACGATACGCGCGGCCCAGCGTCCATGGAGTAGCACGCGGGTCATGCGGCGGAACGCGAAACAACGCGAAACCGGCCGGCCCCGATGTGCGGACCTCTCAACTACGTGAACCAAGGAGCAACAAATGGCTGATACGTGTCAAGTGTGCCAGGTCAATCCCGCAATTACCGATGCGGTCACACAGGTCAACGTCAAGGTGGTCGCGGAAGCGCCGGCAATGGCGATGGGCTCGCTGTACCAGGCCCAGAGCCATTCGCTCAGCATCCTGTTCGAGAACGCGGTGCAGCAGCAGTCGCAGGCCGCGATCCAGTCGCAAACGTCGACGAACGTGGGGACGATGCAGCTCTACACGATCGGGCCGGAAAGCGCGGGCGCGGCCGCCACGGAAATCGGCGCGAACGGGATCATTTCCATTCTGGCCGACGTGATCGCGATCGGGAAGGCCGTGGCCAAGTAGTAAGGCGTCGTCGCAGCACCGTGGTCGAGCGGCGGCGCAAGCGGCACGCGCCGCCGATACCGCCGCCGTGCCGCGGATCGCAGCATGACCGCCGGCGCCTGACCCATGGTGCCGCGCGGTGTTCCGGAGCAAACGACAGAGCGGGCAGAGCCGATTCGATGCGGCGCCCGTTCGCGAACCAGGAGAAATACGATGGCAAACGACGTCAACGATCCGCTTGACACGAAGGACCCCTGCAAGACCTGTGCGGTCAACGCCGCGATCACCGACGCGGTCACGCAGACCAACGTCAAGGTGGTCGGCGAAGCGCCCGCGATGGCCACGGGCTCGCTGTACCAGGCCCAGAGCCATTCGCTCAGCGTGCTGTTCGAGAACGCCGTGCAGCAGCAGTCGCAGTCCGCGGTGCAGCTGCCGACCTCGACGAACGTCGGCACGATGCAGCTGTACACGCTCGGGCCGGCGAGCGCCGGTGCCGCCGCGACGGAAATCGGCTCGAACGGCGTGCTGTCCGTGCTGGCTGACGTGCTGGCGCTCGGCAAGGCGCTGACCGCGTAACCCGGCGTCGGCGCCGGGCGGCGGCCCCGATCGCGGTGGCTGTCGCCCGGCGCCGCGCGCCCGACGCCGGGTCGACGCCCGTGCCGCCGGACACCCTGCCGCGTATCGACGGCGCCGACCGCCCCCTCATGCTTTCGCCATGACCGCGCCGCAGCGGCGCGCAAACCAGGAGCAACGACATGCCGGAACAGGTTTCCCCCGCGATGACCGATGCAGTCACGCAAGCCAACGTCAAGGTAGTGGGCGAAGCGCCCGCCGTGGCCTTGGGTACGCTCATGCAGTCGAACAGCCATGCCTCCGCGATCCTGCTTCACAACGCAGTGCAGATGCAGGCGAACCAGGCGGCGTCGAACCTCGCCGCCACGACCGTCGGCATCATGCAGCTCTACGCGGGCTCGCCGGCGGGGCTGGCCAGCGCGGCGCGCTCGTCGAACGACAGCTTCGTCTCGCAACTGGCCGCCGTCGCGCAGTTGATGAACGCCCTCGGCCACGGGCGCGGCTGATCTTCATTGCGCGCCGCGCAACCCGGCGCGCAACCTGCCTGCACGGCGGCGCCGCATGACGCGCGCGCCTGCCGGGCGTCAATTGGTGTCGGCGATGGTCCGGAGCTGCTCCGGTTTCTGAATCGTCACACCGTGTTCGTGTAGCCGGATCAGGCCGTCGCGCTGCATCTTCCGCAGGCTGCCGTTCAGCCGCGGCCGGCTGACGTTGAGCATCGCGGCGAGGATGCTCTGGTTCTCCGGCAGCGGCACCTCGAGATCATTCCCTTGCATGCGGTTCAGCAGATGGCGCGCGAGCCGGGCTTCGAGCCGGTACAGGCATGCCGACTCGACGAAGTCGCTCAACTGCTGAATGTGCCGGCACAGCTGCTCGTGGATGCGCCCCATGAATTCCGCGTCGGCCTGCAGCGGTGCGAAGTGCTGGCGATACAGCAGCGAAATGCGGCAGTCGGCGCTCAACTGGGCGGTGAAGCTGCGCCGATGCGCGCGAGTCAGCGCGTTTTCGCCGATGAAGTCGCCCGGCATCGCATGGCCGAGAATGATTTCGCGTCCGCCGGGTTCGTGCAGCGTCTTGTAGACACGGCCATGGTGCACGAACGCGACGAAATCCCCCGGCTCGCCCTTGAAGAACAGCAGGCGATTGCCGTGTTCGGGCCAGGGCGTGACATGCCGCTCGATGTGGGCGAGCAGGCTTTCCGGAAGACCGGTGAGTATCGGTATATTGCGCAGCGTTTGAGCGTTAGCAAGGGCAGGCATGTTTTCCGCGCGAGGTTGTTTGACGATGCAGCCACCTAGCGAAAAACGCTGCCTTCGGCATTGCGTGAAAAATGAATAATGAAAGTATTGAAATAATCGGCAAACGGTGCGGACGGGGCGGCACGTTGGCGGCCACCGCGCTCGACCGGCCGACACGGGAAGCGGCATGCCGCTGCACGGACGCATCGCGGCGGTAGTCGTTCTTTTTCATCGCAATGCCGTTATTCAGTCCGGTCCGGCGTCGCACCTGAAACGACGGATCGGGCTATGCCGGCGAATTAAAATTTCCGTTCATAATAATCAAGAATATTTACCGAAACCGATTATCGTTATATCGGTGTTACACGGGTAACAGCGCCATTCCCGGCATCGAATCGATTCTGTGTTTTCCATAAAAAAGGAAGACACGGGATGACGACCTCGAACCAGCACGCTGCCCCGCCGCCCGAATCTCCGGCGCAGCAGCTCGATCGCGCGTGGCGGGAAATGCAGGGGAAATTGCGGCGTCGCGCGCGCCTGTTGTGCAAGGGCGATATTCATCGCGCCGACGAGCTGCTTTCCGATACCGCGCTCAAGGTCCACATTTACCTGCAGCGCTCGCCCGAGCGCGTACGGAACCTGACGGGCTTTCTGTTTCTGGCGCTGAATCACGCGTTCCTCGATGGCGCGCGCCGCCGCCTGCGCGAAAGCGGCATGCTCGAATTCGACCCGGGCTGGGACGACGATCACGCCGTCGAGCTGGCCGGCCACGCGCCGTCGGTCGAGCAGCAACTGCTGCTGAGACAGCAGCTGCAGCGTCTCGAGCAGGCGTTGTCCATGCTGTCCCCGCAGCAGCAGATGCTGTTCACGCTGAAGTTCGAGGAGGACCGGCCCTATCTCCACATCGCCGCGACGCTCGGAATCAACGAGCCGCTTGCCAGAAAGCGCGTCGAGCTGCTGCGCAAGAAGTTGCGCGAGGAACTCGCATGAGCGCGTTCACGAACGCCGGCATGCAGCGTTCCTAACGGCATGCGCGGCGTCGATGGCCTGCCGGCCCGCCCGTTCCTTCAATCGCATGCCGAAGCCGAGATCCGAGGAGGCCTCGTGGCAGACAAAGTCAATGAGCAGATTACCGACGCGCTGACGCAGACCAACGTGAACGTCGTCGCGGGATCGCCGGCCCAGGCGCTGGGCACGCTTTACCAGATGTTCAGCCAGGCCGTCGGCATCTCGGCGCAGAACATGACGCAGCAGCAGGCGGCGCTGAACCAGATTTCGAACGCCGTCGTGTCGAAGGCCGTGGCCATGATCCTGTCCGTCGAAGCGTCGCCGAAGCCGCCATCGGGCGGCGCGTCGCTGCCTGCGGCGGGTGGGTCGACGACGGGCTCCACGCACTAGGACGCGATGACTATCGGGATACCTGAACCATGAACATGAAAGGTCTTTTGGGCGGACGCGGAGACGGCCCGACGCAAGCACCGGACGATGTCGCGGACGCCGCAGCCGAAGCGACGGCGCAGGCCGGGGGCGCGCCGCAGGACGCACCGGCGACAGCCGGCAAGCGTGCGTGGCCGGTCAACCGGCTGCGCCGGTTCACCGATGCACTGAAGGCGCCGGACCAAATCGCGGGTGCGGCCGGCTCCGCCCCGTCGGCGCTGCAGACCGTGCAGGCGATCAACGCGGAGACGGCGTCCTACGCGACGACGCAGATCTCCGTCGGCCCGAACATGATGATCACGCAGGCCGGCGGCATGGTCGCGCAGGCGGCGGCCAACTACTTCGAGGCGTCGACGTCGCTGGCGATCGCGGGCAAGAGCGTGCTGATGAAGGACCTCGCGCAGAAGACCATCGACGAGGACGTGAAAGGCATGGCGATGGATGCGGTGGGCCTGCTGTTGACCGACCTGTTCGTCGCGACCGCGGCGGTCGTCGCGGGCGCCGCGGAGGCGATCGAAGGCGAGGCCGCGAGCGTCGCGCTCGACCGGATCGACGAGAGCCTGCAGAAGTATCAGGCGCTGCTGGACAAGAAGGGCACGTAAGGCGCGGCGCGGATGACGAACGCCGCGCGCGTCATGCCGCGTGAACCGCGGGGCGATCGCCTGCCGCGCATGCGGCGGCACAGTATCCATCGACACGACCCGCCGGGCCGTCGGGCCCGATGCGGAAAGTGAGCGGCGGGAGCGACGCACGTTCTTGGCTGAACACGTTGCGGCCCGCTATCGGCAGTCCTGTTCAGTCATGTGAGGAAACCATGCCCTACATCATCGAGAACGTACAAGGTCCCGCGCCGCTCGGAGTCGGCGAGCGCAAATGGGGAGATGCGGCGGAAATCGATTTCGGTGTGATGACGAGCTGCATCGCGCTCGTCGAGCAGACGCCCGGCCAGCCGACGTTGGTGCGCGGCATCCATCTGTCGATCGTCGGTTCCGACGGCACGAACGTGTACGACACGGCGGCGGACGTCGCCGGACAGGTCGAGACGATCATGCAGCAAAGCGGCGACCTGCGTGCGTGCCTCGGGCGCATCGACGTCTGGCAGGCCAACGCGTCGCAAGAGGTGCGGGATTTCTTCGTCGCGTTGATGCGGAGTCTCGACATCACCGACTGGGTGCAGGTGCCGGACGGCAACCTGCGGGTGCGGCTCCATGGCGGCGTGATGCAGTACCAGAAGGGCACCGACGCCTGGGCCAACGTGTAGCCGGCCGACGCCGGCGGTTCCCGTCGGATGCCCGTCGTCGAAGGTCGCAGCGATGCAGTTGCTCAGGCAATCATGCCACCGTGCAAGATCATAAAAGAGTGCGGCCATCTCCTGTCGGATGAGGCCGCATTCAAGTTGATCTGGAAAAGTATGATGATGCAGTTCGCGCTTATTTACCGGAGCGCTTTACCATCGGAGTCTGGGTTTCAACCCGCGTCACACTCCACGCGGTGAGTCGTCGCTATTCACGATGCTCGTGCTCGCGTTCGTGCTCATGCTCGCGCCACGGATCGCGATCGCGCGGATGATGATGCCTCCACTCGTCGCGTTCCCAGTAGCGATGGCCGTCCCAGTAGCGGTCGCCGTGCATGCCGATCTCGACCGATACACCGGCCCCCGGGGCGGGCGCTCGCTCTTCGTACCTCGGTTGCGGTGCACCGTAGCCTTGCGCGAAGGCCGCGCCGGTCGCGGCGAGTGCGCCGCCTGTCACGAGGGTCGCCAGAATTCGACGCGTTGCAATTGTCAGGGGTTTCATCGAGCCGTCCTCCATTCGATACCGGACAACACCTAACGCGCATGATTCGTTCCCGTGTGGCGCGGCAGATGCTTCGCTCGCCTATCTCGACCCTGCCGCCGCATCGATGGCGATGCGCGGCCGCGAGACCGAAGAGCGGGGCGGCAGGCGGGCTGAAAGGCGCGGCGTATGCCGCGACCCAGCTCTCCCGCGGCATCACACCACCGCCGAGCGCGCGACGCGCACCGGCACCGACTTGTACGACGGCGTGCCGCTTTCCTTGTCGATGTAGTCGAGCGGCACGAGTACGTTCGCTTCCGGGTAGTACGCGCCGACCGAGCCCGGCGCGATGTCGTACTCGATCGCGGTGATCTTCTCGAGGCGCAGCGTGCGGCCCGACGCGGTGACCGTCTCGATGTCGACGAGGTCGCCGTGCTCGAGCCCGTACTTCTCGAGATCGGCCGCGTTCATGAACAGCACGTCGCGCCGGCCGAACACGCCGCGATAGCGGTCGTCGAGCCCGTAGATCGTCGTGTTGTACTGGTCGTGGCTGCGCAGCGTGATCAGCCGCAGCACGTGCTCGGCGCCGAGCACGTCCGCGTCCTCCTTCACGCCCTTGTAGACCGAGAACATCGCCTTGCCGGTCGGCGTCGGCCACACGCGCTCGGTGGGCGGCAGCGGCAGGCGGAAGCCGCCCGGCGTGCGGATCCGCTCGTTGAACGCCTCGAAGCCGGGCACCGTCTTGTCGATCAGGTCGCGGATGCGGTCGTAGTCGGCGATCAGGTCGAGCCACGCGACCTTGCTGTTCGGCAGCGTCGCATGCGCGATGCCGGCGACGATCGCGGGCTCCGAGCGCAACCGGTCCGACGCGGGCTTGAGCTTGCCGGCCGACGCATGAACCATCGACATCGAATCCTCGACGGTGATCGACTGCCGGCCGGTGGCCTGCATGTCGAGCTCGGTGCGGCCGAGCACCGGCAGGATGAAGGTTTCCTTGCCGACCAGCAGGTGCGAACGGTTCAGCTTCGTGCCGAGATGCACGCTCAGGTCGAGCTTCGCCATCGCCGGGAACGACACCTCGGGATCGGGCAGCGCGACCGCGAAGTTGCCGCCCAGGCACAGCAGCGCCTTCGCGGTGCCGTCGATCATCGCCTGCATGGCCTGAACCGCGTCGTGTCCGTGCCGCGCGGGCGGCGTGAAGCCGCACACGTCCTCGATCTTCTTCAGGAACTCGGCCGACGGCTTCTCGGTGATGCCGACCGTGCGGTTGCCCTGCACGTTCGAGTGGCCGCGCAGCGGGCAGATGCCCGCGCCGGGCTTGCCGAAGTTGCCGCGCATCAGCAGCAGGTCGGCGATCAGGCGCACGGTGGCCGTGCCCTTGTTGTGCTGCGTGACGCCCATTCCGTACGTGACGATCGTCGCGTTCGACTTCGCGTACGCGAGCGCGACCTGTTCGAGCTGCGCCTGGCTCAGGCCGCTCGCGCGCTCGATGTCGTCCCACGACGTGGCTTCGAGGTCGGCCGAGAAGTCGTCGAAGCCTTGAGTGTGCTGCGCGATGAAGTCGCGATCGAGCACGCCGCCTTGTTCGGCCTCGAGCTTCAGCAATGCCTTCATGATGCCTTTCAGCGCGGCCGCGTCGCCGCCCGCATCGACCTGGTAGTACGTCGACGCGATCCGCGTGGAACCGAACGACGCCATCTCGATCATGTCCTGCGGATCGGCGAAGCGTTCGAGCGCGCGCTCGCGCAGCGGGTTGAACACGATGATCGGCACGTTGCGGCGCGAGCATTCGTGCAGCGTGCCCATCATCCGCGGATGGTTCGTGCCGGGGTTGTGGCCGATCGAGATGATCAGCTCGCAGTGGTCGAAGTCTTCCAGCGACACCGTGCCCTTGCCGATGCCGATCGATTGCGGCAGGCCGACGCTGGTCGGCTCGTGGCACATGTTCGAGCAGTCGGGGAAGTTGTTGGTGCCGAGCTCGCGCGCGAACAACTGGTACAGGTACGCGGCTTCGTTCGACGCGCGGCCCGACGTGTAGAACTCGACCTGCTCGGGCGGCAGCGCGCGCAGCACTTCGCCGATGCGCGCGAACGCGTCGTCCCACTCGATCGCGCGGAACGTGTCGGTCGCGCGGTCGTAGACGAGCGGATGCGTGAGCCGGCCCATGTTCTCCAGTTCGTAGTCCGACATGCGCAGCAGCGACGACACGGTGTTTGCCGCGAGGAACTCGGGCGTCACGCGCTTGGTCGTCGCTTCCCACGTGACGGCCTTCGCGCCGTTCTCGCAGAACTGGAACGTCGACTTGTGTTCCTTGTCGGGCCACGCGCAGCCGGGGCAGTCGAAGCCGTCGGGCTGGTTGGTCCGCATCAGCACGATCGGCGCCTCGATGGTTTCCATCTGCGTACGTACCGCCTCGGCTGTCGCGCGAAGCGCGCCCCAACCGCCGGCGGGCCCATCGTATTTCCTGATCCCTGGCACTTCGCGTCGATTTGTCATGGTGAATCTCCAATAGCCGGGCCCGATGCGGGTGGCTCGGTTGCGCCGTGTCGCGGCGTGGGGCGGCTCCGTCCGGCGGACGGAGCCGGTCATGCGTGCCCCGGGTTGCAGGGCATGCGTTTTTTTAGTGAGCGTCCTTCTTCGCGCCGGACGACTTCTTGCCGGGCTTCGCCGCGGGCGGCGGGGCGTCGGCGGGCGCGACGTCAGGCTTCGCGTCGCCGGTTGCCTTGGCGGCCTTGCCGTTCGATTTGGCCTTGCCGTCGGCGTCGGGCTTCGCTTCCGTCGTATCCTTCGCTTCAGGCGCGGCGAGCTTGTTGAACTTCACTTCGTCGCTGGCCTTGTCGTAGTCGAGCTCGCACTTGTCGCCCGACTTCAGCCGGTCGGCGAGGATCTCCTTCGCGAGCCGCGTCTCGATCGTCTGGCGGATCTGGCGATTCAGCTCGCGCGCGCCGAATTCCGGCTGGTAACCGACTTCGGTCAGGTGCTCGACGAGCGAGTCGCCCATCACGAGCGCGATGTCCTGCGCGGCGGCCGTGCGCACCACGCGGTCGAGCTGGATCTGCACGATCGCGCGGATGTTGTCCTTCGACAGCGCATGGAAGACGATCACCTCGTCGATCCGGTTCAGGAACTCGGGCCGGAAATGCCCCTTGAGCACCTGCATCAGTTCGTCGCGGATCGCCTTGTCGGTCTTGCGCGCGGCTTCCGGCTGCGTGAGGTTGTCCATGATGATCGCCGCGCCGAGGTTGCTGGTCGCGATGATGATCGTGTTGCTGAAGTCGACCACGCGGCCCTTGCCGTCGGTGAGACGCCCGTCGTCGAACACCTGCAGCAGCACGTTGTAGACGTCCGGATGCGCCTTCTCGATCTCGTCGAGCAGGATCACGCTGTACGGGCGCCGCCGCACGCGCTCGGTGAGCTGGCCGCCCTCGTCGTAGCCGACGTAGCCGGGCGGCGCGCCGATCAGCCGCGCGACCGCGTGGCGCTCCATGTATTCGGACATGTCGATGCGGATGATCGCCTGCTCGTCGCCGAACACGGTCTCGGCCAGCGCCTTCGCGAGCTCGGTCTTGCCGACGCCGGTCGGCCCGAGGAACAGGAACGTCGCGATCGGCCGGTGCGTCTGGCCGAGCCCCGCGCGCGACAGCCGCACGGCATCGCTGACGGCGACCACCGCGTCGTTCTGGCCGACCACGCGCTCGCGCAACTGCTCTTCCATCTTCAGCAGCTTCTGACGTTCTTCCTGCGTGAGTTCGGATACCGGGATGCCGGTCAGCCGCGACACGACCTCGGCCACCGATTCGACGGTCACTTCGAGCGTCTCCGAGCCGGTCTTGCGCTGCCACGCTTCCATCATCTCGTCGACGGCCTTCTGCTTCGCGTTGATCTGCTCCTCGAACTGCTTCGCTTCGTCGAAGCGCTTGCGCGAGGTCGCATAGTCCTGCTCGCGCTTCAGTTGCGCGATCTGCGCTTCGCCCTCCTGAATGTCGACCGGGCGCGACGTCGCGCCGATCCGCACGCGCGCGGCGGCCTGGTCGATCAGGTCGATCGCCTTGTCGGGCAGGAAGCGCGACGTGATGTAGCGGTCGGCGAACTCGGCGGCCGCGACGAATGCGTCGTCGGCGAACGTCACCTGGTGGTGCGCCTCGAGGCTGTCGCGCAGCCCGCGCAGGATGACGATCGTCTGCTCGACGCTCGGCTCCGGCACGAACACGGGCTGGAAGCGGCGTTCGAGCGCGGCGTCCTTCTCGATGGTCTTCTGGTATTCGTTGAGCGTCGTCGCGCCGATCAGGCTCAGCTCGCCGCGCGCGAGCGCGGGCTTCAGCACGTTCGCGATGTCGAGGCCGCCTTCGCCGCCGCCCTGGCCCGCGCCGACGATCGTGTGCAGCTCGTCGATGAACAGGATCAGCTCGTCCTGCTTCGCCGTCACTTCGTCGATCAGTTGCTTCGCGCGTTCCTCGAATTCGCCGCGATACTTCGCGCCGGCCACCATCGAGTTGATGTTGACTTCGACGAGGCGCTTGTCGCGCAGCACTTCGGGCACGTCGCCGTTGACGATCCGCTGCGCGAGGCCCTCGACGATCGCCGTCTTGCCGACGCCCGGCTCGCCGATCAGCACCGGGTTGTTCTTCTTGCGGCGCGCGAGCACCTCGATCGTGCTCTCGATTTCCTGCGCGCGGCCGAGCACCGGATCGAGCTTGCCCTGGCACGCGATCGCGGTCAGGTCGCGGCCGAACTTGTCGAGGTTCGGCGTGCCGGTCGGCGTATTGACGCGGCCGTCCTCGGCGCCCTTGCCGACGACCTTCACGACCTTCTGGCGCAGCGCCTCGGGCGTCACGCCGTATTTCTTCAGCAGCGTGCCGGCGACGCTGTCCGGCACCGACGCGAGGCCGATCAGCAGGTGCTCGGGGCCGATGTACGAGTGGCCGAGATCGCGCGACGCCTGGAACGCGTACTGCACGGCCTTCTTCACGCGCGGCGAGATCGACAGCTTGTCGAGCGGCGCATCGGGGTCGGCCGTGCCGGTGTGCGCGTGCGCGTCGATGTACGACTGAATGTCCTGCGGCGACAGCTTCAGTTCCTTCAGCAGCGCGGCGCACACGTCGGTGTCCGCGAGCGCGTACAGCAGGTGCTCGGAATCGAGCTCGCCGCGGCGCAGTTCGTGCGCCTTCTCGGCGGCGCGCTGCAGCAGTTCGAGCGTCTGTTCGCTGAACGCGTCGGTCGGGTCGACCGATTCGCGCGGAATCTCGGCGGCGAGCGGCGATGCGTCGCCGAGCCCGCCGAACAGCGACGACGGGCCGCCACCGCCCAGCAGCGAATCGAACGGATTCAGCATGCTCTGATGCCGCATCAACTGACGGAAATGGTAGTCGCAGATCGAGATCGTCTTGCGCTCGCCGTCCTGCATCACGGTTGCGCGCGCGACGGCCGGCCGGGCGTGACAGATGTCGCAAAGTGCGGGCATGGTGGTCTGGCTCCTGTCGGTGAAGGCGGGTCGAAGGTGAAGTCCCGATGCGGTGCGGCGCTCGCGCGTCCCGACCGCACGCACGGCGCGCACCGCGGCGGCGCGCGTGCCGCATCCGGCCGCTCGCGCAGCGCGCGCCGGCGGCGCGTACGGTCGCGGTCGGGGCGGGAAGCGCGCGTGCTGCGAGGCGCCCACGGCATCGCTTCGACTGCGTTCAAAATAGCGAATCGGCACGGGCCATCCAAGACACAGTTCCATGCCGGGCCGGCCGTGAATTGCACCCTCACATGCGCGCGCCTTCGGCCGGCAAGGAGTACAGACGGGCCAGCGCGCGGCGGCGCGGGCGTGGGCGGCGCGTACGGCTCGCGGTGGACGGGGGCGGGGAGAGGCCGCGCGCGAACGGCGCGCGGTGCGACATGGGCGCGCAGGGCGCCGGCAGCCGGAAAACGGCGGGCAAGACGGGATACGACGCGCGGCGCGGGCGCGACGCGGGTACGCCCGGCCACGCACGCAGCGCGGCCGATGCTTGCCGGGAGGCTGGCGAAGGCCGGGAGCGGTTGCACGGTACGCGCCGGACATCGCGCAACCGTGGTGAACCGCGATCAGTCGGACAGTGTCATCGCGAGCCGTTGCCGTGCGATCTGCTTGACGTCGGCCGACAGCGCCGCATTCTGCAGACCATTGGCCCAGACGGAAAACGAATCCTCGATCAGGTTGCGCGTGTCGGGCGGCAGCTCGGCCAGCATCAGCGACACGACGGTAAACAGTACGGCGGTATCGCTCGCCTGGCTGCCCGCGTTCGCATCGACCGTCTGCTTCAGGGTAGCGACAGACGCCTGCAGCGCCTGTAATGCGTCATTCGATTCGCTCATGAAATCCTCCATGCAAGATGGGTTGGATCGGCGACGAACCTGCGGCCAGCGGCGCGGCCGCCGCGCGCGACGCCCGGGCGGGCATCGCGCGCCGGCCACCGCATTCAGGCGGCCGTGTTGCCCTGCGGCGCCACGGCCACCGATGCTTCGCTCGTCAGCATCAGGAACGTGAACGTTTCGCGCAGGTACAGGCGGACGCTCTTGTCGGTATGGCTCGTGTAGCCGATCGACACGTCTTCCCCGAGGTGCAGCTCGTAATCGCCGCCGCGCGTGGACAGCACGCAGCCGCCGCTGATCGCCGGCGCCCAGATGATCTCGCCGCTGACGATGCGCTTGATATGGCCGAGGACCGGATAGCCCTGGTCGCGCGCTTCGCTGAGTGCGGTGTAGGCATCCGACCCGAGCACGACCGAGTACGGGCCGTCCACGCCGGCGAGGCGCAGCGCTTCCAGCGCGTCGCTGATCGCGTCCGGGTACGCGCCGACGTCGGCCGGCAGCGTGAGCCGGCGGTTCGACGTGCCTTCGCGGATGCCGACGATGCCGGCCGCCGGGTAGCCGTCGAAGATCGCGCCGTCTTCGGCGAACGCGAGCCGCTGCGCGGCTTCCTTCGCCGGCTGCCAGTCGGCGTCGCGCGCGCCGCGCTCGACGCTGTCGATCGCGTCGCGGCTCAGCTCGAACGGCACCGTCAGCTCGACGATCGTGCGCACTTCGCGCAGCCGCGCGTTCACGTGCTCGCGCGGCGCGGCGACGTCGAGCAGGTGCCCGGTGCCGACGGCCGACAGCTCGGGGCCTGCGGGGCCGTCGACGTCGACCACGCGGCGGCCGGCCACCGATCGTTTGAAGGTGCGCGCGACCTCCTCTTCGATTTGCTCCCACGCGGACGACGAGATCGGGGCGAGTTCGCGATGCAGGTTATTCATAGGTCGGGGTTCCTTTCAGCGAGCCGATGTTCAGCGAGCCGTCGCGCTGCGGTGCGGAAGGCGCGGACGGCGTGGATTCCGGTTGGGCGGCGCCGGCGGCCGGCGCCGGGCGGTCGGCGAGCGCTTCGAGCAGGTCGGCCGACGGCACGAAGAACAGCGAGCCGGTGACCGCGCGGCTGTAGTCGAGCAGGCGGTCGTAGTTGCCCGGCGGGCGGCCGACGAACATGTTCTCGAGCATCTGCTCGATCGGCGCCGGCGAGCGCGCATAGCCGATGAAATAGGTGCCGAATTCGCCGGCGCCCGGGCGCCCGAACGGCATGTTGTCGCGCAGGATCTTCACTTCCTGGCCGCCCTCGTCGAGCGTGGTCAGCGAGCTGTGCGAGCACGATGGCTTCACGTCCGGCGCGAGCTCGATGTCGGACAGCTTGGTGCGGCCGATGATGCGCTCCTGCGTCTCGACCGCGAGCGCGTTCCAGCCGGCCATGTCGTGCAGGTACTTCTGCACGAGCACGTAGCTGCCGCCCGCGAATTCGGCGTCTTCGTCGCCGATCACCGTGAAGTCGACCGCTTCGCGGCCTTCCGGGTTCTCGGTGCCGTCGACGAAGCCGATCATCGCGCGCTGGTCGAAATTGCGGAAGCCGTGCACCTCGTCGACGACCGTGACCGCGTCGCCGAGCGCATTGAGCAATTGCGTCGCGAGTTCGAAGCACAGGTCCATCGCTTCGGCGCGGATGTGCAGCAGGATGTCGCCGGGCGTCGCGACCGCGACGCGCTGGCCGGCGCCGAATTCGCGGAACGGATGCAGCGACGCGGGGCGCGGTTCGCCGAACAGCGCATCCCATGCGTCGGAGCCGAAGCCGCACACGCACGTGAGGTTGCCGCCCGGCACGCGCTTGCCGACCGAGCGCACGAGCGCGGCGATGTCGCCGCACCACGAACGGATCGTGTCGGCGTGATCGGCGCCGGGATTGATCGTCGCCACGAGAAAGATCGCGCTGCGCGTGATCGTGCTGTGAACGGCCTGGGAGAGCGGGGGAGGCGTGGTCTGCATCGCGGCTTGCCGGTCAGTCATGTCGGGACGGACGGGCCGCGGCAGCCGCGGCGCGCGAAGGCGAACGGTTGAACTGTGTCATGCGACTGTTCTCTTTGTGACATGCGGATGAAGGACGTTGCGCGGGCATCGCGCAACGGGCCGCAGCGGCGGCGGCCGGCCTCCGGCGCGAAGAGGAGGCGGACGGGGTGGCCGCGCGTTCGCCCGGCGCGTGAGCTGCCCGCACCGCGTAACGTCGTCGAGCATGCAATCTAGCAGCTTCGGCGGGTCTTTGGAACACGTATCGACGATCTGTCATTCGAATGGGTCAAACAAGGCCGGATTTTGTGCGGCGCCCGCTCAGCTGTACTCCTGGCGCGCGCGGCGCTGTGCTCTTGAGCGTGCGTGTCGCGTGCAGTAGATTAGGTTCCGCTCTGCCCGACGACGCCCGTCATGATGAACCTTTTGGAAGCGATGCGTATTTTCGGTGCAATCGTCGAGCATGGCGGGCTGTCCGGCGCGGCGTCCGATCTGAAGCTCGACGTCGCACGGGTGAGCGCGCGGCTCGATGGCCTCGAACGCTATCTCGGCTGCCGGTTGTTGCTGCGCCGCGCGGGCGACGCGGTCGTGTGCACCGAGGCCGGCGTCGCGTTTTACGCGTGTTGCCGGCGCACGCTGTCCGCGGTCGCGCAGGCGACCGGCGCGAGCGGAGCCGATGCGTACGCAACGGTTTCCCGCCAGCCCGTCGCAGGCTTACCGCTTCCCGAAACCACCCGCTGCCGCGACGGAACGTCGATCGCGGCACCCACGACACTGCACCGGATAACGCGTTGAATACATCCACCGCCTCCCCCGATACGGCCGCCGAGCGCATCCGTCGCCGCTTCGGCCATTTCCTTCACGCGGCCGAGCTGGCCGGGCTGGTCGTGATCGGGCTGGCAACCGCGTTCGCGATGACGCAGGAAGCGTGGAAGGTCGTGCTCGCGGGCGAAGTGTCGCTGACCGACCTGCTGCTGATGTTCCTGTATCTGGAAGTGCTCGCGATGGACTTGCGCTACCTGCGGCTCGGCAGGCTGCCGGTGCGGTTTCCGCTGTTCATCGCGATGACGTCGCTCGCGCGCGACCTGATCCTGCGCGGCGCGACCGACAGCCCCGAGCGGATGCTGATGACGACCTTCGGGATCGTGCTGCTCGCGCTCGGCGTGCTGATCCTGAGTTTCGGCCAGCATCGCTTTCCGGCGGACGTCGACGATGTCGAGGACGATGTGCATGCCCGCAAGTAACGCGCGGGCAGCGTTCGAAGCGAACCCCGGCGCGCCGTGCGACGTGCGGCGGCCCCCCTCTCATCCCAACACACGAGGTGCCGCATGACCAGGCAATTGATCGTCGCCGTATTCGGCAGCGTCGAGACGGCCCGTCAGGCCGCGAACGATTTCGACGCGTTGTCGGAGAAGAACGAAGGATTCGATATCGAGAATGGCGTCGTCGTCGAGAGGGATGCGAACGGCAAGCTCGCGGTGCTCGATGCCGAATCGCGGCCGTTCAAGGGCGGCGTGATCGGCGCGTTCGCGGGCGGCTTGCTCGGCCTGCTCGCGGGGCCGCTCGGCGTGGTGACCGGCATGGCGGCCGGCGCGGGTGCCGGCATCCTCGCGCAAGCGGCCGGCAATGCGCTGCTCGACGGCACGTTCGTCGAGACGGTCGCGGCGCGGCTCGTGTCCGGCACCGTCGCGGTCATTCTCGAAGCGAAGGAGGACACGCCGTTCTCGGTCGACAACGTCGTGACGGGATTCGGCGGCAAGGTCTTTCGCCAGGCGCTCGACTGAGCGCGCGCCTTTCGAACCGATTCGGGAGCGTTACATGCGCATCGATCAATCCTACCGGCGCTTCGACATCGCGGCGACGCTGTCGCCGCTGCCCGGCAATCGCGCGATCGCGGTCGTCGATGTGACGACCGACGATCCGGATCGCCTCGCCGATCTCGGCACCGGCCAGTTCCTGCAGATCCGCAAGTGGCTCGAGTCGAACGACATCGCGCTGCTGACGGCGGTGTTCGACGAGTGCAAGGTCGCGATCGACCACTACGCGGACAACGTCGACGACGCGTGAGGGCGAGCGCGCCAGCGCATGGGCGGGCTTCGCGTTACCGCCGGCGTGCTGCGATCCGCATTCATCGTGACGTGCGTCGGCGCGGTTTGACCGTCCGCATAGCGCGTGATGACCGGAATCGCGTCGCGCACGTAGCGCGGCGGATAGCCGTCGACGGGATCGGGGTAGAGCACGCACAGCACGGTGGCCATCGGGTAGCGCTCCTATGACGGGGGAAGGGGCACGCGGATTGCGCGGGTCGCGCGGCCCCTCGCTGCGCGGCCGGCGTGTTGCGCCGCAACGTCGATCACGTTCTACGTCGGTCATGGATCGCGTACAAGCTACAGTCCGCGTTTGCGTGCGCTGCGGGGCGTCTGTACCTGTTCTTTTCAGGAGGGATGGCGATAATGGGATCGTTACCTGACTTTTCGGGAGCCACGTCATGACTGGAAGCGATGCGTCCTCACCCGATCTCACGCAAGGGATCGCGCTCGACGATCTCGCCGACGGCGCGATGATCGAAGGCCATGTCGGCGATACGGCGGTGCTGCTCGTGCGCCGCGGCGACGAATTGTTCGCGGTGGGCGCGCAATGCCCGCACTACGGCGGCCCGCTGGCCGAGGGCCTGCTGGTCGGCGACACGATTCGCTGCCCGTGGCATCACGCGGCGTTCTGCCTGCGCACCGGCGAGATGGCGCGCGCGCCGGCGCTCGACGGGCTGCCGTGCTGGCGCGTCGAGCGGCGCGACGGCCGCGCCGTCGTCCTCGATGCGCGGCCGGCCGCCGTGCCGCCCGCGCTGAAGGCGGCCGGGCTGCCCGCGTCGGTCGTGATCGTCGGCGGCGGGGCCGCTGCGATCGCGGCGGCCGTGACACTGCGGCAGGAAGGCTATCCGCATCCGGTCACGCTGCTGAGCGCCGATGCCGATCCGCCGTACGACCGGCCGAACCTGTCGAAGGATTACCTCGCGGGCACGGCCGAGGCCGACTGGCTGCCGCTGCGCGCGCCGTCGTTCTATGCCGAGCAGCGGATCGACGTGCGCTGCAACACGCGGGTCGCGCGCATCGATCCCGCGCAACGGGCGGTCGAGCTGGCCGACGGCAGCCGTATCGAATACGGCGCGCTGCTGCTCGCGACCGGCGCCGAGCCGAATCGGCTGAACGTGCCCGGCGCCGATCTGCCGCACGTGTGTACGTTGCGCTCGCGCGCCGATTGCGATGCGTTGATCGCGAAGCTGAAAACCGCGCGTCGCTGCGTGGTGGTCGGCGCGAGCTTCATCGGGCTCGAAGCGGCGGCCGCGTTGCGCACGCGCGGGCTCGACGTGCACGTCGTCGCGCCCGATCCGCATCCGATGGGCCGCGTGCTCGGCGATGCGCTCGGCGACACGGTCAAGGCGCTGCACGAAGCGCACGGCGTCGTGTTCCATCTCGGCGCGACGCCTGCGGGGATCGCGCCGGACAGCGTGACGCTGTCGAGCGGCGACGTGCTGCCGGCGGACGTCGTGCTGGTCGGCATCGGCGTGCATCCGAACGTCGGGCTCGCGCAGGATGCGGGGCTCGCCGTCGAACGCGGCGTGACGGTCGACCGCTTCCTGCAGACGAGCGCGCCCGGTATCTACGCGGCCGGCGATATCGCGCGCTGGCCCGATCCGCTGACGGGCGAGCGGATTCGCGTCGAGCACTGGGTCGTCGCCGAACGGCAGGGCATCGTCGCGGCGCGCAACATGCTCGGTCAGCGGCGGCCGTTCGACGCGGTGCCGTTTTTCTGGAGCCAGCATTACGACCTGACGATCCGCTATGTCGGGCATGCGGAGCAATGGGATCGCGTCGAGATCGACGGCCACCTCGGCGCGCACGACTGCTCGATCGCGTACTGGCGCGGCAACACGCGGCTCGCGGTCGTGACGATCGCCCGCGATCTCGACAGCCTGAAGGCCGAAGCGGCGTTCGAGCGGCAGATGGCGCCCGCGTGACGTCGGCTCGACGACACCTGGCGTTGCTGATGAACTCGCTGATCGTGTTGTCCTATCCGACGGACTGACGCGCCGGCACGGTTTTTCCCCGGAATCGAAGCGCTTCGCTGTCCGCGCATCGCGGCGCGCCGCGCGCGCCCGCACAGGCGCACCACTTGCTCGATCGGCTCGACGGTCACATTCACCGTTTCCGCTTTCGACAAGGAGGGCCTGACATGAAAGCAGTCGTATTTCACGGCATCGGCGACATTCGCATCGACACGGTACCCGATCCGGAAGTCTCCGCGGCGACCGACGCGGTCGTGCGCCTGACCGCCAGCGCGATCTGCGGCACCGATCTGCACATGGTGCGCGGCACGCTCGGCGGCATGAAGCCGGGCACGATCCTCGGGCACGAGGGCGTCGGCATCGTCGAGGCGGTCGGGCGCGACGTGCGCAACCTGCGGCGCGGCGATCGCGTGCTGATTCCGTCGACGATCGCGTGCGGCAGCTGCGCCTACTGCCGCGCGGGCTACACCGCGCAATGCGACGTCGCGAACCCGGGCGGGCCGCGCGCGGGCACCGCGTTCTTCGGCGGGCCGGCCGATACGGGCCCGTTCGACGGGCTGCAGGCCGAATATGCGCGCACGCCGCTTGCGCACGCGAGCCTGATCCGGCTGCCCGATGCGATCGACGACGATCGCGCGATCCTGATGTCGGACATCTTCCCGACCGGCTATTTCGGCGCGCAACTCGCGGAAGTGAAGCCGGGCGACACGGTCGCCGTGTTCGGCGGGGGGCCGGTCGGCCAGTTCGCGATCGCGAGCGCGAAGCTGATGGGCGCCGGGCGCGTGATCGCGGTCGACCGCGTTGCGTCGCGTCTCGAGATGGCGTGCGCGCAGGGCGCGGAGATCGTCGATTTTTCCGAGGACGATCCGGTCGACACGATATTGCGGCTGACGGGCGGGATCGGCGTCGACCGCGTGATCGACGCGGTGGGCGTCGACGCGATGCGCGCGACGCACGGGCCGGCCGCGGCCGATCGCGACGCCGCGCGCGCGTTCGATGCGGAAGTCGACGCCATTGCGCCGCACCGCAAGCCGGACGGCCGCAACTGGGTGCCGGGCGACGGGCCGTCGCAGGTGCTGCAGTGGGCGGTGCGCGCGGTCGCGAAGGCCGGCACGATCTCGGTGATCGGCGTGTATCCGCCGGCGGCGCGCGTGTTTCCGATCGGCGACGCGATGAACCGCAACCTCACGATCAAGATGGGCAACTGCAATCACCGGACGGTGACGCCGCCGCTCGTCGAGCTGGTGCGCAGCGGCGCGTTCGACCCGCTGTCGGTGCTCACGCGCAGCGAGCCGCTGACGAACGCGATCGATGCGTATCGCGCGTTCGACGTACGCGAGCCGGGCTGGATGAAGGTGAAGCTTGCGCCATGACGACGACACGAACCGAAACCGGGAGCACTGCGATGAACGATCGATACGACAACTGCATGGCCGCGTGCGACGCCTGCGCGCACGCGTGCGACACCTGTGCGGCATCCTGTCTCGCGGAGCGCGACGTGCATGCGCTGGCCGCGTGCATCGCGCTCGACATCGAGTGCGCGCAGCTGTGCCGCTTCGCGTCGGGCGCGATGGCGCGCCGCAGCGGGCTGGCACCACGCATTTGCGCGCTGTGCGCGCATGCGTGCGACCTGTGTGCGGCCGAGTGTTCGCGCCATGCGCACGAGCATTGCCGCCGCTGCGCGCTCGCGTGCGAGGCGTGCGCGGCGATGTGCCGGGCAATGGCCTGAGCGCGGGCGTTTACGGCGTGCCCTGAACCCGGCGCGCGACGCGCTCCAGCAGCGCGTCGAGGACGGCCATCTCGACGGGCTTCACAAGATGGTCGTCGAAGCCCGCGCGTTCGGTGCGTTCGAGGTCGGACGCGCGGGCATGGCCGGACAGCGCGACACACGTCGTGTCGCGCAGCGCATCGATCGCGCGAAGTTCCCGCAGCAGCGTGAAGCCGTCGACGTCCGGCATCGTCAGGTCGAGGATCATCAACTGCGGCGCGTAGTCGCGGGCGAGCGCGAGTGCGTCGGCCGCGTGGTAGGCAACGCGCGGCGCGTGTCCTTTCAACTGCAGCAGCACCGCGAGCGTATCGGCCGAGTCGCGGTTGTCGTCGACGACGACGATGCGCAGCGGCTCGACCGCCGGCTGCGCGGGCGCGACCGGCGCAGGCGGCGCGGCGGGTTCGTTGCGTGCCACGTGCGCGATCGGCAGCCATACCGTGAACGTCGCGCCGTGGCCGGGCCCGTCGCTTCGCGCGACGATCCGCCCGCCGTGCAGTTCGACGAACGACCGGCAGATCGCGAGACCGAGCCCGAAACCGCCGGACGGCGAGTGGCCCGACGCGCCATCCTGTTCGAACAGGTCGAAAATCTTTTCGAGCGCGCCGGGGGCGATGCCCACGCCGTGATCGACGACGTCGACCGCGACCAACTGCCCGTCGATCCGCGCGCTGACGTCGATGCGGCCGCCTTGCGGCGAGAATTTCGATGCGTTGTCGAGCAGGTTGTGCAGCACCTGCACGAGCCGTGCGTCGTCGCCGTGCAGCACCACGGAATCGTCAGGCAGGTCGACGCGAATCCACTGCCCGCGCGCGGCCAGTTTCGGCTGGATGCTCTCGACGCCGCGGCACACGATGTCGCGCACCGTGACGGGGCGATCGTCGAGTTCGACCTTGCCGGCCGTGATACGCCCGACGTCGAGCAGATCGTCGACGAGCCGCGTCAGTTGGCCGACCTGGCGGTTCACGGCGTCGCGGCACTGCGCGAGCGCGGGCGGCAGCTCGGGCAGGCTCTGCAGCACGCCGACCGAATTGCGCAGCGGCGCGAGATGATTGCGCAGCTCGTGCGCGAGCGTCGCGATGAACACGCTGAGCCGCTGCGTCGACGCCTCGAGTTCCTCGAGCCGCTTGCGCTCGGTCATGTCGCGCGTGATCTTGATGAAGCCGCACAGCTCGTGCGTCGCGTCGTACACCGGCGTGATCGTCACGCTCGCCCAGAACTGCGTGCCGTCCTTGCGCACGCGCCAGCCTTCACCCTGGAAGTGGCCATGCGCGGCGGCCAGCGCGAGCCCTTGCGACGGCCGGCCGGCGGCGATCGCGTCGGTCGGATAGAACAGCGAAAAATGGTGGCCGACGATTTCGCCGGCGGCGTAACCCTTGATGCGCTCGGCGCCGGCGTTCCACGTCGCGACGTTGCCGTAAGGGTCGAGCATGAACACCGCATAGTCGGTGATCGACTCCACCACGGTCTGGAACCGGAATTCGGCGAAGCGGTGCTGCAGGTCGCGCGGGTCGGACGAGCCGGGCGGCGGCGGATGCGGTTGGAGATCGGCGTCGTCTTTCTTCATCGGAGCGGCAGGTTGGAAATACGGGCGGCCCCAGGTCGCCGGCCCGCCGCCGGGCGCGCCGGCGGCGGCCATACGGATCGATTGGCACGTCCGAAAGCATAAAGGAACTCGAATCGGCTGATCAATGGGTGCGCATCGGCCGTGCCGTCCGCCGTGGCCGCCGTCGGCGCCCGGCGCGGCATGCCGATTGCACGACAGCGCAGTCCGCCGGCCGTGCGGGCGGCCATCCGGCCGCTCGCACGGCGGCAAGCCACGCAAGGAGGCCGACATGAACAGCACGCTGAATCCCGACAACGAACCGGCCGGCCCGGACGACGACAACGCCAGCCGCGGCCGCGACGGCCGCGCGCTCGGCCCGAGCGACTCGTCCGACAGCGGCAGCGATACGGCGGGCGCGCGACGCCATTCGTTCGACGTCGATTCGCCGCTGGACGACCACGCGCTCGAACGCGGCGACGCGTCGCTCGACAGCGACACGGATCGCGCCGGCACCGGCGAGCGCGCGTCGGCGGACGGCGATTCGACGCTGGAAGAAGGCGCCGACATCGAGCCGGACCGCACGGAGCGGCTGAGCGAACCCGGCCGCACGGACGAATCGGGCGAGCCGGACGAGTCCGGCGGCACGCCGTGACGCCCGGCACGCAAAAACTGCAATCGCGTTGCAGATTGGGGCGCCGGGCGGTGTCCCGGTGCGGCGACGCGCCACTGTCGCGGCGCGGCAACGGCGCCGGCACGCGATTTGCATTCACCCGACCGACGCGCGCCGCGGTGCGGCATGGGGCCGCGCGCGGCGCAGGCGGTCAAGGAGAGACACGATGCAACGACGATATCCCGGACGGTCCGGCGAGCGCGGCGGCCCGCCCGACTGGCACGAGCGCGACGAACGCGCGTACCGGGGCGCCGGCGAGCGCGGCATCCCCGACGATCCGGCACGCTGGCCGGAAGAAGGCTACGAGTCGGCTTACCGCCGCTTCGCGAGCGAGGATACGGGCCCGGAAGACTGGGGCAGCGAATGGAGCGAGCGCGCGGCGCGGCCGGCCGACCAGCGGCGCGGTACCGCGGAACCGGACTGGCCGCGCGGCACGCGCCAGCCGGCGCGGGAAGCCGAGCGCGGCTACGGCGACCCGGGCCGCGGTGCGCAGGGCCGCGAAGGCCGGTACGGCGACGAGCGCGCCGAATACCGCGGCCATCACCGGATGGGGTGGTACGGCGGTGAGCGCGACATGGGCGACCCGCGCGGCGACCCGCGCTACGGCGGCAGCGCCCCCGATCTGTCGCGCTTCGGTAGGGACACCGAACGGGATGCGCTGCGCCACCGCCGCGGGCCGAAAGGCTATACGCGCTCGGACGAGCGGATTCGCGAAGACGTATGCGAGCGGCTCGCGCATGCGCTCGAGATCGACGTGAGCGACGTCAGCGTGCAGGTGAAAGAAGGTCGCGTCGAGCTGGACGGCACGGTGCCGGCGCGCTGGATGAAGCACGACATCGAGGATCTGGCCGATGGCTGCCTGGGCGTGCGCGACGTCGAGAACCGCGTGCGCGTGCGCCGCGAAGGCGAACACGATACGGGCATGGTGCTGCATCCGGACCAGCGGACCGTCACGCCCACGCAGCCCGCCGCGCGCGACCCGGAGCCCGGCACCGTGGTGCGCGGCCGCGAACGTGAGCCGCGCCACTGAACGCCCGTGCGTGACACGACGCGACCCCGACCGCGAGCAATGCGTGCATGACGACCGGAATCGACGACACGCCCATCCAGGACAGTGAGGCGGCTGCCGGCCGCGACCGCCGCGGCCGCCGCGACGCGCGCGGCCTGCGGGTGCGGATCGCCGTCGAACTCTGGCGCGCGATCTGGCACTACCGCGCGCGCGTGCTGGCGGCCATCGTGCTGCTGGTGCTCGCGAAAGCGGCGGCCGTCTCGGTGCCGCTGCTGCTCAAGGACATCGTCGACGGTTTCGGCCGCACGGCCGGCCAGCCGATGGCGTGGCCGGTGCTGCTGCTGTTCGCGTACGCGGTCGTGCGTTTCGCATCGAACGCGCTGAACGAAGTGCGCGACATGACCTTCGTGCAGGTCACGCAGCATACGGTCGCGTCATTTACCGTGCGCACGTTCGGCCATCTGCATCGCCTCGGCGCGCGCTTTCATGCGCAGCGCGAGACAGGCGCCGTGGTGCGCGACCTCGAGAAAGGCACGGCCGGTATCGGCTACCTGCTCGGCGTCGCGGTGTTCACGATCGTGCCGACGGCCATCGAGATCGGCTCGGTGCTCGTGATCGTGATCGGCAAGTACGGCGGCGGCTTCACCGCGATCATCTTCGTCACGTTCGCTGTCTACGCGGCGTATACGGTCGTGTTCACGCGTCGCCGCATGCGTTACCAGCGACGCGTGAACGCGCTCGAGGCCGAGTCGAATTCGCGCGTGGTCGACAGCCTGCTGAACGTCGACACGGTGAAGTACTTCGCGCGCGAGGACGTGGAGCGCGACCGGCTCGACCGCGTGCTCGACGCATGGCGCGAGGCCGGCGTGGACAACCAGTACGCGCTGTCGGCGCTGCATATCGGGCAGAGCGCGTGCATCGGCGCGGGGATCGCGGCCGTGATGCTGCTCGCCGGGCAGCAGGTCGCGCGCGGCGCGATGACGATCGGCGACCTCGTGCTGATCAACGCGTACATCATCCAGATCAGCCTGCCGCTGAATGCGCTCGGCTTCGTGTTCCGCGAGGCGAACGACGCGATGACGAACATCGAGCGGCTGTTCGGGCTGCTCGACGCGCGCGGCAAGCCGGGCGAGGACGGCGATGCGCCCGGTGCGCAGCCGCTCGTCGTGCGCGGCGGCGCGATCGCGTTCGAGCATGTCGATTTCGGCTACGAGCCGAGCCGGCAGATCCTGTTCGACGTGTCGTTTCGTATCGAGCCCGGGCAGACGGTCGCCGTGGTCGGCGGCAGCGGCTCGGGCAAGTCGACGCTCGCGCGGCTGCTGTTCCGGCTGTACCAGCCCGATGCGGGCACGATCCGGATCGACGGCCAGGATTTGCGGCTCGTCACCGAGCGCAGCCTGCGCGACGCGCTCGGCATCGTCCCGCAGGACACCATCCTGTTCAACGACACGCTCGCGTACAACATCGCGTACGGCAAGCGCGACGCGACCCGCCGCGAAGTGATCGCGGCCGCGCGCGGCGCGCAGCTCGACGCGTTCATCGAGCGGCTGCCCGACGCGTACGACACGCGCGTCGGCGAGCGCGGCGTGCGGCTGTCGGGCGGCGAGCGGCAGCGCGTCGCGATCGCGCGCGCGTTGCTGAAGGCGCCGCCGATCGTCGTGTTCGACGAGGCGACGTCGGCGCTCGACACGCGCTCGGAGCGCGCGATCCAGCAGGAGCTGATGCGCGTCGCGAAGCATCGCACGAGCCTCATCATCGCGCACCGGCTGTCGACGATCGTCGATGCCGACCGCATCCTCGTGATGGAGCACGGCCGGCTCGTCGAGCACGGCACCCACGACGAGCTGCTCGAAAGCGGCGGCGTGTATGCGCAGATGTGGTCGCTGCAGGCGAAGCAGCGCGAACTGGAACGCACGGAGGCGAAGTTCGCGCGGCAGCCGGTGCGGATCAACCCGCTCGTGTCGCAGGTGCTCGATTCGCTGGCGGAGGCGGCGGCGCAGCGCGGCGTACCGGTGTTCCGCCATTTGTCGGACGAGGATCTGGTCGTCAAGGCCGATCCGGCCGCGCTGCGGCGCTTCGTGTGGGAACTGTGCCGCGGCGCGGTCGACGCGAGCAGCGGCGGGCAGCTCGAGGTGCGCACCGCACGCCACGACCCGGAAGCGCGGATCACGATCGCGTGCACGAGCGTCGACGCAACCGAACTGTCGCTGATCGATCTCGAACGCTTGCAGGACACGATCGAGGAGGCCGGCGGCTACGTCGTGCGCGAACGCGACGATACCGGCGTGATGCTGCACCTGTCGCTGCCGATCTGCGCGGTTGCGCCGGCGTCGGTGCAACCGGACGGCGCGGTGCCGAATCCGGACGCCGGCACGGCGGCCGCGGCGAAGCCGCTCGACGGCCTGCGCATTGCGTGCGTGGACGACCACGACGAGGCGCGCGAGGCGCTCACCGCGCTGCTGAAGGTCGCCGGCGCCGACGTGCATGCGTATGCGTCGGGCCAGGCGTTGCTGGACGATCTGTGGCGCGCGCGCCGCGCCGACTGGCCGGCGCTGCTCGTGTGCGACATCGACCTCGGCGACGACGAGGAGGACGGCTACACGGTGATGTCGCGCGTGCGTCAGCTCGACGCCGCGCGCGATCGCGACGGCCGTGCGCCGCTCGAAGCGCTGGCATTGTCCGGCCATGCACGCGATCGCGATCGCACGCGCGCGGTCGAAGCCGGTTTCCATGCATACCTGACCAAGCCCGCGGTAGCGGCCGACCTGATCGCGGCGTTGCGTGCGCTCGCGTTTTCCTCCGGAGAAATCCATGCCGAATCTTCTGAACCCGACGACACCCGAAGCCCTGAACGCGCGTCGCGGCGGTAGTGCGTTCGCCGACCGCCAGGCCGCGGTGGCGGCCGTCGAGCTGCTGCTGCCGACCCTGTCTGCCGCGCTGCAGAGCGACTTCGTCGGCGACAGCGGCTGCCTGCACATCGTGATCATGGACCCGGCGCTCGGGCCGCACGACGCGGCGTTCGAGGACGCGATCCTGTACGAGTTTTCGCTGCCGGACCCGAAGGACTGGGACGCCGACTATCGCGCGTATGCGCGGGCCAAGGCGCGGCTGTCGTGGGAAACGGGGCGCGACGGTCACGTCGTGCAGGCGCTCGAGCCGTACCGGCTGCGCGCGGGCGACACGAACCTGTGGGGCGGCGTCGCGCTCGGCGGCATCGTGGTCGGCGTGTCGGGCGCGCAGCCGTGGTTCGACGAGGCGTTCGCGGGCTGCATCGCGCACTGCCTGCGCGCGCTCGCGAAGCACCGCGCGCAGGCGACGCCGGACGGGCTCGCGATCTGAGCGGGGCCGCCCGGACCCGTTTTTACAGCCGGTTATAAAAAAGCCAGCGGGCGGGCGGCACGGCCCGATGCGGCGCGGGCGCGGGCAGGCCGGCACGGTTTTCGCTGTACCTCATGCATCGACGGTTGTCGCGACAAGCGTCGCCGTCAGTCAGATTGCTTTCCGACATCGACAGGAGGTGCAGGTGAACGCGACTCACGATCCAGCCAGACCGCCGCTCGCCGGCCGGACCGCACTCGTGACCGGGGGCGGCCGCGGTCTCGGCGAAGCCATTTGCGAAGAACTGGCGCAGCACGGCGCGCACGTGGTCGTCGCCGATCTCGACGGCGACCGCGCGGCGGCCGTCGCGCAGCGGCTCGAGCGGCACGGCGGGCAGGCGGTGGGCCGGCCGCTCGACGTGCGCGACGAGGCGTCGGTGCTGCAGGTCGTGCACGATGCGCGCGAATCGCTCGGCGAGCTCGACGTGATCGTCAACAACGCGGCGATCGACGTGACCGCGCCGATCGACGACGTGAGCGTCGACGCGTGGCAGCAGGTGCTGATGACGAACCTGTTCGGCCCGTATCTGATGTGCCACGCGGCCGTGCCGATGATGAAGGCGCGCGGCAACGGGCATATCGTCAACATCGCGTCGACCGCGTCCAAGCGCGCGTGGCCGAACGCGTCCGCGTACCACGCGACGAAGTGGGGGCTGCTCGGCCTGTCGCACGCGCTGCATGCCGAGCTGCGCCCGAGCGGCGTGCGCGTGTCGGCGATCGTCGCGGGCGGGATGCGCACGCCGTTCCTGCTCGACCGTTTCCCCGACATCGACGAGGACACGCTGCAGCCGCCCGAGCACGTGGCGGCCGCCGTGCGCTTCGTGCTGACGCAGCCGCCGGGCACCGTGGTGCCGGAGCTGATGGTGCTGCCGATGAAGGAGACGTCATGGCCCTGAAGCGCGAACGCCGGCTGCCCGGCGCGGTGCTGCTCGACAAGGACGGCACGCTGCTCGAGGACGTGCCGTACAACGTCGATCCCGCGCGCATGCGCCTCGCGCCGGGCGCGGCGCGGGCGCTGCGCACGCTCGGCGCGACCGGCATGCCGCTGGCGGTCGTGTCGAACCAGCCGGGCGTCGCGCTCGGCCGCTTTACCGAAAACGAGCTTGGCGCGGTCCGCCAGCGTCTCGCCGAACTGTTCGAAGCAAATGGCGCGACGCTGGCGGATTTTTTTTACTGCCCGCATCACCCGCGGGGCAGCGTGCCGCGCTACAGCTGCGACTGCATCTGCCGCAAGCCGCGCCCCGGCATGCTGCGCCGCGCGCTGGCCGTGCTCGGCGCGGTACCCGAATGGAGCTGGATGATCGGCGACATCCTCGACGACGTCGAAGCCGGCCGCACCGCGCGCTGCGGCACGATCCTGGTCGACTGCGGCCACGAGACCGAATGGCACGTCAACGCCGCGCGCACGCCGCACCACGTCGTCGACCGCGTCGATCTGGCCGCCGACATCGTCGTGCGCGAGGCCGTGCGCCGGCACGGCTCGTGGGTGCGGCGATGAGCACGGCCTGGAGCCGCGCCCGCCGCATCCTGTGCGTGCGGCTCGACAGCATCGGCGACGTGCTGATGACCACGCCCGCGCTGCGCGCGCTGAAGGAGAGCGGCACCGATCGCCAGCTGACGCTGCTGACCTCGCGCACCGGCGCGGCGCTCGCGAAGCATCTGCCGATGGTCGACGACGTGTGGAGCTACGACGCGCCGTGGGTCAAGCATCCGGACGGGCGCGGCGATCCGGTGGCCGATCTCGACATGATCGACCGGCTGCTGGCGGGCCGCTTCGACGCGGCCGTGATCTTTACCGTGTACAGCCAGAATCCGTTGCCCGCCGCGATGATGTGCTGGCTCGCCGGCATTCCGTTGCGGCTCGCGCATTGCCGCGAGAACCCGTACGAGCTGCTGACCGACCGCGTGCCGGAAACCGAGCCGGAAGCGCACGTGCGCCACGAGGTGGCGCGCCAGCTCGCGCTGGTGCGCGCGGTCGGCGCGAAGACGTCGGACTGGCGGATGGCGTTCGAGCCGGGCGACGCGGCGCGGCGCGCGGTGCGCGCGCGCCTGCAGGCCGCGTTGCAGCGCGTCGGCGGCGCGCGTGGGCCTGACCCGACGCGCGCACGCTGGCTGGTCGTCCATCCGGGCGCGAGCGCGGCGTCGCGGCGCTGGCCGGCCGAGCGGTTCGGCGAAGCGGCCGCCGCCGTCGCGCCGCTGTTCGACGGCATCGCGGTGACGGGCAGCGCGGGCGAACGCGCGCTGGTCGACGCGGTGTGCGAACGGGCGGGGCCGCGCGCCGTGCCGCTGGCCGGCGTGTTGCCGCTCGGCGAACTCGGCGCGCTGATCGAGACGGCCGACCTGCTGCTGTCGAACAACAGCGGTCCCGTGCATCTCGCGGCCGCGCTCGGCACGCCGGTGGTCGACCTGTATGCGTTGACCAATCCGCAGCACACGCCGTGGCGTGTGCCGCACCGTGTGCTGAACGCCGACGTGCCGTGCCGCAACTGCTATCGCAGCGTGTGCAACCAGCCCGGCCATCCGTGCCTGCGCGGCGTGGGCGTCGACGACGTGGTCGCCGCCGTGCACGCGCTGCTGCGCGGCAGCGCGCGCCATGCGCAACGCGCGGCCGCGCGGGCCGCCGCGCACGGCGACGAGCCGGTCGCGGCGCGCGCATCGAACGTGATTCCGTTCGCGCACGTCATCACGAGGAACTGACGCATGCCAGACCCGATCCATACGCTCGGCATCAACGCCGCCTTCCACGACAGCGCCGCGTGCATCGTGCGCGACGGCGTCGTGATCGCCGCGGCCGAGGACGAACGCTTCACGCACGTGAAGCACGCGAAGCGCCCGGTGCCGTTTTCCACCTGGGAGCTGCCTTTCCATGCGATCGACTATTGCCTCGCGGAAGCCGGCATCGCGCTCGCGGAGGTCGACCACGTCGCGTATTCGTACGACCCGTGGTTCGAGCTCGACCGCGAAGGCACGCCGCCCGCGCTGACCTTGCCGCTGTCGCCGTCCGCGCATGCGCCGCGCGAGGACGGCGCGTCGCCGTGGCATCCGCTGTTCCTGTCGTCGATCGTCAACGCGCCGCGCCAGCTCGCGGGCGGCGTGCCGCATCACCTGCAGCGGCGCTTTCGCGGCGTCACGCACGACGGGCCGTTCCGCTGGCATTTCATCGAGCACCATCTCGCGCACGAGGCGAGCGCGTTTCTCGCGGCGCCGTTCGAGCGCTGCGCGGTGATGACGATGGACGGGCGCGGCGAGCGCGCGACGACGAGCTACGGCGTATTCGACGGCCGCGCGTACCGGCGGCTCGGGCAGGTCAACCTGCCGCATTCGCTCGGGCTGCTGTACGAGCGCGTGACGCGCTATCTCGGCTTCCTGCACTCGTCCGACGAATACAAGGTGATGGCGCTCGCGTCGTACGGCAAGCCGGTGTTCGCCGACGAGATGCGCAAGCTGGTGCGGTATCGCGGCGAAGGGCGCTATGAGGTGGTCGACGCGGATCTGGCCGCGCGGTTCGGCGCGCCGCGCGAGCGCGGCGGCCCGATCGAGCCGCATCACTGCGACATCGCGCATGCGTTGCAACTGGTGCTGGAAGAGACGACGCTGCAGGCGGTCGACTGGCTGGCCGCCGAGACCGGCGAGCGGCAGCTCGCGATGGCGGGCGGCGTCGCGCTGAACTGCGTGATGAACGCGAAGATCCGCGATCGCGGCCCGTTCGACGACGTGTGGGTGCAGCCGGCCGCCGGCGACGCGGGCACGGCGCTCGGCGCCGCGCTGTGGACCGACTTCCGGATGCGCGGCGCGCGCGGCGACTGGCGGATGGACCACGCGTATCTCGGGCCGGCGTACGGCGACGAGGCGATCGAGGCGTTCCTGAAGGAAGCGCAGTTGCCATACCGGCGGCTCGCCGACGTCGCCGCGCAAACGGCCGCGCTGCTCGCGGCGAACCGCGTGATCGGCTGGTTCCAGGGGCGCATGGAGTTCGGCCCGCGCGCGCTCGGCGCCCGGTCGATCCTCGCGTCGCCGATCGACCCGGACATGCAGCACAAGCTGAACCGGATCAAGGATCGCGAGGATTTCCGGCCGGTCGCGCCGGTCGTGCTCGAGGATCGCGCGCACCACTGGTTCAGCGGCGGCCGGCGCACGCCGCTGCGCGCGCCGTTCATGCTGTTCGTGTACGACGTGGTGCCCGAGCGCGCCGAGAAGATTCCGGCCGTGCGCCATATCGACGGCACCGCGCGCGTGCAGACCGTCGACGAAGCGCAGCATCCGCTGCTGCATGCGCTGCTGACCGAGTTCGACGCGCTCACCGGCGTGCCGGTGCTCGTCAACACGTCGTTCAACACGCGCGGCGAACCGATCGTGTGCTCGCCGCGCGACGCGATCGAATGCTTCTGGACGTCGCCGCTCGACGCGCTCGTGATCGGCCCGTTCCTGCTGGAGAAGCCCAGATGAACATGCGCGCCACGCATCTGCCGCCGGTGGTGTCGGTCGTCGTGCCGACCTACCGGCGGCCCGACCTGCTCGAACGCTGCCTCGATGCGCTGTGCGCGCAGGCGTTCGATCCGACCGCCTACGAGATCGTCGTGGTGGACGACGATCCGGCCGGCAGCGCGCGCGCCGTCGTCGATGCGTGCCGCGCGCGCGTGACCGGCGTGCCGGCGATCCGCTACATGACCGCGCCCGACACGCAAGGCCCGGCCGGCGCGCGCAACGTCGGCTGGCGCAGCGCGGGCGGTGCGCTGATCGCGTTCACCGACGACGACACGATCCCCGATCCGGACTGGCTGCGCCACGGTGCGGCCGCGCTGCAAGCCGCGCCGTCGGCGGCGGCCGCGGCCGGCCGGATCGACGTGCCGTTGCGGCCGTGCCCGACCGACTACGAACGCGATGCGGCGGGGCTGGCGCACGCGGAATTCGCGACCGCGAACTGCTTCGTGCGGCGCGCGGCGCTCGAGCGCGTCGGCGGCTTCGACGAACGCTTCACGCGCGCGTGGCGCGAGGACGCCGACCTGATGTTCGCGCTGCGCGAGCATGCGGGGCCGATCGTCGGCGCCGACGCCGCGCGCATCGTGCATCCGGTGCGCCCCGCGCGCTGGGGGTCGAGCATCGGCGCGCAGTCGAAGGTGTATTTCGATGCGCTGCTGTACAAGAAGCATCGCGCGACCTACCGGCGCCATATCCGGCCGACGCCGCCGTGGCATTACTACGCGGCCGTGCTCGCCGCGCTCGGCGCGATCGGCTGTTTCGCCGCCGGCTGGCCGGCGCCGGGCATCGTGTGCGCGGCGGTGTGGGCCGCGATTACCGCGGGGTTTTGCGCGAAACGGCTGCGCGGCACGCAGCTCACGGTGTCGCATGTGGCGGAGATGATCGTCACGTCCATCGCGATTCCGCCCGTGTCGCTGTACTGGCGCATGCGCGGTGCGCTTCATTTCAGGGTGCTCTTCCTTTGACGCCCTCATCTCCCTAAAGGGAGAGGATTCCCACACCTGGCGATGCACGTCCGCATCGGAGAATGTTCAACGCAGCGTTGGTATCACGATCATGCACGACACCACAGTCACTACAAGCCCACTCTCTTGTTCGCAGTCCCGCGATACCTTTCGGCCGCGTCGTGCTGTCTTTCGACCCGCACGACGAACAGGACTGGGTCGAACCGCTTTCGTCGACTTCCTCGAACGTGGCCCCGTGCGCGATCGCCTTGTAGCGGAGCTTGTTTCGGAAGGACGACCAGGACGCGTCGTAGACGCTCTTTGCCATCCTGGTTCTGGCGAGCTCCGCGGCCGACACGTTGCCGATCGCGATGTAATCGAAACGCCGCACCAGATCGAGCGCGAGCTTGTGTTGGAAGTCGGCACGGGCGTTCGCGACCTTGGCGTGCAGCTTCGCGATATGCCGCCTGTGCTTTCGTGCTCGCTGCGCTTTCGCCAGCTTTTCCGCCGCGCGTCGGCCGAACGGGTCATTGGGCAGCTTCTCGCCGGTCTTGCTCCACTTGAGCGCGTGCTTCTGCGTGTCGTTGCAGAAGTTCCAGACGTAGTTCACCGCACGGCTCTGCTTGTTGAGCAGTCCGTTGAGCGATTTCACCCGGTAGCGATAGACAAGGATCATGCAGGCGATCCTGACCCGTGGAAGAAGCTGCCTGTCAACAGCACGCCTTTCCTCTCCGTCCTGAAGGACGGGGTTTCTCGGAGCAACTGATGAAGCTCGATCCCAGCGTCGATTCCGACGGCCCGCGCGGCCCGAAGCGGATCGCGGTGTTCCGCGCGTTGCAGCTCGGCGACATGCTGTGCGCGGTGCCCGCGCTGCGTGCGCTGCGGCGCGGCGAACCCGACGCGCGCATCACGCTGATCGGCCTGCCGTGGGCGCGCGAATTCGCGTCGCGCTTTTCCGACTACATCGACAATTTCATCGCCTTCCCCGGCGCGCCCGGTCTCGGCGAACAGCCGGAACCCGACGCGGCCACGCGCGAGGCGTTCGTCGCCGAATGCCGCGCGCGCGACTTCGACCTCGCGATCCAGCTGCACGGCAGCGGCGCGCACACGAACGCGATCGTCGCGTCGCTCGGCGCGACGCGCACGGCCGGCTTCGTGCCGGCCGACGGCGGCACGACCGCGCTCGACTGCGCGCTCGTGTGGCGCGACGACGAGCCGGAAGTGACGCGCTATCTGGCGCTCACGCGCCGGCTCGGCTACGCGGACTGGGGCGACTACCTCGAATTTCCGCTCGGCGGCCTCGACTACGCGCTGTGGCACGTGCTCTGCGACGAACATGCGCTCGATCCCGGCCGCTACGTGATCGTCCATCCCGGCGCGCGGATGGCGTCGCGGCGCTGGCCGGTCGAACGCTTCGCGCTCGCCGCGCGGCAGCTCGCCGACGACGGCTGGCAGATCGTGCTGACCGGCACGCGCGCGGAACTGGCGCTGGCCGGCGCGTTCGCCGAGCACCTCGCGCGGCCGTGCGTGAACCTGTGCGGGCGCACGCCGCTCGGCGCGCTGGCCGCGCTGATCGCCCGCGCGCGGCTGCTGTTGTGCAACGACACGGGCGTGTCGCATGTCGCGGCGGCGCTCGGCACGCCGAGCATCGTCGTCGCGTGCGGCAGCGATACGGCCCGCTGGGCGCCGCTCGACGCCGAACGCCATCGCGTGCTCGCGAACTACCCGGCGTGCCGCCCGTGCATGTTCGAGTCGTGTCCGTACGGGCACGAGTGCGCGACGGCGATCGGCGTCGGCGACGTGATCGACCGGGCGGGCGAGCTGCTCGCGGAGGAGAGACGTCATGTCACGTAAGCGGTTGCGCGTGCTCACCTGGCACGTGCATGGCAACTACCTGTATTACCTGTCGCAGGCGCCGCACGATTTCTACATCGTGACGAAGCCGCAGCATCCGCCCGGCTATGCGGGCCGCGTCGGGCACCTGCCGTGGGGCGACAACGTGCACGAGGTGCCGGCCGAGTGCGTGCGCGACACCGCCTTCGACTGCGTGCTGTACCAGCACGTGAAGCATTACCAGCACGACCGCCTGCGGCTGCTGAGCGAAGCGCAGCGCGCGCTGCCGACGCTGTTCGTCGAGCACGATCCGCCGCGCGAGCATCCGACCGACACGCTGCATCCGGTGCAGGACCCGAACGTGTTGCTGGTGCACGTGACGCCGTTCAACGCGCTGATGTGGGACAACGGCGTGACGCCGACGCGCGTGATCGAGCACGGCGTGCTGGTGCCGGAAGGGGTCGAGTACCACGGCACGCTGCCGAAGGGCGTGGCCGTCGTGAACAACCTCGCGCGCCGCGGCCGGCGCCTCGGCGCGGATCTGTTCGAGGTCGTGCGGCACAGCGTGCCGATCGACCTGGTCGGGATGGGCTCGTGCGAACTCGGCGGAATCGGCGAAGTGCCGAATCCGGCGCTGCCGCAGTTCCTGTCGCACTACCGGTTCTTCTTCAATCCGATCCGCTACACGAGCCTCGGGCTCGCGGTGATCGAGGCGATGATGATCGGGCTGCCGATCGTCGCGCTCGCGACGACCGAGATGGCGCAACTCGTGAAGACCGGCAGCAACGGCGTGGCCGACACGCGGCCGGCCGTGCTGATCGACGCGATGCGGATGCTGATCCGCGATCCGGAACTGGCGCGCGAGTGGGGCGCGGCGGCCAGGCGCGACGCGTGCGAGCGATTCGGCATCGAACGCTTCGCGCGCGAGTGGGACGCGGCGCTGCGCGACATGACGGCGTGAGGCCGTAAGTGCGGCGGCGCGCGTGCCGCCGCACTTACGGCGTCGTCGCGGGCGGTGAACCGGATGCGCTGCCGCCATTCGCGGCATTCGGCGCCGGCGGCGCGTTGCCGCTCACTGCGTTGCGCTCGCTCTCGGGCAGCAGCGCGAGCCGGTTGTACAGCGTTTTCAGGCTGATGCCGAGCGCCTTCGCGGTGCGCGGCTTGTCGCCGTTGAAATGCCGCAGCGACGCGACGATGAAGCGCTGCTGCGTATGCGCGAGCGTCGTGCCGATGTGCAGCGTCATCGCGTTGTGGCGCACTTCCTCGCGCGGCGGCGCGCGGCGCGGCAATTGCAGCTCGATCTGCTCGTCGGCGAGGATGAACGCGCGCTCCAGCGCATTGCGCAGTTCGCGCACGTTGCCGGGCCACGTATACGCGCGCAGCGCCTTCATCGCCTGCGTCGACAGCCGCTTCCTCGTGCGGTGCCGCGCATTCAGCCGTTCGACGATCTGCAGCGCGATGTCGCCGACGTCGTCCTCGCGCTGCCTGAGCGCGGGCACGTGCAGCGCGATCGGCGCGATCCGGTAGAACAGGTCTTCGCGCAGCCGGCCGCTGCGCAACGCCTCGACCGGATCGTGATGCGTGGCCGCGACGATCCGCACGTCGAGCGGAATCGCGTCGTGGCCGCCCACGCGCACGATCGTGTTGGTTTCGAGCGTGCGCAGCAGCTTGACCTGCAATTCGAGCGGCATCTCGGCGATCTCGTCGAGAAACAGCGTGCCGCCGCGCGCGGCTTCGAACATGCCCACATGTTGCGCGACGGCGCCCGTGAAGCTGCCTTTTTCGTGACCGAACAGGTGCGACTCCGCGAGATCCTTCGGAATCGCGCCGCAGTTGACGGGCACGAACGGGCCGCGCCGGCGCGGGCTCATGTCGTGAATGAGCCGGGCGACGATGTCCTTGCCCGCACCGCTTTCGCCGACCACCAGCACACTCACGCGGGTGGCGGCGACACGCGAGACTTTCAGCAGCAGATCCTGAATTGTTCGCGAACGCCCGAACAGTCGCGTGCCGTCATCGTCGGATTTCGACATGGAGTAATAACCGGATTGGGAAGTTTTGACCGAATGTGTCGTGAGCAGGTAAAAAACGACGTGGCATGCGCCGGTTTTTACGTATTCAGGATACCTTTTATGCAGGCGCGACGACATTGAATCTGGCAATGCGATCGACATCGGCGGATAGATTTATTCGATGAACGACGAATGCGCGACACCATTCTTCTATACTGCTAAGCACGCGTTTTCCGAGCAGGGCAGCTTGTCTGCCCATTCGTGTGCAGCGTTGAAGATGCCGTCACGGGCTCAGTGACGTGCATTGCGCCGCACGTGTCGCGGTGCCGGCCGACGCAGGGCCGGGCCGCATTACCAGGAGCCTCGATGCCTTACGTCCTGATCGTCGAAGACGACGCCGATACGCGAACGATGCTGGCCACGCTCGCACGCACGCAGCAGCTTTCGTGCGATACGGCCGCGACGCTTGAAGAAGCGCGCACGCTCGTCTCGACGCATACCCCCGATCTCGTGCTGTGCGACCTCGTGCTGCCCGACGGCAACGGGATGGATCTGTTCGACGCATTGCCCAAGCGCGGGCATTGCGAAATGGTGTTGACCACCGGCCACGCGAGCCTCGAAACCGCGATCGACGCATTGCGGCGCGGCGCGACCGATTACCTGGTGAAGCCGCTCAACATGCAGCGGCTGAACAGCATCTTCGCGCGCGTGCCGCGCACGACCGCGCTGCACGAGGAAATCGCGGAACTGCGCTCGGAGCTGCAGCGCCTCGGCCGCTTCGGCCGCATGCTCGGCAGCTCGCCCGCGATGCAGGCCGTCTACGACGCGATCGGCCGCGTCGCGCGCACCGAAGCATCGGTGCTGCTCACCGGCGAATCGGGCACCGGCAAGGAGCTCGCCGCGCAGACGGTGCACGACCTCAGCCTGCGCCGGCGCGGCCCGTTCCTCGCGGTGAACTGCGGCGCGATCGCCGCGAACCTCGTCGAGAGCGAGATGTTCGGCCACGACCGCGGCAGCTTCACCGGCGCGGAGCGCCAGCACAAGGGTTTCTTCGAACGCGCGGACGGCGGCACGCTGTTTCTCGACGAGATCACCGAGATGCCGCTCGAATCGCAGGTCAAGCTGCTGCGCGTGCTCGAAACCGGGCGCGTCACGCGGCTCGGCTCGACGCGCGAGATCGACGTCGACGTGCGCATCGTCGCCGCGACGAACCGCGACCCGGAAGCCGCGATGGCGGACGGCAAGCTGCGGCCCGACCTGTTCCACCGGATCAACGTGTTCCCGATTCCGCTGCCGTCGCTGCGCGAACGCGGCGACGACATCCCGATGCTCGCCGATGCGTTCCTGCAGCGCTACAACGAGGAGAGCGGCCGCAACCTGCGTTTCTCGCCGGCCGCACGCGAAGCGCTGAAGACCTACGAATGGCCGGGCAACGTGCGCGAGCTGCGCAATTTCGTGCAGCGCGCGAGCATCTTCACCGATGCCGACGTGATCGACACGCTGCCGCCGCCGATCATGGACGAACTGTCCAGCATGGTCGATTCGCATGAAGATCGCGTGACGGTGCCGTTCGGCACGCCGTTGGAGGAAGTCGATCGCAAGCTGATCCTCGGCACGATCGCCCAATGCGGCGGCGTGAAGGCGCAGGCGGCCGAGGTGCTCGACGTCAGCCTGAAGACGATCTACAACCGGCTCGCGCAACTGGAAGACGAAGCGGAAAAGCCCGATTCCTGATGCCGCTACGATCGCGTTCGTGTTCCCGCTCATGTGCCCGTTCCGGCCTGCGTGTCGCGCGCGAGCCGGCGGCGCATGCGCTCGACGTGCGGCGGGATCGCGCGTCGTTCGCGCAGGATCCACGGCAGGCCGGCGAACGTGCGCACGATCGTGCGTTCGCGGCGCAGCCGCGGCAGCATTCGCACCGTATGCAGCCACGCGGCGGCGGCCGGCCATCTGAGCCACGCGGTCCACACCGCGTTGCGGGCGGCGGTGCGCGCGCGCGTGGGCCGGTCGCGCTGCGTCGACGGGTAGTGATGGACCGTGAGGCCGGGCGCGTACACGAGCCAGTGGCCGGCGCGAGTCAGGTCGAGCGCGAGCAGCGCTTCCTCGCCGCCGAGGAAGTAGCGCGGGTGGTAGCCGCCCGCGCGCACGAACGCGTCGCGCCGGAACGCGGTCGCGCCGGCCAGCAGCCCGAGGATCGGCCGGCCCGGCAGCGCGACGCTCGCGTCGAGCGGGCTGTCGGCCATCAGTCGGCACGTCGGGTCCTCGCGTTCGTCGGGGCCGACCAGCACGCGCGCGGTGACGGCCGCGACGTGCGGATACGCGTCGAGCAGGTTCGCGGCTTCGGCGATCGAGCCGGGCGCCCACCACGTGTCGTCGTCGCAGAACGCGACGTGGCGCGTGCGGGCGACGGTGACACCGAGGTTGCGGCCGGCCGCGCCGAGGTTGCCCGGCGCCTGCACCAGCGCGACGTGCGGGAAGCGGTCGCGGATCAGCGCGGCCGTGTCGGCCTCTGCCGCGTTGTCGACGACGACGATCGCCGGCCGGTCGGGCAGCGCCGAAAGACGGTCGAGCGTGCGCGCGAGTTCGGCCGGGCGCCGGCAGGTGAGCACGACGGCGGTCACGCGCGGCTCGCCCGGCGGCAGCGCGACGCGTGCGGGCGTTACGCGGACGTGACGTCGCATTCGAGCCGCCAGAGCGTTTCGGGTTCGCGGAGCGCGGCACGCATATGAGGCTCGAGCAGCGTGACCTGGCTGGCATACGCGTCGACGGCGGCCGCTTTCGCGCTCGCGCCTCGCGTATCGCCGCCGGCCGGCGCCGCGACCGGATGCGCGATCCAGCCGCGCTCGCGCCAGCCGATCACGCGCCTGGCCATCAGCCCGTCGATGCGGCGATAAGGCACGTCCTCGTAGAAGCGCCAGACATGCGACGCATCGTCGTCGCGCAGCAGCCACAGCATGGCCTCCTGCACCTGCAGGTGATCGCGATGGAACAGGCCGGCCGGCGCGAGCACGCCGAAGCCCGGGTGTGCGTCGATCGCCGCGGCCACGCGCGCCGCGATCGCGTTCGACGTGGCCGGTATGCCGTACTGATCGTCGAGGAAGTCGAGCCACACGGGGCGCGCGTCGAGCAGCGCGAGCGCGCGGCGGTCTTCGTCGCGGCGCGCGCGCATCGCTTCGTCGGCGTGGCGAAAGCCCGCGCGGCGATCCCACGGCGGCGCGGGGGTGCCGCGCGGCGGTATCCCCGCGAACACGGTCACGACGATCGAGCCGGGCGCCTGCGCGAGCAGTTGCCCGCAACTGAAGACGGCATCGTCGAGATGCGGCGAGACGACGAGCCAGCGTGTCGGGTCGGGCATGGCGTGAAGATCTCCATCGTGAGCGGCCGGGCCGCCGGTCCCGATCGGCCAGCATGCACCGTGCCCGCCGGCGGCAGCCACGCAGGCCGGCATCGACTGTCCCCGCAGGAGCTTCTCCCATGACCGAAATTGCACGGCCGCAGGCCGGAAATTACGCAACGGCCGTGATGCTGGTCGCGATCGCGACCGTGCTGCAGACGCTCGCGATCCGCTTCGGCGGCGTGAATCTGCCGTTCGTGCTGTATTACCCGCTGCTCGCCGGCGCCGCGTGGGCGACGTCGTTCCTGTTCGGCATCGTGTCGACGGTGGTCAGCGGGCTGCTCGTCTGGACGCTGTTCCTGTCCGATCCGGCGGCCTATCCGGCGCCGTTGCCCGAACGGCTCGTGCAGCTCGGCACGTTCATGCTGATCGGCGCGCTGGTGTGCGCGGTCGCGTCGATGCTGCATCGCACGCGCGTCGCGAACGATCGCGCGCGCCGACGCGAGACGGCCGCGCGCCGGCAGCTCGAAGCCGTGCTGCGCGCGCTGCCGCACGGCGTGATCGCGACCGACCCGAACGGTCGGCTCACCTATCTCAACGCGGCCGCGGCCGCACTCGTCGGCTGCCGGCCGGACGAGGCAATCGGGCGGCCGGTGCGCGACGTCGTGCGGATCGTCGATCGCGAAGGCCGCCGCGTGCCGACCACGCCGCTCGATCATGCGCTGGGCGGCGCCGAGGCGACGTCCGACCGGCACTGGCTGCAGGCCGGCGACGGCGATCGGGTGCCGATCGTCGCGGTCGCGTCGCCGATCGGCGATGCCGACGGCAACCTCGACGGCGCGGTGCTGCTGCTGCGCGATGCCGGCGCGGACCGCGCGCGCGTCGATGCGTCGCGGCGCCAGCAGGCGGTCGTCGAGGCGTCGCCGGACGCCATCGTCGGGATCGATGGCGATGGCCGGATCGCGAGCTGGAATCCGGCTGCGCAGCGGATCTTCGGCTACGACGAGGCCGACGCGTGCGGCCGCCGGTTCGACACGCTGATCGCGCGCCGCTGGCTTCGGCTCAACCCGCTCGCCGACGCAGTCGACGCGATGGGCGAGCCGGTCGGGCCGCTCGAACTGCTGTGCGTGCGGCGCGACGGCCGGCGTTTTCGGGCGACGGTGTCCGCGTGCCCGGTGCAGGGCGACGCGCGCGCCAGCGTCGCGCTGTCGCTGACGCTGCGCGAAACCGGTGCGCAGCGCCGCCGCGACCTGCGTGCGCAGCGCTCGCTGCAAGGCGCGCGCAACGCGCTCGACCAGGCCGATACGTCGAACCGGATGAAGGACGAACTGCTGGCCACGGTGTCGCACGAATTGCGCACGCCGCTGAACGTGATCTACGGGTGGATCGAGGTGCTGCGCAACTCGGGCGAGCAGGCGTTGCAGCATCAGGCGATCGACGCGATCGACCGCAGCGCGCGCTCGCTCACGCGGATGGTGGGCGACATCCTCGATGCGTCGTCGCTCGCGACCGGCAAGCTGCGGCTCGACGCGACGCCGGTCGACGTCGTGCGGCTGTTCTCCGACGTGGTCGGCACGTTCCAGACGGCCGCGTCGTCCGCCGGCATCATGCTCGAATTCGACTGCGACGTGTCCGCGTGCATCGTGTCGGGCGATGCCGAGCGGTTGCGGCAGATGCTGTCGAACCTCATCTCGAATGCGCTGAAATTCACGCCGGGCGGCGGCAGCGTGACGGTCGGCCTCGCGCGCGACGACACGCACGCGGTGCTGAGCGTGTCCGATACGGGGCAGGGCATCGCGACGGAGTTCGCGCCGTACGTGTTCGACATGTTCCGCCGTGCCGACGATTCGCCCGCGTCGCCGCGGCGCGGCCTCGGTCTGGGCCTGTCGATCGTGCGGCACATCGCGGAGCTGCACGGCGGCCGCGTGAGCGTCGCGAGCGCGGGCCGCGATCGCGGGACGACATTCACGGTGACGCTGCCGGCCGGGTGGCAGCCGGGCGGCGCGATGGCGTGGAGCCTCCTGCACGCGAGCGGCCGCCGCGAGCCGCTCGTGCTCGATACGCAGCGCATCCTGATCGTCGACGACGACGCGACCACGCGCGCGAGCCTCACGGCCGCGCTCACCACGTTCGGCGCGGCCGTCGCGATCGCGTCGTCGGGCCGCGAGGCGCTCGCGATGGTGGCCGACATGCGGCCGACGGTCGTGCTGTCCGATCTCGCGATGCCCGATGGCGACGGTTTCTGGCTGCTGGCCGCGTTGCGGCGCGGCGCGCCGAACGGCGACGGCGGCCCGCTCGACATACGCGTGCTGGCCGTCACCGCGCACGCGGGCCTCGCCGACGAACGCCGCGCGCTGGAAGCCGGCTTCGACGGCTACCTGTGCAAGCCGGTCGACGTGCGCGAACTGGCGCACAAGATCGCGCACGTGACGAAGCGCGACGGCTGATGCGCCGCGCGCCGCGTAGCGGCCGCGTCAGGTGGTCGGCGCCGGCCGGTTCTGCGTATGGACCTGCGCGAGCAGATGCGACGCGATTCGCGTGCTGCGCACGAGGTCGCCGGGCGCGTGGTGCGTGACCTGGCGTTGAATGAAGTACCGCGCGGTATGCGCGAGGCCGTTCGCGAAGGTCGTCGTCGCGCGCCAGCCGAGCCGCTTCTGCGCGGCGGCGAGATTCGGCCGCCGCTGGCGCGGATCGTCGGCCGGCAGCGGCCGGAATTCGATCGGCACGGTCGCGCCGACGATCCGCACGACCTCGCGCGCGACGTCGATCATCGCGATCTCGACGTCGCTGCCGAGATTGACCGGCTCGCTCGCGTCGCCCGGTTCGTCCATCAGCCGGATCAACGCATCGACCATGTCGTCCACGTAGCAGAACGAGCGCGTCTGCTTGCCGTCGCCGTAGACGGTCAACGGCTGTTCCGCGAGCGCCTGCGTGACGAAGTTCGACACGACGCGCCCGTCGGCCGGATGCATGCGCGGGCCGTACGTATTGAAGATCCGCGCGATCCGCACGTCGACGCCGTACTGGCGGTGATAGTCCGCGAACAGCGTTTCCGCGCAGCGCTTGCCTTCGTCGTAGCATGCGCGGATGCCGGTCGGATTGACGCGGCCGCAATAGTGCTCGTCCTGCGGATGGACGTCGGGGTCGCCGTACACCTCGCTCGTCGATGCCTGCAGGATGCGCGCCTTCACGCGTTTCGCGAGGCCGAGCAGGTTGATCGCGCCGTGCACGCTCGTCTTCGTCGTCTGCACGGGGTCGCGCTGGTAGTGAACAGGCGATGCCGGGCACGCGAGGTTGTAGATCTCGTCGACTTCGACGTAGAGCGGAAACGTCACGTCGTGCCGCATCAGCTCGAAGTTCGGCGCATCGAGCAGGTGCGCGATGTTGTCCTTCGTGCCCGTGTAGAAATTGTCGACGCACAGCACGTCGTGGCCGGCCGTCACGAGCCGTTCGCACAGATGCGAACCGAGGAAGCCGGCGCCGCCGGTGACGAGGACGCGTTTTCGATCGTAGCCCTTCATTACGTATTCTCCTTGCGGTGTGCGAGCACGCGTTGCGCGGTCCCGACGGGTGTGCGCCGGCCGGTGCCGGCCGACGTGCCGGCGCGCTGCGCGTGGGCGACGTCGCGGTAAATGGCGACGAGCCGGTCGGCCACGCCCTGCCACGTGTAGAAGCGATGCGCGCGCAGGTAGCCGGCGCGGCCGAGCGCCGCGCACAGCGCCGGTTGCGCGCGCAGCTGCACGAGGCGCGCGGCGAGCGCGGCCGGGTCGCGCGGCGGCACGAGATAGCCGGTCGTGCCGTCGTCGACGGTCGTGCGGATGCCGCCGACGTTGCTGCCGATCACCGGCGTCGCGCACGCCATCGCCTCGACCGGCGTGATGCCGAACGGCTCGTACCACGGCGTCGTCACGAACACGTCGGCCGCGCTGTAGTACAGGTGCAGCGCATCGCGGTCGCGCCGGCCGACGAAGGTCACGCGGTTCGCGATCCCGAGTTCGTGCGCGAATGCGGCGAGCCGCGCGAGTTCCGGGTCGCGCGCGGGGTCGGGCGTCGCGTGGCTGCCGCCGACGACGTACAGGTGCGTCGGCCGTTGCGGATCGCGCGGCATGCGCGCGAGCGCGTCGATCACGGTATCGATGCCCTTGCGCGGCACGAGGCGGCCCAGTTGCAGCACGACGAACGCATCCTGCGGCCAGCCCAGCCGCGCGCGCGCATCGATGCGCGGCACCGGCCGGAATTCCCGCGCGTCGAAGCCGCACGGGACGATCTCGATGCGCGAGGTGTCGGCGCGATAGTGCGTCGTCAGGTCGAGCGCGTCCTGCGGGCATTCGGCGATCAGGCGGTCCGAGCGGCGCGCGAGCGTGTCCTCGATCGCGAAGCGCGCATCGGGGAAGCCGTCGGCCGTGCCCTGGTGCAGCCGCCGCACGCGGCCGAGCGCATGGAACGTCGTGACGAGCGGGATGCCGAGCGCCTTTTTCACGCGCAGCGCGGCGTCGCCCGACATGAAGAAGTTCGCGTGCATCACGTCGACCGGGTCGGGTTCGCGCCGCATGCGCGCGATCATGTAGTGCGCGAACGCGCCCATGTACGGCAACAGCCGCTCCTTGGGCACGTCGGTCGGCGGCCCGGCCGGCACGTGGATCACGCGCATGCGCGGGCCGATCGACACGACTTCCGGCAAATGCGGATTGTCGCAGCGCGTGTAGACGTCGACGTCGAGGCCGCGCTCCGCGAGCTGCTTCGCGACGTTCGCGACATAGATGTTCTGACCGCCGGCATCGACGCCGCCGATCACCCCCAGCGGCGATGCATGTTCACTGATCAACGCGATTCTTTGCATGGTCTTGCTCCCGGTATCGGGGCCGCGCACATGGGCCACCGTCACCGACGACCCGGCAATCGGCATGCCCGCTGCTTGACGGGGAGAACCGCTTCCCGGTGTGCCGAAAAAATTACAACGCGTTGGATGAAAGGGCGTCTGATCGCGATGGCGCGCAGGCATGCGGCGCACGCGGCGCGGCACGCGATTTGCGCGATCTCGGTTCACCCGCCGGCTCGGCCGGCCCGATGAAAAGGAGGTCACGATGAAGGAATTCCCGCTGCAAGCCCGCTCGCCGCGCATCCGTCGCCCGCGCGCGTTGCGCACCGGCATGGCGGTCGCGATCGCCGCGGCCACCGCGTGCATGGTCGTCGCGCCGAACGCGCTCGCCGCCGGCGACGACGGCGCCGCATCGTCGTCGTCGCATTCGAGCACCGGCACGAAGATCCGCGACGCGACGATCACGACCAAGGCGAAGGCCGAACTGGTCGGCACGAGCGGCCTGTCGACCGGCGACATCCACGTGAAGACCCGGCACGGCACCGTGACGCTCACGGGCAGCGTGCCCGACGAGCAGCAGCGCACGCAGGCCGTGAGCGTCGTGAAGCAGGTCGACGGCGTGCAGGACGTGCGCGACCAGTTGACCATCCGGCCCAAATAACCGCGGCACGACCGTCACAGGAGTCCAGCGATGAACTGCATGCTCAAACCGGTCGGCGAACAGACGATCGTGATTACCGGCGCGACGAGCGGCATCGGTCTCGTCACCGCGCGCAAGGCGGCCCGGCGCGGCGCGAAGCTCGTGCTGTTCGCGCGCAACGAGGACGCGCTGAACACGCTGTGCGAGGAAATCCGCCAGCACGGCGGCCTCGCGGTGCCGGTCGCCGGCGACGTCGGCAACGTCGAGGATCTGCAGCGCGCGGCTGCGGCGGCGGCCGACACGTACGGCGGCTTCGATACCTGGGTCAACAACGCGGGCGTATCGATCTTCGGCACGGCGGCCCAGGTGCCGCTCGAGGATCAGCGCCGGCTGTTCGACACCAACTACTGGGGCGTCGTGCACGGCTCGCTCGTCGCGGCCGATCATTTCCGGCGCAAGAGCGATTTCCACGGCGGCGCGATCATCAACATGGGCAGCGAGGCGTCCGACGCGCCGGTGCCGCTGCAAAGCGCGTACGTCGCGTCGAAGCACGCGGTGAAGGGCTTCACCGATTCGCTGCGGCTCGAGATGGAGGCCGATCACCTGCCGGTGTCGGTCACGCTGATCAAGCCGGCCGCGATCGACACGATGTTCGTGATGCACGCGAAGAACTACATGAACGTCGAGGCGAAGCTGCCGCCGCCGATCTACGACCCCGACCTCGTGGCCGACGCGATCCTGTTCGCGGCCGCGCATCCGCGCCGCACGCTGTTCGTCGGCGGCGCCGCGAAGTTCACGTCGGCGAGCGCGTACCACGCGCCGCGCCTGTTCGATCGCGTCGCGGCCACGCTGTTCTCGCGCGGCCAGCGCACGGTGCGGCCCGCGCGGCCGCGCGACGACAACGCGCTGTACGACTCGCGCCACGCGCTGCACGAGCGCGAAGGCATGGAAGGGCCGGTGCTGCGCAGCTGTGCGTACAACACGGTGGTGCAGCGGCCGAAGGTCGCCGGCGCGGTCGCGCTGGGGGCGGCGGCGCTGGTGTTCGCCGCGTTCGCGCGCTCGCGCCGGCAGACCGCGTGATTTCGTTCATTTTCCAAGGAGGCTTTCATGACATCCCGACAACATACGGGCCACGAATACAGCCACTCGCGCGCGCACGAAGGCGAGCGCACGCAGCAGGACCACGACAAGGGCGGCCATCAGGCGGGCCACGGCAAGCCGCCGAGCCCGGTCGACGTGCAGAAGGCGCTGAAGGGGATGGACTACCCGGCGAGCAAGGCGGACGTCGTGCAGTGCGCGGAACGCTCGCACGCGGACCCCGAGGTGCTCGACATGCTGCGCCAGATTCCGGAGCGCGAGTACGACACGCCGGCATCGGTATCGAAGGAGCTCGGGCGATTGATGTGAGCGTCGCCCCGTTGCGCCGCGTGCCTGTGCGCGCGGTGCGTCCATCACGAGGAGCACGACCATGGCGATGATCGTCGCAGGCCGTTTCACGACGTTCGATGAAGCGGAAGGTGGGGCGCGTCACCTTTACGAGCGCGCGTTCGGGCCCGACGACGTGTCGATCTTCTTCCTGAACCCCGGCGGCCAGCACGCACGCTTCCCGATCGGCGGCGACGTGTATGCCGATACGGCGGCGAAACCGGGCGGGCGCGGCGCGATGGTCGGCGCGATGCGCGGGCTGCTGATCGGCGTCGTCGTCGGGTTGATCGTCTATGCGCTCGGCCTGCGCTACTGGTTCGTGCCGGCCGCCGCCGCGCTGGCCGGCGCGTATCTCGGCGCGTTCGGCGGCGCGCTCGGCCGGATGCGCGGCGAGCAGGCCGAAGGCAAGGGCACGCTCGCGCGGAGCGAGACGGGCGTGATCCTCGCCGCGCGCGTGACGCCCGATACCGCGACGGCCGCCGAAGACGTGCTGCGCGCGACCGGCGCGAAGTCGATCGAGCGCGTCGAAGGCGACTGGCAGGACGGCGAATGGCGCGATTTCGATCCGGTGCGCCGCCCCGACGAAGCGCCGTCCGGCGGCCCGCGCTGACGACGCCGTTTTTCCGGACGCTTGCAACGTCACCCCTGAAAACCCTGCCGCCGCGTGCGGGCCGGCGTGCGCCGCGCGCGGCATGCCGCTTGCGCAGCATCGGCGGCACCCGTTCAAGGAGGAACCCATGACCACCGCACAGACTCCACCGCCGCAGAAACAGACGCAGCAGCCGGGCACCGAGCGCGACATGCATCCGAAGCCGCGCGACGAGGCGGCCGACTACGTCGGCAGCGGCAAGCTCGCCGGCAAGGTCGCGCTCGTGACGGGCGGCGACAGCGGGATCGGCCGCGCCGTGGCGATCGGCTTCGCGAAGGAAGGCGCGGATGTCGCGATCGTCTATCTGAAGGAGTCCGACGATGCCGCGCATACGAAGAAGCTGATCGAGCAGGCCGGCCGGCGCTGCGAGGCGATCGCATGCGACGTCGGCGATCGCCGGCAGGCGCGCGACGCCGTGGCGCGCACGGTCGAGCGGCTCGGCCGTCTCGACGTGCTCGTGAACAACGCGGGCGAGCAGCATCCGCAGCCGGGTATCGAGGAGGTGAGCGAGGAACAGCTCGAACGCACGTTCCGCACGAACCTGTACGGGATGTTCTTCTGCACGCAGGCCGCGCTGGCGCACATGAAGGCGGGCGGCCGCATCGTCAATACCGCGTCGGTCACCGCCTATCACGGCAGCCCGAAACTGCCCGACTACTCGGCGACGAAGGGCGCGATCGTCGCGTTCACGCGCTCGCTGTCGATCGAGCTGGCCGAGCGCGACATCCGCGTGAACGCGGTCGCGCCGGGGCCGATCTGGACGCCGCTGATTCCGTCGACGTTCACGCCCGAACAGGTCGCGAAGTTCGGCTCGAACGTGCCGCTCAAGCGGCCGGGCCAGCCGGACGAACTGATCGACTGCTACGTGCTGCTCGCCTCGGCAGGCGCGAGCTACATGACCGGGCAGACACTGCATCCGAACGGCGGCTCGATCGTCGGCGGCTGATGGCTGTTTCCACGCAAGCACCAGGAGAAAGCAGATGAGACAACCCAACTGGACGATCGCGGCGCTCGCCGCCGGCGTGCTCGCCGCATCGGGGCTCGCCCGCGCGCAGATGCCGAGCGAGCCGCCCGCGTCGAATTCGCACGTGCCGGGCGGCGTGATCAATCCGTCGTCGGGCGCGGGCGCCGCGGGCGACCCCGGCATCGCGAAAGCGCCGAAGGGCGCCGACGCGGAGTTCGTCGACAAGGCCGCGATGGCCGGCAAGGCCGAAGTGCAGGCCAGCCAGCTCGCGCTGAAGCAGGCGCAGTCGCCGGACGTACGGGCGTTCGCGAAACGGATGGTCGCGGATCACGGCAAGGCGAACGCGAAGCTCAGCGAAATCGCCGCGCGCAAGGGCATGAAGCCGCAGGTCGACCCGCTCTCGGACCCCGACGTCGAGGCGCTGCGCGGCAAGAGCGGGCGCGACTTCGACAGCGCGTATCTCGCGGCGGCCGGCCCCGATGCGCACAAGAAGGCGGTCGCGTTGTTCGAGGACGAAGCGCGCGACGGCAAGGACGCGCAACTGCGCGCGTTCGCGAAGTCCACGCTGCCGACGCTCAAGCATCACCTGAGCATGGCGGAGACGGTCGCACGCAAGGCGGGCGCGCAATAACGCGCGCCCGGTTCAACCCCCGGGCCGCACGCGCGGCCCGCTTTTTCGGAGAAGCAGTCATGGCCCAACGGCAATCGAAGCACGAAGGTATCCTCGAACTGCTCTGCCAGGCTTACGAGACCGAGCTTGGCGGCGCGAAGGTGTACGAGGCCGCGCTCCAGTGCGCGACCGACGAGGACCTGCACAAGGAATGGGAGAAGTACCATCGCGAGACGCTGCATCACCAGGAGGTGCTGCGCAAGGTATTCGAGACGCTCGGCCTCGATCCCGATGCGCAATCGCCGGGTCGCGCCGCGGTGGCCGCGACCGGCCAGTCGCTGGTGCAGGTGATCGAGCAGGCGAAGCAGCAGGCCGACCCGGCCGTCGCGCAGGTCGTCGCGGCCGAGTGCGTGGTGCTGGCCGAGACGAAGGACCACCTGAACTGGGAGCTGATCGGCTACGCGGCCGACCAGTTGCCCGACAGCGACGCCGCGAAGGCGCTGAAGGCGGCGCACGACGAAGTCGAGGCCGACGAGGATCATCACCTGTATCACACGCGTGGCTGGGCGCGTGAAATGTGGATCGAGTCGATGGGCTTCAAGGCGGTGCTGCCGCCGCCGGAGGAAGTGAAGAAGGTGGAGTCCGCCGCCGATGCGGCACGTGCCGAGCGCTCGCGCGGCAAGATGATGTAACGGCCGGGCCGGCGGGCGGCGCGACCGCCCGCTCGCCGGCCCGAGCGGTTGCCCGATGAGGTTGCGCACGCAACCTCGTTCATCTCCCTTCGTCGGTCACGTCAGCACGTCGACGATCATCGTCACCACCGACGCCGCCATCAGCGCGACCGCCAGCCAGCCGAACACTTTCGATACCGGCCCGCTGCCGGGCTGGCCGGCCGCATCGCGCTTGTGCGACAGCAGCATCACGAGCACGAGCATCGGCACCGCCGCGACGCCGTTGAGCACGGCGCTCCAGTACAACGCGCGGATCGGGTCGATCGGGCTGAAGCAGATCGCGATGCCGACGATCACGCACAGCGCCAGCACCGTGTAGAACGCGGGCGCGCGTCGCACGGGCTCGTTCAGCCCTTCGCGAAACCGCCACGCTTCCGCGCAACCGTACGCGGCGCTGCCCGCGAATGCGGGGATCGCAAGCAGCCCGCAGCCGACGATGCCGAACGCGAACACCACGAACGCGGCTTCGCCGGCGAGCGGCCGCAATGCCTCGGCTGCCTGCGCGGTGCTGCCGATGTCGTGCCTGCCGTGCGTGAAGAAAACCGCCGCGCCGATCACCATGATGCAGAACGACACCGCGTTGGTGACGATCATGCCGGTCCACGTGTCGAAGGCAATGCGCCGTTCGGTCTCGCGGCGCGTGTTGCGCTCGCCGTCCTGTCGCTCGGCCGTGGTTTCCTCGACTTCGAGCGCGGCCTGCCACACGAACAGGTACGGGCTCAGCGTCGTGCCGAGCACGGCGACCGCGGTGGTCGCATAGTCGTGCGTGAACGCGATCCGCGGCAGCACGAGCGCATGCAGCAGGTTGCCCCAGTCGATGTGCACGAAGCCGAGCTCGAGCACGTACGCGATCAGGCCGAGCGTCATCCATTTCAACCAGCGCGCATAGCGTTCGTACGACAGCGTCACCTGCAACGCGAGCGATGCGATCCCGTAGAGCGGCGCATACCAGTAGCTGCGGCCGCCGGCGACGAGCGCCGTCGCGTCGCCCATCGCCGCGAGATCGGCGCCGACGTTCACGACGTTGACGATCACGACCATCGCGATCAGCGTCTTCGCGAGGCGATCGGAAAAATGCGCGCGGATGCCGGCCACGAGCCCTTCGCGATTGCGGCGCCCGATGAACGCCGACGCGAGCTGCACGGCGACCATCATCGGCAGCGTGACGACGATCATCCACAGCATGTTGAAACCGAACTGGCTGCCCGCCTGCGCGTAGACGGCGACGTTGCTCGGATCGGCATCCGACGCCCCCGCGAGCAGGCCCGGGCCCAGCCGCCGATACCACGGTTTCGCGGCAGGCCGCGGCGCGTCGGCCGCCGGCCGCGCGTCTTCGTTCAGTCCGCTCATCCGGCGTCCCCGTGCGACGGCCGCCCGCTGCCGTGGCGCCGCTCGCGCGCGAGGCGCGACGCGGTGCGCAACGCGTCGACCAGCGTGCGGTAGGCGCGTTCGCGGGAATCGGCGCCGCGCGTGCGCAGCACGTACGACGGATGATAGGTCGCGACGACGAGCCGGCCGTCGTCGGTGCGCACCGGTGCGCGCGTGCGCTCGAGCGTCGCGTCGTTGTCCTGCAGCACCGCGCGCAGCGCCGTCGCGCCGAGCGCGACCACCACGCGCGGCTGCACGGTGTCCAGCTCGCGTTCGAGCCAGTAGCGGCATGCGGCCACCTCGCGCTGCGCGGGCGTCTTGTGCAGCCGCCGCTTGCCGCGCGGTTCCCATTTGAAGTGCTTGACCGCGTTCGTCAGGTACACGTGCGTGCGGTCGATGCCGGCTTCGTCGAGGGCGCGATCGAGCATGCGACCGGCCGCGCCGACGAACGGCAGGCCCGCGCGGTCCTCCTGGTCGCCCGGCTGCTCGCCGACCAGCATGATCGGTGCGTCGTCCGGCCCGGCCCCCGGCACCGGCTGCGTCGCGTGTTCCCACAGCGCGCAGCGGCGGCACGCATCGAGCGTGGCCGGAGCGTCGTCGTCGGGCGGCGGCGACGCGGGTGCCGGGCGGTCGGGCGTGTTGCGGGTCATGCGGCGCCTCCGGTGCCGGCCGAACGCGTGCCGAGCCGCGATCGCGCGGAACATGCCGGCGCACGCGCGGTCGCACGCGCGAAGGGAAGCAAACCGGACGATCGAAGCCGCATCGGGCGCATGAAAGACTCCTGGGTCGACGATGCGAACGGTGCAGCAACCGGCATGCCGCATGCAGTCGGTATGGGCGCGCGCCTTGCGTGGCCCATCCGTCCAACGACAGGAGAAGCACGATGCAACCCGACTCCGGCGACGATCCGGCCGCCGACGACGTGCTGTTGTGGCGCGCACCCGACAGCGTGCCGCGCCGCCCGCGCCGCGTGCTGGTCGTCGACGACTATCGCGATGCGGCCGATGCGCTGCGCCTGCTGCTCGAGGCGCGCGGCTTCGAGTGCCGGGTCGCCGACGATCCGTTCGCGGTGTGCGACGTCGCGCGCGACTGGCAGCCGTTCGCGGTGGTGCTCGACATCGCGATGCCGGGCCTCGACGGGTTGCAGCTCGCCGCGCGGCTGCGCGGCGATCCGAAAACGTCGGACATGCTGCTGATCGCATGCAGCGGGCTCGTGTCGCGGCGGGATTGCGAGCGGGCGAAGGAGGCCGGCTTCGACGCGCATTGCGTGAAACCGCTGACACCGCACCGGCTGCTGGGCTACCTCGAATCGGCCAGCGGCGGCGCCGTGAAGCCGGACGGGGAGGTTACACGACCCTTGTAAAAAGGCGGACGGCGTGCCGGGCGCGGCGCCCGCGCCGCCGGACGGCAGACAAAAAAACACCCCGCGCGGGGCGGGGCGTGTCGCACGCACGCGCCGGCGCACCGGCGCCGCGTCGTGGTGCTCAGTGGCGACCGCGCGGGTCGTTCAGGTCTTCGGTCGGGTCGGTCAGCCCGAGTTCGTCGCCGGCGCTCCAGTACGGCGTGCTGCCGTAGAACTCGTGCAGCGGCTCGGCCCATTGCGGATCGGCCATGGCCGGCCAGTGGTCCTTGTCGAACCCCGGCGCGTTGCGAATGCGCTCCGACGATACCGACAGCAGGAAGCACTTGCGCTCGGTGTCGAGCGTCAGCGCGCTCCACGGAATCGCGTGCAGCTTGTCGCCGATGCCGAGGATGCCGCCGCTCGACAGCACCGCGTACGCGATGCGGCCGGAGCGCACGTCGAGCATGATGTCCTTGATCTTGCCGACATCGTCGCCGTCGGTCGTATAGACCTTGTCGCCTTCCAGCGTATCGGCCGCCATCACGTCGGGGCCGGGGCCGGCCGCCGTCGCGGCGCCCTTGCCGATGATGCGGGTCTGACCTTGATCGGGAGTCTGCATGGTTTCCTCCTGGCTGCGTGGGGCGCGACCGTGCCCGGGATGGGCCCTGCGGGTCGCGCGGGGTGGGCGGGGCGAAGCGCAAGCCGCTCCGTCACGTCTGCTTCGGTTGCGACACGCCTTCGAGCGTGTTCGCCACGTCGTCGCGCTCGGGGCTGGCCGTGCGCGTCGCGATGTCGGCGAGCGACAGCATGCCGACGAGTCGCTTGTCGTGATCGACGACGGGCAGCCGGCGCAGTTGCGCGTCGGCCATGTAGTGCTGGATCTCGTCCAGCGAATCGTCGTCGAAGCACCATTCGATCGGGCCGGACGCGACCTCGTGGATCCGCGTCTCCGGCGGCTTGCCGGCCGAGATCGCGCGCACCGCGAGATCGCGGTCCGTCACCATCCCGACCAGCCGGTTGTTGTCGCACACGGGCAGCGCGCCGATGTCGTAGCGCTCCATCAGTTGGGCGGCGTGACGGATCGAGTCGGTCGGCGAGATCCGCACGACGTCCTGCGACATGATTTCGTTGACGCGATGCATGAAGTTCTCCTTGCGGGTGGGTGAAGCAATGGGCCGTTGCGGCGCTTTCGCGATCCAGCAAAGCGCATGCCGGGGTGCGCGGCGCGCCCCGTCACGCGTCGTCGCGCTTGCGCTTGTCCTGCCACGGCCCGTCGTCGTGCGTGCCGGGCGGCGTGTCGGGCTCGATGCGCGTGACGCCGCCGGTGGCGGGCGGGTCGCTGGCCGGAAACGTGTCCTCCAGCTGCTTGTCGATGTGACGTTCCGAATGGCGCGTGTGCGTGCGGTCCTGGTCCTTCAGCGGCGGTTGCGGATCGGGCTGCCGCTCGTGCGCCGGTGCGTCGTGGCCGTGCCGGGTCGAATCCTTCATGGCGGTGCTCCGTATCGGTGACGATGATCGGCCTGTGTCGCAACCGGCGTGCCCGGTTCGCCCGCACGGCACGCGACTTGCCGCTGCAACGGCGACGACCACGACGACGATGACGACGCGGCCGCGACAGCGGATGACTGCCGCGGCCGCATCAAGCGGGAGGCACGACGATGATTCCGAAACGACGACCAGGGGTGCGCTACGAGGTCAACGTATGCGGCGGCGGATTCGATTCGGTGAAGAGCCATTTCGATACGTGGAAGCGCGAACCGCTGATCTACCGGCCCGAGCGCCGGATGTTCGAAGGCAAGGCCGACGTGCGGCCGCTCGGCGACGAGACGTTCGGCGCGACCGAGCCCGCGCGCTTCGCGCTGCAGCGCGCGTGCGAGCCGTCCGACCCGTATGCGCTCGCCGCGCGGGTGCGGGACGACGGCCGCGAGCTGTGGCTCGTGATGGCTGCGTACGACGCGTAGCGGCGCGCTTGCAAGATTTGCAGCGTGCGGTGTAGCGAAGGCATGGCGCTTCGCGTCGGACCGCGCGCCTGCGTATCGATCCCCGCGTGAACCCCGCATGCGGCGACGTGAACGGACGGCACGCGGTTTGCGAACCGCCGGTACACGGCGATCGCGCCGATCCGACCCGAACCCCGCCACGATGGAACGCCGATGAAACACGAACCCGTGCAATGGCTGCAACGGCCCGAACCGCCGCTTCCCGACGTCGAGCCGGACCCCGAGCCGCCCGATCCCGACGACGTGCCGCCGGACATGCCCGAGCCGTACCGGCAACCGGAAGGCGACCCGCCCGGGCATGCGCCGCCCGAGCGCGATCCGCCGTCGCGCGAGCCGCCCGTTCGCGCGCCGCCGGTGAGCGTGGTGCCGGTGAGCGTGGTGCCGGTGAACGTGGCGCCGCGACCGCGAACGGAGGGCCTGCGATGAGCATTCGCGTGAAACCCGGCATGCTGCGCGACATCGCCGAGACGCTCGGCCGCCATTTCGAGGCGCGCGCGATGCCGTTCCATGTCGAGGAGCACCCGGCCGGCGCGCTGCATATCGGCTTTCGTGTCGACGGCCATCCGGCGTCGCTGACCGTGACGTTCGACGCCGACGCGTTCGCCGCGCTCGAACGGGCCGACGTCGAGCGGCAGCGCGGCACGCTCACGCGCGTCGCGGCCGAGTTCGACACGATGATGGCGCGCCGCGCACCGACCGCGTATGCGGGCGATTTTCACTTCAACCGGCTCTGAGCCGCGCCGCACTGGCCGGCCCGGCGCCGCCGATTCACGGAGGACTCGATGAACACGATCCAGACGATACGCGTGGGCGCCTGTGCGTTCGCCGCCGCGTGCGCGCTGGGCGCATGCACGCAACCCACCAACGGCCCGTACGGCGCGCGCGGGGCCCCGCCCGCGCCGCCCGACGGCCGCGGCGCGCAGTCGACCACGACGATGCCGGACGCGAATACGCGCTACGACACGCGTCCGTCGCCGGGCAACGCGATGCCGCCGGGCGCGACCGTCGGCGAACCGGCCGACGTGCCGCCGCCGGGCCCGAACGGCGCGCAGGGCGACCCGCCGCTGCCGGGCACGCCGCCGCCGATGCAGTACTGAGCTGAGACGACGCGTCGCGGCGATGCGTCGCGGCATGCCGCACGGCGATACGACCGGAGGAACGCGATGGCGAACCAGCACGAGCACCTGGAGGAATGGCTGCGCGATGCGTACGCGATGGAGCGCCAGGCCGAGACGATGATCGACGCGCAGATAAAGCGGGTCGGCCACCATCCGCAGCTGCAGGACCGGCTTCGACTGCATCTGGACGAGACGCTCGGCCAGCAGGCGCTCGTCGAAGCGTGCCTGATGCGGCTCGGCACGTCGCCGTCGGCGACGAAGGACCTGGCGGCGCGCATCGCCGCATACGGGCAGATCGCGAGCGGGATGCTGGCCGACGACGAGGTGGTGAAGACGGCGCTCGCCGGTTATGCGTTCGAGCAGTTGGAGATCGCGGCGTACACGGCGCTCGTCGCGGCCGCGCATGCGGCCGGCGAGGAGGAGATTCGCGCCTGTTGCGAGCGGATCCTTCAGCAGGAGCAGGACATGGCCGCGTGGCTGCTGCGCCACCTGCCCGAGCTGACGACGGCGTTTCTCGATCGTTCGGCGGTGGACCGCATCGACGCGAAGCGGTGACGGCGCCGCGTCCGGCGACGTCCGGCCGCGCCGCTTCCCGCGAGCGAAATACGTGCCCCCTAACTTGCCCCGGCCTTGTAAAAAAGCGGTTTTCGCGCGTGGCGAGACGGGGTACGAACCCCGGAGAGCCGCGCCGCAGCACGCTTTGCAGGACTGGCACGGAAGCTGCGTGACGTCCGGTAGAAGACCTACCGCGAACCCGCGAACCGAACCGTCAGGAGGCTTTCGATGCCCGTCTCGCTTGCGCTGCAGATGCGACAGCATCTCGCACTTACGCCGAGGCTTCAGCAGTCGCTGCGGCTGCTGCAGTTGTCCTCGCTCGAGTTTCAACAGGAATTGCGTCAGGCGCTCGACATGAACCCGTTTCTCGAAGACGGCCAGGGCGACGAGGAATCCGTCGCCGCCACGCCCGAGCAGCCGACCGAAGCGGCCGCGCCGGAAGCGGCGTCCGAGCACGACGACATCCGTCCGCCGGATGGCGAGGTGCCATTTACCGCGGCCCCCGCGCCGCGCGGCACGAGCCGCCAGGGCGACGACACCGATGGTCTGTCGCCCGGCGAATGGATCGCCGCCGAGCCGTCGCTGCATCAGCAACTGCACGATGCGCTGCGGCTCTATCCGCTCAACAAGCGCGATCGCGAAGCCGCGCGTCTCGTGATCGACGCGCTGGACGACGACGGCTACCTGCGTCAGGCGCTTCCCGAATTGCTGGTCGCCGCCGATCCGGCATGGCTGCTGTCGGAGCAGGATCTCGCGGTCGCGCTGCGGCTCGTGCAGATGCTCGACCGGCCGGGCATCGCCGCCCGTTCGTTGTCCGAATGTCTCGTATTGCAGCTCGATGCGATTCCGGCCGGCACGCCGGCGCTCGCGGAAGCGAAGGCGATCGCGCGCGAGCATCTGGAGCGGCTCGCGCGCCGCGAGACGGCCGAGATCCAGCGGCGCCTCGGCTGCAACCAGCAGACGCTGCAGGCCGCCTGCGCCCTCGTGCGCGGGCTGGACCCGCGCCCCGGCAATCACTACGGCAGCACGCGCGGCGACTACGTGGTGCCCGACGTGATCGTGCGCCAGGTGCGCGACGAATGGATCGTGACGATCAATCCGGCCGTGCTGCCGCGCGCGCGGCTGCATGAGCGCTATGCGACCCTGTTCGCGCAGTCGAGCGGCGAGCGCGACTCGCCGCTCGGCCAGCAACTGCAGGAAGCGCGCTGGCTGATCCGCAACGTGCAGAAGCGTTTCGACACGATTCAGCGCGTGGGCGAATGCATCGTCGCGCGGCAGCGCGATTTCTTCCGCTACGGCGAGATCGCGATGAAGCCGCTGGTGCTGCGCGACATCGCGGAAGAGCTCGACCTGCACGAATCGACGGTATCGCGCGCGACCGGCAACAAGTACATGGCCACGCCGCACGGCACGTTCGAATTCAAGCATTTCTTCCCGCGCAAGCTCGAGGCGGCCGGCAAGGGCGTGTGTTCGGCCTCGGCCGCGAAGGTGCTGATCCGCGACATGATCGCGGCCGAGCGCCATACCGATCCGCTGTCCGACGTCGCGCTCGCGGAAAACCTCGCGGGCCGCGGCATCCTTCTTGCGCGTCGCACGGTGACGAAGTATCGCCAGGCGATGAAGATTCCGCCGGCCGACCTGCGGCGCCGCGACGCCGCGTGACGGCCCACTGTTCCAACCACGCGCGAGCCGGCGCGTCCGGGTCGGCTCGCGCGCCAACGAGAGGAGCGCAATCATGCCAGCCAAATCCCAGGCCCAGCAGCGCGCCGCCGGGGCCGCGCTATCGGCCAAGCGCGGCGACACGAAAATGAAGGATCTCAAACCGCCGTCGAAATCGATGGCCAAGTCGATGAGCGAGAAAGAGCTCGAGAAAATGGCTTCCACGCCCACGCGCGGCAAACCGAAACACAAGCACGATGCGTGAGCGCCGCCGACGTTTAGTGACGACCGCTGTCATCCAGGAGGGTTCCATGCTTCGATACGCCATCATCTTCTTCATCATCGCGATCATCGCGGCCGTGTTCGGGTTCGGCGGCATCGCCGCCGGCGCGGCCGAGATCGCGAAGATCCTGTTCTACATCTTCGTCGTGATCTTCCTGGTCACGCTGTTGCTGGGGGTCGTGCGCCGATGACGGCCACGCCCGACCGGGCGCAGCGCGTCGCGGAACTCGAGCACGCGCTCGCGATCGGTTTTCCGTCGCAGTCGACCGTCGTCGTGCATGCGGACGACGCGTCCGGGCGGCTGACGATCAACGTGACGTGGGTGCGCGTGCCGTCCGACGAGGACGCGCGCCAATGGCGCTGCTCGGTCGACATGCGGTTCGACGCGGACGTGATCGAACGCTACGCGATGCTGGACACGGCCGACCGGCTGCGCGTGCGCACGCAGCTGTGCGACCGCGCGCGGCGCGCGGTGGACGAGCACAAGCCGCGCGTCGAGGACGCCGCGATCGAATGCAACGTGGCGCTCGACGTGACGGCCGCCGAATTCGACGCGGCGCTGCGCGCGCCCTGATGCCGCACCGGCCCGCGCACGCGTCGCGCGGCGGGCCGGCTCTCCCTGCCGTCCGCACGCGCGCCGGCGCCGCGCGGCGGCGGTTCCCTACCGAATGCCACGAGGACACCTGACGATGACGACTCCCCCATCCGCCGGCTACACGCCACCGACGCAGCCGCAGGACAGCGCGAAATCGCGTCAGCTCGAAGCGAACCGTGCGCGGCCCGACGGCGAGGCGCTGCGCACCAACCAGGGCGTGCGGATCGCCGACAACCAGAACACGTTGCGCGGCGGCGCGCGCGGCCCGTCGCTGCTCGAAGACTTCATCATGCGCGAGAAGATCACGCATTTCGATCACGAGCGCATTCCGGAGCGGGTGGTGCACGCGCGCGGCTCGGGCGCGCACGGCGTGTTCCGCGTGTACGAGCCGATGGCCGACTATACGAAGGCCGCGTTCCTGCAGGACCCGGCGGCCGAAACGCCCGTATACGTGCGCTTCTCGACCGTGCAGGGGCCGCGCGGGTCGTCCGACACCGTGCGCGACGTGCGCGGCTTCGCGGTGAAGTTCTATACCGAGGAGGGCAACTACGATCTCGTCGGCAACAACATGCCGGTGTTCTTCATCCAGGACGCGATCAAGTTTCCCGACTTCGTGCATGCGGTGAAGCCCGAGGCGCCGAACGAGATGCCGACCGGCGCGTCCGCGCACGACACGTTCTGGGATTTCGTGTCGCTGGTGCCGGAAACCGCGCACATGGTGCTGTGGCTGATGTCGGACCGCGCGCTGCCGGCGAGCTATCGCGCGATGGACGGCTTCGGCGTGCACACGTTCCGCTTCGTGAACGCGGCCGGCGTCGAGCGCTTCGTGAAATTCCACTGGCGCCCGGTGAGCGGCGCGTATTCGCTGCTGTGGGACGAAGCGCAGCGCATCGCCGGCCACGACCCGGATTTCAACCGGCGCGACCTGTGGATGGCGATCGAGCGCGGCGACTATCCGGAGTTCGAGCTGGGCGTGCAGATGATCGACCCGGCCGACGCGGACACATTCGACTTCGACCTGCTGGATCCGACCAAGCTCGTGCCGGAAGAACGCGTGCCGGTGCGGCCGATCGGCCGGATGACGCTGAACCGCAACCCCGACAACTTCTTCGCGGAGACCGAGCAGGTCGCGTTTCACCCGGGCCACGTGGTGCCGGGCATCGATTTCACGAACGATCCGCTGTTGCAGGGGCGGCTGTTCTCGTACACCGATACGCAGTTGAGCCGGCTCGGCGGCCCGAATTTCCACGAGATTCCGATCAACCGGCCGGTGTGCCCGTTCGCGAACAACCAGCGCGACGCGCTGCACCGTCAGACGATCAACGTCGGACAGGCGTCGTACGAGCCGAATTCGACGAGCGGCGGCTGGCCGCGCGAGACGCCGCCCGCGCCGTCCGGCGGCGGGTTCGAGACCGTGCCCGAGCCGCTCGAGGGCCACAAGGTGCGCGTGCGCAGCGAATCGTTCGCCGACCATTTCTCGCAGGCCGCGCTGTTCTACCAGAGCATGACCGACGTCGAGCAGCGGCATATCCGCGACGCGTACTGCTTCGAACTCGGCAAGGTGACGCAGCCGCATATTCGCGAGCGGGTGGTCAACGAGATCATCGCGCGCTTCGACGCGGGGCTCGCCGCGCAGGTCGCCGAACGGCTCGGGCTGCCCGCGCCGCAGGCGGCCGCGACGCCGGCCGTCCCGCAACCCTCGCCCGCGCTGAGCCTGATCGGCCGCGCGAAGCCCGGTATCCGCTCGCGCAAGATCGCGCTGATCGCGACGCCCGGCGTGAACCCGGTGCTGGTCGAGCAGGTGCGCGATGCGTTGCAGGCCGCGCACGCGGTGCCGACGCTCGTCGCGCCGACGCTCGCGCCGATCGGCGGCCTCGTGCCGGAAGCAACGCTCGTCGGCATGCCGTCGGTGATGTTCGACGCGGTGTTCGTGTGCGGCGGCGACGGCGACGGCCGCGATCTCGCGCACAGCGCCGACGCCCGCCATTTCGTGCGCGAGGCGTTCAAGCACCTGAAGCCGATCGCGGCCGTCGGCTCGGGGCGGCAACTGCTCAGCGCCGCGCACCTGCCGGATCCGGCCGAAGGGGTGTGCGTCGGGCAGGCCGTCGATCTCGACGCGGTGCTGAACACGCTGTCGGATTACCTCGGTCAGCATCGCGTGTGGGCGCGCGAACAGCAGGCGGCGGAGCTGCCGGCATAGGGCCGACAGCGGCTCGCGGTACGGCGCGCCTGCCGGCGGGCGGGCGCGCACCCGGCAAGGAGGAACAGCATGGCACCGCGGATGATATGGAAAGGCGCGATCAGCTTCGGGCTCGTGCACGTGCCGGTGCAGCTGTTTCCGGCGACGCGCACCGTGAAGCCGTCGTTCCGGATGCTCGACAAGCGTTCGATGGACCCGATCGGCTATCGGCAGATCAACAAGCGCACCGGCAAGGAAGTCACGCGCGAGGACATCGTGCGCGGCTACGAGTACGAGAAGGAGCGTTACGTCGTGCTGACCGACGAAGAGATTCGCGCGGCGAATCCGGAATCGACGCAGACCGTCGACATCCTGACCTTCGTCGACGAGGACGCCGTGTCGTTTCTCTATCTCGACACGCCGTACTACCTGGTGCCGGACCGCAAGGGCGAGAAGGTCTATGCGCTGCTGCGCGACGCGCTGAAGGACAGCGGCAAGATCGGCATCGCGCTCGTGGTGATGCGCGACCGCCAGCATCTGGGCGCGCTGATTCCGGTCGGGCCGATGCTCGCGCTCGATACGCTGCGCTGGCAGGAGGAACTGCGCCCGCTCGACGAGCTGTCGGTGCCGGCCGACGACGCGAAGCGCGCGGGCGTCACCGCGCGCGAACTCGGGATGGCGAAGAAGCTGATCGACGACATGTCCGGCACATGGACGCCCGACGAATATCACGACACGTTCCGCGACGACATCCTCGAACTGGTCGAGCGCAAGGTGCGCGCGGGCAAGATCGAGGAGATCGAGGACCGGCCCGCGCAGACCGGCCGCGCGGCGACCAACGTGGTCGATCTCACCGAGCTGCTCAAGCGCAGCCTGAAGGGCGGCGCCGGTGCGCGCGCGGCCGATTTGCGCGAGGAGCGCGGCGAAGAGGCGGACGAGGCGTCGTCGTCGCGAAGCGGCGCGCGCCGCAAGCCGCCATCGAAATCCGCATCGAAAGGTGCGGCGACGAAAACCGCGGCGAAGCGGACGGCCGCGAAACGCGGCGCGGCCGGCGACGCCGCGGCGAAGAAAACCGCCGCGCGCCGCAAGCATGCGGCGTGACGTCGATGGCGTCGATTCCGATTCCGACGAGGTGACGCGATGGCCGGCAAGCTCGATCCGTATCGCCGCAAACGCCATTTCGGCGCGACGCCCGAGCCCGAAGGGGCGCACGGCAAGCGTCGCGCGAAGGCCGATACGAAAGCGCAAAGCAAGCCGAAGGCGAAGCCCGCCGCACGCGAACGGCGCCCGCTGCGCTTCGTGATCCAGGAGCACCACGCGCGCCGGCTGCACTACGACTTCCGGCTCGAACTCGACGGCACGCTGAAATCGTGGGCCGTGCCGAAGGGGCCGAGCTTCGATCCGCAGGTGAAGCGGCTCGCGGTGCATGTCGAGGACCATCCGCTCGAATATGCGGCGTTCGAAGGCGAGATTCCGGCCGGGCATTACGGCGCGGGGTCGGTCGTCGTCTGGGACGAAGGCACGTGGACGCCCGACGGCGGCCTCGCGCAGGCCCGCGAAGGCTATCGGGCGGGCAAGCTGACGTTCCGCCTCGACGGCGAGAAGCTGCACGGCGGCTGGGCGCTCGTGCGCAGCGGGCGGCAGGAAGGGCGCCAGGAGCAGTGGCTGCTGATCAAGGAACGCGACGACGACGCGCGCAGCGCCGACGAATTCGACGTGGTCGGCGAGCGGCCGGGCAGCGTGCACGACGGTGCGTCCAACGGCGCGGCGCGCAAGCGTGCGACGCGACGCGGCGGCTCGACGGGCGCGAACGGCGATGCGCATCACGCGCGACACGAAGGCGACGAAAGCCGCCGCCCGGCCGCCCCGTCGCAAGTCGAAGGGGCGGTGCGCGCGCCGCTGCCCGAGCGCGTCGCGCCGCAACTCGCGACGCTGGTCGACGCCCCGCCGACGCAGGGCGGCTGGTGCTACGAACTGAAGTTCGACGGTTACCGGATCCTCGCGCGCATTGCCGGCAAGGGCACGCGCCGGCGCGTCACGCTGATGACGCGCGAAGGCCGCGACTGGACCGCGAAGCTGCGCGCGCAGCGCGACGCGCTCGCGGCGCTCGACGTCGACGACGCGTGGCTCGACGGCGAAGCCGTCGTGCTCGGCGAAAACGGCCTGCCCGATTTCCAGGCACTGCAGAACGCGTTCGGCACGGACCGCTCGGACGCGATCACCTTCTTCGTGTTCGATCTGCCTTATCTCGACGGATACGACCTGCGCGACGCGTCGCTCACCGATCGCCGCGCGCTGCTCGAACCGCTGCTCGCGAACAGCGATCCGGCGCGCGTGCGGTTTTCGCCCGATCTCGGCGAGGACGTCGCGTCGCTGATCGCGAGCGCGTGCGATACCGGCCTCGAAGGGCTGATCGGCAAGCGCGCGGAATCGCGCTACCGCGCCGGCCGGTCGCCCGCGTGGATCAAGCTCAAATGCCGGCGCCGGCAGGAGTTCGTGATCGGCGGCTTTACCGAGCCGTCGGGCAGCCGGCACGGCTTCGGCGCGCTGCTGCTCGGCGTGCATGAACCGCCTCCGGCCGGCAAACGGCGGCGCGGGCCCGGGCCGCTGCGCTACGTCGGCCGCGTCGGCACCGGCTTCGACGCGCGGATGCTCGACCGGCTCGCCGCGATCCTGCGCAAGCACGAACGCGACACGATGCCGTTCGATGCGCCGCCGCGCGAGCGCACGCGCACGCGCGTGCACTGGGTCGAGCCGACGCTCGTCGCCGAATGCGAATTCGCCGAATGGACCGGCGACGGGATCGTGCGGCAGGCCGCGTTCATCGCGCTGCGCGAGGACAAGCCGGCGGAGCAGATCGTCCGCGAGATGCCGAAACACACGGAAACGGAGGTGACGATGGATCAACGCCCGACCACCCACGACGACAAACGCCGGCGCGCGTCGCACGCCGCGGGCGAAACCGCCGATCGCAAGCGCGCCGCGCCTGCCCGTGCAGCCGCCCGCACCAAAGGCGACGCGTCCGGCCCCGACCGGATCGGGCGCGTACGCGTCACGCATCCCGAGCGCGTGCTCGACCCGCAAAGCGGCACGCGCAAGATCGATCTCGCGCGTTACTGGCAGTGGGTCGCGCCGTGGTTGTTGCCCGACCTGAAAGGCCGCCCCGTCTCGCTGGTGCGCGCGCCGGACGACATCGCCGGCGAACTGTTCTTCCAGAAGCACGCGGAGCGCCGCGAGATTCCGTTCGTCACGCAGCACGAAGGGCTCGACCCCGGCCACGGGCCGCTGCTGTCGATCGACAGCGTCGACGCGCTGCTCGGCGCCGCGCAGATGGGCACGGTCGAGCTGCACACGTGGAATGCGCACGCGTCGAACATCGAGCGGCCCGACCGCATCGTGTTCGACCTCGATCCCGATCCGGCGCTGCCGTGGCGCACGATGATCGACGCCGCGCAGCTCGTGCGCGGGCTGCTCGACGAACTCGGGCTCGTGTCGTTCTGCAAGACGAGCGGCGGCAAGGGGCTGCACGTCGTCGTGCCGCTCACGCGGCATGCGGGCTGGGACGACGTGAAGGACTTTTCGCGCGCGGTCGCGCAGCACGTGGCCGGCACGCTGCCCGAGCGTTTCACCGCGACGATGGGGCCGCGCCACCGGCGCGGCAAGATCTTCGTCGACTATCTGCGCAACGGGCGCGGCGCAAGCACGATCGCCGCGTATTCGGTGCGCGCGCGGCCCGGCATGGGCGTATCGGTACCGCTCGAGTGGGACGAGGTGCCCGAGACGACGGGCGGCGCGCAATGGACGATCGACACGCTGCACGAACGGCTGGACGGGCTGAAGCGCGACCCGTGGGAAGGTTATGCGAAGGCGCGCCAGCGCATCACCGCGGCGATGCGCGCGCGGCTCGACGCCGACGCATGAACCGTCAGCGTCGATGCTGCTGCAGCCGGTAATACCAGTTCATCAGCGGCGTCGCGGAAATCCCGTGCGCGACCACCGAGGCGGACACGACGGCCAGCACCGGCGCCGCGAGCGGGCGCACGGCGTCGGACGGCCCGTGCTCGAGCGCGAACAGCAGGTAGTAGAACGAGCCGATCCCGCGGATGCCGAACCACGCCATCAGCCGCCGCTGCGCATGCGTCGCGCGCGAGCCGATGAGCGTGACCAGCACCGCGAGCGGGCGCACGGCGACGAACAGCACGGCGGCCAGCGCGGCGGCGCCCCACGTGAGCAGCGGGCCGGGCAGCGTCGCGAGCACGCTGCCGACCATCGTCATCACGATCGCCTCGGCGATCCGTTCGAGCTCGATCGTGAAGCCCAGCACCGATTCGGCCATGAACGCATGCGCCTTTTCCGGATGCTTCTCGGTCGCGACGACGTCTTCCGAATCGATCTGGCCGATCACTTCGCGCGGCGGGCGGTCGCCGCTCGCGCGATGCTCGACGCGCCGCATCGCGACGCCGGCCGCGAACGTCGCGATGAAGCCGAACGTGTGCGCGAGCTGCGCGGCGCCGAACGACAGCACGATCAGCGCCAGCGCGAAGAAGCCTTCGAGGCCGAGCGCCTGCGCGTGGCGCGTGCGCAGCCAGCCGATCGTCTTCGTCGTGATCCAGCCGAGGCCGCCGCCGATCGCGGCCGCGCCCGCGATGCCCCACAGCGCGACCAGCGCGAACGTGCCGGACAGCGGCGGGATGCCGTGCGTCGCGCCCGGTGCGCCGCACAGCGCGAGCCCCGCGAGCGCGAACGGCAGCGCGATCCCGTCGTTCATCCCGCCCTCGCCGGACAACGCGAAGCGCACCAGGTCGCGATCGCCCGGATCGTGCACCTGGACGTCGTGCGCGAGCACCGGGTCGGTCGGCGCGAGGATCGCCGCGAGCAGCAGCGCCGGCCCCCAGTCGAGGCCCAGCGCGAGCACCGCGCACGCGGCGAGCAGCGGCACGGTGACGACCATCGCGAGCAGCCCGAGCCGGCACGGCACCAGCCACAGCTTGTCGGACAGCGGCACGCGCAGCCGCAGCCCGATCGCGAACAGCGACACGAGCAGCGCGACTTCGACGATCTCGCGCAGCAGCGGGCCGTCGCGTTCGAGGTCGAGATGCAGCAGGCCGGCGCCCGTCGGGCCGAGCGCGACGCCGAGCACCAGATAGATCATCGCGGTGCTGCATGGCAGGTGGCGCAGCGCGGACGTCGCGACACCCATGCCCAGCAGCACCGCGCCGATGATGAGATACCAGAGCGTTTCGTGCATGCGTGCGATCGCAGCAGGGGGATGAAGGCGGCGCGCCGCCCGTCAGGGCTTGCGGCCGAACGCCTCGCGCAGCTTGCGCTTCGCGCGCTCGAGTGTCGCGCGGCGCGTTTTCGGCAGGTTGCGGCCCGCGCGGTTCACGTAGAAGTTCAGCATCGACATCGCCGACTGGAACGGCGACGCCTTGCGGCGGCGGCTGTGTTCGGCCGAGCGCTTCAGCGACGCGGCGATCGCCGCCGGATCGTCGGATTTGAAGATGTCGCGTTCGATGTCGAGCGCATCGCTTTTTTGCGTGACTTCGCCGGACCAGCGCTTGCGGTGGTCCGGATGGGCGCTGCGCGCGCGGCCGGGGCGGCGCGTATGGCGCTTGCCGTGTGCGTGGGAAGCGGAAGCGGAAGGCATGAGGCAGAGGGCTCCGTATGGGGTCGCAGGACAGTCGTGCGCAAAAGGGGGACGCAAATCGCGTGCCGCGTCGCGCCCGTCGCCGACGACGGCATGGGCCTTGCTGAAAGGTCGGAGCAGGACATTCCATCACGCGATCATCCATAGGGAGAAAACGCCATGAAATCAGCATTCGAATCGAAGTGTGTCGCGCGGCACGTGCTCGCCTGCGCGGCCGTCGCGATCGTCGCGGCCGCGCCGGCCGCGTGGGCGCAGAACTCGCAGCGTTCGGACGAGGGCACCGGCGCACCGAACCCGTCGATGGACATGTCGACGCCGGGCGCCAACGGCAATACGGCCGCGCCGCCTCCGCCGGCGGGGACGCAGCGGCACGGCACGAAGCACCACGGCATGCGTTCGCACAGCGGGTCGGCCGGCCACGTGAAGCCGGGCGGCGGCCCGAACGGCGCGGGCGAGGGCGGTAGCGGCACCACCGGCGGCGGCGTCGGCGGCGGCTCCGGCGGCGCGGGCGGGGCCGGCGGCATGGGGGGCTCGGGCGGCGCCGGCGGTACGGGCGCCGGCAACGGCGGCTCGCCGGGTTCGACCGGCACGGGCGGCGGCGGGGCCGGCGGGACGGGCGGCGGTTCGAGCGGTTATTGACGGTGTCGTGCCGGCGCGGCCGGCACGGCGCGATGGCGGCGCCGTTGCCCGGCACGGGCGCGCCGCCACCACGCAGGAGGACATCATGCAATCGAATTCCCGGATTTTCCTGGAGCACGACGAGATCGACGGCGATGCCAGCGACACGGACGATCTCGACACGACGGTCCACGTGGACGTCGAAACGGGCAGGGTCATGTTCCATGCGGCGTGGGCGAATGCCGTCGATGCGCCGCCGGAGGCGGCCCGGCATTCGGTCGTGCTCGCGCTCGAATGCTCGACGATGGAACGCTACGCGGATCTCGACGACGGCGCGCGCATGCGCGTGCATGCGATGCTGCACGAAGCCGTGCAGCAGACGCTGGAGCAGTTGCCCGATACCGACGAGAACCTGACGCTGACGATCGAACTGACCGACGCGATGCTCGATTCCGTGCGTCACCTGCAGTAATCGCGTCGCGGCGGCGCACGGCGTCGCGTTACATCCCGTTGAAATCTTTGCAGCCGGGCGCGGGCCGGGCCGCTGCGCGCACGCGCCGACCGGGCGCGATCGCGGGTCGTTCCCCGACGGCTCGTCCGTGCATGAGCCGGCGCGCGCCGGCGCGCAGCGGCGGGCGCGGCCGGAACGGCGCTTGCTCGGCGACCGGCACGGTACGACGCGTGCCGTCCCAACCCTATCCACGGAGGCATTCATGAGCGGCAGGCTGGATCATTGCAAGGTAGCGATTCTCGCGGTCGACGGTTTCGAGGAAGCCGAACTCGTCGAACCGCAGCGCGCGCTCGCGGCCGAAGGCGCGCAGGTGGACGTGATTTCGGAAAAGCGCGGCGAAATCCAGGGCTTCCGGCACGTCGACAAGGGCGAGCGCGTGAAGGTGGACCGCACGTTCGACGATGCGCGCGAAGGCGACTACGACGCGGTCGTGCTGCCCGGCGGCGTCATCAACGGCGATGCGATCCGCATGGTGCCGGCCGCACGCGAATTCGTGACGGCGGCCGCCGGCGCCGGCAAGCCGATCGCGGCGATCTGCCACGGCGGCTGGCTGCTCGTGTCGTCCGGGCTCGTCGACGGCAAGACGATGACGAGCTGGCCGAGCCTGCAGGACGATATCCGTCACGCGGGCGGCAAGTGGGTGGACGAGGAAGTCGTGCGCGACGGCAACCTGATCACGAGCCGCAAGCCGGCCGACCTGCCCGCGTTCAACGGCGCGCTGGTCGAGCGTCTCGCTGCGCGGGGAGCATGAGCCGATGACGGCCGATGCCCCGCGCCCCGTGACGCTCACCGACGAACCGCCGACGTTCGACGGCGCGGCGCTGCAGTTGCGCTTCGTCGTCGACGTCGACGGTGCGCCGCTGGCTTGCGCGATCACCGTGGAGGCGCTCGAAGATCATTTCGGCGCGCGCTCCGCGCTGGAAGCCGACCTGCGCGACGCGTTCGAGCATGGCCGCGAACGTATCGAAGCCGCGTGCGCGGACGTGCTGGCGAGCGGCAACGACGAAGTGGTGCTCCACAGCGGGTATTTCCGTGCGCCGGCCGGGCGAAGGCGGGCCGGATCGTTTCGCGCGCGGCGGCCGTGAGCGGGCGCGAGCGGGGGCGAATTTTCGGTGCGGTCCCGTGCATCTGTCGCGGTCGCGTCCGCCTGCCAGCCCTTACATGCCGTTGAAAACTTTGCAGCGGCCGACCCGCCCCGCACGGTGCCACATCGCGCGGCGCGCGCACCGGGCGGACACCGGTTGGACGGGATCGATTGGCACGATCCCTGCATGCTCGTTACGTCACCGGCGCACGATTCGCGCCGCGGGCCGATGCGACGCCGCTGTCGCGTCGTGCGTAGCCGTCAACGGGGAAACGAGCATGCTGACCGCCCACGAATTTGCCGCACTGTTCCTCGCGCATCACGCACCGGAACAGATCCAGATCGACCGCGACGATGTCGTCGCGCTCGTCGAACAACACCTGATCGTGATGGAGCGCGACGCCGCGTCGGGCGCGCACCGGCCCGCCCTGACGGCCGACGGACTGTCGATGCTGCGGTGCGTGCAGCGCCATGACGCTGCCGCGCCGCGAGCGATCGACCTGAACGACGCCGCCGACGTGACGGACGCATGACGCACGCGGCGCACGCGGTGCTCACCGCGCGATCGCGACCGATGCATTGACCTGCACGACGGGCGGCCGGCCTTCGAACGGCGGCGCGTACAGGAAGCGGTCGATCACGCCCGGCTCGAACAGCAGGCAGTAGGTCGAGCCGCCGAACTGGAAGTAGCCGATCTCGTCGCCCTTGTCGACGCGCTGGCCCGGCACGACCTCGATCACGCACGACGACACGTCGCCCATCCCGACGAACACGGCCGCCACGGTGCCGAGGCCCGGATCGTCGCTCGAGATCGCGACCACCGCGCGCGCGGCGACCGACGTCATGTAGCCCTGCGAGTCGTTGAGCCCGGCCGGGTCGGGGCCTTCCGCTTCGGCGACCGAGTAGTAGGTGCCGTCCACCCGGTACGCATGCGTGACGACGCCGCGCACCGGCGCGTGCCAGCGGTGGTAGTTGTACGCGCTGAGGTAGGCCTGGTAGACGTCGCCGCCGACGAAGCGCTCGGCGAGCGACAGCGATGCGGGCGTGAACAGGTCGCGCAGCGAGTACGGCTGCGACTTGATCCAGAACGTGTCGCGCAGCTTCACGTTGGATTCGGTGTGATAGGGCGCGGCTTCGCACGCGCTGACGATCACGTGCGGATCGTCGGGCGCCGCGACGGGCCGCGCGCCGTCGCGAAAGCGCCGCGTGAAGAAGTCGTTCCACGAATCGAAGCCCCAGTGCGGCTGGTCCTCGCGATACTGGAACTGCGACAGCCCGAGGCGCTGGCGCGCTGCGTCGCAGAACCAGCCGTCGGGCGCGGCCGTGTCGAGATGCGCGCGCGAATGCGGGCCGCCGAGGAAGTCGCACCACACGTTCAGCACGCGCTTCAATTGCGCGTTGACGGCCGCGTCGCGAAACACCGCGTGGCCCGACGGCATGCACATCGGCCAGTCGAAGAACGCGTTCAGCGGGCACACGATCAGGCTTTCCTCGCTGAACGGCGGCGTGTACGTCATCAGATGGTCGAGCACGGTCATCAATTCGCCGATCGACGCGTAGCCGAGCCGGTATCCCGCTTCGCGCGCTTCGTCGATCGCGCGGGTCAGGTTCATGCGCAGCACCGCGTTGTCGTCGAACAGCCGCGCGAGGTCCTGCACGGCCGGCGTGCGCAGCCGGTCGCCGGCCTGCGCGCGCGCTTCGTTCGCGATTTTTTCGCGGAACGCGGCCATGTGCGATTCCTCGCTGGCCATCCAGCCGCCGAGACGGCGGCGTGTGGCGGGCGGCGTGTTGCGGTTCGTCGGCATCGTCACCTCCGGAGCGGTTTCGGTCCAGTCGGGGTAGCAAGACGCTTGCCCGCCGCACGGTATCGAAATTGCTGCCTTCGGGCGACCGGTTTGTTTCGATGAGATGACTCAGGAGAACAGAATGGCGACAGCTTCGAACGGACGACAGACGAACGACGCGGAAGCGATGGACGAGCGCAGCAGCAGCGGGCAGCGGACCGTGACGCCGACGCGCACGCGGGCCCGTGCGCATGCGGCGGTGCCGCGCGACGGCGCGCGGCGGGCCGGGCGGGGCGACGGCGGCTCGAGCGGAAACGGCCCGGTGACGCCGAGCCGCGGGGAAGAGGCAGGAAAACCGCTGTGGGAAGACGACCGCGGCGAGATGCCGCCGGAGGAGTGGTCGTGAGGTGTCGACGCCTTTCGTCGACTGCGCAGGATCGTTTTCGATCGGCCGTTTTCGTGAAAATTCGATTACGCGTGGGCAAGATCGATCATTTACGTTTTGCACACAATCGATTTCGGTGACGCGGGGCGTGTGGCCGCCGGACGTCGGCGTCAATTCCCGCGCCGCGCCGCGACGAGCACCGCCACAGGTAATTCGGCCAGACAGCGATCGAGCGGCAGCGCACCGTCCGGCGCGTCGATCGCGTCGCTCGCATTCAGCCAGTCGTCCCACGGCCCTTCAACCCCGCGCGGCAGCACCACCGCCGTATCGCCCCATTGCGCCGGCTCGACGCGCGGCAGCCCGGGCGCGTCGCCCAGCAACCGGCACGCGAGGCGCGTCGCGACCACCACCACGGTCGCCGCGTCGTCGCACCGCGCGAACGCCACCGCGTGCCGCGCCAGCTTGCCGCGCACCCGCAGCGGAACGTACGCGCCGTCCGCAAACGTCGCCGGCCACCGCGCCCGCAGCGCCAGCATCCGCTCGATCAGCGCGCGCTTCACGCGCGCATCGGGCCACGTCGGCAGATACGACGCAACGGGCCCGTCGACCGGTTCGGCCGCCAGCGTCGCGAACGGCACGTCGCGCCGGTTGTCCGGATCGACGAGCGAGTGATCCCACGACTCGGTACCTTGATACAGATCGGGCACGCCGGGCGACGCGATCCGCAGCGTCGTCTGCGTGAGGCTGTTGACGACGCCGGCCGGCGCGATCCGCGCGACGAACGCATGCAACCGATGCGGAAAATCGCCCGCGCCGCGCGGCGTCAGGATCGCGCGGACGAACGCTTCGCAGCCGCGCTCGTAATCCGGTTCGGGCGCGAGCCAGTCGGTGTACTGCTTCGCTTCGCGCAGCGCCTTCGTCTGCCACTGCACGACGCGCGTCGCGAGCGCGTCGAGCCCGGCCGCGTCGTCGGGCGCGAGCGTCGGCGGCCAGCAGCCGACGAGCGTCTGGACCAGCATCGCCTCGGCGGCCGGCCCGGGCGTCCACGCGAGGTCGCGGTGCGCGCCGCCGCGATGCGGCCCGTTCAGCGCCGACCAGTCGAGCGACACCGCGCGCCATGCATCGGGCACTTCGCTCAATACCGCGAGTCGCGCTCGCGCGTCCTCGCCGCGCTTGTGATCGTGCGTGGCCGTGGCAACGAGCCCGTGCGGCACGGTGCGCGCGCGGCGCCGGTTGCGCGCATGGAACGCGCCGCGCGACAGGCTGAAGTCGCCGGCGTCGGCGCCGACCTCGTTGCGCGACAGCACCCGGCCGTAGCGGTAGTTGGCCGTATCCTCGACGCCCTTCGCGGCGAGCGGCGCGGTGAGCTGCGCGAACGCGATGCGCGCCGCGACGAGCGCATCGGCGTTCGCGCGCGGCACGCGCACGACCGGCAAGCCGAGCCATGCGGCGACGCGTTCGAGCGCGAACCGGTCGGCCGGATCGACCGCCGCGTACGCGCCGTCGTAGGCATGCGCGAGCACGCGGCGATCGGCGTCGGCCGGCTCCTCGCCCCGCGCCGGATACATCCGGTACACGGGCAGCCGCACCGCGAGTTCGCCGAGCACGCGCCGGATCGCGACCAGGCTCACGTCGCGCGTCGCGGGCGATGCCCGTGCAATTCCGTGCAGCAACCGTGCGACCCGCGCATGCTCGACGGCGAGCTGGCGCATCAGCACGCGCCGCTTGCCGTCGAGCGCTTCCTGCGCGAACGTGCGCGACGAGCCCGATACGGCCGCCCAGTGCGCGGCGAGCGGTTCGGCGCCGGCCGGGTCGTGCAGCAGCGCGCCGACGTCGTTCATGAAGTCGTAGCCGGTCGTGCCGTCGACGCCCCAGTCGGCGCGCAGCGCCTCGCCGGGTGCGAGGATCTTCTCGACGACGATGAACGGCCGCGCGTCGCGTTGCGCGGCGAGCCGCGCATGCAGCCGCCGGCAGTACGCGCGCGGATCGGCGAGCCCGTCGACGTGATCGACGCGCACGCCGTCGACGAGCCCGGCCGCATGGAGGCGCAGCGGCAGCGCATGCACGGCGTCGAACACCGCGTCGTCTTCGACGCGCACGGCCGCGAGCGTCGCGATGTCGAAGAAGCGCCGCCAGTTCAGCTCGTCGGCGGCCGTGCGCCACCACGCGAGCCGGTAGTGCTGGCGTTCGAGCAGCCGGTGCAGGCACGCGCGCGAGCGGGCGCGGCGCGGATCGGCGCCGCGCAATACCGCGTCGAGCGCGTGCGGGCCGTGCGCGGCCGCATGATCGCGCAGCGCCGCGTGGGCGGCGGCGAGCCGCGCGCTGCCGCGTGCGGGCGCGGCGTCGAAGCGCTCGGCGAGCGCGTTCAGGTCCGCGCGGTTCGCGATGCGCAGGATCTCCGCGTAGGTGGCGGCGGCGACCGGCAGTTGCCGCCCGGGGCACGCGATCGTGAAGCGGCCCGTGGCCGGATCGGCGCGCAGCGTGATGTCGCCGGCCGCGAGCGCATCGCCGTACGGCGCGCCGAGGCACGGCAGCAGCACCTTGCCGTCGAGCGCGGGATCGGGCGGATGCCAGTCGATGTCGAAGCTGCGCGCGTACGGGCTCGCCGGCCCCCATTCGAGCACGTCGTTCCACCAGGCGTTCGACGACCCGCCGACGCCCATGTGGTTCGGCACGACGTCGACGATGATGCCGAGGCCGCGCGCGCGCAGCGCGTCGACGAGCCGCATGAAGCCGGCTTCGCCGCCGAGTTCCGCGCCGAGCGTGCCGTAGTCGACGGTGTCGTAGCCGTGCAGCGAGCCGGGCTCGGCCGTCGTGACCGGCGACAGGTACAGGTGGCTCACGCCGAGCCGCGCGAAGTAGTCGGCGTGCGCGGCCGCGTCGTCGAACGTGAAGCCCGCATGCAGCTGCAGACGCAGCGTCGCGCGCGGGGTCATGGGCGGCGCTCCCGCGAGCGGCGCGCCTGCACGACGGCGGCGATGCGCGTGCGTACGTCGGCGTCGAACAGCGCGTCGATCGCGCGCGGCAGTCGCTGCCGCCAGTTCGGGTGGCCGCACGGCGGCCCAGGCAGGTTCGGCTGCGCGTCGAGCGCGAGCAGATCCTCGAGCGGCAGCAGCGCGAGCGGCGACGGGCTGCCCGCGACGTATTCCAGGACGGCGTTCACCGGCGGCATGTCGGCCGGCGGCACCGCGGCGCCGGCCGGCACGCACCCGGCCTGCTGCAGCGCGCGCCACAGCGCCGCGCGCTCGGTGGCGCGTTCCGCGTGAGCGGCGAGCAACTCGGGCGGCGACGCCGGCGGAGGCGTCGAGCGATTCGGTTCGGGGCCCTGCACGGTGTCGTGGCCGTACGCCATGCTTTGCACGATCTCGTCCGAATCGTGCGCGCTCGCGTCGTCCGGCGCCGGTGCGGCCACGTCGCGCGGCGGCGTGTCGTCGCGCCGCTTCGCGGCTTCGGCCTCGGCCGCGACGCGCCGCCACGCGAGATCGACGCCGCGCCACCAGCCGGCCACGGTCGGCAAATCGTGCGTCGAGGTCGTCGCGATCGCGTCGCGATCCCACGCGGACGGCGGCCGGAACGCGCCATCCGCATCGCGCTCGAACCACAGCACGCGCATGCCCGCGATGCCCTGCGCGCCGAGCCGCTCGCGCAACCCGGGCGGCACGGTGCCGAGATCCTCGCCGATCGCGATCGCGCGATGGCGGGCGGCTTCGAGCGCGACGAGCCGCACCAGATCGTCGAGCGGATAGCGCAGGTACGCGCCGCTGCGCGGCGAGCCGCCGTCCGGCACGATCCACATCCGCGCGAAGCCGAGCACGTGATCGATGCGGATGCCGCCCGCGTGCGCGAACGCCGCGCGCAGCAGCTCGATGAACGGCACGAAGCCGTCGGCGCGCAGCGCGGCGGGCGTCCAGGTCGTCACGCCCCACGCCTGGCCGGCGGCATTGAACAGGTCGGGCGGCGCGCCGAGCGACACGCCGCGCAGCAGCGTCGTGCCGTGCGCCCACGCGTCGCTGCCGGCGCGATCCGAGCCGACCGCGAGATCGGCGATCAGGCCGGTCGCCATGCCGGCGCCGCGCGCCGCGTGCTGCGTATCGCCTAGCGCGCGCGACGCGCACCATTGCAGGAAGGTGTGGAACGCGATCGTGTCGGCATGCGCGTGCGCGAACGCGTCGACTTCCGCCGATCCCGGCATGCGCCACGGCGCGGGCCACTGCCGCCAGTCCGCGCCGATCCCGTGCTCGATGCAGAACGCCTGCAGCGCATCGAAGCGCGCATGCGCGTCGAGCGCGGCACCGCCCGCCGCGCGAAACCGCTGGAACGTGTCGCGCGACGGATCGTCGCTGGCGCGCCATGCGTCGAAGCATGCGCGCAGGCGGCGCAGCTTCATCGGCAGCACGCGGGGCCAGTCGATCAGCGCGGCGTCGTCCGCGGCGGCGGATGCGCGAGACGCGGCGCCGGCGCCCGGCACCGCATCGCAGTCGAGATACGCGACGTTGTGCCAGCGGCGCGACGACGGCGAATACGGGCTGTCGTGCGCGGGAAGCGCCGGATAGCCGGCGTGCGTCGGGCTGATCGCCACCGCCTGCGCGCCGTGTCGCGCCGCGTGCGCGGCGAGCCGCGCGAGCGCCGTGTAATCGCCCGCGCCGTCGTCGCCGCTGCGGCGCAGGCTGTAGAGCTGCGCCGCGATGCCCCAGCGGCGGCTCGCGTCGCGGGTGCGGGCGAGCGCGTCGAACGGCTGCGCCCGCGGCGGCGCGATCGCGAGCCCGATGCGCTGCTCGCCGACGTCGAGCGCGTGATAGCCGGGCATCGCGAGCGGCGGCAGCGTGCCGTGTTCGCCCGCGCCGCCCACGCGACCATCGACGTGCCCGCCGCTTTCGAGCGAGATCCGGAAGCGCGCGCCCGGCGACGCGACGCTCGCGGGCAGCGTCAGCGGCAGGCCGGCGTCGCCGGTCACGGTACGCGGCGGCGACGCGTTCGCATCGGCGAGCGCCGCCGCGCTGTCGACCCGCTGGATCGCCGTGCCGCACGGCCAGCCGAGCGCGTCGACGAGCGCGACGAGCGCGTCGTCGTCCACGCGCCGCGCGCCGCCGCCCGCGTCGGTCCATTCGGGTTCCAGGCCGGCCGCACGGGCGAGCACCGCGATCGGGACGTCGGTTGTCATCCGTTGCTCCGTCCGTTCGCGCGGTGATGCCGCGCATCCTGGTTGACCGCGCCGTCGCGCCACGCGATGCACGCACGCGGCGGCACGTGCCCGCCGGGCAGCCGGTCGCGCGCTCGCGGCGGCGTCTCGAACACGATCTTGCCGGCCGGCAGCGCGGGCAGCGTCGCGTCGTGCGAGCCGAGATTCAGCGCGATCGTCAGCGTGCTGCCGTCGCCGAGGCGCCAGCGCGCGACCAGTGCCGGCGGATCGCCGTCGCCCGCGAGCAGGTCGACGCCGAGCGCGCGTGCGCCGGCCAGGTGTGGCGTCACGAGCGCCGCGCGCACGGCCAGCGCGCTGCGGTAGAAGCGCCGCCAGGCGGCCGCGTCGGGCCACGACTCGTCGGGCGGATGGTGCGACGACGAGCGCACGAAGGTCGCGATCTCGTTCGGGTCGGGAATCGCGTCGCGATGCGTGGCGTCGGCGAACGCGGGAAACGCGGCGAACTCGCGGCGCCGGCCTTCGCGCACCGCGTCGGCGAGCGCGCCGCGATAGTCGGTGAAGAACTGGAACGGCTGCGTGCTGCCGTCTTCCTCGCCCATGAACAGCAGCGGGATCGACGGCGCGAGCAGCATCAGCGCGGTGGCCGCGCGCACCGCGTCGTCGTTCGCGAGCGCGCGCAGCCGCTCGCCGAACGCGCGGTTGCCGATCTGGTCGTGGTTCTGCAGGAACACGACGAACGCGCTCGGCGGCAGGTGCGCGCTCGGCTCGCCGCGTGGCGCGCCGTCGTGCAGCGGCGACGGTTCGCCCTGGTACGCGAAGCCTTCGCCGAGCGTGCGCGCGAAATGGCGCAGCGGCGCATCGGCGTACGCGCGGTAGTAGCCGTCGCGCTCGCCGGTCAGCAGCACGTGCGCGCTGTTGTGGAAGTCGTCGTTCCATTGCGCGTCGAAGCCGCCGGGGCCGAGCAGGCTCGCGGTATTGCGCTCGTTTTCCAGCACGAGATGCACGTGGCGCGCGTCGCCCGCGTATGCCCGCACGCGGCGTGCGAGCGCGCGCAGCCACGCGTCGTCGTCGATCGCGTGCGCGGCGTCGATGCGCAGCCCGTCGAAACGGTATTCGTCGAGCCAGTACAGCGCGTTGTCGAGGAAGAACGCGCTCGTCTGCGGGCGGGAGAAGTCGATCGCCGGCCCCCACGCGGTCTGCCGGTCCGCGCGGAAGAATCCGGGCGCGTAGCGCGGCAGCAGGTTGCCGTCGGGGCCGAAGTGGTTGTACACGACGTCGAGGAACACCTGCAGCCCGAGCCCGTGCGCGGTGTCGACCAGCGATTTCAGTTCCTCGGGCCGCCCGTACGACGCATCGGGCGCGAACGGCAGCACGCCGTCGTAGCCCCAGTTGCGCGCGCCGGGGAATGCGTTGACGGGCATCAGCTCGACGGCGGTCACGCCGAGTTCGGCGATCGCCGGCAGCCGCCGCTCGACGGCCGCGTAGCCGCCGCAGGCGCCGACGTGCAGTTCGTACAGCACCGTCTCGTGCCACGGGCGGCCGCGCCACGTGTCGTGGCGCCAGCGGTACGCGCCGGGATCGACGACCTGGCTCGGGCCGTGCACGTCGTACGGCTGGAAGCGCGACGCGGGATCGGGCACCGCAAGCGTGCCGTCGAGCACGTAGCGGTACAGCGTGCCGGCGCCGCACGGCGCGACCGTCTCGAACCAGCCGTCGCCGGCCGGCGTCATCGGCGTCGCGCGACCGCCTTCGTCCTGCAGCTCGACGGCGGCGGTGCGGCACGCGGGCGCCCACAGCCGGAAGCGCGTGTGGTCGGCATCGACGCAGGTCGCGCCGAACGACGATTCGAATGCATGCGTGCCGGTGGGGCGGGCGGAACGGGAAGTCATGGCGGTCCTCCGGAAGACTGATCGGGCGGCGGCACGGCCGCGACCGCGATCGCGGCCGCATGCGCGGCGACGTCGAGACCGGCTTCCGGCCACGAGCGCGGGCCGGCGTCGGGTGTCGCGGTGTCGAGCAGGATCCGGTAATCGAGCACGGGCGCGGGCGGCTTGAACCTGATCGTGCCGGCCGACGCGTTCAGCATCACGAGCAACGCCTCGGTGCGGCCGGTGCGGCCGGTGCCGACGCGCCGCATCGTCAGCGCGCGGCGTTCGCCGTCTTCCCACGCGGGCACGCTGAGCGCGTCGCCGCGTTCGTCGAACCACTCGATCTCGCGCATGCCCGGCGCGCCGTCGCGGTCGCCCGACGGGTAGCGCGGCGCCGACATCACCGGATACATGCGCCGCAGCGCGGCGAGCCGCGACACGAAACGGGTCATCTGCACGCCTTCCTCGCTGCCGGCCAGATCCCAGTCGAGCCACGATAGTTCGTTATCCTGGCAATACGCGTTGTTGTTGCCCTGCTGCGTGCGGCAGAATTCGTCGCCGGCCACGAGCATCGGCGTGCCGAGCGCGGTGAACAGCGTCGCGAGCATCGAGCGGGCGACGCGCGCGCGCACGTCGCGAATCGCCGCGTCGTCGGTCGCGCCTTCGACGCCCCAGTTCGCGCTGCAGTTGTCGTCGCGGCCGTCGCGGTTGTCCTCGCCGTTCGCGTCGTTGTGCTTGCCCGCATACGACACGAGGTCGGCCAGCGTGAAGCCGTCGTGCGCGGTGACGAAATTGACCGATGCCCACGTGCGGCGCCGGCCGTGGTTGAACAGGTCGGCCGAGCCCGACAGGCGCGCGGCCAGCTCCGGCCGCTGGCCCGCGTCGCCGCGCCAGAAGCGCCGCACGGTGTCGCGAAACCGGTCGTTCCATTCGGCGAAGCCGGGCGGATGGCGGCCGAGCTGATAGCCGCCGGGGCCGAGATCCCACGGCTCGGTGATCAGCTTGCGCTGCGCGAGCACCGGGTCCTGCCGCAACGCGTCGAAGAACCCCGCACCGGGCTCGAAGCCGTGATCCTCGCGGCCGAGCGTCACGCCGAGATCGAAGCGGAAGCCGTCGATGTTGAACGCGGTGGCCCAGTAGCGCAGCGAATCCATCACCATCTGCACGACGCGCGGATGCGACATGTTCAGCGTGTTGCCGCAGCCGGTTTCGTCGACGTGGTAACGCGGGTCGTCGGGCAGCAGCCGGTAGTAGCTCGCGTTGTCGAGGCCGCGCCACGACAGCGTGGGCCCGAGCTGGTTGCCTTCGCACGTGTGGTTGTAGACCACGTCGAGCACGACCTCGATGCCGGCCGCATGCAGCTGGCGCACCGCGATGCGCATTTCGTCGAGCCGCCGCGTCGTCAGATACGACGGTTCCGGCGCGAAGAACGCGGCCGTGTCGTAGCCCCAGTAGTTGCGCAGCCCGCGTTTCACGAGTTCGCGCTGCTGCAGGAACGCATGGATCGGCAGCAGCTCGACCGTCGTCACGCCGATCGACAGCAGGTGATCGACGAACGCCGGATGCGCGAGCGACGCGAACGTGCCGCGCTCCGGTGGGCGCAGCCCGGCGCGGCGCATCGACGCGCCGCGCACGTGGGTTTCGTAGATCACGGTGCTGCGCCACGGCACGTTCGGGCGGCGGTCGTTGCTCCAGTCGAACGCTTCGTCGACGACCACGGCTTTCGGCATCGCGGGCGCCGAATCGCGGCGGTCCATCGACAGGTCGGCCCGGTTCGAATGCACGCGATAGCCGAACAGCGCGTCGGACCAGCGGAACTGGCCGACCAGCTTGCGCGCGTACGGGTCGAGCAGCAGCTTGGTCGGATTGAAGCGATGGCCGTGCTGCGGCTGGTACGGGCCGTCCGCGCGAAACCCGTACACGGTGCCCGGATGCGCGTTCGGCAGGTAGCCGTGCCACACCTCGTCGGTGCATTCGGGCAGGTCGAGGCGCGCGAGTTCCTTGCGGCCGGTCGGATCGAACACGCACAGCTGGATGCGCTGCGCGTGCGCGGAAAATACCGCGAAGTTGGTCCCGAGGCCGTCCCAGGTCGCGCCGAGCGGATAGCTGCGGCCGGGTTCGAGACGGTCGGGCAGGGCGGTCGGCATGGGGCGGGTCTCCGTGTCGAGGGCAGGGCGTGGGCAATCAGGCGGGGGTCAGCCACAGCGTCGCGAGCGGCGGCAGCCGCAAGGTCGCCGACCACGCCTCGCCGTGCGCGGGCACGGCTTCGGCCCACACGGCGCCGTCGTTGCCGGCGTTGGTGCCGCCGTACGGCGCGGCATCGGTGTTCATCAGTTCGCGCCAGTGGCCGGGCGCGGGCAGGCCGAGCCGGTAACCGGCGCGCGGCACGGGCGTGAAGTTGCAGACGGCGACGACGAGGCGCCCCGTATCGTCGCGGCGCGCGAACGCGAACACGCTGTTGTCGCGGTCGTCGCCGATCAGCCAGGAGAACCCGGCCGCGTGGCAGTCGAGCGCATGCAGCGCCGGTTCGGCCGCATACGCGCGGTTCAGGTCGCGAACCAGCCGCTGCACGCCGCGATGGGCGGGCGCGTCGAGCAAGTCCCAGTGCGGCGTCGCATCGTGCGCGAACTCGCTCCACTGCGCGAATTCGCTGCCCATGAACAGCAGCTTCTTGCCGGGATGCGCCCACATGAAGCCGAAATACGCGCGCAGCGTCGCGAGCCGCTGCCACGCGTCGCCGGGCATCTTCGCGACGAGCGAGCCCTTGCCGTGCACGACCTCGTCGTGCGACAGCGGCAGCACGAAGCGCTCGGAGAACGCGTACACGAGCCCGAACGTCATCCGGTCGTGGTGATAGCGGCGGTGGATCGGGTCCTCGTGCAGGTACGCGAGCGTGTCGTGCATCCAGCCCATGTTCCACTTGAAGTCGAAGCCGAGCCCGCCGTCGGCGGTCGGCGCGGTGACGCCCGGCCACGCGGTCGATTCCTCCGCGACGGTGACGACGCCGGCCGGCGCGGTCGCACCGTGCAGCGTATCGTTGAGCCGGCGCAGGAACGCGACCGATTCGAGGTTCTCGCGGCCGCCGTGCACGTTCGGCACCCATTCGCCTTCCTTGCGCGAATAGTCGCGGTACAGCATCGACGCGACCGCGTCGACGCGGATGCCGTCGACGTGATAGCGGCGCGCCCACGCGAGCGCCGACGCGACGAGGAACGCGCCGACCTCGGTGCGCCCGACGTTGAACACGCAGGTGTTCCAGTCGGGATGCATCCCCTCGCGCGGATCGGCATGCTCGTACAGCGCGCTGCCGTCGAATTGCGCGAGCCCGTGCGCGTCGTTCGGAAAATGCGCGGGCACCCAGTCGACGATCACGCCGATGCCGGCCGCATGCGCGCGATCGACGAACCGCGCGAAACCTTCGACCGGCCCGAAGCGCGCGGACGGCGCGAACTGGGCGAGCGGCTGGTAGCCCCACGAGCCGCCGAATGGGTATTCGGCGATCGGCATGAACTCGACGTGCGTGAAACCCATTCCCTTCACGTAAGGAATCAGCCGCTCGGCCAGTTCGTCCCACGTCGCGCTGCGCTCCATCTGCTCGGGGATGCGTTGCCACGATTCCGGATGGACCTCGTAGATCGACCATGGCACGCGGTAGCGGTCGTCGTGGCGCGGCCGCGCATGCATCCAGCCGTCGTCGTGCCACGCGAACGCGTGCAGCGCCGCGACGTCGGCGACCACCGACGCCGTGTGCGGCGGCGCCTCGGTCGCCCGCGCGCACGGGTCGGCCTTGTGCGGCAGCACGTGCCCGTCGGCCGCGCGCAGCTCGTACTTGTAGCGCTCGCCCGGGCCGATGCCCGGCACGAACAGCTCCCACACGCCCGACGGCCGCCGCAGCCGCATCGGATGGCGGCGGCCGTCCCATGCGTTGAAATCGCCGACCACCGACACGCGCTGCGCGTTCGGCGCCCACACCGCGAAACGCACGCCGTCGGTATCGTCGACGCGCACCGGTGTCGCGCCGAGGCAGTCGAGCACGGCTTCGGGATCGCCGGCCGAGAAGCGCGCGAGCGCCGCTTCGTCGAGCAGCGTGCCGAATGCGTATGCGTCGTCGGTCACCTGATGCGCGTTCGGCCAGTCGATCGCGAGCAGATAGTGCGGCGCGCCGCCGTCGTGCGCGATCGTCCCGGCGAAGCAGCCGGCGCGGTCGACGCAGGCGAGCGTGCCGAGTTCGGCGCCGTCCGGCGACAGCGCGCGTACGCGTTCGGCGCCGGGCAGCAGCGCCCGCACGACGACCCAGTCGGCCTGCTCGTGCGGGCCGAGGCACGCGAACGGGTCGGGATGGCGGCCGGCGAGCAGCGCATCGATATCGGCGCGTTCGAACAGCGTGTCGGTCATGGGTGTCCTCCGTCGTCGGGCAGCACGCCGTCGCCGAGCAGCCGGTCGACCAGCGCCGCGAGCCCGCCGACCGGCACGCTCAGCCAGTCGGGCCGGTTCGCGGCTTCGTAGCACAGCTCGTACGACGCCTTGTCGATCAGGAACAGCGCGAGCAGGCGGTCCGCGTAGTGCGGATCGACGAAGCGCGCGGGCGCGAGCTCGGCGGCCGCGCGATAGCATTCGACGAAGCGGTCGGCGGCGGCCTGCCCGAAACGGTCGAACAGCGCACGCTTGCGGCCGGCCGCTTGCGGCGGCGCTTTTTCGATCGCGAACTGCGCGGTCGCGCTCACGTACGACAGCGAGCGCAGCAGGCCGGCCACGTCGCGCAGCGGATGCGATTTCGCGCGCCGCCGCTCGAGCGGGCGCGCCGGCTCGCCTTCGAAGTCGATCAGCAGCGCGTCGCCCTGCACGTCGAGCACCTGGCCCAGATGGAAATCGCCGTGAATCCGCGTGCATTGCGCATCCAGCGTGCGCGGCACGAGTTCGCCGAGCGCCTGCACGGCCGCGTCGCGCGATGCGAGCAGCGCGTCGGCCGACGCGCGGGTGGCCGCGTCGAGCGCGTCGAGCCGCGTGCGCAGCACGTCGAGCGCATGCTCGAACGACGCGATCGCGTCCACGCACCAGCCGTCGACGTGCTCGGGCGTCGCGCGCTCCGGCGCGAACGCGGGATCGTCGGACGGCTGCGCGAGCGCGACGTGCAACTGGCCGAGCCGCGTGCCGATGAGGCCCGCGAACGCCGCGTAACCGAGCAGCGCATAGGGCTCTTCGCCCGTTTCGGCCGTCTCGCCTTCGTCCGCGGCCGGCAGCGCCAGTTCGTCGATCGCGCGCCGCAGGAAGTCGAACGAGCGCGTCCACGCGTCGCCCTGGTTGTCGACGTAGCGCTGCAGGATCGCGACCGTGTGCGGCGTGCCGTCCGCATCGACGTGCACGACTTCGCCGGCCAGCGTCGCGGTGTTCGCATAGCCGATGCGCGTCAGGTGCCGGCTCATTTCCGCTTCCGGATGAATGCCGTGCGCGACCTTGCGCACCAGCTTCAGCACGATCGCGTCGCCGATCACGAGCGAGCTGTTGCTCTGCTCGGCCGCGAGCCAGCGCACTTCCGCGTCGTCGCCCGGATCGAGCCCGGCGAGCGCGTCTTCCGGCAGAAACGCGAGCCGGCCGCCGTCGGACGTGGGCACCGTCGCGCCGTCGCGCAGCTTGCGCAGCATCCCGCGCGCGAACACCGGCAGCGCGAACGCGTCGGTCAGATAGCCGACCGTATGGCCGCGCCGCACGCGCGCCAGCGCGAGCTGCGCGAACAGCGGATGCGACGTCTCGCCGCCCCACGCGGCCGCGAGCGGCACCACGTAGCGTTCGACGCCGCCGTCGCTCGCGGACACCCACGCCTCCGCGTACTGGAACGGCTCGTCCGGGATCGGCGTGACGACGCTCAGCCGCGCGTCGCCGATCTTGCGATCCTTCGATGCGAACCAACGCCGCCGCGCGAGCCACGACGCGAGCGCGTCGTGCGCGAGCGCGTGCAGTTGCGACACGTCCGGCCGCGTGTCGCCGCGCCGCATCACGAGCGTCACGTATTCGGGCAGCGGCTCCGCGTGCGGTTGCCGCCACGACGGCTCGCGGCCGTGCTCGGCGAGCACGAACCACAGGAACCCGTACGGCGGGAAGGTGAGGAGATACGGGAGCTGGCCGATCGGCGGAAACGGCGAATCGGACGTCATCTCGATCGGCACGCGGCCCGCGAATTCGGACAGGTCGAGTTCGACCGCCTGCGACGCGCGCGACAGGTTCGCGACGCACAGCACCGGCTCGTGGCCGTCCAGCTCGCGCAGGTACGCAAGCACCTTGCGGTTGTCCGGGCGCAGGAAGCGGATCGTGCCGCGCCCGAACGCCTGCGACGCGCGCCGCGTCGCGAGGATGCGGCGCATCCAGTTCAGCAGCGAATGCGGATCGCGCGTCTGCGCCTCGACGTTGATCGCGTCGTAGCCGTACAGCGAGCCCATCACCGGCGGCAGCACGAGCATTTCCGGGTCGGCGCGCGAGAAGCCGCCGTTGCGGTCCGACGACCATTGCATCGGCGTGCGCACGCCGTCGCGGTCGCCCAGGTGGATGTTGTCGCCCATGCCGAGCTCGTCGCCGTAGTAGATCACCGGCGTGCCGGGCATCGACAGCAGCAGCGAATTGATCAGCTCGATGCGGCGCCGGTCGCGCTCCATCAGCGGCGCGAGCCGGCGCCGGATGCCGAGATTGAGCCGCGCGCGCCGGTCGCTCGCGTAGGTCTGCCACAGCAGGTCGCGCTCCGAATCGGTGACCATCTCGAGCGTCAGCTCGTCGTGGTTGCGCAGGAACACGGCCCACTGGTTGCTCGGCGCGAGCGCCGGCGTCTGCCGCATGATGTCGACGATCGGGAAGCGGTCCTCGCTCGCGATCGACATGTAGATGCGCGGCATCAGCGGGAAGTGGAACGCCATGTGGCATTCGTCCTCGTCGCCGAAGTATTCCTGCACGTCTTCCGGCCACTGGTTCGCTTCCGCGAGCAGCATCCGGTTCGGGTACTCGGCGTCGATCGTCGCGCGGATCCGCTTCAGGATCGCATGCGTTTCCGGCAGGTTCTCGTTGTTGGTGCCTTCGCGCTCGACCAGGTACGGCACCGCGTCGAGCCGCAGCCCGTCGATCCCGAGGTCGAGCCAGAAGCGCATCACCTGGATCACTTCGCGCACGACGGCCGGGTTGTCGAAGTTCAGGTCCGGCTGGTGCGAGTAGAAGCGGTGCCAGTAGTACTGGCCGGCGACCGGATCGTGCGTCCAGTTCGACGTTTCGGTATCCAGAAAGATGATCCGCGTGCCCGCGTATTTCGTGTCGGTGTCGGACCACACGTAGTAGTCGCGGTACGTGGAGCCCGGCTTCGCGCGGCGCGCGCGCTGGAACCACGGATGCTGGTCCGACGTGTGGTTGATCACGAGCTCGGCGATCACGCGGATGCCGCGCGCATGCGCCTCGCGGATGAAGCGCCGCACGTCGGCCAGCGTGCCGTAGTCGGGATGCACGTCGCGGTAGTCGGCGATGTCGTAGCCGTCGTCGCGGCGCGGCGACGGATAGAACGGCAGCAGCCAGATCGTGTCGACGCCGAGTTCGGCGATGTAGTCGAGCTTCGCGATCAGGCCGGGGAAATCGCCGATGCCGTCGTTGTTCGAGTCGAAGAACGATTTCACGTGCACCTGGTAGATGATCGCGTCCTTGTACCACAGCGGATCGTCCGCACAGAGCGCGGGTTCGCGGCGGCGCGCGCGGCGCCGGCGCGGCGTGCCGGCCGGCGCGAGCGACGGGAACTGCGCGCGGCGCACGTCGTCGAGGGAATCTTCGCGTTTCATCATCCGTGGGCTCCCGAGACAGGTCGGGCGTCGTCCGGTGCGGGCGCTGCCGCCCGCGCGGCGCCCGGAGACGGCGTGAGCCGCCAGATGGCGTACGGCCGCACGTGCGGATCGAGCGACACGTACTGGCGATGGCCGCGCCAGGCTTGCGCGTGCGCGGCATCGTGTTCGAGCGCATCGAGCGGTTCGCCGTCGGCCAGCCCGAGGCCGCGCCACAGCGCCGCATCGAGCGTGAAGTTCGCGGCCTGCGGATGCCACGGATCGAGGCTGATCGCGACCACCACCACGCTGTCGAACGCGGGCGTCGCCTTCATGAACACGAGCACCGAATCGTTGTCGGCCTCGACGAACGTGAGCCCGAGATGCGTCTGCAGCGCCGGGTGATCGCGCCGCGCGCGGTTCAGCCGCGCGATCTCCGTGCCGATGTGCGCGGCCTTGCTCCAGTCGCGCGCGCGCAGCTCGTATTTCTCGGCATCCGCGTATTCCTCGCTGTCCGGCAGCGGCGCCGATTCGCCGAGCTCGAAGCCCGAGTACAGGCCCCACGAGCCGGCCAGCGTCGCCGCGAGCGCCGCGCGGATCACGAACTGCGAACGCGGCGCGTTCTGCAGGTGGCGCGGATTGATGTCGGGCGTGTTGACGAAGAAGTTCGGCCGGAAGAATTCGCGCGGCGGGCCGGCCGTCAGCTCGGTCAGGTAGTCGATGAACTCGCGCTTCGACTCGCGCCACGTGAAGTACGTGTACGACTGCGAGAAGCCGACTTTCGCGAGGCGGTACATCATCCCCGGGCGCGTGAATGCCTCGGACAGGAACACGACGTCCGGATGCCGGCCGCGCACGTCGTCGATCATCCATGCCCAGAACGGCAGCGGCTTCGTGTGCGGGTTGTCGACGCGGAAGATCCGCACGCCCGCGTCGACCCAGAACAGCACCGCGTCGCGCAGCGCGAGCCACAGGCCGGGCAGCGCGTCCGGCGCATAGAAATCGGGGTTCACGATGTCCTGGTAGCGCTTCGGCGGATTCTCCGCGAAACGCAGCGAGCCGTCGGGCCGCCACGCGAACCAGCCCGGATGCGCGGCGAGCCACGGGTGGTCGGGCGAGCACTGGATCGCGAAATCGAGCGCGATCTCGAGCCCGTGCCCGCGCGCGGCCTCGACCAGCGCGCGAAACGATTCGAGCGTGCCGAGCTGCGGATGCACGGCCGTGTGCCCGCCGTCGGGCGAGCCGATCGCATACGGGCTGCCGACGTCGTCGGGGCCCGCGGTCAGGCTGTTGTTGCGGCCCTTGCGCGCGGACATGCCGATCGGGTGGATCGGCGGGAAATACAGCACGTCGAAACCCATGTCGCGGATGCGCGGCAAATGCGCGATCACGTCGTCGAACGTGCCGTGCCGGTGCGGATCGTCGCTCGCCGAGCGCGGAAACATCTCGTACCAGCTCGAGAAGCGCGCCTTGCGGCGTTCGACGTCGACCGGGTAGGTCGTCGCGTCGTGCGTGACGAACGGGCGGTAGCGCAGCGCCGCGTACGCGTCGGCGAGCGCGGGCGCGCCGATCAGCGCGAGGCGATCGTCGGGCGACGCGTCCCTGAGCTCGGCGGCGAGCCGTTCCATCCGCGCGAGCGCGCGCGGATCGGCCGGATCGGCGAGCTTCAGCGCGGTCGCGAGCAGCAGTTGCGCTTCGCGCACCTCCAGCGCCACATCCTGGCCGGCCGCGCGCTTCTTCGCGATGTCGGTGACGAGCGACGCCCAGTCGTCGCGCCACGCGACCACGCGGAATTCGTGACGGCCGAGCCGGTCGAGCGTGACGCGCGCATGCCAGCGGTCGTTCGGCTCGGCGTCGAACGGGATTTCGCGCCAGGCGTCTTCGTCGGCGGCGCGCCACTGGAGCACGGCCGCCAGATGCGCGTGGCCATCCGTGAAGATCGACGCACTCACGACGAGCGGCTCGCCGATCACGCGCTTGATCGCGAAGCGGCCGCCGTCGACCGACGGCTCGACGCGCTCGATCGCGATCCGGTCGGCCGCGAGCGCCGTCGACAGCACGGTGCGCTCGCGCGCGGCGTCGGGACGCGACGTGACGGGCGGCGCCCGCCACGCATGCAGCAGCGCATAGGCACCGGGCGCGAGCGTGAACGGCTCGAGCGCGGCCGGCGGATGCGTGTGCGCGCCGTCCTGCGTGACCACGCGCGTGAAGCCGCCCGGCACGCCGGGCAGGATCGTCGCGGGGTCGAGCGTGGCCGGCGCGTCGAGATCGGGATTCAATGCGATCAGCAACGCGGCGTCGTCGTGTTCGAGCAAGAGCCCGGTGCCGCGCAGCAACGCGGTCGCGCTCGCGCCCGGCGCGCTCAGTTGCACGATTTCGCCGCGCGCCGCCGCGACCGGCGTGGCGCGTCGCCACGCGTTCGCATCGGCGAGCGCGCCCGACAGGTCGAAACGGGCCTGCTCGAATGCGGCGCGGTAGCGCGCGGCATCCGCGTCGCGCGCCATCAGCGGCACCGTCACGCCGCGCTCGAAGCCCATCGGCACGAGCCAGCCGGTGCCGACGGCCGCGGCCGTCCACAGTGCGCGGCGATACGCGCGGGCGACGGCGTCGTCCGATGCGTCGGGCCAGTCGTCGGCGAGGCGCGGGCCGTCCGGCGCGTCGGGAAACGCGATCGGCGCGCCGATGCGCCGCAGCAGCCGGTGCTCGTCCGCGAACCACGGCGCGCGCAGGTCCCACCAGCGCACCGACGAAAACACCGCGTCGAACCCGGCGGCCTCCAATTGCGCGAGTGCATCGCGCGCATGGCCGGGCACGCCGGCGAGCGCCGCGACGTCCGGGCGCGCACGGCGCAGCGCCGCGCGCCAGCCGGGCCACCAGTCGGCCGGCAGATGATGCGGCGCGTCGATCAGGAAGCCGGCCGCGCCCGCGTCGGCGAACGTCGCGAGATGCGCGCACCACCATGCCGACAGCGCGTCGCGCACCGCTTCGTCGCCGGTGTTCGCGTGCGCGATATCCAGCGCGTGCGCGGTGCCGCGCGGGTCGATCAGCGCGTCGTCGTGCGGATGCTCGACGTACCAGTCCGGATGCTCGGTGCGCAGCGGATTCTCGCGCGCGATGCGATCGGGCACGACTTCGAGCAGCAGGCGCAGCCCGTGGCCCTTCGCCAGTTGCGCGAGCCGCGAGAAGGTTTCGAGCGCGCTCGCGCGCGTCTCAAACGACTGGGCCGGCCGCCGGAAATCCGCCACGTGGCGCGGGAAGCCGGCGACGCTCGCGGCCCAGAACGCGCCGACGAGCACGTGGTCGAAGCCCATCCCGGCGATGTGCGCGAAGGTCTGCGGCCATGCGTCGAGCGGCCCGACGAGGCGGGCGTCGCAGAAGTAGACGTGCGGAGCGAACGGCGGTGTGGAATCCATGGCGTGGCGCGGATGGGGGCGGCGAACGGTAACGCCGGTGCGTCGCAACCGGCGTGCCTGCCGCGCGATTGCGCGCGGAGCAGCGCGCGTGCGGGAGGCGGGTGTGAAGGGGCCTGTCGTTTTTACATGAGCGCCGGGCCCACGCATGTACTACATGCGCGGAATGGAACGGATATCCGAGCTGTCGCCCGTCGCGGGATCGTCGTCCGTGGTCGGAATCGGCGCGCCCGGGTCGTAGCGCACCACCGCGCCATGTTCGATCCGGTGCGGGAACGGCGGCGGCGCGTCCACCTCGTCGCTGAAGCGCGCACGCACGAACGCGCGCAGCAGCGCCACGCGCGCATCGCGGCCGTGGGCGGCGCAGGTCGACGGGCCGTCGACGAAGGTCGCGTCGCATTCGACATCGTCGCCGCGGCGGGCGATCCGCAGGTCCTCCACGCAATCGAGCACCGCGCCCGCATCGGCCCACGACGCCGAAGGCGCGAACGGCGCATCGAGGTGCCGGAACGCGTCGCAGGCGGCCGTCACGACGACGGTCGGCGCGACGGCCGTGAAGCGCAGCGTGTCTTCGTCGTCGGCGCACAACGCGCGTGCGCACCAGTAGTCGAGATCCTTTCCGTCGAGTGCGTCGGTTCGCATGGGCGGCCTCCTTCGGATCGAAAGAAATGGCTCACCGCGCAAGCGCCGTGCCCGTCGCGGGCGTGGAGCGCATCCGGGCCACGAGCGGATAGTGGTCCGACGCGTGCCGCGCCCGCGCGCTGCGGTGCACGACCACGTCGACCAGCAGCTCGCCCGGATGGATCCAGATCCGGTCCAGCGAGAACACCGGGCACACGGTCGGGAACGTGCGCGGCGCCGGCGCGCGCCGGAATCGCGTGACGAGCGCCTGCAACGCGCGGCCGCGCACGAACCACTCGTTGATGTCGCCGAGCAGGATCACCGGCATCGTGCCGGTGTCGAATGCCGCGAGCAGCCGCTGCACCTGCGCGCTGCGCTCGCTGGCCGACAGCCCGAGATGCGTCGCGACCACGCGGATCGGGCCCGCGCTGCAGTCGATGTCGGCGTCGAGCGCGCCGCGCGGCTCGCGCGGGTGGAACGACAGGTCGAGCGTACGCGCCGCGCGGATCGGGCAGCGCGACAGCACCGCATTGCCGTAGCGGCGCTCGGGCGTGTCGATCGTCGGGCCGGCCACCGCATGCATGCCGGTTGCGTCGCGCAGGTGCGCGAGCACGTCGGGCGCACGCGTGCCGCCCAGCGGCACTTCCTGCAGCGCGATTACGTCCGCGTCGAGTTCGTCGATCACGGCCGCGATCCGGTCGGCCGCGCGCGCCGGCCACGCGCCGTAGCCGCCGCGGATGTTGTAGGTCGCGATCCGCAGGTCGCGCCCGCCCGGCGCGGCGGCGGGCGCCGCGTCGGCCGTGACGACGTGCGGCGGCGGGGCCGGGTGCTTGCTCAGCGCCATCGTCGCAGCACCCTCACGAGCAGGATCGACACGCCGACCAGCGCCAGGCCGATCGCGGCGAGCCACGCGAACGCGCCGGGGCCCGGATGGCTGAGCGCCGCGGTCAACTGGTGCGCGAACGTGACGGTCAGCACGATGCCCGGCAGCATCCCGAGCGCGGTGCCGATCAAATAGTCGCGCAGCCCGATGTGCGACGCGCCGGCGACGAGGTTCACGACCGTGAACGGCGCGATCGGCAGCAGCCGCAGCACGGCCATCGCGACCACGCCGCGCCGGCCGATGTGCTCGCTGAGCCGGTTCGCGCGCGCGCCGGCCAGCCGGCGCACCGCGTCGCGCCCGAGCCAGCGGCCGAGCGCGTAGGTCGCGGCGGCGGCCGCCATCGACCCCACGCCCGCATAGGCAAAACCCGGCCACGCGCCGAACACGAGCCCCGTCGCGGCGATCAGCAGCGTGATCGGCACCGCGAAGGTCGCCGCGACCACGTAGGCGGCGAGCAGCAGCGCCGGTGCAGCGGGCAGCCGCGCGATGCCGGCCACCGCGCGCGACAGCGACGCGACGTTCAGGTGCGCGCCCAGCGGCGTGAAGCGCCACGCGAGCGCCAGCGCGGCGATCGCGAGCACGATCGCGCCCAGCACGAAAAAGCGCGCGGTGAGCGAGCGATGCTGCTCGTGCGGCACGAATTCGCGGACGAACCGGTCGGGTTCGATCGGCTGCTCGGGGTCGAGCCGCGCGCTGACCGGCACGAGCGCCTCCAATTGCGGCGACACGGCCGGATCGAGCGTGCGCAGCGTGCGGCCCGGCTTCGCGCGCAGGCGGTCGAGCACCGCGTTCGGCCGTTCCCGACACGCGAACGCGTCGGCCACCGCCGCGGGAGGCATGTCGAGATGCTCGGCCAGCAGCCGTTCGCGCATGCCGGCGATCGCCGCCCGAATGCGCGGATCGCCGGCCGCGACGAGCGCGATGCAGCATTCGGTGTCGAGCAGCATCGAGCGGTTGTTCAGGTTCGCGCTGCCGATCACGATGCATTCGTCGTCGACGATCGCGACCTTGCTGTGCACGTTCACGCACCCGTCGCCGAGCCCGTCGACGTGCGGATACAGCAGCCGGTAGCGATCGAAGCGGTCGGCCGACGCGAGCGTCGCATGCAGCCGCGCGCGCAGCACGCCCATCGTCGCCTCCTGCAGCCAGCCGCTCTGCACGCGCGGCGCGACCACCGTCACGTCCGGCCCTTCCGTATCGGCGAGGCGCGCGGACAACGCTTCGCGCACCACCGCCGCGGTGAAATACTGGTTTTCGATATACAGGTGCCGCTGCGCGGCGCGGATCGTGTCCTCGACGAGCGCGCGCACCTGCGTGACCGGCTCGCGGCCGCCGTGACGCGGCGCCGTATATGCGATGCCGAGCCGCACGTCGCGCACGTCGACGCGCGCACCGGGCGGCCACGGATCCTCGTCGTCCGGCCGGTCGAGATGCCGCCGCGCGCGGATCGCGATCGGACGCCCGCAGGCCTGCAGCCAGCGCGCGCGTGCCTGTTCGCCGATCGCGGCGGCCGCCTCGCCGTCGAACATCGCGTGCACGTCGTGGAACGGCCCGTACGGCATGCCGTGCTCGTCGCGGCGGCGCGGATCGTCGGCCGCATGCGCGGGCGTGTCCCAGCGGGCGCGCGTCAGGTCGAGGCCGCCGACGAACGCGAGCCGGTCGTCGATCACGACGAGCTTCTGGTGATGCGAGGCGCCGCGCGGGTGCGCGTCGTCGAGGCGAAAGCGGATGCCGCGATGCGCGCGCCAGCCGGCCCGATACACGGGCGGCCAGTCGCGCTCCAGCGCGTAGATCATCGCGAAATCCCACGCCAGCACGTAGATGCGCAGGTTGTGGCGGGCGGACGCCAGCGCGTGGAGGAAGGCCGCGAGCGTGTCGGGCAGCGTGTCGTTGGCGCCGCCCGGTGCGAGCCGCATCCGGCTGTCCACGTCCCAGCCGACGATGAACACCGTATGGCGCGCGCGCAGCAGCGCGGCGCGCAGCGTCGAGAAATACGCGTCGCCGTCGACCAGCATCGCGAAGCGGTCCGCGCGGCGGATCGCGTCGCAGTTGCGTCCGCGGTCGAGCAGGCCGTGCCGCGGCGGGCCGTCCGCCGGCGCGGCATCCATGCGCCGATCCTCGGCGCCGGTCACGCGATCCGGTGCGATCATCGGGCGCCGACGTCCCGGTCGCCGTCGATCCGCTGCAGCAGCGCATCGCAGCGTGCGCGCAGCGCCTGCCACTCCGGCGAATGCGCGTCGAGCCGCGCATGCTCGCCGTGCGCGACCGCGACGTCGTAGATTTCCTGCGCGATCGTCGCCGACGCGTATGCGATCCTGATCCGGTCGAGCCAGTCGCATTCGGCGCGCCGGCACGCGAGCCACGCGCGCAGCGCACCGACCAGCTGGCTGGTCGTGAGCCAGGCGCCGGTGCGCATGCGCGCGGCGAGCTGGCTCGTCACGAGATAGGAGAGCAGGTCGGTCTGGGTCACACGAAACTCCTTGACGAGGTGTCGGGTTGACAGGTCCGTACGCACGCGATGTTTTGCAGCGTCTCGCAGATCGCCGCGAATTCCGGCCCGCTCGTGCGCGAGAACGAGACGGAGATGTCGTCGGTGTCCGGATCGTCGTCCGACTGCTGAACGATGAACCGTTTCACGCGCACGCGGCCGGGGCCGAGCGCCTCGTGCAGCGTGCCGAGCGTCAGGCCGCCGCGCTCGGCCACGAGCAGCAGCGTGCGCTGCTGGCGCTGCGCGATGAAGCGGCGCTCGAGCGGCTTCACGCCCGCGAGGATCGCGAGCACGATCGCCGTCGCGCCGACCGACGCAACCACCATGCCGCCGCCCGCCGCGAGCCCGACGCCGGCCACCGCCCACAGGCTCGCGGCCGTCGTCAGCCCGCGCACCACTTCGCCGCGCAGCAGGATCGAGCCGGCGCCGAGAAAGCCGATGCCGGACACCACCTGCGCGGCGACCCGCGACGGATCGAGCACGACGCCGTTTTGCCCGCGCACGTCCTCGAAGCCGAACGTCGATACCAGCATCACCAGCGCGGAGCCCACGCACACGAGCATGTGCGTGCGCAGCCCGGCGGCCCAGTTCAGGCGTTCGCGTTCGAGCCCGATCACGCTGCCGAGCAGCGCGGCCAGCAGCAGGCGTCCGAGTAGTTCGAGGTGGCCGATCATGATGTGCATCCTTTCGGGCCGGTGCGATGCGGGCCCGCTAGTGCTTCGATGCGGAAAAGGGACGCAAGCAGCGTGCCGGCCGGGCACGGCGCGTGCGCGCGAGGCCGACGGCGCGCGCGGCGCTCATGCGGCGCGCATTTTTTGCATCGCCATCGCAGATAAGACAGGAGGCCACCGTGGCACATCAACAGGACGCACAGGTTCGGGACCCGTATCGCGGCCACGAGATTCTCGTGTGGGCGCGGCCCAACGAGCGCGGCGCATGGCGCGACGAGGTGCAGGTGTACGTGAACGGCGCGCGCATCGAATTGTTTGTTCCGGAGGCCGCCGGCCCCGAATGGCTGACCGAGGTCGAGGCGTTGCGGGCAGGGCTCGAACGCGGCCGCTACCTGATCGACAAGCGCGTGGACGACGACTGACCGGCATGGCGCTTGCGGCGCCGTGTGCCGCGACAGCGCCCCGCAGTACCCCGTCAACCGATGCCGGCCCACGCCGGGAGGAACCGATGAGCGACCCGCGCACCCTGCATATCTACCGCTACGACCCCGATCGCGACGCGCAGCCATACTTGCAACGTTACGAGATCGACGTGGACCCGGCCGACCGCATGCTGCTCGACGTGCTCGGCCGCGTGAAGCGCGACGACGAGACGCTCGCGTACCGGCGTTCGTGCCGCGAAGGCATCTGCGGTTCCGATGCGATGAACATCAACGGCAAGAACGGCCTCGCGTGCCTGACCAACATGCAGACGCTGCCGCGCGAGATCGTGCTGCGGCCGTTGCCGGGGCTGCCGGTGGTGCGCGACCTGATCGTCGACATGACCGACTTCTTCAACCAGTACCACTCGATCCGGCCATACCTGATCAACGACACGACGCCGCCCGCGCGCGAGCGGCTGCAATCGCCGGAAGAGCGCGACCAGCTCGACGGGCTGTACGAATGCATCCTGTGTGCGTGCTGTTCGACGTCGTGCCCGAGCTACTGGTGGAACCCGGACAAATTCGTCGGCCCGGCCGGGCTGCTGCAGGCGTACCGCTTCATCGCCGATTCGCGCGATCTCGCGACGGCCGAGCGGCTCGACGATCTGGAGGATCCGTACCGGCTGTTCCGCTGCCGGACGATCATGAACTGCACGGACGTGTGCCCGAAGGGGCTGAATCCGACGAAGGCGATTTCGGAGATCCGGACGATGCTGGTCAGGCGGACGGTGTAGCGCTCACGGCCGCGCAGCCACCTCGTCCAGATGCCACAGCAGATCCGCCGGATCGTCGTACACGCGCAGCGCCCCCGCCCGTTCCAGCTCGTCGCTGCCGTACCCGCCCGCCAGCAGTCCGACGCCCAGCGCGCGGCAGCGGCTCGCGGCGAGCATGTCCCAGATGCTGTCGCCGACCACCACCGTATGCTCGATCGGCACGTTCAGCTTCGCGGCGGCGGTCAGGAACAGGTCCGGGTCCGGCTTTGCGTACTTCACCTGATCGCGCGTGACGACCACGTTCTTCGCCGGATCGACGCCGAGCGCTTCCAGATTGATCGCCGCCGTTTCCATCCGCCCGCTGGTCGCGATCGCCCAGCGAATGCCGGCATTCGACAGCGCGGCCAGCAGCTCGCGCGCGCCGGGCAGCGGCCGGACCTGCGCGCGCAGCCGCTGGTACGCGGCCGCATGCAGCCGTGCGAGCCGCTCGACGCGCTCGGCGTCGATGTCGCCGGCCGTCTCGCGCAGCAACTGGTTCAGGAACAGGCCGCCGCTCATCCCGATCTTGCGGTGGATGCGCCACACCGACAGTTCGATGCCTTCGGCATCGAGCGCTTCCTTCCACGCGAGCACGTGCTGATAGACGCTGTCGACGAGCGTGCCGTCGAGATCGAACAGAAATGACGTTTCAATGCGCATGTAACTCTCCTGGCCCGATGGGGCGGGCAAATCGTCGGCAAAACCCGGATATTCCACATTATCGGCGTGCGGCCGTGTCACCGCCATGTCCCGCGCCGCACGCGCGGCGCCCCGGCCCCCGACGCGGCGGCGTGTCGAATACCGCTGGTACAATCGCGCCGATGCGCCAGGCGGGCCGCCCGCGTGCGCCCAACCTTCGTCGAATTCCCGTATGGCAACCCCCGACGCCGTCAGTTCCGAGCAATCGTGGTGGGGCGTTCTGGCCCTGGCACTTACCGCCTTCATCTTCAATACCACCGAATTCGTGCCCGTCGCGCTGCTGAGCGCGATCGGCGACAGCCTGCAGATGCAGCCGACTGCCGTCGGCCTGATGCTGACGATCTATGCGTGGGCGGTTGCCGTCGTGTCGCTGCCGCTCACGTTCGTCACGCGCCACGTCGAGCGCCGCAAGCTATTGAGCGTGGCACTGCTGGTGTTCGTCGGCAGTCATGTCGTGACCGGCATCGCGTGGAATTTCACGGTGCTGATGATCGGCCGGCTCGGCATCGCGTGCGCGCATGCGGTGTTCTGGTCGATTTCGATCCCGCTCGCAGTGCGGCTCGCGCCGAGCGACCGCAAAAGCCGCGCGCTCAGCCTGATCGCGATGGGCTCGGCGATCGCGATGGTCGCCGGCATTCCGCTCGGGCGCGTGATCGGCGAGGCGTTCGGCTGGCGCGTCACGTTCCTGATCATCGCGGGCACGGCGGGCGCCGCGCTGCTGTTGCTGCGCGCCACGTTGCCATTGCTGCCGAGCCAGGGCGCCGGGTCGCTGAGCAGCATCGGCGTGTTCCTGCGCAAGCCGGCGCTGGTCGCGCTATACGCGATCACGGTACTCGTCGTGTCCGCGCACTTCACGTCGTACACGTACATCGAGCCGTTCGTGCAGCGCATCAACCACGCGAGCAACAACCGGATCACGTACGTGCTGATCCTGTTCGGTATCGCCGGCCTGCCGGCCGCGGTCTGCTTCAACCGCGTGTACCCGCGCGAGCCCGACAGGTTTCTGCTGGCGTCGATCGTCGCGCTGTCGGGCTGCCTGCTGATCCTGTTCCCGTGCGCGCTGAACATCGTCACGCTGTCGGTGCACACGCTGGTGTGGGGCGGCGCGATCGTCTGTTTCGGTCTGGCGATGCAGGCATGGGTGCTGAAGCTGGCGCCCGAGGCGACCGACCTGGCCGTGTCGATCTACTCCGGGCTGTACAACGTCGGCATCGGCGCCGGCGCGCTGCTCGGCAACCATATCGCGGGCGACTTCGGGCTGCCGTGGATCGGCACCTTCGGCGGCGTGGTCGGCGCGTTCGCGGTCGGGATCGCGTGGCTCGCGTTGCGGCTGCACGCGAAACGGGAAGCGGCGGTCGCGGCGCCCGCGCGTTGAAGCCGCTGCCCGGCTCGCGCTCCGTGGATCACGCGACCGAATAGCCGCCGTCGGCTACCAGCGCGTGCCCCGACACATAGCTGGAATCGTCCGACGCGAGGAACGCGACGATCGTCGCCATTTCGTCGGCCGACGCCCAGCGGCCGGCCGGCGTCGACGCGGCAAAGGCCAGCCGTGCGTCCTCCGACGGCCAGATGCCGCGCTGATGGAACGGCGTATCGATCAGCCCCGGGCACAGCGCGTTGACGCGCACGCCGCGTTTGAACCATTCGATCGAAGCCGTCTTCGTCATCCCGATCACCGCGTGCTTGCTCGCGATATACACCGACGCATTCTCGAAGCCGATCACGCCGCCCATCGACGCATTGTTGATGATGCTGCCCTTGCCCTGGCGCAGCATGATGTCGGCCGCGAACTTCATCGAATTGAATACGCCGCGCACGTTCGGCTCGAACACGCGGTCGAAGCTTGCCGCGTCCTGCTCGAGCAGCGGCGCGAACACGCCTTCCGTGCCCGCATTGTTGAACGCGATGTCGAGGCGTCCGTGGGTCGACAACGTGAAATCGAATAGCTTGCGCAGATCGGCTTCGTTCGCGACATCCGCGGCAAAGGCTTTTGCGTCGCCGCCGACGGTCGCGATCTCGTCGACCAGCCGGTCGAGTTCGGCCTTGCGTCGGGCGGAAACGACGACCTTCGCGCCGCGGCGCGCGAGTTCGATCGCCGATGCGCGACCGATGCCGGAACTGGCGCCCGTGACGACCGCGATGCGGCCTTCGAGCGGGGCAGAATGCGTGCTTGCGTTCATGATGCGTTTCTCCGTGAGGGTTGATCCGTTGCGTCGAAGCGACGTCTGATGCCCATTGTGGTCGCTCGGCGGCGACAAGAAAATGGAACAATGGCGCATTCAGAATTCCTCACTGAGGAATTAAAATCGCTTTTTCATGCGCGTCATCGAGGCTTCCCATGCTCAACCGTCTCGACCTCCTGAAGATCTTTTCCGCGGCCGCCGCGGCGCCGACGTTTCGCGAGGCCGCCGCGCGGCTCGGCGTGTCGCCGCAGGTCGTCACGCGCGCGGTGCGCGAGCTGGAGGAGATGCTCGGCGAAACGCTGTTTCACCGGACGACCCGCAGCCTCCGGATCACCGCGTTCGGCCAGTCGTTCGCGCGCGACGCGCAGGGCGCGCTGGCCGCCGTCGACGGGCTGTTCGGGGCCGCCACCGGCCAGCGCGACGAGCCGGTCGGTGTCGTCCGGATCACCGCGCCGTCAGGCATGGGGCGGCATTACGTGCAGCCGATTCTCACCGGCCTCATGCAGCGGTATCCGGGGCTCGTGCCCGATCTGCGGCTGTCCGACGTGCCGTCGCCGGTGGTCGACGAGCAGATCGACATCGGCGTGCGCGTCGGCGCGATCGGCGACAACCGCTTCGTCGCGCGGATGGTCGGGCCGTTGCCGATGTGGGTGGTGGCCGCGCCGTCGCTGATCAGGCGGCTGGGCGAGCCGAAAAACCGCAAGGCGCTCGAAGCGATGCCGGCGACGTGCCTGATCGATCGCGCCAGCGGGCGGCCGTGGCCGTGGTCGTTTCGCGGCGAGCAGCAGTTCGTGCCGTCGTCGCCGGCTTACCTGACGGACGACACCGAAGTGGAGATCGAGGCCGTGTGCGCGGGGGTGGGGGTAGGTCAGTGTTCGGAATATCTGGTCCGGCCGTCCGTCCGGAAGGGGCGCCTCGTGCGCTTGCTGCCGAAACTCGAACCCGAGCCGTGGAAGCTGCACGTCTATCGGCCGCGACGCGGGCCGATGCCGCGGCGTATCCGCGTGGTGTACGACGAACTGGTGGAGAAGCTCGCGGAGGCGACGTGGCGCGACTAGGTATCGCCGCCGCGGTGCGGTCCGCCGACACATTGCCGCATCGTCATCGTGCCGACGCACGCGCATTCGGTGAGCGCGGGCGACTTCGGCTCGCCGTGGAGGCGATACCTTCGGAGGCGCGGTCGCGATCTTCTCGGCCGCGATCGCGCGGCTTGCGTTGCGGCTGTGTCGGCGGCGGGCAGGGGCCTAGCGCCATCGTCGCCCGGCGCGATTCGCCCGGAATCGTCAATGCGGCCCGCCGTGCCTGATCCCCGCCGCATCGAGCTGCCGAAGTTTCGCATACAGCGTCGTGCGTGAAATGCCGAGTTGCCGCGCGGCTGCCGACACATTGCCGTCGTGCTCGTCGAGCGCCCGGCGGACCGCGTCGAGCGACTGTTCGTGCAGGCTCGCCTGAGGGGGGGCGGCCGGCGCCGCGCGGCACACGTCGGCGGCGTCTTCGAGCACATCGGCGTGGCGCGCCCTCGTCGCCCGGTCGAGCGGCGCCCGCACGGTGCGCACCCATACGTGGCTACCATCGTCGCGCGCGATCCGCTGCGGCGTGCGTGCCGGTGTCAGCAAACGGCGCTGCTGCGCGGGCGTCGCGCGGGGAAACAGTTGCCGGAGATCGACCGGCGCCACCGGCCCGCTAGCCGCGAGGTCGAGCATCTGGCGGGCCAGGCGGCTCACCGCGCGCACGCGGCCCGCTTCGTCTAGCGCGATGACGCCGGCGAGCGGCGTGCCGAGCCAGCGCGGATCGAACTGCACCTGCAGCAGATGGCAGTCGCGCAGCATCGCATAGAGCCGCTGCTCGGCGGACAGCGACGCGTGCCGGAACGGCTCGCGCAGCTGCACGACATTGCGCCGGCCGATCCCCGTGATGTCGAGCGCGCCGATCACTTCGCCGTCGAAGCCCACCAGCGGCACCGCGAGACAGAACACCCGCGACAACTCGTCGAGATAGTGCTGCGCACCCGCGACGACGGCCTCGGTGCCATCGTGAATCACGCAACTCGGCGCGGTCGTGCCGATGTTCGGCTCGACGATCCGGCGCCCGGCGACGATCGGCGTGAGCAGCGCGTCGTCGCATTGCAGGCTGCGCCGCGCATGGACGATCGTGCCGTGCCGATTGACGCACATGATCGTCCATTCGCTGCCGCCGAATGCGGCCCACAGCGGCTCGATCTCCTGCGCGACGCAGCGGGTGAGGCGCCGGTCCGCGCGCGATTCGTCGGGCTCGCGCTGCATTTCATAGCGGGCGGTTTGCCAGGGCCGCAGCCCGGCGTCGCGCGAGCGCAGCCACGAGCGCGCGACGCTGGCCGGCAACGCCGTTTCCGGCAGCGGCTCGCCCGCGGCGAAGCGGGCGCGGAGCCGGTCGAGGTCGACCGGCCGTGCAGGGGATTCAGGGGCCATGTTCACGCTGCGCTCCATTCAAGGTCGATATCCGGGCCAGCTGTGGCGGCCTGGCGTGTTGCGCGAATGCGTAATATAGCCCGGTGCCTGAAGCCGGGTATTGTCCCGAGAAGAGGCGCCGCCGCGTGCTGCCGGCGGCGCCTGTTGCGCTCAATGCGGCAGTCGCAGGATCGGCTTGAGCGTGATCCCCTTGCCGCTGTCTTCCGCCGCCTGGTTGATCTGGTCGAGCGGATAGAACTTCACCAGCCGGTCGAACGGGAATCGCCCTTGCAGATACAGTTGCACGAGCTGCGGAATGAACGTCTGCGGCACGCTGTCGCCTTCGACGATGCCGCGGATCGTATGGCCGCCGAGCAGCAGGCTGTTCACGTCGAATTCGGCCTTGGTGCCGAGCTTCGGCGCGCCGACCACGCCCATCGTGCCGCGCGAGCCGAGCGCGTCGATCCCTTGCGACAGCACCGCCGGCAGCCCGGTCGATTCGAGCGCGTAGTCGACACCGCCGCCGGTGATCTCGCGGATCGCATCGACCACGTCGACTTCCCGGCTGTCGATCGCATGCGTCGCGCCGAGCTCGAGCGCCAGCGCGAGCCGCGACGGCACGATGTCGACGGCGATGATGGTGGTGGCGCCCGCGATGCGCGCGGCCATCACCGCGCTCATGCCGACCGCGCCCGCGCCGAAGCTCGCGAAGCTGCTGCCCGGGCGCACCGCGAGCGAGTTGATCACCGCGCCCGCGCCGGTCTGGATTCCGCAGCCGAGCGGGCCGAGCAGTTCGAGCGGCGCTTCCTTGGGCACCTTGATCGCGTTGTTCTCGCGGGCGAGTGCGTAGCTCGCGAACGACGATTGCGCGAAGAAATGATCGTGCAGCGGTTGTCCGGCTTCGTCGCGGATGGCCGTTTGCCCGTCGGCGTCGGCGCCGCCGAAATTCAGCGCGAAGAACTGCCGGCAATACGCGCCGTGACCGCCGACGCACGACGCGCAGTGGCCGCACGCGCCGTAGGTGAGCACGACGTGATCGCCGGCGGCGAGCGTCTTCACGTTCGGGCCGACCGCGTCGACCACGCCGGCGCCTTCGTGACCGAGCACGGCCGGCAGCGGCACCGGATAGTACTGGTCGCGCACGATCAGGTCGGTATGGCACAAGCCGGTCGCGACGACGCGCACCCGCACCTCGTCGCCGCGCGGCGCGCGGATGCGGGCCGCCTCGATCGAGAAGGGTGCGCCGGCCGCGCGCGCGACGGCCGCGGTGACGGCGCGGGTATCGTGTTCGGTGTACATGATCGGTCTCCTCGTCAAATCGGATATGGCGGCGCTTCGCCCTTGATCGTCAGCCACTGCCACTGCGTGAATTCCTCCCAGTTTGCCGCACCGCCGATGCTCGAGCCATTGCCCGATGCGCCGACACCGCCGAACGGGTTGATCACTTCGTCGTTGACCGTCTGGTCGTTGATGTGCAGCAGCCCTGTGTTCAGCCGCTCGCCGATCCTCAGCGCGCGGCCGACGTCGGCGGACAGGATCGCCATCGACAACCCGTATTCGGTCCGGTTCGCGAGCGCGATCGCGTCCTCGTCGGTCTCGAACGGCACGACGATCGCGACCGGCCCGAAGATTTCCTCGTCGAACGCCGGATTGCCCGGCGCGACGCCGCTCAGCACGGTCGGCTCGAAGAACAAATCGCGATGGCTGCCGCCCGTCTCGACGCGGGCACCCGCGCGGCGGGCCGCGTCGACCACGTTCGCCGCATGGTCGCGTTGCGCGGCGTTGATCAGCGGGCCGAGGCCGACGTCGCCGGTGGCCGGGTCGCCGACGCGCAGGCTGCGCGCCTTTTCGACGAGCTTCGCGACGAAGCGGTCGTGAATCGCGCGCTGCACGAGCACGCGGCCGGTCGCCATGCAGATCTGGCCTTGATGCAGGTACGCGCCCCACGCGGTGTTGGCGACCGCGCGGTCGAGGTCCGCATCGTCGAGCACGATCAGCGAATTCTTGCCGCCGAGTTCGAGCGATACCTTTTTCAGATGGCGGCCCGCCGCTTCGCCGACCTTGCGCCCGGCCGCGGTGGAGCCGGTGAACTGGATCATCGCGACATGCGGATCGGCGGCCAGCGCCGCGCCGGCCGCGCCGTCGCCCGGCAGCATGTGCAGCACGCCTTCGGGCAAGCCGGCGAGCTCGAACACGCGGGCGATCGCGACGCCGCCGCACACGGCGGTGCGCGGGTCGGGCTTCAGCACGACCGCGTTGCCGAGCGCGAGCGCCGGCGCGACCGCGCGTATCGCGAGGTACAGCGGGAAATTGAACGGCGAGATCACGCCGACCACGCCGCGCGGGCGGCGGCGCGCGAGCGACAGCCGGCCGGCTGCGGACGGGAGCACTTCGCCGGCCGCGCGCGAGGGGAGCCCCGCCGCTTCGTGCAGCGCCTTGATCGTGACGGACGTTTCGAACGACGCCTTCGCACGCGTGGAGCCGCTTTCGCGCACGAGCCAGTCGACGATCGCGTCGAAGTGCGTTTCGGCGACGGCCGCCGCGCGGCGCAGGACTGCCGCGCGCTCGTCGTAGGGCAGGGCGAACCAGGCGGGCTGTGCGCGGTGGGCGGCGGCCGATGCTTCGGCGATGGCCGCGCTGTCGGCGAGGCCGATGCGGCCGAGCGTGTTGCCGGTTGCGGGTTCGATCACGTCGGCGGCGTGCGGGCTGGCGTGCCAGCGTCCGGTGAAGGTCTTGCCGCGCCAGATGTCGGTGTCGAACAGTGCGGGCTTGCTGCTGCTATCCATGTGCGCTCCAGGGGAAATTCGGATCGGGCCGGATCGGCGGTGCTTGGGAGTCGACCGGCATGGGCGCGAGGGTAGGCGGGGGCGGCGGAATGGGGGTATCCGGGTTTGTTCCCACGCGCGGAGGCCGCGTGGACAGGGGGGCGTCCGCGAGTCAGTGTGCGGAAATTGAACAGTTGCCGGGCGGATTTTGCCCCGCTGGGCTGTGGCGCTGCGGGCGTTGCCGATGCGGATAGCACCCTGAACCGGCCACGTAGTTCAACCACAGGGCACGCCGCGCTCAGAGAAGGTTCCTGATCAGCATCGTCACCCACCGCCAGGCGCCGCCGCATCCGGCGGCCCGGCAGCGCGCATCGGGGTCCGCCAGAAGGCGGCCATGGGCGTCGCTCACCGGACTAGAGTTGCGCAGGAAGTAGGCCACGCTGTCTCGCAAGGGATCGAGTCCGTCGTCGCGGATATCCATCCACAGACCGTTTTCGGTATTCCACCGGGCCGACAGCGAATCAAAATTGAAACTGCCGAGATAATATCGATGGCCGTCGATGCGAACGAGCTTGGCGTGCATCATGCGGTTCTCGCGGTCGGAATATTCGCGCACCTCGATCCCGGCATTCACCAGGCCGGGCAGATCGTCGGCATAGGCGCGCCCGACTGCGGGGAATTCCTGCGTGATGCTCGCCAGCGACGCGCTCACCAGCATCACGTGGACGCCTTCGCGCTGCTTGCGCTCGAGCGTTTCGCGCAGTTCCGGCACCAGGATCAGGTAGGGGTTGATGATCAGGATCTCGTGCCGTGCCGTATCGAGCGTGTGCAGCATGTCCTGCAACGTGCCCGGCGGGCGCTTGTCGGGGCGGTCGTGGACATAGCGCAGGCGCTCGCAGGCGATCGGCATCCAGGCGGGATCGACATACGCCGCGGGAGCGGGCGGCGCGGCGGGATCATCAGGCGTATCGGCGGCGGCTGGTGTATCGGCAGCGGCCGGGTCTGTCGCCCGGGCTGCAGCGTCGGGCGGAGCCAGCAGCCATTCGCGCCAATAATGGATGCGCGCCGGGTCCAGCGTCGCATAACCCTGGGAGACGCGATAAGGACTGGCGACCGGGAGGAATTTTTCCGGCTCGGGGCGAACCGCTTCCGGACTATGCCAGAACAACGCGAAATGCCGGTACATGGCGTGCAAGGCGGATGCCGCCTGACCGGCATCGCCCGACACCATCAGATCGCGCTCGCTGAGCCAATTGCGGAAACTCGCATCCCAGATCGAGGTACTGCCGATCACGGCCGTGTCGCCGACCAGGAACAGCTTGTCGTGCATGCGATGCGACAACTCGGCGAGATCGGATCGTGGATGGAAGATTCGGAGTTCGATGCCGGGCGCCACCTCGTGCAGGGCGACGATGAACTCGTCCTCGAACGGGTAGCGTGGCTCGGGGCCGATGCCGTCGATCAGCAGCTTGACCGGCACCCCTCGGCGCGCAGCCTCGACCAGATGACGCAACAGCAGGCCGCCGGTCTGATCGATTTCGAAGATGTAGGCGAGGATGCGGATCGGCTCGGCAGGCGTGGCGCGGTCGATCAGCGCAAGCCGCGACGCCATCAACTGGCTGTCGTCGAGACTGACGACCAGGTCGACACATTGCGCGTGGCCGGGCTGAGACCAGGCAAGCATGCATGCCAGAATGAGCGCCAGGCTTCTCGTCGTGGTCATGATGTGGCGAACGGTTCGATGCGTGTCGGGCCTACGTCCTTGAAAGTCCGGGTGATCCGCGGGCTGCGCCTGCCATCAGCACGTTTCGACATCGATGGCGCTCACGCGATGCGCGTCCAGCGCAAGCATCCGTGCAAGCGTCGCCAGAGGCGCCCGTTTCTCCTCCGATATCGCTGTCGAGCACAATTGAAGGACTGCGTCGGCGGGATTCACTTCGTTGTGTAGCTCGTGATCCGTGAGTTGATCGTCGACGCGTCGGGCGATGGCGGCCGCCGTTTCGATCAGGTTCAACCGGTCGCCGAAAATTCGCTTGATGGTGGGGATGAGCAGCGCGTAATGCGTCGAGCCGAGCACGAGCGTATCGGCGCCGGCCGCGATCAACGGCGTCAGATACTGATCGAGTAGCGCCTCGATCGACGGTCCCGCCGCGTCGCCTTGTTCGATGCGTTCCACCAGACCGTGTCCGGCCTGACATATGAAGCGACACGCATGGCGGTGTTCCGACAAGAGCGTTTGCAGTCTCGGGCTGCGTAGGGTCGCGGCTGTCGCGAGCACGCCAACTACCTTCGAGACCGAAACCTGTACGGCCGGTTTGATCCCGGGTTCAACGCCGATGACGGGAATCGCGAGTTGACCGCGGAGAGACGAGATCGCGTGAGTCGTCGCCGTGTTGCACGCGATCACGAGCAGCTTCGCGCCTCGTTGTACCAGCCATTGCGCGAGCGCCAGGCTCCGCGCTCGGATGAATGCGTCGGGCTTCTCGCCGTATGGCGCGTAACGGGAATCCGCGATATAGACGATCGCTTCCGACGGTAGTCGATGGCGAATCGCCTCGACGACCGATACACCCCCCAGACCTGAGTCGAAAATCCCGATTGGCGCGATTGCGTTGAGCATGAGTTCGTGTAGTGGCGTTGAGCCGTAACCGGGTCTGGAGGGTGGGAGGGCAGGCGAGATTGTTGACGATTTAGGTAGGCGTGTCGATTGACCGTTTCTGGCCGAATCTGGCCGCATGTGAAACCGCAACGGCATCCGCTGTGATCTTAGAAAGGGAGAAACAAGTCGTCCTTCGGATACGGGAGCGCCAGTTCCGGCATGTCATGCCTTCCAAAATATCGAGTTGACTTGGTCTCAGGATCGCTTGGTATCCCTGAGCCATCAATGATTTTGCATTGGAACAGAGTCACTACGTATTCGACGCGGTCGCCACTTGGATACGTGTATCGAAACAGTCGTCCGCCAAACACGCCGAGAATGCCGTGAATGCGGATTGCATATCCGGTTTCCTCCATGACCTCACGGAAGATGGCCTCTTGCGGGCTTTCGCCCAGTTCAACTCCACCAGCGGGAAGACTCCACGCCTCTCCAGACGACTTCTCCTGAAGCAGCAATTTGCCTTCATGGTCGTGAATCACAGCTGCAACGGACGGACTCAAAATCAGATCGCTTCCAACCTTCTTTCTCAGCCGACTCATGTAGCTTTCGTTATCGATCTGCAGTGACACCTTCCCCCCCACAACGAGATTGGGCCGGTCCGATTGTCTGGGATCCCAGCAACTTTGTCGAATGTCTCAAAATGGCCGAACGCGGCCGCCCGCCGCCCTGTGACGTGCGACCGGCGCGGATCGACGGGTTGCAGCCGCTCGATCTGCTCAATAGCGGTCGTTCGCCGTTCAGACTGGTATGTCCTATTTCCGACCCATTCTAAATGAGCGATTCGCTGACGAAGACGTTATAAGGCGTGAGTTCCAGATCCAGGCTTTCGGGGATGGGCAGGCCGTTTCCGCAATAGTTGATTTCGACATCGGCTAGATGACCTGACTCGTCGGCAAAGAGCAGAATCTCAATCGACCCCCAACCTTCCGGCTCCCTCCGATCCCGGAAGTCCGCCTCGAACACCATGCGACGAGGCTGTCCGTTCGAAGCGATGGCTATGGGAGGAACTTGAGCGGGCGCGGCCAGCGACAGGCCAAAAGTGTTACATCCACATTCACAGAGTCTGACTATCTCTGCATTCGAGAACTGCGCGGCAAGCGCGTCTCGATTTGGGAATGGACAGTGCTCGACGATAAACGTCACCCAATAGGCCGCCTGGTTCAGATTGTTTGGCATATCACGTCCGGGCATCGCGCCTTCAGGCGTCAACGCGTCAATTGTCAGCGATTCAAGCCGCACTGTCGAACGTCTCAATATGGCGATAGCCATCAGTTTCTGATGGACGCGATGCATCGGCGACGAACGTCGATACCCGCATACTGGCTTGGTTACGGTCGTTCACAGAATCGACCCGGAAGCTTGGGGCAGGATGGCCAATTCATCGCTTTTTTCCGTCAGGAAAACCCTGAGCGACTCGACCGTCCGTCGATTGAAGCCTGTTTTTCCTCCTGCCGAAACCAGCTGCGCCGCACGCCCACCCAAGCGATATGCCGCACCTGCGCGACCGCGCTCCAGCAAGCCTTTCGGTCCGCCTATTCAGCCAAATCAGGTATGGTGCGGCGCAGTATCCGGCGTAAAAACCGTATTTCAATACCCATTAGGTATCAAAAATCCCGCCCAAAAGTATTGGACGCCCCCTTTCCCCGCCGCGTATAAATCCGTTCCATGAACCGCCCCCACGCAGCGCACCCCATGTCCTCCGCCACCATCGAACGCATCGAAACCCGTCTCGTTGACCTGCCGACGATCCGCCCGCACAAGCTGTCGGTGGCCACGATGCACGGCCAGACGCTGATGCTGGTGAAGGTGTTCTGCAGCGACGGCGTGACCGGTATCGGCGAAGGCACGACGATCGCCGGGATGGCCTACGGTGCCGAAAGCCCGGAAGCGATGAAGCTCGCGATCGACGCATACCTCGCGCCGGCGATCGTCGGCAAGGACGCGACGCGCATCCAGGCGCTGATGGCGTTCGTCGGCAAGCTCGCGAAGGTCAATCACTTCGCGAAGAGCGCGCTCGAAACCGCGCTGCTCGACGCGCACGGCAAGCGGCTCGGCGTGCCGGTCAGCGAACTGCTCGGCGGCCGCCGTCGCGATCGCCTGCCGGTCGCGTGGACGCTCGCGTCGGGCGACACGGCCGCCGACATCGCCGAAGCCGAGCGCATGCTGGACGCACGCCGCCACAACGTATTCAAGCTGAAGATCGGCGCGAAAGCACCGGAAACCGACATCCGCCACGTGGCCGAGATCAAGCAGGCGCTCGGCGATCGCGCATCGGTGCGCGTCGACGTGAACATGGCGTGGAGCGAAACGCAGGCCGCGCGCGCGATTCCGGCGCTCGCCGAGGCGGGCTGCGAGCTGGTCGAACAGCCGGTCGCGTCCGCCGCTGCGCTCGCGCGCCTGATGCGCCGCTTTCCGGTCGCGCTGATGGCCGATGAAATCCTGCAAGGCCCCGACAGCGCGTTCGAGATTGCGAAGCAGCACGGCGCCGACGTGTTCGCGATCAAGATCGAACAGAGCGGCGGCCTCTTCGCCGCGCAGCGCGTGGCCGCGATCGCGGATGCGGCCGGCATCGAGCTGTACGGCGGCACGATGCTCGAAGGCGCGTTCGGCACGGTGGCGTCCGCGCACCTGTTCGCGAGTGTCGCGAACCTGCAGTGGGGCACCGAGCTGTTCGGGCCGCTGCTGATCACCGAGGACATCCTGACGCAGCCGCTGGACTACAGCGACTTCGAGCTGACCGTGCCGGACGGCCCCGGTCTCGGCATCGCGCTCGACGAGGAGAAGGTCAGGCGCTTCACCCGCGACGGGTTGACGAAAGTCGTGCGGTAATCGAGTCGGGCAAACACCGTCATCCCCCCAAATACACACGGAGACACCATCATGAGCGTCAAAGTTTTCGACACGAAGGAAGTGCAGGATCTGCTGCAGGCCGCCTCGAACGCGGGCGGCAGTGGCGGGCGTGGCGGACAGGGCACGCAGGGCGACGCACGGACGCAGCAGATCGTGCTGCGCCTGCTCGGCGACCTGTTCAAGGCGATCGACGATCTCGACATCACGCCCGACGAAGTGTGGGCCGGCGTGAACTACCTGAACAAGCTTGGTCAGGATGGCGAAGCGGCGCTGCTCGCGGCCGGCCTCGGTCTCGAGAAGTATCTCGACATCCGGATGGACGCCGAGGATGAGGCGCTCGGCCTCGATGGCGGCACGCCGCGCACGATCGAAGGGCCGCTGTACGTGGCGGGTGCGCCGGTGCGCGACGGCGTCGCGAAGATCGATCTCGACGCGGACGACGGCGCGGGCCCGCTCGTGATCCACGGCACGGTGAAGGATCTCGACGGCAAGCCGGTGGCCGGCGCGCGGGTCGAATGCTGGCACGCGAATTCGCACGGCTTCTATTCGCACTTCGACCCGACCGGCAAGCAGAGCGACTTCAACCTGCGCGGCGCGGTGAAAACGGGCGCCGACGGCCAGTACGAATTCCGCACGTTGATGCCGGTCGGCTACGGCTGCCCGCCGCAGGGCGCGACGCAGCAATTGCTGAACCGCCTCGGCCGCCACGGCAATCGTCCGGCGCACGTGCACTTCTTCGTGACGAGCGACGATCACCGCAAGCTGACGACGCAGTTCAACATCGACGGCGATCCGCTGATCTGGGACGACTTCGCATATGCGACGCGCGAGGCGTTGATCCCGCCCGTGACCGAAAAGACCGGCGGCACGGCGCTCGGCATGAAGGCCGACGCGTACCAGGACATCGAGTTCGACTTCGTGCTGACGCCGCTCGTGCACGGCAAGGACAACCAGATCGTCGAACGCCTGCGCGCGTCCGCCACCGCATAACCGCCGGCGGCACGGCGGCGCGTGTGCGTCACCGCTGCCGGCCGGTCCCCGAGATTCAACCGATAACGATGCGAGCGTGCTTGCAGGACGCGGCACGCGCATGGAAGGAGCCATCATGTCCGTCACCATCGACCCTGCGAACGAACTGGATCACCTGCTGGACACCGCCGTGCAGGATGACAAGGAGGCCGGCATCTTCCGCTGCCGCCGCGACATCTTCACGAATGCGCGACTGTACGAGCTCGAGATGAAGCACATCTTCGAGGGCAACTGGGTGTACCTGGCGCACGAAAGCCAGATCCCGGAGAACAACGACTACTACACGACCTGGATCGGCCGCCAGCCGATCGTCATCACGCGCGACAAGACGGGCGAGCTGCATGCGGTCATCAATGCATGCGCACACAAGGGCGCGATGCTGTGCCGCCGCAAGCACGGCAACAAGGGCAGCTTCACGTGCCCGTTCCACGGCTGGACGTTCTCGAACACGGGCAAGCTGCTGAAGGTGAAGGACGAGAAGACGACCGAGTACCCGGTGCAGTTCAACACGCACGGCTCGCACGACCTGAAGAAGGTCGCGCGCTTCGCGAACTATCGCGGCTTCCTGTTCGGCAGCCTCAATGCGGACGTGCTGCCGCTCGAGGATTATCTTGGCGAGGCGCGCGTGATCATCGACCAGATCGTCGACCAGGCGCCGAACGGGCTCGAGGTGCTGCGCGGCAATTCGTCCTACATCTACGAAGGCAACTGGAAGATGCAGATGGAGAACGGCTGCGACGGCTATCACGTGAGCACCGTGCACTGGAACTATGCGGCGACGATGGGCCGCCGCAAGGAAGACGGCACGAAGGCCGTCGACGCGAACAGCTGGAGCAAGTCGGTCGCGGGCGTGTACGGCTTCGAACACGGGCACATCCTGCTGTGGACCAAGACGATGAACCCGGAAGTGCGGCCCGTGTACCGGCATCGTGACGAGATCGAGGCGCGCGTGGGCGACGTGCAGGCCGACTTCATCGTGAACCAGACGCGCAACCTGTGCGTGTACCCGAACGTGTTCCTGATGGACCAGTTCAGCACGCAGATTCGCGTGGTGCGGCCGCTCGCGGTCGACAGGACCGAAGTCAGCATCTTCTGCTTCGCGCCGAAGGGCGAGAGCGACGCCGACCGCACGACGCGGATTCGCCAGTACGAGGATTTCTTCAACGTGACCGGCATGGGCACGGCCGACGATCTCGAGGAGTTTCGTGCGTGCCAGGCCGGCTACGCGGGTATCACGGCGATGTGGAACGACCTGTCGCGCGGCGCGCCGCTGTGGATTCACGGTCCGGACGAGAACGCGAAGAAGATGGGGCTGAACCCGAGGATATCGGGCGAGCGCAGCGAGGACGAAGGGCTGTTCGTGTGCCAGCACGAACACTGGGTGAACGTGATGCGCGATGCGCTGAAGAAGGAACGCGCGGAGGTGGCGGCATGAGCTTCGATTACCGGACGATTTGCGCGGCGCTGTATCGCGAGGCACGCCTGCTCGACGATCGCGAGTGGGACGAATGGCTGACCTGCTACACGGAGGACGTCACGTACTGGATGCCCGCGTGGGACGACGACGACCGGCCGACCGACGATCCGCACAGCCAGATCTCGCTGATGTACTACGCGGATCGCGGCGGCCTCGAGGATCGCGTGTTCCGGATCAAGACCGAGCGCAGCGGCGCATCGACGCCCGAGCCGCGCACCAGCCACAACGTGACGAACGTCGAGGTGCTGGCCGAACGCGACGACGCGGTCGACGTGCGCTACAACTTCCACACGCTGAACCACCGCTACCGCGTGACCGACCACTTCTTCGGCACGATGTTCGTCACGCTGCGCCGCGCGGGCGACGCGCTGCTGATCTCACGCAAGAAAATCGTGCTGAAGAACGACTACATCCGGCAGGTGCTCGACGTCTATCACGTCTGACACCGTTGGTTTGTCATGAAAGGAAGTGGAGGTGACGCGATGTCCAGCTACAAGATTGCATTGAATTTCGAGGACGGGGTAACCCGCTTCATCGACTGCAAGGCCGGCGAGAAGGTGCTCGACGCGGCCTTTCGCGCGAAGATCAACCTGCCGATGGATTGCTCCGACGGCGTGTGCGGCACCTGCAAGTGCCGCGCCGAAAGCGGCCGCTACGACCTCGGCGACGACTACATCGACGATGCGCTCACCGAGGACGAGAAGGACGGCGGCCTCGTGCTGACGTGCCAGATGGTGCCGCACGGCGATTGCGTGATCGCGGTGCCGACGTCGTCGGTCGCGTGCAAGACCGGGCAGAGCGCTTTCGCCGCGACGGTCACGAAGGTCGAGCAGCACAACGATGCGGCCGTCGTGCTCGAACTCGACGTCGGGGCGAGTGCACCGGCGTTCTTGCCGGGCCAGTACGTGAACATCGGCGTGCCGGGCAGCGGCCAGCATCGCTCGTATTCGTTCTCGTCCGCGCCGGGCGACACGAAGGTCGGCTTCCTGATCAAGAAGATTCCAGGCGGCGTGATGAGCACGTGGCTCGAATCGGCCGAGCCCGGCGACACGCTCGAACTGCACGGTCCGCTCGGCAGCTTCTACCTGCGCGACGTGCAGCGGCCGCTGCTGTTCCTCGCCGGCGGCACGGGCCTCGCGCCGTTCCTGTCGATGCTCGAGGTGCTTGCGCGCAACGGGTCGCAGCAGAAGGTGCACCTGGTCTACGGCGTGACGCGCGATCTCGATCTCGTGCTGGTCGACGCGATCGAGGCGCTGGCCGCGAAGCTGCCGAACTTCAGCTTCGCGACGGTCGTTGCCGACGCGGCGTCGAACCACGCGCGCAAGGGCTGGGTCACGCAGCACATCCCGGCCGACGCGCTGAACGACGGCGACGTCGACGTGTATCTGTGCGGGCCACCGCCGATGGTCGACGCGGTGCGCCAGTATTTCGACGACGCAGGCGTGAAGCCGAACAGCTTCCACTACGAGAAGTTCACCCCGAACGTCACGGCAAAGGCGGCATGACCATGCAACGATTCTCCGACAAGGTGGTCGTCGTCACCGGCGCGGCGCAGGGCATCGGTCGCGGCGTCGCGCTGCGCGCGGCGGCCGAGGGCGGCAGGGTGCTGTTCGTCGATCGTGCGGATTTCGTCGCCGAGGTGGCGGCCGAAGCGAGGGGTGGCGACGCGGCCGGCTTCGTCGCCGATCTCGAAACGTACGAAGGCGCGCATGCGGCGATGGCGCACGCGGTGCAGACGTTCGGCGGCATCGATGTCCTGATCAACGGCGTCGGCGGCGCGATTCGCATGCGGCCGTTCGCCGAGTTCGAACCGGCGCAGATCGACGCGGAAATCCGCCGCTCGCTGATGCCGACGCTCTACGCGTGCCATGCGGTACTGCCGCACCTGATCGCGCGCGGCGGCGGCACGATCGTCAACATCTCGTCGAACGCGACGCGCGGCATTCGCCGCGTGCCGTATTCGGCGGCGAAAGGCGGCGTGAATGCGTTGACGTCGGCGCTCGCGATGGAATATGCGGAACGCAACATCCGTGTCGTCGCCGCCGCCCCGGGCGGCACCAGCGCGCCGCCGCGCCGCGTGCCGCGCAATGCGGCCGGCGACACCGAGCAGGAACAGGCATGGATGGGCGAGGCCGTGCGGCAGGTGACCGAATCGACGTACTTCAAGCGCTACGGGAGCCTCGACGAGCAGATCGCGCCGATCCTGTTCCTCGCGTCGGACGAGGCGAGCTACATCACCGGCACGGTGCTGCCGGTGGCGGGTGGCGATACGGGTTGAACGGCGTACTGCTTGCCGCTATTCATCGACAGCGTTGATCGACAACCAGACGGCCGGCGCGACGCCGCCGGCCACGGAGACATCCATGCGTGAACGCAAAGCCATCGTTCCGGCGGGAATGGAAGCGGTGTACGAAAAGATCGGCTATGCGCCGGGGCTGAAGGTCGGCGATACGCTATACGTATCCGGCCAGATCGGCCGCGACGCGGCGATGCAACTGGTCGCGGATCGCGAAGCGCAGATCGTGCAGGCGTTCGAGAACCTGAGGCTCGTGCTGGCCGCGGCCGGCGCATCGTTCGACGACGTGGTCGACCTCACGACGTTTCACACCGACATGCGCGACCTGCCGCTGTTCATGCAGGTGCGCGACCGCTATTTCCACGCACATCCGCTGCCGGCGTGGACGGCCGTCGGCGCGCACATGCTCGGCGGCGCGCCGGGCTATATCGTCGAGATCAAGGCGGTGGCGGTGCTGGCGCGCTGATCCGGTTCGTCGATGAAGTCAAGCTCGCGTAGCGGGACAACCGATATCGAATCATCGGCAATCGCCGAACGGTTTCGACGCGCTACCTGTGTATCGCCCCCCGCAACCGCCGCACCTCCCGCTCCGACACCGGCGCGGCGCGATTCCCCCACGCGCCGCGCACGTAGCTGACCACCGCGGCGATTTCGTTGCTCGTCAGCGCACCGCGCATCGCGGGCATCCGCTGCACCGGCCCCGGCTTGCCGGGTGTGGGCCGCGCGCCTTCGACCACGATCCGGATCGTGCTGGTCGGATCGGCCGCCAGCACGATCGAGCTGCCGGCGAGCGCCGGCCCGCGATCGCGGACGCCTTGACCTTCGGCGCCATGGCAACGCGCACAGAACCCCGCATACACGCCGGCCCCCGGCGCCTGCTGGCCGCTTTCCGGCCGCGGGCCGGCGGCCGTGAGCCGCGGCACGCCCACGCCCAGCGGATTCGTCGCCGCAGTCGGTTGCGCGGGCAACGACTTCAGGTACACGGCGATCGCCTGGCGGTCGGCATCCGTCAGCAACGCGGTGCTTTCGCCGACGACCGGCGCCATCGCGCCGAACACCGCGCCGTGCGCCGCATGGCCGCTGCGCAGGAACGCGGCGATGTCGTCGGCCGACCAGCGGCCGAGGCCGTCCGGGTCCGCGCCGGTCAGGTTCGGCGCGAACCAGTGATCGTTGATGCCGCCGGTCAGGAACGCGGGGCTGCGCTCGTCGTAGCCGCGTTCGTTGTAGGCCGGCCCGCGCGGCGTATGGCAGGCGCCGCAATGGCCGAGCCCCTGCACGAGATACGCACCGCGATTCCATTGTGCCGATCGCGACGGCTGCGGCACGAACCGGTCGCGGTTCGCGAACGCGAGGCTCCAGAGCCCGAGTGCCCAACGCTGATTGAACGGAAACGGCAGTTGCGTGAGTTTGGCCGCGTTCGCGGAGGGCGCGACGCCGCGCATGAAGTACGCATACAGTGCGCGCACGTCGTCGTCGGTCAGGTGCGCGAGCGACGGGTACGGCATCGCCGGATACAGCCGGCTGCCGTCGGCGCGCACGCCGCGCCGCAACGCATCGTCGAACTGACGCAGTGTGTAGTGGCCGATCCCGTGCGTCGGGTCCGGCGTGATGTTCGGCGCATAGATCGGCCCGAACGGCGAATTCACCGGCTGGCCGCCCGCGTACGGCGTATGGTCGGCCGCGTCGTGGCACGCGGCGCAATCGCCGGCGAGCGCGAGATAGCGGCCGCGCGCGAGCGTCGCGGCGTCGGCGCTCGCGGCCGCCGCGGCGATGACCGGGCGGCGGGCGGTCGAGGCGGAAGCCGCATCCGGCGGCGGGGTGGACGCCGCGGACGTTGGCGCATCGGCCACCGACGCGTCCCGGTCGCGTGACAGCCGCCGGTCGTCCTTCGCGCGCGCGGACATCGACGCCGCTGCATCGGCCGCCGACGCACGGATCCGCACGAACCGCCAGCCCGACGCGGGCTCGGGCGCTTCCGCCGCCGACGCGGCGTCTGCCGCATCGCCGGGTGCGGCCGCGTTGTCGTCGCGCTGCATGTCGCATCCGCAGAGCGCGACGCACACGGCGAACGCGACGCGCGCGCGGCGGCCCGGAACCTGGAACGGCAACGAAGCGAGCGAGATCAGCGCCATGGACTGCAAGGCCCCACGAAAGCGGTGACGATCCCCGTAAACACCAGACCGATCACGAAGCCGAGCGCGGCGAGCATCCCGCAGCGCGCGAGAAAGCGCGTACTGTCGTCGCGGGTCACGACCGGCGCATCGGCATCGTGCCGGCGCCGCCACGCGCGCGCGAGCCATGTCGCACAGGCCGCGGCCAGCGCGAACGCGCCCGCGGCGATCAGCGCGAGCCACACGCCGACGTGGGCCCAGCGCGGCACGGCCTGCGCGACACCGAGCGGATAGCATGCGGTGGACGCGAGCGTTTCGGACACGAGCATCTGCGCGAACCACAGCGCGGGCGCGCCGACGAGGCCGGCGGCGATCGCGAGCAGCGGTGTCCATGCGCGTCGGGCGTCGTTCATCCCGTGCTCCTCAGCCAGAACGGCGAGACGTACAGCGCGGTGAAGATGAACAGCCACACGATGTCGACGAAGTGCCAGTAGAGCCCGCCGACCGTCAGCGCGACGCGCCGGTCGCGGCCGAAGAAGCCGGCGGCCGTCCACCCGGCGAGCAGCGCGAGGATCGCGAGACCGGCGACGACGTGCGCGAGGTGGAACCCGGTGATCGTGAAGTAGAGGCTGCCGTACAGATGCGCGGTCGGGCCGTACGGATGGTCGCGCCATTCGTGCAACTGGACCAGCGCGAACGCGGTGCCGAGCACCAGCGCGACGACGAGCATCGCGACCGCGCGCGCGTGCCGGTCGGCCCGCACCGCGCGCTCCGCAAGCCACACGAACACGCTGCTCGACAGCAGCACGGCGGTGTTGGCGGCCGCGAGCCCGATCTTCGGCAGCCCTTCGGGCGGCCACGGCGCGGACCACTGCGACTGCAGGTAGAAATAGCAGAACAGCAGGTAGCCGAACAGCCCGGCCTCGGTCACGATCAGCGTGAGCACGCCCCACCAGCCGCCCGCGCGCTCGCCGCAACTGCCGACCGGCAGCGGCTCGATGCACGCAGCCGGCGCGCCGGCCGGCACCGCCGCCGACGGCGGTTCGTCCGGATGAAGCCCGGCGGCCGCGGCGGGCGCCGGCGTGTCGACGCGGGCCGGCAGGCGCGCGCGTTGGCCGAGTTCGCGGCGCGGCCACAGCCACGCCGCGGTGGCGATCGCGCAACCGGCTGCGGCCACGCAGACGAGCGCAGGCGAGCGCGCGAGCATCGCCGCGAACACGGCGGTCGCGAGCAGCGCGAGCACGAACGGCACGCAGCTGTCCTCGGGCATCTTCAGGATCGCGCTGGGCGCGGCGGCGAGCGGCGTGACCGCGAGCGCCTCGCGCCCGTGCGCGAGCCGGTAGCCGACCCGCAGGCTGGTGCGTTGCGGATCGTCGCGGGTTTCCCATAGCGGATGCCGCGACGCGACGAGCGGCAGCACCGCGAAGTTGTACACGGGCGTGGGCGACGCGACCGACCATTCGAGGCCGGCCGCACCCCACGGGTTCTCGCCGGCGCGCACGCCGCGCCGCGCGCTCACCAGTGCGTTGACGACGAACATCGCGATGCCGATCCCGAACACGAACGAGCCGATCGTCGTCAGCAGGTTCGACGTATCCCAGCCCATCCCCGACGGATAGGTATAGATGCGGCGCGGCATCCCGAGCAGCCCGGAGACGTGCATCGGGAAGAAGCCGAGGTTGAAGCCGACCAGCACGACCCAGAAGGTCCAGCGGCCGAACCGCTCGTTCATCATCCGCCCGGTGAACTTCGGGAACCAGTACGCGACGCCGCCGAGCACCGGAAATACGTTGATGCCGAGCAGCACGTAATGCAGGTGCGCGACGACGAAGTACGTATCGGTCAACTGCCAGTCGAGCGGCACGGCGGCAGTCATCACGCCTGACACGCCGCCGATCACGAACATCAGCACGAAGCCCGCGAAATACAGGAACGGCGTGCGGAATACCGGGCGGCCGGTCCAGATCGTCGCGATCCACGCGAACACCGCCACCGCGCTCGGAATCGAGATCAGCATGCTCGCGGCGCCGAAGAACGCGAGCGCGAGCGGCGCGATGCCCGTCGCGAACATGTGGTGGACCCACACCTCGAAGCCGATCAGCATCGTCGCGACCGTCGACACCGCGACGGCCTCGTACGCGACGAGCGGCCGCCGGCAGAAGGTCGGCAGCGCGTCGGACACGATCCCCATCGCCGGCAGCACGACCACGTACACCCACGGATGCGCGAACATCCAGAACAGGTGCTGCCACAACAGCGGCCGGCCGCCGTGCGCGACGTCGAAGAAGTGCGTGCCGGCATTGCGGTCGAGCCACAGCAGCAGGAACGCGAGGCTCACCGACGGCACCGCGACGAGGTTCGCGACCGACGCGGTGAGCGTGCCCCACACGATGATCGGCAGCCGGTCGATCGACATGCCGTGCGCGCGCATGCGCAGCAGCGTGACGACGAAGTTCGCGGCGCCGCCCGTCGTCGAGATGCCGAGCAGGATCATCCCGAGCGCATAGATGTCGATGTTCGCGCCGGCGCTGTAGTCGAGCGACGTGAGCGGCACGTAGTTGAACCAGCCGCCGTCCGGCACCGCGCCGAGCGGAAAGCTCGCGTACAGGAACAGCCCGGCGAACAGGAACGCCCAGTACGAGAACGCGTTCAGGCGCGGAAACGCCATGTCGCGCGAGCCGAGCATCAGCGGCCACAGGTAGTTCGCGAAGCCGGACAGCACCGGCAGCGCGTACAGGAAGATCATCGTGACGCCGTGCATCGTGAACAGCGAGTCGTATTGCGCGGGCGTGAGCACCGTTGCGTTCGGGCGCGCGAGCTGGATGCGCATCACGAGCGCCTCGACGCCGCCGAGCAGCAGGAACGCGAACGCGGTGACGATGTAGCGCAGCCCGATGCGCTTGTGATCGACGGTGCCGAGCCAGCCGCGCCAGCCGGGTTCCGATTCCCACAGCTCGGCCAGCGCGTGCTCGTGCGCGGAACCGGGCGGCGCTTCGCCGAGATCGGGTACGCGGCTGAGCGGGGTGGGCGTGTCGCGGGCAATGGCCATCGGCATCCTCGGTTCAGTGCAGCGTCGCGAGATACGCGGCGAGATCGTCGGCGTCGCGCGGCGCGAGCGCGATCGACGGCATCAGCGACTGCGGCTTGATCTGCTGCGCATGCGCGATCCAGCGGCGCAGGTTGTCGGGCGTGTTGTCGAGCGTGCCGGCCGCGAGCAGCCGGCGCGTGCCGACGTGCGTGAGATCGGGGCCGGCGTCGCCCGCCGCGTCGGTGCCGCGCACCGCGTGGCAGCCCGCGCAGCGCGCGGCGAACACGCGCTGGCCGCGACGCTCGGAGCCGGCGGCCGCCGCGGGTGCGCGGGCCGGCTGCCGCTGCGCGGCGCGCCACGCACGAAACGCGGCCGGCGGTTCGGCCACCACCTCGAACGCCATGTGCGCATGCTGCGCGCCGCAGTATTGCGAACACTGCCCGCGATAGACGCCCGGCCGGTCGGCCTGCAGCCATTGCCGGTTCGTCTGGCCGGGTATCGTCTGCGTCTTGCCGGCGAGTTGCGGCACCCAGAACGCGTGGATCACGTCGGCGCTCTTCAGTTCGATCGCGACGGGCTCGCCCACCGGAATGTGGATCTCGTTCGCCGTGACGAAGCCCGGGCCGTCCGCATCGTCCGGATAACGAACGGCCCACCACCAGTCTTGCGCGGTCACCACGATCGTCAGCGCGGGCGGTCGCGGCGGTGCCGCGACCGCGCCCAGCACGCGCAGCATGTACACGAGCGCGCCGAACAGCAGCAGGATCGAGATCGCGGTGCCCATCGTCACGATCGTCAGGCCGCTGCCGTGGCCGCCGCCCGCCTGTGAACGACGACGAAACAGCGCGATCAGCAGCAGCACGGCGATCGCGACGCAGACGAACGTGCACAGCGCGAGCAGCGCCCAGCCGAGCACGAAAACCGGCTGCGCGGCGGGGCCGGCCGCTTGCGCCACGTAGGCGAGCGGCAGCGGCGCGGCCGGATTGCCGGGCGCCGCAAGCTCGCTGGCCGCGCACGGTGCGATCGGCACGATCGCCCACGCGAACGGCGCGAGGCGTGCGATACGACGCGATTTCCTGGACGGCGGGACGAGCAATGCGGCTCCTTGCCGGCTTCGCCGGCATGACGACAACCGTTCGCGGCAGAGCAATCTTCGTGCGCGCGCGATTTGCGCGGGGCGGCCGCGACGCGGCGCAATGGCGCGCTTCGATGGCCGGTGCGTTACAGCGGGCTTGTAAATTGGGCGACCGTTCGCGGCACACGCCGGAGCACGCCGGACCGCGTGGCCGGCGGCATGCCGTTTGCTGAGCCGATCGCGTTCCGGCCCGATGCGGCGCGAAAGCGTCGGCGGCGCGCCGGCTCTCATCGAAACGGGAGGAACCGACCGTGAAGACCGTCGCGATCACGGGCGCGAGTGCCGGCGTCGGCCGCGCGACCGCCCACGCGTTCGCGCGGCGCGGCGCGGACGTCGCGCTGCTCGCGCGCGATCCGCGTGCGCTGCACGACACGGCGCGCGAGGTGCGCGCGTACGGCGTCCGCGCGTTGCCGATCGCCGTCGACGTCAGCGATGCGGCCGCGCTCGACGCGGCAGCCGAGCGGATCGAACACGAACTCGGGCCGCTCGACGTATGGGTCAACAATGCGATGGTCACAGTGTTCGCGCCGTTCGGCGCGATTGCGCCCGAAGACTACGCGCGCGTGACGAACGTCACCTATCTCGGCTGCGTCTACGGCACGCGGGCCGCGCTCGCGCGGATGGCCGCGCGCGACCGCGGCACGATCGTGCAGGTCGGCTCGGCGCTCGCGTACCGGTCGATTCCGCTGCAGACGCCGTACTGCGGCGCGAAGCACGCGATCCGCGGTTTCACCGACGCGCTGCGCTGCGAGCTGCTGCATGCACGCAGCCGCGTGCGCGTGACGATGGTCCAACTGCCCGCGATCGACACGCCGCAGTTCGACTGGGCCGAATCGACGCTGCCGCATGCGCCGCGTCCGGTCGCGCCGGTCTATGCGCCGGAGGTGGCGGCCGACGCGATCGTGCACGCCGCCCGGCATCCGTGCCGCGAGCGGTGGGTCGGCTGGTCGTCGCTCGCGGCGATCGTCGCGAACGGCATCGCGCCGGGCTGCTTCGACCGGTATCTCGCGCGTACCGCCGTGCGCGGCCAGCAGCGCGCGGCGCCGGCCGGCCCGCGCCCGTCGAACCTGTGGGCGACCGTGCCGGGCCGGCATGCGACCCGCGGCGCATTCAGCGACGAAGCGCGTCGCACCGGCGTGGCGGCCGGGCTCGGCGCGTCGCGCGCGCTCGCGTTCGGCGCGGCCGTCGCGGTGCTCGCGGCCACGTGTGCCGCCGTGTTTGCCGCCGCGCGCAAATGGAACCGGTGAGCGCGATGCGGATCGAGGACTACGCGCTCGTCGGCGACGGCCGCGGCGCGGCGCTCGTCGCGCGCGACGGCAGCATCGACTGGCTGTGCTGGCCGGACTTCGATTCGCCGCCGTGCTTCGCCGCGCTCGTCGGCACGCCGGACAACGGCCGGTTCCGGATCGCGCCGCGCGAGCGCGATACCCGCGTCACGCGCCGCTACCTGCCGGGCACCGCGATCCTCGAAACGACGTTCGAAACCTCGTCGGGTGGCGTCTCGATCACCGACTGGATGAGCTGGAACGCGCCCGATCCGTGCCTGATCCGCAGCGTGAAGGGCGAACGCGGGACGGTCGACATCGACGTCGATCTCGGCGTGCGCTTCGACTACGGCAGCGCGCTGCCGTGGTGCCGGCGTTTCGGCCGGCGCTGGCGGATGATGACGGGCGGCGACGCGATGTGGCTCGACACGGATGCGCGGCTCGACGTGCAGAGCGACCGGCTGGTCGGCACGCGGCGGATCGCGGCGGGCGAGCGGGTGGAATTCTGCATCAGCTACGCGCGCTCGTTCGACCCGGCGCCGGCCGTGCCCGATGCGTACGCGTCGCTGCACGACACGCACGCGTTCTGGCGCGTCTGGTCGAAGTGCAACGCCGCGCAGGGCCCGCATCGCGATGCGATCGAACGCGCGCTGATCACGGTGAAGCTGCTGTCGAGCCTGCGCACCGGCGGGATCGTCGCGGCGCCGACCAGTTCGCTGCCCGAGCGCTTCGGCGGCAAGCGCAACTGGGACTACCGGTTCTGCTGGTTGCGCGATGCGAGCTTTACGCTGCGCGCGCTGGTGCGCTGCGGCTATCGCGACGAAGCCGCGCGCTGGCGCGACTGGCTCGTGCGTGCGATCGCCGATCATCCGTCGCAACTGCAGGTGCTGTATGCGGCCGACGGCGGCCGGCGCGCGGCCGAGTGGCAGGCCGCGCATCTGGCCGGCTATGAAGGCGCGCGGCCGGTGCGCTTCGGCAACGCGGCCGCCGACCAGTTGCAGCTCGACGTGTACGGCGAGGTGCTCGGCGCGCTGTACCAGGCGCGCCGGCACGGGCTGCCGCCCGACGACGACGCGTGGATGCTCGAGCGGCGCCTGCTCGAACATCTCGCGACGATCTGGCAGGCACCGGACGAAGGCATCTGGGAGGTGCGCAGCGGCCGGCATCCGTTCACGTCGTCGAAGGTGATGGTATGGGCTGCGGTCGAAAGCGCGTACCGTTCCGCGCGCGCATTCGGCCACCATGCGCCGCTCGACGTGTGGCGGCGCTGGGCCGACGCGGTGCGCGCGGAGGTGCTGGAGCGCGGCTACCATGCGCGGCTCGGCCGCTTCGTCGACCGCTTCGACGGCGACGGCATCGACATCAGCCTGTTGCTGATTCCGCTGACGGGGATGCTCGATGCGTCCGACCCGCGCGTCGTCGCGACGGTCGCCGCGATCGAGCGCGAGCTGATGGACGACGGCTTGCCGTTCCGCTATCGCCCGCCGCGCTTCGCCGACGGCTGCGAAGGCGACGAAGGCGCGTTTCTGGCAGCCGGCTTCTGGCTCGTGCAGGTGTACCGGATGCAGGGGCGCGACGCCGACGCCCACGCGCTGTTCGACCGGTTGCTCGGCTTGCGTAACGACGTCGGGCTGCTGTCCGAGGAATACGACGTGAAGGCGCGGCGCCTGTGCGGGAATTTCCCGTTCACGCTCGCGCAGGTCGGGCTCGTGAATGCGGCGCTCGCGCTGCAGGGCGACGGGCGGGACGATGTCGACATCGGCTAGGTGTCGAGCGTGTCCCGCACGACGCTTGCCTCACGATTCGTTTTTCCCTCCGTTGCCGCGCTTGTCGCCGTGTTCGCCGCTGCCCGGCAGCACGGCCGACAGCACCTGCCGCGCGGTCTCGACGATCACGTTGGCTTCGCGCGCGTCGCCTTTCACCAGCGTTTCGGCGAAATGCTTCGCCTGCTGCAGCGTCACGTGCGGCGGCAGCGGCGGCACCTCGGGGTCGCTCTTCACTTCGAGCACGACCGGCCGGTCGGACGCGAGCGCTTCGTCCCACGCGGCGCCGAGCTGTTCCGGATCGTCGACGTAGATGCCCTTGAGGCCGAGCAGCGTCGCGAAGCGGTAGTACGGCACGTTCGGGATCTGCTGCGACGCGTCGAACTTCGGGTCGCCTTCCATCACGCGCTGCTCCCACGTGACCTGGTTCAGGTCCTCGTTGTTCAGCACCATGCAGATCCAGCGCGGGTCGGGCCACTGGCGCCAGTATTTGGCGACCGTGATCAGCTCGGCCATGTTGTTCATCTGCATCGCGCCGTCGCCGACCATCGCGATCACCGGGCGCACCGGATGCGCGAATTTCGCGGCGATCGCGTAAGGCACCGCGGCGCCCATCGACGCGAGCCCGCCGGACAGCGACCCCATCATCCCGCGCCGCATCATCAGGTCGCGTGCGTACCAGTTCGCGCAGGAGCCCGAATCGCTCGTCAGGATCACGTCGTCGGGCAGGCGCGGCGACAGCTCGGTAAACGCGCGCTGCGGATTCACGCCGCGCCCGGCGCTGGCCTTCGCGGCCGCGCGGGCCGCGAGCGTCTCGTGCCAGTCACGGTTCCATGTCGCGATCCGGTCGCGCCACGCGGTATCGCGACGTTCGTTCAGCAGCGGCAGCAGCGCGCGCAGCGTCTCGGCGCTGTCGCCGACGAGGTTCACTTCCATCGGGTAGCGCAGGCTCAGCATGTCGGCCTTCAGGTCGATCTGCACGCCGCGCGCCTGGCCTTCCTTCGGCAGGAATTCCGAATACGGAAAACCGGAGCCGACGACCAGCAGCGTGTCGCATTCGGTCATCAGCTCGTAGCTCGGCTTGGTGCCGAGCAGCCCGATCGAGCCGGTGACCCACGGCAGGTCGTCCGGCAGCGCGGCCTTGCCCAGCAACGCTTTCGCGGCGCCCGCGCCGAGCCGGTCGGCCACCGCGATCACCTCGTCGGTCGCCTTCAGCGCGCCGGCGCCGACCAGCATGGCGACTTTCGACCCCGCGTTCAGCACGTCGGCCGCGCGCCGCAGGTCGTCCGCATACGGCACGACTTTCGGCGCCGTGTAGCCGACCCCCGAATGCACGGTGCCGTGCGCGCGCTTCGGCGGCGCGTAGTCGAGCTCCTGCAGGTCGTTCGGCAGCACGAGCGCGGTGACCGTGCGCGCACCGAGCGCGGTGCGCACCGCGCGGTCGACCAGGTGGCGCACCTGGCCGGGCACCGTCGCAAGCTGAACGAATGCGCCCGCAACGTCCTTGTAAAGCGCCGGCAGATCCACTTCCTGCTGGTAGTGGCCGCCGAGCGCCGCGCGCGCCTGCTGGCCGACGATCGCGAGCACCGGCATGTGGTCGAGCCGCGCGTCGTACAGGCCCGTCACGAGATGCGCGGCGCCGGGGCCCGACGTCGCGACGCAGACGCCCAGCTCGCCTGTAAATTTTGCATGCGCGGACGCCATGAAGGCCGCCATCTCCTCGTGGCGCGCCTGGATGAATTCGATCTTGCCGTCCGCGCGGTTCAGCGCGCCGAAAAAGCCGTTGATGCCGTCGCCCGGGTAGCCGTAGATGCGGCGCACGCCCCAGTCGTACAGCCGCTCGACGATGAAATCCGCCACTGTCGCCATGCCGTTTCTCCTTGGTTCGGAATGAGCCGATGCGACGCAGCCGCGCAAGGCACGTGCCGCGCCGCATGCGCCGGGCACAGCGGTTGCACGCGGCAGGGGCAGGCAACATGCCAACTGACCGGAGCGCAACGATGGCACTTTCCGCCGCACCGGCGATCGACGACGTGCGCGCTCGCGCGTACCGCGTGCCGACCGACCGGGCCGAAGCCGACGGCACCTACGCATGGACGGCAACGACGGTCGTCGTCGTCGAGATCGACGCGGGGCCCGTGACGGGGCTCGGCTATACGTACACCGACGCGAGCGCCGTGCCGCTCGTGGCGTCGCTGCTGGCCGGCGTGCTGCGCAACCGGCCGGTGGTGGACATCCCGGCCGCCGTCGACGCGCTGTGGCGCGCGGTGCGCAACGTCGGCCGAGGCGGGATCGCCGCGACCGCGATTTCGGCGCTCGACGTCGCGTTGTGGGACGCGAAGGCGAAGCTCGCCGACGTGCCGCTCGCGTTGCTGCTGGGCCGCCTGCGCGAGCACGTGCCGGTGTACGGCAGCGGCGGCTTCACGACTTACGATGCGCCGACGCTCGCCGCGCAGCTCGACGGCTGGCGGGCCGAAAACGTGCGCGCGTGCAAGATCAAGATCGGCGTGGAGGATGCGCGCGATCCGTCGCGCGTGCGCGCGGCGCGCGACGCGCTCGGGCCCGGCGTGGACCTGTTCGTCGATGCGAACGGTGCGTATGCGCCGCGCACCGCGCTCGCGTTCGCGCAGGCCGCCGCCGATTACGACATCCGCTGGTTCGAGGAGCCCGTCAGCAGCGACGACGTCACGGGCTTGCGGTTCGTGCGCGAGCATGTCGGCGCGCGCGTCGACGTCGCGGCCGGCGAGTACGCGTATACGCCCGACGATTTCCGCCGCTTGCTCGAAAGCCGCGCGGTCGACGTGCTGCAGGCCGACGCGACGCGCTGCGGCGGCGTCAGCGGTTTTCTCGCGGCCGCGGCGCTGGCCGACGCGCACCACGTCGACCTGTCCGCGCATTGCGCGCCCGCGCTGCACCGGCACGTCGGTTGCGCGGCGCCGCGCCTGCGCCACGTCGAATGGTTTCACGATCACGTGCGCATCGAGCGGATGCTGTTCGACGGCGCGCCGCGGCTCGTCGACGGCGCGCTCGAGATCGACGCGACGCGCGCCGGGCTCGGCCTCGAATTGCGCGCCGCCGATCTGCTGGATCTCGCGCCTTGAATCCCGACGAGGAGGAACGATGCGACACCCCCGACATCGCGCCGCCGAGCGCGACCGGTTGCTGGCCGACGCCGCGCGGCTGCTGAACCGCAGCGCGCTGCTGCTGGCCGGCTCGGTGCTCGCCGACAGCGGCGTCGAGCACTATCGCGGCACGTTTCACAATCGCGCGATGCTCGCGCCGCTCGCGATGTCGACGCTGTCGGTGATCGCGAGCGTGCACGGCCATGCGGACGACACGCCCGCGCGCCACCGGTTGCGCGACGCGGTGCACGTCGCATCCGCCGCGGTCGGCGTCGCCGGCTCCGTGTTCCACCTGTACAACGTGACGAAGCGGCCGGGCGGGTTCAGCTGGCACAACCTGTTCTATGGCGCGCCGCTCGGCGCGCCGTTCGCGCTGTTGCTGTCGGGCGCGCTGGGCGCGGCCGGCGAGCGGCTGCGCGAGAGCCCGGCCGACGCGCCGCGGCTCGCCGGAATGCCGGCCGGTCGCGCGCTGGCCGGGCTGGTGACGGCAGGGCTCGTCGGCACGCTCGGCGAAGTCGGTCTGCTGCATTTTCGCGGCGCGTTCCAGCACCGCGCGATGTACGCGCCGGTCGTCGTGCCGCCGGTGGCCGCCTTGGCGACCGCGCAACTCGCGCTGTCGCGCCCGCGCGCCGACCGGCGCTTCTGCCGCGGGTGGCTGCGCGCGACGGCCGTGCTCGGGTTCGTCGGCGTCGCGTTCCATGCGCGCGGCATCGCGCGGCAGATGGGAGGCTGGCGCAACTGGTCGCAGAACCTGCTGTCGGGCCCGCCGCTGCCGGCGCCGCCGAGCTTTACCGCGCTCGCGATCGCGGGGCTCGCCGCGACCGCGCTCGCCGAACGGGAGGCGCCATGAGCGACGCGAACCGCAAGCCCGCCGTGCTGCCGCGCTATCCGGGTTACGACGTGCTCGCCAAGCGCGATACGCCGTCGTGGAACGACGCGACGCGGCGTGCGATCGACGCGCGCCTGCGCGTGGCGGCCAATGCGCCGCGTCATCTGGATCCCGAGCGATTCGCGACGCTCGGTGCGCTGTGCGCGCGCATCGTGCCGCAACAGCCGGGCGGCGCGGGCGCGATTCCGACCGCTGCATTGGTCGACGCGCGCCTCGCGGCCGACGACGGCGACGGCTATCGCGATGCGCGCCTGCCGCCGCTGCGCATCGCGTGGCAGACGGGTCTCGCCGCGCTCGACGCGATGGCGCGGCATGCGCATGGCTGCCCGTTCGCGGCGCTCGGCGAGACCGACGCCGACGCGTTGCTGCACGCGGTTCGGAAAGGCCGCGTCGATCCGCAGATAGCGCCGGCCTGGGCCGGCATGGACCCGCACACGTTCTTCACGAAGCGCGTGCTGATGGATATCTGCGGCGCCTACTACGGCCATCCGTTCGCGTGGAACGAGATCGGCTTCGGCGGCCCCGCGAGCCCGCGCGGCTACGTGCGGATGGACTTCAATCGGCGCGACCCGTGGGAAGCGGACGTCCGCATGGAGGAGGGCGATCGCGATGACCGCCGCTGAACCGCTGTCCGCCATGACGCCGCGCGGCCGCGACGGCCGTGCGCCCGATCCGTTGCGGGTTGGCGGCTGGTCGCCGATGCGGATGTTCCGCGACGACGACGCGGTCGATTTCGTGATCGTCGGCACCGGCGCGGGCGGCGGCACGCTCGCGTGCAAGCTCGCCGAATACGGTTTCTCCGTCGTCGCGCTCGACGCGGGCGCATGGTGGCGGCCGCTCGAGGAATTCGCGTCGGACGAGACGCATCAGCACAAGCTGTTCTGGACCGACGAGCGGATCTGCGACGGCGCCGATCCGCTCACGCTCGGCACCAACAACAGCGGCCGCGCGATCGGCGGCAGCACGGTTCACTTCGCGATGGTGTCGCTGCGGTTCCGGCCCGAGTGGTTCCGCTCGCGCAGCGCGCTCGGCTACGGCGTCGACTGGCCGCTCGACTGGCGCGAGATGTGGCGCTACTACCGCGAGGTCGAACAGGCGCTGAAGATCAGCGGGCCGGTGAACTACCCGTGGGGCCCGCCGCGTCCGCGCTATCCGTATCGCGCGCACGAACTGAACGCGGCCGCGCTCGTGCTCGCGCGCGGCGCCGACGCGATGGGCATCGACTGGACGCCGACGCCGCTCGCGACACTGTCGGCGCCGCGCGGCCGCGCGCATCCGTGCGTGTATCGCGGCTTCTGCATCGCCGGCTGCGCGACCAACGCGAAACAGAGCGCGCTCGTCACGTGGATTCCGCGGGCGGTCGCGGCCGGTGCCGAAGTGCGCGATCTCGCGATGGCGCTGCGCATCGAGGCCGAGGGCGACCGCGTGACCGGCGTGCACTACGTGCGCGACGGCCGCACCCGGTTCCAGCGCGCGCGCAACGTCGTCGTCGCCGGGTATGCGATCGAGACGCCGCGCCTGTTGCTGCTGTCCGCGAACGGGCGGCATCCGCAGGGGCTCGCGAACAGCGCCGGCCTCGTCGGCCGCTACCTGATGGCGCAGCTCAACCAGGCGTCGTGGGGGACGATGGACGACGAAGTGCGCTGGTACAAGGGGCCGCCGTCGCTGTCGATCACCGAGCACTGGAACTACGCGGACGAGGGCAAGGATTTCTTCGGCGGCTACTGCTGGATGAGCCAGGGGCCGCTGCCGATCGAATGGGCGCGCAAGGTCGCCGCGCGCGGGCTGTGGGGCGATGCGCTCAAGCGCGAGATGGCGCGCTACAACTTCCAGGCCGGCCTGAAGATCGTCGGCGAGACGCTGCCGCGCGCGGAGAACCGCGTGACGCTCGCCGACGAACGCGACGCGTTCGGGCTGCCGGTCGCGCGCGTCACCTATTCGTACGACGACAACGACCGCCGGATGATCCGCCACGCGCTCGCGCAGATGGGTCGTTCGCTGGAAGCGGCCGGCGCGCGCGACATCTGGCACGAGGAGGACGACACGTGCCATCTCGCCGGCACCGCGCGGATGGGCGACGACCCGGCGACGAGCGTCGTCGATGCCGATTGCCGCTGCTGGGACATCCCGAACCTGTGGGTGTGCGACGGCTCGGTGTTTCCGACGGTGGGCGGCGTGAATCCGTCGCTGACGATCCAGGCGATCGCATGCCGTACCGCCGACCGCATCCGCGCGCTCGTCGCACGCGGCGACGCGCATGCGCGGGCGCGATGGCGATAAAGCATCTCGCGCCGCCTCCGCCGTTTCAACGCGTGCGATCGAGAGGGCACTGCCGTACGCGAACCGTTCAATCTCTTGTCGAGGAATCGTCTCATGTCTGCATTCAATCGTTCATCCCTGCGCCGCCATGCAGCCGGCGCACTGCTGGCGGCGTGCGCATCGGCACTGCCCGCGGCGGCACAGTTGCGCCCGCCCAATCCGGCCAGCGTGCCCGACACGTCCACGCAGGCGTTCAAGCGTGCCGACCGAAAAATGATGGAAGCGATGGAAAGCGCGCCGTACACGGGCGACGCCGATCGCGATTTCGTCGCGCACATGGCGCCGCATCACCAGGGCGCGATCGACATGGCGCAGGTCGAGCTGAAATACGGCAAGGACCCGACGCTGCGTCAGCTCGCGAGCCGGATCGTCGCCGCGCAGCGCGACGAGATCGCGCTGATGGAGCGCTGGCAGAAGGAGCACGGCAAGACGCCGTGACCCGCGATGCGAGACGGCAACACGCAGCCGGCCGCGCCGGCGGTTCCGCATCCGGCACGCGGCAACGGCGGACACGCAACGATACCCGTGCCGCGAGTGCGGGCGGGCGCGACAGGAGACGCGATGCATGAACGGTGAACGCGCGGCGCAAGACCGGTCGATCGACAGCGTGGCCGACTACATGGCCATGATCGGCGCGCAGCGGCAGACGATGGCACTGCGCCTCTTTCGCGGTCAGTGCAATGCCGGCTGGCCGCTCGTGCCGGGTATCGCACGGCAGCACGCGTCGCCCGACGTCGAAGCGCGGATGCTCGACGAATTCACGCGGCGCGCGTTGCCGCATCTCGAACCCGGGCAGAACCTCGACGCGTGCGACTGGCTCGCGCTCGCGCAGCAGCACGGGATGCGCACGCGGCTGCTCGACTGGTCCGGCAACGCGCTGGCCGCGCTGTGGTTCGCGGTCAGGCGCGCGGGCGAAGCGGGCGGAGACGGCGTGGTGTGGTGCCTGTCGCACGATGCCGACGACATCGCGACCGCCGCCGAGCGGCGCGCGCCGCTGCAGGTGACGCGCACCAAGGTGTTCCGGCCGCGCCACGTGATGCCGAGGATCACCGCGCAGGACGGCTGGTTCACGATTCACCGCTACGACGCCGGCGCCGAGCGCTTCGTGCCGCTCGACGAGGACGCGGATCTCGCCGGGCGCCTCGTGCGCATCGTCGTGCCGGGCGACCGGTTCGCGACGATCCGGCAGGAGCTCGCCGGCGTCGGCGTGAGCGTCGCGACGATCTTTCCGGATCTCGACGGCATCGCGCAGTTGACCGACACGCGCTATTTCCCGGACGACGAGGACACGCACGCGCCACGGTAAAGCCGCAGCCGCACGAGTGTGCCGGCCGGGCACGCGCGGTGCTCGTCTCGACGGCGCGCACGCGGGACCGAACCCCGAGCGGCCTCGCTTGCGTCCGGTTCGCGGCGGGCGGCGACACGGTTCATGCGCGCATTCAGACCATCACCGATTCCGGAGGCTTCCATGCGCGAACCCGACCTGCGCGAACCCGACGAACCATCGAGCGACTGTCCTGACGCGGCGCGCGCGCCCGGCGCCGGTCCGCGGCCGGCCGGGCATGCCGTCACCCGCGCGTTCGAACGATTCGCGTCGGGCGTGACGACCTGGGCCGGCTCGCCGGTGGCGTTCGGCAGCGCGGTCGCCATCACCGTGCTGTGGCTCGTCAGCGGCCCGGTGTTTCATTACTCCGACGCGTGGCAACTCGTCATCAATACCGGCACCACGATCGTCACGTTCCTGATGGTGTTCCTGCTGCAGCGCAACCAGAATCGCGACAGCGTGGCGTTGCACCTGAAGCTCGACGAGCTGCTCGCCGTCACGCGCGCGGCGAGCGACCGGTTGATCGGGATCGAGGATGCGTCGGAGGAAGAGTTGCGCGCGCTGGCGCAGACCTACGTCGAGATGGCGCAGCGCGCGGCCGAGCGCGGCGACGACGAGCCGGGCGGCAAGCGCGCGGAAACGGCCGACACGCCGCCCGAATCCTGAGCGCCCTGATCGGGCGGTGCGCGGCCCGATGATTTTTCAAACGCTTGTCGTTTCTGTCGGCCCATCCCGGCGCGACGGCTTGCATGCGACGCGCGCACCGGGGAACGGCACGTGCTGCACGTCGAAACGAAGCCCGGTCGTTCCGGGTATTGCCTACGGTGCTTCCATGAACTCCAGAACGCCTTCGAATCCGCTGTTGAATCTTGCGGTGGCCGTTGCCTGCGGGGCGGCCGCGATGTACTTCCTCGACCCGTCGTCCGGCCGGCGGCGACGCGCGTATCTGCGCGACAAGGCGGTTGCGGGCCGGCACGACGTGGCCGATTATGCGAACACGCAGGTGAAGCGGGCGGCCGATCACGCGCGCGGCGCGATCGCCGGCCTGCGGGCCGACTGGCTCGCGGGCGACGCGAACGACGCGCAGGTCGCCGAGCGCGTGCGTGCGGCGCTCGGCCGGCTCGTCGCCCGCCCGCGCGACATCGACGTGAGCGTCGAGCGCGGCAACGTGTGCCTGACCGGACAGGTCGAGGAGGCCGAACGGCAGGCGCTGATCGACGGCGTCGCCGCGCTGCATGGCGTGCATCGCGTCGAGGACGCGATGGGCGCGCGTAGTGAATACAAGGCGCCGCCCGGCGGCCATTCGCACTGACGCGGCCGCGGCTGCCCGCCCCGGCGGGGGCCGGCGAACGCGTACGACACGCATTCGGCGCACGCACGGCTGCCGCAACGGCGGCAGCCTGGCGCCCCAACCGGAGCAAGCCCATGACCGACCGCCAGCCCCCCGACACGACGCCTCCGCATCCGGAGCCCGGCGCGCACGACGCGCTCGAACACCTGCTCGGCAGCCTGCATCGGCACGGTTTCCTGCGTTTCGCGAACGAGGTCGTCAGCGCGAATGCACGGCTGGCCGACACGTTCGTCGATGCGCTCGACAAGCCGGGCATGCAGAGCGGCATGCAGAATCTCGCGATGCTCGTGACGGCGCTGTCGCGCATTCCGCCTGAACAATTCGGCCGCGCCGCATTCGCGGCGGCCGACGCGCTGCATCACGTGGGCGCGTGGCAGCCGGCGCAGCACCCGCATGTCGCGCCCGGCGTGCGCGGCGTCTATCGGCTGCTGCACGACGAGGCGCTGTGGGATGCGTTGACGCCGCTGCTCGAAGGACTGAAGGTCTTCGCGCAAGGGCTCGCACGCGGTCCGCAGCCGCCGGTCGCCGGGCTCAGCGAGACGACGAAAGACGCGTGAGCGCGTCCGGCTGCAGGCCGGACGCGGCGCACAGGCCCGCGAACTGACGGATGATGCGCTGCGTCGGCGCGCTCGCCGGCCAGTGCGGCACCGCGTCGATGCCGACCCAGCGGCACAGCGCGATTTCCCGGCCGGGGCACGCATGCGCGCCGCGTGGCAGGCTCGCGACGAATACGTGGTGGCGTTTCACGCTGCCGTCCACGTAGAAGAAATACGCGAGTTCGAGATCGACGAGCCCCGTTTCCTCCCGAAGCTCGCGATGCGCGGCGTCGAGCGCCGATTCGCCGCGCCGAATCACGCCGCCCGGCAGCGTCCAGCGCGACGACCGCCCGCGCGCGACCAGCAGCACGCGCCGGTTGCGATGGCAGATGATCGTCGCGCGCTCCTTCGCCAGCGGCGCGAGCGGCACCGCGCGAACGGGGAAATCGGATGGGTCGGGTAGCGTCATGCAAGGCAGGCGGCGGGCGATTGTCGGGTCCATCTCCCTGTGGCGCAACGCGCGTGCCTGCTTCGCAGCCGCGCCGGCCGCCCCTTGAACGTTTCACGCGTGGCCGCGAGCGGCCCGTCCGCGATTTTTCAACGGCTTGTCATTTCTGCCGCCGTCTGGTGCCGCCGGCCCGCGAGCGGTACGGCGCGATGCGGTTATCGGGGAGCGTCGCGTGGGCTGGCGGGTGCGCGGTCCTGCGGCGTCCCGTTTTCCGCTCCGGCCGGCTTGCCCTCGGCGGGATCGCGGGCGCTGCGCGGCGGCGGCGTGGCCGTGCCGCGGCGTTTGCCTTCGGGGCCGGGCGTGCTGTCGCCGCGATCTTCGTCGCGCGTGCCGGTGTCGAGTGAGGTCGAGCGTGTCATGGTTCGCGGGTCCTGTCGGGCGATCGGAGCGCACGCGTCGCGCATCGGGCGTGCCGCGGACCGGGTTCGTTGCCGGGCCCGTTGCTTGCTTGATCGCGCGCTTGAGGCCGACGCGTGCAATGACGCCCGCGGCCGCCGCCTGGAGCCCCGTTTCATGCCCGATGCGATCCTGTGCCCGTTGTCCGTTCGTGAGCGATTTTGCGTCGCGGTGTGGCGCGCGTCGATGCCCGGACGGCGCGGCGCCGGTGTGCCGGACGCGTTCGCGCCGGCCGTGACCGGTGCCGCCCTGTCGACGCCGCTGCATGCCCGCTGGCCGACCGCGGTTGCGCGTGCCGGCGACGGCCAATCCGGCGGCAGCAGCGGCTCGGGGGCCGCACCGGGCCGCAACGGCGAGCATCCGACCGACGCGCCGGGCGGCGGTGGCGGCGACGATCGTCCGCACGACGATCGCGGCGGCCGCACCGGCGGCGACGGAGACGGAGACGGCGGCAACGGCGCAGGCGAGCGCAAGCGGCCGGGCAAGAAGCCGTTGATCGTCATCGGCGCGGTCGTGTTCGTGCTGGTGATCGCGGGGCTCGTGTGGTGGCTCATGACGCGCAACCAGGAAAGCACCGACGATGCGTATACCGACGGCAACGCGATCGCGGTTGCGCCGCACGTGTCCGGCTACGTGACGCGGCTGGCGGTCGACGACAACACCTTCGTGCGGCGCGGCGACGTGCTCGTCGAGATCGATCCGCGCGACTACCGCGCGCAGGTCGACGCGGCGCAGGCCCAGCTCGGTCTCGCGCAGGCGCAGCTCGACGCGGCGCGCGTGCAGCTCGATATCGCCCGCGTGCAGTATCCGGCCCAGTACCGGCAGGCGCGCGCGCAGATCGAATCGGCGGAAGCCGCGTACCGGCAGGCGCTTGCCGCGCAGTCGCGCCAGCGGGCGGTCGATGCGCGCGCAACGTCCCAGCAGGCGATCGACGCGGCCGACGCGCAGCGCGCGAGCGCCGATGCGAACGTCGCGATGGCCCAGGCGCAGGCGCGCACCGCGAGCCTCGTGCCGCAGCAGATCCGGCAGGCCGAGACGACCGTCGAGGAACGCCGCCAGCAGGTGCTGCAGGCGCGTGCGCAGCTCGAGACGGCCAACCTGAACCTGTCGTACTGCGAGATGCGCGCGCCGTCCGACGGCTGGGTCACGCGGCGCAACGTGCAACTGGGCTCGTTCCTGCAACCGGGCACGTCGATCTTCTCGATCGTCACGCCGCGCGTGTGGATCACCGCGAATTTCAAGGAGTCGCAGCTCGAACGGATGCGTATCGGCGATCGCGTCGACGTGTCGGTCGACGCGTATCCCGATCTCGACCTGCACGGCCACGTCGACAGCATCCAGCTCGGCAGCGGCTCGCGCTTCTCCGCGTTTCCGGCCGAGAACGCGACCGGCAACTTCGTGAAGATCGTGCAGCGCGTGCCGGTGAAGATCGTGCTCGACGGCCCGCTGCCGAGCCGTCCGCCGCTCGGTCTCGGCCTGTCGGTCGAGCCGACCGTCCACCTGAAATGACCGGCCGCCGCACCGCGGCCGGTTTCGACCGGAGCGATCCGATGCCCGATACCCGCATGCCGTTCCCGCTTCGCGAGGCCCGCCGATGAACCGGCCGCCCGAACGCAACGGCGCGTCCGGCGGCGCGTGGCGCCCCGCCGCGAACCCGTGGCTCATCGCGATCGTCGTCACGCTCGCGGCGTTCATGGAGGTGCTCGACACGACAATCGTCAACGTCGCGCTGCCGCACATCGCCGGCACGATGTCGGCGAGCTACGACGAGGCGACCTGGACGCTCACGTCGTATCTCGTCGCGAACGGCATCGTGCTGCCGATCTCGGGGTTCCTCGGGCGCCTGCTCGGCCGCAAGCGTTACTTCCTGCTGTGCATCGCCGCGTTTACCGTGTGCTCGTTCCTGTGCGGCGTCGCGACCAATCTCGGCGAACTGATCGTGTTCCGCGTGCTGCAGGGGCTGTTCGGCGGCGGGCTGCAGCCGAACCAGCAGTCGATCATCCTCGATACGTTCCCGCCCGAGCAGCGCAACCGCGCGTTCTCGATCTCGGCGATCGCGATCGTCGTCGCGCCGGTGCTCGGGCCGACGCTCGGCGGCTGGATCACCGACCATTTCTCGTGGCGCTGGGTGTTCCTGCTCAACGTGCCGATCGGCGCGCTGACCGTGCTCGCGGTGATGCAGCTCGTCGAGGATCCGCCGTGGCGGCGCGGCGCCGAACGCGGGATCTCGATCGACTACATCGGCATCGGGCTGATCGCGATCGGGCTCGGCTGCCTGCAGGTGATGCTCGATCGCGGCGAGGACGAGGACTGGTTCGGCTCGAACTTCATCCGCGTCTTCGCCGTGCTGTCCGCGCTCGGGCTGATCGGCGCGACGCTGTGGCTGCTGCGCACGAAGAAACCGGTGGTCGACCTGTCGTGCCTGCGCGACCGCAATTTCGCGCTCGGCTGCGTGACGATCGCGACGTTCGCGTCCGTGCTGTACGGCAGCGCGGTGATCGTGCCGCAACTCGCGCAGCAGCATCTCGGCTACACGGCGACGCTCGCGGGGCTCGTGCTGTCGCCCGGCGCGCTGCTGATCACGATGGAAATTCCGCTCGTGAGCCGGCTGATGCCGCACGTGCAGACGCGCTATCTGGTCGGGTTCGGCTTCGTGCTGCTGTGCGTTTCGCTGATCTATTCGCGCACGCTGGTGCCGGACATCGACTACACGCACCTGACGATGATCCGCTGCGCGCAGTCGCTCGCGATCGGCTTCATGTTCGTGCCGATCACGACGCTCGCGTACCTCACCGTGCCGCAGCGGCTCAACGACGACGCATCCGCGCTGTTCACGATGTTCCGCAACGTCGCGGGCTCGATCGGCATCTCGGTATCGACCGCGCTGATCCGCGAGCGCACGCAGGCGCGCATGGCGCATCTGTCCACGCACATGTCGACGCTGTCGCAGAACTTCCAGGAGGCGTTGCAGGAGAACGCGCGCGCGATCGGCGCGTTGACGGGCGGGCCGCCGCCGGCCGCGCTGCAGACCGCGACGGGCCGGCTCTACGAAACGTTCGTCTCGCAGGCGACGATCCTCGCGTATATCGACGTGTTCGCGATCCTCGCGGTGTTCTGCGCGTTCAGCATTCCGCTGACGTTCCTGTTCTCGCCGGCGAAGGCCGCGGGCGGCGCCGGAGGGCACTGACATGCGCATGCAACCGCACAACCGGAACCGCCGCCGGATCCGCCGCCTCGTGTGCCGCGCGGTGACGATGTTCACCGCAGGCGCGCTCGTCGCAGGCTGCACGGTCGGTCCCGACTACAAGCCGCCGCAAGCGGACGTCCCGGACACCTGGCATGCGATGCAGGCGAACGCGCAGGCGGCGGCTCCCGCATCCGGCGTGGCCGCCCGGTCGTCGCCGACGATCGACGCCGATCCCGATCCACGCTGGTGGCGCGCGTTCGGCGATCCGCTGCTCGACCGGCTCGTCGAGCGCGCCGCGCACGACAACCTCGACGTGCAGGCGGCCGTGCTGCGCATCGCGCAGGCACGCGCACAGGTTCGGGCCGCTGCCGCACAGGGTTTGCCGGACGTGCGCGCGAGCGCGAGCTACCAGCGCGAACAGCTCGGCCTGAAAGGGATCGTCGAGGAGCAGGGCATCGACCAGCGCGTCGATCGTCTCGGCGCGCCGGGCTCGCCGCTCGACCGGTTCGGGCCGGGCACCGGCGCGAGCGTCCGGCAAGGGGCGCGTGGCGCGCTCGACGCGCTGGAAGCGCCGGTCAACCTGTGGCAGGCCGGGTTCGACGCATCGTGGGAGCTGGACCTGTTCGGGCGCGTGCGCCGCTCGGTCGAAGCGGCCGGCGCGCAGACGCGCGCGGCGATCGCGAGCCGCGACGATGCGCTGCTGTCGCTCGAGGCGGAAGTCGCGCAGACCTATCTGCAACTGCGCGGCGCGCAAGCGCAGCGCGCGCTGGCCGACGACCTGCAACGCGCGCAGCGCGACCTGCTCGACCTGACACGCGAGCAGTCCGCGCACGGTCTCGCGAGCGATCTCGACGTGCGCAGCGCCGAGGCCCGGCTCGCGCAGATCCGCGCGCAACTGCCGCAGTTCGACCAGCAGATCGTGCTGCTGCGCAACGGTCTCGCGTATCTGGTCGGCGGCGCGCCGGGCGCGCTCGACGACTGGCTGGCTGCCCCGCGCGCGTTGCCCGACGTGCCGCCGGCCGTGCCCGTCGGCCTGCCGTCGACGCTCGCGCGCCGGCGCCCCGACATCCGCCGCGCGGAGGCCGAGCTGCATGCGGCCACCGCCGACGTCGGCGTCGCGGTCGCGCAGTTCTATCCGGACATCTCGCTGACCGGGCAGGTCGGGCTGCGTGCATCTCATGTGCGTGAGCTCGCGCACTGGTCGCATCTGTTCTATGCGTTCGGGCCGGCCGTCTCGCTGCCGATCTTCTCCGGCGGGCAGCTCGTGTCGAACCTGCGGTTGTCGCAGGCGCGCCAGGCTGAAGCCGCGCTCGCCTACCGGCAAGCCGTGCTCGTCGCGCTGCGCGACGTCGACAATGCGCTGGCCGTGTATCGCACCGACCAGGCGCGCGCGGCCGCGCTCGACGATGCGGTGAAGGCCGAACAGGGTGCGCTGGACCTCGCGCGCGATCGCTACCGGAAAGGCTTGTCGCCGTTCCTCGACGTGCTGGATGCCGAGCGGCAATGGTCGGAGGGGCGGCAGCAGGCCGAGCAGGGCGCGTTGCAGACGACGACCGATCTCGTCGCGCTGTACAAGGCGCTCGGCGGCGGATGGCAGGCCGGCCCGGATACGAATCCGGACACCGGTACGGCACGCGTGCAATAGCCGCGAGCAGCCGCACTTCGCGGGCCGCGCGCGGGCAACGCAGCGCGTTTGACCGTGCGCGGCCTCAATCCCACGCGTGCTTGCTGAACTGATAGCCCTTGGAGCGGATCGTCTTGATCCGTTTCGGTTCGTTCGCATCGTCGCGCAGCTTGCGGCGCAGCTTCGAGATGCGGCCGTCGATCGACCGATCGAGGCCGTCGAACGCGATGCCGCGCAGCAGCAGCGTCAGGTCTTCCCGGCTGACCACCTCGCCCGCGCGGCACACGAGCGCCCACAGCAGGTCGAATTCGGTCGACGTCAGGCGCGGCATGCTGCCGTCGGGAAGATGCACGCGGCGATCGGCCCGGTCGATCGAGAACTTGCCGAACACGTATCGCTGCGGCGAATCCGGCACGGCGTCGCCCGCCGGCACGCGCGTGCGCCGCAACTGCGCCTTGATCCGCGCGAGCAGCAGGCGCGGCTCGACCGGCTTGCGCAGGAAGTCGTCCGCACCGAGTTCCAGGCCGAGCAATTCGTCGAACGGTTCGTCGCGGCCCGTCACCATGATCACGATGCCGTCGTAGTGCATGCGCGCCTCGCGGCAGATCTCGAAACCGTCCTTGCCGGGCAGGTCGATGTCGAGCAGCACCAGGTCGGGGCGGTTCGCGACGATCGCCGGCACCGCGCCGGCGCCGTCGAACAACGTGTCCACCCGGTAATGATGCTTGCGCAGATAGTCGGCGATCAGCGCGGACAGCGGCACATCGTCTTCGACGAGCAGGATTCGGATGGGCATCGGTAAACGAAGGGGGCAAAACGGGAAGGTGGCGAGCGGTCGGGCCCGGTCCGAGCGCGTCGTGGCCGAAGCGACGTGGATGATACTGCGCAACATTCCGGTGGAATGTGACGAAATCTGGATCGTTCGGTGAGCTTATCTACGGGCCAATCGCTGCGGCCGGGCAGACGGTGCGGTGGGTCGGCGGCACCCGGCGCGCGTGGGTCGAAACGGTTCGATGCGAGATCCGGCGCGGCTTGCGCGACGATGCGCGATCGGGCATTCGTCAGACTGAAACGTTTGCGTCAATCCGGCGTCGCGCGTCCCGCTCGCCCCCGCCCGAACCCAGGCCAGGCAAGGATAGTCGACATATCATTACAAAATATTACCGACGCTGCCGGGTCCTGCTCCCTACAATTCCCGAACCTGACTTGCGCGCATCGCATACTGCGAGGGCGCCTGTTTTCCGGCCGTATCGACTGCCTGCTTCGACGACGCGTCGCGCCGGTGCTCGACGGGCTGGCGAGCGGACAGCACGAATGACTGACGGGGATTCACGCGGAGGCGAAATGACACCCTTGCAAGTCGTCCAGCGTCTCGACGCACTCACGCATGCGATCGAAGCCGCGGTCGCAGGCGGCCACTGGAGCGAAGCCGTCCGGGCCGCCGAGATGCGTTCGGCGTTCATCGTTGCGCTTGCACCCGATCAGCCGGACGAGGTCGTGTCGGCGCTGATGAAAGTGCAGGAGATCGACGTCAGGATCTCCACCGCCGCGCGCGACGCGCTGGAGGCGCTCGTCGCGCGGGACTGGGCGGCGCTGGATGCGACCCGCGCGGCAACGAACGCACGCAGGGCGCAGCAGCGGTCGTTCGACCCCGGCGCCGCGGCCCCGCGGCACTGAGATTCGTTTCCTTCGATGGTTGGCATGAAATTCAGAAAACGCACCAGTCAGGTCGATGCGACACGATGGTTCGCCGACGGCGACCATGAACGGGTCGAGCGCCGTCACGGGACGTGGGCGGTCGCGACGCCGGAAGGCTGGCGCTCGGTGAAGCCGGGCGACTGGATCGTGCGCGACGAAACCGGCAACTGTTGGCCGATGGAGGACGGCCTCTTCATGCATTGCTACGAACCGGTATTCGACTGATTCGACCGCCGGTTTGCCGCGCTACCGGCGCTTGCGCGAAAACATCAACGAGTCGGCGTCGTTGAAGCGGATGCGCCGCGGCTCGCCGTAACCGGCTTTCTCCGCGACCCGGATCGATGCGACATTGGTCGGCGCGATCAGGCACACGCTGCGCTCGAACCGTTGCTGCGCGTCGAGCCACGCGAGCGCGGCCGCGAGCGCCTCGGTCGCATAGCCTTTGCCTTGCGCCCACGTCGCAAGCGCCCAGCCGGCTTCCGGCACGCCGCGAATCGGCGGCTCGATGTTGCGGTGGAAATCCGCGAAGCCGAGATCGCCGACATAGCGGCCCGACGCTTTTTCGCGAATCGCCCAGTACCCATAGCCGAGCAGCGGCCACAGCCCGCGATACGCGAGCATGCGCATCCACGCGTCGCGCGGCGTGGACGGCGTGCCGTTGAAGATGTGCGCGACGACGCCCGGTTCCGCCCACATCGCGGCGAGTGCGTCGAAGTCGCCGAGCGGATGGCCTTCGAGAATCAGGCGTGGCGTGTCGAGAACGGGCGGGGACGAGACGGGCGGCAGTGGGCTGGATGTCATCGGGCGTTCCATGAGGACGAGGCGACGACGCAGGGCGCCGCGCTCGGGTCCCGTACGATACCGCGTAAATGGCGACGTGAGCGCAATTGCCCGCCGGCATCGGGGCAGGCGAGCGCATCGCGCGGCCGGCCGGTCGTTACTTGCGGCTCTTCAGGAAATTGCGGCCGCGCGCGGTGATCGACGCACCGGAGCGGCCGTTCGCCGCATGGCTGACGAAGCCCGCGCCGACGAGTTCCTGCTCGATCGACCAGCCGAGCGCCGGCGCATCGCGGCCGTAGCGGACATCGGCGAGGCGTTCGAGCGCCCAGATCGCGGAGGCCGACAGGTTGGGGGTGTTGGACGTAAGAGAGTCGTTCATCGCTTCCTCGGGAAATGGCGTTGCGGGATGGGTGGCGCACGGCTGCGCCCGGGACGGTGGCGCATGCGTCAGCGTGCTTGCAGCAACGGCAACAGCGCCTGCAGCGCCGCTTCCTCGTCGGGGCCGGTGGCGAGCACCTGGGCCGACGTGCCGCCGTGAACCTGCAGCGACGCGATCGCGCCGCCGTCTTTTGCGTTGCTGCTTTGCCCGTTCGCGATCAGCTGGATGTCGCTGTCGAAACGGCGCGCCGCATCGACCGTCGCATCGCGCGCGGCGCGGCCGCGATTGCGGTTCCAGGCGGGGCCGATTTCAACGTACACAACGGTTGCCACGATGCTGGAAAGCCTCCGGACAGGTTGACGGAGCGGATACGACATACACGGTCGCGGGGCGCCGGCCGGGCGGATCGTGCGCGCCATTCGGCGCCAACATGCCGACTTCCGTGGCGAAGGTGCATTCAAGTTCGCACATCATCGCGAAGTGGGTGATTATAATGCATCGGCCAGTTCATGTGAATTGCATTATAATGCCGTGTGCGCCGATGCCGGCCCGCGGCACTGCCGCCGGGCGTCGCGGCGCGTTCGGGCGCGTAACCTGCTCGCCCGGCATCGTCGATCGACCCGAACTCCTCTCCGAATGGAAGCTGCAATGAACGTCCCCGCCTGCCCGCAATGCGCGATGGAAAACACTTACCCGGACGGCGCGCTGACCGTGTGCGCGGACTGCGGCCACGAATGGTCGGCCGACGCCGGCGCCGAGGCCGGTGACGAACCGGCGGGCGACGTCGTCAAGGACGCGAACGGCAACGTGCTGTCGGACGGCGATTCGGTCGTGCTGATCAAGGACCTGCGCGTGAAGGGTTCGTCGATCACGCTGAAGATGGGCACCAAGGTCAAGAGCATCCGGCTCGTCGGCGGCGATCACGAAGTCGACTGCAAGACCGACATGGGCGGCTTCATGCTGAAGGCGTGCTATCTGAAGAAGGTCTGAGCGCACGGTCCGGGCGACCGTTGCATCCGCGGTTCATTCGCTTGCGTTTTCAGCTCACTACCCGTACATGGCCGAGGATCGCACTTCCTACGACGCATTCGTCAGGTTCCTGGCGACGCCGCTGAACGACGGCCGGCCGTTCGTGCTGGAGACGCAGCACGCGCTGTCGCTGCACTTCGATCATTTCGGCACGCAGAGCTTCATGTCGCTGCGCGATCCGTTGCGTCTGGAACTGGGTTATACGCGCGTGATGATGGGCTTCCTGCTGCTGCGGGCCGAGCCGGCGCATATCTGCATGCTCGGCCTCGGCGGCGGTTCGCTCGCGAAGTACTGCTACCGCCACCTGCCCGGCACGACGATCGACGCGGTCGAGATCGATCCGGACGTGATCGCGCTGCGCGACGTGTTCAGGATTCCTGCTGACGACGCACGCTTTCGCGTGGTATGCGCCGACGGCGCGGATCATCTGGCGCGGGCGGATGTCCGGACCGACGTGATCCTGCACGATGCGTTCGTCGCCGACGGCATGCGCGGCCGCTGCACGGGCGCGGCGTTCCTCGATGCGTGCCGCGCGCGCCTGAGCGAATCCGGCGTGCTCGCGATCAACTTCATGGACGACGATCCGGCATTGCCGCAGCACCTCGAGCAATTGCGGTCGGTATTCGGTTCGTCGTATGCGCTGGTGCCGTGCGGCGACGACAACAATTTCGTTGCATTCGCATGGAAGGACGGCAGCCGGCTGCCGTCGTTGCGCATCCTGCTGGAGCGGGCGCTCGCCTGCCCGCAGGCCGGTGAACTGAAGCTCGCCGCCACCGCGAGGCGCATGAAGCACGGCGAGGCAATCGATCCGCGGCGGCTGGTCTGGCGTGCGCAGTCGCACGAACGTTGGGAGATCGGCGCGTAACGGTAGTGCGGGTGCCGGGGGCCGGGCCTGCGTATCGCGCGGCTTTTGCCGCCGTGCTTACTTCACGCGCTTGCCGATCGCGCTCCGGGTCTTGTACGTGACGCCGTGCCGGTCGAGATAGTCGCGGATCAACTGCCGCACGACTTGCGACGGCGTAAGATCCTGCTCCGCGCAGAGCATCTCGAAGGCTTCCTTCTTCGCGGGATCGATCAGGACGGTCAGGCGGGCGGTTTTCGTTTCCATGACGGGCGAGGGTGGTCGATATGTTAATCAAATTATAATCGATCCGCTTTCGGCTCGATCGCCGCAAGCGCCCCGTGGCGCACGGTCAGCGTTTGCTGCGCAGCAGCGCGAGCAGGTCGTCGATCACCGGCACGATGGCGAGCGTGACGAGCACCGCGGCGAGCGGCACGGTCGACACATAGCCCACGCGCTTGAAGCCGATCGCGCCGGCGAGGCCGCCGACGAAGAACGACGCGAGCATCGTCGCGTGAATCCTCAGTTTCGACCGGTTGGCGATCACCGCGTGCGCGTCGACGTCGATGGCCGAGCGGTTCCAGTAGAACAGTTTCCCGAGCTCGATGCCGAGATCGGTCACGATGCCCGTCATGTGCGTCGTGCGGATCTCCGCGCCCGACAGCTTCGTGATCGTCGCGTTCTGCAGCCCCATGATGAAACACAGCAGCGTCACGGTCACCGGCACGAAGAACGTTTCCCACAGCGCGAGGTGGCTGCCGAGCAGCCCGAACAGCAACAGCAGCGCGGCTTCGACCAGCAGCGGCAGCATGAACTGGCTGTGCAGGCCGCGGCGGCGCCCCCAGTTGACGAGGATCGCCGAGCAGCCGGCGCCGATCAGGAACGACCCCAGCGAGCTGATGCCGGCGAGCGCGAGCCGCACGTCGCCGAGCGCCGTCTGGTCGGCGATCGCCGACACGATGCCGCTCATGTGCGACGTGTATTGCCTGACCGCGAGAAAGCCGCCGGCATTGGCCGCGCCGGCGACGAACGCGAGCGAAAACCCGAGCTGGCGGTTCGCCGCCGCGCTGCGGTGTTTTCCCGTCAGGTTTCGAAAGTACTGCGCTGGCATGAGGGCTTCGCTCGATCGTCGCGGATTCGCGGGCACGGGCCGGACAAGCGGTGCAAGCGGCGTGACGGGCACGCCGTTTGCACCGGACACCGGGGCTGTCGAATCATGTGATGAACATGATAATGTCATTATCATACCCTGTTGGCCGGATGGTGCTTTCAGTACAATGATGAAAGGCGCCGCCGGCTGGCTGTTTCGCTGCTGCCCGGCGCGCGCGTGCGATTCCCTTCTGCCCACCGCTTCATGACCCCGATCAAGTTCATCCTTCGCTACACGGCGATCCCGTTCACGGCCATCGTCGCCGTGGTGATCTGGACCGTCATCCCGTCGTCGAAAGAGATCGATGCGAGACAATATGCGGCGCTGTCGCGTGCATACGCGAGCTTCCCGCTGCCGTTCCGGCGCGAGATCGCGGACACGATGGCGCGCGGCACGATCAACGACCGGCGCTACCAGACGCTCGTGCGCGATTCGCTGGGCAACGGCGTCGCGCTGGACTGGCCGGCGTCGGGCGTCGGCGGCGTCGCCGACGAGCGGCAAAAGCTGGCCGAACTGATTCAGGCCGATTCGGATCTTCAAAGGCAACGGCAATGAAAACCCTGCTGGTTTCTGTGGCATTCGCGATGATCATCGCGAGCCTGATCTTCGCGCTGTACTTCATGAATCACGATCGCGGCAAGTCCAAGCGGATGGCGTGGTCGCTCGCCGCGCGCGTCGGGCTGTCGGTCACGCTGTTCCTGTCGCTGCTGATCGCGTACAAGCTCGGCTGGATCGAGCCGACCGGGTTGCCGATCGGGCGGTAAGGCCGCGTTTTTGCGCGGGCGCCGCTCGGTTCGATCGGGCGCGTCGGCGCGAACTGCGACACCGCCTGTGCAGGCGGCGATTTCCGCACGCATCCGGACTGCCGGCGTGGCGGCGCGACGCCGCGCCGGCATGAGCGGATGACCCGTGCACCGCGTCCGGGCGCGGGACGGTGCGCGGTTTCGCGCATATCGCGCGATCAGATATCCATCGCAAAAATAACCATTTGGTACATGCGTCGGCGCGCATTACAGTCTCGCCTCCTGCCGGCTGCGACGCCGGTCGTTCCGACGTTATTCCAGACATGTGCCACATGAATCGTTTGATGCGTTCCAGGGTCCGCCGTGCCGCGGCCGCGCTGTTCGTGCTCGGCCTCGCGCCGGTTTCCCATGCGGCCCAGCCGACGTTGCGCGTCGGCATCGACGCCGAATCGTATCCGCCGTTCTTTTCGAAGGACGCCTCGGGCAAGTGGAAGGGCTGGGAAGTCGACGTGCTCGATGCCGCGTGCGGCAAGCTGAACGTGCGGTGCGAACTCACCGACATTGCATGGGACGGCCTGATTCCGGCGTTGCAGAACCGCAAGATCGACGTGATCTGGTCGTCGATGACGATCACCGGGGAGCGGCAGAAAGCGATCGATTTCAGCCGCGCGTATTACGAATCGCCGACGGTGTTCGTCGGTGCGAAAAGCGACCGGCGCCGCGTCGACTGCGCGGTGCCCGCGACCTTCAAGGGCCGCGTGATCGGCGTCGAGGCCGGCACCAACTTCTCGGCGTTCCTCGATGCGCGCTTCAAGCAGGACGCGCAGATCAAGTCGTTCGACAAGTTCGACAATGCGCTCGCGGACCTGGTGTCCGGTCGCGTCGACTACGTGCAGGAAGGCAAGGGGCTGTTCACGGCGTTTCTGTCGTCGCGCGACGGCAAGGACTTCGAGGTCAAGGCCACGTGCGCGGACGATCCGGTGCTGGGGCTCGGCGTCGGCGCGGGCGTGCGGCACGGCGATGGGCTGCGCGGCAAGCTGTCGACCGCGATCGCGCAACTGCAGCAGGACGGCACGTGGGATGCGATCACCGCCCGCTATCCGAACCTGAAGGGCACGATCGAGAAGGGCCGCTGACGCGATGGCTGCGGACGATTCGCTGCTCGCGTTGCTCGCATTCGGCGACGGCGGGTATGGCCGCGTGTTCGCGAGCGCGTTCGCGCTGACGTTCGGCGTCGCGGCAGCGTCGTTCTGCACCGGCGTGCTGCTCGGCCTCGCCGGCGCGCTCGGCAAGCTGTCGCGATACGCGGCGCTTGCATGGCTCGCACGGCTCTATACGATGCTCGTGCGCGCGCTGCCCGAGCTGTTGTGCCTGCTGCTGGCGTTCTATGCGGTTGCGCCCGCCGTCGAACACGCGCTGCGCGGCAGCGGCATCGTGTCCGGCGACTTCTCGTTCGATCCGTTCGTCGTGGCCGCTCTTTCGCTCGGTTTCATCCAGGGCGCGTATCTGACCGACATCTTCCGCGCGGCGCTCGTCAACGTCCCGGCCGGCCAGATCGAAGCCGCGTACGCATACGGAATGACGCCATGGCAGACATTGACGCGCATCCGGCTCCCGGCCGCCGCGCGGCTCGCGCTGCCGGGCGTCGGCAACGTGTGGCTGAACGCGACCAAGGACGCGTCGTTCATCAGCGTGCTCGGTTCGTTCACGGATCTGCTGAAGGCGAGCCAGCTCGCGGCCGGCGCGACGCGGCACCACGTATTCTTCTATCTGGTCACGGCCGCGCTGTTCCTGCTGCTGAGCGTCACGTCGGCGGGCCTCTTCGCGGCGCTCGAACGGCATGCGAATCGCGGCACGAGGCGCGCGACGACATGATCTTCTCGCTGCCTTTCCTGCTCGACACGGTGATGCCGAAGCTGCTCGCCGCGGTGCCGACGACGCTCGCGCTGACGCTTGTGTCGGGCGCGGCCAGCGTGCTGCTGGGCGTGCCGCTCGCGCTCGCCGCCGGTGCGCGCCATACGCCGCTGCGCTGGTCCGCGCGCGGCTGGCTCATGCTGATCCGAGGCACGCCGCTGCTCGTTCAGCTCTATTTGCTGTACTACGGATTCGGGCAGATCGTTCCGCGCGAATGGATGCGCGACAGCTGGGCGTCGCCGCTGCTGCGCGACGCGTTCTGGTACGCGATCGTCGCTTTGAGCGTGAACGAGAGCGCATATGTCGCGACGATCCTGCGCGGCGCGATCGCCGGCGTGCCGGCCGGCGAGATCGAGGCCGGCCATGCATACGGGATGACGCGCGTGCAGGTGCTGCGCCGCATCGTCGGCCCGCGTGCATGGCGGCTCGCGCTGCCCGCGCTCACCGGCGAGGCGATCCTGCTGCTGAAATCGACCGTCCTCGCATCGACCGTGACCGTGTTCGACGTGATGGGCACGGCCAATACGCTGCGCTTCGAGACGTTGCGCGTGTACGAACCGCTGGCCGGTGCGGCAATCGTCTATGTCGTGCTGGTTGCGCTGCTGACCATTCCCGCCGCCCGTCTCGAGCAGCGCGTCAATCGCTACCTGACGCGCGTGCCCGACGCTCGCCCCCGTGCCCGGCACCGCCGCGCATCGTCGGGCGCATGGGCGGCGCCCAACTGATTCCTGCCCTGGTAACGCATTCCACGATGTCCGATCCTCGCCCGTTGTTGTTTTCCCTGTACGAACAAGCCAGCGTCGGCTGCGGCGGCGCGCCGAGCCTGTGGACCCATCCCGCCGACGAGCGGCTGCGCGCGAATACGCTCGCGTTCTGGTCGAACCTCGCGCGCACGGCCGAGCAGGCCGATCTCGACATGCTGTTCTTCGCGGATGTGCTCGGCCTGTACGACGTCTATGGCGGGTCGGCCGATGCCTCGCTGCAGTGGGCGGTCGAGGCGCCCGCGAACGATCCGATGATGCTGATTCCGGCGCTCGTCGCGCAGACCGAGCGGCTTGCGTTCGGCGTGACGGCGAGCACGACGTACGAGCATCCGTTCGCGCTCGCGCGTCGCTTCAGCACGCTCGATCATCTGAGCAACGGCCGGATCGGCTGGAACATCGTGACGTCCTACCTGACGAGTGCGGCTCGCAACTTCGGGCTCGACCGGATGATCGGTCACGACGAGCGCTACGCGCGCGCGGAGGAATTTCTCGACGTCGTATACAAACTGTGGGAAGGGAGCTGGGCGGACGACGCGGTCGTCGCCGACAAGCACGCGCCGCGCTATGCGCGTGGCGACCGCGTGCGGCCGATCGCGCACGAAGGCACGCATTATCGCGTGCAGGGGCCGCACGTGTGCGCGCCGTCGCCGCAGCGCTCGCCCGTGCTGATCCAGGCCGGCTGGTCGGGGCGCGGGCGCGAGTTCGCGGCGAAGCATGCGGAGGTGGTATTCGTCGCGAAGTCGAATCCGCACGAGATTCGCGCGGGCCTTGACGAGATTCGCCGGCTCGCGGCCGAACGCGGCCGGGCAGCGGACGACGTGAAGTCGCTGACGGTGCTGCGGATCGTGACCGCGCGCGCGTCGAGCGACGCGAAGGAGAAATACCACACGCTGCAGCAGCATTATCACCAGCACGCGCAGCTCGTCAGCTATGCGGGCGACACCGGCATCGACATCGACCGCTATGCGGACGACGAACCGCTGACGACGCAGACGGAAGGGCTCACGTCCTACGTGGTGCGGCCCGATGGCAGCGGCAAGCCGCTCACCGCCGGCGACGTGCGGCGCAAGTTCGCGAGCGTCACGCGCGGCACCGACCTGATCCTCGTCGGCTCGCCCGACGAAGTCGCGGACCAGCTCGCCGAGCATGCGCGGCAGTCGACGACGAGCGGCTACATGCTCAATCCGCTGGTCAGCCCGGGCACGCTCGACGATTTCGCCGAACTGATCGTGCCGGAACTGAAAAAACGTGGCCTGTACCGGACGACGCCGCCGAGCGGCACGTTCCGTTCACGGCTGGGCGGCCGCGACCGCCTGCCGGACACCGCGTATGGCGCGTCGTTCCGGTTTCCCGTGCGTGAAGCGGGCTGACCAGCCGATCGATCCCGGACGACTTTCATCGGAGTGGCGTGACATGATCGATGACGTACTGTTCCTGCCGCAACCGCATCGTGCCGACCGGCATCTTCCGGCATGAATAGCGCGACGAACGAAACCATGGGCGCGATGCGGCGCGAAGATCGAGCCCCTCGATCGGCGTCGCCGCCGGTCCTGAGCGCCACGGGCATCGCGAAGCGTTTCGACGCGACCGTCGCGCTGTCGGCGCTCGACCTGTCGATCGGCGCCGGCGAAGTCGTCGCGCTGATGGGCGCGAACGGCGCGGGCAAGTCGACCTTCGTCAAGATCCTGAGCGGCGCGCTGCAAGCGGACAGCGGCACGCTGACGCTACGCGGCGAACCCTATCGGCCGGCGTCGCCGCACGCGGCCAAGCGGCTCGGCGTCGCGACCGTGCACCAGTCGGTGGCCGACGCCGTCGTGCCGACGCTGTCGATCGCCGACAACCTGCTGCTCGACCGGCTGTGCGACCCGGCCTCGCCGTGGCACGTGCCGCCGGCCGCCCGGCGTGCCGCGGCGCGCACGCTCGCCGCGCGGGTCGGGCTCGACGTCGACTTGGCGGCGCCGCTCGCATCGCTGTCGCTGGCCGACCAGCAGCGCGTGACCTTGGCCCGTGCGCTGGCCGGGCAGCCGTCGTTGCTGATCCTCGATGAACCGACTGCCAGCCTGTCGGCAGCGGAGGCCGAGCGGCTGTTCGTGCTGGTGGACGCGTTGCGCCGCGACGGCGTCGCCATCCTGCTGGTGTCGCATCGGCTCGGCGATTTGCGCCGCATCGCCGATCGCGCGGCGATCGTCCGCGATGGCCGGATCGTCGCCGACCTGGCCGCGCCGATCGATTTCGACGCCGCGGTGGAAACGATGATCGGCCGGCCGTTGCCGCGTACGCGTGCGCCGGCCCCGGCGCTGGAACGTGCCCGGCTGGCCGACTCCGGTTCCGGTTCCGGCTTCGGCTTCGGCTTCAGCGCACGGCAGATCCGGCTGACACCGACCAGTACGCCGTTCGACCTCGAGGTCCGGCGCGGCGAGATCGTCGCGATCGCGGGCCCGGTCGGCGGCGGCAAGTCGCGCCTCGCGCGGACGATCTTCGGCGCGGTGCGGGCGGCGGCCGGCGAGATGACGCTCGACGGCCGGCCGTGGCGGCCGCGAACGCCCGCCGACGCGATTCGCGCCGGCGTATTCCTGGCCGGCGAGGATCGCTGGCGCACGTCGTTGTTTCCCGACAGCGTCCCGTTCGCGTCGATCGCCGGCACGATCGGCTTCCCGTTCCTGTCGCGCTGGTTCGCGAGCGGGGCGGTGCGGCGAACGCGCGAGCGCACGGCGGCCGCGGCGGCGATCGCGCGATTCGGCATTCGCTGCGACGGGCCGGACGATCGCGTCGCGCACCTGTCCGGCGGCAACCAGCAGAAGGTCGTGCTCGCGCGCTGGCATGCCGAGCCGGCGCGCCTGTTGCTGCTCGACGAGCCGTTCCAGGGCATCGATGCGGGTGCGCGCGCCGATATCGTCGATACGCTGCGGCGTCATGCGCACGAACGCGCGACGATCGTGTTCGTCAGCGATCTCGAGGAAGCCGCCGAGATCGCCGACCGGATCGTGCGGTTCGATCGCGCGACGCTCGATTTCCTGCCTCCGACTTCTTCCATCGAGGATGCCTGCTCATGAAGCCCGTCACTTCCTCCGCAGTGCGTCATGCTGCTCCCGTCGAACGATCGTCGCGCCCCGGGTTGGCGCGTGTGCGCGACCTGCTCGAACGGACAGGCATCCTGCTCGTGCTGGCCGCCCTCGTGGTCGTGTTCGCGCTCAGGGAGCCCGCGTTCCTGAACCTCGACAATCTGTTCAGCATCCTGCAGGCGGTGTCGATCGTCGCGTTGCTCGGCATCGGCGTGACGGTCACGCTCGCGGCTGGTGGCTTCGACCTGTCGGTCGGCAGCGTGGCCGCGACCGCGCAGATGGCCGCGAGCTACGTGCTGGTCGTCTGGCACGGCAGCGCGTGGGCGGCCGTGATCGCGTGCGTCGTGCTCGGCGTGGCCGCCGGGGCGTTCAACGGCTTGCTGATCACGCGGCTGCGCGTGCCCGACCAGCTCGCGACGCTCGGCACGCTGTTCCTGCTGGCCGGCCTGCAGCTGATCCCGACCGGCGGCCGTTCGCTCGCGACCGGTTCCGTGCTGCCCGACGGCACGGATGCGACGGGGGTGTTTCCCGACGCGTTTCTCGCGCTCGGCCGGCTGCGCGTGTTCGATGTCGTACCGTTGCCGGTGCTGCTGCTCGCGGCCGTGACGGTGGTGGCGTGCGTGACGATGGAAGCGACGCGCTGGGGCCGCGTGATTTATGCGATCGGCGGCAACGAAACGGCCGCGCGGCTGGCCGGTGCGCCGGCCGCGCGCTACCGTGTCGCCGCGTATGTCGTGTCGGGGGCGATCGCGTCGCTCGGCGGCGTGCTGATCGCCGCGCGGGTCGGCCGCGGCGACGTGAGCGCGGGCCACTCGCTGCTGCTCGACGCGGTGGCCGCCGCGCTGATCGGTTACGCGGTGTGGGGCGCGAAGCGGCCCAACGTGTTCGGCACGGTCGTCGGCGCGGTGTTCGTCGGCGTGCTGCTCAACGGGCTCACGATGCTCAACGCACCGTACTATATGCAGGATTTCATCAAGGGCGTGCTGCTCGTGCTGGCGTTGGCGTTTACGTTCGGCATCGGTCGCCGCGCGGACGCCCGGGCGTGATGGGTGAGGTCGCCGGGCGTTGGCACAGGCACGCACAGGGTCCGGGAATCATCAGCCTGGATCGTTTGTCATCCAAAGTAATATCGATTGCCGAATCGGTCGGTTTGAATTCGCGCGGGGCGCTGATAGATTGAGCCGATATCGTCCTTATACGGAGACAGACACGCCATGCGCTCGTTGCTTCGCCGAAAATCGCGCCTCGAACCGAAACTCGGTGCACTCGTGCTGGGCGCCGCGCTCGTGCTCGGTATGCCTGCGGCACAGGCCGGCCCGCTCAAGGGCGCGCCGGCGCCGTTCGACAAGGGCGGCGTGAAGATCGCGCTCGTCAACTACCTGTCGACCGGCGATTTCTTCCAGGCCTACGAAGCCGGCGCGCAGAAGCAGGCGCGTGCGCTCGGCGTCGATCTGCGCATCTACGAAGGCCGGCAGGACGCGGCCGAGCAGCGCGAGCAGATCCAGCAGGCGATCAGCATCGGCGTGTCCGCGATCATCGTCAATCACGGCCTGCCGGAATCGCTGAAGGACGTCGTTCAGCGTGCGCTGGACAAAGGCATCAAGGTCGTCGCGTTCGATGTCGATCTCGCCAATCCGAAGGTGCCGCAGATCGAGCAGAACGACCGCGACCTGGCGAACCTGCTGCTGGATCAGGCCCTGAAGGACAACGGCGACGCGTTCGCGGCAGGGTACGTGTACGTGGCCGGATTCGCGCCGCTCGACCGGCGCGATGCCGCGTGGCGCGATTTCAAGCGCGCGCATCCGAAGGTGCAGGAAAAGGCGCGCTGGGGCACCGTCGACAATCCGATCGCGCAGTCGGTCGCGAACCAGGCGGCCGCCGCGTATCGCGCGAATCCGGACATTCGTGTCGTATTCGCGCCGTACGACGAATTCGCGCGCGGCGCGAAGCTCGCGGCCGACGAGGCGCGGCTGTCGTCGAAGCTGCGCATCTACAGCGCGGACGTGTCGACGGCCGACATCGAGGCCATCCGTGCACCGAACAGTGCGTGGGTCGCGACGGCCGCGACCAATCCGGCGGTCGTCGGCGCCGTGTCGGTGCGGGCCGCGGCGCTGCTGGTCGCCGGGCAAAACCCGGGCGCACGCATCGCGGTCAAGCCGACGCTGATCACGCGCGACGATCTCGTGAAGAACGACATCCATACCGTGGCCGAACTCGGCGCGAAATTTCCGGCGTTCCGCGCGAGCGACGCGGCGACGGCCGCGTGGATTCCGGCGATCGACTGATGTGTGAGCGGCTCGCGGGTGGCATCAGGTATATTCGGCGGGTTCTTATCCTCACGGTATCCGTTCGATGGAATCAAGACGCAAGACAGTGGGCGTCGTCGCGCCCGCAGGTGTGCCCGATCCGCAAGGCATCGAGCGCGGCATCGTGCTCGTCGAAAGCTGGGGCTTCAAGGTCACGACGAGCGCACATCTCGGCAGCCGGTACCGCTATTTCGCCGGTACCGCCGAGGAGCGCGCGGACGATCTGCGGCGCGCCTTGATGGATCCGTCAATCGATATCGTCTGGCTCGCGCGAGGGGGATTCGGTTGCGCGCATCTGCTCGAGCACCTGCCCGACGAGATCGCGACGCCGAAGACGATCATCGGTTTTTCCGACGCGACGTCGCTATTCTGCGCGCTCGCAGACCGGCCCGGCGTGCGCTTGTTGCATGGTCCGACATTCCACAGCCTGGCGACCAAGGTCGACGACACGACGCGCGCCGACATGCGCACCGTGCTGACCGGTGGCGAACGCGCCCCGCTGAGCCTGCGGCATTTGTCCGGCGCCCCTGGTGCGGTGCGGGGGCGTTTGTGCGGCGGCAACGTGACGGTGCTCGCGAGCGTCGCGGGTACACGCTGGTCGCTTCGCTCACGCGATGCGATCGTACTGCTGGAGGACGTGACGGAATTCGGTTACCGGCTCGACCGCAGCCTGACGCAACTGCGTCTGAGCGGCGCGTTCGACGGGGCCCGCGCGTTCGTGCTCGGGCAATTCACGCGCTGCCCGATCCCGGACGGCGCGGATTTCACGCTCGAGCAGATGCTTGTCGACGTGCTGGGCGGCTTCGGCCTGCCGATCTACTCGGGTCTGCCGATCGGACATGAACAGCGCAACATCACCTGGCAATACGGCAACGAGGCTGCCATCGAGAACAGCGCGATCCGGTTCGTCGCGTAGCGTCGAATCTGGAAGGGCAGGCACACGTATTCAAAGGCGGCTGTCCCGAGCGATCAAGGTTCGTTAAAGTAAGGGCGTTGCGGCATACCCCCGTGGCGCAGTAATGCACGAACGAGTTTTGAATGGAAATCGGAGTATTGTGATAAGAATACTTATCACGACGGCACGATAGCGTGCTCAAACTCAGGTTTTGAACAACGTGTTACCGCGACCGACGGCGCTGCAACGACGTCGCGAGGGAGTTGACATCGCTCTTCGCAACGCCGCGCTCGGTGACAACTTTAATTCGCGGCGCGCAAATCCTTGAATTCACAAGGGTTCGCAGCTCTTGGGTGACTGCGAAATGGCGAAGTGACATCTTTACTTCGCAAACGGTGACAACTTTATTTTGGCCTACGTCGGCGAAGCGAATCACCGCAGTAGAGATATCTCCCCCGTCCAACAATTTGCCTGCGATCTCCCGTTCCTGAAACCGTTCATGTGCGATGCCGGCGTACTTTACGGCGAGCGCGGAGACACGTTCACCGTCCACGTTTAGCGTGCGGCGTGCGTGCGACCTCGGTCGCCACCACGCGAATCGCGTCGATCAACGCGCGCGCGGCCGGCGACGGCGGGCTGCCGGCGCGCGTCATCAGCCCGATGTCCCGAGTCGTTTCGCGCAGCGGCACATCGAGCACGACCAGCAGCCCCGCTTCGCATTCGTAGTGCAACTGCTGCGCGGACAGCACCGCGAGCATGTCTGTGTGCAGCAGCAGGCCGCGTATTATCGCAAGGTCGGCGCTCTCGACCGTCGGCATCGGCGGCTTGAGTTTCATGCGCCGGAACAGCGACTCGAACAGCCCGAGCGCAGGCGAGTGGCTGCGCGGCAGGATCCATTGCGCACCGGCGAGGCTCGCGAGCGTGAGGTTGCGCACGCCGGCGAGCGGGTGATTGTGGCGCGCGAGCACGACGAGGTTCTCGGACATCAATCGTTCGTTCTCGAGGTCGTTCGCCGGATCGCTCGCGCGCAGCGCGCCGAGGATGAAGTCGATGTCACCCGCGCGCACGCCGGCGACGAGCGCCTCGTACGCGCTTTCGTCGGTGATCACGTGCACCTTCGGAAACCGCGTGACGACGCGCGCGACCGCTTCGGGCAGCATCAGCGTGCGGCCGAGCGGCAGCGCACCGACGGTCACGACACCCTGGATGCTGCCGTGCAGCGCCGCGACGTCGTCGGCGACGTGCCGCAGTTCGTTCAGCGCGCGCCGCACGTGCAGCAGGAACGTCTCGCCGTCGGCCGTCAGCAGCAGGCCGCGCGGATGCCGATGGAACAGCGCGAAACCCGCGCCGCTCTCGAGAATCCGGATCGCGCTGCTGACGGCCGGCTGCGTGACGCCGAGCGCACGCGCGGCGCTCGGCATGTGACGGTGCCGCGCGAGCGTCGAGAACAGCAGGAGCCGCCGCGTGTTGAGCAGGTAAGCCGGCAGGCCGCCGTCGGTCGATGCGCGGCGGCGCGACTGGCGCAGCGCACACCAGTTCGCGAGCGCGCCGAGTTCGGCGATCACACGCTCTGCGCGCTTGAGCACCGCACGGCCGACCGGCGTCGCCAGCATGCCGGTCGGCTTGCGGTCGAACAGCGCTTCGCCGACGGCCGCTTCGAGTTCCTGCACCGCGCGCGTGACGGCCGACTGCGCGCGAAACAGCGTCGCGGCGGCGCGGCTCACGCTGCCCGTTTCGGCAACGCGCTGCACCGCGTACAGGCAGGCGAGATTCGGAAGGTCGGTGTTGTCCATGGGTGTTCGGGCGGTGTGCGTCGCGGCGGCCGAGCATACGGCATACGTGCATCCGTGCGGCCTGCGCCGGCGGCGCAGCGGGTTGAACGACTTTACCGGAACGGCGGTCGCGGAGCTTGCGTCGTGCTTATCGGCCCATCTGTTTTATTTATCGGATGTGAATCGCCGAGCGACCGGCTGCGGCTCGCTCGCCGCCGGACGCGGCCGCGCGAGCGCCATATCCGGCGGGCTTCCGGGCCATCGGCGACGCGGTGCGCGTGCCGGTTGAGCGCTTGCCGGATATGCGGTTACGTCGGGTTATAAGGGTTTACCCTAAATATATTGCCCCGGCCGCGACTGAGTAATTTCAATCCCGGGAGCCGCAAGCACGCGGTTGCCGGCGCATCGGGCCGCCATCTGATTCATTGTTCGTCCGATCACGAAAAGGGGCTGGCGCGTGGCGCGGCACCTCCAACTACGAGCGAGGCAGCGTAATGGGACGGCAGCACATCATCGGAGCACGCGAACTGGCGGACGCATCGGCGGGCAGCACGCCGCTTTCCTACACGGTACGCGCCGGTATTCGCGGCGGGTTCGCGGGCGCGGTGCTGATCTGGGTCTACGAGGCGCTCGTGTGGGTTGGCACCCAGCATCTGATGCCGCTCGCCGGCATCCCGCGCAACGCGACGGGACTCGTGTTCGGCAGGGCCGCACAGGACGCGCTCGGCATCGGCGCATACTTCATCGGCACCGCGATCCATTTCGCGTTCGCGCTGTCGTGGGGCATCGTGTTCGCGGCGATCTGGCCGTGGTTCTGCCGGCGCGGCTTCGAGGCGACGTTCGTCGCGCTGTTCTTCGCGATCGTCGCATGGATCGTGATGCACGCGCTGATCATGATCGCGTCGAGCAATCATCCGAACTATTTCGACCCGAACGTGATCATCGGCGGGTTCATGTCGCATTTCGTGTTCGCCGTTCCGCTCGCGCTGGTCGTCAAGCGCAGCCTTGCGCCGCAGCCGCACGGGCGCGCGTAGCGAACGCGCACGCATTCAATCCGCAATGGCCGGCGTGGCCGGACCGCATCAGAGCATCACGAAGGAGCATTGGCATGGCACGGATTATCGGAGGCATCGCGGCCTCCCACACGCCCACGATCGGGTTCGCGTTCGACAAGAACAAGCGCGACGATCCCGTCTGGGCGCCGATCTTCGAAAACTTCGCGCCGTTGGCCGGGTGGCTCGCCGACAAGCGTCCCGACGTGCTGCTGTTCATCTACAACGACCACGTGACGTCGTTCTTCTTTGATCACTATTCGGCGTTCTCGCTCGGCGTCGGACCGCAGTGGCATCCGGCGGACGAAGGCGGCGGCGCGCGCGACCTGCCGCCGATCGCCGGCCACCCGGCGCTGGCCGCGCATATCGGCCGGTCGCTGATGGCCGACGAGTTCGACATGTCGTTCTTCCAGAGCAAGCCGCTCGACCATGGCTGCTTCTCGCCGCTGTCGGTGCTGTGTCCGCACCGGCCCGACTGGCCGGTGCAACTGGTGCCGCTGCAGATGGGCGTGCTGCAACTGCCGGTGCCGTCCGCGCGCCGCTTCTACCGGCTCGGCCAGGCGCTGCGCCGCGCGATCGAAAGCTATCCGGAGGACCTGCGCGTCGCGATCGTCGCGACCGGCGGGTTGTCGCATCAGGTGCACGGCGAGCGCTCGGGCTTCAACAATCCCGAATGGGATGCGCGTTTTCTCGATCTGCTCGAGCGCGATCCCGAGCGCCTGGCCGGCATGCCGCTCGGCGAATACGCGACGCTCGGCGGCTTCGAAGGCGCCGAGATCGTGATGTGGCTCACGATGCGCGGCGCTTTGCCGGCGGGCGTCGTGTGCCGCCACCGCAGCTACTACCTGCCGTCGATGACGGGGATCGCGACGGCCGTGTACGAGCTGGCGGACACGGAAGTCGACGAGGCGGCGGCAGAGCGCCACCGGCAACGGATCGCGGCCGAACTCGCCGGCGTCGAGCAACTGCCGGGCACCTATCCGTTCACGATCGAGCGGGCCGTGCGCGCGTACCGGATCAACGACTATCTGCACCGGATGATCGAGCCCGCGCATCGCGCGCAGTTTCTGAGCGACCCCGAAGCGAGCTTCGCGGCCGCGGACCTCAGCACGGAGGAGCGCGACCTGATCCGCCGGCGCGACTGGCTCGGCCTGCTGCGCTACGGCGTGATCTTCTTCCTGCTGGAGAAGCTCGGCGCGGTGACGGGCGTATCGAATCTGCATATCTATGCGGCGATGCGAGGCGAATCGATGGAGGACTTCCAGCGCACCCGCAACGCGCCAGGCGCGCTGTACTCGGTGGCCGGCAAGAGCGCGGGGCCGCTCGGCTGGGACGGCGCGGACCAGTCGGTCAACACATAGCGAAGACGAGGGCGCGCGCGAGATCGCCGCGCCTGCGCGACCGGACTGCCGGAAGCGCAACGGGCCATATAAATAGGATGACGAATCGACTGATCGATCGTCGCCAAGGAGACAGGAGAGTCATGATGGCAGGTGGAAAGACAATCGACATCAAGTCGTTCATCGACGAGCGGCCCGTGTCGCGCTACCAGTGGCTGCTGGTCGTGCTGTGCTGCCTCGTCGTGATCGCCGACGGAATGGACGTCGCGATCATGGGATTCGTCGCACCGTCGGTGATTCGCGACTGGGCGATCTCGCGTCCCGAGTTCGGGCTGGTGATGAGCGCGGCGCCGATCGGGCTCGTGATCGGCGCGCTGCTGGCCGGTCCGAGCGCCGACCGGTTCGGGCGCAAGCGCGTGCTGATCGCGTCGGTGTTCCTGTTCGGCGTGTTCACGATCGTGACCGCGCACGCGCATTCGCCATTCGAGATGGCGGTGCTGCGGCTGCTGACGGGCATCGGGCTGGGCGCGGCGATGCCCAACACGACGACGCTGCTGTCCGAATACGCGCCGCAGCGGATGCGGGCGCTGATGATCACCGTGATGTTTACAGGCTTCAACCTCGGCTCGGCGCTGATCGGCTTCGTCGCCGGCTGGCTGGTTCCGCTGCACGGCTGGCGCGCGGTGCTGCTGTTCGGCGGCGCGCTGCCGCTGCTGCTGATTCCGCTGCAGCTGTGGCTGTTGCCCGAGTCGGCGCGGCTCCTGGCCGTGCGCGGTGCGCCGCCGCAACGCATCGGTGCGCTGCTGAACCGCGTGTGCGGTGCCCGGTTCACCGGCGACGAGACGTTCGTGTCGAGCGAGCCCGCGCTGCCGACGCGCAAACCGATCGGCGTGCTGTTCTCGCAAGGCTATGGCCGCGTGACGCTGTCGCTGTGGATTACGTACTTCATGGGGCTGCTCGTGATCTACCTGTTGACCGGCTGGCTGCCAACGCTAATCAAGGATGCCGGGTTGTCCGTCAGCACGGCCGCGAACGTGACCGCGATGTTCCAGATCGGCGGCACGATCGGTGCGATCGGCGTGGGCTGGTTGATGGATCGCGTGCGGCCGGCGCCGGTGATCGGCGCCGCGTATCTCGGCGGCGGGCTGTGCGTTGCCGTGCTCGCCTGGGCCGGTGCGTTGTCGTCGTCGCTCGCGCTGCTGGTGTTCGCGGCCGGCTTCTGCATGAGCGGCGCGCAGACCGGGCTGAATGCGTATGCGCCGGGCCGCTATCCGACCGTGGCACGCGCAACAGGCGTGAGCTGGATGCTCGGGATGGGCCGCTTCGGCAGCATCTTCGGCTCGGCCATCGGTGGTGCGCTGCTCGGCTTCGGCTGGAAGTTCGACGCGATCCTGTCGATGCTCGCGGTGCCGGCCACGCTGGCGGCCATCGCGATCATGACGACGCAGCATGCAGCCGTGCCCGAACCGCAGGAACTCGAAAACCCGGCGCACTGACGCACGTCGCACACCGCCATCCGGCGCGGCGGTCGGCAGGGTGCCGGACACTTTATCCAATGCAGGAGCATCAATGATCATCGATATCCACGGTCACTACACCACCGCGCCGAAGGCGCTGGAAGCGTGGCGCAATCGCCAGATCGCGGCGCTTGGCAGTCCGTCGGAGCAACCGAAGGTGGCCGAGCTGAACATCAGCGACGACGAACTTCGCGAATCGATCGAACACAACCAGTTGCGGCTGATGCGCGAGCGCGGCCTCGACCTGACGATCTTCAGCCCGCGCGCGAGCTTCATGGCGCATCACATCGGCGACTTCGCGGTGTCGAGCACGTGGGCGGCCGTGTGCAACGAGCTGTGCCATCGCGTCCATCGACTGTTTCCCGATCACTTCGTCCCGGCCGCGATGCTGCCGCAAAGCCCGGGCGTCGATGTCGCGACCTGCATTCCGGAGCTCGTGCGCTGCGTCGAGGAATACGGCAACGTCGCGATCAACCTGAATCCGGATCCGTCTGGCGGCCACTGGACGAGCCCGCCGCTGTCGGACCGCTACTGGTACCGGATCTACGAGAAGATGGTCGAGTACGACATTCCCGCGATGATCCACGTGAGCACGAGCTGCAACGCATGCTTCCATACGACGGGCGCGCACTACCTGAACGCCGACACCACGGCGTTCATGCAGTGCCTGACCTCCGACCTGTTCCGCGATTTCCCGACGCTGCGCTTCGTGATCCCGCACGGCGGCGGTGCGGTGCCGTATCACTGGGGACGGTTCCGCGGGCTCGCGCAGGAGCTGAAGAAGCCGCTGCTGAAGGACCATCTGCTGAACAACGTGTTCTTCGATACGTGCGTGTATCACCAGCCCGGCATCGACCTGCTGACCGGCGTGATTCCGGTCGACAACCTCCTGTTCGCGAGCGAGATGATCGGCGCGGTGCGCGGCATCGATCCGGAGACCGGTCACTACTACGACGACACGAAGCGCTACATCGACGCATCGTCGCTCGATGAGCAAGCGCGTCACAAGATCTACGAAGGCAATGCGCGGCGCGTGTATCCGCGCCTCGATGCGCAACTGAAGGCGAAGGGGCTTTGATCATGACTGAACTCGGTGTGGTGTACCGCACGATCCAGCGTGCGGACCAGGATGTGGCGGCGCGGCTCGGCGCGCTCGGCTCGGCGACGGTGCACGAGGCGATGGGCCGCACGGGGCTGCTGAAGCCCTACATGCGGCCGATCTATCCGCGTGCGCAGGCGTCCGGCACGGCTGTCACGGTGCTGCTGCACCCGGGCGACAACTGGATGATGCACGTCGCAGCCGAACAGATCCGGCCGGGCGACGTGGTCGTCGCGGCAATCACCGCAGATTGCACGGACGGCTATTTCGGCGACCTGCTCGCGACGAGCTTCAAGGCACGCGGCGCGCACGCGCTGATCATCGATGCCGGCGTGCGCGACGTCGCGGTGCTCGAGGCGATGCAGTTCCCGGTCTGGAGCAAGGCGATTTCGGCGAAAGGTACGATCAAGGCGACGCTCGGTTCGGTGAACGTGCCCGTCGTATGTGCGGGCACGCTCGTCCACCCCGGCGACGTGATCGTCGCGGACGACGACGGCGTGGCCGTGGTGCCGGCCGCGCGCGCGGCTCAGGTGCTCGAGAAGGCGGCGGCCCGCGAAGCGAACGAAGCGGCGAAGCGCGCGAAACTCGCGTCCGGCGTGCTCGGCCTCGACATGTACGACATGCGCGAGCCGCTGCGTCAGGCCGGCTTGCGCTACATCGACTGATTCAGGGGGACGCGATGATGCAGACATCGGAAGCGGCGCTGGCCGTCACGGGCATCTCGTCGATGGCGACGCGGCCGGTGCTCGCGCGGCTTGCCGCCGATTACGAGCGCGACACCGGCGCGCGCGTCGCGATCACGTCGGTAGGCGGCGTCGACGCTGCGCGGCGCGTGCGTGACGGCGAGCCGTTCGATGTCGTCGTGCTCGCGTCCGATGCGATCGAGCGGCTTGCGGCGGACGGTCATGTCGAGCCGGGCAGTCGCGTGCACGTTGCGCGCTCGGGTATCGCGGTCGCGGTCGCGAGCGGTGCGCGGCGGCCGGACATCGGTACGGAAGCCGCGTTGCGCGATGCGATCCTGGGCGCAGGCCGGATCGGCTATTCGACCGGGCCGAGCGGCACGCACCTGACGCGTCTGTTCGCCCGCTGGGGCATCGCCGACGCGATCGCACCGCGCATCGTGCAGGCCCCACCGGGCGTGCCGGTCGGCGCGCTGATCGCAGCCGGCGACGTCGAGCTCGGCTTTCAGCAGACGAGCGAGCTGATGCACGTGCCGGGCGTCGCAATCGTCGGTGCGCTGCCTGACGCCGTGCAGGCGGTGACGGTGTTCGCCGCCGCGGTCTGCGCCGTCGCGCACGATCGCGTGGCCGCGGCGCGGTTCCTCGTGTACCTGGCGTCGCCGCAAGTCGCACACATCAAGCGCGAACACGGGATGGAGCCTGCATAAGGCTGACGCGGCCGGTCGATAAACGAATCGGATGGGATTCGCCTTTCTTCGCAACGGGCTCGCGCATCGATATTAGTTATGCTGATGAAGCAGTGAGTGGTGATCCAGCTCATACGATCTATCGAAGAATCAATACAACGTCGCCGCGTCGTCCGGCCCGGACGAGCGGCATATCCAGCAGAAAGACAGGAGACAGGCATGCAGACGAACTGCAGGGCAGGGTGGATGATGTGCGCTTGGCATCGCGCGACACGCGTAAGGTGCGATGCACTGACCAGGGCGCTGGCGATCGGCGTCGTGTGGCTGAGTGCGGCGCTGACGGGCTGGCCGAATGCCGCGAATGCGGCGAGCACCGCCGGACTCGCGAATCTTCCCGCGGTGATGCCCGCGATGTCGTGCCCGTCGGTCGCGGCGCTCGACCTGAGCGGCGTGACCGATGGCGCCGTCACGATCACGTCGGCGGTGCTGCTGCCGGCCGGCACGGTCGTCGGTAACAACACGTTGCCGGCGCCGGTGTGTGACGTGAAGGGGACGATCGGCCCGGGCGCGTCGCTGTTCGAACTGCAGCTGCCGACGCAGGGCTGGACGCAGCGTTATCTGCAGACGGGCTGCGGCGGCCTGTGCGGCAACCTGTCCGTCAACGCGCCGATGGCATCGACGTGCGTGCCGGTGACGAACGGCACGATCGCGATGGCTGCGACCGACATGGGCCACGAAGGCGGCAACGACGGTTCGTGGGCGCTCGATCCGAAGGCGAAGCTCGACTTCGCATACCGCGCCGAACACGCAACGGCTCAGGTCGCGAAGGCGATCATCGGCAAGTTCTATGCACGGCCCGCGCGCTACGCGTACTTCGACGGCTGCTCGGACGGCGGCCGCGAAGCGCTGATGGAGGCGCAGCGCTTTCCCGACGACTTCGACGGCATCGCCGCCGGTGCGCCGGCGAACGACCTGATCGTGCAGAACACGTTCCACCATGCATGGCCGAACGCGGTGAACACCGACCCGAAGACGGGCAACGCGATTCTGCTCGCCGGCAAGCTGCCGATGCTGCACGCGGCCGTGCTCAAGGCGTGCGACGGGCTGGACGGCGTGGTCGACGGCGTGATCGACAACCCGCGCGCGTGTCGCTTCGATCCCGCGACGATCGTCTGCGCGCAAGGCCAGTCCACCGCGACCTGCCTGACGCCGCAGGAAGCCGACGTCGTCCGTCGGATCCACGACGGCGCGACGACCGCGGACGGCACGCGTCTCGAGCCGCTCGTCTCGCGCGAATGGGGCTCCGAGCTGAACTGGACGCTGTTCGTCCCGGCGACCGCGACCGCACAGAGCGGCACGATCGGCTTCGTGCTGCCGTTCCTGCGCTATCTCGACTACTACAACGCGTCGTATCCGTCCGCGGCGATCGGCGACCTGAAATTCACGCTCGACGGGTTCGCGAAGACGGTGCCGGTGTCGAACTACCTGGCCGCGACCGATCCTGACCTGACCCGGTTCGCCGGGCGCGGCGGCAAGCTGCTGCTGTGGCACGGCCTGGAAGACCAGCACATCTCGCCGCGTTCGAGCATCACGTACTACGAAGCGATGAGGCACTACATGGGCGACGCAAGAGTCGACCGCTTCGCGCGCTTCTACCTGTTCCCGGGCGTCGCGCACTGCGGCGGCGGGCAGGGGCCGGACGTATTCGACATCCTGTCGCCCCTGATGGCGTGGACCGAAACGGGCGCGACGCCGGGCCGGATCGTCGCGTCGATCGTCGACGCGAACGGCAACACGACGCGCACGCGCCCGGTGTTCCCGTATCCGGCCACCGCGCGCTACACAGGCACCGGCAGCACCGACGACGCGGCGAACTTCGCCGCCGATACGCCGAAGGGCGACCCGGTGGTCGACCTTCACTGGGCCGGCGAATGGCTGTACTCGCCGGGTTACGAAGCGCAATGCCAAGTCCAGGGTTCTCAACTCGTCTGCAAGGACGGCAACGGCTGGCATGCGTATCGTCCATGACCCCACGGCGGCACGCACTGATCACAACAACTCACGCATTCAACAAGGCAAGGAAGGAGACGGATCGATGAAGAAGCAGGCATCACGGGTCGCGCTGACCGCCATCGCGATGGCGGCGGCCGCACCGGCGTTCGCGCAGAGCAGCGTCACGCTGTACGGGATCGTCGACAACGGGATCGGCTACCAGAGCAACGCGACGACGCTCGGCTCGACGAGCGGCGGCAAGTCGGTGATCAGGATGAACCAGGGCGTGTGGGCCGGCAGCCGCTTCGGCTTGAAGGGTGCCGAGGATCTCGGCGGCGGCACGAAGGCGATCTTCACGCTCGAATCGGGCTTCAACTCGGGCACGGGCGCCACGCAGTACACCGATGCGATGTTCGGGCGGCAGGCTTGGGTCGGCCTGACCAATGCGACCTACGGCACGCTGAGCGCGGGGCGGCAGTACGCGTCGTACTACCAGACGATGTCGGCATTCAGCCCGACGACGTGGGTCACCGGCTACTACGGCGCGCACCCGGGCGACGTCGACGGGCTCGACACGATCTATCGCGCGAACAACACGCTCGAATACACGTCGCCGAAATGGTATGGCCTGACGCTGAGCGGCTCGTATTCGTTCGGCGGCGTGGCCGGCAGCACCGATGCCGGCTCGACATGGGCAACCGGCATCCAGTACGCGGCCGGCCCGCTCGGCGTCGGCCTCGCGTTCGAGCGCGTGAACAATTCGAATACGGCCGGCGGCATGTGGGGTGCGAATTCGACGACGTCGAACGGGGGCGCGCAAGTGGGCGTGTCGGCGCTCACGAACGGCTACCAGACCGCGAAGGCGCAGCAGCGGTTCGCGGTGGGCCTGAGCTACCGGTTCAGCGACGCGTGGGATGCGACGGCCACGTACACCAACACCGAATACATCCCGGGCGCGGCGTCGAAGTTCGTCAACACCGCGATCTTCAACACGGCCGGCGCGGTGCTGCACTGGAAGCCGTCGGCGGTGTGGGATTTCGGTGCAGGCTATGCGTACACGCGCGCGACCGAGGCGAACGGCATCACCGACAGCGCGCAGTATCATCAGTTCAACCTGTCGCAGTATTACTCACTGTCGAAGCGCACGGGGCTGTACCTGCTCGAAGCGTATCAGCACGCGAAGGGCAAGACGCTCGGCACGAGCGGCGCGGGCAGCATCGTCGACGCGACCGCAACGCTGGGTGACGGGTTCAACTCCGCGCCGTCGTCGACCGGGACCCAGTTCGCGTTCGGTGCGGGGATCATTCATCGGTTCTGACCCGAGCCTGATTGCGCGCGCATCCGGCGGCGTCCGGATGTCGCTCATAAGGTAGAGTGCGCCCACATCGGGTTCTGCAGCCGGCGAATCGCGGGCGGCATCGGCTCGAGCAGGGGCATCCTGCTCAATGCGCCGTCGGCCGGTACACCGACGGGTCGCATGCGACTTCGAGCTTCACATACTGACTCAGACCGCAAAGTCGAGAGATCGACCGATCACTTCCGTTTCGGCTTGACCGCCTTGGCTTGCCAGCTTTCCTCATCCAGCAGGCGGGCGAAAAGCCGGTTTCGCATGGCGCCGGTCAGGGGCGTCAGGCCAAGCAGCACGTTGAATGCGATGCCGCTCGCCGCGAAGTAACGCAGCAGCGAGAGTTCGAAATCGCCCGACTCCTTGTCCATGGTTTTCAACTTGTCGGCATCACCGCTCTCCCGGCCCTCGAGCAGTTCCGGGCTTTCGATGATTGCCGCCAGCACGGCGCGCGCGACCGAGTTCGGTTGATTGATGGCTTCCCGGAATATCGCGATCTGGGCAGCGAGGGTCGGCTCGGCCTTCGATGCACCCTCGTTCACCAGGTAATCGCGCCCAAACTGTTCGAATTGCTGCTGCTGGAATTCGAGCAACGCCGAGAGTACACCCTGCTTGGTACGGAACTGGTGCAGCAACCCGCCCTTGCTGATGCCGCTTTCACGCGCGAGCGCGTCGAACGTCAAGCCGCCGACGCCATCGCGGGTGAGGATGCTGAGTGCTGCATCGATTGCCTTCTTGCGGGAAATTTCCGAGCGGGTCTGGTTGTCCATTGAGTTGTCACGATGGCGTCGCGCTGATGCGCAGTGAGGGGCGGTAGCGCGAGATGAGCTCGAGGGAGCTCTCCCGCTGCCAAGCGTGACATTGTACCTTCCCGATCCTCTTCTATAAAACAAACCGGATAGACGGTTTACATGTGACGGAGGCGATGCTACGCTGCCGTCGCGTCAACTCTTTTCGCAATTTCACCTCTGGTGCCGGCCGCGGCACCTTCCACGGAATCCGACATGCTCACCACCAAACTCAGCTCATTTATTTTTTCAGGCGTCACGGTGTTGACGTTGGCCGCATGCGCCGGTGTGCAGCCCGCTGCCTATTCGGGCATTGCATCCTCACCCCAGCTGACACCGAACCGCGGCGACGACGCCGCAAAGGTGCCGTACCGATATGCGCCACGCGTCGACTGGTCGCAGTACCGGCAGGTGATGGTGGATCCAGTCGTCGTGTATGCCGGTCAGGACAATCAGTTCGGCGACTTGAAGGCCGAGGACAAGGCGGCGCTTGCCGATTACATGGGGAAGGTGTTTGCCGACAAACTCTTGAAGCGCTTCCAGGCCGCTGCCAAGCCGTCCCCTGCGACGCTGCGCGTGCGGCTCACGCTCACGGGCGCGGAGAAGACCACGGCGGTTGTCGGACAAGCCATGCATTTCGATATCGCCGGCAATCTGTATAACGGCGTGCAGGCAATTCGGGGCGGCAAGGGCGCGTTCAGCGGCTCAGTTTCATACGCCGTCGAAGTCTACGACAGCACGAGCGGTCAACTGCTGATGGCTTATGTGACAAGACAGTATCCGAACGCCATGAACCTGCCGGCTGCGTTCGGTTCGCTGAGTGCGGCCCGGACCGGTATCGACAAGGGCGCGGATGCACTCGTTGCCCAGCTCCGGTGATGGCGAGGATGTCACGCTCGCCGCAACGCCGCGGGTCGATGTCGTGACATCCCGGATGAGCTGACCGAATTCGACAAGGAGCCGGGAGTATGCGCGAAATCGCCTATCTCATTCTTACGACGCCACCACCGCTCATGGTTTCGATCGTGTTCCTGGCTGCCTATATGGCGATCGGGATTCCTGCTCACATGATCCGTGGCGCGCTTGCGCGGGACATTTTCGGTACGATGGCCGGTGTCTTCGCGTCGCTCTTCTATCTGACGCTCGTGCTGGGCTTCCAGACCGACATCCAGAGCCTCTTTGAATGATCGCGCCTGCGATGGAGTTCACCCGCCCGCGTCACATTGATCGCCCCGTTGCCACGCGGAAAAGAGCGTCGGCGAAGACACGTGCCCTCACCCGGACTGGACACCGGCACGGCGACCTGCGGGGCCGTTTCGGCGTGCCGTCCGGCGGGCATGGACTTCGCCCGTAACATGCGCGTCATGTAGCCACGCTTCCTCAGTTTTCATCTATCCGGAGTTGAATTCGGGAAACGGCTCTGGCCATCTCCGGCATGATTGTGGTTCGACCTTTGCTAAGCCATGCCTGTCCAGCCGGACTCGTATAGAAATCGTTGACGCTACGGAGTTCGTCTATCGAGAAATTCCTTGCGCAGCTATCCGTCAACTGCTTGAGTACCGGGTCCCGGAGATCGTTGACGGTGTCTTCAACCATCTCGCGATAGGTGCTGGCGTCCGACGATCCTTTTGGCCAGCCCTTGCGACCGGCGGACTCGTACGGTTTTCTGACGAGGTCGCGGATGCGCTGGTCCATATCGTCTTCCATGCCTGATGACGAGAGCGCCTGACGGCAGAGGGTGCGCTTCTCGCCAAATCGATTCAAGTCGTCGAGACCGCGAAACTGAGCATGTGCCGTCGAAACACAACCGGTCGTTGCCATGCAGGACACGATCAGAGCGACGTATGAAATCCTCATTTTGGGCCCATGCTAGAAACCGTTCGTCAGGTAAGGAACGTCGGTTGAAAATACCGTCACGATGATGAAGACGCTCACGAGCGATGCAACAAGCGGGGCTGCAATCACGAGCAGCGGGCTGATTGAAAATCTGGGGCTCGCGGTGGATGTGGTGGAGTGGCGCATGGTCGTTGTTCGATAAGTGACAGAAGGGAGTACGGGCTGCTGCGCGTTCGACACGGGTTGGTTACGCGTTGAGCGATCGATCGGGCAGTGCATGTCGTCGCCAGTACGGAGAGCAACATGAACATCATGCTAACATACAAACCGTCTAGACGGTTTGTATGTTAGCATGATGTTCCCGGCATAGGTCTACAAGTCAGGCCTGTTCGGAAGATGTGTGGGATCGCTACCTGGAGGTTTCTATGAAGTGGTTCGTTCGAGCCGTTTGCGTTGCTAGTTGTATCGCCCTTGGCGGTTGCGGCCTCGCTGCAGCACCGTGTCGTATTGCATCCGCTGGGATCAAGATCGTGCCGGTCGTGGGGCACATGGCTGCGGCGCCGACGGACGCGTGTGCGGCCGTGATCGATCCCTGAATATCGAGTCGGCCTGCAAATTTCGGCGACACGAAGTAGCGCGCGTGCGTGGGCTTGCGGCGGTGCACCGGCGTATCCAGTACCGCGGCGCATCGACGTAACCGGAATGGGGGGCGAACATGATAAGCGCGATTTCCTATCATAAGCCTCAAAGTTATGGAAAATCTGGTGCTTATCTGTAGAGCGATATAAACGATCTTCCGTTCACTTTCGTGCGGCAAACGCCTGATCGAACTGCCGAGCGCGCTGCACGTCATCGCTGTGCAGATAGGTTGACGTCGTCGAGATCGACGCATGGCGCAGGTTGTCGCGCACCATAATCAACTCGGCGCCCCGAGCCAGCGCATGCGATGCATGCGTGTGACGCATCCAATGCGGACTCGCGCCGCGCAACTTCTCCGCCGTGGCGGGCCGCTCGTCCTGAATCGCGTCGGCCGCCAGCACGAAGAATCGCCGCAGCACACGCCAGAGCCGTGTGCTTTCGATGCGTGCGCTATCCTCGTCGAGACTCGCAACGAGCGGCGTCGCCGGATTCCAGCGTACGGCCGTAACCGGCAGGCCGCGCTGCACGAGATATTGGTCGAGCGCCGTCCGGGCCAGCGCCGGCAAAGTCACCTTCCCGCCCTTGCCGAGCACGTGCAGCCAGTGATCGCCGTGTTCGTCGCGGCGGACGTCGGCGAGCGTCGCGCCGACCAGCTCGCTCGCGCGCAGGCCGGTTGCGTACCCAAAGTCCAGCAGAAAGCGCAGGCGCTGAGCGGCCGGCACGCTCCAACCGTAGGACCACTCGAGGCCGTCGGCCAGGGTTCGGATCAGCAACCACTCGCCCTCAGAAAAACCGCGCGACACGTCCAAGCCGGTGCGCGGCGCCTGGCTCTTGACCTTCACGCCGGCGAACGGATTCGCGAGTACGTAGCGCTGCTCGATCAGCCAGCGGAACAGCGCCGACAGGACGTTCAGCGTGTAGGCCGCTGATCGGGCGGACAGCGCGCCGGTAAACGGCCGCCATTCGGCACTATGCCGCGGCCGCGACGGCCCGATCCAGCGCTCGCGCGGCGTGGGGCGACGCAGGAATGCGCGGTACGCGATCGCGTCGTCGGTGGTGAGTGACGACAGCGCACGGCCGCGCTCGATGATTGCCCACAGGATGAGGCGTTCTGCTTCCTTGCGGTACGCGCGTTGCGTGGCCGCCGATTCATGCAGTGACAGCCAGGACTGGATCGCTTCGTAGTCGTTCGACGCGTTCAGCAAGCAGGCAGTCCGCGGCGCCCGAAACTGTCCGTGCGAACCGTCGACTTCGTGCGGCACGCGCAACTGTTCCCACGGCACGACGTCGCCAGCGGGCGACGCGACAATCAAGGCCCGTGCCCGTTCGGTCAAGGCCGGGTGGGCGGCGAAGAATGCCTCCACGCGGCGTGCGCCGGCGACGCCGAGCCCGTCGATCGCCGTCCACCAACGGCGCCGGCGCGGAATGCGCACGGTCAGGTCGGCCAACGTCCGGATGCCGTGCGCCTGCAGCGCGGCCACCACGCGCGCGGGCAACCATTGATCGATGGTGTCGGCGATGTTCGGCGCCGATGCCGGCAGACTGCGCAGCGCCTCAATCGCGCGCGCGACAGTGTCGGCCGACGCGACGGACCGCTCGCCGAATATTTCGGCCAGATCGACCCGGTGGCGGCTCGTCGCGAACGCGGCCAAGGTGCGCCGGATGCGGCCCAGTACGCCGCGTGCGGAGGCCCCGGGCGCTTTGCGCTCGCCCAGATAGCGTGCGACGGCTGCCCGAGCGTCGAGCCCGGCATACCACGCACGTAGTGCGGCCAGTTCGGCGTCGTCAGGGAAGGTGATGGGTTCGGTCTGACGCGTTTTCATACTTGCCAGTTTAGACTAAAAACAACTATGGACAGATAATATAGGTTAGCGATAGGGAAACCACTCCGGATCAACGTCGTACCAACCGTTAACCCTAACCACGTATCAGAGATCGGGGAAGACGTGTTCAGTTGTCGCTTATCAATTGCATCACATAAATTGGTCTGCCACGCCCGGCACCCCGTCCGGCACATCTAAGGAATTGACTTCTGTAAAGCGTTGTTGCGCCATTCACGAGGAGATGTGTTAAAGCGCTCCTTGAAGGCGCGACTAAAATGCGACATGTCGTTAAACCCCCACCTTAACGCTACGTCGGAAACTCGCAAAAACGAGAAATGAGGGGTTGCGAGTTCTTCTGCACACCGCTCCAGGCGCATACGCCAAACGTAGCGCATCAGCGAAGTGTTTTCCACTTCGAACAATTTGTTGAGGTACCGGGACGAAATCCCCATGGCCTGTTCGACCATGAGCGGATTCAGTTCGGGATTCTGGAGATGCTCCAGGACGAAACTCTTCGCGCGCATCAGCGTCATGGCCTTCAGCCGCGATTGGGCGACATCGTTTCGCTGCAGATTCCCTAGCGTCATCGCGATCAACGTGATCACCGTATCCGAGAGTTTGAGCATCTCGTCCTCGGATACGTGACTGATCTGCGACGACATCCCTTCCAGGAAAGTCCGCATCACGTTCCCGACGCCCTCGGAGGTGTTCATCGGGCGGGCCGTGCAATTTTCCATCCCGACGACGAGATGGTTGAGCGTCATGCGCGGAATACTGACGACGATTTCCCGCCACGACTGATCAAAGCGAAGATGATGAGGGCGTGTCGCGTCGTAAATCGCGAAGTCGCCGGGACGCAACGTCACGATTTTGCCGTCCTGTTCGACGGACTGGTTGCCGTCCAGCATCAACACCGCGAAATACTTGTCTTCGTATTCGCTGCGGGCCTGACGATAGTGCCGGTCGACCGCCTGCTCGGCGGCATGGATCTCCGAGATGCGCAATTTGTCGGACTTGCGCTGCCGGACCTTGCCGAAGAAATCCGCCTTCTGCACCGCGGAAATCTGGACGTCCGCAAACAGCCGAAGGATCATTTCGCGCCAGAAGTCGATGCGCTGGCTGATGGATCCTTCGGCCGAGACCTCGATGGACATATTGCTCCGTTCGAACGGCGAGCCGTCCGAGGCAACGCCGATGTGATCGCAGTTTGAGGCGATATCGACCGGACTCTTCGACATGATCGAACCCCGACGTGGACGGGCAATCGGATGACCCTCAAGCGTGCCCGTTCAAAAATCCCCTGTCCAAGCTTCCCGCTTCCGATATGCGAACACGCTGAGCGCCCAGCACGCGAGGAACACGGCGACGATCGCATACCCGAGGACACCAAAATAATCCCCGACGGCGCCAGTGAAGCCCCGCAGAAAAGCGAACGAATCGAACCGGTCTCCGATAATCGACAGCAATTCCACACCGCCGATCAGCAAGGCGACAACGACCGACAGGCAGGTCATCGCCATGTTGTAGTAGAGCTTGCGAACGGGGTTGTCCAGCGCCCAGCCGTACGCGCCGACCATCAGCATGCCGTCGGCGGTGTCGACCGTACACATGCCGACGGCGAACAGCGCGGGGAACAGCATGACGGTCCCGAACGACACGCCGTGCGACGTCTGGCCGGCAGCGATCGCGAAGAGCGCGATTTCCGAGGCGGTATCGAAGCCGAGCCCGAACAGCGCGCCGATCACGAACATGTGCCAGCTCTTCGTCACGATGCGGAACATCGGCCTGAGCAGGCGCGCGACCAGCCCGCGGCCGTTCAGGAGGTCGTTCACGTCGGCCTCGTTCAGCGGCTCGCCGCCCTTGACGCGCCGGAAGGTCCGGTACAGGGAGATGAGAATCGTGACGTTCACCGCCGCGAGCAGCAGGAGCACCGTCGCCGACGCCGCGGTGCCGATCAGCGCGCCGACCGCGCGGAACGCCTCGAAATGCTGCGAAAAATGGGACGTCGCGAACGCGACCACCGCCGAGAAGACGACGATGAGCGCGGAGTGTCCCGCCGAAAAGAAGAAGCCGACGGACAGTGGGCGTTGGCCCGCCTGCATGAGCTTGCGCGTCGCGTTGTCGATCGCCGCGATGTGGTCGGCGTCGACTGCATGGCGCAGCCCGAGCACGTACGCGAGCAGCGCCGTGCCGAACAGCACGGGCCGCCCGTGCAGGCTGGCGGCCGCCCAGCACCAGACGCCGGCGTTGGAGGCCAGCAGCGCGCCGACTGCCAGCAGGATGCTGCCAGACGAAACGAACACGTTGCGGCGGCCGCGGGCGGCTCGAATTGGCTCGGTCATGATGTGCTCTCCTCAGATCGATGCGCGACGGTTCGATGCGGCGCTGACCGTCACCGGCAACCTGCACGGCGCCAGATGCTCGTGCGCGTGTTCCGGCGGACACGCTGCATTGCCGAGACTCACCGGCTGGCCGTGCGGCGTGTTCAGGTAAGCGCCGCGCCACTCACCCTGCCGCGCACGTGCCGCCGCGGGATCGACGAGCCCCTTGGCCGCCATGAGTTCCTCCAGTGCCGCGAGCCATTGGCGGTAGTAGGTGTCGTTCGTGCACTCGCCCGCGCGGGCCGGATGCGCGGTGATCTGCCGGCTGAACGTTGCCACCCATTCGCCCCACGCGAACCGGCCCGACCGGCACAGATGGACGACCAGCGCGAACGCGCGCGCCTGCCACGGCTCGCTGAAAGGCGGGCCGTCGGCCGGCAGCTTTTCCTTTTCCGTCGATGGTTCGAAGGCTCCGGACATGGCGCGGTTCTCCTCAGGCCGGTTCAAGATAGTCGTCCCACATGTCGATGCAGACCGTATCCACGGCTGACGCGTGGGGTCCCCACAGCTCCTGCGCGCGGAACGTCACGCTATAGACGTGCTGCGGGCATTCGCCGCCGCCGTGCGCCATCGTGTCGGGCAGCACGAAAACCCCATGATCGAGGCCGATCGTTCCAACCTTGCCGCGCACGTAGCGCGCGAGCCGCGTATGCGTCGCCGGGTTGAGGTTCTTCGCGCGCACTTGCTGGCCAACGCCGAAGCTCGGCGCGACCGGCCCGTGCGAGCGGGCGGACGCACCGGTGCGCACGAGCGCGTCGACCATGTCTTTCGTCAGGACTGGCATGCTTGGTTCTCCCGAAGTTGTGCGATACGACGCTCGATCTCGTCGTGCGAAAGCACGCGCTTCTCGACCAGCATCGTTTCGATCGAATGAATCCAGTGTTCGTAGTAACTGCCTTCCAGGTAGTCGACGGGGTCCATCCGCTCGATGGCGTGCCGGAACTCGTCCACGTTCATGTAGCCGCCCGCAAAGACGGCGAAGAACAGCCCGAAGATGCGCCGCTCCCAGTCGGCGGAAAACAGCGGTTCGGCGGGATCGCGGACGATCGCGCCCAAGCCGTGCATGCCGCCCATGTCGTGAATGCCGTTCATCACGCGCCTCCGTTCAGTTTTGCCGCCAGGGCCGGATCGGCCGGCAAGCCCGTGCCGATCATCGAATCGCGCGTCACCAGGGCGGCGAGGTCCGCCTCGGACCACCCTTCGGTGCCCGCCGGACGCTCGGGCAGCACCATGTAGCGCAGTTCGGCGTTGCTGTCCCACACCCGCACCTCGCGGTGCGCGGCGATGTCCAGCCCGAACTCCGCCAGCACGGCGCGCGGCTCGATCACGATGCGCGAGCGGTACGGCGCAGCCTTGTACCAGGTCGGGGGCAAGCCGAGCGTCGGCCACGGATAGCAGGAGCACAGCGTGCAGACGATCACGTTGTGCACGTCCGGCGTGTTCTCGACGACGACCATGTCCTCGCCCTGTACGCCGGAAAAACCCAGCTCGGCGATCGCGGTCGTCGCGTCGGACAGCAGCCGCTCCTTGTAGGCGGCGTCGGTCCAAGCCCGCGCGACGACGGCTGCGCCGTTGCGCGGACCGATTTTGTGTTCGTAGATGTCGATCAGTTCGTCGAGTGCGGTTGGGTCGACCAATTGCTTGTCGATCAGCAGCGACTCGATCGCCTTCACCCGCAGTTCGGATTCGGATGGTGGTTCGGTATGGCTATGGTGGTGAGCGTGCATAAAGTTCTCCGTATGGATCGTCAGCCGAATGTCGTCTGCCGCCAGTCGAGCGCCTGCTCGTACGCGTACGCGCAGCGATAGATCGTGGCTTCGTCGAAGCGTCGTCCGACCAGTTGCATTCCGATCGGCAGGTCTTCGGCCACGCCGCACGGCAGCGACATCGCCGGGTGGCCGGTGACATCGAACGGCGCCGTGTTCGCCAGCATCTCGAACGCGCGGGTCAGCGACTCGGACATCGGGCAGCGGGCGGGCGGCAACTTCGACGCGCGCAGCGGCAGCGTCGGCAGCAGCAGCAGGTCGTACGACTGCAGCACGGCGTCGTAGTCCGCGCGCAGGCGCCGCGCGAGGTTCTGGCTCTTGCCGTAGTAGCGGCCGTTGTAGCGGCTCGCGAAGTATTCGCCGAGCACCATGGTCAGCTTGACCGTGTCGGGCAGTTCGTCCGCCCGGGCACGCCAGCCGGCATGGTGGTCGACCATGCTCGTCACGTACATGCCGCGCCAATTGAAACCGTGGCTGTTGCCCTTCATCATCTGCTGGGTCGCGCCCTCGGCCGCGATCGGCGTCCAGATCGCGGGGCCGGCCGCATGCAGCGGCACCGACACTTCGTCGACGCTCGCGCCGAGCTTGCGCAGCACCTGCGCGGCCGCGCGCACCGCCTCGTCGACCACCGGCTCGGCGTTCGCCAGCCCGAACCCTTCGCGCAGGATGCCGATCCGCAGTCCCGCGACCCCGCCGCGAATACCGCCCGAGTAGTCGGTGTTCGCCGGCAGCTGCAGCTGGCGCGGATCGAGTCCGTCGCTGCCGGCGATCACGTCGAGCAGCAACGCGTTGTCGAGCACGTTGCCGGTCATCGGCCCGAGGTGGTCGACCGTCGCTTCGATCGGCATGGCGCCGGTGTAGGGCACGAGGCCGTGGGTCGGCTTCATCCCGTAGATGCCGCAATACGCGGACGGAATCCGCACCGACCCGCCCTGGTCGCTGCCGATCGCCATGTCCACTTCGCCGCTCGCGACGAGCGCGCCATTGCCGGACGACGAACCGCCCGTCGAGTGGCCGGGCTTGCGCGGGTTCTGCACCGGTCCCGTCGCGCTCGTGTGCGAGCCGCCCGAAAAGCAGAAGTACTCGCAGACGGACTTGCCGAGGATCGTCGCGCCGGCGTCGAGCACGCGCGTCACGACGGTCGCGTCGACGTCCGGCACGTATCCTTCGAACGTGCTTGCGCCGTTCATCATCGGCACGCCCGCGACGCAGATGTTGTCCTTGATGGCGACGGTCTTGCCGCGCAGCTTGCCGTCCGGCGCACCCTCGATGACGCTCTTGCGCTGCCACGCGCCGAAGCGGTTCTCGTCACCCTCGGGACGATAGCCGGGTGTGCGCGGATATCGGACGGCCGGCAGATAGTCGGGTAACGCGTCGACCGCGTCATAGGCGTCGAAGTTGCCTTGCAACGCCTCGCCATAGTTCGCGAGTTCCTGCGCATCAAGATGGAAACCGAAACCTGCCGCGATCTCCGAAATCTGAGCAAGCGTCGGCCGCTTGATTGCCATGGGAAATCTCCTGATGGTGAGAAGACGCCGCCCTCGCCGGGCGGCGCCCGATGAACTCAACGGCCCGCTGCCGCGGCGTCGCGCATCATGCCGGTCTGCGGATGGCAGTTGATGTATTCGTAGACCTGGTGCGGCGCGTCGAAGACCGACACTTCGTGATACAGCCGCAGCTTCGACAGCCCGGCGACGACGCGGAAGAACGTGACGAAGATGCGCAGATGCGTCGGGTGCGATTCGGCCCAGCGCTCGAGCCGGTCGAGCGAGCGCCAGTGCCCGATGTTGTAGCTCTCGTCGAGCAGATTGCCGTCGAGGTCGATCGACTGCACATAGCGGTTGCTGTAGCAGCCGACGTCCTTGCCGTTGTCGCGCAGGAAGTCCATGCCGGCACGCAGCGTCGGTTCGATCTCCTCGAGGTAGAGCTTGCGCTCGTCGCCTTCGGCCGCTCGCCAGTCCTGGCCCGAACGGATCAATGCGATGTTGTCGTGCGCGCGCACGATGACGCGGCCGCGCCGCGCCGGGTCGCCGTGGAGGATCTGCAGTTCGCCGTTGGCCCGCATCCAATCGGTCTGCGATATCGGGAAGCGGTCTCGCATCGACCCCCAGTAGCCGTGCTCCTCGATCTCGCCGCTGACGCCGTCCATGATGGCGCCGACACCCGGGAAATCGTTCGTGAACGCATACAGCGTCTCGAACTGCTCCGCGCGCGGCGCGACGATTTCGCGGAAATAGCCGATGCCGTCGGAGAGCCGGTCGTCCGAGGTCCACCAACCGTCGACGGCCGGCGAGGCGATCCAGCGCTGGTACGCGGACGGATCGCGCCAATAGCCGAGGGCAATCAGGTTTTCATGGCCCTGGTTGTCGGTGTGGCGGGTCAGGTCGTAGTGAACCGGACCATCGGCCGCGCCGAAGTCGCCGACGATGTGCCTCAGCGCCGCGAGCGCCTTTTCCTTCTTGTCGTCTCCGGAAAACTGAATTCCGAAGTAGCCCATGACGACCTGATTGAGGTCTTCCGAGGCGCGGGCAACGTACATCGGGAACGGCGGTTGATAGTCATCGGCGACGCGCCGGGACAGCGTCCTCGGGCACTTCAGATGTTTGTCGATTGCGGATTCCATGAGTGATCTCGCTGTGAGGCTGTGAGAAGAAGTGAGATGTCTGCGATTCGGTTCAGAAGATGTGCGCGTACCGCAGGCCGACGAGCACACTGTCTTTCGGTCCGTTCTTGACGCTCAGATCCGTGCCGACCTGAAGCTGCACTTGGTCGGAGCGGGTGACGAACTTTGACGCGGTCAGGCGCATGCGCGTCGTGCGCAGCGCGTCGTTGTTGCCAACGCCGTCGACGCTGGTCTGCCCGCCCCACAACTGCGTGAGCCCGAGCCCGATCGACGTGCCGGAATCCGGCATGTAGCGCACCATCGCCTGCGCGCTGTAGCTCATACGCTGATGCTGGGTAACTCCGGACGCGCCGTATGACGTGTTGTCGCCGTACCAGATCGCGTCGCCGACGAGGTCGAGCGCCCAATGCGGCGAGAAGTGCTTGATATACGCCGCTTGGAAGTCCAGCGACCAGCGATTCGCACCAAGATTCAGCCCGCGATTCTGGTCGTAGGTGCCGGTCGGCACATTCACGTACACGGTAGCGGCCGCGACGTCGTTCGCTTCGTTCAGACGCAGCTTCAGCGGCGCGGTCAGGACCAGGTCACCTACGCCTGTCGTACTGCCGAGTGCGCTGGCAGCCCCGAAGCCGCTGACGTGGCCGAACGGCAGGAGGAACTGAGGATCGATGGTCAATCTGTCTGTCAACTTGAACACGTGAAGCAGACGTGCGATGCCGACGTTCGACTGCAGATCGAAATCCGACGTCTTGTTGCCGTTCGAGTAGAACGCGTTGGTCGTCGAGTAGTTGTAGTAGAGAACGCCGATCGTTGCGCCCGCCGGATATTGCTCATAATCGCCCGGATCGACTTCGGAGGCGCCCGCATAGTGCGAAGCCACCAGCAGGATCGACGCGCAGATCACGCTCGCGATCCGTTTCAACTTCGCTTCCTTTCTGCTTTCCATCCTTCCCCTCACCGTAGTGTGCAAACCCGGCTGCAATCTGCGCATGCGCACCGAGCGTGCGTGCAGGCTGTCGCTTACGTGGCTTGACAGTTGACTGTTTTCTGGCAACGCATTTGAGCGACGCCGAACCGCGAAGACCTGGCTGGCCATCGCTTGAGTGGGAGAATAGGAAGGCAAAAAAGAAGGTTCTGTTTTCGGGCGGAACAAAAAATGTGCCGCGGCAGACCTCCTCTGTGCCAGGTGAGCTGCTTACTATCGTCGCAAGTGACAGCCTGAGCGGAGCCTCCCGACGGTGCTGCATCACCACAAGGTCGAAGAAGAAGCGCTGACGACAATGTGCGCTGCGTGCTGTGAGCTGAGGCAGTTTGTACTGGAAACTCGCCAGGGCACATCAACCAGCTCGGGGACTATCTGCTGGTTCTGCAACGCCCCGTTCCACCACTCGATCCGGCTATCGATTTTGCATTCAAATCAGCAGTTTAGGCTGAGATGTGGCGGATTTTGAGTGATTATCCACACGGGGGAAATAGGCGAAGCGATGACCGGGGAGCCTCCTCCAGCAGGCAACCTCGGCCATTGCGATGCGCATAATCAGAGCGTTTCGAGGAACGCCATGACCTTGTCAGTCGCGTGAAATCGTGGTGTACGCTGTCCGGCAGGCCGCAGGTGGCCTAACGCTTCTTCCTTGTGGGCAAGGTTGGACTCCATGTAAATGTGCGTCGTGTCGATGCTTTCATGGCCTAACCACAGTGCAATAACACTGATGTCGACGCCCGACTCTAATAGATGGGTCGCCGTCGCGTGTCGAATGACGTGAGGCGAGATATGTTTTTGGCGCAGGCTTGGACAGGCGGGCACCGCGCTCGCAATCGCCTTCTGCAGGATGCAGTCGACGCCGTTACGGGTCAGTTGCTCGCCGCGATAATTGGTGAACAGACGCGCCGCGGGCGTGGCATCCTGCTCACGCATCCACTTCCGGATTGCATCGGCGGTCCTAGCCCAGAGTGGGATGCACCGCTCTTTGCGACCTTTCCCGTAGAGATGCACGAAGCTGCTACGAATGCCCAGTTCGACCTGGCTGCACGCCATTGATGTAATCTCTGAGACCCGTGCACCGGTGTTGTACATCGTGAGAAGCATCGTGTGATCACGTCGTCCGCTCGAAGTAGAGAGGTCGGGGGCACCAAGAATCGCCTGAATTTCGGTGCGTGACAACGCGCAGATCAAACGGCGATCAGTGCGCTTGTTGGGGATAGCCAGCACTGACGTGGATAGTCCGGCATAGTCGGGTCTGGATATAGCGACCCAACGAAAGAAGGAATGGATGGCTGCCAGTCTGGCGTTGCGAGATCGCACCGTGTTGTTGCGTTCAACCTCAAGACTGTCGAGGAAGGCCAGAATAACTGCCGGATTTAGCTGATCGAGCTTAAGCGCAACCGGCTGGATGTTCATCTTGGTGGCGATGAACCGGAGCAGGAGGCGAAAGGCATTGCTGTAACTCGAGAGGGTTTGTGGGCTGACGTTTCGATGCGTCAGCAAATGCTTGATGAAGTATTCTTGGAGCAGTGGCCCAACGAGTGCATCGGCGTACTTCATGATCAATCTCCCAAGGCGGCGAACACGCGGAAGCGGTCCGATGCGCTGCCCAGTAGTTCAGGTGTTGCAGAGACGTACCAGTAGCTTTCTCTGGGGCTGACGTGGCCGAGGTAGACGGACAGCGTCGGAGCGAGCTCTGCTGCCGAGGCCCCATCTTCGTACCATTGTGTGAGCCGACGAACGGCGAACGAGTGGCGCAGGGAGTGCAAGGTCGGGCGTCGTCCATCCGGTAGATGCAATCCGAGTTTCGCCGTTGCACGTGCAAACCACCGTCCAAGGGAATCATGATCAAGCGGTTGCCCCCAATCCGTGACGAAAAACATCGGTGCCCGCCTCGCATGGCACTTGTGTCCCCGTCGGACCGCGTATTGCCTCAGATGATCTGCGGTTGTCGGGTGCAAGGCTACGATGCGCGACTTCTTGAATTTAGTTTCACGAACAACGACATGTGGCGGCTCTTCTCCAAGGTGCACGTCGACCGCCCTGAGGTGTAGAGCTTCGCCGATGCGTAACCCAGAACTGGCGAGCAGCCCCAATATTGAGACGTAGGCAGCAGATCGCAGACCACCTCTCGGTCGCGCAGTCGTCGCAAGATTCAGGATCGATTGCAGTTGTTCGACGCTCAGGACGTACGGCGAATTGCGACGTGGAGTTGCCAGCAGATGGTTGCCGGGTACCGAGGTCGCTGGATCGACAGCCTTTACGAAGCGCAGAAATCCACGCAGGGCACTGAGGATTGCGCACTGGCTTTGCGGTGCACGACGAACCCGAGTGATCCATTCGAGGACATCAGCGGTCTTTATCGATTCACCAGGGCGATCGCGGACAATGTCGTGAACGAAGCGCGCGAGCATTCCGCTATGGGTTTGCCGGTAACCCAGCAACTTGCGGTGTTCGACGTAGCGGTTCAGCAGTTCCTGAAGTTCCTCGCCGTTCATGACCTGTCTCCCGGCCACGGCATGGCGATCCGCGATAGCGACAATAGGTCCAGCTTCGCATAAATGGCGGTGGACTGTAGGGATTGATGACCCAGCACATCGGCGATGTTTTTGAAGCTCGATCCGCGCGTCAGCATGGTTGTTGCCACGGCATGACGTATCAGATGTGCTGCGCCGCGCGCGGGAGCGATATCCGATCGAACTAGGGCTCGCCGTACAATCTTGGAAATCGCGCTGGAGTCGGTGAATGGCTGCGACGGCGGAATCGCTTGCAGGAATATCGTCCTGTACGATGATGGAGGACGCTCCCGTTTGAGGTATGCCAGCAAGGCGCGCCCCACGTCTCGGGATAGCGGTAGATCACGGTCGTGGCGGGTCTTGGTTTCACGGATATGAATGACGCCGCAAACCCAGTCAACGTCATCCAGACTGAGGCGAGCGACTTCAGCAGCACGCATCCCGGTTCTTGCGAGCAGCAGCACTATCGCCGTATTCCGCAACGGTTGAAACGTCGCAGCATTGCCCACGCATTTGATCAGCCGATCGACTTCAGCGCACGACAAACGCGGTGGAAGCGTCGCATGGCGCCAACGCCGAATTCGTGGAAGCGCTTCGTCCAAGCCGGGTCGCGTCATTCCGATGACGGCGAGAAAGCGCAACATCGCCCGCAGCGCAACGATCGGTGAACTCGATGGTCGCCGCTTCCTGCTTGAGAATTCTTGACGCAGGTATGTGCGAAGATGTTCGATTGAAAGGTCTTGCCAATTCGGCGGACTGTCGCCACACCACCCATCCAGGAAGCGTCGGACGAACCGGCCATACTTCCTTCGGGTCTCCTGTGCCAGCCCCCTGACGGCGCCAAGGTATGAGTCAAACTCGCTCAGAAACTGAACTGCGGACGTAATTGATTGCAATTGCGCTTCTGGGCATTCCTTGCCGCGCAACGGTTCCGGATGCGTCATGGTCTTCTCCTTGCCGGTCCTCATGGCCGGTAGGAAAAGTTCAGGACATTATGCGAACCTTTGCCACCCAGTCGATCTTGCACAACTCCGCCTCAGCAATGCAGGGCGCGATCGCCGTCACTGAGCTTCGCCTAATTCAGCGGTGTGGATAATCGCAAAATTTTCGCCAAAATGGCATTAAGCGGCTGATTTTAAAGAGAAATCAAAGTCGATCGTCGGATCGAGCGGCGGCACTTTCCGCTGGAGGTCGAGCAGATAGGAGCCGAGCCGGTTGATGTCCGCACCGCATTCGGGACCGGCCTTTACAGTTAGGAATCGCATGACTTGACCAAGCCGAGCCGGTGGCGGATTGGCATCAAGTAAGGTCACTCGACATCCCGTCCGCGAACGCATCAGTATGTGCGGGTATCAACGGCGCCAGTGACGACGGTGTCAGACATCTCGCCATCAAATCGTTGGCCGGAGGCGAGGGCCTTCCTGACAGACGCTGTGCGCCAACGAAGCCCAAGGCGCAAGCGGACGTTCACACGTCACTCAATGTCCGCGTGATCGAGTCACAGAACCACTGCTGTGCGCCCGAGTCCTCGGCATGCGGGTACCAGTACAAATTCACCTGGCTGTATTTCGAACGGAAGCGGCAGGACCTTCATGCGCCCTTCACTCGCGAATGCTCTTGCGACTCGCGTTGGCAGCGCAAGCACCAGGTCTGTCGTTGCAATCGAAGAAAAAAGGCTGGTGAAATGGGGAACCCGGAGGACAGTCCTTCGTTTCAGTCCCATCTCACTCAGCGCATCCTCGACCAGATGATGGCCCGTAAAAGGTGTCACCACAACGTGATTTGCCGTCACAAACTGCTCCAGGGTCAGCGTATCGCCGATGCTCGGATGCGATGCGCTCAGCAGACAAGAGTAGCTATCCCTGAACAGAGTCGCTTTTTTCGCCTCGCCTCCGACAAACTGCAGGTTTCCTACGACCGCGTCCACGTATCAACGCGTCAATCTCCCCGCCTCTTGATACCGCCGGTCAACAATGAGATCGCGGTATGCAGTAGATCGTCAATGTGATCGACATCCAGTCGAAGGCTATCGGGGCGCCACATCAGGCTGATAACGCCATTCATCATTGCCCACAACGCCGTCGACGCGTGTTCCGGCTCGACGTCTGCATGCACCCACCCTTCGTCGACACCTCGGCGGATCAATGCGGCCAGTTTGGCGTTTTGCTGCCTGATCAGGGCAGCAATGCGCGCGAGCGCTTCCGGCTCATTCGGTGGTTCGACAAGGATACGGAACTGGTGCGGGCGCTCCTTGGCGAACCGCGCGTACGCAGCTGCCACACAACGTAGTTTCGTCTCCACATCGCCATCAGATGCATAGGCCGCGTCCATGTACTCGCGGTTTTCTTCCAACGCGCGCTCTGCCACGGCAATGAGCAGCGCGGAACGGCCACCGACACGGTTATAGAGCGTCTGCACTGCGACATCCGCCCGGGTCGCAACCGATTCAGGCGTGACCGCGGCTAGTCCGCCCTCCGTCAGCAAAGTCTCGGCGGCTTGCAGGATCGCCAGGCGGGTCGCGGCAGCCCGACGCTGAGTTCTCGATTCCATACGGGGGTTTACCTCACTAGATGGATCGCATTACAAAGTTAGAATGCTTTACAACATTGGATCGAAATCTATTCTCGCACACCTTGGGGGACACATGGCCGGGCGAAAAAATGTCGAGTTCGTAGCAGGCGGCCGCGGAGAACATTGCCGTGGCTGGCTGTACGAGCCTCGCGGGACGGGCCCGTTTCCTGTCATCGTGATGGCGCACGGGCTGGGTGGAATCAAGGAAATGCGGCTCGATGCCTATGCGCAACGCTTTTGCGCGGAGGGCTACGCGTGCCTCGTGTTCGACTATCGACATTTCGGTGCGAGCGACGGCTCCCCTCGTCAATTGCTCGATATCGATCGGCAACTGGAGGACTGGTCGGGTGCGATCGCTTTTGCACGCGGGAACCGCAATCTCCGGCCGGATCAGGTAGTCCTGTGGGGGACCTCCTTCGGCGGCGGTCATGTGATTCTCTCCGCAGCACGCGACCGAACTATTGCCGCTGCCATCGCGCAATGCCCGTTCACGGACGGGGTCGCGTCGTTGTTCGCGTTGAACTGGCGTAGCGCGCTCAAGGTTACCGCGCTCGCGCTATTCGATGTGCTGCTATCCCTCGTCGGCAGGGCGCCGGTGATGGTGCCGACGGCGGGTCCGCCCGGTTCCGGCGCGTTGATGACCGCACCGGATGCCCTGGATGGCTATCTCGCGCTCGTACCTGACGGTACTGCATTTCGCAATCAGGTCGCAGCACGCTTCGGCCTGAACATCGTTCGGTACCGCCCCGGTCGCAAGGCAGCCGACATTTCCTGCCCGATTCTGTTTTGCATTTGCGAAGCCGACTCCGTCGCTCCGGCGGAGCCGACGAAACGGTATGCCAGCCGCGCACCCAAAGGCGAAGTGCGCGCGTATCGGGCAGGCCACTTCGACATCTATGTGGGCAAGGACTTCGAACAGGTGATCGCCGACCAACTGGCGTTTCTCCGCCGTCACGTTCCAACGAAGCAAGGAGGCGCGCATGTCGACTTATAAGCTGGCGAACAAGGTGGTGGCCATTACCGGTTCCACCGGAGGCCTGGGATCGGCCTTGGCCGAAGCGCTGCACGCACGGGGTGCGCGCCTCGCGCTTTTCGATCTGGAGGCAGACACGCTCACTGCGCAAACTCGCAGCTTCGGCCACCCTTCCGACGTTCTTGGCTGGACCGCCGACGTCCGCGATTTCGAAAGCCTGGAAGCCGCAATGGCCAAGGCGGCGTATCACTTCGGTCAGATCGATGTGGTCATCGCAAACGCGGGCATTGACACCATGGCCCCGATGGCCACCATCGACCCGGCCGCGTTTGATCGTGTCATCGACATCAATCTCAACGGCGTGTGGCGCACGTTCCGTGCCGGCTTGCCATTCGTCCAGCAACAGCGCGGGTACATGCTGGCGATTTCGTCAATGGCCGCGTTTGTACATTCGCCGCTACAGGCGTCCTATACGGCCAGCAAGGCGGGCGTGTGGGCGATGTGCGACAGCATCCGTCTGGAGCTTCGTCATCTGGGTATCGGGGTCGGCAGCGCGCATCCGACGTTCTTCCCGACGCCGCTGATGGACGATGTCGTCGCCGATCCGGCCGGCCGGGCATTGTGGGGAGGCAACGATCGAGGCTTCTGGAAGATGATCCCGCGCGAGCAGGTCGTGCGGGACATCGTGGCAGGCATCGAGCGCCGCGCGGACATGATCGTCGTACCCAAGATCAACACGATCGTGGCCAAGGCGCCCGGCTTCTTCAGGCGCTTCGTCGAACGCGCCGGCTTTCGCGGCGGGGACATTGAACGCGCCATCAGTCTGGCATCGGCAACTGGCTGGAACGATTCGGCCGCGAACGCTCCGGCGAAATGAATGGCAATCGGTGGCCGCGGGAACCGATCGGCTTCGCATGATCAGCGGAGCCGATGACCCGGCATCCATCGCCCCTTGTTTGCGCAGCAATGGAAAACCAATAGCAGAGGAGCAGTACAAAGTGGCTTACGATCTTCAGGAAAAAGTCGTGCTTATCACGGGTGCTGCAGGCGGCATTGGCGCTGCGACCGCGCGTGCGTTGCATGCATGTGGAACACGACTCGTTCTAACCGATGTGACGCAGGCTTCAGTGGACCGCCTCGCCGCGGAGTTTGACTCCGAGCGCACGCTCGCCTTGGCGCTCGATGTCACCGATGCTGCCGCCACCAAGGCGGTCGTGCAACGCGCCGTCGATAGATTCGGTCGCCTCGACATTGCGTTCGCCAATGCTGGCATCTCGTGGCACGATCTACCCGCCACCATGTACAGCTGCGATGAACAGGAGTTCGAGCGAATCGTCGAGGTCGATCTGCTCGGGGTTTGGCGCACGGTCAAGGCCGCATTGCCGGAGATCCTGCGCAATCGAGGCCAGGTCCTGGTCACCTCATCGGCCTACGCATTCGTGAACGGCATGGTGAATGCGCCTTACGCAGCGTCCAAAGCCGCAGTCGAGATGCTCGGGCGTTCACTGCGCGCCGAACTGGGCGGCACCGGGTCCACGGCGAGCGTGCTCTATCCGGGATGGGTGGCGACAGCCATTGCCAAGGTCGGCTTTGGCGGAAATGCGCTAGCGACGAAATTGATTGAAAAAGGGTTTCCTGCACCGTTGCGACGACCGATACAACCGGATGACGTCGCTAAGGCCGTCATAAAAGGGCTGCGAGCCCGCCAACCGCGCATCGTCGTCCCGTTCCGGTGGGCACCGTTTTCGTGGACGCGAGGGTTGTTCAACATCGTGACCGACTGGCATCTCGGGCGACAACATGAAATGCATCAGTTGATGCGCGAGCTCGAGCGCTGTCGAGACCGACAAAGCTAGCGTGTCGACGGCGCCGTCGTAGGAAAGGCACCCGAGTCAATGATTAGCAAGTTCGATTGTGGTCGACTCACCGTTAGAGCTCGCGATCAGAGGTCTGAAATACCTACATTGGTCCTGGTCGTTCCGGCGGATCTCTTCCAGTACGTATCTGCACGAAATTGCGGTTCCTTATGGTTGGCGCTCTTTAGTGTTTGGTGCACGCGAGGCCGAAAAATAGGAACCGTTCTGAGGGAGAACAGGATGAACGCTGCAGAAAGGTCCTTACGTTCGCTGGTGGAAAAATGGCTTGCGCCAACTTCTTCGACGCAGGTTCGGGTGACCGAATTCAGTCGTGCGCCCTCGAATCTGACTCGCTATGTGCGTGTCGAGGTACTGCGACTGACAGGCCCGGTTGGAATGTTTTTCTTCCGACACGGTGATGGTTCGTGGCGCGTTTTTCCGCCTGAGACCGAACGATTAGCGATGCGAGCCTATTAGAGGGCCGACCGGGATTCGTGGATACCTGAAGCTTCGGGTATTTGCGAATCCCGGCCGACCCTCAATGTGCTGGCGACCGGATCTGCGAGGAAACGTCGACGCAGGCGATATACGGTGGTGCAGTGAACGCCTAATAGCTGTGCTGCTCGTTCAGCCTGCTGTCGGGAAAGCACGCCGTTGCCAAGCGGTCGAAGCACGGACGCAATCTTCGCTGCTCGAGCAGCCCGCTCTTCGATCGAAGCCATATGGATCCCTATCAATCCACGCGACACGTGCGCTAGCAGTATTAAAGAACACGTGCAACGTGCTAGCAACGTTAGTGAACATTGACCAAGTTTCTGTTGCAGAAACGCAACGGCTAAGCAGCCGCCAGAAAACTTCAAAAAGTCCCTGTTCGCCGAGGCTTCTTTGAGAATTTCCGCTAGCAACGTTTCTGAACACGGCTAGCGCTAGTAATGAACGCCTACAATTGCAGCGTGACGTGCAATGATGTCGCGAGACCGACCGCCAAGCCGGCCTCGCGCTTGTGTCGCATCGGCTTAGCGTTCCCCGTTGGGGTCGTCGGCCGACCATTCGTCGGCGCGATGCGTCTCCTTTGGGGCAGCGTTTGCAGCGGCTAGTCGCAGTTCATTTCCATCTTCGCTGGACTGCGTGAGAATCTCGCTGCCCTTGCGGGAATTTGCCCAGGCAAGCCCACTGTTGACGACGCTGTACGCCCAAAAGCCGAACGACACAACTAACTCGGCGGCCGCGAGTTCTGGTAGCAGCACGAACTGAAGGATCTTAACCAGCGCGAAGCCCAACACCCAGAAAGCCGTGCCGACAAATACGATTCTCGCAATCGCCCACAAAATACCCTCCTCCCAACAAGCTCGTAGGAATGGGAGAAGAGACGAGACAAACTCTTTGGATGGATCAGACTTGATTGCCCGCAAAAGCTTTATTAATAGTTGTTGGGTACGTTTATTGCGCCATACAAGGCGAAGTAATTGTAGCTTATTTATGGATCGTCCTATCAATGGACCCAAAGCCAATGCGACGAAGAGGCCAACAGTCAAGTCGTAGACAAATTCAGCCAAAAGAAGGTCCGGGTCGTCGTTGATCTGGTCCCCTTCAAGCAGGCCCAAAGCGGCCAGATGATTCCTATTGCCTAACTCAGTGGATTTGAGCGAGACGTAAAAGGAGGCTCCTGGCGACGTCGCGGGACTTCCCCCAGCAGTGATGGCCTCCAATTGGTTAAGGGCAATGAAGGGTAGTGCATCGCGCCCAATCAACCCAAAAATGACCGAACCATCGCGACATAGGGACGGCGTGAATTTCGCTGCACCCGCGCGCTCAGCGTTCGCGTACAGAGTGCCGTCCTCACCGGCCGCGACGAATTCGTCGGCAGGGCTCTGGAGCGAAATTACTAGGGGTTGTTGGGAGTCAATTTTCATGACGAACCAGTCCCCGCCGTCAAGGCCCTCAGCACTTGCCCGGATCTGTTTGCGGGCATCAACCTTCCAGAACGAACTGTTCGTCGCCTGGATCATAATCTGGTCGCCATCGCCAAACAGGTTCACGAGGGGGACCGAAAAAGACGGATCCCAAGTCATCTGTTGATCGGAGATAGTCACCCGAGTCCCCTCGCTGACAACGACGCTTTCCGCAACAGAGGGGCCCCAGGAGTAGGTCAGAACGAATGACTTATCGGTTCCTCGCCACGTGTCCGTGAAAGTTGCGTTGTTGGCGGTGATATCAAGGCCATTCGCTTTTACGAGCTGTTTGACCTTCGCCGTGACATCAGAAGGGCCGTACGCCGCACGGATGATATTGAGCTTTCGAGAGTCAACTGGGACACTAAAACGCGGACGTTGCGGGTCGTACGCGATATTGAGTGTCTTTCCTTCCTTCACAACCGCCAACTGGGGTTCTTGCTGCTCGTGCTGATATACGATCGCGAGTGTCTTATCCTTGCCCGGCCAACCATCGCCGAACAATGCTCTATCAGCGACGATGGTGGCTGAGCCTCGCACCACCTGCTTCAATACTGTGGCAGAGACGTCCATGAGGCCCCAGTAAGCTGCGAGTATTTTTACTTGCGGTGAGTATTTGCACTCGAAGACATCACCTTCGCGGACGACCTGTAGAAACGGCGTCTCGCCTCCATATCTCAGGAGTGCGACGAAAGCCTTTCTTCTCTTCCACGGATCACCGAACGTTGCATTGTCGGGCGTGAACTTTAGGCTTTGCGTTTTCGGATCCACGAGCATGGCAACTTTACCGGTCACATCGGCTGGACCATACGTTGCTCCTAACACGCGCAACGTCGGCGGCTCAGCCGCTTCTTCACCGAGCTCGACGGGCGCGGGGCTCGGCGGCCCCTTGATGCTGAGCCCCTTGCCGTATTCGACTGCTGTTGCGACACCGATTCGTCCATTCGAGCCATACCGGTAGAACACAGTTAGTGTTTTGTCTTCCCCGCGCCATCCGTCCGGGAAGAGCGAGTTGCTTGCCGCGGTTTCGGGAAGTGACTGCGGAACTGTGTTGCGATTAACTCTATTCATAACGAGATTCGTGACATCTAGCAGCCCGTATGCGGCGCCTAGAATCTGCAAATCACCGGAGACTTCTGCTTCTGAATTCGACAACTTTGTCATGTCTTTCCCCCAAGAAATTCCGTTAGAAAAAGCTGCCTGCTACATGATTTACGCCGCTTTCGGTCCCGCTTGCTTCTTGATTCCATCGAGAAGAACTCCTAAGGCGTTCATGGCCTCTAGGTACGTGTTTAGTTGGTCGAATACCGGCTGCATTCCCGACTCCTGTTGACCGTGCCGTGCAGGTACAAGGAAGGTCATTGAGCTATTGTCACGTTGCAAAATTATGGTTTCTGCACCGAGATATGAGCGATGTGCATAGTTGCGATAGGTGCGGACTTCGAAAAGCCATGGCGACTCCTCGGCCTCCCGGAACGCGTCATATGCGTCCGCGCATCGCAAGTCATTCTTCATCGCTTTTTGTACATTCTCTGGAGTCAATTTTCTGCCGGTCAGGCCCAGGTTGTAGTGCGTATTCGCCCAGACATGAAACAAGTCGTAGGCGCTCATCATTTCCCAAAAGAACGAGCGGATTCGCGCATGTAACTCGGGGCCGCTATCGGTGCTGTGCACTGCAGAAAATTGCCCGATCACTCCGAGGTGCCGCTCTGCTGCGGAATATGCAGCATGCGCGAGCAAGTGATGGTCTTCGCTCCGCAGTTGCTGGATTCTGACCGATTCTTGGTATTTTTTTGCACTCATTTGGTCTCTTTGCCTGACGGTTTTCTATGGGTTCTTAATCCACTAGATTGTATTATCGGACAGCGATTCCGATTTCTTTAACCGGCTGACGAGAACTACCGGTTTAAGGTGGTCGGACATCCGCGCCCTGTCGTCTACCTTGCTGGCTTCGACGTGTTTCGTCCGGATGCGGCCGCCTATGGGGCGAGCCTGAAGGTGCTGTGCGACGAGCTCGGGTTCACGGGTATCTTCCCGCTGGACGCCGAGTTCGAGGCGGATCTGGCGCCCGCCATCAGGCGCGCCGCATCTACGAGAGCAACCTCGCGTCGATCCAGGCCTGCGACGTCGTGATGGCCAACCTGGCCGATTTCCGCGGCGCCGGCGAGCCGGATTCCGGCACCGCGTTCGAGATCGGTTTCGCGACGGCCCTGGGCAAACCGGTTTTCGCGTATACGAGCGACGTCGCGCCGCTGATCGAGCGCGTGCCGCAGCAGCCGAACGCGCGTGGTCGCGCAGAATGGGGGAATGAACAAGGTAAGCGTTTATGCTCTGCAGCGCATAAGCGCTTATCATGTTCATACCCCATGCCGAAGCGCAGCTGAAACCAGGGGCGCGGCATTGCGCGCGGCTATCCCACTCGTCTTGGGCGCGAAAACCGGATACGTCGTGTATTCGCGCCCGTGCCATCAAGCGCCGGGCGCATCCGAAGCCGCAGCTTTCGGAGAGAGCTGGCGCACTTTTTCAAGTGCACTCGCGATCGACGCGCGGCGCACCTCCTCGCTGCGACCGAGCCCTTCAGCGACGATGAACTCGATATCCGGCACACCTATGAACGTGAACACCGAGCGAAGCAGGGTCTCTGCATGCTCGAACGCCTGATACGGGGAACCCTCGCTGTAAACATTGCCGCGCGCCAGCGCGACGAACACGCGCTTGCCCTGGGCGAGACCGATCGGCCCGTTCTCACCGCGCGCGAAGGTCTTGCCGCGCACGACGATATGGTCGATCCAGGCCTTGAGCTGGGTGGGAACCGAAAAATTGTAGAGGCCCGCCCCGATCACCACGACGTCGGTTTCGAGAAACTGCTGCACGTCCTTGCCGGCGTCGAGCGCCATGAACGCGTCGAAGGAGAGATGCGGGAGCGTTTCGCTGGCAAGATCGCGATAGGTGACGTTCACCGCGTCGTTTGATTCGACGATCCGCTCGACGATGGCGGCAGAGAGCACGCGACTGGCGGACTTTGCGCCCATGATGCTGGAATCGAGATGAAGCAGGTTCACTGGATGCCTCCGGTGTGGATTTGCGACCGGCACTATGCTATGTAACTGGTGGCGATCCGCCAAGAACGCATATTTTTAGGACTAGGTCAGATGGATATGCCTGCCCAACCCGGGGTCAGCACCCGATGCCAGGAAGTCGGCAAGGTGCTCGCAATCGTCGGCGACAAATGGACGGTGATGATCGTCAGGGTGCTGGTCGAGCGGCCGCGCCGCTTCAACGAGATCAAACGGACGGTCGGCGGTATCTCACAGCAGATGCTCACGCGTACCCTGAAGTCACTCGAGCGTGACGGCATGGTCAGCCGCACGGTTTACCCGACGGTGCCTCCGCAAGTCGAATATGCGCTGACGCCGCTCGGACAAGCCCTGGCGGTGCCGGTTCGCGCGCTGGGTGCGTGGGCGGGAGAGCATCTCGAAGAGATCGAGAACAACCGGGCACGCTATGATCATGACAAACATGCTCGTATCAAACGAGGCGGCTCGGAGCAGGCCTGACGTTCGGCAGGAAGAGGCGCTCGCATCGGTTGTCGGCATGACTTCGGGTTCGCGAGCGTGCCGGTAAAGCCCGGCGCGCTGGACCGGACCCGAATATTCCCGTCGACAGACACTGGATGCTGGATGAAGGGAGTGGCGCGCGCGGATATCGGCGGCGGCACGATCCCCGCGCGCGGTAACCTAGTCGCGCGCCTGCCGCAGCGCGCGCCCCATCTCCGCGATCGGCATCGCGACGATCGAATTCAGCAGCCGCATTTCCCCGGCGTCCGGCTGCGCGATGTGCCGCACTTCATCGAGCGTCTGCTCGACGTGACGATCGAGCGGTTCGAGAAAGCGCTGCAGTTCGCTGGCGGCCGCCTTGTCCCTGAGCCCGAGCGCCTGACCGAACGCGACCAGCGCCTCCACGTCGATATCGGCGAACCGCGTCGCATTCCCGAGCGGCATCGTCAGCTCGCAGTGCGGCCAGTGATCGCCGCGATGGTCGGGCCGGTGCGTCGGCGTGTGATACACGACCGTGCTCACGATGTCGTAGAACGGCGCGAGCCGGTAGCCACGCGCGTCGACGAAGAACGACAGGTTCTTCAGGTGCGCGTCGGCATTGCCGACCACCACGTTGAAGACGGTCCAGCGGAACACCGACAGGCGCGTCAGTGCGCGCGTGCTGGTGCGGTCGATCGCGCGGGCGAGCGCCTGCGCATTGGCCCGCTGGTACTTGAATCCGCGGTCGTAGTTGAGCAGTTGCATCGCGTCGATCGTATGCACGCGCGCGGCCGGTTCGGACGCGATGTCGCGGTCGAACCGGTCGATCACGTAGCAGGCGGACGGGGCGCGCAGGAAATGCACGTCGGGCACGTCGAGCCCCATCTTCCTCGCGAGCCGCATGCAGAAGAATTCGTTGATCGCCGAATGCGGATAGCCGGCCGCGCGCATGTCGGGTTTGAGCAGGTGCATCGACGGTTCGCTGCCGACCGGCTCGAACAGCGCGTAGTCGGGCGCCGCGCCGCGCAGCACCAGCAGCAGCTTCTGCTGCGCGCCGGCCGCCGACATGCGCTTGGGCGCGGTGGCCGTCAGCGCGCGTTCGGGCATCGCCTGGATCCGGCGCTCGAGCTCGTCGAGCGGCAACGGCCGCAGGCCGCCGGGCGCTTCCTGCTCGCCATCGGCCAGCAGCGTGAGCGCGCCGGCCGATTCGCGGCCGAAGTATGCGAGCAGGCCCCACGCGTCGGCCGCATCGACCTTCGCCTCGCGCGCGAGCGATGTGCGCATGCCTTCCTCGGGCAGCAGGTTGTCGAAGAACCACTGGGCCGGGCGATCGGTCGACGTGTCGGTGAACACGCCCGCGCGGAGCGGGAATGCCGGCGACAGCGGATACGCGGCCGGGGACGCGAGCCATTGCGGGTCGTACGCGAACGACCAGATCCCCTTGTCGTCGGTCAGCGTGCCCATGCGCACGCCGTTCGCGGACGCGATCAGCGTTCTAGCCGCCATGGGTGCTCCTGCGGCGTTGCGCGGCCTTCAGCGCGGTGGCTTCGGAAATCTCGATCGACGGTTCGGCGTACAGGCGTACGCCGAGCTCGCCCAGCAGCAGCATGACCTTGCCGATTTGCGCGGTCGGCTTCCCGGCTTCCACCTGGCTGATGAATTTCGGCGACAGGCCGGTCGCGTGCGCGAGTTCGTCCCGCGTGAATCCCTGCTGGATTCGCGTCGCGCGAATGAGGTGGGCGAGCGCGCCGATCGTATCGACGGACCGGGACTCCGGCATGACGTTCTCCGTGCTTCGTATCTGATCGGGAACAGTATTGCACAATTCGCCGGGTCGGGCATCGATTCGTATTCGTGCGGGAACGAACCGGCGAGCGCGATCCTTGGGGCGTCAGTTCGTATCCGAACGGGAACCAAATCAGATACAACGGGGAATATCGGAAATATTCGTATCCGGATGGGTACGGAGATGGGGCGGGTGACCTTGCGCGTATCCGGCCGGGCACGTCGATGAAGGGGTGCAGCGGGATCTACGCGGGCGATGTCAGTCCGCGCGACGTCCCGCGCAACGAGCAGCGACCGACGATCATTCCGCGAACAGATCCGGCCCGAACACCTCGTAGTGAATCCGCGCCTCGTGAATTCCGAGTCGCTTCAGCGCATCGTGCTGCATCCGCATGAACGGCACCGGGCCGCAGATGTAGTAATCGGCATCGGGCAACAGAATCGCGCCCTTGATCGCGTTCACGTCGACCAGGCCCTTCAGGTCGTAATCCGTCCCCTCGATATCCTGCGGCAGCGGATCGTCGTAGAACACGACGAGATTGAAGTTCGCATACGTGTTGGCCGTCTCGCGCAGCCGGTCGCGCATCGCATGCACGCCGCTGTTGCGTGCGCCGTGCACGAACACGACCTGCCGCTGCGGATCCTGGATCGCGCGCTTGAGCATGCTGATCATCGGTGTCAGCCCGACGCCGCCGCTGATCAGCACGATCGGCGTTTTCGCGTCGACGTCGATGTGGAAGCTGCCGTACGGCGCCGCCACCTTGATCTCGTCGCCGACGCTCACGTAGTCGTGCAGCAGGCACGACACATAGCCGGGCGGGTAGGCGCCGCCGCTTTCGCGCTTCACCGAGATCCGGTACGTCTGCCCGTTCGGCATGTCGGACAGGCTGTACTGGCGGATCTGCTGCAGGCCGAGTTCGGGCACGTCCACCGCGACGCTGATGTACTGGCCCGGCTCGAAATTCGCGACCGGCCCGCCGTCGGCAGGCTCCAGCACGAACGACGTGATCACCGTGCTCTCGGGCCGCTTCTCGCGCACGACGAAGGTGCGCCAGCCGGTCCAGCCGCCGAGCCGCCCGGCCGACCGTTCGTACAGGCCGCTTTCCATGCCCATCAGCACGTCGGCGAGGTTGCCGTATGCCTGCGCCCACGCGGAAATGATGTCGTCGGTGGCCGCGTCGCCGAGCGTTTCCTTGATCGCCGCGAGCAGGTGCTCGCCGACGATCGGGTAGTGCTCGGGCCGCACGCCGAGGCTCGCGTGCTTGTTCGCGATGTTCTTCAGCACGGCGGCGAGGCTGCCCGGATCCTCGATGTTTTCCGCATACGCATGGACGGCGCGCGCCAGCGCCTGCTGCTGTTGCCCCTGTTCCTGGTGCGCCATGTTGAACACGTTCCTCAGTTCCGGATGCGCGTCGAACAGGCGCACATAGAAGCATTGGATGATGTCGTAACCGTGTTGCGCGACGACGGGGGCCGTGGCCTTGACGATGTCTTTCGTTTTCTGCGTGAGCATGGTTGAACTCCTTCGCAAGGGCGTATTTCGTCCGGCCGGCGCAATCCGCGCGCCGGGATGGCGGCGCCCCGCGGCGCGGCGGCACGCTGTGCGCGGCACGTCCCTTTCTACAATTTCATCCGCCACGCTACACATGCCGCCGTGCCCGGCAAGCAGGCCCGATCCTTGCGCCCTTCACGCGCCGCCGGCGGCGCTCGCGCCCCGGCACATGACGATTTGCACGGGAGGCGCACATGGAACCGATGCCGGTCGTACTGCAGTGGCACGACGTTCTCGTCAGGATCGTGCTGGCGCTCGTCGCGGGCGGGGTGATCGGCCTCGATCGCAGCGAATCCGGCAAGACGGCCGGACTGCGGACGACGATCCTCGTCTGTCTCGCCGCGTGCCTGTCGATGCTGCAGGTCAATGCGCTGCTGCTGCAGGCGGGCAAGCCGCAGGGGGCGTTCTCGGTGCTCGACCTGATGCGGCTGCCGCTCGGCATCCTGACCGGCATGGGCTTCATCGGCGGCGGCGCGATCCTGCATCGCGACGGCCTGGTGTCCGGCGTCACGACGGCCGCGACGCTGTGGTTCGTGACGGTCATCGGGCTGTGCATCGGCGGCGGCCAGTTGTCGCTCGGCGTGCTGGGGCTGGTGCTCGCGCTGCTGGTCGTCTGGCCGCTGCGGCTCGTCGAGCGGCGCTTGCGCGGTGTCAGGACCGCGCTCGTCACGGTCGAATACCCGCTGGGCTCGGCTGCGCGCGAACAACTCGCCGCGAAGCTGCGCGACGCGGGCTTCACGTGCCGGACGAAAAGCTTTGGCGAGGCGGCCGCGCGCGCGGTGCGCGAGGAGGAACTGTTCGTGCAGTGGCGCGAAGCGGCCGGCGCCGACGTGATGCTGAAGCAACTGATGCGGATCGTCGAATCGGCCGGGCTGACGTCGGTCCGCTGCTCGACGGAGAACTGACGCACGCGGCGGCCGGAACGCGCGATGCTCGTGCAGCAGGCCGCCCTGGGCGGCTTACCGAGGAGCGAAACATGACACGTGTATCGGAAGTGATGACACGCGACGCCGCGACCGTCGGCCCGACGCAGAGCCTGCGCGACGCGGCCCGGCTGATGAGCGACCTGAACGTCGGCGCGCTGCCCGTATGCGACGGCACGCGGCTGATCGGCATGCTGACGGACCGGGACATCGTCGTGCGCGCGGTGTCGATGGGCGTGCCGCCGGACGAATCGATCGAGGGCGTCGTCAGCGGACCCGCGAACTGGTGTTACGAGGACGACGACGTTTCGGCGGTGCAAAAGAAGATGGAAGACGCGCAGATTCGCCGCGTGCCGGTGGTCGACCGGCAGAAGCGGCTGGTCGGCATCGTCGCGCTGGGCGATCTGGCAACCGCCGCGGACGGCGCGATGTCGTCGACGCTCGGCGCGGTGTCGGCGCCGTCGCGCCCGGACCGGTGAATCGCCATGACAGACACGGAGAACGACATGAACGAAGACAGGGAAACGCAGATCCGCGAACGCGCGTACCAGCTGTGGCAGGCGGACGGCGCGCCGGACGGCCGCGCCGACGAATACTGGCAGCGGGCCGAGCAGCAGCTCGATGCGCAGGGCAGCAGCGCGGACGGGCGCGCCGGGCAGGCGGCGGATTTGCCGGCCGATCAGTCCGCGAAGCGCCGCGTTCCGGGCGAGCCGCTGGAGGATACCGATGCGATGCCGACCGGCGAGGTCGCGCACGAAAGGCGGCGCACGCGGTGAACACGGGTAGGGGCGAGCCGGAAGGAGGACGAAGATGACGGCGCATGCAGGCGAAAAGGCGGAAAAGACCGGCGACTTTCGGTGCGAGAAATGCCACCGGTCGACGCATGTGCAGGCGGGACATCCGATCCCGACGTGCCCGCACTGCGGCAACGGCACGTACGGCGAGCGTACGCGCGAACCGGGCACCAAGCATTAGGGACACGTGGCCAGCGCGCCGGGCAACCGGCTAGCCGTCCTCGCCCACTTCGGTCGGGTCGGGCAAGTCGGGCAGATCGTCGTGGCGCTCGTCGTCGCGGTCCGGCGGCGGGATGTCCGGCGTGTCGGTCATATCGTCGTCGTTCGGTGTCGCGTTCGTCCCGTTCATGGTTGTCCTCCTCGGCGTCGAAAGGGCGCCGGCGCGCGGCCGGCATGCCGCTTCCGAGCATCGCGCGTTCCCCGCCGGTTGCCGTACCGGCCCGGCTGTGCGCCCCTGCCGATACCGCGCCCGATGACGCGTCGCTTGTAATTTCTTTAGCGGATTCATTCGCAGGCGGTACGACGAAGCCGCCCGATGACGGCATGTCGCTTGCTGGAAGCGTCGCGGGCTGCCGCCCCGCGCGCCGCGACGCGAGGCGGCGCCACGCAGTCCGCATCCAGACAGGGAGAAATTCATGACCCAGGACAGTCAACGGCAGGACCCCGCGTCGCCCGACGCGGCACGCGAGACGGGCAACGCGCCGGACCGGCGCAGCCCGACGCCCGGCAGCGAATCGACCGCGCGCCGCGGCCATGCGCCCGGCGGCGGCGAGCTCGATTCGATTCCGGACGATCAGGCGCGCAAGGTCGTGCCGGACGACCCGCGCGAGACCGAGGCGCGCGATCCGGCCGGCCAGCCGTGGCCGGACGAGCACGACGCGCCCGACGATTCGGGCAACCGGCCGCGGCCGCTGTAGCGCGGCGTCGCGTCCCGTTCCATTCCGCCATCCCCGCACCGGAGTCCATCATGTCATCAGACGAAGTTTCCGAATCGCGCCGCAAATGGGTGCAAGGCACGACGGCCGGACTGGTCGCGAGCGTCGCGCTGCCGACGCTCGCGCAGACGGGCGGCGCGCCCGACCCCGGCGATACCGCGCCGCGCGATCCGCGCACGCTCTATCCGCATGCGCCGTTTCCGCAACAGCAGCAGCCGTGGCCGGGCCTCGCGGGCCGCATGACGCCGCGCCCCGATCACGGCGAGCGCAGTTATCGCGGCAGCGGCAGGCTCGACGGCCGCAAGGCGCTGATCACCGGCGGCGACTCGGGTATCGGCCGCGCGGTCGCGATCGCCTGTGCACGAGAAGGCGCGGACGTCGCGATCGTCTATCTGCCCGACGAAGAGCCCGATGCGCGCGAAGTCGTGGAACTCATCCGCAGCGCGGGGCGCAAGGCGGTGCCGCTACCGGTCGACATCCGCAGCGAAAGCGCGTGCAACGGCCTCGTCGAGCGGGCAGTCGCCGCGCTCGGCGGGCTCGACATGCTCGTGAACAACGCGGGCCGCCAGCAGAGTCACGAATCGATCCTCGACATCAGCACCGAGCAGTTCGACTGGACGCTGCGCACCAACCTTTACGCGATGTTCTGGATCACGCGGGCCGCCATTCCGCACATGCCGCCCGGTTCGGCCATCGTCAACACGACGTCGGTCAATGCGTACGACCCGTCGGCGAACCTGCTGGACTACGCGATGACGAAAGCGGCGATCGCGAATTTCACGAAGGGGCTCGCGAAGCAGATGATCAAGCGCGGGATCCGTGTCAACGGCGTCGCGCCGGGGCCGTTCTGGACGCCGCTGCAGGTCAGCGGCGGGCAGACGACGCACAACGTCGAGACGTTCGGCGAGCAGGTGCCGATGGGGCGGCCGGGGCAGCCGGCCGAGATCGCGTCGATCTACGTCGAGCTGCTCTCGTCGCGCGCGAGCTATGTGACCGGGCAGATCTATGGCGCGTCGGGCGGTGCCGGGCAGCCTTAGTCGGCTCACGGTGCTGGCCGGCGCGGCTGAATGCGATCCGCATCTTCCGCTACCGGCGCCGGCGCGGCGATTCCGCCCTCGAATCGGCGCCGTATGCGCGAGCAGCGATCTTTATCACCGTAGCAGATAAACGTATCCGAATCGCTTCGTTGACGCATGTCGGCGCGCACTCGTAGATTCGCGTTTTGACCGAATCAGGGGCCGTGCCGTGACGATTACCGCCATCCGCGACGCCGCAACGCTTTCCGCCGGGCATCCCGCCTTGCGGCCGGACAGCGCGGCGCAGCATTTCGACATCGTGCCGTTCGACGCGCCGCTCGGCGCGGAAGTCGTCGGCCTCGACCTGTCGCGACCGCTCGACGCGGACGATTTCGCGCGCATCCATCGTGCGCATCTCGATCATCACGTGCTGGTGTTTCGCGACCAGCGCATCACGCCGGACGAGCACATCGCGTTCAGCCGCCGCTTCGGCCCGCTGCAGATTCACGTGCTGCACCAGTTCGCGCTGGCCGGCCACCCCGAAGTGCTGATCGTGTCGAACATCGTCGAAAACGGCAAACCGATCGGGCTCGGCGATGCCGGCCATTTCTGGCATTCCGACCTGTCGTACAAGGAAAAGCCGAGCCTCGGCTCGCTGCTGCACGCGCAGGAGCTGCCGGCGGAGGGCGGCGACACGCTGTTCGCGAACATGCATCTGGCGTGGGACACGCTGCCCGCGCACCTGCGCCGCGCGGTCGAAGGGCGGCGCGCCGAGCATACGTATCTCGCGCGCTATGCGGAACTGCAGGCGCGCAGCCCTTGGCGGCCGAACCTGTCGCCCGAGCAGATCGCGCAGGTCGCGGCGGTCGTGCATCCGGTCGTGCGCACGCATCCGGAAACCGGCCGCAAGGCGCTCTTCGTCAGCGAGCATTTCACGACGCGCATCGTCGGGCTACCCGACGACGAAAGCCGCGCGCTGCTCGACGAACTGTTCGCGCACAGCGTGCGCGCCGAGCATCTGTATCGGCACGCATGGCGCGACCACGATCTGGTGTTCTGGGACAACCGTTCGCTGATGCATCTGGCCGCCGGCACGCCCGACCACCTGCGCCGCAAGCTGTACCGCACGACGATCGAAGGCGACGCGCCGTTCTGAGCCGCGCGCCGCGCCCATTCATTTCCGCCCCATCCTGACCGGAGTTCCGATGCCGTTTTCGTTCTTGCCGGCGCGTCGCGCGCTGGCGGCCACGCTCACCGCCGCGCTCGCCTTCGCGGGCGCGGTCGTCCCGCAAGCCGCGCACGCGGAGGGCCGCATCCGCATCGCCGAGCAGTTCGGCGTCGTCTACCTGATGCTGAACGTCGCGCGCGACCAGCAACTGATCGAGAAGGAAGGGCGCAAGGCCGGCCTCGACATCAAGGTCGACTGGGTGCGGCTGTCGGGCGGCGCGGCCGTGAACGACGCGCTGCTGTCCGGCGCGGTGGACGTCGCGGGCGCGGGCGTCGGGCCGCTCCTGACCGTGTGGGACCGCACGCGCGGCCGGCAGAACGTGAAGGGCGTCGCGTCGCTCGGCAATTTTCCGTACTACCTCGTGAGCAGCAACCCGAACGTGAAGACGATCGCGGACCTGAGTGCGAAGGACCGCATCGCGGTGCCCGCGGTCGGCGTGTCGGTGCAGTCGCGCGTGCTGCAGTACGCGGCCGCGAAGCAGTGGGGCGACAAGCAGTTCGACAAGCTCGACGCGCTCACGCAGGCGATTCCGCATCCCGACGCGACGGCCGCGATTCTCGCGAACAGCAACGTGATCACCGGCCACTTCGGCAATCCGCCGTTCCAGGAGCAGGAGCTCGCCGGCAACCCGAACGCGCACATCGTGCTGAATTCGTATGACGTGCTCGGCGGCCCGAGCTCGGCGACGGTGCTGTACGCGACCGAGAAATTCCGCGACGACAACCCGAAGACCTACCGTGCGTTCGTCGCCGCGCTGGCCGACGCCGCTCGGCAGATCTCGGCCGATCAGGAGCGCGCGGCCGATACCTATATTCGCGTGAACGGGTCGAAGATCGATCGCGCGCTGCTGCTGAAGATCCTGCGCAATCCGCAGGTGCAGTTCAAGACGGCGCCGCAGAACACGCTGCCGCTCGCGCAGTTCATGCATCGCACCGGCGCGATCCGCAACGAGCCGAAGTCGTGGCGCGACTACTTCTTCGACGATCCCGCGACGGCCGGCGGCAGTTGAGCGGAGTCGATGCTACGACGCCGCGATCGACGCTTATGCGTCGGCGCGGTTTCGATATGCGCAATCGATGGTTGGTCCGCACGACGCCCGGCCGTATGTTGATGCTTTTCCCGCAAGAGATTCGATCGTGAACGCCACTTCTCCCCGAACCTGGCTGCCGCCGTATGCGGCACGTGGCGGCGCGTCGCCGGCCGCGTCCGCCGCGCCCGATACACGTGCCGCCGCTCAGCCGGCGGCGCACGCCGCGCAGGCGGGCACCCACAGCGAACGCCTGCTGGCCATCGACCAGGTCAGCCTCGAATACCGCAGCGGCGCGCGGATCGTGCGCGCGACGCATCAGGTGAGCTTCGACGTGTACGGCAGCGACCGCTTCGTGCTGCTCGGCCCGTCGGGGTGCGGGAAATCGACGCTGCTGAAGGCGATCGCCGGGTTCATCGAGCCCGTTTCCGGTTCGATCGCGCTCGACGGGCGGCCTGTGCGCGGGCCGGGGCCCGACCGCGTCGTCGTGTTCCAGGAATTCGACCAGTTGCCGCCGTGGAAGACGGTGGTCGAGAACGTCGCGTTTCCGTTGCGCGCCGCCGCGAAGCTGTCGCGCGCCGAAGCACGCGAGCGGGCGCTGCATTATCTCGACAAGGTTGGCCTGGGTGCGTTTGCCGATGCGTATCCGCATACGCTGTCGGGCGGCATGAAGCAGCGCGTCGCGATTGCGCGGGCGCTGGCGATGCAGCCGCGCGTGCTGCTGATGGACGAACCGTTCGCCGCGCTCGACGCGCTCACGCGCCGCAAGATGCAGGAGGAGCTGCTGCGGCTGTGGGACGAATTCCGCTTCACGCTGTTGTTCGTCACGCACTCGATCGAGGAGGCGCTCGTGGTCGGCAACCGGATTCTGCTGCTGTCGCCGCATCCGGGCCGCGTGCGCGCGGAACTCAACAGTCACGAGCATTCGCTCGAGAGCGTCGACACCGGCGACTTCCGCGACAACGTCGCACGGATCCACCGCCTGCTGTTCGACACCGACGCGCCGCATGTGCCGACGACGGAGGGTGCCGCATCATGAGTACGATCGATCCGCTCCTGCCGCCGCTGCCGCCGGTGCGCGCCGAATACACGCGCACGCTCGACACGCTGCCCGACGCCGAGCGCGCGGCGCCCGCGCCGCTGCTGCGGCGCATCGCCGGTGCCGCGTGGTTTCGCCGCGGCGTCATCGCGCTCGTGCTGATCGCCGCCTGGGAGATCGTCGCGCGCATCGTCGCGAACGATCTGCTCGTGCCGACCTTCGGCGCGACGCTGGCCGCGTTCGTGCAGGGCATCGAGTCGGGCGAACTGCTGGTCAAGACCGGCATCTCGATGTCGGTGCTGCTGCGCGGCTATGCGCTGGGCGTGCTGCTGGCGTTCGCGCTGACGTCGCTCGCGGTCTCGACGCGCATCGGCCGCGATCTGCTGACGATGCTCACGTCGATGTTCAATCCGCTGCCGTCGATCGCGTTGCTGCCGATCGCGCTGCTGTGGTTCGGGCTCGGCACCGGCAGCCTGCTGTTCGTGCTCGTGCATGCGGTGCTGTGGCCGCTCGCGCTCAGCATGTACACCGGCTTCGCCGGCGTGCCGGCCACGCTCAAAATGGCCGGGCGCAACTACGGGCTCACGGGCCTGCGCCAGATCGCGCTGATCCTCGTGCCGGCCGCGCTGCCGTCGATCCTGTCGGGGCTGCGCGTGGGCTGGGCATTCGCGTGGCGCACGCTGATCGCGGCCGAGCTCGTGTTCGGCGCGAGCGCGGGGCAGGGCGGGCTCGGCTGGTACATCTTCCAGAACCGCAACGAGCTGTATACGGATCGCGTGTTCGCGGGCCTTGCGGCCGTCATCGTGATCGGGCTGCTGGTCGAGAACCTCGTGTTCGATACGCTCGAACGCGCGACCGTGCGGCGCTGGGGCATTCAGCACTGACGTCGCCCGTCTGCGATCAATCCCCGTGTCCGCATAACGTAAGCTGAAATCGGTTTTTTACGTGCGCCACATGCGTCCCTATACTTCGTGGACGACGTGTAACGGACGACGTGTAACGGACGACGTGTAACGGACGACGTGTAACGCACTGGCGTCGCGCTCCCGATCTCCCCGAACAAGGACCTGCCGAATGACTGCCCGTGATGCCGTCGATCCGCGCGACGCATTGCGCGACGCGCTCGCCGCGCTGCCCGATCTCGCGACGGCGATCGGGCAGGACGCCGCACCACGCGAGGCGCGTCGCGAACTGCCGTTCGAGGGCTTCGCGATCTTCCGGCGCTCGGCGCTGGGCGCGCTGCGGATTCCGGTCGCGCGCGGCGGCCTGGGCGGCACGCTGGTCGACCTGTTCGAGACGATCGCGACGCTGGCGGCCGCCGATTCGAATCTCGCGCATGCACTGCGCATCCACTACGACCAGACCGAGACGCTGCGGCTGTCGCCGCGCTCGGCGTTCAACGACGTGCAGCTCGAGCGCGTGCTGGCCGGCGCGATCTTTGGCGGCGCGTCGACCGAACGCGGCACGTCGCGCCCGGGCGAGAACACGACCGTGCTGCGCCGCGACGGCGCGCACCATCGCGTGACGGGCCGCAAATACTATTCGACGGGCACCGCGTTCGCCGACTTCGCGCGCATCAACGTGGAGAACGAGCAGGGCGATGCGCTCGCCGTGATCATTCCGGTCGCGCGCGACGGCCTGCAGGTGCTCGACGACTGGGACGGCATGGGCCAGCGCATGACCGCGAGCGGCAGCCTGTTGCTGGACGACGTGCAGGTGTTCGCGGACGAAGTGGCCCCGCGCGACGGATCGACGCTCGTCGGCCGCCATTGCGGCGCGCTACGGCAGCTTCATCTCGTCGCGACGGGCGCGGGCATCGTGCGCAACGTGGTGGCCGACGCGCGCCGCTACGTGCGCGAACATGGACGCCCCGCGCTGCACAGCCCGGCGCCGACCGCGCGCGACGATCATTTCGTCCAGCAGATCGTCGGCGAGCTGTCCGCGCATAGCCATGCAATCGATGCGCTCGTACGAGAAAACGCACGCGCGCTCGACCGCTCCGCCGACGCGATCGAATCGGGCGCTGCCGACGCGGATGCGCTCGTGCTCGACAGCGCACTCGCGACCGCGCGCACGCAACTGGTCGTCAGCAAGCTCGCGCTGCACGCGGCCGAGCGGCTGTTCGAAGTGGGCGGCGCGTCGGCGACGGCGCGCGAACACAACTTCGATCGCCACTGGCGCAACCTGCGCACGATCTTCAGCCACAACCCGCTGCTGCACAAGGCGCGCGTGATCGGCGATTACGAATTGAACGGCGTGACGACGCATCTGACCGAAGGGCGCGTGTTCTGACGACGGGGCGCCGACGGCTGCGGCGCCGTCGCGCCGGGTCTCGGCCCGGGCGTCAACGCCGCAAGCCGGCTTCACGCAGCAGCGGCAGCACGCGCTCGCCGAAGAAGTCGAGATCGGGCTTGAAGTCGTAGAAACTCAACTGGATACCGTCGATGCCCGCGCGGTGCAGCCGCACGATGGTGTCGGCGACTTCCTCCGGCGAGCCGGTGATCGAGATGTTGCCGCCGATCGCGCGCGCGGCGGCCTGCGCACGTTGCTCGAACCCGCCGCGCCACGCGTGTGCGTCGCTGTCGAAGCGGTGGAAGCTGCCTTCGTCCGCATGCGCGACGATCGCGTCGCGGTACGCGCGCGCTTCGGCCGCCGTCTCGCGGCAGATCACGAGCGGATTGAGCAGCGTGCGGATCGTGCGGCCGTGCGCGGCGGCGGCTGCCTTTACGCGGGCGGTATGGGCGGGCAGCACGTCGATCGCGCGTTCGGCGTCGGGGCCGGCCGGGCTCGTGACGAACACGATGTCCGAATAGCGCGCGGCGAACGCGATGCCGGCGTCGGAGCCCGTCGCGTTGATCAGCAGCGGGCGGCCGTAACGCGGCTTCGGCGTGACGAATGCGCCGCCCAGCCGCCAGCTCGATAGTTTGGGCGTGTAGCTGAAATTGTCCGGTTGCGCCCACAACTGCTGGACCGCGTCGAGGAATTCCGCGGCCATCTCGTAGCGCCGGTCGTGTTCGATCCGGTTCCAGCCGAACATCTCGTGCTCGATCGCGCGGTGGCCGGTCACCACGTTGATGCCCCAGCGCCCGCGCGAGATGTGGTCGAGCGTCGCGGTGAACTTCGCGAAATGCAGCGGATGCCACGGCCCGTAGAGCACGTGGCTCGTCGCGACGAGGATGATCCGCTCGGTGCGCGCGGTCAGCGCGGCGAGCGTCATGAACGAGTCGAGCGCCTGGCCGTCGAATACGCCGCCGTAGCCGCCTTTCGGCAGCCACTGCGACAGCGCGAAAACGAGATCGAAGCCGAGCGCTTCGGCGCGGGCCACGAGATCGGCGTTGTAGTCGAACGTCCAGTCGGTCGAGCGCGGCAGCGTCGACGCGCTCCATCCGCCGGCCTGGATCGGCAGGAACAGCCCGAGCATCAGCGGCTGCGCGAGGGTGCGCGAGACGGGGCTGTCGGGAAATTCCGCCGGCGAACGAACGTCGACGAACGGCGTCGGGGCGGCGAGGGAGGGATCGCTCATCGCGGAGTCCTTGCTGAAGAGGGCGACGCGACTTCCGCCGGTGCGCTGCCCGATGCGGCGGGGCGCGTCATAACTTGCCAGGCCTCGGGTCGGGCACGAAGCCGTCGCGGTTCGGCATCTTCACGCGCGGCAGCGTGCGCGCGTCGAGCCGGGCATCGCCGGGCACGATGCCGTTCAGGTGGAGGACGTACGCGGTGACCGCATAGACGTCGTCCGCGCTCAACGATTGCGGCGCGTTGTACGGCATCGCCCGGCGAATGTAGTCGAACAGCGTCGTCGCGTAGGGCCAGTAGCTGCCGACCGTCTTCTTGGGCTTCGCGCTCGCGAGCGAGCCGATGCCGCCGACGAGCGGATCGCCGACACCGCCTTCGCCGCCGGCGCCGTGGCACATCGCGCACTTGTCGGCGAACACGTGGCCGCCGCGTGCGACCGTACCCGCACCGGGCGGCAGGCCGCTGCCGTCCGGCGCGACGTCGATGTCCCACGCGGCGAGCGCAGCGCGCTCGACCGGCTGCCCGAGGCCGAAGCCGGCGCCGAACGCGCCCGACGTCATCGCGCAGGCAGCCAGCAGGCACGCGAGCGGCTTACGCATTGCGCACCTCGCCATCCGTGCCGACGCGCCAGTTCTGGATGCCGTTGTAGTGGTACTGCGTGTTCAGGCCGCGCGCGGCGACGAGCGCGTCGCGGGTCGGCTGCACGTAGCCGGTCTCGTCGGTCGCGCGGCTTTGCAGGTCGGCCGGCTCGCCGCGCCACACCCAGTCGGCTTCGAAGCGCGTCAACGCGCGGTCGCGGACGTCGCCGGCGAGCCGGGCGGGTCGCCACGTGCGGCCGCCGTCGGTCGACACGTCGACGGTGCGAATCCGGCCGCGGCCCGACCACGCGTAGCCGCCGATCGGGTAATAGCCGTGCGCGGCGAGCCGATGGCCGGCCGACGGCCGCGTGATCACCGATTTCGCGTCCATTTCGAACACGAACTGGCGCGCGCAGCCGTCGGGCAGCAGATTCGTGTATTTCGACGTTTCCTCGCGCGTCATTTCCGGCGCACGCACCAGCTTCAGCCGTCGCAGCCACTTGATGTTCGTGTTGCCTTCGAACCCCGGCACGATCAGCCGCACCGGGTAGCCGTTCTCCGGGCGCAGCCGTTCGCCGTTCTGTGCATAGACGACCAGCGCGCGCTCGAGGATCCGATCGAGCGGCAGGCTGCGCGTCATCGCAGCGCCGTCGGCGCCTTCGGCGAGCAGCCAGCATGCATCCGCGTCGATGCCGGTTTCGTCGAGCAGCGTCGACAGTCGGACACCGGTCCATTCGCAGCACGACAGCAACCCGTGCGTGAACTGAACCGGCAGCCCGCTCGGGCCGTTCCATTCGCTGCCGGTGTTGCCCGAGCACTCGAGGAAATGGATGCGCGATTCGGACGGGAAGCGCAGCAGGTCGTCGAGCGTGAAGATGCGCGGCTCGCGCACGAGACCGTGCACGACGACCCGATGGCGTTGCGCATCGATGTCCGGCACGCCCGCGTGATGACGCTCGTAGACGAGCCCGTTCGGCGTGATGTCGCCGAACAGGTCGGCAAGCGGCGTCATCGACGAGCCGGAGCCGGGCAGCGCAGGCGTGCGGGCGCTGCGGCGGATCACGTCGCGCTCGTGCTGCCCCGGCATGCCGTACGGTGGCGACAGCAGCGGCGCACCGGGCGTGCGTGTCCACGGCGGCACGTCGAGCGGCGGGCTCGCGAGCGCACCGCCGGCAGGCAGCATCGCGGCCGCCCAGCCGCCGGCGAGCTGGCGCAGCGCCGCGCGCCGGCCGGGGCGCGAAGCGCGGCGAGGAAAACGGGAATCGGTCATGGTCGAACGCGGGGTGCGTGCGGGGAAACGATCATTGTCGGCAACCGGGCGCGGCGCGGCAAACAACGATTCCCGCTTTGCTTATCGCGCCGATCTCGCCGTGCCCGATGCGCGTGCCTTCAGAACTTCACGCGCAGCCCGCTGACGAACGCGAGCTGGCGGTTCGTCGACGACGCGCTGCCGATGTTCGAGATCGCCGCGATCTTGCGATAGCCGCCGGCGGTCGAGGTGCTCGCATCGCCGGCCGCGAGCTGGTAGATGCCCGACACGTAGATATCGGTGCGCTTCGACAGCGCATAGTCGAACCCGAGCGTGAACTGATGCCAGCGCGGCTTCAGCGTCTGGCCGCTCGTGCCCGGCAGCCCGCTCGCGCGCCCGTCGGTAAACGTGTAGACCCCGATCAGCGTGGCCGCCGGCGTGATCTGGTAGCGCGCGTTCACATCGTAGTTGTTGAACTTGCGCGACGAGCCGTCGAGATAGTCGAGCTGCGTGTGGCTCCATGCGAAGCCGAGCGTCGCGGGGCCGAGCGAATAGTTCGCGCCCACCGCGCCGATCTGCTGCTTCCGTACGCCGCCGTTCAGCCCGTAGAAGAACGCGCCGCTGTAGTCGTTGCCGGTGGTCGAGGTCGCGCCGCCCACCGCGCCGCTCGTGTTCGACGTCGCATTCGGGTGATTGAGCCGCACGTAGCCGCCGCCGAACGACAGCGGGCCGTTCACGTAGTTCGCCGATGCGCCCCACGCGTTGTTGTTCGAGAATCCGGTACCCGCACCGCCATTGGCCTGGTTGCTGAATGCATAGAGCAGGTCGGCCGTGAAGCCGGCAATCGTGTCGCTGCGGAACTTCACCGCGTTGTTCAACCGGAAGCTCTGGTTCAGGTTGTCGTTGTCGCCCACGTGCGTGGCCGGCGACCAGAAACCGGAACCCGAATACTGCGCGACGAGGTCGGTGATCGGCTCGTATTGACGGCCGAACGTCAGCGTGCCGAGGCCCTTCTTGCCGAGGCCCACGTAGGCGGACCGGCCGAACAGGCGGCCGCCCTGGCCGAGCCCGCCGTCGCTCGGGCGGAATCCGCCTTCCAGCGTGAAGACCGCCTGCAGGCCGCCGCCGAGGTCCTCCGCGCCTTTCAGGCCCCAGCGGCTGCCGCTCAGCTTGCCGCTCGTCTGCTGGATGTTGCTCGCGCCGCCCTGGTTGTTCGTATACGCGATACCGGCGTCGACCACGCCGTACAACGTCACCGAACTTTGCGCGTGCGCGCCGACCGAACCGATCGAAACCAAACCCAGTACCACCGTTTTTTTGATCATGACCATCCTCTGTTGTTATCCGTACGTTTGCGAGGATCACGATGCTATTGACGACGGACGCGGCGATGAACGGCCGATCCGTGGTTTGTAAATCGCTGCGCGGCCGATTTGTAATGTCCGTTGCCGCCGGCCCGGCATGGGCGCCGCGATCGCGTCCGGCACGCCTGCTGCGGCGAACACATCGCGCGGACCGCGGACGTCGCCCGCCGGAAACGCACCTGCGCGGTCATATCGATCGATGAAATCGTTCGATGTCCGCATACGTGTCGTTCGCACCACGATGCGTTTACGCAACGCCCTGCTAGCCGGCGACCGGACGATGCGCTATGCGCGCTCGCATATCGATTCCGCAAAACGTTGGTAGGGACGCGAGACGAGCGACGGTAGAGTCTGGCATCCGGCCGGTCTCTGGAACAGCGGGGCGCACAGGTGCGTACGTTTTCCGATCGGGGCGATCAACGAGAAAGGAGCCGTTCGACATGAGTCGCGATGTACTGTTTCTGCTGGAACCGGGCTTTGCCGATCCCAAGCATCCGGGCCGGCGCTTCGTCTGCCCGCATGGACTGCCGATCGAAGGGCTGCTGGCGAGCGCGCCCGATCTCGCCGCGCGTCTCGACGTGAAGCGCGTCGGCTTCGAGCGGCCGCGGCCCGCGGTGATCGACGCGCTCGACGATGCCCACCAGGGCCTGCCGGTGCTCGTGCTGGGCCGCGACCGGCCCGCGCCGGACGACGCGCAGACGCTCGGTGACGTGCGCTTCGTCACCGACGCGCGACGCATCCTCGAACTGCTGGCCGAGCGCCACGGCTTTCCGGCGCTGCATTGACGCGGCGGTTTTGCCTTCCATCCGATTCCATTCGTTCGACAGGAGCATCCGATGTCGTCAATATCGGCGGCACGTCGCCGCCTGCTGCTTGCCGGCGCCGCCTTCGCGGCGCACCCCTTGGCTGCGTTCGCCGCGCCGGCCGCCGACGCCGATCTGGCCGGCACGACGTTGCGCGTCGCGACCTACAAGGGCGGCTGGCGCGCGCTGCTGCAGGCGGCCGGGCTCGGCGACACGCCGTACCGGATCGACTGGCGCGAGCTGAACAACGGCGTGCTGCATATCGAGGCGCTCAACGCGGATGCGCTCGATATCGGTTCGGGCAGCGAAATTCCGGCCGTGTTCGCCGCACGCCAGAAGGCGAGCGTCAGATTCATCTCGCGCGTGCGCGAGGACCTGAACAACCAGGTCACGCTCGCGCGCAAGGACACGCCGATTCGCACCATCGCCGACCTGAAGGGCAAGCGCGTCGGCTACGTGCGCGCGACGACGTCGCACTATTTCCTGTATCGGCAGCTGACGGAAGCCGGCCTGAGCTTCGACGACATCCAGCCGATCAACCTGTCGCCGACCGACGGGCTGTCCGCGTACGATCGCGGCGACATCGACGCGTGGGCGATCTACGGCTACAACGGCCAGCTCGCGCGCAATCGCTACGGCGCCCGCGTGCTGAAGACGGGGAAGGGCTATCTGTCGGGCAATTTTCCGGTGTACGCGAATCCGCGCACGCTAGACGATGCGCGCCGCCGCGCGGCGACGGGCGATCTGCTGCTGCGGTTTCGCCATGCGTATGCGTGGGCGAACGGGCATTTCCGCGACTATGCGCTCGCGCAGAATCGCGAGACCCGCGTGCCGGTCGCCGATCTCGTCACGATGTTCGACCAGCGCAGCGAAGACTACGCGCTGCTGCCGGTGACGCCCGACGTGGTCGCGCAGCACCAGCAGGTCGCGGACGTATTTACCCGAATCGGCGTGCTGGATGGCCCGGCCCATGTCGCGCCGTTGTGGGACACGTCGTTCAATTCGGTGGTTGTGGCGGGGTGATGCGATGAAGCGGAAAGGACAGGCCGTGCCGGGGCCGGCGTGCCGTACCGCGCGGGATATCGTCGTCAGTCACGCGTGACGCCGTGGTCGGCCTGCAACGACTCGATACGCGCCGGTTCCCGTCCGTCAAACGGCGAAGATCCGCCGCTGATAGTCGAGGATCAGGCGATCGATGTCCTGATCGGAGCGTCGCGGCTGGCTTTTCGGCTCGAGCCAGAGCCACCGCATCATCCGGTAGCGCGCCTCGACGCACATCAGCCAGGCGTCCCAGTCCGACCAGTGTCGCAGCAACGGGATGTGGCGAATGTCGCGCAGCCCGTCGCGGATCTCGTACACGTTGAAGTACTTGCCCGCGCGCTGACTCAATTCGTCGAATGCGCGCGCGGCTTGTTCCGGGTCGGAAAGCAGAAAATCGTGGATTTCGATGATGACGTGGCTGCCGGAGAGCTGCTCCAGCAGCGCATCGTCGAACAGGTCGAACTCCGCACCCTCGATATCGCACAGGATGACCCGTTTGGCCGGTTCCCCGCCGTGCTCCGACAGAATCGCGGGCAAGTCGCGATCGGCCTTGCCGTAGACCGCGACGCGCTCCGCCAGCCCCATTTCCGCGGCGCGGTGCTGGATCGCGTGGCGGCGCTGCTCGTCCATCTCGAAACACAGGCTGCGGGCAAAGACGTTGTTCCTGACCAGGCCGATGCCGAAAATTCCGTCGGCGGCCCCGAGGTCGACCAGCACCTTGTCGGGCGATCCGAGCGCTTCGAGGATCGCGCACACGGCGATCTCGTAGGTGCCCAGCAGATAGCCGCCGACCGCGACTTCGGCCCAGTGACTGAAGCCGATCGGAAACCCGCGCAGGATGCCGTACTGGACGATCGAGCCCGTCTGCTCGCGCAGCAACTGCGACAGGTAATGCAGGCGCAGATTCGCGGCCTGGATCCAGCTTTGGCTGAAATATTGCGCGTGGTCCATTGTTCTCGTTCTCTCGGGTGAGGAAGCGCGTCGGGAAGGGCCGCGATGGCGGGGAGGCTTCCGCGTCATCTTGCCTGGGACGCAGAATATCACGCGTTGTCGGCTCGCTCGGGAAGCCGGCTTCGGAGGCCGAGCCGGCTCGGCACACGTAGCAGTACATGACGTGCGTACCTATCGAGGGACTCTTCATCCGTTGGACCGCAAGAACGCACCATCCAGCGACCGGCCGCCCGCATGCGCAGGCGGCCGGCGCGTTCCCGTCGTTCACCCGGGCGCCGCGTGACCACAACCGAATCGCTTGCGTCCGAAGCGAAGTCACGCCGCGCAATGGCCGGTGTTCGACGTGTTCATGCGAACGCCGTCAATTCACCCCGACCGCGCTCCATGCACGCGCGACCGTCGCGCTTTCGGCCGAGTTCGCGCCGTACAGGTCGTTCGCCGCCTGGATCGATGCGCGCCGCGCGTTCGGGTAGCTCGAGCCGGCGTTCAGGTACACGGTGAGCGTCCGGTACCAGATCTTGCCGGCCTTGTCGCGACCCAGCCCGCTGAAGGTCGTGTCGCCGTTGCAGACCAGTTGCGTCCTCGACAGGCCGGTGTCGGTCGACGGCACCGCCGGGCCTTCCGACAGCAGGTAGAAGAAGCGATTGCCGACGCCCGACGTGAAGTGCGGATCGTGACGCGGATTCGACCACGAGAAGCCGCCGGACGGGTAGCAGCTGAACGACCGGCCGTCGAGATCCTGCTTGTACATCTTGCGCAGGCCGCCGCTCACCATGCGCGCACCGATCACGTAGTTGCCGGGATCGTTCGGGTTGTTCGCGTAGAACTTCACGAGCGTGCCGAAAATGTCGGATGTCGATTCGTTCAGGCCGCCCGCGTCGCCCGAATAGTTCAGGTTGGCGGTGGCCTCGGTCACGCCGTGGCTCATTTCGTGTCCGGCGACGTCGACCGACACCACGGGTTTCGGCAGGCGGGTGCCCGGCTCGCCGTCGCCATATGCCATCACACGCGACGACAGCCATGCGGCGTTCGCGCCCGTCGTGCCGCTACCGGTGTCGAACACCACGTGAGCGTAGCTCTTCACGCCGCGGCCGTCGTTGAAGATGCCGTTGCGGTTGTGCGTGGTCTTGTAGTAATCCCAGGTCAACGCGAGCCCGTAGTCGATGTCCGCCGCGACGGTCTGCCGGTCGGTCGTCGAATTGTTGCCCCATACGTTCGTGCTGCTCGTGAAGATCGGCAGGTCGCTCGCCTGCTCGACTTCGTCCGAACTCAGGCCGCGGCCGTCGTAGACCGAACCGCCGCCGCGGCTCGGATCGAGCATCCGGTACGCGTTCGTGCCGGTCTGGTCCGTCGTGAGCGTCAGGTTGCCGTAGTACAGCGAGCGGCCGGTGCCGGTCGCCGCGGCGGTCTTGATCAGGTCCTGCGCGTCGAGCACGGTACCGGTGCGTGCGTCGACGTAGTACAGCACGGCCGCGCCGTGCGTGTCGGTCGCCTTGCCGTGGACGCGCACCGCGTAGGCCAGCGTCGGCGTGACGTCGCGTGCGAACACGACCAGCTCCGCGTCATCGACGCGCCGCACGTCCGAGTTGAAGCGCGCGGCCGCGATGTGCCTGGCGCGCGTCGCGCCTATGTCCGGTGCGTTGCGGATCACGGCGCGGTTGCCGACCTTGCCGATCGTGCCGGCGAGATTGATCGGCGCGAGCTGCGTCACGCTGGCCTGCTTCAGTTGCCCCTTGCTCGAATGGACGACCACGTCGCCGCCGATCACGGGCAGGCCCGCATAAAAGCGGTCGAAGCGCACGTGCTCGATGCCGTCGGGATCGACGATCACGTCGCGTACCTGGAACTGATCGCCGTCGGTCGGTGCGCCTGCTTGTGGCCCGGCGAACTTCAACGTGCGTGCCGTGCCGCCGTTGGCGAGACTGAAGACGGACGGATTCTGCTGGATCAGTTGCAGCGCGTTGTCGACCGCGGCCGGCTGGTCGCCGGCCTGGGCAAAGGCGCTGAGACTCGCGACGGTAATCGCGGCGATGGGCAGCAGTCGAGACAGTTTCTTCATGTAATTCCCCAGGTTATGAATGGGTTTGTTCGAGGAATGCATCAAGTAATGACTTTTATATAAGACGTGTTGCGAACAGCAGAGGGATGCTAGAGGGTCGTTTTTACAATTACAAGATATTTTCTTGTTGATTAATTTTTTAAGTGTTCGTCGTTAATCAAGTCGGGATTTGGTGAGGAACATGAAACGATCGCGTCAGTTGCGATGACGGTGTCGACGATGTTGCGTCGGGAGAGGGCGCTCGAGGACGTACGGGCCGAGAGGAGTAGGGCGTGAGTCGAGCAGATGCGTGAAGGAGACGATGTGAAGCCGGATCGAAATCAGAGTGGTATTTCTATTGAATATTGATCTTGATTGTTGCCAATTAGATTGACTGCATTCGGATTCGCAATGTCGCCGGTATTTTCTATTTTTTATGCAATGGCATTAAATGATTCGTCCGGCAGCGGCTTGTCAGGGCAATTCGACCGCGGCTTCGATGGGTGCAATCTGAAAGACGCGATCGCCTGAAATTGAGCCGGTGGCGCCGGCCACCGGCATGCGCGAGACGCGGCGCGCGTACGCGGGACGGAATCAGACCTGGCCGCGATGGCGCGCGTCCACGGCGACGACCGTGGGCGATTCGGCCAGCGGGACGAAGCGTCGGGTGGCGCCATCCAGCGCGTCGATGCCGCCCGTCTCGATGTCGTACACCCAGCCGTGCAGGTTCATGCGTCCTTGCTCGAGCGCGAGTGCGACGGAAGGATGGGTGCGCAGGTTGGCCAGCTGGGCGATCACGTTTTCACGCACGAGGCCATCGAGCTTCGCGCGCGGCGTATCGTAGTCATGCGCGGCGTTGATGACTTTCGCGGCGTCGGCATGACGCAACCAGTTCGCGACGGCGGGCAAATGATCGAGGCAGGTGCAACGGGAAATCGCGCCCATCGCGCCGCAATCCGAATGGCCGCAGATCACGATGTCGCGAACACCGAGGACGGCAACCGCGTACTCGACCGTGGCCGACACGCCGCCGGGTTCAGGTCCGTACGACGGCACGATATTGCCTGCGTTGCGGATCACGAACAGTTCGCCCGGTTCGCGCTGCGTGAGCAGTTCCGGTACGACGCGGCTGTCGGAGCACGTGACGAACAGTGCCTTGGGGTTCTGCGACGTGGCGAGTTGCTTGAACAGTTCGACCCGTTGCGGGTAGACGTCGCGCTGAAAACGTAGAAAACCGTCGATGATGTCTCGCATGCTTGCTCCAGGGCTTCGGATTCGATTCACCGGCGCAGCGAAGGCGGATACGGCTGCGCGGCGGGCGCTATTATGCCGAGTTCGGGCAAGCGAGGGAACGGTGCGTGGAGTTGTGCAGATTCGGGGTTATATAACTTTACATAATGCTGTTTATCGCTCAGAAAGGGTGTGGCAGCCATATCCTAATGTCGTGTTCTGGCTATTTACAGATGTCGTGTTTTTGACTGCTGGCATGCTGGACGGCTCGTTGAGCAAGCGCGGGAGCCGACCATGCAGCCAGCCGGATTGGTGACACTGACGATGCAAGAGCTTGATCGACTCAAGGTGATCCAGGCTGTGGTGGATATGGGTTTGAAGCCTGGACGTGCAGCTGAACGACTGGGCCTGAGTGTGCGCCAGGTGGAACGGCTGGTTATCCGGTATCGCGAGCGCGGGCCCGGCGGCGTTGCTTCGGGCCGTCGTGGCCGGCCAGGCAACCGCAAGCTCGACGACGGACTCGCGTTACGCGCCTTGACCATTATTCGAGAGCGCTACGCCGATTTTGGGCCGACGCTGGCCTGCGAGAAACTCTGGGAGTGTCACGGCATTCGGCTGGCCAAGGAGACGCTCAGGAAGCTGATGACAGACGCAGGTTTGTGGATTCCGCGCCGGCAGCGTCCGCCGAAGGTCTACCAGCCGCGAGCGCGCCGGGCGTGTCTGGGTGAACTGATCCAGATCGATGGTTGCGATCATCGGTGGTTCGAGGAACGAGCGCCGGCCTGCACGCTGCTGGTGTACGTGGACGACGCGACGAGCCGGCTGATGATGCTGCACTTCACGCAGACCGAATCGACCTTCAGCTACTTCGAGGCCACGCGAATGTATCTGGAGCGCTACGGCAAGCCGGTGGCGTTCTACAGCGACAAGTACAGCGTGTTCCGCAATACGAGCGCCAGCAAGACCGGCCAGAGCGTGACGCACTTCGGCCGGGCGATGTACGAACTGAACATCGACACGTTCTGTGCGAACAGCAGCTCGGCCAAGGGGCGCGTCGAGCGGGCCCACCTGACGCTGCAGGATCGGCTGGTCAAGGAGATGCGACTGCGCGGCATCAACACGGTAGCTGACGCCAACGCTTATGCGCCCTCCTTCATCGCCATGTATAACGCGCGCTTCGCGAAGCCGCCGCGCAGCGGCTTCGATGCACATAGGCCGGTGCGGTCCGACGAGGATCTGGATGTCTTGCTGACGTGGCGCGAAACACGGCGGGTCACGAAGGCGCTGACGGTGCAATACGACCGGGTGCTGTATCTGCTGGACGATACGCCGGAGAATCGGGCGTGGATACATCGTGACATCGAGGTGTGGGAGTACCCGGACGGACGCATTGAGCTTAGGGCGGCGGGTCAGGTTCTGTCGGCCCGATCCTATGATCGGCTGGCCGAGGTGGATCAAGGCGCGATCGTGGATCACAAGCGCTTGAGCCATGCGTTGCAGCTGGCACAAGCGTTTCAGGCGCAGCGGGACAGCCGGCGGATCGGCACCGCGCCGTCGCGAACGCATCGCGGGCTGCCGGTGCGGGCAAATGAAGCGCAACCCGGCACGAAGAAGCCTCGCCGGTTCACGGTGGCTGACATGGAAACGGCGATTCTGGAAGTTGCGTCAAAAGCAGAAACTGAGCGGCGGTCTGCCAAGGCCCGCGGGTGAGCGTCAGCGCCCTGCTGCTTCAGGCTCGGCGCTTCAACGTTAAAGGACGGAAAGGCCGATGAAACATGCGACATCTGTATTTAGCTGGCGCTACGACATCTGAATCCGGGTATGACAAAGGGTCGAATCCCCGGATCACACCACAACAAGTTCACCGGACCGACCTCGACTCGTCCGTCGGCTCGCCACCGTCGAGAAGGTATGCATATTGCACCGGAGCCTCATCTTTCCCGACCCAAACAGGAGAAAGGAGAACCGATGAGCGATTCCACCGCACATTCCCGGACGGCTGCAAAGGCGGTACCGTCCCCACGAGACCCCCATCTTCGCGCGCTGGCGAACTGTATCCGCTTCCTCACGATGGATGCAGTACAGAAAGCCAACAGCGGTCATCCCGGTGCGCCCATGGGGCTGGCTGACGTCGCGACGGTCCTGTTCAAGGACTTCATGCAATTCGACGCATCGGCGCCCCACTGGATCGATCGCGACCGGTTGATCCTTTCCAACGGACACGCGTCGATGCTCCTCTACAGTCTTCTCTATCTCACCGGCTATGCCGACATGACCCTCGACGAGCTCAAGCGGTTCCGGCAAGTCGGCAGCAAGACGCCGGGGCATCCGGAATACTCGCACGCCGACGGCATCGAACTGACTACCGGCCCCCTCGGACAAGGCATCGCGGAATCCGTCGGTATGGCGTTGGCCGAGCGCGTCATGAATGCTCACTTCGGCGACGATCTCGTCGATCACTACACATACGTGTTTCTCGGTGACGGTTGCCTGATGGAAGGCATCAGCCACGAGGCCATTTCGCTGGCCGGTCACCTCCGGCTGGGCAGACTGATCGCGTTCTGGGACAACAATTCGATTTCGATCGACGGCGCCACCCGGCTCGCGGTCTCGGACAACGAGATCGAGCGCTTTCACTCGGCCGGATGGCACGTCCTGGAAATCGACGGGCACGACACGGACGCGATCCGGAACGCTATCGAGACGGCCCGGGCAACGCATGACCGGCCAACCTTGATCGCTTGCAGGACGATCATCGGGTTCGGCTTTCCGACGAAGGCCGGAACCGAGAAAGCCCATAGCGATGCCCCGGGCGAGGATGAAATCGCGGGCGCACGCCAGGCCCTCGATTGGCATTCGCCGCCGTTCGAAATCCCGGATGACTTGCTGAAAGCATGGCGGGAGATCGGCGCGCGCGGCCGCAAGACGAGACTCGCGTGGGACGAGCGTGTCCGCCGGGCGCCGCAGGCGCTGCGCACCGAATTCGACCGGCGCAATGCCGGAAAGCTTCCGGATAACTGGAGGGCAGCAATCGCGGCGGCACGGCAGGCGTTCATTGCCAGTGGCAGTGCAATGGCCACCCGCAAGGCCAGCGGTGCGGTGCTCGATCATCTCGTCGACGCGATTCCGGAATTGCTGGGCGGCTCGGCGGATCTGACGCAGTCCAACAATACGAGGACGAAGAACCAGATCGCGATCGAGCCCGGCCGGTTCAAAGGTTCATACCTCCACTACGGCGTTCGCGAACACGGCATGGCCGCGGCCATGAACGGCATCGCCCTTCATGGAGGCCTCATTCCGTACGGTGGCACCTTCCTTTGTTTTTCGGACTACTGCCGACCGGCGATCCGGCTGAGCGCGATGATGCGGGTGCGATCCATCTTCGTGATGACGCACGATTCCATCGGTCTCGGCGAAGACGGCCCGACCCATCAACCCGTCGAACACCTGGCCGCCCTTCGGGCCATTCCCCAACTCGCCGTCTATCGGCCGGCCGATCCGGTCGAAACGGCAGAGTGCTGGGAGCTGATTCTCGAACAGCCCCGCAGGGCCGCACTCCTCGCATTGTCGCGCCAGCCGGTGCCGCTGCTGCGCAACGAGCCGGGAAACGAAAACAAGTCGGCGCGGGGCGCCTATATCTTGCGGGAGGCGGATGGCGGACCGCGCCAACTCACGCTGATCGCGACAGGTTCGGAGGTCGACCTCGCCGTCCAGGCGCGCGACATCCTGCAGCAGGAAGGCGTGCCGACGACCGTGGTATCGATGCCGTGCCGCCTGCTCTTCGAGCAGCAGCCGCGCGATTACCAACGGGCCGTGCTGGGCACCTCGCCGGCGAGAGTCGCGGTCGAGGCAGCGGTCGAACTGGGATGGGAGCGCTACATCGGACCGGCAGGCCGGTTCGTCGGAATGCACGGCTTCGGCGAGTCCGGAAAAATCAAGGACGTCTACGACAAGTTCGACATTACGGTCGATGCGGTCGTTCGCGCGGCGCATCAGGTGCTGTCCGAAGTGTGACATCGCTGCGATCCGCTCGAGATACGGTGACCTCGCCGGGTCCGTGGATGTGCTGGAGAAGCGAACGGCCTCGATTTTCGGTGGACCCTCGCGGGGCGTTAGAATAGCGCCCCTTCTCATGGGAGACGACAATGTCCTGGTTCGTTTATGAAGTGCCCGAGTACCACGAAGACGCCGCGCGCATCGAACCCTTCAGCGATCTGCGTAGCCGCGTGCTGAAAGCCGGTGGCCCGGCCATGGCAGACGACCTGGAAAGCGTTCGCGAAAACGCCGCGGCGACCGCGGACACGCCGGAGCGCCCGCTGCGTACCCCGGAAAATCCGCAGGTCTTTCCGATTCCTTACGCCGACTCGATGATCCTGGTCGGATTCATCTTCGATCTGAAACGCGAATTCCGGCAACTGGTCGTGTCGCCGGTGGAAATGCCCTGGCTGAAAGACGCGTAAAGCGTTGCGCCGGCATGATCGGGCGGCTTGATTGCGGCGAGCGGGCTGCTGGCCGGACCGTCGAGCCGCGACCCGCTTGCCATGATCGTGGGCTGTGCGCTTCGCCCGGCGGGCAACGTGTCGCGTGAAATCGTTTCCCCAGCGCCCGTCATCGCCTCGACCAATCTCGGTGAAGCGCTGGTTCTCGGCCTGGTTGCGGATGGCTAGCGCGGCCGGTCACGCAGCAGCAGCCGCGACCCGACCTCCACGATCGACGTAATCGCCGGCAGCAGTTCCTGACCCAGCGACGTCAGCTCGTATTCCACGGACGGCGGCGACGTCGGCAGCACACTCCGCCGGATCACACCCCGCTCCTCGAGATCGCGCAACCGGCCGGTCAGCACCTTCGCGGTGATGGTCGGGTTGTCGCGCCGCAGCTCCGAAAACCGGCGCGGGCCGTTGCTCAGGCACCAGATCAGCTCGGGCGTCCACAGGCCGCCGATCAGCGCCATGCATTTCGACATCGGACAGCCGGGAAGCGGCTCCACCTTCTTTCGCATTCTCAAACCCATCGTCGCCCCACGGGTGGTTTCCATTTGGTTACTTGAAAATGATGGTAACCGATAGATAGATGGTTTCCAACGGAAACCATCGACTCTACACTTGGAGCCTCACCTACCGACTCTGGGAGAGCATGGACATGTATGCAATAACGGGAGCATCCGGGCAACTCGGGCGCCTTGTGATCGACGCATTGCTTGAAACCGTTCCGGCCGAGCGGATCGTCGCGGCGGTCAGGCATCCCGCCAGGGCGCGCGACCTTGCCGAGCGCGGCGTGGTGGTGCGCGAGGCCGACTACACGCGGCCTGAAACGCTCGCCACCGCGTTCGTCGGTGTCGACAAACTTCTGCTGATCTCGTCGACGGAAGTCACCGGCCGTCTGCCACTGCATCGCGCGGTGATCGACGCAGCACGGGAGGCCGGCGTCTCGTTGCTCGCCTATACGAGCATGCTGCACGCCGACACATCGCCCGCCCGACTCGCGATCGAGCACCGGCAGACGGAAGAAGCCATCGCAGCGTCGGGCCTCCCCGCCGTCATCCTTCGCAATGGCTGGTATACCGAGAATCATCTGATGGCGCTGCCCGCGGCGCTCGAGCACGGCGCGTTCATCGGGGCCGCGAAGGACGGGCGCTTCTCTTCCGCCGCGCGCAAGGACTATGCGGCGGCCGCCGCCGTGGTACTGGCGACGGAGGGCCACGCCGGCAAAACGTATGAACTGGCGGCAGACGATGCGTTCACGCTCGCGCAACTCGCCGAAGCGGTTTCGCGGCAGTCCGGAAAAACCATCGTTTACAACGATCTTGCGCCGGACGCGTATGCCGATGCGCTGACGAGCGCGGGGCTGCCGCCCGAGCTTGCCAGCCTGCTGGCCGATGCCGACGTGGCCGCCTCGCGCGGTGCGCTGTTCGACGATGGCGGCGCCCTCGCGCGACTGATCGGTCGACCCACGACACCGTTGGCGAACCTCGTCGCAACCGCATTGCGCGATTGACGCGAACAGGCCCCGAGGCGGCATCATCCAGCACCGCTGCTGTGTGCGCGTACGGCTGATGCCGTCGGGGCGCTGCGGCGACGACACCCGCCGCCCGGCTCACAATCGGTAAGTTCGCAGCGCATTGCGAACGAAAAGCGCATCGCGTTCATCGTCGCCGGCGCCCGCGACGATCGCCGCATAAGCGTGCCAGAGCGCCGGATAGCCGGCATGGAGCCGATCGACCGGGAAATTCGACGCGAACATGCAGCGCGCCGCGCCGAACGCGTCGATCGCCTCCAGCACATACGGGCGGAAGCTTTCGACCGTCCAGCGATGGTCGAACATCGCGAGCCCGGACAGCTTCATCGTCACGTTCGCCCGCCGTGCGAGCCCGCGCAGTCCGTCGCGCCATTCGCGCCAGCCGTGCACGCTGGTCCGGTCGACGAACATGCCGGTGTGATTGACGATCACCGGCGTGTCGGGGTGCGCGTCGATGACGGCGAGCGCGGCACCGACCTGCGAAGGGTACAACTGCAGGTCGAACGACAAGCCGAACTCGCTCAGCATCCCGAAGTTTTCCCGCCAGCGCGGTTCGGCCAGATAGTCGACGTCGACATAGTTGTACCAGGGATCCGGATGCCGGTTCAGCACCTGCCGGATGCCGCGCACGTTGGGATGCGCTGCTGCGGCGGCGAGCCGGATGCGTGCGTCCGGCGCGAACAGGTCGACGCCCGCGACGATGCCGTCCGGCATCCCGCCGCTCGCCGGCGCATCGGCAAGCGCCTGCAGCCAGTCGACTTCGCTCGGTGTCGTCCACGCATCGTGGATCGCCTCGACATGCACGACCTTCAGCACGTCGATATCGGCGCCGGCGTCCGCGCGCAAGTCCGCGGGCCGGTACCGGCGAGGCAAGTCCGCGACCGCGCCCGAGAACGCCGGCCGGGCGCGATCGAGCCAGCCGTAGCTCAGCGCGTCGGCGTCCCAGAAATGAACATGTGGATCGACAACCTGCATGGGGGCTCCGTGAGTCGATACGACGCGACGATCCGTCGAAGGGACCGTTCTCATTCCAGATGAAACATCGGCTCCAGCGATTTCTCGACCGGACGTCCGTCGGGCCCGGTCGCCATCAGGTCGGCCATGTACGCCCACCAGCGCCGCATCACGTCCGTTTCGGCGAGTTGCGCCATCCGGTGATCGGCCGGCCGCTTGAGCACGGCGAACAGGTGATGGGTGTCGTCGTCGAGAAAGATCCAGTAGTCCGAGATGCCCGCCGCGCGAAGCGCGTCGGCCAGCTCCGGCCAGATCGCGTCGTGCCGGCGCCGGTATTCGTCCTGCTTGCCAGGGTGCAGGCGCATCCTGAAAGCGATCGTTTCCATGGCCATGCCTCGTCGTTTCACTGCAGGTTCACGTACAGGCCGCCGTCGACGAGCAGCGCGGCGCCGTTCACGTAGCGCGCCATGTCGGACGCGAGAAACACGACGCAGTCGGCGACGTCGTCCGGCTCGCCGAGGCGGCCGAGCGGGATCCGGCGCTCGAAGTACTCGGTCTTGCCGGGCGCGGCGAGATCGTCGTCGTTGATCTCGGTCCGGATCGTGCCGGGCAGCACCGAATTGCAGCGAATCCGATGCGGCGCGAGCGCGACCGCGCACGACTGCATCAGCGCATGGACGCCGGCCTTGGTCGGCGTGTAGTGCGTCTGCATGCCGCCGCCGACGAGCGCGCTGATCGAGCTGGTCGCGACGATCGCGCCGCCGTGCCCTTGCGCGGCCATTTGTCGGGCGGCGGCCTGGGTCACGTAGAACGCGCCGTGCAGGTTCACTTCCATCGTTCGTTGCAGCAGGTCGGGCGGCAAGTCCAGGAAGCCGTGGAACGGGCAGATTCCGGCGTTGCTCGCGAGCACGTCGATCCGGCCGAATCGCTCGACCGCCGCCGCGACCAGCGCGCTTGCCGTGTCGGGCCGCGCGATGTCGCCCGGCACGGCGAGCGCGTCGCGGCCCGTCGCGCGGATCGCGTCGACGAGCGCGTCGATCTCGTGATCGGCCTGCGCAGGCAGCAGCGGGTTCGTCCAGTAGTTGACGACGATGTCGGCGCCGTGCCGCGCACACGCCAGCGCGATCGCGCGGCCGATTCCGCGCGACCCGCCCGTCACGACGACGATCCTGTCTTCGAGCAACTGCGTCATTGTGCCCTCCTCTCCTTCTCCCGCCGCACCGTCGGCCGCGGCCGCCGCCGTTCCGGCCGGCCCGCATCGCGATGCGGGTGTACGTATCCGCGCTCAGTGTTCATACGGGCGCTGCATGCGCACGTCCGGATTCAGGCGCACGCCGAAGCCGGGGGTGTCGGGCACCTTCATCCGCCCGCCGACCGGCACCGGCTCGTCGAGCAGCAGCGGATCGAACATCGGCACGACACGATCGGCCTGCGGCGCCATCATCAGGAATTCGGCGAACGGGCTGTTGTGCCGCGTCGCGACGAAGTGATAGCTGTAGACCGACGACCCGTGCGGAATCACCAGCACCCCGCGCGCGTCGGCGAGCGCCGAGATCCGGATCAGCTCGGTGAGCCCGCCGCACCAGCCCACGTCCGGCTGGATGATGTCGCAGCACTCCATCTCCAGCAGCATCCGGAAGCCCCAGCGGGTCGCCTCGTGCTCGCCGGTCGTGACGAGCATGCCGCGCGGCACGTCGCGGCGCAGCTTCGCATAGCCCCAGTAGTCGTCGGGCGGCAGGCATTCCTCGATCCATTTCAGGCCGAGCGCGTGCGCGTCGTGCGCGAGCCGCGTCGCATACGGCACGTCGAGGCTCATCCAGCAGTCGAGCATCAGCCAGAAATCGGCGCCGACACGCGAACGCATGTCGGCGAGCGCGTCGAGATTGCGGCGCAGGCCGGCCTCGCCCTCGGCCGGACCGTGATGCAACGGCAGCTTGCCGCCGATGAAGCCCATCTCCTTCGCGAGATCGGGCCGCGCGCCGGTCGCGTAGAACTCGAGCTCGTCGCGCACCTTGCCACCGAGCAACTGGTGCACGGGCTCCTGCCGGACCTTCGCGAGCAGATCCCACAGCGCGAGATCGACGCCGGAGATCGCATTGAGCACGACACCCTTGCGCCCGTAGTACAGCGTCGCGTGGAACATCTGATCCCACATCTTCTCGATGTCGGTCACGCGCTGCCCTTCGATGAAGCGCGCGAGATGCCGCTCGACGATGAACGCGCCGATCTCACCGCCGGTCGTCACCGCAAAGCCGACCGTACCGTCGCTGGCCTCGACTTCGATCACGAGCGTGCCGAGCACGTTGATGCCGAACGACTGGCGGCTCTGCCGGTATTCGGGGTAGCGCGACATCGGCGTCGCAATGTGGTCGTCGATCCAGTGGCCGGCATCCTGATCGTGGTAGTCGGCGCCGCCACCGCGCACCGTCAGCGCGCGAACCGCGCGTATCGTCGGCATGCTCATTCTTCGGGTTCCTTGGTTGGGTCATCGAGTGCGGAGGCCGCTCGTACGCGTCGTGCGCGCGGGTGGCGGCGGATATCTCAACGTCGTACCGCGAGGCCGTCGCGTCAGCGTGCCCAGCGCAGCACCAGCGCGTCGAGCCGTCGCGCGATTTCGATCAGGCCCGCGCGCGTCGCCGGATGCAGCGGCGCGAGCGGCCGGCGCGGCGCGTCCGATGCAATCACGCCGCCCTCCTTCATCAGCGCCTTCGCCGCGAGCAGGCCGGCCTGACGGTTCTCGTAATTGATCAGCGGCAGCCATCGCTCGTAGCGTGCGACCGCCTCGTCACGCTGCCCGGCGAGATACGCGGCGAGAATCGGCCGCAGCCCGTCCGGATAGCCGCCGCCGAGGATGCTGCCGGTCGCGCCCGCATCGAGATCGGCGAGCAGCGTGATCGCTTCCTCGCCGTCGAACGGCCCTTCGATCGCGTCGCCGCCCAGCGAGATCAGCTCGCGCAGCTTCGACGCCGATTGCGGTACCTCGATCTTGAAATAGCGCAGGTTCGGAATCGTGTGCGCGAGGCGCGCCAGAAACGCGGCCGATACCTGCGTGCCGCTCATCGGCGCGTCCTGGTACATGATCGGAATAGCGATCGCGTCGGAGAGCGTCGCGTAGAACTGTTCGATCGCGGCCTCGCCGCAGCGGATCGTCGCGCCGTGGTACGGCGGCATCACCATCACCATCGCCGCACCGGCCGCCTGCGCGGCGCGGCTGCGCGCCGCGCAGATAGTCGGATTGAAGTGCGTGGTCGTCACGATCACCGGTACGCGCCCCGCCACGTGCTCGAGGATCGCCGCGATGAGCCGTTCGCGCTCGTCGTCGGTCAGCGAGAACTGCTCCGAGTAGTTGGCCAGGATGCAAAGGCCGTCCGCTCCCGCGTCGATGATGAAGTCGACACAGCGCTTCTGGCCCGGCATGTCGATCTCGCCCGTTTCGGTGAAGATCGTCGGCGCGACGGAGAACGCGCCCGTATAGCGGCGGTGAATCGGCGTGGTCTGGGTCATCGCGAATTCCTCTTCATGATAAGAACTCCAAATTATGTGGTGCAATCCTCGTGCCTCGATATGGCGCCATACCGCGCGCGTCACACGCGGCCGTACCGGCCCCGCAGCCCGTCCGTCACGCCGCAATAGATGGCCTTCAGCTTCAGGCGCTTGTTGCGCGCATGCAGCAGCACGAACGCGACGTGCTTGAGCGTGATGAGATTGATCAGCAGCATGGCCGGATAGCGCCGCCAGTAGTCGCGCGCGACGAGGATGCAGTTGCGCGCCGCATAGTAGTGGCGCAGCGCGCTCTGATCGAATATCTCGACGCGCGGCCAGTGCTGCTGCGCGGACGGGCTGCCGAGTTCGTGCGGCAGCGACACGTCGGCGTTGACGCGCACCGGCACGCCATGCGCCTGCGCGCGCATGCAGTATTCCGCGTCGACGTGGTCGATGAAGAAGTCCTCGCGAAAGCGGCCGAGCGCGCGATACGCGTCGAGCGAAATCGCGGTGCCCGACGAGATGATGATCGAGCACGACAGCAGGCCGTGCGCGCCGCCGTGGATCGGCGTGATCTGCGCGGACCAGCGGCGCACCGTGAACAACGGCAGGTCGCGCTGAAAATTGCGGTTGAAGATCCGCGGGCCGACCAGGAAGCGGCTGTCGCCCACCCGCGCGCAGCCGGCCAGCATGCGATCGAAATAGTCGTCCGGAACGTGCGAATCCTGATCGAAGATGAAGAAGACGTCGCAGCCTCGGCCGATCAGGAATTCGACGCCGGCGTTGAACGCCCCGGCGATGCCGCCTCGATTGTGATTCGCGATCACGTCGACGCCGCCTGCCGCGAGCCGCGCATACAGCACGCGATCGGCGACGGGCGAATTGTCGACCGCGACGACGACGGGGCTTTTCGCGGGCAAGGTCAGCACATGCTCGATCTGCGCCGCGGAAGGCTTGTACAGCGTGACCAACGTACCGTGTGTCATGACGGCACCTCGTGACGATCAAGTAGCGATGCGCCGCGCCGGTCGATCCGGGCGGCTCGTCCTCCTTTGCACGACTGCTTGTCTCGTCGACCGGCGCTGCCCTGCCCGCCGGCCTTTCGTTATTTTGCGTACAGCTTGACGACGCTCGCCTGCACGACGCGCGTGATCTCCTCCATCCGCCAGCGGATATGCGTGTCGGTCAGCGTCGCGCAACGCGCGGCATCGCGTTCGGCGAGCGCGTCGAGAATCTCGAGATGCTCGGTAAACGCCTCGTTGCGCCGCTGATCGACATCGACCCACCGCACGTAATGAATTCGCGCGTTGATCCCTTGCAGCACCCGTCCGATCTCGGCATTGCCCGACAGCGCGGCGAGCTCCAGGTGAAACTGCTCGTCCTTGACGACCAGCTCGGCCGACGACATCCGCGCGGCATTCTTCATCACCTGCTTCCAGAAGCGGCGCAGCGCCTTGATGTCGTTGTCCGACGCGCGCTCGCACGCGAGCGTCACCGCGGTCGTCTCGATCGAGCGGCGCAATTCGAACAGATCGAACACATCCTTCCCCTCCAGTTCCCGAATGAAGAAACCGCGGTTCGGCACGAACACCAGCAGGTTTTCGGCAACGAGCCGGTTCAGCGCCTCGCGAATCGGCGTGCGACTCACGTTGAAGCGCTCGGCGAGCTCCAGCTCGTTGAACCGCTCGCCCGGACGAATCTTGTACAGCACGGCCATCTGCTTCAGCTGCTCGTAAATCTCGTTGACCGTGAGGCCCGTGCGCGTCGGCGCCGCGGTCTCCCGGCCAGCCATAACGGAAGTCGACATCTCGTCTCCTGGTTCCACCTGTTGTCACCGCGCGTCATTATCCATCGGCCATTCGCCTGCGCGCGGCTTTTTTACATGAACACGCCACGCATCACCGCATCAGCAGGCTGCCGAAGCCCGGCACGGGATCGTCGATACCCGCGAGCCGCAACGCGTGCCACGCGAGCGCATGGTTGCTCGACAGCACGGGTTTGCCCGCCCGCGCTTCGATGTCGGCCAGCGCATCGACGATGCGAAGGCTCGTGCACGACACGAATACCGCATCGACGGCCGGATCGGCGGCGAGCGTCAATACCGCGTGCTCGATCGACGCGCGCTCGATCCGGGCGACCTCGTTGTCGTCGCGGTGCTCGAACGAGCCCACTCGCACGATATCGACGCCGCGGGCGCGCAGGTACGCGGCCATCGCATCGTTGATCGCGCGTTCGTACGGCGTCAGCAGCGCGACGCCGCGCGCGCCGAGCGTCGTCAGCGCGATCCGCGCGGCGGTAATCGGTGTGGTGCACGCGACGCCGGGCCGCGCCTCGCGGATGCGCTCGAATACGCGCTCCTCGCCGAGCACCATCGAGGCCGACGTGCAGCCGAACGCGACGACGTCGAGGCGCTCGCCCGGCCGGATCAGTTCGACCGCGGCGCGGATCCCGCCGTCCATCCGCGCGAGCGTCTCGGCGGTGATCTCGGCCGAATTCGCGATCCGGCTTTCGTAGAACGCGACGCCGTCGAGGGTGAGCAGACGCCGCCACTCGTATTCGATCGTGTGATCGGTCGCGAGCACGACGAGGCCGATCGCCGCCCGCCGCGCGATGCCCGCATCGAGCGAGAAATCGAAGCGGGCGTACGCGTCGTGCACCGCGCCGGCGCCGACGCCGGGTTCGAGCGCCTGGGAGGAAGAGAGAAGTTCGCTCATTGCAGTGTCATTCCGGTGATGTCGATCTCGGGCCGCTTGCCGTGGATCAGGTCCGCCACGATCTTCGCGGTGCCGCACGACATGGTCCAGCCCATATGGCCGTGGCCGGTGTTGAAAAACAGGTTGCGGTGCCGGGATGCACCGATGATCGGCGTGCCTTCCGGCGTCATCGGCCGCAGGCCGGCCCAGTACGACGGCGTCGCGTAGTCGGCGCCGTTCGGAAACAATGCGCGCGCGGTCGCCAGCATGTGCGCGAAATCGCCCGGCGAATGCGTGGTGTCGTAGCCGCTGAATTCGGCGGTCGCGGTGAGCCGCAGCCGGTCGCCGAAGCGCGCCCATGCGACGAGCTGGTTCTCTTCGACGCCGCCGAGCGCGGGCGGCTCGTGCGTGTCGCCGATCGGCAGCGTGACCGAGTACCCCTTGACCGGATAGATCGGCAGCCGGTAGCCGAGCGCGCGCGCGACGAACGGCGAATACGCGCCGAGCGCGAGCACGTATCGATCGCCGGTGACGCGGCCCTGCGACGTCTCGACGTAGTCGATCGCATCGGCGCTTGCGCGCACGCCGTCGATCGACGTGCCGAAGCGGAATTCGACGCCGAGCGCACGACAGCGCTCGGCGAGCGCGCGCGTGAAGAGATGCGCGTCGCCGCTCTCGTCGCTCGGGCAATGGATCGCGCCCGCGATCGCATCCGCCGCGTGGCGCAGCGCGGGCTCGCGTTCGACGGTGGCCCGCGCATCCAGGATGTCGAGCGGCAGGCCGTTGTCGGTCAGGATCCGCATGTTCGCGACGCCGCGCTCGAACGATGCCGGATCGCGATACAGGTACAGCAGCCCTCCGCTCGTACGGTCGTACTCGAGCAGTTCGTCGCGCGTTGCCTGCTGAAGCCGCTGCTGCGCATAACGGCACAGCCGCACCTTGATCGACGTATTGCGCCGCGAGCGCTCGGCCGTGCAGTTCTGCAGGAACAGCGCGCACCAGGCCCACATCCGCCAGTCGGGCGTCCATTTGAGCCGCAGCGCCTGGCCGTCGGCAAACAGCGACTTGAAGAGAATCTTCGGCGCGCGCGGCGACGCCCAGGTATACGAATGGCCTGGGGCGATCAGCCCGGCGTTCGCGAAGCTCGTTTCGAGCGCGACGCCGTCGCGACGTTCGATCACCGTCACCTCGTCGCCCGCCTTCGCGAGGAAATACGCAGTGGTCACGCCGACGATGCCGCCGCCGAGCACGATCGTCTTCATCGTCCGGTTCTCCTGCCCTAGCTTGCGGCAATCGCCGCGATCTCGACCGTGTACTGCGGAAACGCGAGCTTCGATTCGACGCATGCGCGTGCCGGCGGGTCGCCCTGCGGCACCCACGCATCCCATACGCGGTTCATCTCCGCGAAGCTGCGATAGTCGGCCAGCCAGATGCTCGCGGATACGATCCGGCGTTTGTCGAGCCCCGCGCGTTCGAGCAGTTGGTCGATCTTGTCGAGGATCTGACGGGTCTGCCCGGCCACGTCGAGCGACGTGTCGTCCGCCACCTGCCCGGCGACGAATGCCAGCCCGCCCGCGACCACCAGTTGGCTCATCCGTTCACCCACGCCGTATCGCTTGATCTCCACCATCTGACTGCCCTCCGATGTCGTGTCGAGTTGGGCGAATTTAAGCACTGCAATTCACATCTGTATACACTTTTTTCAGAAATATTCTCCGTTGCGCCACATTGGCGCGTGCTTGCACCACGGCTATCCACGCTCTTTGTCGGCGTGCATAAATGCATGAAAAAAGGGCAATTTTTGTGAAATCCACGGCGCCTTCGCGATTCTTCACAGCGACTCGAAAATTTATTTGCAAACGATTTTTGATCTGTGATTCTGTCGACACTTCTGTATATCAAACCAAGCCGTCGTCACGACGGCCGACCATGCGACGGGAGAACGAAGATGAAGGCAAGGCAGTGGAGTCTCGGTATCTGGATCGTGCTCGGTACGCTTGCTTCGGGCACTGTGCAGGCCGACGTCAGCGTGGGCGCGGTGCTGCCGCTGACCGGCGCGAGTGCGTCCATCGGCGAAGACCAGCGTCGCGGCATCGAGCTCGCCGTCGCGCAGATCAATGCGAAAGGCGGCGTGCTGGGCCAGAAACTCGCCGTGCGCATCGAGGATTCGGGCGGCTCGGCCAATACCGCGCTCGACGCCGCGCGCAAGCTCGCGACCGTCGAGCACGTGCCGGTCGTGCTCGGCGAGTTCTCGTCGTCGGTGACGATCCCGGTCGGACAGTTCCTGGTCCGTCAGGGCGACGTGCACATCAACATCGGCTCGTCGAGTCAGCAGGTACGCAAGATCGGCGCGGGCTCGTTCAGCGTGATCGGGCTGGACGACCTGTCCGCGCGCTTCGCCGCTCAGGACGTGTATGCCCGCAAGCTGCGCCGCATCGCGCTGATCGCGCCGAACAACGGCTATGGCCAGGGCATCGCGGGCGAGTTCAAGAAGCGTTTCGAGGCGCTCGGCGGCACGGTGGTGTCGACGGTGCTCTATACCGAAGGGCAGTCGACCTATCGCCGCGAACTGGAGCAGGCGTCGCGCGCGCAGCCCGATGCGTATGTGTACAGCGCCTATGGCCAGGAGGCCGCGACGCTGAACCGGCAGGCATTCGAGATGCAGCTCAACCAGCATCCGTGGTACGGCATCTATCTGACGATGTGCACGAGCGACACGCCTGCGCAGATCGCGCAAGGCCAGATCGGCCTCGAGGTCGCCGCGCTCGGCGCGGGCGCGAAAGCGTATGCGAGCGCCTATCAGGCCGCGTACAACGAGGCCCCGCGATCGGCGTTCGGCAGCTATGCATACGACGCGACGCTGTTGTCCGCCGCGGCGATCGGCCGTGCACAGTCCACCGATCCCGCCAAGATCCGCACGGCGCTCGCGGCATTGGGCAAGTCGTATACCGGCGTGACCGGCGCGATCGCGTTCGATGCCGACGGCCAGCGGGAAGTCCAGCCCTACGAGAAGGTGATCTACCGCCAATCGGTCGTCGCGCAGCAGTGAACGACCGCCCGCCTGGATGAATCCGAGGAGATCGCCATGCTGTCATTCCTTGTCGACGTATTGATCCGCACCGCCGATCTGCTGCTCGTGTCGGTCGGCCTGTCGACGCTCTATTCGCTGATCCGCTTTCCCAACATCGCGCATGTCCAGTACGCGATGCTCGGCGCGTTCGCGACGCTCTGGCTGGAGCGCGCGGGGCTGCCGTTCGCGCTCGCGACGGCCGTGTCGTGCGTGCTGATCGGCACCGTCGCGACGCTGCTGAACCTGTTCGTTTTCGCGCGGCTGCTGCGCTCCGGCAGCGCGGTGGCGATGATCGGCTCGCTCGCGATCTCGATGCTCGCGGTCGCGCTGGTGCTCGGCGTCGCCGGTTCGCGGCCGCTGCAGTATGCGCAGGACGTGCATCCGCCGATGGCGATCGCCGGCGTCGCGCTGTCCGTGCCGCAGCTGGGTTCGATCGCCTGCGGCGCCGGCGCGCTCGCCCTGTTCGCGGCGCTGCTGTACCGCACCGGCCTCGGGCGGGCGATGCGTGCGCTCGCGTCGAATCGCGCGCTGGCGCTCGCGACCGGCATCGACGCGACGCGCGTGACCAACGTGATCACGTTCGCGAGCGGCGTGCTGGCGGCGCTCGGCGGCACGATGCTCGGCGCCACCGAGAGCGTGCACGTGAATCTCGGCTACGGGCTGCTGATTCCGGTGTTTTCCGCGGCGATCCTGGGCGGCCTCGGCAATCCGCTCGGCGCGGCGGCCGGCGCGCTGCTGATCGCCCTCGCCGAGACCGTCGCGTTGAACGTCGATTTCGGCGGGCTCGTCGATCGGCCGATGCAGTTCTTTCCGGTCGAGTACGTCGGCGCGGTGTCGTTCGCAATCCTGCTCGTCGCGCTGATCTTCCGGCCCTACGGCATCTTCGATCGGGAGGTGCGGCGTGTCTAGCTTCGTCATCCATCTGCTGACCATCGGCTGCCTGTACGCGACGATGGCGCTCGGCCTGAACCTGCAGGCCGGCTATGCGGGGCTCGTCAATTTCGGCTTCATTGCGTTCAGCGGGCTCGGCGCGTACGCGGCCGGCATCGCGTCGCAGCTGGGCTGGCCGTTGTTGTCGGCGCTGGCGCTCGCCTTGGCCGCGGCGGGTGCGCTGGCGCTCGTCGTCGCGCGGCTCGGTCGGCAGCTCGCCGCCGACTACTGGGGGATCGCGACGCTCGCGATCGCCGAGATCCTGCGCACGATCGCGCTCAACGAAAGCTGGCTCACCGGCGGCGCGCAAGGCATCGGCGGCATCGCGCCGCTGTTCCCGGGGCTGCGGGCGCCGTGGGCCGATCTCGCGTTCCTCGCGGTCACGGCCGGCTGCCTCGCGCTCACTTACGCGACGTACCGGCGCCTGACCGCAAGCCGCTTCGGCCGCGCGCTGAAGGTGATGCGCGAGGAACCCGCGCTCGCGGTCTGCTTCGGCTACGATCCGCTCGCGCTGAAGACGCGTGCCTGTATCGCGGGGGCGCTTCCGGCCGCGCTCGCCGGGGCGCTTGCCGCGTGGTACATCGGTTACGTCGGGCCGGACGCGATGATCGCGTCGGAGACTTTCGCGCTCTGGACCGTCGTGATGGTCGGCGGCCTCGGCAGCCACATGGGCGTGCTGGTCGGCACGCTGATCGTGCAGGCCGTCTACGCGCTGGCGCCGTTTCTCAAGGACTGGCTCGACGTCGGCAGCGACCTGACCGGCGCGGTGCGGCTGGGTCTCGTCGGCCTGATGCTGCTCGCGTGCGTGATCTGGCGCCCGCACGGGCTCGTGCCGGAGCGCCTGGAGGTGCGGCCATGAGCGCGCTGCTCGATCTCGACGGCGTGACGATCCGCTACGGCGAGAACGTCGTCCTGTCCGGCGTCACGCTGTCGGTCGACGGCGGCGAGATCGTCGGGCTGCTCGGCCCGAACGGCTCCGGCAAGAGCACCGCGCTCAACGCGATCACCGGCTTCGCGCCGCTCGCGGCGGGCGCCATCCGCTTCGACGGTCGGCGGATCGACGCGCTCTCCGCGCACCGGATCGCACGGCTCGGGGTGCGCCGCACGTTCCAGTTGCCGTCGATGCCCGCGCGCATGTCGGTGCTCGAACTCGCGATGGCGGCGTCGTCCGCCCGGCACGGAATCGCCGCCGCACTCTGGCGCGGCCGTGCGACGCGCGCGCTCGATGCCGATACCCGTGCGCGCGCCGCCGCGCTGCTGGACGAGCTGAAACTGTCCGGCGTCGCGCACCTGGCCGCCGCGTCGATCTCCGGCGGCCAGAAAAAGCTGCTGGGCATCGCCTGCGCGATGATGACCGAGCCCAAACTGCTGTTGCTCGACGAACCGACGGCCGGCGTGCACCCGAACCTGCGCGGCGAGCTGATCGACGCGCTGCGACGGATTCGCAAACAGGGCGTCACGCTGGTCGTCATCGAGCACGACATGCATTTCATCCGCGAGCTATGCGACCGCTGCGTCGTACTGGATCGCGGCGTGACGATCGCGAACTGCCGCCCGGCCGAGCTGGAGCGTAACCGTCGCGTACTGGACGCATATCTCGGGCGAGCCCATGCCGCCCCTCGCCCGCTGGAGGCGTCATGATCGACGTGCGCGAACTCGTCGCCGGCTACACGCCGGAAGTCGACATCCTGCATGGCGTGTCGCTCGCGGTCGGCGCCATCGACATCGTGACGATCCTCGGTCCGAACGGCTGCGGAAAATCGACGCTGCTGAAGGCGATCGCGGGCTTCGTGCTGCCGCGCGCCGGCAGCGTGACGATCCAGGGCACCGACGTCGCGCGCGTGCCGGTCCACCGCAAGATCCGCGAGTACGGCATCGGCTTCGTGCCGCAGACCGACAACGTGTTCGCGTCGCTGACCGTGCGGGACAACCTGATGCTCGGCGGCCAGTCGATGTCGGCGTTTCCGCGCGAGGCGCGCATCGAGGAGCTGTGCGAGCAGTATCCGGTCCTCCGGCGCCGCTACCGGTCGCTTGCGGGCGCGTTGTCCGGCGGCGAGCGGCAAATCGTGTCGCTCGCCCGCGCGCTGATGCCGCGCCCGGTGCTGCTGCTGCTCGACGAGCCGTCGGCGGGCCTGTCGCCGAAGATGGTCGACGAGGTGTTCGACGCGATCGTCCGGATGCGCGACACCGAGCACATCGGCGTGCTGATGGTCGAGCAGAACGCGATCGAGGCGCTGCGCATCGCCGATCGCGGCATCGTGCTGACGATGGGGCGCGTCGCGCTCGACGGGCCCGCGGCCGAGTTGCTCGACAGCGACGAGATGCGGCGCCTGTACCTCGGCGGGCGGGCCGCATGAGCGGCGGGAGCGCCACGCCGGCCGCCGGCGCGTACGCATCCGCCGCGGCGCGCCCCGTGCTCGTGATGGTCGCGCTCGCGTGCGGCTTCGTGATGGCCATGCTCGACGTGACGATCGTCAACGTCGCGCTGAAGGCCATGGAAACCAGCCTGTCGATGTCGCTGACCGCGCTGGTGTGGGTCGTCGATGCGTACACGCTCAGCTTCGCCGCACTGCTGCTGCTCGGCGGCGCGCTCGCGAACCGCTACGGGTCGAAAGCCGTCTACGTCGCCGGGCTCGCGCTGTTCGTCGGCGCGTCGGTGCTGTGCGCGGCCGCGCAGTCCAGCGGCGCACTGGTCGCCGCGCGCCTCGCGCAGGGTGTCGGCGCGGCGCTCTTCATGCCGAGTTCGCTGAGCCTGCTCACGCTCGCGTTTCCACCGGGCCCGATGCGCACGCGGATGATCGGCATCTGGGGCGCGCTGGTGTCGGCCGCGATGGCGCTCGGGCCGTGCGTCGGCGGTGTGCTGGTCGACGCGATCGGCTGGCGCGGCATCTTCTGGGTGAATCTGCCGGTCGGTGCGGCGGGCCTGTGGCTCACGTACCGGCATATCGCGCGGGCGCCGCGTCATCCCGGCCCGTTGAATGCGCTCGGCCATCTGTTCGGCGCGCTCGCGCTCGCCGCGCTGAGCTTCACGCTGATCGAAGGGCCCGGCGCCGGCTGGCGCTCGCCGTCGATCGTCGCCGGCGTGGCGGCGACGTTGGCCGCCACCGCGGCATTCGTACTGCGCGAGCGCTACGCGAACTCGCGCATCCTGTCGCCGGCGCTGCTCGCGAACCGGCGCTTCGTCGCGGGCAGCACGCTGGGCCTCGCGATCAACTTCGGCATTCTCGCCGAGATCTTTTTATTGAGCCTCTATCTGCAGAACGTCCGCGGCGCGAGCGCCCTCGTCGCCGGATTCGAACTGTTTCCGCTGATGGCGATGTTCGGCATCGGCAATCTCGCGTCCGCGAAAGTCAGCGCCCGGCTCGGCGCGCGCCGCACGCTGCTCACCGGGCTCGCGCTTGCCGCGCTCGGCAGCGTGGCGCTCGTCGGCGTCGCGGCGATGCCGTATCCGGTGCTGGCCGTCGCGGTCGGCCTCGCGAACTTCGGCGCCGGCCAGGCCATTCCGGCGATGAACCTCGTCGTGATGCAGTCGGCCGATGCGGCCGACGCGAACCTCGCCGCCGCGTCGCTGAACGCGAGCCGGCAGATCGGTTCGCTCGTCGGCATCGCGATCGCCTCGGTGATCCTGCACGTAATCGACGATCCGGACCGCGCGACGGCCGCGGGCTTCGCGGTGATCGCCGCGCTGTACGCGCTCGGTTTCGCGATCGTATTTCGTGCGATTCACGCCGGCGGCGCCGAGCAGCCGTAGTGGGGCCGCGCGGGTATCGCCGGCAATCGAAGCACTCGATCTATTTCGCGTATCACGCACGCATTTTTTCCTCTGGCAGCGAGGGACCTCATGCAAACAGCGATTGGCCGTAAAGGACTGATTCTGGCGGGCGGCTCGGGCACCCGGCTTCATCCGCTCACGCATTCGGTATCGAAGCAGTTGATGCCGGTGTACGACAAACCGATGATCTATTACCCGCTCAGCACGATCATGCTGTCGGGCATCCGCGACGTGCTGATCATCTCGACGCCGCGCGATCTCGACGCGTTCCGGCAACTGCTCGGCGACGGCAGCCAGTGGGGCATGAACTTTTCGTATGCGGCGCAGCCGAGCCCCGACGGCCTGGCCCAGGCGTTCGTGATCGGCGCGCCGTTCATCGGTCGCGACGCGGCGGCGCTCGTGCTCGGCGACAACATCTATCACGGGCCCGCGCTGTCGTCGCTGCTGCAACAGGCCGCCGCACGGACCGCCGGCGCGACCGTGTTCGGCTACTACGTGCGCGATCCGGAGCGCTACGGCGTCGTGTCGTTCGACGCGGATGGCCGCGCGATCGATCTCGAGGAGAAGCCGCGCGAGCCGAAGTCGAACTATGCGGTCACCGGCCTCTATTTCTACGACAACGACGTCGTCGAACTGGCGAAGGCCGTGCGGCCGTCCGCGCGCGGCGAACTGGAAATTACCGACCTGAACCTCGCGTATCTCGCGCGCGGCGCGCTGAACGTCGAGATACTCGGGCGCGGCGCGCTGAACGTCGAGATACTCGGGCGCGGCTACGCCTGGCTCGACACCGGCACGCACGAATCGCTGCTCGACGCGGCCAATTTCATCCAGGTGATGCAGGCGCGCCAGGGCCTGCAGATCGCGTGTCCCGAGGAAATCGCGTACCGGCTCGGCTGGATCGATGCGGAGCAGCTCGAAACGCTCGCCCACAAGCTCGCGAAAAGCGGTTACGGCCGCTATCTGCTCGACCTGCTGAGCAAGGAGGTCGCGGCATGACACGGGTGATCGAAACGCCGCTGCCGGGCGTGCTGGTGATCGAGCCCGGCGTGTTCGGCGATGCGCGCGGCTTTTTCGTCGAAAGCTTTCGGGAAAGCTGGCTGCGCGACGCGGGCGTCGACGCCACCTTCGTCCAGGACAACCAGTCGCGCTCGCGGCGCGGCGTGCTGCGCGGGCTGCACTACCAGCGGGTGAACCCGCAGGGCAAGCTCGTCCACGCGGCGCGCGGCACGGTCTACGACGTGGCCGTCGACATCCGGCGCGGCTCGCCGTCCTTCGGCCGCTGGTTCGGCGCGCTGCTCGACGACGTGTCGCACCGGATGCTGTGGATACCGCCCGGTTTCGCCCATGGCTTTTGCGTGTTGTCCGACGAGGCCGACTTCGCGTACAAGTGCACGCAGTACTACGATCCCGATTCGGACGCGGGCGTGCGCTGGGACGATCCGGCGATCGGCATCGACTGGCCGGAAGCCGGCGCGCCGTACCAGTTGTCGGACAAGGACCGGCGACAGCCGCCGCTCGCCGAACTGGCCGCCGGCGCGCCGGCGACGCTGCCGGCGTACGGGCGTGCGCGATGACGATCGTCGTGACCGGCGCACTCGGCCAGGTCGGCCGCGAGCTGGTGCTGCGCGTGAGCGGGCAGCCGCTCGTCGGGCTGTCGCGCGCCGCGCTCGACATCGCCGATGCGGACGCGGTGCGCCGCGCGCTGGACGCGCACCGGGCCGCGCTCGTGATCAATGCCGCGGGATGGACCGCCGTCGACCGTGCGGAAACCGAGCCCGACGCCGCGTGGCGGGCGAACCGCGACGGGCCGGCCGTGCTGGCCGACGCCTGCGCCGCGCTCGGCATTCCGTTGATTCACCTGTCGACCGACTATGTGTTCGACGGCCGCATGCCCGGCCCGTATGTGGAAACCGCCGCCGTCGCGCCGCTCGGCGCGTACGGCCGCAGCAAGCTCGCGGGCGAGGAAGCGGTGCGCGAGCGCCTGCCCGGCCGTCATCTGATGCTGCGTGTCGCCTGGGTGTTCGGCGCGCACGGCGGCAATTTCGTGCGCACCATGCTGCGCGTCGGCCGCGAGCGCGAGGTGGTCGGCGTCGTCGCCGATCAGTACGGCGGCCCGACGCATGCCGGTGCGATCGCCGATGCCCTGCTGACGATCGCGGCGCGATACCGGGCCGGTGAAGCGCTGCGCTGGGGCACCTATCACCTGTGCGGCACGCCGGTGACCACCTGGCACGGCTTCGCGGAGACGATCTTCGCCGAGGCGCGGCGCACGGGCCTCATCGACCGTGTGCCGTTCGTGCGGCCGATCCGGACCGACGCGTATCCGCTGCCTGCACCGAGGCCGGCGAATTCCGCGCTCGACTGCAGCCTCCTGCGAGAACACTTCGGCATCGAATCGCCATCGTGGCTCGCGGGCCTCACCGACGTGTTTGCCACCTGGAAGCGAACCTCATGAACTATCGACCGAAACACGTGCTGGTCACGGGCGGCGCCGGCTTCATCGGCGCCAATTTCGTGCGTCATCTGCTCGCCAGCGATCCGCAGGTCAGCGTCGTCACGCTGGATCTGCTGACCTATGCGGGCAGCCTCGACAATCTCGGCGACGACCTGCCGGGCGCCGATCGTCATCGGTTCGTCCTCGGCGACATCTGCGACCGACCGCTCGTCGAGTCGCTGCTGCGCGACCACGCGATCGACACCGTCGTCCACTTCGCGGCCGAAAGCCACGTCGACCGCTCGATCGACGGCCCCGGCGAATTCGTCCGCACGAACGTGCTCGGCACCTGGACGCTGCTCGATGCGTGCCGCCAGCTTTGGTTCGACGATCAAAAGCTCGGCCGGGCCGACGCCCACGCGCGCCGCCGCTTTCACCATATCGGCACCGACGAGGTGTACGGTTCGCTGGGCCCCGACGATCCCCCGTTTTCCGAAACGACGCCTTATGCGCCGAATTCTCCGTACTCGGCCACCAAGGCGAGCTCGGACCATCTCGTGCGGGCGTATTTCCATACGTATGGATTGCCCGTCACCACGACGAACTGCTCGAACAATTACGGGCCGCGCCAGCACGCCGAGAAGTTCATTCCGACCGTGATCCGTCATTGCATCGACGGCACCGACATTCCCGTCTACGGCGACGGCGCGAACGTGCGCGACTGGCTGTACGTCGACGACCATTGCCGCGCGATCGACGCGGTCATCCGGCGCGGGACGGTCGGCGAGACGTACACCGTCGGCGGTTGCAACGAATGGCGCAATGTCGACATCGTCACGCTGATCTGCACGCTGCTCGACGAGCGACGGCCCGAACACGCACCGCATGCGCGCCTCGTGCGGTTCGTCACCGATCGCGCCGGTCACGACCGGCGGTATGCGATCGATGCGGGGAAGCTCGCCCGCGAACTGCAATGGCGGCCGGCGGAGCGCTTCGAAACGGGGATCGTGAAGACGCTGGACTGGTATGTCCAGGCGGCCGCTCCCGTCGAGTCGGCGGTGCTCCGTCAACCTTTCGATGTGTAGGTTTGGGGTGCGACCCGGCGACGCTCGTTCGAGCGCTGATTGCGATCGCCGCGGAGGTCGACCGCGGTGCTGCCGGGACGGCGCCCCCTCTTGAAATTCAGTCGACGTATCCTATTTTAGGTATCGCTCAAGGCAGTCGCGGTTGACGCGCTGCGTGTTTCGATTTGTTAGTCAGCGACCCTCTCGCGGACGGACGAACTGGAGCGCGTGGTCCGGTTCGTTCCTCGCAGGGGGTACAAGAGGAGCGAGTCATGAGCGATATCTTCTTCCCCTCCGATCTGCTGGCGGAATTCGACCGCCTGCAACGGCAGATGGCCAGCATGTTCACGGGCTTCCCGGCCAGTCTGCGCGCGCCGCGGCCCGGTGCGTTTCCCCCGGTCAATATCGGCAGTACCGACGACACGATCGAGATCGTCGCGTTCGCGCCGGGTCTCGACCCCGCGAAGATCGATATCTCGGTCGATCGCCGGCTGCTGACGATCAGCGGCGAGCGCACGCCCCCGGACGACGGCACGACCGACGACGAGCGGCGGATCTACGCGAACGAGCGGTTCATGGGCGCGTTCCGCCGCGTGGTCGAACTCCCGCAGCATGCGGACCCGGACAAGATCGACGCCCGATATGCGAACGGCTGCCTGACGATCAGCGTCGGCAAGTCGGAAGCATCGAAGCCGCGGGCGATCACCGTCCAGTAAACAGCACAACGTCACGAACGCATGACGGAGGACATCATGAACGACACGAACACGACTGAACTGACGACCCATCCGGCCGATACGCAGACGGCCGTGACGAACCGTGAGGCGGCTCAGCGCGACACGCCGCGCACGCGGATCGCGCCGGCCGTCGACATCGTCGAGGATGCGCACGGCATCACGTTGTACGCGGACCTGCCGGGCGTGCCGCGCGAAAAGCTCGACGTCCGCGTGCACGACGGCAGCCTTGCCATCGAAGCGGAAGCCGTCATTCCGACGCCGTCGGGGCTGCGTCTGCAGCACGGCGAAGTGCAGCATCCGCACTTCTCGCGCGCCTTCACGCTCAGCCCGGATTTCGACGTGTCGCGGATCGACGCGCAACTGCGCGACGGCGTGTTGAAGCTGAGCATCCCGCGACGCGAAGAAGCGAAGCCGCGGCGGATCCAGGTGACGGCCGGATAAGTGCAGGCGCCGGTCGCGTTTCATCGAACCGGCGCAATCCGCGACAGTCGCGGCAGGACGTGCTGGCGCCCCGCTTGCGCGGCGGCGCCGGCACGTCGTCTCACCCGTCGCACCCGTCGCATTTCCCTCCAGGAGGCATCCGATGCAGACCAACAGGACGATCGAACATGGCGGATATGCGGTTCGGGCCGTGGTGACCGACACGGAGACGGGCCGCTATTCGGCGACGGCGATCCTCACGGATCGCGACGGTGAAACCCGGACGCTCGGCGTCGACGGCGACTTCGCCGATACCCGCGAAGCAGGCGACCAGGCGCTCGAACTCGCGCTCGCATGGATTCAGCGACGGTCCGTCGTGTCGGACCGGTATGTCAGACGATATCGAGCGGGGGCGAGCGGCGATCCGGATCGCGAACGGCGCGCACGTCGCTGATTGCGCCGTCCGTCGAGCGTGATGCCGGCGACGGCCCGGCCGCCTCGCACCGCGGACCGACATGGCTTCCTCGCAGGTCGACACGCGGGTATCGGACGGCCAGCCGATCATCCGAGCCACGACCTGATATTGGCTCGCATCGCGCCAGCCGAGATCCCGTACCGCTCGTGCAGCGTCGGTAGCGCGCCCGCGGCGAGATACGCATCCGGCAGCGCAATCTGCCGGAACGGCACCGTCACGCCGGCGCCGAGCAACGCAGTCGCGACCGCTTCGCCGAGTCCGCCGATCACGGTGTGGTTCTCCGCGACGATGACCATGCGCCCCTTCCGCGCGGCCTCGCGGACGATCGTCGCCGTATCGAGCGGCTTGATCGTCGGCACGTGCAGCACGGCGACATCGACGCGATCGGCTTCGAGCGCCTTCGCCACCTCGAGCGCACGCATCGTCATGATCCCGGACGAGATCAGCAGCACGTCGTTGCCGTCGCGCAGCAGCTTGGCCTTGCCGAGCTCGAAACGGTAATCGTATTCGTCGAGCACGGCCGGCACGTTGCCACGCAGCAGACGTGCATACACCGGCCCCTTGTGGGCGGCGATGGCCGGCACCATCTGTTCGATGTCCAGCGCGTCGCACGGATCGATCACGGTCATGTTCGGCATCGCGCGCATCAGCGCGAGATCCTCGGCCGCCTGATGGCTCGGCCCGTAGCCGGTCGTGAGCCCCGGCAACGCGCAAATCAGCTTCACGTCGAGATTGTCCTCGGCGATCGCCTGATGAATGAAGTCGTACGCCCGGCGCGTGGCAAATACCGCATAGGTCGTGACGAACGGCTGCGCGCCTTCGTGCGCGAATCCGGCGGCGGCCCCCATCAGTAGTTGCTCGGCCATGCCCATCTGGTAGTAACGCTCGGGAAATGCCTTCGCGAAGATGTGCAGGTCAGTGTACTTGCCGAGATCGGCCGTCATCCCGATCACGTTGCCGTTCGTGCGCGCGAGTTCGGTCAACGCATGGCCGAACGGCGCGGCGCGGGTCGCCTGCCCTTCCGCCGCGATGGACGCGATCATCGCCGAGGTCTTCAGGCGGGGCTTGTTGTCGACGGTGCTCATGCGTGTCTCCCTGCTTCGAGTGCGTCGAGCGCGAGTTGCCACTCGTGCGCATCGACCCGGATGAAATGGCTTTTCTCGCGTGCTTCGAGGAACGGCACGCCGCACCCCATCTTCGTGTCGCAGACGATGATCCGCGGCTGCGGGGCGTCATGCCGGCGCGCATGGTCGAACGCACGCTTTACCGCGTCGATGTCGTTGCCGTCCACACGTTGCACGTACCAGCCGAACGCCGCGAGCTTGTCGACCAGCGGCTCGAACGCCATGACCTGCGTCGACGGGCCGTCGGCCTGCTGGTTGTTCACGTCGACGATCGCGATCAGGTTGTCGAGCTTCCAGTGCGCAGCCGACATCAGCCCTTCCCAGATCGCGCCTTCGTCGAGCTCGCCGTCCGAGAACAGCGTATAGACGAACGCATCCGAGCCCTTGCGCTTCAGGCCGAGACACCGGCCGACCGCGATCGTCAGCCCCTGCCCGAGCGAGCCGCCGGACATTTCCATGCCGGGCGTGTAGCTCGCCATGCCGGACATCGGCAAGCGGCTGTCGTCGCTGCCATAGGTGTCGAGTTCCGCGGCCGGCAGGATGCCGGCTTCGAACAGCGCCGCGTACAGCGCGATCGCGTAGTGCCCGTTCGACAGCAGGAAGCGGTCGCGCCCTTCCCAGTCGGGGTCGTCGGCGCGATAGCGCATCGCGCCGAAATACGCGACGGCCAGCACGTCGGCGATGTCGAGCGCCTGGCCGACATAGCCCTGCCCCTGCACTTCGCCCATCAGCACGGCGTTTCTTCGGATGCGGTACGCGCGCTCGGCGAGCGTGACCGCTTCATGGATGGTTTCGGTAGCCATCGATCACTCCAGTATCGGGTCGGAAGGAATGCAAATGAATCGGCGGTTGTCAGCGGTTCACGGATCGGGGCACGAGGAACACCAGCAGCGCACCGGCCGTGATCGCGACGGAGATGAACACGAGGCCGGCTGTCGATTTTCCGGTCAGGTCGTTCAGCCAGCCGACGATCGCCGGCGAGAAGAAGCCCGCCAGGTTCGCGAAGCAGTTGACCGCGGCGATGCCCGCCGCCGCCGACATCCCGCCCAGCAACGCGGTCGGCAGCGACCAGAACTGCGACGACGACGCGAGGATGCCGGCGGACGCGATGCTCAGGCACACGATCGACGCGGCGACGCTGCCGAGCATCGGCAACGTGGCGAAGCCTGCCGCCGCGACCAGCATCGGCACCGCGAGATGGAAGCGGCGCTCGCGGCGACGATCGGCGCTGATGCCGATCAGCGGCAGCGCGACGATCGCACACGCATACGGAATCGCGGTGAACAGGCCGACCCACAGCGGATCGGCCACGCCGGCCTTGCGGATGATCGTCGGCAGCCAGAACGTGAGGCCGTACTGCCCGAGCACCACGCAGAAGTAGATCGCCGCCATCAGCCACAGCCGGCGATCCGCGACGAACGTCCGAATCGACAGGTGGGCGGTGGTGTGTGCGGCATCGGCCGACACGTTGCGCGCGAGCAAGGCTTTTTCGGCGTCGGTCAGCCACTTCGCGCCGGCGATGCCGTCGTCCAGATACAGCAGGATGGCGAAGCCCAGCACGAACGAAGGCAGCGCCTCGAGCAGGAACAGCCACTTCCAGCCGGCCATCGACATCGCGCCGTGCAGCGAATGCATGATCGCGCCCGACAGCGGGCCGCCGATGATCCCGGCGAGCGGAATCGCCATGAAGAACAGCGACAGCGCCTTCGCGCGCCGCGCCGACGGGAACCAGTACGTGAGGTACAGGATCACGCCCGGCGCGAAGCCGGCTTCGGCGACGCCGAGCGCAAACCGCAGCACGTAGAACGCGGTGGGCGACTTGACGAACACGAAGCTCGCCGAGATCACCGCCCACGTCAGCATGATGCGTGCGAGCCAGCGGCGCGCGCCGACGCGATGCAGGATCAGGTTGCTCGGCACCTCGAACAGGAAATAGCCGAGGAAGAAGATGCCCGCGCCCATCCCGTAGACCGTCTCGCTGAAACGCAGGTCGTTGAGCATCTGCAGTTTCGCGAAGCCGACGTTGACGCGGTCGAGATACGCGCCGAGGTAGCACAACATCAGGAACGGGATCAGCCGCCGCGCGACCTTCGCGTAGGTGGCCGCTTCGAACGTCTGCGCGTCGTCCCGTTGCAGCATCTCGCCCTCGACGGGCGGTGCGGGGTACTTTGCTCTCATCTTTGTCTCCTGCCATGGCCCCGGGTTGTCCCGGGTGCATGATGGTCTGCGCCGCGTATCGGGCGGCGCCGTTCTCAGTGAATCAGCATCCCGCCATTGACGTCGAGCGTGATACCCGTCAGGTAGCTCGACAGGTCGCTCAGCAGGAACAGGCACGCATGGGCGACATCAGCGGCTTCGCCGAGCCGGCCGAGCGGAATGCCCTTGATGATGTCCTCGCGCATGTCGGGCGTCAGCTTGTCGCCGGTGATGTCGGTCTGGATCAGGCCGGGCGTAATCGAATTGACGCGGATGCGGTCGGCGCCGAATTCGCGCGCCATCGCCTTCGCGAGGCCGAGCACGCCGGCCTTGGCGGCGCTGTAGTGCGGCCCGCCGAAAATGCCGCCGCCGCGTTGAGCGGACACCGACGACATGCAGACGATGCTGCCGCCGCGCTGCTCTTTCATCGCGGGCAGCACCGCTTGCGACATGTACAGCGTGCCGCGCAGGTTCACGTCGACGATCGCATCGAAGTCGCGCGCCGAGATATCCAGCGTGCGCACGGGCTGCGTGATGCCGGCGTTGTTGACGAGGCCGTCGATGCGGCCGAAGTGCTCCAGCGTCGCGCGGGCGGCCGCCGCGCACGCGTCGCGGTCGGTCACGTCGCACGCGAGGCCGAGATGGCCGCCGCCGAGCTCGGCAGCGGCGGCCTCCGCGTCTTCGCGGCGAAGGTCGAGGATCGCCACGCGTGCGCCCTGCGCGGCCAGCGCGCGGGCCGTGGCCTTGCCGATGCCGCGCGGCGACGCGGCGCCGGTCACGATGATGGTCCTGTTGTCGAGCAACATCGCTTGTCTCCTGTGTTGATGTGTTGTCCGGAGTGTCGGCTTACCGGACACCCGCATCAACGCGGAAACGCTCAGCCATAGTTGAGAAAATTTCAGATGACGGCGCGCGGCCGGTGCTGCAGCGCAATATCGCGGGCGCGTCGCCGGACCGCGCGTTCAAGCCGCTCGCGCGTGCGCTGCGACCTCCCGCTCGATCCACGCCAGGAAGCGCTTCACGCGCGGCAGCTCCGCGTTCCGCCGCGGGTAAACGAGATGATGCGCGCCGACTTCGACCGCATGGGCGTCACCGAACACCGGCACCAGCAGCCCTTCGCGGATCTTCACCGACGCGAGCATCAGGCTTTCGAGCGCGATGCCGAGGCCCAGCGCCGCGGTTTCGAGCGACATGTACGAACGGTCGAACGAAAAATCGAAGGTCTTCTGGGCCGCGAGCGGCACGCCGGTGCGGCCGAACCACTGCTTCCACTGGACCAGCGGCGTTTCGGAATAGATCAGCCGGTGCGCGAGCAGGTCTTCCGGCGCGTTCACCGGATGCCGTTCGAGATAGCGCGGCGACGCGAGCGGCGCGATGAACTCGCCGCGCACGGTCCGGACCTCGAGGTTGTCCCAGTTGCCGTAGCCGTGCCGGACGTCGATATCGTAGAAGCCGTTCGAGAACGACACGTTTTCGTAAGAGCATGCGAGATTCAACTGGATATCGCCGTTCGCTTCCTGAAACGACGACAGCCGCGGCAGCAGCCACATCAGCCCGAAGCTCGGGCTCGAATGCACGCGCAGGATATCGACTTCGGTGCGGCTCGACGCGCGCTCGGTCGCGCGGCTCAGGTCGGCCAGCGAGCCGGTGACGTCGGCCAGGTAGCGTTCGCCGGTCGGCGTGAGCACGAGGCCGCGCCCCGAGCGCTGAAACAGCGGCTGGCCGATCTGCGATTCGAGGTTGCTGAGCTGATGACTGACGGCGGACGCGGTCAGGCCGAGCTCTTCCGCCGCGCGGTTCACGCTTTTGGTCCGGGCGACGCTTTCGAACGCGATGATGGCCTTGAGCGGCGGAATGCGCATGCTGGAATCCGTTGGAGAGAGCGGGCTCGCCCGGCTGGCCGACGCCACGCGCCGGCGCCGGAACATTGCTCGCCCAAAAGCGATACGGTACATCAGGAAGCGGCGTCGGAACGATCGATTCGCGGTGCGCGACCGGCGGGATTCTGGCCAGTCGGGCCGCACACCGCGCTACGCCATCCCTGCCGCATGGACGACGCAACACGCCTGACGCGGCCGGAATCATGCAAAATGCTGCGCATCCTGAATGGCGGAGACGGACCGGTGGGCATCAATTTCGATTTGACGGACTTGCAGGCGTTTCGCGCGGTCGTGGAAACGGGCAGTTTCCGGAAGGCCGCCGATGCGGTCAGCCTGTCCCAGCCTGCGTTGAGCCGCCGGATCGACAAGCTCGAGGACGCGCTCGGCGTGCGGCTCTTCGAGCGCACCACGCGCCGCGTCGCGCTCACCACCGTCGGCCGCGTGTTCGCGCAGAGCGCCGAACAACTGCTCGACGATCTCGACGCCGCGCTGCTCGGCATCCGCGACGTGTCGTCGAGCCGCCTGGGCCATGTGACGATCGCCTGCGTGCCGTCGGTCGCCTACTACTTCCTGCCGCCGATCATCGCCCGCTATCATCAGCGCTTTCCGCGCATCCGCGTGAAACTGCTCGATGCCGGCGCCAACGAGGTGCTGGGCGCCGTCATCAGCGGCGAGGCGGATTTCGGCGTGAGCTTCATCGGCAGCCAGGAGGCGGAGATCGAGTTCAAGGTGCTGCTGCAGGAACGGTTCGTCGCCGCCTGTCGCCGCGACCACCCGCTCGCACGCAAGAAGCGCGTGACCTGGAACGAACTCTACGAGCACGATTACGTATCGGTGGACAAGACTTCCGGCAACCGCCTGCTGCTCGACCAGGCCCTGGCCGCCGTCGCGCCGCGTACGCCGAGCGTCTGCGAGGCGCGCCACGTCACGACCCTGCTCGGGCTGATCGAGGCGGGGCTCGGCGTCGCCGCGGTGCCGTCGATGGCGATGCCGGGCCATGACCACCCTGTCCTCACGAGCGTGCCGCTCGTCGAACCGGCCGTGAAACGGCGCGTGGGCATCGTCAAGCGGCGCGGGCGCTCGCTGACGCCGGCCGCCGAGGCGTTTCACCGGATGATCGTCGACGCGAAGCGCGGCAGCGCCGACGGCGGCGCATCGGCATGACGACGACGCAACGGAAACGAAGGAAGACCGCATCGTGAGGGGGACCCGGCTGCTCAAATCGCTGTACGTGCAGGTCCTGCTCGCGATGATGCTCGGCATCGGCATCGGTCACGTGTGGCCGGCGGCGGGCGCGATGCTCAAGCCGCTCAGCGACGCGTTCGTCGGGCTCGTGAAGATGACCATCGCGCCGATCGTCTTTTGCACGATCGTGTCGGGCATCACGTCGTTGTCGGACGGGCGGGCCATCGGCCGCACGATCGTGCGCGCGCTCGCCCTCTTCTATCTGTTGACGGCCGCCGCGCTCGCGTTCGGGCTCGTCGCCGCCTACGCGCTGCAACCGGGCGCCGGCATGCACATCGACGTCCGTCACCTGGATGCACGCATCCTGGCGCCGTATGCGCAGCATGCGGAGCCACGCAGCCTCGTGGCGTTCGCGCTCGGCGTGATTCCGGACACGATGCTCGGCGCATTCGCGAGAGGCGAGGTGCTGCCGGTGTTGCTGCTGTCGCTGTTGTTCGGCTTCTCGCTGAATGCGCATCCGCGCGCGGGCCGCCCCGTGCTTGCGTTGATCGACGGCATCGCCCAGGTCGTCTTTCGCGTGCTCGCGATGATCATGCGGCTCGCGCCGCTCGGCGCGTTCGGCGCGATGGCGTTCACGGTGGGCCGCTTCGGCATCGGCTCGGTCGGCTCGCTGGCGAAGCTGATGGTGTCCTTCTACGTGGCCTGCGTGCTGTTCGTCGCGCTGGTGCTCGCTCCGCTCGCGCGCCTGCACGGCTTCGCGCTGTGGCGACTGTTGCGCTACCTGCGCGAAGAGTTGCTCATCGTCCTCGCGACGTCGTCCACGGAGCCGGTCCTGCCGCGCCTGATCGTCAAGCTGGAAGCGCTCGGCTGCGACAAGGGCGTCGTGGGGCTCGTGCTGCCGGCCGGCTATTCGTTCAATCTGGACGGTACCGCGATCTACCTGACGCTCGCGGCCCTGTTCATCGCGCAGGCGTGCGACGTGCCGCTGTCCGCGCCGCAAATCGCGACGATGCTCGCGATCATGCTGCTCACGTCGAAGGGGGCGGCCGGCGTGTCCGGCAGCGGGCTCGTCGCGCTGGTGGCGACGCTCGCCGTGATGCCCGACCTGCCCGTCGCCGGGGTCGCGCTGCTGGTCGGCATCGATCGCTTCATGTCGGAGGCGCGCGCGCTGACCAGCGTGATCAGCAATGCGTGCGCGGTGATCTTCGTGTCGTCGTGGGAGGGCGCGTGCGATCGTACGCGTCTTGCGCAGCGGCTCGCGGTGGCCGGGCCGGCCGCCCCGAACGGGGCCGATGAAGACGGTGCCGCGGCAGACGGCGGCGGTAACGGTGACGGGAAGGCGGCCTGATACGAGCCTTCCCGTCGATCGCGCTCAATGAGCGGAAACGGAATCCAGGCCGGTCGATTTCACGTCGGCCTGCACGTCGGGCGACGCAAGATAGTCGAGCAGCGCCTTCGCCTCCTGCGGATGCTGCGCGCCGACCGGGATGCCGGCGGCGAAGCGCGTGACGGACTGCAGCGATTCGGGAATCTTGCCGACGAAGGTCGCCCCCTTGACGGGCAGCAACTCGCTCACCTGCTGGAAGCCGATTTCGTAGTCGCCGTTCGCGACGACCGATGCCACCGGAATCCGCGGGACCATCTTCGCCTTCGGCTTCACCTGCTCCTCGATGCCGAGCTTCTTGAACAGCTCGCGTTCGATGTACACGCCGCTCGCGCTGTCCGAATAGGCGATCGACTTCGCATGCAGCAGCACCTGCTTGAGGCCTTCGGCAGTGCTGATGTCGGGCTTTGCCGCGCCGTCGCGCACGACCATGCCGATGCGCGAGTCGGCCAGTTCGACGCGGGACCCGGGGATCACCTTGCCTTGCTTGATCAGATCGTCGAGTGCGTAACCGACCATGATCACGGCGTCGGCGGGCTCGCCGCGCGCGAGCCGGTTCGGAATCGCTTCGGGCGACTTGCCCATCGACGGGCCGAGCGCGGTCGCGAGCGTATTGCCCGTGGTCGACGCGAACCGGGGGCCGAGCACCTTGTAGGCGGCGGTGAAACCGCCCGAGCTCATCACGTGCAGTTCGGCGGCCTGCACGTTGGCCGCCACCGCCGCGGTGGCGACGAGCGCGGTCGCGCAGCATTTCAGGAACAGATTTCTCATCATGGTCGTGGTCATGCGAATTCGTGGAGGTGGGTGAACGTTCCGGAGGAGCCGGACGTCAATGCGCGGGCGTCAACGTCGCCGCGCGGCGACGATAGAGCGCGAACGTCGCAAGCAGCGCGCACACCGCGGCGAAGCTCATCCAGTAGCCCGGCGCGGCCTTGTCGTGCGTCATGTGAATGAGCCCGGTCGAGATGGCCGGCGTGAAGCCGCCGAACACGGCCGTCGCGAGGCTGTAGGCGAGCGAGAAGCCCGCGACGCGCACCTGCACCGGCATCACTTCCGTGAGCGCGACGACCATCGCGCCGTTATAGATGCCGTACATGAACGAGAGCCACAGCAGGACGAGCAGCATGTTGACGAACGACGGCGCGTGAGCGAGGAACGACAGCGCCGGGTAGGCGGTCACGACGGTGAGCATCGTCATGCCGACCAGCAGCGGCCGGCGGCCGATCCGGTCGGACAACGCCCCGCCGATCGGCAGCCACACGAAGTTCGACACGCCGACGCAGAGCGTCACGAGCAGGCTGTCGGCGGTGCTCAGGTGCAGCACGGTCTTGCCGAAGGTCGGCGCGTAGACGGTGATCAGGTAGAAGCTCGTGGTGGTCATCGCGACCAGCATCATGCCGGCGATCACGACACCCCAGTTCTGGGCCAGCGTACCGAACACTTCCTTCATGCCCGGGCGATGCTTGCGCGCCTTGAATTCCTGCGTTTCCTCCAGGTTGCGGCGCAGCAGGAAGATGAACGGCACGATCATGCAGCCGACGAAGAACGGCACGCGCCATCCCCACACGGCGATCTGCGACGCGCTCAGCCACTGGTTGAGCGCGAAGCCCAGGGCCGCCGCGATGACGATCGCCACCTGCTGGCTCGCCGATTGCCAGCTCGTGAAGAAGCCCTTGCGGCCGGGCGTCGCCAGCTCGGCGAGATAGACCGACACGCCGCCGAGTTCGGCGCCCGCGGAGAAGCCCTGCAGCAGCCGGCCGATCAGCACGAGCACGGGCGCCAGCAGCCCGATCGTCGCATAGCCCGGTACGAACGCGATCAGGATGGTGCCGCTCGCCATGATGGACAGCGTGACGATCAGGCCCTTGCGGCGGCCGACCTCGTCGATGTACGCGCCCAGCACGATGGCGCCCAGCGGGCGCATCAGGAAGCCGGCGCCGAACACGGCGAAGGTCATCATCAGCGATGCGAATTCGCTTTGCGCGGGGAAGAAGACGTTGGCGATCTGCGTGGCGTAGAAGCCGAACAGGAAGAAGTCGAACTGCTCGAGAAAATTGCCGGCCGTGACGCGAAAGATCGCGGCGGCCTTCGAACGTTCGGCCGGAAGGCTGGACGAGGGGTGCATCGGGGTGTCTCCTGAAAATCCTAGAATACGCGGGAGGGGATGGTCGATTGTCGTTTTCCGGCATGTTGGCGCGGTATCGAGCAAACGATAAGTGCGATTTTCGGAACGATTGATGCAATAAGGTTATCAATCCACGCGATCGGCGCGGGTCCGGACGGCAATCGGGCGTATCGCGTCGCCGGCCGCACACGTTTGCGTCGCCGCGCCATGCCGGCCTCGATTTTTCGTTAACCGTGCCGTTAACCCGGTTTTGGACTCGCGCCGGCGCAATTGCATCCGGCACCGCAGAACGAGCGCGCGCATGCCCGCATTCACTTCGATCGAGAAAATCGCCGACTGGGCCGGACGCAATCCGTTCGTCGTCGGCGCGTTGGGCACGCTGATGTCGCTCGCGGCGCTCGCGATCAGCGCGGTGACGCTGTCGGCCGCGCGCAGCGAAGTCGTCGAGCACGCGCATGAAACGTCGCGCAACGTCGCGGCCGTGCTGGCGAACCAGATCGCGAGGACGGTCGAAACGTCGAACAACGCGCTGGTCGCGCTGGCCATCGATCTCGGCAAGCCGGCCGTGCAGCGCATGGATGCCGGGTTGCGGCACGACCTGCTGTTCGAGCGCACCGCGGCGCAGTACGTGACCGGCATGGGCGTGACCGACCGGCACGGCCGGCTGATCGACGGATGCTGCAGCGCGACCCATCGCTGGGACTTCAGCGATCGCGACTACTTCACGGTCCACCGCGATGCGGACAACGTCGGGCTCTACGTGTCCCAGCCCTATCGCGCACGCTCGCGCAGCGGCAAGGAATCCATCGCGCTGTCGCGGCGCATCGAGCGTCCGGATCATACGTTCGACGGGATCGCGGTGGTCGCCATCGATCTCGCTTACTTCGAGCAGCTCCTGTCCCGCCTCGACGTCGGGCCGAACGGGGTCAGCGCGATCATGCGCGCGGACGGCACGATCCTCGCGAGAAACCCGTCGCTGAACGACGGCCAGATGAACCTGCTGCGTCGCTCGAAATCCTTCTCGCGGATGGTGAACAGCGACTCGGGCTTCTATCCCGCGCGTTCGAGCATCGACGGCATCGTGCGGCTGTATACGTACCAGCGGATTCCGGGCACCCCGCTGATCGCGGTCGTCGCGCCGGCCGAAAGCGACGTGCTGGCCGGCATCCGGCGCCTGTCGTGGGCGGTCGGCGTGTCGGCATCCGTGATCTGCGCATTGTTCTGCGCGGTGGTGTGGCTGCTGGCCTTTGCGTTGCGCGACAACTTCCGCAAGCAGACGCTGCTGACCGATCTCACGCGTACCGATCCGTTGACCGGACTGCGCAATCGTCGCGCGCTCGATACCGCGCTGGCCGACGAATGGGAGCGGCTGCAGCGCGGCAGCGGCGGCAGCCTGTCGGTGCTCTTCATCGATGCCGATCACTTCAAGGCGTACAACGACCGGCACGGGCACGCGCGGGGCGACACCGCGCTGCGCTTTCTCGCCGAATGCATCCGCGCGCATACGCGGCGGCGCGGCGACCTCGCCGCGCGCTACGGCGGCGAGGAATTCGTCGCGGTGTTGCCGGATACCGATGAAAACGGGGCCGCTCGGGTCGCCGACGCGATTCGTCGCGAAGTCGAACGCAACCGGCTCGACGGGTTTGCGGAAACCGTGCCGCCGTTCACCGTCAGCATCGGCTGCGCGACCGGCCGGCGCGCGCGGCATGCTTCGGTGCATGCGCTGACGCATCAGGCGGACATGGCGCTCTACCGCGCGAAGCGCGAAGGCCGGAACCGCGTGTGCCGCGCGCAGACGGAGCCGGCCGCGCAGCCGGCGTGAAAACCTCGGTTCGAATCGGTGTGGGCAACGGCATGCGCGCCGGCCGCTCGCCACCGCATTCCGTTCCGGTTCTCGCGGTGATCGCGTGCGCTGCCGCACCGCGGCCGGTTCACGGCCCCGGTTCGATATACGCGGCCAGTTCTTCCGGCTTTCCGGACGGGAACGCATCCTTCAGGTGATCGAGAAACGCGGAAACGCGCGCGCTCAATAATCGCCTGGACGGATACAGCGCCCACAGGGCGATATCGGAGCCCGGCACGTCGCCCCAACTGACGAGCGTGCCGGCGGCCAGGTCGCGGCTCACGAGCGATACGGGCAGGCACGCGGCGCCCAGGTCGAGGCGAACCGTGTCGCGCACCATGACGAGCGACGACAGCCGTGCCACGGGCTCGACCGGCATGCGTGCCGTTCCGGCCGGGCCCGTGACCTCCCATGCCGTGCGCGTGTCGTTCGCGCCGCGCACCACGGCCGGCGCGGGTGCATCGCCGCTCGGCCGCGCGAGCCCGGGCGGCGCGACGACGACCAGCCGGTCGTGCAGGATCACGCGCCCGATCAGGCTCTCGTCACGGTCCGGGTTCACGCGGATCACGAGGTCGTACCCTTCCTCGATCATGTCGACGGGCCGGTCTTCCGTCGTCACCTCCAGCCGGACGTCCGGGTATCGCAGCGCGAACGTCGCCACCAGCTTCCCCATCGCGAACTGGGAAAACAGCATCGGCGCGCTGATGCGCAGCCGGCCGCGCGGCCGCTCGCTCCCCGCTGCAATCGCCGACGCGCTGTCGGCCAGCTCCGCGAGCAGCGCGCCCGTGCGCTCGTAGAGCGCGCGCCCTTCCTGCGTGAGTTTCACCCCGCGCGAGCCGCGCTCGAACAGACGCAGCGACAGGCTGTTCTCCAGTTCCGCGACGCGGCGCGACAGCGTCGCCTTCGGGCGATCCGCGACCCGCGCGGCCTCCCCGAAGCTGCCATGGCGGGCGACAAGATTGAAATCGGCAAGCGCGAGCAAGTCCATGTGTTCCACCAGCGAGACGGTACGTCTATTTATCACATCTTCCGGACCATGTGTGGATCACCTAACTTACGTGGGCAGTCAACCCCATCGTTACCTCAGGAGTGAACATCATGACCCTTCTCGTTACCGGCGCCACCGGCCGCGTAGGCCGCCAGGTCGTCCGTCAACTCGTCGATCGCGGCGCCGACGTGCGCGTGCTGGCGCGCGATCCGGCCAAGGTCGATTTCCCGCCGGCCGTGACCGTCGTGCAGGGCGACATGCTCGACGTCGACGCACTGCGGGCAGCCTGCTCCGGCGTGCGCACGCTGTTTCTGCTCAACGGCGTGGCGGGCGACGAATTCACGCAGGCGCTGATCGCGCTGAACGTCGCCCGCGAAACGGGGATCGAGCGCGTCGTCTACCTGTCCGTCCTGCACGCCGACCGCTTCGTGAACGTGCCGCACTTCGCGGTGAAATCCGGCGCCGAGCGGATGATCGAACGGATGGGCTTCAGCGCGACGATCCTGCGGCCCGCGTATTTCATGGACAACGAAGCGATGGTCAAGGACGCGATCGTCGGGCACGGCGTCTACCCGATGCCGATCGGCGGCAAGGGCGTCGCGATGGTCGACGTGCGCGATATCGCGGAAGTCGCGGCGATCGAGCTGATTCGCCGCCACGACGCACCCGGCAAGCTGCCGCTCGAAACGATCAACCTGGTCGGGCCCGACACGCTGACCGGCCCGCAACTGGCGTCGATCTGGTCGGAGACGCTCGGCCGCCCGGTTGCCTACGGCGGCGACGATCCGGCGCCGTTCGAACGCAATCTGGCGCAGTTCATGCCGAAGTGGATGGCCTACGAAATGCGGCTGATGGCCGAACGCTACGTGAGCGACGGCATGGTGCCGGAGGCCGGCGACGTCGAGCGGCTGACCGCGATCCTCGGCCGCCCGCTGCGGACGTATCGCGACTTCGCGGCCGCGCTCGTGCGTTGAGCGCGATGCGCCGCGTTCATGGGCTGCGCGGCGCGGCGGTTCAGGCGGCCGCCGGGCGGTCGAATCGGCGGCCGCCGCGGTCTACAACATGGCCTGACTGACCAGCCCGTACAGTCCGACTAGCGGGTCGGCCGCGCCCTCGTGTGCCGCGGCCGGCGCGTTGCGAACCATCTTCGAGCAGGTGTCCACCTGTTTCAACCCCTGCTCGCCCAGCCACGCCGGCAGACTGGACCCGGAAGGCACGTCGATACGCACGAATTCCCCGTCGCGTCGGGTCAGCCAATAGCCGATCAACGCCTTCGCCCGCGCATCGTCGCTCGAACGCGGCGCGACCACCGGGCCGATCACGTCACCGCGGCCGAAGCGCCGCATCACGGCGATCGCGTGAAGTAACGCTGGGCCAGCGCGACCCAGTACCGGACGCCGGCCGGAATGATGTCGTCGTTGAAGTCGTATTTCGGATGATGCAGCGCCGGGGCGCTCGCGCCGTCCTGCGCATTGCCGATCAGCACGTACGCGCCCGGCCGCTCCTCGAGCATGAAGCCGAAGTCTTCCGACGTCATGTTCGGCGGCACGTCGCGGTCGATGCGGGCGTCGCCGAACGTGTCGCGAATCACCGCCTCGCACAGCGCCGTCTCGGCCGGCGTGTTGACCGTCGCCGGGTAGTACTGGAAAAACTCCACGTCGACCTGCGCGCCGTAGGCCGCCGCGAGCCCTTCGCACGCGAGCCGCACGTCGCGCTGCAGCTTCTGCTGCAACGCCGACGACAGCGTGCGGATCGTGCCGCGCAACTCGGCCGTGTCGGGAATCACGTTGTCCGTCGTGCCCGCATGGAACATGCACACGGAGATGACCGCCGGATCCACCGGGTCCTTGTGCCGCGCGGCGATGGTCTGACACTGCAGCACCATCGAGCACGCGAGCGGCACCGGGTCGATGCCCAGATGCGGCTGCGCCGCGTGCGCGCCCTTGCCCGTGACCGTGATCCTGAAGCGCGAGCCCGCGGCCATGATCGGGCCCGTGCGCAACCCGAAATGCCCGGCCGGCAACCCGGGCCAGTTGTGCATGCCGAATACCGCTTCCGTCGGATATTGCTCGAACAGCCCGTCGTCGATCATCCGGCGCGCGCCCGCGCCGCCCTCCTCGCCCGGCTGGAACACGAAATGCACGGTACCGGGCAATTGCGGCATCTCCTTCAGCACGCGCGCGGCGCCGAGCAACATCACGGTATGGCCGTCATGGCCGCATGCGTGCATGATCCCGTGCGTGCACGATGCATGCGCGAAGTCGTTGGCTTCGTGGATCGGCAATGCGTCCAGATCGGCGCGCAGCACGATGCCGCGGCCCGGGTCCGCGCCGGGCAGGCTCGCCACCACGCCCGTGCCGCCGAGCCCGCGCGACACCGCGTAGCCGAGCGCCTCCAGCTCGCGGGCGACGACGTCGGCCGTCCGGTGTTCCTCGAATCGCAACTCGGGATGCGCATGCAGGTCGCGGCGCAGCTTCGCCCAGTGCGCGTGATGCGCATTCAGCGCCTGGTCGGGGATGATGGCGTTTTCCAATCTCGGTACCTTCGGAATGTAGCGGGCGTCCAACTGTACTGCCGGCGCGCGTCGCGCGGCAGCCCCATCAATCATAAAAGCCCAGGATGGACTTGACCTCCATATACTCCTCCATCCCTTCGATCCCGTACTCGCGGCCGTTGCCCGACTGCTTGTATCCGCCGAACGGTGCCTGGGGATCCCACGCCGGGTAGTTCAGGTGTACCTGGCCCGAGCGGATGCGGGCGGCCACCGCGCGCACGCGCGCCATGTCGGTGCCCTGCACGTGCGCGCCGAGCCCGTAGACCGTGTCGTTCGCGATGGCGACGGCTTCTTCCACGGTGTCGTACGGCAGGATCGCGAGCACCGGGCCGAAGATCTCCTGCTGCGCGATCGCCATGTCGGTATGCACCTCGGAGAAGATCGTCGGCCGCGCGTAGAAGCCCTTGTCGAGCCCCGCGGGCCGGCCGGGGCCGCCGGCGATCAGCTTCGCGCGTTCGTCGATGCCCACGTCGATCATCTGCGCGACCCGCCCGAACTGCGCACGATTGGCGAGCGGCCCGTGCGTGGTTGCGTCGTCGAACGGATCGCCGACCACGAGCGTTTGCACCGCCGCGACGGCCAGTTCCTCGACCGCGCCGAGCATGGCGCGCGGCACGATCATGCGGGTCGGCGCGCTGCACGATTGCCCCATGTTGCGGAACGCGGCGGCTACACCGGGCGGAATCGCGCGCGCCAGGTCCGCATCCGGCAACACGATATTCGGCGACTTGCCGCCCAGCTCCTGCGCGACGCGCTTGACGGTCGGCGCCGCCGCCTGCGCGACCAGCACGCCGGCGCGCGTCGACCCGGTGATCGACACCATGTCGACCGCCGGATGCGACGAAAGCGCCGCGCCCACCGTTTCGCCGCTGCCGCTCACGAGGTTGAATACGCCGGCAGGGACGCCCGCGTCGGCAACCACCTCCGCGAACAGCAGCGCGCTGAGCGGCGACAGCTCGCTCGGCTTCAGCACGACCGTACAGCCTGCGGCAAGCGCCGGCCCGACCTTCGCGGTGATCTGGTAGATCGGCCAGTTCCACGGCGTGATCAGCGCGCACACGCCGATCGGCTCGCGGGCAACCGCGGTCGTCCCGCGCCGCTCGACGAACGGGTAGCTCGCGAGGTTGTCGCGCGCGACGCGGATATGTTCGGCCGCGAGCGGCACGTGCGCGTCGCGTGCATAGCCGAGCGGCGCACCCATCTCCAGCGCGAGTGCCGTGGCGAACAACTCGGCGCGTTCCCGCATCAACGCATGGATGCGGTCGAGCAGCGCGGCGCGTTCCTGCGGTGACGTCGCGGACCAGCGCTCGAATGCGTTGCGCGCGGCCTGCACCGCGCGGTCCGCGTCGCGTGCGCTGCCGAGCGGAATCTCGCACAGCGTGGCTTCGGTGGACGGGCTGACGACGGCGAACCGCTCGCCGTCGTCGGGCAACACCCAGTCGCCGTCGATGAAGAAGCGATCCAGCCGGCCGGCTTGCATCAGACGACCAACCGGCGAATTGACGGGGGAATGCATGGCAGGAATTTCCTTGAGTCGATACCGTGCGCCGACGCACGGCGAAAGCCACGATGGGCCGAAGCCGCGGCGGAGCGCGGCGACGCAGCCGCCCGCTAGAAATCCGCGACCTTGCCCCATGCGGACTCGCTGAACCGGCCGGGCCGGTACGGCGTCGGGTCCACGAACGGTTGCGCACCGGACGCGAGATCGGCGATCAGGTGCCCGGCGCCCGGCCCGATCCCGAAGCCGTGCCCCGAAAAGCCCGCCGCGAGGATCAGCCCCGGCACGCCCGGCACTTCGCCGATGCCCGGCACGCCGTCCGGCGTGCTGTCGACGAAGCCGGCCCATGCGTGCGTGATCTTCGCTTCGCGAAGCTCGGGCAACAGTTCGGCCACGCGGCGGTACGTCTCGGCGACCGTCGGCATGTCGGGCTTCGGATCGAGAATGCGCACGGCTTCCATCGGCGTCGGCGCATCGAGGCGCCAGCGCTTCAACGTTTCATGACCGCCGCGCACGCCTTCGAGGCCGCCCGGCAGCAGGTTGCGCCAGCGCTTCGCGAACATCGGCACGAATTGCGGCGCGAAGCGCAGGAACTGCGGCGTCAGGTCCACGCGTGCGCGGCCGCTGATCGCCAACGCGTAGCGTCCGTCGCTGCGGCGCGTCACGGACACGCCGGACATGTACATCGCATCCGGCAGCGGATGCTCGACCGGCGATACGCTCAGGATCGACTGCCGGATCGACGCCTGCGGAAACCGGATGCCGAGCTGCCGGCAGAACGACGACGCCCATGCGCCGCCGGCCATCACGACCGTCCTCGTCTTGATGACGCCGGCCTCGGTGACGACGCCGGCGACCCGGCCGCCCTCGAGCTCGATGCCGCGCGCCGCGCAGTGCTGGTGGACGCTGCCGCCCAGCTTGATCAGCGCGGCGGCCACGGCCGGCGCGGCCTTTCCTGGATCGGCCGTGCCGTCGGTCGGCGAGAACACGCCGCCCTTCCACTGCCGCCCGGTCGCCCGTCCGCGCTCGGCGGCCTGCTTGCTGTCGAGCATGTACGTGGTCACGCCCGCGGTCTTCGCGAATTCGCCCCAGCTCGCCCAGCGGGACAGTTCGGCGTCGTCATTGCTCAGGTACAGCAGCCCGCAGCGATGAAAGCCCGTGTCTTCTCCCGATTCGGCGGCGAATCGTTCCCACAGATCGATGCTCTTGGTCGCCATCGGCAACTCGCGCGCATCGCGGTTCTGCTGCCGGCACCAGCCCCAGTTGCGGCTCGACTGTTCGGCGCCGATGCGCCCCTTCTCGACGAGCGCGACCGACATCCCGCGCCGCGCCAGGTAGTACGCGGTGAAGGCGCCGATGATGCCGCCGCCGATCACGACGACGTCGGCCGCGGCCGGCGGCGTGGGCAAGGTTTCGATATGACGCAGCGGAGGGGACATGCTCAGTCTCGTTCGGTGGTAGGTTTGACGTTCTGCATCACGTAGAACTTCGCGACGCGTTCGCTGCTTTCCCACCCGATCGATGCGCCGCGCGGCACGAACAGCGCATCGCCGGCGCCGAGCGACAGCACGCTGCCGTCGGGCGCCGCGAACCGTACGCCGCCGTCCAGCAGGAACATGAACTCGTTGGCGCGATGCGGCCGGACGATCCGGTGATACGGTGTCGAATCCCACGTGCCCGCGCAGTACCCGGCCGCGTCGTCGGCGAACACGTTGTCGCTGCGGCATTGCGGCGCGGGGCCGAGCAGTACGTCGGCCGGCAGCGTGGCGGACGGTTTGAAGTCCGCGTCGGCGCGCAGCGCGAAGAGGCCTTGCTTCGTCGGTGTCTCGCACGCCGCCGCGCAGAACGTCAGCAGCACCGGCGCTTGCGCGGCGATGCGCAGCGCGGTGCCGCGGCCGATGACGGCGCCTTGTCGCGGGCCGAGCACCAGCGGTGCGGCGCCGGCTGCTTCGAGCGTCAGCTCGCCTTCGACGACAACGAGGGTTTCGATGTGCGGAAAGCTCGCCACGTCCAGCTCGCCCGCGAAGCCGATACGGCCGGCGGCCATTGCATCGGGGCCCGCCCACGCGATCTCGCGATGCGCCGCGAAGGGATCGCTCGCGCCGAACGCCTGCTGGCGGAATGCGGTGGAAGACGGTGCGCCGTCGGCCCGGTGCAACACGAAAACTGCGGTCATTTCTGCTCCTGTGCACTGCGTGGCGGTCTGCTCGAGAGCCGCCGCGCGAAATCGGAAATCGCCGTGCGCCGGCGCTCCTGCGAAAAAATTCCCGTCCGGCATGCCGTCCGTGCAGCGCTCACGCCGCGTGACACGATGCATCGCGACATTCGGCGCGCACGCGCGTCGATGACGTCCGCACCGGCGCACCGCCGGTTCGGGCGACCACGTAGTCGCGCGGCGTGATCCCGAGCACGCGCCGGAAATGCCGGCACAGATGGCTCTGGTCGAAAAAGCCGACGTCGGTCGCGACGATCGACGGCGCGAGACCGGCGCGCAACAGGTCCTGCGCCCGCCGCACCCGCACGAGGCACAGATACCGGTGCGGCGACAGTCCGGTTTCGCTGCGAAAGCGCGCGGTGAAACGCGACACGCTCAACCCGGCCACCGCCGCGAGCGTGTCGAGGTTCAGCGGCTGCGCGAACGACGCGTCGATCGTGCGCAGCACGTCGCCGATCGCCGCCGAGACGGGCCGCGCGACACGCGGCGAGCCCACGAATTGCACTGTCATGTCGAAGTCTCCCGGCGCTCGCTTCAATGCAGGAAATCCTGCACCCGGTAATACGCGCCGACGAACGGCAGGAACCACGCATGCCCGAAATGGCCGGGTATCGCGGGCCAGTCGAGCTCGCGCCACGGGTTCGACGCGGCCGCCCCGTACAGCACGTCGGCCATCACGCGGCCCATGTGCACCGACATCTGCACGCCGTGGCCGCTGTAGCCCATCGAGTAATAGAGCCCGTCGTGCTGGCCCGCGCGCGGCAGCCGGTCGGCGGTGATGTCCACCAGCCCGCCCCAGCAGTAGTCGAGCCGCACGCCGGCCAGCTCGGGAAAATAGCCGGCCATGCCGGCGCGCAGGATGTCGCCGCTCTTCGCATCGGAGCGCGGGCTCGACATCGCGAAACGCGCGCGGCCGCCGAACAGCAGCCGGTTGTCGGGCGTCACGCGGAAGTAGTTGCCGATCTGGCGCGACGTCACGTACGCGCGGCGATGCGGAAACCGCCGGTTCAACTGCGCGTCCGGCAGCGGCTCGGTCACGACGATGAAGCTGCCGACCGGCGCGATGCGCCGCCGGAACCACGCGAACGGCCCGTGCTGCGATGCGCCGGTCGCCACCAGCACGCGGTCGGCGACGATGGTGCCGCGTGTGCACGTGACCGTGTGGCGCTCGCCGTCGAGCCGCTCGAGCTGCGTGACGGCCGCGTGCTCGTACACGCGTGCGCCCGCACGCACGGCCGCCTGCGCGAGGCCGACGCCGAACTTGCCCATGTGCATCTGCGCGCCGTTGCGCTGCAGGAGCCCGCCGTAAAAACCGTCGGACGCGATTTCGTCGCGGATCCGCGACGGCTCGATCAGTTCGATGTCCGGATCGACATCGCGCCGCAACGCGTCGAACGTCTTCGCGAGCCCCGCGAAGTGCTGCGGTTTCGCGGCGAGCTTCAGCTTGCCCGCGCGCCGGAAGTCGCAATCGATCGCGTGTTCGGTCACGATCGCCTCGACGCTTTTCACCGCGCTTTCGTACGTACGATAGAAATGTTTCGCCTGCGTGGCGCCGATGCGTGCGGCCAGCGACGCGAAGTCCTGCGCGACACCGGTATTGCACTGGCCGCCGTTGCGGCCCGACGCTTCGCCCGCGACCTGCGCGGCTTCGAGCACGACCACCGAGACGCCGCGCCGCGCGAGCGCGAGCGCCGCCGACAAGCCGGTGAAACCGCCGCCGATCACGACCACGTCGGCGCGCCCTTCGACAGGGCCTTCATGACCGGCGCGAAACGCGGGGCGGGTATCCAGCCAGTACGATTCCAGTTTCATCGAGTCCTTCTCTTGCATGCCGGCAACGATCGTCGACCGTTCAATGGGAATCATTTAATCACCGTCAAAAACCGCAGTTGCCGCGTATTCGCGCACGGCACGCGTGCAAATCGCCGTTTTGCGCGACCGCCGCAGCACACTATGCGGCGGGCCGTCCACCGCGCCACGCGATGAACGGCTCGCGCGCCTCGCATTACAACTGCACCGGCGCGACGCCGGCCGACACGGGCTCCGCCTGGAAGCGCGCGAGATCCTCCTCGCTGCGATGGCACAGTACCTGCGCACCGTTGCCGAGCGTGCGCAGCGACGGGGCCGTCCGGTTGCACACGCCGTCCACGCGCATCGCGCAGCGCGACAGGAACGGACACAGCTCGGCCTCGTTCTCGCGCGCGCCGATCGGCACCAGCGGCCGGTGGCAACGCTCGGCCGCATCGTCGAGCCAGCCCGCACGCAGCTCCGGCGCGGACGACACGAGCAGATGCGAATACGGGTGATAAGGCGGCGCGCACAGCGCGTCGCGGCTACCCGTCTCCACGCGGCGCCCCGCATACAGCACGACGATGTCGTCGCTGATCGCGCGCACCTTCGCGATGTCGTGCGTGATGAACACGTACGACACACCGAGCTTCGCCTGCAAGTCGCGCAGCAGTTCGATGATCGCGGCGCCGACGACGGTGTCGAGCGCCGAGGTCACCTCGTCGCACAGGATCAGGTCGGGCTCGGCCGCGAGCGCACGCGCGAGGTTCACGCGCTGCTTCTGCCCGCCCGACAGCTCGCCGGTACGCCGCGAGGCCACCGCCGGCGGCAGCCGCACGAGTTCGAGCAGCTCGGCGACGCGCTGGCGCGCACGCGCGCCCTTGATTCCGTGATAGAACGCGAGCGGTCGCGCGAGCGTGCGCTCGACGGTATGCACCGGATTGAGCGCGGTATCCGCGTTCTGGAACACGATCTGCACGCGGCGATGCTGCTCCTTCGTGCGCTTGCCGATATCGCGCGCGAGCGGCTCGCCGTCGAGCAGGATCTGGCCGCCGGTTGCCGGCACGAGGCCCGCGATCACCTTCGCGAGCGTCGTCTTGCCGGAGCCCGATTCGCCGATCACGCCGACCGTCTGCCCGCGCCCGATACGCAGGTCGACTTCATGCAGGATCACCTTTGCCGGCCAGCCGTTCGCGGCGCGGCCGCCATAGCCCGCGATCGCGCCGCGCACGTCGAGCAGCGGCGCGGGCGCGGCCGGTCGTTGCGCGTGCGCGTCGCGTTCGGCATCGTTCGGCGTGACCGCCGCGATCAGGCTCTGCGTGTACGGGTGCGCCGGCGCATGCAGGATCTGTTCGGTCGCGCCCGCCTCGCGGATCACGCCGTCGCTCAGCACGACGATCCGGTCGGCCATCTGCGCGACCACGGCCAGGTCGTGCGACACGTACACCGCACTCATTCCGTACCGTCGGATCACGCTCTTGAACGCCTGCAGCACGTCGATCTGCGTGGTCACGTCGAGCGCGGTGGTCGGCTCGTCGAGGATCACCAGCTCCGGATCGGTAATCAGTGCCATCGCGGCCATCAGCCGCTGCAACTGCCCGCCCGAGACCTGGTGCGGATAGCGCTTGCCGATCGTCTCCGGCTCCGGCAGCGCGAGCGCGCGAAACAGCTCGATCGCCTTCGCCTGCGCGTCGCGCTTGGTCATCGTCTTGTGGATCAGCGCGCTCTCGATGACCTGGTCGAGAATCGTGCGCGACGGGTTGAACGCGGCGGCGGCGCTCTGCGCGATATACGCGACCTTGCGGCCGCGCAGCGCGGTCAGTGCCGCGGCGGAAAGCGTGCACACGTCGGTGCCGTCGAGCTTCACCGAGCCGCCGGCGATCCGGCATCCGGCGCGCGCATGGCCCATCAGCGACAGCGCGATCGTCGTCTTGCCGGAGCCCGATTCGCCGATCAGCGCGAGCACCTCGCCGCGTCCGATGTCGAAGTCGACGCCGTGGACGATCGTCGTTTCGTCGCCGCCCGGCCGGCCGCCGACCACGCGCAGCCCGCGCACCTCGACGAGCGGGTTCGATTCGTGTCGCATCAGTGGCCTCCTGCGGCGCCGGCCGCACCCTTGCGGCGGCCGCGATGCGGCAGACCGTCGATCAACAGGTTGACGCCCACCGTCAGGATCGCGATCGCGACCGCGGGCATGATCGCGACGGCCGACCCGTCGCCGAGGCTCGCGATGTTCTCGCGCACGAGCGAGCCGAGGTCCGCATACGGCGGCTGCACGCCGAGCCCGAGAAAGCTCAGGCCGCTCAGCAGCAGCACGACGAACGTGAAGCGCAGCCCGGTGTCGGCCAGCATCGGATGGATCATGTTCGGCAACATCTCGACGCACGCGATGTACAGCGCGCTCTCGCCGCGCGCGCGGGCCACCTGCACGAATTCGAGCGTGCTGATGTTGACGGCGAGCGCGCGCGCGATCCGGTACGAGCCCGGCATGTAGCTGACCGCGGCGGTGAGGACCAGCAGCGGCAACGACGAGCCGAACGCGGCGACGAACATCAGCGCGAACATCTTCGACGGAATCGACGTGAGCGCGTCGAGAAACCGGCTCATCGTCTCGTCGACCGCGCGGCCCGACACGGTCGCGAGCAGCCCGAGCGTCGTGCCGGTCAGCGCGGCGAGCAGCACCGCGGCCAGCGCGAGCAGCACGGTGAGCCGCGTGCCGTACAGGATCCGGCTCAGCATGTCGCGGCCGAGGAAGTCGGAGCCGAACGGCAGCTTCGCGCTGAACGGCGCGAACACGTCGGGCGTGACGATCGCGCCGACGTCATGCGGCGCGATCAGCGGCGCGAACACGGCGACGAACAGCATCAGGCCGACCATCGACAGGCCGACGCGGCCGCCGGCCGTCAAGGCGAGGCGCGCGGCGCGACGCTGGCGCGGCCGGTCGGGGGCAGGCGCGGCAGGCGGCACGCTGCCCCGCCCCAGGGGCGGATCGCCGGAGGGCGGCAGCGCGCTGCTGCGTTGTACGGGTTCGATCGGTTGCATGGGCGGCATCTCGGAAGGAAGACGAAACACTCAGGTGCGCAGTCGCGGGTTCGACACGATCGAGCACAGGTCGGCGAACAGCACGAGCGTCAGGTAAGCGACGCAGAAGATCAGCGTGCACGCCTGGACCAGCGGGAAGTCGCGGTTGCTGACGGCGTCGACCATCAGGCTCGCGAGGCCCGGATAGTTGAAGATCGTCTCGACGACGATCACGCCGCCGAGCAGATACGACAGACTCAACGCGATCGCATTGGCGATCGGGCCGATCGCGTTCGGCAGCGCATGGCGCAGCACGACGCGCGCGGGGCTCGCGCCCTTCAACGTGGCCATCTCGACGTACGACGCGCTCAACTGCTCGATCACCGCGGCGCGCGTCATGCGCGCCATCTGCGCGATCACGACCGCGCAGAGCGTCAGCACCGGCATCGCATATGCACGCAGGAAGTCGTGCAGGCTGTCGATCGGGCCGCCGTACGACAGCGCGGACAGCCAGCGCAGCTTCACCGCGAACACGAGCACGGCGACCGTCGCGATCAGGAATTCCGGCGTCGCGACGAGCGACAGCGTGCCGAGGCTGATCGCGCGGTCGATCACCGACTCGCGCTTGACCGCCGCGACGATCCCGAGCAGCAGCGCGATCGGCACCGACACGGCGGTCGTGATCGCCGCCAGCGCGAGCGACTTCGGCAGGCGCCCGCCGATCAGCTCCGACACCGGCATGTCGCCGGACAGCGACCGGCCGAAATCGCCGTGCAACAGACCGCCGAGCCAGTGCACGTACCGTACGTGCGCCGGCATGTCGAGACCGAACTGCTGGCGCAGCGCGGCGACCGTCTCCGGTGTCGCCGACTGGCCGAGCGCGGCCTGCGCGGCGTCGCCCGGCAGCAGGTTCGTGATCGTGAAGATGATCGCGGACACGATCAGCAGCGTCAGCGCGGTGACCGCGATGCGCCGGCCGATCAGCCCGATGAGAATCCGGTTCATGGAGCGGCACTCCCGAAAAGGCCGCGCGTGGCCGGCGCGGTGGCCCGCACCGGCCGCGCGACGGCGGCCAGCCACGACGTCATGCGTTCCACCACACGTTCTCGGCGAACATGAAGCCCATCATCCCGCCGGTCGGGATCGAACCGAGGCCCGCGAGCCGCTTGTCGTACCCGTCGAGGAAGCTGATGAACGCCGGAATGCCGAGCCGGCCCTGCTGCGACACGATCACCTGCATGTCGCCGTACATCTGCTTGCGCTTCGCGTCGTCGGTTTCCGAGCGCGCGGCGAGCAGCAGCTGGTCGAACTTCGCGTTCTTCCAGCCCGATTCGTTCCACGGCGCATCCGACTTGAAGAACTGCGTGAACAGCACGTCGGCGCTTGAGCGCGGGTTGATGTTGCCGAACGTGAGCGGGTGCTTCATCCAGTGGTTCGACCAGTAGCCGTCGGGCGACGCGCGGTTGACCTGCAGGTTCAGCCCGATCTTCTGGCCGGCCTGCTGCAGCAGCACGGCCATTTCGATCGACCCGTTCGCGTCGGACGTCGCGTAGATCGGCGGCAGCGTGGCGCCGAGCGCGCCCGCCTTCTGGAGCAGGAATTTCGCCTTGTCCGGATCGTGCGGCCGCTGCGGCAGCGACGCGTTGAAGTAGCGATGCCCCGGCGGAATCGGCTGGTCGCTGCCGATCACCGAGTAGCCGCGGAACACCGCCGAGCGGATCTGCTCGCGATCGAACAGGTACTTCATCCCTTCGACGAAATCGGGATTCGCGACGATCGGGTTGTCGCTGCGCATGATCAGGTCGGTATAGAGGCCCGACTTGGTTTCCTTCAGCGCGTAGCCCGGCGTCGACGAAACCCGCTGCGTCGAGCGCGGGTCGATCGCGTTGATCAGGTGCACGTCGCCCGACAGCAGCGCGTTCAGGCGCGCGGCGCTGTCGCTGATGCCGATCAGCTCGATCTCGTCGAGATACGGCCGGCCCGGCTTGAAGTAGCTGTCGTTGCGCACGCCGACGGTCGACACGCCCGGCTTGAACGACTTCAGCTTGTACGGGCCGCAGCCGATACCGGTGCTGAAGTCGGTCGTGCCGTCCTTGACGATCACGAGCTGCGGCGTCGCGAGGATGACGGGCAGATCCGCGTTCGCGCTCGCGAGCGTCAACGTGACTTCGTCGGGGCCGGTCGCCTTCGCATCCGCGAACTGTTCGGCAAGCGGCTTGACCTTCGACGCGGTGGCCGGGTTCTTGTGGCGCATCAGCGAATACACCACGTCGGCCGGGCCGACCGGCTTGCCGTCGTGGAACGTGACGCCCTTGCGCAGCTTGATGATCCAGGTCTTCGCATCGGTCGTCTGCAGCGACTCGGCGAGGTTCATCTGCGGCGTGAGGCTCGCATCGAGCTGCGTGAGGCCGCTGTAGAACATGAAGAAGCGCGTGTAGTCCGCGCCCGTCGAGCCCTTGGCCGGGTCGAGCGTATCGGCGGTCGAGCCGGATTCGTTCGCGACCCGGATCTTGCCGCCGCGCTTCGGCGCGGGTGCGGCGAACGCCGAGTCGGGGGTCATCAGCAGTCCGCCGGCACCGGCGGCCATCATGCCGCCCGCCGCCATGACCTTCATCATGTCGCGGCGCGTGAAGCCGCCCTTGCCGTCTTTGTCGATATCGTCGCTCATCCGAACTGCTCCTGACTGTGGGAAGTGGGTCCAAGGGTCCAGCGTGGTTGTTCAATCGCGCCGCGCCCGCTTGCTGGTGGCGGGCGCGACGTCGTACGCATGCAATTCATTTAAGCATCGCCAAAATGCCGGTTGTCCCGATTCGAGGCGCCCGCACGATACGAATCGACCGTTTTGGGCCGCCCGCGCAGCATGAATTGCTGCGGGCGCGCACGCATCGCCGTTCGCGCGGCGGCGTGTCGCGGCGGCTGCCGAACCCGTGTCGATGCAGGAAATCGTAAAGCCGCAGCCGCCGCAGATTGCGCCGACAAAATTGCCCGTTCGGCATCCGGCGCGCGTTTGGCTCGTGCAAACCGCACGTTTGTGTCGAATGCGGGTGCGCATGCCGGCGAGGGCTGAAGCGAGCGGCACGTTGCGGCAGATTGCCGCACGCGCAAGTGTCAGCGGTGGCGGTCGCGACCGCACGTCGCGGATGAAAGCTCAGAGGAATGCCGCTCGATCGGAGCGGCTTGGCGAGACAAACAGGAAGATGACGGAACTGCCCGGAAAGCGGGCGCACGCAAGTCGTGCAGTTGAGTTGTCAGGAATGGGGGCGCCGTGCGTCACCGGCATGCCGACGCGCACGCCGGGCGTGCGCCGACGCGGCGCGAAGGCGGCGCGACGATGCGCCGGCTGCCTGCGGACGGCACGAAGCCGTCACGCTGCGAGCCGGAACACCGATACGGCGGCCCGCAGGCGCGCCGCCTGTTCGTCCAGCGACGATGCGGCGGCGGCTGCCTGCTCGACGAGCGCGGCGTTCTGCTGGGTGACTTCGTCCATCTGCGCGACCGCCAGCCCGATCTGTTCGATGCCGGTGCTTTGCTCGGCCGATGCCGCCGAAATCTCGCCCATGATGTCGGCCACCCGGTCGATCGACCGGACGATCTCCGTCATGCGCTCACCGGCCGTCTCGACGAGCCGGCTGCCGCTGCCGGCCCGCTCGACCGACGCGTCGATCAACCCCTTGATGTCCTTCGCGGCCGCGGCGCTGCGTTGCGCGAGCGAGCGCACCTCCGACGCGACGACGGCGAACCCGCGCCCCTCCTCGCCGGCCCGCGCGGCTTCCACCGCGGCGTTGAGCGCGAGAATGTTGGTCTGGAATGCGATGCTTTCGATGACGACGGTGATGTCGGCGATCCGCACCGATCCGTCCGAAATCTGCCGCATCGTCTCGACGACCGCCTGCACGGCGGCGCCGCCGAGTTCGGTCGCATCCTTCGCCTGGTTCACGAGCGCATTCGCCTGGCGCGCGTTGTCGGCGTTCTGTTTGACCGTGGACGTGATCTGCTCCATGCTGGCGGCCGTTTCCTGCAGCGACGCGGCCTGCTGCTCCGTGCGCTGCGACAGGTCCAGGTTGCCTTGCGCGATCTCGCCGGTGCCGGTGGCGATCGAGTGGGTCGTGGCCTGGATCTCGGCGATGGTTTCGGTCAGCCGCGCCTTCATGTCGCCCAGCGCGACGAGCAGGCTGCCCGGCGCGGCGTGCGCGGTATCGAACTGCACGTCCAGTTCGCCGGCGGCGATGCGGGCGGCGATCTGCGTCGCATGCGCCGGCTCCCCGCCGAGCGTGCGCCTGACGCTGCGCAGCACTCCCCACGCAATCGCCGCGAGCGCCGCGGCGATGACGAGCGTGACGGCGCCCAGCACCATCGCGAGCCGGGTAAACGCCGCATTGATGTCGTCGTAGAAGAATCCCGTGCCGATCCACCAGTCCCAGTCCGGAATCGCGACCACGCCCTGGAGCTTCGGCTCCAGGTCAGCGTCGGGGCTGCGCTTGATCAGCACGTCGACGAGCGCGAAATGCGCCTGCGCCATCCCCGCGCGATACGCCTCGCTGTCGGTCAGGCCGCCGGTCGTGCGGTTGCCTTTCGCGCGCGTGCCGATGAACTTCGCGTTCGGGTGCACGAGGTTGACGCCGTCGGACGTCGTGACCCAGAAGTAGCTCTTCGAATTCGCGTTGAGCGCCGCCAGCGCGGCCTTGGCCTGCTGCTGCGCCTGCTCCTGCGTGAGCGTGCCGTTCGTCTGCATCGCGCGATACGAATCGACCAGATGCTCGGCCTTGGTCAGCAGAATCACGATCTCTTCGCGGCGGCTGTCGATCAGCGCGTCGCGCAGCGTGTGCAGCGACAACGCGGCGAGCAATACGATACCGAGCAGCGCCGCGACGACGAGCATCAGCAGTTTCGTGGACAACTTCATGCGGGGGCCTCGCAATATTAACCGTTCGGTACAGATATCGGCCCGGGCGGCCGGGCCTTGAACGATTCAATATCGGTAATTACCCTCGTTTCGTGCGCTGATCGAACGCGCGACGGGCCCCGGCGGCATCGCGGCCGCCCCCGTCGCGACGATCGATGAATCGGCCGGCGCAGCGGGCTTACAGCCCGAGCTGCGTCGCGAGCTGGCCGATGTCCGACACTTCGTAATAGTTGTAGAACGGCGTGCCCGGCTCGTGGCCGCGGTTCACGAACGCCTTGTGCTTGATCCCGAGATCGTCGGCCGTCATCAGGTCGTAGCGCAGGCTCGACGACACGTGCAGCACGTCCTCCGGCTTGCAGCCGAGCTTGTCGAACATGTATTCGAAGCCCTGCATGCGCGGCTTGTACGACTGCGCCTGCTGCGCGGTGAACACCGCATGGAACGGTGCGCCGAGCTTGTCGACGTTGCTCATGATCTGCTCGTCCATCGCGTTCGACAGGATCACGAGCTTGTACTTCGACGCCAGCCGCGACAGCCCGGCCGGCACGTCCGGGTGCGGGCCCCACGTCGGCACCGCCAGATAGAAGCGTTCGGCCTCGGCTTCGTCGAACTTCACGCCGATCCGCGCGCAGGTGCGGCGGACGGCGTTGACGACCACGTCGCGGTACGGCTTCCATGCGCCGAGCACCTCGTCGAGCCGATAGGCGGCGAACGCGCGCACGAATGCCTCCATCGCCGCCGGCGTCAGCCGGTCCGCATAGATTTCGCGCGCCGTCTCGGCCATCCGGAAATGGGTCAGCGTGCCGTAGCAGTCGAAGGTGATGTACTTCGGTTCAAACTGGATCATGGTGAGGTCCTGTCGGTGTGAAGCCCCGGGAGCGCCGGGGCGGGCTGGGTTGTACGAAATTGAATCAGGGCAAAAAATCCTGTGCGCGTCGTTCGGCGCCACTCAAAACGCACAATCGCCGCGTGTTGCGCGGCGCATGCAGCACGATCTGCGGCGCGATCGCGTGTCGCGCAGCCGGGCCGGCCGGTCGGCGCCGCGCCACCCGCAGCGGGCTCGCCCGCCGGCGCCGGAAAACAGGCGAATCGTCCTATCCGCGCCGCCACCGCGCTGGCAGAGTGAACGGGTCATTTCCACCCATCCGGAGTCCGGCGTGTCCGACCTCAATCCTTCCCGCACGCTCACCTATCGTCCGTTCGCCGAAACCGACCTGATCGCCGCCCATCGCCTGTCGGAGGCCGTCAAGTGGCCGCACCGGCTCGACGACTGGCGTTTCGTGTTCCAGCTCGGCAGCGGCTTCGTCGCCGAGGACGAAACCGGCGTCGTCGGTACCGCGTTCGGCTGGCGCTTCGGCGAATCGCACGCCTCGCTCGGCATGGTCATCGTGTCTCCCGAACGCCAGGGCTGCGGCATCGGGCGCGAGCTGATGACCCGCGTGGTCGACAGCCTCGGCGCGCGGACCATTTTTCTGCATGCGACGCCGGCCGGCCAGCCGCTGTACGCGAAGTTCGGATTCGACGCGATCGGTACGATCGACCAGCACCAGGGCGCCGCGTTCCAGCCGCCGCTGATCTCGCTGCCGCCCGGCGAGCGCCTGCGCCCGCTCGGCAACAACGACGGGCCGCGCCTCGCCGCGCTCGCGTCGCGCGCGGCCGGCTACGAACGCGGCGCGGTGATCGATGCGCTGCTCGACGTCGCGAACGGGATCGCGCTCGATCGCGACGGCGAACTGCTCGGCTTCGCGCTGTTCCGCCGCTTCGGCCGCGGCCACGTGATCGGCCCGGTGGTCGCGCCGGATGCGCTGCGCGCGCAGGCGCTGATCAGCCACTGGCTCGCGCTGCACGAGGGCATGTTCGTGCGGCTCGACATGCCGGGCGACAGCGGGCTGTCCGACTGGCTGCAAGGGCTCGGGCTGCCGCGCGTCGACACCGTCGTCGCGATGGCCCGCGGCACGGCACCCGAACGCGACCCGGCGCTGCGCGCGTTCGCGATCGTGAACCAGGCGCTCGGTTGATCGGGGCGCACGATGAGCTTTCTCTACAAGGCCGACCCGGTGCGCGGCGCGCAATGGGCGGCGCGCTTCGCGCAACAGGCGCCCGATCTGCCGTTCCGGATCTGGCCGGACCTCGGCGACGCCGAGGCCGTCCGCTATCTCGCCGCATGGCAGCCGCCCGACGATCCGGTCGCGTTGCTGCCGAATCTCGAAGTCGTGTTCTCGGTCGGCGCCGGCATCGACCAGTTCGACCTGTCGCGCGTGCCAGCGCACATTCCCGTCGTGCGGATGATCGAGCCGGGCATCGTCGAAGGAATGGTCGAATACGTGACGCAGGCCGTGCTGACGATCCATCGCGACCTGTTCGACTATGCGGCGCAGCAGCGCGACCAGGTGTGGCGCGAGCATCCCGTGCGCGCGGCCGCGTCGCGGCGCGTCGGCGTGCTCGGGCTCGGCACGCTCGGCCAGGCCGTGCTCGACACGCTGCGGCGCTTCGGTTTCCCGTGCGCCGGCTGGAGCCGCACGCCGCGCACGCTCGACGGGGTCGACTGCTACGCGGGCGACGCGGCGCTCGACGCATTTCTCGCCCGCACCGACATCCTGATCTGCCTGCTGCCGCTCACCGACAGCACGCGCGGCCTGCTCGGCACGCGCGTGTTCGATGCGCTGCCGACCGGCGCGTCGCTCGTGCAGGTCGGGCGCGGCCCGCAACTGGATTCGGCGGCGCTGCTCGCGGCGCTCGCGAGCGGCCGCCTCGACAGCGCGATCCTCGACGTGACGGACCCGGAACCGCTGCCGGCCGGCCATCCGTTCTGGACGCACCCGCGCATTCGCATCACGCCGCACATCGCGAGCGCGACGCGGCCGGACACCGCGGTCGATGCGGTGCTCGCGAACCTCGCGCGCCATCGCGCGGGCCAGCCGATGATCGGCGTCGTCGATCGCGCGCGCGGCTACTGACGTGCGCGCCCGGCCCGCCGGGCGCGCAGCAGAAAATGCCGAAGCGCCCCGTGCAAACGCCGCGCGCATACGTTTCGGGCCGCAAATTGAAGACGCATGCGGATTTCTCGCCCGTTAGCATGAACTCACCGCTGACACCTGACGAGAGTCCTGCCTTCCCATGAACCAAGCCGCGCTGATCGAAGCCGATCGTCAACACCTGATCCACCCCGTCGTCAATTACCGTGCGCACGAGGCGCGCGGCGTCACCGTGCTCGAATCCGCGGACGGCGTGTTCCTGCGCGACGCCGCGGGCCACACGCTGCTCGACGCGTTCTCGGGCCTGTGGTGCGTGAATGTCGGCTACGGCCGCGACAGCATCGTGAAAGCCGCCGCCGACCAGATGGCGAAGCTGCCGTATGCGACCGGCTATTTCCATTTCGGCTCGCAGCCCGCGATCGAGCTGGCCGAACGGCTCGCGGCGCTCGCGCCACCGTCGCTGAACCGCGTGTACTTCACGCTCGGCGGCTCGGACGCGGTCGATTCCGCGGTGCGTTTCATCACGCACTATTTCAACGCGACCGGCCGCCCGGCGAAAAAGCAGATGATCGCGCTGGAGCGCGGTTATCACGGCTCGTCGTCGTTCGGCGCCGGGCTCACCGCGCTGCCGGCGTTCCACCGTCATTTCGATGTGCCGCGCGCGGACCAGCACCATATCCCGTCGCCCTACCCGTACCGCCATCCGCTCGGCGACGATCCGCAGGCGCTGATCGCCGCGTCGGTCGCCGCGCTCGAAGCGAAGGTCGCCGAACTGGGCGCGGACAACGTCGCCGCATTCTTCTGCGAGCCCGTGCAGGGTTCCGGCGGCGTGATCGTGCCGCCGGCCGGCTGGCTGAAGGCGATGCGCGACGCGTGCCGGCGCCTCGGCATCCTGTTCGTCGCCGACGAGGTGATCACCGGTTTCGGCCGCACGGGCCCGCTGTTCGCGTGCGAGGCCGAACGGGTCGATCCGGACCTGATGACCGTCGCGAAGGGGCTGACGGCCGGCTACGCGCCGATGGGCGCGGTGCTGATGTCCGACGAAATCTACGAAGGGATCGCGGGCGATCGTGCCGATTCGCCCGTGGTCGGGCACGGCTATACGTATTCCGCGCATCCGGTGAGCGCGGCGATCGGCCTCGAGGTGCTGAAGCTCTATCACGAAGGCGGGCTGCTCGCGAACGGTCAGGCGATGGCGCCGCGCTTCGCCGCCGGGCTCGACGCGCTGCGCGCGCATCCGCTCGTCGGCGACGCACGCTCGGTCGGCCTGCTCGGCGCGCTCGAACTGGTGGCCGACAAGGCGCGCAAGACGCGCTTCGACGCGGCGCTGAACGTACCGGACAAGATCGCCGCCGCCGCGTACGCGAACGGCGTGGTGTTCCGCGCGTTCGGCGACGGCGTGCTCGGTTTCGCGCCGGCGCTGAGCTTCACCGCGGGCGAGTTCGACCTGATGTTCGAACGCGTGCGCAAGACGCTCGACGACGTGCTGGCCGATGCGGGCGTGCGGCGCGCGCTCGATGCCGCGCACGCGCTGCCGGCCTGACCGGCCAAGGGAAAGCCGGGCTTGTGGCGGCCATCGTTCGACTCTAAAGTAACCGGACATTCCATTTTTGCCCTCTCACGTGAACATGACGGACAGCAAGCTGGATCGCATCGACCTGCGCATCCTCTCCCAGTTGCAGAAACGCGGCCGCATGACCAACGTCGAGCTGGCCGATGCGGTCGGGCTGTCGCCCAGCCCGTGCCTGATCCGCGTGAAGCGGCTGGAGAAGGCCGGCTACATCGGCGGCTACGGCGCGCACATCCAGCTCGAGAAACTCGGCGACGTGCAGGTCGTGTTTACCGAGGTCACGCTGGCCGACCACCGCCGCGAGGATTTCGACCGCTTCGTCGCGGCGATCCGCAACGTCGACGAGATCGTCGAATGCCATCTCGCGAGCGGCGGCTACGACTATCTGCTGAAGTTCATCACGCGCAGCGTGAGCCATTACCAGACGATCGTCGAAGGGCTGCTCGAGCAGAACATCGGCATCGAGAAGTATTTCAGTTACGTGATCATCAAGTCGCCGTTCGTCAAACGGCACTACCCGCTCGAATCGCTGTTCGGCGAACGTCACTGACACGCGGCGTGCGTCACCCCGGAACGCGGCAGCCCGCTGTCCGCGCGGGGTGCGTCGCGCCCGCGCCGTGCCGCGTTCATCGCCGAACCGCTTCATTCAAGGAACTGTCATGCCGCTTACGCTGTCCCGAACCGAACTCGTTCGCACCGCCAACCTGATCGACGGCGCCTGGCGCGACGCGCTCGACGGCCGCCGCTTCGCCGTCACCGATCCCGCCACGCTCGAGACCGTTGCCCACGCACCCGACAGCGGCGCCGCCGATGCACGCGCGGCGACCGACGCGGCAGCCCGCGCGCTGCCCGCATGGCGCGCGACGCCCGCGCGCGACCGCGCCGCGATCCTGCGTGCCTGGCATACGGCGATCGTCGCGCACACCGACGATCTCGCGAAACTGATGTCGCGCGAACAGGGCAAGCCGCTCGCCGAAGCGCGCGGCGAAGTCGCCTACGGCGCGTCGTACGTGCTGTGGTTCGCGGAGGAAGCGACGCGCACGTACGGCGACCTGATCCCGCAGCAGCAGCGCGGCAAGCGGCTGAGCGCGGTGAAGGAGCCGATCGGCGTCGTCGCCGCGATCACGCCGTGGAATTTCCCGCTCGCGATGATCGCGCGCAAGATCGCGCCCGCGCTCGCGGCCGGCTGCACGGTGGTCGCGAAGCCGGCCGAGGACACGCCGCTGACCGCGCTCGCGCTCGCGTTTCTCGCGCAAGAAGCCGGCGTGCCGGCCGGCGTGCTGAACCTGATCACGGCGTCGCGCGAGCGTGGCATCGACGCCGCGGCCGACTGGCTCGCCGACGCCCGCGTGCGCAAGATCACGTTCACCGGCTCGACGGCCGTCGGCAAGCTGCTCGCGCGCGAATCGGCGGCGACCCTGAAGAAGCTGTCGCTGGAGTTGGGCGGCAATGCGCCGTTCATCGTGTTCGACGATGCGGAACTCGATGCCGCGGTCGATGGGCTGATGGCCGCCAAGTTCCGCAACGGCGGGCAGACGTGCGTATCGCCGAACCGCGTATACGTGCAGGCCGGTGTTTACGATGCGTTCGCGCAGAAGCTCGCCGCGCGCGTCGCCGCGCTGAAGGTCGCGCCGGCCACCGACCCGGCCGCGCAGATCGGCCCGATGATCAACGCGCGCGCGGTCGACAAGATCGCGCGCCACGTCGGCGATGCGGTGGAGCGCGGCGCGCGCGTGCTGACGGGCGGCAAGCGCCTGACCGAGCTCGGCGCGAACTATTACGCGCCGACGGTGCTCGCCGACGCCTCCGCCGACATGCAACTGACCTGCGAGGAAACCTTCGGCCCGGTCGCCGCGCTGTTTCGCTTCGAGTCCGAGGACGAAGCGGTCAATGCCGCGAACGACACGCCGTTCGGGCTCGCCGCGTATTTCTACACGCAGGACGTGCGGCGCATCGCACGCGTGTCGGCGCGGCTCGAAACGGGCATCGTCGGCATCAACGAAGGCGCGCTCGCGAGCGAGGCCGCGCCGTTCGGCGGGGTCAAGGAATCGGGCTATGGGCGCGAAGGCTCGCGCTACGGGCTCGACGATTACCTGTCGATCAAGTATCTGTGCCAGGGCGGGCTCGATTGATCGGGTGACGCCGGGCCGCCCGTCCGCGCACACACGAAAACGACTCCGCGTCGCGGATCGCGTCAGAGCAACCCGAGCGCCGACGCCTTGAGCGTCGCCGCGGCGCGTGTCGAGCATTCGAGCTTGCGGAACGCCTTCTCGACATGGGTGCGCACCGTGCTCGGACTCATCGCGAGCGCTTGCGCGACCTGCTTGTTGCTCGCGCCGCGGGAGATCGCCCGCAGCACGTCGATTTCCCGTGCGGACAGGCGCGGGCCGGCGGGCGACGCTCGCGTGGCGGTGCGCCGCAGCGCGGGCGCCCCGCCCGTCACGAGCGCGGCCACCACTTCGCCGCAGAGCCGGCCGCACGCCGCTTCTTCCTGCAACTGGCCGGCGGCCGCCGCCTCGCTCAGCGCCGCGCGCCACGGACGCACCGAGCGCAACGCGACCCACGCCAGCGACGCCGCCAGCACACGCGCTTCCAGCGTCAGCGCCGCGTCGCGCACGCCGCGAAAATAGCCCGAACCGTCCTGCCGTTCGTACGCATACGACGCCAGCACCGCGGCTTCGCCGAGCGCGCCGGTCTGCCTGCCGGCGCGCTCGGTCCAGTACGGCACGAGCCGCACCTTTTCCCAGGCGCTCGCAGGCAGCCGCGTCGGGAGATTCCACACGTCGTTCGGCACCGCGGCCCTGCCGATACCATGAATCAGCCCGGCGCGGTACACGCGTTCGCGCGCGGCCTCGTCCGGCGAGAGACGGCCGTAACAGGCGGCCGCCGTCGCGGCGACCGAACGCGAAAAACCCGTCATCCACGGCAGTTTCAGGTCGATGACGTCCGCGATCAATTCGGCGGACGTCGCGCCCTGCATGTCCGGCGTGGCCAATGCGGCGTCGAGGTCGGTGGGCGCCATCTGTTCGAGCGCCGCCAGCCAGCGCGGTGCGTCACGCGTAGCCGTCTCGACGAGCACGGTCGGGTAACGTGCCCCCGCGCGTTGCCGGATCAGTTCGAGGGCGCGCTCGATGCCGTACGTGCGGCTGAACACGTCGAGGTCGCCCGCAAGCGCGACGATCGACACGGCGGCCGGCACCTGTTCCCGCGCGAGCCGTGCGGGCAGCCCGTTGCCGTCCCAGCTTTCGAAAATATGCCGCAGCGCGGTTTCCGTCGCGTTGGAGAGACCCAGTATTCGCGCCACCTCGCCCGAGACTTCGCAATGGATTTGCGCGAGCGGGATCATCGCGACGCCCGCGCCGCCGATCGCTTCGGCCATGCCGGGCCGGTTCTCGAGCATCGCGGCGCGGATCGCGACATCGTCGCCGAATACCTGCGCGAAACCCGCCGCGTTCGCCGTGCAGCCCGACCAGCGCAGTAGCGCCACCTCGCGAGCCGTGTCGCATACCGATGCGTCGAAGCGTGCCGCGTGCGCGAGCCGCGACGCCAGCCAGCCGGTGCGCGGCGAGTGATCGGTCGGCTGGCCCATGCTGAGGTCGCCGATGAAGGCCAGCGCACGTACGGCGTCGACTATGCGCAGCGGGACGTGACGGGCTTCGGCGTCGGACATCGGGCGGGGGAAGGCATTCGCGAAGATGGGAAAACGATCATACGCGACCGCGTCGCGCCGTGCATGAGCCTGCGCATCGGGGCTCGCCGCGGCCGGCCGGGCGCGATGTTCGTCCGCATCGGTGCACGCAGCCGGCGGACGTCGCCATCGGACATCTGACCGATAGCGGCAGGCGCGCGCGATTGCGATACTCGGCGCACTGGAGATCCGGCTGGCACCGCATCAGTATCCGCACGGCGGACACCGCGCGCGCCGACCGGAACGACGATTCAATGTAGAAAGGAGTGCAAATGGTTGACCGCTACCCCGATTTCCGCGCTGCTGCCGACGAACAATGGCTGAAACGGTACTATTTTTCCCGGGCGATATTCTCGTTGATCTGGGTCGCGCTGGCGTTTTCCGTCGGCCGGCACAGCGCGGCCGGCGCGGCGGTCCTGCTGGTCGTTTATCCGGCCTGGGATGCGCTCGCCAATTTCGTCGACCTTTCGCGCAGCGGCGGGATGGCGGCAAACCGCACGCAGGCAGTCAACGTCGCGATCAGTGCCATCATGACACTGGCGGTATTACCGGCGTTGAATGCGGGCATGCACGCGGTGCTCACGGTGTTCGGCGTCTGGGCGATTCTCTCCGTCTGGGCGATTCTCTCCGGCGCGATGCAGCTCGGCACCGCCGTGCGTCGCTGGAAGCATGCCGGCGCGCAGTGGGTGATGATCCTGAGCGGCGCGCAATCGGCGCTGGCCGGGTTGTTCTTCATTATCCAGAGCCACGCGCCGATGCCGCCCGCGATCGTCAAGATCGCGGGCTACGCGGGAGTAGGCGCGCTTTATTTCCTGATATCCGCCATTTGGCTGCAGGTGCGGCGGATGCGGCGCAGCGTGTCGTGAGCCGTCGATCGAAACGAAGGTGTCACACTACAAGTCGCCGTCGCCGTGCTGACGGTCACGGTCATGCGTTGTACAAAGCATGAGCTCGCGCAGGCGATCGTAGTGGTGAAAACAGGGATTATTTCGCAGCCAAGGGCGTTGACCCGCCCGTTAGCCGCGACGTCCACAATCGGAACGTAACAACGAAAACTGCAGGAGATCGTGATAGGTACCACGCCAGTACCCGGCTTGACGCTGATAGCCTTCACGAACGAAGCCCAGCGTCTCCAGCACTTGTATAGACGATGCGTTCCGAGGGTGAACCTGGGCTTCGATGCGGTTTATCTGCATCATGTCGAAACCGTAATCGATCGCGGCAGAAAGCGCTTCGTTCATGTATCCGTTGCCACGCGCAAACGTCGCCAGCTCATAGCCAACGGCGCAGCTTCGCCAGTTTCGATTCCATCGGAAGAGGCCGCACGTACCAAGTAACAGGCCGTCCGAAAGTCTCTCGATGGCCCAACGGACGCCAGAGCCACTGCGCCGCCAGTTGGCAAATACCTGAATCAACTTGTCGGCCTCTGCTATATCGGTCATCGGATCGGTACCGAACCAGCGCATACCCTCAGCGTCGCCATGCACCGCGAACAGCGACGGTGCGTCGCTGGGCAAAAGCTCCCGCAGTGACAGCCGGGAAGTTGTCAGCGTGGGAAACGCGCCTTCCGTTTCGCTTCCATTGATGGCCACCAGCGCCCCCCTGTGTCGATGTTTCACTTGGTTTCAACAAATTGTCGCCGATTCAGTCCCGCCGATCCAATGTCCGGTGTTGGCTGCGGATTCAACCCGATGCGGTGGGTTGTAGCCGACCCGCTGCGGATCTTGACGTCGAAAGTTGAGATGTCTGCCTTGAGGTAACAAGCGGTCACGTGTCTATAGAGTGCCAATGCCTCGTACGTCATCGGCCGCTGTGTACTTGACGGGAGCGTTTACGCGAAGGGGAACGGGCCTTCGAAATGCCCCACGTAACACAAGTGGGAGACCGCTGACTGACCTCGATCTGTCCAGCGATGCAGCATGTATGCAGGTGGTTCGAGAAAAGAAGCGGGCTGCGCGTCCGCTTCCACTTGCAGCGCAATCTGAGTGGTCGTGCTCGGGCAGGTGAATACCGGAACGCTCCCAAGACGCGTCTGCATCGACCGGTGGACGTGCCCAGCGAGAATGCGATCGACGTTGCTATGCCGCGCAAGAACCATGGCAAATGCATTCGCATTTCGCAACCCGTAGATGTCCAGATAAGGAACGCCGGTCATGAACGGTGGATGATGCATGACGATAACCACGGTCCGACTGCGATGCTCGGCAAGTTCAGTGTCGAGCCATGCCAAGGTTTCGGCGTCCAGTTCACCGTGATGTAGTCCAGGAACGGAGGTGTCCAACGCCACGAGGCGTAGTTCGCCCACGTCTAGCGCGAACGAGAGTGCCCCCTCGTTCGGAAGCCACGTGTGATCCGGGAACGCGGCTCGCAGATTGCCACGGTCGTCGTGATTACCCGGCAGAACCACGAACGGTCGCCTCAACGCGACAAGCAACTCGCGAAGCTTTCGATACTCGTCTTCGGTGCCCTCGTCCGTCAGGTCGCCGGAAATGACAACCAGGTCTGGTTCGGGTCGAATGCGGTTCAGCGAATCGACGGCTGCCGAAAACATTACATTTGAATCCACTGCGTCTTGATACAGGGCGCCGTGAGGCCGGACATGAATATCCGAAAGTTGTGCAATGACCGTCACTTGGCGCTTCGTTGGCTTTGTCCTGCCCGTACATGGATCAAAGAGATTCTAGGCCGGACAAAATTCGCCCACCGGAAGAACCCTTCTGTGACAACGATCTTGCTCCACGCGCTCCCAATTGTGCGTCCGAGTGGCTGATTCGGGATGACAAGCAGACGCTGGGTGGCGAAGCACGAAAGGCCGCTTCTGGCCGACCGCTGCCCGACGTGCACGGCCGCACCCGAGCCATATGAGTCACTCAGTCAGCATGGGCGCTATTCTGCTGTCTCACCGAGAGGAGACATTTGCGCGCTGCATTGCAGTCACGGGCATCAGCACGCACGCGCGTTCGAAGCCTGCACTAGGCAACGCACGTTAACAGCACAGAACGCCCATCTCAACAGTTCCTAGCATTCCATTGTTGACACAGTTGGACACATTAGCCGCGAATCCAACCGATATACTCTATGACGACGGCGGATCGTAGCATGCGAATTGCGACGAGACGCTGGTCGCCATCAGCGCCGGCCTCGATTCATTCCGACTACAACGGAAATGAAATTGAAGTGCGTAGATTTTTGTTGGAAGTGAGCGCAGAAATGGCTTGACGGGCATATGCAGGAGCAGCAATTATTGCTGCCATCTATTCACCCGGCGGCATTGCACGAAATTACTTTCCAACAAACATGAAAAAAATACTTAAATCTATTGCTGTGATCTTTGGATCGTGCATCGTGGGTGCTTGCGGAAACCTGCAAGCTGTCAAGCCTGCACAAATTCCAGCACAATTGTCGGGCTCAACTATCAAACTAAGCGCTGAGCGTCCATCAAGGGCCAATGTTGCACCACGCGCATACGAAGTTCCTGGTCGGTCGATGTTTTTTCAACAGACCACCGGGGGTAGTATGGCGGCTGGATTGCTATTGGGTCCGCTCGGGGTTTTGGCGAACGCTGCCAATACCGATCGCATTACAGATTTAATGGGGAAGTCCGCCACCCTCTCTAGTCTGTACACGATTGATGCGTTGACGGAGGCCCGTGCGGCGTGGCCGATGGTCAAGTTGACGGCCGACGATGCATCCGTTATTTCTGACTCGGTGACGGTTAAACCATTTGTCTTGCTATATGTATCGGACGAGAATAACGGGATTAGCACCGTAGTATCAGCTCGCGTTGAATCAAGCCAGCCTCCGCCGAAAGAGCATTCAAAAGCGTGGGTTGGAATCTATAGCTACATTGTGAATGACACTCTTCCTCTTGACGCACTCAAGAGCCCTCTTTCAAATGAGAAGCTAGATCAGTATCGGACTTCTATTAGGGCTGGGTATTCTGAGATACGTTCTGAACTGGAACTTGACCTGAAAGGCGGGGCACTCCCAAAACGAAAAATTGCGTGGGTTAAATCTCCAGTTCTTGGTGTTGGCCTGCCCGGTGATGTTGAAGTAAATCAATCTGGCCGCCTATCGCTTCGAGTTAGCGCGAAGAACATGGGCGCTTTCGCAGAGCCTCTAGCTTCCTATAGCGTATTTGTGTTTCCGTCGTCTGGTCAGTACACGTTTGACAATGGCCCGGTCGACCGCGAGACGCAATGATCGTGCCCAACTATTGGAGGGCGGAGACTTAGATGGTCCGGCCGGCCGTTGCTGGCCGAACTCGGCCGGCAACCGCCCTGCGACTCGCGACCGGCGCAGATCGATCCGAACGCGACGTTTGCATTCCCCAATAGCGGTCCTTCGCTTTCGCGATATTTGTTGGGGACGGACAACTCGAAGTGAATTCGAGCGTAGTCTGATCTAGCCCTCGTGCATGTGTTCGCCCGCGTAGGTCGGCAAGCTCGATGCGACCGGTCCGATCGTGCTACGCGCCTTCTACGTCGCGGGTTGACCATCCGGTAGCTTCGGCGATCTTCTCAATCGGAAAATCCATAGTTTTCAGGTTGCGGACGATATGCGTGACCGCCTTTCGGACAGCATCCGAGTCCATCCGATAGTAGTACCCCGAACCATATTTCACAAATATTTGGTCGATCAAAAGTGGAGTGTGCCCGACGACTTTTGCCATTTGCTCGACAGCCAGGATAGCATCCCGATCTGACAGATGCAGATGAAATTCCCGCTCAAGCACATTTTTAACACGAAGATCGGGCTTGATCGTATCTGCCCCAAATGTCATTCGCAGATGCTGAAACGTTGCGATGCCGATATCTTTGATCCGCCCTACGGGATCCGTAGCCTTGGTTGACAAATGCGCGGTCTTCGCCCACGCAGAGATGACCGTAAAGTCGTTATCGGGAGTATCGAGTTGCCCCAATCGAGGAGTGAAAGTCTTCAATAACGCCTTGAGGATTTCGAACTTCCGTGCATCATTGTGCCCCCACACGACTTTGAATTCACTTGCACTAGCTGCGGCGGCAGCCATTCCTCCCAGTTGCTTCATCGTCAATCGCCCATAACGCTTTCGCATATCGTCAACATAAGGCTTGACGGCTTTATTGTAGTCACGATTAGCGGCAAGAATTACGTCCATCATGGCGATAGCCGGACTGTTACGACTCTTCTTCGTATAGCCTTTGGCACCTCGTGTAGCAGCAGCTAGGATCGTCTCGTCTTCTCCAAGCCGGTATCCGTGTGAGGTGATGGTCATTTTTGCATCGCCCAGTTGCACAATCTTTGAAGCAATTAATTGCCGTTCGTGATGAGACAGTGGCCCGTCGAGGATCGCCCGTTTGGTGAGCTTGATCATATTGAAGATTTGGTCGTGAGTTTATTGTTTAGATTACGCATCGATTGCCAACAATTCAGCCCCTGACGTCGAGCGACCGCTTCTGGCCGATTACCACCCGACACAGTCAGCAAATGCTACCCTTGAGCCGACCTTCGAACAGTTCGAAAGAATGTACAAAGTGTCACGGATCATTCCACTCGGTCAAAGCCCGAGCTTCGCAGTTAACCGAAAGTCGCCGCTATCAGGTGTCGCTCAGAGCATGCAATCAAGGCAAAGATGACTAGCCCTGTCACAATCCCTGCAATGCGCCGGGTCGTGACATTCGTCGATGCGGGCATGATATCGCCAGCATTGCGCCGCTCTTTAAGGCGATTCATGGCGTAAAGCACAGCAGCCAATGCTGCCACCCGGACAATTGCACTCTGAATAGCCATGTATCCCTCGGCCGATCTGCCACATCCAATGTATCGTCGATAGACGGCTATCGAGCGACAGCGAACCACTTTGTGGGTATGCGTCTTTGAGATGCTCGCTAGGGCAATTGTGGACGATTTGAATCATCGTGTCGAACGACCGTTCCTGGCAGCCGAACTCGGCCGGCAACCGCCCTGCGACGTGCGACCGACGCAGATCGACCCGGAAGGGACACTCCCAGAAACCCAATGCGGACATTCGCAGGCACCACCGACCGTCGGTCTACGTATGACACAATTGCATGATTTACGTTGACGGCGAAACCCTATGGCAAGCACCCGGGCAGCGAATAACGGAGTTCAAAGCGGTTCTTTGCTGACTGCCTTTCCCGAAGTGCTTCGCTCCGAAGTGACCGTCGTCACGGATTTGATTCGACCCAGCACCGCAACTCATCCCGGGGCGGCTGTCGTTGTTCGAGGCGAATCACTCAACATCCCGTATCGAATTCACCACGAATGCGATGACACGCTATTCCCTCAGCTGAACTCGGCTCAAGCGGCCATCTATGCTTGCGTGCTGACGAGGCACCTTGACGGACATGTGCGCCAGCGCCAAATCGGGCGGCTGGCCACTTCACCCGAGCCTTGGATTGTGCCTTTCATCGTGCACCTTTGCGGCGAGTATGTAATTGAAATCCTCGCCGAGATTGAAGCGAACTTGCCATCCATGGATCAATGCGTTTACGGGGCCTTTTTCAGGGAAAACCCAGTTTTCATGAAACGCACGCATGATCGAATGATCAGTTATTGGGATTGCTACTACCGTTGGCTGTACAAGCGAAAACTCGATTACGTTGGTTTTCGGGTATTCGAACGGTTCCACGAATGGTGTAGCTCCTCCTGACGGCCATTGGTGCGTCGACCTTGGTCAACACGAGCGATTGTGAACAATTCGGATGCTCAAGTCGACTGACCGTTCATGGCCGGATGCCGCCCGACGCGTGTGCCTATAGCCGCCCCGGAGAAAACGCCAGCCATTCCCAAAACCGGCCTTTGTGGACCGCTTGATGCCCCCGGCCCGACCCGCGTCCCTACCGGCTACGCAACGCCTGAGCCAGTGCATCACCCGCAGCCAGAATATGCGCGGACAGCGCCGCACACGCTGCGTCCACATCGTCGTCCCGTATCGCCCGCACGATGTTTCGATGCTCGTCGTTCGAGCGGTGCTGCCAGTCGAGCTGCTGCCACGTCGCATACAGATGCCGTGAGCTGGCCCGATGCATGTCGCCGATCGCGTCGATGAGCCGCGGCATCCCGCATCGCGCTGTCAATGCGCGATGAAACCTCAGGTTCAGCGTGCCGAGCACGGCTATGCCGTGCGCCGCCGACTCCTGGCCGAGGATCGCATCGAGTTCCTCCAGCGCAGGTGCGTCGAGAGCGGGAATCGCCTCGCGCAGCGCGAGCGCCTCGAAAGCCGCGCGCATCTTTGCCATTTCAAGTACGTCCGCCGGCTCGAGCGGCGCTGCACGCACGCCTCGGCGCGGCTCCACCACGGCCAACCCCTGCGCTTCCAGCCGTCTGAACGCCTCGCGCACCGGCACATGACTCGCGCCGAATTCCGCGGCGATGTGATCCTGACGCAGCCACTCTCCCGGCGCGATGGCGCCCGAGATGATGCGGTCCGCCAATGCGACGGCGATCCGATCGGCCAGCGAGCGATCCGCCTTGACTTCGAAATTCATTCCGACCACCATGCATATATTATCTATTAAATTGTAACAGAAACGGAGCCCCGATGCGCCGCCACCGCCCTGTCCGTCTGCAGCACATTGCCGGCATCGGCGTCGATCGCATGGGTTCGATCGCCGATCACGCCGACGTCGACCTGTTGCGACTCGAAAATCTCGACACCGACATCCCGCCCACTGCAGAGGCGCTCGCCTTCACCCGAGCGGCCATCCAGCGAGACTCGGCCAACTCCTATTTGCCATTCGTCGGTCAGGATCGGCTACGCGCGAGCGCTGCCGCCCACGTGTCGGCACTGTCGGGGCAGCACTTCACGGCCGACCAGGTGGTGGTGTCGGCGGGCGGGCTCTCCGGCATTCTGAACACGCTGCTCGCGACCGTCGAGACCGGCGACGAAGTCATCGTCACCGATCCGACGTATGCGGGGCTGCTGAACCGCGTCCGCCTGGCGGGAGGCGTGCCGCGGCAAGTCCCGTTCATCTTCACGCCGGGCGGCGAATGGAAGCTCGACCAGGCCGCGCTGCGAGCTGCGATCGGTCCGCAAACGCGCGTCATGCTGCTGATGTCTCCGTCGATGCCGTCGGGCGGTTGCTTCGATGCGTCCGACTGGCACCTGATCGCGAGCCTGTGTGTGCAGAACGATCTGCTGCTGATCCTCGACAGCGCGATGGAGCGGCTGCTGTTCGATGGACGCACGGTCATCCATCCCGCCGGCCTGCCCGGCATGGCCGAGCGCACGGTCACGGTCGGCGCCGCGTCGAAGGAACTCCGCATGATCGGCTGGCGGGTCGGCTGGATCGTCGCGCCGGCATGGCTGATTCCCGATCTGGTGGCCGTGTCGCTCGCCAATGTCGTGGTGCCGGTCGGCATTGCCCAGGAGGCAGCGGCGGTGGCGCTCGAACATTCCGCATCCGACCTGCCTGGCTACGTGAGCGAACTCGAGAGGCGGCGGGACACGGTCGCCGCCGAACTGTCGGGGCTTCCGTTCGGCATGCCGGCGGGCGGCTGGTCGATGCTGCTGCGCGTGTCCGACTTCGGCCTGACCGGATCGCAGATGTCGGAGCGGTTACTGAGCCACGGCGTATGTGCGACGGCGATGACCGGATGGGGCGTCGTCCACGGCGAGCAGTACGTCCGGTTCGTGTTCTCGAACGAACCTGTCGAGCGGTTGCGCACGCTCGGGGACAAGGTCCGCTTCGCACTGGAGGATGCATGACGGCTGCTCACGGGAAAGCCGAGTCGCGCGCCGAGCGTCCTGTTTTTTTGCGAAAGTACCGCTCGTGACGATTCACGTGGCGTGATGTGTCCGGCACCGGGACGGCGCGAGGTCGCCGCCCCTGCCCGACGTCGCGCCGGGCGAACGCCCTACCGCCCCGCCGGCGGCTGCAGGATGTCGCGCGGAATCGACGCGATCAGCACGCAGCTGACCAGCAGGCAAGCGCCCAGCGCATAGGTCCCGTTGTTGATGTTGCCGGTCATTTGCTTGGCGACGCCGGTGATCATCGAGCCCGTGAACCCGGACAGGTTGCCCACGGAGTTGATCAGCGCGATGCCGGCGGCAGCCGCCGTGCCGGACAGGATCTGCCCCGGAAAGGTCCAGTAGATCGGCATCAATGCGAGAATGCCGCACGTGGCGATGGTCAGGAATACGATCGACAGCGTCACGTTCTGCGCGAACGCCGCGCTCAGGATCAGGAAGACGCCGCCGATCAGCGCGGGAATCGCCGCATGCAGGCGTCGCTCGCCGGTCTTGCGCGAGTGCGATGCGTTCCACACCATCGTGAAGATGGCCGTCAGGTACGGAATGGCCGTCAGCACACCGATATGCAGCGGACTGTGCACACCCGATGCGCGGATGATCGACGGCAGCCAGAACGCCAGCCCGTAGAAGCCGGTATTGAAGGTCAGCAGGATGAAGGTGAGCAACCAGACACGCGGGCTGCGCAGCGCGGCGCCGATGCTGTGCGACTTGTGCGCGGCCTCGGATTCGAGGTTGCGCGACAGCACGGCCTTTTCGTCGGCGGACAGCCACTTCGCCGATTGCGGACCGTCGCCGAGGCACGCCAGCACGATGAACGCCACCACGACCGACGGCAGCCCTTCGAGCAGCAGCATCCATTGCCAGCCGCTCATGCCCGACAGGCCGTGCGTCTGCTCCATCAGCCAGCCGGACACCACGCTGCCCAGCGTCAGGCTCAGCGGGATCGCCACGAGGAAGCCCGACATCGCCACGCTCTGGCGCCGCGCCGGAAACCAGTAGTTCATGTACAGGATGACGCCCGGGAAAAAACCGGCTTCGCACAGCCCCAGCAGGAAGCGCAGCGTGTAGAACATCGTGGTCGTCTGCACGTGGAAGAACTGCGCGAGCGGCACGATGAACGCCATCGACGACGACACGATGCCCCACGTGATCATGATCCGCGCGATCCAGAAGCGCGCGCCGTAACGATGCAGCAGCAGGTTGCTGGGCATCTCGAACAGGAAATAGCCCCAGAAGAAAATGCTGGCGCCGAGCGCATAGACGCCGTCGCTCAGGCTCAGGTCGTCGAGCATCTGCAGCTTCGCGAAGCCGACGTTGACGCGGTCGAGGTAGGCCACGACGTAGCAGAGCAGCAGCAACGGCAGGATGCGCCGCATGACCTTGCGGTAAAGGGCGTCCTCGGACGAGTCGGCCGCGGCCGGTGCGGCGGCGGCCTGCGTAAGGGATGGCATCGGTCTGTCTCCTGATTGTGTAGGTCTTCTTCGTACCGGCGAGTCCGTTGATGCATCGATGTTACCGATAACATTCCGCAGCAAAAAAAAGCCGGCGAGGCGACGGGAGCGATCGGCACACTGATACCGGTAACACATCGAAGGTAGCACGCGGCGATACGCGCGTACAAGTCCCGCCGAACGAGTGGTTTCCCTAGTGCGGACGCTGCCGCGACGGGCGCGCGTCAGCCGGCCTGAACGATACGCCGCACCGGTATGATGTAGCCTTTCCGGCTTTCTCCCGATCGCGATTCCGATGCCCAGTCCCACCGCCGTCCGGCCCGCCGGGCCGCCCCGCATGTCCGACGTAGCGCGCCTCGCCGGCGTATCGAAGATGACGGTGTCGCGCGTGCTCGCCGGCCACAGCGTGGCCGCGGAGACGCGCGCGCGGGTCTGCGAGGCCATCGAGCAGCTCGGCTACGTGGCCGATGCGGCCGCCGGCGCGCTGTCGTCGGGGCGATCGGAATTCGTCGCGGTGCTGGTGCCGTCGCTGTCGAGTTCCAACTTCTCGGACACCGTGCGCGGCCTGACCGATGCGCTCGAGCCGCACGGCCTCCAGTTGCTGCTCGGCGACACCGACTACGACCTCGAACGTGAAGAACGGCTGGTGCGCTCGATGCTGCGACACCAGCCGCGCTGCATCGCGCTGACGGGGTCGCAGCACACCGATGCGACGCGCAAGGTGCTGGAGCGCTCGGCGATTCCCGTGGTCGAGATGTGGGACCTGCCCACGCGCCCGATCGACACCGCCGTCGGCTTCTCGAACGTGCGCGCCGCCCGTGCGATGGTGCGCCACCTGGCCGAGCGCGGTTACCGGCGCATCGGCTTTCTGGTCGGCGCGAGCGAACTGGATCGCCGCGGCCTGGACCGGCTCAAGGGCTACCAGGCGGAAATCAAGGCGCTGAAGCTGGGCGAACCGCGCGTCGTGCGGCTGGGTGAATCGCCGATCACGATGAGCCACGGCGGGCCCGCGATGGCGGCGCTGCTGGAGAAATGGCCGGACACCGATGCGGTGATGTGCGTGAGCGACATGTCGGCATTCGGCGCGATCATGGAATGTCACCGGCGCGGGCTCGCCGTGCCGGCCGACATCGCCGTGGCCGGCTTCGGCAACTTCGAGGTGGCGACATGCTGCCACCCGACCATCACGACCGTATCGGTCGACGCATACGGCATCGGGCTGCGCACCGGCGAAGCGTTGCTGGCGGCGCTGCAGGCCCGTGACGGCGGCGAGCGCGCCGAGTCGAAAAGCATCCGTATCGACTACACGATCATCCCGCGGGAAAGCGCCTGACGGGCCAAAGGCCGGGCGCATCGCAAGACGCGACGCGCGCGGCTTCGTACCGGCCCCTGCCCTCGCCTGCGCCACACGCACACGAAATCCCTTCCGCCACGCAAAAAACCCGTGCTAACATTCAATCTATGTTACCGGTACCATCCGGCACGCAAAATGAAAAAGGCCCCTTAGGAGACAGCCTGCCATGTCACATACCCCTCGCCGTCTGCGCAGCCAGGAATGGTTCGACGACCCCGCGCACGCGGACATGACCGCGCTCTACGTCGAGCGTTTCATGAACTACGGGTTGACGCGCGAGGAGCTGCAGTCGGGCCGCCCTGTCATCGGCATCGCGCAGACGGGCAGCGATCTCGCGCCGTGCAACCGCCACCACATCGAACTGGCCGAACGCACCAAGGCCGGCATCCGCGACGCGGGCGGCATCCCGATGGAATTCCCCGTGCATCCGCTGGCCGAGCAGAGCCGCCGGCCGACCGCCGCGCTCGACCGCAACCTCGCCTACCTCGGGCTGGTGGAAGTGCTGCACGGCTTTCCGCTGGACGGTGTGGTGCTGACGACCGGCTGCGACAAGACCACGCCGGCCTGCCTGATGGCGGCCGCCACCGTCGACCTGCCCGCGATCGTGCTGTCGGGCGGGCCGATGCTCGACGGCTGGCACGAGGGCAAGCGCGTCGGCTCGGGCACGGTGATCTGGCATGCGCGCAACCTGCTCGCGGCCGGCGAGATCGACTACGAAGGCTTCATGCAGCTGACCACGGCGTCGTCGCCGTCGATCGGCCATTGCAACACCATGGGCACCGCGCTGTCGATGAACAGCCTCGCCGAGGCGCTGGGCATGTCGCTGCCGGGGTGCGCGAGCATTCCCGCCGCCTATCGCGAGCGCGGCCAGATGGCCTACGCGACCGGCAAGCGCGCGGTCGAACTCGTTCGCGAAGACCTGCGCCCGTCGAGGATCATGACGCGCGCGGCGTTCGAGAACGCGATCGTCGTCGCATCGGCGTTGGGCGCATCGACCAACTGCCCGCCCCACCTGATCGCGATTGCGCGCCACATGGGCGTCGAACTGAGCCTGGACGACTGGCAGCGCTTCGGCGAAGCCGTGCCGCTGCTCGTGAACTGCATGCCCGCCGGCGAGTACCTCGGCGAAAGCTTCCACCGCGCGGGCGGCGTGCCCGCCGTGCTGCGTCAGCTCGATGCGGCCGGCCTGCTGCGGCGCGACTGCCTGACCGTATCCGGTCGCGCGATCGGCGAGATCGCCGACACCGCGCAGGACGCCGACCGCGACGTGATCCGTACGCCCGACGCGCCGCTCAAGCACGGCGCCGGCTTCATGGTGCTGTCGGGCAACTTCTTCGACAGCGCGATCATGAAGATGTCGGTGGTGGGCGACGCGTTCCGCCGGACCTATCTTTCCGAGCCGGGCGCAGAGAATACGTTCGAGGCGCGCGCGATCGTGTTCGACGGCCCCGAGGACTACCACGCGCGCATCAACGATCCGGCGCTGAACATCGACGAGCGCTGCATCCTCGTGATCCGCGGCTGCGGCACGGTCGGCTACCCGGGCAGCTCGGAAGTCGTGAACATGGCACCGCCGGCCGACCTGGTGAAGCGCGGCGTGACGTCGCTGCCGTGCCTGGGCGACGGCCGCCAGAGCGGTACGTCGGCCAGCCCGTCGATCCTGAACGTGTCGCCGGAGGCGGCGGTCGGCGGCGGCCTCGCGCTGCTGCGCACGAACGATCGCGTGCGCGTGGACCTGAATCGCCGCAGCGTCGACGTGCTCGTCGACGAGGACGAACTCGCGCGCCGCCGCGAGACTGCAAGCTTCACCGTGCCGCAGGCGCAAACGCCGTGGCAGGAACTCTATCGCCGCTTCGTCGGCCAGCTGTCCACCGGCGGCTGCCTCGAACCGGCCACGCTGTACCTGAAGGTGATCGAGCAGCGCGGCAACCCGCGCCATTCGCACTGACTCCACCGTCCACGACTCTTGCCGAGCTGATCATGCGTACTCCTTCCGTTTCCGATTGCCTGCCGCACGACCTCGCCCACGCGCTGCTGATCGGCCGCGTCTGGCGGCACGACGGCGCCCACGCGGGCCCGAGCGTCGTCGCCGTGCGCGGCGGCGAAGTGTTCGACATCACGCGCGCCGTGCCGACCACCGCGGACCTGTTCGACCGTCCCGATGCAGTCGCCGTCGCACGCACCGCTGCCGGCGAATCGCTCGGCCGCGTCGAGCCGTTGTTGCAGGCGGCGCTCGACGGCACGCCCGGCGCCGCGCGCCTGCTCGCGCCGTGCGACGTGCAGGCCGTCAAGGCGTGCGGCGTCACCTTCGCGGTCAGCCTGATCGAGCGCGTGATCGAGGAACAGGCCGGCGGCGATCCGGCCAAAGCGCGGGAGGCGCGCGACACCATCGCCACGACCATCGGCACCGATCTGTCGAAGATCGTGCCGGGCTCGGAAGCCGCCATGCGCCTGAAGGCGGAACTCGAGCGCCGCGGCGCGTGGTCGCAATACATGGAAGTCGGCATCGGTCCGGATGCCGAAGTGTTCTCGAAGGCGCAGCCGATGTCCGCGGTCGGCTTCGGCGCGGATGTCGGGCTGCTGCCCGTGTCGGTGTGGAACAACCCGGAACCCGAGATCGTGCTGGCGGTCGCCAGCGACGGCCGGCCGGTCGGCGCGACGCTCGGCAACGACGTGAATCTGCGCGACATCGAAGGCCGCTCGGCGCTGCTGCTCGGCAAATGCAAGGACAACAACGGCTCGTGCGCGATCGGCCCGTTCGTGCGGCTGTTCGACGACGGCTTCACGTTGGACAGCGTCCGACAGGCCAGCGTGTCGCTGCGCGTCGAGGGTGCGGACGACGGCTTCGTCCTCGACGGCATCAGCCACATGCGCGAGATCAGCCGCGACCCGGCCGACCTCGTCGCGCAGACCTGCGGCGCGCATCACCAGTATCCGGACGGCTTCATGCTGTTCCTCGGCACGATGTTCTCGCCGATCCAGGATCGCGATGCGCCCGGCGGCGGATTCACGCATCACCTCGGCGATCGCGTCACGATCTCCACGCCCGCGCTCGGCGCACTCGTCAACACCGTGCGGCTGTGCACGGAGATCGCGCCGTGGACCTTCGGCGTGCGCGCGCTGTATGCGAATCTGGCCGCGCGCGGGCTGCTTGCCGAATGAAAGCGGAAGACGCGACGCCATGAAGCCGTTCGCGAACGACGGCGACGAACAGCGGGCGAAGCGGGATGAAACGGGCGTTCGCGCCGGCACGCACGTAGCCGGCCGTCACCTCCCGACCTGAACACGCGCCGAGCCGGAACGGCCGCGCAGAGCCCGCCGCCGGCTGCTCCCGCAACCCCGACGGGCTGTCCGGCAACGCTCGTCGGGGTCGGCGGACGCAATTGGCCCCACCGGCGCCTCGCCGGCTGCGACAATACCGCGGCTGAGTCAATTCGAGGTGTCGATGGAACTGAGGCAACTGCGCTATTTCGTCTGCGTCGTGGAACACGGCAGCATGGGCAAGGCCGCGCTGGAACTGGGCGTGGTGACGTCCGCACTGAGCCAGCAGATCAGCCGGCTCGAGAGCGAGCTGTCCACGCGCCTGCTGCAACGCACCTCCACGGGCGTCGTTCCGACGGACGCCGGTCTTGCATTCTGGAGACAGGCGCAGCTCGCGTTGCGCCACGTCGACGATGCGGCGCTGGCCGCGCGTCAGGCGCGCCTGTCGGGGCACGTCAGCGTCGGGCTGGCGCCCAGTACGACCGGCGTACTCGGTCTCGCGTTCATGCAGGCGATGCGACGGCGCTACCCGGATGTCCGGCTGCGCATGGTCGAGAGCCTGTCGGGCTATCTCGGCGCGATGCTGAGTGCGCGGCAAATCGACCTGGCGATCCTGTTTCGTGAGGAACCCGCGCAGCGCTGGAGCGTGATGCCGTTGCTCGACGAGCATCTGTTCGTGATCGGCGCCCCCGGCCTGCCGGGCATGCCCGACGGGCCGCACGTGCACCTGGCGAATCTCGGCGCCGTGCCGCTGATCCTGCCGAGCGGCCCGCACGGCCTGCGCGCACTGCTGGATGTCGCATTCGCCCGCACCGGCTTCACCCCGCACATTGCCGCCGAAGTCGACGGCCTCGCGATGTTGATGGATGCGGTGCGCGGCGGGCTCGGCGCGACCATCCAGCCGGGCGCGGCACTCGCGCGGTTCGAGAACGCGGCGCTCGCGAGCGTCCCGGTCGCGGACGCCCAGGCGACGCGGCCCAACCTGATCGCGAGCGTCTCCGACGACGAGTTGTCGCCCGCCGGGCTCGCCGCGCGGGTCGTCCTCGCCGACGTGGCGCGCGAGATCGTCGCGGCGGGCGGGTGGCCCGGCGCCACGTTGCGCGCGTCGCCTCTTCACAAACACTGAAGACGTGTTGCCGCTTCCCTGATGGCGGCACGCGAGGCCGATCCGTAGAGTGCGTCTCAAAGGAGACAACTCAGATGGTCGATGTCCTCGTAATCGGCGGCGGCAACGCGGCGCTGTGCGCCGCCTTGATGGCGCGCGAAGCCGGCGCCTCGGTACTGCTGCTCGAAGCGGCGCCGCGCGAATGGCGCGGCGGAAACTCCCGGCACACCCGCAACCTGCGCTGCATGCACGACGGCCCGCAGGATGTGCTGGTCGGCGCCTATCCGGAAGAAGAATACTGGCAAGACCTGCTGAAGGTCACGGGCGGCATCACGAACGAGGCGCTGGCCCGGCTCGCGATCCGCGCGTCGGCGAGCTGCCGCCCGTGGATGCGCGCTCACGGCGTGCGGTTTCAGCCGCCGTTGTCCGGCGCACTGCACGTGGCGCGCACCAATGCATTCTTCATGGGCGGCGGCAAAGCACTGGTGAACGCGTATTACCGCAGCGCCGAAGCGCTTGGCGTACGGATTCGCTACGACACGCCGGTCGACGCGATCGAACTCGACGGCGAACGCTTCGTCGCCGCGCGTAGCGGGAGCCAGCGCTTCGAGGCGCGCAGTTGCGTGCTCGCGGCAGGCGGCTTCGAATCGAACCGCGAATGGCTGCGTGAAGCGTGGGGACAAAACGAGCGCGGCGAGTGGCCCGCCGACAATTTCCTCATCCGCGGCACGCGGTTCAACCAGGGCGTCCTGCTCAAGGCGATGCTCGACGCCGGCGCCGACGCGATCGGCGACCCGTCGCAGTCGCATTGCGTCGCGATCGACGCGCGCGCGCCGCTCTACGACGGCGGCATCTGCACGCGAATCGATTGCGTCTCGCTCGGCATCGTCGTCAACCGCGATGCGCAGCGCTTCTACGACGAAGGCGAGGATTTCTGGCCGAAGCGTTATGCGATCTGGGGCCGCCTCGTCGCGCAGCAGCCGGGGCAGACCGCCTACTCGATCATCGACGCCAAGGCCGTCGGACGCTTCATGCCGCCGGTATTTCCGGGGGTCCGCGCCGATTCGCTGCCGGAACTCGCGCGCCGGCTGAACCTGCCCGAGCATGCGTTCGTCGAGACGCTGCGCGCGTACAACGCCGCATGCCGGGCCGGCACGTTCGATCACACCGTGCTCGACGACTGTCGCACCGAAGGCGTCCATCCCGCGAAAACCCACTGGGCCCGCCCGATCGATACACCACCCTTCTTCGGCTACGCGCTGCGTCCCGGCATCACGTTTACGTATCTCGGGCTCAAGGTCAACGCGCGCGCGCAGGTCCACTTCGGCGGACGGCCGAGCGGCAACCTGTTCGTTGCCGGCGAGATGATGGCCGGCAACGTGCTGGGCAAGGGTTATACGGCGGGCGTCGGGATGTCGATCGGCACCGCGTTCGGCCGTATCGCGGGCACCGAGGCGGCGAAGTCCGCGCACACGACCGGAGTTCAACGTGCACGATATTGAAGAACAGCTTCGCGACGCCCATGCGCTCGCGCCCGTCGGCCAGCCGTCGAAACGCGCGAGCGGCGCCGCCGTGATTCGCGTCGTGCCCGTCACCGACAACGAAGCGGAAGTCGCGCGCCAGATGCAGATCTGCAATGCGTGCCGCTACTGCGAAGGATTTTGCGCGGTCTTTCCGGCGATGACGCGCCGGCTCGAGTTCGCGAAGGCGGACGTCAACTATCTGGCCAACCTGTGCCACAACTGCGGCGCGTGCTATCACGCGTGCCAATATGCGCCGCCGCACGAATTCGCGGTGAACGTGCCGAAGGCGATGGCGCAGGTGCGCGTCGATACGTATGTCGAGTATGCGTGGCCCGCCGCGCTGGGCCAGCTCTACAGGCGCAACGGCCTGACCGTCGCGCTCGCCCTGGCGATCGGACTGGCGCTTTTCCTGATGCTCGGCGTCGCGATGCACGGCTCGCTGCTGAATGGCCCGTCGGGCGGCCGTTTCTATGCGATCTTTCCGCACAACCTGCTCGCCGCGATGTTCGGCTCGGTGTTCGGCCTCGCCGTTCTGGCGCTCGGGGTCGGCGTGACGCGCTTCTGGCGCGACGTGTCGTCGGGTACGGCGAGCCTGCCCGCGGTTGCCGAGGCGGCGAAACACGCGCTCGCGCTGACCTATCTCGACGGCGGCCACGGTGACGGCTGCAACGAGTCGGACGATGCGTTCACGCTCGCGCGGCGCCGGTTTCACCACTTCACGTTCTACGGCTTCATGCTGTGCTTTGCGGCCACGCTCGTGGCGACCTTCTATCACTATGCGCTGGACCTGCACGCGCCGTACGCGTTCCTGAGCCTGCCCGTACTGCTCGGCACCGCCGGCGGAATCGGTCTGCTGATCGGACCGGCCGGCCTCCTGTGGCTCAACCTGCGGCGCGACCCCGCGCGGACCGATCCGGCACAACGCCCGATGGATCGCGGCTTCATCGTGCTGCTGATGCTCGTGAGCGTGTCGGGGCTGGCGCTGCTCGCGTGGCGCGACACCCGCGCGATGGCGATGCTGCTCGCCGTTCATCTCGGCATCGTGATGGCCCTCTTCGCGACGTTGCCGTACGGAAAATTCGCCCACGGCATCTTTCGCTGCGCGGCACTGCTCAAGTCGTCGATCGAAAAGCGCCAGGCCAACCGCGTGCAGCTCGGCTCGGACTGAACCGGGCCAACCGAAGCGGTCCGGCTTCCGGGCCGCTTCGCACAATACATTCAACGGAGACACCCCATGCAACCCTCACCGTCAACCGCGCCGGACGCCACGGCCACAGGCACGTCGAAGCTCGGCGCGGTCCTGCGCGTGACCAGCGGCAACTTTCTCGAGCAGTTCGATTTTTTCCTGTTCGGCTTCTATGCGACGAGCATCTCGCGGGTTTTCTTCCCGGCGGCAAGCGAGTTCGCATCGCTGCTGCTGACGTTTGCCGTCTTCGGCGCCGGTTTCCTGATGCGCCCGCTCGGCGCGATCGTGCTCGGCGCCTACATCGACGAAGTGGGCAGACGCAAAGGCCTGATCGTGACGCTCTCGATCATGGCGAGCGGCACGATCCTGATCGCGTGCGTGCCGGGGTACGCGACGATCGGGCTCGCCGCGCCGGCGCTGGTGTTGCTCGGGCGCCTGCTGCAGGGCTTCTCCGCCGGCGCGGAGCTGGGCGGCGTGTCGGTCTATCTCGCCGAAATGGCCACGCCCGGGCACCGGGGCTTCTATACGAGCTGGCAGTCGGCAAGCCAGCAGGTCGCGATCGTCATCGCGGCGGCCCTGGGCTATCTGCTGAATCATCTGCTGACGAGCCAGGAAATCGGTGCATGGGGCTGGCGCATCCCGTTCTTCATCGGTTGCGCGATCGTGCCGGTCATTTTCGTGCTTCGCCGAACGCTGCAGGAAACGGATGAATTCAGGGCGCGCAGCCATCACCCGCGTGCACGCGAGGTGTTCGCGACGATGCTGCGGAACTGGCGCACCGTGCTTGCCGGCATGCTGCTCGTCGCCATGACCACGACGACGTTCTACCTCATCACGGTCTATACGCCGACGTTCGGCCGGGCCGTCCTGAAACTGTCCACGGCGGACAGCCTGATCGTCACGCTGTGCGTGGGCGTGTCGAATTTCTTCTGGCTGCCCGTGGGCGGTGCACTGTCGGACCGCGTCGGCCGCAAGCCGATCCTCGTGGCCATCGCCGTCGCGGCCATCCTGACGTCGTATCCCGCGCTCGCGTGGCTTTCATCCGCGCCCAGCTTCGGCCGCATGCTCGCCGTGCTGTTGTGGCTCTCGTTCTTCTTCGGCATGTACAACGGCGCGATGGTCGCGGCGCTGACCGAAATCATGCCCGCCAGCGTTCGCGTGGCCGGCTTCTCGCTGGCATTCAGCCTCGCGACCGCGGTCTTCGGCGGCTTCACGCCCGCGGTGTCGACCTATCTGATCGAGATCACGGGCGACAAGGCCGCGCCCGGATACTGGCTCAGCTTCGCCGCATGCTGCGGGCTCATCGCGACCCTGTCGCTGTATCGCAAAGGCGGGACGGTGCGACGTTCGGCGTCGCCCGTGTGAGACGCGGTGCCCGCCTGAACGGACCGGCTTCGCGGCGCCGCCATGTTCGGGCGGTGCGACGCATGAAGCCGCGGCGCAACGGCCCCGCCAGGCCGACCGTCAAGCCGGCACCGGTCGCTCCGCCAGCTTGAATTCGCCCACCGTCTGCGCGAGCCGGGCCGCCTGCTCGCGCAGCGACGTCGCGGCCGCCGCCGATTGCTCGACGAGCGCCGCGTTCTGCTGCGTCGTATCGTCGAGCTGCGACACCGCCTGATTCACCTGCTCGAGCCCGGTGCTCTGCTCCTTCGCGGCGACGCTGATCTCGGCGATCACGCTCGTGATGTTGCGCACGCCGTCGACGATCTCGTCCATCGTCGCGCCGGCCGTCTGGACGAGACCGGAGCCGCCTTCGATCTTCTCGACCGACGAGTGGATCAACTGCTTGATTTCCCGCGCGGCCTGCGCGCTGCGCTGCGCGAGCGCCCGCACCTCCCCGGCGACGACCGCGAAGCCGCGACCGTGCTCGTTCGCGCGCGCGGCCTCGACGGCGGCGTTCAACGCGAGAATGTTGGTCTGGAACGCGATGCCGTCGATCACGCCGACGATGTTGGCGATCTCTCCCGACGCCTGCGTGATGTCGTGCATCGTCGAGACGACTTCGCGCACGACCGTGCCGCCCCGCAGCGCGACATCCGATGCCGATTCCGCCAGACGGTTGACCTGGCTCGCGGCATCGGCCGAATTGCGGGCCGTGCCGGCGATCTCCTCGAGCGCGGCGGCCGTTTCCTGCAGGCTCGACGCCGCATGCTCGGTGCGGGCCGACAGATCCTGGTTGCCCTGCGCGATCTCGGCGCTCGCGAGGCTGACGGACGCGCTGAACGTGCGGATCTGCAGCAGGATCGCACTGATCTTCTCGGCGAACGCGTTGAACGCCTGCGCGATCTGCGCGGCTTCGTCCGCGCCGTCGGCGGGCAGGCGCTTCGTCAGGTCGCCGCTGCCGCTCGAGACGTCCGTGAGCGCGTCGCGCACCATCAGGATGCGCTTGAAGGCAGCGTTCGTCATCGCGCCGACGAGCGCCGCCGCGATGACGGCGACGATCACGATCGCCAGCAGCGTCGTCGTCGCGACGGCCCGCATGCCGGCCGTCACGTCGCCCTTGTCGAGCGCGAGCACCAGCGACCAGTCGGTGCCGGCGATCGGCCGGGCCCGCATCAGCTTGGCGGCGCCGTCGATGTCGAGCGCGACGGGCGCGGACGCCGTCTGGAGCGCGCCGAGGCGATCGGCATCGAGTTCCGGCGAGAGACCGGTGGCCGGCTTCATGATCAGGTCGGTCTTGGCCGACGCGATCACGCGACCGCCCTTGTCCACCAGGAAGGCGAAGCTGGCCGGTGTCGGGTGGACGGAGGTCACGATCGAACTCACGTTCTCCATGAACAGGCTGGCTGCCAGCACGCCCTTCACCGCGCCGTCGCGCACGACGGGCACCGCGAACGCGACGGCCGGCTTGCCGCTCGTCGCATCGCGGTAGAGCGCCGTCACGACCAGATGGCCCGCGCCGACGGCTTGCTTGTACCAGGGCCGCGCGGTCGGATCGTAGCCGGGCGCGAGCGGCACGTTCGAAAACGCCGTCTTGTCCGGCAGGCCGAGCGTCAGCACCTCGAAGCCGCCCGACTTGCCGAGCAGCTTCAACGCCGGTACCGGGTCGCCGTCGCCGATCGCGATCGTGTCCGCGAGCGCCTGGGTTTCGCGCGCCCGGCTGGCCACCCATTCGTCGATCGCCAGCGCATGGCCGGCCAGGATCGACTGGTGATTCTGGTCGATGGCCTCGTCGTTGTGGTGCTTGACGACGTAATAGACGAGCCCCCCGGTGACGGCCAGCGCCGTCACGACGATGGCGACACACGTCGCAAGGATCCGTGCGCGAATTGATGACAGCATGATGACTTCGGTCTCCGTTACCGCGTGATTGAACCGGATCGATCGACAAGCCGACCCTTGTTCGTTTAACGGCACCGGCGGCGGGAAATTGAGCCGAGCATGCGGACGAGACGCCGTACCACGCAGCGACCTGAATTTTTTTCGGCGGAAAATTGCGCGCAAACGATTGCCCGCGGGCGGCGCGCCTAAATTGTTCATTCACCATTCCGATAATCAGGAAAGCTATTTGATATCAACGACTGGACTTTTCCCATGAATGATCGACGGATAACGGTTCGCGCGAAGCTGACCATGGCTTTCGGGCTGCTTACGTGCACGGTCGTGCTCGTCTCCCTCGTCGGCATCGTGTCGCTCGGCAACGCGAACGCGGCATTCGACAAATACGTCAACGGCACCAACGCCCGCGCAATGCTGGCAGGCAAGGTTCGCGTCGCGGTCGACCGGCGCGCGATCGCCGCCCGCAACCTGGTGCTGGCAACCGGGCCGCGCGATGCGGACATCGAGAAGGAAGCGGCACTGCAGGCCGACCGCGAAGTCGGCGCGCTGCTGGGCGAACTGACGAATGCGGTGCGCGAGGGAAGCGGCGCGTCCGACAAATCGCGCGAACTGGTTCGGCAAATCGGGGCGGTCGAGGCGCAGTACGGCCCCGTGGCGCGCGCCATCGTCGAAGCGGCGGCGAACAACCGGCGCGATCAGGCGATCACGATGATCAACGAACAGTGTCGCCCGCTGCTGGCCCAGCTGGTCGCGGCCACCGACGCGTATGCGACGTACACGCGCTCGCGGGCCGACCAACTGGTGACGGAATCGAACGACCGTTATACGTCGCGACGACTGATGCTGATCGCGATCTGCATCGCCGCCGCCGCGGCGGCCGCCATCTCGGGCCTTCTCATCACGCGCGGCCTGCTGCGCGCGCTGGGCACGGAGCCTGCCGCACTCAGCGATATCGCTCGCCATATCGCCGCCGGCAATCTCGGCGCCGAAGCCACGACCGGCGCCGCGCCGGCCGGCAGCGTGCTGGCTTCGATGCGCGACATGCAGGCGAACCTGAGCCGCCTGATCTCGGAAGTGCGTACCGCATCGGGCAACGTCGCGACGGGCGCAGGCGAAATCGCGTCCGGCAACCAGGACCTGTCGTCCCGCACCGAACAGCAGGCCGCCTCGTTGCAGGAAACCGCGTCGAGCATGGAGCAACTGACGTCCACCGTGCGCCTGAACGCCGACAATGCGCAGCAGGCAAGCGGCCTGGCGAACAACGCATCGGAGGTCGCCCGGCGCGGCAGCGCGGCCGTCGGCCTGATGGTCGACACGATGTCGGACATCAGCGCGAGTTCCGCCAAGATCGCCGAGATCACCGCGATCATCGAGGGGATCGCGTTCCAGACCAACATTCTCGCGCTCAATGCGGCCGTGGAAGCCGCCCGCGCCGGCGAACAGGGCCGCGGTTTCGCGGTGGTGGCCAGCGAAGTCAGAAGTCTTGCGCAGCGTTCGTCGAGCGCCGCGAAGGAAATTCGCGAGCTGATCTCGCAATCGGTCCGCAAGATCCAGGACGGCTCGCAGATCGCGAACGACGCGGGCGATACGATGAGCGAGGTCACGCACGCGATCTCGCGCGTGACCGACATCATGGGCGAGATCGCCGCGGCGTCGAGCGAGCAGAGCCGCGGCATCGAGCAGGTCAATCTGGCCATCACGCAAATGGACGAAGTCACACAGCAGAATGCGGCACTCGTCGAGCAGGCCGCGGCCGCATCGAAGTCGCTGGAGGAACAGGGAAGCCGGCTGGCCGAGGCCGTATCGCTGTTCCGGCTCGACGCGCGCACGGCCATCGCGTAGGCCGGCGCGCTGTTTCGGTGACGGACGCATCGATTCCGACGCCCGTCATGTTCAGCACCGGAAATTAACCAGATAGTGGGAATTCGCGCGCAACGACCAGCACGCGAAACAATTCCGTAACGGCCGCGTAACGATCGCTCACCACAATCCTCCATCTTCGACCATCAGGATGGAGTCTTGCATGTTTGCGTCACGAAGCCGTTTCCCGCTGCACGTCGCGGCATTGTCGAGTGCGCTCGTACTGGCTGCCTGCGGCGGCGGCGACGACGTCACGTCGACCGGCACCATCGCCGCGGCCGTTCCGGCGCCGCCCGCCGACCCCGGCTTCGTCGACAGCGCCCCGATCCCGAGCGCGCCGGCGTTCGTCGACAACGTCGCGACCAACCAGCGCGGCGACGCGCGCTATGCGACGCTGTCGACCAACGCCGCGGTGCGCGTGCTGAGCCGTTTCCTCGATCTCTGGCAACCGGCGACGATGCTGGTCGACGCGGGCGTGAGCGCGCCGGCCAGCGGCGCGTTCCCGGCCATCTCGCCGTCGACCTGCTCCGGTCTGCCGAACAGCGGCGTGCCGTGCGGCACGATCCTGAACGACGCGGTGCTGTCGGCCAACGTGCAGTATGTGGTCAACGCGACGACCGCGCGTACGCCGCAGCAGGCCGACGCCGCGTACTACGACGACCGGCGCGGCAAGGGATACAGCGTGACCGACGGCATGGGCCCGCTTACCGCCGCATGGCGCACCGCGGCCCAGCAGACGACCAGCATCGCCAGCGTGCCGGCCGATGCGACGACCGTGCTGTACAACGACTCGGGCAACAACGTCGGCGTCGGCAGCAGCAGCGGCAACGCCAGTTTCGGGAAGGTCGTCGACCTGCTCAATGAAATGGGCAACAACGCGTCGACCGAACCGTCCAAGCGCTTCTTCAAATATGCGCGCCCGTACCGCTGGAGCACGAGCGTGGTCGTCGCGCCGACGCTCGTGCCGGCCGAAAGCGCCACGCCCGCGACCGACGGCGGCTTCATCAGCGGCCACACGGCCGAGGCGGTGCGCGATGCGACGACGATGGCGTGGCTCGTGCCGGAACGCTTCCAGGAGATGATCAGCCGCGGCCTCGAACTCGGCGAGAACCGGATTCTCGCCGGGATGCATTCGCCGCTCGACGTGATCGGCGGCCGGATGCTCGCGCTGGCCGTCAGCGCGGCGAACCTGACCGCGTACGCCGGCGATGCGCAGGCGGCCTACACGCAAGCCCATCAGACGCTGCGGCAACTGACGGGAACGAGCGCCACGACGTTCGCCGCCTTCGCGCACTCGGGCACGACGGCCACCGACCGGTTCGCCGACTACGCGGCGAACAAGGCCGCGTTCCTTCGCCGCATGACGTTCGGCTTCGGTGCGATCGAATCGACGAACGCACCGCCGGTCGTGCCGAAGGGCGCGGAGATCCTGCTGCAGACGCGCTTCCCGTACCTGAGCGCCGACCAGCGGCGCGTCGTGCTGAAGACGACCGAGCTGCCGTCCGGCTATCCGGTCATGGACGACGCGGAAGGCTGGGGCCGCCTGAACCTGTTCGCGGCGGCCGACGGCTACGGCGCGTTCAACGGCAACGTGATCGTGTCGATGGATGCGTCGCAGGGCGGGCTCAATGCCGCCGACGCGTGGCGCAACGACATCGCGGGCGCCGGCAAGCTGACGCTGGAGGGCAGCGGCACGCTGACGCTGGCGGGCAACAACGGCTACACGGGCGGCACGCAGGTGAACGGCGGCACGCTGGCGGCCGCGTCGACGACGGCGTTCGGCAAGGGGGACGTATACGTCGGCCCGGGCGGCAGCGTGCGGATCGCGGCCGCCGCGCCGGTGACGATCGCCACCCGCTACACGCAGCTCGACAACACGACGCTCGAACTCGACATCGACGGCAACGGCGGCGGACGCCTGCGCGTGGGCGGGCCGCTCACCGTCGCGGGCGGCACGCTGCACGTGAAATTCGTGAACGGCTACGCGCCGAAGGCCGGCGACACCATCGCGCTGATCGACGGCGCCGCGGCTGCCGCGAAGTTCGCGACGGTGACGGTCGACGGATTCAAGGCCACGCCGGTCTACACCGCGACGGGCGTGTCGATCACGCTGTCGGCCGCATAGTCGGCAGCGGCGCTGGCGGCCGGCTCATGCCGGTTTCCGGCGCGGGTTCTGCTTCGCGGCCGATCGCGCGCAGGGCCCGACGCCGCGAGGCACGTCACATGACCGCGCCGCGCAGCCACGGCACGAACTCGCGTTCGCCGATGCCGTTGTCCTCGCTGCGGGATCGTCGCCCGGACGCGACGTCGAGCATCAGCCGGAACAGCCGCTCCCCCGCTTCGTCGACCGTGAGCGACCCGGCGACGATCCCGCCGCTGTCGAAATCCATGTCCGATCGCATCCGCTCGAACAGGCCGGTCGTCGTCGCGATCTTGATCGTCGGCACCGGCTTCGAGCCGAACACCGAACCGCGGCCTGTCGTGAAGCACACCAGATTCGCGCCGCCAGCGATCTGCCCGGTGGCCGACACCGGGTCGTAGCCGGGCGTATCCATGAACACGAGCCCGGCTTGCCGCACCGGCTCCGCATAATCGTAGACCGCACGCAGCGGCGAGCGGCCGCCCTTCGACACCGCGCCGAGCGACTTCTCGAGAATCGTCGTGATGCCGCCGGCGAGGTTGCCGGGCGACGGGTTGTTGTTCATTTCGCCGCCGTTGTCGGCGACGTAGCGCTCCCACCACTGCAATCTGCCGAGCAAACGCTCGGCCACGTCGTGCGAGGCCGCCCGTGCGATCAGCAGATGCTCCGCGCCGTAGATCTCGGGCGTCTCGGACAGGATCGCGGTGCCGCCGTTGCGCACCAGCAGATCGACGGCCGCGCCGAGCGCCGGGTTCGCCGTGATGCCCGAGTAGCCGTCGGAGCCGCCGCATTGCAGGCCGACCGTCAGCCGCGATGCCGGCACGGCGCTGCGACGCGCGCGGTCGGCCGTCTCCAGCAACTCGCGCACGATCGACACGCCGTGCGCGACGGTTTCGCGCACCCCGCCCTCGTCCTGGATGACCAGCGTGCGCACGGTGCCCGGCGCTGCCGCGTCGAGCCGTTGCGCGAGCGCCCCGACCTGGTTGACCTCGCAGCCGAGGCCGACGAGCAGCACGCCGGCGAAATTCGGGTTGCGCGCATAGCCGACGAGCGTGCGCCGCAGCAGTTCGATGCCGTCCCCGGTCGCCGACATGCCGCAGCCGCTCTGATGCGTGATCGCGACGACGCCGTCGACGTGACCGAATGCGTCGAGCGCGCCATGCCGGTATGCATCGGCGATCGCATGGCAGACGCTCGCCGAACAGTTGACGCTCGCGATCACGCCGACGTAGTTGCGGGTTCCCACGCTGCCGTCGGGCCGCACGAAGCCGTCGAAGGTGTCGCCGCGATCCGCCGGAACGTCGCTCGCACCGCCCGCACGCCCGTCGTCGTGCGCATGCCGCTCGGGCATCCCGACGTTGTGCACGTGCACGTGCTCGCCCGCGGCGATGTCGCGCAGCGCGATGCCGATCGGCTGCCCGCATTTGACGACCGCGTCGCCGCGCGCGATCGGCGCGGTGGCGATCTTGTGGCCGGCCGGCACCGCGGCCGCCGGCCGCAGCGGCTCGCCGCGCACGTCGACCGGCACGTCCGGCGCCAGCGCGTCGAGTGCGACGGCGACGTTGTCGTGGCCGTGAAGGATCACGATTGCCGGTTGCTTCACGATGGTTCTCTCCCTGTCGTTGCGATGCCGGCCGCCGGTTCATAGCGGGCGACGAGTTGCCGCAACCGCGGCTGTCCGGCCGGCAGCGCCAGCGAATCCGCGAGCGCGAGCAGCGGCTCGATCCGCCGCGCGACCTTCTCGCGATGGTTGACCGCGATATCGGCGATGCGATGCGCGAGAAACGGATTGAGAAAGCGCTCGCGCACGCGGTCGACGTAGCGCTCCGCCGGTTCGCGCAAGCCCAGCGCGACGAACACCGGCGTCACCTCATCGCGCCACACCGCCTCGAGACCGTCGCGCAGCCGCGCGTCGTTCATCGCGTCCAGCACCGTTTCCGCTGCGTCGCGCCCCGCCGCGCGCCACTGCTCCGCGAGCCAGCTGTGGCCGAGATTGAGGAAGAACAGCTTCAGGCGCTCGTGGCGGCGCAAATCGTCGGTGACGACGATCTGCGCGTGCCGGCATGGCAGCGTCATGCCCGCCCGCCGTTCGACCGCCCACAGCGCATAGGGCTCCGCCACCGCGCCGACCGGGTGAAGCGGCTCGGACACGATGCGGTCGACAAGCGAATTGACCCACACGCACCGGTTGCACAGATAGTCGGCGAACGCGTCGGGCAGCCGCCACTCGCGCGCGAGACCCAGCACGATGTCGCGCAGCGTGTCGCCGTTGTTCGTCACCAGTTCGCAAGGCAGGATGGAAACGCCATCGTCGGGCCGTGCCTGCCAGCGCGCATGCAGCAGCACGAGCAGCTTCGCCGGAAAGCCATGCGGTACCTGCGCAGGCCGCGCCGGCAACTCCGCGGCGTCGCGCGGATCGGCACGATAGCCGGCGTCGCCGGTGTTCGACACGATCACGCGCACCGTCTCGATCGCGGCACGACGGATCTCCGCCCAGTCGCGCTCGGCGTCCCACGCGCGCTGCACGGCGCGGCACTCGACGAGTTCGTCGACGACGATGCCGTGCTCGCGCCCGCGAATGCGCACCGGATACCGACCGGCCGCGCGCAGCGCATCGATTCGCGCGCGGCTGGCCGGATTGCCGGTCGTCTGCACGATGCCGATGCCGCCGATCGCGTGGCCGTCGTCCAGCGCCTGCGAGACGAACAGGTCGACGTGCGCCAGCAGGAAGCGGCTCGTGCCGAACTGCAGGATCGGCGGCGTCATCGCGCGCGCTCCGCGTGCCGGATCCGATCGCTCAGCATTCGACGAGCGCCTTCACGACGGTCTGCCCCGCGTCCAGCAGCCGCGGCAGCGCGTCCGGCACCTCGTCGAGCCGCATCCGGTGCGTGTTCAGCGCGCGGTCCGGAATGCGCCCCGCGCGCATCGCGTCGAGCACCGTCGCGAAATCCTCGGCCGTCGCGTTGCGGCTCGCGAGCAGCGTGGTTTCCCGCTTGTGGAATTCCGGATCCGAAAACGCGACGTGCCCGCGCACGATCGAAATCAACGTGTATTTGCCGCCATGCGCGACGAACTCGAAGCCGCGATTCATCGCATCGAGGTTGCCCGTCGCGTCGAACACCGCATCGAAATACTCGCCGTTCGTCAATTCCGCGAGACGCGCCGCGTCGTCCGCGCCCACTTCCACCGTCGCATCGACCGTGAGATGCTGCCGGCAAAACGCCAGGCGATCGGCACGCGTGTCGAGACACGTGACGTCGGCGCCGCGCAGCTTCGCGAAGATCATCGCGGCCATGCCGATCGGCCCGGCTCCGACGACGAGCGCACGCTGCCCGGCGCGAATGTCCGCGCGCCGCACCGCATGCGCGCCGATCGCGAGGAATTCGAGCATCGCCGCCTGGTCGAGCGAAATGCCGTCGGCCTTGTGGACGAACTGCGCGGGCACGCTCAGGTATTCGGCCAGCGCGCCGTCGCGATGCACGCCGAGCACCTTGATGTTCACGCAGCAGTTCGTGTTGCCGTGACGGCAGGCGACGCAGTGCCCGCACGACAGATACGGCATCACGTACACCGCGTCGCCGGCGGCAAGCCCCGACGCCGGTTCCGCCTCGACGACGACCGCGGAAAGTTCGTGGCCCATCACGCGCGGATAGTCGAGGTACGGCTGGTTGCCGGTGAAGATGTGCAGGTCGGTGCCGCAGATGCCGACGCGCTGCACGCGCAACAGCACTTCGCCGCTGCCGCGCACGGGCAGTTCGCGCTGCTGCACGCGCAGCACGCCGGGGGATTCGCAAATCACGCTGAGCATGTCGGGTTTCCTTTCGTTCGGGTTCATTCGTCGTCGCGTGCGGTGTCGATCCGGTAGAAGCGGCGCGCGTTGCCGCCGAAGAGGTCGGCCAGCGCCGCGGAGCCGAGCCAGCGTGCGCAATCGTCCTCGCACGCGGCCAGCCAGTCGCCGTAGCCGCCGCACCCCGACGCCAGCCGCAGCACCGGCCAGTCGCTGCCCCACATCAGGCGCGTCGGCCCGAACAGTTCGGCCAGCGCTTGGACGTACGGCCGCGTGCGCGCGCGCACGAGGTCCGGGCCGGCCGACGGCCCGGCCTCGGTCCAGAGCCCGGAGAGCTTGCAATGAACGTTCGGCAGGCTCGCGAGCCGGCGCATCGCCGACAGCCACGGCTGCAGTTCGCCCTGCGCGATGAACGGCTTCGCACCGTGGTCGATCACGATCGGCAGATCCGGATGGCGTCGCGCGAACGCAAGCAGCGCATCGAGATGGCGCGGCATCACCAGTGCATCGAAAGCCAGCGCATGCTCGAGCATCGCCGCGACCACCCGGTCCAGCCGCGGATCGTCGATCCATGCGTCGTCGGGCAAGTCCTGCAGCATCGGTCGCAAGCCGCGCGCCTTCGGCGCGGCCGCGAACGCCGCGATCCGCGCCGGTGCGTCGTCGGCCTTCATGTCGACCCAGCCGACCACGGCGCCGACCGTCGCGGTGTCGGCCGCGACGTCGAGCAGAAACCGCGTGTCGGCCTCGCTCGGCAGCGATTGCACGAGGACGGTCGTCTCGATGCGCGCGGCGTCGAGCAGCGGCGCCAGATCGGCGGGGCCGAAATCCCGGTGAATCGCGTCGAGCTCGGCCGGCGGCCAGCAGCCGGCCCGCGCGCCGATTCGCCAGTAGTGCTGATGGGCGTCGATGCGCGCGGTCATGCGCGTGCTCCCGGAACCGGCGCGTGCGCATCGATCAGCCCTTCGTCGCGCAGCGCATCCCACAGTTCGGCCGGCACGGGGCGCTCGAACCATTCGATGTTCTGCTGCAACTGGGCCACGCTGCGCGCGCCGATCACGCACGACACGACGGCCGGATGGCCGAACGGAAACTGCAGTGCGGCGGCCGGAAGCGGTACGTCGAAGCGGCTGCACAGCACGCCGAGCCGCGCCGCCTTGTCGATCACGTCGGCGCTCGCGTCCGCATAGTTGAACTTGCCGTTGCCGGCGAGCAGGCCGGAATTGAATACGCCGCCGATCACGATCGCCGTCCCTTCCCGGGCGCATGCGTCGAGCAGCGGTTCGAGCGCCGTCTGTTCGAGCAGCGTATAGCGGCCCGCCAGCAGCACGGCGTCGAGCGCGGCTTCGTTCAGCGCGTCGACCGCGACTTCCCATTCATTCACGCCGAGACCGAACGCGGCGATCTCGCCGCCCGAGCGCAGCGCTTCCAGCGCGCGAAACCCGCCGCCGCGGGTCAACTGTTCCCAGTAGTGCGCATGACGATCGCCGTGCGTCATCGCGCCGATGTCGTGTACGTACAGCATGTCGACGCGCGCGAGCCCGAGCCGTTGCCGGCTGTCCTCGTAGGAGCGCATGATGCCGTCGTAGCTGTAGTCGTAGACCGGCCGGAACGGCAGCGGCTCGGCCCAGCCGTCGTCGCCCGGCCGCACGCTCGCGTCGGCGCGCATCAGCCGCCCGACCTTCGTGCTGAGCGTGAAGGCGCCGCGCTCGCACGGGGCGAGGCTTGCCCCCACGCGCCGCTCCGACAGCGTGTAGCCGTAATACGGCGCGGTGTCGAAGTAGCGCAGGCCGGCCGCCCACGCGGCGTCGACGAGCGCGGCGGCATCGGCGGCCGACATCGGACGATAGAGGCCGCCGAGCTGCGAGCAGCCGAGGCCGAGCACGGACACCGTCAACCCGCTGCGCGGCAACGTGCGCGTATCGTTTGCGTTCATGGCGCGTGACTGGATGCGGGGAAGCGGCATGGTCGGTCAGTACAGGACGTTCTTCGCCGCCTGCGAATCGAGGTTCTGCTTGTCGACCATCACGACGCCGGTATCGATCAGCTTCGGCGCGGGCTTGCGCTCGACGACGTCGAGCGCCGTGCGCACGCCCTGGTTCCCCATCTGCCACGAGCCCTGCACGGCGATCGCCTGCACGGTGCCGTCGCGCACGAAGCCCTGCAAATCCTCGTTGCCGTCGAAGCCGATCGCCACCACCTTGCCCGCCTTGCCCGACTGCTTCAGCGCCCGGCCCATGCCGACCGCGGTCGGCTCGTTCGCACCGAAGATGCCCTTCAGGTCGGGGTTGGACGACAGCACGTCGGTCGTCTGGTTCAGCGCGGTCGCCATTTGCGACTGCGAGTAGTACGGGCCGACGATCTGCAGCTTCGAATGGCTCTCGATGTACTTGCGGAACCCGCCGACGCGGCTGATCTCGGACCCCGCGCCCGGCACGTACGACATGATCGCGATCTTGCCCGACTGCCCGACGCGGTCGATCAGCGCCTTCGCGCACAACGCCCCCGCCTTCTCGTTGTCGGTCGACAGGAACGCCTGGTAGTACGGCTTGCCGGCATCCGAGATGGCCGAATCGATCAGCACGACGGGAATGTGCGCTTCCCACGCCTTCTTGATCGCGGGCACGAGCGCATCGGGATCGGACGGCGCGAGCACGATGCCCGCCACGTGGCGCGTGACCGCGTTGTCGACCATGTTGACCTGCCCGCTGATGTCGGACTCGGCCGCCGGCCCCTGGAACGTCATCGTGTAGCCCTTGACGCCGTCGATCGCGGCCTTCGCGCCTTTCTGCACGTTCTGCCAGTAGTTCGAATTGACGGTCTTGACGATCACGGCGATCTCGCCGCCCGCCGCATACGCGCCGCCGTTGCACACCGCGAACACGCATGCCGATGCCGCCAGCAGGATGGATTTGTTCATGTCTCGCTCCGCTTCTCGTTGGTAGGGACTGCTTGCTGCCGGTCAGGGCCGGCGATTGCGCAACTGGTCGATCCAGACCGTGCCCAGGATCACGACGCCGATGATGATCTGCTGGATGAAGCTCGACACGCCGTTCATGTTCAGGCCGTTGCGCAGCACGCCGATCACGAACGCGCCGATCGCCGTGCCGGAAATCGTGCCGACGCCGCCCATCAGCGACGTGCCGCCGATGACCGAGCTGGCGATCGCGTCGAGCTCGTACATCACGCCTTCGTTCGGCTGCCCGGTGACGAGCCGCGACATCAGCACGCAGCCGGTCACGCCCGCGAGCGCGCCGGACAGCACGTAGGTGAACAGCTTCACGCCCTGCACGTTCACGCCCGACAGCCGCGCGGCTTCCGCGTTCGACCCGACCGCGTAGATATGACGGCCGAGCGACGTTCTCGACAGCAGCACGGACACCACGACGAACAGCACGACCATGATCACGACCGGGTATGGAATGCCGGGAAACGTCGTATCGGGGAAACCGTCCGCCCCGATGTGCGAGATCCGCAGCAGCGCGCCGTTGCCGAGTGCGCCGAACGCGTCGCCGAGATCCGATACCGGCCGCGCGCCCGTGATCTGGAGCGCGATGCCGCGTGCGACGAGCATCATGCCGAGCGTCGCGATGAACGGCGGCAGGCCCATGCGCGTCACGCAAATGCCGTTGACGAGCCCGCACAGCGCGCCGACCAGGATGCCGGCCGCCATCGCCGCGGGCACCGGCACGCCGGCCTTGACCAGCAGCGCCGCGCACACGCCGGCCAGCGCGAGCACCGAGCCGACCGACAGGTCGATGCCGCCCGTGATGATCACGCAGGTCGCGGCCACGCCCAGATAGGCGATCGAGGTCACCTGCAGGCCGACGGTCATCAGGTTGTCGACCGAAAAGAACGCCGCGCTCGAGATCGAGAACGCGAGCACGAGCACGACCAGGCTGCCCAGCGCCGCGAACTTCTGGATCAGGTCGCGCCGCCGCTGTCGCGCCGCCCGTTCGTCGGCCTGGCTTCGATCGGATGTCATTTCAAGCATGGGAACGCCCCGACGCGTAGTGCATGATCTCCTCCTGACTGGTGTGTTTCGTGTCGAGCAATGCGGTCATTCGACCTTCGTGAAAAACGGCGATCCGATCGGTCATGCCGAGCAGCTCGGGCAGTTCCGAACTGATCAGCACCACGCCGACACCGTCGGCGGCGAGCCGGTCCATCAGCCCGTAGATCGCGAATTTCGCGCCGACGTCGATCCCGCGCGTCGGCTCGTCGAAGAACAGGATCTTCGAGCCGCGGTACAGCCATTTGCCGATGACGACCTTCTGCTGATTGCCGCCGGACAGGTTGCGCACGCGCTGGTGCACGGACGGCGTGCGAATCGCGAGCGCCTGCACGTAGCGGCGCGCCACGTCGAGCTCGTCGTCGAAGCGCAGGAACCCGAAGCGCGACGCGATGCCGCGCACGTTCGCGAGCGTGAGGTTCGCCGCGACGGGCATCGGCAGCGCGAGGCCCTCCTTCTTGCGGTCCTCCGACAGATACGCGATGCCGTGCCGGATCGCCTCGCGCGGCGAGCGGATCGTCACGGGCCGGCCGTGCAGTTCGATCGTGCCGCCGTCCACGCGATCCGCGCCGAAGATCGCGCGTGCGATCTCGGTGCGCCCGGCGCCCATCAATCCAGCAAAACCGAGAATCTCGCCGCGGCGCAGCGCGAACGACACCGGCCCGAACACGCCGTCCCGGCGCAGTTCCCGCACGTCGAGCAGCACGTCGTCCGTCGGCACCGATTGCCGCGACGGATAGGCGTCGTCGAGCGTGCGTCCGACCATGCGCGCGACGATGTCGTCGATGCTCACGTCGGCGAAATCGTCCGTCGAGATGTGACGCCCATCGCGCAGCACGGTCACGCGATCGACGATCTGCGCCATTTCGTCGAGCCGGTGCGAGATATACAGGATCGCCACGCCGTCGGCACGCAGTTCCTGGATGATGCGAAAGAGCTGCACCGTCTCCGCTTCGGTCAGCGACGACGTGGGCTCGTCCATGATCAGCACGCGCGCATCGAGCGACAGCGCCTTCGCGATCTCGACCATCTGCTGCTGCGCGATGGACAGCACGCCGACCTTCGTGGTCGGCGCGACGTTCAGGCCGATTCGCGCGATGCAGCGCGCCGCATCCGCATTCATGCGTTTCGTATCGACGAACGGCCCGCGCCGCGGCTCGCGCGCGAGGAACAGGTTCTCCGCCACGCTCAGGTGCGGGACGAGATTGAGCTCCTGGTGAATGATCGCGATGCCGGCCGCCTGCGCTTCGGATACCGAACGAAACTGCACCGGCGCGCCGCGATAGTGGACGACGCCCTCGTCGGGCAGGTACTGGCCGCTGATGATCTTCATCAGCGTGGATTTGCCCGCGCCGTTTTCGCCGCACACCGCATGCACCTCGCCGCGGCGCAGGTCGAGGCGAATGCCGTCGAGCGCCACGACGCCCGGGAAGCGCTTGCGAATCCCGTCCAGGCGCAGGATCTCCCGGTCCGCTTCGTCCTGTGCGGTCTCGCCACCGGGCAGCGTGCGAGGCATTGCCATTGCGTCTCCTTTGGGGCGGACCGGCCTCGGCGCCATCTGGTCAGTCCAATTTGGATGAATTACAGCAATCAAACCAATTTTGGTCAAGCCAATTTAACTATCATCATCCGATCTTACCAATGGTGAAAACCCGGACATCGGATGAACGGGCCGCCCCACGGGGCGATCCGGCGGGCGTGATAGACTCCGCGACACGCGCTTGCGCCGAAAGCGCATTGACCCCACTCCATCGGATGAAATCGACAGAACCCAAGCGGCTTTACCAATCGGTCGCGGCCCAGATCGTCGCGCTGATTCGTCAGGGCGAATTCGCGATCGGCGAGCGGCTGCCGCCGGAGCGCGAGCTCGCGCTGACGCTCGGCGTATCGCGTCCGTCCCTTCGCGAGGCGCTGATCGCGCTGGAAATCGGCGGCCAGATCGAGATCCGGATGGGCTCCGGCGTGTATGTGCGCGATACGGCGGCCGACGCCGTCGGCCCGATGGCCACGCTCGGCGACAGTCCGTCGGAATTGATGCAGGCCCGCGCGGCCGTCGAGGGCAGCGTGGCCGCGCTGGCCGCCGCGCGGATGACGGCCGCGATGCTCGAGCGCCTGCGCCGCACGGTTCAGCGGATGAAGCGGCTCGCGGAGGCCGGCAAATCGCCGGTGGAGGCCGACCGGCAGTTCCACATGCTGATCGCGGAAGCCGCCGGCAATTCGGTGCTCACCCGCTTCGTCGGCGAGCTGTTCGACAGCCGCCACGACCCGATCGCGACCGCCATGCGCGGCCACGCGGAGAATCCGCAGACCTGGACCGCCGCCGTGCGCGAGCACGAGGACGTGCTGCTCGCGCTGCAGGCCGGCGACCCGATCGCGGCGCAGACGGCCATGCGCGCGCATCTTCGCGCGTCCGAAGCGCGCTGGATCGAGGGTGGGCTGAAAGCCGATCCGGATTGACCGTGCGAGCGCCGGCATGCGTCAGCGTCGCAATGCACCGCTCCCCGGGATCTGTTCGAACTGGCCGCTTGCCTGTCGATCCCGTCACTGGCCCAAGGCCGGTCATTCCGACTCCGGAATGACCGGCCTTCGCTTCGTCACCGAGACTCAGCCCGCCGCGACCGGACTGCCTGCCGTGACCTCGCAGATCATGCGCCAGTGGCGATCGAGCGTCCGCGCGGTTTCACCGACCACGGTCGCGCAACCGGCCAGATGAATGTCCCGGCTGGAGCTGCCGACCATGATGTCGAACTCGCCTGGCTCCACGATGCGCTCGCCTCGCTCATCGGTGAAATTGAGCATATCGACGGGCAGCCGGACGTTCACCGTTCTGCGCGCACCGGCCGGCACGAAAACGCGCTGGAAGCCCTTGAGTTCCCGCACCGGTCGCACGACCGACGCCACGCGATCCCGCACGTAGATCTGGACGACTTCCGTCCCGTCGCGTGCCCCGACGTTCTCGACCTCGAACGAGAATTCAAGGACACCGTCGGCGATGCTCGCCCTTTGGTCGATCCAGTCGAGCGCGCCATAACGGAATTCGGTGTAGCTCAGACCGAAGCCGAACGGGTAACGCGAGCCGAAATGGTAGGCAATCGGCGTGCCGGCGCTTTTCAGCTTGTGGTTGTACACGTAGGGCACCGCGCCGGCGCTTTTCGGAATCGACAACGGCAATCTGCCGCTGAAGTCGGCCGCGCCGGCAATCAGCTTCACGAGCGCGTCGGCGCCGCCCTGGCCCGGCGCGAACGCGACGATATGCGCGGCCACGACCTCTTCCAGGCCGCCGAGATTGTACGGACGCCCGCCGGTCTGCACGACGACCGTCCGCGTGCCGCTCGCGACGACGGCATCCAGCAGCGCCTGCTGGACGCCGGGCAAGTCGAGGCTGTCCGTATCCGATCCCTCGCCGACGGTTCCGGACTGAAACAGCCCGGCCAGATCGCCGACGAAGACGATCGCAACATCCGCGGATTTCGCCACCCGCACGGCCTCGGCGATCTGGTCGGTTTCGCGGCTGACGGGTGCCTGCCGGTCCGCGTCGATCGCGCGCGCCATGTCGACATCCCCCGGGAATACCGGCGTTCCCGCGCGGCGCTCGCGCAGAATCTCGCAGCCCTTCGCGTAAAGCACCCGATCGCTGCCGAAGCGCTCCCTGAACGCCTGCAACGGCGTCTTCACCGGCGAACGCGCATCTTCGCCGGTCGTGATCAGGTGTACCGGGAAGCTGTATCCGGAGAGAAGCGCGAGCGGATCGTCGGCCGTGGGTCCGATGATCGCCACACGCGACGCGCCGTCCGCCTCGACCGGCAGTACCGCGGCGTTCTTCAACAGGACGATCGATTCGAGTGCGACCTGATCCGCCACGACCGCCGCATCGGCGCCGTTCAGATCGACACCGTCCGGATCCGCGTACGGGTGCTCGAACAGCCCGAGACGGAATTTCTCGGTCAGCACGCGCGACACCGCCGCATCGATTGCCGGCATCTCGATGTCGCCGCGCTCGATCGCCGTCTTCAGGTGCAGTGCGCATTCGTGCCCCGGCAGTTCGACGTCGAGACCCGCATTGAATGTCAGCGCCGCGGCCTGCGCTTCGTCATGGGCGACGCCATGGTGCGTAAACAGCAGGTTGACGCCGGCATAGTCGGCCACGACCAGCCCGTCGAATCCCCATTTTGCGCGCAGCGTTTCCTCGATCAGCGTCGGATCCGCATGACACGGGATACCGTCGATGTCGTGATATGCCGGCATCACGGCGCCCGCGTTGGCCAGCTTGACCGCCATTTCGAAGGGCAGCAGGAAGACATCGTTGAATTCGCGCGGGCCGACGTGGACGGGCGCGTGGTTGCGTCCGCCTTCGCTCGCCGAGTGCCCGGCGAAATGCTTGAGCGTCGCCAGCAAGTCGCGGCGCTCGCCCTGCAGGCCGTCGACGTAACGACAGGCCAGCACGCCGACCAGATACGGATCCTCGCCGAGCGTCTCTTCGGTGCGTCCCCAGCGCGGATCGCGCGATACGTCGAGCACCGGTGCGAGCCCCTGGTGGCAGCCGATCGAGCGCGCCTGCCGGCCGATTTCACGCCCGACGGCTTCGACCAGCTCCGGGTTCCACGTCGCGGCGTAGTTGAGCGGTGCCGGAAACAATGTCGCGCCTTCGATCATCAGGCCGACGAGACACTCCTCGTGCGACATCACGGGAATACCCAGGCGCGTGTTCTCGACCATCCTGCGCTGCAGCGCGTTCAATGCACGAACGCCTTCGCGTGCCTCGACCGAGTGCGTACCAAGCGGGCGCGTGATCTGTCCGAGGCCATGCGTCAGCAGCTCATCGACGGTGATCCCCGTCTGCCGCTGCGCGAAATCGGCCAGCCGCCACGCATGGTTGCCGTCCGACGACAATTTCAGCCAGCCGGCATGCAACTGCGCGATTTTTTCGTCCAGGTTCATGCGGCCGAGCAAATCGGCCACGCGCGCGGGAATGGGCGCGTCCGGATTGCGGTACAGCGCCGGTTGTTCTTCAAGATCGAGTGACATAGGAGTCCAAAGTAAGTATTGAATGGATGGACGAATGGGCCAGCTACCCGTTTCAGTGCGCGACGCAAGCGACAGCGTGCACCGCGCCCGTCTGGTCGAATCCATGCCCGGGGCGATCGACGCACATCGGCGAAGCCGACCCGGTATGCCGTGCGATCACGCCGATTGCAACGCGTAATCCTGTTGCCGTTTCGCAGCGAGACGCGGCAACGCCATGCCGTCGGCATCGAAGACATGGCAGGCATCGGGCGACACATGAAGCGCGACGGCCCGGCCGCGCCCGATGTCGACATCGCCGGAAAGCTTCGCGATCACGCCGACGTCACGACCTTCGCCAACGGTCGCGTGCAGATAGGTACACTCGCCGAAACGCTCGATCAGCCCGGTCGTCGCGTTGACGGCCTGACTTCGCGCGTCGCCTGCGGCAATGACGAAGTGCTCGGGCCGCACCCCCAGCGTGACGTCGGCGCCTACCTGCACGCCGCGTGCGTCGACCGCGGCCTGAATCAGCGCGCCGCCACGCAAGCTGAGCGAGAGCCCGCCTGAATCGACCGCGACGATGCGACCCGGCAGGAAATTCATCCGCGGCGAGCCGATGAAGCCCGCAACGAACCGGCTTCGCGGGTGGTGGTAAAGATCCAGCGGCGCACCGACCTGGGCCACGCTGCCATGGCGTTCCATATCGGCGCCGGCGTGCAGCAGCACGATCTTGTCCGCGAGCGCCATCGCTTCGGTCTGGTCGTGCGTGACGTAAATCGCGCTCGCCCGGTTGAACTCACGGTGCAGACGCGCAATCTCCGTTCGCGTCTGCACCCGCAGCGCGGCGTCGAGATTCGACAGCGGCTCGTCGAACAGGAATACGCCGGGCTCGCGCACGATTGCCCGTCCGATCGCGACACGCTGGCGCTGCCCGCCCGACAGCGCCGCCGGCCGCCGCTCGAGCAACGTCTCCAGCTGCAGCGACGCCGCGGCCTGCCTGACCTTGCCGTCGATCGTCGCGGCGTCCATCTTCGCCTGCCGCAACGCGAAAGCCATGTTTTCGTAGACGGTCATGTGCGGATACAGCGCATAGTTCTGGAACACCATCGCCACGCGCCGCTTCGACGGATGCACGTCATTGACGCGCGTACCATCGATGCTCAGTTCGCCGGCCGTGATGGTTTCCAGTCCGGCGATCATCCGCAGCAGCGTCGATTTTCCGCATCCGGACGGACCGAGGAACACGCAAAACTCGTTGGCGCCGATCTCGAGATCGACATCCCGAATGACCGGCGGATTGCCGTCGTACGCCTTCTGGACGTTCTTGAGACTGATGCTTGCCATGATTCGCTCGACTGAACAAGTAAGTGGATCCCGCCGTCCCGCGACGTGCGCCGGGCTGCGGCCGGGCGGTCGCTACCCCTTCAACGATCCCGCCATCATTCCCTTGATGATCCGTTCCTGCCCGAACGCGTAGGCGACGATCAGCGGAAGCGACGTGAGCGTGACGACCGACAGCATCGCGGGAATGTTCGATGCGTACTGCCCCTGGAAATCCCACAGCGCGAGCGGCAGCGTGCGGTGTTCCGGCGTGGAAGTCAGCACGTACGCGAAGATGAACTCGTTCCAGAGGGCGATCGCGTTGTAGATGGCCACCGTCGCCAGGCCCGGCATCGACAGCGGAAAGTAGATCCGCCAGAAGATCTCGAGCGGCCCGCATCCGTCGAGACAGGCGGCTTCCTCGAGTTCGTGCGGGATCTGCTTCATGAACTCGGTGAGAATGAAAATCGAGATCGGCAGGCTGAACGCGACGTACGGGCCGACGAGCGCCAGCGACGTGTCGTACAGGCCGATGTTGCGAATCATCAGGTAGATCGGCACCCGCGTCGCGTGAAGCGGCACGATCATCGATGCAACGACAAGCCCGAACAACGTCTTGTTGAAGCGGAACTGCAGGCGCGCGAACGCGTAGGCGGCCATCGCGCTGAGCAGCACGATCACGATCACCGACAGGCCGACCACGAAGAGGCTGTTGCGCAGGTACATGAAGAACGCGCCATGCAGCACGTCCAGATAGTTCGACAGGTCGAGCCGGGACGGCAGCGCCCACACCGAAGCCGAATAGGTCTCTTCCTGCGACTTGAGACTGGTGACGACCACGAACAGGAACGGCAGCGTGGTCACCGCGAGCCAGATGAGCGCCAGCAGGAAGATCACGGGATGCCGTCGGCTGGCCGCCTGCCGGACAGAACGAGCGAACATGGTCAGGCCTTTTGTGAGTAGCGCTGCGTGACGCGCAACGCAGCAGCAGCCACCAGCGCCACGATGATGAACATCGCCGAAGCGATCGTGCTGCCGTAGCCGAGCTGGAACGAACTGAACACCCGACGGTACATGTAGGTGGCCATCAGCTCGGACGCATTCTCCGGCCCGCCGCCCGTCATCACGAATATCAGGTCGAAGTAGCGCAGCGACCCCAGTACCGCGAGCAGTGCGGCGGTCCGTACCGTGCCTTGCAGATGCGGCAGCTTGATGCGCCAGAAGATCGTCGATTCCGACGCGCCGTCGAGCCGCGCGGCCTCGCCCAGTTCCGCCGGAAAAGACGACAGCCCGGCGAGAAACAGGATCATGTAGAACGGGATGTTCTGCCAGCAGATCACCGCGATCGTCGAAGCGAGCGCGAAGCGCGGATCGCCGAGCCAGTCCTGTGCCAGCGCATGCAGGCCGAGCGCATGCAATCCGGCGTTCAGCGGACCGAAGTTCGGATCGTAGACGTTCTTGAACAGCACGCCGATCGCGACGCTGGACATCAGCAGCGGCAGGAAATACAGGATCTTCAGCAGACGCGAGCCTTTGCCGGCCTTGTCGAGCAGCACCGCGAGCACCAGCGCGACAGGCAGCTGGATCACCACGGAGAACGCGGCGAGCAGCAAATTGTTGCCGAGCGCCTTCCAGAACACGTCGTCCCGGGCCAGATGCAGCCAGTTCGCGACGCCGACGTAACGCGCGTCGCTACCGAGCCCGTTCCAGTCGACCAGCGACAACCGGAAGCTGTCGACCAGCGGATAGAGCAGGAAAACGGCCAACAGCAGGACCGACGGCGCCAGCAACAACACCGCGGCCCACCGGTGCGGCGACACGTGGTGCGCTTTCGCGCGCATCGCGATCATCGCTGTATCCACCCTGACCTCCTTGACGATCGGTTCCATTCCAGCCGGCCTAGCGGCCCGCTTCCGCCTTTGCCGCGTCTTCCATCTGTTGCGCAGCCGCCTCGGGCGTCACCGACAGCCCCAGCAGCGCCTGCGAAATCTCCTTGTGCCGCTCGCCGAGACGCGGCGACAGTTCCTGGTCGTACCAGAGCTGGACGTTCGGCGCCTGCGCGACCAGTTCCTGCACGCGCTTCAGCAACGGATCCGCGATGGTCAGATTCTTCACCGGCGGGAGTCGGGCATCGGCCAGTTTCGCGCGGATCGATTCGTCATCCGTCATCGTCCTGATCAGACGAAACGCCGCGTCGTGGTCCGAACACTGCGTCGATACGCTCAGGTAACTGTCGCCGAGCGTCCCCACGAGATCGCGAACATCGCCCTTGCCGCCGGGCATGCCCGGAAACGGGAAGAAGTCGAGCTTCTTGAAGAACGCGGGATTTTCCTTCTGGATGGTCGACGCTTCCCAGCTTCCCATCAGCTCCATCGCGGCCCGGCCGGCGTACAGCAGGCGACGGGACGCGCCGATGTCGTAGTCGAGCCCGTTGTAGCCGGGCGCGAATGCGCCCGCCTTGACGAGTTGCTGAAGATATTTGCCGGCGCCGACGAACACCGGATCCGCAAAACCGCCGCCCTTCTCGCGCTCGACGGCGCGCCGAAAAACATCCGGGCCACCGAGCCGGTCGACCAGATACATGTAGTACATCGACCCGGGCCACTTGTTCTTGTTGGCCAGCGCGAACGGCGCGACCCCGTGCGACGTCAGCACCTTCACGACGTTCATCAGGTCGTCCCAGGTCGCGGGCGGCGCGAGGTTGTATTGCCGGAACAGATCCTTGTTGTAAAAGATCACGGCAGCCGCCGTGTTTTCCGCCGGAACACCATAAATCTTGCCGTCGTAGGTGACGGCCTTCCATGACGCCGGCAGGAAGCGATCGCGATAGGCCGGATCCTTCCGCAGATAGGGCGTGAGGTCCACGACCTGGCCTGCCTTCACATACTCTCTCAGCGGCCCGCCGCCCCACGTGTCGAACACGCAGGGCGGCTGTCCGGCGCCGAACGCCACTTTCAGCTTCGCCTTGTATGAATCGTTGAGAACGTGGGAATCCTCGACCTTGTAATCGGGGTTCTGTTTCTCGAACCGGTCGGCGGCTGCGCGTACGGTTTTGGGCCCATTGCCCTCCGTCTGGTGATCCCATTCGACGATGACTTTCTTCGTCGACTGCGCATGACCGACGCCGGCCCACAGCGCCGAGGCGGCCAACAGCGCCGTCGCGGCGCGCGAGATCCTTCGAACCTTGATCGAAAGCATCCACGTCTCCATCGTTGTTGGTATCGCCAACCGAGAGTTAGCGTTAACGTTATGCGATGTTAGGTTTGATTCATCGCCATCGCTATCCGGGTATACCCATCGTCGAATTTGTCACCCGGGCGCTCCGGTCAAACCGAACGACAATGGCCAGATCGCCAGGTGTGGAGCGGCTCTAGCGGCATCGGCCGCGTCAGTTCAATGCCGTATCCGCATGCGACCTGTTAGAATGAACAGGAAAAACCGGACGTTATCGCTATCATCCATTGCGGAACACGTGGGGCTCGAATGGCCGCCGTCGACCGCACGACCTCGCCAATGAGCAAACAGAATCCCACTCTCGCCCATGTCGCGCGTATCGCGGGCGTGTCACAGATGACCGCCTCGCGGGCGCTCAACGACCGTCCGGGCGTTTCGCAGGAAACGCGCGAGGAAATATTGAGAGTCGCGGCGAACATCGGGTATGTCGTCAACCGCAGCGCGCAGAAGCTGTCCGGCGGACGCAACGGCATCATCGGGATCGTGACGCCCACGCTCGACAACGAATTCGTCGGCGAACTGATCATCGGCGTGGGGCGCGCTGCGCGGGTAGCCGGGTACGAGACCTTCGTGTACACGGTATTCGACGAAGACCGTCACTCGCATCAGTCCGTGCTGGGGTTGATGAAGCAGTTCACCGACGGCGTCGTCGCCATCCTGCCGCGCGATTCGATCTACTTCGACGCGCTCGCCGCCGCGAACGTCCCGGTCGTCGTCATCGACCAGCGCGGCGCGCTCGCGGGATTTCCGTCCATCTCCGTCGACAACTATGGCGGCGCATTGCGCGCGGTCGAACATCTGGCGGAACTCGGGCATACGCGCGTCGCGTTCATCAGCGGCGACGAGTCCATCGAAGGCGTGCGCGACCGGCGGCGCGGCTATCTCGATGCGATCGCGCGATTCCGTCTGGCCGACGATCCCGGCCTGATCGCGCAAGGCGACCTGTCACAGATGAAGGCGTTCGACGCGGCATCGCAATTGCTTGCGCTTCCGCAACGTCCGACCGCGATCTTCGCGGCGAACGACCTGAGCGCGTTTGGCGTCATCGCGGCGGCAAGGGAAGCGGGCCTGAAAGTCCCTCACGACGTCTCCGTGATCGGCTTCGACGACATTCCGATGGCTGCCCAGGTCCATCCGCCGCTCACGACGATACGCCAACCGTTCGCGCCGATGGGACGCGCCGCGGTCAACACGCTGATGGCACAAATCGGCAGCACCGAATCGGTGGCCCCTCGCATCGTGCTGCCCGCCGAACTCGTCATTCGACAATCCACCGGCCCCGCGCCCCGTGCGGTCGCGGCGAAAACCTCGCCGTCGCGCAATCGCTCGGCCACTTGATCGACGGACGCGATACCCGCCCCGGGCCGCGCGCTACTCGGCGCCCCGCAACGCGGCCCGTTCGCTCGCCGTGCGGCGCGACGGCAACGTGCGCGGCACCAGGCTCGTCACCAGCACCGAGCCGACCACCAGCAGCCCCGCGACCACCGCGAACCCGGCATACGGCGCGCCGGTACGTGCGAACAGGATGCCGACCAGCCACGAACTGAACGCACCGCCGAGCGAACCCAGCATGCTGATCACCGCGATGCCGGCTGCCGCCGCCCGGCCGGTCAGTTGGGCAGCCGGAATCGTCCAGAACACGATCGGCACGGTGAACGCGCACAGCTGCGCGATCGCCAGCAACGCGACGGTGATTCCTACATGGCCGACCGAGAAGCGCAGGAGCAGCAGACTGCACGCGGTGACGAGCATGCAAGCCACGGTATGCCAGCGGCGCTCGCCGTATCGGTCGGAACTCCACGCGATCGCCACGTTGCCGATCATCGTGAAGACGGAAATCAATCCGGACAACCAACCTATTCCGGTGACGCTCGCGACCCCGGCCGCCTTCAGCACCGTGGGCGACCAGAACGTCACCGTCCCCATCCCGACGTAGACGCAGAAATAGATCGCCGCCAGCCCCAGCACGCGCGCGTGGCGAACGATGTCGAGCACGCCCGTTCGGTCATGGCCGACCACGGCCGACGCCCGCTCCGCATCCAGATCGCGCAAGAGCACCTGCCGGTCCGCAGGCGACAGCCATGCCGCCCGTTCCGGCCGGTCGCTCAGCATCAGCGGCGCAGCCAGCCCGAGCGCGATGGCCGGCAATCCCTCGATCAGGAACAGCCACTGCCATCCGCGCAACCCCATCGTGCCCTGCAGGTGCGCCATGATCCAGCCGGACAGCGGTCCGCCGATCATCCCCGCGACCGGAACGGCGAGCAGCAGCACGCTGTTGACGCGGGCGCGCACCCTATCCGGAAACCAGTACGACAGGTACAGGATCAGGCCCGGAAAGAAGCCGGCCTCGGCGGCACCGAGCAGAAACCGCACCACGTACAGCGACACGCTGCCGGTCACGAACATCTGCGCGACCGTGCACAGGCCCCACAGCGCCATGATCCGCATCAGCGTGCGGCTCGCGCCGATGCGCGCCAGCAGCAGGTTGCTCGGCACCTCGAACGCGGCGTAACTGATGAAGAAGATGGCCGTCGCGGAGCCGAATACGGCTTCGCTCAAGCCGAGGTCCTGCAGGAACTGCAGCTTGGCGAACCCGATGTTGACGCGATCGACGAAGTTGATCACGTAGCAGACGAATAGAAACGGAATCACGCGCAGCGCGATCCGGCGATACAACAAGGCAGGGGGTGACTCGGACATGGACCGCTCCCGGTATGTGGACAGGCGTCACGAACAGGCGAGGCGTTGCGGGGTAATTATACAAATCCCGTATTTCGGGATTTATTGGTAGTTAACACGAGAGAAGGCGTCGCGCACAGCCCCGGGCCATGACGTGAATCGACACCCGGCCGTTTGTAAGAAACGGCCGATTTTACGCGATCGTGTTGACCATGAAGCCCCCGTTACTCGGCAGCGCGTGACGCCATGTGTAAACCCCACCGCAAAAACAAATTCAATCCCCTATAATGAGATTTTGAAAAAATAGGGTTGTCAACGACATTCGTCTGTCGATATCGCCCGGCACCCCCTAATTTCTTTCGGTTTGGCTATGCGCGGTCACCTTCCGCGGGCTGCTCGCTCGACAAGCGCCACCGGACTTTTCGATCGCGTCACGCGGTGTTTTTTTCTGGATATGATCGTCCGCAGGACTGACCGCGTCGCACCGCGCGTTCGGAAAGCCATCCGGGCGGCGCGCGTATGGCGCGATCGCGCTGCCCGCGCCGGCAGCATGAGCCGGCTTCGGCCGGCATCGAATTTGAAACGGGATGCATTCGCCACGCCATGAACCTGCGCGCTGAAACACTGTGCTTCTCGGATGTGTTCCTCCATTCCCAGGCGATCGTGAACTGGTCGCAGCACTACGACCAGATCAGTCCGGGCACCGCGACGACCACGCTGCGCCAGGTCGCCGGCCAGCGTTTTCACGTCTTTCGCGAACGCATCAACCAGCGCGTGATGCAGCACGGCCTCGCGCCGCGCGACCGGCTCTGCTTCGCGCTGCCGATCGCCAGTGCGGTCGCGCCCGTGGTCCAGGGGCGCACCGTCGAGCGGCCGAGCCTGCTGACGCTGCGCGGCGGCGAGGAATTCGTCGCCCACCTGCCGTGCGACACCGAGGTGCTCGCGTTCACGATCGACCGCACGCTCGCGGCCGATCGCGAGGTGGACGAACTCGCGAACCTGCCCGCACGTTTCCTGAAGCAGCCGGTGCTGCCGATCTCGCCCGCGCGCTACCGCAACGCGCTGGACGGCCTCGAACGCGTGCTCGGCCAGGCGCTCGACAGCGGTTCGCTCACCGCGCGCGATGCATTCGACGAACGCGTGCTCGCGCACAGTCTGGTCGGCATCCTGCTCGACCTCGTGCAGCCCGACGACCCGGATGCCGGTGCGCTGCCGTCGGCCTCGACGCAAAGCTACATCGTGCGGCGCAGCCAGGAAATCGCGCTGGAATCCGACGACGTACCGACGGTCATCGATCTCTGTCATCACCTGCGGATCAGCCGCCGCACGCTGCAATACAGCTTTCAGAACGTGGTCGGCACCACGCCGACCGCCTATCTCCGCTCGATCCGGCTGAACGCCGTGCGCCGCTTCCTGATGACGACACCCGACACGATGCGGATCGGCGACGCGGCGGCGCAATTCGGCTTTTGCCACTTCGGACGCTTCTCCGCGTACTACCAGCAGCATTTCCACGAACTGCCGTCGCACACGCCGCGCCTGAGCTGAGCCGCGCCCGCGCGCCGTGACGGCGCATCCGGGTAATCCCCCGGCCGCCCGATGCATTCGGATTGCCGATAACGGACAACGCCCGGTTTTTCCGCACCGTAAATTTTTGTGGTCGGCCTCTTCGCATGCGCGCCACACCGCATCCACGGGCCGTTCAAGCGCACACCTGTGTCGTCGGCGCACGTCGGCATCCGTTACCGGTTAGTCGGAACCGGCCCGCGACGCAGGGATATTGATCAGGCATGCCGGTGTCGATTCCTGACGGACGCGCCGGTCAGCGGGACTACTCATGAACGAATCGTCATCCCGGTCCGAAGCGGGGCTCAGCAGGAACGCCGTCGGACTCTCACACATCGTCTTCTTCGTCGTCGCCGCGGCCGCGCCGCTCACCGCGATGGTCGGCGCGACACCCGCGGCATTCTCGCTCGGCAACGGCCCCGGCGTGCCGGGCGTTTTCGTGCTGGCGGGCGTCATGTACCTGATCTTCAGCATCGGCTATGCGGCGATGAGCCGGCACATCTCCAATGCGGGCGCGTTCTATGCATACATCGCGAACGGGCTCGGACGCCCCGCCGGCGTGGGCGGCGCGTTTGTCGCGATCGTCGCGTACAACGCGGTGCAGATCGCGATCTACTGCATGTTCGGCTTCTTCCTGAACGACAGCATCCAGCGGCACTACGGCGTCGACGTGCCGTGGTGGGCGTTCGCGCTCGCCTGCGTCGCCGTGGTGCACTTCTGCGGCGCGCGGCATATCGAGTTCAGCGGCCGGCTGCTCGGCATGCTGATGATCGGCGAGATCGCGATCGTGATGCTGCTCGATCTCGCGATCGTCGTGCACGGCGCGGGCACCGGCGGCTTCAGCGCGAAACCGTTCAGCCCCGCGATGGTGTTCGCGCCGGGGCTCGGCACCGCGCTGGTGTTCGTGCTCGGCTCGTACATGGGCTTCGAGGCGACCGCGATCTTCTCCGAGGAGGCGCGCGACCCGAAGCGCACGATTCCGCGCGCCACCTACCTCGCCGTGATCCTCATCATGGCGTTCTACGCGCTGTCGTCGTGGGCGATCGTCGAGGCGTGGGGCGAGCGCGCGATCGCCGCGCAGGCCGCGCGCGATCCGGCCAATCTGTGGTTTGCCGTCAGCGGCCGGCTGCTCGGCAGCATCGCGACGGACGCGATGAACGTGCTGCTCGTCACGAGCCTGTTCGCGGCCATCCTGTCGTTCCACAACACGATCACGCGCTATTTCTACGCGATGGGCCGCGAACGCGTGCTGTGGCGCAAGCTCGGCCATACGTGCCCCGTGCATCGTTGCCCGGACGTCGCCGGCAAGGTGCAGACGCTGATCGCGCTCGCGGCCCTCGCCGGATCGGCCGCGTTCCGCCTCGATCCGTTCGCGGTCGTGTTCTCGTGGATGAGCGCGCTCGCGACGATCGGCATCATCGCGGTGCAGATCCTGGTGGCGGCGTCGGTGATCGCGTTCTTCGCGCGCGATCACCGCGACGCCGGTGTCGTGCACCGCCTGATCGCGCCGCTCGTCAGCGTGATCGCACTCGGCGCGTGCCTCGTGCTCGTCGTGCGCAACCTGTCCGTGCTGAGCGGATCGGATTCGACCTTCGTCGCGATGTTTCCGTATTTCCTCGTCGCCGTCGGTGCGCTCGGCATCCGCGCCGCGCTGCGGTTGAAGCGCAGCGACCCGGACCTGTATCGCGAACTCGGGCGCGCCGCCCAGTAGCCGCCGACCGGACGGTGCCGCGCCGCACCGTCGTCTCGTTGTTCACTCCCCGAGCATTCCACGCTGCCAACGTGACGCGCGACGCGTCGCGCCGGCACGGGTATTCCCTATCCCGATCGCGCCGCAACGATTGCCGATAGCGGACGAGGCGCGCGTTTTCATCGACATACAGTGAATGGGACGTCGAAGCCGAACCGCGGATATCGCCCTCACCCGTTCGGCCCGACGATTCGCCCCTGGGAAACACGGAACACGACGATGAAAATTCAGAATCTGATCGACGGCAGGCATTGCGACGCAGCGGCCGGCCGTACCTTCGAAAAGTTGGCGCCGGCGACCGGCGACTATGTTGCCGCCGTGCCCGCATCGACCGCCGAAGACGTCGATCGCGCGGTGCGTGCCGCGCACGCCGCGCTGCACGGCGACGCGTGGGCCCGCGCGGGCGGCTCGGCCCGCGCGCGCTGGCTGCTTCGGCTGGCGGACATGGTCGAGCGCGACCGTGACGCACTGGCGGAATGCCTGGCCGTCGAACAAGGGCGCCCGCTTGCCGAGATGCGGATGATGGACCTCCCGATGTGCATCGACACGCTGCGCTATTTCGCCGGCTGGGCCGACAAGCTCGAGGGCCGCACGATTCCGACCGACGGCTTCATGGGCCGCCCGACGCTCAGCTACACACGACGTGCGCCGGTGGGCGTCGCCGGCCAGATCATCCCGTGGAACGCGCCATTGATGATCGCCGTGTGGAAGCTCGCGCCGGCGCTGGCGGCCGGCTGCCCGGTGGTCATCAAGCCGTCGGAAGACACGCCGCTGGCGATCGCCCGGCTCGGTGAGCTCGTCTGCGAAGCCGACCTTCCCGCCGGGGTCGTCAACATCGTCCACGGCGTGGGCGCGGAAGTCGGCGCCGCGCTGGTCGCGCACCCGCTCGTGAACAAGATCAGCTTCACCGGCAGCACCGAAGTCGGCCGCGCGATCGCGGGCGTGGCTGCCAAGACCTTCAAGCGCGTCACGCTCGAACTGGGCGGCAAGGCCGCGCAGATCGTCTTCGCGGATGCCGACCTCGACCGTGCGATTCCGTCGCTGATGGCCGGCATGTTCGCGAACCAGGGACAGACGTGCGCGGCCGGCTCGCGCGTGCTCGCGCACCGCTCGATCGCGCAGGCACTCGAGGAACGGCTTGCCGACGCGGCCCGGGCGATGCGCATCGGTCCGCCATCGGAGCCCGACGTGCAGATGGGTGCGCTGATCAACCCGCGTCACCTCGCGCGCGTGCGTGCGCTCGTCGACGGTGCGCTCGCCGAAGGAGCGGTCATGCTCGCCGGCGACGAACAGGTGCCGCCGCGCGGCTGCTTCATGCGCCCGACGATTCTGGGCGGTGTCCATCCGGGCATGCGGGTCGCCCGCGACGAAGTGTTCGGCCCGGTCGGCATGGTGATGCCGTTCGAGACCGAGGACGACGCCGTTCGCATCGCCAACGACACGCCGTTCGGTCTCTCCGCTTCGGTGTGGACGCAGGACGTCGGCACCGCGCACCGCGTCGCCGAGCGGCTCGACGTCGGCGCGGTCGCGATCAATGCGTGGAGCCCGATCGACGCGCGCCTGCCGTGGGGCGGCACCAAGCAGAGCGGGATCGGGCGCGACCTGTCGAAGGCCGCGCTCGATTCGTACCTCGAGGAAAAGATCGTCACCGCAGCCCTGTGATCCGGCGGAGCACACCGCGCCGCCACCCTGTTCAAGTACTTCGCAAGAGAGACGAGAGACACCATGGATTATCAAAAGCGTCAAAAACGATTCTGGCATCCGATGAGTTCGGCGGCCGCCGGACATACGACCCCCACCGTGATCATCGCGCGCGGCGACGGCAACTATGTATACGACGTCGACGGCCACCGCATGCTCGACGGCGTCGGCGGACTGTGGAACGTCAACGTCGGCCACAACCGGCCGGAAGTGAAAAGCGCGATCGCGCGGCAGATGGATGAACTCTCGTACTACCAAACCTTCGACGGCGTCGCCCATCCGCGCGTCTACGATCTGGCCGACCGCCTGTGCGCGATGTTCGCGCAGGAAGACATGCAGCGGGTGATGTTCGGCAGCGGCGGCTCCGACGCGATCGAGACCGCGCTCAAGATGGCGCGCCAGTACTGGGTCGCCGCGGGCGAGCCGTCGCGCACGAAATTCCTGTCGCTGCGCAACGGCTATCACGGCGTGCACATGGGCGGCACGTCGATCGGCGGCAACGGCGTCTACCATTACAATCATGGCCCGCTGCTGCCCGGCTGCGTGCTGCTCGACACGCCCTGGCTCTATCGCAATCCGTGGAATTGCGACGATCCGCAACAACTCGTCGAGCACTGCATCCGGCAGCTCGAGGAAACGATCGCGTTCCACGGCCCGCAGACTATCGCCGCGTTCGTCGCCGAACCGGTGCAGGGCGCCGGCGGCCTGATCGTCCCGCCGGCCGATTACTGGGGGCGCGTGCGGGCCGTGTGCGACCGTAACGGCATCTTGCTGATCGCGGACGAGGTGGTCACCGGCTTCGGCCGCACCGGCAGCCTGCTCGGCAGCCGCGGCTGGGGCGTCGCCGCCGACATCCTGTGCGTCGCCAAGGGCATTTCCGCCGGCTACGTGCCGCTCGGCGCGACGCTGTACAACGGGCGCATCGCCGACGCGATCGAACATGGCCCGGGCTTCTCGCACGTGGTCATGCACGGCTATACGTACAGCGGGCATCCGCTCGCGTGCGCCGCGTCGCTCGCGGTGCTCGACATCGTCGAGGCCGAGGATCTGCCGGGCAATGCGGCGCGGGTCGGCCAGCGCCTGCTCGAGCAATTGCTGCCGCTGAAGGCCGACTTCGAGACCGTCGGCGACGTCCGCGGCAAGGGGCTGATGCTGGCGCTCGATCTGGTGACCGACAAGGCCAGCCGCACGCCGCTCGATCCGGGCAAGGGGTTCACCGCCCGCGTGGCCGATGCCGCGCGCCGGCGCGGCGTGCTGGTGCGGGCGATCGCGAACAAGGTGGTGATGTCGCCGCCGCTGACGCTGCAGCCAGGCGAAGCCGACTTCATGGCCGTGACGCTGCGCGAGGCATTGCAGGAGTGCTGCGCGGATTCGCGCGCGATCGCCTGACCGCCCGAAACAGCCTGGCGCACGGACTTTTCGTCGAAGGTTCGTGCGCATCTCCATTCGGCCTCGGTTCGACGAAAATCGCCGCGGAACGTCGAAGTCGACGATCGGCATTCCGCCTGTCGCAGTTTCGTTTCAAAGGAAGACAATTCAAATGGACAACCAGGCCATTGCATTCCCCGCGGAGAAATACCCGCTCGCGCTTCGGCTGCTGCACTGGGTCAGGGCAATCCTGATCGGCGCGCAGCTCTGGACCGGCTGGACGATGGTCCGGCTCGACGACAATCTGCCGGCCAAGTTCGACTGGTACTACCCGACCCACAAGGAGTTCGGCGTGCTCACGCTGCTGGTGGTCGTCACGCAACTGGCGATTCGCTCGATGAAGCCGTTGCCGCCGCTGCCTTCCACGCTGCCGACGCTCGACCGCAAGCTCGCCAGGATCGGCCACTACCTGCTGTACGTGCTCGCGATTATCGTGCCGCTGATGGGTTACTCGATGTCCAGCACGTTTACGCAGAGCGACGGCGTGCCGTTCTTCTTTTTCCGCGTACCCGAGCTGCTGCCGAAGAACGACCATTGGTTCGAGGCGTTTCAGTGGCTGCACAAAACGCTCGCCTATACGTTGCTCGCGCTCATCGTGCTGCATGTGCTCGGCGCGCTGAAACACCGGTTCTTCGACCGCAACCCGGAAAACGACGTGCTGCGGCGGATGCTGTAACGTCGCCGCCGCGCGGGACCTCGCGTCCGGCAAGGTTCGTCATTCGGTCCGCCTGATCGCGCGGGCCGATTTTCTTCGCCTTTCATATTTCGTTTTACTAACGACAAGCGGACCCGCTGCAGGCGTCCGGTGCCGCCGCACGCCGTCGGAAACCGCACCGCGCCTCGCCGCGCTGGCCACCCCCACCTGGAGATCGACGATGAAGAAGATGATGGCGGCCGTATCGGCCGCGAGCGCCATGGGATTCGGCCTGACGGCCCAAGCGCAAAACACCGTGACGCTGTACGGCCTGATCGACGAAGGCGTCAATTTCACGAGCAACGCAGGGGGCAGCAAGGCTTACCAGATGGTGAGCGGCGATACCGTCGGCAGCAACTGGGGGCTGAAGGGCACCGAAGACCTCGGCGGTGGCCTGAGAGCGCTGTTCCAGCTCGAGAACGGCTTCAACGCGAGCACCGGTGCGCTCGGCGTGACGTCGCGCATGTTCGGCAGGCAAGCCTACGTCGGCCTCGACTCCGACCGGTTCGGCACGCTCACGTTCGGCCGCCAGTACGACCCGACGCTCGACATGTGGAGCCCGTTCACGGCCACCGGCAACTGGCTCGGCGACTTCGGCGCCCACCCGTACGACAACGACAACGCCGACTGGGACTACCGCATCCAGAACAGCGTCAAGTACGTGTCGCCCTCCTACGCCGGCTTCAAGGGCGAAGTGCTCTACGGGCTCGCGAATCAGGCGGGCGGCTTCGCCCGCAATCGCGTCTATAGCGCCGCCGTGCAGTACCAGGCGGGCGCGTTCTCCGCCGCCGTCGCGTACCTGAAGGCCAACAACGGCGGCGCATCCGCGGGCGGTGCGTTGTCGAGCGACGATACGGTCTTCAGCGGCCGCTCGCAGCAGAACATCGATGCCGGCGCATCATACAAGTTCGGTGACAAGCTGACGCTGTCCGCCGCGTATTCGCACGTCGACGTGACCAACCCCGAGTCGAATCTCTACTTCGCGAACCAGCCGGCGGCGGGCTCGCAGAACGCATGGAAATTCGACAACTTCGAGGTCAACGGCCAGTACTTCTTCCGGCCGGACGTCTGGCTCGGCGCCGCCTATACGTACACGCATGCGCATGTCGCGACGGCGGCGGAAGATGCGTCGCCGAGCTGGCACCAGCTATCGATGATGCTCGACTACGATCTCAGCAAGCGCACCTCGACGTACATTCAAGGCGCGTATCAGCATGCAACCGGCAACACCGGCAGCGATTTCGACTACGCGCACGTGCTCGGCACCGCCGGACAGTCGTCGGGCCGCAACCAGCTGGCGTTGCGCGTCGGGATGATGCATCGGTTCTGAACCGGGTGGGAAAACACGGGCTCTCGCGCGACGTACGCGGCAGCCCGTGTTCCTCGCGCGTCGTCAGAACTGATGCCGCAGCCCGAGCCGAACCGCGGTCTGCGTCGAGCCGGACGCCGCCCCGCCGAGCGCCGCTTCGACCTGCGCGCCATACGCACTGTCGTGCCCGCGTGCGACTACCGCGTAAAGGCCGGTACGTTTCGACAGCGAATAGTCGGCGCTCAACGTGAGCTGGTTGGCCGAGCCGATATCGCCGCCGCGCTGCTGGTACTGGAAACCGCCGCCCAGTTGCAACGCCGGCGTGACTGCAAAGGTCAATCCTGCGTCATAGGTGGTGGCACGCAACGCGGCGGCGGCGCTGATCCGCACGTCCGACACCATGCCGAAGACGCGAACCGGCCCGACGTTGTAGCCGGCCCCGCCCGAGACATTGCGCAGATTGCCGCCGGCCGTCACGTCGTGCTGGCCGAAATAGGCGAGCGCGGCGCTGAATGCGCCCTGCGTGTAGGACAGCATCGCGCTTTGCACGCTGCTGCGCGCGACCGTACCGGGGACATTGCCGAACCCCCACATGCCGCCGAACGCGACGCCGCCGAACGTCGGGCTCACGTACTTCACCGCATTGTTCACCTGAACGCCCCACACGCGGTTGTCGAGCGCGCCGCCCGCCGACGCGTTCGCCGGCAAGCCCCATGCGAGCAGGCCGGCCGGCGTGTTCGCGCCGATCGCGAAAGCCGGCAGCAGATCGCCGACGAAATCGAACTGGCGGCCGAGCGTCACGGTCCCCCAGTCGCCGCCGAGCCCGACGTACGCCTGCGAACTGAACGCGGAGCCCGGCACGGTCAGCGCGCCGTCGGAGGTCTGGAACTGGCTTTCGAGCCGAAACACCGCGAAGTTGGCGCCGCCGAGATCCTCCCTGCCCGTCAGGCCCCACACGTCGTTGCGCGACACGCCGGCCTGCAACGCGAGCTGGCGGCCGCCACGCGGAGCGGACGCGACGTCGCTCGTATAGGTCACGCCCGTGTCCAGCGAACCGTAGAGCGTCACGCTCGATTGCGCGAACGCCGGTGCAACGGCACCGCAGCCGCACCATGCCACCATTCGGAACCACCGTTTCATCCTCTTCTCCTCATTGAATTTTCCCGACCGATGCGCGCGCGAACCGGCCGGCACGGCAGCGACATCGATCCAGCGCGATTTCAATCGACACAATAGGAATCCATATCAATCGACGTCGAAGCGATCCACTTCGACGCGCCGGCGCGCTTCCCGCACATCCGTCGACGCGGTTCCGGTTGCCGCCCGCACGACTTCAGTTAGACTACGGCCTGTCGCCCGCGGCGCCGCATTCCGTGCCGCAGCGCGGCAACCCGAAACCGAATTCGGCCTTCCCGTTCCATTGCCGCAAGCTGTCTGAATCCCGGATCACGTCATGTCGAGCCTCACCAAAATGTTGTCCATCCTCGACGTCTTCTCTTCGTCGGCGACGTCGATGACGGCCGAGGAAATCGCCGAACACATGGGCTTTTCGCGCACCACGTGCTATCGGTACGTGAAGGAACTGGCATCCGTCGGGCTGCTGGTCGGCACCAACGGCCGCTATACGCTGGGCCCGCGCATCATCCATCTCGACTACAACATGCGGCAGTCGGACCCGACGCTCACCGCCGCGAAGCCCGTGATCCAGAAGCTGGTTCAGGTCACTGGCGGCGACGCGCTCGTGTCGACGCTGTTCGACGAACAGATCATCAACGTGATGCACGAAACCGGCGCCGAGAACCTGCAACTCGGTTTCGGCCGCGGCCGCATCATGCCGCTGTTCCAGGGTGCGTCGTCGAAAGTGATCGTCGCCGCGATGTCGCGTGCGCGGCTGAAGCGCCTGCACGAACGGCACAACGCCGAGCTCGGCGAGTTCGCGAGCGACTGGACGCAGTTCTGGCGCGCGTGCCAGCAGATCGTCGACGCGGGCTACTGGATCTCGCGCGGCGAACTCGATGAAGGGTTCGTCGGCATCGCCGCGCCGATTCGCACGGCCAGCAGCGGCGAGGTCAACAGCAGCCTGTCGCTGGTCTTTCGCGCCGAGCACTTCGCGCTGTTCGACGAGCACGTGCTCGGCAAGCTGCTGATCGACGCCGCCGCCCAGATCGGCGACGCGACCTAAGCATTCGACCGTCGTCGCGCGCGACGGTCGACCGACATCCGGTCAGTTCATCTGCGTGATGAATTTGGTGACCAGATAACCGTCGAACGTCTCCGTTCCGCCCTCGCTGCCGAAGCCGCTGTCCTTCACGCCGCCGAACGGGATCTCCGCCGGCCCCATCCCGAAGTGATTGATGTTGACCATGCCGGCTTCGAGCGCGCGGCCGATCCGGTGCGCATCGCGCGCCGACGTCGTGAACGCGTACGACGCGAGGCCGAACGGCAAGCGGTTGGCCTCGGCGAGCGCATCGTCGAGCACATCGAACGGCACGATCCCGACGATCGGGCCGAACGGCTCTTCATTCATCAGCCGCGTGTCGCGCGCCGGGCCCAGCACGACCGTCGGCGCGAAGTAGTGCCCTGGTCCGGTCACGCGCGTCCCGCCGGTGGCGATATCCGCACCTTGCGCGCGGGCGTCGGCGACGAACGCTTCGATCTCGGCCACCCGCCGCGCATGCGCGAGCGGGCCCATCGTCACGCCGTCGTCCAGCCCGTAGCCGACGCGGATCTCGCCGACCGCGTCGAGATACGCGGCGACGAACCGGTCGAACACCGGGCGTTGCACGAAAAAGCGCGTCGGCGACACGCACACCTGCCCGGCGTTGCGAAACTTGTACGCGGCCAGCAACGTCGCGGCGCGCTCGATCTCCGCATCCGCACAGACCAGCACCGGCGCATGCCCGCCCAGCTCCATGGTCATGCGCTTCATGTGCGACGCGGCGAGCGCCGCCAGTTGCTTGCCGACCGGCACCGAACCCGTGAACGAGATCTTGCGCACGAGCGGCGACTCGATCAGTTGCCTCGACACGTCGGCCGGCACGCCCCAGACGATGTTCAGGCAGCCCGCGGGCAAGCCGGCGTCGTGAAAGATCCGCGCGAGCGCGACGATCGCGCTCGGCGATTCCTCCGGCCCTTTCAGCACCAGCGTGCAGCCCGACGCAAGCGCGGCCGCGATCTTGTGCATCGCTTGGCTGAACGGAAAATTCCACGGCGAGAACGCCGCGCACACGCCGATCGGCTCGCGCAACACCGTCTGCGCGACATCCGGCGAGCGCGACGGCACGACGCGGCCGTACGTGCGGCGCCCCTCCTCCGCATGCCATTCGAGCTGCTCGGCGGACGACACGACCTCGGCGATCGCCTCGCGAAGCGGCTTGCCCTGGTCCATCGTGATATGACGGCCGATCGCCGGCGCACGCTCGCGCACCAGCGCAGCCGCGCGGCGCAGGATGTTCGAGCGCGCGAGCGGCGACTCGCTGCGCCATGTCGCGAACGCGCGATGCGCGGCGCGCACCGCGGCGTCGATATCGTCCGGCGTCGCATGCGGCAAGTCGCCGAGCACGCTGCCGGTTCCCGGATCGACAACGGGCTGCGTGCGCCGGCCATCGGCCCGAAGGAACCGGCCGTCGATATACAGATGGAGCGACGCGTAATCGCGTTGCGCGTCGGGCGTCATGCGGGAAGTCAGGGGCGTAAACGGGATCAAGACGGATACCTCGGTAGAGACGGCGCGATGCGTGATGGACAGGGTGACGGTCGCATCACGCGGCCGATGGCGGTGCACGCAACAGGCCGCCGATTTCCTGTCGGAGGATCTGGTTGTCCTGCCGGACGAGCAGATGCCGGACCTTGCCGCGAAACGTCCTGAATTCGGGATCGGCCATCAGCACCGCGCGACGCCGGGCGCGATCGTCCAGCGACTCGAACGCCCACAGATAGACGAGCTGGTTCAGCGGCCCGATCTCCGTTGCAAAACAGCCGACCATCGTGCCGAGTGCGTGCTCCTGCGGCGCGCGACCGCATTCCGCATACAGCCGCAGATACTCGGCGACGCCGCCCGGCACCAGCGTGTAGGTGCGTTGCTCAACAAACATCCGCGGTCTCCCGTTGTCGCGCTGCAAACGCCTGGAACGCCGCGGTCACGCCGGCCATGCCGGCGGCGTCCGTCTGCGCCGCCACATAGCGGTCCGGACGGACGACGACGAGCGGCGCCGCGTGCCGGTCGAACCATTCGGCCATCGCGTTGTCGACGTCCTCGACGCACACGCTGTCGTGCGCGCTCGCGATGCGCTGCTCACGGCACGTTCCGCTGCGCGACCGTACGATCTGCACGAATTTCGCGCCCAGCGCGGTCCAGAACGCGCGATCGTCGTCGCTCAGGCACGCCTGTGGATCGCATCGCCAGCCGATGATCGCAAACCACGGGCCGAGCACGTCGTCGAGCTTGCGACGGGCGCCGTCGGCCGTTTCGACGTCGGGTTGGGCGATCATGCGCCCGACGGCGTCCGACGTGCCCGTGACCACGACCCCGTGCGTATAGCTGGGCATCGGCTTGAAGCGCATCTGCAGCACGTAGTCCTTCAGACCCGGCGCATACCGCGCGAGCCCGAGGAACCGGTCGCGCAGGAACGCGACCAGACGGCTGGTCGGCATCAGCATGGCGCCGAACGTGTCGGCGAGATCGATCATCGCCTTCGCATGGTCGCGGCGCTCCGATTCGTACGTCGAGATCACGCTCCGGTGCAACGTGCCGTTCACGACCCCCGCCAGCTTCCAGGCCAGATTGCCCACGTCGCGCAGCCCCGCGTTCAGCCCCTGGCCGATCCACGGCGGGCTCAGGTGCGCGGCATCGCCGATGAACGCCACCCGGCCGGCGACGAAACGTTCGGCCACACGAGAGTGATGCGTGTAGGTCCGCGCACGCACGATCTCGATGCGATCGACGTCGTCGACGTACGGTGCGATCAGCGCGCGGATCGACTCCGGTTGCGCGATCGCTTCCTCGTCCTCGTGCCGAAACACGAGAAATTCCCAGCGTCGGTAGTTGAACGGTAGATAAATACAGACGTTCGGGCGGCGCGGATCGCAGTTCAGCGCGGTACACGGCTGGTCGAGCCGCGCGTTCTTCACGTCGACCACGACCCACTTCATCGGATGCGTCGTGCCGGCCAGCTTGATGCCGAGCATCTCGCGGACGGGGCTGCGTCCGCCGTCGGCCGCCACCACGTAGTCTGCGTCGAGTTCGTATTGCTGCCCGTCGGCGGCGCGTACCTGAAGCGTCACGCATTCGTCGTCTTGCTCCAGACCGACGACCTCTTCGCCCGTACGCAGCGACACGTGCGGATAGCGTGCCAGTGCGTCGCGCAGCGTGCGTTCGGCCAGGTGCTGCATGAAGATGTTGCGGCGCCACCAGCCGAACTCGCGTATCGACGGACGGATGTCGGCGAAACATTCGCCGTTCGCCTTGAACATGCGCAACGGCACGTTCTGGATGATGTCGCGGCTCAGCTCGTCGGCCAGGCCGGCCGTTTGAAACAGCCGCAGCGCCTCGTCGTCGATGCCAACCGCCCGCGGGAACTCGACGATCTGCGGCGCCCGTTCGACGACGATCGTATCGACGCCGTACAGGCCGAGCAGGTTCGCCATGGCCACACCGTTCGGCCCCGCGCCGACGATGGCAATCGAGGTTCGGTTCCGGTTGTTCGCTTTCATTCGCCCACGCCTCCGCTGCGCCATGCAGGATCCTCGAGACGATCGAGCCACGCGCGCAATGCGCGATTGAACGCATCGGGTTGATCGTCGTGCACGTAATGCGTCGCGCCGGGAATGTCGATCCGCTCGATTTCCGCATTGGCGGCCGCCATTTCAGCCGCCACGTCCGCGGACAGGAAATCCGAGTCGCCGCCGCGCAACAGCAACGTCGGCACGTGCAGGTTGAGGATCAACGGCCACAGATGGACGAGTTGCTCTGGCGTCGCCGCCAGCCGCGCGGCCGCAATTCCTTGCGCGTCGTGCCGCCAGACGATCCGGCCGGGCTCGTCTTCTTTCAGCGAATGCGCGATGCGCGAATCGAGCGCGGATTCCGCGATGTTCGGCCGCTGGCGCCGCCAGAACGCGCGGGCGTCGTCCCACGACGCGAACGCATCCGGCGTTTCCTTCAGCTCGCGCTTGATGCGCTCGGAACCCGCGGAGCCGGCCGACGCGCCGGGGCCCATGTCCTCGATCGCAAGGCCCACGAGCCGTTGCGGCTGCGCCGCCGCGTAGACGAACGCGTTGGCGCCGCCCATCGAGTGTCCGACCAGCACGAATCGTCGCAGGTCCAGCGCACGCACCAATGCGTCGAGATCGCGCACGTAGGCGGCCGCGTAGTAGTCGCGCCGCGGGTCCCAATCGCTCAACCCGCGCCCGCGCTGATCGAGCGCGACGACCCGGTAGCGGTCGACCAGCGCAGCTGCGACGGGCGCCCAGGTATGCGCGTAGCTGCGCAAGCCATGCAGCATCACCACGGTCGGCGCATCGTCGCGCCCCCAGCTCACGTAGTGCAGCCGCAATCCATCGTTGTCGATCCATCCATCCTTGACGGATGCCCTGTTCATCATCTGCTCCCCGGCCCGCATGCGCTCAGACCAGACCATCGCGGCCGACGATCTCGCTCGCCTTCAGCCCGCCGAGCCGCGCATGCAGCCGGCCGCGCGTCGCGAACGCGAAGATCACCAGCACTTCGTCGGCGTTCGGTGCATCGGGAAACAGGCACGTTACCGTGTCATAGTGCGAGCGCACGTAGAGCGCATCCTTGTGCGCGAGCGGCACGTCGATCACCGTGTTGATCGGGCCGCGCTTGCCGCTCGACGGCACCCACGATTTTCCGCCGCCCAGCGCCGCGCGGATCGGCTCCGCGAAGATCGACGTGAGGAACGCATTGCCGTGTTCGTATTCGCCGGCCGAGCCGACCAGGCACGCCTTGCCGTAGCTCTCGATCGCACGGCCGGCGGAGAGCGCCTCGATGCGTCGCGCGAACTCCTTGCCGAGCGCCGGCGACGGGCGCACCAGATCGTCGAGGTTTTCGCTGAATCGCCCCGCGTACGGGTTGTGCACGGCCGCGGCGATCACGATCTTGCGCAGCGGCTCGCCGTCCGCGAGCTGGCCGGATTCGTTCGCGAGCGAATCCTCGATTTGCGTGTACCACTTGCGGATATGAAACCCTTCGAAATTGGCGGTCTTGCTCATTTGCAGTCCTTTATAAAATGACGATGCCTCGGATTGAAAGGCGGCGCCTCAGTCGAACAGCGGTTCGAGCTGGAACGGATCGCTCGGCGCGTTGTACCGGTGCAGTACGCGTTTGCCCTCTTCGTCGTCCATGACCGTTTCGCAGAAGAATTCGAGCCGGTTGCCGTCCGGGTCCGTGAAATACACGCCGATCCCGACCTTGTGGTCGGTAATCTTGACGATCGGCACGTCGCGGCGAATCAGCATCCCGTACAGGCGGCGCAATTCGGTCAGGCCGCCGGCGATTTCGAGGCCGTAGTGCTGCAGGCCGATCGTGCCGAGCTCCGCATCGGACGCCGCGCGAATCAGCGCGATGTCGTGGTGCTTCTGGCCGAACGACATGAACACCCACTGCTCACCGCGCGCGGTTTCCGTCATGCCGAGCACCTCGGCATACCACGTGCTCGAACGGACGGGATCGCGCACGAACAGCGACAGATGGGTGCGCTGCACGCGCGGCGTCGGCAGCGGCAAGCCGCTCGCGTTCGCACGCTCGGCATGTTGGCGGATATCGGACGGTGTCATCGTTCGCTCCGCTCAGTAGGCCGATTGCGCATGGGCGACGAGCGGCGCGTCGAACGGTGTCCACGCAACCGCCGTGATCTCGCTGAAATCGCGCCATTCCTTGGTCCAGTTCCGGCCGCCGTCATGCGAACGGAACAGGTGCCCGTACTTGGTGCCCGCATAGACGAGCGTCGGCCGCGCCGCATGTACGCCGAACGCCCAGAACGTGGAGTTCGGCGGCGTGTGGAGGTCCGTCTCGTGCCACGCATGGCCGCGATCGGTCGAGCGGTAGATGCGGCTGCGGGTGCCCGGCGTACCGTCGCCGATCGCCATCAGCAGGGTGCCTTCCGGCTCCGGCAGTTGCACGACCGTGCGCGTGTAGTACAGCCCGTCGAAACGCTCGCGCGACAGCCTGGCATCCCATGTCGCACCGTCATCCTCGCTCACGTGCACCGCGTTGACCGTCAGCAGCACCGTGGTCTTCGGCCGGTCCTGCGTGGCCGGGAGGACGGCGATCGCGTGAATGTCGCTGTTGCGGATCGCGGTGCCGGCGCCGTCCACGCGCGTCCAGCTCGCGCCGGCATCGCGGCTGCGCCATGCGCCGCCTTCCTCCACGCCGTACCAGACGTTGCGGCTGTCGTCCGGGTCCACGCAGATCGTCAGCAGCCGCGGACGATTGACGCCCGCGCAAAACTCCGGGAACTCCGGTGCCGTTCTCTCCCAGGTCGCGCCCGCGTCGCTGGACTTGTAAAGCGCCGCGCGCGACGGCGCGCCGGTGCCCGCATAGAGCACCGCCGGGTTCGCAGGATCGGTCGCGATCGACCAGACCGTCTGCCCGTTCAGCAGGTTCTCGGGCCGAAACCAGTGCGCGCCGCCATCGTCGCTGATGCATAGCCCCGAATCGGCGCCGGCGTAGATGCGCGACGGCGTCGCGGGGCACACCGCGAGCGCACGCACGATGCCGTCGAATTCGATCGGCTCGGCGAGCCCCAGGCGATGCCATGTCTTGCCGTCGTCGTTCGAGCGCAGGATGCCTTGCCCGGCGGTGGCGACCAGTACGGTTGCGGTCATGAAATGCTCCTTGTGTCAGAGAAAAATGCCGCGCGTGAGCCCGCCATCGCAGCCGATCGATTCGCCTGTGATCGAGCCGGATTTCGGCGACGCGACAAACGCGACGATCCACCCCATTTCCTCGGGCTGCAGCACGCGCCGGATCGGCGTGACCTTCACGTAGTTGGCCTCGACCTCGGCGGCCGTGAGCCCCTGCTTCTGCGCTTCCTTCTCGTAGAGCTCGTGGATGTGCGGCGTCTCGACGACGCCGGGGTGGATCGTGTTAACCGTGATGCCGAACGGGCCGAGCTGGTCGGACAGCGTCTTGGTCAGATGCACGATCGCCACGTTGCGCATGCCGGACAGCTGCTTGCTGCCGCGGCCCGTCAGGCCGCCGATATTGACGATCCGGCCGAAGCCGTTGCGCCGCATGTACGGCGCGGCCGCCTTCGCGCAACGCAGATAGCCGACCACCTTGATGTCGATGTCCTGGAGCAGCCCCTGCGGGTCCGCGTGTTCGAGCTCGGTCCGCACGAGGCCGCCCGGATGCGCGGCGCCGTTCAGCAGGATGTCGAGCCGGCCGAAGCGCTCGACGCTCGCGGCCATCGCCGCTTCGACCGACGCCATGTCGGTCGTGTCCATCGTGACGGGCAGGATTGCGCCGGCCGCGCTGCCGAGCGGCGCGAGCGCCGCGCGGATCTCGGCGGCCGCGATTTCGAGGTGTTCGATGCGGCGCGCGGCGATCGACACATTGACGCCTTCGCGCGCCAGCTCGAGCGCGACCGCCTTGCCAATGCCCATGCTGCCGCCGGTGATGAACGCGGCTTTTCCGTGGAGTTGCAGATCCATAGCGATGAAAGGTGAGAGTCGGGATTGAAGAAAAGAGCCGGTTGCACGATCAGGACAACTGCATTTCGACGAGCGTCGGCCCGTCGGTATGCGCAAGCGCGTCGTCGAGCGCTTGCACCAGCGCATGCGTGTCGCTCGCGCGTCGAGCCGGCACGCCGTAGCCGCGCGACAGCGCGAGCCAGTCGATCGGTGGGTCGTCGAGTTGCGTCAAGCGGCTCGCGTGCGGCGTGTCGGTCGGCAGGCCGCTGCGCGCGAGCTCGGTCTGCAGGATCCCGTAGCGCCGGTTCGATGCGATCAGCATCACGATCGGCAAACGCTCGCGCGCCATCGTCCACAGCGACTGGATCGTGTACTGCGCGCTGCCGTCGGACTGCAGCGCGAACACGCGGCGGTCCGGGCACGCGACGGCGGCGCCGAGCGCCACCGGCAGGCCCTGGCCGATCGCGCCGCCGGTGTTCGTCAAAATGGTGTGACGACGCGCGCGCGCCGATGCGGTCACGAACGGGTAGCCGCACGTGCCGCCTTCGATCGACACGATCGCGTCGTCGGGCAGCGCATTCGCGAGCACACGGCCGACGGCCTGCGGCGTGAGCGGCCCGCCCTCCACGTGCCAGCGCTCGACGCGCACGCCATCGTCATGCCCCGCCGCGCCGATGCGATCGGCGAGCGCCTCCAGCGCGTCGTCCGCCGCGTCGCCCGGTGTAGCGAGCGTTACGATGTCCTCGGGCCGCGCGAGTTCGCCCGGAATGCCTTCGTAGCCGAAATAGGTGACGGGCGCGAGCGCGCCCGCCAGCACCACGCGCCGGCCGGCCAGCGCGGCCAGCGCCGGCTCGGGAAAATAAGGGAGGCGGTCGATATCCGGCAGGCCGCCACCACGTTCGGCACGCGCGGGAAAGGTTTCGCTGAAGCAGGTCGCGCCGGTGGCCGCCGCGATGCGCGCCGCCGCACGCTGGCCGCGCGCCGACAGCGCGCGACCGCCCATCAGCAGGACGGCGCGATGGCCGCCGAGCAGCAGATCGGCCACCCGCTCGACCCCTGCGGGATCGAACGACACCGCGGCCGGGCGAACGACGGCGGGCGACGCCGCGCCACGCATCCTGGCCGACTGGAGATCGACCGGCAGCACCAGCGTCGCGACGCCGCGTTGTGCGCCCATCGCGGCCGAAATCGCGTCGGCCGTATCGGTCGCGAGATCCATGTCGCGCGCCACGCTGCGGTACCACACCGACACTGGGCGCGCGAGCGATTCGATGTCGGACGTCAGCGGTGCGTCGTACTTCAGATGGTCGCGCGTGTGATCGCCGACGATGTTCAGGATCGGCGTACGGGCGCGGCGCGCATTGTGCAGGTTCGCAATGCCGTTCGCGTGTCCGGGCCCGAGATGCAGCAGTGTCATCGCGGGCTTGCCGGCCATGCGGCCATAGCCGTCCGCGGCGCCCGTGCACACGCCCTCGAACAACCCGAGGATCGAGCGCATGCCCGCCACGGTGTCGAGCGCGCCGACGAACGGCATCTCGGTCGTGCCGGGATTGGCAAAACAGACGTCGACGCCGGCAGCTCGCGCCGTCGCGAGTACGACGCTCGCCCCGCTTCGTGTTCCGGTATCGGTGTCCAGCTGTGGGATGTTCATGCGGCCGATCGATGGGTTTGATTGAAGTGTTTTCACTGTAATCCCGAATTACGGGATTTGTCAAACAACACACTTCATTTTCTCGACCCGTGCATTTCCACGTTTACCCGATATTCAGCGAGTATCCTCCCCCGATCGAGACGGAAGTTCTACTCGACCACCGTCACGATACGATCACTTTCCCGCCATTCGGTATTTCGATAAATCCACACCTCCCCTCGACCGTGGTCGTGCGGCGCACCGTTTCGCTTCCCGTAACGATGGTGAAAATTACGATTGCAAATGCCTCTCATTTGCATTAAATTGCCGCGCAAATGTACTGTTTGGAACACCGTTGCCGGCGTGATGCCGCTTGCCGTGCCCGAACGCGAACCACACCAAAAGAGGACGGGTATGAGCAGGAGGAACTGGGCGGCCGCACCGATGGCCATCGTCGTCGGCACGGCCGGCATGGGCGCGGCCGACGCGCAGGAAGCGGCGCTGCCCACCATCGAGATCTCCGCGCAACGCGCGACGGCACCGTTTCGCACGCGCGAATCGACGAGCGCGACGCGCACCGAGGCGGACGTGATGGAGATTCCGTTCGCGGTCAGCAGCGTCGATACGAAGCTGATCCAGACCGTGGCCGCGACGCGCGGCGACGATCTGTACGACTGGGTCGCGGGCGTCTCGCGCCAGAACAACTTCGGCGGCCTGTGGGACAACTACGCGGTACGCGGCTTCGCCGGCGACGGCAACACGTCCGGCACCGACTACCTGGTCAACGGCTTTTCGTGGAATCGCGGCATGAGCGTGCCGCGCGACACCGTCAACGTCGAGCGCATGGAAGTGCTCAAGGGGCCCGCGTCCGCGCTGTATGGTCGCGGCGATCCGGGCGGGATCATCAGCTATACGACGAAGCAGCCGCAGTTCGCACGCGCGAACACCATCGGCGTGTCGGCCGGCAGCTACGGCGCATTGCGCCAGACACTCGATTCGACCGGCCCCGTCACGAAATCGCTGGCGTACCGGTTCGTCGCGATGAACGAGAACAACGGCAGCTTTCGCGACACGGTATCGAGCAAACGCTACCTGTTCTCGCCGTCGTTCACGTGGGACATCGGCGCGGACACGACGCTGCACTACGAGTTCGAGAGCGCGCGTCAGCGTGCACCTCTCGATCGCGGCGTGCTGGCGGTCAACGGGCAGCTCGGCGTGATCCCCGCGTCGCGCTTTCTCGGCGAGCCGCGCGACGGCGACTACGACGTGCGCAACACGGGCCACCAGTTCACGCTCGAGCATCGCATCGATTCGGCCTGGTCGATCAACGCGGGCGTCGCGCAACGCAATACCGACCTGTCGGGACGCTCGTCCGAAGCCTTCGCGTTGCAGCCGGACGGCCGCACGCTGTGGCGCCGCTACCGGCAAGTCGCGTTTCACTCGAACGACCTGCAAGGTCGCCTCGAAACCACCGGCTCGTTCCGCACGGGCGGCATCGGCCATACGCTCGTGATGGGCGTCGATGCGTACCGCTTCAACTACGACCAGTTCGTCGCTCGCTCGACGCCGAGCGCCGCGGCGCCGTATGCGATCGACATCTTCGATCCGGTCTACGGCCAGCCCGCGCCGACGCCGCGCACCGCGACCAACCTGCTCGAACGCGATAACGGACAAGGCGTCTACGCGCAGGACACGCTCGCGTTCGGGCCGCACTGGAAGATCCTGGCCGGGCTGCGCTGGGATCGCTTCCACCAGTCGATCGACAACCGCCTGAAGGGCGTGACGACAAGCCAGTTGCAGACCGCGGTGAGCCCGCGCATCGGCGTCGTGTATGAAATGAGCCCCGCGTTGTCGTTCTATGCGAACACCGCGTATTCGTTCCGGCCGAACAACGGCGCCGACATCAACGGCAACGCGTTCGATCCCGAGAAAGGCCACGGCTACGAAGCCGGCGCGAAATGGGCGGGCGCGCGCTCGCTCACGACCGTCTCGGCGTTCTACGTCACCAAGCGCAACGTGCTCACCGCCGATCCCGCGAATGCCGGCTTCTCGCGCGCGGCCGGCGAAGTACGCAGCCGCGGCGTCGAATTCGAATGGAGCGGCGACATCGGCTACGGCCTGCGCGGCATCGCCAACTTCGCGTACGTCGACGCCGAAGTCACGCGCGATACGGTGCTGGCGCCCGGCTCGCGCCTCGTCGACGTGCCGCGGCTGAGCGGCAGCGCGCTGCTCATGTACGAGACCACCCTGCCGTTCGCGGACAAGGCCGGCGCCGGCGCCGGCGTGATCTACGTCGGCCGCCGGGCCGGCAACACGGCCAACACGCAGGACGGCTTCGAGCTGCCGGCCTACGCGACCGTGCAGCTCAACGGCTATCTGCAGGTCAACAAGCACCTGCGTGCCTCGGTCGTGCTGAACAACCTGTTCAATCGCACTACCTACGTCAGCTCGTACAACAGCCTGTGGGTCACGCCGGGCGCGCCGCGCAGCCTGTTCGCGTCGCTCGCCTACTCGTTCTAGGGCGGCCCGGGCGGCCGACCGCATCGCGCGTCAGCCGCCGCCCGCGAACCGCGCGCCCAGCGCGAGCAGCAGTGCCGGCGGCATCACGCACGCCCCGACCGCGAGGAACGCGCGGAAGCCGACCTGCAGCCCTTCGCGCCGGATCGCCGCCAACCAGAGAATCGTCGCGAGCGAGCCGGTGACCGACAGGTTCGGGCCGAGATCCACGCCGATCAGAATCGCATCGATCACCGTTTGCGGGCTGTGCGCGGCCTGGATCGTCGAGCTCGCGATCAGCCCCGCGGGCAAATTGTTGACTCCGTTCGACACCAGCGCGACCGCGACGCCCGCCGCGGCCGCGGCGACGTGCTCGCCGCGTTGCGTCAGTGCGTGTATCACTCTCGCCAGTACGCGCACCGCGCCAGTCCGGTCGAGCGCCTCGACGACGACGAACAACCCCGCGACGAGCGGCAGCACGCTCCATGAAATCGCGCGAACGATCGGCACGCCCGCCGCGCGATCCCGCATCACCACGCACGCGACCGTGGCGACACCCGCCAGCGCGGTCGGCAAGCCGAGCGGGCGATCCAGGACCGACACCGTCATCAGCGCGACGGCCGTCGCCGCGATGCCCGCCAGCGCGATGCGTCCGCCGCGCGTCAGCGGCTGCACCGGGAGCCCGGATTCGCAATGGCCGGCCAGCGCACGTCGCTGCACGATCCGCAGCACGACGAACGTGCACGCGATCGACGCGACGGACGGCACCGCGAAGTGCGCGACCCATGGGCCAAGCGACGGCATGTGCGCGCCGTACAGCACCAGGTTCGCCGGATTCGAAATCGGCAGCACGAAACTCGCGGCATTCGCGACGAGCGCGCAGCTGTACAGCAGCGGCATCGGGTCGGCCTTCGCGCGGCGCGCGGCGGCAAGGACCGCGGGCGTCAGCACGACCGCGGTTGCATCGTTCGACAGAAACACCGTGGTGACGACACCGACCACGTAGATCAGCGCGAACAGCCGCCGCCGCGAACCCTGCGCGAGATCGACGACGTGCGTCGCGACCCAGTCGAACAGCCCCTCGCGACGGGCCGCCTCGGACAACAGCATCATGCCCGTCAGAAAGAGGTACACGTCGCCGCCTTTCGCGACGGCGTCCAGCGCCTGCGCGACGGGCAACAGGTTCAGCACGACGAGCAGCAGCGCGCCGCTCACGGCCCAGATGGCCTCGGGCCAGCCGAACGGGCGCACGATGACGCCCGCGGTGGCGAGCGCGGAAATCAGCCAGGCAAGCGAGCCAGGATTCATGGGCAAGCCGATAGAGGTACGGGAATCGATATCGCTTTCACGATGATGTCGCCGACAGACGAGCGCGCGCGAACGCAGCAAGGTGCGTACCGGGACGAGCCCGGCACGAATACGATGCCAGTCAGCACTGCCCGGTCTGGCGTCGGTTTGCGCCCACGTTCCGGCGATTGCACGATGCTCGCTCGGGCAGAAGCGGTCGATGAGTAGCCGTCGTCGATCGGTACGTTAGGCATCGCTTGCCGCCAGGCAAAACAAGACCGGGAGTTAAACCAAGTCATAAAAGTTATCCGACCCGAAATTTAATCTTACAAAGACTCCTTGGTCATTGAAGCAACGCACCTGACAGAAACGGTGCTTACGTGATCGCGGGTTACCACTTCCCCTGTCGTTTCGACTGCCGGACCGCCTTTTCATACCGGCAAACATCAGATTTATATTGACAATTTATGAATATTTACATCATATTAAAGACTCGCCTTACTACCTAATGGAGTGAAATAATGATTAAGATATCTTTTGCAGGTTATGGCGTAAATACTGACACATACGACGTGACAAGCCAGGTAACGAAAATGTATGCGGACGGTAAGAGAGAGTTTCCCGCAGACAACAAATATTGGGGCGACCCATCGCCTGGTCACGACAAGTGCCTTTTTATTGTTTGGCAGAATAGTTCAGGGGCATCGGGGTCTGCCGTTGTCACGGAAGGAAGAACTATAACGCTTCCGTAAAGTGTTTTTCTAGACTGAATGGGACGTCCAAGGGATTGGGGTCAAGCTTGGACGCCCCGGTTTGCCATGCTTTCATTCGCCGCGGTTTGAAGGTCAGGATTGCCGCCATGCATCCGGACTTTGATTCCCGCACAAGCGGCTGTTCCTGCCGGATATGCTGGTCAATATCTCAGCAAAGTCGCGTGTTCAACGGCACGTTGGCCTACACAGATTGCGTTGACCACGGTCCCGCCTGTCTCGTCATCACCGTCTGATCGCCAGAGCAATCGATGGTTTGATGCGCCTCCAACGTTCTTGCGTTGCAAGCGTGGACAATAGATCCGAACTCGACAAGCAACCAGCGGAGCCGATTGGCTTGCACAGTACGTGATTGAATCACCCCTTGTCGGCCCGATGCAGCGCCAACACCGCCAGTTGCTCGATGTTACTGATCGCACCGAAACGCATGTCAGGTATTGCGACCACTTCGCAAATTTCCCGAGCGTCGGCTGCATTATTCTTGTCATATTTCACGCAAGACTCAACAAATTGCGGGACTATTAACCGAACCGTGCCAAAATTCTTGTAGCTGTTCGCGCCAAATTGTGCGCGACACCACACGCTTCCAATAAGACAAGACAGCCGATTGGCAAAAAATTCGCTTACCGGATCGCATCTCAGTCGCCTTTTCAGAACGGCTGTGCCGTGAGCGTTCACGCCGTGCACTCGCAACGCTTTTCGGGCCAGGTCCCGGTGGACGCTTCACCGGATCGAGAAAGCGGTCGAGGACGACAGAACAACGTATTGCCTGTCATATGAAGCCGGCACGCGCAACGCAGCGCCCTCCCGCCGGATCGGAGCAGCAACGGCTCGCCCGGGAAAGCCGGACGAAAGCCTCGGGCGCTAGACTGCCCCCGTTCCAGCGGCCAGCCCGAAACGTCCTCGTCGAGCCCCCATGCGCACCCTTTCCGTTCGAGCCTTGTTCGCCGTCTTGCTTGCGGTCGGCACACTCGTCGGCACGGCCTCCGCCAGCCGCGCGTGCGAGGTGCCTGCCCCCGTGCGGACGATCGATCCGCCCGGCTACTACGACGACCCCACCGGTTATGCGCGCGACGTGAAGCCGATGCGCGACTTCGTCGCGAAGCTGAACACGGCGGCGGATCGCGGCGACTGGTCGTGCGCATTGACGCTGCTCGACAGCTGGGCGCAATCGGATGCGCTGATGGGCCCGATCTCCGGTTATCAGGGCTACTACGAGCGCTCGTGGGCCGGCACCGATTTCGCGATGGTGATCCTGCGCATGCCGCGCGGGTTGCGCGAAGCGAATCGCGCGTCATTCAACGCGATCGACCCGTGGCTCGAACGCATTGCGATCGCGACCCGCAATGCGGAAGCGATCAACCATCTGCACAACAATCTCGTGTACTGGGCCGGCCTCGACCTGATCGCGATCGGCACCGTCACCGACAATGCGAGCCTGATCGATTCCGGTCTGCTGCGGGTACGCGAAGGCATTCGCGACATCGGGCCGGACGGTTCGCTCGCACGCGAGGTCAAGCGCGGCAACCGCGCACTCCACTATCACACCTTTGCCTTGCTGCCGCTCGTGTTCGCGGCCGAACTCGTTCAGCGGCGCACCATCGATCTCTACCGCGAAAACGACGGTGCGATCGGCCGTCTCGCGAACCTCGTGATCGACGCAGTGGAGGATCCCGCGAGTTTCAGGAAGATCACGCCGATCGAGCAGGACCTGTTTCCGTGGACGTTTCGCGACGAACTGAGCTGGATCGAGCCGTATTACGCGCGCTTTCACGATCGCCGCCTGCCGGCGATCGTCGCGCCGCGCCGCCCGTTCAGCGAATGGCGGCTCGGCGGCGACGTGACAGCGGCGTGGGGCGCGGCGCTGCCCTGACGCGCGGCGCCGCCCCGCCTTTCAGCGCGCACCCTCGGGGACGGCAGCATGCTTCGCCGCGCCGTCCCGTTCGATCCGCTCGACGATGCGCGCCAGCCGAATGATGTCGGTCAGCGCGAAATCGGCCGCATCGGGCCGGGGCCGGCCGCACTGGTCGGCAATGCGCATCGCGAACGCGAGCGCGTCGGAACGCTCTCGCAGCAGCGCGCGCAGCGCATCCGCGATCACCTGCCGGTCGCGCGGATCACCCAGGCCGAGCACGGGCCCGGCATCCGGCATCGCGAACGGCTCGGCCGCCAGCACGGAAGCGTCGGGCACGCGCATCGTGTTTCGTTCCATGGTCTTCCCCTGTTTCGGCTCGCGCCCGAGCGGCGCGTCACCGCCGGTTCGACCGCGACACCACGTCGATCCACACCGCGAGCACCAGCACCGCGCCCTTGACGATCATCTGCCAGTACGCGTCGACGTCGAGCATCGACATCCCGTTGTCGAGGCTCGCCATCACGAGCGCGCCGATCAGCGCGCCGTAGACCGTGCCCGACCCGCCGCGCATCGACGTGCCGCCGATGAAGCACGCGGCGATCGCATCGAGCTCGCCCATCGTGCCGGCGGACGGCGACCCGGCCGCCAGGCGCGCCGTGTTGACGAGGCCGGCAAACGCGCACATCAGCCCCATCAGCGCGAAGATCGCGAGCTTCACGCGGTCGGTGTCCACGCCCGACAGCCGCGTCGCCTCCAGGTTCGACCCCACCGCATAGATGCGCCGGCCGAATACCGTCTGCGTCGCGATCCACGAGAACACGCCGAGCAACACGAGCAGCAGCAGCACGGGCACCGGAATGCCGCCGTAGCGGTCGAGCGTCGCGACGAACGCGAACAGCACCGCGCCGGCGCCGACGATCTTCGCGACGTCCTGCCACAGCGGGGCGACCGCGAGCCGGTAGCGCCGCCGCGTGCCGCGCTGCCGCACCACCAGCAGCGTCGCGACCACGAACAACAGGACCGCGAGGCCGTCGCCGGCCACGCGCGGCAGATAGCCCTGCCCGATGAACACGAAGCCGTCCGACACGGGCGCGATCGTCGAGCCGCCCGTCACGCCGAGCAGGATGCCGCGAAACGCGAGCATCCCGCCGAGCCCGACGATGAACGACGGCACGCGCCGATAGGTCGACCACCAGCCGTTGAAGAGGCCGATCAGCACGCCGAGCGCGAGCACGGCCGGGACCGTCGCCGCGACCGGCCAGTGGCGGTTGACGTCGAGAATCGCGGCGACGCCGCCGAGCAGGCCGAGCAGCGAGCCGACCGACAGGTCGATCTCGCCCGCGATGATCACGAACACCATGCCGCACGCGAGCATGCCGGTGATCGACATCTGCCGCAGCAGGTTCGACACGTTGCGCGGCGTGACGAACGCGCCGTCCGTCAGCACCGAGAAGAACGCCCAGATCGCGACGACCGCGAACAGCAGCGCCAGCACCTTGTAGCGCGTGAAGACATGACGCAATGGCAACCGCGACGCGCGGCCGTCCGGGCGACGCGCATCGGCATCCGGCGTCGCCGGGGTCGAGGAAGAAAGTTCGGAATTCATATCGCACTCGTTGCGGTGGGTTCGGCGGCCAGCCGCGCGGGCTGCAGCGCGGCGCCGAGAATCTGTTCCTGCGTGAGACCCTGGTTGACGAAATCGCCGCGCAGCTCGCCCTCGCCGATCACCAGCACGCGATCGGCCAGGCCGAGCACCTCCGGCAGTTCCGACGACACGACGATCAGCGCGACGCCGCGCTTGGCCAGCGCGAAGATCAGCCGGTAGATCTCGGCCTTCGCACCCACGTCGACGCCACGCGTCGGCTCGTCGAGGATCAGCACCTGCGGCTCGGTCAGCAGCATCTTCGCGAGCACCGCCTTCTGCTGGTTGCCGCCCGACAGGCTCGCGATCGACAGGAACGGATGCGCGGCGCGCACCGACAGCCGCTGCATCTCGGTGCGGATCGCGTCGAGCTCGGCGGCCGCGTCGATCCGCCCGCGCGCCGCGAAACGCCGCAGCACCGCCAGCGTGATGTTGTGGCCCACGCCGAGCTGCGGCACGATGCCATGGCGCTTGCGGTCCTCCGGCACCATCGCGATGCCGGCGCGGATCGCGTCGGCCGGCGAGCGGATCGACAGCGGCCTGCCGTTCATCGTCACGCTCGCCGTGCAGGCGCCCGGATACGCGCCGAAGATCGCCTGCATCAATTCGGTGCGCCCCGCGCCGACGAGCCCGGCGACGCCGAGAATCTCGCCGTGCCGCACGCTGAACGACACGTCGTCGACACGCTTGCGGCGTGCATTCGTCACATCGCGGCAGGTCACGTGGCGCACGTCGAGCACGACGTCGCCGATCTCGTGCGGCTCGCGCGGATACAGGTCGCGGATCTCGCGGCCGACCATCATCGCGATGATCCGGTCGGTGGTCAGCGCGGCCATCGGCTCGGTCGCGACATGGCGGCCGTCGCGGATCACGGTGACCGTGTCGCACACGGCCGCCACCTCGTCGAGCTTGTGCGAGATGTACACGCACGCGACGCCACGACGCTTCAGGTCGCGCACGATGTCGAGCAGGATGCGCGTCTCCGACGCGCTCAGCGACGACGACGGCTCATCGAGGATCAGCAGCTTCGCATGCTTGTTCAGCGCCTTCGCGATCTCGATCAGCTGCTGGTGGCCGCCGCCGTAGTTCATCACCGGCTGCGCGACGTTGATCGTGTCGATCCGCAATTCGCGCAGCAATTCCTCCGCGCGCCGGACCATCGCCGCGAAGTGCATGCGTCCGCCCGGCAGCGTGATCTCGTTGCCGAGGAAGATGTTCTCGGCCACCGACAGTTCGGGCACGAGCATCAGTTCCTGATGGATGATCGCGATGCCCGCGCGCTCGGTGTCGCGCACGCCGGAGGCCGTGAGCGGCGCGCCTTCCCAGCGGATTTCGCCGTCCCACGTGCCGTGCGGGTACACGCCCGACAGCACCTTCATCAGCGTCGACTTGCCCGCGCCGTTCTCGCCGCACAGCCCGACGCATTCGCCGGGCCGCACGGTCAGGTCGATGCCGTCGAGCGCCTTCACGCCGTCGAATGCCTTGACGATGCCGCGCATCGTCAACAAGGGTTCCGTCATTCGTTCATGCCTCGCAGGATGCGCGCGGGCGCGCCGGTGCGCGGCCCGCGCGTCGTGCCGTTACTGGCTCGCCAGCTGGGCCTGGGTATAGAAGCCGTCCTTCACGACGACGTCGACGTTGCGCTTGGTCAGCAGCGTCGGCTGCAGCAGCACCGTGTCGACCTTCTTCTTGCCGTTGTCGTATTGCGCGTTGAACGCGGGCTTCGTGCCCTTCGCGAGATCGACCGCGAGCTTCGCGGCTTCGCTCGCGATCAGCTTCAGCGGCTTGTAGACGGTCATCGTCTGCGTGCCGGCGATCACGCGCTTCACGGCCGCCAGATCGGCATCCTGCCCCGACACCGGCACCTTGCCGGCCAGATGCTGCGCGGCAAGCGCCTGGATCGCGCCGCCGGCCGTGCCGTCGTTCGACGCGACGATCGCATCGATCTTGTTGTTGTTCGCGGTCAGCGCATCCTCGACGATCCGCAGCGCGGTCGACGCGCTCCATTCGGGCACCCATTGCTGGCCGACGACCTTGATGTCGCCGCGGTCGATCGCCGGCTTGAGCACCTTCAGTTGCCCTTCGCGCAGCATCTTCGCGTTGTTGTCGGTCGGCGCGCCGCCCAGCAGGAAGTAGTTGCCCTTCGGCTTCGCGTCGTAGACGCCCTTCGCCTGCAGTTCGCCGACCTTCTCGTTGTCGAAGGAGATGTAGGCATCGACATCGGCGTCGAGGATCAGGCGGTCGTACGACACGACCTTGATGCCGGCCTTGCGCGCTTCGGCGACGACGTTGCCGAGCGTCTTCGAGTTGAACGGCACGATCACGATCACGTCGACGCCGCGCGAAATCAGGTTCTCGATCTGGGAAATCTGCCGCTCCTCGCTCGCATCGGCCGACTGCACCGACACCTTCGCGCCGAGCTTGGTTGCGGCTGCAACGAAATAGTCGCGATCGCGCGACCAGCGCTCGACGCGCAGATCGTCGATGCAGAAGCCGATCTCGGGCTTGTCCTTGCTCGCATGCGCAAGCGGGGCGCCCAGCGCGAACATCGCCAGCGCGGCGGCGCCGGCAAGCGAACTCAATACGGTACGACGCGTCACGGTTTTCATGTCTCCAAACTCCTTGTTATGGAACCACCTCACGAACGCCGGGCGGCCGCGGGAATGGGCCGCCCGCATCGAGTCACGGCAACGCGCGTCACGCGCCCGTTGCAAACACCGGTTCGAGCGCGCGGTACAGCGCGCGAAACGTCGGCCGCCGCATGTCGCGATACCACGCGTGCCGCGCCGGATCGGGCTCGCGCACCGCGACGACGGGCGGCTGCGGGCACACGTCGCCGAGCCGCGCATCGGGTTCGAGCGCGAGATGCGCGAGGCGCGCGGCGCCGAGCGCCGGCCCCACTTCGCCGCCCTCGCGCAGCGTCAGCGCACGGCCGCTCAGGTCGGCGAGCATCTGCGTCCAGTACGCGCTGCGCGAGCCGCCGCCGATCACCGTGATGCTGTCGGGGGCGAGCCCGGCCGCATGCAGCGCGTCGATGCCGTCGAGCAGCGCGAAGCCGACGCCTTCCAGCGTCGCATTCGCGAGATCCGCGCGCCGCGTGTCGGGCGTGAGCCCGTAAAAGACACCCTTCGCGTTCACGTCGTTGTGCGGCGTGCGCTCGCCGCTCAGGTACGGCAGGAACCACGGGCGGTTCGCGCGGGCGTGGGTCTCGGCATCGTCGAGCAGCGCCGCGACGCCGTCGTAACCGGCCAGTTGCGCGGTGAAGTCGACGCAGCCGGCCGCGTTCAGCATCACGGACATCAGGTGCCACGTATCCGGCAGCGCATGACAGAAGCTGTGCACCGCCGATTCGGGATTCGCGCGAAACCCGTCCGATACCGCGAAGTACACACCCGACGTGCCGAGCGACAGCAGCGCGTCGCCGGGTCGCACGATTCCGACGCCCACCGCGCCGGCCGCGTTGTCGCCGCCGCCGGCCACCACTGGAATCTCGCGCAGGCCGAGCGCGCGCGCGACGGCCGGCAGCAGCGTGCCGGTGATGCGGTTGCCTTCGAAGACGGTCGGCATCTGCGTGCGCGACAGCCCGCACGCGGCAAGCAGCGTGTCGTCGTAATCGCGCTTCGCGACGTCGAGCCACAGCGTGCCGGCGGCATCCGACGGATCGGTCGCGAACGCGCCGGTCAGCCGGTAGCGCAGATAATCCTTCGGCAGCAGCACGTACGCGATGCGCGCGAACACGTCGGGTTCGTGCTTACGCACCCACAACAGTTTGGGCGCGGTGAAGCCCGGCATCGCGATGTTGCCGGCCACCGTGCGCAAGGTGGGCGCGACGCGTTCGAGTTCCGCGCACTCCGCGTCGGACCGGCCGTCGTTCCACAAGATCGCCGGGCGCAGCACGTCGCCATGCGCATCGAGCAGCGTCGCGCCGTGCATCTGCCCGGTCAACCCGAGTGCGTCGATGTCGCGCGGATCGATGCCGGCCGCGCGCGCATCCGCGACGAGTGCGCCAAGCGCGCCGCATGCGGCATCCCACCAGTCGCGCGGCGCCTGCTCGGACCAGCGCGGCTGCGGCCGGCTCACCGTCAGCGGGCGGCTCGCGCTCGCGCGCACCGCGCCTTCGCGGTCGAGCAGCACCGCCTTCACGCCCGACGTACCGAGATCGAGTCCGATGTACATGGCGTCAGCGCAGCCCGTAGATCGCCTGGTTCACGATGTTCTCGAGCCGTTCCTGCGCACCGCTCGCGTGCTGCGGGTCGACACCCCGCGCGAGCGCGTCGGCCGCGAGCGATTCCAGCGTATAGCCGCCCGACAGGATCTTGCGGCCGAACGCGTCGTCCCACCGCGCGTAGCGCTGCCGGCGCAGTGCGTCGAGCCGGTCGTTCTCCACCAGCACGGCCGCGCGTTCGAGCGCGAGCGCGAGCACGTCGATCGCGCCGACATGGCCGTAGAACAGGTCTTCCGGGTCGATGCTCTGGCGCCGCACCTTCGCGTCGAAGTTCATCCCGCCGGTCGTGAAGCCGCCGTGGCGCAGGATCTCGTAGAACGCGAGCGTCAGTTCCTCGACGCTGTTCGGGAACTGGTCGGTGTCCCAGCCGTTCTGCGGATCGCCGCGGTTCGCGTCGACGCTGCCGAACACGCCGAGCGCGAAGGCGTTCGCGATCTCGTGATGGAACGAATGGCCGGCGAGCGTCGCGTGGTTCGCCTCGATGTTCACGCGGATCTCGTTCTGCAGCCCGTACTGCACGAGAAAGCCGTGCACGGTCGCGACGTCGTAGTCGTACTGGTGCTTGGTCGGCTCCTGCGGCTTCGGCTCGATCAGCAGCGCGCCCTTGAAGCCGATCCGGTGCTTGTGCTCGACGACCATCGACAGGAAGCGCGCGAACTGATCGCGCTCGCGCTTCAGGTCGGTATTGAGCAGCGTCTCGTAGCCTTCCCGTCCGCCCCACAGCACGTAGTTTTCGCCGCCGAGCCGGTGGGTCGCGTCGAGTGCATGGCACACCTGGGTCGCGGCCCATGCGAACACGTCGGGGTTCGGGTTCGTCGCGGCGCCGGCCGCGAAGCGCGGGTGCGAGAACAGGTTCGCGGTGCCCCACAGGAGCCGCACGCCGCTGGCCTGCTGACGCTCGCCGAGATAATCGACCATCCGCGCGAAATTGGCCGCGTATTCGCGCAGGCTGTCGCCTTCCGGCGCGACGTCGGTGTCGTGGAACGTGTAGAACGGCGTGCCGAGCTTCGTGAAGAATTCGAACGCCGCATCGGCCTTCTGCCGTGCCCGCTCGAGCGCGTCGCCCGGCTGCTGCCACGGCCGCCGGAACGCGCCCTGCCCGAAGATGTCGTGGCCCGGCCACACGAACGTGTGCCAGTAGCAGACCGCGATCCGCAGGTGCTCGGCGAGCGTCTTGCCCAGCACGCGCTTCTCGGGGTCGTAATGGTGATAGGCGAGCGGGTTGTCCGACTGCGGACCTTCGTAGCGAATCGCGGGAATGTGTTCGAAATACGACATGGCGTCTCCGTGCAGGTTCTTGTTGCAGCGCAACGTGCATCTCGACGACGCACGCGGCCGAATTCGTTGGCTGGATCGTGCCCGCACGCATCCCCGCCGGCAATTGCGAAATTGCGCAGCGCGCTTGATGTTTCTTGCCAGCCGCTACGTGGGGCGCGCGTTCCGTCCTACAATCGCCGTACACCAGACAACCCGACAACCGCGCGCCGCCGTCCCGGGCGCGCTCCGGAGACAACGGCACGGCGCCCCGACGCGCTCACCCGACACCGAGATGACACGCGCCCCTTCCGCCCAGACACCGCACCGCATCGCGCTGCTGTTCAACGCGAACAAGGTCTACGACCGCGAGATCATCAGCGGCATCGGCCAATACCTGCACACGACGCGCGTCGTGTGGGACCTGTTCCTCGAAGACGACTTCCGCTGCCGGCTCACCGGGATCGAGCGTTTCGACGGCGACGGCATCATCGCGGATTTCGACGACCCGGCCGTGGCCGACGCGCTTGCGGGCTCGCCGCTGCCGATCGTCGCGATCGGATCGTCGTACGAGGATCCGGCGCAGTACCCGGACGGCGTCCCATATATTGCGACGGACAACGCGAAACTCGTGTCGCTCGCGTACACGCACCTGATCGGTGCCGGGCTCGCGCATTTCGCGATGTACAGCCTGCCGGTCGCGCAGGAGAACCGCTGGGCGCAGCAGCGCGAGCTGGCGTTCGACCGGCTCGCGCGTGCAGACGGGCTCGACGCGCCGATCTACCGCGGGCTGTCGACCAGCGCGTCGGGCTGGAATCACGCGATCGAGCAACTGATCGGCTGGCTGCATGCGCTGCCGAAGCCCGTCGGCGTGATCGCGGTGACCGACGCGCGTGCGCGGCACCTGCTGCAGGCGTGCCTGATCGCCGGCATCGCGGTGCCGGAGCAGGTCGCGATCATCGGCATCGACAACGATCCGCTCACGCGCACGCTGACGCGCATTCCGCTGTCGTCGGTGATCCAGGGCACCGAGGAAATGGGCCGCACCGCCGCGCACCTGCTGCACCGGATGCTGCGCGGCGCGCGCTTTCCGGGGCAGCGCATCCTCGTGCCGCCGGTCGGCATCAACGTGCTCGAATCGACGCGCCACCAGCCGCTGGCGAGCCCGCACGTGATGCGTGCCCGGCATTTCATCCGCCAGTACGCGTGCCAGGGGATCAAGACCGAACAGGTCGCCGACTACGTCGGCGTGTCGCGCTCGCTGCTCGAGGAGCACTTCCGGCGCGAACTGCAACGCACGGTGCATCAGGAAATCCTGCGTCACAAGCTCGAAGCCGCGCAGGCGCTGCTCGCCAGCCGACAGGCGTCGAGCGCCGAAGTCGCGATCCGTTGCGGGTTCACGTCGCTTCAGTACATGTACGCGGTGTTCAGGCGCGAGCTCGGCTGCACGCCGCGCGAATATCAGGAACGCGCGGCCGCCACGACCTGACGCCCGCCGCCCACCCGACCTCCACTCATGCATATCGAAACCGATTCCTCATACCTGACGCCCGGCGCCGCACGCGTGCATGCCGAGCCGTGGGGCACGCTGCCCGACGGCGAACCCGTGCGGCGCTACACGCTGCGCAACGCGCACGGGATGCGTGTCGTCGTCAGCGACCTCGGCGCGACCGTCGTGTCGTGGCTCGCGCCCGACCGCACAGGGCGCTTCGCCGATATCGTGCTCGCGCACGACACGCCGGCCGAATACCTCGACTCCGGCGTCTATCTCGGCGCGACGGTCGGCCGGTGGGCGAACCGGATCGCCGGCGCGCGCTTCACGCTCGACGGCGTCGACTACCTGCTGGACCGCAACGAGAACGGCAACCTGCTGCACGGCGGCGCGAACGGTTTTCATCGCGCGCGGTGGGACGTGATCGACGATGGGGGCGGGCTGACGCTGCGGCTCGATTCACCCGAAGGCGACGCGGGATTCCCCGGCAACGTGCGCGTGCAGGTGCGCTACACGCTCGACGACGACGGCACGCTGACGATCGACTACACGGGGTGGACCGACGCGCCGACGCCGCTCAACCTGACGAATCACAGCTACTTCAACCTGAACGGGCGCGCGGGCAGCGACGTGCGCGGCCATCTGCTGCACATCGACGCGGACGCGTTCCTCGAAGTGGACGACGCGCTGATCCCGACCGGCACGGCCGACGTGACGGGCACGGCGTTCGATTTCCGGCACAGCGCGCCGCTCGGCGCGCGCCTCGACTGGCCGCATGCGCAACTGGCGCGGGCGCGCGGCTTCGATCATTGCTTCGTGGTCGGCAACGGCGCGCGCGAGGTCCGGCCCGTTGCACGGGTCTACGATCCGGAAAGCGGCCGCGAGTTGATCGTGTCGACCGATCAGCGCGGGCTGCAGCTCTATACGGGCAACTATCTCGACGGTGTGCGCGTGAGCGGCGGCACGCGGTGCGTGCAACATGCGGCGCTGTGCGTCGAGGCCGGCGGCTTTCCGGATCAGGTCAACATGGACGGCCTGCGCGACGACGTGATCGTTCGTCCGGGCGACGTCTATCGGCAGACCACGCGGTATCGGGTCGGCGTTCACGCATAGCGGGCGGGCCGGATCGCCGGCACGCTCGCCCAATGCGCCGCGGCCGGACGAGCCGCTTGCCGCTCGCGGCTCAATTCCACGCATGGCGCGCCGGGCGCGCACCGTTCAAATAGTAGTTGCCGACGAGGTGATATTTCCAGCGCACCGGATCGTGCAGCGTATGCGTGCGCGCGTTGCGCCAATGGCGGTCGAGGTTGTGCTCGGCGAGCGTCGACTGCGTGCCGGCCAGCTCGAACAGCTTCTCGCCCGCGAGCAGCGCGATCTCGGTCGTCAGCACCTTCGCTTCGCCGACCGCCACCGACGCTCGCGCGACGTCGTCCTCCGTCACGTCGCCCTTCGCCGCAATCTCGTCGAGCGTACGCGCCGCACGTTCGAGCAACGCGTCGGCCGCATGCAACTGGATGTGCAGCCGGCCGATTTCGCGAATCGTGAGCGGATCGTCCGCGGCCCGCTCGACGCCGCTGTCGACCCACGGCCGCGCGCGGTTCCGCACGAACGCGAGCGTATCGTCGATGGCTGCCTTCGCGATGCCCGCGTCGATCGCCGCCTGGATGATCTGCGACAGCGGACCGTTGAGCGTCGGCACGTCCGACACGCGCTGCGCGGGCAGCACGTGCGACGCGGGAATCCGCACCGCGTCGAGCACGACCGTGCCGCTCGCGGTCGTGCGCTGGCCGAAGCCCGACCAGTCGTCGATCACGGTCAGCCCGGGCGCCGGCTGCGGCACGTACGCGAGCCAGGCTTGCCGCGCGTCGTCGAGCCCGAGCACCGGCACGTAGTGCGCGAACAGCGCACCGGTCGAGTAGAACTTCGTGCCGTCGACGACATAGTCGTCGCCGTCGCGGCGCACGCGCGTCTTCAGGTCGAGCACGTGCTTCGTGCCCTTCTCCGAGAAGCCGTTGCCGAACCGCTTGCCGCGCAGCACTTCGGCGAAGAAATGACGCTTTTGCGCGTCGGTGCCGACGAGCGCGATCACGTCGACCAGCCCGAAGTGATTCTGCGGAAGCTGCCCGAGCGACGCATCGGCCGCGGCGACGATCTTGATCACCTCGGTGAGCGTCACGTGCGATACGCCTGCGCCGCCGTAGGCCTTCGGCACCGTGATCGCCCACAGCCCCGACTGAGAAAACCATTCGATTTCCTCGCGCGGCAGGCGGCGGTCGCGATCGCGTTCGGCCGCCCCTTGCGCGAGGCGTTGCGCCAGCGCATGCGCGACCTCGATCGCTTGCGCATCGTCGGCGATCACGCGGGCCACCTGCGGGTGGGCATCGGCCGGCCGCTCCTGAATCGTCGCGCTCGTGTCTGACATCGGGCTCTCCTGTCGAATGGCGAAAGCATTCAATCTAGCAGCGCCGCGCCGGCCGTAAAACCGAGCGATTCTCGAAACGATATTCCTTGGGAGAACAAACGGTGTGCGAATCGACGGAGATCGCCCCGTGCTTTGACGTCGCAACCGATGCAGGAACGTCGATCCGCGCCGCGTAGCCGCGGCCGGTAATACGCAGCGACGATAACGATCCGAGAATCCGTTATTGGAACGGGCGCGCCGCGCTTCCTATACTGGGCTCCCGGCGCACGCCCTTCGAGGAAACCCGCATGACTTCGTCGCACGCAGCTCCCGACCTTTCCACCGGTACCGATTACGATGCGCTCGCGAGCCGGTTCCGGCCGATCTTCGCGCGCATCGCCGCCGGCACCGCCGAGCGCGAACGCCGCCGCGAACTGCCGCACGAGGCGATCGGCTGGCTGAAAGCGGCGGGCTTCGGCGCGATCCGTCTGCCGGCGAGCGCCGGCGGCGCCGGCGCATCGCTGCCGCAGTTGTTCCGGCTGCTGACCGAACTGGCCGCCGCCGATTCCAATCTGCCGCAGGCATTGCGCGGGCATTTCGCGTTCGTCGAGGATTGGTTGAACGCACCGGCCGGGCCGCAACGCACGACCTGGTTCGACCGCTTCGCGAGCGGCCAGCTCGTCGGCAATGCGTGGTCGGAAGCCGGTGACGTGCCGCTCGGCCAGACCGTCACGAAGGTGTCGGAGCAAAACGGCCGGCTCGTGCTGAACGGCCGGAAGTTCTACAGTACCGGCAGCCTGTTCGCCGACTGGATCGACGTGTTCGCGCAGCGCGCGCACGACGGCAGCGACGTGATCGTCGCGGTCGCGACCGCGCAGCCGGGCGTGATCCGCGAGGACGACTGGGACGGCTTCGGCCAGACCACCACCGGCAGCGGCACGACGCGCTTCGAGAATGCGGCGGTCGACGCGGACAACGTGATCGATTTCGCACGCCGCTTCAAGTACCAGACCGCGTTCTACCAGCTCTTCCACGTCGCGACGCTGGCCGGCATCGGGCACGCAATCGTGCGCGACGCGGGCGAGCTCGTGCGCAACCGCACGCGCGTGTACAGCCACGGCAATGCGCCGCGTGCCGGCGACGATGCGCAGTTGCAGCAGGTGATCGGCGAAATCGCGTCATGGGCCTACGCGGCCGATGCTATCGCGCTGCGCGCCGCGCAGCCGCTTCAGCACGCGTACGAAGCGCGCTTCGGCGGCGACGAAGCGGCCGAGCAGGCCGCGAACGTCGCGGCCGAAATCGAATCCGCGCAAAGCCAGCTCGTCGTGTCCGAACTCGTGCTGCGCGCGGCGACGCGCCTGTTCGACGCGCTCGGCGCGTCCGCAACCCGCAGCACGACCGCGCTCGATCGCCACTGGCGCAACGCGCGCACGGTGTCGTCGCACAATCCGCTCGTCTACAAGGCGCGCATCGTCGGCGACTGGATCATCAACGGCCGCACGCCGCCGTTCGTCTGGCGCGTAGGCAACGGGGCGGGCGCCGATACGGCCGTCAGCGCGGCAACCGGAGCCGCGCAATGAGCAAGACGATCCGCTTCAACGCGTTCGAAATGAACTGCGTGGGCCACCAGTCGCCCGGCCTGTGGGCGCATCCGCGCGACCGCTCGTGGCAGTACAAGGATCTCGACTACTGGACCGACCTCGCGCGCGTGCTCGAGCGCGGGATCTTCGATGCGATCTTCATCGCGGACGTGATCGGCTACTACGACGTGTACAAGGGCAGCAACTATCACGCGCTGCACCAGGCCGCGCAGATCCCGGTCAACGATCCGCTGCAGCTGGCCGCGCCGATCGCGATGGCGACCGAGCATCTCGGCATCGGCATCACCGCGTCGACGACGTTCGAGCACCCGTACACGTTCGCGCGCCGGCTGTCGACCGCCGACCATCACACGAAGGGCCGGCTCGCATGGAACATCGTCACGTCGTACCTCGAGAGCGGCGCGAAGAACGTCGGCGATCACGGGCTGCGCACGCACGACGACCGCTATGCGGTCGCGGCCGAATACGTCGAGGTGCTGTACAAGCTGTTCGAGGGGAGCTGGGAGGATGGCGCGGTGGTGCGCGATCGCGCCGGCCGCGTGTTCACGCATCCCGAGAAAGTGCACGAGATCGGCCACAAGGGCCGCTTCTTCGACGTGCCCGGCTATCACCTGTGCGAGCCGTCGCCGCAGCGCACGCCGGTGCTGTTTCAGGCCGGCGCGTCGGGCCCCGGCAAGGCGTTCGCCGCGCAGCACGCCGAATGCGTGTTCGTCGCCGCGCCGACGCGCGACCAGCTCGCGCGCTACGTGACCGACGTGCGCGCGCAGGCCGCGGCCGCCGGGCGCGATCCGGCGAAGGTGCTGATCTACAACCTCGTCACGGTGATCGTCGACGAGACCGACGAGCAGGCGCAGGCGAAGTTCGACGAATACCGGCGCTACGTGTCGTACGACGGCTCGCTGGTGTTCATGTCGGGCTGGACCGGCATCGACTTCGGCCAGTACGCGCCGACCGATCCCGTCCGGCGCGTGGAAACGAACGCGATCGTGTCGGCGGTCGAGCACCTGTCGGGCGGCGACACCGCGTGGACGATCGAGGCGCTGGCAGCCTGGGGCGGTATCGGCGGGATGGGCCCGGTGTTCGTCGGGTCCGCATCGACCGTCGCGGACATCCTGCAGGAATGGGTGGCCGCGACCGACGTGGACGGCTTCAACCTCGCGTATGCGGTCGCGCACGAAACCTTCGAGGACGTCGTGCGCCATCTCGTGCCGGAACTGCAACGCCGCGGTGTCTACCCGAGCGCATATGCGCCCGGCACGCTGCGCGAAAAACTGTTCGGCGGCTCGGCGCGGTTGCCCGACGAGCATCCGGCCGCACGGTTTCGCGATATCGAGCAAGTCAAGCGCGCGGCCGAGCGGGAAGCGGTCGGCGCGTGACGCGCGACGTCGAAGCCGGTCCGTCCGTTACTCACGCGGCGACCGGCTTCGGTACGAACGGCTTCGTGCAGTCCGACGAAGCCGTTCGTTTTTCCGGGGAACCGCGAGCGCCCCGGTCAGGGTTCACGCCGCGCTTTCGTCGTCGATGTCGCGCGCGGTCGGTTCGTAGCGCACGATCAGCAGGAATACGATCGGCGTGACCGCGCTGATCGCGACCACCCAGAACATGTCGGTGCCGAGGCGGGCCTGCAGGATCGGCAGCACGAACAGCGCCAGCGCCTGTCCGATGCCGCACAGCGACCGCCCGAAGCCGACGCCGGTGCCGCGGATCGTGGCCGGATACGACAGCGTCGGATAGATCATCATCTGCGCGCCCGGCCCGAAGCCTTCGGCGAACAGCCACGTGCCGAGCATCAGCAGCACGACGCCCACCGCCAGTGCGCCGTGCGGATGCCCCGCGAGCGCCAGCGCGACGAGCGCGACCGTTTGCAGCGCGAACCCCGCGATCGCGACATGACGCGACGGATAGCGATACGCGAGACGCATGCCCAGCAAGCCGCCGGTAAACGCGAACAGCACGTTCAACGCGAGCGATGCCGCGATCGTCTCGAACACGCCCGCGCCGAGAAATTGCGACAGGATCGACGGCAGGAAGAACGCGATCGCCGTGTATTCGAACGGGATGCACAGATTCATCACGCTGGCGACGATGGTGCGCCCGAGATACGGACGCTGGAACAGCACGCGAATCCGCACGGGCGGGGGGCTCGGCTCGCGTCGCGCGTCCTCCGCTTCGTGCGCGTGAATGCCGTACGACTTGCGCAGGATGCGCGCGGCGTTGGCCAGGTCGCCCTGATTCGCGGCCCACAGCGGCGATTCGTTCATGAAGCGGTTGCGGAACAGGATGATGACGAGCGCCGGCGCCGCGCCGAAGATCAGCGAGGCGCGCCACAGCCAGCCCGCATGCTCGGCCGGCAGCAGGAAATACAGGCCGAAGATCAGCAGGAAGCACACCGACGACGCGACGTACCACATCGGGCACCATGCGGCGAGCCGCGACGCCTTGTTGCCGCGGCCGTTGAACTTCGAGAATTCCGCGAGAAACGCCATCGCGACGGGCAGGTCGATGCCGACGCCGAGCCCCATCACGAAGCGGGCGCCGATCAGCACCCACACGTTCGGCGCGAGCCCGGCCGCGATCGCCGCGACCACGAAGAACAGCATGTCGGCCATGAACACCTGGTAGCGACCGATCCGGTCGGTCAGCCAGCCGCCGATCAGGCTGCCGAAGATCGTGCCGATCATGATCGCCGATCCGACCAAGCCGGTCAGCGCGGGCGTCAGCCCGAACTCGCGCGTCACGTCGTCGATGCCGTAGGACAGCGTCGTCAGGTCGTACGCGTCGAGAAACACGCCGCCGAGCGCGAGCAGCACGATCATCCGCGCATGGCTGACCGAACTGTCCACCGTGTTGATCAGGCGCGCGACGTCGCTGGCCGAGCGAATGGGGGAAGAAACCGGCGTGACGGGGCTCAGGTCGATCGAACTCATCGGATTCCTTAATTTGATGCCGAATGCACGGCAAGGTCGTCGTGAAGCCGGAAACCGGTCGGTACGCGCGACCATCGCGGCGGCGGGCAAATGCAGCCCCGCGGTCGCCGGGTTCCGGCAGCGGAAATTCTGTTCCTCCGGTCCTGCAATCCCAAGCGATATAAAGCGATAAATTAATCGGCGTGCGTCATAAAGTTGCGCGCGCCGCGCTTAGCAGCAGCGCGTATGTTCAATCGCGGATTTCTTCGTTAACGGATCGCCTGCGCTTCGTTACATTAGCCCGCTGCCCTGCCTGTTCGCGGCGCGTTGCCGCTCTTCCGGAGAATCCCGATGAAGCCGTTCTGGTCCCGCGTGTGGCAATCCGCGGCCCTCGCCGTTGCCGCGCTTGCCGGCCTCGCATCGATGCACGCGCAGGCGGCGACGCCCGCCGAAATCCGCGTCGACTATGCGTACTACTCGCCCGAGAGTCTCGTGATCCGTCACTTCGGGTGGCTCGACGACGAATTCAAGCCCGACGGGACGGCGATTCGCTGGGTGCTGAGCCTCGGCAGCAATCGCGCGCTCGAATACCTGAACAGCGGCGCGGTCGATTTCGGCTCGGCCGCGGGGCTCGCGTCGGTGCTCGCCCGCGCGAACGGCAACCCGATCCATACCGTCTACGTGTTCTCGCGCCCCGAATGGACGGCGCTCGTGGTGCGCAAGGATTCGCCGATCCGCACGCTCGCCGACCTGAAGGGCAAGAAGATCGCCGCGACGCGCGGCACCGATCCGTTCCTGTTCACGCTGCGCGCGCTGCACACGGCCGACCTGACGCGCGACGACGTCGAAATCGTCAACCTGCAGCATCCGGACGGCCTCACCGCGCTCGCGAACGGCCAGGTCGATGCGTGGGCCGGGCTCGATCCGCACATGGCCGCCGCCCAGCTCGACGACGGCGCGCGCCTGCTGTACCGCAACGTCGCCTTCAATACCTATGGGTTCCTGAACGTGCGCGATGCGTTCGCCAGCCAGTATCCGCAGGCGGTGGCGCGCGTGCTGAAAGTCTACGACCGTGCGCGTCAGTGGATCGTCGCGCATCCGGCCGAGACCGCGCAGATCGTCGCCGACGAATCGAAGGTGTCGCTGCCGGTCGCGAAGCTGCAGCTTCAGCGCAACGATTTCAGCGACCCGGTGCCGGGCGACACGCAGCGCGCGGCGCTGAAAGCCGCGGCGCCGGTGCTGACGGCCGAGCAACTGACCAGGCCGGGCGTCGATCCCGCGAAGATCGTCGATACGCTGATCGATCCGTCGTTCGCGCGCCCGATCGTCGCCGCATCGCACTGAGCTGCCGCCGATGACGGATACCACCGCACGCGGCGACGCGCTCGCATCGCACCCGCCTGCTTCGCCGCCGCATGCGGCCCGGCGCGACCCGCTGCGCGCGTGGCGTATCGCGGGCCTTGCGCTGCCGTTCGCCGCGCTCGTGCTGCTGGAGGTCGTGGTGCGGCGCGGCTGGCTGCCGGATCACCTCGTGCCGGCGCCGAGCGAGATTCTCGATACGCTGGCGCGCATGGGCGTCACGCGAGTCGCACGTCACGTTGGCGCGAGCACGCTGCGCGTCGCGGCCGGGTTCGCAGCGGGCGCCGGGCTCGCGCTCGTCGTGGGCGCGGCGATGGGCCTGAGCCGCCGGATCGATGCGCTGTTCGAGCCGACGTTTCAGGCGCTGCGCGCGATTCCGTCGCTCGCGTGGGTGCCGGTGCTGTTGCTGTGGCTCGGCATCGACGAAGCGCCGAAGGTCACGCTGATCGCGATCGGCGCGTTCTTTCCGGTTCATCTCGCGGTGGTCGCCGGCATTCGCGACGTCGACCGCAAGCTCGTCGAGCTCGGCGCCGTATACCGGCTCGGCCCGCTCGCGCTGTTCCGCCGGATCCTGCTGCCGGCCGCGCTGCCGCAGATCGTCACCGGCCTGCGCACCGGCCTCAGTCTCGCGTGGATGTTCATGGTCGCCGCGGAGCTGATCGCGGCCACGCGCGGCCTCGGCTTCCTGCTGAGCGACGGCCGCGAGACCGGGCGCCCCGATCTCGTGTTCGGCGCGATCCTCCTGCTCGCGCTGCTCGGCAAGCTGACCGACGGCGCGATGCGGCGCATCGAGGCACGCTGGCTCGGCTGGCGCGATGCGTTCGACGGCGCGTCGCGCGAGGGCGGGAAATGAGCGCCTACCCTTCCGTGCGCCCGACCGCCGGCGTCGCCCCGTCGCTGCTCGACCTGCGGATCGCCCGCAAGCTGTACGGCGATCGCACGATCCTCGCCGACATCGCGTTGCAGGTCGCGCGCGGCGAGATCGTTTGCGTGGTCGGCCCAAGCGGTTGCGGCAAGAGCACGCTGCTGCGGATCGTCGCGGGCCTCGACCCGGACTTCCGCGGCAGCGTGACGCTCGACGGCAGCGCGCTGGCCGGACCGTCCGCGCGCATGGGCGTGATCTTTCAGGAGCCGCGGCTGCTGCCGTGGCTGTCGATCGCCGACAACGTCGGCTTCGCGTCCGGCCCGCGGGGCGGACGCGATCCGAGCGTCGCGCGATTGCTCGACGAAGTCGGCCTGGCGGGCGTCGCGCGGCAACTGCCGGCGACGCTGTCGGGCGGGATGGCGCAACGCGCCGCGATCGCGCGCGGGCTGTTCGGCGAGCCGGATCTGCTGCTGCTCGACGAGCCGTTCAGCGCGGTCGACGCGATCACCCGGATGCGCTTGCAGACGCTGCTGCTCGATGTCGTCCATCGACACCGGATGGCCGCGATCGTCGTCACGCACGATCTCGACGAAGCGCTGTATCTCGGCGATCGCGTGCTGGTGCTCGCGCCGAACCCGGGGCGCGTCGATGAAGAAATCCGGGTCGACGTCGCACGGCCACGCGATCGGCGCGATCCGGCGCTGGCCGTACAACGCGCGCGGCTGCTCGATGCGTTCCAGCGCTTTCACGATCGCGCGGCGGCCGACACGGCCGGCATCCCGGTCACGCCGGCCTGACATCGCTGCTTCATCGAGCGGACGCCGACCGGACGAACGCGGCCAGATCGCGATTGAACCGCTCGGCTTCCTCGATGAACGGCGCGTGCCCCGACTCCGAGTACACCTGGCTGACCACACGCGCGTTCAGTTCGGCCGCACGAGCCAGCGTCGCCGGCGTATCGACCAGCGCGTCGCGGCCGCCGTAGATGAACAGCAACGGCACGCGCGCGTGGCCGAGCCCCTCGGCGGCGAAAACCGACATCGTCGGGGTGGCCTTTTGCATGTCCCACGACGCCATCGCGGCGTTGGCGAGCAAGCGCTCGAACGTGGCGGCATCCGGCCGGCGGTTGAAGCACAGACCGACGAAAGTCCGCTCGCCGTCGAGATGCGTTTTGAGGTCCGGCGCATTCATGTCGCGGTACACGTCCGGATGATCGACGATCTGGCCCGCAGCAAGCTCGACCACGCCGTCGACGTACACCGCGCCCGCGATCGCGCGGTCGCCGTATTTGGCGAGGTAGTTCGAGATCACCACGCCGCCGAGCGACCAGCCGACCACGACGGGTTTGCGCGCATGCGCGCCTTCGATGACCGCCGCGAGATCGTCGCCCCAGCGGGTTCCATCGCGATACGGCCGCGCGCCGGACGGCTTGTCCGACAGCCCGTGGCCGCGCAAGTCGTACGTGATGATCCGGAATCCGCGCAGTTCGGGGCTCCGGACCTGCGCGTCCCAGTTCAGGCGGCTGCCGAGCAGGCCGTGAATCAGGATGACCGGTACGCCGTCCGGGTCGCCGCTTTCCTGAACGGCCAGCTTCACGCCGTCCGACGACGTCACGGTGTAGCTCAGCGGCGCCGCCGCCACGTGGTTCGCCAATGCGAACGGCGTCGCCCACCAGATCATGGCGATCAGCCAGCGGATCAGCACTCGGGTAGTCACGATTTTTCCTCCAGGCATGAATGGACGCCCAGTCTCAACCCTCACACTGATGTGAGAGTCAAGCGGATCGTGCTAACCTCCCGTCCATGAAAAAACCACCTCCGCAGCCGCTGCTGACCATCGGCAAGCTCGCGCAGCTCACCGGCGCGAGCGTGCGTTCGATCCGGCACTACGACGAACACGGCCTGCTCGCGTCGGTACGTGCGGCCAACGGCTATCGCCTGTTCGCCGACAATGCGGTGACGCAGGTCAAACAGATTCAGCGCATGATCGCGACCGGGTTCACCCTCGACGACATTCGCGGCTTTCCGGACTGCATGCTGCTGATCGAGGGCGCGCGTTCGTGCGATCGGATCACCGACGTCCAGCGCGCACGCCTCGAAGCGATCGACCGTCAGATCGCCGATCTCGAGAAGCGGCGCGCGCGGCTCGTCAGGATGTTGCGCGATGGCGCGGTGCCGCCGCTCGATTGAACGCGAGCGGCATTCGGCCGCGGCCTCCGATTCGCGCTACGTATCTCCCTCCGCCCGGCCGCATCGGGCACAATACGCGCCCTCACCTTTTTGCCCGTGGTCCCACACATGCGCGTCATCGTCGTCGGAACAAGCGGAGCGGGGAAATCCACCTTCTCCCGCGCACTGGCAGCCGCCGCGGGCTGCGCACACGTCGAACTCGATCGGCTCTACTGGGGCCCGGGCTGGACCGCCGTGCCGCCCAAGCAGTTCGAGCACGACGTGCTGGCGGCGACGGCCGGCGACCGGTGGGTCGCCGACGGCAATTACAGCGCGGTGCGGGACGTGCTGTGGTCGAGCGCCACGCACGTCGTCTGGCTCAACTTCGGGCGCTGGACGGTGTTTTCCCGCGTGCTGCGGCGCACGCTCGGCCGCGGCCTGATACGCACCGAGCTCTTCCACGGTAACCGGGAATCGCTGCGGATGGCGTTCTGCTCGCGAGACTCGGTGCTGCTGTGGTCGTACACGACCTTCGAGAAAAACCGCGTGAAGTTCGCCGGCTTGCGCGACGACCCGAAATACGCGCATCTGCACTGGACGGAGATCACCGCGCCATCGCGTACCCGCGAGGTCATCGAGACGCTCGCCCGCGCCGGCCGTTGCGACTGAGCTGGGCACGGCACGGACCATCTCGCGTCAATCGTCGAAGGTGCCCTGATATTCCGGCGCGGCGTCCGCGCGCGTGTTCAGTTCGAACATCAGGCCGCCCGGCGCGCGGCAAAAGAAGCGCGAGCCGCGCCCGTTGTTGAAGACGTCCGTTTCCATCGCGACGCCTTCTTCCTTGAAGCGCGCGAACAGCGCATGCACGGCATCGAGGCTCGGCAGTTCGAAGCCCACATGGAAATTGACGGGCCACGCGGGCACGCCGTCGCCGACGTGATCGATCACGACGTCGAAGCCCGGACGCTTGAGGATCCAGGATTTCTCCCAGCTTCCCGCGATCGTGAAGCCGAGGTATCGCTCGAAGAATCGGGCCGTCGCCAGCGTGTCGGCGGAGGGGAAGCTCAGGTGGTTGAGCCTCATCGTGGGAGTCGTTTCGATCATGGTCGCACTCCGATGCGGTGATGGGCGCAGGCCCCATGCCGTGCCGCCCGAGGACTTCAGAATACGAGCGGATGCTCGCATTCCACAACTCGCATTGGACGCTCCGCCGGACATGCGCGAAACCCTTGCGGGGCCGCCGGCCGACGGATGAGGACGATCGCGGCGGACGGCGCCACTCGCATTCGCGACGGCATCGTCGATACGCGATGGACGATCGGCCGGCCGCGCGAAACGACGATGGCCCGGGATTCTCACACGAACCCCGGGCCACCGGTCGACCGCGGGTACCGGGCTGCGCCTGCCTCGCCCGGCACCATGCGTCGCTCGCTACGACGCAACCTGCATCAGAACTGATAACCCGCGCCGACCACCGCGCCGAAGTCCGACCGCGTGTTGCCCGTCACCGATGCCTTGACGACCCAGCGGTTGCTCTCCGTCACGTACGAGTAGCCTGCCGCGAAGCCCTGCTGGCCGTGATAGTTCGACGTCGCCGCCGACACCATCGAGCGCCCCGCGCCGGTCGGCTGCGGCAGGCCGGCCACCGCCATCGCCGACGCGACGCCGCCGTACATGTCCTTCTTCAGGTCGTTGAACGAGTTGTACACCTGCCCGATGCGCTGGTCGGTGTAGCCGTTCGCCTGCGTCGACGCCGCCGCGAGGTTGTCGTTCAGCTGCTGCACGTTCACCGCGTCGGTCGGCGCCGTGCCGGCCGCGACGTTCGTGATCTGGCGCTCGCTGCCCTTCGCGCCGACCGAGAACGAGTTGTCGCGATCGGCAACCGAGCCCTGGCCGACCGCCACCGCGTTCTTGCCGGTCGCCGTCGCCGTCGAGCCGATCGCACCCGCATCGGCACGCGCGATCCACGTGGTGTTCGCGTCGGTCGCGGCCGCACGGATCTTGTCGTTCGCCGCCACGTTCTGCAGCGCCGCGTTGAACTGGCCCATGTTGACCGCGTCGTTGGCGTTCACGCCCGCCGCGACGCCCGTCAGCACGCGGTCGCCCGCGGTGCCGGAGAAGTTCACGCTGCTGCCGCCCGAATCCTTGCCGACCGTGATCGCGCCGTTCGGATCCTGCTGCTGCACGAGGCCGGCCTTGCCGTTCGCGATGTTGGTGACGCTGCCTTGCAGGTTCGAGATGTCGGTGGTGTTCTTCGCCACCTGCTGGTTGGTCGCGTAGAGCTGCGAGCCGTTCACCGCGTCGGTGCTGGTCGCGCTCAACGTGCCGGCCTGCACGTTGGTGATGCGCGTGCCGCCCGCACCGCCGAGCGTGATCGTGCTCTTCGAGCCGTCGTCGTACTGCACCGCGAGCGCGCCGAGCTGATTCAGGTTCGACTGCACGTCCTTCAGCTGCTTCACGTTCACCGCGTCGGTATCGCGGGTGCCCGCCGCGACGTTCTTCAGCACGACCGCCGACGCGGCGTCGCCGCCGACGAGCGACACCGAATTCAGCCGGTTGCCGCTCGCGTCGACGTCGTACTTGACGACGTTCTTCACCGCTTCGCCGGCCTGGTTCGACACGTTCGTGATCTGCTGTTCGAGCGCGGTCTTCACGCCCGACAACTGGCCGCCGTTGACTGCATCCGTGCTGCCCGCGGCGACGTTGCCGTCGGCCACGTTGGTCAGCTTCGTCGGCGCGCCGCCGCGCGCGGCGTTGAACGCGCCGAGCGTCGGGTCGAATTGCAGCGCGTCCTGCTGCAGCCCCGCGATCGCCGCCGTGTTGCCCGCGATATTCGTTTCGGCGTTGCCGAGGCGCGTTTCGTGATTCTCGAGCGTCGTCGTGTTGCTGCCGACGCGGCCATCGAGGTTCGTCAGCGCATCGCCGACGTTGTTGAATGCGCTGCCGCCGATCTTGTAGTTCGGTGCGCCGAGCGAGCCGTCCGGGTTCGCGGTCGCGCCGCCGCCGAGCGCGGCCGCGGCGCCGTCGGTCGCGCGACGCAGTTGTGCGCCGTTCACCGCATCGGTGCTGCCGGCCGCCACGTTGCCTTCGGCGACGTTGGTCACGCGCACCGGGCTGCCGCCGTTGCCTGCGCCGAGCGACACCTGCCGCTTGCTCGCATCGTCGTACTTCACGGCGAGCGCATCGAGCTGGCTCGTCCCGTCGTGAATCGCCGCGGTCAGCTGATCGACGTTGACGGCATCCGTGCCGCTCTTGCCGGCCGCGACGTTGCTGATCAGTTGCGGGCCGTGGCCGCCGTGGCTCGCGTCGTACGCGCCGAGGCCCGGGTTCCACTGCAGCGCGTCCTGCTGAAGCGCCGCGATGTTGCCGGTATTGGCCGTCACCTGGTTGCCGACCGTCGTGATCGACTGGTTGAGCGAGTCGGTCGCCTTGCCGAGCTGGCCCACGTTCACCGCGTCGTTCGCGGCCACGCCGTCCGCGACGTTGTGCAGGCCGACCGGTGTCGATGCGCCCGTGCCGCCGAGCGTCACGCCGCCGTGTGCATCGTCGTCGTACTGCACCGCGTTCTTCGTCGCGTTGCCGATCTGGCTGGCGATCGACGTGCTCAGGCTGCCGAGCGTCGTGCCGAGGTTGTTCGTCACGCTCGTGCTCAGCGATGCGAGGCCGCCGGTCAACTGGCCGACGTTGACGGCGTCGTGCGCGTCCTTGCCGTCCGCGACGTTGTGCAGCGTCGTGCCGTTGGGGCCGGCGAACGTCACCGAGTCGAACCCGCTCGCGCCGTCGTATTTGACGTTGCGCGTATCGGCCGCCTGCAGGTTGACGATGTTCGACGCCGCGGTGCTCAGCGAGCCGCTGATGCCGGTCACGCTGTTCTGCAGGTTCGTGATGTTCGACGCCGCCGTCGAAATGGAGGTCTGCAGCGGGGCGATGCTGCCCTTCAACTGGCCGACGTTCACCGCATCGGTATCGGCGACGCCGGCGGCCACGCCGCCGATCGTCGTGCCGTTCGCGCCGTCGAGCGCGATCGCCGCATGCGAGTCGTCGGTGTATTTGACGACGTTCTGCGTCGCCGTGACGATGCTCGTGCTGAGGCTGTTGCCGACGCTGGTCACGCGCTGGTCGACGTTCGAGATCGTGGTCGACAGCGAATTGCCGACCGACGTCACGCGTGCGTCGACATTGCCGATGCCGGTGCTCAGCGTACTGTTCACGTTCTTCAGTTGCTGGACGTTGACGGCGTCCGTATCGGCCGCGCCCGCCGCGACGTTCTTGAGCTGGCGTTCGCTGCCGGGTGCGCCGAACGATACCGCGCCGCCGACCGGCGCGGCCGTGCCGCCGAACACCGGTGTGCCGCCGTTGTTCGCGCCGACGCTGCCCGAGCCGATCGCCACCTGGTTGTTGTCGTTCGTCTGCGCGCCCGCGCCGATCGCCACCGACTGCGTGCCGGCGGCACGCGTCTGCGTGGCCGCGTCGTACGATGCGCCGGCCGATACGCCGTCGCTCGACGTCGGGTTCGCGCCGCCGATCGCGACCGAGCGGTCGCCGCTGGCGAGCGCCGAGTGGCCGAGCGCGATCGAGCTCGTGCCGTGCGCGTCCGCGACGTTGCCGAGCGCCATCGAGAAATCGCCGACCGCCGCCGACTGGCGACCGACCGCCAGCGACGTATTGCCTTGTGCCACCGCCACCGTGCCGATCGCGGTGGCCGAGTTCGCCAGTGCCTGCGAGCCGACCCCGATCGCGATCGCACCGCCGCTGCCGCTGCCGCCCTTGCTGCTCGCATTCGACTGATCACCGATCGCGATCCCGCTGGCGCCGGCCTTCGCATTGGTGCCCTGCGTCACGTTGGTGCTGCTGACTACGACGTAGCTGCCGTTCTTCGTTGCCACGCACAGCGGGTTGGTGCCGTCGATGCACTGGCCGTTCAGTGCGTTGTCCGGGTTGCCGCGGTCGACGAAATTGTCCGCGTGGGCGGCGCCGGCGATCAGCACGCCCGCGCCCGTGAACATCGCGGCGGCGAGCGCCGAAATCTGCTTTCTCTTCATGGTCTTCTGCTCCGTTGTGTAGCGTCTGGTTTGAATACGGGCTGCTTACTTTTATTGACAGCTTCGACTTCGATTACGACTTCGGTTCGGATGCGGATTCCACTGCCTGGGCCAGCCGTGGCGAGACGACGCGGCACCGCGCACCCGTTTCGACAGGGCGTTCGAAAGCCCGGGGCATGTCGTCGGCTCGACGTCCCGTTCCGCTCATCCGGCAATGACATTAGGAATACGTATTGATTACCATGGACGTGTCTTTCCCCGACTGAATCGCGAGATTCAACCCGTCGTCATGGTCATTCCCGATTTGTCGCCGCGCTGACCGCGACCAACCCCGCTTCTTTTATTTCATCTCCGGCACCCGGAGTTTTCTTTCCGTGCAGCGAGCACGTGCCCGGACAGTCATCGATCGATGCGCCGACCCCGGGCCTGGCAACGTGCGGCACCGCTTGCGGTGCTTCCGCTGCCCTGCTCCACCCGTCATTCAAAGTTCGGACGAATTATGAGACACGAGCTTGAATTATTAAAGCCGGCATTCTTTATAGATTGTAAAATCTAAAATATTCAATAACTTACGCAAAACAAGCCCAATGCGCAAACGATTTCGCGCCAGCACCGTTATTCAAAATCTTTTACCGAGCGGATAAATACTTTGCCAAAGCGGATTCGATTAATATTTTTTCCGAAAAAGACAATCGAGAAACCGGCCGACTCCGCGACTTTGCTCCGGATATACGCGTAAACCACAAGTATCGACGCATACCGGCGCTTCACGTTCCTGTCGCAAACCGCCATTTTCAATAATCGAGAAGATGGAATGACGAGAATGGCGCCGTCATGTCTGGCCGGATTCGAAATATGCTCCTACAATTCCGCTCGCATCGATTCCGGCAGTCGCGATCGTTCACCCCGCGAGCGCGGCAATCCCTCGCGTCTTGACCGGCTCGATGAGGCAAACAACGAACGCCGAGCCATGCTCGCCGAACGGTTTGCCTGCCGCGCAGTTCCGCGTTGCCGCGGATCGATGCGAGCGTGCGATGCAATGGATGCATCGCCACAGAGCGGCTTCCGACGTTTCCCACCGCACCGGGCAGGCCACCCGCGGAAACGCAGCCAACCGCCTTTTCACCACAGGTGCACGATGCCTTCATCGATCTCCGCATTGAGCGACGCACATATCCTGATCGTCGACGATCAACCCGACCAGCTGCGCTTGCTGATCGACATCCTGCGCGGCACGGGATGCCGGATCAGCATCGCATTCGACGGCACGCAAGCGTGCCAGCGCGCGCAGGCGCTGATGCCCGACCTGATCCTGATGGACGTGCGCATGCCGCGCATGGATGGCTTCACCGCATGCCGCCTGCTCGCCGCCGATCCGCTGACGAGCGCGATCCCGGTCATCTTCCTGACCGTGGCCGACGCGTTGCACGAACGGCTCGAGGGGCTCGAGATCGGCGGCGTCGACTACGTGGTGAAGCCGTTCGAACCGGCGGAGGTGATCGCGCGGATTCGCGTGCAGCTGTCGCGGACGACACGCGAACGGCCGGCCGGGACGGAATCGCCGGAAAGCCCGCTGGCGAGCGGCAAGGACGACGACATCATCGTGCGCGCGGCCATCCGCCACCTGTCGCGCACGCTGAACGATCCGCCGACGGTGGAGGAACTGGCGCGCGCGGTCGGCACGCACGAAAAGCGCCTATCGCGCGCGTTTCGCGACAATCTCGGTCAGACGGTGTTCGAGTATCTGCGCGACGAGCGGCTGCGGATCGCGCAGGATCTGCTGGATTCCACCTCGCTCAGCATCGCCAGCATCGCGAAGGAAATCGGCTTTTCCACGCCGGCCAATTTCGCGACCGCCTTTCGCGAGCGTTTCGGCATCACGCCGACCGAATGGCGGCGCCAGGGCCATGCGGGCGCGCGCGCCGCCGCCCGCGAGCCGCAACGTCGCACGTAGGCCGCGCTTACCAGTCGTATTTCGCGCTGGCCAGCACGGTCCGCTCGTTGCCGAACACGCACACGGCGTACGACTGGCAGCCGCTGACATAGCGCCGGTCGAACAGGTTCGCGATGTTCAACGCGAAACGCCAGCGCGGCAGGTCGTAATGGAGCGCGAGGTCGTAAAGCGTCGCGCTCGGCACCGTCAGCGAATTGTCGGGCGCGCCGGCCAGCGCGCTCTGGTAGCGCACGCCGCCGCCGATCCCGAGGCCCGCCAGCGCACCCGTGCGCCAGGTCCAGTCGGCCCATAGCGACGCCATCTGCCGCGGCAGCGGCACGGACACCGGCCAGTGGTTCAGCGACGCGTCGTTCGCCTGCACGTTCTTGACGTCCTGATATGCGTACGACGCGACGATCGACAGCTCGCGCGTCAGCTTGCCGAGCGCACTCAGCTCGATGCCGCGCGAGCGCACCTTGCCGGTCTGCACCGACGTCGTGCCGGTCGGGTCGAGAGCGACCGGCGTCGGCGTCACGACGTTGGTCTGGTCGATCTGATACACGGCCGCGTTGAACATCAGGTTCCGGCCGGGCGGCTCCCAGCGCAGCCCGGCCTCCGTCTGCGCGCCGCGCGTCGGTTTCGGCAAGCCGCCGCCGAACATCCGCACGCCGATGACCGGGTCGAACGACGTCGAATAGCTGACGTATGGCGAGAACCCAGCGTCGCCGCGATAGGTGAGCCCGACGCGGCCGGAGAACGCACTGACGTCCTGCTGCGCGTGCGTGCCGGCGGCCCGGTCGTCGAACCGCGCATTCACGACATCCTCGCGGCCGCCGAGCGTGAGTGTCCAGCGCTGCCAGCGAATCTGGTCCTGCGCGTACACGCCGAACGTGTTCATCGCGGTGTACTGATCGACGTGGCCCAGCGACATCGGGCCGGAGAAGATCGCCGCCGTCACGGGCCGATAGACGGGATGGTACAGGTCGAGCGACGGCGCGAGCGCGAGCCATACGCTGTCGGTCGTCGTCTGCCGGTCGAACTGCAGGCCGAACAGCAGCGTGTGTTCGAGCGGCCCCGTGCCGACGCGCGCCTGCGCGTGGTTGTCGATGTCGAGCCGGCTGTAGTTGAGCTGGAACAGCCCCGCGAAGCGCATCATGTTCGTCGTGCTGCGGGGTACGAGGCCATTGCCGAACACCGTCGCATCGTCGAGCGACAGGTGCGACCAGCGCACGTCCTGATGCAGCGTCCAGATCGCATTCACGCGGTGTTCCAGTGCATAGCCGAGCGACCATTGCTTCTTGCGGTAGTCGTTGAACGACGGATCGCCCATGTAGCGGTCCTGCGACAGGCGGCCGTTCGGGTTCGGCAACACCGTGCCCGACGCGGGCAGGAAGTTCGACGAGATGTCGCCGCTGTCCTGCAGGAACGTCGCGGAAAGCGTCAGCGACGTGTCGGCGGTCGGCCGCCACCGGAACGAAGGCGCGAATGCGACGCGCCGGTCGCCGTTCGGGCCGGTCACCGCGTTGCCGTCGCGCGCGACGCCGACGAACCGGTACGCGTACTTGCCATCCGGATCGAGCCGGTCGCCGACATCGAGCATCGCCTGCTTGCGCGCATCGTTGCCGATCTGCACGCCGGCTTCGCGCACGCGCTCGCCATCGGCCAGCTTCGTGTGCGCGTCGACGATCGCGCCGGGCTCGCCCGCGCCGTACAGCACCGACGTCGGCCCGCGCAGCACCGCGATCGAGTCGATCGTGTACGGATCGACGCGCCAGTTCGCGATCACGGCCGTATTCGGCGCCGGCAGGCCGTCGACGTACAGCGTCGGCGTGAAGCCGCGCAGCGCCGCATACCAGTCGGTGCGGCTGTCGGCGCCGAACGTCGCGAAGCCCGGCACGTAGCGCAACGCCTGGTTCAGGTCGGCCGCGCCGGTCATCTCGATCCGTTGCGCGGTCACGATGTCGACCGTTTGCGGAATCTCGTCGATCGGCGTGTCGGTCTTGGTGCCGGTAGCGGTGCGCCGCCCGACGAGCCCGACGGACGAAGCGTCGGCCGGCCCTCGCACGTCGATCGGCGGCAGCGCGACTGCCGCCGCGCCCGGCGCCGTTGCCTGCGCATACGCCCCGCCCGCGGCGGCCACGCACATTGCCCCGCCGGCCGCGATCGCCCACGCGCACCGCCGCGCCCCTGTCTCCGTCCACATCGTTTCGATACTCCGTCGTGCTGCGTTGGCCCGTTCGGCCGGATCGGCGGACCGTGGCGTGTCGCCACGGCCCGTCCGGTGGTGTCGTGTTTGCCGTGCCGGCGAAGGCTGTGACGCGTGGATCGGTACGCACCGGCCGATTGCGTCGTTCGCGAGCGCAGCGATCATACCGGCCGAACGTGGCGCGGTCTTTAAAAAAACAAATCGGCGACGCTCGCGGCACGCAGATTGCTCGTCGCCGGAACCGCATCAGGAACCCGGCGCGGCCGGGCATCGACGTGACACGCACATCCGGCAGGATCCACATCGGCATTTCGGGCTGGCGCTACGCAGGCTGGCGGGGGACCTTCTACCCGGCCGACCTGAAGCAGGCCGGCGAACTGCGGTATGCATCGGGGCGCATGCACACGATCGAAATCAACGGCACGCACTACAGCCTGCAAGCACCCGACAGCTGGCGGCGCTGGTACGCCGACACGCCGCCCGGGTTCGTGTTCAGCGTGAAAGGCTCGCGTTACCTGACGCACATGCTGCGCTTTCGCGACGAAACGGCCACGATCGCGTGCGCGAATTTTTTCGCGCAGGGGCTGTTCGCGCTGAAGGACAAGCTCGGGCCGCTGCTGTGGCAATTTCCGCCGTCGCTGCGTTTCGATCCGGCGCACATGGAGCGCTTCCTGAGCCTGCTGCCGCACGATACGGAAGCCGCGCTCGCGCTCGCCCGCCGGCACGATGCGCGCGTGCGCGAACCGTATCTGCAGATCGACCGCAAGCGCGCGTTGCGTCATGCGGTGGAAGTGCGGCACGACAGCTTCGTGGATCCGGCGTTCGTGAATCTGCTGCGCCGCCACAAGGTCGCGCTCGTCGTGTCGGATTCGACCGAGGCGTGGCCGCAGCTCGAGGATCTGAGCGCGCGGTTCGTCTACATCCGGCTGCACGGCACCGAAACGAAGTATTCGGGTGAATACGCCGATTCGGCGCTCGAACGATGGGCGCGCCGAATCGACGCGTGGAGCCGCGGCACGCAGCCGGACGATGCGCGCCTCGCCGCACCCGCGCTGCAACCGCCGCGTGCGCGGACGCGCGACGTGTACTGCTATTTCGACAACGACACGAAAACGCAGGCGCCGTTCGATGCCGGGCGGCTGATGGCGCGGCTGGGGCTGCATGCGCAGGATGCGGCGGCGGAGTGAAACACTCGGCAAGCTGCGTAGCCGAGAAATGCCGCCGGCGTGGCCAAGCCAGGCTCGCAATATGCTCGCGCACACGCGGATCGCGCCTTTCATCGCGCCTCGCCGCGCGAGCGGTAAATTTTGCACGACCGGCAATCGGCGTCACGGGCCAACACTGCAAGGAGAAGAACGATGACCCTGCTCATCTACCTGGTCGGATGGATCATTTTCATCGGTGGCGTCGCCTGGGGTTTGATGACGCTGCACGTCTCCCAGCACATCATCGAGATCGTGGCCGTCATCCTGTTCGGCATCGCGGTCATCACCGGAGCGACGCGCGCTCGCAATCGCGACCGGTCCTAGCGCGGCGCGCATGCTGCGAGCGCGTACGCCGCGAGCGTGCCGACCGCGACACAGCGCCGGAGTCCGCCGACGGCCACGCGAGCGCCGTCCGCGCCAATCGTGCCGTCCGTCGAGCCGCACTGCGACGACGCGCAACGCGTGACGGCGCTCGCCAGATAGTAGGCAACGCGCAGGTTCTTTGCATCGTTGGCGACAGGTGCGCTACGCTCCATTCGGCCTCGTCTCGCAGGCCGAAATTTAAGCGCTTAAACATACCGAAGCCGACCCCACGCCCGACGGGGTCCATGACATGGAGGATGACGATGAACAGACGATCGATGCTGCGCTGGAGCATCTCGAGCGCGGCGCTTGCGTGCCTCGACCTGGCCGGCCCGCTGCCTGCCTTCGCACGACCCGCGCCGCGCAGTGCGACGGCCGGCGGCTTCGCGATGGGGGCCGACATCTCGACGCTGCCCGAACTCGAAGCGCATGGCGCGGCCTTCTTCGACGGCGGCGGCGCGCCGCGCGACTGCTTGAAGATTCTTCGCGCGCACGGCGTCGATTCGATCCGGATCAAGGTGTGGAACGATCCCGGCAATCCGGATTTCTTCCCCGCGAACCAGAGCGCGGCGGCAGGCTACAACAATGCCGCGCATGTCGTGGCACTCGCGCAGCGCGCGGCCGCGCTCGGGATGCGCATCCTGATCGATTTCCACTACAGCGACTGGTGGGCCGACCCCGGCAAGCAATACCCGCCGCATGCGTGGGCCGGCAAGAATCTCGCCGAGACGTGCGCGCTGCTGTCGGCCTATACGACCGACGTGCTGCGCCAGTTGCAGCGCGCCGGCGTACGGCCCGAGTGGGTGCAGATCGGCAACGAGATCACGGGCGGCATGCTGTGGCCGCTCGGCCGCTACGATCAGTGGGACAACCTCGCGCAGTTGCTGAAAACCGGTCACGACGCGGTGAAGGCGGTCGATCCGCGCATCAAGGTGATGCTGCATATCGACAGCGGCGGCGACAACGGCAAGAGCCGCTGGTGGTTCGACAGCGCGACGCAGCGCGGCGTCGCGTTCGACGTGATCGGCCTGTCGTACTACCCGCAATGGCAAGGCGCGCTCGACGATCTGCGCAACAACGCGAACGATCTCGCGGTGCGCTATGACAAGGAATTGATCGTCGTCGAGACCGCCTACCCGTGGACCACGAGCGACGGCGATTCGGAGCCGAACGCGATGACGAACACCGGCTCGACGACCTTCCCGCCGTCGCCGGCCGGCCAGGCGCAATTTCTCGCGGCGGTCGTCGATATCGTGAAGGGCGTGCCCGGCAATCGCGGCAAGGGCGTGTTCTGGTGGGAACCGGAATGGATCCCGACGCCCGGTGTCGGCTGGAAGCTCGGCGCGGGCGACCAGTGGGACAACAACACGCTGTTCGATTTCCACGGTCGCGCGCTGCCGTCGCTCGACGCGTTCCGGCAGCGCTGACGCGTCACCGCGTCGCGGCTTCACCGCACCGGCGCATGCCGCGTCAGTGCGGTGAATCGAAGCCGCGGCGCGCCCCGCTCGTGCGGCGTGCGCTGCCCCGCTCGCCGTACGCATCCACGGCGAGCAGCACGCACGCCACGAGCGCGAGCCCGCCGCATCCGGCGAACGTCGCGCGATAGCCGAACAGATCGACGCACGCGCCCGACAGCACACCGGATGCGATCGAGCCGACCCGCGCGGTGCTGAAGAACATCGCGGTCGCGGTGCCGGGGCGCGTGGGCATCAGGTCGCACACGCGCGTCATCCCGAGACACGACGTGATCGCGACCACGCATGCGCTCAGCAGTTGCAGCGGCAGGATCAGGTTCACGCGCGCCACCGCCGCGAGGCCGACGAAATACGCCGCATGCACGAGTGCGCACGCGGTCAGCCAGCGCGCCTTGTCGAGGCGCGTCGAACGGATGCCGAGCCACAGCATCATCGGAATCTCGAGCAACGCGGCGAGCCCGAGCGCGGCCGACACGTTCGCCGGCGTGCCGCCGAGCGCGCGCACGATGTAGAGCGGCAGCACGATCATCGTCGCGTTCGCCGCGAGCCCGATCAGCGTCAGCGCGACGAGCGTGCGCAGCACGCTTGCACGCGTTGCGACGACGACAACCGCTGCACGCGCAGCGTCAGGCGGCAGTGCAACGCGGTCCGCGGCTTGCACGTGAGCCGCCACGGGCCGCCGCGCCGGCTCCGGAATCCGCGCGACGATCGCCGCGCACGCGACGAAGCCCGCGGCAGCCGCCAGAAAGAGTCCGGTAAAACCCGTCTGCGCGAGAATCAGCGCACCGAGCGCGGGGCCGAACACCCACGCGATCGACAGCATCGTGCGCAGCGCGGCCGACGCGAGTTCGCGCTGCGCATCGTCGGCGACGGGCAGCACCGCACGCGCGAACGAGAAGATCTGCGACAGCGACACGGCGCCCGCGCCGAGCAGGATCGTGCCGGCGGCGATCACCGGCCCATGCGCGCGCAGCACGCACAGCAGCGCGAAGCCGAGCGCGGCCGCCCCGAGCGACACCACGAGCAGCGGCCGGTGCCGCTCGCGTCGATCCGACCAGCGCCCGGCCCACGTGCTCGCGACGACGCCGCTCGCCGCGATCGACGTCATGAAGATGCCGGCCAGAAACGGCGACATGCCCGCCGCCTCGACGCCGAACAGCGACAGGTACGGCGCCGTGAACGACATCGCGACGCCGAGCATCAACGCCGCCGCGGACAGCGGCACGAAGTGCGCGATTCCCGCCAGGCGCGCGAAATGCGACAGCAGCGGCCGCAACGACTGCATCGCGTCAGTCCGGCTCGACCCAGGCGGCGACGTCCACCGCGCCGAGGTCGCGATTGCCGAGCACGAACGTGGCGCCGCCCGGCGCGGGCAGCATGCACGGCGTGTCGCCGTAGTTGAACGCGAACGTCACGCGCCCGCGTCGGCGCAACCGCACACCGTCCGGCATCGCGCGCACCGACAGGCCGGCATCGCTCGCACAGCGGGCAACGGTCGCGCGCAACAGCGTGCGGTCGAAACAGGCCGTCGCCATCGTCACGCGACCGCGCCGCACGAGTGCGGGCACGCCGTCGTCGCAGGCGGCCAGCACGTCTGCGCCGCGCGCCGCCTCCATCTCGACGTGATCGCGCCATTTCAGCGCATGGCCGTCGACGCCGTCGAACGACACACGCGGCGCGAGCGACGGCCGCAGCGACTCGACCTGGCCGATCCGCACCGGCAGCACATCGCGCAGCTTGCCCGGTGCGAGACCCGGCGCGATCGCGAATTCAGCGGTGCGCGAACCCGTGCGCGGCCCGAACAGCCAGTGTGCGTGCCCGCTCGCGACCTGCTCGACGATGCGGTCCGTGACGACCGGCAGCGTCGGCGCGACGACGAGCGCGTAACGCGACACGTCGGCGCCGGCCGCGACGATGTCGACGTCGAGGCCCAGCTCGCGCAGCGCGCGATACCAGTCGAACGCATGCTGCTGATAGTCGAAATCGGCGCCGTGCGGCTGGATCCGGATCATCCAGTCGGCCTCGTAGTCGAACAGCAGCGCGACACGGGCCGCATCACACTCGCCGGCGACGAGCGCGGAATCCAGCGCGGCGATTTCGCGTGCGACGCGCGCCACTTCGTGGCCGCCCGGCGCCAGCCGGTCGTCCGGCGCGTTGAGCCCCGAGTGCAGTTGCTCCTGCGCGTGCGGATACTGCCGCCAGCGAAAATACGACACGAGCTCCGCGCCATGCGCGAACGCTTCCCACGTCCAAAGCCGCACCGCGCCGGCTTGCGGCACCGGGTTGTACGGCCCCCAGTTGACCGGCCCCGCCTGTTGCTCCATCACCCACATCCGGCCGTTGCCGACGCCGCGATACAGGTCGTGCGAGAACGCGGAGACGTCCGGATGCCCGGTGCGGGCCCAGCGTTGCTTGTCCGCTTCGTCGAGCGGCAGCACTTCGGTACGCGGCACCGGATAACTGTCCCATGCGGCGACGTCGAGCCCGCTTCGCGCGAATGCGTAATGATCGAACTCGGTGAAAAACCCCATGAAGTTGTGCAGCACGTCGCGGCCTGGTGCGTGCGGACGGATCGCGTCGACCTGCACCGCATGGAACCGCGCGACCTCGTCCGACTGATAGCGCCGGAAGTCGAGCAGGTGCGCGGGATTCGCGTCGGTCGGCGTATGGCGCGGCAGCTCGATCTCGTCGAAGCCGCGATACTCCATGCTCCAGAACACGTTGCCCCACGCGCGGTTCAGCGCGCCGATATCGCCGTAACGCGCGGCGAGCCACGCACGAAAGCCGTGGAGCGCCGCACGCGTATAGCTCGGCAGCGTGTTGTGACAGCCGATTTCGTTGTCCGTCTGCCACGCGATCACGGCCGGATGCGCGCCGTAGCGCCGCGCCATCGCATCGACGATGCGCACGCAATGCGCGCGATACACCGGGCTCGCGATGTCGTAATGGCGACGCGAACCGAACTGCCGCACCGCGCCGTCCGCGCCCACCGGCAGGATCTCCGGATGGCGATCGACGAGCCATTTCGGCGGTGCGGCGGTCGGCGTGCCGAGCACGATCTTCAGGTGCCGGCCGGCGAGCGTGTCGATCGCTTCGTCGAGCCACGCCCAGTCGTAGCGGCCGGGCTCCGGCTCCATCCGGCTCCACGCGAATTCGGCGATCCGCACGCGCGTCAGGCCGAGTTCGGCCATCCGCCGCGCATCGCGCGCCCATTGCTCGCGCGGCCAGTGTTCGGGGTAATAGCAAACGCCGAGATGCATCGTGGATTCCTTGCTGAAGAAAGAGGATGGGACGGATCAGCCCTTCGTCGCGCCGAACGTGAGCCCCGCGACGAAGTGCTTCTGCATCGCGAAGAACATCGCGACCGACGGCAGCGCCGCGAGCACGGAGCCGGCCGACACGATGTTCCAGGCGGTCGTCCACTGCCCTTTGAGCGCGGCGACGCCGACGGTGATCGGTGCCGCGTCGTCGCCTTGCGTGAGGCACAGTGCCCAGAAGTAGTCGTTCCACACGAACGTGAACACGAGGATCGCGAGCGCCGCGAGCGCGGGCCGCACGAGCGGCAGCACGACGCGCCAGTAGATCGCCCACTCGGACGCGCCTTCGACGCGCGCGGCCTCGATCAGCTCGAACGGCAGCTCGCGGATGAAGTTGCGCAGGAACAGCGTGCAGAAGCCGGTCTGGAACGCGGTGTGGAACAGCACGAGCGCCCACACGGTGTTGTACAGGCCGACGCCGAGCATGATCTGCCGCACCGGAATCATCAGGATCTGGATCGGCACGAAATTGCCGGCGACGAACAGGCCGAGCAGCACGAGATTGCCGCGGAACCGGTAGTTCGCGAGCGCATGCCCGGCGAGCGACGCGAGCAGGATCGACGCGGCGACCGACGGCACCGTGATCAGGAGGCTGTTTGCGAAGTAATGGAGCATCGGCGTTTGCGTGAGCGCGGCGCCGTAGTTGTCGACGAGCGCGAACTGCTTCGGCCAGCGCCAGTAATCGCCGGCCACGATCTCGTCGGTCGAGCGGATCGACGTGACGAGCACCGCGAGCAGCGGCACGAGCCACAGCGCGAGCGCGCACGGCAACGACAACCGGTACAGCAGGCGGGCGGGACGTCCCCAGCGGGACACGGGCATCGGGTACATGTTGGTGGTCCTTGCTGTGGTCCTTACGACTCGACGCGCACCAGCTTGCGCAGCTGCCACACGATATAGACGAGCATGATCGCGAACAGCACGACGGCGATCGCGGCCGAATAGCCTTCGCGGTAGTACTTGATCGCCTGGTCGACCATGAAATACGCGAGCACGGTCGAGCTGTCGAACGGGCCGCCGCCCGTCATCAACGAGATCAGGTCGAAGCTGCGCAGCGCGCCGATCACGGTCAGCACGACGGCCATGAAGGTCGCGGGCCGCAGTTGCGGCAGGATCACGTGCCACAGCAGCGTGAAGCCGCGCGCGCCTTCCATTCGCGCCGCCTCGACGATCTCGCCGTTGATGCCGGTCAGCCCGGTCAGGTACAGAATCATGCAGAACGGAATCTGCGGCCACAGCGCGGCGGCGATCACGCCGTAGGTCGCATAGCGCGGATCGCCGAGCACCGGGATTCCGTGCCCGACGATCAGCTTCAGCAGCCCGAACGTCGGGTCGTAGAACCACGAGAACACGAGGCCGACCACCACACCCGGCAGCACGAACGGCGCGAAGAACAGCGACTTCACGAGCCGGATGCCGAACACGTTCTGGTTCAGGTACAGCGCGAGCGCGAGGCCGAGCGGCGGCGCGGCGAGGAACAGCACGAGCCACAGCACGTTGTTCTTCAGCGCGACGGTGAACGTGTCCGACTGCAGCAGCTCGCGATAGTTGTCGAGCCCGGCGAACGTCATCGGCGTCATCCCGTCCCAGTGATGGAAGCTCAGCCAGATGCTGCTGACGATCGGATACAGCACGAACACGGTGAAGAGCGCGAAACCCGGCAGCACGAACCACAGGGCCGCGCGGTTGCGCCGCCGCGCGAGCGACGCGCGCGCAGGCCGCCGCGGGCCGGCATCGCGGCGCGCGGCGCTTTCGGACAGGCTGGTCGACATGAGATGGCCTTCGATGAAACGAACGTGACGATGACGACGACGCACCGGGCCGGCACCCACGCCGGCCCGGCCGCGCGCTACTTGCGGTAGATGCGCTTGCGGGTCTGTTCGAGGCGCTGCAGGATCGCGTCGAGCTGCGTCGGGTCGGACAGGAACTGCTGCATCGCCTTCATCCCCTCGTCGGCCATTTCCTTCGTCATGTCGCGGTCGTAGAACTGCGCGATGCCGCCGGGCGTCGTCGCGAGCGTGCGGAAGCCGATCTTCGAGATCGGGTCCTGCGGCTCGGGCGCCTTGTTGTTCGACGGCAGTTGCCCCATCCCCTTCGCGAACTCGCCGTTGACCACCGGCTGCCCCATGAACGCGAGGAAGCGCCGCGCATCGGCCTTGTTGTGCGCTTTCGCCGGAACGATCAGCACGTTGACCGGGCCGTCCTCGGCGAGCGGCACCGATGCGTCGATCACCGGGAAGCGGAAGAAGCCGATCGGGTTGCGCGCCGCGCTCAGCAGTCCTGCCGAATACCAGGTGCCCATCAGCGTCATCGCGGCCTGGCCGTTCACGATCAGCGGGCTCAGCGAATCGACGTCGTAGGACAGCGCGTTGTCGATGAAATACTTGTCGTCGATCAGCTTCTTCCAGGCCGTATACACGGCCCGCACGCGCGGATCGGTGTACGCGACGTCGCCGGCCATCAGCTTCTGGTGGAACGCGTAGCCGTTGATCCGCAGGTCGAGATAGTCGAACCACGCGGCGAGCGTCCACGCATCCCGCGCGGCCACCGCGATCGGCGCGATGCCGGCCGCCTTCAGCTTGCGGCACGCGTCGAGAAACTGCGGCCAGTCGGCCGGCTCGCCGTGGATGCCGGCCTTCTCGAACAGGTCCTTGCGGTAGAACAGGCCGTACGCGTCGTAGCCGAGCGGCAGGCTGTAAACCTTGCCGCCATACGTCGACGACTGCTTCACGGACGCATACGTGTCGTTCCAGCCGTTCTTCTGCCAGTCCGCGCCCAGGTCCTCGATCAGCCCGCGCTTCGCGAAATACGCGAGCCGCTCGCCGTTGTTCCAGCTCAGCACGTCGGGCGGATCGGTCGCGAGCCAGCCGGACATCTGCACCTTGTACGCCTCCTCGCCGACGTAGCTGACCTTCAGGTCCACGTCGGGATTCGCCTTGTGGAACTGGTCGAACACGGCCTGCCACGTCGCGCGCTGGTTGCCGCGCGCCGCGACGTTCACTTTCAGCGTGCCCGCGTCGGCCATACCCGCGGCGCACGCCGCGGCGGTCGTCAGGGCAAGCAGCAGTCGGCTCGCACGAAGTCTCATCGTTGTCTCCTGGTATTGGTGTGATGGGTGCCGCGTCGCGCGCGGCCGGTCTGCGCCGCGCCCGCTAGGCGAACGCCGCTTCGGCGTGAAGCGCCGGCACCGCGATGCCGGCTTCGTCGAACAGATGGCAGCGCGAAGGCGGCACGTGGAACGCATGCCGCTCGCCGCGCCGCAACGCCGCCTGCCCCGGCAGTTTCGCGAGCAGCGGCACGCCGCCGGGCTGGTCGAGGTGGACGTATGCGGCTTCGCCGAGCTGCTCGACGAGCGCGACGTCGCGCACGAGCGCCGGCAGGTCGGTGTCGCCGGGCACCCCGATCGTCAGGTGCTCGGGGCGAATGCCGAGCGTCACGCGCGCGCCGCGGCCGACGTGGCGCGGCAACGCGCGATCGCGCAGCGTCAGCGTCTCGCCGGTGCCTTCCAGCGTCAGCCGGCAGCCGTGCGCATCGCCCGCGTCGACGACGGCCGGCAGGAAGTTCATCCGCGGCGAGCCGATGAAGCCCGCGACGAAGCGGTTCGCCGGCCGGTGATACAGCTCGAGCGGCGCACCGGCCTGCGCGATGCTGCCGAAGCGCGCGACGTCGTCGCCCGCATGCAGCAGCACGATCCGGTCGGCGAGCGTCATCGCCTCGATCTGGTCGTGCGTGACGTAGACCGAACTCGATTGCGTGAAGCGCGCGTGCAGCCGCGCGATTTCGACGCGCGTCTGGCCGCGCAGCGTCGCGTCGAGGTTCGACAGCGGCTCGTCGAACAGGAACACGCGCGGCTCGCGCACGATCGCGCGGCCGATCGCGACGCGCTGGCGCTGCCCGCCGGACAACGCCTTCGGCTTGCGATCGAGCAGCGCTTCGAGCTGCAGCACGCGCGCGGCCTCGGTCACGCGGCGGCGGATTTCGTCCTTCGGCGTGCCGGCGATTCGCAGTCCGAAACCGATGTTGTCGAACACGGTCATGTGCGGAAACAGCGCATAGCTCTGGAACACCATCGCGACGCCGCGCTCCGCGGGCGGCGTGTCGTTCATCCGTGCGCCGCCGATCCGCAGCTCGCCCTCGGTCACGTCCTCGAGCCCGGCGATCATCCGCAACAGCGTGGATTTTCCGCAGCCCGACGGACCGAGAAACACGCAGAATTCATGCGATGCGATCTCGAGGTTCACGTCGCGCAGCACCGGCGCATGGTCGCCGTAGCGCTTCGAGACATCCTTCATTGAAATGGCGGTCATCGCGCTCTCCTCTCGCCGGTCACACGCATCGGACCGGAAAATTTAAACGCTTAAATTTTGGTGGCGCGATTCGCCCGGTTCGCCGTACCATGTCGTCTCCTTCCTCTGATGTGTCGAGAAATTAGCGTATCGGCCGTCCCTGTGCAACTTGTGGGACGCACTCCCAGAATATGAGCAGACACTACCCCGCTTCACGTCAGGTACACCCCGCCAACCGGCCGATCGGAGGCCGCGCATGGTGACGCTCGCGCAAGTCGCGCAGCGCGCGAACGTCACGGCGGCGACCGTCTCGAACGTGCTGCGCAATCCGCAGAAGGTGAAGCCGGCGACCGTCGAACGCGTGATGGCGGCGATCCGCGAACTCGGCTATCGGCCGAACCTGACCGCGCGGGCGCTCGCCGAGGGCCGCACGTCGACGCTCGCGCTGATGCTGTCGAACATCACGAACCCGTTCTATCCGGAGTTCGTGCTGGCCGCCGAACGCGAGGCGCGCAAGCGCGGCCATTACCTGCTCGTGTCCAATACCGACGACGATCCGGCGATCACGCGCAACTACCTCGAGCGGATCGCGGGCACGCTCGCGGCCGGTGCGATCGTGATGAACACCGATCTCGCCGAGGCCGAACTCGCCGACATCGCGCGTCACGGCGCATCGATCGTGCTGTGCATGTGGGAACACGTGCATGCGTCGCGCACGCTGCCGTGCGTGACCGTCGATTTCGCGGCGACGGGGGCGCTGGCGGCCGCGCATCTGTCCGGGCTGCGCCATCGCGCGTTCGGCGCGCTCGTCGGCAAGGGCTCGGGTGGCCCGCAGTCGGTGCGGCTGCGCGGGTTCGCCGACGAACTCGCGGCGCGCGGCCATCCCGCCGGCGCGCTGACGACCGCGTCGACGCACGACTCGATCGAAGGCGGCTACGAAGCCGCCGCCGCGCTGTTGCGCGAGAAGCCCGGCCTCACCGCGCTGTTCGCGACCAACGACCTGATGGCGATCGGCGCGATGCAGGCCGCCGCCGATCTCGGGCTGCGCGTGCCGGCCGATCTGTCGGTGGTCGGCATGACCGATATCCAGCTCGCGCACCAGTTCCGCCCCGCGCTGACGACCGTGCGGTTCCCGACGTCGCAGATCGCCGCGCGGGCGATCGCGCTGACGCTCGACATGATCGACGGGATCGAGCCGAGCACGGCCGTGCATACGATCGGCGCACCGGAGCTGGTCGTGCGCGAATCGACCGGGACGGCGCCGGACTGACGCTTCGGTGTGCTCACGTTTGCGGGTGCGGCGTATGCGTCGGAATGGATCGCATGGCGTCGGTCGCGAGGTTTCGGTTTTCTCGTTGAACCACGACGCAAAGCGGCACATCGCCACCTTCGAGGCACGGCGAATCGATGCAGGCGGGAAGCGATCGGGAAGTCCGGGACGGCGGCATCCGATGCCGCGACTCCCCAAATGCAAAATGGCGCGTTCACCGAGGCAACGCCGCGCGATTCGACATGGTTCGTCGTTCCGCGGGCGTCACGGGTGACGCGCCTGACGCGTGAAGATTCGCGGCCGCCCGGAGCATGCGGCGGCCGCGGTATCGACGTCGCCTACTTCTTGATCACCGGAACGGTGAGCGAAGTGACGAGCGACGTCACGGGTGCCAACAGACCGCCCGACGCGCTACCGCCCCCTTGCGCGGAATTGCCGTTCAGCGAGACCGCCAGCGCGGGAACGACGCCGGCCACCGACCCGACGGCCGAACCGACCGATTGCACCGCCGCGTTGGCGATCGTCGCGCCGCCGGAGATGAGCGCCCCCGCGGCGTTCGTCACCCCGCCGACCGCACCGGCTGCCGTGCCGCCGTTGAGCGCGACGCTCAGTGCCGGAAGGGTTCCGGCGACCGCGCCGGCGGTGCCGGTCACGGTGTGCGCGAGCGAGCCCGTCAGGCCAGTGGCGACCGTCGCGAGCGAGCCCGCCGCACCGGTTGCGCCGGAGAGCGCGCCGGATCCCGAGCCGACGACGTTGCCGGCGCCGCTCGCGGCGGATCCGATCACCGACGTGACGGTCGATGCGATCGGTGCGATCGCCGCGGTGCCGCTGCCGGCGAGACCGGTTATCGCACCGGACGCTGCACCGATCGCACCGGTGGCTGCACCGACCGGCAACGCGCCGCCGAGATTGCCGACGATGCTCGTGATCGGCGTGATCAGCGCGCCGCTATTGCCCGCGACACCGGTGACGGCGTTGATGACGCCCGGGCCGGCGTTGGCTACCGTGCCGACGATGCCGCCGAGACCGCCGGTCGCGCCGCCGACACCACCCGCTGCACCGGCCAGCGTTCCGACTGCACCCGTTGCCGAGTTGGCTACCGTGCCGACGATGCCGCCGAGACCGCCGGTCGCGCCGCCGACACCACCCGCTGCACCGGCCAGCGTTCCGACTGCGCCGGTTGCCGAGTTGGCTACCGTGCCGACGATGCCACCGAGGCCGCCCGCCGCGCCGCCTGCACCACCCACGGCGCCGGCCAGCGTTCCGACTGCGCCGGTTGCCGAGTTGGCGACCGTGCCCACGATGCCACCGAGGCCGCCCGCCGCGCCGCCTGCACCGCCCACGGCGCCGGCCAGCGTTCCGACTGCGCCGGTTGCCGAGTTGGCTACCGTGCCAACGATGCCACCGAGGCCGCCAGTCGCGCCGCCGGCACCGCCCGCTGCGCCAACCAACGTCCCGACTGCTCCGGTTGCCGTGTTGCCGACCGCGCCAACGACGCCGCCGAGACCACTCGCCGCACCGGCCAACGTCCCGGCTGCGCCAGTTGCCGAGTTGGCTACCGTGCCAACGATGCCACCGAGGCCGCCCGTCGCGCCGCCGGCACCGCCTACTGCACCAGCCAACGTCCCGAGTGCACCGGTTGCCGTGTTACCCACCGTGCCAACGACGCCACCGAGACTGCCGAGGCCACCAGTCGCGCCTCCGCCAACACCGCCAACTGCGCCAGCCAACGTCCCGACTGCGCCGGTTGCCGAGTTGCCGACCGCGCCAACGACGCCGCCGAGACCGCCGGTCACGCCGCCAGCACCGCCCAGCGCGCCGACCAGCGTTCCCGCTGCGCCAGTTGCCGTGTTGCCGACCGCGCCAACGACGCCACCGAGACCGCCAAGGCCACCGGTCGCGCCGCCGCCGACACCGCTCACTGCACCGGCCAACGTCCCGACTGCGCCGGTTGCCGAGTTGCCGACCGCGCCAACGACGCCGCCGAGACCGCCCGCTGCGCCGGCCAATGTTCCGACTGCACCCGTTGCCGAGTTAGCTACCGTGCCAACGATGCCACCGAGGCCGCCAGTCGCACCGCCGGCGCCGCCCAGGGCACCCGTTACCGTACCGACTGCGCCGCTTGCCGCGTTGCCCACTGTCCCGACAACACCGCCGAGACCACCGGTCCCGCCGCCGACGCCACCCAGTGCACCAGTCAGCGTGCCGACTGCACCCGTTGCCGTGTTCGCCACCGTTCCGACAACACCGCCGAGACCACCGGTCCCGCCGCCAACACCACCCAGCGCACCAGTCAGTGTTCCGACTGCTCCCGTTGCCGTGTTCGCCACCGTTCCGACAACGCCGCCGAGGCCGCCGGTCCCGCCGCCAACACCACCCAGCGCGCCAGTCAGTGTTCCGACTGCTCCCGTTGCCGTGTTCGCCACCGTTCCGACAACGCCGCCGAGACCGCCGGTCCCGCCGCCGATACCACCCAGTGCACCTGTTACCGTACCGACCACACCACCAAGCCCACCAGTCGGATCGCCAACCCCGCCCAGAGCACCCGTCACCGTACCGACTGCGCCGCTTGCCGCGTTGCCCACCGTTCCGACGACGCCACCCAGACCACCGGTCCCGCCGCCAACGCCACCCAGTGCACCGGTCAATGTTCCGACTGCACCCGTCGCCGTGTTCGCTACCGTGCCGACAACACCGCCGAGACCGCCGGTCCCGCCGCCAACACCACCCAGCGCGCCAGTCAGTGTTCCGACTGCACCGGTTGCCGTGTTCGCCACCGTGCCGACGACACCACCGAGACCACCGGTCCCGCCACCGCCGACACCGCCCAGCGCCCCAGTCAGCGTTCCAACTGCTCCCGTCGCCGTGTTCGCTACCGTGCCGACAACACCGCCGAGACCGCCGGTCCCGCCGCCAACGCCACCCAGTGCACCGGTCAATGTTCCGACTGCACCCGTTGCCGTGTTCGCCACCGTTCCGACAACGCCGCCGAGACCACCGGTCCCGCCACCGCCGACACCGCCCAGCGCCCCAGTCAGCGTTCCAACTGCTCCCGTCGCTGTGTTCGCTACCGTGCCGACAACACCGCCGAGACCACCGGTCCCGCCGCCGACACCACCCAGTGCGCCAGTCAGTGTTCCAACCGCACCGGTTGCCGTGTTCGCTACCGTGCCGACGACACCACCGAGGCCACCCGTCCCGCCACCGAGACCACCCAGTGCGCCGGTTACCGTACCGACCACACCACCAAGCCCACCAGTCGGATCGCCGACGCCGCCCAAGGCCCCCGTCACCGTCCCGACTGCACCGCTTGCCGCGTTGCCCACTGTCCCGACAACGCCGCCGAGACCACCGGTCCCGCCACCAACACTGCCCAGCGCGCCAGTCAGCGTTCCGACTGCACCCGTCGCCGTGTTCGCTACCGTGCCGACAACACCGCCGAGGCCGCCGGTCCCACCGCCGACACCGCCCAGTGCGCCAGTCAGTGCTCCGACTGCGCCCGTTGCCGTGTTCGCCACCGTTCCGACAACACCGCCGAGACCACCGGTCGGATCGCCGACGCCACCCAGAGCGCCCGTCACCGTACCGACTGCGCCGCTTGCGGCGTTGCCCACCGTTCCGACAACACCGCCGAGACCACCGGTCCCGCCGCCGACACCGCCCAGTGCGCCAGTCAGCGTTCCGACTGCGCCCGTTGCCGTGTTCGCTACCGTGCCGACAACGCCACCAAGGCCGCCCGTCGGGTTACCGCCACCGATGCCACCCAGTGCACCGGTTACCGTACCGACCACACCACCAAGACCACCGGTCGGATCCCCGACGCCACCCAAGGCACCCGTCACCGTACCCACTGCGCCGCTTGCCGCGTTGCCCACCGTCCCGACGACGCCGCCGAGACCGCCGGTCCCGCCGCCAACACTGCCCAGCGCCCCAGTCAGCGTTCCAACTGCTCCCGTCGCCGTGTTCGCTACCGTGCCGACAACACCGCCGAGACCGCCAGTCCCGCCGCCGATACCACCCAGAGCACCGGTTACCGTGCCAACCACGCCACCGAGACCGCCGGTCGGATCGCCGACGCCACCCAAGGCACCCGTCACCGTACCCACTGCACCGCTTGCCGCGTTGCCCACCGTCCCGACAACACCGCCGAGACCGCCGGTCCCGCCGCCGACACCACCCAGTGCGCCAGTCACCGTTCCGACTGCACCGGTGACCGTATTCGCTACCGTGCCGACAACGCCACCAAGGCCGCCCGTCGGGTTACCGCCACCGATGCCACCCAGTGCACCGGTTACCGTACCGACCACACCACCAAGACCACCGGTCGGATCCCCGACGCCACCCAAGGCACCCGTCACCGTACCCACTGCGCCGCTTGCCGCGTTGCCCACCGTCCCGACGACGCCGCCGAGACCGCCGGTCCCGCCGCCAACACCACCCAGTGCGCCAGTCAGCGTTCCGACTGCACCCGTCGCCGTGTTCGCTACCGTGCCGACAACACCGCCGAGACCGCCAGTCCCGCCGCCGATACCACCCAGTGCACCCGTCACCGTACCGACTGCGCCGCTTGCGGCGTTACCCACTGTCCCGACAACGCCGCCGAGACCACCGGTCCCGCCGCCGACACCGCCCAGTGCGCCAGTCAGTGTTCCGACTGCACCCGTTGCCGTGTTCGCTACCGTGCCGACAACGCCACCAAGGCCGCCCGTCGGGTTACCGCCACCGATGCCACCCAGTGCACCGGTTACCGTGCCAACCACGCCACCAAGACCGCCGGTCGGATCACCGACGCCACCCAAAGCACCCGTCACCGTACCCACTGCGCCGCTTGCCGCGTTGCCCACCGTCCCGACGACGCCGCCGAGACCGCCGGTCCCGCCGCCGACACCACCCAGTGCGCCAGTCAGTGTTCCGACTGCACCGGTTGCCGTGTTCGCCACCGTGCCGACGACACCATCGAGACCACCGGTCCCGCCGCCGACACCGCCCAGTGCACCAGTTACCGTACCGACCACACCACCAAGACCACCGGTCGGATCGCCGACGCCACCCAAGGCACCCGTCACCGTACCCACTGCACCGCTTGCCGCGTTACCCACTGTCCCGACAACGCCGCCGAGACCACCGGTCCCGCCGCCGACACCGCCCAGTGCGCCAGTCAGTGTTCCGACTGCACCCGTTGCCGTGTTCGCTACCGTGCCGACAACGCCACCAAGGCCGCCCGTCGGGTTACCGCCACCGATGCCACCCAGTGCACCGGTTACCGTACCGACCACACCACCAAGACCACCGGTCGGATCCCCGACGCCACCCAAGGCACCCGTCACCGTACCCACTGCACCGCTTGCCGCGTTACCCACTGTCCCGACAACGCCGCCGAGACCACCGGCCCCGCCGCCGACACCGCCCAGTGCGCCAGTCAGTGCTCCGACTGCGCCCGTCGCCGTATTCGCGACCGTGCCGACAACGCCACCAAGGCCACCCGTCGGGTTGCCGCCACCGATGCCACCCAGTGCACCGGTTACCGTACCGACCACACCACCGAGACCGCCGGTCGGATCACCGACGCCACCCAGAGCACCCGTCACCGTACCGACTGCGCCGCTTGCGGCGTTGCCCACCGTTCCGACAACGCCACCAAGGCCACCGGTCGGATCACCGACGCCACCCAGGGCACCCGTCACCGTACCGACTGCACCGCTTGCCACGTTGCCCACCGTTCCGACAACGCCACCAAGGCCACCGGTCGGATCACCGACGCCACCCAGGGCACCCGTCACCGTACCGACTGCACCGCTTGCCACGTTGCCCACCGTTCCGACGACGCCACCAAGGCCACCCGTCGGGTTACCACCACCGATGCCACCCAGTGCACCGGTTACCGTGCCAACCACGCCACCAAGACCGCCGGTCGGATCCCCGACACCACCCAAAGCGCCCGTCACCGTTCCGACTGCACCGCTTGCCACGTTGCCCACCGTTCCGACAACGCCACCAAGGCCGCCCGTCGGGTTACCGCCACCGATGCCACCCAGTGCACCGGTTACCGTGCCAACCACGCCACCGAGACCGCCGGTCGGATCCCCGACACCACCCAGAGCACCCGTCACCGTACCGACTGCACCGCTTGCCACGTTGCCAACCGTCCCGACGACGCCACCAAGGCCACCTGTCGGGTTACCACCACCGATGCCACCGAGTGCACCGGTCACCGTGCCAACCACACCACCGAGACCACCGGCCCCACCGCCGACACCACCCAAGGCGCCCGTCACCGTACCGACTGCACCGCTTGCCGCGTTGCCCACCGTTCCGACGACATCGCCAAGGCCACCCGTCCCGCCACCACTTCCGCCAAGGCCGCCCAGCGCACCCGTCACCGTGCCAACCACACCACCGAGACCACCGGTCCCGCCACCACCACCGCCGATACCGCCGACCCCACCCAACGCACCCGTCACCGTACCGGCCACGCCTGCGACCGGCTCGAGCAATCCGCTACCGATATCGATGGTCGCGCTTCCCGTCCCCGTCCCTGCCAGCCCGATCGAGATACCGCCTGCATTCGGGCTGCCGACCGTCACCACCCCGTTCCCCCATCCCGCCACGGTGCCGACGAGTTCCCCGGGCGCGGGAGATCCGCCTGCGACGATCAGGCCGTCGGATTTGCTGACACTTCCCAGCGGGGAAGCCAGTACCCCCGCCTGGGACGCCGAGGCGGCCAGGCTGAACAAAGCCGCGACCGACAAGGCGATGCCTGTCAATTTCACGTTCGCTTTCGCTTTCGTTTTCATGAATAACCTCATTTCGGTTGGACAGCCGCGGAACAGCTCGAGCGATGACGCGTGGACCCTGCCGCCGCGAAGGGGGCGCGAATCGTTCGCGGATTGCCCGATATGGCAAAGCGTTGAAACAGGTCTAAACACGCCGATACAACGGGATACCAGACACCGCGTGACGCACTTCATGAAAATCGATCTGCATCACGAAACTTCTGCAAGACGAATCAACAATCTGACGATCATCGAACGATCGTCAAACGATCGGCCGCTCACGACGATTCCATCGCAAGCGGCCGCCGCCCCTCCCCTCAGAACTTCCACAACAGATTGCCGTACAGCGCGTGGTCGCTGATGCTGCCGCCGATCTGGCCGCTGTAGGACAACCCGAGCGACAGGTTCTTCGTGATGGCCGCATCGACACCAACCTCGAGCACCGCGGCATCACGCGCGACCGGCACGCCGGTCACGCTGAACGGCGAGCCGCCGCTCGCGAACGACAGCCTCGACGCCGGCTGCGTATTGCCGAACGCGTGCCGCCAGCCGACGGTGCCGAACGCCGTGACCTTGCCCTTCGTCGTGACCGCGACGTCGGTCGAGGCCCGCACGCCGAGTGTCGAGAAGCCGAGGCCCGTCGTATCGGAATCGCCCTGCAGCGCCGCCGCGCCGCCGTTCTCCTTGAAGCCGTCGGTGTGCAGGCTGGCGTACGCGAGGCCGACGAACGGTTCGAGCGCGACATTGCGGAACGCCGTCGAGTAGCCGAGTTCGGTGAACACCTGCGTCGCGTTCGCGTCGTAGCTGGCGGTATCGTGATCGGAGAAGCTGCCGAACGACGGATTGCGCTCGCTATGCACGCGGTACCACGACTGCGACACGCCACCGCGCACGTTCCACGCGTTGTACCGGCCGCTCGCGTACAGCGCGATCGTCTCGCCGTTGACCTTCGCCGACTCGTTCTGGTCGGTATTGAGCTGGCTGCGCGACGCACCGCCCGCGATACCGACGCGCCAGTGGCTGCTGACTTCCGCATCCGTGCCGACGACGAAGCCATACAGGTTGCGATCGATCGACGCGACGCCATCGCCGTCGAACCGGCTATGCGAGCCGTACAGCCGGCCCCACACCGCCGGCTTGAACGACTTGGCCGGCGTGCAGCCGTTCTCCGCGGCCATGCGCCGATCGAGCGCCGCCGAGTGATCGTCCGCCGACACCGGTGCCTCGCATCCGCACAGCGCCCCGCCAGGCTGCGACCCGAGCCGCGCACGATCGAGCACCGCGTCGCGCACGTAGCGGCTATCCGACAGCAGCACGCTTCGCGTACTCGGATACAGATCGCCGGCGAGCTGCGTGAATGCGCGGTTCGCGGTCTTCGAATCCGACGTCAGCACCGTGTCGAACAGCGGGTTGCCGGCACCGAGCGTGCCGACCGCGCCCGCCACCGCCTGCCCGTCGGGCGTCGTCGCAACCGACGAGAACGGCGTGCCGTTCGGCGTCAGCGACATCAGCACCTGCGCCGGGTTGTACGTGAGCGTCGGCGTGAGGAACGCATACGTCGAGTTCACCGCGCTGAACTGCCCTTGCACGCCCGCGCCGGCATTCACGATGGTGTAGAGCTTGCCCGGCTGGTATTGCCCGGTCGCCGCGACGACCTGTACCGACCCGCCGTTGAGCGTGGCGGAGCCGGTCACGTCGAGGCCGCCGCTCTGTTGCGGCGTCGCACCGACCTGTAGCGTCGAGCCCGGCTGGAAGGTCGCGTTGCCCGCGACCTTCAGCGGCTGCCCGAGCTGGAGGACCGATGCGGTGCCGCCGCCCGACACGACCAGGCCGCCGATCGTGCCCGTCCCGGTGACGGTCGCGCCGTTGCCGACGGTCACCGGCGAGTTGGCCAGCGAACCGGTGACCGCGAGCGTGCCGCCCGTCACGGTGGTCGGCCCGGACAGCGTGTTCGTGCCGCTCAGCACCTGTGCACCCGTGCCGGCCAGCGTCAGCGGGCCGGTACCCGACAGCGTGCCCGCGAACGAGCTGGTGCCGGCGGTATTGACGGTCAGCGGCGTCGCGCCGAGGTTCACGTTCGAACCCGTCGTGCCCGACAGCGTGCCGATCGACTGCGGTGCGGCCGAACCCGTGAGGTCCAGCGTCGCGCCGCTGCCCGCGAGCATCACCGGGCTCGTCGGCGCAAGGCTGCCTGCGCCGGCAAGCGCGAGCATGCTGCCGCTGCCGATCGTCGTGCCGCCGGTGTACGTGTTCGCGCCGGTCAGCGTCTGCGTGCCGCCGCCCTGCACCGCGAAGCCGCCGGTGCCCGCGATCGTGCCGCCGAAGGTGCCGCCCGTCGGACCGGCCACGGTCAGCGTGTTGCCGCCGAGGTTCACGGTCGAACCCGCCGCGCCCGACAGCGCGCTGGCCGTCTGCGGCGTGGTCGTGCCGCTGACGTCGAGCGTCGCGCCGCTGCCGGCCAGCGTCAGTGCGCTGCCCGCCGACAGGCCGCCGTTGCCGCCGACCGCCAGCGTGCTGCCGCTACCGATCGTCGTGCCGCCCGTGTACGAGTTCGCGCCGCTGAGCGTCGTCGTCGACGGGCCGCTCACCGCCAGGTTGCCGCCGCCCGAGATCGGGCCGCTCAGGCCGAGGTTGTTGGCGCCGCCGACCGTCAGCGTCGAACCCGTGCCGAGATTCACCGCGTTGCCGAGCGTCGTGCCGGGCACGCTGGTGCCGAGCGTGCCGCCGCTGCCGCCGACGCTCAGCGTGCCGCTGCCGAGTGCGGTCGGCGTGCCGGCCACCAGCGTGCCGCCGCCGGTAACGCTCGTGCCGCCGGTGTAGGTGTTGGCACCCGACAGCGTCGTCGTCGCCGGACCGTTGAGTGCAAGCGTGCCGCTGCCCGAGATCGGGCCGCTCAGGCCGAGATCGTTCGACCCGCCGACCGTCAGCGTCGAACCGCTGCCGAGGTTCACCGCGTTGCCGAGCGTCGTGCCCGGCGTGCTCGCGGCCAGCGTGCCGCCTGCGCCGCCGGTGTTCAGCGCGCCGGTGCCGAGCGCCGTGTTGCTGCCCGCGACCAGCGTGCCGCCGCCGGTCAGGTTCGTGCCGCCCGTGTACGTGTTGTTGCCGGTCAGCGTTTCGGTGCCCGGGCCGGCCAGCGTGAGGCTGCCGCCCGTGCCGGCGATCGTGCCGCCGTACGTGCCGCTGCCCGTGCCGCCCAGCGTCAGGTTGTTGCCGCCCAGGTTCACCGTCGAACCCGACACGCCCGACAGCGAGCTCGTCGTTTGCGGCGTGGTCGCGCCGCTGACGTCGAAGGTGGCGCCCGCACCCGCCAGGTTCACCGGGCTGCTCGACGACAGGCTGCCGCCCGCGCCGATCGCCAGCGTACCGCTGTTGATCGTCGTCGCGCCGGTGTATGTGTTCGCGCCGGTCAGCGTTTCCGTGCCGGTGCCCGACAGCGTCAGCCCGCCCGTGCCGCCGACCGTCCCGCCGAACGTGCCGTTGCCCGACCCGCCGAGCGTCAGCGTGTTGCCGCCGAGGTTCACCGCCGAACCCGAAACGCCCGACAGCACGCCCGTCGTCTGCGGTGTCGTGGCGGCACTCAGGTCGAGCGTCGCGCCGCTGCCCGCCAGATCGACCGCGCTGCCCGACGACAGGCTGCCGCCCGCGCCGACCGCCAGCGTGCTGCCGCCGCCGATCGTCGTGTTGCCGGTGTACGTGCCGATGCCGCTGAGCGTCGTCGTCGACGGGCCGCTCACCGCCAGGTTGCCGCTGCCCGAGATCGGACCGCCGAGGCCCAGGTTGTTCGCGCCGCCGACCGTCAGCGTCGAGCCCGAACCGAGATTGATCGCGTTGGTCAGCGTCGTGCCGGCCGTGCTCGTGCCGAGCGTACCGCCCGCGCCGCTCGTGTTCAACGCACCGGTGCCGAGCGCCGAGCCATTGCCGGCAAGCAGCGTGCCGCCGCCGGTCAGGTTCGTGCCGCCCGTGTACGTGTTGGTCCCGTTCAGCGTTTCGGTGCCCGTGCCCGCCAGCGTCAGGCTGCCGCCCGTGCCGGCGATCGTGCCGTCGTACGTGCCGCTGCCCGAACCGCCCAGCGTCAGTGCATTGCCGCCGAGGTTCACCGTCGAACCCGACACGCCCGACAACGCGCCCGTCGACTGCGGCGAGGTCGCGCCGCTCAGATCCAGCGTCGAGCCCGCGCCTGCCAGATCGACCGCGCTGCCCGACGACAGGCTGCCGCCCGCGCCGACCGCCAGCGTGCTGCCGTTGCCGATCGTCGTGTTGCCGGTGTACGAGCTCGCGCCGGTCAGCGTCGTCGTCGACGGACCGGTCACCGCGAGATTGCCGCTGCCGCTGATCGCGCCACCGAGGCCCAGGTTGTTCGCGCCGCCGACCGTCAGCGTCGAGCCCGAACCCAGATTCACCGCGTTGGTCAGCGTCGTGCCGGCCGTGCTGGTGCCGAGCGTGCCGCCCGCGCCGCTCGTGTTCAGCGCGCCCGTGCCGAGCGCCGAGCCGTTGCCGGCGATCAACGTACCGCCGCCGGTCAGGCTCGTGCCGCCCGTGTACGTGTTGGTGCCGTTCAACGTTTCGGTGCCCGTGCCGCCCAGCGTCAGGCTGCCGCCTGCACCGGCAATCGTGCCGTCATACGTGCCGCTGCCCGTGCCGCCGAGCGTCAGGTTGTTGCCGCCGAGATTCACCGTCGAGCCGGCCACGCCCGACAGCGTGCCCGTCGTCTGCGGCGTGGTCGCGCCGCTCAGGTCGAAGGTGGCGCCCGCGCCCGCCAGGTTCACCGGCGTCGTTCCCGACAGGCTGCCGCCCGCGCCGATCGCCAGCGTGCCGCTGTTGATCGTCGTCGCGCCGGTGTACGTATTGCTGCCCGTCAGCGTTTCCGTGCCGGTGCCCGACATCGTCACGCCGCCCGTGCCGGCGATGTTGCCCGCGTACGTGCCGCTGGCCGACCCGCCGAGCGTCAGGTTGTTGTTGCCCAGGTTCACGGTCGAACCCGCCACGCCCGAGATCGCGCCCGTCGATTGCGGCGACGACGCGCCGCTCAGGTCGAGCGTCGCGCCGGCCGCCGTCAGGCTGACCGGGCTGCTCGACGACAGGCTGCCGTTGCCGCCGATCGCGAGCGTGCCGCTGTTGATCGTCGTCGCGCCGGTGTACGTGTTGGTGCCCGTCAGCGTTTCGGTGCCGGTGCCCGACAGCGTCAGCCCGCCCGTGCCGCCGATCACGCCCGCATAGGTGCCGCTGCCCGACCCGCCGAGCGTCAGCGTATTGCCGCCCAGGTTGACGTTCGTGCCCGTGCCGCCGGACAGCGCGCCGCTCGTCTGCGGCGACGTGGCCGCGCTCAGGTCGAGCGTGGCGCCGGTGCCGGACAGGTCGATCGCGCTGCCCGACGACAGGCTGCCGCCCGCGCCGACCGCCAGCGTGCTGCCGCCGCCGATCGTCGTGCTGCCCGTGTAGGTGTTCGCGCCCGACAGCGTCGTCGTGGACGGACCGGTCACCGCGAGATTGCCGCTGCCGCCGATCGCACCGCCGAGCCCGAGGTCGTTCGCGCCGCCCACCGTCAGCGTCGAGCCGCTGCCGAGGTTCACCGCATTGGTCAGCGTCGTGCCCGGCGTGCTCGCGGCCAGCGTACCGCCTGCGCCGCTGGTGTTCAGCGCACCCGTGCCGAGCGCCGAGCCGCTGCCCGCGATCAGCGTGCCGCCGCCGGTCAGGTTCGTGCCGCCCGTGTACGTGTTGTTGCCGGTCAGCGTTTCGGTACCCGTGCCCGACAGCGTGAGGCTGCCGCCCGTGCCGGCGATCGTGCCGCCGTACGTGCCGTTGCCCGTGCCGCCGAGCGTCAGGTTGTTGCCGCCCAGGTTCACCGTCGAACCCGACACGCCCGACAACGTGCCCGTCGTCTGCGGCGTGGTCGCGCCGCTGACGTCGAAGGTGGCACCCGCGCCGGCGAGGTTCACCGGGCTGCTCGCCGACAGGCTGCCGCCGGCGCCGATCGCCAGCGTGCCGCTGTTGATCGTCGTCGCGCCGGTGTATGTGTTGGTGCCCGTCAGCGTTTCGGTGCCGGTGCCCGACAGCGTCAGCCCGCCCGTGCCGCCGACCGTCCCGCCGAACGTGCCGCTGCCCGACCCGCCGAGGGTCAGCGTATTGCCGCCGAGGTTCACCGCCGAACCCGCTGCGCCGGACAGCGTACCGGTCGTCTGCGGCGACGTGGCCGCGCTCACGTCCAGGGTCGAGCCCGCGCCGGCCAGATCGATCGCACTGCCCGACGACAGGCTGCCGCCCGCGCCGACCGCCAGCGTGCTGCCGCCGCCGATCGTCGTGTTGCCGGTGTACGTGCCGGCGCCGGTGAGCGTCGTCGTCGACGGGCCGGTCACCGCGAGGTTGCCGCTGCCCGAGATCGCACCGCCGAGCCCGAGGTTGTTCGCGCCACCCACCGTCAGCGTCGAACCCGAACCGAGATTGATCGCATTGGTCAGCGTCGTGCCCGCGACGCTCGTGCCGAGCGTGCCGCCCGCCCCGCTCGTGTTCAGCGCGCCCGTGCCGAGCGCCGAGCCGCTGCCCGCGATCAGCGTGCCGCCACCGGTCAGATTCGTGCCGCCCGTGTACGTGTTGTTGCCGGTCAGCGTTTCGGTACCGGTGCCCGACAACGTGAGGCTGCCGCCCGCGCCGGCGATCGTGCCGCCGTACGTGCCGCTGCCCGAACCGCCCAACGTCAGGTTGTTGCCGCCCAGGTTCACCGTCGAGCCCGACACGCCCGACAACGTGCCCGTCGTCAGCGGCGTGGTCGCGCCGCTGACGTCGAAGGTCGCGCCCGCGCCGGCCAGGTTCACCGGGCTGCTCGCCGACAGGCTGCCGCCCGCGCCGATCGCCAGCGTGCCGCTGTTGATCGTCGTCGCGCCGGTATATGTATTGGTGCCCGTCAGCGTTTCGGTGCCGGTGCCCGACATCGTCAGCCCGCCGGTACCGCCGATCGTCCCCGCATAGCTGCCGTTGCCGGTACCGGCCAGCGTGAGCGTGTTGCCGCCGAGGTTCACGTTCGTGCCCGCTACGCCGGACAGCATGCCGCTCGTCTGCGGCGTGGTCGCCCCGCTGATGTCGAGCGTCGCGCCCGTGCCGGCGAGATCGAGCGCGCTGCCCGACGACAGGCTGCCGCCCGCACCGACCGCCAGCGTGCTGCCGCCGCCGATCGTCGTGTTGCCGGTATAGGTGTTCACGCCCGTGAGCGTGGTCGTCGACGGGCCGCTGACCGACAGGCCGCCGCTGCCCGAGATCCCGCCGCCCAGCCCGAGATCGTTCGCACCGCCAACGGTCAGCGTCGACCCCGCGCCGAGATTCACCGCATTGCCGAGCGTCGTGCCGGCCGTGTTCGTGCCGAGCGAGCCGCCCGCGCCGGTGACGTTCAGCGCGCCCGTGCCGAGCGCGCTGCCGTTGCCGGCGATGAGCCCGCCGCCGCTCAACGTCGTGCCGCCCGTGTACGTGTTCGTGCCGGTGAGCGTCGTGGTACCCGCGCCGGTCTGCGCCAAGCCGCCGCTACCGGAAATCGTGCCGCTCAGGCCGAGGTCGTTCGCGCCGTTCAGCCCGAGCGTCGCGCCCGCGCCGAGCGTCACCGCATTGCCGAGCGTCGTGCCGCTCACGCTCGCGTTCAGCGTGCCGTTGCCGGTCACGTTCAATGCGCCGGAACCGAGCGCCGTGTTGCTGCCGACGCTCAATCCGCCGCTGCTCAACGTCGTCCCGCCGCTGTAGGTGTTCGCGCCGCCGAGCGTCGTCGTGCCCGTGCCGGACTGCACCACGCCGCCCGCACCGGAAATGATGCCGTTCAGGCCGAAGTCGTACAGACCGCCGAGATTCAGTGACGAGCCGGCGCCCAGATCGACCGCGTTCGCAAGCAGGAGGTTGGCCGTGCTCGCATTGAGCGCGCCGCCGTTGCCGGTGACGCTCAGCGTGCCCGTGCCGAGCGCGGTGTTGTTGCCGACGGACAGTCCGCCGGCGCTCAGCGTGGTGCCGCCCGTGTACGTGTTCGCGCCGGACAGCGTCGTCGTGCCGCTGCCGGTTTGCGCGAGCGCGCCGCCGCCCGACACGATCCCGGCCAGGCCGAGGTCGTTCGTGCCGCCGAGCGTCAGCGCCGAACCCGTGCCGAGGTTCACCGCGTTGGTGAGCGTCGTCCCGGCGACGCTCGCGGCCAGCGTGCCGCCCGCGCCGCCGATGTTCAGTGCGCCGGTGCCGAGCGCCGAGCCGTTGCCCGCGATCAGCGTGCCGCCGCCGGTCAGGTTCGTGCCGCCCGTGTACGTGTTCGTGCCGTTCAGCGTTTCGGTGCCCGTGCCGCCCAGCGTCAGGCTGCCGCCCGCGCCGCCGATCGTGCCGTCATACGTGCCGCTGCCCGTGCCGCCCAACGTCAGGTTGTTGCCGCCCAGGTTCACCGTCGAACCGGCCACGCCCGACAGCGCGCCGGCCGTCTGCGGCGTCGTGGCACCGCTCAGGTCGAACGTTGCGCCGGCCCCACCCAGATTCACGGCGCCGCCCGCCGACAGGCTGCCGCCCGCGCCGATCGCCAGCGTGCCGCTGTTGATCGTCGTGCCGCCCGTGTACGTGTTCGCGCCGGTCAGCGTCTCGATCCCGGTGCCGGACAGCGTCAGCCCGCCCGCCCCGCCGATCGTGCCGCCGAAGGTGCCGTTAGCGGAACCGCCGAGCGTCAGGTTGGTGCCGCCGAGATTCACCGCCGAGCCGGCCGCGCCGACGAGCCCGCCGGTCGTCTGCGGCGACGTGGCCGCGCTCAGGTCGAGCGTCGCGCCCGCGCCGGCCAGGTCGAACAAACTGCCGCCCGACAGGCTGCCGCCCGCGCCGACCGCGAGCGTGCTGCCGGTGCCGATCGTCGTGCCGCCCGTGTACGAGCTCGCGCCGGTCAGCGTCGTCGTCGACGGGCCGCTCACCGACAAATTGCCGCCGCCCGATATCGCGCCGCCCAAGCCGAGATCGTTCGCACCGCCAACCGTCAGCGTCGCGCCCGTGCCCAGGTTCACCGCATTGCCGAGCACGGTGCCGCCGACGCTCGTGCCGAGCGAGCCGCCGGTGCCCGTCACGTTCAGCGCGCCGGTGCCGAGTGCGCTGCCGTTGCCCGCGATGAGGCCGCCGCCGCTCAGCGTCGTGCCGCCCGTGAACGTGTTCGCACCGAGCAGCGTCGTCGTGCCGGTGCCGGTTTGCGCAAGACCGCCCGCGCCCGACAGCACGCCGCCGAGGCTCAGGTCGGCCGCGCCGTTCAGCCCCAGCGTCGCGCCGGCGCCGAGGTTCACCGCATTGCCGAGCACGGTGCCGGCGACGTTCGTCGCGAGCGTGCCGCCCGCGCCGCTCACGTTCAGCGCACCGGTGCCGAGCGCGCTGCCGTTGTCGGCAATGAGCCCGCCTGCGCTCAACGTCGTGCCGCCCGTGTACGTGTTCGTGCCGCTGAGCGTCGTCGTGCCGGTACCGGTTTGCGCGAGGCTGCCGGTGCCGGCGATCGTGCCGCTCAGGCCGAGATCGTTCGCACCGTTCAGCCCCAGCGTGACGCCGGTACCGAGATTGACCGCGTTGCCGATCGTCACGCCCGGCACGCTCGCGCCGAGCGAAGCCGAGCCGTTGACGTCGAGCGCGCCGACGCCGAGCGCCGCGCCGCTGCCGACGAGCAGGCTGCCGCCCGTCAGCGCCGTGCCGCCCGCATACGTGTTGTTGCCGGTCAGCGCCTGCGAGCCGGTGCCGGACAGCGTCAGCCCGCCCGCCCCGCCGATGTTGCCGGCGAACACGCCGCTGCCGCTGCCGGCCAGCGTCAGGTTGTTCGCGCCGAGGTCGATCGCCGAACCCGCGACGCCCGACAGCGTGCCGATCGACTGCGGCGTGGTCGCGCCGGCGATGCTGAATTGCGCGCCCGCGCCCGTCAGGTTGACGGGGCTCGACGCGGCGAGGCTGCCGCCCGCACCGATCGCCAGCGTGCCGCCGCCGATCGTGGTGCCGCCGGTAAACGTCTCGGCCGCGGTGAGCGTCGTCGTGCCCGGCCCGTTCACGGACAGGCCACCGCTACCGGAAATGATCCCGCTCAGCCCGAGATCGTTGGCACCGCCAACCGTCAGTGCCGCACCCGCGCCGAGCTGGATCGCGTTGCCGAGCACCGTGCCGCCGACGGTCGTACCGAGCGAGCCGCCCGCGCCCGTCACGTTCAGCGCGCCGGTGCCGAGTGCGCTGCCGTTGCCGGCGAGGAGGCCGCCGCCGCTCAGCGTCGTGCCGCCCGAGAACGTGTTCGCGCCGGTGAGCGTCGTGATGCCCGAGCCGATTTGCGCGAGACCGCCGTTACCGGCGATCGTGCCGCTCAGGCCGAGATCGTTCGCGCCGGTCAACGCGAGCGTCGCGCCCGTGCCGAGGTTGACCGCGTTGCCCAATGTCGTGCCGCTCACGCTCGCGCCGAGCGCGCCGCCCGCGCCCGCGACGTTCAGCGCGCCGGTGCCCAGCGCCGTATTGCTGCCGGCGAGCAGCGTGCCGGCGCTCAGCGTCGTGCCGCCGCCGAAGGTGTTCGCGCCCGACAGCGTCGTCGTGCCCGTGCCGCTCAGCACGAGACCGCCGGTGCCGCCGATCGCGCCGCTCAGGCCGAGGTCGTTCGCGCCGTTCAGCGTCAACGATGCGCCGTTCAGGTTGATGCCGTTCGCGAGCGCCGCGCCGGCCGCCAGATCCGCGCTCAGCGAGCCGCCGAGGCCGCTCACGTTCAACGCGCCGCCCACGCCGAGCGCCGTGCTGCCGTCGACGATCAGGCTGCCGCCGCCCGTCAGGCTCGCGCCGCCGGTGAACGTGTTCGCGCCGGTCAGCGTCGTGGCGCCGGTGCCGCCGAGCGCCAGGCCGCCCGCGCCGGCAATCGTGCCGCTCAGGCCGAGATCGGCCGCGCCGTTCAGCCCGAGGGTCGCGCCCGCGCCGAGATTCACCGCATTGCCGAGTACCGTGCCGCTCGCGTTCGTCGCGAGCGAGCCGCCCGCGCCGACCACGTTCAGCGCCCCCGTGCCCAATGCCGCGCCGTTGCCGGCGATGAGCCCGCCGCCGCCGAGCGTCGTGCCGCCCGTGAACGTGTTCGTGCCGAGCAGCGTCGTCGTGCCGGCACCGGATTGCGCGAGGCTGCCGCTCCCGCCGATCGTCCCGCCGAGGCTCAGGTCGGCCGCGCCGTTCAGGCCGAGCGTGGCGCCCGCGCCCAGGTTGACGGCATTGCCGAGCACCGTGCCGCCGACGTTCGTCGCGAGCGTACCGCCCGCGCCGGACACGTTCAGCGCCCCCGTGCCGAGCGCCGCGCCATTGCCGGCGATCAGCCCGCCGCCGCTCAGTGCCGTGCCGCCCGAGAACGTATTCGCGCCGAGCAGCGTCGTCGTGCCCGTGCCGCTTTGCGCGAGGCCACCGCTACCCGCGATCGTGCCGCCGAGGCTCAGGCCCGCCGCACCGTTCAGGCCGAGCGTGGCCCCCGCATCGAGATTCACCGCATTGCCGAGCAGCGTGCCGTCGACGCTCGTCGCGAGTGTGCCGCCCGTGCCGCTCACGTGCAGCGCGCCGGTTCCGAGCGCCGTGCCAGTGCCGGCGACGAGCCCGCCGCCGCTCAGCGTCGTGCCGCCCGTAAACGTGTTCAGGCCGAGCAGCGTGGTGGTGCCCGAGCCGGTTTGCGCCAGCCCGCCGTTGCCGGCGATCACGCCGCCCAGCCCGAGATTGGCCGAACCGTTCAGGCCCAGCGTGACGCCCGTGTCGATATTCACCGCGTTGCCGAGCACCGTGCCGCCGACGCTCGTGCCGAGCGTGCCGCCCGTGCCCGTCACGTTCAGCGCGCCGCCGCCGAGCGCCGTCGCGGTGCCGACGAGGAGCCCGCCGCCGCCCGTCAGATTCGTTCCACCCGTGAATGAATTGGCGCCGTTCAGCGCCAGCGTGCCGGTACCGCTCACGTTGAGCGCACCGGTGCCGCCGATCGCACCCGACAACCCGAGCCCGTTCGCGCCGTCCACCGTGAGGCCGCCGTTCAGCGTCACGTTGTTGAGCAGGTTCACGCCGGCCGCGCCGGCCTCGAGCGTGCCGCCGCCGGCGACGATCGTGCCGGTGCCGAGCGCACCGGCGCCGTGGACGATCGCGGTGCCGCCGGTCAGCGACGCGTTCGTCGCGGTTGATGCGCCGGTGATGTCCCACGTGCCGCCCTGCACGGCGAGATTGTTGAAATTGCCGAACGTATCGATCGCGATGGCGCCGTTCGTCGCGCCGCCGGCGGCCGTGTTCAGTTGCAGGTTGAGCGTGTTGTTGCCACCGAGGCCCGCATCGACGCCGAGCCCGACCGACGACCCCGTCATCGCGTTGAACGTGTTCGCCGTGCCAAGCGCCGCGCCGAGCGACACGCTGCCCGTGACGGTGCCGGCGTTGGTAAACGTGTTGCCGGTCCCCACCAGCCCGCTCGGCGCGAGCGTCACGGAGCCGTTGATCGTGCCGCCGCTCGCGTTGTCGAAATTGACCTGGGCGCCGCCCGCCGTCGTGACCACCTGCGTGGTCGGGCCGGCGCTGGAGCCGAGCACGCCGGTCGAGCCGATCGTGCCGGCATTCGTGATGTTGGTCGTGCCGCCCGTGCCGTTGTATACGGTCAGTGCGGGCCCGTTGCCCAGCAGCAGGCTCGTCGCACCCTTCATCACGCCGGTGCTCGCGTTCGTGACGTTGACGGTGCTCGCGGATGCGACGTTGCCGACGACCGCGCCGCTCGCATACGCGCTCAGTGCGCCCAGCGCGGGATCGATCGTCCCGTAGTTGGTCAACGTGACGCCGCTGCCCGTCAGCGACATCGAGGTACCGCCGAACAGCGGCGCCACGGAAACCGTCGCGCCCGGCGCGACCGTGACGTCGAGACCGTTCGTGCCGTTCGAATAGTTGTTGGTGGCGCCGGTACAGGTGACGGTGGGCGTCCCGGTGCAGGCGGCCAGTGCGTCGGCGGGAATGACCCCCGCGCCGACCAGCGCGACCAGCATGCCGGTCGGAACGAGGAATTTCGGACGTGCTTCCGCGCGCTTTTTGTTGGAACCCATGCGCATACGCATAATCACACCTTCCCATAAGAGAATCGACGACACCGGGCATTCCTCGACGCATTCAAAATGCCGGAGGCAAATACCGGAATACGTAATTCGATGTTCTTTTGAAAAAAACACCGCCCCGCCACCAGTCCGAAGCGGATGGCCGGATTAAAAACAAACAGGAATCAATCGACGAGAATTATTGAATCGGCATATTTTACTTTTATACCCCCTTCTTCACCCGGTAAATTTTCCACTCTTTATAAATGGTTGTTTTCGCAAAACCGGAAGCGCTGCTCCGGCGACCGCGATTCATCGCACGTTTGCCGGTCCAGACCAACAGCACCTCTACGTAGAAACCCTGTATTTACGGGGCCTTCCGCCCGACAATCAAACGCCGGTCCAGTCTCGCCGGATACCCCGGCCTCCCTTGCCCCGCTTATCGATTCATCAGTGCCTGCCGTCCAATCCGCATGTTTCCAGGTGCGAACGCGAGTCAAATATAGGTCCAACTCGCAAACGTTTCCCATCGGCGGGATATTTTTTTGGCAAAACTCAATACTCTTTCATTCGCATTAACTTATTCATCAGCCGAGATGAAAACGATTCTCTTTAAATAAATCTCGCCAACTGTTAATAAAGGCAAAAAAATCAAATTCCGAGATGCCGACTTTTTAGCGGATCTGCTTTAATTGGTTCAGATCCGCCGCATTGCCTTTCCGGTTCGCGGACGATAACGAGGTGTCCAAGGGAGAACTTCACGATGGTGACGTTGAACATCAACAACCGGGCGGCGGAGGTCGATGCCGATCCGTCGACGCCGGTGCTCTGGGTGCTGCGCGACAACCTCGGGCTGACCGGCACCAAGTTCGGGTGCGGCACCGGCGACTGCGGCGCCTGCACCGTGCATGTCGACGGCCGGCCGGCCCGAAGCTGCACGCTGGCGCTGTCGGCGGTCGGAAGCGCGCGCATCACGACGTCCGAACATCTCGCGGACGATGCGGTCGGCAAGGCCGTCCTCGACGCGTGGGTCCGGCACGACGTCGCGCAATGCGGCTACTGCCAGAGCGGCCAGATGATGAGCGCGGCCGGATTGCTGCGCGGCAACAAGGCGCCGACCGACGCCGACATCGACCGCGCGATGGCCGGCAACCTGTGCCGTTGCGCGACCTACCAGCGCATCCGCGCCGCGATTCACGATGCGGCCAGCACGCTGGCCTGAGCCTGCCGGGAGACTGTGACCATGCGTATCCGCACTTTCGGGCGCCCGGCAAGCGCCGACGCCCCTCACTCCGACGCTTCTCCGTTCGCCGGAACAGGTTCTCCGACGCTCGGCCGGCGCGGCTTCCTGAAGCTCACGATCGCGGCAGGCGGCTGCCTCGCGCTCGGCATCGCGCCGACGCGCGCCGCGGCGCAGGCGGGCAAGACCTCGCCGGCTTCGCCGCCGCAAGCATTCCTTATCATCGCGCCGGACAACACCGTGACCGTGGCCGTCAACCGCACCGAGTCCGGCCAGGGCGTCAGCACCGCGCTGCCGATGGCGCTGGCCGACGAACTCGATGCTGACTGGCGCAACGTGCGCACCGTGCTCGCGCCGGCCGGCGAGCCGTACAAGGATCCGGTGACGGGCATCCAGATGACGGCCGGCTCGACGTCGATCAATCACTCGTTCATGCAATACCGCGAACTCGGCGCCTCCGCCCGCGCGATGCTGGTCGCCGCCGCCGCGCGGCGCTGGAACGTCGATCCGGCCACCTGCCGCACGGCGAATGGCGTCGTGACGTCCGGCAACTACCGCGCGACCTACGGCGAGCTCGCACCGGACGCGATGGCGATGCCGGTGCCGCAACACGTGCCGCTGAAGTCGCCCGACCAGTTCCGCCTGATCGGCAAGCCGACCCCGCGCGTCGATTCGCGCGCGGTACTCGACGGCACGCTCAAGTACGGGATGGACTGGCGTCTGCCGGACACGATGGTGGCCGTGGTCGCGCGTCCGCCGCGTTTCGGCGGCAAGGTCGCGAGCTACGACGCGGCGGCGGCCCGGGCCGTCAAGGGCGTGGTCGAGGTCGTCGAGATCCCGACCGATCGCGGCGGCACCGGCGTCGCCGTGATCGCGAACGGCTACTGGCCGGCCAAGCTCGGCCGCGATGCGCTGAAGGTCACGTGGAAGGACGCCGGCTCGACCGTCACGTCCGCCGAACAGATGCAGGCGTACAAGCAGCTCGCCGGCACGCCGGGGACCGTGGTGCGCACGGCCGACGCCGGCAGCGCGCCGCCGGCGGCGACGCGAATCCAGAAGGATTACGAATTTCCGTATCTCGCGCACGCGGCGATGGAACCGCTCAGCTGCACGGTCGACGTCGGGCCGGCGAGCTGCGCGTGCGGGATCAAGATCTGGGGCGGCTCGTCGCTGCAGACCACCGACCGCGCGGCCGTCGCGAAGGCGCTCGGCGTCGCGCCGGAGAAAGTCCAGATCTTCACGATGATGACGGGCGGCGACTACGGCCGGCGCTCGACGCCCACGTCGGACTACGTGGTCGAAGCCGCCCGCGTGTCCGCCGCGTACCTCGCGGCCGGCCATCTCGGCCCGGTCAAGACGATCTGGACGCGCGAGGACGATCTGCGCGGTGGCTATTACCGCCCGATGGTGCTGCATCGCGTCGACATCGGTGTCGACGGCAGCGGCGCCGTGCGGGACTGGCAGCACGTCGTCGTCGGCCAGTCGGTGCTGAAGGGCTCGCCGCTCGAGCGCACGGCGATGCTCAGACGCGGCACCGATCCCAGCCTGACCGACGGCGTCGCGAACAGCCCGTACGGCTTCCCGATGCAGGTATCGGTTCATCAGACCGACGTCGACGTGCCGGTCCAGACGTGGCGCTCGGGCGGCAACACGCATACGGCGTTCGTGATGGAAACGCTGGTCGACGAGCTCGCGCACGCGGCGCGCCAGGACCCGGTCGCCTATCGGATGGCGCGGCTGACCGGCCCCGAGCACGCGCCCCATCGGCAGGCGCTCGCGCTGGCCGTCGACAAGTCCGGCTACGGCACGCGCACGCTGCCGGCCGGTCATGCATGGGGCGTCGCGATGCACGAAACGGCCGGCTCGGTCGTCGCGTACGTGACGGACGTGTCGATCGAAGCGCAGCAGCCGCGTGTGCACCGCGTGACGGCCGGCGTGTATGCGGGCCGCATCGTCAACCCGACCGGCGCGGAAGCGCAGATCCAGGGCGGTGCGCTGTTCGGCCTCGGGATGACGAAGCCGGGCTTCGCGATCGACGTCGACCATGGCGCGGTCCGCAACGCCGGTTTCGCCGACTATTCGCCCATCCGCATGCAGGAAGCGCCGCCGGTGGATGTGTTCTTCGTTCCGTCGGACGCCCAGCCGACCGGGTTGAGCGACGCCGGCGTGCCGCCGATCGCGCCGGCCGTGGCCAACGGTGCGTTCGTGCTGACCGGCGAGCGGATGCGTGCGTTGCCGTTCGCGCCGATGCTGGTCGCATCGACCGCCCCCGCGGTGCCGGCGGCCCCCGCGGCGGCCGCCGACGAGGAACCGTACGGCGACCTGCCGGCCGGCGGCTGCCGGATTCCGCACAAGGTCAAGCGGGCCGCGGTGAAGCCGAAGGCCGATCAAAGCCATGCGGGCGTCGGCCAGGCGCCGTCGGTGCCGAAATTCCTGCGGCCGAAACGGCGCGCCGGAATTCCGTGTATCGAGGAGCTGAAGAAGGGAACGGTGACCTAGACGCCCGGCAAGCGTCCGCGCCCGGTACACCGTGCCGGGCGCCGCCGCTTCAAGTCGTTAGCAGTAGGGGGCAGCCGTGAAGGCGGTGGACTACGGCTTGTTCCATGGCCGACCATGGGTCCAGGATGCGTTGACGCCGCTATGGTCGACCTGTCTCGCGGCGCCGCCTGGGGAGGGAGCCTCCATGAAGCCTGTTGCCGTGCCGGCCGCCGAATCGCGTTGAAACCGGCACGTATAGCGTTGATCGATGCGCCCGAAGCCGCACCCGCGCACCGCTCACTGCGCGATGCCGACGAAGGTCGGCAACAGCACGCGATAGACGTGAATCATCGCCGGGCCGAGCAGCACCATCATCAGCGCGGGAAAGATGCAGAAGATCAGCGGAAACAGCAGCTTCAGCGCGATCTTCGCCGCGCGTTCCTCCGCGCGCATCCGGCGCCGCGTGCGCAACATGTCCGACAGCACGCGCAGCGATTCGCCGATGCTCGTCCCGAACCGGTCGGCCTGGATCAGCATCGCGCAGAACGATTCGATGTCCTCCACGCCGGTGCGCAGCGCGAGGTTGCGCAGCGCCGCCTCCTTCGTGAAGCCGGAGCGCATCTCGAGCAGCAGCAGGTCGAGTTCGCTCGCGACCACCTCGCTGCGAAACCGCAGCTCCTCGCTCACCTTCATCAACGCCGCATCGAGCCCGAGCCCCGCTTCGACGCATACCGTCAGCAGGTCGAGCGCATCCGGGAAATCCTCGAAGATCTTGCGCTGGCGCACCTTGATCCGCTGCGACATCACGACGTTCGGGATGTAGTAGCCGATGCCGGCGAGCGCCACGAGGATCAGCGACAGCACCGCGCGCTCGTCGCCGAGCGACGTGGTGATCAGCGACAGCAGCGCCGCGCACGGCAGGCCGAGCGCGAGCATCGTCTTCGCGGTGAAATACAGCGCGGCCGCGCTCTGGTTGCGCCAGCCGGCATTCATCAGCCGGATGCGCAGCGGCGAATTCTCCCAGCCCTCCTTCGGCACCGACAGCTTCGAGATCGGGGTGGACAGCTCGACCAGCTTCGCGACCCAGCGCGACGCCGTGTCGCCGCCGTCGCCCGGGCCGGCGACGGTGCCCGCCCCGGCCCCGCCGGCCTGCTGGATCCGGCGCTGGATGCTGCGCGGCGCGAACAGCAGCATCGCGACGAGCACGCCGCCGGCCACGAAGATGAACAAGCCGCCCAGCATCACGGCCTGGACCACGCTCAGGTTTTGCATGACAGCCTCGCAACGGTTCGTTATTCGGCTCGCGTCAGACGCGGATGCGGACGATACGGCGGATCCAGAGAAGACCGAACAGCATCGACACCAGCATCGTGCCGACCATCCGGATCCCGGCCGGATCCTCCCAGAGCACCGACAGGAATTCGCGGTTCAGCAGCGCCATCACCGCGGCAGTGCCGAACGGCAACAGCCCGAGGATCCACGCCGACATCCGCCCTTCCGCCGACAGCACGCGCACCTTGTCGAACAGCTTGAAGCGCTCGCGGATCAGCCCCGCGATGCTCTCGAGCAGTTCGGCCAGGTTGCCGCCCGTCTCGCGCTGGATCAGCACCGCGATCACGAAGTAGCGCAGATCCTGCACCGGCACGCGCGTCGCGAGGTTCATCAGCGCGTCGTGCAGCGACACGCCGTAGTTGACCTCGTCGAACGTCACGCGGAATTCGCCGCCCATCGGCTCGGAAAACTCGTCGCCGACCATCCCGAGCGTGCTCGTGAACGAATGCCCGGAGCGCAGCGCGCGCGCGATCATGTCGCAGATGTCCGGCAATTGCCGCTCCAGCTTGCGCATGCGCCGCGCGCGGCAGCGCAGCACGTACAGCATCGGCATCCAGCCGGCGAACAACGCGAGCGGCACCGCGGCGAGTTGCGGCAAGCTGGCGAAACTTGCCGCGCACCACGTGAGCGCCGCGAACGTCGCGCCGAGCGTGATCAGCTTCGGCAGCGTCCAGTCGAGGCCCGACTGCTGGATCACGAGGTCGAGCGCATGCACGCGCGGCACGCGCAGCAGCAGCCGGTCGAACGGTTTCGACTCGTCGAGCATGCGCTTCTTCAGGATCGACAATCGCTCCTGCTGCACGTTGCCGCCGGCCGACATCGCGCGAATGCGCGATTCGATCCGGCGCGCGGCGGCGCCGTGCCGCGCGTTCCACCATTGGTAGATACCTTCGATCGACAGCACGACCGCGACGAAGGTGAGAATCACGAAACCGTAAAAGATCGCATTCATGAGGCCTCCCCGGCAGCACACGGCGCCCTGGCGTCAGTCCGTCTCGTAACGCAGCGACGGGTCGTACAGCGAATCCGGCAGGTTGATGCCGAACGCCTGCAGCCGCTCGACGAACTTCGGCCGCACGCCGGTCGCGCAGAAGTGGCCGCGCACCGCGCCGTCGCGATCCACGCCCGTGCGCTTGAACGTGAAGATCTCCTGCATGTTGATGATGTCGCCCTCCATCCCGGTGAGCTCCTGGATGCTGACGATCTTGCGCTTGCCGTCCGTGAGGCGCGCCGCCTGCACGACCACCGAGATCGCCGACGCGATCTGCTGGCGCATCGTCTTCGGCGGCAGCGTCAGGCCGGCGACGCTGACCATGTTCTCGAGGCGCGTCAGCGCGTCGCGCGGCGTGTTCGCGTGGATCGTCGCGAGCGAGCCTTCGTGGCCGGTGTTCATCGCGTTGAGCATGTCGAGCGCTTCGGCGCCGCGCACTTCGCCGAGGATGATGCGGTCGGGGCGCATCCGCAGCGCGTTGCGCACCAGCGTACGCTGCGTGATCTCGCCCTTGCCTTCGATGTTCGGCGGGCGCGTTTCGAGCCGCAGCACGTGCGGCTGCTGCAGTTGCAGCTCGGCGGCGTCCTCGATCGTCACGATCCGCTCGTTGCGCGGAATGAAGCCGGACAGGATGTTGAGCAGCGTCGTCTTGCCGCTGCCCGTGCCGCCCGACACCAGCACGTTCACCTTCGCGCGCGACAGCGCGTCGAGCAGCTCGGCCATCGGCGGCGTCAGGCTGTGGAAGCGCACCAGGTCGTCCATTTTCAGCGGGTTGACCGCGAAGCGCCGGATCGACATCAGCGGCCCGTCGATCGCCGACGGCGGGATGATCGCGTTCACGCGCGAGCCGTCCGGCAGCCGCGCGTCGACCATCGGGCTCGATTCGTCGATGCGGCGCCCGACGCGCGACACGATCTTCTCGATCACCTTCATCAGGTGCGCGTCGTCGTAGAACGTCACGTCGGTCAGCTCGAGCTGGCCGCAGCGCTCGACGTAGACCTGCCGGTACGTGTTCACGAGGATGTCGGAAATGCCGGGGTCGCGCAGCAGCGCTTCGAGCGGGCCGAAGCCGAACATCTCGTCGTACACGTCGATCGCGAGCTGGCGCCGCTCGATGTCGTTCGCCGGCAGCCGCTCCTCGTCGAGGATGCGCGCGATCAGCGCGCCGATTTCCATGCGGATCTGATCCTGATGCAGCCGCGACAGGCGCTCGAGCTCCACGCGCTCGAGCACGGCCAGGTGAATGTCGCGGCGCAGCTTCTGGTATGCGTCGCGCACCGACGAATGCGCCGGGCCGGCCGGTTCGTTGCCCGCCGCCAGCGGCTGGGCCCGGTGCAAGGACATCTGTTCGCGCAATGACATGATGGTTCCCCGAGAGAATTACATCGACTTGAGCTTCGGCGTGGCCTTGCGACCGAACAGCCGGGACATCAACGGTTCGCTGTGCGGCGCGCTGCGTCCCGCGCGCACTTCGCCGTCGACGAGTTGCTTCGCGCACCCCTGCAACGCACGCGCGACCGCCGAGCCGCGCGCGAGCCGCGACACCGGGTGGCCCTGGTTGATCGCTTCGAGCACGGTGTCGGCGTCGTCGGGAATCGTGCAGGCCGCGTGCAGGCCGAGCACTTCCTCGAGCGCGGTGCGGGTCCGCTCGCTCGCGCGCGTCGCGCGGTTCACGATCAGCCGCAACTGGTCGGTCGAGTAGCCGAGCGACACGAGGATTTCCAGCAGCCGGCGGCCGGCGCGCACGTGCGGCATCGCGGGCTGCAGCACGATCTGGATCTGGTCGCTGCGATCGAGCGCGACCATCGACAGCGGGTTGATGCCGACGCCCACGTCGAAGATCACGAAGTCGTAGCGCGGCACGGCGACGCCGAGAATCCATTCGAGCGCGTCCTCGCGCATCTCGGCGGCCTTGACCGGGTCGCCGGCGCCTGCCAGCACGTGGAAGTTTTCCGTCACGTGCGCGACGCTCGCATCGAGGAACGCGCCGTCGAGCCGCTCGATCTGCGCGCACAGCTGCGGCAGCGTCGACGGCGGGGCTTCGTCGCTGACGAGGAATGCCGCGTCGGCGAACTGCTGGTTCACGTCGATCAGCAGCACGCGGCGCTTGAAGCCCTCGGCGATCTCGAACGCGACGTTGCCGGCCGCGAAGCTCGTGCCGGCCCCGCCCTTGCAGGACATGAACGACACGATCCGCGTGTCGTCGCTATCGCGCCGCGTGCTTTGCGCGGCCGCCCGTTCGAGCGCGCGGCCGAGCGCCTGCGGATCGAGCGGCCACTGCAGCACGTCGCGCGCGCCCGCGCGCATCGCGTCGAGCAGCACGTGCGGCGACGCATCGGGCGTCACGAGGATGCAGGTCAGGCTCGCGTGCGCGCGGCAGATGCGCTCGATCGCCGACAGCTCGGACGGATCGAGCGACGTGCCGTCGACCAGCAGGATGTCGAACGCGTCGAGCCCGTCGGTGCGATGCTCGATCTGCGACGCACGGCCGGTGGCGCGCGTCGTGCGATAGCGTCCGCAGTCGGCCACGAGACGCGCGATCTGCGTGAGCCGCGCGGTATCGTCGGAAGCTACGAGGATGTTGATCATGTCGTGTGCCTCGTGTGTTCGATCAGTTGCAGGCGGAGCCGCCGGTCGCGGAACTCAGGCTTTCGCGCGGGAGCGTCGTCGTGAACGGCGGCATCGTGACCGTGACGTTCACGAACGGGATCATGGTCTTGACGGTGACGTTCGTGACGCTCACCGTCACGAACGAGCACGTGTTGATGTCGCAGCTCGAAGGCGTGTAGCTGACCGACACGTTCGCGTTCGACAGCAGCGGCAGCAGCGATCGCACGCGCTTCACGACACCCGCGGCGTTCACGTCGCAGACCACCGCCGTGCGGGCACCGAGCCGCACGGCTTCGCTCGCGGTGTTCCAGTAGAACAGCACGCGGCCGAATTCGAAGATGCCGATCAGCAGCATGATCAGCACCATCGCGATGAGGGCGAATTCGACGATCGCCGCGCCGCGCTGCGCGCGCCGGCTCGACCGCGGAAAGTGACGCGCGTTCATGACACTTGCCTCATCACGGTGACGATGTTGCCGAAGGTGATCGACGGCAGCGCCGGGTACGCGGGAATCGGCTGGTACTTGTAGCCGCTGATCTTCACTTCGACGACATTGATCGCGCCGGTGGCCGTCCCGCTTGCCGCGTTGTTGTCCGAGTCGTAGGTCGGCAGGTTCGAGAACTGCGACGGGTCGGACGCATCGCTGCAGCCGGTCGTGCGCTGCGCGTCGCAGATCGTGACCATCGACGTCGTGAGCCCCGGCACCAGCTCGGTGCCCGACGTGCCGCACGTCGTGCTGCCGTACACGACCAGACACTGCGCCTGCGACACCGGATACGCGCTGTCGGTCGGCAACCAGACCGACAGGTAGCGCGCCGCGTCGCGGGTCGCCTTGGTCAGCGTCTCGTACTGGTAGATCGCCCGGCCGAACTCGGCCACGCCGGTCGCCAGCATGATCATCGGCATCAGCACGAGCGCGAACTCGACGGCGACGGCGCCACGGGTGCGCGAACGACGAATCGGCGGCTTCTTCATGATCGTCTCTCCGCTATTGAACGAGCATCGGCACCTGGGTGCCCGACGCGCTGCCGCTGCCCGGCAAGCCGTGCGTCGCGCACGGGTTGTTGCCGGAGACCGACGAGCCGAGGTATTCGAGGTGCGCGACGACCGGGCCGCTGCCGGCGCTGAACGGGAGCGGATCGAGCATCAGCACGCAATCCCATTGCGTGACGTGGACCTTGCCGCTGCTGCCCTTCAGCGTCGAACAGTCGCCTTCCGGCGCGAGCGCGAGGCGCCGGTCGCTGCCGTACGTCGTGTAGTTGCTCGCGGTCGCCGTGCCGTTGGTGGCGATGCCGCTGCCGGACGGCGGTGCACCGTCGCCCTGGTAAGACTTGAAGCTCGCGCGGTCGGCCACGAACTGCGTGTACGCGTCACCCTTGATGCCTGGCGTTCCCGGCGGCCCGTAGTTCGGCCCGACATACGCGTAGCCGGTGAAATCCGGCTGGCCGCTCGAGCCGTTCGCGCCGTTCGTATAGATGCCGAAGCGCGTGTTCCACGCACGCTGCGACGCCGACTTCAGGCCCGTGGTGCTCAGGTCCGGCGGGCTCGTGATGTTGCAGGTATTGCCCGACAGCTCGCTCGCGAGCGTCGTCTCGTTCGTCGACCCGTCGAGCGCCGCCCAGCCGAAATTGCCGGGCCCGTAGCTCGACGACGACCCGGACGGCGACGAGATCCAGTCGCCGACCTTGTAGGCCGGATCGGACGGACCACGGCACACGAACACGGGAATCGCGCAGGTCGTCTGCCCGCCGCCGACGGTCGCGATCGCGCTCGCCGACACTTCCGCCGCATTCGCGAGCTTCGTGCCGGGCAGCACGTTCAGCACTTCGATGAACCAGTGCGCGATGTTGCTGAGCGTCGCGGTGCACTGTACATACTTGATGTTCGCCGGCGTCGTGACCGCGTTCTTCGCCAGGAACGGGTTGCTCAGCGAATCGCTGAACGTGACGTTCGCGTTCGTCGACATCTGCACCGACTTCTTCTGGAAAAACACGAAATTCAGGTGGCCGGCCGCGATGCCGTCGGCTTCGGCCACCGACAGGCTGATCGCCGAAGTCAGGTCGCGCGCGGCGGACAGCGCGCATGCATCGGCGCTGTTCTGCAGTTCGCTGCGCGTGACGTACAGCTTGCCGAGATCCAGCGCGAGCCCGACGAATCCGATCATCACCGCCAGCGAAAGGCCGACGATGATCGCGACGGCACCGCGCTGGCGGTGCAGGCTGCGACGCGTGACTTTCGGATAGCGGGCTGCGCTGTTCATGGCGTTCTCCCTGAGCGTGCCGTCGTTACTGGGTGGACTTGCCGATGCCGATCACGAACGCATTGGCGGGCGGCTGGGTCTGCTTGAACGACTTGTCGTAGTTGTCGAGCGCGGCCGCGGCGGCGCGGCCGTCGACCCCCGGCGCCGACGCCGGATGTTCGCCGGCATGCGGATCGATGATCTGGGCCTGCATCACGGTGCGGACCGAGTCGCCGAAGCGGCTGTCCCACACCGGGGTCGACGACATGCAGCCGGCAAGCGCGAACGCGAGCGGGATGGCGAGCGCCGCACGGCGCACGCATACGAGGTAGGCGGATTTCATGAGCTTCCCCTTGGATGGCTTCAACGATCGGTGGACTGGGGTTCCGCGGCGGCGCGCGCGATCTGCGCCTTCGGCGCCGCCGCGATCCGGTGCTTCGGTCGCGCCGCCGGCTGGGCCGACGGTTCGGGGCCCGCCGCCGCGAGGCGCGCGGCGGCGGCTTCGATGCGCGCGACACGCGCCGCGGTGGCCGGGTCCGACTGCGGCGCGGCGGCCGCGACCGGCGCCGGCGCCTTCGGCGGCTCGGCCGGTACCGGCGGCTGCACGTCGGCGTCTTGCGGCGCGCGCGGTGCGGGCAGCGCGGCCGGTGCGACCGGTGCTTCCGATTGCGGTGCCGGCGCGGGCGCGGGCGCCTGGGCCGGCGTCTGCGGGGCGGCGGCCGCGCCGTTTGCGGGGTGCATGGGCTGGGCGCCTGCCTTGCGCACGCCGCCGCGACCTTCCATGTTGCCGGTCGCGAAGACGTCGGCTTCGTTCGGCTTCGAGAAGCTGTCGGTCGGCAACGCGACGTCCGCGGTCTGCAGCGGCTTCACCAGGTGCGGCGTGATCAGGAAGATCAGCTCGGTACGATCCTGCTGGAACGACGTGCTGCGGAACAGCGCGCCGAGCACCGGCACTTCGCCGACGCCCGGAATCGCCTTCAGCGCACCGCTCGCGTTGTCCTTGATCAACCCGCCGATCGCGAACGATTCGCCGTCGCTCATCTGCACCGTCGTCGACGCGCGCCGGGTCGTGATCAGCGGCAGGATCGACGTGCCGCCGATGTTGGACGCGCTCAGCGTGACGCCCGTCTGCGACAGTTCCGACACTTCCGGCGCGACCTTCAGGCTGATCCGGCCGTTGGCCAGCACCGTCGGCGTGAACTTCAGCGCGACGCCGAACTCCTCTTCCTGCAGCGTGATCGACGAGACGCCGTTGCTGCCGCTCTGCGGGATCGGGATGAAGATCTTGCCGCCCGCGAGGAACGTCGCCTCCTGGCCGCTGATCGTCACGAGATTCGGCTCCGCGAGGATCTTGACGAGGTTGTCGGTGTTCTGCGCGTCGGCCGCGATGCTGAACGGCTTGTTGTTCGCCTTGTTGAACACCGCGCCGCTCGCGACGCCCGCGAGCAGGTTGCTGACCAGCGCGCCGCTCCACGAACCGAACCCGCCCTGGATGTTGAACGCGCTGCCCATCTGGTTGATCAGCGTCTTCGACACCTCGGCCACCTTCACCTCGAGCATCACCTGCTGCGGCGACGTGACGTTCAGCATGTTGAGCACGCCGCCGCCCTGCTTGCCGCCGGCCGCCGCGTCGCCCGCGCTGTCGCCGTACGCGTGGGCGATCTGCACGGCCTGCTGCGCGGCCTGCGAGCTCGACACCGTGCCGGCGAGCACGATCGTGCCGGCCGCGGTCGACACATGAATGTCGCGCTCGTTCGGCATCAGCTGCAGCAGCGACGCCTGCAGGCCGCCGGCGTCCGCGCCGACCGCGACGTCGATCACGCGGCACGCGCCGCTCCTGCCCTGCACGATCATGTTGGTCGTACCGACCGCGAGCCCGAGGATGTAGAGCGTCTGCGGCGACACCATCGTCGCCTGCGCGACGGCCGGATTGCCGATCGTCCGGTTGCGCACCGGCTCCGGCATCGGCACCAGCAGCGACTTGCCGAGCGGCACGGCGACGCTGGTCGATTCGCGCACGGCGCCGACGCAGTTCGGCCCGCGCAGCGGCCCCGCCGAGGCGGCGGGCGCGGCGGCCGGCACCGGCGCCATGCTGATCGTCATCTGCATCGGCCCCTTGCCGACCGCGGCCGGCGCGCCGGCGCCGCCCTTCGTCAGCACCGCCGACTCGATGCCTTCCTGCGCGAGTGCGCCATACACGGTCAGCCATCCCGAACAGAGGATCGCGGCCATCATCGTGCCCCGTGCGACGCGTGTGCGTAGCGGGCCGGTACCTGTGCGTTGCGGTTTGATCTTCATTTCGTCTGATCCCCCGAGAGACCGGCGCCGTGCCGGTTATCGACTTCCAGGGCCGCCGCGCGTTGCCGGCGGCCGGCTTGTTGGTGTGGCTGATTCGCTCTGCTTCAGAAACATTCGACGCTGCCCTTCACGCCCGTCAGCACGCCGACGCAATCGCGCCGGGCTTCCGGCGCCGCATGCGACGCGACGTGCACTCGGACCGGCCGCGCGCGGACGGGCGCCGACGGCGCTTCGGGTGCAGGCTCCTTGCCGAGCAGCGTCAGCTTGGTCGCGCCGCCGGTGTTCAGCGTCTTCTGGTCGACCTGGTTGCGCAGCACGAGCGACAGCGTGCCGACGCTGCGCGCGAGGTCGAGCCGTTCGGCCTGCTCGGGCGTGACTTCCAGCGTCACCGCGTTGACCACCTTCGGCGCCGTGTCGTCGCGGCTGACCTGCTGCGCGACCGCGAGCACGAGGATGTGCTCGAGCACGATCTTCGAGATGCTCTGCCCGTCGGTCTTGCCCTGTTGTTCCTGCGTGTTGACGATCACGTCGACGTAGTTGCCCGGCAGCGCGAAGCCCGCGACGCCGACCACGTCGTTCACGCGGACCGTGATCGCGCGGCTGCCGTCGGCGATTACCGCGGACAACCCGCCCTTCGTGCCGACCGGCGCGAGCTTCGACTCGATCACCGGCTCGCCGCGCGCGAGGCTGGTGCGCACGACGCGCCCCTCGAGCGCCTTCGTATCGGTGAATGCGCCGGTCGGCACGCTGCCGGCCGGCCAGCTGACCATGTGGATCTGGTTCGGCCCGAGCGGTTCGCCCAGGTTCAGGTCGGTGGAAGCCACCGCGACCGGCGTGACCGAGCTCGTGGACGTCTGTACCAGCCAGCGGGACGCGAACACGACCGCGGCGAGACCCGCGATCATCGCGACGACCAGCATCATGAGCGCGCGACTGTTTTTCATGGCAATGCTCCTCGACGAATCGTGAAAGAAACGGCTCAACCGGTGATGAACGTGCGGCCTCCGCGCTCGACGGGCGGCGGATGGCTGCCGTCCCGTTCGGGCGCCGCGCCGAAGTAACTCGCCCACGCGTCGTACAGCGCGTCGTGCGTCACCTCGGGCGGATCGCCGCGGTAACGCGCGCCGGCGGCCACGAGGCGCAACAGGTCCGCCGGAAAGCACGCGAGAAACGCCTTGCCGGTCGGCAGATGCAGCCGATGCAGCAGGAAGTCGAAGGCATCGCTCGCCGAGACGAGCCCGAGCGACGCGCAGGCCGCGTCGTACACCGCGCGGTAGTCGTCGATCGACATCGCGCCGACGTGCAGCTTCGAGCCGAGGCGGCGCATGAATGCGTCGTCGCAGAACTGCTCCGGCGCCAGGTTGCTCGAGAACACCGGCCATACGTCGAACGGCAGCACGAAGCGGTTGCCGGATTCGAGCGTCATGAAATCGACGCCGCGATCGAGCGGACGCAGCCAGCGGTTGAGCAGGTCGCGCGGCTCGACGCGCTGCCGGCCAAGATCGTCGACGACGTACATGCCCATGTTCGCCTTCATGTGCGGCGGCGCCTGGTAGAAGCCGGCCGCTTCGTCTCGACGCAGGTCGAGCTCGTCGAGCGTCAGCTCGCCGCCCGACATCACGACCGGCCGCTGGCACAGGCGCCAGCGGCGATCGACCGACTGGCCGCCGCCCGCGACTTCCGCGTCGACATGCACGAGCGGGTCGTAGACCTGGATCACTTCGCCGGCCGCGCAGATCGCGTACGGCACCGGCACGCGGCCGTGCATCAGCGCGCCGAGCCGCTCGGCGAGAAAGGTCTTGCCGCTGCCGGCCGGGCCGTAGATCAGCAGCGGCCGGCCCGCGTTCAGCGCGGCGGCCGCGGCATCGAGCACCGCCGTGTCGATCACGACGCCTTCGAACGCCGCCCACACGTCGCTCTGGCCAATGTGCAGCTTGCGCACCGAATGCGCGGCCACGCTCGCGAGATACGCATCGAGCGTCACCGGCGCGGGCCCGCTGTAGCTGCTGCGTTCCCGCTCCTCGAGCGCGAGCACGCGGCCCGCGTCGGTCAGGCGGAACGTCACGTCGAGATCGGTCGCGCCGCGATGGGTCAGCTCGACGAGATGCTCGCGCACCAGGAACGCGAAGACCTCGTCGAGCACCGCGAGCGGCAGGCAGTGCCGCTCGACCAGGTCGCCGTATGACGGGCGGCCGAGCACCAGCGTCGACTTCAGCACGAGGCCGGCGACGAACGCCATGCCGAGCCCCGTTTCGGCGAGCGAGCGCGGCGCCGACGGCAGTTGCGCGCCCAGCTTCGTATGGACCTCCCGCGACGGCGGCGGATCGGGCAGGCGTGCCACCTGCGCGTCGCGTCTCGGTTCGGTGTGGTTCGTGTTCATGATCGTTGCGTCCTCGTTGCGGACCCGCCGCGCTATGCGCACGACGCGAACAGCATGCCCAGCGTGCCGGCCGCGATCGCGACGCCGTACGGCAGCGTGCCGACCGATGCGATCTCGACAGGGCCGTCGTCGGCCTCGGCGCGCGCCGCTTGCGAGCGCCGCACGATCAGCGTGCGCACGTTCGCCCACATCTGGCGCATCCGCCCGCGCAGCAGCGCGTAGGCGATGGCGCCGACTCCGCCGGCCAGAAAAGTGGCCAGCACGATGTAAAACGTCATTTCCGCACCGACCCATGCGCCGATCGCGAGCATCAGCTTCACGTCGCCCGCCGCCATCCCGCGCAACAGGTAGAACGGCAGCAGCAGGCCGAAGCCGGTCGCGGCCCCGCCGAGCCACCCGAGCACGCCCGCCGGCACGCCGTGCAACAGGCACTGGGCAACCAGCGCGCCGGCCAGGCCGAGCAGGACGAGACGGTTCGGAATGCGACGGGTCGCGATGTCGGTGCTGGCCGCGGCGACCGCGAGCAGCGTCACGCACAACGGAACCGGGTAAGGCGGCGCAACGGGAAGCATGGCGAACCTCGCGGATCGAATCGGTGGATCAGGAAGCCATGGACAACGCCGTGATCACGGCGGTGGTCACGGCGGTCGTCACGGCCGCGGCGATCATCTCGTACGTGTCGCCGAGCGAGTCCTTCAGCGTGACGACGCTGCCCAGTACCGCGATCGCGAACATCGACGCGAGCAATGCATATTCGATCGACGTCACACCTCGTTCGTCGGCGATCCAGCGCCGTGCGACACGCGTGATGGCTTGCATGACGGCCTCCGTTTCCGGTTGATCGGATCGCCGGGGACGGCTCGAACGCTGCACCAGCCGAGCCGTCCGCGGCACGCTCCATCAGATGGCTGCGACGGCCGAATCGAGGTCGTCGGCGATCGTGGCGAACACGGTCTTGAGGTCCTTGCCGACCGTCGTCAGCGCGCCGATGATGCCGATGGCGATCAGGGCGGCGATCAAGCCGTATTCGATGGCCGTCACGCCGTCTTCGTCGCGGACGAAACGGCTGACGTGTTGAATGAGCTTGGACATGATGATCTCCTTGCGTAGTCACTTTCAAGGCCCTCGCGTGCCGGCAGGATCGAATGATCCGGCATCGATACGTCGAGGCATGTTGTTGATGCCGTGTGGTGCCGGCGAACAATTCGGAAGAGCCGTTCGCCGTACCGATCGTCAAATGGCTGCCACGATCGAATCCAGATCGTCGGCAACCGTGTTGAAGACGGTTTTCAGATCCGTACCGACCGTCGTCAGCGCGGCGACGATGCCGATCGCGATCAGTGCGGCGATCAGGCCGTATTCAATGGCCGTCACACCGTCCTGATCGTCGGCGAACCAGGCGATCTTTTCGATGATTCTCGACATGAGCACTCTCCTTTCGGACTTCTATGAAATACCCTTCGTCGGTCAGGACGTCGGGGGCTGGCACCACCGGCACTACTCTGGAAATCGGAAGCCGACGATCAGTCGCGGAAACGGGGCGGACCGCCCCTGTCCGTGCGAACGGGTATCGGCGAGACGGAGCACGAGAGACGCGTGTACGGTTCGACCGGCCGGATGAACCGCGCAGGTCGAGCGAGCGGAACGGCACGACGGCCGTTCGATGCATGGAATTCGATTGAACGAGAGATGAACTCCCGGCAAAGCTGCAATGTGTCTTTAACGCGGCTTGCGAACCGCGATGCGCTGTGGTCTTTCATTTTTATTCCCCATGTACTGCCATGCCGATTTCTTATTGCCCTGAAGCAACCGGGTCTCTCGGGTCGCTCGACGACGGTTCCCGCAGGTGACCGAACTGGAGCGGCGTGTTCCCCGACGCGCTCCGGCCTGTCTTTTCCGCAGGTGATTCGCGAGCCGGTTCCGCTGCTTTCCGCCTGAACCGTCCGGTCGTCACATCGTCGACTGCCGTGCCAACGCTTACGCAAAGAGCGGACCATCCCGGGCGGAATCGAGGCGCACCAAGGGTTTGGGCACCCCGGCCGGCCGCCCGCCAAACGCCCGCCGGCCGAAATGTTTCAACTTTGATATATGCGGTTTCGGCGTGCGCAGTCGGCATGAACCCCCGTCGTCGCGCTGCACAAAGGGCGTAAAAAATTTTCTCGGGATTTTCCCGAACGCGGCGAGCCGCTCGTGCGGCTCGGGTCCGGCGGCATGCACGGCCGGTAAAAATCGCGGAATGTTTCAAGCCGGAAACACGCATTCCGGCGGCAGCGTTTTCTCATACCAGAAAAGGCGGTTTTCATCCGGATCGCTGAACACATTCAATGTCGGTCGGCCGTGCGCGGTTTGCATCCCGCGATTTTTTCTTCAACAATGAATTCACCGGACAACGCCATTTCAGAGCGATCGATCCGCAGGGGCACGACAACATCAAACGGCCGCGACAGACCACGCGGTCACACGACAGACGGGGCATCATGTACACAGCCAATCGTGGAACGCGCGATCGCGCAATACGCTGTGCTCAATGGCTGACGGCCGACCGGATCATTCCGTACAGCTGCATCATGCTGATGCTCTTCGTTGCGCTGGTGATCGTCTGGGGCGTCGTGACCGACGGCTTCACGTCGAACGCCACCGTCCGCCCCGGCACCGACTTCTCGGTCTTCTGGACCGCATCGCATCTCGTGTTGCAAGGCCATGCCGCATCGGCCTACGACCCTTCGTCATTCGCGCAGGCCGAGTTCGCGCACTTCGGTGCGTCGCTGCAAAGCCGGCCGCTTCCCTGGCTCTATCCGCCGACGATGCTGCTGTTCGTCGCGCCGGTTGCCCTCGTGCCTTTCCTGCCCGCTTACTTCCTCTTTTTCGCGGGCAGTCTTTTATGCTACGCGTTCGCCGTCTTGCGCTTGTCGGGACTGCGCGCGCATCTTCCCGTGCCGCGGGCGGCGGCGCTCGTCGTCGCCGCGTATTCGGCGGCGTGCGTGTCCGCGCTGTTCGGCCAGAACAGCATCCTGACCGCCGGCCTCGCCGCGCTCGCGCTGCATCTGCTCGGCAAGCGCCCGGTCGTGGCGGGCGTGCTGATCGGACTGCTCGCGATCAAGCCGCAACTCGCCGTCGTGTTCCCGTTCGTGCTGATCGCGACGCGTGCGTGGCGCGCCTTCGCGGCGGCGGCGATCAGCGCGACGCTGTTCGCGGCGGCCGGCGTCGTGCTGGCCGGCCCCGCCGCGCTGCACGGGTTGAGCCATGCGATGTCGACGGTACGCGCGCAGCATTTCATGCTCGCGTCGTACTGGCTCGCGTCGCCGACGCCGTTCGCCGCACTGCGGCTCGCGGGCGCATCGGTCGCGGCCGCGCTGGCCGCGCAGGCGGCGGTCGCGCTGCTCGCGATCGCCGCGGCCGTCAGCGTGTGGCGCCGCACGCACGACATGCGCCTGCGCGGCGCGGTGCTGGCTGTCGCCACGCTACTGACGACGCCTTATCTGTGGCATTACGAACTCACCTGGCTCGGCATCGCGCTCTTCTGTCTGATCGCGCACGGTCTCGACGAAGGCTGGCTGCCCGGCGACCAGGGCATCCTCGTGATCGCGTGGCTGCTGCCGGTCTTCGAGATGTTCAACCGGTTGATGAAGCTGCCGCAAATCGGGCCGGTCGTGTTGCTCGCGGTGCTGTTGATCGTGCTGCGTCGCACGGCACTGGCGACACGAGGCAAGCAATGAAAGCGCCCTCGTTCGCCCGCCCTGCGCATTCCGCCATCGACGTGCATCCGGAACTGCCGATCGCGGGCCCGCGCCGCCGTCCGCACTGGCTCAATCGCGACCGCGTGCGCCTGTATGCGGCCGCCGCGCTGCTGACGGAGCTGCTGTTCATCGGCATCTACCTGGTCCGCATGATCGTGTCGAACCACGCACCGGAACCGCTGTCACCGGATTTCTCGCCGATCTGGAGCGCCGCGTGGCTCGCCGCGCACGGGCACGGTGCCGACGCGTGGCATTACGCCGCGCTGGTCGCGGCGCAGAAGTCGGCGACACCGACGATGACGCTCGCGGGCGGTACGCAACCGTGGCTCTATCCGCCGACGATGCTGCTGTTCGTGCTGCCGCTCGGCTGGCTGCCGTACACGCTGGCGCTCGTGCTGTGGCTCGGCATCGCGATCGCACTGTTCGCGGCGGCGATGCGCGCGACCGTGCAGCGCGACGCCGCGTCGCTGTGCGCGCTCGCGTTCCCCGGTGCATTCCTCACGCTGATCGTCGGGCAGACGAGTCTCTTCACTGCGACGCTCGCCGCCGCCGGCCTGCTCACGCTGAACCGCCGCCCCGTCTGCGCGGGAATCTGTTTCGGGCTGCTGACGACGAAGCCGCAGATCGCGGTGCTGTTCCCGCTCGCGTTGCTATGTGCCGGTCAATGGCGCGCACTGACCGCCTGGGCCGCGACGATCGCCGTGAGCGCCGTGCTCGCGACGCTCGCGTTCGGCGTCGGCCCGTGGATCGCGTTCACGCACGTGATCGCCGACGTCTATGCGACCATGGGCGCCGGCCGTGCACAGCTCGCGCGCATGCCGACCGCGTTCGCGCTCGCGACGATGGCCGGCTGGCCCGCACTCGTCGCGCGCGGCCTTCAGCTGCTGTCGGCGGCGAGCGCCGCGATCGCCGTCGTCTACGCCTGGCGCGGCGCGTGTTCGTACGCGTTGCGCGCCGCGACCCTCGCCTGCGCATGCCTGCTCGTCAGCCCCTATCTGTACGACTACGACCTGACGTGGTACGGCATCGTGATCGCGTGGTACGCACGCTATGCGTGGACGCGCGGCTGGCGCCGCTTCGATCGCGAATGGCTGTTGCTGATGTGGCTCACGCCGCTCGCGGGCCTCGCGGTCGTGCCGCACCTGTCGTTCCAGTTCATGCCGCTCGTGACGCTCGCGTCGCTTGCGCTGCTCGTCAGCCGGATCGCCCGGGAACGACGCGACGTGCCGTCGATGCCCGACGCGCGCGACGCGTCGACCGAGACCGGGTTCGCGCACCCGGTCCGAACGCACCACCGCCCGGCGCACGGCATGCGCCGCACCGGCCGCCCGACGCTCGGCGCCGGCCGGTAAAGCGACAACACAAGGGGAATCATCATGCGGGAATCCATCTACACGCCGCTCGTCTCGCTGGTCGTGCCGTTCTACAACGAAGGCGAAGCCGTCGAACACTTCTTCGACGTCGTGATTCCGTTGCTGACCTCGATCGACGCGATCCGCTTCGAGATCGTCTGCGTGAACGACGGCAGCCGCGACGACACGCTGGAACGCCTGGTCCGGATCGGCGCTGCCGAACCGCGCGTGCGCGTCATCGATCTCACCCGCAACTTCGGCAAGGAGGCCGCGCTGACGGCCGGCCTCGACGAAGCGGCCGGCGATGCGGTGATCCCGCTCGACGCCGACCTGCAGGACCCGCCGAGCCTGATTCCGGTGCTGATCGAACACTGGCGCGACGGTGCGGAAGTGGTCGCGGCGAAACGCAGCAACCGCGCATGCGATTCGTTCGCGAAGCGCACGGCCGCCGCGATCTACTATCGCGTGCACAACCTGCTGTCGGACGTGAAGCTGCCGGAGAACGTCGGCGATTTCCGGCTGATGGACCGCAAGGTCGTGAATGCGCTGCGCAATCTGCCCGAGCGGCATCGCTTCATGAAGGGGCTGTTCGCGTGGGTCGGCTACAAGACCGTGATCGTCGAGTACCAGCGCGATCCGCGCAGCGCCGGGCACTCGAAATTCTCCGGCTGGAAGCTGTGGAATTTCGCGCTGGAAGGCATCACCAGCTTCAGCACCGTGCCGCTGCGCAGCTGGACCTACATCGGCCTCGGCATCGCGGCGCTCGCGTTCCTGTACGGCGCGTTCATCGTCCTGCGCACGCTGCTGTTCGGCAATCCGGTGCTCGGCTACGCGTCGCTGATCTCGGTCACGCTGTTCATCGGCGGCATCGAGCTGATCGGGATCGGCGTCGTCGGCGAATACGTAGGGCGAATCTACGACGAATCGAAGCAACGGCCCGTCTACCTGATCCGTCGCCGCTACCAGGCGCACGGCAAGGTGATCGAACTGCCGGTCGCGCGCGATGCGCGCCGCCAGCCCGCCCGCCGCCGCGCGCAGCCGGTCCGCGCGCGCATCGGCGCACGCTGACGTCCGGTCGAAATGATCGCGCTGCTCCAGGCCGAGCGTACGCGGCTCGTGCGCTTCGGCGTGTCCGGGCTCGGCTCGACCGCGATCCACACGCTGGTCGCGGCGGCGCTGTTCGCGCTGGTCGATGCGACGCCGGTAACCGCGAATGCCGTCGCATTCCTCTGCGCCACCGCGTTCTCGTATCTGGCGAATACGCTGTGGAGCTTCTCGTCGACGGTACGCACCCGCAACGCGATGCGCTTTCTCGCGGTCACGCTCGTCGGCTTCGTCGAAACGATGCTGCTTGCGCGCGCCGCCGAGGCGCTCGGTGCGTCGCGCGCGATGGGCGTCGTCGCGATCGCGCTGCTGATCCCGCCGACGACGTTCGTGCTGCACCGGCTCTGGACGTATCGGTAAGCGTCCCTTTCCGTCCCCGCCGAAGATCGATGCCGCCGTGTTCATGCAACGCATCGACGCGATCGATCTCGCGTGCCGTACTCACGTGCGCGGCAGCCCCGGCGGATTGGTCTGCGACCGGTCGATCGCCTCGGCCTCCAGCCGCCAGTGATCGAGCGCCTTCCGGTAGCTGCCGTTCGCGATCAGCGCATTGATCGCGAGCGTCAGCGGCTCGGCGAGGCCGCTGCCCTTGCGCGTCGTGATCGCGATATCCGCGGTGCGCGGCCAGCCGCCGCTGACGGTGCCGATCAGCTTCGCATCGCCGCGCAGCGACGCCTGGTACGCGAGCATCGAATTCACGCTGAAGATCGTGTCGACGCGGCCCGACTGCAGCGCAACCCAGCGCTCGGCCGCATCCGCGTAATACTGGATCTCGACCGGCGCGAGGCCGCGCGCGACGTTCTGCCGGTTCCATTCGAGCAGGATCTTTTCCTGGTTCGTGCCCGAATCGGTCACGACGCGCAGCCCGGCGACATCCTTCGGCTCGCGGATCGCGGCGAGCTTGCTGTTGGTCTTCACGTAAAAGCCGAGCTGGTCCTTCCGGTAGGTCGAGAAGTCGAACTTCTCCTTGCGCTGCTCGGTCACCGTCACGTTCGAGATCACCGCATCGACCTTGCCCGACTGCAGCGCGAGCGGCCAGTCGGCCCATGCGAGCGGCACGATCTTCAGCTTGCGGCCGATGCTGTCCGCGATCAGTTGCGCGAGATCGGGATCGAAGCCGACCACCGTGCGCGCGTCGGTCGCATAGGTGCTGAGCGGCGGCAGGTTCGGCGCGATGCCGATCGTCAGCGTGTTCGCTTCGGCAAACCGGAAGCCGGCCGGCAACGCCTGCTCGACCGCCGGGTTCACGGTGCCGCGCTGCCGGGCCGGCTGCTCGGGGCTCAGGTCGAACGATGCGGCGTGCGCGGCGACGGCGCTCCCGGCGATCAGCCAGGCGGCCAGCAAGCTGGCCATGCGGGCGGCGGGAAAGGCGGTTCTTCTCATGTCTTGTGGAATCCTGTCTTTGTTCGAGGATGCTTGAAGCGGGCACGGGCGGCGGCCGGCAGCGTTCGGCGCCGGCCGCCGCCCCGCCGGGGCGATCACGCAGGCGTCGCTTCGAGATCGACCGCCGCCGCACGCTGCGGCGCCGGTTGCACGGCATGCGACGGATGCCTCGCCTGCGCCGACTCGCCCGCATACAGCGCCTTCGGATCGAACACGCGCGCCTGCAGCGGCGTGAACGCACGGAAATTCCACAGGCTGCGCGCGACGAACACGCGCTGTACCCAGCGGAACGCGCGGTCGTTTTCGTCGTACTGCGGATCGAAGCGGTCGCGCGAATGCAGCGTGAAGTGGTTGTTGATCAGCACCAGCTTGCCCGGCGACACCTGCACGCCGAACGACACCTCGCGCACCGCGCGATACAGGTTAGCCAAGGCTTCCTGCGCGCGCGTGTTGACCGCCAGCACCATGTCCGGATAGAACGCGACCGTCACGCGCGGCGCGTCGAGCGGGCCCGACAGCACGGCGCTCAGGTCGGTGTTGTCGCGCGGCGTCGGCGCCGCGCCGCGCCACCGGTACGGCACGCGAATGATGTAGTGCTCGCCGTAGAGTTGCGCAATGTCCTCTGGCGACAGCAGTTGCAGCGCGCGGCGCGCATCGGCGAGCCGTGTGTACGGGCCGCCGCCGGCCTCGCTGCGCACGCCGAGCAGCAGCAGCGCGAACGGCGACGTGTCGCCTTCCGGCATGTGCGCCTGCGCGGCGTTCTCGATATGGAAGTCGAGCTCGACCTCGGAGCCGAGGCCCGTATAGTCGCGCGCGGTCGCCTTGTGCGGCGTCAGGTTGTTCACCAGCTCGCGGCCCTCGTGCGCGATCGAGTACGGTTCGCCGGCCAGCGTGCTCAGCGCAACCAGCACGTTCTCGCTCAGCACGCCGGCCTTGAACGAGCGGCCGGTTTCCTCGAACCGCGGGCTGCCGTTCACGTCGCCGTCGATCGGCAGGTTGTCGATCTCGATCGAGCCGTGCGCGTCCGCGGTCGGCGCCTTCGCCCGGTCGAATGCGTCGACGATCCGGTCGGGAAACGCGTTGTAGGCCAGCTTGCGGACTGCGCTGATGTAGCCTGCGCCGCCGGCCGGGTCGTAATCCAGCGCGCCGAGCGTCTTGCGGATATGAGCGGATTCCGCTGCCGTCAAAGCGATGCGTGCATCTGCGAGATAGGTCATAGGTCTCTCGTATAAAAATCCGGTTCGAAGAGCGGCGTGGCATCGCCGCCGCGCGCCGCCGTCCTCGGGGCGAAGCGCTCGACAAGACTAGGAGACCGTCATTGCATTGCGAAATGATATTAATTCGATTGCAAACGAAAATTATCGATATATGTTCAGCAATGCGGAAGGAACCGGTTCACGTCCCTTGCACCGCCCTTTAACACGAATACTTGTTAAAAAATCGCTGCTTATTATTTGTATTCGCCAACGGGTCGATGCTAGTTTTCTGTCGGATTCGACGATGCGGCCGGCTGCCCGACGGGCAGCCGGCTTCCTTCATCCGCCATACGGGAACCCGCCAGAATGCATCGATACCGCCTGCCGCACCGCACGTCCTGCACGTCCCGCACGCACCGGAAGCCGCGATGAGCGATCGCGCCCCGGCCCTCGACCGCGTCGACCGTGCACCGACCGCCACCGCGGAATCGCCCCGCACGTCGCTGCGCGCCCTCTTCCCAACCGTCGCGGCCGCGAGCCTCGGCTTCGCGATCGTCCAGCTCGACGTGACCGTCGTCAACGTCGCGATCCCGAGCCTCGGTCACGCGTTCGGATCGAGCGTCCACGGGCTGCAATGGATCGTCGATGCGTACACGCTGTCGTTCGCCGCGCTGCTGCTGACGTCGGGCACGCTGGCCGACCGCTTCGGCAGCCGCCGGCTGTTTGCATACGGTCTTGCGCTGTTCCTGTTCGCGTCGCTCGGCTGCGCGCTCGCACCGTCGCTGGCGGCACTGATCGTCGCGCGGGTCGCGCAAGGCGTCGGCGCCGCGATGATCCTGCCCACGTCGCTCGCGCTCATCACGCATGCCTGCGCCGACGATACCGCCGCGCGCGTGAAGGCCGTCGCGTGGTGGAGCGCGACGGGCGGCGCGATCAGCGCGGCCGGGCCGACGCTCGGCGGCCTGCTGATCGATTCGCTCGGCTGGCGCGCGATCTTCTTCATCAACCTGCCGATCTGTGCGCTCGGGCTCTGGCTCACGCTGCGCCACGTGCGGGATTCGGCCGCCGCGCGCACGCGGCTGTTCGATCCGGCCGGCCAGATCGTCGCGGTGCTCGTGCTCGGTCTGCTGACGGGCGCGATCATCCGGGCCGGCGCGCACGGACTGGATGACCCGTATGCGGCCGGCGCGCTGATCGCGTCGGTCTTACTCGGCGCGTCGTTCGTCGCGATCGAGCGGCGCGTGCCCGCGCCGATGCTGCAGCTCGCGTTCTTCCGGATCGCGCGCGTGCCGGGGGTGCTCGCGATCGGCGCGGTCACGAATGCGGCGTTCTACGGGCTGATCTTCTCGCTCAGCGTCTATTTCCAGAATGCGCGCGGCTTCACGGCGACCGAATCGGGGCTCGCGCTCGCGCCGCTCACGATCATCATGCTCGCCAACATCGCGAGCGCACGGCTCGCGGTTCGCTACGGATTCCGCGCGACCGTCATCGTCGGCCTTGCCGTGTCGCTCGCCGGCTACGCGTGGCTGTGGCAGACGCTCGCCGCGCACACGCCGTACGTGCTGCTCGCGCCCGGGCTCGCGGCGATGGCGATCGGCGGCGGGATCGCGATTCCCGCGCTGACGTCGACGATGCTCGGCAGCGTCGAGGCCGGCCGCTCGGCCACCGCGTCCGCGATCCTCAATACCGCGCGCCAGGTCGGTGCCGCGATCGGCGTCGCGGCACTCGGCGCGCTGGTCGCCGGCGAGGGCGCGGCAATCGTGGCCGGCGCGGCGCGCGCGTTCGCCGTCGCGGCCGCGCTCGTCGCGATCTGTATCGCGCTGGCCGCGCGCTGGCCTCGCGACACACCTGCTACCGGCACGCGGGCCTGAGCACGCTGCCCCCTGACATCCTTCAACCGATCCCCCATCCGAGCGAGGAATCCATGCCGCATCGCTTCATCGATACCGTCCTGATCGTCGACGGCGCGTCGACCGCCGCCTACCTGGCCCCCGCGTTTCGCGCATACGGCATCCGTTGCGCGCATGTGATCAGCGATCCCGATCTGCCGGACATCTACCGGAACCAGTTCGTGCCGTCCGACTACATCCGCCAGGTCCAGCATCGCGGCGACATCGACGCGACGCTCGCGCAGCTGAGCGACCTGCGGATCGGCGCGGTGCTGCACGGCCTCGACGCGGCGCTCGAGCTGGCCGACACGCTGGCCGAACGGCTCGACGTGCCGTTTCGCAATCCGCTCGCGACCTCCGCCGCGCGCCGCGACAAGTTCGCGATGAACGAACGCATTCGCCAGGCCGGGCTGCGCGCGCCGGCGCACTTCCACAGCACGTCGGTCGATGAAACGCTCGATTGGGCGCGCGCGCAGGGCACGCTGCCGCTCGTCGTGAAGCCGGCGCGCAGCGCGGGTGTGGCCGGCGTGAAGATCTGCCGGACGCTCGCGCAGGTCGAGGCCGCCGCGCGCGACGTGTTGGCCACCCGGTCGCTGTACAACCAGCCGAACGACGACATCGTGATCCAGCACTATTCCGAGGGGCAGGAATACATCGTCGATTCGGTGTCGTTCGAGGGCCGCCATCGCGTGGTCAGCCTGTGGGAAGTGCATCGCGATCGCACGCACGCGCCGCGGCTCGACAAGATGCTGGTGCTGAACCATGCCGACCCGCGCTACGCACCGCTGCTCGACTACGCGGCCGACGTGCTCGACGCGCTGGACGTGCGTTTCGGGCCGACCCATCTGGAGCTGTTCGATACGGCCGACGGCCCGACGATCGTCGAGCTGAACGCCCGGCTGCACGGCAGTCTCGATCCGCGGCTGACGAGCGCGGTCAGCGGCGAGAATCACGTGTCGGCCACGGTCGAAGCGGTGCTGCATCCGGAGCGCCTGTTCGGCGACGTCACCGCGCCGACGGATTTCCGCGGATACTGCGGGCACGTGCTGCTGCTGTCATCGCGCAACGGCGTGCTGCGGCAGGATTTCACGTGGCAGGCGATCGAGGCGCTGCCGTCGTTCGTCGGCCTCAAGCAGTGGATCAAGGTCGGCGACACGCTGCGCGTGACCACCGACTTGCAGACGGCGCTCGGCACGGTCGGCCTGTACAGCCCGACGTTCGAGCGGCTGCTCGAGGATTGCCGGCGGATTCGCGAAATCGAGGCCGATTTCTTCGCGGATGAACGTGCGGTCGCGCCGGCATAGGGCCGCCGCGTACTCGTGTCAGCGCGCGAGCAGCGCCCCCGCCTGCCGGCCGAGCACCGCGCGCAACGCGTCGAGTTCGGGCAAGGCCGGCGCTTCGTCGGGCGTGACGAGGTAGGTCGTCACGCTGTCGAGATCGTCGAACGCATGCGTGCGCAGCTCCTTGCGCGCCACGTGTTCGACCGTGATCCGCTTCGGCAGGATCGCGACGCCCATTCCGGCCGCCACGCAGCCGAGGATCGCGCCGAACGTGCCGAACGACGACACCGATTCGATCGCGACGCCGCGCGCCTTCAGCCAGTGCTCCGCGACCGCGCGATACGGGCAGCCGTCGTGAAACGCGAGCAGGCGCACCGTGTTGTCGGCCAGCAGTTGCCGGCGCGTGACGGTCGCCGCGCTCACCAGCACCATGTCTTCCGCGAACGCGGGCTCGTAACGCAGCCCGGGCCTCACGACCGCGCGTGCGGTGAGCGCCGCGTCGATCCGGCCGCGCAGCAGCGCGTCGGCCAGATCCGGCTCGCTGCCGATCTGTACCACGAGGCCGAGCGCCGGATCGCGCTCTTTCAGCGCGGCGGCCAGCGCCGGCAGCCGCGTGGCGGCCGTGCTCTCCATCGATCCCAGCCGGAAGCTGCGGGCCACCGGCGTGTCGCGCACCACCTGCGTCGCTTCGTCGACGAGACGCAGGATGCGGTCGCAATACGGCATCAGCCGACGCCCGGCATCGTTCAGCACCAGCCGCTTGCCGTGCCGGTCGAACAGCGGCGCGTCGAGCGATTCCTCGAGCTGACGCAGCCGCGCCGTGACGTTCGATTGCGTGCAGCCGAGCCGTTCGGCCGCGCGCAACGCGCTGCCTTCCTGCACGACGGCCCGGAACGTTTCGAGCAAAGGGATGTTCATATCATTTTCTCTCGTTACCGATTCAGTTTATATCATTTTACTTCGCTCATCATCCGGATTAGCCTAGCGCGTATTCCGTGCTGCCGCCCCGTCCAAGGAATCCGCATGCCGTCCGCCGCCTGTTTCGACTTCACTCCCGCTCGTCGCCAGCCTGAGGTGCGCCCGTGCGAGCACTGATCGCCGCGCTCGTGCGGCGGGGCCCGACCGTGCTCGCGTGCGGCGTCGGCCTCGGGCTGCTGGTGCCGCCGCTCGCGGACGTCGCGCGGCCGCTGATGCCCGTTACCGTGTTCCTGTTCGTGCTCGGCACGCTGCTGCGCGTCGAGCCGAGCGCCGTGCGCGCGGTGGCGCGGCGGCCCGCCGTGTCGCTGCTGCTGCCCGCGATGACGATGATCGCGTGCCCGGTCGCGCTCGGCATCGCCGCGCGGCTCGCCGGCCTGCCGTACGACTGGGTCGTCGCACTGGTGATCGCGTACTGCGCGCCGCCGTCGAGCGGCACGTCGACGATCGCGCGGATGCTGTCGCTCGACGCCAGTGTCGCGCTCGTCGCGACCCTCGCATCGATGGTGTTCGTGCCGCTGACCGCACCGCTGCTGACCGCGTGGTTCAGCCACGACGCGGCGGTGTCGATCTCGCCGTCGAGCCTCGCGCTGCGGCTCGCGCTGCTGATCGGCAGCGCGGAGGGTGTCGCGCTGCTCGTGCGGCGCTTTGCCGGCGCACGGCTCGCGCGCCATGCAACGCCGATCGACGCGATCGTCGTCGTCGCGCTGCTGATATTCGCGCTCGGCACGATGGCCGGCATGCAGCAGTCGATCGTCGACGCCCCGCACCGTGCGTTGACCGCAATCGCGCTCGCGTTCGCCGTCAACGCGGGCTTCCAGATCGTCGCGTACGGGCTCACGCCCGGCGACGTCCGCACGCGCCTGAACGTCGCGCTGATCGTCGCCAATCGCAACGTCGGGCTGATGTGGGCCGCGCTCGGGCTGGCCGCGACGCCGACCATGGCGCTCGTATTCGCATGCGCGCAGTTGCCGATCTACACGCTGCCGCGCGTCGTCCAGCATCTGCTGCCGCGCCTCGAAGCCCAGCGCCTGCGCAGGCGCGCACGCTAGCCGGCTTTCTTCTTCCGCCCTCGATCAAGGATCCATCATGAAGCGACTCATCGTGATCGGCGCACGCGCCACGGGCAGCAGCGTCGCGCTGGTGCGCGCCGCCCTCGCGCGCCAGGTGGCCGTGACCGTCATCACCGCGCCCGGCCACCGTCTCGACGGCGTGTTTCCCGACGGCGTCGAGACCGTCAACCTCGCACCCGACGCCGGCCCGCTCGCCGGCTGGCTGCGTGCGCGCTTCGCGGACGAACTCGACACGCTGCGCGTGACGACCGCGCACGACACCTATGCGCGCACCGCGGCCTGGGTGGCCGACGCGCTCGGGCTGCCCGGCCCCGATGCCCGGAACGTCGCGCACGCGGTGTCGAAGTCGAACCAGAAGGCATTGCTCGCCGCGCACGGCATCCCGGCCGCGCAATTCGTCGCGGGTACGCTGGCCGCACCGGCGGCGCTCGCGGCCGCGGCCGCCCCGTTGCGCTTTCCGGTCGTCGTCAAACCGTCGGAAGGCTCCGCGAGCGACGGCGTGCGCCGCTGCGAGGACATCGCCGCCGTGCGTGCGCAGCTCGACGCGCTCGCCGCCGTGCAGGCCGACGCCCCCTCGCTTGCGACCGAACGCGTCGTCGTCGAGGAATTCCTGGAAGGCAGCGAATACTGCGTCGAGTATTTCGACGGCCGCTACGTCGGTGCGTTGCGCAAGCTGAAACGGCATGGCGCCGGTTTTCTCGAACGCGGGTACACGTCGGAACTCGATCTCGACGCCGACACGCTGCGCGCGCTGATCGACGTGGGCGCGCAGGCGACGGCCGCCGCCGGGCTCACGTGGGGGCCCGTGCATCTCGACTGCATCGTGCACGACGGCGTGCCGCACGTGATCGAGCTGAATCCGCGCATCGCGGGCAGCTTCATCTGCGACATCGTGCGCGACGGCTACGGCTTCAACGTGGTCGAAGCGTTGCTCGACAAGCTCGACGGAAAGACGGTGACGATCCCCGAGCTGTTCGAGCCGCACGCGTATGCGCGCGCCGAATTCCTGCTCGACAGCGATCCCGGTGCGTGGCGTTTCGCGCAGGCCGGCGAGATCGACGACGGGGTGCTCAGGATCAACTACGGGCCGCAAGTACTGCCCGATCGCGAACGGCGCGCGTTTCTTTATGTGCGGGTTGCGTTGCCGGTTGTGCACGGTGCGGCGGACGACGCGGGCTCGGCCGCCGAGCGCGGTGAGTTGAAATCGACTACCGAGTCAGCCTGACTTCGGGCGAGCAGCGTCGGCGGCCGGCGTCGCCCGCCAGAAGAAAAACACGAGCGCGCCGGCGCACGCCTGCGCACCGACGACGAATGCGACGCAGCCCAGCCAGCCCCAGCGATTCCAGGCAGGAACGGGCAAGACCGAGCCGAGACTTCCGCCAAAGTAATAGAAGGAAAGGTAAATGCCGATCGCCGTCGATCTTGCATCCCGTGCCACCCGCGAGATGAACGCATTGGCCGACGCCTGCTCGACGAACACCGCGGTCGAACTGAGCGCGAGCCCGGTCAGGATCGCGATGACACTGCCCGACAGCGTCAGCAACGCACCGACGATCGCGAGCCCGGTCGCCGCAAGGGCGAGGTCGCGCGGGCCACGTTGCGCCGCGACGCGCCCGGCGAGCGGCGTGACGACGACCGCGACGAGAAATACCGCATAGATCGCGCCGATCTCGACCGTATCGAAGCCAAACGGCGCACGGGCCAGTCGCAAGCCGACGAAGGTGAACGTCGCGACCTGCGATGCGAGCACGCATGCGCCGACCAGAAACGACGCGAGCAATGGGCCGTGCGTCAAGCGCTTCCAGCGCGGCGTCGATGCGCCCTCGTCATGCGGCCGCGCGGCGCCGGACGCCGGCAGGCACGCGTGGATCGCGACGCCCGTTGCGAGACACAGGAACGCGATGACGTCGAGCGCGTGACGCCAGCCGAACGCGGACGTCAAGGTATTGGTCACGAAGCGCCCGGCGAATCCGCCGAGTGTCGTGCCGGCGACGAAGAGCGCACTGACTTCCGTCGCCGCGTCGTGGCTGAAGTTCTCGCCGATGCAGGCGATCGAGATCGCGAAGATGAACGGCATCAGCATGCCCGCGGCAAAGCGCGCAGCGAGGAACGATGAAAAGCTCGCCGCGTGCGCCGACCAGAGAACGGGAAGCGCGCACGCCACGGCGGCGCACGAAATGACCGTCCGCCGATCGAAGCGGGCGGCCAGCGCGCCGACGAACGGAGCGATAATGGCGACCGCCAACGTGGTGGCGCTGATGCCCTGGCCGGCTTGTTCGGCGCTTACGTCGAATGCCGCGGCGAGCTCGTGCAGGATGCCCTGAGTCGAATAAAGATTGAGAAATGCCGCAAACCCGCACAGGAAAAATGCGAATCGAATGGTTCTGTTGCCCACTGATGACGCCCTATCTGGTTTGCGTGACAGTCTGACGAGTGGGCGACACGCGTGCCAATACTGTTTTCGTCGCCATTGATACCGAAAAGACAAGAATGCTCGATCTACGCCGCCTCCGCTATTTCGTGACCGTCGCCGACGAATTGCATTTCGGACGCGCGGCGCTGCGCTTGCGTATCGCCCAGCCGCCTTTGACGCGCCATATCGCCGCGCTCGAAACCGACCTCGGCATCCGGCTGTTCGAACGATCGACACGCGCGGTACAGCTCACGCCGGCAGGCGCGCTGTTTCTCGAACACGCGAGGAGCGTCATTCATGCAGTCGACGAGGCGGAGGCAACGGCGCGCAAGATGGCGCAAGGCATGGTCGGCCGCGTCGTGATCGGCTATGCGAGCTCCATTCCGATGTCCGACGCGTTTTCGGACATCATCCGCAATGTGAGCCGCAGCATGCCGGAAGTCGAGTTGGCGTTTCGGGAAGTATCGACCGCGAGTCAACGCCAGCAGATCGCCGACGGCACGATGGACGTTGGATTCGGTTGGGCAGCGGCGAAGACGTCGGGGGCATGCATCGAGTCCCTCGTCGTGTCGCGGGAGCCGCTCGTCGCCGCGGTTCCTGCCCAGAGCAAGTACGCGAGCAAGGCGACGATCGCGTTCAGTGAACTCGTCAACGAGAACTTCGTCACGTTCCCGGCGGGTTACGGTTCCGCGCTGAACGCGGCGCTCGAGGATCTGTGCGCCCGTGAGGGCGTTGCGCCGCGGATAGGGCCGACCGCGTCGCAGATCACGACGCTGGTGTCGCTGGTGGCAGCGGAACGCGGCGTCGCCATCGTGCCCGGCTTCACGTCGACGTTGCAACGCTCGGGTGTCGCTTACGTGCCGCTTGCGACGCCGCATGTTCTCGAATTGGTCGCCACGTGGTCCGAACCGTTCTCGTCACCCTGCGTCGAGCAGTTCATCGCGTTCGCCAGGTCGATCGCAGTCGGATAGGGCTTGTTCACACTACCGCAAGCCTTCAACGATCAAGGCGACGTTGGCAAACGCGATGAACATTGCATCGAGCTTGTCAGAAACTGGAGAACGAATGGCACTGAATCTTCGCGCTATCGGAAATGTCCATCCGGCACTACGAGCGATGCTCGTCGGTGAGGTACTGACCACCCTGGCTCAAATGATCAGCCTTATTGCGATCCCGTGGTGGGTGACCCAGCAAGGCGGCGCACAGGATCTCGTGAGCTACGGCATCGCCATTGCTGTGGTCACGTTCGTATCGCAACCGCTCGTCGCTCCGTTCAGTGAGCGCTATGCCAAGCGAACACAGTTGATTTTCGGTATCGCGGCGACGGCAATCACGGGAATGCTGCTCGCCGCGGTCGCAACGATCGACGGCTACAACTTTCACGTCGTCATCGCCGTCAGCCTGGCTGCCGTCGTCGCCAACGCCTTTGTCAGCGGCGCATCGGCCGCCATCACGCCCGAACTCGTGCCGCCGGCAGAGCTACCCGAGGCACTCGCGCTGCGCAAACGCGCCGCTTCGGCTGGACGTCTCGTGGGCCCGCTTGTGGGCGGCGCTTTGCTGGCGAGCGTCGGAACGGCCGCAACATTCTGGACCTATTTCGGCCTGCTCGCGCTAGCCACGTTCGTCCTTTGCATGCTGCCGCGGCCGACCAGCAAAGAGCGCCGCGCCGCGACCGGAGGAACAGCGCAGTGGTGGATCGAGTTTACGGCCGGAATGAAGGCTAAGTGGGCCGTGCCGATCGAGCGAGGCTGGACGCTCGTGAACTTCCTGGTCTGGGTCTTCATCGGTCCCGCGTTCAATCTTTTCGTGCCGCTGAAAATCAGCGCCCTCGGCCTGTCGAGCACGTGGATGGGCGCCTGCGAAGCGAGCATCTCGGTTGGCATGCTGCTCGGCAGCTTCGGCATTTCGACTTATCTCGTGCACCGCTTCGGCCGTTACCCCGTGCGCGTGTGTGCCGCCGTATCGGAAGGCATCCTCTTATCGGTGGTCGGGATTGCCCACCAGTCCTGGCTTTTGATTCTGGCGTTCGGCTGCGCCGGCTTCGCCAACACGATCATGGTGCTAGTGGGCTCGACACACCGGACGCTCGCTATTCCGAAGGAATTCAGGGTGCGAATGACGTCCGTCAACGCGATGAGCACGCAGGTTGCGAGCGCATTGGGGCCGCTACTCGCCGGCATTGCGCTCGCTCATTGGCCGCTCCCGGCCGTTTATTCCGGTTTTTGCCTCCTAGCCTCACTGATGGCGGTGGGATTCGTACTGATACCAAGATCGCGCGAGTTTTTCGAGCTCGATCACGATCAGGTCGTCGATTGGTATAGACGCGAGTACCCCGAGGGATTTGCCACACCCGGCGTAACCGACCCGTTAAGTCGATAACGTCCGTCGACATTGCGGCCACCGGCGGCCGGTGGATCGTCCGCCCTATTTCGCCCAAGCGGGAAATACGTGACAGCCTGGCGCAGACATCATTGATCCAGGGAAAACCGAGCAATCGCAGCAAGGCCAGTCGGCGCGTCGCAACATGGCTTCTCGATGCCGTATCCGCGGCTATCGCTTGGCATCGCTTGCCGCATCGGTCGCAAACGGCCCATTCAATGCAACGGCGACCACGTCTCCGGCAGACCGATCGTCGACGTCGCCCGTTCGATCTGTTCCGGCCCGCCTGCCGGCGGCCACAGACCCTCTGCGTAATGCCGCTTTCTCAACGCCATGCGTTCTTCCAGACTCGAGAATCCCCAAATGTGCGTGATGCGCGGCGGTCCATCGAGCGCGTACATGTTGCAAACGAGATGCGACGTATAGGCCTTGGCCGGACCGACCGCACGTTCCCACGCGGAAAGGGTCGGCGCAATGCCGCCGGCTTTCAGCCAGTAGCGACGAATCTCATAGAAGCCACCCAATGCGCGCGGTTCGATGTCGGGTAGAAAAGGAAACAGCGCATAGCTTTCCATGGCCAATCGAACGGATTCGCTTTCAATCCCGAAAGGTCGCTCGGCACCCAATGCGCGATCGCGTTCATGCTGCAATTCATCCATCGTCCCGAAGCCGCGCAGCACGACAATCCGCGACAGCTCACCGATTTCCGTGCGCCATGCGCCAAGCAGCCGGCCTTGCGCGTCGGCATCCGATACCCAGCGATGCGCATGGCGGGACACCCTGTCCTGGTCCAGCAGCGGACACGACAACGTCGCGAGTTCATACGGCATGTCTGCTCTCCTTTCATTCGTCCATCGCAATGTATGTCCAAACCGGTGGCCGATAAACGCGCGTCACCTTGAAACAGAATCCAGTACCATTGCGCAATGGATCTCCTCAAGGCGATGGCCGTATTCGTCCGCATCGTGGAAACCGGTAGCCTGACGGCGGCCGCGCAAGCGTCCGATCTGTCGCCGACCATGGTCGGCAATTACCTGCAGGCTTTGGAAAATCGGCTTGGCACGGTCCTCGTTCACCGCACGACCCGCAAGCAGAAAGTCAGCGCGTTCGGCCACGCTTACTACGAGCGATGCGTCGAGATCCTCGGCCTGGTCGACGACACGGAACAGCTTGCGCTCGATCACCTTGAGCAGCCGCGAGGGCGTTTGCGCGTGACCGCGCCCGTCGTGTTTACGAACGAGTGCCTGATTCCCGCGCTCGCGGACTATTACCAGCGCTACCCCGGGATCAGGCTCGATATCGTCGCAACCGACTCGCTCGCCGACCTGTTCGACGAAGGTTTCGAGGCAGCCATTCGCATCGGTCAGCTCGCCAACCCGGATGTCGTCGCGCGTCCGCTGGCGCCATACCGGCTGGTGCTGTGTGCGTCGCCCGCTTACGTTCGCGAACACGGCGCGCCGACTACGCCGCATGCACTTCGCGAGCATCATTGCCTGACGTATGCGTATCCGCCCCGATCGGAATGGCACGCAGCGCAATCCCGATGGATGCTGAAAGGCCCGGATGGGCCGATGAGCCTCTCCGTGGACGGCAGACTGAGAATCGACAGCGCGGATGCGTTGCGCCGGGCCGCATTGCAAGGGCTGGGTATCGCGATGCTGCCTTCCCTGTTGATACACGACGACATTCGCGACGAGCGCCTGATCGAAATCATGCCGGACTTTGCCGCGCCCGAGCGGTCGATGAATCTCCTTTATTTGCGAGAGCGGCAGCAATCACCGAAGCTTCGCAGCTTTACCGAATTCGTGGTCGACCGGTTCGGCGCCGAAACGGCCTGTCGCGCCTGATGCGGCTGCCGCCGGTCGCGAAAGGCGCCGTATTCCATCGATACGCGCGATTTCGACCCGATGCGGATTTCCGCCCTCGTCCCTCGCGGTCGTTCGTCCGCGCCGGCCCCCTGCTTCACGCCTTCGCGAAAGCGAGCAGGCGCTCGCCGAGTTTGTCCGGTTGCTCCTGCTGGATCCAGTGACCTGCGCCGTCGATCAGCTCGATGCCGCGCATGTTCGTCGCCGCCTTCGTTCTCATCAGATCGAGCGCGCCCGGCGCCGAATAGGTGCCCCAATCGCGCGTGCCGCCAATGAAGAGCGACGGAACGTCGATCGTCCTGCCCGAAAACAGGCGCAGCTCGGCGTTCAGGTCGGGATCGGACAAGACACGATACGCCTGCAGCGCGCCTTGAAACCCGGTGCGGCCGTACTCCGCCGTGTACACCGCGAGTTCCGCGTCGGTCAGCCATTTGCAGGCGAGGATTTCGGCGGCGGACGGTTCGAAGGGCGCGACGGTTTCGGGCATCGTCTTGCCGAGATCCATCACGTAGTACGTGGGCATTTGCGCCAGTTCCGCGGCAGTGAGCGCCTTGAGCGGATGCGGCTTGTTGCCCGGCCAGTCGGCGCTCTTGACGTAAAAGAATGCTCGCAGGAACGCGGATAAACCTCGAGGCGGGTGCCACATGTCCGGGTTGGCGTTCCGGGTGCTCAGGTATTGCTGGTAATACGCTCTCGGGGGATCGAGCGCGGCAAGCGCCGCCGCCAGTTTCCGACCTTCGCCGTTCGGTCGCGCCGGCGACATCTCGCTGCGCGCCGTGTCGAACGCAAGCGCGGGCGGGCCCGGGAACGGTGCGCTCATCAGCACCACCGACGGAAAGACGTCCGGTCGCACCAGCGCGCAATACGCGGCCACGGGCGAGCCGAGGTCGTGTCCTACGAGCATCGACGTCTGCCGATATCCCAACGCCGACACCAGTCCGAGCGCGTCGCGCGTCATATTCAGCAGGCTGAAGGGCTCGAGCGGGGCGTCGTAGTCGTTCGCCCAGCCGGTGGTACGCCCATACCCCCGCTGATCGGGCGCCACGACGTGGTATCCCGCGTCGGCCAGGATGGGCATCAGATGCCGCCAGCCGTAGGCCAGGTCCGGAAAACCGTGCAAAAGCAGCGCGAGCGGCCGGCCGGTGCTTTCATGACCGGCCTCGAGAATATGGACATCGAGGCCGTTCACCCCGTGGATCATGCGCGAACGCACCCCTTTGGGCAGCGTTCCGGCAGCGTAGGTCGACATGGCCAAATCACCTTCTCCTGTCGGGTTTGCACGGGCGGGCCGAAGCCAAGCCGCCACCAGGCCGGCCGCGCCCATCGCCAGGACCGCTCGTCGCGGCGCCGAGGGCTTGCTGTTGTCGACGGGCATCGTGGCACTCCGGAATAGGGTGATCACCATAGTATGGCGATCGCCATAGCCCGGTCAAGCGAAACGTGGTACTTTTCCGCCATGACACGCAAGACTGACGCGCGCGCTCGCGCGATTGCCACGGCCGAACGGCTGTTTCGCATCCAGGGCTACACCGCGACCGGACTGACCCAGATCCTCGAAGAAAGCGGTGCGCCCAAGGGATCGTTCTACTTTCACTTTCCCCGCGGCAAGGCACAACTCGCCGAGGAAGCAATCGACCATTACGTCACGAATCGAATTGCCGTCTTGCAGAACATCTCGGCCGATACGACCGGTCATGCGCTGAATTTCGTGCGTCGGCTCTTCAGCACTTTTGCGGCCGAAATGGTCGCCGCGGATTTCCAGTACGGGTGCCTGATGCAGAACCTGGCAAACGAACTGCCCGCGCTCGATGCTGAACTGACCAAGCGGGTTGCGCGGGGGTTTGCCGATTCGACGGAAGTGATTGCGGCGCATTTCAGGGGGTGCGGTTTCGCTTCCGCGCGCGCATCGTCAGCGGCGGCCGCGTTGGTCGCCGCGCTCGAGGGCGCCCGCACGATCGCCCGTCTGGAACGCTCGCCGGCGGTGTTCGACGCGCTGGCAGAGGTCGGCAGCCAAGGGTGGGGGGCTTCCGGGGGGTAATCCTCCGCGATGTTCTCGCGACGAGCCGTGCCGTGCGCAGCGCGCTGACACTCACCACGCTCGTTTTCTACAATCGCCCGTTGGGCCGCGTTTATCTCGGCGTCATCGCACCTTTTCATCGCCGCGTCGTGCGGTCCTCGCTCGATCGCGCGCAGGCAATTGGATGGCCCGGCCGGTAGCCGTCCTCCCCCGCTACGCCCGATTGGCGCGGCTTCGCATCGGCGGAGTCGTCAGCCATTCGCGAGCGTCGACATTGCGTGCGCGCGTCCAGCCGCGCCAGGATACGAATCGTTTACGAGCGGCCCGGCAATCAGCTGACAAGAACCTGTCGACGCAAACACCACACGCAAATCAACGCCGAATTCGCAGCGCAAGCCGTAGCGGCATCCTCTTCGTCGTGGTAGCTTCTTGCGTCCTCCTCGCCGGAGGAAAACAAGAAATCGAGAGGGCCGTCCACATGCAGATTCCGCGAGACCGTCGATCCATTTCAATCGGCCGCATGATCCGGGTACACGTCGCCGTGGCGGCAATCGCAACGCATGCAACGGTTGCGTATTCCGCCGACTTCTCTCCCGCCATCACCGTCTTGTCCGACGACAGCGTCTACACCGTGAATCCCGACGGCTCGTCGATCCATGAACAGGCCAGGTCGATCCGCATGGAGACGGAACAGGGCGTCAGATCGTATGGTCAGGTTTCCTATCGATATAGCCGCGAGTTGCAGAAGTTCGAGGTGCTCGAAGCCTACACCACCACGCGCGACGGCGTGCGGATCGACGTTCCTGCCAATGCGATCTTCACGCGTCAAAGCGCGTCGAGCGTCCACGCCCCCAGCTTCGACGACAACCTCGTCAAGACGATCGTCTTTCCGGGCGTCGAGCCCGGCGCGACCGTGACCATGCGCACGCGCGAGACGCAGGTTATGCCGCTGTTCCCCGGGCAGTTCTCCGCCGACGACACGTTTCCGAACAACAAGCCGATCCGGAACGCCAGCATCACGATCAATGCGCCCGCGTCGATGACGCTGCACGCGGACGTCGTCGACATGCAGGGTGGACAGGTTGCCGCCGATGTCGATGGCCGGCAAACCTGGCGCTGGACAATCAAGGATGCGCCTGCGCAACCGTTCGAAGCGAATGGGCCGAGTATCGACGATCGCAGCCCGCGACTCGCGATCACGACATTTCCGGATTACGCGGCGCTCGGACAAGCATACGCTGCCCGTGCGCTGGCACAGGCGACGGTTACGCCCGACGTACAAGCGCTGGCCGATTCCGTCACGAAGGACATCGCCAACCGGCGCGATCAAACCGATGCCCTGTATCAATGGGTGAGCCGAAACATCCGCTATGTTGCCGTGTTTCTCGGTTTCGGCGGCGTCGTCCCGCACACCGCGCAAGACGTGTTGCACGCACGCTATGGCGACTGCAAGGACCATACGACGCTGCTGCAGGCGCTGCTGGCAGCAAAAGGGATCGCGAGCAGCACGGTACTCGTGAATGCGGACACTCGCTATTGGCTGCCTTCGGCCGCCAGTCCGCTGGCCGTATTCAATCACGCGATTACCTACGTTCCCGAATTCGACGTCTACCTCGACTCGACGGCAGGCACGGCCCGCTTCGGTACCCTTCCCTTCAACGAGGAAGGCAAGCAGGCGCTGCTGACGGGCATCGGCGATGCGCCGTCTCGCTTGGTCGTCCTTCCCGTTGCACACTCGGACGCCGATACGGTGACGGTCACCACGCACACCACGCTCGACCCACTCGGCACAGTTCGCGGCAGCAGCAAAGTCGAAAACCGCGGCGAATACGACTGGAGCGCCCGCTCGGTGTTCGCCCGGATGCCGGCAAGTGTCGAACCGTTGTTTGCGCAGGCGTTCCTCACCGCGACCGGATCGGAGGGCACCGGCCGCTACCGTCACGGCGACGTCGACGATCTGCGCACTGCGTTTTCGTTCTCCGGTGTATTCGAACTACCGGACTACACCCCGCTCCCCGGCCCCGGCGCGATGCGCGTCCCACGAGGACTCGGCGGCTTCGACACGATTGCCAGTGCCTTTGACGGGGCGGGTTCGGCCAGACGAAAAACCCCGCTGCTGTTCAAAGCCGGGCGCTTCAGCGAAATCACGAAACTGCAGTTGCCACCCTCGCTGAAGGTGTTGAGCCTTCCGAAGCCCGTCACGGTGAATTCGCCGCTCGGCACTTATACGTCATCCTATGCAATCGAAGGCAGCACCGTCAGCGTGACCCGGACGCTCGAGCTGAATTCGCCGCGGCCGTATCTGCAACCGGACGAGTACCCCGAATTCCGAAGCATGGCCAGGTCGATCAAGCATGACCTCGCCGCGCAGATCGTCTATCGATGATCGGATTGCAGGCTCGACCGGAACCGAACTCGACGCACCGCAACCGCACAACCACCGGCCTCCATCGCGACCGCCGAAGCCGCCGTTCAAGGCGAAGCGCCGAACAGTCGAATCACGACGCCGCGCAGCCATCGGTTGCCGGCCTCGTGGTGATAGCGTGCATGCCAATGCTGCCGCACCGCGAAGCCTTCGACGGGAATCGGGCATGCATGCACCGCCAGCTCGCTGGCCTGGGCCAGCGTCTCGCCGATATGACGCGGTAGCGTCGTGATCAGGTCGGTCGTCTGCACGATCGCCCCCAGGCCCAGAAAACCCGGCAATTCCAGCACCACGTCCCGCTCGATGCGCGCCTGCCGCAGCGCCTGCTCGAGGAGTTGCGCCCCCGTTCCCGCCGTAATGGCGACATGTCCTTCGGAACGATACCGCTTGACGCCGAGGCGACCGCGAATCCGCGGGTGATGCCGGTTCACCAGACAAATCCAGTCCTGGTCGTACAGCTTCTGCTGGTAAATGCTGCCGCCCAGCCACGGCACATAGCCGATCGCGAGATCGGCTTCGCCGGATTCGAGCGCGCGCTCCGTATTGCCGTCGATCCGTGCGGCTTCCAGCCGCACGCCGGGCGCCTGCGCACGGACATGGGCCAGCAGCCGCGGCAGCAGCGTGATGTGGCTCGCGTCGGTCATGCAGATGCGAAAGCGCCGCTGAGCCGTCGCGGGATCGAATGCGATTTCCCACGCAGTGAAGCGCCGCAAGGATTCGAGGATTTCCCGGCAAGGCCCGATCAGCGCGTCGGCTTGCGGCGTCGGCGCCATGCCGCCGGGTGTGCGGATGAAGAGCGGATCGTGCAGGTATTCCCGCAAGTGCCCGAGCCAGATGCTGACGGTCGGCTGGCTCTGGCCGAGTTGTTCGGCGACGCGCGTCACGCTGCGCACGTCGTACAGGAGATCGAACAGCTGGAGCAGCTTCAGGTCGGGCAGATCGGCGGGCATCGTCGCATTATTGTCCATGGCAATGACGTCATTGTATCCATTGCATTGCCGGCATGAGCGACAGCACCTATCGTGAGGCCATACGTCAAGGAGACACCATTGAAAATCGCGATTCTGGGCGCCGGTGCACTGGGCTGTGCGATCGGCGCCACCCTCACCGAAGGCGGTCACGAGACCTGGCTGATCGGTCGCTCGCCCGCGCACGTCGATGCGATGCGTCGCGACGGCCTGCGGGTCGACGATGCCAGCGGCACGCGGCAGGTGCGCGTCCATGCGACGGCCAACGCCGCCGAAGTCGGCGCGGCCGACCTCGTGGTGGTGCTCGTCAAGTCGTTCCACACCGATGCCGCGATCCGCGGCGCCCTGTCGCTGATGGGCCCGGATACCGTCGTGCTGTCGCTGCAGAACGGCCTCGGCCATGAAGACATCCTCATCGACGCCGTCGGCCGCGAGCGCGTGCTCGCGGGTAAGACCTACGTCGGCGGCGTACGGCGCGGGCCGGGTCATATCGAAGCCGGCGTGATCGGCAAAAACACCTACATCGGCGAACTCGACGGCCGCATCACGCCGCGTATCCAGGCGATCGCCGCGGCGTTCGATGCCGCCGGCCTCGCGACGACGATCAGCGACAACATCGTCGGCACGATGTGGGACAAGCTGCTCGTGAACGTCGCGACCGGCGCGCTGACGGGCCTCACCGGCCTCACCTACGGGCAGCTCTACGACGAGCCGCTGCTGAAGGCGACCTCGCTCGCGGCCGTGGCCGAGGCGATCGCGGCGGCGCGGGCGGCCGGTGTCAAGCTGTCGATGACCGATCCCGAGCAGGCATGGACGCTCGCCGCCGAGGGGCTGCCGGCAGCCTTCAAGACGTCGATGCTGCAAAGCCTGGAGAAAGGCTCGATCACCGAGATCGACTTCATCAACGGTTCGGTCGTGCGCGCCGGGCAACGCTACGGCGTGCCGACCCCGGTCAACACCACGCTCGTCGCCTGCATCAAGGGGCTGGAGCGCGCGATGGCCGATCGCCAGCGCGAGGAGGCCGCAGCATGAACGCCACGAAAGCCTATCTCGAACACGTCGCGATCTGGGTGAAGGACATCCACTGGCACATCCGTTTCTTCGAGGAAGTCCTCGGCATGACGCTGCGCGAAGTGGACGGCACGCTCGACGCACCACGGCAGTACTGGACGCTCGGCGGCCTGCAGTTCATCCACGCGCCGGAACACGACGGCCCGGAGGGCCGGCTCGCCCACCTCGGCGTGATGTGCGAAGACCTGGAGGCCGCGCTGGCCGCCGCGCGGCGCTTCGACGTGACCGAGATGCCGCAGGGGCGCAACTGGATCCGGCTGCCCGACGGGCTCGCCGTCGAACTGATCCAGGCCCGGCCGGCTTCCTGCGTCGCGCAGGCGCTGGCGATCAACCCGCGTGCGGAGGCATGACCATGACGATCGTCGAGAAATACTGGGACGACGCCCGCGAAGGCGACACGTGCACGAGCCCGAGCTACGTCGTGACCAAGGAGCGCATTCTCGCGTATGCCGACCTCACCGGCGACCATACGCCCGTTCACGTGGACGAGGAATACGCGAACGCCAGCCACTTCGGCTGCCTCGTCGCGCACGGATTGTTCGGCCTGTCCGTTGCCGACGGCCTGAAAACCCAGAGCGACTATCGCTTCCTGCCGGGCATGTCGCTCGGCTGGACCTGGGATTTTCTGTTGCCGATCAAGGTCGGCGACGTGCTGCACGTGACGTTCCGCGTCGGTTCGATGCGCGCCAGCAAGAGCCGTCCGGACTGGGGCATCGTCGTGCTGCCGTCGGAGCTGATCAATCAGGACGGGCAGGTCGTTCAACGCGGCGAACATCGTCTGATGGTGCCGCGCCGTCCGGAGGCACTGTGATGCAGGCTCGTCCCCTCGAAGGCATTCGCGTCGTCGACTACAGCCATTTCCTCGCCGGCCCGTATGTCGGGCGCTGTCTCGCGGCGCTCGGCGCGGAAGTGATCAAGGTCGAGCGTCCCGGCGCCGGCGACGCCGGACGCCAGCACGCGACCGTGCTCGACGACCAGCAAAGCGGCTATTTCCTGCAGCTCAACATGGGCAAGCGCGGCGTGAGCGTGAACATGAAGGACGCGCGCGGCAAGGCGTTCATGCAGCGGCTGTGCGACTCCGCCGACGTCTTCATCGAGAACTATCGGCCCGGCGCGCTGGACAAGCTCGGGCTCGGCTATGCCGAACTGTCGGCGCGCAATCCGGGCCTCGTCTACTGCTCGATTTCGGCGTACGGCCACACCGGTCCCGATGCGCATCGCGCGGGCTTCGGGCTGATCGCCGAAGCGAAGAGCGGGATCATGCAGATGGTCGGCACGCCCGGCGAGCGCCCGCCGCTGCTGCGCATTTCGCTCGGCGACATGTACACCGGCATTCATGCGGTCGCGGCCATCAACGCCGCGTTGCTGGGGCGCGTGAAGAGCGGCCGCGGGCAACACGTCGACATGGCGCTGTACGACACGCTGGTGTCGATGCACGAATACGCGGTGCAGTGCTACACGCTCAAGGGCGTGCTGCCCGAACAGACCGGCCACGACATGCCCACCTCGACACTCTACGGCGTGTTCCGTGCCGCGGACGGCGATCTCGTGATCGCCGCGCAGGTCGACGACGCGTGGAAGCGCTTCGCCGAGCTGATCGCGACGCACGGTGGCCCGGCCGGTTTCGGCGCGGACACACGGTTTCACGACAGCACCGGGCGCAACGCGCACCGCGCGGAGATTCTGTCGGTGGTCGAGCCGTGGGTGGCCGCGCGTTCCGTCGCGTCGGTACTGGATCTGCTGGACGGCATCGACGTGCCCTGCGCGAAGGTGCAGCGCATCGACGAGGTATTGAACGATCCGCAGATCCAGGCCCGGGGCATGGTCGTCGAGCAGCAGCATCCGCGCTACGGGACGCTGCGCCTGCCCAACCTGCCGTTCCGGTTTTCCGATTGCGATACGACGATTCGCGACGTCGCGCCCGATCTCGGCCAGCACAACGCGGAAGTCGCGCGCTCCCTCGGGTTCGATGCGGCCGAAATCGACGCGATGCAGGCCGACGGCGTCCTCTATTCGAAAGCGAGCCAATCATGACCGACCAGTACGCGGTGATCGGCAATCCGATCGGACACACGAAATCCCCGCTAATTCACGGCCTCTTCGCGCAGGCGACGAAGCAGGACCTCCGCTATACGGCGATCGAGGGTCCGCTCGAACCGGCAGGCGCCTTTGCTGCCGCGGTGCGTGCGTTTTTCGACGACGGCGGCAAGGGCATCAACGTGACCGCGCCGTTCAAGCTCGACGCGTTCGCGATGTCGGACGAACGCAGCGAGCGGGCGCAGCTCGCGGGCGCGGCCAACGCGCTCAAGTTCGACGGCGGCCGCATCCTGGCGGACAACTTCGACGGAATCGGGCTGGTTCGCGACATCGAAGCGAACCTCAACCTTCCGATGGCCGGCAAGCGTGTGCTGGTGCTCGGGGCGGGCGGCGCGGCGCGCGGCGCGCTGCTGCCGTTCCTCGAAGCCGGCCCGGCGGAACTCGTGATCGCGAATCGCGACGTCGACAAGGCGCGCGCGCTGGCCGCACAGGTCGCCGGGCGCGGCCCGCTCGTGGCCGGCAGCTACGCGGATCTCGCGCGGATGGGACGCTTCGACCTGGTCGTCAATGCAACGTCGGCCAGCCTGACCGGCGACCTGCCGCCGGTCCCGCCGAGCGTGTTCAGTCCGAAGGGAACCGCCTACGAACTCGCGTATGGCAAGCGTCTCACGCCCTTTCTCCGGCTCGCGAAAAACGCCGGCGTGCACGGGATCGCCGACGGCGTCGGCATGCTCGTCGAGCAGGCGGCCGAGGCGTTCGCATGGTGGCGCGGCGTGCGCCCCGAGACCAGTTCGGTGATCGACCGGCTGGCCGTGCCGTTCGACTGAACACGCGATGGATCGGCATACGGGCGCGTCCGATGCGCCGCGGCGTCGATCACAGCCGGGTCAGCAGGCGCGACCGGGTAGACGCGGCGCATCCGTACGAACGCGCTGCGTCGAGCGACCTTGCATTGCCGCTGTCTTCACCCCACGCCCGATACCGTGCCGAACACCGTCATGCCGGACACCACGCGCCCCGCTCGCCTGAACTTCGCGCTCATGTTGCCGCTGCTGCTGGCGGCCCAGCCGGTGGCGACCGACAGTTACCTGCCGGCGCTGCCTGAAATCGCCGCGACGCTGGGCTCCGCCAGCGTCAGCCTCACCGTTTTCGCACTGATATTCGGTATCGGACAATTGCCGATGGGCAGTCTGTCCGACCGAATCGGCCGTCGTCCCGTCTTGCTGACCGGCCTGGCGCTCTATGCGCTGAGCGCATTGGCAGCGGCGCTCGCTTCAACTGCCGCGATGCTGGTGGCCGCGCGTGCGATGCAGGGCTTTGCCATGGCCGCGATCCTGGTCTGCGCACGTGCGACGGTACGCGACCGGTACTCGGCGGGCGATGGCCCGTACGTGATGGCGCGCGGTTTCATGGGAATGGGGATGATGGCGTTCCTCGCGCCGATTCTCGGTGCGTATGTCACGCAGCACGCCGGCTGGCGATGGGTACTCGCGGGGATGAGCCTCTATGCGTTCGGCTTGCTCGTCATGTGCTGGTACGGCTTCGAGGAAAGCGTCGCCAGTATCGCGCCGCGCCGGAACTCGACCGCGGACGTGCGCGAGATATTCGGCAATGCCCCGTTCAGGATATGGACGCTGCTGGCCGCGTCGACGTACACCGGCATGTTCTGTTTTCTGCTGCTTTCTCCGACGATCTACATCCGCAATCTCGGCATCTCGCCCCAGCGATACGGCTGGATACCGGCGAGCGGTACGCTCGTCTATGTCCTGAGTACCTTTGGCTGCCGGCAGTTGCTGCGACGTCAAAGCATGCTGCGAACGGTGCGCCAGGGCGCGACGTTGAGCCTTTCCGGTGCGGTGATCCAGGCATTGGGCTGTGCGCTGCTTCCCGGCAGCATCTGGCCGCTGCTCGTCGGACATGGCGTGTATTGCCTCGGGCACGGGATTCATCAGCCATGCGGGCAGGCAGGCGCGGTCAGCGGCTTGCCTCATCTGGCCGGCCGCGCGGTATCGTGGTCCGGCTTCGTCATGATGTTCTTCGCGTTCGGCGTGGGGCAGACGGCGGCGGTTTTCACCGAGCCGCGCTATCAAGCGGGCGCATGGCCGATGGTGGTGCCGATGCTCGTCGTCGGCGTCACGCTGGTCACGATCGCGTTTGCGTGGTTGCCGAAGATCGGTGGCGCGACGTTGGGCGCGGCGACGGTTACGGCATCGGCGACGGATGTTCGGTGAGTTGTGGCGGGAAATCGGTGGGAGAACGCGGCATGGGTGTTCAGCGCGTTTCTTGTAGCCGCCGCAAAATGGATTAGCCGGACCTGATACTCGGCAAGAATGCTGCGATCATGGAAGTACCCATCTGGTGAAGCAGCAGCACCCGCTCCCTATTCGACGGGTGTAGTACGCAAACCTGCGCGCACCTATGCTCGCGGCCTTTCGGATCGTCAGCTGTCGACTGCGGGTTGAATCCGCAACCCACAAGAGACGTAGAACCCGGCGCTATCTGTGCGACCGTGTTGAGCGGTACAACGATCATCCCTCTATCTGCAGCGGCCACCACATCCCTAGCCGACTGAGTAACTGCGAAAGCGGCGCCATCCACGGGGCACTCGCTTAGTCGCATGCGATCGTTCGGTAAAACCCAAAATGCCTGCGTGAGCGGCTCGGAGCGAGCAGAGCCGCCCCATTCTTGCTTCAGTTGACGGTCGCCCGCCAAAGCCGCGCAAGCTCATGAGCGGGCCCCCCAGGCGTGTCCGGAGGCGGCCTTAATTCGGGCTCGTCATCGCGCGACGACGAGCCCTGGATTCCGCGATGGCTACTCTTCGAGCAAACACGCATTCAATTGCTCCAATATCGACCAGCAAGGAATTGGCATCTTCACGACCTGGGTTGCATCGCCGCCCCGTTTCACCCACGAACTGGTGACAACCCGCGACGCCTTGCGATCGATACTGTAGTCGGCCGTGTAGATATTGCCCAGCATGGCCACAAGCAGCGTCCCGTCCGCACACGGGTATAAATTGGCGACCTCGGGGCGATTGAACTGCGTGTCGAAATCGTGATGAATCCACGACGGACGCGCGATCTTGCCTCTTCGGCATTTGAGCATCGAGGCATGCGTCGCGCACGCGATGCCTCCCTTTCCGAATAGCCACACATAGTGAGCATCGACCTCGATCGCGTTGTAGCTCTTCCAGCCTTCTGGACCTTCAACGGTGGACGCCTCACTCTCTTCCGTCACGTACAACTGATTTTTGTTGCGAATCCCGCCATACGTGAGCACCGAGTTCGGTTTGGGCTGGTTGTCGCCGGTCAAGGCATCGCCGTCCGGGTCATCCGATAAAGCACTCGCGGGAGCATACACGGAGCGAATTTCCGCCAGGTTGGCCAGACCATGCCGGACGTTCACCCGGGTGGCCTTCCCGTCTTTCCCGATCGTGTAGTAATTCACATAGCGCGCATCGTTCATCCTGTTCTCGATCGCAAGTGAAACGAGCGTCTTGGGGTGCGTGCTGCCTTCAACACCGAATGTGCCATCGTTGAACGCAAGTCCGCTGACGTCGAGGTACGTCTCCGGGTTCCTCCCATCCCGGAGATCGTCGCCGATCACGGGGCCGGTGTCGGACAGGTTGCCACTAACAGAATCGAGAAGAAAGTGCGAAACACGGGACGGACCTTTTTCTGTCGCCAGAAGTTCATATTTGGGGGTGAACGAGTCAATCTGGGCCTTGGGAGTGTGGATGGAGAGGCTACCAAGCCAACCGGTGTTACTCTTATAGTCCCACGCGAAAGGGGCGGCTCTGCCATTACCCCGGGCGACATACAGTCCAAGACCGGTCCCGCGACGTCCGACGCGCAGGTAGAGTCCACGCTCACGCGCAACAGGCCGTACGGCTGTCAGGATCTTGAGCATTTCCCTTTTATCCCCTTCCCACGAAATGGGAAGTGCTTTCACGAGTGCCCCAAGATAAAGCACGGCTTCATGGCACCGACGCCGAACCCCCTTGGAAAGAGGGCTTGTCGTGTTCTCCTCTCGGGTAGCGGCCAACACCGCCTCCAGTTTTTCTCGACTGATCATGCAACTGAGCATCGTGTTTGCTGTCAGCAATTCGATATAAGTCTGGCACCACAGGCCGAGGACTTCAGGCCATCCTTCCTTGCTCTGATTCGACGGCTTCTGGAGATATGCCGCCACTTTCCAGTTCAAGAAAACCGGGGAATCGAGTTTCGCCTGATCCCTCCCAAGTCCCCAATCGAGCGCGATCAACTCCGTCATGAAAGCGTCCGCTTCGGTCTCGTTCGTGAGGGGCATGCCCAGAATTTCGTCGATGCTTCTTTTCACGATCTTCTGACGCCGGTACTGATATGTGCCGGCCGACAGCGACTTTTCGTCATATTTCGTTGCCAGCGTCAAACTCGTATCGCTGTCGATCTTCTCGATCTGGTAGGGTTTTGTCGGCGCGTCGGAATCGAATGTGAGCCACTGACCGACCTCGGCGGTCGTGCTGAACTTCGTACCGGTTCCGACGACATTTGCTGAACCTTTTGTGAGGGAAACCGTACCGGGGAGCGCGACTGCCGCCATCCACGTCTTCTCACCCGAGCATTTCCAACGCAACGACGATGCGTAGCTGCTGATGCTGTGGCCGAAACCCTTGATCGAGTCGATCTCCTCGTCGGTCTTGAGCTGATCCAGCATCTTCTGGATCTTGCTTTCAAGCGAGGGCTGCTGCGGCGCGAAAAAACTGAGAATCTGCGCCACAACCGAGAGCAGTGCGCCGATCAATACACCGACGGGCCCGCTCGTTGCCGTCGCTGCGGTCAAAATCGGGAGTACGCTCGCGCAGATGCTCATCATCGACGCGGAGGCCGAGATATAGTCGCCCTTCTTGAACGCCTTGTCGGCTGCGTAAATGCCATTCACGAGAGCCGGGAGGTTCTTTGCGATGGAGTCGCTGAGGTCTTTGTAGCGAGCGGAGGTTTTTCCCTTTTCCACTGCCAACTCATATTGCGTTTGGATTCGCTCGATACGGCTTTGCAAATTCGACTTGTCGACAGGGTCCATGCCAACCAGTTTTAAGTCCAAGAGCAAATCGATTTGCGCTTTAATTTGTTTCTCTGCAGGCGTAGGCATGATTGGGTCCCCCGGCTTGAATGTTGGATGCAACAGTGGTGTTTCTGCTCATGGATCTCGGTCAGGCAGCGGCATGATTCGCCGCATATGCATGATATGCCGAGAATCTTTTCGGAAAATAGTGAGCAATCCCTGTAAGCGGAGTCGCCGTTCTGCCGCGACTGGCAACGCTGGCTTCCGAGCCAGGCGTGTCAGTCGCACGCTTGACGATGGAACACGGCCTGAACGCGAAATTGCTATTCAAATTCGGGGTCACCCGATGTTCTGAGCCATCGCAGCGCGTGCTCTGACGTGGACCGCAAAATGGCTGACGAGTGGCCGCTCCCAAATGACATCTTGCCTTTCGAATGGCTCACTACCAGCCACGGTCGATATCCGGAAGTGGCCGGAAACCACCATCCACCACCCGGCGCCGCACGGCCGACAACTTCGGACCGAGGGTATGCAGCTCGGCATTCGGCGGTGTGACCGGTCAGTCGATTTCTGTGGGCGGCGGGATCATCATGCGCTGAGCGTGCTGCCCCTCTCGACGTCGATCCTGCCCCGCACGCGCGACCGCCCGCCCCATCAACGCGCCGTACCCTCGTCCCGCGTAGCCCCCACCATCAGTACATCCGACAACTTCAGCACCGGACAATGCGCCCCCGCGCCCGCAACGGCGTCGCGGTACGTCTCCGTGACAGCCGCCGCGATCGCATGAGCCGCGTCGACGCCTTCGGCCATCGCCGAGTAGTACGACAGGTCCTTCAGCGCATTCGCCATATGGAACGGCAGCGCGGACGTGTCGCCCGTCTCCAGGAACGGACGCAGCCGGTTCAGCGCGGCGCCGCCGCCACCGCCGTTGGCGAGCACGTCGGCGAGCACCGCGACGTCCACGCCCGAGCGCTTCGCGCACGCGACGGCTTCCGACAGCAGCGCGATGGTCCCGAGCGAAACATAGTTGTGCAGCAGCTTCATGCTGTGGCCCGCCCCGACATCGCCGACGCGCGTGATGTTTTCCGCGAAGCATGCGAGCACCGGCCCGATCTCCGCGAACAACTCCGGCGTCGCACCGACCAGCAGGTTCAGCCGGCCCTCGTGCGCCTCCCTGGCGCCGCGCGTCATCGGCGCGTCGACGAAGCGCCCCCCTGCCGCTTCGACGAGCCGCGCCATTCTGACGGTCGACTCGGGAACGGCAGTCGAACAATCGACGACGATCGCGTTGTCCTTCAACCCGGCCAACACGCCGTCTTCACCGGTGAGCACCGCCTCCACTTCGGGGGACCCCGTCACGCAGAGAATGACGACGTCCGCTTGCGCGGCCAGTTCGCGCGCGGTCCGCACGGTCCGTACGCCGCCGCGCAGCAGTTCGTCGAGCGGCTGGTTGCCCGGATGCTCGACGACCGTGAGCGGATAGCCGTGCTTCAGCACGTTGCGCGCAATCCCATGCCCCATCAACCCCACGCCGATCAGGCCAATCTGCTGTTTCATGTCGTTCCCGTCAAAAGATGGCGCCGCGGCGCAGCGTCCGCGGCGAATTGGACTTTCGTTACCGCTCCACCAGCCGCGCCGGCAGCAGCATCGTGAGGACGAGACCCAGCAACAGGCACCCGACCATCACGAACAGCGGCGTGGCGAGACTGCCGGACGCCTGCTTCAGGTAGCCGACCGCATAGGGCCCGAAGAAGCCGCCGAGGTTGCCGAACGAGCTGATCACCGCGATGCCCATCGATACCGACGCGGCGCCGAGCGCCGCGGTCGGCATGCTCCAGAACAGCGGCGGAAACGAGATGAGCCCCGCGTTCGCGATGCAAAGGGCGAACATGCCGAGCCACAGCTGATCGTGCCAGACGACCGACAGCCCGAGCCCGGTCGCGCCCATCAGCAACAGCGCGGCGACGTGCAGCCGCTGCCGGCCGCGCCGGTCCGCGCTGCGTCCGAACAGGACCATCACGACCACGGCCACCGCATTCGGCAGCGCGGCGAGCAAGCCGATGACGAAATCGCTGCCGATGCCCATCTGCTTGATCATCGTCGGCGCCCAGAATGTATAGCCGTAAATCGCGAACACGTCGAGAAAGTAGATCACGCAGCACGCCCATACGAGCCAGTTCGAGAACAGACCGCGGTGATGAACCGACTCGGTCGCCGCCCGGTCTTCCGCCAGCACGCGCGCCAGGATCGCGCGCTCCGCGGGCGAGAAGCGCTCGCTGCGCGTGACGTCGTCGTCGAGGCCCTTCCATACGTAGAAAGCGGCCAGGAATGCCGGCAGCGCCTCGAGGATGAAGATCCATTTCCAGCCCGGTATCTGCATCGCTCCGTCGAAATACTGCAGGATGAAGCCGGTCAACGGCGATCCGATCAACCCGGCCAGCGCGAGCGCCGCATAGAACATCGACAGGATCCGCGCGCGCCGCCGCCCCGGGAACGAGCGGGCCATGTAGAGCACGATGGCCGGGATGAAGCCGGCCTCGGCGACGCCGAGCAGAAAGCGCATCACGTAGAACTGCATCGGCGTGGACACGAACGCCGTCAATCCCGACACGACACCCCACGACACGACGATCCGGGTGATCCAGCGGCGCGGCCCGACGCGCACCAGCAGCATGTTGCTCGGCACCTCGAAGATCACGTAACCGAGAAAGAATATCCCGGCACCGAACCCGAACACCGCGTCGGAGAACCCCAGGTGCTGGCTCATCTGCAGTTTGGCGAAGCTGACGTTCACGCGATCGATGTACGACGTGACGTACGCGAACATCAGGATGGGCAGGATCTGCACGGCGAGCCGACGAAAGATCCGGTCCTCCTGTGCAAGGTCGTGCGCCGATGCCGGGGCGGCGAGCTCGCCCGGGTTGCAGGTCGCGTCGATTTCCACGTTTGTCTCCGAAAGTTCATGGATGGCCCGCGCGCGGATGCTTTGCGTCGTCGCGCGCGCAGTCGCTGTTGAGATAGGTGTGTGCGACAGGGACGGTTCGAATCTACCGGCTGCCCCGCCCACCCGATATGCGAAATCCTTCAAGCGGCACTTCGAATATCTCGAACGCAGGCGCCGGCCGGCCATCGTACGGTGCAATGCACCAAGCCACCGGAAAACGCACGCCAGCCGCCGCTCGCTCGCACGAAACGGGCCGGCGCGGCGTGAAGGCCGCGTCGCGGTGTGCGGCGCACCATTCGCGGCCCGTCAGGGTTAGCACCACTTTGCCCGACACCATGGAGCGCGCCGATGAATGACATACTTGCCGCAGTTTCAACCGGAGCCCGCGCTTGTTCGATCTCACGTCCCTCGCCCTGTTCGTCCGTGCCTCCGAGCTGGGCAGCCTGTCGCGCGCCGCGCAACAGTCCCACATGTCGCTCTCCACCGCAAGCCGCCGGATCGCGCTGCTCGAGCATCATTTTCGCGTGGTGCTGCTGAACCGCACGGTGGCCGGCGTCGAGCTCACGCCCGCCGGCGAAGCGCTGTTGCGCCACGCGACCGACCTGCTGCTGCGCACCGATGCGATCTACAGCGAGCTGTCCGACTATACGAAAGGCGCGGTCGGCCGCGTCCGCGTGTTCGCGAACATCTCGGCGATCAGCCAGGATCTTCCCGATCAGTTGCGCACCTTTTCGCAACGCTATCGCGACATCAAGCTGCAGATCAGCGAGCTGAGAAGTTCCGACATCCTGCAGGCGCTGCGCGAAGGCCGCGCGGACGTCGGCATCGTCACGTCGCGCGCGGCGCCCGAGGGCATCCACCTCGCCCCTTACTGCATCGACCGGGCCAGCGTGGTCGTGCCCGACGACTACCCGCTCACCGGCGATTCGATCGACTTCAGCGCGTTGCTCGACCACGATCTGGTCGCGCTCGACGACCGCTCGGAACTCACGCGTTCGCTCGTCCGGGAAGCGGCGCTGCTCGGCAAGTCGGTCCGCTTCCGCGTGCAGGTGCAGAGCTTCGAAGCCATGTGCCGGCTGATCGCGGCAGGGCAAGGCATCGGCATCCTGCCCGAGCGCGCGGTCGCGCTGTTTCGCGAACCGATGCGCCTGCGCTTCATTCGCCTCGACGCGCCGTGGGCCGACCGCGTCATGTCGGTCGGTATCCGCGCGGGTGCGGTCCCGCTGCCGACGCGCAAGCTGTTCGAGTTCCTCGCGTCGTTCGCGCCGCCGTCGCTCGTCTCCGGTGAAGCCGGGCAATCGAACGGCTGACTGCGCGGCCACGCGTTCCGCGCGCACCGGCGTGTTGCAGATTTTCGAAGGTCCCGTTCACGGATCCGCACTTCCTTTCGGCGCTTGCGACGCAGTAGATTCGACGGACAGATTCAACAGTCCGCCGGTTACCGCAACGGAAGAGACACGGGAGACATGCCGACGCAATCCGGGGTGACCGGACGCGGCGTCGCGTATCGAAGGCCGCCGCCGCAGTGCGATGCGCTCCGGCTCGCGCCCCCGCCCCGTGTCTGCCTCTCCCGTGCGGGACGCCAGCTTCGTCTTGGAGGCTTCCCGCAACATGAAGAACCCGCACCGCATCGCGGTCATCGCCGGCGACGGCATCGGCAAGGAAGTGATGCCCGAAGGCCTGCGCGTGCTGCGCGCGGCCGCCGACCGCTTCGACATTCCGCTGGCGTTCGACGAGTTCGGCGACTGGTGTACCGATCACTACGTTCGCCACGGCACGATGATGCCGGCCGACTGGGCGCGGCAGATTGGCGCGCACGACGCCATTTTCTTCGGGGCGGTCGGCGCGCCCGACATCGTGCCGGACCACGTCGCCGTGTGGGAATCGCTGATCAGGATCCGGCGCGAGTTCGATCAATACGTGAACCTGCGCCCGGTCCGCCTGATGCCGGGCGTGCCCGCGCCGCTCGCGGGGCGCCAGCCGGGCGACATCGACTTCATCGTCGTGCGCGAGAACACCGAAGGCGAGTATTCGTCGGTGGGCGGCCGGATGTTTACCGGGACCGACCGCGAGATCGCCGTGCAGCAGTCGGTTTTCTCGCGCGTCGGCGTCGACCGCGTGCTCAGGTTCGCGTTCGAACTCGCCCGCTCGCGCCCGCGCAAGCAGCTGACGGCGGCGACGAAATCCAACGGCATCTCGATCACGATGCCGTTCTGGGACGAGCGCCTCGCGGAGATCGCCCGCTCGTTCCCGGACATCGAAACGCGCAAATATCACATCGACATACTGTGCGCGCACTTCGTCCAGAACCCTGATCGCTTCGACGTCGTCGTCGCGTCGAACCTGTTCGGCGACATCCTGTCCGACCTCGGCCCGGCCTGTACCGGCACGATCGGGATCGCGCCGTCGGCGAACCTGAACCCGGAGCGACGCTTCCCGTCGCTGTTCGAGCCGGTGCACGGCTCGGCGCCCGACATCGCCGGGCGCGGCATCGCAAATCCGATCGGCCAGATCTGGTCGGCCGCGTTGCTGCTTCAACACCTCGGCCGCGGCGAATCGCGCTACGAAGCCGCGGCCGCAGAAATCGTCGCCGCGATCGAGGCCGTGCTCGTCACCGGCCCGCGCACCCGCGACATGGGCGGCACGGCCGGCACCGAAGAACTGGGCGCGGCGATAGCCCACACCGTCGCGAATAACGCATCGATCGAGGAATGACCCATGCAATTTGATCACTACATCGACAATGCCCGCGTCGCGCCGAACACCGGCGCGCGGATCGACGTCGTCGACCCGAGCACCGGCGAACCGTTCGCGACGATCGCGCGCGGCGATGCGACGGACGTGCAGCGCGCCGTTTCCGCGGCCCGGCGCGCGATGGGCGATACGCTCGACGGCCCGTGGGCGAAGCTGTCGCCGGTCGAGCGCGGCAACCTGCTGTTCGCGTACGCGGCGGCCGTCACGCAGCATGCGGACGAACTCGCGCAGCTCGAAGCGCGCGACACGGGCAAGGCGCTGAACACCGCCCGTACCGACGCAGCGGTGCTCGCGCGCTACCTGCAGTACTACGCCGGATGCGTCGACAAGCTGCACGGCGACACGCTGCCCTACACGGCCGGCTTCACGGTATTGACGGTGCGCGAACCGATCGGCGTGACCGGCCACATCATTCCGTGGAATTACCCGATGCAGATCTACGGCCGCTCGGTCGGTGCGTCGCTCGCCGCCGGCAATGCGTGCGTGGTCAAGCCCGCGGAAGATGCGAGCCTGTCCATTCTGCGGCTGGCCGAACTCGCGGCGGAGGTCGGCTTGCCGGCCGGCACCGTCAACGTGGTCACCGGCTTGGGCGGCGAAGCCGGCGCGGCACTGTCGGCCCATCCCGGCATTCGTCACATCTCGTTTACCGGCTCGACCGGAACGGGCGCGCGGGTCGGCCGTGCGGCCGCCGAGCGTCACTGCCCCGCGGTGCTCGAGCTGGGCGGCAAGTCGCCGCAATTGCTGTTCGACGATGCCGACCTCGACCAGGCGCTGCCCGTGATCGTCAACGCGATCGTGCAGAACGCGGGGCAAACCTGCTCGGCCGGCAGCCGCCTGCTCGTCCAGCGCACCGTCTACGAGCGCGTGCTCGATCGTCTCGCCCAACATTTCGAGCGGCTGCGTTCGGGGCCGCCGTCGATGAATCTGGAGATGGGGCCGCTCGTCAACGCCCAGCAGCATGCGCGGGTCCGCGCCATCGTCGAGCGCGCGCAGGCCGACGGCATTCGCGTAGCGGCGCGCGGCACCATCGCGGCCGGCGCATCGGGTGCGGGCTACTACCAGGAAGCGGTGCTGTTCCGCGACGTGCCGCCCGACAGCGAACTCGCGCAGGAAGAGGTATTCGGCCCGGTGCTCGCGGCCATGCCGTTCGACGACGAAGACGCGGCGGTCGCACTCGCGAACGGCACGCAATATGGCCTCGTCGCGGGCGTCTGGACGCGGGACGGCGCCCGCGCGCTGCGGCTCGCGCGCAAGCTGCAGGCCGGACAGGTCTTCATCAACAACTACGGCGCCGGCGGCGGCGTGGAACTGCCGTTCGGCGGCGTGAAGGCAAGCGGATATGGCCGCGAGAAAGGCTTTGAGGCGTTGCTCGGCTTTACCGCGCTGAAGACCATCGCGATCAGGCACGATTGAGAAAGGCGGGCAGGTTCGTGCGTGAAGAGCCGGTATCGCACATCGCGATTCGGCTGTCGCGACCGTGGGCTTTCTCCGGCACCCATCCTCTACGCGGGGCCGGTGAAGAGCCAGTCGCGCCAGCACGCCCCGCACCGCCCACCGTCTTCAATCAGGCCGTGCGCGACACGAGCGCGCCCAGAACCGTGTCCAGCACAACATGGCCGCGCAAGATTTCATCAGGACCGCTTTCGAAATCGATCCAGCCTTCGTTGAAGCCGTCCAGCATCCGCATGCGCGGGAGCGGATGCTTCATGCCCTGCGCGCGAAACAGCGTTTCCCACGTTCGCCTGTCGACGGCTTCCGCACGCACGTCCCGGCCCAACACGCGAGCAAAGGCCCGTGCGAGATCGTCGGGGCTCACCCGGCACGGGCCCTCGAGCTCGACGACACGCACCCCGCTCCACGTCTGCTGGAGCAGCTCCGCCGCCACGCGGCCGACATCCGCGGTGGCGACCATCGGCACGGGCTTGTCGAGCGGCTGCAGGTAACTGGCGACGACGCCATCGTCGCGCGCGGACGCGACATCCCACGCGGCGTTCTCCATGAACCAGCCGGGCCGCAGGAACGTCACCGGCATCGGCATCTCGCGCAGCGCCTGCTCCATCAGCGTGAGTTGCGTGAGCAGATTGGGCTCGTCGGCCTGCGCACCGATCGTCGACAGGCACACGACCTTTTCGGGCCGCGCCTTCAGAAGCGCCGCGGACACGGCCTCGATCGCCTTCCGCGCTTCGGGCAACCCGGGCGCCGGATCGAACACAGGCGGCAGCAGGATGAAAACGCCCGTCGCGCCGGCAAACGCGGCGGCGAGCGACGAAGGGTCGTCCATGAAGGCGGTCGCCATCTCGCACCCGCGCGCCGCCCACGCCGCCGCCCGCGTGGTGTCGCGCACCACTGCGCGCACCGACCGGCCCGCGGCCAGCAGCTCGCGCGCCAGTGCGCCGCCGACCTGGCCGGTGATTCCCGTGATTGCATACATCGTTCGTTCTCCATGTGTGAATACGTGGGTCGCATTCTGGACAAACGGCGATCAAAACAAAACGACATGGATGGCATCAGATAAGTGACAACGTGTCATCAATTCGGCATGATCGACACGGCCGCCCGGCATGGCTACGCCGGGCGGCGTTCGCGTGTCGGCCTTCAGTGGGTCGCACGATCCGCCACCCGTATTCAGTCGAACAACCATGAGATCCAGTAGCGAGAAGCTGTCCGGCAGCATCAGCGTGTTCGCCGCCGTCGTCGATGCCGGGACGTTCTCGGCGGCCGCCGACGTCATCGGCATGACGCCGCCGGGCGTCAGTCGGGCGATTGCGCGGCTGGAAAGAAAGCTGAACATCCGGCTGTTCAACCGAACGACGCGATCGGTGTCGCTGACGGAAGAAGGCCGCCGCTTTTACGAGCAGGTCATGCCCCATCTCGCCGGGCTGGAGGAAGCTGCCGCGGCGGCGGCAGGCGGCGCCTCCGCGGTGCGCGGCAAGCTGAGAATCAATCTGGATCCGGTCGTCTACCGGGCCATTCTCGGGCCACGGCTCGATGCATTCATGGACGCGCATCCCGAGCTCGAAATCGAGCTCATCGCGCGAGACAGCCTGGGCGACCTCGTCATGGACGGCTTCGACCTCGCCGTGCGATTCGGCGAACCGCGGGCATCCAGCCTGATCGCGAGAAAGCTGCTCGATACCGGCGTCGTGACGGTCGCGGCGCCCTCGTACATCGCGCGCCGGGGACGGCCGGCCAGACCCGAGGACCTCGAAAGCCGGAACCACCGCTGCCTCGAATTTCGCAACCCGGAGACAGGCAAGCCGTTCGCGTGGGAATTCCATCGCCGGCGCAAACGCATCGTGGTCGACACCCGCGGACGGCTCACGGTCAACGATCCGGGCGCCCTGCTCAACGCATGCCTCGCCGGTTCGGGCATTGCGCAGATGCTGCTGCTCGGCGCCGAGCCGCTGATCGCCGACGGCCGGTTGATCGATCTCTTTCCCGAATGGGCCGACGAGCGGTATCCGTTGTACGCGTACTACCCGTCCCGGCATCACGTGCCGGCAAAGACCCGGGCGTTCCTGGATTTCCTGGTCGAACTGACAGGCATTCATGGAGGCGTCGGCACGCGCTAGTGCTGTTCCGGCGGCGCCCACGGTATCTTGCCTCCACATTCGCGGCGATGACGCGCGAGGCCGGCGCGCTCACCGCAGGCAACGCAATACCCGTTCGTACCGGCGACGCCGTCGATTCGGCGCAGGTCCGGCAGGTGGTCGCGTCAAGCCCCTGCCTCGTGACCGGCACTGTCAGCTGATGCCCTCGCCGCACTCCATCAGGACCGCCGCCGCGCGAAAGCGGCCGCACGTCACGTCGACCTCGCACTTCCGGCCTTTTGCGACGGACAACTGCCCAGAAGCTCGACCAGCCGTGCCTCGCATCCGGAAAACGCGTACCCGCGCCGCTGCGAGACCATGAACGTAAGCGGACGCATGTGCCATGCGCGCCGCCGGAGCTCGACGAGCGTTCCGTTCGCGAGGTCCGCCTCGACCATATGGCGCGGCATGTGCCCCCAGCACAAATTCCCCTTGAGCAGATCGTGCTTCGCGCCGAGGTCGTTCACCCACCACTGGCGTTCGCTGGCGACCCCTTGCTGGGTCTTTTCCGCATCGGGCTGATTGTCGGTCACGACGAGCTGGATATGCCGGCCGAATTCCTCCCGCGGAATCGGCTTCGCCAGCGCGGCCAGCGGATGCGCTGGCCCACAGACGGTCACCATGTGTGCATCGAGTAAATGATGCCGTTCGATGGTGCCCGGGCTCAGCTCGGGCACGTCCGTGATCGTCACCGCCAATGCGCACGTGCCCGAGAGAACCAGGCGCTCGCCACCCTGCATGGTCGTCATGCGCAGATTGATCGCAACCGTTGGAAACTCCGCCTGAAGCGTGCGCAGGCATTCGATCAGATGCGCACGCGGGAAATAGGTGTCGATGGAGATCGACACCTGCGGAACACCGGTTTCGGCAATCGCCACCGCACGCATCTTCATTTCCTCGGTGCGCGAGATCACGCCGCGCGCATCGGGCAGCAGGCTGCGGCCGGCGGCCGTGAGCGTCGCCTTGCGCGTGTTGCGCTCGAACAGCACCACGTCGAAGGCACTCTCCAGCGCGCCGATCGCATGACTGATCGCCGACTGCGCCCGCCTCAGTTCCCTTGCCGCCCCGGAAAAGCTCCCCTGGTCGCACACGGCGACGAACGCCCGAAGTTGATTGATGGTGACGTTGTCGAGCATGTCTATCTAAAAAGTAGATGGTATTGATAGATATTCAGTCAATTGTCTTCATGAATCAAGCGCGCCAGAATCGGGTTCATCGCTTTTGTTTCGAAGGATGCACGACATGAACAGCTTGAATGGCAAGACCGCCGTGATCACCGGTGGCGCAACCGGCATCGGCCGCGCCGCGGCCACGCGCTTCATCGAGGAAGGCGCTTTCGTGTTCCTCTTCGGCCGTCGGCAGCAGGCGCTCGACGCCGCGGTGGCCGACCTTGGGCCCCATGCCCGCGCGGTAAAGGGCTCGGTCTCCGATCCGGCCGACCTCGACCGGCTCTACGCGGCGGTGAAGGCGGCGCGCGGAACGCTCGACATCGTCTTCGCCAACGCGGGGACGGGAAGCCCGCTTCCGCTCGGCCAGATCACCGCCGAGCACATCGACGACATCTTCGACACCAATGTGAAGGGGACGATCTTCACGGTGCAGAAGGCGCTGCCGCTGATGGGCGCGGGCGGGTCGATCATCCTGACCGGTTCGAGCGCCGGCACCACGGGCGCGCCCGGCTTCACGGCCTACAGCGCGAGCAAGGCGGCGGTGCGCAATCTCGCCCGGACGTGGGCAGCGGACCTGAAAGGCACCGGCATCCGGGTCAACGTGCTGTCGCCCGGGGCGACGGCGACCGAACTGGCCAAGGAGGCACTGGGCGAAGAAGGCCAGAAGGCCTACGGCGCGATGACGCCGCTCCAGCGCATGGCCGATCCGGCGGAAATCGGGGCGGTGGCCGCCTTTCTGGCGTCGTCGGACAGCAGCTTCATGACCGCCAGCGAAGTCGCCGTCGACGGCGGCCTGGCACAACTCTGAGGAGGACTTGAGCGCGGCCTACGCCCGCGCGTCCTTTCTTCTCGAGGAGAGACACATGCGTTACGCCATCATCGGCTTCGGCAAGATCGGTCACGCGCTTGCGCGCGCGTTCGCCCGCAACGGGATCGACGTGGCCGTTGCCGCCACCCGCGATCCGGCAAGCTTCGCGGCCGATGCGGCCGCGCTCGGACCGACGATCGTTCCCACCACCCTCGCGGAAGCCGTCAAGGCCGACATCATCTTTCTGGCGGTTCGTTTCGAATCGCACGCGGCGGTCGCCGAAGCGCTACCCGACTGGACCGGCAAGACCGTCATCGACGCGATGAACACGCAGGCCCCGCTTGACGAACTCGACGGGCTCCCGTCGTCGGCCTTCATCGCGAAAGCATTTGCCGGCGCCAGACTGGTGAAAGGCTTCAACCATCTGGTCGCGGCCGTCCTCGCCCAGGACCCGGCCGTCCACGGTGGCAGGCGAGTCGTGTTTCTGGCGAGCGACGATGACGATGCCGCAACGGAGGTCGGTGCGCTCGCGGAAAAACTCGGTTTCGCGCCGATCCAGCTGGGCAGGCTGTCGGAAGGCGGATGGCTCGTGCACGCGCGCGGAAAAAGCTGGGGACGCCTGATCTTCAAGGACTTCGTCAGGTTCGACCGATAAAGCCCGATTGCGCGGCAGGCATTTCGCCGAGTCTAATGGCCGGTCGCCGGGCACGGCTCGTGCCCGCGTGCCGGCCTATGCGCTCTGCAAGACAGCCGGATCGATCTCGCGATCCGTCAGCCCGAATCTCGCCATGCGGGCACGATGGTCCGGCGAGCCGAGATATGAGCGAAGTTGCCGATTGACCGCCGTCAGAAGCGCCTCGTTGCCCCGGTTGAATGAAAACGCGCCCAGCGGCGGCGTCCGCTGGCTGCCGTCGACATCCGGCTCGTGCGCGACGGCCTCGATCATCGCGCTGCCGATCCGGCCCGCCACGATGCGATTGCCCAACGCCGTGCTCGCGTAGGCGTCGATCACGCCGGAGAGCACGGCCGCGATCGCATCGGCTTGCTGTTCGAAGAGGACGATCTGCCGCCGGCTCACGCCTGACGCCATCGCGGAATCGTGCTGCACCTGTCCGGCAATGATGCCGAGCCGCGCATCGGGACGCTCGGCGATCGACGCATAACTCCTGAGCGCCTTCGGGTTGCCGGGGCGAACCAGGAAACCGTCCTCGATCCCCCACACCGGGACGCTGAACGCGACGGTATCGGCACGCCGCGGTGTCACGAAGAGCGGCACGTTCATGTCCCAGTAGCCTGCCGCGACGCCGGGCAGCAATTCGCTGAACGTCGTCGGGCAATACTCGATCCGGGTGACGCCGATCTGGCGCAGGATCGTCGCCGCGAGCTCGAGATCGGCACCGGCAGCCGTGCCGTCCGCTTCGGTCCAGCCGAATGGAGGTTCTTCGATGTACGCAATGGTTACCTTCATCGCTTTGTCTCACAAGCCGAAGAATCGATCAGGGAGTCATGAGCTTACCGTGAGAAGTCGAGCGCCATTAAGCGAGTCGAAAAAATCAGTCCGGATGTGGCGGGGTTGACGTCATCATTTTGGTGCAATCGTCAAGGAAGTCGTCGCCCCGGGCATCAGGGGCCCGATACGACACGGGCTCCGGCGCGACAGAATGAACGTGCTCCACGCTACTCGACGTTGTCCGCCACGTCCGTCATCCGGATCATGTGCGGCTTGATGCCGTCGTCTTCCGCCGGCGCGGCCTCCTTCGGATGGATCAGCGCTTCGAGCCGCGCCTTCGTCGCGATGAACTCCGGCGTATTGACCTGCGAATAATCGCGCGGCCGCGGCACCGGCACCTCGATCAGCTCCTGCACGCCGCCCGGATTCGCCTTCAGCACCAGGATCCGGTCGGCCAGGAAGATCGCCTCGTCGAGATCGTGCGTGATGAACAGGATCGTCACGTCAATGTTGCGCCAGATGTCGAGCAGGTGCGTTTGCATCCTCGCACGCGTCTGCGCGTCCAGCGCGCCGAACGGTTCGTCCATCAGCAGGATGCGCGGCCGGTTCGCGAGCGCGCGGGCAATCGCCACGCGCTGCTTCATGCCGCCCGACAACTGGTGCGGATACACGTCGGCGAAACGCGTCAGCCCGACGAGATCGAGCCACTGCAGCGCCTCGCGCTCGGCCTCGCCGCTGCTGCTGCCGTTCATGCGCAGGCCGAACATCACGTTCTTCTTCACCGTGAGCCACGGAAAGAGCGTGTAGCCCTGGAACACCATCCCGCGATCGGCGCCCGGCCCGTCGACCGGCTTGCCGTCCAGCAGCACCTCGCCGCTCGTTTGCGCATCGAGCCCGGCGAGGATCCGGATCAGCGTCGACTTGCCGCAGCCGGACGGGCCGATCACGCACACGAACTCGCGCCGGTGCGTGCGGAAACTGATGTCGTCGAGCGCGACGCACTCGCCTTGCGGCGTCGCGAAACGCTTGCCGACGTGCCGCACGTCGAGGATCACGTCGCGGGCCTTCAGCCGCGCGAAGCGCTCGCGCACCGCGTCGGATTGAATCAGGTAATCGGGGACGGCTTGCGGGTTCTGCATGATGCCCTCTGCTGAAATCGGTCGATGGGGACGTGCGGGCGGCGCTCACGCTTTCAGCGTGCGGTCCCACGGAAAGAGCCGGCGGCCGAGCAGCGCGAGCACGAGGTCGGTGCCGAGGCCGATGATCCCGATCATCAGGATCGCCGCATACACGTTGTCGAAATGCTGGTAGCGCGCCTGCTGGCTGATGTACCACGTGATGCCCGAACTCGTGCCGACCAGCTCGGCGACGATCAGGTAGGTCCACGCCCAGCCGAGCAGGATCCGCTGATCGCGATACAGATCCGGCAGCACGCCCGGAATCACGACGTGCGTGAGCAGCTTCAGCTTCTTCGTGCCGAGCGTCATCGCGGCCTCGAACAGCCCGTATTCGAGCTTGCGCGTGGTGTTCGCGATGATCAGCACCTGCTGGAACAGCGTACCGATCACGATGATCGCGATCTTCGGCGCGTCGTAGATGCCGAGAATCGCGACCATCAGCGCGCCGAACGCCGGCGCCGGCAGGTAGCGGAAGAACTCCAGGAACGGCTCCTGCAGTCGCGCGAGCGCACTGAAGGTGCCGCACACGATGCCGAGCGGCACGCCGATCGCGGACGAAATCACGAAACCCCAGAAGATGATGCGGATGCTGTGCCACAGGCTTTCGTGCAGCCACACGCCGTCGCGCGACGCGGGCGGTGTCGTGAACGCCGTGTAGAACGCGCGCAATACCTGGTGCGGCGCCGGCAGGTAGACCGGGTTCGCGCGCTCCCCTTCGGGCACCGCCGCATGCTCGGCCCGCGCATGCGCGAGCTCGTCGTCGAACACGTCGCGGTCGATCTGCATGCCGGTCTGGAAATAGTCGACGCTGCCCGGATTCGTGATGCGCATCTGCGGATGCCAGACGAACGGGACATAGCTGATCAGGCACCAGACGGCGAACGGCAGCAGGAACGACGCCAGCCCGAGCGTCCATTTGCCGCGCGTGGTCAGCTCGCGCCGCACGGCGAGCCATCCGGTCGTGTTGCGGGTCGTTGTCATCGGAATCTCCGTATCGTTTCGAGTGCCGGTCGCGTGGCTGCCGCGGCATCGCGCGACCGTGCGTTCATTGCAGTGCGCCGCTCGCGGCCTGCGCGCGGTAAGCGCGCCAGCCGCCGAACCGCGTGATGTCCCGCGCATCGTCGAGCGCCGCGCTTTCGCACAGGAAGCCCTGCACCCGCGAGCCGTCGGCGAGTGTCAGCGTGCCGATGCCGAGCGGTGCCGCGATCCCGGCGACGAAACTGCCGTAGGCCTCGACCGGCATCTCCCAGATCTCGACCGCGATCGGCGCGCCGCCGTCCGGCACGCGCACGAGCCCCGGCTTGGCGACGCCGCCGCTTGCGTCGGCGGACAGCGCATAGAGCCGATAGGCCGGCGCGGTGGTGGTCGCATCGACGAAGCGCGCGCCGCGCTGCGTGAGCTGCCAATTCAACGGCTCGCCGCGCAGATGCGCGCCGACGACGGCCACCCGCACGACGCCCGCGGCTGCGGCGCGCGCCGGCGCCGCGGCCTCGGGCGACCGGACGTCGCCGACGGCGGCCGTGCCGTCGCCCCACGCGTGCGCGAGATCGAGCAGCCGCGCATCGTCGTGCGCGCGACCGACGAACGTGATCCCGAACGGCAAGCCCGCATGCGGCCCGGTCGCGCACGTGCCCGCCGGCACCGCGATCGCCGACAGGTCGAGCAGGTTCACGAAGTTCGTGTAGTAACCGAAGCGCGAATTGATCGCGATCGGATCGGCTTCGAGCGCGTCGACGGTCGCGGTCGTCGCCGAGGTCGGCATCACGATCGCGTCGAGGCCGTCCCACGCGCGGGCCGCCTCGACGCGCAGCGCGGCGAGCCGGTCGAATGCGGCGAACGCATCGGCGGCGCTGAAACGCGCCGCACCGCCGACGATTTCGCGGATCACCGGATGCAGCGCATCGGGCTCGCGCGCGGCGAACGCGCCGATCGCGGCGAGCCGCTCGGCAACCCACGGGCCGTCGTACAGCAGCCGCGCCGCGGCCAGGAACGGTTCGAAATCGATCTCGACGATCCGCGCGCCGGTCGTGCGCAGGCGTTCGAGCGCCACGCCCCACGCCGCGCGATACGATGCGTCGCCGAAGAACTCGAGCTGATCGGCACGCGGCATGCCGAAACGCAATTGCCCGAGCGGCCGCGCCGGCTGCGCGCGCAATCCGTCCGCGCCCAGCAGCGGCTGCCATGCACGTCCGTACGGATCGCCTTCCGTCACGCCGTGCGCGGCGGCGAACACGGTGCGCGCGTCGTCGGCCGACCGCGCGAACACCGACACGCAATCGAGCGACCGGCACGCCGGCACCACGCCGAGCGTGCTCAGCACGCCCCGTGTCGGCTTCAGCCCGACGAGCCCGTGGAACGCGGCCGGCACGCGCCCGGAGCCCGCCGTGTCGGTGCCGAGCGAGAACGTCGCGACGCCGAGCGCGACGGCCACCGCCGACCCGGAACTCGAGCCGCCCGACGCGTAACGCGGGTCGAGCGCATTGCGGCACGCGCCGTATGGCGAGCGCTGCCCCGAGAGCCCGGTCGCGAACTGGTCGAGATTGGTCTTGCCGACGGGAATCGCGCCGGCCGCGATCAATCGCTCGACCACGGGTGCGCTGCGTGCCGGCGTGTATGCATAGGCCGGGCAGCCTGCCGTCGTCGGAATGCCGGCAAGGTCGATGTTGTCCTTGATCGCGAACGGCACGCCGTACAGCGGCAACGACGCGATGTCGCGTCCGGCCAGCGCGTCGGCATACGGCATCATCTCGTCGCGCGTGAGCGGCCGGATCCATGCATGGTGCGGGTCGCCCGCGTCGAAATGCGCGGCGATCGCGTCGACAAGCGCATGCGGCGTGAGGTCGCCCGCCGCGTAGCGGGCGCGCAGCGCGGCAATCGAATGCCGCGCGGCCGGGATCGAGCGTTCCGTCGTGCTCATGCGACCTCCTCGGCGGCGCCCGCCTTCATCACCATCAGCCGCTGGCCGGCCACCACCGCCGCGCCCGGCGCGCAATCGATCGTCTCGATCGTGCCGTCTTCCGTTGCCGTCACCGCCACCTCCATCTTCATCGACTCGACGATCGCGACGACCTGCCCTTCGGTCACGCGCTCGCCGGCTTCCACCAGCACCTTCCATACGCTGCCCGACACGTCCGCGGCGATCGCGCGCTGCGTGTCGTCGAGCGCGCCCGCTTCCCGGTCCGCTGGCGCGTCGCCCGGCTCCGCGTCGCCGACGTAGTCCGCATGGCCGGCCGCGCGCCACCGCTCGCGCTCCGCGTCGAACGCGGCCTGCTGCGTCGCCTTGAACGCGGCGATCGACTCCGCCTCGTCGCGCAGGAAGCGGTTGTAGGCGCCCAGGTCGAACACGGATTCCTCGATCTTCAGCGTCGCACGCCCCGCGATGAAATCCGCACGCAGCGCACTCAGCTCGGCCTCGCTGACTTCGTAGAAGCGGATTTCGTCGAAGAAGCGCAGCAGCCACGGCTTGCCGGCTTCGAATTCGCGCGTGGTGCGGTGGCGATTCCACATCTGCACGGTGCGGCCGACGAACTGATAGCCGCCGGGCCCTTCCATCCCGTACACGCACAGATACGCGCCGCCGATGCCGACCGCGTTCTCCGGCGTCCAGGTGCGCGCGGGGTTGTATTTCGTCGTCACGAGCCGGTGCCGCGGGTCGATCGGCGTCGCGACGGGCGCACCGAGGTAGACGTCGCCGAGGCCCATCACCAGGTAGCGCGCGTCGAACACGATGCGCTTCACGTCATCGATGCTCGGCAGGCCGTTGATGCGCCGGATGAACTCGATATTGCTCGGGCACCACGGCGCGTCGGGTCGCACCGACTGCATGTAGCGCTCGATCGCGACGCGCGTCGACGGGTCGTCCCACGACAGCGGCAGATGCACGATGCGGTTCGGCACGCGCATGTCGGCCACGTCGGGCAGTTCGCGCTCGGCCGTGCGCAGATGCGCGAGCAGCGTGTCGAGCGGCAGCGTCCGCGCGTCGAACTGCACCTGGAGCGAGCGGATGCCCGGCGTCAGGTCGAGCATGCCGGGCAGCCGGTGCGCGTCGAGCCAGCACATCAATGCGTGCACGCGAAAGCGCAGGTTCAGGTCGAGCACGAGCGGCCCGTATTCGACGAGCACGTTGCGGTCGCCCGAGCGCCGGTAGACGACGCCGATGCCGCCGCCGGCCGACGGGTCGCGATGCAGCACGCAATCGCCGAACGGGCCGGATGTCGCCGCGGCAACGCCACGTGGCGCCGCCGCGACCGCGGCAGCCGGTTTCGCGTCCGGTTTCGCGGCCGGCACGCCCGCGCGCACGAACTGCACGGTATCGCCCGGCCGCAACTGCCCGAGCTTCCACAGCTCGTCGCGCACGACCGTCACCGGACACACGAAGCCGCCGAGGCTCGGGCCGTCCGGGCCGAGAATCACCGGCATGTCTCCGGTGAAATCGACGGCGCCGATCGCATACGCGTTGTCGTGGATGTTCGACGGATGCAGCCCTGCCTCGCCGCCGTCCGCACGCGCCCATTGCGGCTTCGGGCCGATCAGCCGCACGCCGGTGCGGCTGGAGTTGTAATGGACGGTCCACTGCGTGCCGTAGAGCATCGCGATGTCGTCCGGCGTGAAGAAATCCGGCGCGCCATGCGGACCGTCGAGCACGCCGAGCGTCCATGCATGCGTGAGCGCCGGAACGTCGGCCGCGGCCAGCGTCGCACCGGCGTCGCCGCGCCCGGCGTCCGCGTGCAGATGCAGCACGTCGCCCTTGCGCAGCGCGCGGCCCGCATGGCCGCCGAACTGGCCGAGCGTAAAGGTCGCCTTGCTGCCGAGATAGTCGGGCACCTGCAGCCCGCCCTTGACGGCGAGACATGCGCGCACGCCGGCGCCCGTCACGCCGCCCAGCTTGAGTACCGCACCCGCTCGCGCGCGCACGACCTGCCAGAACGGCACCGCCTCACCGTCGAGCGTGGCCGCGAGCGGCGCACCGCCGAGCACGAAGAGCGTCGCGGTGTTGAAGCGCAGCGTCGCGCCGACCATCGTGAATTCGAGCCCGGCCGCATCGCGCGCATTGCCGAGCAGCGCGTTCGCGAGGTCGAACGCGCGATCGTCCATCGGGCCGGACGGCGGCACGCCGACGCTCCAGTAGCCGACGCGCCCGGGCGCCTGCTGCACGGTGGTCTGCACGCCGCCGTCGAGCACGTCGATCGTGTGCGGCGCGAACGCGAAGCGCGACAGGAACGCGGTCGTCGGCGCGCCGCGCGCGAACGTGTCGGAGCCGACTACGGCACGCAGATAGTCGAGGTTGGTCTCGATCCCGTACAGCTCGGTACGGTCGAGCGCGGCACGCAGCGCGGCCAGCGCGTCGCGCCGCGTGTCGCCGCGCACGATCAGCTTCGCGAGCAGCGGATCGTAATGCGCGCTGATCTCCGTGCCCGCGTCGATCCAGCCGTCGACCCGAACGTTCTCGGGAAACGCCACGTGCGTGAGCAGCCCGGCGCTCGGCTGGAACTGCTTGTTCGGATCCTCCGCATAGAGCCGCACCTGGATGCTCGCGCCGCGCGGTGCGACGGCGAGCGTGTCGAGCGGCGGCAGGTCGCCCTCGGCCTGCAGGATCATCCATTCGACGAGATCGACACCCGTCACTTCCTCGGTCACGCAATGCTCGACCTGCAGCCGCGTGTTCACCTCGAGGAAATAGAACCGCCGTTCGGTCGCGTCGAACACGAATTCGACCGTGCCGGCCGACGCGTAGCCCACCGCGCGCGCGAGCCGCACCGCGCTCGTGTGCAGCGCGTCGCGCTCGGCGTCGGTCAGGTCGGGCGCGGGCGTTTCCTCGATCACCTTCTGGTTGCGCCGTTGCACCGAGCAATCGCGTTCGCCGAGCGCGATCGCCCCACCGCGGCCGTCGCCGAAGATCTGCACTTCGATGTGCCGCGCGTGTTCGACGAACTTCTCGAGATAGACGCCTGCATGCGCGAAGTTCGCGGCGCCGAGCCGCACGACGGATTCGAACGCGGCGCCGAGCTGCGCGGCGTCGCGGCACAGCGACATGCCGATGCCGCCGCCGCCCGCGGTGCTCTTCAGCATCACCGGATAGCCGATCGCGTCGGCGTCGGCGAGCGCCGTCGCGACGTCGTCGAGCAGCCCGGTGCCGGGCAACAGCGCGACACCCTGCGCGGCCGCCAGTTCGCGCGCGGTGTGCTTGAGGCCGAACGCGCGCATGTGATCGCCGCGCGGCCCGATGAAGCGCAGGCCCGCCGCTTCGCACGCGTCGGCAAAGCCGGCGTGCTCGGACAGGAAGCCGTAGCCGGGGTGCACGGCCTGCGCGCCGGTTTCGCGCGCGGCGGCGAGGATCGCCGCGACGTTCAGATAGCTGTCGGCCGCCGGTGCGGGGCCGACCCGCACGGCTTCGTCGGCGAGCGCCACGTGGCGCGCGTCGCGATCCGCATCCGAATAAATCGCGACCGACGCGATGCCGAGGCGCTTCAGCGTGCGGATCACGCGGCACGCAATTTCGCCGCGGTTCGCGACGAGGACTTTGGCGAATCTCATGTTGCCTCCCGCAGCGAACGTGTCGGCCCGGAGTAGCGCTTCAGCGCGTACGCCGGCCCCATGCGAAGCAAGTGAGCGTGGAGGCCGTTCATTGCGCCTCCCACACGATGAGGCGCACCGGCGTCGGGTTGTAGCCGTTGCACGGATTGTTCAGTTGCGGGCAGTTCGAGATCAGCACCGTGACGTCCATCTCCGCACGCATCTCGACGTACTTGCCGGGCGCGGAGATGCCATCCTCGAACGTGAGCCCGCCGAGCGGCGTGACGGGCACGTTCATGAAGAAGTTGACGTTGCCGACCAGGTCGCGCTTCGTGAGCCGCGCGCCGGCGCCGCACGTGCAGTGCGCGATCGCGTTGAGGAAGCTGTCGCGGCAATTGTGCATGTAGCGCTTGTCGAGCGCGTAGCGCACCGTGTTGCTCTCGGCCGCGCACGCGCCGCCGAGCGTGTCGTGACGGCCGCACGTGTCGGCGACGATCGTCGCCATCGGGTTGCCGCGGCTCGACATCAGCACGCTGCCCGCGCTCAGATACAGGTTGCGCTGCGCACGGATCGTGTCCTGCGCGCTGTAGCGCTCTTCGGGATCGTCGGTGCAGTAGAACAGCGTGTCGACGGCCTGGTTGCCTTCCAGGTCGAGAATGCGGAAGGTCTGCCCGCGCTTCAGGTCGTGCAGCCACGGGGCGCCCGCGTCGAGCGTGACGTCGTGGATCGCGTCGCGCGGGTCGAGACGGCTTTCGATGATCGGCATGGTCTCGCTCCTCACGCAAACAGACGGTCGGTATTGGCGAAGCCGCGCGTGTTCTCCTCGCACGCACGCCGGCACGGATCGTCGTCGGGCGCCGCGCCGTCGGCCGGATACGCGCGGTACGCGATCAGCTTCACGGCTTTCGGCGCGTAGTCCGGGCGCGGGTCGAGCGGATGCGGCGCGGTCGAGAACGCCGCGAGCGTATTCATCTCGAAGCGCAGGTCCAACGCGCTGCCGGCCGGCGAATGGCCGGCGACGAACTCGAGCGCGCCGTCGTCGCGCGTGGCGAGCTTGCTGAAGAAGTTGACGTTCGCGGCGAGGTCGCGCGCCGACAGTCCGTATTTCGCGAGCTCGAGCACGAGGCTGTCGCGGCCGTTGCGGATCATCGCGTTGCGATCGACCTGATACGACGACGTGCCGTACTTCTGCGCGAACAACCGCGCATCGCCGACGCCGCCGAGCGGGTCGTGCCAGCCGAGCGTGTCGGCCGTGATCGACGCGATCACGCGCCCCATGTCCGTGTACAGCGCATGGCCGCGCGTGAGATGCGCGGTGTGCTGCGCCTTCAGCGTGTCGGCCATGTTGTAGCGTTCGAGCAAATCTTCCTGACGATGAAAGACGGCGGACAGGTTCGCGCCGCCGTCGACGTCGACGATGCGCAGCGCGAGACCGCGGCGCAGGATGCCGGACCAGTGGGTTCCGGCGGGAATCAGCGTTTCCCACGCGACGTGCGGCGGTGGGGCAAGGACGGCTTGGGGGCTCGGCGACATGGCGGCTCCGGGGTCGGTTGGACAAAAGGCGTGAGAGGGCGACCGAACGACATCGCGACCTCCCGGGCTTTTATCCCTCCGTGGAGCCTCGCCGTTTCCTCTCGTCGAGGCGAAGGCAAGACCGGATTGCTCTCGGACCAGGCATCGCGCGGCACACGCCGCACGACCGGAACCCTAGCGATCCTGAAGATGATGCAAATTGCTTCGCACCTCTCGGGCATCGAATAAGCGAGTTGCATGCCAGCCATCGCCCGATCACCGCACGACGCGGCCCCGCGGCGCGATGCCGCGTGGCACGCGAATGGCGGATGCATGCGCTTGCCCTCGCGGCGGGCGCGCGGCGCACCATGCGCACGCAACCGCGCACCGGCGCAGTGCGCGTCGCGTGCTCGCGCAACGGCCGATCCGCGATGGCACGGGCATTGCTGAACCCATGCACCGCCACCCCCTATCCGATCCTTCATGAACAAACTCGACCTGCTCCGGCGCGTGCTGCACGCGCTGTTCGCCGCCCGCTTCATCGAACTTCAGCGCCCGCTGCGCCGCCGTTGAATCGCGTTGCCGCGCGCCGTTGGCACGCTTCTCGCTCGGCATGATGCCGAGAGGTGCGGCGGCGTCGCATCTTAGGGGTGCTAGGGTTCCGGTTCATCGAACGTCTGGTCCGAGAGCAGCCCGGCGCGAGTCCATCCGGTCGCGAGACCGGATGCGCACGTGCTACACGGCGGGACAAAAGCCCGGGAGATTGGCGATGGCAACGGCCGTCGCGCCTCTCCGTGGCCGCTGTTTCGTTCGTTCCGCATCCGCAGGAACCGGTCACGCAGCCGGCCCGTGTGCTCGCGCACGGGCCGTATCGACGATCCCGATCCCGGTCTCCTGGAGAACAACGATGACCCGTCCCGCCCCGGCGTTCCGCCGCCTGTCGTCCTTCCGTTTCATCCGTCATGCCTTCGGCGCCGCCGTCGCGGCTGCCGCGCTATGGGCGGCGCCTGCCGCGCAGGCCGCGGCACCGCTGAAGATCGGCTACAGCGACTGGCCGGGCTGGGTCGCGTTCCAGGTCGCGCTCGACAAGGGCTGGTTCAAGGAGGCCGGCGTCGACGTCGATTTCGAATGGTTCGATTATTCGGCGTCGCTCGACGCGTTTTCCGCGGGCAAGCTGGACGCGGTCGCGGCGACCAACGGCGATGCGCTCGTGACGGGCGCGTCCGGTGCGAAGAACGTGATGATCCTGCTGACCGACTATTCGGCCGGCAACGACATGATCGTCGCGAAGCCGCCGCTGCGCACCGTCGAGGCGCTGAAGGGCAAGAAGGTCGGCGTCGAGCTCGGCCTCGTCGACCACCTGCTGCTCGAAACCGCGCTGCAGAAGCACGGGCTCAAGGACGGCGACGTCACGCTCGTGAATGCGAAAACCAACGAGCTGCCGCAGGTGCTCGGCTCGTCGGCCGACATCGCCGCGATCGCCGCGTGGCAACCGAACGCCGGCGAGGCGTTGAAGCGCGCGCCGGGCGCGCGGGCGATCTTCACGTCGGCGGACGCACCGGGGCTGATCTACGATGCGATCACCGTCGCGCCGGCGAGCCTCGCCGCGCGCCGGGCCGACTGGGCGAAGGTGATCAAGGTCTGGTACCGCTGCGTCGCGTACATCAACGATCCGAAGACGCAGGCCGATGCGGTCAAGATCATGTCGGCGCGCGTCGGGCTCGCGCCGGCGCAGTACCTGCCGCTGCTGAAGGGCACGCACCTGCTCGACGAGGCGGCCGCGAAGCGCGCGTTCCGCAAGGGCGACGGGCTCGATTCGATCTACGGCTCGACGCGCAACGCGAATGCGTTCAACGTGCGCAACGCCGTGTACAAGCAGTCGCAGGACGTCGACGCGTATATCGATCCGCGGCTCGTCGACGCGCATTGACGGCGGCACGCCCGCCGGCGCGACGACGTGCCGCGTCGCGCCGGCGGGCAACCGGTCGGTCGTTACCGTCCGACCAGCCTGCGCATCGAACCGCCTGAAGCCCACGCATGCGCGGACTCCGCTCGCCGCTTCACCCGCGTCTCGGCAACCGCACCGCGAATACGGTTTCCGTGTGATCGGACCGCGCGTCGATTCGGCCGCGATGCGCCTTGGCGATTTCGTTGGCGATGAACAGGCCGAGTCCCAGGCCGACATCGCCGCCCGTCCTTTCCGGGCGCACCCGTCCGCGCTGGAGCGGATCGAAGATGCGGTCCAGCGTGAGCCGATCGATCGCCGGCCCGTGATTGCCGACCTCGATGAGCACTTCCGCGTCGTTCGCCGCAGCCGTCACCCGTACCGGCGTCCCGGGCGTTCCGTACCTGACGGCATTGCTCACGAGATTGCTCAGCAACTGCTGCATCCGCTGATCGTCCCACTCCCCACGGAGATCGCCGCTGACGGCGACGTCGATCTCTCGATCGGGGTGCCCTGCCCGCAATTCGTCCACCACATTGGCGAGCACCTGAGCGAGATCGATCCTGCGCGTCACGACGTTGATGCCCAGTCCGAGCTGCGTCCGGTTGAAATCGCAAAGATCGTCGAGCAGGCCCTGCATGCGGCCGCCGCTGCGGATCAGCCGGGCGGCCGCCTCCGATACTTCCTCACCGGCATTGAGCGCGGCCAGATACGACGCCGTCAGTTGAATCGTCTGCAACGGCGTACGCATGTCGTGACCGAGCATACCGAGGAGTAAGTTGCGCGCCTGCTCCACCTGTTCGTTGAAGATAGCGATCGATTCCGCGAGTGCCTGGTCGATCGCTTCGTTGAATCGAACCATCTCGTCCCAGTCAGGCGGGCTGGGCTGACATGCGTCGATCCACAAACGCAGCACGCTGGCCCGCAGCGCGCGATACTCGGCCGCCAACTGGTTGATGTTGAAGCCGCGCCGCGCACGCAGCACGGCATGCGTCTGCGCGGCCGTCTCCGACGCATTCGCCGGCTCGGGCGCGCGGCCCAACGATTTTTCGTGTTGCGCGTGCCGCGTTTGCGGGGTCGCGATGTCCGTGGCGACGGCGCTCAGGATCTCCCGCGCATGATCGCGCAGCCCGTGCGAGTTCATGTGCCGCGCAGCCGGTAACAGCGTGGCGGCAAATGCCTCCCACTCCACGAGGATCGGCTCCATGTTCCGAATGATGAAATCAGCTAGACGCATGTCGCCCCTCGCAACGGAATGAACGATGGATGCTGCTGTCGAACCGCACGATATCACGTGAATGCCGGCGGGCGATTCGATCGTCGCCTTCACGCCGACCGGCTCGGCCGGGACGGGACGCTTTCATGCGTGATCGGTATGCTGGGCCACGCTCGAGCGGGAAGCCGACGGCAAGTTGCCCACCAGCCGGCGCACGCGCAGCGTGCTTCGGTCGAGCGGGATCGCCGACAACCGACGTCCGACCCCGTTTTGCAGGATCGCGCAGCACGAACCTTGCTGCCGCCCGTTCGACTTTCACCCGACGGCGCATACCGCCGCCTGTTCCCGCCACGGCCGGACGCCGATACGAGATTGCACATGCCCAGGAAAAAATCCAGCATCTGGTTGCGGCATCTTGAACTGTTCTCGGCCGCGGCCGGTGCGCGCCCCAAGAAGAAAGCCGGCAAGCCGCGGCCGGCCACGAAAAAAGCCGCCAAAAAGGTCGTTCAACGAACCCTCGAGCCGACCGTCACCGCCCGCGTCGCCAAACGGGCGGACGCCGCGCGCGCCCCGTCGGCCCGCCCATCCGGCACCTGGCTCCGCTCGTTTCATTCCGCCGGCCCGAGCGCCGGCCGGCTCGTGAACCATCTTGCGTACGCGCTGTATCTTCCCGCCGCACCTGCCAGGACAGCGGGCATGCCGGCCGTCGTCATGCTGCACGGCTGCAAGCAGAGCGCCGAATCGTTCGCCGCGGGCACGCGTGTCTGCCGTCTCGCCGAGCGGTCCGGCTTCGCCGTGCTGTTTCCCGAGCAGGCCAAGACGGCCCATGCGCACCGCTGCTGGCACTGGCATGGCGACGCGACGCAGTCGGAAGCCGCGGCCGTCGCGTCGCTCGTCGACGCCATCGTGAAGCGCCACGGTTTCGATCGCGACCGGATCTATTTGGCCGGCATGTCCGCCGGCGCCGGGCTCGCCGCGGCGCTGGCGCTCCGGTATCCCGACCGCTTCGCGGCGGTCGGCCTGCACTCGGGCCCGGCCATCGCGCCGCCGTCGTCGACGATGGCCGCGATGAGCCTGATGCGTCGCGGCCTCCGCGACGATCCGATCGCCGCGCTCGACGCGTGCACCGACGTCGCGTCCTGTCCCGGCATGCCGGCCTTCGTCGTTCATGGTGCGCTGGATACGGTCGTGACCGACCGGAACGCGACGCAGCTCGGCATCGCGTTCGCGCGGCTCAACCGGCTCGTCGACGAACACGGTGCGATCCGCGTCGGCGAACAGCGCAGCTACGCGCGGGACGATGCCGACTACGTCGACTATCTGAAGGGCGGGCGGCTCGTCGTCCGGGTGTGCATCGTGCGCGGGCTGCCGCATGCCTGGAGCGGCGGAGACCCGAGCGAGCCGTTTCATTCCGCCAAGGGGCCGGACGCGACGGCGATGCTCTGGCAGTTCTTTCGTCGTCAGCGCCGCCAGCGATTGGCCTGACGCATGACACGCGCGCCGGCCGCGCGCAAGCGGCCGGCGTCATGGCGTCAAACCCGTTGCTCCAGCGCTGCCGCGTGCGCACGCTCGCCGGCACGCCGGACCGGCAACCGTATCCGGAAGGTCGTGCCGCGCCCCGGCTCGCTCGTCACGTCGATCGCGCCGCGATGGCGCTCGACGATGCCGTGCGATACCGACAGCCCGAGCCCCGTGCCCTGCCCGACCGGTTTCGTGGTGAAGAACGGATCGAAGATCCGCCGCACGACGTCGGGCGTCATGCCGGCGCCGGTATCGCCGATCTCGATCGATACCTGATCGCCGTCGCTCGACGTGCGGATCGTGATCACGCCGCGCTCCGGAATCGCCTGCGCCGCATTGACCAGCAGGTTCATGAACACCTGGTTCAATTGCGACGGCAGGCACTCGACCTGCGGGACATCGCCGTAGTCGCGCACGATGTCGGCCTTGTATTTCAGCGCGTTGTGGACGACGTTGAGCGTGCTCTCGAGACCCGCATGGAGATCGACCACGCTCCATTCGTCGCTGGCCGGGCGCGAGAAATCGCGCAGGTCCTGCACGATGCGCGTCACGCGCAGCGCGCCGTCGATCGACTCGTCGATCAGCGTCGCGATCTCTTCGCGGACGTAGTCGAGATCCGCCGCCCGGTGCGCGGCCGTCAGCGCGTCGCGCGTGGCCGGATCGAGCTGCGGCAGCGCCGCCTCGTGCGCGGCGACCACGTCGAGGAGGCCGCGCACCCACGTCTTCAACGTATTGAGGTTCGCGCTGACGAAGCCGATCGGATTGTTGATCTCGTGCGCGACGCCGGCCGCGAGCTGGCCGATCGACGCGAGCTTTTCGGACTGCAGCAACTGTTCGTGCGTTTCCTCGAGCGCATGCAGCAGGCGGCGCTGTTCGTCCTTCTCCTGTTCGAGCTGCGCGTGCGCGGCCTTGCGTTCGTCGATCTCGGCCGCCATGTTCTCGCGCGTGCGTTGCAGCATCTGCGTCGTCTGCTCGTAGCGCTGCAGCGCGCGTTCGAGTTCGCCGGTGCGCAACCGCACGAGCCGCTCGAGCGTGTCGGTCATCCCGCGCAGGAAAATCGTGCGCGCATCGAATCGGCACACCAGCAGCGTGACGACCAGCGTCGCCATCGTGAACAGCGCAACCGTCGTCGCAAGCCACGGTGCGTCGACGCCGTTCGCGGCGCCGCATCGTGCATCCGGCGCGAAATGCGCGGCCGCCATCGCCGTGTAGTGCATGCCGGTGATCGCGATGCCCATGATGACCGCCGCGCCGATGCGTTGCGCGGTCGCATGGCGCGCCTGCCGCACGCGCAACGCCTGCGCGATCCACAGCGCGGCCGTCGATGCGATCGCCGCGATCCCGATCGACGCGGCGAACAGCGCGGCATCGTAGCGAATGCCGGGCTGCATGTGCATCGCGGCCATCCCCGTGTAATGCATGCCGGCGATCCCGCCGCCCATCAGCACGCCGCCCGCGCACAGCCGCCGCCACCCGAGCCGGGCGCGCGTGACGACGTTCAGCGCGAAATACGACACGAGCACCGCGATCGCCAGCGAGGCTCCCGTTTCCTGCCACGCATAGCCGAGCGGGACCGGCAGCGAAAACGCGAGCATGCCGACGAAATGCATCGACCAGATGCCGGTGCCCATCGCCGCCGCGCCGCCGCCGAGCCATGCGCGCTTGAGTTTCGGCTCGTCGAGCAGCGAAATGAACGCGGCGAGGTCGAGCGTCGTATAGGAGGCCAGCGTCGCGATCGCGAGCGACAGCAGGACGAGCGGAAGGTTGTAGATGCCATGCATGATCGGGCGCCCGCAACGGGTTGAATGCCGTGCCGCGGTGCGGGCCGTCGCGCGCGCCGCGGTCATCGGGCCGACGTTCGGCGTCAGGCCGGCGGCGCGCCTGGATCGGGTGCATGCGCCTGCCCGGCCGGGCGCGCCAGCACGAGAATGTCGAACGGCATGCCCTCGCGCGTCTCGAAGCGGCGCACGAGCTCGATCTGGTGCGCGGACATCACGCTGCCCTTCGTCATCAACAGCACGCCGCGATGCGTGCGCAGATCGTCGGCGAGCTGCATCCCTTCGCGCAGCTGCGACGACCGGATCTCCGCGACGGACGCCGCGATGCGCAGACTCGCGGGATCCCGCATCAACTCGACGAAGCGCGCGACCAGTTGCGGGTCGTAACGCACGTTCGCCTGCGAGCGCAACACGTCGATCGCCTGCTCGATCGAATGCGGCGCGCCGATTTCGCCGTGGCGCAATCCTTCGAAATCGCGCGCGATCGCGACGATTCGCGACCCGACCGGGATCGCGTCGCCGACCAGGCCGTCCGGCGTGCCGCGGCCGTTGAAGCGCTCGTACTGGTGCAGCACGATCGACGCGACCTTGTGCAGCTGGGCGACCGGCGTCAGCACCATCTGCGCACGCAACGGATGCTCCTGGAACACGCGGTGCTCGTCCGTCGTCATCCGCACGAGCGGCTTGTGCAGCAATTCGTCCGGCAACGACAGCTTGCCGATGCCGTGCAACAGCCCCGCGAAATAGACGTCCTGCGCATGCAGTTCGCTCATCCCGGACGCCAGCGCGAGCCGGCGCGCGATCTCGCCGACCCGCATCGCATGCCCGCTCGCGGCCCCGCAGCGCAGCTCGATCATGCTCGCGCACACCTGGACCATCGCCGTGAAACTGCTTTTCAGGTCGCTTTGCGCCGCTTCGAGGAACATCACCGTCTGGCCGAGTTCCTCGGTGCGCGCGCGAACCTGCGTTTCGAGGTCGGTATTGAAACGGCGCAGCGCTTCGTTCTGCGCCTCCGTCAGCGCCGCCAACCGGGCCGCTTCGCGGCGCAAGCGGCGCTGCTCCAGCGCCTGCTCGATGGTCAGCAGCAGGTCGTGATCGTCCCACGGCTTGTTCAGGTAGCGATATACGCCGCCTTCGTTGACGGCCTGCATGATCGACGCGATCTCCGCATAGCCAGTCAGCAGAATGCGCATCGTGTCCGGGTACAGCGCCCGCGCGCGCGCCAGGAATTCCGCGCCGCTCATGCGCGGCATCCGCATGTCCGACACGATCAGGTCGATTTCGGTCGACGCCAGAATCTCGAGCGCGGCCTCGCCGCTGTCGGCCGTCACGATGTCGTAGCCGGCGGGCCGGAATACGCGCCTGAGCGCCGACAGCACGTTCGGCTCGTCGTCGACCAGCAGGATCGACGGGACGCGGGACGCTTCGCCGGATGCCGCCGCGGCGTCGGACGTTTCGGGCGGCACGGCATTCACGTCGTTTGTTGCAGATGTCGTCATATTCAGCCTCGGATCGATTGTTTGCGCCCCCTCTGCAACATCGGCCGATGCCGCGTTTTCCACATGGGTGGAAACGCTAATAGGTGTGTGTCGATTTCAACCGGAATGCATCGCGCGAACGCTACGCCGTTGCCGTGCCCGGTTCGCGCCGGTAGTAGATGTCCCATTCCGCTTCGTCGGTGCGCACGAAGCCGTGCCGTTCGTAGAAGCGGTTCGAGTCGCTGCCGCGCAACGCGCCGACGCGAACGGGCATCCGCTGTTCGTCGGCTTCGGCAAGGAGCGCACGCAGCACGGCGGCGCCGATACCGCGCCCCTGATGCGCGGGCACGATATACAGGTGGTCGAGCAACCAGTGATCCGCCATCGGGCGAAGCGTGTAGAAGCCCGCACGCGCATGATCGGCTTCGATGAAACGGCACAGCGCCGGGTCGAACGACGCGAGAAACCGGTCGCGCGCACGCTGCGGATCGAAACGGCCGATGCGCTCGAGGCTGTCGCGCATCGCGGCGATGCGGATCGCGACGAGCGTGTCGGCGTCGGCGTGCGTGACGGGGAGGAAGGCGAGATGCATGGGACGGCGGATTCGTGCGGGAGAAAGGACCCGGCGTAGCGCTGCCGCGCCAGCCGGGCTTCAACGGGGACGTCGACGCGGCACGCCTCGTCCCCGGTCAGCAAGCATGAAGCAAGCGAACCGATGCAATCGGTTCGACGAATAAAAAGCGCTGGCCAGTGATCCGGCCAGCAAAACGGTTCTGGCGATCCGAGGTTGTGTGTGCCAGAACCACATGCATTGAACGGCGTACGCGTGCAGACAGACGGGGCAAGTCAAACGGCCAGATCCCGACAACCGGGACTGTCCCGTCCGAAGCCGCGCACCAAACTGTGATCGCAGTTTAGGCCAGGCTAACCGATCGGATCAGCGGCGCCCGCACGCCCGGACGCGTGAAGACATCGTCAGGCCTCGGCACTTCCCATGTCGCGATCGTCGCGTCGCTCGGAAGATAGTCGGGATCGGCCGACGCGACGCCGACCCACACGCCCTGGGACACCTGCCTGCCATGGAGATAAAAATGCAGCTCCCGGCCACCGCGTTCGCACGTACACCTGATTCTCTCCACCGATTGGCCCAATCTTCTGATCTGTGCGACCTGGTCGCGATCCAGCTCGAACATGGCACTCATCACCCCGTCGCAATCGCCGATGCCAAGCATGTTGCTGTCATCGGTGAAGGTCCACGACGGATGCGGCGTGCCCAGACGCAGCATGAAAAAATCTGCGGACTCTGAACCAATCATCATGTTTCTCCGGCAAAAAATACGTCATTCCACCCACTGAAACTCGACGAGAACGCGTGTCCGTCCGTTCTCGTCGCCCTGCCCGGCGGCTCGAATGGACGGACGCGGCATTGAAACGCGCGGCGTCCGTCGCTTCCGCCCCCCCTACACGCTTGCCTGACGCGTCACGGTTTCCGCGGCGATACTGTCCGAACCGGACAGCCTCACCGCAACGGCCGCGGCCGCCGTGCTCCCATACACGTTGAGAGCGGTTCTTCCCATGTCGAAAAAGGCGTCGACGCCCAACAGCAGCAGCACCGCATCGGCCGGCAACCCGATCGACGTGAGCACGATGGTGATGGCGACGATCGCCCCGGAAGGCACGTTGGCCGCGCCGTCAATGGTGATGATCGTCAAGATCAAGATCGTGATCACCAGCGGCCAGGACCAGGCAAGGTGATAGGCGTCGGCCAGATAGCCGACCGCAAGGGCCGTGTAGAGCACCGCACCGTCGCGATTGAAAATGTAGGCCAGCGGCAGGATCGTCGACGCCACGCCGTAGGGCACGCCCAGTTCAACCAGCTTCTTCAGGTGCAGCGGATAGGTGATTTCGGACGAACGCGTCGTGAAGCCCAGGATCAGCGGTTCCTTGACCTTCCTGAGAACGGCGAGCGGCGATTGACCGGCAACACGAATGACGACGGTGAGGACAACCGCCAGAACCGCCATGCCGATATAGGCCACGCCCAGCAGTTCGATCAGCGAGTGCGCGCCGCTGAAGCCCTTGGCCGACAACAGCTGCGCGATCGCGGCGAAGATCGCGAGCGGCGACCACGCGATCACCCACTGGACCATCTTGAACAACCCCGACAGCAGCGCCTCGAAAACGGCAATCGCGGGCTCGGCACGCTCCGGGGCCGCCGACAGCGCCGCGCCGAAAATCACCCCGAACACCAGCACGGGGAGCGAATTCCCCGCGGCGAGCGCGGCGACGATGTTCGCGGGGATCAGGTCGACGAGGAATTTCGTCCAGTCGATACTGGACGCGAGCGCGGCGGGCATCGATCCGGAGTGCGTCATGCTCGCGCCGAGGCCCGGCCGAAATGCGAAGTTGAGCAGCAAGCCGAGCGACGCGGCCAGGCCGGTCATCACGACGAAGAAGCCGATACTCGACAGCGCGACCTTGCCAAGCCGCTCGCGAAGCCGGCCCGCACGAAAGACGCCGACCGTGACCGACAGGAAGATCAGCGGCATGACGACCATCTTGATCGCGTGGCCGAACATCGCGCTCAGAAAGCCCAGCTTCGCGGCAAAGCCCGGCGCGAACACGCCGCAGGCGGCGCCCAGGACCAGTCCGCCAAGCATTTGCATCGGGAGGGAAAGCCCTTTATTTTTCGTGTTCATGTCGCGCCTTTAGCAGTTTTATCCGTGCCGGCGTGCCGTCAACGATGTGATTCCACATATGCTGACGCGCCAGCTCGCCGTTGTTCGCTTCGATTGCGTGAAAGATGTGCAGGTGCTCGATCGTGCCGCGCCGAACGGTTTCGGCGTCGCCACGCGGAAGTTCGTTCAGGGCCAGGGTTTGGGCCCGCAATAGACCATACGCCGATGAGATCCGGACGTTCCGTGCGGCGGCGAACAACTCTTGATGAAATACCCAGCCAATACGTTGCTCGAGCATGATGTCCATGACGTCCCGGTCAAGCAGTTCCTGCAATTTGGCTGCCGCGTCCCGGAGGCCGGCCGTCGCGCCCGATTTCGCTGCCAGAAACGCTGCCGTGCTCTCCAGGGCCAGCCGCATTTCGAAAATTTCGCGCAGATCGCTCGTGGTCGGCGACGCGACGTAGGTGCCGCTCTTGTCGACGACGACGACCAGCCCTTCGGACTCGAGCAGATGCAATGCGCTGCGCACGGGCATTTGGCCGAAGCCCAGTTCATCCGACAGGCCTCGGTGCGATACTTTCTGCCCGGGCGCAAGGCGGCCGTCAAAGATCCGTGACCGGATCTCCTCGTAGGCAAGCTCTGCATCTGTCGAGACTTTGGACGTCATCTGTGATCGCAGTTGGCGTATGATTGAAAAAGCGTTGCGGATAGGAAATTACCCTTACTGGTAACGCACGGCAACTGCTAATTTTGCGAGTGGGTATACCGAAAGAGAATTGGAAGAAAATCCGCGTCACGAAGAGAGCCGATAATTATATGATTTCAAAAGATGTGCGCTTTACCATCTGTGCCGTCCGTGCGGAAGAAACGTATCCCCTCAGAGCCGCAATCCTGATGGCCGGAGATGAGGAAGGCAGCGCGCTGCACGGAGATCTCGCCCCAACGACAATGCATTTTGCCGTCCGTGACAACGACACGATCGTTGCCGTGGCATCGGTATGTCAAGAAGGACCATCCGGCGTGTCGAACGCCGAGGCCTGGCGCCTGCGCGGCATGGCCGTCCATCCGTCGGTACGCGGCCTGGGATTCGGGCGCCTGCTGGTCAACCTCTCCATTCGCCATGTGCGCGAACGGCGTGGCACGCTGCTCTGGTGCACGGCGCGCGAATCGGCATACAGGTTCTATGAAATGCTCGGCTTCGATCGCGATCCGGTTCCGATTTCAATGCACGGCCGCGACGACATGAAATTCTATCTAATGCAGCGCCGGATCGAACGCTGAGTTTCGTCCATCACTGACGCCCGCTCGCCATCGAGGCCGATATCGAGCGGCAGTCGCAGTGCGGAAACTCCGTGACGCGCGTAAAACCCGCTGCTGCTCAATACAGACAGGCATTAAACAATCGCCTTCTCCGTTTCGATTATCGCAACCGGAAGAAAATGAAACGGCTGCCGAGGACGAACCTCGGCCGTCGATTTTCGGCGATGGCGTTCGGCTTGCCGAACGATCGAATTCGGCCCGGATCGCGCAATCCACGCGACCTGCCTATAAGGGAAATTCCTAGGGCGTCAGGCCATCAAACGAGATTAACTTATATCAAACAAATTTTGACGGGAATTTATGTTCCTGATATGGTTTTTGCACCTGTAAAGAGCAACCGCGCTGCCGTACTGGCGCTCGGCGAAAAGGTGGGGGTACGTCGCCGGTAGCTGAAGCGGACGCTTGGCCGGTCCGCAAGGCAGCGCCGACATTTCCAGCCCGTTTCATGCCGCCGTGGCGGGGTTTGCTCTGTCGGGGGTGCAGGACAGGTCGGGCAGTGCGACCTTCCCTACGCCGAATCATCAGGATCACGAAGTGATCGCATCGGGCACGCCGGTTTGTCGAACATGACGCCGCCCGTTGCGACCAGGACGACGCGCAGGTCGTGCGCCGTCGCCTGCATTCGAATACGACACAAGCCGCTTCAATCCATCCCGAAACCACTCCTGACAGTGAAATGCAGATGAACAACAAGAAGATCAACATCAGCGTTATCGCTGTTGCCGCCTTCGCAGCATCTTCGGCAGCAATGGCACAGTCGTCGGTCACCCTGTACGGCATGCTCGACGCGGGCATCGGCTATACGTCGAACATCAATGGCCACAGCCGGTTCGGCCTCGATGGCGGCGCCTCCGGCTCGAACAAGTGGGGCCTCAGGGGGCAAGAGGACCTCGGCGGCGGCCTCCAGGCGGTATTCAAGATCGAGAATGGCTTCAACATCGCGACAGGCGGCATAGGCGGCCAAGGGCCGATCGGCGCCACGCGTTCGCTGTTCAACCGCCAGGCCTACGTCGGCCTCGCGTCCGATCGGTACGGCGCGCTGCGCATGGGGCGCCAGCTCGACGCCGTGACCGAAATGGTCCAGGTGCTGACGGGCGACGCCATTTCGGCGTCGACCTTCTCGACGCCGGGCGACGTCGACAACAACGACAACACGACGAACCAGAACAATGCCGTGAAGTACATTTCGCCGATCATCAACGGCTTTCAGGCCGAAGGCGCGTACTCGTTCGGCGGCGTTGCGGGTTCAACGGGCTCCGGTCAATCGTGGTCGGCGGCCGCGACCTATGCGCAAGGCGGCCTGACGGTCGCCGGCGGCTACTTTCGTGCGGCCAACCAGGGCGAGAACGGATGGTTGAACGCAACGGCACAACCGAGCTTCGGTGGCGCGCTGGGTTATCCGAGTTCGGGCTACAACGGCGGCAATGCGTTCAAGAGCGCGGGCATCGCGCAAGTCGCAGCGCAATACCAGGTGGGGCCGTACACCGCTGGCCTGCGCTACTCGAACGCCCAGTACAAGGGCAACGATGGCCAGCCGTCGATCCACTTCAACGTGCTCGGCGCGCTCCTGCAGTACCGCGTCACGCCGGCGCTGTCCCTTGCGACCGGTTACACGTACGTCTACGGTTCCGCGGCCACGCCCAAGCAGGCGGCCGAAGGGCGCACGATGGCCTCGATCAACCAGGTGTCGCTGGGCGCGACGTACTCGCTGTCGAAGAGTACCGCGCTGTATGCGATGGGCGCGTACGTCCATGCGAAGGGCGCCCAGGCGTCGGCCGCCGACTTCGGCAACACCTCGTCGGGCGGCAACCAGGTGCAGGTCAACATCGGCATGTTCCACGGCTTCTGATCGTCGACTCGCCGGCCCGGCGTAGCGACCGCGCTACGCCGGCGCCGCGCCGGCCGGCCTGATCGGCGAGCCCGGTGCGCCCTCCCGGCTCGCCATGCCTTCCATCCATCGTTCGAACGCGGACACCGCGGCATCGTCGGCACGATCGGCGTTCGTCACCAGCATGTAGTCGTCGGCACGCCATACGGGCGATGCGACGGGACACACGAGGCGCCCTTCGGCGAGATCGCGTCCGATCAGCGGCAGCGATGCCAGCGCCACGCCGAGCCCCTCGACGGCCGCGCCGAGCTGAAGATTCACGTGATCGAATTCGACGTGGCGCGCGGCCCGCAGATCGGACGCACCGGCTTCCTTCAACCAGTGCGACCAGGCGGCGCGCGTCGTGGCCGAATGCAGCAGCGTGTGATGGCGCAGGTCGGTCACGCTCTGGATCGGATGCTGGCGCAGCACGGCGGGACTGCAGGCCGGCACGCGCAGGTCGGGCATCAACGGGCGCGATACGACGCCCGCGCCGTGTTCGGGACCGGAGCGCACGCCGATATCGAAAGCGTCGGCGACATAGCGCAGCTTGCGCGAGGTCGTCGATACCCTGACGTCGATGTCCGGGTATCGCGAATGGAAATCGGCGAGCCGCGGCAGCAGCCAGCAAAATGCAAAGCTCATCGGCACGTTCACCCGCACGACGCCGGATATCCGGTGCGTGAACGTGTTGTGGCGCAGTCGCACCACCGCGGTACCGAGCCGCTCGAACGCGTGGCTGACGTCATTCAGCAACGCGGCCCCTTCGTCGGTCAACGCAACGCCGCGCGGCCGGCGGTCGAACAACGGCAGGCCGAACCAGTCCTCCAGCAACCTGATCTGTTTTCCGACGGCCCAGTGGGTGACGTGCAGTTCCGCCGCGGCTCCGGCGAAACTGCCGTGCCGCGCGACCGCATCGAAAGCGCGCAGCGCATTGAGCGGGGGCAACTCGCCTCGATGCTTCGCAACCTCCGGGCTTTCGCTCATGACGTGACTTTTTCTCTCCGTTGACGCGATTTTAGCTCAATTGAAATGGCGATCCTGCCGGCCATAAAATTTGCACATCGAGCCTGAAAGCGATACCACGAGCGGTTTTCATGCACCGCTCGCACGGAGCGAATGACGATGCGCCTGCCGGTTTTTTCCCCTTCCGCCATGCAGGAGACTGCGCCGCGCCGACAGCGCGTGCTGTGGCTGTCCTGCCTTGCGCACGCCATGCACGACGGCTATACGGACATGATCTACGCGCTGCTACCCGTGTGGCAGGCGGAATTCGGGCTCGACTTTGCGGCCCTCGCCATCCTGCGCGGCGTCTATGCCGGCACGATGGCGACGCTGCAGCTGTCGGCGGGGCGTCTCGCCCAACGCCTGGGCAGCCGCGCGACCCTCGCGGTCGGCACGCTGCTCGCCGCGCTCGGCTATGCGCTCGCGGGCGTGTCGGGTGGCCTGCTCGGCCTGGGCGTCGCGCTGGCGATTTCAGGCGGCGGATCCAGCACGCAGCATCCGATCGCATCGGGCGCCGTCTCCCGCCTCTACGGGCGCGACGCGCGAGGCCCGCTGAGCATCTACAACTTTTCCGGCGATCTCGGGAAATCCGCGCTGCCGGCCGCCATCTCGCTGCTCGTCACGATGATGCCGTGGCGTCACGCGCTGTGGGTCGTCGCCGGACTGGGCTGCGTCGTGGCCGCCGCCATCGCGCTGTGGTTTCCCGTGGTGCCACGCGCCGCCGCCGGCAAGACGACGGCAAACGCGCACGCGTGCGCCCACCGTGGCGCCGGAGCAGGCGGATTCCCCGCGCTGTTTTCCATCGGCGTGCTCGATACGGCCGTCCGCATGGGACTGCTGACCTTTCTGCCTTTCCTGCTGAAGGCGAAGGGCGTCTCGCCGCAATTGCTGGGAACGGCCCTTGCGCTCGTTTTCATTGGCGGTGCGGCCGGCAAATTCCTGTGCGGCTGGCTCGGCGCGCGCATGGGTATGGTCCGGACGGTGCTGCTCACGGAAGGGGGTACCGCCGCGTGCATCATCGCGGTAATGTATCTCCCGTTGTCGCTGACGATGGTGCTGCTGCCGATCCTGGGCATGATGCTCAACGGCACGTCGTCGGTGCTGTACGGAACCGTGCCGGAGATGTCCGCGCCCGAGCGCACCGAGCGCGCGTTCGCGATCTTCTACACGGGGACGATCGCATCGGGCGCGATATCGCCCGTTCTCTACGGTTTCCTCGGCGACAGGATCGGTGTGCATGGCGCCACGTATGCGACCGCCTTGACCGCCCTCGCGATTTTTCCGCTCGCCCTCGCACTGCGCCCGCATCTGGCAGACGACTCCACTGGATGAACACCATGACGAAATCCGACTACCCGAGCGTCGCCCTCGTCGGTCCCGGCGCGATCGGCACGACCGTCGCCGCGGCCCTTCATGAAGCCGGCCGCACGCCGGCGATGTGCGGCCGCTCGGCGCACGCGCAACTGAAGCTGCGCTTCGACGGCGGCGAGATCGTCGTGCCCGGGCCCGTGCTGACCGATCCGCAAGCGGTCAGCGAAAAGGTCGATCTCGTGTTCGTTGCGGTCAAGTCGACGCAGACGGCGAGCGCGGCACCCTGGGTCGCCGCGCTGTGCGATGCGCATACCGTCGTCTGCGTGCTGCAAAACGGCGTCGAGCAGCAAGCCGCGTTCGCGCCGTATGCGGCCGGCGCCACGGTCGTGCCGTCGGTCGTCTGGTTTCCCGCGCAACGCGAATCGGGCGCGTCGGTGTGGCTGCGGGGCAAGCCTCGGCTCACCCTGCCCGATACGCCGGCGAGCCACGTGGTGGTGTCGGCTTTGCGCGGCACGCGCTGCGCGCCCGAGGTGGCGGACGATTTCATCTCGCTCGCGTGGCGCAAGCTGTTGCAGAACGCGGTTGCCGGGCTCATGGTGCTGACCGGTCGCCGCGCCGGCATGTTCTCGCGACGCGATATCACCGAACTGTCGCTCGCGTACCTGCGGGAATGTCTGGCGGTCGCGCGTGCGGAGGGCGCGAAGCTGGGCGATGAAGTGCCGCAGGAAATCATCGATGGATTCCATGGCTTTCCGCCCGATCTGGGTACGTCGATTCTTGCCGACCGGCAGGACAACCGTCCGCTCGAATGGGACTGCCGGAATGGCGTCGTGCAGCGATACGGACGAACGCACGGCATTCCGACGCCGATCAGCGATCTGGTCGTGCCGCTTCTCGCGGCGGCGAGCGATGGGCCGGGCTGACAGCGACGCATGCGCCATTCCGCCCGATGAGTGTGAATCCGCGCTGGAGGCGACGCCGGCGAGCAATGCCACCGAAGCCGGCCCGCTCGCCGATCCCGGCCCGCTGCGACGAGAGCTGCGCCGTTTCCCGTCGGACTACGGCATGTACGGCTTGATGTTCGTCAGCGCGCGGGAAACATACTCGTCCTTCTCGCCGACCGGCGCGACGTAGTGCAGCGCGCTGCGCGCGGCGTCCTCGCCTTCGAGGCGCGCGATGAGCCATGCGGCCAGATACTGCGAAGCAAAGCAGCCCCCCGCGGTGGCGACGTTGCCTCGAGCGAAGAAGGGCTGATCCAGGACGTCGACGCCGGCCTCGATCACCCAGGGCTTCGTCGTGAGATCGGTGCAGGCCGGGATGGTGCCGAGCAAGCCGAGCTTCGCCAGGACCAGCGTGCCCGAACATTGCGCGCCGATGAGCTGCCGGGCAGGATCGAACTGGAGCTGCGCCATCAGCGCCGCGTCGTTGACGACCTCCCGCGTTTGCGTGCCGCTCCCGACGATGACGGCATCGGCCGTGCACGCGTCCGCCAACGTCGACTGCGCCTGCACGGTTACCCCGTTCATCGAGGTGACGGAGGGCGTCGGGCAACAGAGGGTGACCCGCCAGCCGGGCTTCCTGATTCGATTGAGCACGCCGAGCGCAATGAGGGAGTCGAGCTCGTTGAAGCCCTGGAAGGTCACGATTGCGATGTGCATGGGGATACCTGTCTCCGGTCAGTCGGGGCATCTTGCCAGATTGCCGTCACGAGCGGCTCTACTTTGCCGACAACTCAGTGTTACAGCCGGCAAGCCTCCTGCTTTCATGGTCAACGTCATGCCGATCATGCAGGCATACCCGCGGGCGGAAGACGTCGAGATGCAACCCTGCGCCCAAAGCGGCGCTAAACGTATGACAAAAGCGCTTGCTGCCGCGCCGCACGAAGCACTCGCCTTCGCCACCCGCCCGGCATGCTCCGACGCGAGACTCATCCCGGTAAAAACCGACCGATCTAACAGAATGTTACGGTTCGTTTCAAAGATGCCCAGATAGTGAGCCGCGGTCGAGCTATTCTCCCGTCACCCACGATAACGATCCCAATTGGGGGGTGACATATGAACAATCTCATCAAGAGCGCCCTGTGCGCGGCCTTCGTCCCATTCGTCCTCGCCGGTTGCGGCGGCGGCGACGACGGCGGCGGCACGCAAACCGGTACGCTGCACGTCGCGATGACGGATGCGCCATCCTGCGGTTTCGATCATGTGTACGTCACCGTCTCGCAAGTCCGCGTCAATGCAAACGCGAACGCCGCCGACAACGATGCCGGCTGGTCGACCGTTTCCCTCGCGACGCCGCAGAAGATCGACCTGCTGTCGCTGACCAACGGCGTGCTCGCCGATCTCGGCCAGACCGCGCTGCCCGCCGGCCAGTATCAGCAAGTCCGCCTGGTGCTCGCGCAGAATCAAGGCAACACCCTCGCGAACTCGGTCGTCCCGACCGGCGGCACCGAACAGGCGCTCGCCACGCCGAGCGCGACGCAAAGCGGCTACAAGATCATCCAGCCGTTCACGGTCCAGCCCAACACGCTCGTCGATCTCGTGCTCGACTTCAACGCATGCAAGTCGATCGTCCAGCGCGGCAACGGCTCGTATGCGCTGAAACCCGTCGTCACCGCGGTCCCGACCGTCGTGAGCGGCGCGATCTCCGGTTACGTCGCATCCGCCGAAGCCGGCGCGACCGTCTATGCCGAACAAGGCGGCAAGGTCGTCCGCGGCACGGTGGCCGACAGTTCCGGCAAGTTCGTGCTGTCGCCGCTGATCCAGAGTTCGACGCAGGGCAATTACGATGTCGTGATCGTGCAGAACAACTTCGCATCGGGCATCGTCCGCTCGGTTCCGGTCGTCGTGAACACGACCACGGCGGTGTCGGCGTCGAACGCGCCGATCACGCTGCCGGCCTCGACGATGAGCACCGTCGGCGGTACGGTGACGGCGAGCGCGAACGCCTTCGTGCGTGCGCTGCAGACGATCGATGCGAACGCCTACGAGATCACGTCGATCAACGCGAACATGGACACCGGCGCCTATTCGCTGTCGGTGCCCACTGCCGCACCGATCGTCGGCACCTACTCGGGTTCGCTGCCGGTCGCGCTGGCCGCGGCGCCGGCTGCCGCGGGCCAATATACGATCGAGGCCGACGCGGCGTCGGGCGCGACCCAATCGGCGAACGTCAACGCAACGACCAGTCAGTCCAACGTCAACTTCAGTTTCTGACGAACTGACGGCATCATCGAAAGGGCCGTTCGGCCCTTTCCTTCCAACGGGAGAACGAAGTGAAAAAAGGGGTTATCGCATTGCTCGCAGCGGCGAGCTTGGTGGGTGCGCTCGGCGGGTGCGTCGCCTATGTCCCTGGCGCGCCGGTCGTGGTCGCACCGCAGGGCGGGCCGGGCAATGGATTCTGTCCGCCGGGGCAGGCCAAGAAAGGCAACTGTTGAGGCAACGCCCGCGCATCGCGGGCTTTTTTTCATCCATCGAGCGGGCAAACCGGCGGCCGCGCCGGACGTCCGCATGAACCGCGCTCCGCGGCTCGTCACTGCGCCATTCTCGGCGGCCACGCATGGCCTTCGGCCTGACAATGCCTGCACCACGCATACAGCGCGTCGTACATGACCAGACCATGCTCGAGCATCTCGCGATCGTCGGAAAACATGTCCGACAGTCCAAGCGAAATCGCATACAGCCCGCTCGACTGCGGCGTCAGGTCGAGCCGCGACGTATCCGCGCCGCGGATGATGCGGGCCATGTGCTGCAACGCGTGATCGTCGGCCAGACCGTATTTGTCGAGAAACGCATCGAAGCTGCAATGCTCGCCGACGTGCGTCAGCTCCACGTCCGGAATGTCGTACGGAATCGCACCGGTCTCGTTCGCGATCCGCAGCACGTCGCCCGGCGGGACGTACAGAAACTCGGGCGTCTCGTCGATGAAACGGGCAATGAGCCAGGGGCACGCCACCCGGTCGATCTTCGGACGTTGTCGCGTAATCCATTGCATGGCGGCCTCCGTGGTCAATGATGCAGCAGCGGATACACGATCAGGCCCATCACCGCGGCGCCGCCCACGATCACCGGCTCCGACAGCTTCTTGAACCTGACCAGCAGCACGATCGTCGCGAGCGCCATCAACGCGGTGGGCACATCGACGATCGAACGTCGGGCCAGCACGATCACCGACCCCGTGATCGCGCCGACGGCCGCGGCCGTCACGCCATCGACGAATGCCAGAATCGCCGGCAGCCGGCCGTACTTCTTGAAGTACGGCGCCGGCAACACGGTAAACAGATAGCACGGCAGGAACGTGCCGGCCGCCGCCACGCACGCGCCGGGCAGCCCCGCCACCAGATAGCCGATGAAGCCCACCGTGATGACGACCGGGCCGGGCGTGATCATCGCGACGGCGACGGCGTCGACGAACTGCTTCTCGTTGAGCCACTGGTGCTCGGTGACCACGCCGCCATACAGGAACGGCACGATGGCGAGCCCCGAGCCGAACACGAACGCGCCGGCCTTCGCGAAGAAAACGGCGAGTTGCGCGAGCTGCGGCCAGTCGACGATACCGAGCCAGGCGCCGGTCGCGGACACGGGCAACGCCACCGCCGCATTGACGCGGCGCTGGCGTAGCCACCTGGGCGGCGCGCGCGTGAACCAGACGAGCAGGCCGGCCGCGAGAAACAGCCACGCCACTTCCGATTCGGTGATCACCGTCACGGCCACCAGCACGAGATAGATCGCCCACAGCAGCTTGTCGCGACCGATGCTTTTCGCGGTCAGCTTGCGCGCGCTGATCGCGATGATGCCGATCACCGCCGCGCCGACACCGTAGAACACCGACTGCATCCACGTCAGGCCGCCGAACCGCATGTATGCGTAGCCGAGCAGCACCACCATCAGGAACGACGGCAGCACGAACGCGATCCCGACCATCGTGGCGCCGACGATGCGGTAGTGCACGTAGCCGAGATAGATCGCCAGTTGCGCGGCAAGCGGGCCCGGTGCGAGTTGCGCGAGCGCCAGGCCTTCCTTGTAGTCCGCGTCCGCGATCCATCGGCGCGTGTCCACGAGGTCCCGGTGCATGTAGCCGGCGAGCGCGACCGGCCCGCCGAAACCCGTCGCGCCGAGCCACGCGAAGTATCTGGTCAGTTGCCACAGCGTATAGGCCGGGCGGTCGCGATGTGTAGTCATGTCGAGGCGCGCAGAAAGGTCAGGGTTTTCGATTGCCACGGAAATGTACGTACAACGAATCGAGTACCGCGCCGATCTCGGCCAGCAGCGCGTCGTCGTCGGCCACGCGCTTTCGGGCGCCCGCGAGAATGGCCTCGAATCCGCCGGCTTCCGGCAGGGTGGCGCCGCCGACATCCAGTGCATGCACCATGGCCCCCAGCCGGACGAGCCCTTCGTTGTCGCCGAGGCCGAAGCTCGCGACCAGCACCTCGAACGACACGCGATCGCCCACATGCGTGAACGGAGCGCCGTCGAAATCGAAGCCCAGTGCGTCGGCCGGACAATCGGCGAGGTTGTCCAGCCACACGAAGCGCGCATGCGGATCGATGAAACGCCGAATCAGCCATGCGCTGGCGACGCGATCCACCCACAGGTGACGGCGCGTCGCCCACAGCCTTCCCTGATATTGCGCAGGGTCGCGGCGCGGGATGCCGCGCTGGGCGGCATGCGGCTCGCCGGGAGAGCGCAACGCTTCGATCGCGGCGGTGAAATCCCGCCATTGCGCATGTGCGCGCAGCGACGTTTCGCCGGGAAAGAAGTCGATGCTCCGAATCGCCTCGTACGTGCGAGCGTGGCGGCGTTGCACGCGATTGAGATCGGCTGCCGCCAGTTCGGGCAGCGTCTTGCGAGCCTCCGAAAGCTCGGCAAGCCAGCCCGTGTAATCGGCCGCGCGATCGAACAGCGCCTTGTACGCGTCTTCGTCCGCGGGGTCGTCCGCACGGACATCCAGCAACCACGCCTGCCCCTCGCCGTTACGGGCCTCGTCGGCGAGCTCACGCAACTGCGCCGCCTGCTCGGCATGCGCGGGCAACAGGTAGGCGCCGTCCCGCAGTGCGCCGCAGCCAAGCGCCTTGACGGTACGCCAGATGCGCATGCGCGCGGTCGCGCCGGCAGTCGGCAGACTGACGATCAACAGGAGCCACGAAGTCGGGACGGGATTCATGACGGCAGCATAATGGGCCGTCGCGAAAGCTGCAATTCTGTAGAGATCGCTACGAACTCGTGTCTGATCCCTGAAATGCCGTGCGCCGGCATGCTTTCGCTCCAGCGTCGCGGGCGATCGTCGATGCAACCGCGCCGTCGGCGTTCGCCGACCCGCTCCGTCTCCATCGCGCGCCGTGCGCGCCGCGATACGCTACGCCCGGCGTTCGGGTGATAAGCTCGACATCGACGCACCGTCGCGCATCCCGTCACCCGACCGACCCTACGCCTCCCGCGAGTCCGCTCATGCCCATCGCTCCCGCTGTCGTCTCCGCCTTCACGCCCACCGGCAAGCTCCGCGCCTCGATCAACCTCGGCAATCCGATCCTCGCGAACCGCGACCCGGCAACGGGCGAACCGTTCGGCGTATCGATCGACCTCGCCCGTGCGTTCGCCGAGCGCCTGTCGGCCGACCTCGAACTCGTGGTGTTCGACACCGCCGGCCAATCGGTGCAGGCGCTGACCGACGAGCGCGCCGATTTCGGCTTCTTCGCGGTCGATCCGCTGCGCGGCGAAACGGTCGCGTTCACCGCGCCGTACGTGCTGATCGAAGGCTTCTATCTCGTGCCGGACGCATCGTCGATCCGCACCAACGCGGACGTCGACCAGCCGCACAACCGCGTGGCCGTCGGCAAGGGCAGCGCCTACGACCTGTTTCTCACCCGCGAACTGAAGGCCGCGCAGATCGTGCGCGCACCGACGTCGCAGGCGGTCGTACCGACGTTCGTCGAACAGCGGCTCGAAGTGGCGGCCGGCGTGAAGCAGCAGCTCGAAGCCGACGCCGCGAAAACGCCCGGCCTGCGCCTGCTCGACGCGCGCTTCATGGTGATCCGGCAGGCGATGGGCGTGCCGAAGAGCCGCGGCGCCGCGGCCGCGGCGACACTGGCCGCATTCGTCGAGGACATGAAGGCGTCGGGCTTCGTCGCCGATTCGCTGCGCCGGCACGGCATCGCGGGCGCATCGGTCGCGCCGGCCGCCTGATCGGCCCGTTGCCGCCGGTCACGGGCAGGTGATCGGCGAGCGCGTTGCCGCGACGACGATTCAACGTCTGTCGTCGCATGACAAACCCTGACCCTTGTGCGAAAATCCGCCGACACTTGGGTTCCCGCCCATTGTCACGCCAGCAGCGACCGTATCGCCGAATCGGAAAAAATTGCGCACGGCATGACCGAGGAGCGCACCGATATTCGCTGCGCGACACGCACCGCGCCACGCGGCCGACCCAAGCACGATCGAAACACCCGCAGCCTGACGAGGGCATGGCAACCATGAGCATCCTGATGCTGAGAGCCCGGCAGAACGCCCTTAAACATGCTCGACATTTACCTCAATTAGCCCTTCCACGCGCGCCCTGCTCCGGCGCCGTTCGACATCGGATCCCGAACGCGAAGGCTCACCGCAGATGGCCATGACTGCGTAGCGCGCTCGCCGCAGCAGGGCGCGCGCGGATCGCGCGGTTCGATGTTTTCTCCCCGGGTGCGCAGAACCCATGGCGCGCCCGTTCCCCTGCCTCGCCCGGCCCCGGCCGGCGTGCGTCCATCGGTCTGGCGCCGGCACGCGCGCGGCCGCGACCAAGGACGAAATGACGACGTGTGCGGTGCCGCCCACGTGCTTGTGACAAGGATGACGCCCCGATGCGTGTGCTGATAGTCGAAGATGATCCCGTTCATGCGAGCGCCGCGGCGCGCGTCGTGGCACCGCTTGGACACGAGGTGGTGGAAGTGCATGACGGCGCGTCGGCGCAAGGACTGTTGCGCGCGCAGCCGTTCGACCTCGTGATCCTGGACTGGCTGCTGCCCGCGATGAGCGGCTTCGAAGTGCTGTACTGGATTCGCCGCACGCTCGGCACGTCGCCCGCCGTGCTGTTCGTGACGAGCAAGGCGCTCGAAGACGACATCGTGCTGGCGATGGATGCCGGCGCCGACGACTACGTGACGAAGCCGTTTCGCGCCGGCGAACTCGCGAGCCGCGTGAACGCGCTGCTGAAGCGCTCGGCGCGCGATACCGACCGCCCCGGCCTGATCCGCGCCGGCGACTACGTGCTGAACCCGCGCGAGCGCACGATCCTGTTGCGCGGCGCGCCGATCAGGCTCACGCCGAAGGAATTCGACCTTGCCGAACTCTTCTTCGGCAACCTCGGCAAGCTGCTGTCGCGCAAGCTGGTGTGCATGAGCACGTGGGGGCGCGAGCTCGATCCGGAGTCCCGCACGCTCGACACCCACATTTACCGGATACGGCAAAAGCTCGCGCTCGGGCCCGAGAACGGGTTGCGCCTGAGCTCCGTCTACACGCACGGCTATCGCCTCGAAGCCGTGCCGTCGGGCCGCGATCGCGACAACGCGTCAGCCCAACGCAGTCCGCTCGCGCGGCCTGTGTCGCCGCCTCCGCTGGCGGCTGCCGGACTCGAGTGTGAGTAAGGGCGCCGTCGACGCATGCGTGCGTGCAATGAGTCACATCTGATGCGTGGCGACGCGCTGCGTATTCCCGACGGTTTCGTGCGCGAATGCATCGTGATGGGTGCGTTCGTGCTGTTGCTGTGCGTGGTGCTGACGAGCTCCGGCGTGCTGCGTCGCGCCGACCTGTTCTTCTTCGACATCGTGCAGCCGCTGCTGCAGCGGCCGTCGCCGCAAAAGGTCGTGCTGATCGCGATCGACGGCGCGAGCGCGAAGGCACTGGGCGGATGGCCGGTCAAGCGCGCCGACTATGCGACGCTGATCGACCGGCTGAGCGCGGCGGGCGTGGCCGCCATCGGGCTCGACGTCGCGATGACGCATCCGGGCAGAATCCTGCCCGCGGGCGACGCGTGGCTGGCCAGCGCGATCGAGCGCAACGGCCGTGTGGTCCTGCCGGCCGTGGTGGCCGACGACGATGGGGACGGGTTGCCGAACGTGGTGCCGCCGCTCGAGCCGATCGCGCGCGGCGCATTCGCGATCGCGCAGGTCAACGCCGCACCGAACGCGGACGACGTGTTGCGCAGCTTCTATCTGCGGGAAGGGCCGCCGAATCTCGACTACGAGCACATGAGCGCATCGCTGCTCCGTGCAAGCGGCGTGCCGTTCGCGGAATGCGACGAGCCGCCGGCCCGTCGCGCGATTCGCTGGACCACGGCGTGCCGCCGCTACGTGCCGCTCGGTTCCTCCCCTCCGTATCGCACGGTGCCCTTCGTCGACGCGCTCGAAGGTCGCATCGATCCAGGCTTGCTCAAGGATGCGATCGTGCTCGTCGGGCCGACCGCGGGCATCGCGGACACGCACTTCGTCACGCCGGGCCACGCGCCGCCGTCGCGCGCCGGCGTCGAGTTCGTCGCGCAAGCCACTTACGCGCTCGCAAGCGGATCGCTCGTGCGCAGCGCATCGTGGCCCGCCCAGTTGCTGTTCAGCCTCGCCGTGCTGCCGTGGCTTTGCGCGGCACTGTGCGCGCTCGGCCCGCGCGCCGCCCTGCTCGCTTCCACGGTCATCGCGCTCGCGCTGTGCGCCACGTCGCTGCTGTTGCTGAAGACCGCGCATCTGTTCTGCTTTCCGGCCACGGCGGTAGCCGCGTGCGTGCTGGCGTATGCGCTCAGCGCATGGCGGCGGCAGGAAACGTTGCTGCGCTATCTGACCCGCGAAGCCGAGCGCGCGATCGCGGACCCGTGTCTGCCGGGCGACACCCCCGCTCACACGAACGCGATCGATCCGTTCCGCCGGCGGGTGATCGTGATGAGCGCGATGATCGCGCGCCTGCGGCGCTCCGCGCATCTGATTTCCGAATGGATGAACAGCCTGCCGGAAGCCACGCTCCTCGCTTCGGCTTCGGGTGCCGTGATGCTCGCGAACCGCCTGGCGCTCGACCTGTACGGGACAAATGCGGCGCAGCGCGGTGCGCTGCCGCCGGCTACCGGCCGCCATGCGGCCCACGTGCTGCGCGCGATGACCGCATCGGACGACGTGGACCGATACGTGCACCGCGCGCTGCGAACGCTGGCCGAGCGCAACGGCGCCGCGCACGCCAGCGAAACGCCCGCGCCGATGGACGGCCTCGAGATCGTCAATGCGAAGCAACGGTCGTTGCTGGTGAAATGCGCGATCGTGCCCGCACGCGAAACGAGCGACGGGATGCTGATCTTTCACGTTGCCGACGTCACCCCGTTGCGCGCCGCCGAACGCCAGCGCGATACCGCGCTGCGCTTTCTGTCGCACGACATGCGCTCCCCGCAGGCCGCGATACTCACGCTGATCGAACAGCGTCGCGAAGCGCCGCGCGCATTGCCCGAAGCGCTGTTCGTCGATCTCGTCGCCCATTACGCGCGCAAGACGCTCACGCTCGCCGACCAGTTCCTGCTGCTCGCACGCGCGCAGGCGCGCTCGCCGAAAGCGACGGAAGTCGATCTCGTGCCGCTGCTCGGCGACGCGGCCGACGATCTGTGGGCGCATGCGAGCGCGAAGCGGATCACGATCCGGTTGAACGCGGAGCCGGGGATGCTCGTCGTCGCCGATGCGTTGCTGCTGCGGCGCGCATTCGCGAATCTGATCGACAATGCGATCCGGTTCAGCCCCGAGGGCGCAACCGTCGCCGTCGCGGCCGACGAAAGCGGGGACCGCTGGCGCGTGACGGTCGCCGATACCGGTGTCGGCATACCGCAACATCAATTGCCGAACCTCTTCACCGAGTTTTTCCGCATCGACGCGAGCGGCGCGAGTGCCGGCCATGGCCTCGGGCTCGCGTTCGTCAAGCAGGTGATCGACGCGCTCGGCGGAGAAATCCGCGTCGACAGCGCCGTCGGACGCGGGTCGGTCTTCACGCTGCTTCTGCCTCGAAGCGCCGCGCCGCGCGATCGTTGAAACCCGGCGCGCGGCGCCGTTTTTCCCGATTCCGTCGCCGGCTCGAAAGCCGCCGCCGAATCGCCGCATAACGCCGCGGCATTTCCATTGCATCGATTTAAAGAACTTACGTTTTTTCGCGCCTTCCAGCCGTTATCCAAATTCGCCGCAAACTGCATTCATTTTGTTGCGAAAAACCATCTCGAACGACCGAAAACCGTCACTCGACCGCCGGCCGATCTGCCGGGAAGCTTCGCCCGTCGGTCGTCTCCGCACACCCGTTTTCTTTGTTCACATTTCGCTCACAATTATTCAGATTTGCCCGCTCTCGTCCCGGAATACCTTTCCCTTATTCTATGGACCAACGGGTTCTTGCCCGTTTCGATTAATCGAATTTGCCCGCAAAAAAGGCATAAACAATTCGATGGGCTGAAGTGATTATTTTCGGCCTGACGCGAGCAATCGATTGATCGAAATCGCCTTATCGCAAGACTCGTTTCCCGATAAATACAGTTTTCACACGGCTCGACAGACATTCAGCGCGCCCGGCATTCCTGGCTGGCCCGGTGCGCGGATGGCGCGCGCCGCTTACCGGCAGAAATCCATGAACAAGACTTACCGCACTGTGTGGAACGCGGCACGCGGCGCAATCGTCGCGGTATCCGAACTCGATCGGGCCAACGGCAAGGGCAAAGCCGGTGCCGGGGCCCGAGCCGTCGCGCGCGGCACCGGCACGTCGGCCGCGCTGAAATCCGTGACGCTCGCCGTGCTCGGCAGCATGGCGATGTGGTCGGGCGGCGCGGCGGCTCAGGTGGCGGTTTCCGGCACGAATTGCCCGGGGACGGCGACCGCGAACACGAACAACGGCATTGCGATCGGCTGTAATGCGAATGCCGCGGCGACGAGCGGCGCGATCGCCATCGGCGCGAACGTCACGGCGAGCGGCGTCAACGGCACGGCCGTCGGCATCTTTTCGCAGGCATCCGCTCAAGGTGCATCGGCGTTCGGGACGTCGGCGAACGCGAGCGGCCTCAATTCCGCGGCGATCGGACCCGGCGCGAAGGCACAGGGTTCCGCCAGTAGCGCGCTCGGCAGTTTCGCGAACTCGGTGAGCGCCGGCTCGGTCGCCGTCGGCACGGCGACCGCCGGCTCGACCGCGGCCAGCGACACAAACAACATCGCGATCGGCCCGAGTGCCTTTGCGACAGGCGGCACGGGGGCCGCCACGCACGGCTCGGGGCAGGCGATCGCGATCGGTGACTCGTCGTCCGCCACCGCGCTGCAGGCGATCGCATTGGGCGGGAACGCGATGGCTTCGGCACAGGACACCTTCGCGGCCGGCGCAGGCGCGACGGCTGCCCAGCAAGGCGCGATCGCGCTGGGCACGGCGGCGAGCGCGGGCGACCAGTACGCGATCGCGCTCGGTTGGCAGTCCGTCGCGACCGGGTTTTACGGTGTTGCGATGGGCATCGGCTCGCAGGCGACGGCAGCCAATACCGTTGCCCTCGGCCCGAACGCGCAGGCAACCAACGCGGCTGCCACCGCAGTCGGTAACGGCGCGAAGGCGAGCGGCAACACGTCGCTCGCGATCGGCGGCCAGGCGCTCGCGATCGGCGACGGCACCGTTGCGGCGGGCCAGGGCGCCGGCGCAGGCTCGACGACCGCCAACACCGGCTCGGTCGCGGTCGGTCTCGCGACCGGCACGCTCGTGAAAGGCGCGCAGAACACCGCAATCGGCGGCGGCATCGCAAGCGCGATGCGCGGTGCCGGGTCGGGCGTCACGGGTACGCGCAACGTCGCGATGGGCAGCGGCGACGGTACCGTCACGTACGACGGCACGCTGGCCGCTTCCGCGGGCAGCCTCGTATCCGGCAACGACAACGTCGCGATCGGCACCAATGCGGGGATCGGTGTCACCGCAAGCGGAACCACGTCGGTCGGCCTGAATGCCAAGGCATCGGGCACGAACGCGATCGCGATGGGCGCGGGCGCGCAGGCCAGCGGCGCGAACAGCCTGAGCATCGGCACGGGCAACGTCGTCAGCGGCGCGAATTCCGCCGCGATCGGCGATCCGAGCACCGTCACGGGCTCGGGCTCGTATTCGCTCGGCAACAACAACACGATCAATTCGAACAACGCGTTCGTGGTCGGCAACGGCGTGTCCGTGCCGACCGGCCTCGACGGCGCGGTCGTGCTCGGCAACGCATCGACGGTGTCGGCCGCCGTGCAGACGCCGAGTGCCGTCATCGGCGGAACGACCTACACGTTCGCGGGCGGCGCGCCTGCCGCCGGCGACGTCGTCAGCGTCGGGGCCGCGGGCCGCGAGCGTCAGATCACGCACGTCGCGGCCGGGCAGATCAGTTCGTCGAGCACGGACGCGATCAACGGCTCGCAGCTCGCCGCGACGAATACGGCGCTCGATTCGCTGTCGACGTCGACCGCATCGAGCATCACGTCGTTGTCGACGTCCACGTCGACGGGCATCGGCTCGTTGTCCACCGGACTCAGTTCGACCAATAGCTCGGTGACGTCGCTGTCCACTTCCACGTCGACCGGCATCGGCTCGTTGTCCACCGGACTCAGTTCGACCAATAGCTCGGTGACGTCGCTGTCCACTTCCACGTCGACCGGCATCGGCTCGTTGTCCACCGGCCTGAGCTCGACCAACAGCTCAGTCACGTCGCTGTCGACGTCGACGTCCACCGGTCTGTCGTCGGCCACCAGCTCGATCGTCTCACTGTCGACGTCCACGTCGACGGGCATCGGCTCGTTGTCGACCGGCCTGAGTACAACCAACAGCTCGATCACGTCGCTGTCCACGTCGACCTCGACGGTCGTCGGCTCGTTGTCCACCGGCCTGAGTTCGACCAACAGCACGGTCACGTCGTTGTCCACGTCGACGTCGACAATCGTCGGTTCGTTGTCCACCGGCCTGAGTTCGACCAACAGCACGGTGACGTCGCTGTCGACGTCCACGTCGACGGGCATCAGCTCCCTGTCCACCGGCCTGAGCTCGACCAACAGCACGATCACGTCGCTATCCACGTCGACGTCGACGATCGTCGGCTCGCTGTCTACCGGTATCGGTTCACTGTCCACCGGCATCGGCTCGCTGTCGACGGGGCTGAGCACGACCAACAGCAACGTGACGTCGCTGTCGACCGCCACGTCGACCAGCATCGGTTCGTTGTCGACCGGCCTGAGTTCGACGAACAGCTCGGTCACGTCGCTGTCCACCGGCTTGTCGAGCACGGACAGCAACCTGACGTCGCTGTCGACGGCCACGTCGACGGGCCTGGGTTCGCTGTCGACGGGCCTCAGCTCGATCGCGAACAACAACACGAACCTCGGTAACAGCACGGCCGGCGCGATCGGCGGCGGCGCGACCTACGATCCGACCACCGGCACGATCTCGGCGCCGTCGTATGTGACCTACAACAGCGACGGGTCGACCACGATCAACAACAACGTCGGCTCCGCGATCGACAACATCAACGCGCACGGCATCAAGTATTTCCACGCGAACTCGACCGCGCCGGACAGCCAGGCGGTGGGCGTCGACAGCGTCGCGATCGGCCCGAACGCGATCTCCAGGGTCGACGGCAGCATCGCGCTCGGCTCGGGCTCGGTGGCCGACCGCGCCGTGGTGCCGTCGTCGGGCATCCTGCGCAACGGCAGCGCGTCGATCCCGTTCGACACGACCGACCAGACGCTGCTCGGCGCGGTCTCGGTGGGCGATGCGACGAACAAGACCTACCGCCAGATCACCAACGTCGCAGACGGCACCGGCCAGCAGGACGCGGTGACGGTGCGGCAGTTGACCGGCGCGCTGCAGTCGTTCGCGGTCACGGCGCAGAAGTACTTCCACGCGAACTCGACGGCGGCGGATTCGCTCGCGGTCGGCGCGGAATCGGTCGCGGTCGGGCCGACGACGGTCGTCAACGGCGACAACGGCGTGGGCATCGGCAACGGCGCGATCGTCGATCAGACCGCACCGGGCGGGGTCGCGATCGGCCAGGCGGCCAGCTCTGCGCAGGCCGACGCGATCGCGCTGGGCAGCGGCGCGACGGCGACCGGCGCGCAGTCGGTCGCACAGGGCGCGAACGCGGTGGCGGTCAGCGTGGGCAGCGTCGCGCTCGGCTCGGGTGCACGCGGCACGGCGACCGACGCGCTCGCGCTCGGCGCCGGTGCGTCGGCGACGTTCGCGAACAGCGTCGCGCTGGGCGCCGGTTCGCTGACCACGGTCGGCGCGCTGACGAACTACGTCGCATACGGGCTGAGCAGCCCGCAGTCGTCGGCCGGCGAAGTGAACGTCGGCAACCGGCAGATCACGGGGCTCGCAGCCGGCAAGAACGGCACCGACGCGGTGAACGTGTCGCAGCTCGATTCGGTCGCCAACCAGCTGACGACGCTGATCGACCAGCGCACGACCAACCTCGGCGGGCAGTACACGACGAACCCGAGCGGCGGCAACGTGCCGCCGGGCTCGACGGGTTCGAATTCGTCGGCGGGCGGTTCGGGGGCGGTCGCGTCGGGCTCGAACAGCACCGCGGTCGGCAATAGCTCGACGGCGTCCGGCAACGGCTCGACGGCGATCGGTGTCGGCTCGACCGCATCGGGCAACAACTCGACGGCGATCGGCGCGGGCAGCAACGACGGCGGGCGCTCGAACGTGGTCGCGGTCGGCTCGGCGGATTCGGCGCGGCAGGTCGTGAACGTCGCGGCCGGCACACAGGGCACCGACGCGGTGAACGTGAACCAGCTGAACGCGAGCGTGGGCACCGCGCTGTCGCAGGCGAACAGCTACACGGACGGCCAGGTCGCGAGCCTGCGCAACAGCCTCGACAGCTATCGCCGCGACGCGGACGGCGGCACCGCGACGGCAATGGCCGTGGCCGGCCTGCCGCAGCCGTCCGGCCCGGGCAAGAGCATGGTCGCGATCGCGGGCAGCGTGTACCGCGGCCAGTCGGGGCAGGCGCTCGGCATCTCGACCATTTCCGAGAACAACCACTGGATCTACAAGGCGGCCGTGTCGACCAACACGCGCGGCACGTACGGCGCGGTGGTCGGCGCCGGCTACCAGTGGTAAGCGGACGAGCGATTCGATGCGAAACATGAAACGGAACAACAGACGAACCATGAAAACTCGACAGGCTGTGCTGCTCGCGGCGTGCGTCGCGACTGCGGTCTCAATCACGGGATGTGTGGTGCCCCACACGCCGCCCCGGTTTCCGGACGCGGCGTCCGCGTCGCCCGCGGGCGGCACGTTCGTGAACGTCGCGAACCTGCGCAACGTCAGTACGGGCCTCAACAAGGATCAGCTCTACGATCTGATCGGGCCGCCGCACTTTCACGAGTGGTTCGTGGGCAACCATGTGTGGAACTACCTGTTCGATTTCCGTCGCGGCGACCAGGTAGTGTCCTGCCAGTACCAGGTGCAGTTCGACAAGGACATGCGCGTGAGCGCGACGTACTGGCGCGATCCGCAATGCGCGGACTTCGTACGCGTCACGACACCGGCGGCGGCCGTCGCGAAGCCCGCGCCGCTCGAACAGTTCGCGATCGAAGGCGAGGCCCTGTTTCCGTTCGCGAAGTCGAGCCTCGATTCGATGCTGCCGGGCGGTCGCGCGGAGCTCGACGCCGCGATTGCGAAAATCCGCAACGAAGCCGGCATGACGAGCATCGACGTGGTCGGCCACGCCGATCGCATCGGCTCGGAAGAAAGCAATCGCGCGCTTTCGCTGGCGCGAGCTGAAACGGTGAAGCGCTATCTGGTGACGCACGGAATCGACGCCGCTCGCATTCGGGCCGACGGCGTCGGATCGTCGCAACCGGTGTCGCATTGTCCGCCCGGAGAAACACCGGCGGTCATCGCGTGCCTGCAGAAAGACCGGCGGGTGACGATTACGGTGTACGGGCAGCGCTGAGTTGCCGCGTCAGCGGGCCGAACGCGCCCATTCGCGGGCCGCGAGGAACGTCCGGCCCGCGGCGCAAGCGTGCGATTTCGGCACGAGCCTGCCGGGTCCGCGCATGAACGCGGCCTGTTCGCACCCGGCTGCGGCAACGCAACATCGTCGGTCGACGGGGGCGAGACATGCGCGAATGACGCGCCCCGTCGCCGCCATCCGCCGGCCTGTCGAACAGGCGATGTGCTGCTCCGCACAAACCGGCATCGGGTTGCGCCGGCTCCGGGCACGAAGCGCCACCCGTGCCATCGCCGTCGCCCGGCTCGGCCGTCATCCGGCGCTAGCGCAAACCCCGATCCGGTTGCACTATTCATCGCCATTCTGGTCCTGTATCGTCCCTCCATCCCCGATTGCGAAACCGCTGCATGGGAGGCTCACGATGCGAAAAAAGAATGCTGCAGCCGTCTGGATCCTGATCGCGATGGTGGCAGGCATCGCGATCGGCTACATGGTCTTCACGAGCTTTCCGGACAAGAAGGCCGCCGCCGAAATCGCCGGGTACATCTCGCTCGTGTCCGACGTGTTCCTGCGCCTGATCAAGATGGTGATCGGGCCGCTCGTGTTCTCCACGCTGGTCGTCGGCATCGCGCACATGGGCGACGCGGCGTCGGTCGGGCGCGTGTTCGCGAAATCGATCGCCTGGTTCGTCACCGCGTCGCTGGTTTCGCTGCTGCTCGGGCTGCTGATGGCGAACCTGCTGCGGCCCGGCGACAATCTCGGCTTGCCGCTGCCGGACATCGGCGCATCGGCGAACCTTGCGACCTCCAAGTTCACGCTGAAGGATTTCGTCGGCCACATGGTGCCGAAGTCGTTCGCCGAGGCGATGGCGAACAACGAAATCCTGCAGATCGTCGTGTTCTCGATGTTCTTCGGCGTCGCGCTCGCCGCGCTCGGCGACCGCGGCAAGATCCTGATCGCCGCGATCGACCAGTTGTCGCACGTGATGCTGAAGATCACCGGCTACGTGATGAAGCTCGCGCCGCTCGCGGTGATGGCCGCGATGGCCGCGACCGTCGCGGTCAACGGGCTGTCGGTGTTGCTGAAGTTCGCGGTGTTCATGGGCGACTTCTACGTGAGCCTGTTCCTGCTCTGGGCACTGCTCGTCTGTGCGGGGCTGCTGTTCCTCGGGCCGCGGGTGTTCAAGCTGCTGGTGCTGATCAAGGAAGCGTTCATGCTGTCGTTCGCGACGGCCAGCTCCGAAGCCGCGTACCCGAAGATCCTCGACGCGCTCGACCGGTTCGGCGTGAAGCGCAAGATCTCGAGCTTCGTGATGCCGATGGGCTATTCGTTCAACCTCGACGGCTCGATGATGTACTGCACGTTCGCGTCGCTGTTCATCGCGCAGGCGTACAACATGCATCTGTCGCTCGGCACGCAGGTCACGATGCTGCTCGTGCTGATGCTCACGTCGAAGGGGATGGCCGGCGTGCCGCGCGCATCGCTCGTCGTGATCGCGGCGACGCTGCACCAGTTCGGGCTGCCGGAGGCCGGGCTGCTGCTGATTCTCGGCGTCGACACGTTCCTCGACATGGGCCGCTCGGCCACCAACGCGGTCGGCAATTCGATCGCGAGCGCGGTGGTCGCGAAATGGGAAGGTCAGCTCCTGTCGGAAGCGGAAGCCGAAGCCAACGCGGCGCGCATCGAAGCGGAACAGGAAGCGACGCTCGCCCATCCGACCGAAGTCTGACGGAGGCCCGGCGATGAAGATGCAGCGATTCTGGCGGGCGCTCGCGCTCGCGGGCCTGCTTGCCACGGGTGCGATCGCGCGCGCGGACGATGCGCCGTCGACGCCGCCGCGCGTCGAGCCGTTCGCGCCGGCCCAACTGACCGGCACGCTCGCGAAGGTGCGCGGCAGCGGGACGATCGCGCTCGGCTATCGCGACGCGTCGATACCGTTCTCGTACCTGAACGCGCGCAACCAGCCGATCGGCTATTCGATCGAGCTGTGTAAGGCCCTCGTATCGTCGATCGAGGACGCGATCAACCGGAACCTGACGATCCGCTGGGTGCCGGTCACGTCCGACAACCGCATTGACGCGGTGGTCAGCGGGAAGGTCGACCTGGAATGCGGCTCCACGACCAGCAACCTCGAGCGCCAGAAACGCGTGGCGTTCTCGCCGATCATCTTCGTGGCCGGCACGAAGGTGATGGTGAAGCGCGGCGCGCCGATCCGCTCGTTCCGCGATCTCGCGGGCAGGAAAGTCGCGGTGACGGCCGGTACGACCAACGAGAAGGCGCTGCGCGACCTGAACGAACGGTTCCGGCTCGGGATTCAGCTACAGGTGGTGCCCGACCACGCGCAGGGCTTCGCGCTCGTCGCGAACGGCGGCGCCGACGCGTTCGCGACGGACGACGTGCTGCTGTACGGGCTGATTGCCGAGAACGCGAGCAAGGGTGGCCAATACGACGTGGTGGGCGATTTCCTGTCCTACGATCCGTACGGCATCATGTTCCGCAAGGACGATCCGCCGCTCGCGCAGATCGTGAAAAGCACGTTCCAGGAGCTGGCCGCCGACGGCGAGATCGCGCGCCAGTACAAGCGCTGGTTCCTGCGCCCGCTGCCGTCGGGCTTGAGTCTGAACCTGCCGATGAGCCCGCAACTGGAGACCATCATCGAGACGATCGGCGTGAAGGGAGAATGAGTGCGGCGACCTGAATGACGAAACGAGAGCGGCCGCGATGCCTCGTCGGGCACCGCGGCCGCTCGCCGGATGCAACGCGTTCAGCCGACCCGCGCCGCGCCCTGCCGCTCCGTTTCGGCGCCTTCGCCGGCCGTTCGCGCCAGCACCGGCTTCAGCGCCTGCCCGGTATGGCTTGCCTTCACCTGCACGAGCCCTTCCGGCGGCGCCGCCCCGACGATCGTGCCGCCGCCCACGCCGCCTTCCGGGCCGAGATCGATGATCCAGTCGGCTTCCGCGATCACGTCGAGGTCGTGCTCGATCACGACGACGCTATGCCCCGCGTCCACCAACCGGTGCAGCACGCGGATCAGCTTCGCGACGTCGGCCATGTGCAGGCCGACCGTCGGCTCGTCGAGCACGTACAGCGTGTGCGGCGCCTTCTGGCCGCGCCGCGTGACGTCGTCGCGCACCTTCGTCAGTTCGGTGACGAGCTTGATGCGCTGCGCCTCGCCGCCGGACAGCGTCGGCGACGGCTGGCCGAGCGTCAGGTAGCCGAGCCCCACATCCTTCATCAACTGCAGCGGATGCGCGATGTTCGAGATCGGCGCGAAGAATTCCACCGCCTCGTCGATCTCCATCGTCAACACGTCGCCGATGTTCCGGCCGCGCCACGTGACGGCGAGCGTCTCAGGATTGAAGCGCTGCCCGTGACACACGTCGCACGGCACCTTCACGTCGGGCAGGAAGCTCATGCCGATCGTGCGCACGCCTTGCCCTTCGCACGCCGGGCACCGCCCGTCGCCGGTATTGAACGAGAAGCGCGACGCCGTATAGCCGCGCGCGCGTGCTTCGAGCGTATCGGCGAACAGCTTGCGAATCGTGTCCCATACACCGATGTAGGTAGCCGGGCATGAACGCGGCGTCTTGCCGATCGGCGTCTGGTCGACTTCGAGCACGCGATCGATCTGCTCCCAGCCGCTCAGCGATTCGCAACCCTGCCACGCGTGCGTGACGTTCAGCGACGGCCGCGGTGCGCTGCGCGCGAGGACGCTCGAACGGCGGTTGGCGGCCGGCGCGTCCTGCTGCGCGGCCTTGCGCGCACGCCGCGTGGCCGGCGACGACAGCACCGAGCGGCCGACCGCATCGAGCAGGTTCGTCATCAGCACGTCGCGCGCGAGCGTCGATTTGCCCGACCCGCTGACGCCCGTCACCGCGACGAGCCGCGCAAGCGGAATGCCGACCGTAACGTCGCGCAGGTTGTGCAGCCGGGCGCCATGCACGGTCAGCCAGGCTTCCGGCACGGCGGCCCCGCCCTTCTTGCCCGGCAGGCTCACGCTGCGGCGCGGCTGCAGCGGGTGCGTCATCGGCTGCGCGAGCAGGCGCCCCGTCACCGAATCGGCCTGCGCGGCGAGATCGGCGACCGCGCCTTGCGCGACCAGCGTGCCGCCGCGCTTGCCGGCGCCGGGGCCGACGTCGATGATGTGATCGGCGCGGCGGATCGTGTCCTCGTCATGCTCGACGACGACGAGCGTATTGCCCTTGTCGCCGAGCTTGCGCAATGCGTCGAGCAGGATCTGGTTGTCGCGCGGATGCAGGCCGATCGTCGGCTCGTCGAGCACGTAGCACACGCCCTGCAGGTTGCTGCCGAGCTGCGCGGCGAGCCGGATGCGCTGCGCTTCGCCGCCCGACAGGCTCGGCGCCGCGCGGTCGAGGCTCAGGTAGCCGAGCCCGACTTCCTCCAGAAACGCGAGGCGGCTGCCGATCTCGCTGACGATGTCGCGCGCGATCTGCGCGTCGCGCCCGGCGAGTTCCAGCGCGTCGATCCAGCGGCGCGTGTCCGACACCGTCCACTGCGCGACCTCGACGATCGGATGCGCGTCGAACGTCACCGCACGTGCGGACGGGTTCAGCCGCGTGCCGTGGCAATCCGGGCACGGCTCGTTGCCGACGCCTTCCGGTTCCTGCTCGTCCGACGGCAGTGTCTGTTCGCGGCCGCGATCGTCGCCGGCGAGCACCGTGTCGTCGTATGCGGCGCGCTGTTCGCGCGTGAGCGTGACGCCGGTGCCGACGCAGGTCGTGCACCAGCCGTGCTTGCTGTTGTACGAGAACATCCGCGGGTCGAGCTCCGGGTAGCTCGTGCCGCATACCGGGCACGCGCGCTTGACCGACAGCACCTTGACCGAGCCGACCTCGGCGGTCGAATGATCGTTGCGCATCGCATCGTGCAGCCCGTCGAGCGGCGCGAGCAGGTGCATCACGCCCTTGCCGAGCTCGAGCGTCTCGTCGAGCCTGCGCCGCAACTCGGCTTCGTTGTCCGGCGACACGACGAGATCGGCGACCGGCAATTCGATCGTGTGCTCGCGGAAACGGTCGAGCTTCGGCCACGGATCGACCGGCACGAACTCGCCGTCCACACGCAGATGCGTGCTGCCGCGCGCCTTCGCCCACTTCGCGAGATCCGTATACACGCCCTTGCGGTTGACGACGAGCGGCGCGAGCAGCCCGACGTGTTCGCCGCGGTGATCGCGCAGCAGTTGCGCGGCGATCGATTCGACGGATTGCGACGTGACCGGCGTGCCGTCGTGGATGCAATGCTGCAGGCCGAGCTTCACATACAACAGCCGCAGGAAGTGCCACACCTCGGACGTGGTCGCGACCGTGCTCTTGCGCCCGCCGCGCGACAGCCGCTGCTCGATCGCGACGGTCGGCGGAATGCCGTACACCGCGTCGACCTCGGGGCGGCCGGCCGGCTGCACGATCGAGCGCGCATATGCGTTCAGCGATTCCAGATAGCGGCGCTGGCCTTCGTGGAACAGGATGTCGAACGCGAGCGTCGACTTGCCGGAACCCGACACGCCGGTGATCACGTTGAACTTGCCGTGCGGGATGTCGACGTCGAGCGCCTTCAGGTTGTGCTCGCGCGCGTTGACGATGCGCACGACGTCCTCGCCTTCGATCGCGCGGCGCGCGCGCGCCGCGTTCAGCACGGCCTGCAGCGGCACGCCTTCGTCGGCGCGCGCCGCTTCGCCATCCATCTCGCGGTCGTACTGCAGCAGCGCCACGCCGGTATGCGATTCGGCGCAGGCCTTCACGTCGTCGGGCGTACCCGCGCACAGCACGAGGCCGCCGCCGTCGCCGCCTTCCGGGCCGAGATCGATCAGCCAGTCGGCCGCGCGGATCACGTCGAGGTTGTGCTCGATCACGATCAGCGAATGGCCGGCCGCGAGCAGCTTGCCGAACGCCTGCATCAGCTTCGCGATGTCGTCGAAATGCAGCCCGGTGGTCGGCTCGTCGAACATGAACAGCTTCGCGCGGGCGATGCGCGCCTCTTCCGTCGCGACCCGGCGCCCGTTGGCCGCCGCCGCCGACTCGGCGAGGAAACCGGCCAGCTTCAGCCGCTGCGCCTCGCCGCCCGACAGTGTCGGCACCGGCTGGCCGAGCTTCACGTATTCGAGGCCGACGTCGACGATCGGCTGCAGCACGCGCAGCACCTCGGCATCGGTCGCGAAGAACGCGGCCGCTTCGCTGACGGTCAGGTCGAGCACGTCGGCGATGTTCAGCGCGCGGCCGTCGCGCTCGATGCGCACTTCGAGAATCTCGGCGCGGTAGCGGCTGCCGTCGCAATCCGGGCAACGCAGGTAGACGTCGCTCAGGAACTGCATTTCGATGTGTTCGAAACCGGAGCCGCCGCACGTCGGGCAACGGCCGTCGCCCGAGTTGAAGCTGAACGTGCCGGCGCCGTAGCCGCGCTGCAGCGCGAGCGGCGCCTTCGCGAACAGCTTGCGGATTTCGTCGAACGCGCCGACGTAGCTCGCCGGGTTCGAGCGCGTGGTCTTGCCGATCGGCGACTGGTCGACGAACACGACGTCGCCCACCCGATCGGCGCCCGTGAGGCTGCGGTACGCGCCCGGCGATTCGGTCGCCTTGCCGTGGTGCCGCGCCATCGCCGGATACAGCACGTCCTGCAACAGCGTGGATTTGCCGGAGCCGGACACGCCCGTCACGCACACGAGCCGTTGCAGCGGAATCTCCACCGTGACGTCGCGCAGGTTGTGCTCGGTCGCGCCTTCGAGCACGATGCGCGGCGTGTTGGCGTCAACCACGCGGCGCGCCCAGTTCGACGCATGCGCGACCTGCTTGCGGCCGCCGAGATACTCGCCCGTCAGCGTGGGGGCCGACCGGATGTCGCCCGGCGTGCCGTCGTACACGATCGTGCCGCCGCGCTCGCCCGGGCCGGGGCCCATGTCGATCAAGCGATCGGCCGCGAGCATCACCGACGGATCGTGCTCGACGACGACCAGCGTATTGCCCGCGTCGCGCAACCGCTGCATCGCCTCGACGATCCGCGTGAGATCGCGCGGATGCAGCCCGATGCTCGGTTCGTCGAGCACGAACAGGGTTTTCGTGAGCGACGTGCCGAGCGCGGTCGTCAGGTTGATCCGCTGCACCTCGCCGCCCGACAGCGTGCGGCTTTGCCGGTCGAGCGTCAGGTAGCCGAGCCCGACGTCGCACAGGTATTTCAGGCGCGTGCGCACCTCGGCGAGCAGCAGTTTCAATGCATCGTCGAGCAGTGCGCTCGGCAACACGATATCGTCGAAGAAGCGGCGGATGCGCTCGATCGGCAGCAGCATCAGGTCGTGCACGGTCAGGCCCGGCAGCGCTTCGAGCTGCGCGCGGCTCCAGTCGACGCCGCGCGGCATGAAGCGATCGGCCGGCGCGAGCACGCTGTCGGCATTCTCCTTCGAGCCGAGCCGCCATTGCAGCGATTCGGTCTTCAGGCGCGCGCCGCCGCACACGTCGCACGGCGTGTAGCTGCGGTATTTCGACAGCAGCACGCGGATGTGCATCTTGTACGCCTTCGATTCGAGGTAGCCGAAGAAGCGCTTCACGCCGTACCACTGGCTCTGCCACTTGCCGTTCCAGTCGGGCGAGCCGTTGACGACCCAGTCGCGCTCGGCGTCGGTCAGCTCGGACCACGGCACGTCGCGCCGGATGCCGGCCTTCGCCGCGTAGCGCATCAGGTCGTCCTGGCACTCTTTCCACGCGGGCGTCTGCATCGGCTTGATCGCGCCGCCGCGCAGCGTCTTGCGCGCATCGGGAATCACGAGGCCGAGATCGACGCCGATCACGCGGCCGAAGCCGCGGCAGGTTTCGCACGCGCCGTACGCCGAGTTGAACGAGAACAGCGCCGCCTGCGGCTCCGCGTAGCGCAGGTCGCTGTCGGGATCGTGGAGCCCGGTGGAGAAACGCCAGATCAACGGCTCGGCCACCGCGTTTTCCGCTTCCGCCGCGAGCACGTACACGTTCACGCGGCCACCGCCGCGCTTCAGCGACGCCTCGATCGCCTCGACCACGCGTACCTTGTCGGCCTGCTGCACGCGGAAGCGGTCGGCCACCACGTCGAGCATCTTGCGCGGCCCGGTGGGCGACGCGACTTCGCGCTGCGCCTGCACGCGCGTGTAGCCGCTCGCCGACAGCCACTGCGCGACCTCTTCGTCGGACGCGCTCTCCGGCAATTCGACCGGGAACGTGACGACGACGCGCGGATCGTCGGCGCGCGTGCGCTCGACGAGCTCCGCGTAGATTGTTTCAGGCGTGTCGTGCCGCACCTGCCGCGCGGTCTTGCGGTCGAACAGCTCGGCCGCGCGCGCGTACAGCAGCTTCAGGTGATCGTTCAGTTCGGTCATCGTGCCGACGGTCGACCGCGAACTGCGCACCGGGTTGGTCTGGTCGATCGCGATCGCGGGCGGCACGCCGTCGACGCGCTCGACCTGCGGACGATCCATCCGGTCGAGGAACTGCCGCGCGTACGCGCTGAAGGTTTCGACGTAGCGCCGCTGGCCTTCCGCGTACAGCGTGTCGAACACGAGACTCGACTTGCCGGAGCCCGACGGGCCGGTCACGACCGTCATTTCACCGGTGCGCAGGTCGAGATCGAGATTCTTGAGGTTGTGCTGACGTGCTCCGCGTATGCGGATCAGATTGCTGGATGACAATTTGCCTGCCCGTCTGATTGAGTTAGCCGGAATTCACGGTGCCGGAACGCTGCGGCGGATGCCCGCAGGCGCGGCGCACGCGCCGCGACAAGGGATGCCCGCGCGGCTCGAGTTCGGCAGATACTATACTGTATATTCATACAGTTTTCCACGGGCAGACCGCAGCTCACCCGCCGCCCGCCCCCGCATAGGCAATGCACGTCCGTGCGAGCACGTCCGTCGGGTCGACGAGCGTTGCACGCGCCCCATTTCGCGCGACGTATTCGCCGCCCGGCAGCAGGATCGGCAGTTCGGTGCAGCCGAGCACGATCACGCTCACGCCGTCGGCGATCAGCGCGTCGACCGCCGCGCCGATATCCTCGTTGCACTGTCCGGTCGTGAAGCCAGCCTTCACGCCGTGCTTCCCGTAGATCGCCTCCATCACACGCGCCTGCAGCGCCGCCGTCGGCGCGACTTGCCGGAGCCCGTGCGATTCGAGCGCCTTTTGATAGACGCCGCTTTCGATCGTGCCGGACGTCGCCAGCACGCCGACCTCGCGCAGCGCCGGCCACGTATCGCGCAAGTGAGCGACCGTCACGGTCAGCATGTTGACGATCGGAATGCCGAGGTGCGGCTGAATCCGTTCGACGAACGCGTGCGCGGTGTTGCACGGAATCGCGATGACGTCCGCCCCGCCTTCCTCGAGCCGCTTGCAGGTTGCGTACAGCGAGATCGTCGGGTCCGCGCCGGCGCCCACCAGGTTCTCCGTTCGATCGGGAATCTGCGGATTCTGTTCGACCAGCAGCTTGACATGGTCCTGATCGCGCGACGCCGGCGTGTTGCGTACGATCTTGTCGAGAAAATCGACCGTCGCGGCCGGGCCGACGCCGCCGACCACGCCGATCTTGAACGCCGCCGCACGCAAAGCCGGCTGTTCGGTCAGCGCGTACTGCGCATAGGCCTGATTCGAATCCACGAGCGGCACCCGCGGCGGACGGATTTCATCGGCGACCAGCGCGATCTCGGTCAGGCCGGGGACGATCACGTGCACGCCCTGATCGATCAGGTCGTCGCACGCGCGGCGCAACAACTCGACCGGACGCCCCCGAAGATTGCCGCGCTTGATGCCGCCGGCGCCGTAGACGGCTTCGGTCACGAGGTCGATCCCGTCGTGCGGCCGCGGATGGACGACTTCGAACCGTGGCGCCGGGAAATACGTATCGAAGAGCCGCTTGTCCCGCACGTAGTCGGAAGCCAGCACGCCGATACGCGTCGCGTCCGGATACGTGTGCCGCACGTGGCTGCGAACGGCTTCGACGATATCCACGATCGGCAGGCAAGTATTCGCCTTCAGCTCGTCGATGAACGTATGGCTCAGGAAGCACGGCAGCACGACCGTCGTCACGCCGCGCTTCTCGAACTGCCGGATCATGTCGAACACATACAGCTTGCGCTCGAAGGTCGCCGCACTGCCGGACCCCGAGCCCTTGAACGGGTATTGTTCGAAGATCACTTCGGGGTGCGCTTCGTCCGACGGCGCAGGCGTCGCCTTCACCATCTTGAACAACACATCGGCACTGCCCAGCGGCCCGAGGCCGCCGACCACGCCGAATGTCCGCCGCGCGGTCACGTTGTCCGTGCGCATCATGCGTTCAGCTCCGGCCGGTCGAATACGGCCTCCCGCGGCTTCGCGGCGCGCCGGCTCTCCCATTTCGCGATCACCGCCGTCGCCACGCTGTTGCCGATCACGTTCGTCATCGTGCGGCCCATGTCGAGGATCTGGTCGATCGCGAGGACCAGCGCGACGCCGGCCACCGGCAGATGAAACATCGGCGCGACCGCCGCGACCACGACCACCGACCCGCGCGGCACGCTGGCCATGCCCTTGCTGCTCAACATCAGCACCAGCAGCATGAACACCTGCTCCGACAACGGCATGTGGACGCCGAACGCCTGCGCGATGAAGAGGGCGGCAAACGCCTGATACATCATCGAGCCGTCGAGGTTGAACGCGTAACCGAGCGGCAGCGTGAAGCCCACCACCTTCTTGTCGACGCCGAACTGCTCGAGCTGCTCGGTCAGCCGCGGATACGCGGCCTCGCTGCTCGCGGTGGAAAACGCGATCAGCGCGGGTTCGCGGACGGCCTTCAGCAGGCTCCCGATGCGTCGTCCGAGAAACAGGTAGCCGACGCCGATCAGGATCGCCCAGAGGACGAGCAGCCCGAGATAGAACGCGCCGATCAGCTTCCCGTACGTATAGATCACGTCGAGCCCGCGCAGCGTGACCGACGACGCGATCGCCCCGAACACGCCGAGCGGCGCCGCGCGCATCACGACGTTCGTCAGGCGCAGCATCACCGGCACCATCCCGTCGATCGACCGGATCACGACGCTCACGCGCTTGTCGTGCTTCAGCGCACTCAATGCAATGCCGAGAAACACCGAGAACACCAGGATCTGCAGGATGTCGTTGCGTGCCATCGCGTCGAGCAGGCTGGTCGGGAACGCGTGCGTGATCACGTCCCGCGCGTTCAGCGCGGCAGTGTTCAGTCCGGTGCCGACCTCGCCCGCGGTTGGCGTGAGGTTCAGGCCGGCGCCCGGCTGCAGCGCATTCGCCATCGCGAGGCCGAGACTCAACGAAATCAGCGACGCGCAGATGAACCACCCGATCGAGCGCAAGCCGATGCGCCCGACGTCGTCGCCGCTGTCCATGCCGGCCAGCCCGGACACGAGCGTCACGAACACCAGCGGCGCGATGATCATCTTGATCAGCCGCAGGAAAATGTCGGTGACGATCGAGAAATAGCCGGCGACCGCTTTGAGCGTGGCCGGGTCCGCGATATTCGCGTGGCACGCATAGCCGGCGACGACACCGGCGATCATGCCGACCGCGATGCTCAAGGTAAGGCGATTTTTCATGTCCATTCGTCCCTGGGTGGCGCCCGGCCGCCGGAAGGCGGACGAGCGCGGCGAAGAAGGCCGCGTGACGCTTGTCATGCGTCACATTTGCCGTTGGAACGAATGGTAGGGACGGTCAAAAAAACGGTGATGCCGGAGCAACATGGCGGTATGCGCGCCCCGCATAACGCGGGAAAACCCCGACTCAGCCGAGCCGGGGAGGCGTCGCACGCAGGTGCTGCCACAGCGTGTCGAGGAATTCGCTGCGGTTGGACACGTCGCGATACACGCGGAGCTCGACTTCCAGGTTCCACGCCGCCGGCCCGGCCGGCACGAGTTCGCCGGCCGACAGTTCCGCGGCGATCGCGCTGCGGGGCAGCCACGCGACGCCCTCGCCTTCCATCACGAGTTTCTTCAGCACTTCGGCCATGTCGGACTCGTAGTGCAGTTGCAATGCCGGCGCATCCGGTGCGCGGCCGAGCAGCAGCGCGAGGCAGCGCCCGAAGTAGCTGGTCTCCGTATACGAAATCAGCGGCAGCGGGTTCTGCTTCGTGCCGGGCAGGCGGAATGCAGGCGCGGATCGACGGTTCGGCCGGCACGCCGGCATCAACGTGTCGAGCCCGACGGTCAGGTGCGCGTACTTCGCCGGATCGAGATGAAGCGGCAGTTCCGGATGGTGGTACGCAAACATCAGCTCGCAATTGCCGTTGACGAGCATCAGGATCGAATCGTGGACATTGGTCGGAATGACGCGCGCCCGCACTTCGCCGAAATGCGGTGCGAGCGCCTTGAGCCATCCGGGCAGGAAACTCAGTGCGATCGTGTGGCCCGCGGCGATCTGCAGGCTCTTGCCGGCGATCCGCTGCTCGGTGCGGATGATCGCGCGGGTGTCGAACAGGCGGCTGAGCACGTCCTCGGCCGTCTCGCGAAACAGGCGGCCGGCCGGCGTCAGCACCGGCGGAAAGCTGCTGCGATCGATCAGCTCCGCGCCGATCCATTGTTCGAGCGACTGGATGCGGCGGCTGAAACCCGACTGCGTGACGTTGCGAAATTCAGCGGCCCGGGAAAAGCTTTGATATTGGGCGAGGGCGAGGAAGTCCTCGATCCATTTGATTTCCATGTCGGCCCTCGAGGTACGCGGGAGGAGTCGGTCTGCGCGCGGCACGCGGATCGGGGTGGCGCGATCGACCGGGCGTGTGCCGTGCTATGCGGGTTTGCGCAGCGGCTCCAGCAGGTGCCGCAAGCCGTTATGGTCGATCTCGTGCATGAGCGCGAGCTGTCGGCCGAGTTCGCCGCGCGGGAACCCTTCGCGGGCCAGCCAGTTGAGGTAAGGTCCGGGCAGGTCGGCGACGAGTCGGCCCTGGTATTTTCCGAAGGGCATGGTGACGGCGACAAGGCATTCGAGATCGGGGGCGCGCATGCGCGTATTGTGCACGGCTTTGCGCCGCCGCGCGCTCGCCGGCCCACACCGGCCCGCGGCCGCGCATCCGGCCCTTCACGGAATGGCCGGATCGACGAACCGGCGGTCGAGGGCCGCGTATCGCGTCGCCGCCGACTTCGTTCGTGCCTGCTAGACTGGAATTTCCCCTGCCAACCATGGAGGGAATCATGATGTCCGTCTACGTCGTGAAGACCGGCGAGCAGTTCCTGTGCACCGCCGAGGACGGCGATATCGGCATGGCGCCGGCCATCGAGGATGCCGCCTCCTTCGGTTCGTATGACGAAGCGGAGAAAGCCGCGAGCGCGCATGCCGACCCGGGGTACGAGATCGTGGCCGTCTGCATGATCAGGCACTGAGCGCACCGGGGCGTCATCATCGCCGCAAGCGAGCCGTCCGGCTTCGACGGCCGCGCTTGCGGCAATCCGGTCGCAGCGTCCTACTTCTGCAGCGAGATTTCCACGCGGCGATTGCGCGCACGCCCTTCGGCCGTATCGTTCGACGCCGCCGGATTGGCTTCTCCGTGGCCGGTCGCGGCGAACGCATCCGCCTTCAGCCCGTGCTCGCGCAAATACCCGGCAACGGCGTCCGCCCGGCGTTTCGACAGCGCCTGATTGTGCGCATCCGAGCCGGTCGCGTCGGTATAGCCGTCCACTTCCACGCGCGCGAAATGCCGGTCGGCCTGCTGGTTCAGCAGCTTGTCGAGCGCCGCGGTGGCCGCGGGCGTCAGCACGGCCGAGTCGGTCGCGAAATACGCGTCGCCGGTCAGGTTCACTTTCTCGACCGGCACGGGCGCCGGCGCGACGGCCGCGGCGGCCGGCGCGGGCGCCGCGCCGCACTGGAACAGGATCGAATGCGGATCGGCGCCGTCGCGGTACGGCGTGGTGGTGTCGACGAGGCGCACCGGCTCGTTGCCGCACATGCGCGTCGCGACCTTCATGCAGGTTTTCGCGGTCGACAGGATGCCGTGGCAGTCGACCCGGAACGTGCGGATGCCGTCGCGCGGCTGCAGTTCGTACGCGTTGTACGTCGGCCCCGACGCACTCGAACAGGCCGCGAGGGAAACGACGGACGCCAGCAGGGCAAGATGGATGTTTTTCACTTGATGACTCCGAGAATGCGATGGGCGCAGCGTGCGGCGCGGCCGCACGCGCATGCGTTTGCGTTCGGCGCGGCCCGCTCCGGCAACGCGTGCCGGAACGAACCGCTGCGCGCGATCACTTCCACTGATACAGCACGCCCGCGCCGACGACGCGCTGGCTGCCGGCGAAACCGCCGTTCAGCGTCGCCTTCAGGTTCTCCGTGACGCGCGCCTGCACGCCGACCGCCATGGCCTTCTGGCCCTGGAACGTCGCCGTGCCGACCCCCATCGCGAAGTTCGAATCGCGGTCCATGTGCGGGATCGACGCCATCGCGGCGGTCGCGGCGATCCCCTCGCGGGCCATCGAATCGGTCTGCTGGATCTGCTGCTGCATCTGCGTGAGCTGGTTGTTGACCGTGTTCAGCGACTGCGTGAACTGGTTCGATACCGCATTGAGCTGGTTCACGTTCACCGCGTCGGTGCCCTGCGTGCCGGCCGCGACGTTCACGACTTGCCGCGCCGAATCCGCCGAGCCGACCGCGACCACGTTCGAGCGTCCGCCGTCGTTGCTGCCCGCGCCGATCGCCGTCGAGTTGTTGCCCGATGCGGTCGCGCCCACCCCGATCGCGGAAGAACCGTTGCCCGATGCGAGCGAACTGTTGCCGACCGCCGTACTGTTCGAGCCCGATGCGACCGCCCCCGAACCGCCCGCCGACGAATTCGAACCGCTCGCTCCCGGCGGCACGTTGCCGCCGCTCGGGTTCGTCGTGTACTGCCCGCCGCGTTGGTTAATCAGCGTCGTCAGCTGGTTGGCGACCGAATCGAGCTGCGACACGTTCACCGCGTCGGTGCCGTTCTTGCCGGCCGCGAGACCCGTGATCTGCCGGTTGCCGACGTTCACTTCGCCGGCCGACGACTGCGGGCTGCTCAGCCCGTACGCGACGTAGTTCGTCAGCGCGCCGACCGTGGTCAGCGATCCGGCGCCCAGCGCGACGCTGTTCGCGAACGTCGCCGACGCACCGGCGCCGAGCGCGAGCGCGTCGGTCGCCGTGCCGCGTGCACCCGAGCCGAGCGCGACGCTGCCCACGCTGACCGCCACCGCGTTCGCGCCCTGTGCGACCGACTGCGCGCCGGTCGCCGTCGCGCCGCTGCCCAGCGCGATCGCGTCGGCCTGCGCAGAGCTGGCCGCCTGGCCGATCGCGACCCCGCCCGGCGCGGTCTGGTCGACGATCGCGCCGTTGCCGATGCCCACGCCGTTGTCGCCGTTGACGACCGTCGTCGGCCCGACCGCGACCGATTCCGCGCCGACCGCGAGCGAATCCGCCGCCGTCGAGTTCGCGTGGAAGTACTTCTGCGCCGTGACCGCGAACGACTGCAGCGCGCCGGTCAACTGCCGCACCGTCACCGCGTCCTGCTGGCCGGTGCCGTCTGCGACGTTGGTGATCTGGCGGTAGGTCTTGTTCGTCGCATCGCCCACCGAGACCGCGCCGAGCAGCGTCTGGTCGGTCGTGTCGAACGGGATCGACGCGCTGCCGTTGCGCAGGATGCCCGACGACGGCACCACGGCGCGGTCGGCCACCGAGCCCGAGCCGAGCGCGATGCTGCCGTCGACCCTGGAGATCGCGTTCGGGCCGATCGCGACGCTGTCGACGCCCACCGCCTGGCTGTCCGGCGCGGTCGAGTTCGCGTGGAAATACTTGATGCCGTGCGCGTTGATGTTGTCGATCGCGGAGCCGACGTTGTTGTTGATCGTCGTGGAGCCGTCGCTGTTGTAGGTCACGTACGACGGCGCCGAGATCGTGCCGGTGGTCGGATCGTAGGTCGCGCCGCCGCCGATCGCGCCGGCCGTGCTGTTACCGAGGTTCGTGTTGTTGTTCGCGATCGAGCTCAGGCCCGTCGACAGCGAACCGATCCCGGTCGATGTGGCGGTCGACAGCGACGTCAGGCTGCTGTTCGTCGAGCTCAGGCCGGTGGACAGCGAGCCGACGACCGTCGAGGTCGACGTGGACAGCGACGTGATCGTGCTGTTGGTCGAACTCAGCCCGGTGGACAGCGAGCCGATGCCCGTCGACGTGGACGTCGACAGCGACGTCACCGTGCTGTTGGTCGAACTCAGGCCAGTGGACAGCGAGCCGATGCCCGTCGACGTGGACGTCGACAGTGACGTCACCGTGCTGTTGGTCGAGCTCAGGCCGGTGGACAGCGAGCTGATGCCCGTCGACGTCGACGTCGACAGTGACGTCACCGTGCTGTTGGTCGAGCTCAGGCCGGTGGACAGCGAGCTGATGCCCGTCGACGTCGACGTCGACAGTGACGTCACCGTGCTGTTGGTCGAGCTCAGGCCGGTGGACAGCGAACCGATGCCCGTCGAAGTCGACGTGGACAATGACGTCACTGCGCTGTTCGTCGAACTCAGGCCGGTGGACAGCGAACCGACGACCGTCGACGTCGACGTGGACAACGACGTGATCGAACTATTGGCCGACGACAGGCCCGTCGACGTGGACGTCGACAGCGACGTGACCGCGCTGTTCGTCGAGCTCAGACCTGTGGACAGCGAGCTGATGCCCGTCGACGTCGATGTCGACAACGACGTGATCGCGCTATTGGCCGACGACAGCCCCGTCGACGTGGAAGTCGACAGCGACGTGACCGCGCTGTCGGTCGAACTCAACCCGGTGGACAACGAATTGATACCCGTCGAGGTCGACGTGGACAACGACGTGATCGAGCTATTGGCCGACGACAGCCCCGTCGATGTGGACGTCGACAGCGACGCGACCGTGCTGTCGGTCGAGCTCAAGCCCGTCGACAGCGAGCCGATGCCCGTCGACGTCGACGTGGACAGCGACGTCACCGCACTGTTGGTCGAACTCAGCCCCGTCGACAACGAGCCGATGCCCGTCGACGTCGACGTGGACAGCGACGTCACCGCGCTGTTGGTCGAACTCAGCCCTGTCGACAACGACGAAACCCCGGTCGACAACGACGTGATGCTCGACGCCGTCGATGTCGACAGCGAATCGAGCGCCGTGTTCGTCGCGGCAAGTTGCGAGCCGTTGATCGCATCCGTGCTCGCCGAATTGACGCGCCCGGCCGCGACGTTGGTGATCTGGCGCTCGGTGCCCGCCGCGCCGACGCTGACGACGCTCGTCGGATTCGTACCGTTGTAGTTGTACGTGACGCCGCCGAGCGTGCCGGTCGCCGTCGGATGCGGCACGTCCGTCACCGAACCGGAGCCGAGCGCGACATCGTTTGCATTGTTCGCGATGGCCGACGCGCCGAACGCGACCGCGCCCGCCGCTGCGGCGGTGGACGTGTTGCCGAGTGCGAGCGAACCCGTGCCCTGCGCATTGTTCGTATTGCCGATCGCCACCGCGCCGTTGCCGTTCGCGGTGTTGTTCGAACCCATCGTGACCGCGCCGGTGCCGATCGCGCTGCTCGGATCGCCGATCGCCACCGCGCCGTCACCGCTCACGGTCTGGCCGAAGCCGAGCGCGACGGCGCCGGTACCGCCCAGCACCTTCGACAGGTTGCCGCCGGCGATCGAACCCGCGCCGGCGGTGGCGGCGACCGAGTTGCTGTCGCCGATCGCGACGGTCGACGTAGCTGCCGCGACGCTGTTGATGCCGACGGCCGTCGCATTCGCGGCCGACGCCGTCGCACCCGGCCCCAGTGCGCTGGAGGAAATGCCGGTCGCCAGCGCCAGATTGCCGAGCGCGGTCGCGAACTGCTGCGTCGCGGTCGATTGCACGCCCATCGCGATCGAGCTGACGCCCGACGCGTTCGCGTTCAGGCCGAATGCCTGTGAACTGTTGGCACCGGCCGTCGCGTTGGAGCCCATCGCGATCGAACTCGTGCCGAGCGACTGCGTGCCCGAGCCCGGCACACCGGCGGTTCCGCCCCAGCCGATCGCAATCGACGAGGTGCCTTTCGCACCGCTGTTCACGCCCATCGCGAGACCGGAATTGCCGGTTACCAGTGCGCCGCTGCCCAGTGCGACACCTGCCGTGCCCGTACTCGTCGCCTGATTGCCGATCGCGACGTTGCCGGTGTCCGTCGCATGCGTCGCATAGCCGAGCGCGACGCTTTGCGCCCCGGCCGCGCTCGCCCCGAGACCCAGCGCGGCCGCATACTGACCGGACGCCAGCGCGTTGTTGCCCAGCCCGACCGCGGAAACACCGGTCGCCGCCGCGCCGCTGCCCATCGCCACCGCGCCGCTTTGGGTCGCACTCGACAGGTTGCCGATCGCGACCGAGTAGTTCCCGGAACCGATCGCCTGAACGCCGAGCGATGCACTGTTGACGCCGGTCGCCTGCGCATTGATGCCGATGGCCGTCGATCCGTCACCCATCGCGTGCGCACCCGGGCCCAGTGCCGTGGCTGATGTGCCTGCCGCCGTGGACAGGTTACCGAACGCAGTGGAATTCACCTGCGTGGCCACCGAACCGTTACCGACCGCGATCGAACTGGCACCGCCGGTCGCGGAGCCGCCGCCCGCCGAATACTGCGCGTGCGCGCCGGCCTGAAACAGCCCGAGATACGCGGCCGCCAGCGTCATCACGATACGCCGCGGCGACAGCCCTGGATGCGCGGCCGGGCGCATGGCGGCACCCGCATGCGTGACGTGCTCGGTCACCCTTCTCGACGACGCCACACGCTTGCCGCGTGCCCGATCGAGTTCCGAAGCCGCAACCCAGGCTCCCAGTGCTTCGTTCCAGATCGACTTGAACGACTTGTTCATCTCGTGTTCCCTCGGTTCTCATGTGCTGGATGACGCGACGGCGAGCGCGACGCCGAACGAAGCGCGGACCCTCTCCGCGTTCGCCTGCCTCGCGCCGCCCGCCTCTCACTTCGTATAACTAATAAAGACTACGAACAGCGTTGCCCGACATGCTCGATACACATCTCGACGGCCCGGCCGGTCGCCGCGCATGCCCGTTCGGCACGATGCGCGATGGCGATCGCCGGTCAGCGGCTCACGGAAGCCGACATCGCCGGCCCGGCGACGACACGGCGCACGACGCGCCGCGAAACCGCACGCGCGCACACCGTCGCCCCCGCCGAAGGGCGACCTCGAATCTCATCGGAAAAGCGTCGCTCGGACGCAGGACGAGCGAATGCCGGCCCGCATCGCGGGCGGCCCGTCACGTTTCATTCAGGCGGCGAAAGACGCCGTGCAGTCCCCGGATCTGAAGCACGCGCCGCCGGATCGCCGGCGCTGACAGCCGGCCCCGGATCGATCGACCCGACGCCCTGACCTGCCATGCTTGTCGTGTTCATATTTTTCGTATCCGCCTGATTCGACAGAGTGCCGCGCGCGGCAACCGGATCGATCGAACCGCCCGAAGACCCACGCGAAGTCACTCACCCCTTTCCGTCCGGCGCGCGGGCCGGGTTTTCCGGATTTCCGGAAAACCCGGTCAGTCGCCGAACGGCCCCGGCATCGAATTAATCGATCGAATTTACTTGACGATTTCTTCTCGCTCGATGCCTTACATCCAGCCCCATCCCGTCATTTTTCGATTCATCTTTTATATCGAACCATTTCGCGAATCATGACGGTTTCATTACCCTCGTGCCCGTTATTTTCTTGTTGCCGCCCGCCCATCGTCCGACAATGACATCATCCAATGTGACATTGAATGTCGAATGTAATGAAAGCAAAGGAAACAGCAATCTTCGCGGTAACCGGAGACAGTGAACGAACCGATTCCAGCCGCGTCGGGGCTAGTGTGCCGGCATTCTCCCGAACAAACCTTTTCCGCAGCGGACAAATTCTTTTCCGTAGCGGACGGCATTTACATTCATACATACCTTCAGGAAATCAGATTTTCCGGAAAGAGGAATATCCGCCTGGCATCGATGGAGATTCAATCTGACTAACAAGGAATTATCGGAATCCATTTACACCGGCACACTCTGATTTCGACATCGAAAGGATGAATTCATCATCCGGGCCATTCATATTACAAAATTCATTTAGCCGGAAATAAAGACCGGAATTCCGGAAATCGACTCGGCACATTTTTCCGATTCATTTTCTCCAGTGCAGACGGCGCCGCCACGCGCGCCCGACAAGCCCACACGTGCCGCACGGAATCCTCACAACCGACACTGTTGTCGGCATATAATTTTTTGCAACAATCGTACAGATTGCGATGCCTCCGACCTGACAGGCCACTCCCTTCCCACGCGTTCGCAACCATGCCATCCCGCTTGCCCAGTTCGGCGTCGCCACGCACCACGCCGGAACTCGCCGGCGCACATATCCTCCTCGTCGACGACCGCCCGAACGACCTGCGGCTCCTGACCGAAATCCTGCGCACCGCGCAGTGCCGGATCAGCGTCGCGTTCGACGGGCTGCAGGCCTATCACCGCGCGCAGGCCATCGCGCCCGACCTGATCCTGATGGACGTCCGCATGCCGCGCATGGACGGTTTCGCCGCGAGCCGGCTGCTGGCGTCCACACCGTCGACGCAATCCATTCCGGTGATCATCCTGACCGCCGCGGGCGATCTCGAGGATCGCATCGCGGGACTCGAAACGGGTGCGATCGACTACATCGTCAAGCCGTTCGAACCGGCGGAAGTCATCGCGCGAATCCGCAATCACCTGAAACGCGTGCGACCCAGCCAGCCGTTCGCGCACCTGCCCGAATTGCCCGACAATCGCGACGCGGCCCTCGTGCGCGCGGCAAGCGACGTACTGCTGCGCGACCTGCGCCATCCGCCCTCTCTCGAGGATCTCGCGAGGCAGGTCGGCACCCACGAAAAGCGGCTGTCGCGCGCGTTTCGCGACCATCTCGGCCAGACCGTATTCGAATACCTGCGCGACACGCGCCTGCGCGCCGCGATGCACTTCCTGTCGGAAACGTCGATGGGCATCGGCGACATCGCGGAGGAAATCGGCTTTTCCACGCCCGGCAATTTCGCGACGGCGTTCCGCGAACGCTTCGGCACGACGCCGTCCGACTGGCGGCGCCAGCGCCACGCGGTCGACGCGCCGGCCGCACCGGGGGGGCACCACGGCGATGCGTAGTCGATACGCGGCATGGGCAGCGGGATGTCGCGTGTTGCTCCTGCTTCTGGCGGCGCTGGCCGTCACGTGCGCGACGGCCCGTGCCGCAACGACGCCGAATCCTGCGCAACTCGACGCCGTATCGGTTTTCGAAGACGCCGGCACGACGCTGTCCGTCGACGACGTGGCCGCCCGGCTCGACGATCCAGCCCGCCACGCGGCCACGGCGGCCCGCCCGTCGTTCAACGTGTCGTTTTCGCGCTCGGCGTGGTGGGTCCGTGCGACGCTGATCAATCGCGACAGCGACACGCGCCCGCTGGTGCTCGCGATTCGCGATGCGCGCGTCGACCGCGCCGACTTCTATGTCGGCCAGCACGGTCGATGGAGACTCGAGCGCAGCTTCCCGGCCGACCGCGGCGGCGCGCACGACGCGTCGTCGCGCTACCCGACGCTCGACGTCACGCTGCGCGCGGGCGAACAACTCCCCGTGCTGATCCGCATCACGTCGCGCAAGGGAATGCGGCTTGCGCCGGTGGCGTTCACGCGCGACGCGTGGATCGCGCAGGAGTTGCACGCGTCGATGTGGAACTTCGGCTTCTTCGGCGGACTGCTCGCCCTCGTCTGGTGCGCGCTGCTGATCGGCTTTTTCTCGCGCAGCGGGATGTTCCACGTGCTGGCCGTGCTGACCCTGAACACCGCGCTGTTCGAGGCCGCGTACCGTGGCTACATCGCGATGGCCCTGGCGCCGGGCGCGCGCGAATGGTCGACGCGCGGCGAGACGATCTTCGCGTACCTGTCGATCGTGTGCTTCATCGTCTTCATCCTGATGGTCGCGCATCGCGAGAAGGCGAAGCTGCCGATGCGCGCGGTGTACGTGGCGTTTCTCGCGCTCGAATGCGCGGGAATGGCCGGCGCGGCGTTCGGCGATCTGGTGATCTTCGCCGGGTTCTGCCTGTGGCTGAACACCGCGCTTTCGATCGTCAACCTCGGCATCGCGCTGACGCTCGCGATCCGCAGAACACCAACGGGCCGCGTGATGCTGATCGCCGTGGCGTTCGGGAGCTTGAATTTCCTGATCCGTCTGCTCGACGGCCTGGACGCGCTGCCGGCCTGGTTGTTCTGGCTCAAGTCCGACATCTATCCCAACCCGGTGACCTCGATCATCGGTCTCGCCACACATCTGCTGGTGCTGGCCGCGTGGATCAACCACGTGGGCAAACAACGCACCGAGGCGCGCAAGCGGCTCGAACACTGGCAGCTCACCGAGCAGGATCGGCTGCGCGACGAGGTCGCGCGGCGCACGGTCGCGCTCAACGATGCGTTGCAGCAGTCGAAGACGCACCTGCAGCAGAAGATCGAGACGCTCGGCTACGTCAGCCACGACCTGCGCGCGCCGCTGTCGACGATCAACGGCTATGCGAAGCTGCTGCTGCAAGGCGCGACGCGCGGCCAGGCGCGGCTGATCCGGTCGATCGACCGCAGCATCCGCTATCAGCTCGCGCTGATCGACGAATTGCTCGCGTTCACGAAGGCCGAACTCCAGCCGCTCGGCATCGCGCCCGACCGCACCGACCTGCCCGGGCTGCTGGACGACATCGGCCACTACGCGCTCGCGCTGTGCGCGCAGCAGGACAACCGCTTCGTCTACCAACCCGTCACGCCGCTGCCACGCACGGTGCTGATCGACGGTATCCGGCTGCAACAGGTGCTGCTGAACCTGCTGTCCAATGCGTCGAAATTCACGCGCGACGGCACGGTCACGCTGTCGGTTCATGCGTCGCGCGAAGGCGACGCGTGGCGCCTGCGGTTCGAGGTCGCCGATACGGGTATCGGCATCGACATCACCGCGACCACCGATATCTTCCGCGCGTACCAGCAGGTGCAGGCCGTCAACGGCGGCACCGGGCTCGGCCTGTTCATCGCGCAGCGCATCGTCGCCGCGATGGGCGGCGAGCTGGCCGTCGCGAGCCGGCCGGGCGTCGGCACCACGTTCTCGTTCGCGGTCGTCGCGCCGGCCCTCGGCCATGCGCTCGCGCCGGTGTCGGGGCTCGTCAGACGGTTCGATCCCGCCGACGAAGCGAAACCGGCCAGCGCCGCGCCGGCGATGCGCAGCCCGCCCGCCGATGCGCTCGCCGAACTGGCCGTGCTCGCCAGTGAAGGCCGGCTGACCGATATCGAGGAATGGCTTGGCCAGTATGTGGACGAGCCGGACCACGGGCCATTCGTGCACGAAATGCGCGCGCACCTCGATGCGCTGGACCTGCACGCGATCGAAAAACTGGCCGGCTCGCTGAAACGCACGCGCGTGGCGGATACGTCGTTCGACACCGAAGCGGACGCGACCGGGCCGGCCTGACGGCGCGAGCACGCGCTGTGCGTTCCGCCGCGCCGGTCATTCCACCGCGGTTCGCTCGCGCTGCCGGTCGGCCCGCTCGACGACGCGGGCCAGCCGAATGATGTCGGTCAGGCCGAAGTCGCCGGCGTCCGGACGCGGGCGACCATGCTCGTCGGCCACGCGCATCGCGAACGCGAGCGCCTCCGAGCGCTCGCGCAGCAGCACGCGCAGCGCATCGGCCACGATCCGGCAGTCGCGCGCGTCGCCCAGGTCGAGCAGCGGCCGGCGGCCATGCTCGACGGCCGGTGCATCGGCCAGGTCCATCGTCGGATCATCGCGCTTCATCCCGTTCTCCTTGCGCAAAGGCGATCGGTCGCCTACAACCGCCGCATCGTCGATACCAGCGCGGCGTCCTCTTCGGGCGGCGCCGGCCGCGCGGCCGCGGTATCGCGCGCCGGCCGCCGCGCGCCGAGCCCGGTGCCGCCGGTACGGCGTCGCGTCGCGTGCCGCTCGATGACCCGCTGCAGCACGCAGAACACGCACAGCAGCGCGCCGATCACGATCCGCGTCCACCACGAACTCAGCGTGCCGTCGAACGTGATCAGCACCTGGATCGTGCCGAGGATGCCGACGCCGAACACCGAGCCGATCACGTAGCCCACGCCGCCCGTCAACAGCGTGCCGCCGATCACGGTCGCGGCGATCGCGTCGAGCTCCATCCCCTGCGCCTGCAGCCCGTAGCCCGACAGCACGTACAGCGTGAACACCACGCCGCCGAGCGCCGAACAGAAGCCACTCAGCGCATAGACGCCGATCTTCGTGCGCGCGACCGGCAGGCCCATCAGCAACGCCGAGCGTTCGTTGCCGCCGACCGCGTACACGTTGCGGCCGAAGCGCGTGAAATGCGCGACGTAGATCGCGACGGCCAGCGTCGCGAGCGCGATCAGCGCGCCGGCGCTCAGCGTGCCGCCGCCGACCGGCACGCTGATGCCCGCAATCGCATGGAACGCCGGCTCGTTGATCGTGATCGACTGCGTGGTGATCAGGAAGCACGCGCCCCGCGCGAGAAACATCCCGGCGAGCGTGACGATGAACGGCTGCAGCCGGAAATAATGGATCAGCGCACCCATCGCCGCGCCATATAGCGCGCCGAACGCGAGCACCAGCGGCACGATCGCCCACACGGGCCAGTGCAGCCGCTCGGCGCCGACCGCGCAGAAGATCGTTGTCAGCGCAACGACCGAGCCCACCGACAGGTCGATGCCGCCCGACACGATCACGAACGTCATCCCGATCACGACGATCAGCAGGAACGCGTTGTCGACGAGCAGCCCGGTCAGCACCTGCATCGAGAAAAAGCCCGTGTACATCACGGACCCGAAGCCGAACAGCGCGACGAACAGCACGATCGTCACGACGATCGGCAGCGTGCGCGGATCGGCGAGGCGGCCAAGGAAACGGGTCATCGCGGCGTCGCTCCGGTGGTGGTGGCGCGCGATCGCGCGGAGGGCAGCAGCCGCGACGCGTGCCGCACGAACAGTGCGCGCGCCGCGTCCGACTGGATCAGCGTCACGACGATCACGACGACCGCCTTGACGACGAGCGTCGCCTCCGGCGGCACGCCGATCGAATAGGTCGTGTAGGTGAGCGTCTGGATGATCAGCGCGCCGAGCACCGAGCCCGCGAGGCTGAAGCGGCCGCCGAGCAGCGACGTGCCGCCGAGCGTCACCGCGAGGATCGCGTCGAGTTCGAGCAGCAGCCCGGCATTGTTGCCGTCGGCGCTGCGCACGTTCGAGCTCGCGAGGATGCCCGCGAGCGCCGACATCACGCCCGAGCACAGATACACGCCGAACACGACCGCGCCCGAGCGCAGCCCGACGAGCCGCGTCGCGACCGGGTTCACGCCGATCGCGCGAATGAACAGCCCGAGCGCGGTGCGGTTCACCAGCAGCGCGATCGCGCCGATCGTCGCGAGTGCGATCCACACCGCGCACGGCACGGTCGCGAGATAGCCGCCGCCGAGCGCGAGGTAGCCGGGCGCGCCGATCGGGATGATCTGGCCGCCCGTCAGCAATTGCGCGACGCCGCGGCCGGCCACCATCAGGATCAGGGTCGCGATGATCGGCTGCATCCCGACGAAGGCGACGAGCAGCCCGTTCCATGCGCCGGCCAGCAGCCCGACGCCGAGCGCGGCGGCCAGCGCCGCGCCCACGCGCGACGGATCCGCCTCGAGCACGATCGCGGCCGCCGCGCCGGCGATCGCGACGATCGCGCCGACCGAGATGTCGATCCCGCGCGTCGCGATCACGAGCGTCATCCCGAGCGACACGATCACGAGCGGCGCCGCGCGGTTCAGGATGTCGATCGGCGCGCCGAACAGGTGGCCGTCGAGCAGCGCGATCGACAGGAAGCCCGGCCGATGCGCGACGTCCAGCGCGAACAGCAGTGCGAGCGTCAGCATCGGCCACGCGAGCGGATGACGAAACAGCGTGCGCAAACCCGTCATGACTGGCCTCCCGCGATCAACCGGTAAACCTGCTCCTCGGACGCATCGGCGCCCGTCAGTTCCGCTACCTTGCGCCGGTCGCGCAGCACCGCGATCCGGTGGCTCACGCGCACGACCTCGCCGATCTCCGACGAGATGAACAGGATCGCGAGCCCTTGCGCGCACAGCGCCAGCACGCGCTCCATGATGTCGAACTTCGCGGCGACGTCGATGCCGCGCGTCGGCTCGTCGAGAATCAGCAGCTTCGGGTCCGTCGCGAGCCAGCGCGCGAGCAGCACCTTCTGCTGGTTGCCGCCCGACAGCAGCCCGATCGGCTGCTCCGCGTCGCGCGCCTTGATGCCGAGCCGCCCGATGTACGTATCGGCGATCTCGCGCTGGCGCGCCCGCCCGATCAGCCGCCACCAGCCGCGCCGCGCCTGCAGCGCGAGCACGATGTTCTCGCGGATCGACAGCGCCGCGACGATGCCCTCCTTCTTGCGGTCTTCCGGGCAATACGCGATGCCGTTGCGCACCGCGTCGTGCGGCGACGCGAGCCGCTTGCGCGCGCCGTCGATCTCGATCGCGCCGGTATCCGGGCGCGCCGCGGCGAACGCGAGTTGCGCGGTTTCGGTGCGGCCCGAGCCGAGCAGCCCGGCCAGCCCGACGATCTCGCCGGGGCGCACGTCGAGATCGAGCGCGCTCATCATCCCGCGCCGGCCGACCTGCTGCATCGACAGGAACGGCGCGGTGGTGGCCACGTCACGCTCGACCGCCGCGGCGCCCGCCTGCAGCGTGTCGGACATGCGCTCGCGGCCGGTCATCTTCGCGACCAGCAGGTCGACCGGCAGGTCGCGCGCGAGATACTCGCCTTCGCGCTCGCCGTTGCGCATCACGGTGATCCGGTCGGACACCGCATAGGTCTGCTCGAGAAAATGCGTGACGAACAGGATCGCGATGCCCGACGCCTTCAGCCGGCGCAGCACGTCGAACAGCCGCGCGACCTCGCCGTCGTCGAGGCTCGAGGTCGGCTCGTCGAGAATCAGCACGCGCGCGTCGACCGACACCGCACGCGCGATCGCGACCATCTGCTGCACCGCGATCGGATACGCGTCGAGCGAGCGCGTGACGTCGAGCGACAGGTCGAGCTCGGCGAGCGCGGCCCGCGCGCGCGCATGGATCGTGTTCCAGTCGATCGCGCCGCGCCGCATCGGCTGCCGGCCCGCGAAGATGTTCTCCGCGACCGACAGGTTCGCGCACAGGTTCACTTCCTGGTACAGCGTCTGGATGCCGGCCGCCTCGGCCTCGCGCGGCGCGGCGAAATTCACCGGCGCGCCGCCGACGCGAATCTCGCCCGCATCGTGCGCATGCACGCCGGTGAGCACGTTGATCAGCGTCGACTTGCCCGCGCCGTTCTGGCCCATCAGCGCGTGGATCTCACCCGGAAACAGCCGGAAATCCACGCGCTGCAGCGCGCTGACGCCCGGAAACGACTTGTCGATGCCGATCATCTCGACCACCGGCGCACTCTCCATGCATCCTCCGTCGAAGCGTCGCCGGACGGGGCCGCCAGGGCCGCCGTCCGGGCGGACAGGTCAGTACTTGCGGGTCGGCAGCACCTGCGCCGCGACGTTCATCGGGAACACCGTCTCGTTGGTCACGATGCGCTTGGGCAACTGCTTGCCGGCGACCACGTCCTTCACCGCGGTCATCAGCTGCGGGCCGAGCAGCGGGCTGCATTCGACGTCGACGTTGATCTTGCCGGCGACCATCGCCTGGAAGCCGCCCTTGGTCGCGTCGAACGACACGACGCTCACGTCCTTGCCGGGCTTGATCCCGGCTTCCTCCATCGCCTGGATCGCGCCGAGCGCCATGTCGTCGTTGTGCGCGTAGACGACGTTGATCTGCTTGCCGTAGGTCTTCGCGAACGCTTCCATCACCTGCTTGCCGCCGGCGAGCGTGAAGTCGCCGCTCTGCGACGCGATCACCTTGAATTTCGGATTGTTCTTGATCACCTCGAGCAGGCCCGCGCGGCGGTCGTTGGCCGGTGCGGAGCCGACCGTGCCCTGCAATTCGACGATGTTGATCGGGCCTGCGTCGTTCTTGTAGCGCTCTTCCAGCCAGTGGCCGGCGCGCCGCCCTTCCTCGAGGAAGTCGGAGCCGATCATCGTCACGTACAACGACGGATCCTTCACGTCGACGCCGCGGTCGGTCAGGATCACCGGGATATGCGCGGCCTTCGCTTCGTTCAGCACCGGCTCCCAGCCCGATTCGACGACCGGCGAGAATGCGATCACGTCGACTTTCTGCGCGATGAACGAGCGGATCGCGCGAATCTGGTTCTCCTGCTTCTGCTGCGCGTCCGAGAATTTCAGGTTGATGCCGGCCTCCTTCGCCGCGCTCTTCACCGACACGGTGTTCGCGGTGCGCCACGCGCTTTCCGCGCCGACCTGCGAGAACCCGAGCGTGATCGGCTTTTGCTGCGCGTGCGCGCCGCCTGCCAGCACCGTCGCCGCGGCGACGATCGCGCCGGCCGCCAGCTTCCTGATGAATGTCATGGTCCGTCTCCGATGATGTCGTTGTGTGCCGCGGCGCTGTTGTGTTTCTGGATGGCGCTGGCGCGGATCGGGCTGCGCCGGCCGGCGTGTCCTGCCGGCGCGGTATACAGGCCCCGCATCAGTCTAGGAACAAGTCCGATAACCTTCCAATGAAATATTGGATTGGGGCGATGCCGGAATCGGCATACGTATAAACACCTAAACGCTGAGACCGGCCCGCGCGACCCGGCGCACGGTTCTTGCTCCGTCGCAACGGCTGTTCGCACCCCATGCCAGGCACCCGCCCTTCACGCGAACCCAAAGGAGACAAGCATGATCGCCGCCCGTGAACGCGGGTCGCCGCGCACCGACCGCCGCCGGCCGGCCCGTCGCGACATGAAGCAGCCCGCTTCGAGCGGCGGCGTCGCGCTGCGCCATGTCGACGACCGTCAGCCCGGCTATACGCGCCGGCGGCTGCGCAACGGCTTCGCGTATTACGGGCCGGACGGCGTGCGGGTGCGCGATGCCGACGAAATCGCCCGGATCGACGCGCTGGCGATTCCACCCGCATACACCGACGTGTGGATCTGCATGGACCCGCGCGGCCATCTTCAGGCCACGGGCCGCGATGCCCGCGGGCGCAAGCAATACCGCTATCACCCGCAGTGGCGCGAGACCCGCGACGCGAACAAGTACGCGCGGATGGCCGCATTCGCGCGTGCGCTGCCGCGCATCCGCGCCCGCGTCACCCGCGATCTGGCGTTGCCGGGCATGCCGCGCGACAAGGTCGTCGCGACGATCGTCCGGTTGCTCGACACGACGCTCGCACGGATCGGCAACGCCGAATACGCGCGCGACAACGGTTCGTACGGGCTGACGACGCTGCGCAAGCGCCATTTGAAGATCCAGCCCGGCCAGGTGCGGCTGCGCTTCGCCGGCAAGAGCGGGATCGAACACGACGTGACGGTCGACGACGCGCGGGTCGCGCGGATCGTCCGGCGCTGCGCGGAGCTGCCCGGTCACGAGCTGTTCCAGTACGTGGACGACGACGGCGCACGCCGTCCGGTCGGGTCGTCCGACGTGAACGACTACCTGCGCGAGGCCGGCGGCGCCGATTTCACCGCGAAGGATTACCGGACGTGGGCCGGCAGCGTGCACGCACTCGGGTTGTTGCGGCGCGTCGAGCACCGCGGTGTCACGCATGCCAGGAAGCAGATCGTCGAGACCGTGCGCGCGGTGGCCGACCTGCTGCGCAACACGCCGGCCGTGTGCCGGCGCTGCTACATCCATCCGGTCGTGCTCGACGCGTTCGAGTCGGGCGCGCTCGCCGCGCTCGCGGTCCAGCGTACGCCGCGCGGCCTGCGCGCGGATGAGGCGGCGTTCGTGGCGTTGCTCGTCTCCGCGGGCCGGCGCGCGGCGAAATGATCGTCGACGTCGCGCCGCCGCCCGACGGACGCGATCGGCGCCCCTCCCCGCGTGTCGTTTACCACCGCTTTCCAGGCGCATGACCGATAGCCGCTCGCGCCCGTTTCTCTAAACTGGTTCGCACAACACACCTGCCCGGCGGCGTCCGTCGCGCGCGTCACGCCACCGGCATCGAGACATCCCCGAGACATCCGCCTTCGCTGTCCGTCGGTCCGCACGACCCCGCCGCATTCCCGCCGGCCGGCCGCCAAGGCAATTCCAGGAGCGTTCATTGAGTTCATCGCAAGCGCACCCCGCGAAAGCCCGGCCTTCGCGCCCGTCCGTCAAGCTGGATGACATCACGATCGTCGATCCTGCCGTCCTCAAGCGCGCGGTCGGCGCGATGGCGTTCGGCAATGCGATGGAATGGTTCGACTTCGGCGTCTACAGCTACATCGCCGTCACGCTCGGCAAGGTGTTCTTTCCGTCCAGCAGCCCGTCCGCGCAGCTGCTCGCCACCTTCGGCACGTTCGCGGCCGCGTTTCTCGTGCGCCCGCTCGGCGGCATGGTGTTCGGCCCGCTCGGCGACCGCATCGGCCGCCAGCGCGTGCTCGCCGCGACGATGATCATGATGGCCGTCGGCACCTTCGCGATCGGCCTGATCCCGAGCTATGCGTCGATCGGCATCATGGCCCCGATCCTGCTGCTCGTCGCCCGCCTCGTGCAGGGCTTCTCGACCGGCGGCGAATACGGCGGCGCCGCCACCTTCATCGCCGAGTTCTCGACCGACAAGCGCCGCGGCTTCATGGGCAGCTTCCTCGAATTCGGCACGCTGATCGGCTATACGCTCGGCGCGGCCACGGTCGCGCTGCTGACGGCCACGCTGTCGCAGGACGCGCTGCTGTCGTGGGGCTGGCGCGTGCCGTTCTTCATCGCCGGCCCGCTCGGCCTCGTCGGTCTCTACGTGCGGCTCAAGCTCGAGGAAACGCCGGCATTCAGGAAGGAGGCCGAAGCACGCGAGGCGGACGAGCGCGCACGTCCGAAGCAGCGCTTCGCGACGCTGCTCGCCGAACAGTGGAAGCCGCTGCTGCAATGCGTCGGCCTCGTGCTGATCTTCAACGTGACCGACTACATGGCGCTGTCGTACCTGCCGAGCTACCTGTCGGCGACGCTGCACGTGCGCGAATCGCACGGGCTCTTCATGGTGCTGCTCGTGATGGTGCTGATGATGCCGATGACGCTGTACGCCGGGCACCTGTCGGACAAGGTCGGCCGCAAGCCGGTGATGATGGCCGGCTGCGTGGGCCTGCTGGCGCTGTCGGTGCCGGCGCTGATGCTGATCCGCACCGGCGGCATGCTGCCGATCTTCGGCGGAATGCTGATCTACGGCGTCCTGCTGTCGACGTTCACGGGCGTGATGCCGTCGGCGCTGCCCGCCCTCTTCCCGACGCGCATCCGCTACGGCGCGCTCGCGATCGGCTTCAACGTGTCGGTGTCGCTGTTCGGCGGCACGACGCCGCTCGTCACCGCGTGGCTGGTCGATCGCACCGGCGACCTGATGATGCCCGCGTACTACCTGATGGGCGCGTCGTTCATCGGCATCGTGTCGGTGCTCGCGCTGCGCGAGACGGCGCGCCAGCCGCTGCCCGGCTCCGGGCCGTGCGTGGCGAGCCGCGCGGAAGCGCTGAGCCTCGTGCGCGGCGGTGCCGGCGAAGCACATGGGCGCGACCGGACGTTCACGCCGGTCAGCGAGCGCGCGTGAACCGATCGATGCGACGCCGCGCGGCCTGCGCGCGCGTCGCCATTCGCATCCCCGTCAGTTCGCCGGCAATTGCTGCGCATCGAACCAGTCGAGCAGCGTGCGCGTGACGAACGCGGGATTCTCCAGGTTCGAGATATGGCCGGCGTCGGGCACCAGCGCATGCGCGCAGCCGATCACGCCCGCCATCTTCACGGTTTCCGACGGCGGGCGCGCCATGTCGCCCGCGCCGCACATCAGCAGCGTGCGTTCGGCATCGAGTCCGGCGAGGGTCGCGAGCGTGTCGGGCCGGCCGAAGATCAGCCGGCCGAGCGGCGCGATCGATTGCCGCAGCCGGTCGGCCGGCAGATTCGCGAGCGCATCGCGAAACGCCGTCGGCACCGGGTCCGCGAGATTGACGTTCGGCCGAAAGAACAGCGGCACGATCGCGTCGAGCAGCGGCGGTGCGATGCGGCCCGCGGCCTCGATCGCATCGAGCATTCCGAAATAGCGGGTGCGCGTCGCATCGGGCTCCGCTTCGAGCGACGCGTCCATGATCGCGAGCGAGCGCACGCGCTGCGGCTCGCGCAACGCGAGCCGCGCGCCCCACATGCCGCCGACGCTGAGCCCGACGATCGCGCACCGTTCGATTTCCAGTGCGTCGAGCAGCGCGCTCGCGTGCGCGGCGAGATCGTCGAGCGTGTGTGTACCGTCCGGCAGCGCGCCCGATCCGCCGTGCCCCCACAGGTCCGGCACGATCACGCGATACCGGCGCGACAGCGCGTCGATCTGCGGCGCCCACATCGTCGCGTCCCACAGATAGCTGTGCCCGAGCAGCACCGGAAAACCGGCGCCGCGATCGAGATAATGCAGGGTACTGCCGTGAATACTGTGTGCGGGCATGCTGTCTCCGGGATGTCAGGACCCGGCGGCGGCCCGGGAACGGGCGCCGCGGTCGGTGGTGGCGTTCCGCGACGAACGCGAAGCGGTGCATCATAGCACAGCTTGCCGATGCGGCGCATGACACCGCGCACCATGCATTAGCCGCGCGCCGCGCTATCCGACGCGATACATCGGCAGCACGTTGCTGCCGGCCGCGCCCTGCTCCGACGCGGGCGGATCGCACGCTTGCTCGAGCAGCCAGTTGGTCAGCACCGCGATATCGAATTCGTTGCACGCATCGGGGTTCTGCACGAGCACGTAGCTGCCCGATGCAACGGTGCAATGCGGGAACAGTTCGACGAGCCGCCCCTGCTTCAACAGCCCGTCGACCAGCGGCCGCCTGCCGATCGCGATGCCGTGCCCGTCGACGGCAGCCTGGACCAGCTGATCGTACTGGCTGAAGTGCAGCGCGCCGGCCGGCCGCAGCCGCGGCACGCCGAGTTCCTTCAGCAGATGGCTCCACCCGTGCCACGGCCATTCGCCGCGCGGGTCGTCGAGATGCAGCAGCACGTGCTTGTCGAGATCGGCGGGCTTCATCGACGCGGCGTCGCCTGTCGCCGTCATCAGGCTCGGGCTGCACACGGCCACGACACGCTCGCGAAACAGCACGTCCGTATCGTCGGTCGACGTGTACGGCCCGGCATAGCGCACGGCCAAATGCAAACGTTTGCGCTTAAGATCTTCAATTTCGCTCGTTGCCGATACGCGCACGTCGATGTCCGGATAGCTGGCGCGGAACGAACCGAGGCGCGGAATCAGCCACAGCGCGGCGAACGAGACGGTGGTCGACAACGAGATGGCACGCTGGCCGACACTCGACGACAGCTTGCCGACCACGGATTCGAGGTCGGACAACGCGAACGAGATCGCGTCGTAGAGCTCGCGCCCCTTGTCGGTCAGCGTCAGCGAACGAATATGTCGATGAAAGAGCTCGATCCGCAGTTGCTCCTCGAGCGCCTTGACCTGTCGGCTCACGGCCGACTGCGTGACGTTCAGTTCCTGCCCCGCACGCGTGAAGCTCAAATGGCGCGCCGCGCATTCGAAGCCTCTCAGGAAGTCCAGCGAAGGCAGACTCCTCAATCGCTTTGCCAATCTCACATTAGCCATACCGCCTCCTCAAAGTTGCACCCATCGACAGACAAGTTGCCGTTCGTCTCCCTGTGTCGTCTCTCCTATTTGGATTCGGAAACGATTTTATATTGAAGCATGGATACATATCATTCTTATTTTCAATCGTGACACTTGTATTTATCTATCAATTTTTACCGCATCGATATGCTTTCACCAACATTATCGAGTAGTGATTTTGTAAATTAATATATGAATGATTCCAGTGCCCGAAATGACCGATAAATCGTCGCAAAAACAGGCGATTTCAGGCCGAATCCGCCGTTATTGCGACGAATGCACCGCCTTGGCAGAGGCACCATCCGATTCCTACAATCAGGTTTCAATGACCCGACTTTTCCATTTTATTTTCCGGATCACGAAAAACAAACAGTCTGCAACAGACATCCAAAGTATCGCTTAATCCGGAATTCAGCGTTTATTAACACTTGCTAAACATGACAAATTAATCCTGTCATGTCATTTCAATGAACGGATGAGCCGATTATGTCCGGAAATGAATAATCCGCCGGCCGGCGGCGCCGGTCGGCGTGCATCGGACTCGCGTGTCGGCCGCCATCCGGCCCGCGCCGCACGGCAGCGATACGTGTCGATCGGCTAGGGGCGCTCCGCCGCGCCGGTCGCCCGCGCCGTCACTTCGCGGCGATAGCGGTTCAGCTCCTGCGCGGTCGCGAACGTGCGCCCGAACAGGATCGACAGGTTGTGCAGGATCCGCTCGACCACCTTCTTCTCCCACTCGCCGTCGAAACGGATCTGCTCGTCGAGCCAGCGCTCGAGCCATTCCGGATCCGGCAGACGCGATTGCACGGTGTCGCGCGGGAACAGCGCCTGGTTCACGTGCAGGTTGGTCGGGTGCAGCGGCTTCTCGGTACGGCGCGCCGACGCCATCAGCACGCCGATCTTCGCGAACGCGGCACGCGCGACGTCGCCGCAGTTGTTCAGCGCCTTCTTCATGTAGCGCAGGTACGCGCCGCCATGACGCGCTTCGTCGCGCGAAATCGTTTCGTAGATCTGCTTGATGACGGGCTCGGTATGCCAGTCGGCCGCGCAGCGGTACCAGTGGTTCAGGCGGATCTCGCCGCAGAAGTGCAGCATCAGCGTCTCGAGCGGCGGCGCCGGATCGAACTCGAAGCGCACCGCATGCAGCTCCGCCTCGGTCGGCACCCTCTCCGGCCTGAAACGGCGCAGGTATTCCATCAGCACCAGCGAGTGCTTCTGCTCCTCGAAGAACCACACGCTCATGAACGCGGAAAAGTCGCTGTCGTGCCGGTTGTCGCGCAGGAACATTTCCGTCGCGGGCAGCGCCGACCATTCGGTGATCGCGTTCATCCTGATCGTCTCGGCCTGCTCGTCGGTGAGCAACGTCGGATCGAACCGGTTCCACGGAATGTCCTTCTCCATGTCCCAGCGAACCGCTTCCAGCGACCTGAAAAGTTCCGGATAGAGCATCGTCGTCACCGTCGTCGCAAGGTATTCGGCATCGGCGCTCACGCCGACTGGGTGGACGCCGGCGCAGCCGCTTCGGCGTCGGGCTCGCGGTCGTCCCGATCGTCGTCCACCGAACGCGGCGACAGCCGGCCGCGCAGCAACGCGTAGTAGAACTGCCGATACGTGCGGTGGTAATAGCGGATGCGCGGGGCGATCGCGCCGTGCAGGTCGTGCAGCCGCTCGATCGGCAGGTTCGGCATCATGTGATGCTCGACGTGATAGTTGTTGCCGTTCGTGAACCACGTCATGAACGCGTTGCTCTCGATCGTCCGCGTGTTGCGGAACGGGTCGGTGCTCGTCAGGTCGCAACGGTAGTGCTCGGGCATCTCGACCAGTGCATGCACGGGCGCCGCGACGAACACGAGCGGCACGATCCACACCCACACGACGAACCACGTGTGCAACGCGAACGACAGCGCGGCCAGCAGCGCGATCGCCGCCGCCATCAGCAGGTAGTCGCGGCGGATCGCGCGCGACACGAGCGCGTTGTCGCCGAAGCGCGCGCCCGGCACGACGAGCTTCGCGACGTTCTTCGCGAACTGGATATAGTGCGCGGCCATCGACAGGCGCCACACCCACAGCCCGACATGGACGACGGGGCTCGCGCCGTACTGGTCGCCGTAGTCGAAGAACTCCTTGTTCTCCGGTGTGCCGAGCAGCCGGTGATGACGCAGGTGGCTGTCCTGGTACGCATGGAACGACACGAGCATCGGCATGCCGAGCAGCACGCCGAACACCATGTTCAGGCGCTTGCTGCGGAACCCCTGGTAATGCAGCGCCTGGTGCTGCAGCTCGACGCCGTGCGCATACATCGCGCCGATCAGCAGGATGCCGGCCACCTTCAGGATCACGAGCGCCGACAGCGCGAACATCATCCCGTGCGCGATGAGCGCGACGTATACGACCAGCTTCAGCGAGAAGACCACGCCGCTCGGGCGGCTCTTCATGTCTGTAACGGGTTTCGGGCGGGCGACAAGCGATGAGGTGACGGACAAGACGCTCTCCTTGGGCCGGGCTGCCCGGCACGATGACGCGGCGACGCTGGCGCGCTGCCGGGTTGCAATTCTTCTGTGAGTCGATGTTTCGGACAAACGAATTTTCCGAACGCATTGCATGACGCCCGCGCATGAGCGCACCACATCGTGAACTAGACGACCGGTCGAATGAGACCGACCGGTCACCTGGCGCTCGGTCACATGAATAGCGGCTTGCGCAGGCCCGGGTGGATGCGCTCCGCTCATGCATAGCCTGCATAGATTCCGTTTGTCGCCGCGTATCGATCCGGCAAGAATCCTCCTCACTCGACGAACGGCGCCGCCGGCACCGTGGCGCGAGCGGCCGTGTTCCTCAAGGGGAGAATCCTCGTGACGAAGTGCGCATCCACCATTCATCGCCTGATCGAATCGCTCGAAGACGTGGCGGGCGCCATGCATCGCATGACGTTCGTCGACGACGCGGGCCGCGAAGCGGGCATCACGTACCGGCACTTCGCGGAAGAGGTGTTTCGCCAGGCCGGCGCATTGCGCGAGCTCGGGGTGCGCGAGAACGATCTGGTGATGCTCGCGCTGCCCGCGTCGGTCGAGCATGCGGCCGCGATGATGGCCTGCGTGATGACCGGCGCGCTGCCGTGTACCGTGCCCGTTCCCGCGCGGCGTGCCGCGGCCGGGCGACAGGTGGCGGACGTCGCGTGCGAGTTGTACCGGCCGCGCCTCGTCATCGCCGCGGACGCGCAGGCCGCGACCTGGCGCGACGACGCGTTTCCCGCCGCCGCCACGCGCGTCGTCGATCTCGCGACGCTGTCGAGCGCCGCGGATGCCGGCACGCGCGCACTGATCAGCGCGAAGAGCGGCCGCGATCCGCATCACGTGCAGCTCACGTCGGGGTCGACGTCGCATCCGAAGGCTGCCGTGCTCAGCCACGAGAACGTGATCGCGAACGTACTCGGCATCGGCGGGTCGGTGCGCTTCGATATCGCGGCCGGCGACGGCACCGCGTCGTGGCTACCGCTCTATCACGACATGGGGCTGCTCACGCTGCTGTCGAACCTGCATTACCGCGCGCCGCTGCTGATGATGCAGCCGAACAGTTTCATCCGTAACCCGCTCGGCTGGCTGAAACGCATCGCGTCGGCACGCGCGACGACGACGTCGGTGCCGACCTTCGCGCTGCGTTACTGCGTGCGCCGCTTCAATGCCGCCGCGATGGACGGCGTCGATCTGTCCGCGTGCCGCAACATCTTCATCGGCGGCGAACGCGTCGACGACGCGACGCTGCGCGATTTCGCCGCGACGTTTGCGCCGTACGGCCTCGCGGCGTCGGCGCTGCAGCCATGCTACGGGATGGCCGAATCGACGCTCGCGGTATCGATGCATCGCGCGTGGCACGAAGGCACGGTCGACGGCGCGCCGTACGTGATCGCCGATACGCTCGACCGGCGCGCGCTGATCGAGCGCCGCGACGCGCAGCCGGCCGCCGCGAACGACGGCCTCGATACGGAGACCGAGACGGTGCTCGCGATGGGCACGCCGATCGACGGGATGGCGTTCTGCATCCTCGACGACGGCGACCATGTGCTGGGCCATCGCGCCGTCGGCGAAGTCGCGATCCGCGGCACGTCGGTGATGCTCGGCTACCTGAACCCCGCCGACGGCACGATCGCCGCGCCGCTGACGGCCGACGGCTGGTTCCGCACCGGCGACATCGGCTACGTCGCGGACGGCCAGCTGCATATCCTCGGCCGCAAGAAGGAAGTCATCATCATTCGCGGCAGCAACTATTTCCCGCACGAGATCGAGGAGGCGCTGGCGTCGCACAGCGCGCTGCGCAAGAGTACGTGCATCGCGTTCGGCCTGCCCGACCCCGAAACCGGCACCGAGCGGCTGGTCGTCGCGATCGAGGCGCGGCCGGTCGACGCGACGCCGCAAACGCGCACCGAATGCCAGCAACTGCTCGCGTCGCGCATCGGCTTCGCCGCGCAGGATCTGTGTTTCGTCGAGCCCGGCTCGCTGCCGCGCACGACGAGCGGCAAGCTGCAGCGCCTGAAGTGTCGCGATCTCTATGCGAACGGCGCGTTGCCCGTGATTCCCGCGTCGGCCGCCGTCGAAGCGGGCCAGGGAGCGTTCGCATGACGGCCGCCTCGCCTGGCGCCGTGCTCGAGCTGCGCGACGTCACGCGCGTGTACGAGGGCGCGGGCCGCGTCGTCGCGGTGCGCGGCGCGACGATCTCGATCGGCCGGCGCGACGTGATCGCGCTCGTCGGCCCGTCGGGCAGCGGCAAGAGCACGCTGCTCAATCTCGCGGGCTTTCTCGACGTACCGAGCAGCGGCGAACGCTGGCTCGAAGGCCGCCGCATCGACGACACGCCGGACACGCTCGAACGGATTCGCCGCGAACGCATCGGCTTCGTGTTCCAGCAATTCAACCTGATTCCGGTGATGTCGGCGCTCGAGAACGTCGAGCTCGGCTGCTTCGCGTGGGGCACGCCGCGCACACGGCGCGAACGCGCCCGCGCGATGCTCGACGCGGTGGGGCTCGCCGCGCGCGAACGCCACCGCCCCGGCGAGCTGTCCGGCGGCGAGCAACAGCGCGTCGCGCTGGCCCGCGCACTCGCCAAGGAGCCGGCGATCGTGATCGCGGACGAGCCGACCGCGAGCCTCGACAGCACCAACGCGCGCGCGGTGGCCGAGCTGATCCTCGACACCAACCGCACGCTGGGCACCGCCTTTCTGATTGCGTCGCACGACGATCGTCTGTGCGCGCACCTGCCGCGCCGCATCGAGATGCGCGATGGCGTACCGGGAGTGAATCGTGAACTGGTCGACGTTTGCGTGGCGTAACCTCTGGCGCAACCGGCGCCGCACCGTGCTGACGATGGCGATGATCGGCGTCGCCGCGTTCGCGTCGAGCCTCGCGCTCGGCTACGTGATCGCGACGTTCGACGCGGTGCGAGAAGGCTCGATCGACAGCGGCGTCGGCCACGTGCAGGTGCTGCACCACGGCTATCTCGACCTGATCGGCGAGCGGCCGCTGCAGTACGGGCTGAGCGCCGACGAGCAAGCCGCCGCCGCCCGCGCGATCGCCACGCTGCACGACGTCGCGACGACCGCGCGCGGCATCGACTTCGACGGGCTCGTGTCGAACGGCGATCTCAGTTACGGCTTCGTCGGCGAAGGCATCGAGCCGAACCGCGAACCGCCCGGCTTCTTCGACTATCACACGGTACTGTCGGGCCGCTATCTGTCGCCGACGAATGCCGGTACCGAAGTCGTCGTCGGCGCTGAACTCGCACGCAAGCTCGGCGTGCACGTCGGCTCGGTCGTGCAGTTGATGGCGTCGACCGCGCACGGCGGCATCAACGCGACGGACGCGCAGATCGTCGGCGTGATGAGCACGGGCAACAAGGACGTCGACGAACGGATCGTCAACGTGACGTTCACGGCCGCACAGGCATTGCTGCGTACCGACCGTGCGTCGCGCATCGCGGTGTTTCTCCACGACACCGCCGGCACGCCGGCCGCCGCCGCGACGCTGCGCGCCGCGCTGCCGACGCTCGACGTGAAGACCTGGGACCAGCTCGTGTCGCTCTATCACCAGGTCGTCGCGCTGTACAAGAACCAGTTCTCGGTGTTCGGCGCGATCCTCTGCGTGACGATCCTGCTGTCGATGAGCAACTGGATCCTGATGAGCATCGTCGAGCGACGCCGCGAGATCTCGACGCTGCGCGCGCTCGGCGTGCCGGCCGTCACGGTGCGCGGCGTGCTGGTCCAGGAAACCGCGCTGCTCGGGCTGCTCGGTGCGGCCGCCGGCATCGCCGTGGCGCTGCTGACGATGGTCGCGCTCAATCATGCGCAGATCCACCTGCCCGCGCCGCCCGGCCGCGTGAAACCGATCCTGCTCGAATTCACGGTGTCGCCGGCCGCCGTGGCCGCCGTCGAAGCCGCGTTCGTCGTGCTCGGCGTGGCCGCGGCGCTGCTCGCGACGCTCGGGCTCGCGAAACGCAACATCCTCGAAGGACTCGCCCCATGAATCGCATTCGCCTTACGTTCGCCGCGCTCGTCGCGTGCGCGCCGCTCGCCGCGCCGGCGGCCGACGCGCCGACGGCCCAGACCATGCTCGCCCGCGCCGACGCTTACCGGAGCACGGCCGCCGATACGCAGACGAACATCCAGATCACCAACGAAGTCGGCGGACAAGCCGGCGACGCGACCCGCTATCTCGTCTACACGCGCGGCAACGGCGACACGCTCGCGCTGACGCGCAGCGGCGAGAACGACGGCCAGAAGTACCTCGCGACCACGCGCGGGCACTGGTTCTACGTGCCGAACACGCGCAGCGCGGTGCGCATCAACGGGATGCAGCGGCTGCAGGGCGAAGTCGTGATCAGCGACATCACGCGCACGCACTGGGCGGACAGCTATCGCGCGACGGCCGCGCCCGGCACGACGCCGATCGCCGGCAAGCCGGCCACCGAGCTCGACCTGACCGCGACCGATCCCGACAACGTGTACCCGACGATCAAGCTGTGGGTATCGCCCGATACCGACGTGCCGCTGCGCGCGCAGTTCTTCCTGGCAAGCGGCCTGCTGTTTCGCAGCGCGGATTTCTCCGCGCCGGTCGACGCGAACGGTCGCAAGGTGATCCGCAAGATCACGTATCGCAACGAGGTCGAGAAGCAGCGCGCGAGCGTCGTCGACATCCTCGACGGCCAGCCGCGCAAGATTCCGTCGGGCTGGTTCAACCCCGACACGCTCGCCGATGGCCAGTGAGTACGACGCCGATGCCGATGCTCATCGTGACCGCCTCCGTTCATCGTCCGGCTGCGCCCGCCGCGCCCGCCGCGGCTGGCCCGGTGTCGCGCTTGCCCTCCCGCTCGCGCTCGGCTGCACGCTTGCGCACGGAGATTCGCTGATGGACCAGCTCGGCACGCTCAACGGCATCGGCTACGTGCGCTCCGTCGACAGCATGGACGGCCACGCGCTGCTCGGCCGCCTGATCGGCGACACGCCGCGCAACCAGCAGGAAGCCGGCCTGCTCGCGCGCATCGACGGCGAGAACCTGTTCGTGAATGCCCGCGTCGTCGCCAGCAACCATTCGCTCGGCGCGCAGGCGAGCCGCTTCAACGAAGCCGGCATGCGTTACGCGTTCGACAACGGCATCACGCTCACGGCCGGCAAGCGGATCGACGCGCTCGACACGTCGCAGGCGTTCTTCCCGCTCGGCTTCTTCCAGAAACGCGCCGCGACGGCCGACATCTACGATCGCTACGGCGACGTCGAAGGCACGCCGCTCGTCGAGGCGAAATGGGCCGGCGAGCAGACCACGCTGCAGTTCATCGCCGGCGAGAACCGCACGCTGCGCAACGACGTCGACAACCGCGACGTCGAGGGCGCGACGCAGCTCGTGCGTGGCGCGTACAACTGGTCGGGCGGCTCGGCCGCGCTGCTGGCCGGCCGTCACGCGGGCCGCGGCGGCGCGGGCGCGACGCTGTCGTTGGACGTCGCGCGCTCGAACACCGTCTATGCGAGCGCGTGGCTCGAACACGGCACGACGCGGCCGCTGCCCGCCTTCATCGCGAACGGCACGCCGCTCGATTCGGCGGCGGCCTACGACGCCGTCGACCGCCGCAACGATCGCCAGTACATGTGGCGCAGCGCGCTCGGCATGCAGAGCGCGCTGCCCGGCAACCTGTCGCTGATCGTCGAGTGGTCGCACGACGAAGCGCGCTACGACGCGCGCCAGTGGCGCCGGATGGTCGGCGCGGTGCAGGCGAACAACGCGCTGCTGCCTGTCGCGCCCGGCGCCGCGCTGGCCGGCCTCGGCGGCACGGCCAACTTCGTGAGCGTCGACGGCAGCCTGCGCGACTACCTGTTCGCTCGGCTCGGCAAGAAGGTCGGCCGCGTCGAGTATTCGCTGCGCGGCGTGTACTCGCCGCAGGACAAGGGCCTGCTCGCGATCGCGCAGGTCGTCGCCGACGTGAACAAGCGCGTGAGCGTCGATGTCGCGCTCACCCGCGCATTTTCCGACAGCCAGTCCGAGTACCGGATGGTCGGTCTCGGCACCCGTATCGACGCCGCCGTGCGCGTGCGTTTCTGACAGGAACCCAGCCATGTCCACGCTTTCCGCCCCCGCCCCGGTCGCACCGCCACCGCTCCTGCGCGTGGCCGACCAGGCCGCGTATCCGGTACTGCGCCACCTCGACGCCATCGGCACGCCGCCGCGCGCGGCCGCCCGGCTCGTCGAAGCCGCCGCCGTGCGGCTGCTCGACAGCGAGATGGTGATCGCGCTGCGCGCGTCCATGCCGGACGTGCTGCCCGATGCGTCCGCGTCGACGCCGCTGCGGCACGACGAGGCGCCGCTCACCGAAGCGCTGCTCGAGCAGATCGGCCGCGAGGGGTTTCATCACCTGTTCAAGCCGTTCATGCGCGCGTTCATCCGCATCATGTTCGGGCTGTTCTTCTCCGACGACCAGAACCGCCGCGCCTGCGACTGCATCGACGCCGGCCACAACTTCGCGTTCCTGATGAGCGACGGCGGCGGCCCGACGCTGGCCGCGTGGCGCACCGTCGTGCGCAGCGACGACAGCGGGCTCGCGCTCACCGTCGACAAGGTGTGGGGCATCGAGGCGCATCGCGACTGCATGGCCGTCGTCGCCGCGCGCCTGCCCGGCGTGATGTTCCCGGCCGCGTACCTCGTGTGGCCCGACGAATACCGCAAGCTCGCGCGCACGACCTGCGGCGCGCCGTTCCTCGCGGGCAACCTGCAGCTCGCGAACGTCGGCGGCCAGGTACGCGTCGCCGCCGAGGACCGCCTGCGGATCGGCGGCCCGACCGTGTTCAACAAATACCTGACCGTCGTGCGGCCGTACTTCGTCCGCGCACTGATGGCGCACGTCGGCTGGCTCGAACGAACCGGCCGCGTCGAGCTCGATGCCGACGCGCGCGCCGTGCACCGTTTCATCGCGGACGCCGCGCGCAGCCAGACCGACGACGCGCACTACAGCTTCGGCAAGGTGCAGCGCGTGCTCGCGATCAAGCTGCTGTCGAACGAGTTCCTCACCGCGCTCGTGCGCGACGGCAAGGTCGCGCTGTTCGACGACCAGCGCGACCTGCTGGCGTTTTCGAAGATGGAAGGCAGTTCGTACCGGTGTTATCACGAGCTTCGCAAGAGCCTGCGCTGCGAAGCCGGCAGTTGACCCACGCGACAGGCCGATCGATCCCGATCAATTCAACTCAACTTCAGGAGCTCCCCTCATGACGACCCAGAACGTTCCGGCCGACGCGCTCGACATCCTGTCCCGCGAAGTCGCGAAGATCCTCAACGTCGAAACCGTCGACACGGACGCCGGCATCGGCGAACTCGGCATCGATTCGCTGAACATCGTCGAGCTGATCGTGTTCTGCGAACAGCTGTACGGTTCGATCGACCCGGAAGCGCTGAACATCACGCAATACACGACGCTGCAGCAGCTCGACGCGCAACTGCGCCGCCAGCAGCACGCGGCCTGATACGGCGATGCTCGCGCCCCTTGCCCCCGCGGCGGCCGCGCCCGCCGCCGTCCAGCCGGCCCCGGCGACCGCGCTGACCGTGCAGGCGCTCGCGTACCGGCGCGTCGCGCCGTCGCGCGACGGCGTGGCCGTGCCGCTCGACGACGCGGCCCGCGCGATCGGCACGCTCGCGTGCGCCGAACGCGAGCGGCTGTGCGGCGCGGTCGGCGCGGACGACTACGTGGTGAGCTCGACGATCCTGTCGATGCTGCTGATGAACGACTCGCCGCAGCATCGCGTGTTCGCGCAGGCGCTCGCCGGCGCGAACGACTACACGCCCGACTGGATGACCTGCTCGTACGAATGCGCGGGCTGGGGCTACGTGCTGCGCCGCACGCTCGCGACCGCGGCCGAAACGGGGCCGCGCACGCTGCTGCTGCAGATCGTCGACCTCGACGTGCACGGCTACACGTACTGGCACGGCAATCCCGCCTGGGGGCGCTCGGGCTTCGGCGTGTGCACGCTGCTCGTCGACGTCGGCCGCGAACCGGCGCAGTCGGTGATCGCGGACGCCGCGCCGCCGGCGAGCGCCGTCGTGCGGCTCGGCCGCGACATCCGCACGTTCTGCGCGGCACGCCCCGGGCTGCACGCGGCGCTGCCGTTCTTCCCGGCCACGTCGCGCCGCGCGCTGCTTGCGTCGGTCGGCAAGACGCCGCTGCTGCCGGACGGCCACGGCGTGTTCGGTCATGCGTTCGGCAGCGACCCGTGGCTGTCGGTGCTGCTCGCGCACCGCGACGGCGACACGCCGCGCCGCGCGGCCGTCTGCTCGCTCGCGCTGAACGGCTATTACGCGATCGCGGACGTCGCGTTCGCGCCGGATGCGACGTTCTCTCTCGACGGCGAGGCGTGACATGGTGCGACCCGTTCACTTCACCTACCGGATCGAGCGCGATGCGCGGCGGCCGGTGGCGGTCGCGGCCAGCGCGTACCGGATGCCGCTCGACACGCCGGCCGACTATGCGCGCGCCGCGCTCGCGGAAGCGGCCGGCGATGCGTACGACGCGGGCGAGACGTACGACGCGGCCGGCGGCGAGCGCCGCGTGCTGCTCGACCACGTCCAGTATTTCGCGTTCCTCGCGGAAGTCACCGCACGGATTCGCGAGGCCGTGCATCCGGACGCGCGCCTGTTCATCGAAGTGTGCGCACCGTATTTCGGCGCGCTGCCGGCCGACCTGCTCGCGCCGCACGTGCTGCTCGGCGTGCACCTGTACGACGAAGCCTTGCGCGACGCCGCGCGCGGCGCGCCGGTCGTCTGGATCGGCGACCGCATCCTGCGCGACGCGGAATTCGCCGGCGACAACCGCGTGTGCTGCGCGATCTGGCCCGCGCGGCTCGCCGACGCGTTCGATGCGCAACTGCGCGGCGCGTGGCCGTCGTTCGCGATCCGCCTCGCGCCTCACCCGGGCGCGTTGCGCGGCGCCGCCCCGTTCACCGATTCCGCCCATCATTCCGGCGCCGCCGCGCGGCCGGGGAGACCTTGAGATGAATGACACGCTGACCGTGATGCAGGACACCGCCGATATCCGCTGGTCGATGCCCGTCGACGCACTGATGTCGAACGACTACGCGCTGCGCGAAGAGGCGCTGAACCGGTTGTACGAGAAGGCGAAGGCCGCGCAGTGGGACGTCGCGACCGACGTCGACTGGAGCCACGACCTCGACCCGGCGAATCCGCTCGGCATGCCCGACCCGACGCTGCTGATCTACGGCACCGAGCTGTGGGGCAAGCTGGCCGACGCCGACAAGCGCGAGGTGCGCCATCACGCGCAGGGCTGGCTGCTGTCGCAGATCCTGCACGGCGAGCAGGCCGCGCTGATCTGCGCGTCGAAGCTCGCGTCGGCCGAGAGCGGCCTGAGCGCGCGGCTGTGCGCGGCCGCGCAGATGATGGACGAAGCGCGCCACGTCGAGGCGTACGCGAAGCTCGTCAACGAGAAGCTCGACGTCAGCTACCCGATGAGCCGCTCGTTGAAAGGGCTGCTGCACGACACGATCACGAGCAGCGCGCTCGACATGACGAACCTCGGGATGCAGGTGCTCGTCGAAGGCATCGCGCTGTCGATCTTCCAGAGCGTCGTCGCGTACAGCACCGATCCGTTCATCAAGGACCTGTTCGTACGCATCCAGCGCGACGAATCGCGCCATTTCGCGGTCGGCCGGATCACGCTGTGCCGCGTGTACGCGGAGATGAGCGCGCACGAGCTGCGCGAGCGCGAGGAGTTCGTCTGCGAAGGCGCGGCCGTGCTGTACGAACACCTGTGCGCCGACGACATCTGGGAACCGATGGGGCTGTCGAAACGCGAATGCAGCGCGATGGTGCGCGAATCGCCGGTGTCGAGCTCGATCCGCCGCTCGATCTTCCGGCGCCTCGTGCCGACGATCCGCGAAATGGGCCTGCTCACGCCCACCGTGCAGGCGACCTTCGAAAAGCTCGACGTCCTCGACTACGCGGCGATGCCGCTCAACTGACATGACGATGCCTTCTTCCCACGCATCCCGCGACGCCGGCTTCTGGATCGGCATCGACGCGGTGGCCTACGAGCTGCCGGGCCCACCCGTCGATATCGAGGCCTGGGCCGCCGAACGCGACTATCCGGCGCAGCGGGCGGCCGCGATCGCGCAGTCGGGCAGCCGCTATTTCCACATGGCGCTCGACACGAGCGAGACCGATCTCGCGATCGCGGCGGTCGGCCGGCTGCTCGACACCGCGCGCGTGCATCCGTCCGACGTCGGCGCGATCGTGCACGTGCACACACAGCAATTCAGCGTGCCGCCCGCGCCGCGCAGCCTGCCGCACGAAGTGGCGGCGCAGTTCGGCATCGAGCCGCTGTGGCTCGGCTCCGTCGCGCAACTGAACTGCGTGTCGGTCGCGGCCGGCATCGAGACCGTGCGCGCGCTGATGCGCCGCCATCCGCAGCTCGACGCGGCGCTCGTCGTGTCGTCCGACCGCGTGTACGGCGAAGACTACCGGATGCGGCAGATGACGGGCGTGCAGTGCGACGGCGCGGCCGCGATGCTGATCGCGCGCAACAGCACGAAGAACCGGCTCGGCGGCATCGCGATCGAGACGCACGCGAAATGGCATCGCGGCTCCGACACCGTCGCCGCGAACGAGGCCGACCTGATCATGATGGAGTGGCCGTACACGCGCCGCGCGATCGACGCGGCCGTCGCGCTCGAGCCGCATGCGCTCGACGCGTACGACCTGGTGCTGCCGCACAACGCCGACCTGCCCGGCTGGAACGCGCTGTGCCGCGCGATGCGCGTGCCGGCCGAGCGGCTCTACGCGGACAACATCCATGCGCGCGGCCACGCGTGCTGTTCGGATTTTCCGATCAACCTGGCCGACGTCGGGCTCGATGCGCTCGCGCGCGGCCAGCGCGTGCTCGGCGTGATGCAGTCGAACTGCGGCGCGTACGCGGCCGCCACGCTCCATCCGGTGGGCCGCCATGACGCCTGAGCGCCCGCTTCCGCCCGCCGGCGACCACGCATGGATCGCCGACCTGCGCACGCCGTGCTACGTGTACGAGCCGGAGGTCGCGATCGCCCGCTACCGGTCGCTGAAGGCGCGGCTCGGCACGCGGCTGATCGTGTCGCTGAAGGCGAACCCGAACCAGGACATGCTCGCGCGCTGCGCGCATGCGTACGAGGACGGTGTCGAACTCGCGAGCCGCGGCGAACTCGACGCGGTGATCGGCCGGATCAAGACGCCGCGCTACCTGAACAATCCGTCGATGGACGAGATGTTCATGCGGGCGGGGCTCGCGTCGCGCTGCCATTTCGTGCTCGACAACCCGGACGCGGTCGCGCGTTTCGTGCCGCTCGCGCGTGAAGCGGCGGCCGGCGGCAGCACGCCGGGCGCCGTACTGCTGCGCGTGAACGCCGGTGCGCTGGCCGGCGCTCACGCGCGCGCATCGTGGCACGACCACTTCGGGATGACGCCGAACGAGGCCCACGACGCGGTGCGCACGCTTGCGTCCGCCGGCCTGCCGGTGGCCGGGCTGCACGTATTCTCCGGCCCGCATTCGTTCATCCGTCAGGACGCGACGCAGCCCGACACGCTCGTCTTGCCCGAATTGCTCGCGGCGCTGGCGCGCGATCTCGCGCCGGCCAACGGCGCGCCGCTCGGCGCGCTGAGCCTCGGCGGCGGCTTTGCCGACGATCACCCGGGCGACGCGGCGTTCGAGCGCTACGCCGCCGCGCTCGCGCCGCTGGCCGGCCGGCATTCGCTCGCGCACGAATCCGGCCGCGCGATCTTCGCCGATGCGGGCGTGTTCGCGACGCGCGTCGTCGCGGTGAAAGCGTGGCAGGACCGCACGATCGCCGTCTGCGACGGCGGCCTGTCGCATGCATTCCTGCTCGCGCAGACCGAATCGGTGATGCGCCGGCTGGCCACGCCGTCGCTCGTGCGCCGCACGCCCGCGCCGCCGTCGCGCGGCGTGCCGACGCTCTACGTCGGCAGCACCTGCAGCCGCGCGGACGTGATCGGCCGCGACGACGCGGGCGCGCCGCCGCAGGTCGGCGACATCGCCGTGTTCGCGCGCTGCGGCGCCTATCACCGCACGTACTCGATGGCGCATTTCCTGTCCCACGAAGCCGCGCACGTGTACGTGCGGCCTGCCTGAACCAGAGGAGCCGATCATGAACGCATTGATCAGCATCGCCGACCTGCTCGAACACGGCGCCGAGCGTTGGCCGCATCGTCCGGCGTATGCCGACGGCGGCGGCACCCTGACTTACGACCAGCTCGCCCGCGCGGTGCGGCGCGCCGCCGCCGTCCTCGCGGCACGCGGCGTGCAGCCCGGCGAACGCGTCGCGATCTACGCGCCGAAGCGCATCGAGACCGTCGTCGCGATGCTCGCGGCCAACGCCCTCGGCGCGATCTTCGTGCCGGTCAATCCGCAGTTGAAGGAAGCGCAGATCGAACACATCGTCACCGACAGCGGCGCCGCGCTGTTCGTGACCGGCGCGCAGCGGCTCAAGCGCCTGCCGGCGCTCGCCGCGCTCGTCGGCGCGCGCACGCTGCTGATCGAGGAGCTGGCCGACGCGATCGACTCGCCGGGCACCGACGCGCCCGCGGCGCCCGCCGGCCGGCCGGTCGACGACGATCCGGCCGCGCTGCTCTACACGTCCGGCTCGACCGGCAAGCCGAAAGGCGTCGTCGTCTCGCACCGCAACCTGGTGTCGGGCGCGTTCAGCGTCGCCGCGTACCAGCGGCTGGCCGACGACGACGTCGTGCTCGGCGTGCTGCCGCTCAGCTTCGATGCGGGCCTGAGCCAGCTCACGACCGCGCTCGCGTCCGGCGCGTGCTACACGCCGCTCGACTTCCTGCAGCCGGCCGAAGTGCCGCGCCATTGCGATGCGTTCGGCGTCACGTCGATCACCGGCGTGCCGCCGCTTTGGATGCAGCTCGCGTCCGCCGGCTGGAGCGACGCCGCACGCACGCGGATCCGCCGCTTCGCGAACACCGGCGGCCATCTCGCGACGCCGCTGCTGCACCGCCTGCAGGCGCTGTTCACGCACGCGTCGCCGTACCTGATGTACGGGCTGACCGAGGCATTCCGCTCGACTTATCTGGCACCGGCCGACGCGGCGCTGCGCCCGACGTCGATCGGCAAGGCCGTGCCGAACGCGGAGATCCTCGTGCTGCGCGCGGACGGCAGCGAATGCGCGGCCGACGAGCCCGGCGAACTCGTGCATCGCGGCGCGTTCGTCACGCTCGGCTACTGGAACCGGCCCGAGCTGACCGCGCAGCGCTTTCGCCCGCTGCCGCGCCGGCACGGCGAGATCCCGCGTCCGGACGTCGCCGTGTGGTCCGGCGACATCGTGCGGCGCGACGCGGACGGCTATCTGTATTTCGTCGCGCGCGGCGACGACATGATCAAGACGTCCGGCTATCGCGTGAGCCCCACCGAGGTCGAGGACGTGCTGTTCGCGCTGCCGCACATTCGCGAGGCCGCCGTGTTCGGCGTCCCGCACCCGGCGCTCGGCGAGGCGATCGCCGCGTGCGTCGTGTCGACGCTCGACGCCGACGCGTGCCGCGCCGACATCGCCCGCGCATGCCGCGACGCGTTGCCCACCTACATGAGCCCGCTCGTCGTCGAGCCGCTGCCGGCGTTGCCGCGCAACCCGAACGGCAAGATCGACCGACCGGCGCTGAAAGCGCAGTATCGCGACGCGTTCGCGCGCCCGAACCTCGAGGAGACCGCAGCATGACCTTGTCGACGCTCGATGAAACCTGTGTCGGCGCGCCGCGCGTCGCGGCGCCCGGCATGCTCGCGTTGTCCGGCGGCGTCGTGGTGCTGCCGCCCGCCGTCGTGTTCAGCGCGATCCAGGCGCAGGAGCGCCATCCCGGCTACCGCCATCTGCTGCTGCCGCAGGCGCGCTTTGCGCGGCCGCGCGGCATGGGCGCCCTCACGCCCGAGGAAGGCACGCGCCTCGCGCCGGGCGGCCGGCCCGCGCTGCGCGTCGCGCCGCCCGGGCGCAGCCTCGCCGATCTCGCCGCCGACGCGGCGCTCGACCTGCGCGACCAGCTCGGCTCCGGCGCGCTGGCGCGCACGACGCATGTGATCGTCGCGAGCAGCGCGCTCAACGAAGGCATCGGCGATTCGGTCGTCGGCCGCATGCAGTACGAACTCGGGCTGCAGCGCGTAACGCCGTTCGCGCTCGGCCAGAACGGCACGCTCGGCTGGTATTCGGCGCTGATGCTGCTCGACGGGCTGCTCGACGAAGGCGACCAGGCGCTCGTGATCCTCAGCGACAAGTGGCTCTACCCGTTCTTCCGCCAGTTCGGCGACCTGGTCGGCTACGGCGACGCGGCCGCCGCATTGCTCGTATCGCGCGCGGGCCCGGCGGCGGAGCCGGCCGCGTGGGGCGGCGTACGCGCCGTCGCGATGGAGTTCGGGCCGTCGATCGCCGATCCGTGGGCCGATGCGCCGGCCGCGCTGCGCGACACGCTCGCGCCGGTCGCCGCCCGCGCGATCCGCCGCGCGCTCGAGCAGGCCAGGCTGCGCGCGAACCAGATCGACTGGTGCGTGCCGCCCGGCTTCGATCCCGGCTTCGCGGCGCGCGTGGCCGACGCCGCGTCGATCCCGGTCGGCGCGCGCATCCAGCATGACGGGTCGGGCCACCTGTCGTCGGCCGAATCGGCCGCCGCGCTGATCCGGCTCGCGGGCGCGCTCGACGAAGGCGAACGCCGCGCGGTGCTCGTGTGGGACGCGGCGCTGCATGGCGCGGCGGCGGCCGCCGTCGTGGATCTCGCCGGCGGTCTCGACGCCGCGCTCGATATCGAAGGAGACGCATGATGAGCGCATACAAGGTGAGCCTGCGCGAGCTGCGCTTCTTTCTGTGGGAACTGTTCGAGGCCGACAAGCGGTTCCTGGCGGAACACGGCCTGTACGGCACGCATGACCGCGCATCGGTCGACGCGCTGCTCGAACGCGCACGCGATTTCGCGCTCGACCTCGGCCGCAGCTACCAGCAGGCCGACGTCGAGGGCTGCACGCTGCTCGACGACGGCCAGGTCCGGATTCCTTCGCATTTCCACGCACTGTGGGCGCGCTTTCGCGACGAATGGTCGAACACGCTGTTCGGCACCGCGCACGGGCTGCCGCCGATCGTCACGCAGATGATCTACGAGATGTTCATGGGCGCGAATCCGTCGTTCATGACCTACGGCGGCTTCACGCGCCCCGCGATCAAGCTGCTGCAGATGCACGGCACGCCGCACCAGAAAGCGCTCATCGCCCCGCTCGAAGCGTACCGCTGGGATGCGTGCTTCTGCGCGACCGAGCCGCAGGCCGGCACCGACCTCACCGCCGTGGCGCTGCGCGCGACGCCGCTCGAACGCGATATCTACGCGATCGACGGCGAGAAGGTGTACATCTCGGCCGGCATGCACGAGCTGACGGAAAACACGCTGTATTTCGTGCTCGGGCGCATCGATACCGCGTCGCCGGATTCGTTCTCGCTGTCGTGCCTCGTCGTGCCGCGCTTCTGGCCGGACGAGGAAACCGGCGAACTGCAGCCGAACCACGTCGACTGCATCGGCCTGCCGCGCAAGATGGGGCTCAAGGGCTGCGCGAACACGCATCTCGTGTTCGGCGCGAACGGCACGACCAGAGGCTGGCTGCTCGGCGGCCGGCGCAACGTCGGCCTGCTGCAGCTGATGCCGCTGATGAACCAGGCGCGCATGAGCACCGGGATGTTCGGCGTCGGCGTCGCGTCGAGCGCGTACCTGCATGCGGTCGAATACGCGGGCCGCCGGCTGCAGGGCCGGCCGATCGAGCGCGCGTCGAATACGAACGCGGCGCGCGTCGCGATCGTCGAGCATGCCGACGTGCAGCGCATGCTGGTCGACATGAAGAGCCGCGTCGACGGCTGCCGCGGCCTGCTCGGCAAGCTCGCGGCCACCGCGACGCGCGCGGCGATGCTCGAGGCGACGCCCGACGCCGACCCGGCCGAGATCGAGCGCCATCGCAAGCTGCAACTGCTGCTGACGCCGATCTGCAAGGCGTTCATCTCCGACCAGGCGTGGCGCATCTGCGAAACGGCGATCCAGGTGCACGGCGGGCTCGGCTATACCGACGCGAGCCCCGTCGAGCAGAACGCGCGCGACGTGAAGATCCTGTCGATCTGGGAAGGCACGAACTACATCCAGGCGCAGGATCTCGTGCGCGACAAGCTCGGCTTCGGCCGCCATTCGCGGCTGATCCAGTACTACCGCGACGAACTCGACGCGTTCCTCGCGCAGCAGCATCACGCCGGCACGCACGCGGAGCTGCGGCCGCTGTTCGACGCGCTGCGCGCGGGCGCCGACCGCATCGGCGTCGCGCTCGACGACATCGCGCGCGACGTGCAGGACGGCCACACGCATCGCAGCAGCCAGTTCTACACGCGCTTCCTGGAGATGTTCGGCGTCGTCACGTCGGCGTGGGTGCTGCTCGAATCGGCGACGATCGCCGCGCGCCGGCTCGATGCGCCCGAGACGGCCGACGCGCCGGCCGAACTCGCGTTCTATCGCGGCAAGCTGAAAAGCGCGCGCTACTACTTCGCGAACGTGCTGCCCGTCGTCGACCAGCACGCGGCCGTGATCGCCGCGATGGCGCATGCGGCGATCAGCGTCAGCACCGAAGAACTCGCCGCGGCGGAATGACATGGACACGACACTCGACTCCCGCACCGCCGCCACCGCGGCCAACGACGCGCCGCGCAACCTGCTCGGCCGGCCGACTACGCGCCATCGCGGCACCGACATCGACGGTGCGACGCTCGACCCCGAAGCGCTGCGCGTGCGCGACCTCGACCTGAACGCGCTGATCGGCGCGACGACGTTCGAAGGCGCGCTCGCGCATCTGTGGTTCGACGTCGCGCCGGGCCACGCCGACCATCATGCGCACGAGGCGACGATCGGCGCGCGGCTCGCCGCGTTCGCCGACGCGCTGGCGCCGGGCTCGGTCGCCCAGTCGGTCGCCGCCGACCTCGGCGCGGCGGGCGTCGCGCCGGTATTCGCGGCTGCGTCCGGCCTGCTGCGCGGCCTCGACGACGTGACCGACCGCGTGCGCGGCCCGGCGCCGGACGATGCCGATCTCGACACGATGCTGCTGTGCGCGGCCGCCGCGCCGTTCCTGCTGCACGCGGCGATCGAGGGCCGGCCGTTCGCCGCCGGCCCGCACGCCCGCGGCGGCCCCGCGCTCGACGCAGCGCGGACGCACGCGCAACGCATGCTCGTGCTGACCGGCGCGACGCGCGCCGACGCGCCGGCGCAAGCGGCGATGGACATGCTGCTCGTCGCGTGGCACGCCGGCTTCGGCTACATCACGCCGACCGTGCTCGCGCCGCGCGTCGCGATCGGCACCGGCGTCACGCTCACGCAGGCGATCGCGTCCGGCTTCCTCGCGAGCGGGCCGTCGCACGTCGGCGCGGCGCTCGAAGCGATGCAGTGGCTCACGGCGCTCGCGCGGTCGGTGCCGGGCGGCGCCGGCGCGCCGGCCGCCGCGCTCGACGCGGCCGGGCGCGCGGCGATCGATGCGGCGCTCGACGCCAAACGCACGCTGTACGGCTTCGGCCACCCGCTGTTCGTCGCCGATCCACGGCCGCCGCACTTGCGCGGCCGGTTCGCGGCATGCGGCTTCGACGGCGGCTACGTGACGCTGTTCGACGCGTGCTGCGCGCAGGCCGACGCGCGCCGCGCGCTGCGGCCGAACATCGATTTCCTGACCGCCGCGACGCTGCTCGAACTCGGCGTCGCCGCGTCGTCGTGGGGCGTCGGCGTCGGGCTCGGCGCACGCATCGCGGCGATGGCCGCGCATGCAGTGGAACGGCGCCGCCGCCCGGCGTTCGGCGTCAACAGCGCGACCGCGCGACGGCTGCTGGCCGCCGTGCCGGTCGGCTGGCTGTGAACCTTCACCCTTTCGCACAAGGAACGTCATGCTGCTCAAGAACCTGCGCCCGGCGAACGACTACGATCGCTTCGCCACCGAAACGCTCGAACCGTGGGACCTGCTGTTCATCAGCCGCATCCGCCAGCTGGCGCGCGGGATGACGCCCGGCACGATCGCCGACATCGGCACGGCCACCGGCGTCGTGCCGGTGCGGCTCGCGACCGATCCGGCGATGCGCGGCTGGCGCTACGTCGGCATCGACCTCGATCCGGCGATGCTCGACGAAGGCCGCCCGCGCATCCGCGAACTCGGGCTCGACGACACGATCGAGATGCGCGTCGGCGACGCGCTCGCGCTGCCGTTCGACGACGGCACGCTGACGATGGCGGTCGGCCGCGCGACGCTGCACCATCTGCCCGACAAGGCGCTCAGCCTGACCGAGATGTACCGCGTGCTGGAGCCGGGCGGCATCGCGCTCGTGCACGACATGCGCCGCGACGCGCCGCAGCACCTGCTCGACCGCTTCACCGAGATGCGCGCCGCCGCCGACTATCCGCCGACCCACGTCGAGGAAAAGATCACGCTCGACGAAGCGCATGCGCTGGTGGCCGAAGCCGGTCTGGCCGAGGTTGCGTCGATCTACAGCCCGAGCGCGGGGCTCGGCGCGCTCGGCTTCGAAATCCTGCTGAAGAAACCGGCGCTGGCCTGAGCGATGACCGATCTCGCCTTCCTCGCCGCGCATGCCGCCGTACGGCTCGGCGCCGACGACGTGCACTGCGCGCCGGTCGCGCCCGGCGCGACGCTGCCGCTGTGCGTGACGCCGCGCAGCGCCGAACTCGCGACGTCGCCGGACATGTTCGTCGCGTGGTACCGCTCGCGGCTCGACACGATCGACACGCTGCTCGACGCATGCGGCGCGCTGCTGTGGCGCGGCTTCGCGGTGCCCGACACCGCCGCGTTCGGCCGCCTCGGCGCGCTGTATCCGCCGCACGCGAACGGTTATACGGCCGGCGCCGCCCCGCGCCGGCAGATCGACGGCCAGGTCTACGAGTCGACCCGCATGCCGCCGCCGTTCAGGATCGGGCTGCACCAGGAGATGGCCTACATGCCCGCGTTCCCGCGCCTCGTCGCGTTCTACTGCCGGCTGCCGGCCGACGCCGGCGGCGAGACGCCGATCTGCGACATGCGGCGCGTGACCGCGCGCGTGCCGGCCGCGCTGCGCGCACGGTTCGCCGAGCGCGGCGTGATGTACCTGCGCAATTTCGCGGCGCCGGGCGACCGCGCCGACGGCCTCGCCGCGAACCCGAACCTGCCGTTCGCCGCGTACCACCGGCCGTGGGACGACGCGTTCGGCACGACGGAGCGCGACGAAGTCGAGCGGCTGTGCGCGCAGCGCGGCGTCGGCTGCCGCTGGCTCGACGACGGCAGCGTGACCGTGTCGCACGTCGGCAGCGCGCTGCGCACGCATCCGCGCACCGGCGAGACGGTGTGGTTCAACCAGGCGAGCGCGCAGCACCCGAACCCGCGCTCGATGGGCGAACTCAGCTACCGCTACCTGCAGCGGATGTACGGCACGCGCGCCGCGTTCCCGTACGAGATCCGCTACGGCGACGGCTCGCCGATGCCGTTCGACGACCTCGTGGCGATCTACGACGCGCTCGACGACGAAGAATTCGCGTTCCCGTGGCAGGCCGGCGACGTGCTCGTCGTCGACAACATGCTGGTCGCGCACGGCCGCAACCCGTACCGGGGCGCGCGCGACACGCAGGTCATGCTGTTCGACTGAGGGCGCGGGCGATGAGCGTTTCGTTTCTCTCCTCGGTGCGCGCGATGTTCGGCCCGCCCGCCGCGTTCGACCGGCCGCGGCGCGCGGGCACGCCGTCGCAGCCGGATGCGCATGCGCCGGGCGCGGCGCTCGGCGCGCGCGCGATCGACGTCGCGGCCGGCGATTTCCGCTTCCGCGCGCGCCACGTGCGGTTCCGGCGCGGCGCGATCACCGCGATCGTCGGCCCCAACGGCTCGGGCAAGACCACGCTGCTGGAAACGCTGCTCGGCTTCCGGCGCGGCGGCAGCGACGTGCGCGTGCTCGACGTGCCGGCCGAACGCTTCATGCGCGATTCGCGCTCGCTGCGGCGGATCGGCGCGCAATTGCAGAAGGTCGAATATCCCGATCACTTGCGCGTATCCGAGATCGTCGCGCTGCACCGCGCGATGTATGCGCACACCGATGCGGCGATCACCGACGCGCTCGGCATCGCCGAACTGCTCGCCAAGCCGTGCCGCGCGCTGTCGAAGGGGCAGCGCCAGCGCGTGGACCTCTACGTCGCGCTCGCGCACCGGCCCGAGCTGGCCGTGCTCGACGAGCCGTTCACGGGGCTCGATCGCCGCTATGCGGGCGTCGTGATCGACCTGCTGCGGCACCGCGCGAGCGGCACGAGCGTCGCGATGATCTGCCATTCCGAGGAAGAACTGAGCGTGGTCGACGATCTCGTGTGGGTGCGCGACGGCGGCGTGCGCTACCAGGGCAGTCAGGACACGCTGCGCGCCGAGCTCGTCGGCGATGCGCGCGCGGTGCTGCACTGCCGCGACGAAGCCGATGCGCGCGCGCTGCGCAAGCGGCTCGCGGCGCTGCCGGGCGTGACCGGCGTGCGCGTGTCGGCCGCGCACGTGGTCGAGGCGTTCGGCGATGCGACGCTGCATCCGAACGTGCACCGGATCGTCGGCGAACGCGGCATCCAGCATCTCGCGCTCGCGCCAAGCACGCCGGGCGACCTGCTGCGCCTGTGCACCGAGGGGCCGACCCATGACTAAGGTATTCCTGATCCTCGTGCGCAACGAGCTGCTCGGCTATCTGCGCAGCCGCTCGTCGCTGTTCTGGACGCTCGTGTTCCCGGTGTTCCTGCTGAGCGTGATGCTGTTCGCGTTCGGCGGCTCGGGCTCGCTCGGCACGGCCGACATCGCATTCGACTTGCCCGGCGGCGCGACGCCGTACAACCAGGCGTGCAAGGCCGAGATCGTCGCCAGCCTGTCGCACAGCGACACGGTGAAGGCGACCTTCGGCGGCCGCGGCGCGCCGGCCGAGCGCGTGACCGTCGTGCTCGGCGCCGACGAGCGCACGCCGGCGACGATCCGCTACGACTTCAACGGCTCGCTCGCGGTCAAGGCCGCGTCGCGCGTCGTCGAGATCGCGCTCGCGCGCTGCGCCGCGCAGCGGCTCGGGCTGCCGGCCGCGCAGGCGCGCTTCGAGAATGCCGCGCCGGCGCGCCGCCCGTTCGACTACGGCGCGTTCTTCGCGACCGGCATCCTGGTGATGGCGTTCATGGCGATCGGCCTCAACTCGACGACCACCGCGATCGCCGCGCTGCGCGAGCGCAATACGTTCAAGCTGTACGTGTGCTTCCCGGTGTCGCGCGGCGTATTCCTCGCCGCGCTGATCGTCGCGCGCATGGCGATGATGGCGCTGTCGGCGCTCGTGCTGCTGACGGTCGCGCGCGTCGCGTTCGGCATCGCGCTGCCGATCGCGACGCCGGACGGGCTGCGCGCGTTGCCGATCGTGCTGCTCGGCGCCGCGATGGTGCTGAGCATCGGCGTGCTGCTCGCCAGCCGCACGCGCTCGCTCGCGGCCGCCGAACTCGCGTGCAACGTCACCTACTACCCGCTGCTGTTCTTCAGCGACCTGACGATCCCGATGCACGACGCGCCCGCGTGGCTGAAGGCCGCGCTCGCGTTCCTGCCGACCAACCAGTTCGCGGTCGCGCTGCGCGGCGCGCTGGTCGACGGCGCACCGTACGCGCAGCTCGCGCCGCAGTTGCTCGGCATGACCGTGTGCACCGCGCTGTTCCTGTTCGCCGCCGCGCGGCTGTTCCGCTGGCACGACGCGTGACGCGTCGCCCCGCAGTTTCGACGAAGGAGAAACACCGATGAAATCGACCCATCCCATAACCGGCTACCTGCTGCACGCGAGCAACTTCCTGCCGGCGATCGTGTTCCTGTTCTACGGCCGGCTCGGCCCCGGGCAGCCGGACCTGCGCTGGACCCACGCGTTCCTGATCGGCGGCGTGCTCGCGCTCGTGCACGGCGCGTGGTTGATCCGCCGCGCCGAGCGCAACAGCATCGCGATCGGCGTCGACCTGTTCCTCGTGATCGGCGCGGTGCTCGCGCTCGTCTCGCCGACAGGTAGCCGTCTGTGGGGCGAGGAACTCGGGCCGGCCGCGATGCTCGTCTGCGTGCTGGTGGTCGGCATCGTGCATACGGCGTGGTCGGACGGCGGCTTCGTCGACGGCACGTTCGTCGACCACGCGCGTGCGCGTTCGCTGTCGCTCGTGCTGCTCGCCGTCACCGCCGTCGCGCTCGCGGTATCGATCGCGATGCGCCACAGCCCGCTGTGGGGCGGCGTCGTGCCGCTGATCGCGCTGGTCGTCGTGCGCGGCCGGCTGCGCAGGCAGCTCGCGCGGGCCGGCTGACGATGAACGCGCTGCCTGCACACGCGGCACCCGCCACGCAACGGCACGCGCTCGCCGCGGCGCTCGGCGACGGCTGGCTCGAAGGCGCGGCCTGCGAGCCGTATGCGACCGACGTCGCGCGCCACGGCGGCGTGCCGCTCGGCGTCGCGCGGCCGGCGTCGACCGCCGACGTGCGCGCGCTCGCCCGCGTGGCCGTCGCGCACCGGATCGCGCTCGTCGCCCAGGGCGCGCGCACCGGGCTCGTCGGCGCCGCCGTGCCCGATCGCGGCGGCACGCAATGCGTGGTGTCGTTCGAGCGGATGCGCGCGGTTCGCGCGTTCGATCCGGCCAATCGCAGCATCACGGTCGAGGCCGGCGTGCGGCTGTCCGACATCAACCGCGTGGCGGGCGAAGCCGGGCTCTGCATGCCGATCGATCTCGGCAGCGATCCGGCCGCCGGCGGCCTCGTGGGCGCGAATGCCGGCGGCAGCCGCCTGATCAAGTACGGCGACGTGCGCCGTCACGTGCTCGGCGTCGAAGTCGTGCTGGCGGACGAAGCCGGCACCGTGATCGACGCGCTCGCGCCGCTGCGCAAGCGCAACGCGGGCTTCGACGTCGCGCAGTGCTTCATCGGCGCGAATGGCGCGAACGGACTCGTGACGGCCGTGTCGTTCGCGCTCGCGCCGCTCGAACGCTCATCGTGCGCGTCGTTCGTCGCGTTCGCGTCGTACGACGCGGCGCTCGCCGGCCTGCTCGCGTTCGAACGCGCGTTCGGCGAGATGCTGTCGGCGTTCGAATTCATGTCGGCGGCGGCGGTCGGTTGCGTCGCGGCGGTATATCCGGCGCTGCGCATTCCGTTCGAGGCGAGCGCCGCCGCGTGCTACGCGCTCGTCGAGATCGCGACCGGCATGCCGGGCCTCGACGCGCTGCTCGAGGCGCGCACCGTCGCGACGCTCGACGCGCTCGCGACCGAACGCGTGGCGCTCGACGCGGCATGCGCGCCGGCGGAACGGTTCTGGCGGATTCGCGACGCGCTGCCGGCCGCGGTCGCGCACGACGGCCTGCCGCTGTCGTTCGACGTGTCGTTCCCGCGCGGCGCGCTGGCCGGGTTCGTCGCCGACGCCGAGCAGTGGCTCGCCGCCGCGCACCCGTCGCTGCGCTGCCATGCGTTCGGGCATTTCGGCGACGGCGGCTGCCATCTCGTCGTGTCGATCCCGCATGCCGACGCGCACCGCTACGGGCCGCTGCAGCAGGTGGCATTGCGCGGCGCGCTGTACGACCGCGTCGCGCAGGCAGGCGGCTGCTTCAGCGCGGAGCATGGCGTCGGGCCGGTCAATATCGCGTACTACCGCAAGCATGTGCCGGCCACGCAACGGCAGCTCGCCCGCGCCATCCAGCACGCCGTCGACCCGCTCGGCCTGATCGGGCGGGTTCGCTACTGACGCGCCGGTTCGCGGCGCCACGGAGATTTCGCATGATGTTTCGACACCCGCCCGGCCAGGGCACCCCTTCCGAACCCGACGCCGATCTTTCGTCCTCCGGCATCCCGGCCACGCTGCCCGATTCGGGCGTGGTGGTCAACGTGCGGGGCGTCGCGTGCGTGATCCCGTTGCCGCCGCGCGACCATGCGCGCCCGGCGCTGTGGCGCGAACTGGCGGACTGGCGCGACGAACGGTCGGTCGATCGCGACGTCGCACCGGATGGACGGCCGGATTGAGCGGCCGGCGCCCGGCGCCCGGCGAGCGCGCCGCATGGGCGGGCGCGGCGCCGGACCCCCTCGGTCGTCCGGCGCCGCGACGGGCCACACGCGCCGTCAGAACACCGCGTGCCCGCTGATCAGGCTCGGCAGCCACGTCGAGAAGAACGGCATGTACGTGACGATGTTGATCGCGCTGAAGATCGCGAGGTAGTACGGCCACGCCATCTTCGTGGTCTCGCCGATCGACACGTTGCCGATCGCGCAGCCGACGAACTGCACCGAGCCGATCGGCGGGTGCACGAGGCCGAGCGAGCAGTTCAGCAGCAGCATGATCCCGAACTGCACCGGCCCGACGCCGCACGCCATCGCGATCGGCAGGAACAGCGGCGTCGTGATCAGGATGTGCGCGGCCATGTCGACGAACGTGCCGAGAAACACCTGGATGATGTTGATGTACAGCAGCATCAGCCACGGCGCCGCGGTCGACTGCTTCAGCAGCCCTTCGATCGCATCCGGAATCTCCAGGTACGACATCTGGAAGCGCAGCATGTTGGACACCGCGATCAGCAGCAGCACGACGCCCGTCGTGCGCGCCGCATGCGACAGCGCACGGCGCAGCTTCTCGGCCGTCAGCGTCCGGTAGACCACCGCGGTCAGCACGAGCGAGTAGACGACGGCGATCGCGGCCGCTTCCGTCGCAGTGGCGATGCCCTTCGCGACGCACACGAGGATGATCGCGATCACCATCAGCCCGGGCACCGCGCCGACGAAGCTGCGCAGCACCGCATACCAGCCGGGAAACCGCGGCAGCGCGGACGAGCCGTCTTCACGGCGCGGATAGCCGTGACGCACGGCCTGCCAGTACGCGGCGGCGAGCACGAAGCCCATCACCCACAACACCGGCAGGAGCCCCGAGAACAGCAGGTCGCCGATCGACACGCCGCTCACCGGCTGGCCGTGCAGCATCCCGGTGATGCCCTGCGCGGCGAACGCGTAGATGATCATGTTGGTCGACGTCGGCATCAGCGCGCCCGCGAGCGACGCATGCGTGGTCACGTTGACCGCGTACGCGGCGCTGTAGCCTTCGCGCTTCATCAGCGGAATCACCACGCCGCCCATCGCCGACGTATCGGCGGTCGGCGAGCCCGACACGCCGCCGAACAGCGTGCACGCGACGACGTTCGCCATCCCGAGGCCGCCGCGGAAGTGGCCGACGGTCGCCTGCGCGAAGCGCAGGATCCGGTCCGCGATGCCGCCATGCAGCATCAGTTCGCCGGAGAAGATGAAGAACGGCACCGCGAGGAACGAGAACGCGTTCATCCCCGAGATCATCGCCTGCATCGCGGTCGCGATCGGCAGGCCTTCGACCATGTAGGTCAGCACGCACGCTATCCCGAGCGCGAACGACACGGGCACGCCGAGAACGAGAAATATCAGAAAACTGACGGACAGGATCGCGAGTTCCATGGCGTTATTGTCCCGACGAAGAACGACGAAGCGCGAGCAGGTGCTCGAGCGAGAAGAGGATGATCGCAACCGCCGCGGGCATCGTGATCAGGTAGCGCACGCCTTCGGGCAGCCCGATGATCGGGATGCGGTCGCCCATCGTCTCGGCGGCCATGCTGCCGCAGCCGATCATGATCATGATCGCGAACGCGATCAGGCTCAGGTGCTGGATCGCGACGACCACCGTGCGCGCCTTCGGCGACAGCCGGCGCACCAGCGAATCGAGGCCGATATGGCCGCCGTCGCGCACCTTCATCGCCGCGCCGAACATCGCGATCACGATCACGAGCAACAGCGCGATCGGCTCGACGAAATCCGGCGCGTTCTCGAACACGTAGCGCATCACGACCGCGTAGAACACCAGCACCGTGAGCACCGCGAGGCACGCCGACGCGATTCCCGCCAGCACGCGGAACAGCACGTCGTTCACGCAGCGCAACAGCGGCGCGGCCGCGCGCGGCCGGCACGGCGTCGCGCCGTCGGCGGCGGCCGCGTCCGGCGAGCCCACGGCCGCGGCGCCATTCAGGGAAGTGCGACGCGTCACTTGGTGGCCTCGATCTCGTCGACGATCTGCTTCATCTGCGGCGTCTTTTCATACTTGGTCCACAGCGGCTGCATCGCCTTCACGAACGCCGCGCGGTCGATCTGCGCGGCCGGCAGGATCTTCGCGCCGCCCTTCGTCACCAGCTGCTGCGCGGACGCCTCGCGCGCGGTCCACAGCTTCTGGTAGTACGGCACCGAATCGGCCGCCGCCTTGCGGATCGCCGCCTGCTCCTGCGGCGACAGCGTGTCCCAGACCTTCTTCGAGAACACCAGCACTTCCGGCGTCATCGCGTGCTGCGTCTCCGAGTAATCGGGCGCCACTTCGTAGTGCTTGGTTTCCTCGTACGACGGCAGGTTGTTTTCCGCCGCGTCGACGAGGCCCGTCTTCAGGCCCGTGTACACCTCGGCGAACGGCATCGGCGTCGGCGTGCCGCCCATCGCCTTGATCTCGTCGACCATCAGGTCCGACGGTTGCACGCGCACCTTCAGCCCCTTCATGTCGGCCGGCGAACGCACCGGGCGCTTCGCGTAGATCGAGCGCGCGCCGCTCTCGTAGAACGTCAGCGCGATCATCCCCTTCGCGGTGAACGCATCGAGGATCTTCTGGCCGGCCGGGCCGTACATCGCCTTGCGGAAATGGTCGATGTCGCGGAACAGGAACGGGAACGACGGGATCAGCGACTCCGGCACGATCTCGTTGAACGACGCGCCGTTCACGCGCGCCATGTCGATCGCGCCGATCCGCACCTGGTCGACCGTGTCCTTCTCGGAGCCGAGCGCGCTGTTGCCGAACACCTTGATCGAATCCTTGCCGCCCGTCTGCTTCGACAGCGCCTCGCCCATGAACTTCACGGCCATGTTGGTCGGGAAGTTGTCGCCGTGCACGTCCGCCGAACGGAACACGCGCGCCTGCGCGGACATCGCGAAGCCGGCCATCAGCGCGACGGCCAGGGCGGTGCGGGAGCCGGTGAATCGGTGCTTCATGGTGAGTCTCCTTGATGGTCGATCGTTGTTGTGCGGCGATCCGGCGGCACGCGCCCGCTTCGCCGATACGCTCGCTTGAGCTGTAGAGTCATACGTCGTATGACGTGTTGAGCGACTGTACGTCGGTTAATCGTTTAACTCACTTGGTGCATACCCCTATAACCCCAGCCATCAAGGGTGCTTTGCTCAGAATGAGGAATCGCATTCTCTGTTTTTACCACCTTCTGCGAAACGTTTTCCGGAAACGGGGCGGGATGTAAATTGGACACCGGTGCGGCGGCGTCCGGACAATCGGCCGCGTTTTTCCTGCATCTGTTACAAAAGTTATAGGATGACTGATCACAAAATCGTCATGTCGCCGCGATGTCCCCTGCGCTCGATCCGGCCAGCGTGCTCGACTACGGCGACGGTTCGCCACGTGCCCGGGCATCGATCGGTCGAATCCGTCGGGCCGACGCGGGCGCCGGCATTGTCCCGCGCGGTCGAGCCTTCGTCGTCGCGCGTGCGGCCTCGCAGGCACGCGCGATGCGCACCGCGACCGCGTGCAACGCAAAAAGGAGCCCGTGATGTCGACCACGAAGCCAGCAGCGACCCCCGCCCCGGATACGCCGCCGAATGCCGGCGACGAAGGCCCGGCGGACGCGCCGGGCATCGGCGAGGACACGTGCCGCGTCTGCCGCGGCACCGGCCGGGTGGAGGGTCGGCCCTGCACCGTTTGCGGCGGGACCGGCAAGATACTGCAGGGAATCGGCGGCGGATAGACGAAAAGGCGGTCGCCCGGCGCATCGGCCGCTCAGGTCTGCATGACCAGCGACGTGAGCTGGGCCGCGCGCGCCACGTCCGTCTTCGTGTAGATCGACTTGATCTGCGCGCGCACCGTGCCGATCGACACGCCGCGCAGCGCCGCGCATTCCTGCGGCGAGCGCCCGTCGCAGCACAGCAGCACGGCAAGCTCGGCCTCGGCCGACGACAGCCCGTAGAACACCCGCAAACGCTGCGCGCGCGCCGACGGCGAACGCAGATCGGCGGCCGTCATCAAGGCCGCGACGCCCGGCCGCTCGCGCGCGAGGCGCGACTGTTCGGGAACGGGAATCAGCGCGAGCGCCAGCGGCTCGCCCGTCTTGCGCCGCAGCAACAGCCCGCCGCGCGCGAACGCGTGCCGCCATTGCGCATCGTCGATGCAGCCTTCCGGCGCGAAGCGGCCGTTCACGATCCGCAGCGCCGGTTCGGCGGCGATCAGTTGATCGGCCGCGCGGTTCGTATAACGCAGTTCGCGCAGCGCACCGAGCAGGAATACCGGCACCGGCACCGCATCGAGCGCCGATTCCGCGGCGGCCACGCGCGCTTCGAGCTCGCCGATGCGCGCATGGATGCGCAGCGCGCGGCTGATGTGGGTGCCCATGATTTCGATGGTGCGGCGCTGCTCGTCGGACAAGCCTTGCGATTCGGGGCCGCCCTGTACGCTGAGGAAAGCGCCGGCGCCCTCGCCGCGATGGAGGTACAGGCCCGAGATGCTGCCGAGCCCGAACGGCTGCATGAACTCCCGATAGAACACGCCATGTGTGCGCTCGCGCACCGACAGGTGCCTGGTGTCCTCGAACCAGCGCCCGGCCGGCCAGTCGGCGGCAACCGGCACGACCGGGTCGTACAGGTAGAACTCGGTGTTGTAGCGGCGCTGGCAGGCGGCGACCCATGACGGATCGTCGCCGGCCGCCTGCTCGATCGCCGGCAGCCTCGCCGCATCGTCGAACGACAGCAGGGTGGCCATGCGGACGCCGACCGACAAACGCAGCCCGTCCAGCACCGCTTCCCATCGTTGATCGCCCAGTGCCGCAGCGTAGACGTCATCGATCCATGCCGATGGAACCAACCCGTTCGTCTGCATCTGGCCACCCCACGCCGTGCGTTTTTGTCGAACGCCGTTCGGGCATCTTAGTCAATCGATCCGATTGTTCAAATCGCCGATGCGGGTTTGGTCGAAATACCACGTTTGTTACCGTTTCTCGTCAGACGTAAGGGTCGTTGTCGACATGGCGACGCAAGCGCGGACGACGCGGCGAAACGCGTTTCGCCGCCCGGTCCGACGATGCACTTACTTCATCGTCGCGAACCGCACTTCCATCTCGTCGATCTTCGCGAGCACCGCTTCGCTCAGCTTTCTGACGTGACGCGGCACGTCGGGCGTCGACAGCAGTTCCTCGATACGCCCGCGCCAGTAGCTCGGATGCCTGACACGCCCCGCGCTCCACATCGACACATCGTCGACGTTCGTCTCGCTGTCCAGCAGCGCCACCATCCGCTGGATGTGCGAGAGCTCTCGTTCCACATAGTCTCGTGCGAGCATATTGATTGAAATCCCCCGAAATACGACATCAGGCCTTTCGTCATCAACGCGCCGTCGGTCGCGGCGCCAACGGCGCCGCGCATACGATAGGCATCAGCGTATGCGACGACTGTGTCAATCGACCGTGCGGCCGCTTACGGCGACCGGCGCGGGACGACAGGCCTGTTCGATTGTTCTGATGATATCGGCGGCCCACGGTGCCTTGTCGATCATCGTAGGCGCAGCGCCCGGCGCCGGCATCCCCAAAAGTGGGGATGCGGGCCGACAGGAGTCGGGCGAGGGCTTGCGGAAATGACGGGCGACGAACGGCCGGCATCGGGATGCCGGCCGGCGCGGCCCGGCGACGCCGCCGCGCGCTACCGGCGATAGGACGGCGGCGCGAGTTCGACCGGATCGGGGTTCAGGCGCACCCACGCAACCGCGAGCCGGCACAGCTGCGCCGGGTCGCCGGATTGCCGCTTGACGTCCTGCACGACGGCCTCCATGTCCGACAGATCGGCCGCCGGCAACGGCGTACCGGTACGCACGATCGCCGCGAACGCGTCGGCCATCTTCCTGAAATCGGCGTCCCAGTTGCAGCCGCCGTTGTGTTCGAGTTCATGCGCGATGCGGCCCGAGATCCGGACGAGTTCGCCCTGCACCGTCGCCGCGTGCCCCGTTCCCGGCACGAGTTGCGTCCACAGCGCCTGATGCTGCGCCTGCCACGTGCCGGCCGCGACGACGATCGGCGACCGGCCGTCGTGCAACCGACGGTGCGGCGCCGGCGGCACGCCGAACAACGTGTAGAGACGGTCCAGCGCGGCACTCGCGGCGTCGACGGTTTGCGCGTTGTAGCGCTCGCGCATGAACTCGAAACGCTCGCCGATTTCCGCGACGCTGGCCTGCATCCGCGGCGTCTTCGCCGCACCGGCGTCGAGCAGCACGTCGGCAAGTGCCGCCATGTGCTCGAGGTCCGCATTGCCGCAGGTGTGCAACGCGCGCTCGAGCGGCGTCTGCCCGTCCCGGTTCAACGCGTCGACGCGCGCGCCGTGCTCGAGCAGCACGCGCGCGGACAGCGCATGACGCGAGTCGGCCGCCGCATGCAGCGGCGTACCGATCGATGCCCGGTCGTCGTGAACGTCCGCGCCGAGTTCGAGCAGCACGTCGATGCGGCTGCGCCGGCTGCGGGCACGCACGTGCAATGCGGTGTTGCCGTACGCGTCGGCTGCGCCGATATCCGCGCCCTGCGCGACGAGCCAGCGCGCGAGATCGTCGGGACACCGATCGAACGACAGCGCGGTCCGCTTGCTCGGCCCGCCGCGCGCATTCACGTCGCAGGTGTCGAATACTGCCTGAAGCTTCGCCAGGTCGCCTTCGTCGAGCAGCGCGTCGAAGTCCTTCGGCAGCAGCTTCTTTTTTGCTTTCGGCATGGCGGCTCTCCTGCCTTCGATCGCGTCCGTATCGTCGGGCATTCGTCAATGTGATAACGCGGCTTTGCATCCGTTGCCGGTGCGCATGCAACCCGCTGCCCCGTCAATCCAGCGGCTCCAGCGCGTCCAGCCCGTCCGGGCGGCCGGATGCGCCGCCGAGCTTCGTGATGTTCCAGCGTGCGGCGTCGTTCCAGTCGTAATCCATTCGATAGGAAAACCGCGCATTGGCACGAAACAGCGCGGCGCGGAATTTCCTGCCGTCGTTGGCGAGCGCATCGCGCAGTTGCGGCCCGATGCGCATGATCCCGTCGATGAAATCCCGATGCTGCATCGTCGAAACGAGCTCGACGCCCGCCGCGGTCGCGTAGGACGCACGCACGCCGTACTGCACGTCGCCCGGCGCGCTGAAACACACGTAAACTTCGCGCCAGCCGGGGAAGGCGGCCTGCATGTAGCCGATCACGTGCCGGGCAAGTTCGATCACCCTTTCTGTCGCGTCGTCGTTCACCGATCGCCCCCGCAATGAGATCGCGACGAGCGTAATCGGACACGGCACGATGCGTCAATGGCCGCCACGCCGCTCGAACGGCATGGCGCCGACGACCCGATTCCGCGGCGCATTTTGCCGAAACGGCCGTCGTCGCGGGCCGGCCCGCTCGCGAGCTTCAAGACCCTGCTCGCGGAAATTCGCGCGAAGCGCGCGTGGCATTACCTCGAACGCCCGGAGCTGGGCTACGGCCAGATCGCTTTCCGCTCGATTCCCAGGATCCGGATTCGTTCTCCCGCGCATTCAATGAATGGAGCGGGATGACACCCGAAGCCGCCCGCTCAGGCGCCGCGCGTCGATCGATACAAACGGCGCGTTCGATCAACCGGCCGCGCCGCTGCGATTCAGCCCGAAAATGAAATCGGCTTCCACCGCCGCGCCCTTCGGCAATTGCAGTACGCCGACCGACGAACGCGTATGAACGCCGGCATCGCCGAGCACCGCGTACAACACGTCCGACGCGCCGTCGGCCACTTCGCTTTGCATCGTGAAGCCGGGCGCGCTTCGCACGTACACGGTCATGCGCGGCACCGTCGCGATCGCATCGAGCGTGCCGCACTGCTTGCGAATCAGCGACAGCGCACGCAGCGCCGAGATGCCGGCCGCGCGGCGGCCGTCGTCCAGCGAAACGGTGTCGCCCACGATGCCGACGAAATGCACGATTTCCCCGATTCGCGGAATCTGGCCGGCAATGTAGGCCGTGCTTCCATCGACCAGAACGGGCGTGTACTTTCCGCCGATCCTGATCGTTTCGTCCGGATCGAATCCGAATCCCGCTGCGACCTGTTTCAGTTTGTCATCCCTGTTCATCAGTGAATTCCCCGATCCTTATGAAAAAAAGATAAAGAATAATTGAGTCTCCGAAGCTTGTCCCGCATGAGAAGATCGGCGGCAAACGATCCAATCGAGCCACTTCTCAGGTGTTCGAAGCAGTGGTGTATTGCCATATCGACAATGAAATTCGTAGTCGGAGCAATTTTCTTCGTCATTTCCGGTTGAAACCGCTATCATGTATGGACACAACCTGAAGAGTGATATATGGCAACTTACAAGGAACTGAAAGCCCAAATGGATGCTTTGGCCGAGAAAGCCGAAGCAGCGCGCATCGCCGAATTCCAGGCGATCGTCGACGACATCCGCACCAAAGTCGCGGAATACGGCATTACCGAAAAAGACATTTTCGGTAGTCGCCGCGGTCGGCCGGCCAGACAGGCGGGCGCCCCCGTGCAGGCAAAGTATCGCGATCCGAAGACCGGGGCGACCTGGTCGGGCCGCGGTCGCGCGCCCGCATGGATCAAGGATGCGAAGAATCGCAATCGATTCCTGATCCAGGAATAAGATCCCCGGCATGGGCCGCGCGATTCAATGCGCTGTCCGGCGATTCAGGCATTGATTGGGGCATCGATACCGGCGGTATTCCATGGCCGCTCCGGTTGACGAGGTTTTGCCCGATCGGCGTGTTGCGCACCGGTCAATCGGCCGATCGCGCCGCACGCCAATCCTTTCTTCAGCGTTCGTAATAGACGGCAAGCCAGACGGTTTGCACTTCGTCATGCGTCCACGCGACACGATGACGGCAATGCGGCTCGATCAGCACGTAATCGCCTGCGCGCATATCGAGCCGTGTCGCGCCCTCTTCGAATTCGAGCACGGCCGCACCGGACAGCAACACGACCCATTCGGCCCGCGGGTCGTCATACCAGAACCCGTCGGGGCTCGCATGGCCCATCGACACGATTCGCTCGACGTTCACGCGCGGGCCCGTGGCAAGCATGTCGATTCGCTCGTCGCCGCCGCGCCGCCCTTCGACGCTGAATAAATTACCGGTTTGAAGTGGCATGGCTTCGCCTCGTCGTTGATCTTCGGGTAAAGGCTGCGGGTTTAAAGGCGACGGAAAATGTCCGTTGCAGCCTGGCATCGCGCTGGTTTCACGAACGTCGTCAAACGTCTGATAAAAAAGATGAAGAATGTGCGCAGCTTTACCTGCGCTCATTCATTGGCCCGATAAAGCACATCGCGACATTTTTCAGTGGCGCGCGCCATCACGCGCCATTTCGATAAAGCCCGTCAAAGCCCGACATCTGCATCGTTCAACGTAGACGAGCGTAGCGCGGAACCACGGCGCTGCCAATTCCGGATGCGGAGAAAGTCGCTACCCCGTGCCGGAAGCGGCGTTGAAGCCGCCCCACGCACTTGCCGCAATTCAAAAGCACGCGAATGCGGAAGAACGCGATCGTGTGCGCGCGATACCGTACGCCGGGCACGGCAATTCGCGGCGACAAGTTTCCGATGCCGCCAACGTACGTCGTTCGCCTACGTCGGCGCCGCGATCCACGCGTCGGTCGTTAGCAGACGGGCCGCAGACAAGCACGAATCAGCCCTGGCCAGTACATTTCATTCTTTATTTCGATTCGAAGCCGCGTTTATCTCGTGAGCGACGACATCGTCTGGATCGCGGATATCGATGCGCCGAATGCCGATGCATGGACGGAACAGGTTCGCTGCTATTTCGACTGGTGCGGTATCGACCTCAAGACCAAACGCACCGTATTTCATTCAGGCCCGGGACTGCAAGGCGTCACACCGTCCCCCTCAACCACCCCAGCAACGCCGCCTGCGCACTCCCGTCCGCCACCGGCGCCGGCGTCAGCAGGTAGTAGTCCGACCCATCTTCGACGAACCCCATCGGCGCAACGAGCACACCGCTTTCGATATCGTCGCGCACCAGATGCCACGGCCCGATCGCGACTCCCAGCCCCGCGACGGCCGCCTGCAGACTGAAGTAGAAGTGGTCGAACCGCTGCCCGCGCCCGCTCGCGGCCGGCTGATTCGCCGCCACCGCCCATGTACGCCATGCGTCCGGCCGGGTCCGCGTATGCAGTAGCGCGGCGTCGGGCTTCAACACACGACCGCCGCGACGCGACGCAAACCACGCACCGACCTTGTCCGGCCGGCAAACCGGCCCCACCCGTTCGGCGAACAGATGCTCGGCGTGATACGCCGCCGGCCACGCGAAGTCGTTGCGACGAATCGCCATGTCGATACCGCTGTCGAACGAGAACGGCCCGCCCGCGGCGGCCAGATGAATATCGATGCCCGCATGCCGCGCCTGGAAATCCGGCCAGCGCGGGATCAGCCAGCGCATCAGGAGCGTCGGCTCGCACGACAGGACCGAACGCCGCGCACGGGCGGCCTCGCTGCGTAACGCGTGTACGGCGTGACGCATCAGGCCGAGGCCATCATGAACGGCCTGCGCGAGTGTGCGGCCCGCATCGGTCAGGAACACGCGACGACTGCGCCGCTCGAACAACGCCACGCCCAGATCGTCCTCGAGCAGACGCACCGCGCGGCTGACCGCGCCATGGGTCAGGCACAGCTCGTCGGCCGCGCGACTGAAATTCTCGTGACGCGCCGCCGCGTCGAAACAACGCAGCGCCATCAGCGACGGCAGGTCCGCACGAATCGATTGTGAGTCAGATTCACCATTCCGGTCAGAAATCATCGTTTTTCCTGATGAAGCACGATCGGTACGATTGTGCCATCAAGATATCTCCCTCGGGAGCGACACCATGACCGAACTGATAGTCGTCGTCACCATCACGCTGCTCGCCGTGATCAGTCCCGGGCCGGACTTCGCGATGGTCACGCGCAACAGCCTGATGCAGTCGCGCCGTTCCGGCGTACTCACCGCATGCGGGATCGGGCTCGGCGTAACGGTTCACGTGACCTACACGCTGCTGGGTGTCGGGCTCCTGATTCGTCAGTCGCTGTGGCTCTTCAATGCCGTCAAGCTGGTCGGCGCGATCTACCTGATCTACCTCGGCGCAAGGATGCTCCTGACGAAAGCCGGCAGCGTGCAAGCCGACACCCGCGTCGCGCCGCTGTCCGATCTCGCCGCGCTGCGCACGGGCTTCCTGACCAATGTGTTGAACCCCAAAACCACCGTATTCATCGTCAGCCTGTTCATGCAGGCCGTCCGGCCCGACACGCCGTCGATCGTGCAGATCGGCTACGGCGCATTCATCGCGGCCGCGCATGCCTGCTGGTTCACCGTCGTGGCGGTCTGTTTCTCGGCCACGGCGGTCCGCGATCGCCTGCTGTCGCTGCGACACTGGATCGATCGCACGTTCGGATGCCTGCTGGTGGGCTTCGGCGTCGCGCTCGCCATCGCACGCGGCGCGCGCTGACACCCAACCCGCGCGGATGCAGCGCGCGGCAACGTCAGAACGTCCGCGCGATCGCCCGTGCCTCGTCGATTGCCCGGCTGCGGTCGACCGTCCCGTCCGGGCCGAACAGCGTGCGCTCGACGACGATCCCCGTGATGTCCGTCACGCCCACGAACTTGAGCCACGTTTCCATGTAAGGGCGCTGCAGATCGAACTCGGCGGCCGGTGTGAACGACCCCGGCGACTGGTACGCGAGCCCGCGCGCGTAGACGACCGCCGCCTTCTTTCCGGCCAGCTTCCCGGTAAACCCCGCTGCGTCGAACGTGAACAACACGTCCTTCTGCGAGATCACGTCGATCAGGTGCTTGAGTTTGTACGGAATGCTGAAATTCCACAGCGGCACGCCGAACAGGAACTTGTCCGCTTCGTGGAACGGCGCCGCGAGCCGTTCGATCTGCCGCCACGCAGCAGCCTGTTCCGGCGTCAACGTCGTACCGCTCAGGCCGGCATATTTCGCGGCCAGCGCGGCGGCATCGAATTCGGGCAACGGCAGATCCCAGATATCGAGCTTGCGGATCTCGTGATCGGGATGAACCTGCCGGTATGTGTCGAGAAATGCATTGCACACCTCGATGGACGCCGAATAGGCCTTGTTGGGTGAGCCTTCGATATAGAGCACGCGTGTCATGGTGCCGATCCTTGCCAGGCGTGACGACGGCGCGCGGGATGCGCGCTCGCCCACGGCATCTCGCAGCCTATCGGGTCGGCCTATAATCCGGAAACGATATTAATTGATCAAACCAACCCGGATTGGTGATGAATGAATGCTCCTCTCGACACGGCGCTGCTTCATACGTTCGTTGCGGTCGCCGACGTGCGCAGCTTCACCGGTGCCGGACGCCGGCTGAACCTCAGCCAGTCCGCGGTCAGCGCGCAGATCGTTCGGCTCGAGGAACAGGTCGGCCAGACGCTGCTCGTGCGCAATACCCGCAGCGTGGCGCTCACCGGGCATGGCGAAACGCTGCTGGGCTACGCGCGTGCGATGCTCAATCTGAGCGAGGAAGCCCGCGCAAGGCTGGGAACGGCCGATATCGTCGACGTCAGGCTGCGGATCGGCGTGTCGGAGGATTTCGCGGGCGGCTGGCTGCCGGACCTGATGCGCCGCCATGGCGCCGCGCGGCGCGGCCTGCGGCTGGATCTGGTCGTCGATATCGGCGACAGCCTGTTTCGACGGCATGCCGACGGCGAATTCGATCTCGTGATCGGCAGCCGGTGCTCGCACGCGGGCCATGGCGCGACGTTGTGGCAAGAGCCGCTCGTCTGGGCGTTCGCGCGCAACGAGCCGCTTCCGGAAGGGGACGTGCCGCTCGCGTGCTTCCCCGATCCATGCCCGTACCGCGGCGCAGCCATCACGGCGCTCGCGCTGGCCGGGATGCACTACCGGATCGCGTGCGAAAGCCCGAGCGTCACCGGCATCCGGACCTTCGCGCGGGCCGGCATCGCGATCGCGCCGGTGCCGCGCAGCGCGATCGACGACACGCTTCGCGAATTGGGCTTGCCCGAAGGCTTGCCGGAACTGCCCGAGATGGAGTTCGTGATGATGCACGACGCGCGGATGCCGGCGGCCGTCGAATTCGCCACGACGATTCTGGAGGAAACGGCGGCTCGCACGGGCGCGGGCAAGCGCACCCGCGTATAGCGGGCCGCGCCCGCGACGATACCCGCGGCGCACGCACGGCGCTCCGCCTTGCTCAACGCTTCGCGCTCCATTCGACACGCCCGCCGGCCGGCTCGCGGCTCCGCCCGAGCAGCGCCGCCAGCGACATGTCCGCGAGCTTGCCGAACGGCGCACGCAGCAGGCTCGGCAGGTTCCAGCGCCCCTGCACGAACACGCCCTTCGCGTGGCTCATCGCGCGGAATCCCTCGATGCCGTGATATGCGCCCATCCCGCTCGGGCCGACGCCGCCGAACGGCAAGTCTTCCTGCGCGACGTGCAGGACCGTGTTGTTGATACCGACATTGCCCGACGTGGTGCGCTTGAGCAACGTCTCGCAGTCGTCGTCCCGCACGCCGAAGTAATACAGCGCCAGCGGCCGCGGACGCGCATTCACGTAATCGACGACCTCGTCGATCGTGCGATACGTGCGCACCGGCAGGATCGGCCCGAAGATCTCTTCCTGCATGACGGCCGTGTCGTCGGCCGCTCCCACGATCAGCGTCGGCGCGAGCGTCCGCTTGCGGGTCGCCGCGCCGCGCGGATTCACGCCGGCCTCGATCACCCGCGCGCCGCGGCTGCGCGCTTCGTCGACGAGGCCTTTCAGGCGGTCGTAATGCCGGTCGCTGACGATCGACGTATAGTCCGGGCTGGTCGGCCCGTCCGGATAGAAACGCGCGACGGCCGCGTCGTATTGCGCGACGAACGTGTCCAGATCGTCTTCGTGCACCAGCGCATAGTCGGGCGCCACGCACGTCTGTCCGCCGTTCGACAGCTTGCCGAACACGATGCTCGACATCGTTCGGCCGTCGACATGCCCTCTTGCGACGATCACGGGGCTCTTGCCGCCCAGTTCGAGCGTGACCGGCACGAGATTGTCGCTCGCCGCCTTCATGACCTTGCGGCCCACTTGCGTGCTGCCGGTAAACAGCAAATGATCGAACGGCAGCCCGCTGAACGCGGCGCCGACGTCGGGGCCGCCGAGGACGACCGCGACTTCCTCGCTCGGGAAGGTATCCGCGAGCATGCGCCGCATCAGCTCGCTGGTGCGCGGCGTCAGCTCCGACGGCTTGAGCATCGCGCGGTTGCCGGCGGCCAGCGCGGTGGCCAGCGGAATGAACGTCAGCGAGAACGGGTAATTCCACGGCGCCATCACGCCGATCACGCCCAGCGGCTGGTATTCCACATGCGCCCGCCCGGCGCGATAGAGGAGACCGACGTGCCGGCGCTGCGGCTTCATGAAGCGACGCAGGTTGCGCGTCAGGTAATCGATCGCCTGGATCACGCCGACCAGTTCCATGATCGCGGTCTCATGGCGCGAGCGATGTCCGAAATCGGCGCTGATCGCTTCCTCCACGTCGCGACGGTGATCCAGCACCACGGCCCGCAGCCGCGCGAGCCGGGCCTTGCGCTGCTGCAGGCCCGGCGGCCCCTCGGCGACGAACGCGCTGCGCTGGCGGGCGAGCAACGCCGCCGGGTCGATGCTGGAACTGGATGCTGCGGGAACGGCCATGATGCACCTCACGAGGTTGCGCCTATGTAGACACTGTCAACTTGCCTGAGACGGATCATAGGGCCACAATGTGTTCCCTGTCAACATAGGAGCAATACGATGTCGTCGGATGGGGAGGCAGATGCCGGCCAAAAGACTTACCACCACGGGGATCTGCGTCGCGCGATCATCGAAACGGCACTCGATACGCTGCAGGAGCAGCAGGGCTGGCAGTTCACGTTGCGCGAAATCGCGCGGCGAGCGAACGTCAGCCATTCCGCGCCGTACCGGCATTTCCCGGACAAGGCCGCGCTGCTGCACGAGCTCGCGCTGATCGGTTTCGATCGCCTGCACGACGATCTCGTCGCGTCCGTCGATCATGCGGCCGACGCACCGGACGTCCTGCTGGCGCTCGCCCATGCCCATCTCGCGTTCGGGCAACGCAACCCGGATCTGTATCGACTGATGTTTGCCGCGGATGCCGGAGAGCCTTCGGATATCCATCTCGACCCGCGCGTGCAGGCGCCGTTCCTGCTGGTCGTCGAGATCCTCGAACACGGGCAGCGTGCCGGCACGATTCGCCCGCGCCCGGCGCTGGGTCAGGCAACCGCGTGCTGGGCGCACCTCCATGGCCTGACGATGCTCGCGATCGACGGGCGATTGGTGCGCGAGAAGGTCGGCGATCACGCGATCGAAGACGCGCTGACGACGTTGCTGGACGGACTCTTGCTGCCTGAGAAGCGCGCACGGGCGACCAAAGGGAAAAAGACTTGACCTTGAACTTCACTTAAAGGTTATGGTTTGCGTCGGCAGCGTATCGAGGCCATGGTATGAACACTGCCATCCGACAATCCGGCGGCGCGTCGAAGACGTCCGCCCGTGGCCGGTCACAAGGAAACCGCATCGTGAGCAAGCGCATCCTTCACGTCGTCAGCAATGTCGCGCACTACGCCGATCCGTCGCAACCGACCGGCCTGTGGCTGTCCGAACTCACCCATGCCCATCACATCTTCGCGGCGAGGGGTTACGAGCAGCAGCTCGTGAGCCCGAAAGGCGGCGTGTCGCCGCTGGAGCCGCGCTCGCTCAAATGGCCGCACGCCGACGCCGCGTCGAAGGCATGGCGCGCCGACAAGGCGAACGAGGCGCTGCTCGCGCACACCGCGCGCCCGGACGAGATCGATCCGGGCGAGTTCGACGCGATCTACTTCACCGGCGGCCACGCGGTGATGTGGGACTACCCCGACGATGCGGGACTGCAGCGGCTCACGCGCGAGATCTACGAGCACGGCGGCGTCGTGTCGTCGGTCTGCCACGGCTACTGCGGGCTGCTGAATACGAAGCTGTCGGACGGTGCGCTGCTGGTCGCCGGGCGCCGGATCACCGGCTACTCGTGGATGGAGGAAATCCTGGCCGGCGTCGCGAAGAAGGTGCCGTACAACGTCGAACAGCAGATGCGGCAGCGTGGCGCGCGCTACGAGAAGGCACTGCTGCCGTTCACGTCCTACGTCGTCGTCGACGGCCGCATCGTGACCGGCCAGAATCCGCAATCGGCGAAGGCCACGGCCGAACAGGTCGTCGCGCTGCTGTCACGCGGCGCGCCGGCGCACGCCTAACGGGCGGTCGTCCGGCGCGGCGCCGGTTGGTCGCCGAGGTCGGAGGCGGCAGCATCGCCCGTGCGCGCCGCATGCGCTGACGGCATGCGCGACCGCAGTCTTTTCGCGTGGGTCGCGCAATCGACCGTACCGGATTTCTCGCCGATCCCCGCGATCAGCGCAACGACGTGCGCCTTGCTGCGCGCGAGCCGTGCCTCCAATGCCTCGATGTCCTGCACCTTGCGGCACAGTGCATCCAGCAACGGCCCACATTGCCACTGCGCGAGGTCGGACGGAACCAGCGTGCGAATCTCGTCCAGACTGAAGTCCGCTCTCTGGGCAGCCGCGATCAGATCGAGCACCGTCACCGCTTCCTGCGGATAGGCGCGATAGCCGTTCGCTTCGCGTTCGACCAGCGTCAACAAGCCGATGCGTTCGTAGAAGCGGATGCGCGAAGGCGCCAGCCCGGTGCGTTGCGCCAGTTCTCCGATCTTCATGGTCCGATACTCCCCGGCCGGGACGAATCCGGCCATTCATACCAACGCGACAGCCGGCAGTCTCCTCGGGTTGATTCGCAATCCGATCTTTATCGTGACCTGTCCGACGACAGGATTCGTATTCAAATCACGTCGAAACGCACTCCCGCGTGGCGAACGAGACGGTCGATAAAACGCCGGTCGAACATCGTCGCGGGCGTCCAGAAACCGCCGCCGCGCCCGGTCTTCACGCCATCGCGGCTGCAATCGAGCGCGAGGCTGATGGCGGCCTGCCCGAGCATCTTGCCGGTGGAGCCATAACCGGGATCGCGATCGCCGGTGACTTTCACGCGCAAGGTTCGCCCGTCGTCGGTGCGGCCGAAAAAGCGCAAATCGTAGCGACCGGCCTGCTGGGCGTCGACGCTCGGCCCCTCGCCCGGCTTCGGCAGCAGGAAGCGCTCCATCAGGCCGCGCACCGGCCCGATGAGGACACCGACCATGAACGCACCCAGGCCCGCCACCATCGCCAGCGCGGTCACGCGCCCCTTCAGGCCCGTGCCCGTCATCACGGCTTCGTCGTAGGTAAAGCGGCTGCCGTACGCATTGCCCGCCAGCGCATTGGAGCGGTGCACGACGCGCTCGTTGATCGCCGCCATCACGAACGGCGCGATCCACGCGTCGCAGTCGCGATCGAATTCGGCGGATCGAACCGCATGCTGCCGCACCGTGAAGCCATGGCCTTGCGGGCACAGCGAATAGGGATCGAGGAGTGCCCGGCGCAATGCCGGATCGGCCGCCGCTTCGCGCACGACGTTGATCACGCTGGCCACGGTGCCGCCCGACGCCCCGCCCTTCAGCGTTTTGACGCGCATCTTCACGTGAGCGGCCGGCACGCCCCACTGCTGGCGCGCCTGTTGCTGCAGGAAGAAAACGCCCATGTCCGAAAGCACCGAGTCGAAGCCGCAGCAATGTACGATACGCGCGCCCGATTGGCGGGCCACGGGCTCGTACCTGTCGATCATCCGTCTGATCCACTGCGTCTCGCCGGTGAGATCGCAGTAGTCGGTGCCGGTCTGCGCACAGACCCTGACCAGCGGCTCGCCGTACAGCGCGTAGGGGCCGACGGTGGACACCACCACCCGCGTTTGCGCGCACAGCGCCCGCAGCTGCGCTTCGTCGGCCGCGTCGGCGACGATGATCGGCACGGATGGCCCGGCCGCGCCGAGCGTGTCCCTGATCTGCCTGAGCTTCGCGTCGGACCGGCCCGCGATCGCCCAGCGCAGCGTCTCACCGACGCCCGCGCCGGACAGATAATCGGACAGATAGCGGGCCAGGATCTGCCCGACGAAACTGGTGGCGCCGAATACGACGAGATCGTAGGTCGGTTGGGGCATGGACGATTCCTTCGGCGCGCGCGTGTCGCACGCATCCGTATCGTTAGCGTGGCTTTCGGGGTTCATCGAAGCTCGTCAACGGCGTCGGCAAATTCAGGACCAACTGCGCATCCTTGACCACGTCGAGACGCAGGATGGTGGATGCGCCGAGCCCGTCGAGCAACTGGCTCAGCGGCCCGCCGTGCCGCACGAGCTCGACGTTGCGCGGCAACAGGCGCTGCGCGAACGACAGCATGTTGGTCTGCACCGACGACTGATGCCATGCGCCGTCGATGCAGTTGACCATCGTCGTCGTGCCCATGTGCGATTGCGACGGAACGTCGGTCAGCGTGGGCAGCGGCACGCTCAGGCTCAGGTCCGGCCGCCCGCCGGGGCCGGCGATACGCGCGCGCGCCGTGGCGTCGATATGCACGTCGATATCCGCGAGCCACTTGGGCAACTGATAGCCGTGCACGCCGCGCACCCGCGCGATTTCAGTCGTGACCGGCAACGCCAGCACGTGTGCGAAGAAATTTCGGCGCCGCATCGAGTCGACCAGCTCGAGCGCGTGCGAGCCTTTCGCGCCGGGCTGGCGGATCACCACCGCGACGGACACTTCGTCGTACGGGTCGTTGTCGCACACCGAATACGAGAAAAACGTCAGCGCGACGAGCCCGCGTCCGGGGAGTGCTCGAAGCGGTTCGAGCGGTACCGGGAGCATGGTTCGCAGGCGATCGAGCGGCGCAAGGAACAGCAGCTGAATGCTGCTGGAGCGATAGTAGAAATTCGGTGCCCATGTCGGACCGACCCGCGACGCTACCTGACGCTTCGGAATCCGGCGGAAAAAATCGATGTTCCCCGCGGCGGGGTCGCGCGCCACCGCGTCGAGGTCCGGATTCATCCGGAACCGGTCGTAGTACCCACCCTCGGGCACGTCGACCGTATGCGGCCCGAATTCGACCTGTGTAAAGCGCCTGTCCATGTTCGTTGCCTCCCGTCGAGGGTCGATCCTGGCAGGCAACACCGCAAGCCTGCCGATTCACTGTCGTCGGCAAGCACTCTAAGCTTTAAGTCAACTTTAAGGTCAAGGCACCGAATAGAGGGATAAGTCTGGAGGGATAAGTCTGACTGCGGTTGCGCGGCTTTCCGGCAGGTCATTTGGCCTTCGTCCGGCTCCCCTTGCCGCGGATCGGCACCACGCCGTGATCGCGCAGCCGCTCCATCACCCATCGTGTGCGCTCGGCACAGTCCAGTTCGGTCGGCCGATTCCGGATACTGTCGATCGCGACGAGCAGCTGCGCCTTGTTTTCCTTGAGGCGCTTCTGCATCGCCTCGATCTCGGCGATCTTCCGTTCGAGTGCCGCGACCAGCCCGTCGTGCTGCCAGTTGCCCGCTTTCACCGGCAGCAGATGACGGATCTGTTCGAGCGAGAACCCCGCGCGCTGCGCGCTCGAAATGATCTCGAGCATCCACACCGCATCCTCGGCGTAATCGCGATAGCCGTTCGCGCTGCGTTCGACGGCCGTGATGAGCCCTTCAGCCTCGTAAAAGCGGATCCGTGATGCCGAAAGACCGCTCAGCTTCGCGAGCTCCCCGATTCGCATACCTGCCTCGCCTGCTCATTGACATTAAACCTGACTTTAAACCTAGAGTTGTGGTGTCGCCAAGCCGGACGGACGGCCGATGCCGCCCGACATGCCGCGCCGGCCTGGCGATCGCGGCAACCGCAAGCACGCCACGAATCGATATCGCCCACCGAACAGGAGCCGACATGGGATACGTCACCACGAAAGATGGGGTCGACATTTTCTACAAGGACTGGGGTCCGCGCGACGCCCAGGTCATCTTCTTTCATCATGGCTGGCCGCTCAGCGCCGACGACTGGGACGCGCAGATGCTGTTCTTCCTCGCTCAGGGCTACCGCGTGATCGCGCACGACCGTCGCGGCCACGGACGCTCCAGCCAGGTCTGGGACGGTCATGACATGGATCACTACGCGGACGACGTCGCCGCGGTCGTGAATCATCTCGGCGTGCAGGGTGCCGTCCACGTCGGCCATTCCACCGGCGGCGGCGAAGTCATTCACTACGTCGCGCGTCATGGCGAAGATCGCGTCGCCAAGGCCGTGCTGATCAGCGCCGTGCCGCCGTTGATGGTCAAGACCGACAGCAACCCCGGCGGTCTGCCCAAAGACGTATTCGACAACCTCCAGGCGCAGCTCGCGGCGAACCGCGCGCAGTTCTACTACGACGTGCCGGCCGGCCCGTTCTACGGCTACAACCGCGCGGGCTCGACACCGTCGCAGGGCGTCATCTGGAACTGGTGGCGGCAAGGCATGATGGGCAGCGCGAAAGCTCACTACGACGGCATCGTCGCGTTTTCGCAGACCGACTTCACCGAAGACCTGAAACGCACCACGATTCCCGTTCTCGTGATGCACGGCGACGACGACCAGATCGTTCCGTATGCGGATTCCGGTCTCCTGTCGGCGAAGCTGGCGCGCAACAGCACGCTGAAGGTCTACGCGGGTTTCCCGCACGGGATGCCCACGTCCAACGCCGACACGATCAACGCCGATCTGCTCGCGTTCATCCGCAGCTGAACGCGGCGGATGCCGGCACGGCCTTCAGCCTGAACGCAGGTTGAAGGCCGCATGGAACGGCTGGCACACGCAGCTAGCGGGTTCCATGAGGAAAATCGGGCACCGCCTCGCCGATCGACGCCAGATCCGCAGCCATCGCACCGGCCACTTTCCGCGCCGCGGGACGCGCGGTCACCCGCTCGCGCCACGCGAGCAGGTTGGGCGTTTCTTCAGTCATCGTTAAAGACGCTTTATCGATCGGGCGACGATCGCGTTGGCTTATAGTGCGCAGTACCCATTCAACGAGGAGAACAGCAATGAAACTGCAGGCCAGCGGTCCGTTCGAAGTGAAGCTCAATCCGGAACCCCTGAGTCACGTCGCGGAAAACAGCGGGCTTGGCCGCATGTCGCTGGACAAGCATTTTCACGGCGACCTGGAAGCCGTCAGCCACGGAGAAATGCTCGCGTTTCGCAGCAGCGTCCAGGGTTCGGCCGGCTACGTGGCGATGGAGACCGTCGAAGGCGTGCTCGGCGGACGCAAGGGCAGCTTCGTCCTGCAGCACAGCTCGACGATGACGCGCGGGCAGCCGGTGCAGTCGATCACGGTCGTGCCCGATTCCGGCACGGACGAATTGCTCGGGCTCTCCGGCTCGATGCTCATCGACATCGACAACGGCCAGCATGCGTACCGCTTCGACTACGCATTGCCCGACGCGCCGCAATAAGCGCGCACGTCACGCGAGCGCCGCTTCGCGCAAGCGAAACTGCGCGACGGCCGCGCTCAGCCGCGCGCCCTGTTCGTCGAGCGACAGCGCCGCGGCCGCCGCCTCCTCGACCAGCGCGGCATTGCGCTGCATCGTCTGTTCCATCTGGATCACCGCGGCGTTCACCTGCTCGATGCCCGACGACTGCTCGTCGAATGCCTGACTCGTTTCGCTCATGATCGCGTTGACGCGCTCGACCGCCGCGACGAGCTCGGTCATCGCCGAGCCGGCCCGCGCGACGAGGCCGCTGCCGTCTTCGACGCGTCGCGCGGAATGGCCGATCAGGTCGCGAATTTCCTTCGCTGCCGCGGCGCAGCGTTGCGCCAGCCCGCGCACCTCGGTCGCGACGACCGCGAAACCGCGCCCCTGCTCGCCCGCGCGCGCGGCTTCCACGGCGGCGTTCAACGCGAGGATGTTCGTCTGGAACGCGATGCTTTCGATCACGCCGACGATGCCGGAGATGCGCGTGGAGCTCTGCGAAATTTCCGACATCGTCTCGACGACGCGCTGCATCGCTTCGCCGCCGCGCGACGCGATACCGGCCGCGCCCTCGACGTACGTGCGCGCGTCGCGTGCGTTGTCCGCGTTCTGCCGCACGGCCGCCGTCAGTTGCTCGACGCTCGCGGCCGCCTGCTGCAGCGACACGGCCTGCTGCTCGGTGCGCGCGGACAGGTCGACGTTGCCGCTCGCGATCGTGCGCACGTCGCCGACGATCGTCTCGGTGCTCGCGCGCACCTGGCTCACGGTATCGACGAGGCCGTCCTGCATCCGCTTCAGCGCATTCAGCAGATACGCCATTTCATTCTCGCCCGGCACGACGACGGTGCCGGTCAGGTCGCCTTTCGAGATTTTCTCGAACTGGTCGACCGCGACGTTGATCGGCTCGATGATCGCCTTCGCGAGCACGCGCTGCGCCACGAAGCCGACGACGAGCGCCAGCGCCGCGACCGCCCCCATCCCCCACACGATCCGGTGGAACTGCACGCCGGCCGCATCGTAGCGGGCCTTCTGGCGCGTGACCTGGAATGCTTCGAGCGCGTCGATCGCCGCCTGATAGGCGGCGAACAGCGCCGGCGGCGCGGTGCGCTGCGTGTCGAGGAAGTTGAATGCGTCGTCGCCGTCGAGCTGCGACAGCGCCTTCAGGAACACGCTGTCGAGCAGCGTGCGACGCCGGCTCTGCAGCGTGTCGAACAGCGCCTGCTCGCTCGCGTCGCGCGCGTGCAGACGCGTGTACGCGTCCAGTTCGTCGTTGCTCTGCTTGAGCAGCGTGTGGAGTTGCGCGACTTCGTCCTTCGCCGGCTGGCCGGCACTGATGATCTGCGCGACGTCGCTCATGCGTTCGCGCAGCACGAGCATCCGCTCGGAGCTGGTCTTCAGGTGCAGCAGCGACGCGGTATCGTCGCGGTACATCGCCTCGAGCGAACCGTTACCCGTGTAGAGGGCGGCGATGCAGGCACCGACCACCAGCACGAGCAGCACGGTATAGCCGGCGATGGTCGCGACGAGACCACCACGGATAGTGAGTTGTTTTCGCATGACGTTCCCTTGAGCCGGCCGGCACGGCCAGCGGCGGAGGTGAATTCCGGAACACGAACGACGCGGGCCGTCGCGCAATACGCACGCGGCGCGGGGCTGCGAACGGGTTAACGGCGCAGGGAACGGGCGGCTTTTATCCGTACGCGACGCGAATCTTGACGATTGCGACAGAGGGAAACCGGAAGCAGCGCGGCCAGCCGCCGTCGCCGCGCGTGGCGTGCGTCTCGTCGGCCGACAGGTCGCGACGATGCGTGGCGCTCCGCCAAACGTTTCCCCACGCATCCTTCACCATCGCCCGCCGGTCGCTTCCGTGCATCGCGTCACGCGTCGGTCTCGTAACACAGGCCGTATTCGCCGTTCGTTCGCCTGACGCGCGCGAACCCGGCTTCGCCCAGATGCATGCCGGCGATCAGCAGCCCTTCCGCGCTGACCCGGTCCAGCAGCCACGAACGCGTCGTCGCCGCCTGCGACGCATCCTGATCGAACGCAATCGACACGTCCGGCCGCTTGATCTGGATGTGCGGAAAATGCACGACGTCGCCCCACACGAGCAAGCCCCGGTCGCCGGATTCGAGCAGGTATCCGGTATGTCCGTCGGTATGCCCCGGTAGCGGTACGGCCGAGATTCCGGGAAGCACCTCGCCGGCATCGAAGGTCCGGAGCGCGTCGCGGTAAGCGTCGAATATCTGGCGTGCGATCCGGAAATTGCCGCGGGCGCGCTCGCTGGCGCGGCTCAGGTTGCCGTCGTCCCGCCAGAATTCGACCTCGCGTCGATGCGCGACCAGCTCCGCATTCGGGAACGCAACGTGTCCGGCGGCGTTCACCAGGCCGCCGACATGGTCGGGGTGGGCGTGGGTGAGCAGGACGGTGTCGATCGCGGCGGCGTCGATGCCGGCGAGCCGCAAATTGTCCATCAGGCGGCCGCCCCATTGCCTGATGCCGCCGGCCCCTGCATCGACGAGGATCGTGCGGCCCGCGCCGCGCACCACGTAGCAATTGATGTGCACGGCGGACGGCTCCCGCTGCCCGGCCGCGCGCTGCATCGCGGTAGCGTCGGATACGTCGATATTCGACAGGAAATCGAGGCTGGCTGTGAGGTAGCCGTCGCTGATCGCGGTGATCGTGAAATCCCCGACACGCTGGCCGGGAAACGTAACGTCGGACATCGTGCTTCTCCGCGACGGCTAGTTTCGGGCGTGAATGTTCGGCGCGGCATGACCGAAGCAACGGATGCGCGCCGTCAGGCCCGTGCGGTCAACGATGGCGTGATCGAGCGCCTCCATGAACGCGTTCATGACCGCGGGCGGGCGAAACGCCGCGTCGCGATACTGGATTTCCGCGAACACGGGATGCCCGCATCCATGCCGAACCGCCACGTAAATCACGTGGACGTTCCCGACTTTCGCCTGAAGGACATCCGTACAGAGTTCGACGCAGTCGGCGGACAATTCGGCGAGGCACGCGTCGGGCGGCATGCGCTCGGCATCGATATGGAAAGTCACGTCAGGCATCGCGAGCCTGCTTCGTCAGTTGCGCGGTCATCGGTGCGTACAGGTCGAGGCCGGCCGGCACGTTCCCGGCAAGCGGGGCGTCGCTGCGCGGCAGGACCGCGAGCCAGCGGCGCGCCGGACACTGCGCCAGCGCCACGGCCTGCATGGCGAGCGGCTTCAGGCCCAGCCCGATCAGCGCGTCCGGCCCGCTCGCGCTCAGCACGAGCAGTTCGTCGGCGTCGACTGCCGGCGCACGACCGATATCGCCGTACAGATTGCGGTGCCAGTCGGTGATGTGCGGCTGCCACCGTGCGAAATTGCCGCCGCCCTTCTGCCGATATTCGTCGCCCGTCAGCACATCGAGACCGTCGATCGTGTGAACGGCCAGATAGACGGGGCAACCGGCGCCGATCGCCCTGAAGCGCTGCGACGTGTGAAAACCGGTCACCGAGATGAGGGCCGGCAGTTTCTCGAGGCTGTAGAAGTCGTTCCATTCGGCTTCGCTGGCAGGGTCGGCGAAGCTGCATTCCACGGTATAGATCATCGGGTTGTCCTTCGTGACGGATGCGCATCCTGCGCTTCGAATGCGGGATATTCAGTGCAGTGACGTAATGCTAATCTGCCGTTTCCCGCGCAGATATCGACTTAAATTCAGCCTTCAGTGATATTTGATCAAGCTGATGGTCGAACGCGCACTCATCGACGAGACCCCGATGCGACGCAAGATCCCGAGCAATTCCGCGCTCCTGGCCTTCGAGGCGGCGGCCCGACACGGCAGCTTCGCCCGCGCCGCCGACGAGCTGGCCCGCACCGAAGGCGCCGTCAGTCGCCAGATCGGCCGGCTGGAGGCGTTCCTCGGCGTGACGCTGTTCGAGCGCGTCGGCAACCGGGTGCGGCTGGCGCCCAACGGCACGCGATACGCGGTGCAGGTGCGCGAGATCCTCGATCGGCTGGAGCGGGACAGCCTGTATCTGATGGGGCAGCCCGCGGAAGGCGCGAGCATCGACATCGCCGCGATCCCGACCTTCGCGACCCGCTGGCTGATTCCGCGGCTGAAGCGCTTTCAGGATCGCCATCCGAACATCACCGTGCATATCGCCGAACGGATGGAACCCTTCCTGCTGGCCGGCAGCGGGTTCGACGCGGCCATTCATTTCGCGCATCCGGCGTGGGCCGGCGTGCATCTGCATCCGCTGCTGGAGGAGGTGCTGGTGCCCGTCTGCAGCCCGGCGCTGCTCGACGGCGTGGGCGCGAATCCGTCGCTGGACGCGCTGCCGCGCCTTCACCGGCGGCAGAATCCGGATGCGTGGCAGCGCTATGCCGACGAGACCGGCATCGCGCTGAGCAATCCGGCGGTCGGCCCGCGCTACGATCTGCACTCGATGCTGATCGAGGCCGCGCTGGCCGGCCTCGGTGTCGCACTGGTGCCGCGCCTTTACATCGGGACCGAGCTTGAACAAGGGCGGCTGGTCGCGCCCTGGCCGGACGGCCAGGCGGTGACGAAAAACTTCTGCCTCGTGCTGCCCGAGCCGGTCGAATTGAGCGCGGCGCCGGTGCGGGCGTTCGCGGAGTGGTTGCTTGGCGAGGCGCAAGGTTTGGCGCGTTGATGCCGTGCCTGTCGTTCATCGCAACACGAATCAGACAAATCCTTCACAGACGATGCAGACGGAAATCGAAGCACCCGGGCCTGACGGCCCACTCAAAGGCACGCTGTTGTCTCCGGCGGCAGGCGATGTTCCCGTCGTGCTGATCGTGCCGGGATCGGGTCCGACCGACCGCAACGGCAACAATCCCTACGGTATTCAGGCATCGACCTATCGTTTGCTTGCCGAAGGATTGCTCGAGCGAGGCATCGCGTCGGTTCGCATCGACAAGCGCGGCCTGTACGGCAGCGCGTCGGCGGTCGCGGATGCGGACGACGTCACGATCGACGACTACGCGGCTGACGTCCGCGCGTGGGTGGCGGCCATCCGGGCGCGGACCGGTGCACGCCACGTATGGGTGCTGGGGCATAGCGAGGGAGGATGGGTCGCGTTGTCGGCGGCGCGGCAAGCCGCCGGCATCCGTGGCCTGATCCTCGTGTCCACGCCGGGACGGCCGCTCGGACAGGTATTGGCGCAGCAACTGCGGTCGAACCCCGCGAATGCCGCCGTTCTGGGCAACGCGCTGTCGATACTCGCATCGCTCGAAGCCGGGAAGACGGTCGATGCGGCCGCGATCGATCCCGCGCTGATGCCGTTGTTCAGGCCGCAGGTTCAGCGATTCCTGATGAGCGAACTGGCGATCGATCCGGCCGCGCTCCTGGCCGGCTATACGAAGCCGGTGCTGATCGTGCAGGGCGCGCGCGATATTCAGGTGGGCGTGCAGGACGCGCAACGGTTGAAGGACGCGAGTCCAGGCGCGAGGCTGACGATCGTCGCCAATGCCAATCATGTGCTCAAGACCGTTCACACGGACACGCTCGACGACAACCTGGCCGCCTATGCGAACCCGGATCTTCCTTTGGCAAGCGGTGTGGTGGAAGCCATTGGGGCGTTCGTTCAGGCATCGCCAGACGATCGGTGCGCGCGCCACGCGTTTCCGCAACAAAAAACGGAGCGATGATCCACATGATTCGATTCCGGGTTCGACCGGCTTATCACAGTAGCGATCTGCTGCTCGAAATACTCGACGACCATCGTGCAGCCGACTTTCCCGACGTCGCCGCCATGCTCCGGGATGCGCTGCATTCCGTCCGGCTCGCGCATCCGGACGGCCTCGACGATCCGCAGATCGCCGGGTCGCAGGACCGCTATTTCAGCTATTGGTCGTATGCCCGCGGCCACTATGAAATCGACGACGATCTCTGGGGATGGTGCGGGACCGCGCCGGTCAACAATCGGGCCATCGTCGCTGACATCGAACAGGCGGCTGCTGGCGACCGGACGATTCGTCAAGGAAGCCGCGGATGTCGGCAAGTTTGCATAACGCCAACGGACCGCATCCCCCGACACGTCGCCCCTACCCTGTTAATCCAGATACGGCGCCAATACGCCCCCAATCAGTCCATGAAAGCCCGCACGCACGGCGAAAGGTTGCGCCGATGCGCGACGACGAGCGATGCTGCGAGCGGCTCGGGCCGCAAGTCCCCGGCAACACCTCGACGAGCGCGCCGCGTCGACATAGGCGCAGCCGCACTTCATGGTGGCTTCGGCACGGGTACTTGCAAAGCTACCCGAGTCAAAACCGGCGTGCCTGCGATGCGCGCTTACATCCGGTAGCCCGGTTTCTTGTACAGCGTTGCGGCACGCGCCTCGATATCCGGACGATAGACTTCTTCCTTCCACCTATCCGAGGAAATTTCCTCGAAGCCGACTGACACGGACTCCTGACCATAACCGAGTATCGCCATCACGTCGCGCGTGATGGCGTCCGCCAGACGTTGCTTCTGCTCCTCGGTTTTCCCGGGCCACGCTTTGACGATAATGTGGGGCATAGCGTTCTTCTCCGACACTCGACAACGGCCGCATGCGCGCGGCCGTACTCAATAGGCCTGATTCGTGGGCCGGAACAGCACTTCGTTGATGTCCACGTCGTCGGGCCGGCTCATCGCGTATCCCACCGCGCGCGCGAACGCCGATATCGCTCGGTCTCTTCGCCGAGGCCGCTGCTCACGCCGGTAATGACGACGACTTTGCCATCGATGTTGTCGGTCATGACGTGCCTCGCTTTCAGTTGCGCGCGCGTCACGCCGCGCGCCGTGAAAACACGTCCTTGAACACGGGCATCGCCGAAAAGACGTTCGGCCATCCCGCGTAGAACGCCAGTTGCGTCAACGCCTCGGATGCCTCGGCCTGCGTGAGCCCGTTGTCCATCGCACGGTTCAGGTGATACGGGATCTGCGCCACCTGGCCGTTGGCGACGAGCGTACTCACCGTCACCAGGCTGCGGTCGCGCGGCGCGAGCCCCGGGCGAAGCCACAAGTCGCGAAACAGCGCATCGGTCGTGTACTCGACCACGCCCGGCGCGACGGCGCCGAAGTTTTCCGCGACCGTCCGTGCGCGCTGCGCCTCGGCCGCCTCGTTCAGCGCCAGCGGCGTGACGTCCGCCGGCGCGAGCTGATCGGGCCCGATGCCGCGTTCGTCATAGACGTGCTTGACGACGATCGATGCGGCGCTCGCATTGGCCCATCCCGCGTAAAAGGCGAGGTGCGCGATCATTTCCGATATTTCCGCGGGCTTCACGCCGTGATCCAGCGCGAGGCGCACATGAAGCGGCATTTCGACGGTCTGGCCGCGGGCGATCAGCACCGACAGCGTCACGATGCTGCGATCGCGCGGCGACAGGTGCGGCCGCTTCCACAGGCCGTCGAACACGGTGTGCGTCGTGTATCGCTCGAAGGCCGGGGCGACCGCTTTCAGATCGGGGGAAGACAAGGGTTCCTGCATGGTGTCGGTCCTTTGCATGTGAGTGCACGCGGCGGCGAGCAGGGCCAGGCCCGTCGCGGCGACGAAACGCAACGGGCGACGCGTGCGATCGTCACCGTGCGCCGTATTGCACATCGGTGACGGGTTCGGGTCAGTTGACGTTGCGTCCATCGCTTTTCGCCCCGCCGACCGACGCGGCCAACGACCTCGAGCCGGCATCGGAGTCAGGGCAGCGGGCGCGTTCATTGCGGTGCGCCGCTACCGAGGTATTGCTCGTCCGTCACCTTGTCGAGCCAGTCGACGTTCTTGCCGTCGAGCGCTTCCTGAATCGCGATATGGGTCATCGCGGTGGTCGACGTCGCGCCGTGCCAGTGCTTGTGACCGGGCGGGCACCAGATCACGTCGCCCGCGCGGATCTCGACGCGCGGCTCGCCGTCGCATTGCGTCCAGCCGCAGCCGGCGGTCACGAGCAGCGTCTGGCCGAGCGGATGCGTGTGCCACGCGGTGCGTGCGCCCGGCTCGAACGTCACGCTGGCGCACGACACGCGCGCCGGCGGCGGCGGTGCGTTCAGCGGGTCGATCCGGACCGTGCCGGTGAACCATTCGTCGGGGCCCTTGATCGAGGGCTGCGAGCCCGCGCGCTTCAGTTCCATGATGTCGTCCTCTATCGAAAAGGGTGCCGCATGGATCGTTCCGGCGGCCAGCCATTCCACTTTAATGACTCGCAATTCATGCGACTAGATGGCAAAATCGGCATAGGCCTATGCTGTGGTGCATGAATCAATGGAAGACTTCAACGATCTGGCGGCGTTCATGACCGTCGCGCGCGAGCGCAATTTCACGCGAGCGGCCGCGCAACTCGGCGTGTCTCAATCGGCGTTGAGCCGAACGGTGCGCGCGCTGGAGGGGCGCATGGGCATTCCGTTGCTGACGCGCACGACGCGCAGCGTGTCGCCGACCGAGGCCGGCCAGCGGTTGCTGGAATCGATCGCCCCACGCTTTCAGGAAATCGAGGCGGAACTGGAATCGCTGCGCGCGATGACGGACCAGCCGGCCGGGAACGTCCGGATCACCGCGACCGACTATGCGGCGAACGAGTACGTGTGGCCACGGCTGCAACCGCTGCTGCGCCGGTATCCGGCGCTCAAGGTCGAGCTGGTGAACGACTATGGTCTGGCCGACCTCGTCGCGGGCCGCTACGACATCGGCATACGGCTCGGCGACCAGGTCGCCAAGGACATGATCGCGCAGCGTATCGCGCCGGACATGACGATGTCGATCATCGGTTCTCCCGATTACCTCGCGTCCCGGCCCGCGACGAAAACGCCGCAGGACCTGACACAACACAACTGCATCAATCTGCGGTTGCCGACCAGAAACGCGCTGCTATCGTGGGAGTTGAGCAAGGGACGCCGCGAGTTGCAGGTTCGCGTCGAAGGGCAGTTGACGTTCAACAACGTCTATCAGATGGTCGACGCGGCACTCGCCGGCTTCGGGCTCGCGTATGTGCCGAAGGATCTGGTCGCGCATCACGTCGAAGCCGGCCGGCTCGGCTGGGTGCTGGAGGACTGGTTCCCGACGTTCGTCGGGCATCACGTCTATTACCCGAGCCGGCGCAAATCGTCGCGGGCGGTGGAGCTCGTGGTCGACGCGCTCAGGGCCGGGTATCAACGCAACCCGCGGCAAGGATGAGCGGTCACGCCCGTGGGTAACAGCCGGCAGCGTCCGAAAGGCCATGCCCCATGCAGGCGCTGCCGCGGGATCGAACGGAACGGAGTTGAGTCCCGGGCAAACGTGATCGGCCATCACGACCTCGATACGCGTGGCACGTCGAACCCCACCCTCGTGCGACCAATTCTCGCCTGACGACATCGATCCCGTGCCGCGCATCACTTCGGAAACACGCCCTTGGTCATCGCATCGAGCTGCCGGACGATCTCCGCGCGCAATTCGGCCGATACCTCGACGCTGTCGAGCAGTTCCGAAATCCACAACCCGTCGGCCGCGAGCCGGCAGATCATCAGCGTCGCGGCCTGCCCGAGCGGCACCGGGTCGGGCCGCGTCCACTCGCGCATCGGCACCGACCATCGCGCGCGCGTGTCCTGCTCGGTGATCATCGACGCGACCAGCACGCGCAGCACCTCGATACTCGCGGCCGGATGGGCCGTATCGAGCACCGCATGCAGATACGCGCGCGCCGCCGCGCCGTCGCCGCCGGAATCCGCCGCGATCCGCGCGGCCATCTGCGCGCCGAACCGCTCGGTCGCCTGTCCGAACAGCGCATCCAGCAGCCCCTGCTTGTTCGCGAAGTGATATTGCAGCGCGCCTTTCGTCACGCCGGCCCGTTCGGCCACCGCATCGAGCGTCAACGCGGCCACGCCGTGATGCGTCGCGATCTCCGACGCCGCCGCCAGCAATTGCGCGCGCACCTGGTCCGGCGCTTTTTTTCGCCGCACGCCGGCCACGGCGGCAGCCGGTGCCGATGATCCTTCCGGTGCCCGTACACCGGGCGTGCCAGCCGTTTCGACGGGCGCGGACACGTCGCGCGGCGCGGGTTCGAGGCGTTTTTTCATGGTGCGGATGGTAGCACCCGCGCGTCTCGATATAAACATTCCGGCTGGATGGTATGATCCGCCGCATGAACAAAACGGCCCCCTCTCCCTGGTCCGCGCTCGACACTGCGATCGCCCGTGGACGCGACGCACTCGTGCGTCTTCAGCAGCCCGACGGCAGTTGGTGTTTCGAGCTCGAATCCGACGCGACGATCACCGCGGAATACATCCTGATGATGCATTTCATGGACAAGATCGACGACGTGCGCCAGGAGAAGATGGCGCGCTACCTGCGCGCGAACCAGCGGCTCGACACGCACGGCGCGTGGGACCTGTACGTCGACGGCGCGCCGGACGTGTCGTGCAGCGTGAAGGCATACTTCGCGCTGAAGGCGGCCGGCGACAGCGAACAGGCGCCTCACATGGTCCGCGCACGCGACGCGATCCTGAGGCTCGGCGGCGCGGCGCGCGCGAACGTGTTCACGCGCATCCTGCTCGCGACGTTCGGCCAGGTGCCGTGGCGCGCGGCGCCGTTCATGCCGGTCGAATTCGTGCTGTTCCCGAAGTGGGTGCCGATCTCGATGTACAAGGTCGCGTACTGGGCGCGTACGACGATGGTGCCGCTGCTGGTGCTGTGCTCGCTGAAGGCGCGTGCGCGCAATCCGCGCAACGTCTCGATCCGCGAGCTGTTCGTCACGCCGCCGGAAGCAGAACGCCGGTACTTCCCGCCCGCGCGCGGCATGCGCCGCCTGTTCCTCGCGCTCGACCGCACGGTGCGCCATATCGAGCCGCTGATGCCGAAGCGCCTGCGGCAGCGCGCGATCCGGCATGCGGAAACCTGGTGCGCGGAGCGGATGAACGGCGAGGACGGGCTCGGCGGCATCTTCCCGCCGATCGTGTACAGCTACCAGATGATGCAGGTGCTCGGCTAGCCGGACGACCATCCGCTGCGACGCGATTGCGAAAACGCGCTGGACAAGCTGCTGGTCACGCGCCCGGACGGCAGCATGTATTGCCAGCCGTGCCTGTCGCCGGTGTGGGACACCGCGTGGAGCACGATGGCGCTCGAACAGGCGCGCGGCGTCGCGGCGCCGGACACCGGCGAGCCGGCCGGCGCGCTGCGCGAACTCGATGCACGCATCGCACGTGCGTACGACTGGCTGGCCGGGCGGCAGGTGAACGACCTGCGCGGCGACTGGATCGAGAACGTCCCGGCCGACGTCGAGCCGGGCGGATGGGCGTTCCAGTACGCGAACCCGTACTACCCGGACATCGACGACACGGCGGTCGTCACCGCGATGCTCGATCGCCGCGGCCGCACGCATCGCCACACGGACGGCACGCACCCGTATGCGCCGCGCGTCGCGCGCGCGCTCGACTGGATGCGCGGGCTGCAATCGCGCAACGGCGGCTTCGCGGCATTCGACGCCGACTGCGACCGCATGTACCTGAACGCGATTCCGTTCGCCGATCACGGCGCGCTGCTCGATCCGCCGACCGAGGACGTATCGGGCCGCGTGCTGCTGTGCTTCGGCGTGACGAAGCGCGCGGAAGAACGCGCGTCGCTCGCGCGCTGCATCGAGTACGTGAAGCGCACGCAGCAGCCCGACGGCAGCTGGTGGGGCCGCTGGGGCACGAATTACCTCTATGGCACATGGAGCGTGCTGGCCGGCCTCGCGCTCGCCGGCGAGGACAAGTCGCAGCCCTATATCGCACGCGCGATCGCGTGGCTGCGGGCCCGGCAGCATGCCGACGGCGGCTGGGGCGAGACGAACGACAGCTACCTCGACCCGAAGCTGGCCGGCACGAATGGCGGCGAGAGCACGTCGAACTGCACCGCGTGGGCGCTGCTCGCGCAGATGGCGTTCGGCGACTGCGAATCCGATTCGGTGAAGCGCGGCATCGCGTATCTGCAGTCGGTGCAGCAGGAAGACGGCTTCTGGTGGCACCGCTCGCACAATGCGCCGGGCTTTCCGCGCATCTTCTACCTGAAGTATCACGGCTATACCGCGTACTTCCCGCTGTGGGCGCTCGCGCGCTATAGGCGGCTGGCGGGCGCTGCCGCGGCGGCGCCCGCAGCCGTCGACGCAGCCGACACGGCTGTCGCCTGAACGACCACGCGCCGCGGTGCCCGACGGCGCCCGGCGCGGCCATGACGGATTTCCTTCCCGCGCCGACTCACTCGGCCTCTTTCTCCCGCATCCGCGCGAACGCATCGCGCAACGCCGCGCAGAACGCATCGCCGATCATCGACAGCGGCTGCGACGCGGACGTCACCAGATAGAAGTGATCGGGCACGGCCGGCTCGAACGGCTTGACGGCCACGCGCCGGTCCGCATACGCGGCCGTCACCGGGTCGATCAGCGCGACGCCTGCGCCGTTCGCGACGAACGCGACGATCGTCCGCGACAGCTGCGCCTCGATCGACAGCACGCGCGACACGCCGGCTTCGACGAACACGCGATCGATCGCGCTGCGTGCCTCGAAACTCGGCGGAAACGAGATGAACGATTCGTCGCGCAGGTCGGCCGGCTGCACGACGCGCTTGCGCGCGAGCCGATGCCCGCGCGGCACGATGCAGCGCATCGCCGCCTCCGCGAGCCGTTCGCCGCGCACGGCCGGATGCGGGACGGGCTCGGCGATCAGCCCGACATCGCATTGCCCCGACGCGACCTTGTCGACGACGGTCGACGCACTGTGCGCGAGCAGCGTGATGTCGACGCCCGGGTGCGCGTGCGAGAAGCGCGTGACGAGCTCCGGCAGCAGGTCGAGCGCGACGGCCGGCGAGCCGGCCACGCGCAGCGTGCCGCGACGCATCGCGCGAATCTGTTCGGCGGCCTGCGCGACGCGATCGAGGCCGACGAACGCGCGTTCGACCTCCTCGTACAGCACGCGCGCCTGCGCGGTCGGCGTGAAGCGCCCCTGCTGCCGCTCGAACAGCACGAAGCCGACCCGCTCCTCGAGATCGGCGATCAGCCGGCTCACGGCCGGCTGCGAGATATGGAGCTCGCGCGCCGCGCGCGTGACGGTATGGCGCTGCATCACCGCGCGAAACGCTTCGATCTGGCGAATCCTGAGCGAGGGCGTGGTCATAACACTGGATTATGGATCGTTGATCAAGCTGTATTGGACAGCCCATTTTGCCTGTCCGAACATCGGTTTCGCAACTTACCGAAAGCAAGGAACCGCGCCGCCATGGGATATAACACGCAACCGCCTCGCCCGCGACACCGGAGCCGCGCATGACCGCGCGCCGCTTCGACGTCGTCGTGGCCGGCGGCGGGCTCGTCGGCATGGCCATCGCGTGGGGCATCGCGCGTCTCGGCCAGCGCGTCGCGGTGTGCGACGGCGACGACATCGCGTTTCGCGCGGCGCGCGGCAATTTCGGGCTCGTGTGGGTGCAGGGCAAGGGTGGCCGCTGCCTGCCGTATGCGCGCTGGTCACGCGAATCGTCCGAGCGCTGGCATGCGTTCGCCGCGCAGTTGCAGCGCGACACGGGCGTGAACTGCGCGTTCGAACGCCCGGGCGGCATCGAGCTGTTCGAGCATCGCGCGGAACTCGACGGCGCGGCCGACCTGCTCGAATCGCTGCGCCGGCAGGATGCCGCGCTGTCGTACGAGGTACTCGATCCGGCGGCGCTGCGCCGTCTCGTTCCCGCGGCGTCGCCGTTGCTGGCCGGCGCGCTGTGGTCGCCGAACGACGGCCACGCGAATCCGCTCACCACACTGCGCGCAATGTTGCAGGCATTCCAGCAGTGCGGCGGCGTCTATCTGCCGCGCAGCGAAGTCGCCGAGATTCGTCCGCGCGCCGGGCGCTTCGAGATCGACACGCGCCATGCGCGGCTTGAAGCCGGCCGCGTGGTGCTCGCGGCCGGCCTCGACAACGCGCGGCTCGCGCCGATGGTCGACCTGCGCGCCCCGATCTCGCCGTTGCGCGGCCAGATCATGGTCACCGAGCGCCTCGCGCCGTTTCTCGACTATCCGACGCTCGTCGTCCGGCAGACGCCGGAGGGCTCGGTGCTGCTCGGCGACTCGGCCGAAGACGTCGGCTTCGACGACGGCCAGACGCGCCCGGCGATGGTCGACATCGCGCGCCGCGCCCGCACGGCGTTCCCGGCCCTCGCGCAGGCGCGCATCGTGCGGGCGTGGGGTGCGCTGCGCATCATGACGCCCGACGGCCTGCCCGTCTACGAGGCGTCGGCCACGTATCCCGGCGCGTTCATCGCGATCTGCCACAGCGGCGTGACGCTCGCGGCGGCCCACGCGGATCTCGTCGCGCCGTGGATCGCCGGCGGCGCCCCGCCGGCCGACCTGTCCGCCTTTACCACCGCGCGCTTCGCCGCGCCCACGGAAGCCCGGCATGTTTGAATCCGTCATTCCCGCCGCCGCGACGCCCGAACGCGTGCGTCTCCATATCGACGGCACGCCGCACGACGTGCCCGCGCACTACAGCGTCGCGGCCGCGATGCTCGCCGCCGGTTCGGCCGCCTGCCGCACGAGCGCGGTGAGCGGCGCGCCGCGCGGCCCGTTCTGCATGATGGGCGTGTGCTTCGACTGTCTCGTCGAAATCGACGGCGTGCCGAACCTGCAAGGCTGCATGATGCCCGTCGCCGACGGCATGCAGGTGCGCTCGATGCACGGCAACGCGAGGCTCGCATGACGCGCCGCCAGTGCGACCTGCTGATCGTCGGCGCCGGGCCGGCCGGCATGGCGGCGGCCATCGCCGCGCGCGCGGCCGGCCTGTCGGTCGTCGTCGCCGACGAAGGCCGCGCGCCCGGCGGCCAGATCTACCGCAACGTGGCCGATGCGCCGGCGCCGCTCGCGCAATGGCTCGGTGCCGACTACACGGCCGGCCGCCCGCTCGTCGACGGCCTGCTCGCCAGCGGCGCGCACTACCTGCCGCGCAGCGTCGTGTGGCAGGTCGCGTTCGAGCCGGCGCCTGTCGCGATGCTCACGCAAGGCGGCCCGTCGCGCGGCACGCTCGAAATCGGCGCGCGCGCGGTGCTGATCGCGACCGGCGCGCAGGAGCGGCCGTGGCCGGTGCGCGGCTGGACGTTGCCCGGCGTGATGGGCGTCGGCGCCGCGCAGACGCTGCTGAAAGCGTCGGGCCTCGCGCCGTCCGCCGACGCCGTGCTCGCGGGGAGCGGCCCGCTGCTGTGGCTGTTCGCCGCGCAATTGCTGCATGCCGGCCGGCGCGTGCGCGCGCTGGTCGATACCACACCGCGCGATGCGTGGCGGCGTGCGCTTGCGCATGCGCTGCCGGCGCTGCGCGGCGCCGACTATCTGCTCAAAGGCTGGCGCATGCTGCGCGCGGTACGCCACGCCGGCGTGCCCGTCTATCGCGGCGCGACCGATATCGGCATCGACGGCGGCACGCGCGCCGAACGCATCCGCTTTCGCGACGAAGAGGGCATCGTGCACACGCTCGACACGTCGCTCGTGCTGCTCCACCAGGGCGTCATTCCGTCGACGCAGCTCGCGCGCTCGATGGGCTGCGCACACGAATGGGACGAATCGTCGGCCTGCTGGCGTCCGCAGCGCGACGCGCGCGGCCGCAGCAGCGTGCCGCACGTGTGGATCGCCGGCGACGGCGCGGGCATCGGCGGCGCGCAGGCGGCGGCACTCGCCGGCGAAATATCGGCGCTCGACATCGCCGCGCAACTCGGCGCGCTCGACGCGCAACGGCAGGCCGCGCGCGAACGCCCGCTGCTGCGCGCGCTGCACCGCCATCTCGCGGTACGCCCGCTGCTCGACGCGCTGTACACGCCGCCCGCCGCGCTGCGCCGCCCCGATGGCGACACGATCGTGTGCCGCTGCGAGGAAGTCACGGCCGGCGAGATCCGCACGCTCGCGGCGCTCGGCTGCCAAGGGCCGAACCAGATGAAGGCGTTCACGCGCTGCGGGATGGGCCCGTGCCAGGGACGCTGGTGCGGCACGACGGTCGGCGAACTGATCGCCGACGTGCAGCAGCGCGGCGTCGGCGACGTCGGTCACTACCGGATCCGCGCGCCGATCAAGCCGGTCACCGTCGGCGAGATGGCCGACGCCCTCGAGCTGTCGAACGATTTCGAGCGCGGCGAATTCCCGAGCTGACGCGCATGCCCACTCTTCCCCACACGAACGGAGCCTGACCATGAAGACGCGCATCACGATTCTCCTTTCCGCCGCCGCGATGGCCTTCGCGTCGCTGGCGTCGGCGAAGGAATGGACGACCATCCGCATCGGCGTCGACCCGACCTACCCGCCGTTCGAATCGACCGCGACCGACGGCAGCGTGAAAGGCTTCGACATCGATCTCGGCAACGCGCTGTGCGCGAAGCTGAATGCGAAATGCGTGTGGGTGTCGAGCAGTTTCGACGGGCTGATCCCCGGGCTGCAGGCGCGCAAGTTCGACGTGATCCTGTCGTCGATGGCCGCGACCGAACAGCGGCGCCAGCAGATCGACTTCACCGATCGCCTGTACCGCAACCAGACGCGGCTGATCGCGCGCACCGGATCGGGGCTGCTGCCGGACGCGGCGAAGCTCGCCGGCAAGCGCGTCGCGGTCGAACAGGGCACCGTCCAGGAAACCTATGCGCGCGAGAAGTGGGCGGCCGCGAAGGTCGAGGTCGTGCCGTATCCGAGCTACGACCAGGCGTACGCGGATCTCGTCACCGGCCGCGTCGACGCCGTGCTGATGGATGCCGTGCAGGGCCAGCTCGGGTTCCTGGCGACACCGCGCGGCAAGGGCTTCTCGTTCGCGGGCGGCGTGGTGTACGACGCGAAGATCATGGGCAACGGCGACGCGGCCGGCGTGCGCAAGGCCGACACCGACCTGCGCGACGCGCTGAACCGCGCCATCGCGCAGATTCGCAGCGACGGCACGTACCACGCGATCCAGTCGAAGTATTTCGATTTCGACATGTACGGGAACTGACGCCGCGGGCGGGCCAGACCCCGCTCGTGAAGCTCGTGCGCGCCGCGTCGTGGCAGGCAGCTGGATCCGGTCCCGGTTGCATGAATAAGTCCATTTGGGACATAATCTTTGCAACTTGAGTCCCGTAAGGTCTGACATGCTCGACATCCGCCAGCTTCAGTACTTCATCGCGGTCGCGGAAGAGGAACACGTCGGCCGCGCCGCCGAACGCCTGCACATCTCGCAATCGCCGCTCAGCCGCCAGATCGCCCAGCTCGAGGAAAAGCTCGGCCTCACGCTGTTCGAACGCAGCCAGCAGCGCATTCGCCTGACGCGTGACGGGCGCACGTTCCTCAGCGAAACGCACGCGTTCCTGCGCCACGCGAACCGGCTCGAATCGCTCGCGCGCCGGCTCGGTCGCGGCGACGAAGGCGGCCTGTGCATCGGCTACCTCGAAACGGCGACGCACTCGGGCGTCCTGCCGCGCGCGCTGAAAACATTGCGCGCCGAGCGCCCGTCCGTTCATATCGCTTTGTATAACTATCAATCGGCCGCGCAGCTCGAAGGCTTGCGCGAGCGCAGCCTCGACATCGCGCTCGTCACCGAGCCGCCGGCGCCCGACGATCCCGAACTCGATTCGACGAAGGTGCTGGACGATCCGATGCTGCTCGCGATGCCCGACGGGCATCCGCTCGCGAAGAAAAAGAAGCTCGTCGCCGACGATCTCGCCGCGCAGGCGTGGATCGGCGTCACGCAGCAGGACAGCGCGCCGCGTCACGGCGCGTTCGTCGCGGCCTGCGCGAAGGCCGGCTTTTCGCCGGACATTTCGGTGGAGGCGACCGAGCCGCTCGCCGCGCTCGGCCTCGTCGCCGCGGGGCTCGGCGTGACGATGATCCAGCAGAGCCTGCGGCACCAGGTGCCGGAAGGCGTCGTGTTGCGCGAGCTGCCGTGGTTCAGCTACCGCACGCCGCTGTGGGCCGCATGGCACAAGGTCAACCTGCGGCCGCTGGTCGGGATCTTCCGCGAGATCCTGACCGGCGAGGACGTCGCGGCGGCGGTCGGGAAATGAAGCCGTGAACGCGCGGCGCGCCATCGATGCGCCCGCGCCTTCGCCGCAGGTCGAGACCCAGGACGAAGGCGCGGCAGGCGCCGGACGATCCGGCTCGCATCGCACGATGCGACGTGCTGCCGTCAAGCCGCCGCGAAGCGCTTCGCCAGTTCCGCGAGGCCGTCTTCGTAGATCCCGCGGAACAGCCTGACGGTTTCGTCGTCGCTCGCGCCGTGCGGCGTGAACGTGCCCGACCACTCGACGGTCGACGCGTTCGGGCCGTTCTCGCGCACGCGCAGCGTCGAGCGATAGTTCACGACCGGGAACGGTGCCTCGAGGATCGCGTACGTATAGCTGCGCTCCGCTTCGTCGAACGCGACCAGCCGCTCGACGATCGCGTCGCCCGCCGGATTCGCGAGACGCCGCACGCGCCCGCCTTCGCTCAGCTCGCTGGCCGGAATGTACGACAGCCAGTCGGGCAGCGACCCGAAGCCGCCGATCAGTTGCCAGACCGTGTCGGCCGAAGCCGCGATCTCGATACCTGCATTGGCCTGTGCCATGTCATCACCTTCGAAGATCAACGACCGGCCGGCAGCGGCGCATCGGCCGCGATCAGACCTTGTTCGCGCATCTCGCGCCAGAAGTCGGCCGGAATCGCCACGTTCAGCGCGGCCTGGTCTTCCGCGATCCGCTCCGGACGGCTCGCGCCCGGGATCACCGCGACGGTCGCCGGATGCGACATCGAGAACTGCAGCGCGGCGGCCTTGATCGGCACGTCGTAGCGCGTGGCGATCGCCTTGATCCGGTCGACCTTCGCGAGGATGTCCGGCGACGCCTTCTGGTATTCGAAGTGCGTGCCGCCCGCGAGCACGCCCGAGCTGTACGGGCCGCCGACGACGATCCCCACGTTCTGCGCGGCCGCCGCCGGCATCACGCGTTGCAGCGCGCGCTCGTGATCGAGCAGCGTGTAGCGGCCGGCCAGCAGCATGCCGTCCGGTTGCGGCTCCGCGAGGTCGAGCACCAGTTCGATCGGTTCGACGCGGTTCACGCCGAGGCCCCACGCCTTGATCACGCCTTCCTCGCGCAGCTTGCTCAGCACGCGGAATGCGCCCTTGCGCGCCACTTCGAATTGCGCGAGCCATTCGTCGCCGTAGAAGTCCTGCGCGATGTCGTGCACCCACACGATATCGAGGCGGTCGGTGCGCAGACGCTTCAGGCTGTCCTCGATCGAGCGCAGCGTCGCGTCGGCCGAGTAGTCGTTGACGATGCGGTTCGGCCGGCCGTGTTCGAACAGGCCGCCCTTTTCGCCGAGATCGCGCGCCGACACGTCTTCGATTTCGTCGAGGATCACGCGGCCGACCTTCGTGCTCAGCACGTATTCGTCACGCGGATGGTTCGCGAGCGCGTCGCCGAGGCGGATTTCGGCCAGGCCGGCACCGTAGAACGGGGCCGCATCGAAATAGCGGATGCCGTGTTGCCACGCGGCTTCGACGGTGGCCGCGGCTTCCGCGTCGGGGATGTTGCGGAACATGTTGCCGAGCGGGGCCGTACCGAAACCGAGGATCTTGTGGCCGGGCAACGTGTCTTTGAGACTCATGGTTTTCTCCAGGGAATGAGGGAAAGCGAGTTCAGTCTAGGGACGCAGGTTAAGTCTGTCCAAGACGGAATTCGACACAGTTGAGTCCCGGGAGGTCTGAATGGCCTTTTTTCGGCCTGTACCGATGTCCCGCCCCTCCTCCCTGTTCCGGCAGGACGCCCGACCGGCAAGGCTTTCGAGCGAATCCACGTTCAATTCGTGACTCCATGTCAAAAATCATTTGGGCCGGCAGCCGTTTTTCCTGCGCGCCGCCATCCCTATATTGGCTGCACGCGCAACGACATCGACGCGGTCGACGTCGGTTGCGGCTCACTCAACCAGACAGGTACCCACGATGAAAACGCTCGTTTCTTCCACCCTTGCCGCGCTGATCCTTTCCGCACCGGCGCTGTCGTTCGCGCAACCGGCCGACCATCAACTGACCCGTGCCGAAGTGAAAGCCGAGATGGCCCGCCTCGCGGCCGTCGGCTACACGCCGGCGCTCGATCACAACCAGTATCCGGCCGCGATCCTCGCCGCCGAACAGCGCGTGCGTGAAAACGCCGTCGCGCAGGCAGCGCCGAACGCCTCACCGTCCTCCGACAAAACCGGTTACGGCAGCGCAGCCCGCACCACCAGCGAATCCGGCCGCGCGACGATGATCAACGGCCGCGACTCGATCTATCGCGGACATTGAGTCGCATCGACGCGCAAGAGAGCACGCCTTTCGATACGCGCAACCGCTCGTCCGTCCCTCGCATGGCGGGCCCGAATCGCCTGACCAGGCATTCGGGCCGCGCGCGTGGCGAACGCCATCGGCTACACGACTGCATCGACGCGTTGCGTCGTCAGGCTTGAAATGGTCGTCCAGAAAGCCGGAGACGCGCGACGACGATCGTGCGTTTCGGTAGTAGACCGTATGAACCGACTGACGGAACTCGACGGTTTCGTCGACGAGCAACCCGGCGAGATTGCCGTCCGGCGGCGGATGCATGTCAAAACGGTTTTGCGCCCGACGGGCCCATCGGCATTTCCCGATCGGCGGACGACACGACGCTACCGCCCGTCGCCAAGCGCTGCGAGAATCCGGTACGCGGTCTTCACGCGTGCGTCGATCGGAAAACTGCGATTCGCGAGCATCACGATCGCGATCCGCTTCGCGGGGACGAACGCGACATACGTGCTGAAGCCGTTGGTCGAACCCGTCTTGTTGATCCACGTGTCCGCGCTCGGCGCGAGCGGCGGCTGAATCGCGCTCGCCGGCGTCGCATCGAACAGCATCTTCGGCGCGTTGCCTTCGAGCAGCGTCGGCAGCGCGACCGGATACGGATACTGTTCCCAGATCAGGTCCTGCGTCAGCGGCCCCGCGCGGAAATAGCCGGTTTGCGTGCGCTCCAGCGCGCGCTTCAGCCGCGGCGCCGTATCGACCAGCCCCATGTTCGCCTGCACGAAGCGCAGCAGATCGGCCGCCGTGGTCCGCACGCCGTAGGCCGGCTGCCACAGCATGCCGCCCGTCATCCGGATCGGCTTGCCGTCCTGCGTATAGCCCTGTGCGTAGTCGGCCTCGCGCGCGGCGGGCACGTCGATGTACGTGTGCGTCATGCCGAGCGCGGGGAACAGCCGCTGCTCCATCAGCACCGCGAAATCCTTGTGCATCGCCTTCGCGGTGAGCCACCCGAGCATCCCGATCGCGACGTTCGAGTACGTGCGGGTCGTGCCCGGCGCGTACGTGGGCCGCCACGCCTGCAGGTAGCGGATCAGGGCCGCGTCGTCGCGGATGCTGTCCGGCACCTGCAGCGGCATCCCGCCCGGCGTATGCGTGCCGAGATCGAGCAGCGTGACGACGCCGAACGGCTTGCCCTGCACCGCCGGCAGGTACTTGGCCGCCGGGTCCGCGAGCGACAGCTCGCCGCCTTCCTGCGCGTCGGCGGCGAGCGTCGCGGTCAGCGTCTTGCTGACCGAGCCGATCTCGAACAGCGTGTCGCCGGTGACGGGCTTGCCGGTTTGCTTCGACATCACGCCGTAGTCGAACACGTACGGCTTGCCGTCGGCGACGATGCCGATCGCCATGCCGGGAATCGCGTACTGCTTCATCAGCGGCGCGATCTGTCGCGTGACGGTGTCGTGGAGTGCGTCCGGCGTGACGGCGGCCGCGCGGCCGGCCATCGCGGTCGCGCATGCGGCGACGAACAGCGTCGCGGCGAAGCGTGTCGCATTGAATCGCATGGGTGCGGTTCCTTCGATTTCAGATGGTTGCATGGACAACAGAGCCGGCCGTGCAACGCGAAAAGGGCGGCGACCGGCCTGTCGAAGCGCGACTATCCGCTACCGCCAGGCCGCCAACAATCGACGATATGTTGCGCGAGCCGAAAGAAAAACTTATGAGGTACGCGGCATACCGGACGACGACGCCGCCATCGCAGGGGCCGCCCGCCGGTTTTCCGGGAAAACCTGTCGGTTTTAACAGTATCGAATCCGGCGGCCGAATGGCGCCGCATCGAAAATCGACGAAAAAGAGATAAGACTTGTCAGATCCACGGGCGCCGGCGAGCCTCGCGATTGCTTCATCCGCACGGATCGAAGTAGACTCGCGGCAGCAAAAAATAAAATTCGACCTGAGAGAAACAATGAATCGCCCTTTCCCGATCGCCCGCTCCCGCGTCATCGGCTCCCGTTCGGTCACGTGATCGTCACGCGTCGACCGACCTGAACCGGAATACGCGACGCCAGCGCGTTTTGCGCGCACGTCCGCCGTTTCGCCCTTGAGCCAAAAGAACCGCCAGGGTTCCGCGCGCCCCGCCCGCGCACGCCCTGCCCGACCGGAGAGTGAGCCCGTGACCGAAACCGTGGCCGCGTCGGCCTATCGGCCGCGCGACGTCGTCAATGCGCCCGACATCAAGGCGGCCATCGCTCGCCGCAGCACCGAGCGCGGCGATCCGGCCGAGATCCGCGCGTGGCTCGGCAACCATTTCTTCCGCTGGGTCGTCGGTGCGTTCGAGCAGGCGCAGCCGCTCGTTTCGCTCGCCGATTACCGCGCGCTCGCCGGCGCCGACCGGCCGGCGCCCGAATGGCTCGTGCGCCGGTTCCGCGCGCAATCGGGGGCCGTGGCGTCAGCGACATCCCCGGCATCCCCGGCATCCCCGGCATCCGGCCCAGTATCCGGCCCACCGGCCGACGCGACGCTGCCGCCCGCCGCCCGGCCGGCGCCGCTCTACTTCATCGATCCCGAGCACATGCTGCTGATCGATCGCGAGCGCGTGCTGGTCGAATTCCTGCGCTCGCGTGCCGGCACGCGCCTCGCGCAGAAACTGCAACGCATCACCTGCGCGATGGCGCTCGACATGTGGGAGCGCGAGCACCAGCGCATGCAGGCGCGCCGCGACAAAGGCTGGGTGCCGAGCAGCGGCCTCGCGTTGCGCGAGGTGCTGCGCACGCCGAACGGGATCGTGTTCGAATTCATCGGCGATCACGCCGCGCTGCGCGAGGAACTCGCCTACGAGTCGTACTACATGCAGCACTGCCTCGGCCAGTTCGCGGATCGCCGCCGGCTGCGCGGCGGCTACGGCGAGCAGTACGCGCAAGCCGCGCGGGACGGCCGGCTGCGTCTGTTCACGCTGCGCGGCGCGGGCAACCAGCCGCACGTGACGATCAGCCTGCAGGCGAGCAGCGAGGGCCTGCGCATCGACCAGATCAAGGGCAAGCAGAATCGCCATCCGGTGCGCCGCTATGCCGACGACGTCCGGCAGTTCCTGCGCACGCTCGCGCCGCGCGGCGAGCGTCATCCCGATTGCGAGGGCATGGGCCTCGTGTTCGAGCCGGATGCGCCGGGCGCGACCACCGGCGCCTGGACCTTCGTCACCGACGTGCGCTCGCCCGACCATCTGCTGAGCGTGATGAGCGCGAACTTCCACCTGATCGAGCATTTCGAGCAGCCGCCGGCCGTGCTGCAATGGCTGCTGCTGCGCAACGCACCCTATGCGCTCGGCCAGTTGCGGCAGATCGATCCGGCCGTCGCGGCGGCCGCGCGCCACGCGTTGCCGGCCACGCGCGAAGCCGACGCACCGCCGGCCGCGGCCGCATTCGAGATAGAAGGCATCGCGATCGATCCCGCGCTGTGCGTGGCGTTCGCGTTCCCCGTGCCGGCGGAGGGAAGCCCGTCATGCTGAAACTGCTGCTTGGCGCGGCCGTGCTGTGGCTCGTGTGGTACGTGTGGCGTTCGTTCCGCATCGCCGCGCGGATGGTTCGCGAAGTCGACGCCGACCAGGCCGCGGGCGCCGACAGCGCGGTGCCGGTGCGGCAAACCGCGGCCGTCAGGCTCGCGCATGCGCGGGCCGAGCAGGCGCCGCCGAACCGCCGCCGCTGGTCGCTCGCGCTGGCCGACATCCTGCTGATCCGCAACGGGCTGCGCTGCGATTGCGACGACCTCGTCTATGCGTTGCCCGACTCGCAGCGCGAACAGCTCGCGCGCCAGTTACGGCGCGAACTCGACCTGCCGGCCGATCTGCCCGAGTGGCAGATCGTGCAGCGCGTACCGGCGATCCTCGCGGGCTGGATCCGCGGCGTCGGCCGCTCGCACGACGGCTTCTACGAACAGCTCGCCGCCGTCGGGCGCGTGCGCGACGCACTCGCGTTCGATTGCGCGCGCACCGCGTTTCTCGTGCGCTGCATCGCGCTGCTCGGCTGGGCGTCGGAGCAGCATGCCTGGGTCGTGCTGCTGCTCAACGCACAGCGCGCGCAGGACAGCTTCGACAGCTGGGAAGACTTCGGGCTCGCGTATGCGCGAGCGCGCCAGCAGTGGCTGCGCGGCAGCGGACAGGACGGCCCCGCGTCGTCGCGCGCGACGCAGGAAGTGCGCGAGTACCTGCGCAATCCGTCCGGAAACTGGCTTTCGCTGCCGTGGAAGCGCTACCGCATCTTCGATCCCCAACCCGTTTCGTCATGACCGCCGATACCGACATGTCCCCCGCTTCCGCCGACCCGATTCCGCCCGCGAAATCCCGCTGGTTCATTTGCGACGTCGACGCGCTGCTGCGCGCAGGCGACTATGCCGCACTCGACGCGCGACTCGATGCCGCGCTCGCCGCCAGCTTCGCCGATCGCAGCGCCGAAGCGCAATACGTCGGCGCGCTGCCGGCCGACGTGCAGCCGTGCATCGACGCCGGCGCCGAAGGCCTCGCGCGCCTGCGCGCATGGCAGGCGGCGAACCCGCGCTCCGCGCACGCCTGGCTGTGCGAAGCGCATTACTGGCATCACTGGGCCTACGAGTGCCGCGGCAGCGGCTGGGCCGAAACGGTGACCGAAGCCGGCTGGATCGGCGCGCATGCGTGCGCGACGCTGACGCTCGTCGCCGCGCTGCGCGCGCTGGTGCTCGCGCCGACGATGTGGAGCGCGCCGATGGCGATCTTCACGAGCGTGTCGTCGTTCGGCGAACCCGAATGGCTCGCGCGGCTCGTGCGCGAGCGCCGCTGGCCCGTCACCGAACTGCATCTGAACGTCGGTACCGAAGACGAAACCACGCGCACCGAACTGCAGCACATGTTCGCGCGTTCGGGACTGAACCCCGACCTGCCGGTCGCCTGCCCGGCGGAATTTCCGGACGCGCTGCCCGGCCCGGTCCAGGGCAGGAAGCTGCGCAAGGAGAAGTGGTACTGGATGGAAGCGACGCTGCACATCCACCCGAAACAGTTCTTGTCGATGCGCACGTTCATCTGGTACATGCAGCCGCGCTGGGGCGGCTCGCACGAGCACATCCGCGCCTTCGTCGGGTCCGACGCGTGCGCGCACCTCGATGCGGTCGAGAAGGACCGGCTGCTGCACGAGATCTGGCGCGACGACTACGCCGGCAACACGCTCGATGCGAACGACGACGACGACGATGCGCGCCACGCGATCGCCGCGACGCTCGCACGCGCGAAGGCCGCGCTGCATCCGTATCACCGCTGGGAGACGCTGCACTGGCTCGCCTACAGCCATTTCAAGCGCAGCGAGTATGAACAGGCCTACGCACGGCTGCGGGAAGCCGAACGCAACGAGCCGATCGACGACAACCGCGCGATGGCGATGGGTGTGCGGCTCGCGCTCGGCCTCGATCCGGACGGCGACTGGCTGACCCGCGCAATCGAACGGGCATCGGACGCGCGCGCGTGCACGTCGGCGATGATCCTGCGCGGCTACGGGCACCGCATCGGCACGTTCGGTTTCGCGCAGGACCCCGTGCGCGGCGATGCGTGGCTCGAAGCCGCACGCCTGAACGAGCCCGGCTCGCTCGCATGGAACCAGATCGCCACCGCACTGGAGTATGAAAACCGGCGCCCCGCCGACGCCTTCGCCATCTGCAAGCTTGGCTACGAGGCGGGCGGCGATTCGTGCGATTACCTGCTCGGCTGCTTCTACAAGGAAGGCATGCATGTCGAGCGCGATCCGTACCGCGCCGCCCACTACTTCCGCGAATCGATGGAAGCCGGCGGCAACATGGCCGCGTACCAGCTCGGCTACACGTACCATCACATCGGGCAGGCCAGCACGGACCGCGCCGAACGTGCGCGCATGCAGGTCGAGGCCGTCGAGGCCGCGCGCAAGGCGCACGAGATGGGGCATACGGACGGCCTCGATTGCATGCTGATGTTCATCGGCGACATCGACGATCACGCGTCGCGCCATCGTTACGTCGACGAACTGCGTCGCCATGCCGAAGCCGGCCATCCCACCGCTATGGCATCGTTGTCGTTCTTCCTCGCCGACATCAACGACAAGTCGCTGTACGACTATCGCGAAAGCGTGCGCTGGATCATGGGTGCGCAGGCCATCGCGCCGGACGACGAGTACGTGCGCACCATCACGCGCGTCAGCCACGAGGACGGCATGCTCGGGAAGCTGCGCTACAAGCTGCAGCGCAAGCAGATCAAGGCGCACGAAATCCCCGGCGCCGACAACGCGATGGTCTGAACGCGGGCCGCTGCAGCGGCGCGAAATGGCTCACGCCGGGCAGGATCGTCAGCGGCACGCCCGGGATCGTGCGCGCGAGCTGCGCCGCATCCCGGAGCCGGATGAATTCGTCGTGCTCGCCCTGCACGATCGCCACCGGCACGGCGATCGCCGATCGTCATGCGCGCGGCCCGAGCGGCCGCGGCCGTGGCCGCTCAGGCCCGCGTCGACACCAGCCCGCCCGACGGCGAGCCGCCGGATTTTTCGAGCGCCGCGGCGAGTTGCGAGATCGCCGTCGCGAGCGCGGCCGAGATTGCGCCGGCCTGCGCGCTCAGCGACTGCTGTTCGACGGCCGCGGCCGGGTCGTCCTTCGCGCGCTGCGCCGCGGTGGCCATCTGCCGCTCCACTGTCGCGAGCTGCTTCTGCAGCCGCTCGATCAGCGCCTTCAACTGGGCGACCGCCGGGTCTTCCGCCGACGCGCCCGCCGCGCCGAGCGTTTCGCCGGTGGCGCCGGTCGAATCCTTCGTGCCGGTGGTGGTGTCGGTGGCGCGGGCCGTACCCGGCGTGCTCGCGGCATCCGTTGCGCCGCCGGTGGACGCCGTCGCGACGGGCGGGTTCGCGGTCGCGCCGCTGTCCGCGAGCGGCGATCGCGCGGTCGTGGAGAAATCGATCTGCATCGTATCGGTCCGTGGGTCGGTAAACGAGGGGACGGGGCGGAAATCGCCTTCCAGTTCGTTGACGGCATTCGTCACACGAAACTTGAATCTCGGGGCCGGATGGATTGCCCGACGATGACCGCAATTGATCGCGAAAGGGCCAGATTGGCGGCACGATAGCGCTGGTAAAATCGCCGCTTCGCCGGCTGAATGCGCACGTCGGATGCCGCGTTCGGGCCCGCTTGCGCGATGCAGCCGGCTTCGACTCCCGGCCCGTCGACGCGCGGCATGCGGCATGTGCCGACGACGCCATCGCGGCTTCCCGGGTCGCCTTTTCCGTTCGCCTGCGTGCGTGCCCTGCTCACCGCTCGAGCGGCGAACGCCGCGCGTGGCACGCATTCAATTCATCGTACATTCGAGGAACACACGATGGCCCGCATCGGCGCCTTCTGCATCACGACGTGGCTCGCCGCCGCGATTCTCTACTTCGGCCAGCACTCCGTCGCGATGATCGTGCTCAGCGGTGTCGTGGTATTCGGCGGATTCGATCTGCTGCGTCCGTAAGGGCGCGGCCGGACGGCCCGCGTACGTTTCGTCGCGATCGGCGCCGCCGGCTTGCGCGGCCCACGACGCTTCGTCGCGCCGCGCGATGATGTATTCCACCGTCTCACGGCTGACCCACGAGCCGCGAACAAGCGCCGCGACGCGCGTCAGCGCGGCAACGTCCTCAACGAAGACGGCCCGCCCGTCAACGCGATCCGCTTGCCCGTATCGCGCAACTTGCCGCCGTCGACCGCATACAGCGCAAGCTGCCGTTCGACGTTGAACTGCACGATCACGTGCCGGCTGTCGGCGGTAAACGCGATGCCCTGCGCGGCTTCGCCGCCCGGCACCTCGTTCACCTTCACGGCTTGCCCGTCGCGGATCTCGAACAGCAGCACCTTGCCGCGCTTGTGGCGGCCCGGGTTGTCGGCCGTCAGGTTCGAGCCGTCCATCGCCTGCACCGCGATCCATTTTCCGTTCGGCGAGATCGCGACGCCTTCCGGCAGCGACGGCACCGTCAGGTACTGGACCGTGCGGAACGGCACGCGCGACACGTCGATCAGCGCGACCGAATCGGCGTCGCCCGCGAGCGTGCCGGTGTAACCCGGCAGCCCGGCGAGCCCGACGTTGCTGACGACGGCCCAGCGGCCGTCGCTCGACACGTCGATCGTGTAGGGCGCGACGCCCGTGCTCAGGCGCGCGCCGCTGTCGGTCACCTTGCCGTCGTCGACGTTCAGCACCGCGATGCCCTGCTCGTCGCGCAGCGACACGAGCGCATGCTTGCCGTCATGCGTGAAACTGATCCCGGCCAGCCGCTTCTTGCCGATCTTCAGGTTGCCGTCGAGCGTCACCTGCGCGCCGTCGATGCGCAGGATCGACACGCTGCCGTCGACATTGGCGGCGAGCGCGAGCCGGCCCGAGCGGTCGATCGCGATCCCTTGCGGATGCGTGCCGAGCTCGATGCGCGTGATCGCGGGCGGTGCGCCGTCGAGATTCACGACTTGTAGAAACGTATCGAATACGAGCTGCTTCGCGGCCGTGTCATAGCGCGTCGGCGCGCCGACCAGCGCAAGCTTGGCGTCGGGCGTGATCGCGACGGCCTGCGGCGGCCCCTGGATACCGTTCTCGACGTCGACCTGCAGCGCGACTTTCGGCGGGAACGTGCTGGCGTCGAGCAACGTCAGCGTGTCGGCGGGCGGAGAAGGCAGATAGGTGTCGCGGCCCTCGACGCGCTGGTACTTGCCGTCGTTGCCGGACACGATCCAGTCGGCGGCATGCACGGCAACGGCGGTCGTGGCGAGGGTCAGCGCGGCGAGCAGGCGCGCGCTGCGCAGGCGGAAAGGATTCGAATGCATGGCGGTCGGTTCTCCGGATCGGTTGCGGACGCAATGGATTGCCCGGCCCTGCTGCCCGACGGGCCGGCGCCATCGGATGATGCCCGAAAGCGGGCCGACCCGGCGTCTCGCTCCCGGTTCGATTCCGTCAATCCGTGCGACGCGTGCCCGACGACCACGCGACGACGTCGTCGAGCGGATAGACCGGCCGCGCGAGCCGCTCGTAGCGGAACAGCCCGAAATCCGAACCGGTCACGCCCCGGCTGTCGCATTCGACCAGCGCGGCCGCGATCGGCACGAACACCGGCCGGCAATACATCCGCGACTTCAGCAGCAGGAAGCGCGCCCGGCGTGGATCGACGCCCACGCTCTCGAACACGCCGAGATCCCACGGCTCCTGCGTGCGCTCGGTGACGACGAGCGTGGCCGTGCCGATGTCGAGCACGGCCGCACGCCCCATGTACGCACGCTGCCCGGTGTACGTCGGCCCCGTGATCACGTATTCGCCGTCGGTGATCGCGCGCACGATGCCCGTCGCGCGAAACGGTTCGCGCCGCACGCCGCCGTGCGACGGCAGCCGATTGCCGACCGGCACCGTGACGGTTGCACCGACGCCCGCGTCGATCAGCGCCGCGACGGCTTCGGGGTCGCACAACGGCCCGCTGACGATCCCGTCGAGCCCATGCGCGAGCGCGGCTTCGAGCAGGTCCATCGTGTCGCACGGGCCGCCCGACATGCAGTTGTCGCCGTGATCGAGCATCAGTACCGGGCGGCTCGCGCCGTGGGCGAGCGCGGCGGCCTGCGCGACCGATTCGGCGAGCGGCGCGCTGCGATAGACGAATTCGTCGCGCGCATCCCAGATCTGCCGCGCGATGCGCTCGGCCACCGCGTCGGCCGCGGCGCGGTCGCCGTCGGCCACCACGACCACGCTGATGCACGGCGCGGGAATATCCGCGAGCGAGAAGCCGGGCAGGATCGACACCGCGAGCATCCCTTCAGCCTCGGCCGCGCGCGCGGCCTCCACCGCGCGCCGCATCGCGCCTTCGGCGCTCGCGCTGCGCAGCGTCGACGTCATCAGCGGCGGCTGCCGCCACGCGAGCACGGGCCGCGCGCGGCCGTGCAGCCGGTCGAGCAGCAGCCGCGCCGCGTGGTCGCCCGTCTCATACATGTCGACGTGCGGATAGGTCTTGAAACTGACGATCACGTCTGCGTTGTCGATCATCTTCTGCGTGACGTTCGCATGCAGGTCGAGCGCGACCGCGATCGGCGCATCGGGCAGCGCGGCGCGCACGCGCGCGAGCAGGTCGCCCTCGCCGTCCGCGCTCTGCTCGGCGACCATCGCGCCGTGCAGGTCGAGCATCACCGCGTCGCAGCCGGGCGCCGCCGCGACGATCGCATCGCAGATCGCCGTATACGCGTCGGCCGCGACCGGCCCGCTCGGGTTCGCGGCCGCCGACACGGGCGTCACGATGTCGGCGCCCGCGCGCTCGGCGGCGTCGATGAACGCGGCCATCGCGGTACGCATTCCGCGATTCGCGCGATACGCGTCGTCGCCCCAGTCAGGGCCGTTGCGGCCGAACGCGGCGAGCGGCGTCGGCACCGGCGAGAACGTATTGGTCTCGTGGTTCATCCGGGCGATCAGGATCTTCATCGGGCAGCGCCCTCCGCGATCCCGGCAGCGCCGAGCATCGCGTGCAGCAGCACGTTGCAGCCGGCCTCCAGATGCACCGGATCGGCATCTTCGATCTCGTTGTGGCTGATGCCGTCCTTGCACGGCACGAAGATCATCGCGGTCGGCGCGACGCGCGCGAGATACACCGCATCGTGGCCCGCGCCGCTGATCACGTTCATCGACGACAGCCCGAGTGCGCGCGCGCCGGCGCGAACCTGCTCGACCAGCGCCGGATCGAACGGCTGCGGCGGAAAATACACGACCGGCTCGATGTCGATCCGCATCCCGGCCGCCGCGCCCAGGTCCGCGCATGCCGCACGCAATTCCGTATCCATCGCCGTCAGCGTCGCGTCGTCGGCCGCGCGCAGGTCGACGGTCAGCGTCACGCGGCCGGGAATCACGTTGCGCGAATTCGGATGCACGTCGACCCAGCCGACCGTGCCGCGGCCGTGCGGCGGATGCGCGCGCGCGATGCCGTTCACCGCTCGCACGAGATCGGCCGCGACCAGCAGCGCATCGCGCCGCAACTCCATCGGCGTGGGGCCCGCATGCGCCTCCATCCCGTGGACGGTCACGTCGTACCAGCGCTGTCCGAGCGCGCCCTCGACCACGCCGATCGTCGTGTCGTGCGCTTCCAGCACCGGCCCCTGTTCGATATGCGCTTCGAAATACGCGCCGACCGGATGCGCGCCATGCCCCTCGTCCGCACTGCCCGCATAGCCGATCGCGGCCAGCGCGTCGCGCACCGACACGCCGTCGCGGTCGCATTGCGCGAGTGCATGGTCGAGCGTGAATGCGCCCGCGAACACGCCGGAACCCATCATCACCGGGACGAAGCGCGACCCTTCCTCGTTGGTCCAGACGGCCACCTCGAGCGGCGCACGCGTGCGCACCCCGGCGTCGTCGAGCGTACGCAGCACCTCGAGGCCGGCCAGCACGCCGTAGTTGCCGTCGAACTTGCCGCCAGTGGGCTGCGTGTCGATATGGCTGCCCGTCGTCACGGGCGGCAGGTCGTCCCGTTCGCCCGCGCGCCGCGCGAAGATATTGCCGATCGCATCCACGCGCACCGTGCAGCCGATTGCCTTCGCCCAGGTGACGAACAGGTCGCGCGCGTCGCGATCGAGCTCGGTGAGCGCGAGACGGCACACGCCGCCCTTGTCGGTCGCGCCGATCCGCGCGAGACGCATCAGGCTGTCCCACAGCCGCGCGCCGTCGACGCGCAAGCCGGACGCCGCGACGCCCGGAGTCAAATCCTGTACTTGCATCGTTGCCATTCCTCGCATTGACAGGGCGCGGCGCTCATGCGACGCCGACGCCCAGGTACCGGTCCTTCACGTCGTGATCGGCCGCGAACGCCGCGTTGCTGCCTTCGTAGACGATCACGCCCTGCTCGATCACGAAGTGGCGGTCGGCAAGCTGCGTGCACACTTCGAGGTTCTGTTCGACGAGCAGGATCGCGACGCCGGCCGCCTTGATCCGCTTCAGCTGCTCGACGATCTCCTCGACGATCACCGGCGCAAGCCCCTCGACCGGCTCGTCGAGCATCAGCAGCCGCGGATGATTCATCAGCGCACGGCCGATCGCCAGCATCTGCTGCTCGCCGCCCGACAACTGCGCGCCGCCGTTGCGGCGACGCTCCTTCAGGCGCGGGAAGATCCGGTAGATGTCGTCGAGCTGCCACGGCGAATCGCGGCGCGCGCCGAGCCGCAGGTTTTCCTCGACCGACAGCAGCCGGAAAATCCCGCGATGCTCGGGTACGAAGCACAGCCCGCGCGCGGCGATCCGGTGCGCCGGCTGCCCGGATACCGGCCGGCCCGCGAACGTCACCGTGCCGCCCGTCGGCGCAACGACGCCCGCGATCGTCTTGAGCGTCGTCGACTTGCCCGCGCCATTGCGGCCGAGCAGCGTCACCGTCTCGCCTTCGTTCACGTTCAGCGAAATGCCCTGCAGCACGTGGCTCTTGCCGTAGCAGGCATGCACCTCCTTCACGTCGAGCATCATGCGCGGCCTCCGGTGATCATGTTGCCGAGATAGGCGCTGCGCACGCGCGCGTCGCCGCGAATCGCGTCGGGCGTGCCTTCGACCAGCACGCGCCCCTGCTGCATCACCGTGATCGTGTCCGAGATGTCCATCACGATCCCCATGTTGTGTTCGATCAGCACGACCGTGTAGTCGTCGCGCAGGCCGCGGATCAGCGCCTTCATGTCGTCGAGATCGTCGATGCCCATGCCCGACGTCGGCTCGTCGAGGAAGATCGCACGCGGGCGCGCGGCCAGCGCCATGCCGACCTCGAGCCGGCGCTGCTGGCCATGCGACAGCGCGCCGGACGCCGTCTCGGCGAAGCGCTGCAGGCCGAGCCGCTCGAGGACGTCGTCGATGATGCCGTCTTGCGCGAGCGCCCCGCGAGGCGGCGCCCACGGATTCAGCGCCCGCCGCGATTCGACGCCCTGTGCGGCGACGCGCAGGTTCTCGCGCACGCTCAGGTTCGGAAACAGGCTCGTCACCTGGAACGAGCGCGCGATGCCGCGCCGCACGCGCTTGTGATCGGGTTCGTGCGACACGTCGTGGCCGTCGAACAGGATCGAGCCGGACGTGATCGGCAACGTGCCGGTCAGCGTATGGAACAGCGTCGTCTTGCCCGCGCCGTTCGGGCCGATCACCGAATGCACGGTGCGCGGCATGATGCGCAGATCGACGCCGCCCAGCGCGGTGAACTTGCCGTAGCGCTTGACGACGCCGCGCGCTTCGAGAATCGCTTCGCTCATTGCCGCTCCTTGACCGTGACCACCGTGCGATCGCCACGCCGCAGCGACGCCGCGATGCGTTCGCCCAGCCCCCACAACCCGCGCTGCATGAACAGGCTGACCGCGATCAGCACGAGGCCGAGCAGCAGCAGCCAGCGCGGCCACAGCGTCGACAGCCAGTCCGCGAACAGCACGTAGAACGCCGCGCCGAGCACCGACGCGAACAGGTTGCCCGTGCCGCCGATCACCGTCATCACGAGGATCATCTCGCTCGTGTGATAGTCGATGTTCGACAGCGGTGCGATGCCCGTCATCAGCGCGTGCAGCGCGCCGGCGAGGCCCGTGACCGCGCCCGAGATCACGAACGCGGCCAGCTTGAAGCGCTTCACGTCGTAGCCGGCCGCCGCCGCGCGCGCCTCGTTGTCGCGAATCGCGAGCAGCGTGCGGCCGAACACCGAGCGCGACACGCGCAGCAGCAGCCAGAACACCGCGACGAACAGCACCGCGACGAAGCCGTAGTAGCGCCACGGCGAATCGAGCGGGACGAGCGGATGCCCGAATGCGGCGAGCGCGGGGCGCGGGATGTCGAGTAGCCCGTTGTCGCCGCCCGTCACGTCCGGCGTCGTGTACGCGAGGAAGTAGAACAGTTGCCCGAACGCGAGCGTCAGCATCACGAAGTACGTGCCGCGCTGCCGGATCGAGAACCAGCCGACGAGTGCGGCCGCGACCGCGCCGAGCACCGCGGCAGCAGCCAGCGCGGCCGTCACGGATGCGACGCCGCGTGTCAGCACCAGCCCCGCCGCATAACTGCCGAGCCCGAAGAAGATGCCCTGCCCGAACGACAACAGCCCCGTATAGCCGAGCAGCAGGTTGCAGCCGAGCGCGGCGAGCGCGAACACCAGCACTTCGGTCGCGAGCGAGCCCGAACTCAACACGAGCGGCAACGCGCACGCGGCCACCGCCGCGAGCCAGCCTTCCGGCCGCTGCAGCACGCCGCGCCACGGCTGCAGGCGTCGCGACGCCGCCGCGCCCGGCGGCAGCGGTTTCGATGAATCGATCATGCGGCCCTCCCGAGCAAACCGTTCGGACGCAGCAGCAGCACGGCCGCCATCGCCACGTAGATCATCAGCCGCGCGCCTTCCGGCCACAGCGTGCTCATCAGGCTCTGCACGATGCCGACCAGCAGCCCGCCGACGAGCGCGCCGAGAAAATTCCCCATCCCGCCGACGACGACCACGACGAACGCGACGCCGAGCGCCTCGATGCCCATGAACGGATCGACGCCGCGGATCGGCGCGGCGAGCACGCCGGCCAGCGCGGCCGTCGCCGCGCCGAGCGCGAACACGAGGCTGAACACGCGCGTCACGTTGATGCCGAGCAGCGCCACCATCTCCGTCGACTCGCTGCCCGCGCGCACCGTACTGCCGAGCCGCGTGCCTTCGAGTACCCACCACAGCAGCGCGGCGAGAACGGCCGTGAACCCGATCACGAACAGCCGGTACTTCGGGTAGACGAAGCCGCCCCAGATCACGACGCCGTTCAGCGCGTCGGGCGGCGGCACGTTGTCGCCGAGCGGCCCCCACGCGAGGATCGCGCATTCCTGCAGCACGAGCGCGAGCCCGACCGTCGCGAGGATGTGGAATTCGTGCTGCTGCGCGTACACATGGCGCAGCACGAGCTTTTCGACGCCCCACGCGAACGCGCCGACCACGAGCGGCACGATCGCGAGCGCGACCCAGAAATTCGTCGACCATTGCAGCGCCTGGTAGCAGAGATACGCGCCGAGCAGATAGAACGCGCCGTGAGCGAAGTTCACGAAGCGCAGCAGGCCGAACACGATCGACAGGCCGACGGCGAGCAGGAAATACAGCATGCCCACGCCGATGCCGTTGACGATCTGCAGCAGATAGACGTTCATGGCTTCCGTGTCGGAAAGGAAGGTAACGGACGCCCGCGGCGCGCGCGGCGCCGCGAACGCATGCGCGGCGTCACGCGAGCTTGCAGCCCGTCTTGTCGAGCGGCAGGAACGACTGGCCGGAGCTGACGATGTCGGCATAGTCGTCCGCGTTCTTCATCCGGCTCTTCGGCTTGCCCTTCAGCAGGTAGTAGTTCTTCAGCACCTGGTGGTCACCCTTGCGGATTTCCTCCGGGCCGGTGAGGCCGTCGTACTTCATCCCTTCCATCGCGGCGACGACCTTCTTCGGATCGGCGCTGCCGGCCTTCACCATTGCGTCGATCAGGATCTTCGAGCAGATGTACGAGCCCGCGAGGCTGTAGTTCGGGTTCGCGTTGAACGCGGCGTTCGCGCGCTTCACGAGATCGCGGTTCAGCGGCGAATCGATGCCGTGCCAGTACTGCGCGCCGAAATACACGCCGTCGCAGATGTCCGGGCCGAGCGCCTCGAACTGCTCGAGCCCCGACGCCCACGCGAGCAGGATCGTGCAGTTGCGCTTCATCCCGAAGCTGACGGCCTGGCGCAGCGTGTCCGACGATTGCGAGCCGAAGTTCAGGATCAGCAGCACGTCCGGCTGCGCGGCCGCCGCATTCGTCAGGTAGCCGCTGAACTCCTTTTCGGCGAGCGAGTGATAGCTGTTGCCGACGTGCTCGATGCCCTTCTCCTTGAAGACCGCCTTCGCGGCCGACAGCAGGCCGTCGCCGAACACGTATTGCGGCGTGATCGTGTACCAGCGCTTCGCCTTCGGCAGCATCTGGATCAACGGGCGCACCGTCTGCTCGATCGCACCGAAGGTCGGCACCGACCAGCGGAACGTCGCCGCGTTGCAATCCTTGCCGGTGATCTCGTCCGCGCCGGCCGTCGTGATGAACACGCCGCCCGCCTTCTGCACTTCCTTGCCCATCGCCAGCGATTCGGACGACAGGATGCCGCCCGCGAAGAAACGCACGCCCTTCTGCTGCGCGATCTCCTGCACACGCCGCACGGCCGTCGCGGGCTTGCCCTCGGTATCGAGCGCCGTATAGGTGAGCGGCGCGCCGAGCACCTTGCCGTACTGCTTGACCGCGAGCTGCATGCCGAGATCGGCGTACTTGCCGTTGGCGGCGAAGGGGCCGGACATCGGCACCGGGCAGGCAAGCTGGATGGGCGCGCCCTGCGCGAACGCGACACGGGACGACATGCTGCCGAGCGCGCCCGGCACGGCCGACAGCGCGGCCAGTTTCAACAGTTCTCGGCGATTCAAGTTGACGCTCCTCATGATGGGGGACACACGCGATACGACCGACTGCCAAACCGTGCCCACGCCCTTGCTGGCTGCGCGCCGCCGGTTCATTCTATTTATCATGATAAATAGAATGAACCTGATGCTAGAGTTGATCAAAATTGGTGTCAATCAGGCAAAATTCCGTACCCGCGCCGGGACCGGTCGTCGACGATGACGCGGCGCGCAGCCAGACAAAGGAGTCGTGAAGATGGTCATGGACCGAGCCAGGGCGGGCCTCGCGGTCGAAATCAAGCAGCCGAAGCGGGCCGACCTCGTCGCCGAGGAGATCAAGCGGCTGATCACCGAGAAGGACCTGAAGCCGGGCGACCGCCTGCCGCGCGAGGCCGAGCTGCAGCAGCTCTACGCGGTGAGCAAGAGCACGATCCGCGAGGCGCTGAAGTCGCTCGAGGTGCAGGGGCTCATCAAGGTCACGACGGGGCCGTCGGGCGGCGGGATGGTCGTCGAGGTGCCGCTCGACCGCACGCTTCAGCTGCTGCAGAACTACCTGTTCTTCAAGGACGTGACGATCGACGACATCTATACGGTGCGCAAGCTGCTCGAACCCGAGCTGGCCGCCGGCGCCGTGCCGCACCTGACCGAGCGCGACTTCGCGGCGCTGGAAGCGAACATCGCGTGCTGCGACGGCGGCTCGGGCGTGCACGATCGCGGCCACATGCTGCGCCAGCGGCAGGAGGACACGACGTTCCACGACATCCTCGCGGCCGCGAATCCCAATCCGTTCCTGCGCTTCAGCTGCGAACTGATCAACGAGATGATCCGGCAGTTGATCGAGTTCCGGAACGATACGCCGCTCGCCGAGCACAAGCGCTTCGGCGAAGCGAACGTATCGATTCACAAGGCGATCCTGCAGGCCGCGCGCGAGCGCGATACCGAGCGCGTCCGTGCGCTGATGGTCGAGCACATGACCGAGGCGCCCAAGCACGTGAAGCGGATGAAGGGCAAGCTGCGCGGGCGGTTGATCCTCGATTCCGAGATCCGCAGGCGGCCCGCGGCCGCGGTCGATCCGGAAGAACGCTGAGCGGCGGCACCGACACCCGCAGCAACGCAAGCGCCGCGCGGTTCATCCGGGCGACCGGGTCGTCATCGGGCGCCGTCTTCCGTGTACCCGGTCGTGCCCTTCGTCTCCAGATACTCGACGAGGCCGAACTCCGCATACTCGCGCCCGTTGCCCGAGCGCTTGTAGCCGCCGAACGGCGCGGCCGGGTTCCATGCCGGGTAGTTGATGTGGACGTTGCCGACGCGCAACCGCGCCGCAACGCGGCGGGCGCGCTCGAGATCCTTCGACTGCACGTAGGCCGCGAGCCCGTAGACCGAATCGTTCGCGAGCGCGACGGCCTCGTCCTCGGTTCGGTAGGTCATGATCGACAACACCGGCCCGAAGATTTCCTCCGTGGCGATCGTCATGCGCGGCGTGACGTTCGAAAACACCGTCGGCCGCACGTAGAACCCGTCCGCCAGCCCCTCCGGCCGGCCGGGGCCGCCGGCGACGAGCGTCGCACCCTCCTCGATCCCGAGCCGGATGAAGTGCTGGATGCGATCGAACTGCGTGCGGCTGACCACCGGCCCGATGCCGGTTTCCGCCGAACGCGGATTGCCGACGACGGTGCGCGCCGCTTCCCGACGCGCCGCCTGCTCGGCCCGCGCCAGATGATCGACGTGCACCAGCATGCGCGTCGGCGCGTTGCACGACTGGCCGCTGTTGCTGAAGCAGCTGCGCGCGCCGCGCGCGACGGCGTCCTCGATGTCGGCGTCGGGCAGGATCAGGTTCGGGCTCTTGCTGCCGAGCTCCTGATGCACGCGCTTCACGGTATCGGCCGCCGCCTTCGCGACCTCGATGCCCGCGCGCGTCGAGCCCGTGAACGACACCATGTCGACGTCCGGATGCCGCGACAGCGCGTCGCCCACTTCGTACCCGTAGCCGTGCACGAGGTTGAACACGCCGGGCGGCACGCCGGCTTCGTGCAGGATCTCCGCGAACAGGATCGCGCTGAACGGCGCGATCTCGCTCGGCTTGAGCACCATCGTGCAGCCGGCGGCCAGCGCCGGCGCGACCTTGCACACGATCTGGTTGATCGGCCAGTTCCACGGCGTGATCAGCGCGCACACGCCGATAGGCTCGTGCGACACCAGCAGCGAACCGGTCTGCGTGCTGAAGCGAAACGACCGCAGCGCGCGGATCGTCTGTTCGAGGTGCGCGGTGCCGACCGCGGCCTGCATCGCCCGCGCGAACGCGATCGGCGCGCCCATCTCCTGGCTGATCGTCTGCGCGACTTCTTCGTAGCGGCGCTGGTAAATGTCGAGGACGCGCGTCAGCAACGCGACGCGCTCGTCCACCGACCAACGCGAATAGGTATCGAAGGCCCGCTTCGCCGCGCCAACCGCGCGATCGACGTCGGCCGCATCGCCGATCGCAAGCTGTGCATACGGTCGCGCGGTAGCCGGATCGATCACGTCGATCGAGCGTGCGTCGGCCGGATCGAGCCACTGACCGTCGATGTAGGATTGTCGTGACGTTCGCATCGAATGCTCCTGAAATGAAGGACGCCGCGCTCAGCGCGTCGCCCGTGCGTAGGTATCGACGAGGATGTCGCGGATCTGCGCGACGAACCACCCGATTTCGTCGCGCGACATCACAAGCGGCGGCGAGAACTGCACGATCGGCGTGCCTTCGTGATCGACGCCCGCGCGGCACAGCAGCCCCGCGTCGACGAGCGCCGGCGCGAGCATCGTCGACACGAACGCCTGCGCGCCGATATCAGCCGCCCAGCGGCGCGCGGCCTTGTCGGTCACGAGTTCGAGCGAGTAGTGATAGCCGTCGCCGCGCACGTCGCCGACGCACGGCAGTTCGAGCAGCCCGTCGAGCGTCCGGCGGAACACCGCTTCGTTGTCGCGCACGTTCGCGAGCACGCCTTCGCGCTCCATGATCGCGAGGTTCGCGAGCGCGGCCGTGCATGCGACCGGATGACCGCCGTACGTCGCACCGTGCAGGAACATCTGCTGCGGCCCGTCGAGTACCGTGTCGACGACCGCGTCGCTCGCGATCACGCCGCCGAGCGGCACGTAGCCCGACGCGATGCCTTTCGCGAACGTGATGATGTCCGGCTTCAGCCCGTAGCGCGCCGACCCGAAATACTCGCCGAGCCGGCCGAACCCGCAGATCACCTCGTCGGCCACGAGCAGCACGCCGTGCCGGTCGCAGATGTCGCGCAGCCCGGCCACATAACCGGCCGGCGGCGTCAGGCTGCCGCCCGCGTTCTGCAGCGGCTCGACGACGATCGCGGCGACCGTGTCCGGCCCCTCCTGCACGATCAGCGATTCGATCTCGTCGAGCAGGTGCCGCGTGAACTGCGCTTCCGTCTCGCCGGCCGGGCGACCGTAACGTTTCGTGTTGCCCACGTGCCGCACGCCCGACATCAACGGTTCGAAGTGCTTGCGGAAATTGGTCATCCCGTTCAGCGCGAGCGCGCCGAACGACGTGCCGTGATACGCGACGCGCCGCGCGATGAACTTGCGCCGCTGCGGCTCGCCGCGCGACTGGTGATACTGGCGTACCAGCTTGATCGCCGATTCGTTCGACTCCGAGCCGCTCGACGTGAAGAACACGCGGTTCAAGCCGTCGGGCGCGAGCGCCGCGAGCTGATGCGCGAGCCGGATCGCCGGTTCGTGGCCCACGCCCCAGTTGGTCGCGAACGGCAGCCGCGCCATCTGCTCGCGGATCGCGTCGCCGATCTCCGCACCGTGGCTATAGCCGACCTGCACGCAGTACAGCCCGGCCAGCCCGTCGAAATAGCGCTTTCCGTTGCGATCGACGAGCCAGCAGCCTTCGCCGCGGTCGAACACGGTGAGCGCGTTGTCGCGGTACGCATCGGCATGCGTGAAGTGCATCAGCAGATGGCGCTTGCCGAGCGCCTGCAGGTCCGCGGCGGAATTGACGTCAACGGCGTTCATGGATCACTCCTCCTTCAGGGTTTCAGAACCGGCATCGCGCGGCCGGTCATTCAATGCATCGACAGCGTCGGCGCCGGGCGCGTGAAGCCGCGCGTCAGCCACACGAGCTGGCATAACCCGAGCACGAGCCAGCCGATGCCGACGTAGAACGTCTGGCGCGACAGCCCCGACCAGAGCCACACGTTCATCGCGAAGCCGATCGCCGGCATCAGGCCGTACGCGATCCAGCCCGCGGCATCGCGATGTTCGGGTCGCCCGAGATAGCTGCGCATCACGCACAGGTTCACGATCGCGAACGCGACGAGCGCGCCGAAACTGATCATCGTCGATGCGAGATCGAGCGAGATGAACAGCGCGGACAGCGACACGACGCCGACCGCGAGCGTCGCGCGCACCGGCGTGCGCAGCCGCGCATGCAGATGGCCGAACACGCATTCGGGCAGCACGCGGTCGCGGCCCATCGCGAACAGCACGCGCGTCACGCTCGCCTGGCCCGCCATCGCGCTCGCGAAGCAGCCGGCCACGTACACCGCGACGAAGAACGCCGACAGCGTGCGGCCGCCGACCCGCCGCATCAGTTCGAGGCTCGCCGAATCGAGATCCTTGAACGCATGCCAGTCGGGAAACACCACTTGGCCGACATACGCGATCAGCATGAACAGCAGGCCGCTCGCGAGCGTGCAGAGCACGATTGCGCGCGGCACCGTGCGCCGCGGCTCGTGCGCTTCCTCCGACAGCGTGGTGACCGCGTCGAAGCCGAGGAACGACAGGCACAGGATCGCGGAGCCGGCGAAGATCGCGCGCGCATCGCCGGACGACGGCAACTCGACGGCCATCGACAGCCCTTCGCCGGCCGCGACCTGCGCCGACGCGACGACGAAGACCGCGATGAACACGAGCTGGCTCGCGATCAGGATCAGGTTCACGCGATTGACGAGCCGGATGCCGACGATGTTCAGCACGGTGATCAGCGCGATGCTGCCGACGATCCATACGCTGGCCGGCACCGTCGGAAAGATCTGCTTCATGTAGATGCCGATCGCGAGATAGCTGATCATCGGGATGAACAGGTAGTCCATCAGCAACGCCCAGCCGACCATGAAGCCGGCCGACGTGCCGAAGTTGCGGCTCGCGAACGTATAGGCCGACCCGGCGCTCGGCATCAGCCGCGCCATGTGGCCGTAGCTGCGCGCGGTAAACAGCATCGCGATCAGCGTGACCGCGTACGCGGCCGTCAGGTGTCCGTTCGTCTCGTTCGTGACGAGGCCGTAGGTCGTGAACACCGTCATCGGAAGCATGTACGCGAGGCCGAAGATCACCAGCGTCGCGAGTCCGAGCGGATGCGGCTTGCGCGTGTCCGTGCCGCCGCGTCGCGCGTATTCGCCGAAGTCTTGCGTCGCGGCGGCTGATGCGGTTCGACCTGGCCTGGCGTTGTCCATGCTGTCCTCACGTGGGTGGCGTCCATGACTTCAACACGCGTGCATCCGGCACTGCCGCCAGGGCACGACTGGCAGAAAGTGTGGTGCGTCAAAAAATCGACGACGAATGAGAAAAGCGGACGTTATCGAGGGATATTTCCGGACATACGGTCGCGCATCGTGCCGTTCCGCCTTGCATGCTGCTGTGCGGCACTGGCGTTTTGCGGACATTCCGGCTATGTTCTACGCGACCCCGTCACCGCATCGGCATCATGACCAGCCGCTCCCAACGCAACCAGAGCCGGGCCGAACGCAGCCTGCGTTCGGCGCTCGGCCTCGCGCGCCCGGCCGGGCGCCAGGAGGATATTCCCGCCACCGTCCATGCGATCGCGGTCGCGCTGGACGAGTGCCGCGTGCGGCACATCGACCGCGCCGCGCTGCTCGAAGGCACGGGGCTCGGCGCGGACGAAGTCGCGTCGCCGAACCTGCACGTGAATCGCGGCCAGGAGCAACGTTGCTTCCGCAACCTGCTGCGCTGCAGCGGCGTGCCGTCGATCGGGCTGTCGATCGGCGCGCGGCTGCATGTGTCGACGCTCGGTCTCGCCGGTTACGCGATGCTGATCAGCGGCTCCGTGATGCAGGCATTCCGCTGCATGGGCCAGTTTCCGCTGTTCATGGGGCTGTATTTCGACGTGCGCGTCGACGCGCATGCGGGCGGCATGAGCGTGACCATCGGCCGCTACAACGGCGAGCCCGATCTCGAGGTGTTCCAGACCGACATGTGCCTGTCGAGCCTGCGCCTGATCGTGTCCGATCTCGTCGGCAAGCCGGTGTGGCCCGAGCAGGTGCGGCTCGCACGCCGCACGCCGCGCAACGCGGCCGACTACGCGCGCCACTTCGGCTGCCAGGTCGTCTTCAATGCGGACGATAACCGGCTCGTGTTCACGTCGGTGAACGGCACGGAAGCGCCGCGTCTCGCGAACGAAGTCAGCTTCAATGCATTGCACGGCCAGTGCGAGATACTCGAACGGCAGTGGGCCGCGTCGGTCGGCACGCGCTTCGCCGATCGCGCGAAGGAGTTGATGGCGCGCGACCTCGCGCGCTTCAAGTCGATGACGGCGCTCGCGAGCGCACTGCACCTGACCGAACGCACATTGCGCCGCCGGCTCGACAAGGACGGCATCACGTTCCAGTCGCTGCTCGACGACGTGCGTCGCGACGAAGCCGTGCGGCTGCTCGACGATCACGCGCTGACGGTCGCCGCGATCGCGGAGCGGCTCGGCTACAGCGAGCCGCGCAGTTTCCGTCATGCGTACCGGCGCTGGACCGGCAAGACGCCGCGCGCGGAGTCGGACGTCGACGCGTGAACCCGATGTGCCGGCGCACCTGCCGAACGCGGGTGCGTCTACGGCATTCGGCAGCGAAACCGCAGGCGAACGTCCTGCCGCAACGACGGATTTTTTCAACTGATACGTTGTTCGAATCAACTTCCACTCATCCGTTTCTTCGCTCCCGCATGCCCGGCGACGCGTCGCCGCGATCGTCCGCCACGCTGGACGCGCTCCATCGATTGTTCTATACTCGCGTCAACTTCATCACAAAACGCATGATCTCGTGCGCAACGTGATGTCATTTCGCACTTCGTTGCGTATGCATCCGTTTCGCCACGTCAAAGGGGCCACCGGCCCCAGCGGTCGGCTTCCAGCCGAGCGCATCCATGCCGTCTTCACACGACGGTGCCCTGCTCGAACGCGCCTCGCCGTCACGGCGCCGCCGAGCCGAACCTGACAATCAGACGAACGCGTCGTCGCGTTCACCCGACGCCAGCCGCACCTCGGTGCAGCCGGCAGCACTGTTTCCGTCAGTTCAATCGCGGCCATGCCGGGATCACGAACTTCCATCGCGGCGCCGTTCGGCGTCATCGCGGCGTGCGCCTGCGCGCGCCGCACCGAATCGAGGAGGCGTATCTTCATGACTCGACGCACTGTCCAGCGGGTGGGCAGCCTGGTGGCAATCATCGCCGTGGGATGGGCCCTGGCGCGCGGCATCGGCGCCGAGACGTTCCATCAGCGCTCGGACGATCTCGGCTACTACGCGGGCCAGCACATGCTGCTGGTCGCCTATTCGATGACCTTGGCCATCGCCGTGGGCGTGCCGGCCGGCGTGCTGCTGAGCCGGCCGCGCTTCCAGCACCAGGCCGAGCGCTTCATGCAGGTCTTCAACATCGGCAACACGATTCCGTCGCTCGCCGTGCTCGCCATCGCGCTCGGCATCTTCGGCATCGGCGACGTGCCGGCGATCGTCGCGCTGTTCCTCGCGTCGCTGCTGCCCGTCACGCGCAATGCGTACGAAGGCATGAAGAACGTACCGGCCGCGCTGCGCGAAGCCGCCAAGGGCATCGGCATGACGGGCTGGCAGTCGCTGGTGCGCGTGGAGCTGCCCAACGCGCTGCCGATCATCGTCGGCGGCGTGCGCACCGCGCTCGCGATCAACGTCGGGACGGCGCCGCTCGCGTACCTGATCGGCGCGGACAGCCTCGGCTCGCTGATCTTCCCCGGCATCTACCTCGACAACCAGCCGCTGCTGCTGCTCGGCGCATCGCTCACCGCGATCCTCGCGCTGGTGCTGGACGGCATCGTCGCTGCCGGCAGCCGCCATTGGCTCGCCCGCCACGGAGGTGCCGCATGACGCTTCAACGCTTCCTTCGATCGCTCGCGCGCCTGGGCGCCGCCGGCGCACTGTGTGTCGCGGCCAGCACGCCGGCATTCGCCGCGAAGCTCGTGCTGGGCGCGAAGAACTTCACCGAGCAATACGTGCTCGCGGAACTCACGTCGCAATACCTGCGCTCGCGCGGCTACGACGTCGAAGTCCGCGCCGGGCTCGGCAGTACGCTCGCGCGCAGCGCACTGGAAAACGGCCAGTTCGACCTGATGTGGGATTACACGGGCACCGCGGCGCTCGTCTACAACAAGATCCCGGACAAGCTGTCGCCCGAGGAGATGTACCGGCGCGTCAAGGCGCTCGACGTGCCGCGCGGACTCGTGTGGCTCGATGCGTCGCCGCTCAACGACACCTATGCGATCGGCCTGCCGAGCGAACTCGCGCAGGCCACCGGCATCCGCACGGTGTCGCAGCTCGCCGAGCACCTGAAGAACGATCCGGCCGCGAAGCATTACGTATTCGGCATGGATGCGGAATTCGCGAACCGCCCCGACGGCCTGAAGCCGCTGCTCGCCGCCTACGGCATGCAGTTCAGCCGCGCGCAACTGAAGCAGATGGATCCGGGGCTCGTCTATACGGCCCTGCACAACAACCAGTTGAAGATCGGCCTCGTCTATACGACCGACGGCCGCGTGAAGGGCTTCGGCATCGTGCCGCTCGAGGACGACAGGCATTTCTTCCCGCCGTACAACGCGACGCCCGTGGTCCGCAAGGGTACGCTCGAAAGCAATCCGAAACTCGCGACGCAGCTCAACGCGCTGTCGGCCGCGCTCGACAACGACGCGATGCAGGCGATGGCCAAGGCCGTCGACCTCGACGGCCGATCTCCGCGCGACGTCGCCGATGCGTTCCTGCGCACCCACCCGCTACCTTGAAGGAGAACTGATGAACGTATTCGACTATCTCGCTTCGAGCTGGCCCGAGCTGCTGCAGCTCACGCTGCAGCACGTGTGGCTCGTCGCGATTGCCGTGGGCTGCGCGATCGTCGCCGGCGTACCGCTCGGCGTCCTGATCAATCGCCACGACTGGCTCGCCGGGCCGCTGCTCGGCGTCGCCACGCTCGTGCTCACGCTGCCGTCCATCGCGCTGTTCGGCCTGATGATCCCGCTCTTCTCGCGCTTCGGCCAGGGCATCGGCGCGGCGCCCGCGATCACGGCCGTGTTCCTCTACTCGCTGCTGCCGATCATGCGCAACACCTACCTCGCGTTGCATAACGTGGATGCGGGGATCAAGGAAGCCGGCACCGGCATCGGGATGACGTCGTGGCAGCGCCTGCGCCTCGTCGACCTGCCGCTGGCGGTGCCCGTGATTCTCGCGGGCGTGCGCACCGCGGTCGTGATGAACATCGGCGTGATGACGATCGCCGCCGTGATCGGCGCGGGCGGCCTCGGCACGCTGATCCTGCGCGCGATCGGACAGAGCAGCATGATGAAACTGCTGGTGGGCGCGGTGCTCGTGAGCCTGCTCGCGATCGTCGCCGACCGGCTGCTGCAGATGCTGCAACGTGCATTGACACCGAAGGGAGTGCAGAAGACATGATCGAACTCGACAAACTGACCAAGACCTTCACGCGCAAGGACGGCCAGCCCGTGCGCGCGGTCGACTCCGTGAGCCTGTCGGTGCCCGAAGGAGAAATCTGCGTGTTCCTCGGCCCGTCGGGCTGCGGCAAGACCACCACGCTCAAGATGATCAACCGGCTGATCGCCCCGACGTCGGGCCGCGTGCGCATCAACGGCGAGGATACGGCGCAGTTGAACGAAGTCGACCTGCGGCGCCACATCGGCTACGTGATCCAGCAGATCGGGCTGTTCCCGAACATGACGATCGAGGAGAACATCACCGTCGTGCCGCGCCTGCTCGGCTGGGACAAGAAGCGCTGCGCCGAGCGCGCGCGCGACCTGATGTCGATGGTCGCGCTCGATCCGAAGCTGTACCTGAAACGCTATCCGCGCGAGCTCTCCGGCGGGCAGCAGCAACGCGTCGGCGTGATTCGCGCGCTGGCCGCCGATCCGCCCGTGCTGCTGATGGACGAGCCGTTCGGCGCGGTCGACCCGATCAATCGCGAATCGATCCAGAACGAGTTCTTCCAGATGCAGCGGCAACTGAACAAGACCGTGATCATGGTGAGCCACGACATCGACGAGGCGATCAAGCTCGGCGATCGCATCGCCGTGTTCCGGCGCGGCCAGCTCGTTCAGTACGATCACCCCGACACGCTGCTCGCGCGCCCGCGCGACGAATTCGTCGCGCAGTTCGTCGGCCAGGACAGCACGCTCAAGCGTCTGCTGCTCGTGAAGGCCGGCGACGCCGCCACGCAGCCCGAGACAGCGCGCGTCGATACGCCGCTCGCGCACGCGCTGGCGGTGATGGACGAAACCGACTGCCGCTACCTGACCGTGCTCGACGACGCGGGCCGGGCGCTCGGCTACGTGACGCGCCGCGCGGCACGCACCGACGGCGGCGTGTGCGGCGAACGCGTGACGCCGTTCCCGGCCGGCGTCGCGGCGGACGACAACCTGCGCATCGTGCTGTCGAAGATGTATCAGTACAGCGTTTCGTGGATGCCCGTGCTCGATCCCGACGGAGCGTGGCTCGGCGAGATCACGCAGGACTCGATCGCCGCGTATCTCAGCTCCGGCCGGTCGCGCCGGCAAACCGGCCAGCCGCCGGGCAGTCCGGCCGACGCGGTGGCCGCGCTCGCGACGTCCTGAATCGCGCCCGGGCCGGTGCTTCGTTGCACCGGCTTCGGGAAGCGAATCGATGCCGCACGTTGCAGAAAAAGCCGGTACGCATCAGCGCAGCGGCGTGCGGATTTTTCCGTCGACCTTCAACGTGCGCCGGTCGCGCGCGGCCTCGTATTCGACCGTCTGCGCAGGCGTGACCGCGCCATAGGACCGGCCGTTCACATAGACGACGCCGTCGCGCAACTCGATCCTGTCGCCGTTGACGGTCGCGCTCGCGCGGTCGCCCTGCAATACCGCGCCCGAACAACCGGCCGTCGAAAAACTGCGCACCGAGGTACCCGGCATCGCGGCGTTCCCGCCGCCCTGATCGGCCGCATGCGCGGCGCTGCACGGCGACGCATCCGTCGCGCCGGCAGCATCGAGCGGCGCCGCGCCGATGCCGCTTCCGGCAAGCAACGCGATCGTTATCGGCAACAGCTTGTTCATCGTGATCTCCGGGGTGCTCGGTCGTCGATCGAGAATCGGTCGATGCCTGCTCGCAGGTCGGCCAGCTCCACGCAGTATGCGGCCACTTCGCCGCGCCGGGCCATCCGCTTCATTACCAGTCTCGGCCTCGCCGGTTCGGCGGGTCCCCGCGCTCGCCGTGCCGGCGCAACCCATCGCCCGGAAGCAATCGATCCACGTAGAGATCCGCCTTGCTCAAGTTGCGACCCGCAACTATTATTGATTGCGATCCGCAACCTTTTTTGGGGGCACACCATGGACCTCATCGACGCGCCGGCCAAACCGCGCGACGCGACCATCCTCGAGCTGCGCGATTTTTCGCGCAAACTGGTGCGCGAGCTCGGCTTCATGCGCGCGACGCTGGCCGACAGCGACTGGGCCCCGTCGGCCGTGCATGCGATTCTCGAGATCGGGATGGCGCCCGGCATCAACGCGAAGGATCTCGGCACCATCCTCCGGCTCGACAAGTCGAACACGAGCCGGCAACTCGCGCGGCTCGAAGCGGCCGGTATCGTGGAGCGGCGCGTGTCGAGCGAGGACGCGCGCGCGATCGAGCTGTACCTGACCGCCGAAGGCAAAAAGCTCCGGAAGAAAATCGACACGTTCGCGACCGATCAGGTGTCGAACGCGCTGCGCCGCATGATGCCGGCCGATCAGCAGGCGCTGCTGCGTTCGCTCGCGCTGTATGCCGATGCGCTCGCGCAGGACAACGCAGCCAGGGCGCCCGTCGCGCCCGCCGACGCACCGGCGATTCGCGAGGGCTACCAGCCGGGCTGTATCGGCGACATCGCGAGCCTGCATGCGCGCTTCTACGCGGAACACTGGGGTTTCGGCGCGTTCTTCGAGCAGCGGGTGGCGACCGAACTGGCTGCCTTCGCGGGCGCGCTGCCGGCCGACGGCAAGACGCTCTGGTTGTGCCAGGAAGACGGCCGGACGCTCGCATCGCTCGCGATCGACGGCGACCCGGCGTCAGGTGTCGCGCACCTGCGCTGGTTCATCGTCAACGACGCATTGCGCGGCTCGGGCGTCGGGCGACAGTTGATGACGCTCGCGATGCGATTCGTCGACGAACACCGGTTTTGCGAGACCTACCTGTGGACCTTCAAGGGGCTCGATGCCGCACGCCATCTGTACGAGTCGTTCGGCTTTGCGCTGACGAGCGAATCCGCGGGCACGCAGTGGGGGACCGAGGTGGTCGAGCAGCGCTTCAGTCGGGCCGGGCCGGCGGGCGGTTGAGGCGCAATGGACCATCCATCGTCGATCCGGCGGGCGTCATGACACTCGCCACAAAAACAGGACGCTACACAGCGGCAATCGTCGAATGGCTCGACCGACCTATCGCACCGCCTCCGCCCGCTCCACCGCAAACGCATCGTCGACGAACCGGATCACGTCGTCGAGCGACGACGTGCACGTGGCGCCCGGCGCGAGGTCCCGAAACGCACCGTCCGGCCCGAAGCACACGAGCGGCTTGCGCCAGCGCTGCGCGAGCGCGATCTCCTCGGCCGTCCCGTGCCCGCCCGGCAGCGCGACGATCAGGTCGCTGCTCAACACGTTCACGTAGTTGCGGTTGATCGTGTCCGGCGCGGCGCCCGGTTCGCGTCGCGGCAGCGGCGTGAGGACCGGAATGTCGACGAACGGATGCGGATAGCCGTCGAGCGGCACGAAACCCGCGACCGGATCGGCCCGCGTCGGCAGGATGCCGATCGAGCGCCCGGCCCGACCGGGCACGCCGGCGAACGCGCGCGCGACCGCCAGCATCACGCCCTGCCCGCCGCCCGTCAGCAGGTTGAACCCGGCCTGCGCGAGCCACGCGCCGAGCGGTTCCGAAAACGCGAGCCACGGCTCCTTGCCCGAGCCCATCACGCCGATCGTCCTGTTGTTCCGTTGCATCGTGGTTTCCGGTGAAGTCGAGGCGGCGCGTGCGCGCGGCGCGTTCATTCGAGTTCGACACCCTTGAGTTCGGGGATCAGGAACAGCGTCGCGACCATGTCGAGCACATAGAGGCCGGCGAGCAACGCGATGGCCGTCTGGAACGAGTAGTGCGCGGCCAGCGCGCCGACCGCGACCGGGCCGAAGCCGCCGACCGCGCGGCCGATGTTCCACAGCACGTTCTGCGCGGTCGCGCGGGCGGCCGTCGGATAGCCCTCCGACATCAGCGTGCCGTAGCCGCCGACCATCCCGTTGACGAACATCCCCATCAGCGCGCCGGCCCACAGCATCGCCGTCGGGTCCGACAGCCGCGCATACGCGAGGACCGTCACGACCGAGCCGAGCTGGTACAGCAGGAACGTCGGCTTGCGGCCGATGCGGTCGGCCAGCTGGCCGAACACCCAGACGCCGATCATCATCCCGACGACGGTCGCCGCGGTCCACAGCCCCGATTTCGTCAACGAGAAACCCATCTGCTTCGACAGGAAAGTCGGCAGCCAGATCATGATCCCGTAGTAGCCGAAATTCTGGACCGAACACAGGATCGCGATGCCGAGGCTCGTGCGCGCGGTGCGGCCGTCGGCGACGAGCATGCGGAACGCGTTGGACGTCGGCTGCGTCGCGCGCCGCACGAACGCCTCCGGCTCGTGCAGCTTGTTGCGCATCGCCCATGCGAGCAGCGCGGGCAGCACGCCGACCACGAACATGCCGCGCCAGCCGATGTGGAGCAGCAGCACCGGCGTCAGCAGCGCGGCCAGCAGCACGCCGACCTGCCAGCCGAGCGCGACGTAGCACGACACGCGGGCGCGCTTGGCTGCCGGCCACGCTTCGGCCGCGAGCGCCATGCCGATCCCGAACTCGCCGCCGAGGCCGATGCCCGCGATGGTGCGATAGACGAGCAGATCCTGGAAGCCGCGCGCGAATGCGCACAGGCCGGTGAAGATCGCGAACAGCAGGATCGTCCAGGTCAGCACGCGCACGCGCCCGTAGCGATCGCTCAGCGCGCCGAACACGATGCCGCCCGCGACCGCGCCGACGAGCGTCCACGTGACCAGCGCGCCGCCCTGCCCGGGCGTCAGGTGCAGCGCCGCCGTGATCGCCGGCAGCATGAAGCCGAGGATCAGCAGGTCGAAGCCGTCCATCGCATAGCCGATCGCCGATCCGGCCAGCGCCTTCCACGCGTACGCGCCGCCCTGCTCCACGCGCGGGGCCGACGGGCCGCCGAGCGCCGAAGATTTCATGTTTGCTGCCATGGTGTCCTGCCACGAATGTCCGGCGACATTCTAAGGCCTGTGCCCGCGAACGACGGAGGCGGACGCGCGTCGGCGCGCGCTGGCCGCGCGCCAGGCGGAAAACGGCGGGCAACGAGCGGAACAGAGAACGGGAAAAGGTGGATCCGGTGTCGGCGGCGAGGCAGACGATGTCGCGATCAGGCCGGACACCGGATGAAAGACGGCAGGCTGCCGGGAGATGGCCGTCCGGCGCGCGTACGCGAACCGGACGGCGCCGGAGGGTAGTGCGGCGCGGCGGGCTTCAGCCCTGGTCGTCGCCGGGCCACCAGGTCTTGGCCCCGCGGTCGACGGCGAGCGCGTCGAGATCCTTGCCTTCGAGCCATTTCGGCCGCGGGCCGCGCCCCGACCATGAGCGGCCAGTGGACGGATCGTAGTACTTGGCAGGCGCCTTGCGCTTGCGCTGGACGATGTAGCCGAGCGCGCTCAGCACTTCCTGCTGCGAAATGCCCAACAGCTCGACCTGTTCCTTGAAGGCCGCGAGCGCGGCTTGCTTCTCCTTCTGCTTTGCCTCCGACAGCTTGATGTTCAGGTCCCGAAGTTGTGCTTCGAGTTCCTGCAGGGCCTGGGTCATGTATTCATCCTCTTTGGGCATGTTTTTGCAAAAAGCTCCGATGGCCGAACCTACCACGAAGTTCCGCCGATCGGGGCTGTCAAATAGGCGAATCGTCCACCTGAGCCGGCATGGTTTGCGCGATGCGCACTAAACGACGTCGTGCGTCACTGACGAACAGGACCAGGCCGGCAACGGGCGGCACGCCGCGTCCGCATGCATGGGGCGAACGGCGGCGGCGAGGGGTCGCCGCACGTGGCACCGGTGCGGCATGGCGCGAATGATAGCAGTGCGCGGCATCGCGATGCAGAAGTCTGCCGACCGGAGACGATGCGGGGCCGAAGGTTCAGCAGTCCTCGCCGCCGGCCTCCCATGCGATCCGGTCGAACAGCGCGCGCAGTTTCGCGCCGCGCGCCGCGTTCAGCGCCGTCGCCTGCGCGACGCGTCCGGCCAGATGCGCGCGGAAATCCGGATGCGCGTCGCGATTCTGCGACGCCGGGCCGTGCCGGATGCAGTTGGTCAGGATGGCCTTCAGGCGATCGAATGCGTCGCGCGCCAGGTTCGGATGACGGTTGACGACCACGCCGGCCAGTTGCTGCCGCGCGCCGCGCCGCATCACGCGGGTCTTGCGCCATTGCAGCGCGAAGCCTTCCTCGAGTGCGATCGCCGCGACCCGGATCTTCAGTCGCTCGATGTCGCGCGCCAGCGCGTCGCCGCCGGAAAACGCGAGATCGTCCGCATAGCGCGTGTAGGTCGCATCGAGCGAACGCGCGAGCGCGGCGAGCCGCATGTCGAACCGGAACGCACACAGGTTCGCGAGCGCCGGCGACGTCGGCGCACCCTGCGGCAGGTGCCGTTCCCGATAGCGCTGGCGGCCGATCCAGTCGAACCGGTCGCGCAGGTCCGGCGCGAGCAGCCGCGCCGACGGCACGCGATTGGTGCACAGCCCGGTGAGCGTGCGCGCGACTTCGGCCGGATACCCGAGCGTCGCGAACAGCGCATGGACGCGCGCGGCGCGCACCGACACGAAGAAATCCGCGAGATCGAAGCGCACGACGACATCGCGATCCGCATGCGGCGCCGCGAACGACACGATCCCGTGCCCCTTGCGAAAACCGTGTACCGCGCCGTGCGGCGCAATGCGGTCGAGCAACCCGTGCAGGAGGCGGCGCTGCGCTTCGCGCAGCCGCCCCTTCGGGGTTTCGACGAGGCGGCACCCGCCGCTGCGCTTGTCGACCGCGACGTACGTGTAGTGATGCAGCGGCGTCGCGCTGCTGCGCGCGTCGACACGCCAGTGATCGGACAACCAGTCGAGTTCCGGCACGCTCACGCCGAGCCACCCGGCCAGATCGCCGGGCGTCGGCCAATGCGGCACGTCGCAGCCGGCAAGCGGCGCCGGGAGCGGCCGCTGGACCAGCGGCCGCCGCACGATGCGGATCACCGCCGGCCGCCGGTCGCCATACCATGCGCGCACGAACGCGGGCGCGTCGGCCAGGACCGCCGCGAGTGCGTCGGTGTCGGTATCGGCCCAGTTCGCGCCGAAGCGGACGAGCGCGAGGGCCGCGCATTCGTGCGTCCACGGCGGCGCTTCGCCGAGCACGGCGGCCATCCGGGCGGCGACGCCGTCGCGTTCGGGCGAACCGGCGAGCATCGCCTCGGCAATCGTGCGGGTGGTGTCGCGCAGGGATGAGTGCATGAGAATGAGAGGCGGGACGATGAGCCAACGTGACTGGTGCTGCGAGAGCAGTCGTTGCGCAACGCGCAACATGCGCACTTGCGACGCATCGGCGTGTCGATCTGATCCACGGGGTAGCCCCGTAGTCCTGGAACATCGGCTGCCTGTTCCGGGCGTGTGCTTGACCCACCGCCCCGCGTCGCGACTTTAATGGGCGGCGACGCCGGGTGTCAAATCGCGCCGGACGAGACGGGATGCGCGGCGACGCCGCGATGCGGCCGCCCGGCTCCCCGATGCTCCAGACTGAATCGGGGAACCCGCGCAGTGTATCGCCTTTCGATGCAGGAACGACGTGGCGCCGCTGCGGCCCATGCCCACGCGCCCCTTCCCTACATCTTGCCTGCCAGATGAAACCGCGACGCCGGATGCCACAGCCTGACCGACGTGGCGACCTGCTCGCCGACCCACGTGCGGCGGCGGAGCAGCAAGCACGGCTCGCCGATTTCCATCACGAGATGCCGACGCACCTGCGCATTGGGCTTCTCCGCGTAGATCCGGAATTCCGCACGCTGGATCGGCGCCAGTCGCACCATATAGTGATTCGGTGTCTCGAGCGTGAAGTCCTGCTCCAGATACGCGGGAAACAAGGCCGGATTGACGTAGCGATCCTCGAACTGGATCGGTTCGTCCTCCTCGTAATGCACGATGCGCGAATGAAACACGGGGCCGGCGCGCAGTCCGAGCGCATCGATCGCGTCCGGGTCGACGCTGCGCTCGATCAGCAGCACGCGCGCGCTGTGCCGATGGCCGCGCTCGGCAATCTCGTCCGCGATGTTGCGGATCTCCAGCACCGTCGATTCGTAATGCCGGCGCTCGACGAACGTGCCGGCCCCCTGGATGCGCGTCAGCACGCGCTCGGCCGTCAGTTCGCGCAGCGCGCGCGACACCGTCATCCGGGCCACGCCGAATTCCTTGACCAGTTCGGCCTCGGTCGGGATCGCGGCGCCGGGCTTCCAGTCGCCCTTCGCGATCCGCTCGACGACGTAGCGCTTGATCTGCTGATAGGCCGGCAGCGCCCGCGCCGGCACGGTGTCGGCCGATGCCTGCGCCGGCCCTGCGGAAAGTTTGCGTACCGTTTCGCTCATGCGCCCTCGACCGAATGAATGTGGGGTGATGGGCCCGCCTTTGATCGTCGTCACTGCAACGAAGGCGGCACACCGGCGACGATGCCGGCCGCGATCGCGATATCGTCCGCGAGCGGCCGGTCGTCGTGATACGCCGGCACGCGTTCGCGCACATGCCGCCACAGCGCGTCGGTCGATGCGGCCCGCTCCGTTTCGCCCGGCTGCAGATCGTACGCCTGCGCGGCGGCCAGCAGCTCGATCGCGAGCACGCGCGTCGTATTCTCGATGATGTCGAGCGCTTTCAGCGCGGCCGGCGTCGCATGACACAGGTGATCTTCCTGCAGCCCCGACGTGATGCCGCCGTCGAGGCTCGCCGGCGCGGCAAGCCGCTGATTCTGCGCGACCAGCGCGACCGCCGTGTACTGCGCGATCATGAAACCCGAACAGCTCCCTCCGGGCGCAGCAAGAAACGCCGGCAGCCCGCTGACGAGCGGATTCACGAGCCGGTCGAGACGCCGCTCGGCGATCGCCGCGACCTGGGCCATCGCCGCCGCGAGGCTGTCCATCGCGAGCGCGATGCCGGCGCCGACCGCATGCGCCTGCGAATGCACGGCCGGCGCGTCGCGCGTGCCGGCCACGATCGGATTGTCGGTGACGGACGCGAGTTCGCGATCGACGACCTGCGCCGTGACGTCGAACACGTCGCGCGCCGCGCCGTGCACATGCGGAATCGTGCGCAGGCTGAGCGGGTCCTGCGTATGCCGGCCGCTCGCCGCGGCAAGCATGACGCTGTCCGCCAGCAGCGCACGCAAACGGGCGCCGACCTGCTCGATACCGGGGGAAATCCGCAGCGCGAGCGAAGCCGGATCGAACGCGGCGAGTTGCCCGCCGAGGTTCTCGAAACTCATCGCCGCGATCCAGTCGGCCCAGTCGAGCAGCCGTTCCGCGCGGGCCAGCGCGAGCGCCGCCAGCCCCGTGACGCACGGCGTCCCGTTGACGAGGCTCAACCCCTCCTTCGCGCCGAGCACGAGCGGCTCGCGGCCGATGCGCCGCAGCGCCTCGTCGCCGCGCAGGCGCTCGCCGCGATGGCGCGCATGGCCGTGCCCGACGCAGACGAGCGCGACGTGCGCCATGTGGGTCAGGTACCCAACCGAGCCGTGCGCCGGCACTTCGGGCAGGCAATCGTGCTCGAGCAGCGCGACGAGCTGTTCGACGACGTCGGCACGCACGCCCGAATGCCCGTGCGCATAGTTGTTGATCGCGGCCGCGATGATCGCGCGCGTTTCGGCGGCGCCGAGCGGCATGCCGACGCCCACCGCGTGACTCATCAGGATGTTGTGCGACAGCGTGCTCTGCTGGGCCGGCGACACGATCACGTCGCACAGCGCGCCGACGCCGGTATTGACGCCGTATGCGCGAATCCCGCGCGTGACGATCTCGTCGACGAGTTCGCGAGCGGCCACGACGCGCGCGCGCGTCTCGTCGGCCAGCGCCAGCGGCTCGCCGGCCGCCACCGCCGCAACCTGTCGCCAGTCGAGCGGCTGCGCCGCACGGAATACGGTCATGGCAGCCTCAGTTCGCGGTGCGGTCGTGGTGGCTCGACACGAATTGCCGGAAGCGCTCGGAGGCCTGGCCGCCGAAGACTTCGTCGGGCGCCCCGTCCGTATCGACCTCGCCCCGATGCAGGAACATCACGCGATTCGACACGTGACGCGCAAAACCCATTTCGTGCGTGACGACCAGCATCGTGCGCCCCTCCTCCGCCAGCGAGCGCATCACGCGCAACACCTCGCCCACCAGTTCCGGGTCGAGCGCCGACGTCGGTTCGTCGAACAGCATCACCTTCGGATGCATCGCGAGCGCGCGGGCTATCGCGACACGCTGCTGCTGGCCGCCCGACAGGTGCGCCGGATAGTAGCCGCGCTTGTCCGCGAGGCCGACGCGCGCCAGCAGCGCCTCGGCCTCCTCCACCGCTTCCGCGCGGCTGCGCTTTTGCACGCGCAGCGGCCCCTCGACGAGGTTGTCGAGCACCGTCATGTGCGACCACAGGTTGAAGTTCTGGAACACCATCCCGAGCTGCGAGCGGATCCGGTCGACCTGGCGCCGGTCGCTCGGGTGCAGCTTGCCGTCGCGGGCGCGCTTCATCGCCAACTGCTCTCCGGCGAGCGCGACGGAGCCGTCGTCGGGTGTCTCGAGCAGGTTCAGGCAGCGCAGGAACGTGCTCTTGCCCGATCCGCTCGCGCCGAGAATCGAAATGACGTCGCCCTCGTGCGCGTCGAGCGAAATGCCCTTCAGCACGTGGTGATCGCCGAACGACTTGTGAATGTTTCTGACCGACAGCGCAACGGGAGCAGCGGTGTTCATCGGATTCTCCTGGAAAGAATGGCGCGCTCAGGACGCGACGCGCTGGGCATTGCGGGTCGCCGCGGCCGACGCACCGGACGACGGCTTCGGCGCACGCAGGTGCGCCGAGAGCCGCCATTCGAGCGCGCCGAGCAGGCGCACGACGATGAAGTTCAGGCCCAGATAGATGACGGCCGCGCAGACGAACACTTCGGTCGTCCGGTAGGTCTGCTGGATGATCTGCTGCGCGACGCCCGTCACTTCCCACACCGTGACGAGGCTCGCGAGCGCGGTCGACTTGACGAGCAGCACGGCCTCGGTCGAATACGCGGGCAGACACTGGCGCAACGCGATCGGGCCGATCACGCGCCGCAGCAGCGCAAAGCCCGACAAGCCGATGGAATAGCCGGCCTCGATCTGCCCGACCGGCACGGCCATCAACCCGCCGCGCACGATCTCGGCCGTGTAGCCCGCCGTGCACAGCGCGAGCGACAACACCGCGCAGACGTACGGCTCGCGCAGCAGCGGCCACATGAAGCTCTCGCGGATCACGCCGAACTGACCGAGCCCGTAATACACGAGGAACATCTGGATCAGCAGCGGCGAGCCGCGAAATACCAGGATGTACGCACGCGCGAAGCGGTTCGGCAGCCAGTGCGGCGACACGCGCATCGTGACGATCACGAGCGACAGCAGGCCGCCGAGCACGAGCGAGGCGAAGAACAGGCCGAGCGTGGTCGGCACGGCCGCGAGCAGCTGGCGCAGCGTGTCGACGAGAAAAGCGAAATCGATGGACATGCCCGTTCTCCGTCAGTTGCGCGCGAAATTGCGGCGGAACGAGCGGCCGACGATCGCTTCCGCGCGGTTGAACACGCGGTTCGACAAGCCCGTCATCAGCAGATACAGCGCACCGCCCGCGACGAAGAACACGAAGTACTGGTGCGTCGAATTCGCGGCGATCTGGCTCGTGCGGAGCAACTCGGCAAGACCGGTGACCGAGATCAGTGCGGAATCCTTCAGGCTCAGTTGCCACACGTTGCCGATACCGGGCAGCGCAAAGCGCAGCACCTGCGGAACCAGGATGCGCCGCAGCACCATGCTGCGCGGCATGCCGATCGAGCGCGCCGCTTCGAGCTCGCCTTTCGACACCGCGAGCACCGCCGCGCGATAGACCTCCGCCTGATAGGCGCCCGAGATCATCCCGACCGCGAGCGCACCGATCACGAACGGCGGCACGCCGATGAAGCCTTCCGCGCCGAACCACTGGCCGACGGCCGTCACGAGTGTCGAGCCGCCGAAGTAGAACAGATAGATGACGAGCAGCTCGGGCACGCCGCGAAATACCGTCGTATACAGATCGCCGAGCAGGCGGAGGCTGCGGTAGCGCGACAGCTTCGCCGCCGCGATCGCCGCGCCGATCACGGCGCCGACCGCGAGCGCGGCGAGCGTCAGCGCGACCGTCATCAGTGCGGCGAGCAGCAGCACGCCGCCCCAGCCTTCGGTACCGAAACCGAGCATTTCAAGAATCGCCATGCGTGCCTCCCGGCATGCGTTGAGTGAATCCGCTGGATGCGTGCCGCCGCGTATCGTTCGACGGATTGACGCGGCGGCGGCCGAACACGCCGTTACGGCGTCACGTCGGTCTTGAACCACTTGTCGGCGAGCTTCTTCACGGTGCCGTCCGCGAGCGCCGCGGCGATCGCCGTGTCGAACTTCGTCTTCAGGTCGGCGTCCTGCTTGCGGAACGCGAGCCCCTCGCCCGGCCCCCAGATCGGGCCGCCGAGCTTCGGCCCCGCGAGCACGATCGATGCGTTTTCCTTCTTCGCGTTGTTCGCCGCGTAGTACGTCACGTCGTCGAACGAGGCGTCGATGCGCCCGGCGACCAGATCGAGATCGCGTTCGGGCGACGTCTTGTACACGCGAATCGACGCAATGTCCTTGAAGCTGTCGTTGATGAATTTCGTGTAGACGGTGCCCGACTGGATGCCGATCGTCTTGCCCTTCAGCTGCTTGCGCAGCGTGTCGACGGTCGGCTTGTCCGCGTTGGCGTCACCGGTCAGCTTGACGATCGGTGCGCCGGGCGCGGCCTTCGGCAGGATCTTCGTATCGGTGACGGCGAACGTCGCCGGCGTCGCCGCATACGGACGCGAGAACAGCAGGACCTTTTCGCGCTCCGGCGTGATGGAAATCGCATCCATCAGGACATCGAACTTGCCGGCCTGCAGGCCGGGAATCATTCCGTCCCAATCCTGCGCGACCATATTGCACTGCACCTTGATCCGCTCGCACACGTTGGCGAGCAGCTCCGGTTCGAAACCGCCCAGCTTGCCGCCCGGCAGCGTGAGGTTCCACGGCGCGTAGCCGCCTTCGAGCGCGACCGTCACCGTCTTCCATTCCTTGGCCTGTACCGGCGCCGCGAGCGTTGCCGCCGCAGCCGCGATGACGCCGATCGTCCTGATTGCCCACTTGATGCGCTTGCCGTTCACGAGAGTTCTCCTTGCGTTGAAGTTCGCCATCCCTTCGGTGCAGCAAGCCGCCTCAGGAATTTGTCTATACAAGCATGCAAGAAGAAAAACAGCGCGACAAGCGGTGATCAATAAAAACGGGGTAAACGCGGGAAATCCCCTAATTTCAGGGGCCTGGCGCGCGTCGTTACGGGGAATTCCGGCACATTTCTGGTGCAATTCGAGTGGCCGAATCTCAAGGATGACTAGACAAATTCCGGATTCGATCACGAAGCCGCTCGACCGTGACACACGTCTGAGGATTGTCGCCGCGCGGTGCCTGCGCGCTACCGCATGCGATGGCCTCGCGCAGTACAGCCCCCGCATCGAAGTCCAACGGCCGCGCATCGTCAGCGGCGCGGACGCTTCGTTTGTCCAATGAATCGGGCGGTGGCTTGCCCGGCTTCCGTAGGCGATGAGCGGCTGTCCGGTCGGCGGTGAAGCGGTGAGTCGATGCCGACGGGATACCGCGAGCCGTGCGAAAGGTGCCGGTCCTACGGTGCCTGTGGCGCATCGCGCAGCACGGCCCGCAGCGCCGTATCGAACGGCGTCGCGTAATCGATCCCGAGCGCGCGCACGCGCGCGGCATCCAGATGACAGTCGTACGGGCGCGGCGTCGCGTCGGTCGGTTGCGTGACGGGTGCGAGCGCGGCATCGATGCCGAGCGCGGCCGCAATCCGCTGCGCGATGTCGTACTTCGTCATCGGCTCCTCGCCCGACCAATGGCGGATGCCCGTGATCGATGCCCCCGCGAGATGGCGCAACGTCAGGTCGCGGATGACGTCCGCGACGTCGGGCGTATAGGTCGGGTAACGGATCGCCCATGCGTCCATGCCGACAGCGTGGGCGCCTGGCCGCGCGGAAGCGACAATCGCGGGCACGAGGCTCGTGACGGCCGATTCGCTCCAGTCCGCGATCGGGCCGAACAGCAGCGGCAGGCGCAGCACGCACGACAGCGGCGAGGCGGCGAGGAGCGCGGCCTCGCCTTCCAGTTTGGTGCGGCCGTAGATGTTCAGCGGGTTCGGGGCGGCGTCTTCGGTGTAGGGGGCGGCTTTGCCGTCGAACACGTAGTCGGTCGAAATGCCGAGCGTCCATGCGCCGTATCGTGCGGCGAGCGCACCGATGCGGGCCGGAGCGGTGACGTTGATTGCGCGGGCCGCGGCCGGGTCGCGTTCGCAGACGTCGGGGCGGCGCTCGGCCGCGCAAATGACGACGGCAGCCGGCCGGCGGGTTTCGAACAGGCGTTCGAGGGCCGGCTCGTCGAGGACGTCGAGTTCGGCGAGGTTTTCCGGCGGCAATGCGAGCAGTTTCGCGCCGGCACTGTGTGGGTTCCGGATGGTCGCGAGCAGCGTCAGCGACGGTTCACGGAACAAGGACGCGGCCACCGCGCGGCCGAGCAGGCCAGCGGCGCCGATGAGGAGGACGGTCGGACGGTCGGTCGGCGAAATCGGGTTTGGCATGGGTAGCGATAAATCACGGGAAACGAAGGGATTATCGGGCCTATTGAACGACATGAACGACTCGCATCCCGTCGGGAACATGATCGCCCCCGTTCTTCGCCCGTTTCGCGCCGGCCAACGGCTTCGCGCAATGCGTGACGCGATGCGGAATCCGGCCGCGAGCGCACGCGCTGTCCGCCTTGCCTGGTCACGCCCCCCGTTCTGTAGTCGGCACGCGCGTCGATCCTCGGGCATGTGCCAAAACGAAACCCGGCACGCTCGCGCGCACCGGGCCTGCCGATACCGAACGAAAACGCCGCCCCGCCTTACCTCCGATCAACCGAATACCGCCCCGGCCCGGTCGACGCGAGCAACAGCAGCCCGCCGATGATGCTCACGTTCTTGTAGAAATTGATCATCGCCATGTACTGCTCCATCCCTTGCAGCGCCCAGTAGCGATGGCCGATCAGCGCGGTCGCGAGCGTATAGGCGGCGAACGCCAGCGCGAGCGGACGCGTATAGAAGCCGATCGCGATCAGCACGCCGCCGACCAGTTCGACCGCCACCGCGATCACGGCCGCGAGCTCGGGCGCCGGGTTCCCGGTCGACGCCATATACGCGACGGTGCCCGAAAAACCGTTCAGCTTCTGCCAGCCGAACAGCACGAACAAAATCATCATCAGCACGCGAGCCGCCAGCAGCAGCTCGTCCTTCTTCGACTCCAGCGAAACGTAACGCATGGCAATCACCCTTTGAATTGACGGTTTGATGCAGCCGGTGCCGCTGCGCGCCCAATCGGCGCGCGATGCCGGCAACGGACCACGCTTCGCGCAATCGGACGGCAAGCCACATGGCCGGCCGCCGAAGAATCCGGCCGGTGCCGCCACGACGGGCGGCACGCTCGGGATCGGTTCTGGCGAAGCACGGGTGCAGTCTACTGTCCCGCAGCAAATCATCAATCCTTCAAAAAGTTATTTTCTGTCTCGTTTGAGTGGACAAAGTGAAGAAACTGCCGACGCCGGCAAATGCCGGCCGGGAGGGGACTCCAGACGCCTCTTCCAACTTCAGGCATACGAGAATTGTCGCGGTTTTTACGTCACCGCATTCAATCAACATTTCCGAATCCAATTAAACGGACCTGCTCGACCATCGGGTAAGTCCGCGAAATCGTGCAACGCCAGATGGTTCGGAAAAATGAATCGGCAAACGAATGCGCTTCATGCATCCGCGCTTGACACGGCATGCGGAGCGATATGTCGGACGCGCACGGATCGGCGTCCGATATCCAGCGTGCAATCCGCTATTTAGGTACCCCCCGCCTGCACGATGTTCAGCGATCCGGCCGAAACATTCGCTGCAAACGTTCACGCGTTCCGTGCATTTCCATTCTGGAAAACCGTGAATGGATACATGCGAAGTTGTCGGTTAACGGCAAAAAACTTCGAGCCTTTAATACTCATTTCTTACCCACCCGGAACGTATATTTTTTCTCAAAAAAGATGACCAAAAATTACCGACCCATATCGATTTAAGAATACGATAGCGCACCGATTCATTCTTACGTTTTCCCGACACCTCGTTGCGGGCGTCGCGGGAAGCGGCATGCACGCGAGAGCACCGCGCCGGCCCACCCCGATCACTGCAAGCCGGCACGACGCCGTTCGCCCCTTTCAACCGGAGCTCACCCATGCCAACGAACACGCCCGTCAACAGCGGCGCGAACGCGAACAGCCTGATGCAGCAGGCCGCGCAATCGATCATCAACGGTTCGACCGGCAATCCGGCGATGGACGTCGGCTCGCTCGTCAAGACGCTCGTGAACGCGAAAACGGCCGGCCGGGCCGCAACGCTTGCCGCTTCGCAAACGACCGGCAACACGCGGATTTCCGCATTCAGCGCGCTGTCGTCGGCGCTCGGTGCGCTGGAGGCGGGCCTGACGTCGCTGAAGAACGGCGCACTGCAGTCGACGTTCAACGCCGTCGCGAGCGGCAAGGGCCTGACCGCGACGGCCGGCGCGGGGGCGGTCGCCGGCACCTACACGGTCGGCGTCACGCAGATCGCGACCGCGCAGGCGTTGTCGTCCGCCGGCTTCAACGGCCGCAACGCGCTCGGCACCGGCACGCTCACGCTGTCGCTCGGCAGCCAGCCGTTCAAGGTCGAAGTCGGCGGCACGAACAACACGCTGGCGGGTATCGCGGCGGCGATCAACGGCGCGGCGGGCAATCCGGGGATCAGCGCGACGGTCATCAACGGCACGGACGGCGCCCACCTCGTGCTCGCATCGTCGAAGACGGGCGCGGCGAACGCGATCAGCGTCGCGGTCGGCAACGTGTCCAACGACAACGGCCTGTCGAACCTCGGCGTCACGTCGACGGCCGACCCGTCCGGCGGCGCATCGAAGATCGATTCGGCGAACGGCGCGGCGGCCTGGCGGCAAAGCGCCGTCGCGCAGGATGCGAAATTCACGCTCAACGGGATCGCATCGACCAGCGCGAGCAACGCGGTATCCGGCGTGCTGACCGGCATCACGCTGAACCTGTCGGCGGCCGCGGTCGGCGCGACCGATACGCAGACGTTGACGGTCAGTCCCGACACGAAGTCGCAAGCCGCCACGATCGCGAATTTCGCGAGCCTGTACAACACGGTCGTCAAGACGATGGGCGCGCTGTCGAGCTACACGGCAGGCGCGAGCTCGCAAGGCGCGCTGATCGGCGATTCGACGCTGAACACGATCCGCAACTCGCTGGCGTCGATCGTCGCGCGCGGCGTCGACGGCGGCGCCGTCGCCGAGAACGGAAACGCACACGTGAACCTGCTGTCGATCGGCATCAAGCTCGAGAAGGACGGCACGCTGAACGTGGACAGCGCGAAGCTCGACAGCGCGCTGTCCGCCAATCCGTCGGGGGTCGCGCGCCTGTTCAATCCGGAGAACGGGATCGGCACGCGCCTGGCCGACCAGATCGCGCTGTTCACGAAGAAGAACGGGATGATCGACGTACGCACGACCGCACTGACCGCCGATCTGAAACGCGTCGCGCAGCAGCAGTCGGATCTGTCCGACTATGCCGCGCAACTGACGAGGCAGTATCAGGCGCAGTTCACCGCGCTCAACACGCTGATGGCCCGGATGAACACCAACACGCAGTACCTCACGCGACTGTTCGGCGGTGCGAACAGCAACGGCACGCTGTCCAGCAAGTGAATGGCCGGGTCGCGCAGTGCGCGCGGCCGGAAGACAGCGTCGTTCCTGCCCGGCGATGCGCCAGCGCCCGCCGGGTTCGCCTCATCGTCGCCCGCACACGGCTCGCGGTTGTCGTTGCAGCAGGGAGGCGTCAGCCGAGACCTTCGACGCGGTCGGCGAACAAATCGATCGCACGCGACACCCGACGCCCGAAATAGCCGGGCCGTTCGTGCTCGTACGCACGCAGCAGCGACGTGCATTCACGCTCGGCCCAGCGCCATACGGGCCCCTGCTTCGCGAACACCGGATGATCGTGCAATTCGGCCGGTACCGCATGCTCGTCCTCCCAACCCCAGAAATAGGCCCGGTAAGCACGCGCGAACGGCATGCCCAGCTGGTTCGCGACGGTCTGGTCATGCCGCAGCGTGAAGTCGACGATCTCCTTGCGCATGTGCCCGCCCACGTCGTCGTGCCGCGCTTCGATCCAGCAGTGATACCGCGCGAGCTGCGACAGATGCCGCGCGGTGCGGCGCCGCTCGCGCGTCGTACATAGCGCGTACAGGATGCCGTCGCCGAAATCCATGACTTCGCCGCCCGCGAACGGCCGATAGGGTTTGCCAGTCAGCAGCGTCAGCACCCGCGCGCCGACGATCGCATAGTCGGCGCAGCGCATGTAGCCGCTGCGCGTCGTCGCCTCCGACACGCTCCGGTGGACGACCTCGTCGATCACGGCGTGCAGCATCGGATCAACCGGCGCCGCCAGGATCGGCGGCTGGCTTGTCGTCGTCATGTGTTGCATGGGCGGATGCGGCTTCAGCGGTTCATCGGCAAAAATCACTCCGCGGCATGGTATTACGAACCGTTACAACGGACGGGCGCGGGATTGCGCAGATTTGTGCGCTTTTGTCGTCTCTGAGCCAGACATGTCGACAGTCCGTCAGACACGGTCGATACGACGCGTGGCAGGTTGGCCACGCGTGCATCGACACCGCGCTCGCGGATCGCCGCGGTTCGCGTTCGTGATATCGGGAATGACCGCCGAATGACGGTCGGATGGTAAGGCGGCAGGCGTTACCGCCGTCGACAGGATCGGAATCCCGATGATGGCGCCGCGATTGCGGCGCATCGCGCAAAGCAAGTCGTTCTTGCACGCAGCGGGCGTGCCGGCCACCTGCACGGCACGCGAGACGATCACGCGCCGTGCCAATGGCGCGGCGCGTCCTATGTCATGACGCGGCGATCCGTCGCCGGAAATGTTCGGTGCCGGCCACGATCTTGTCGAGCACCGCATCGAGCGCCCAGAACCGTTCGCGCACGTCGTAATCGATCGCACGGCATTTGATCGACCCGAACGTGCCGATCCGCTGGTGATAGAGCTTCGCGAGCGCCGGGTAACCGAGCGCCTCCGATACCGCCGAGACGACCAGGAACGTCGACAGTTCGTCGGCCAGCGCCGGATTCGTGTCGCCTTGCGTACGCAGCCACCGGTAGAGATCGGGATGGAAATTGGTGAACACGCCGTTGAAACCGGCGGACCCGGCCTTCATCGCGTCCCATGCGATCGCGGCGTTCGCGTTCAGGATCTTCAGCGGCGACCCGGCGGCGAGCGCGACGCGCCGCTTCACCGTCGCGAGATCGCAGCTCACGTCCTTGAGCATCACGAACCGGCCCGTGTCGATGCACGCGCGCAGTTCGTCATCCGACAGCAGCCGCCGGTAAGGCGCCGGACATTCGTACAGGCCGAGCGGCAGATCCGACGGCAATCGCGCGAGCAGCCGGCGGAGATGGTCGAGCAACGCGGCACTGCCCTTGCGTTGCGGATCGAGCCGGTTGGTCACGAGCACGACGCCCTGCGCGCCCGATTCGGCGGCCGCGCACAGTTCGGCGACTTGCGCGTCGAGATCGTCGCTGATGTGCCCGGACGCGACGACCGGCACGCGCCCGGCCACCCGCTCGACCACGAAGCGCGCGAGCGCCGCGCGTTCGGCCAGGCTCAGGAACTGCATCTCGCTCGATTGCGCGACCGCGAACAGCGCATCCGAGCCGTGCGCCAGATACCATTCGATGAGCCGCTCGAGCCCGGCGTAGTCGATCGCGCCGGCATCGTCGAACGGCGTCAGCATCACGGGTACGATCCCTTCGATGATCACGTTCGATTGCTGCGGGTGTTGCATCGGTTTCTCCTTCCTTCAGTGAATGCGAATGCAGGCGGCACGATTACGCCGGCAACGGTCCTGGCGCGGCGTTCGCGGCCTGCTCGGGAATCGGCTTGCGCACGAGCAGCAGATAGGCCATCGCACCGGTGAACGCAATCGCCGCCGCGGTGAGCAGCGCGGGCACGAACGACCACTGCTGCGCAATGATGCCGGTCAGGATCGGGGCCAGCGCGCCGCCGATGAAGCCGCCGAAATTCTGGATCGCGCCGAGCGACGCGATGCGGCTCGGCGGCGCGGCCGCCGTCGCGAGCGCCCACGAGCACGCGGACGCCGCGTTGGCGAGAAAGATCACGACCGAGATGCAGGCAAGCGCAACCGTATTGCTTTGCACGAGCGCGGCCGGAATCGTGAACGCGACCATCCCGAGCATCGCGGCCACCACCGCATTGCGCCGGCTCACGACCGGCGACCGGCTGCGGCGCGTGACGAGATCCGACAGCCAGCCGGCGACCAGCGACCCGACGAATCCGCACAGAAACGGCACCGATGCGGCAAACCCGGTACGGATCAGGCTCATGTGCCGCTCCATCGTCAGGTAGCCCGGCAGCCAGGTCAGGTAGACCCAGTTCAGGTACACGGATCCGAAGAAACCGATCAGCATCCCCCAGGTCGTGCCGTGCGAGAACAGGCTGCGCCATTCGGCGAAGGTCAGCTTCGGTGCGGCGGCGACGCTTTGCGCATCGGCATCGAGATAAGCGCGTTCGGCGGCGGACAGTTGCGCGCGCACCGGATCGCGATACAGCGCGAACCACACGACGGCGACGACGAGGCCGAGCGCCCCGGTCACGATGAACGCCCAACGCCAGTGGAACGCAGCAACCAGCACCGACAGCAGCAGCGGCGCAAGCGCGGTGCCGAGCGGCGACGCGGCATTGAAAATGCCGGTCGGCGTGCCGCGCGCACGCAGCGGAAACCAGTTGCTCACCACGCGCGCGGCTGACGGAAATTGCGGCGCCTCGCCGATGCCGAGCACGATGCGCGCGACGATGAACCAGCCGAAGGTGGACACGATGCCGCCCGCCGCCTGCGCGAACGACCAGACGATCAAGCCGATGCCGAGCAGCCGGCGCGGGCCGATGCGGTCGACCAGCCCGCCGACCGGGAACTGGCACAGCGCATAGCTCCATGAGAAGGCCGACAGCAGCAGCCCCATCTGCGAGAGCGACAGGCCGAGATCGCCGCGGATCGCCGAACTCGCGACGGCCAGCGTGCCGCGATCGAGATAGTTGACGATCCCGCTCGCCATCAACAGCGCGAGCGCGATGCGTTGACCGCGCCGAATCCGGGGCGGCGCGTGCGGAACAGGTGGGTGGTCGTTCATGTCGATTGTCTCCATGTCACTGGTAGGGGCCGGGTTCGGCCGTTCCGTCGCATGCGGAATTCAGGTATCCATACGGTTGACTTCGTCGCGCGTCGGGATCGACGTCTGCGCGCCGTGGCGCGTGACGCTGATCGCGGCCGCACGCTGGCCGAAGCCGATCGCGTCGTCCATCGACGCGCCGCCGGCCCGCGCGGCCGCGAACCCGCCGACGAACGTGTCGCCGGCCGCGGTCGTATCGACGGCCGCGACCGCCATCGCGCGATGGCGGCCGCTCCCGGCGCCGCCGCGCCAGCAGACGCCGCGCGCGCCGAGCGTGATCAGCGCGTTGCCGACGCCCTTCGCGCACAGCGCATCGGCGGCGCGCTCGGCGGACGCGTCGTCGCCGACGGCGATGCCGGTCAGCGACTCGGCCTCGGTTTCGTTGACGACGAGATAGTCGACCCGCGCGAGCAACGCATCGAAGAGCGGCTGCGCGGGCGCCGGATTGAGCAGCACCGGCGTGTGGTGCGCGCTTGCGCAGGCAATCGCGCGCGCCACGCTGGCGACCGGCACTTCGAGCTGGCACACGAGCAGCGCGGCCCCGGCGATCGCGTCGCGCGCGGCGTCGATCCGGTCGGCATCGACGCAGGCATTCGCGCCGGGCACGACGACGATGCTGTTCGCGCCGCCGTCGTCGACCGTGATCGTCGCCACGCCGGTCGCGATGCCGGCGATCCGGTGCAGGTGCGTCACGTCGATGCGCTCCGCCGCGAGCGCGCCGTGCAGGCGCGCGCCGAACGCGTCGTCGCCGACACAGCCGATCATCGCGACCGACGCGCCGAGGCGCGCGGCCGCCACCGCCTGGTTCGCGCCCTTGCCGCCGTGAACGGTCTCGAACGTCGTGCCGAGCAGCGTCTCGCCCGGTACCGGCAGGCGCGGCGCGCGCGTGACGAGATCGATGTTGACGCTGCCGACGACGGCGATACGCGGTGACGTGGTGTCGCTCATGCTCGAATGTAAACGCTTACATTTGAGGCCGACGAAATGGCCGGGACGGCCGCTGCCTCTGAAAATTTCACGATACAGATGGAATCCATGTCTGACATAATACGAAGTCGCAGCAAGATAGCGCTTACATTCTCACAGGACCGAATGCGGATGCAAGCGGGACGACCATGAATCGAGGGTAAACAATGACGCCAATGACGCGAGTGGCAACGTACGGCGCCGGCAGGTCTACCCTGCCGGGAGACGGCCGATGAGCACGCCCCGGGCCCGCCGCGGCAGCGGCCGCTCCGTACTCGGCGACGTCGCGAAACTGGCCGGCGTGTCGACCGCGACCGTTTCGCGCGTGTACAACGATCCCGGCAAGGTGTCGGCCGACGTGCAGCAGCGCGTACGCGACGCGGCGCTCGCGCTGAACTGGATCCCGAATGCGGCCGGCCGCGCGCTCGCGTCCACGCGCACCCACATCACGGGCGCGATCATCCCGACCCTCGACGACCAGGTGTTCGCGTCGCAGGTCGCCGGCATGCAGACGGTCATGGCCGAGCACGGCATCACGCTGTTCCTCGGCTGCTCGAACTACGATCCCGCGCAGGCGCTCGCGCAGGTGCGCGCGATGCTGTCGCGCGGCGTGGAAGCCGTATCGCTGGTCGGCGAGGCGTACCCGCCCGAACTGTTCGAACTCCTTGCGATGCATCGCGTGCCGTACGTCGTCACGTATGCGTATCGCGACGACAGCCCGCACTGCTGCATCGGCTTCGACAACCGCGCGGCGTTCGCACGGCTCACCGCGCACCTGCTCGACCTCGGCCATCGCGATTTCGCGATCATCATGCAGCCGTCGACGGACAACGACCGCGTCCAGGCCCGCCTGCGCGGCATCCACGACACGCTTGCCGCGCACGGGCTCGCGGTGCGCCCCGTGCATCAGCACGAAGGCGCGGCCACGATCGCGTTCGGGCGCGCGAGCTTGCGCGCGATCGCCGACAGCGACGCGGCGACGCGTCCGACCGCCGTGATCTGCGGCAACGACGCGCTCGCGCTCGGCGCGTTGCTCGAAGCACAGACGCTCGGCATCGACGTCCCTGCGCAGTTGTCGATCACCGGGTTCGACGACATCGCGCTCGCGCGCGAGATCCAGCCGCCGCTGACGACGATGTGGGTCGACACCGACGCGATCGGGCGCCAGGCCGCGCATGCCTTGCTCGACGCGCTCGAGAACGGCGCCACGGGGCCCGGCCATGCTGTCCAGCCCGAGTTGCGCATACGCGCATCCGCCGCGCCGCCGGCGCGGACGCAGGCGCGTGCGGCGCGCAGGAAATAGCGGAGCCGCGCCGGCTTATTGCATCACATCGAACGGCACCAGTTCGTAGCTCGTGCTCCGGCCGCCGGACGACGAACGCCGCAGCATGCCTTGCGCGACGAGCTCCGTGATGTCGCGCAGCGCGGTGTCTTGCGAGCACTTCGCGAGGGCGGCCCACTTGGTCGTCGTCAGCTTCCCTTCGAAGCCGTCGAGCAGGCGATTCATGATCTTGACCTGGCGTTCGTTCATCGCGGCGCCCGCGCATCGCTGCCAGAAGCGCGCCTTGATCAGCACCGCATCGAGCGTCGTGTGCGCATGATCGATGGCCCGGCCCAGCGTGTTCAGAAACCACGCGAGCCACTCGGTGACGTCGAGCGAACCGCGCTGGGTGCGCTCCAGCACGTCGTAATACGCGTTGCGCTCGCGCTGGATCTGCGCCGACAGGCTGTAGAAACGCTGCGGGCTCCGGTCCGCGCGCGCCAGAACCAGATCCCCGAGCGCGCGCGCGATACGACCGTTGCCGTCGTCGAACGGGTGCAGCGTGACGAACCACAGATGGGCGAGCCCGGCGCGAATCAGCAAGGGCTCGGCCGGCGGCGCGTTGAGCCACGCGAGAAAGCGCTCGATCTCGCGAGCCAGGCGGGCAGCCGGCGGCGCCTCGAAATGCACGCGCTGCCGGCCGATCGGCCCGGAGACCACCTGCATCGGCCCGCTCGCATCCGAGCGCCAGCCGCCGACGGTGATTCGCGACAGCCCCGAATAGCCGGTCGGAAACAGCGCCGCGTGCCACCCGAACAGCCGCGCCTCGGTGACGGGCGCCGCCGAATGGGTCGTCGCGTCGAGCACCATGTCGACGACGCCTTCGACGTGGCGATCGACCGGCGCCAGCGCGCCGATGTCGACACCGAGCCGGCGCGCAATCGACGACCGGACCGATGCGACGTTCAGGTTCTCGCCCTCGATCGCGCTGGTCTTGACGACGTCCTCCGTCAGCGCGCCCAGGCTCGCCTCGTCGCGCAACGTCAGGCCGACATCCGCCAGTCGGCCGACCAGCATGCCTTGCGCACGGCTGACGTCGGCAAGCGGCGCGGCGAGGGCCGGCAGGTCGAAGCGCCATGCCGGCCAGTCGGCCGATTCCCAGATAAAGGTGTAATCTCCGCTCATCATGCGGAGATTATCTACCCATTCGCCGCACGACTCAACAATCTCCGCAAATCATGCGGAGATTAATCGCGTCATTCACCGCACGGCGGCCGGCTACCGTACCCGGCCCGCCCCGCTCGCGCCCGTCGGCGTCGGCTCCCCGAGCCGTTCCGCGAGAAACCCGATGAACGTGCGCAGCGTGACGAACCCTTCCCGGTGCTGCGGAAACACCGCATTGAGCGTGATCGGCGGCGGCACGTACGCGTCCAGCACCGGCACGAGCGCGCCACGGTCGAGCGCCGCGCCGACGATGAAGTGCGGCAGCAGCGCGATGCCGAGCCCGGCGATCGCGGCGTCGCGCACCACTTCGCCGTTGTTCGCGACGAGCGGCCCCTGCACGTCGAACGTCCGCGCCGCGCCGTCGACGCGGAATTCCCAGCCGACCCGCCGCTCGCGCCCGTACAGCAAGCACGTATGGCCGGCGAGATCGGCCGGCGTCTGCGGTGTGCCCTGCCGCTTCAGGTAGGCGGGGCTCGCGCACGCGATCATCCGCCATGCGCCGAGCGGACGCGCGATCAGCGTCGAATCCTCGAGCGAGCCGATCCGCAGCACGAGGTCGAAGCCCTCGCCGATCAGGTCGACGCGCCGGTCGGTCAGGTCGAGGTTCAGCCGCACGGCCGGGTGCGCGGACAGGAATTCGGCGATCAACGGCGACACGTGCGTGATCCCGAACGACAGCGGCGCGCTGATCTTCAGCGAACCATGCAGCTCGGTGCTGCGTACCGACATCGCCTGCTCGGCGTCGGCCACCTCGGCGAGGATCCGCTGCGCGCGCGCATAGAACTCCTGCCCCGATTCGGTGACCGCGAGATTGCGCGTATTGCGATGGAGAAGCCGCACGCCGAGCGACGCCTCCAGCGCCATCGTGCGCCGGCTGACGAACTGCTTGGACAGCATCAGCTGATCGGCCGCCGCCGTGAAGCTGCCCGCGTCGACGGTCGCGACGAAGATCCGCAGGTCGTTGAGTTCCATATTGTCCACTCCATAGCGACAGTCATTATCGCTACGGCGATTTATTTGTCAAATAGATTGACCTAAGATGCATCTCAACGAACGGCCGGGCTCACTTCCGAGGTCCGGCGACTTCAAGGACAAATCATGATCGACATCCGTGCAGCAAACCAACGTGGCCGTGCGGAGCATGGCTGGCTCAGCTCCCGTCATACGTTTTCGTTCGCGAATTACTACGATCCGAAGCAAGTCGGCTTCTCCGACCTGCTCGTGATCAACGACGACCGCGTCGCCCCCGGCCGCGGCTTCGGCACGCACCCGCACCGCGACATGGAAATCCTGTCGTACGTGCTCGACGGCGCGCTCGAACACAAGGACTCGATGGGCACCGGTTCGGTGATCGTGCCGGGCGACGTGCAGTTGATGAGCGCAGGCACGGGCGTGCGTCACAGCGAGTTCAACCACTCGAAGGACACGCCGGTCCACTTCCTGCAGATCTGGGTCGGGCCGGCCGAAAAGGGTGCCGAGCCGCGCTATCAGCAGACCCACGTCGCGGCCGACGACAAGCGCGGCAAGCTCGCCCTCGTCGTGTCGCCGAACGGCGACGCCGGGTCGCTGAAGATCCGGCAGGACACGCGGATTTACGCGGGCCTGTTCGACGGCGACGAAAGCACTACGCTGGAACTTGACCCGAACCGCTTTGCTTACGTGCACGTGGCACGCGGCAGCGTGACGGTCAACGGCGTGACGCTCGGCGAAGGCGACGGCGCGCGCATCCGCGGCGAACAGGCGCTGACGATCGCCGACGGCCAGGACGCCGAAGTGCTGGTATTCGACCTGCGACCGGTCGAAGTGACGGCCGAATGGGCGTGACGCCCGTTCGGGAAACCGGGCCCCGCTGACCGCGGGGCCCTTTTAATCGGAGATTCGCAACATGGCCAAGGTTCTCGTTCTTTACTACTCGTCCTACGGGCACGTCGAAACGATGGCGCAGCACGTCGCGGAGGGCGCGAAATCGGTGCCCGGCGTCGAGGTCACGCTCAAGCGCGTGCCGGAAACGATTCCCGTCGACCAGGCTCGCGCGATCGGCGTGAAGGTCGACCAGGCCGCGCCGGTCGCCACGGTGGACGAACTCGCCGACTACGATGCGATCATCTTCGGCACGCCGACCCGCTTCGGCAACATGGCCGGCCAGATGCGCACGTTCCTCGACCAGACCGGCGGCCTGTGGATGAAAGGCGCGCTCGTCGGCAAGATCGGCAGCGTGTTCGCGTCGACCGGCACGCAGCACGGCGGCCAGGAAACGACGATCACGTCGTTCCACACGACGCTGCTGCATCACGGGATGGTGATCGTGGGCGTGCCGTACGCGTGCAGCGGGCTCGTCAACATGAACGAAATCACCGGCGGCACGCCGTACGGCGCGACCACGCTCGCCGGCGCGGACGGCAGCCGCCAGCCGAGCGCGAACGAGCTCGACATCGCGCACTACCAGGGCAAGCACGTCGCGGAACTCGCGAGCAAGCTCGCGTCGTAACGCGGCGGCCTCTTGGCCTCTTGGCCCCGCAGCCCGCGTCGTGCCGTTGCGCACATGCACGAACGGCGCCGGTTCGACCGGCGCCGTTCGTTCCGTGCGAGGCTGTCGGCCGTTACTGGCCGGACGCCGGCGCGGCCGGCGCCGCGGGCGCCTTTTGCACGGCGTTCTGCGGATAGTTGCTCTGGTCGTTGGTCAATCGGTAACCGCTGCCGGTGCCGATCGCCTTCAGGTCCGACGCGTGCCGCGCGCGGGCCGCCTTGCGCGCGGCCTTCTTCTGCGCCTTGTCGAGCTGCTTCTGCGTCGGTGCGGACGCCGCGTCCTGCGCATAGGCCGCCGGCGTCGCGGTCAACGCCAGACCGAACGACACCGCTACCGCTACCGCTACTGCCACCGAAACCACGCGAGCCTGCTTCATGGCCGGAACTCCTTGTCGATTGTTGATTGTGGGTCGGACACCGGCGCGCACGCGACGGCTTGCGACAACGGCACCGATGCAACGTTAGCCGATCGCCGCGCAAATGTCCGTGTGCGTTCCTGAATTCTTCTGATAACGCCGCCGATACATGCGCGCCGCGTGCGCCGTCGGTTCGGCCCGCCGTCCGCGCCATCAGGGAAACCGCTACCCCGCGGCCGGCCGGTGTCCGCTCAGAGCCAGCGCGACAGCACCGGCAGCAGGATCGGTACGACGAACGCCGTCAGCACGCCGTTCAGCCCCATTCCGAGCCCGGCGAACGCGCCGGCTTCCTCGCCGACCTGGAACGCGCGCGCGGTGCCGATGCCGTGCGACGCGACGCCGAGCGCGAAGCCGCGCACGGCCGGCTCGTCGATCCGCAACCCATTGAGAATCCCGCGCGCGCACACCGCGCCGAAGATCCCGGTCGAGATCACGAGCACGGCCGTGAGCGACGGAATGCCGCCGATCTCGGCGGCAACGGCCATCGCGATCGGTGTCGTCGCCGATTTCGGCGCGAGCGACGCGATCGTCTGGTGCGACGCCCCGAACAGCGCGGCGATGCCGACCGCCGACACGATCGCCGTCAGCGACCCCGCCAACAGGCCGACCAGCAGCGGCAATGCGGTACGCCGCAGCTTCGACCACTGGCGGTACAGCGGTAGCGCGAGCGCGACGGTCGCGGGGCCGAGCAGGAAGTGGACGAACTGCGCGCCTTCGAAATACGTGGGATATGGCGTATGCGTGAGCGTCAGCAGCACGACGATCACCGCGACCGCGATCAGCACCGGATTCGCCAGCGGATTGAAGCGCGCCCGCGCATAGACGGCCTGCGCGAACAGATACGCGACCAGCGTGATGGTCAGACCGAGCAGCGGGCTCGCGGCGAGATAGACCCAGATCGCGCCGAGCTTCGGGAAGGCCGTCATTGCGCGCCCTCCGCGGTGCCGCCCGTGCGGCGCTGGCGCCGCAGCAACGCGCGCGTGACGAGCGCCGTCACCGCGATCGCGAGCGTCGTGCTGACGGCCAGCGCGACGACGACCGCGACCGCGTCGCCGCGCACGCGGTCGGCCGACACCATGATGCCGACGCCCGCCGGCACGAACAGCAGCGACAGGTGCCGCAGCAGCTCCAGCGCGGTCGGCTCGATCGCATCGGCCACCTGCGGGCGCAGCATCACGAAGCCGAACAGCAGCAGCATGCCGATCACGGGGCCCGGCACCGGCAGGCCGAACAGATAGGACACGCCCTCCCCGAGACACTGGAAGATCAGCAAAACCGCGAACGCCTGCAACATGAACCGCTTCTCCCGAACGTGGCCGCGCGGCCGTGCCGCCGCGAGACCGATGAACCGGCGGCTGGCGACGCCGGCGTGAACGATACGCGCGATCGTACCAACAATGACGGCGGCCGGGCGCGATTGCGCGATTGAGATTCAGCCGTTTCAGCCCGGTCACCGGTGTCGCATTTCATCGCGAATTGCTCCGGTAACCCCTGCCAATGATGACGGAAAGGAAAGGCGTGCTGTTGACAGGCAGCTTCTTCCACGGGTTAGGATCACCGGCATGATCCTTGTCTACCGCTACCGGGTGAAGTCGCTCAACGGACTGCTCAACAAGCAGAGCCGTGCGGTGAACTACGTCTGGAACTTCTGCAACGACACGCAGAAGCACGCGCTCAAGTGGAGCAAGAAGTGGCCGACGGGATTCGATCTGAACGTGCTGACGACCGGCAGCAGCAAGGCGCTCGGCATCCACTCCGGCACGATCAACGCGACGTGCGAGCAATACGCGAAGTCGCGCAGCCAGCACCGTCGGCCCTACCTGCGCTATCGCGGCCGGAAATCGCTGGGCTGGGTGCCGCTGAAGGGCCGTGACCTGAAGCGCGAGGGTGACGCGTTCCGTTTCGCCGGCAACACCTTCCGCGTGTTCAACAGCCGACCGCTTCCCGAAGGCAAGATCAAGGACGGGACCAACTTTGCGCAGGATGCACGCGGCAACTGGTTTCTCAACATCGTGATCGAGATGCCGGATGTGCAGGCCCGACCTATCCGTTCCGGTGTTGGCATCGATCTCGGCCTGAAAGACTTCGCCACACTTTCGACCGGCGAGAAGCTGCCCAATGACCAGTTCGGCCGACGCGCGGCGGAAAAGCTGGCGAAAGCGCAGCGGGCGCGAAAGCACAAAAGGCATGTCGCGAAGCTGCACGCAAAGATCGCGAATGCCCGTGCCGACTTCCAACACAAGCTCGCGCTCGATCTGGTGCGGCGTTTCGATTACATCGCGGTCGGCAACGTGTCGGCCGCAAAACTCGCCAGAACCAGGATGGCGAAGAGCGTCTACGACGCGTCCTGGTCGTCCTTCCGAAACAAGCTCCGCTACAAAGCGATCGCGCACGGGGCCACGTTCGAGGAAGTGGACGAAAGCGGTTCGACCCAGTCCTGTTCGTCGTGCGGGTCGAAAGACAGCACGACGCGGCCGAAAGGTATCGCGGGACTGCGAATAAGAGAGTGGGCCTGCAGTGGATGTGGTGTCGTGCATGATCGTGATATCAACGCTGCGCTGAACATTCTCCGATGCGGACGTGCATCGCCAGATGTGGGAATCCTCAGCCTTTAGGCGGAGAAGGACGTCAAGTGGGAAATGACGGAGCTGTTCGAGAACGTCGGCACGATCCAGGACGGCATCAACACGCTGACGAAGGTGCGCAGTGTGGTCGATGCACCCGACGCGAAGCCGCTCGCGGTGCAGCGCGGCGAGATCGTGTTCGAGAACGTGCAGTTCGCGCACGAGGACAACGATCGCCCGGTATTCGACGGGCTGAACCTGACGATCCGGCCGGGCGAACGGATCGGCCTGATCGGCCGCTCGGGCGCCGGCAAGTCGACGCTCGTGAACCTGCTGCTGCGCTTCTACGACGTGAGCGGCGGCACGATCCGGATCGACGGGCAGGACATCGCGCACGTGACGCAGGACAGCCTGCGCGGTGCGATCGGGATGGTCACGCAGGATACGTCGCTGCTGCACCGGACGATGCGCGAGAACCTGCTGTACGGTCGCCCCGATGCAACCGAGCGCGAGATGCGCGACGCGGCCGTGCGCGCGGAAGCGGCCGAGTTCATCGACCGGCTGCGCGACCGCCACGGCCGCACCGGCTACGACGTCGAAGTCGGCGAGCGCGGCGTGAAGCTGTCGGGCGGCCAGCGGCAGCGCGTCGCGATCGCGCGCGTGATGCTCAAGGATGCGCCGATTCTCGTGCTCGACGAAGCGACCAGCGCGCTCGACTCCGAGGTCGAGGTCGCGATCCAGCGCAGCCTCGACAGCCTGATGCGCGACAAGACGGTGATCGCGATCGCGCACCGGCTGTCGACGATCGCCGCGATGGACCGGCTGATCGTGCTCGACGAAGGGCGCATCGTCGAGGAAGGCACGCACCAGCAGTTGCTGCAGGCAGGCGGTATTTACGCGGCGCTGTGGGCGCACCAGAGCGGCGGGTTCCTCGGGGAGACGGCGGACGAGGAAAGCGTAGAGCAGTAAGCGCCTGTCACGGTGGACGCACTATCCGCGCGCGGATCCTCGATCCGTTGCGCGCACACCCATCGCCGCGCCGCCTCATAACGATCCGACAATTTATTGGTTCCCTCGACGAGGCGCGGTCCGTATCGTTCACCGATTCGTCAGACCAATCGACCAACGGGGGAATCCAGCCATGAAACCGATCCGCTCATTCGCGTTGCTCGCCCTGCCGGCCGCGCTCGTCGCCGCCGGCGCGCACGCACAAAGCAGCGTCACGCTGTACGGCATCGCCGACGCGGGCATCGCGTACGTCCACAACGCGCAGAACGCGAACGGCAGCAACGCGTCGAGCCTCGTCAAGTTCAGCAGCGGCAACCTGTCGGGCAGCCGCTGGGGGCTGCGCGGCATCGAGGATCTCGGCGGCGGCCTGTCCGCGCTGTTCCAGCTCGAGAACGGCTTCAACATCGGCACCGGCGCGCTCGGCCAGGGCCAGCGCGAATTCGGCCGCAAGGCCGTCGTCGGCCTCGCGAGCAGCACGTACGGCACCGTGACGCTCGGCCGCCAGTACGACCCGATCGTCGATCTCGTGCAGGGCCTCACGCAGGACAACTACTTCGGCGGCGTGTTCGCGACGCCGGGCGACCTCGACAACTACGACAACAGCCTGCGCGTGAGCAACTCGGTGAAATACACGAGCCCGCTGATCTCCGGCTTCCAGTTCGAGGCGCTGTACGGCTTCGGCGGCGTCGCGGGCGCGACCGGCAGCGGCCGCACGTACAGCTTCGGCGCAAGCTACGCGAACGGCCCGCTGTCGCTCGGCGCCGGCTACTTCTACGCGAACGGCGGCACGACGCTCGCCAATGGCGTGCGGACGTGGTCGAGCAGTTCGGACACGCTGTTCAACACCGTGATCAACCAGGGCTTCTCGAGCGCGAAGTCGATCCAGATCGTGCGCGCGGCCGGCCAGTACGTGCTCGGAGCGGCGACCTTCGGCCTCGCGTATTCGAACACGCAGTACGGCGCGGACACGCTGTCGGCGTTCAACCGGAACGCGAAGTTCAACAACGGCTCGGCGTTCTTCAACTGGCAGTTCACGACGGCGCTGCGCGCGGGTGTCGGCTACAACTACACGTCGCTGACGGGCCCGGCTTCCGCGCACTACAACCAGGTCAACCTCGGCGCGGACTACGCGCTGTCGAAGCGCACCGACCTGTATGCGCTGTTCGGCTACCAGAAGGCGAGCGGCAACACGCTCGACGCGAGCGGGGCGACCGTGAAGGCCGCCGCGTCGGTCGGTTCGTACGGCGTGAACGCCGGCACCGATGCGCAGGCGCTCGCGGTCGTCGGCATTCGCCACAAGTTCTGATCGTCCGGTCGTACGACGAACGCGGCAGGCGCACACCGCGGTGCGCGCCTGCCGCGTTTACACTGTCCGTCTTCACGTTCGTCACGACACAGGGAGCCCGGCATGCTGACGGTATGGGGACGACGCAACGCATTCAATGTCCAGAAGGTGATGTGACTCGTCGACGAGCTCGCGCTCGCCCATCGGCACGTGCCGGCCGGCGGCCGGTTCGGCCTGCTCGACACGCGTGAATTTCTCGCGATGAACCCGCACGGACGTATTCCGGTGATCGACGATGAAGGTACCGTCGTATGGGAGTCGCACAGCATCCTGCGCTACCTTGCCGCACGCTACGGACGCCCCGGCTTCTGGCGCGACGATCCCGCCGAACAGTCGCGCGCCGACCGCTGGATGGACTGGGCGCAGACGACCCTGCAGCCGGCCTTCCTCAACGGCGTGTTCCGCGACTACTACCGCACGCCGCCCGAGCAACGCGACACCGCGCGCGTCGAGCAAAGCATCGCGCAATGCGCGCGGCATTTCCGGCTGCTCGACACCGTGCTGGCCGGGCAGCCGTTTCTCGCAGGCGACGCGATTACCCTCGCCGACATCGCGGCCGGCACGCATCTTTACCGGTATTTCGAACTCGATATCGCGCGGCCCGATGTGCCGCATGTCACGGCGTGGTACGAACGGCTGAAGGCGCGGCCCGCCTATCGCACGCACGTGATGATTCCGTTCGACGATCTGCGCGGACAGCTCGGCTGAGCGCGCGCGAGGCCGGCAGCATCGCCACACCGGTCCGATCACCGGTCTAATGTCGCCGCATGCCGCCGAACCCGTGACCCGCACCAACCGGAAACGCGCCGTGGCGGAAACCCGCGCCCATCGGCACGCCGAAGCGGCGATGCCCGATCGGATTGAAATGGTCGACATGATCGAAGTGGTGGAAACGCCGGAAGCGATCGACGAAGATAAAACTTGCGCCCGCACCGATGAAGAGCGGCGGCCCCCAATACCACGGATCGGCATACGGATAGGCCGCCGCCGGATACCACAGCACGCTGCCGTCGGGGCTTTGCACGATCTGCCACGTACCGTCGTCTTGCAGGCACGCGCGTCCGACGACCTGCTGCTCCGCGCCGTCGATGTCCGCCTGCGCGACGACCGCACGGCAGTGCGCGCCGTTCTCCGCCGGATCGTCGGCCATTTGCGCGAAGGCGGAGATGGAAACGCCGAGACAGACGACGCCTGTCACGGATCGAAACACATTGCACATGATCGGCTCCTGCGTGGTGGCCCCCGACCACCTGATCCCGAGCGTCGCCAACGACGCCCGACACACCGTCTTGCTTGCGCACGATCGTGGCGCGGCGATCACCGCTCGCCGCTGCTGCGCTTCGTACAGGGGTCTCCTGACGGCTAAACGACACAGCGCGGCAGGTTATTCCAGGGGTCGGGATACGGATGTCCGGAGCAGGCACCCACGGCAATCGGTGCCGGGATCAGCGCGTAGCGCGATGTCGGGCGGCGCAGTAGGCAGCCGCTGCGGTGATCCCGAATATCAGATGAGCGATCAGCGTGATCGCGCCGCGCACCGGGATGAACCACGGAAAGATCGTCGTGAACCCGTACAGGTTCACGCCGTACAGGAGGAGCCCGAACGCGCCGCCCGCGAACAGCGCGGCCACGAGCGACAGGCCGTGGACCAGCCGCGCCAGCACGACTGCATAGACCAGCGAAAGCGCCGCATGCACGAGCGTCGCCACGCCCATGACCAGCGGATCGAAGCCGCCGGACGCGCCGAGCACGCTTCGCCCCATCACGATCGCGGCCGTGAGGCGCGCGTCGCGCAACAGATTCCGGACGGCGTCATCGCCGACGATTGCCCAGAGCAGCCACTCGATGACGGTCGATCCGACCGCCGCGCCAAACGCCGCCCAGAGAATCGGCACCACACTCGCTCGTTTCAATGGTCGTCCTCATGACCGGCGGTTCGATGCATCGCACGAACCGCCGTGCAAAGCGCTTTACGACGCACCTTCGCAGTCCGACCAGTACGCAAACGGGTCGCGATGTTTCGGATAGTGCTCGTCCAGCCATTTCAGCAGCGTCGCGCGGGCATTGTCCATGTCGGCCTTCTGCGACGACGTCGTCAGTTCGTGCACTTCGACGGACTTTTCCCGATCGACCACGAAGCAGTTCCAGTCGGGGCCGTCGAGATCCGGATCGTCGGATGCCTTCGACGACTTGCTCCAGCCGAAGCGCTTGCGCGCATCGATGTAGTAGCGCGGATGCACCTTCAGATACGACATCTCGCCGCCCTGCAGGCTGCTCTCGGCGCGCAGCACGTCGCGTTCGTCGACGATCTGCGTGACGTCCGGCAGCCGGCGCGAACGCCATCCGGCAGGCAGCGTCGCCACCGCGCGGACGCTGTCGTACGTGCCCCATTCGAGGCCCCATGCTTCGGCCATGCGTTTCATGAACGCGTCGGCGCTCGGATAACCGCGCAGCTGGATGCGCGTCGACAGCGTGACTTCCACCCCGCGGCGACCGCCGGATGCACTCGACACCTCGTCGTCCGCTTCGAACGGATTGCCCGGACGCGGCGATTCGCGCTTCGCGTCCGCAGGCGCCAGGCCGGAAAAAAGTTGATCCAGCGCCGCACGCGCTTTCGACGATTTGTCTGGTCTATTCATCGGTTCCCTTTTTGTGCAAATTTGAACCCGTACTGCAATGGTTGAGGGTGGCCCTGCCGTCGGGCAAAGGCGCGCATTCGTTTCACTGTTCCGTTTTACCGCGGCGATCTCGCCGTTTTCCGCGGCTGCATTGTAACGACTCGGCGACCGCGGTCGAACGAACGCGACGGGCAGCCCGTCGCATGCCTGACGCACGTGCCGAAGCAGGTACCTGCGCGAACCGCCGGATATGCGCTACCGCAGCGCCTTCACCATGCGTTCCATCAACGCGAGGACCTCGGGCCGATTCTCGCCTTTCGCATGCACGAAGTGATAGCTGAGCAGCGAATCGACCTCGTGACGGCTCACGCGCACGAGTGCGCTACGCTGCAGATACGCATCAGCAAGCGGCGTGCGCGCGAGCGCCACGCCGAGCCCCGCTTCGGCCGCCGCGAGCACGAGGTTGTAATCCTCGAACCGGCGATCCTGCGCACGCGGCTTGAACGGAATGCCGAGTGCGTCGAACCACGTGCGCCAGCCGGTCACGTCGGAATCGTGCAGCAACGGCATGTCGAGCAGCGCGGCGTCGCCGCGGCGGCGACGCATCCTGGCCAGTTGCGCGGCGAGCCGCGGATGCGCGACCGGATACAGCCGTTCCGGCATGAACGGACGCGTCTCGAGCCGACGCCAGTTGCCACGCCCGTACCGGATCGACAGATCCGCTTCGCCGCCGGCGATATCCACGTTGCGCAGTTCGATGCCGAGCTCGATGCGTAGCGCGGGCGCTTCGCTCTCGAGCGCCTGCTGCCGCTCGAACAGCCAGAGCTGCGCGAATGCGGGCACCACGCTCATCCGGACCAGCCGCGGCGTGCGCGGCGAGCGCCACTGATCGGCGGCGCTGTCGATGATCGCGAACGCCTGCTCGATCCGGCCGACGAAACGCTGCCCGTCCGGCGTCAGGCGCACGCCGCGCGCATGCCGTTCGAACAGCGCCATCCCGAGCCAGTTTTCCACGGCGGCCACCCGTCGGCTGATGGCGCCGTGCGTGACGCCGGAGACGTCGGCGGCCGCGAGAAAGGAACCCTCTCGCGCCACCGTGCAGACCGTCTCCAGGCTCGCGAGCGGCGGCCGCGGGCCCGGCATCGGCGCGGCCGCCGCCTGGCGCGCACGCGCCGGCCCGTCGGCCCGACGCGCGCCCGAGCTGTGAGTCATGTTCATACCTGGGTGTTGATCCGTGCGCTAGCTTAGCATCTCGGCACGCCGCACCATTGCCGCATGAACACGCTCTCTTCACCGACGTCGCGCGGCGCGCGACAACCGCTCGTCGCGGCAGCCGCGGTCGCGTTCACGATCGTCTCGTGGGCGTCCGCGTTCCCGTTCATCCGCATCGGCCTGCACGGCCTCGCGCCGCTGCAGCTCGCGGCCGCCCGCTTCGCGACCGCCGCGCTGCTCGTGGTCGCGTGGCTCGCGTGGCGACGGCCGCCGCTGCCGGCGAAAGGCGATGCGTGGCGCTTTCTCGCGTGCGGCCTGCTCGGCATCGCGCTCTACAACGCGCTGCTCAATACCGGCGAACAGACCGTGTCGGCCGGCGCGGCGAGCTTCATCGTGAACACGCTGCCGATCTTCACCGCGTTGCTGGCCGCCGTGTTTCTGCGCGAGCGCTTCAATCGCTGGGGCTGGCTCGGTTCGCTGGTCAGCCTGGCCGGCATCGCGGTGATCGCGCAAGGGCAGCCGGGCGGTCTCGTCCTCGGTTCGGGAAGCACGCTGATTCTCGGCGCGGCGCTCTGTTCGGCCAGCTATTTCGTGTTGCAGCGGCGGCTGATTCCCGTGTACGGCGCACTGCCCTGCACCGCGTACACGCTGCTGGCCGGCGCGCTATTGCTCGCGCCGTGGCTGCCCGGCGCGCTCGTGTCGCTCGGCGGCGGGTCGCGCGACACGGCGCTGGCCGTCGTGGTGCTCGGCGTCTTTCCCGCCGCGCTCGGTTACGCGACCTGGACCTTCGCACTCGGCTACTTCGGCGCGGCGCGCGCGGCCAACTTTCTGTACCTGACGCCGGCGGTGGCGACGTTGCTGTCGGTGGCGCTGACGGGCGAGCGACCCGGCATCGCGACGGTGTGCGGCGGCCTGCTGGCGATTGCGGGGGTGATCGTCGTCGCATTGCGCGGACGGTCGTAGCGTCGACCATGCGGCGAATTGCGTGGCCGACGCGACGATCGAAAGCAGCAGCGAGCCAGATCCAAACCGCCCCGGCCCCTGCCGATCCCGATGGACGGTTCGGCCAGTGCAGCCGGCACCCATTCATTGGCGCTGCTGGATTTGACCGTTAGTTGCATAACAACCGGGATCACCCTCGGCGAAGGATGACCGCGAACCGGAAGACGCGCTTCTCGCATGACCAAACTGTGCAGACAATTCGACCGAACAGTTCTGGATTGACCGCGTGTCAGTGTCCATGGCTTCGCTACGGCGACCGGCCGAATAATGGATGCGGCCGTAAGGCCGGCGACAGCGAATCGCAACCTGCAGCCCACCGCAGCGCACGATTTCCGGCATCCGGAACCTTCGACATCCGGGCGCCGGCCCGCGCCGCGCCGGCGCGCTACGGGATTCGCCGCAGCGCGCAAAACCGGCTTCAGATATATTCATACGATTGCATGACGCCCGGCGACGCGTCGCCCGCTCGCCCGCTCGCCCGGGCGGCAGGCCGCACGGCCGGGCGCCATGCAAATGAAGCCCATGATGGCTATGGAGACGCGTCCGATCGCCCCGGCCCCGCGGCCGGCCGGTCGAGACGTCAATAGAAAGACATTCAATTCGGAGATGGCAGATGGAACGAAGCACTGTCGGCATGCGCTGCAAACCCCTGATCACCGTTGCACTGGCCGCCGCCGCGTTCGCGGCCGCGTCGTCCGCGATGGCCGACCAGGTCGTGAAGATCGGCAGCGTCGAACCGACGACGGGTGGCATCTCGCACCTCGGCAAGGACAATGAGAACGGCGCACGCCTCGCCGTCGAGGAAATCAACGCGAAGGGCCTGACGATCGGCGGCAAGAAGATCACGCTGCAACTCGACGCGCAGGATGATGCGGCCGACCCGCGCCAGGCCACGCAGGTCGCGCAAAAGCTCGTCGACGACAAGGTCGTCGCCGTGATCGGCCACCTGAATTCGGGCACGTCGATCCCGGCGTCGAAGATCTACAGCGACGCGGGCATCGTGCAGATCTCGCCGTCGGCCACGAACCCGACCTACACGCAACAAGGCTTCAAGACGACCTACCGCGTGGTTGCGACCGACGCGCAGCAGGGCCCGGCGCTCGCGAGCTATGCGCAGTCGAAGGGCGTGAAGAGCGTCGCGGTGGTCGACGATTCGACCGCGTACGGCCAGGGCCTCGCGAACGAGTTCGAGAAGAAGGCGAAGGCGCTCGGCCTGAAGGTGCTGTCGCACGACGCGACCAACGACAAGGCGGTCGACTTCCGCGCGATCCTGACGAAGATCAAGGGCGAGAACCCCGACGCGATCATGTACGGCGGCATGGACGCCACCGGCGGCCCGCTCGCGAAGCAGGCGAAGCAGCTCGGCCTGCGCGCGAAGATCCTGTCCGGCGACGGCGTGTGCACCGACTCGCTGGCCGAACTCGCGGGCCCGGCCGCCGACAACGTGCTGTGCTCGCAGGCCGGCGCGGCGCTCGAGAAGATGCCGGGTGGCGCGGGCTTCCTCGCGAAATACCAGAAGCGCTTCAACCAGGGCATCAAGTTCGACGCGCCGTTTGCGTATGACGCGGTCTATATCGTGGTCGATGCGATGAAGCGCGCGAACTCGACCGATCCGGCGAAGATCCTCGCGGCGATGCCGGCAACGAAGTACGACGGCGTGATCGGCACGACGACGTTCGACTCGAAGGGCGACCTGACGCACGGGATCATCTCGATCTACGGCTACAAGAGCGGCAAGAAGACCTTCCTCGACCAGGTGAAGATGTAACCCGACGCGACGCCGGCACGACGGGAACGCCACTCGTCGGCGCCGGCGCCGCGCGGGCCGAATTCAGAATCACGGAGACGAAGCATCATGTGTGCAATGGCGTATGCGGAATTCCAGCAGGAGTTGAAGAAGGCCCAGTTGACGGCGCGCGAGTTCGCCCGCCTGATCCGGATGAACGAAAGTTCGATCACCAACTATTCGAGCAAGGGCACCGTCCCTTCCCACCTCGCGGTCATCGCGAAACTAATCGGCACGCTGGCCGCGCACGAGATCGACTTCCGGCGCGTGATCCGGCAAATGCGGATCGAGCCGAAACGGCCGCGCGGCGTCGGCGTGTTTCCCGCAGCCGAAAAACCGCGGTCGCGGAAAGCGGCGAAAGCCGACGCCTGACCCGCGCCGGCGGAGGTCGACGGCGGCACGGGGATGGCCGCTCGACACGCGATCGACGCCTCGCTACGGGCCGCGCGACCCGCACCGCCCCCGCATCACCCCGCCGCCCGCACATGATCGAGCAGCGCCTGCAACGGATGGCGCACCTGCTTCGACGACAGGCGCTTCACCTGGCTGCGACACGAATACCCGGTCGCGAGCGCCTCGCCTTCCTGCTCCGGCCCTTCGACGTGCGCGGCCCACGATTGCGCATAGATCGTCTTCGACGTCGCGAGATTGCGCGCCTCGTGCCCGTACGTGCCCGACATCCCGCAGCACCCGGTCGCCTGCACCTGCAGGCGCAGCCCGCGACGCGCGAACACCTGCACCCACTGCTTGCCGCTGTCCGGCGCATTGGTCTTCTCGGTGCAGTGCGGCAGCAACCGATATGAGGCCGCCGCCCCGCCCGTGCCGGCTTCGGGCAACACATCCAGCAACCACTCCTGCGGCAGCGCGACCTTCGGCACGTCGGCAAGCCCGGTCACCTTCAGGTATTCCTGCCGATACGTGAGCGTCATCGCCGGATCGAGGCCGACCAGCGCGACGCCCGAGCGCGCCAGCGCGGCCAGTTGCGTCGCGTTGCGGATCGCCGTCTGCCCGAACGCGCGCAGGAACCCTTGCACGTGCAGTGCCTTGCCGTTCGGCGCGAGCGGCGCAAGCCACACCTGAAAGCCCAGCCGCGCCGCCAGCTCGATCAGCGTCGCCAGCTGCTCGGTATCGAAATAGCGCGTGAACGTGTCCTGAACGATGACGACGCTGCGCGCGCGCTGCGCATCGCTCAGCGCGGCGAGCGCATGCGGGTCGGCCGGCTTCACGCGCCATGCGCGGATCACGGCCGCGAGATCGAAGCGGCTCAGCAGCGGGCTGTCGACCATGCCGACCCGGCGCTCGAGCTGCATGCGCACCCAGCCGGCCCCTATCAGCCCGTTGTACAGCGCGGGCACGCGCGCCATCCACGGCATCGTGAATTCGAGCGAGCCGATCAGGTAGTCGCGCAGCGGCCGCAGGTAACGCTGGTGATACAGCTCGAGAAAGCGCGAGCGGAACTCGGGCACGTTCACTTTGACCGGGCACTGGCCCGCGCACGACTTGCATGCGAGGCACCCGGCCATCGCGTCGTACACCTCGTGCGAGAAATCCGCATCGCGCTGACGCGCGTTGCGGCTGTTGCGCCAGCGCGCGGCGAGACCGCGCAGGAACGGCCGCCGCGTGCTTGCCGCCGCGACGACATCGACGCCGGCCTGCCCTTGCAGGCGCAACCATTCGCGCATCAGCGACGCGCGCCCCTTCGGCGACTGCACGCGTTCTCGCGTCGCCTTCCACGACGGGCACATCGCGTCGTCCGGATCGAAGTTGTAGCACGCGCCGTTGCCGTTGCAGTGCATCGCGGTGCCGTAGTGCTGCCACACGCGTTCGTCGATCTGGCGGTCGTGGTCGCCGCGCGTCGGCACCTCGTCGATCTTCAGCAGCCGCAGCGTGGTGTCCGGCGGCGTCGCGATCTTGCCCGGGTTGAACTGGTTGTGCGGATCGAACGCGGCCTTCAACTGCTGCAGCGACGGATACAGCTCGCCGAAGAACGCCGGCGCATATTCGGAGCGCACGCCCTTGCCGTGCTCGCCCCATAACAGGCCACCATGACGCTGCGTGAGTTCGGCCACCGCGTCCGACACGGGCCGCACCAGCGCCGCCTGCCTCGGGTCCTTCATGTCGAGCGCCGGGCGCACGTGCAGCACGCCGGCATCGACGTGGCCGAACATCCCGTACTGCAGCCCGTGGCCGTCGAGCAGCGCGCGGAACTCGGCGATGTACGCGGCGAGGTTCTCGGGCGGCACCGCGGTATCCTCGACGAACGGCTGCGGACGCGCCTCGCCCTGCACGTTGCCGAGCAGGCCGACCGCGCGCTTGCGCATCGCATACACGCGCTTGACCGCATCGTCGCCGGCCGCCAGCGTATGGCCGAGGCGCTCCACGCTCGTATCGGTGCGCAAATGCTCGACGAACGCGCGCACGCGTGCATCGACGTCGCGTTCGTCGTCGCCGCTGAATTCGATCAGGTTGATGCCGAGCGTGGGCCGCGCGTCGTCCTGCGGAAAATACTCGGCCACGCTGCTCCACACGAAATCCTTCATCGCGAGCATCAGCACCTTCGAGTCGACCGTCTCGATCGACAGCGGCCGGTGTTCGAGCAGCGCGCGCGCGTCGCGCAGCGCATCCATGAAGCCCGCGTAACGCACGTTGACCAGCACCGAGAACTTCGGGATCGGCAGCACGTTCAGCTTCGCCTCGACGACGAAACCGAGCGAGCCTTCCGCGCCGCACAGCACGCTGTTCAGGTTGAAGCGGCCGTCCGGTTCGCGCAGGTGCGCGAGGTCGTAGCCGGTCAGGCAGCGGTTGAGCTTCGGAAACTTCGCGTCGATCAGCGCGGCCTGCTCGTCGCTGATGCGCCGCGCGGTGCGATACACCTTGCCGACGCGGTCCTGCCGCGCACAGCGGCGCTCCAGTTCCTCATCGTCGAGCGCGTCGCTGCGCAGCCGTTCGCCGCCCATCAGCACGAAATCGAGTTCGAGCACGTGGTCGCGCGTCTTGCCGTACGTGCAGCTACCCTGCCCGCTCGCGTCGGTGTTGATCATCCCGCCGACGGTCGCTCGGTTCGACGTCGACAGCTCCGGCGCGAAAAAGAGCCCATGCGCTTTCAGCGCGGCATTGAGTTGATCCTTGACGACGCCGGCCTGCACGCGCACCCAGCGCGCTTGCGCGTCGATTTCGAGGATCCGGTTCATGTTGCGCGACAGGTCCACCACCACGCCGTCGGTCAGCGACTGCCCGTTGGTGCCGGTGCCGCCGCCGCGCGCGGCGACCGCGACGTCGCGGTGCGCAGGTTCGGCCAGCAGGCGGGCGAGCAGCTGGACGTCGTCCGCATGCGCGGGGCAGATCACCGCCTGCGGCAGGCGCTGGTAGATCGAGTTGTCGGTGGCCTGCACGGTCCGGTTCGCATGGTCCGCGTGAATTTCGCCGGCGAAACCGGCCGCCCGCAGCGCGGCGAGAAAATCGCGGTAGACGTTCGCGGACGGGCTGGCGGGACGGGGCAACGGAGCGATCGACATGGGTTGGAAGCGCAAGGTGGGGGAAGCCGGTGTGCCTCTCGGTCAAAATCATGAGTTTTGAGCAAGATTCCACGCAGCCCGGAAATCCAGTATCTTGCTAATCTGCGCGATAAACAAACGAATTCTGTTCCGGCAAAACTTGCATAAAACTCATGAATTACCGTCACCTGACGCCGTCGATGTCGCTGCTGCTCGTATTCGAGGCCGCCGCCCGGCATGAAAGCTATACGCGCGCGGCGGAGGAGCTGTCGCTGAGCCAGAGCGCGATCAGCCGGCAGGTGCAGACGCTCGAGGATCAGCTCGGCGTGCCGCTGTTCCGGCGCGAAGGCCGCTCGGTGAAGCTGACCGACGTCGGGCGGCGCTACTTCGTCGAGCTGAGCGGCGCGCTCGGGCGGATTCGCGGCGCGACGCTGCAGGCGATGTCGCACCAGGCCGGCGCCGGCACGCTGCGGCTCGCGACGTTGCCGACCTTCGGGTCGAAATGGCTGCTGCCGCACCTGCACGGCTTCTACGCCGCGCACCCGGGCGTGACCGTGCATCTGCATTCGCGGATCGGCGGCATCGATTTCCACACCGACGATCTCGACGCGGCGATCACCGTCGGCACGGGCGACTGGCCCGGCCTGCACGCGCACCGGCTGTACAACGAGTTCCTGATCGCGATCGCGAGCCCCGATGCGGCCGGCCGGCGCAAGACCGAATCGCGCGCGCCGGCATGGGCTGCCGGGCAGACGCTGCTGGGCGTGACGAGCAATCAGCAGGCCTGGGCCGAATGGTTTGCGCATTTCGGGCTCGATCATCGCCAGATGCGCATCGGCCCGAGCTTCGAGCTGACGTCGCACCTGATCCAGGCCGTGCGGGCCGGGATGGGGATCGGCCTCGTGCCGAAGGTGCTGGTGGAAGACGAGCTGAGCCGTCGCGAGCTCGTGACGATCGGCGACGCGATCACCAGCCAGCGCAGCTACTACCTCGTGTATCCGCCGGAAAACGACACGTTGCCGTCGCTGGCGGCGTTCCGCGAATGGCTGCTGAAATCGTGCTGACGCGCCGCCCGTAGCGTGCGTCAGGCACACCATTCGCCGAGAATCTGCTCGGCGAGGTAGTCGCACGGCGGGCGCGCGGACTGCGCGCTGCGCGCGAGCACGACCTCGAGTTCGCCGAGCGACGGCAGCCCGTGGCTCTCCGACAGCTGCAGCAGGTGTTCCGGCACGCAGCAGCGCGCGAGCGGCGCGATCGCGAGGCCGGCCTCGACCATGCTGAGCAGCCCGAGGAAACTCGGGCTTTCATACGACATCCGGAACGGAATCTTTTGCCGGTTCAGCGCCTTGATCGCATGATCGCGCGCCATGCTGCCGTGCGCGAACAGCGCGACCGGCAGCGGCCGCTCTTCCCACACGTTGCGTTTCGGCGATCCGGTCCAGACGACCGGCTCGAGCCGGATCAGTTCGCCTGACACGCCCTTGACGCGGGTCAGGCACGCGAGGTCGACCGTGTTGTCCTTCAGCATCGGCACGAGCGCGCTGCTCGGCTGGCCGATCACGCGCACTTCGACGCGCGGATGCATCGCGGCGAACTTGCCGAGCACCTGAGGCAGCAGCGACGAGATGTAATCGTCGGGCACGCCGATCGTCACGCGGCCGCGGATCTCCGGGCGCACGACCGACGCCCACGCCTCGTCGCGCATCGCGAGCATCCGGCGGCCGTAGTCGGCCAGCACCCTGCCGTCGTCGGTCGGCGTCACGTTGCGCGTATCGCGGATGAACAGCGGCTTGCCGAGCGCGTCTTCCAGCGTCCTGATCTGCATGCTCACCGCCGACGGCGACCGGTGCACGGCCTGCGCGCCCTGCGCGAACGAGCCGGTTTCGGCGACGGCCACCACCATCGCGAGCACGTCGAGGTCGAGCTTCTTCATGGCGATTCAGAAAAACTGATCAATCGATTCAGTTTATCCCGTTTTACTGTTCACCTCCATCGCCGGACAATGAATTCCGTCAGCACTCACTCGATGCAGGAAGCGGAAAACATGCATACGTCCGGATCGCTCTACGGGTTTCTCGTCGTCGGCGGCATGCTCGCGGTCACGCCGGGGCCGAACATGGTCTACGTGATGTCGCGCTCGATCGCGCAAGGGCGGGCGGCCGGGCTCGTTTCGCTCGCCGGCGTGATGATCGGCTATCTGTTCTACATGTTCGCCGCGGCGTTCGGCATCACGACGCTGTTCATGAGCGTGCCGTATGCAGGCAGCGTGCTCGGCGTGGTGGGCGCCGCGTATCTGCTCTATCTCGCATGGCAGGCGGTGCGGCCCGGCGGCCGCTCGCCGTTCGAGGTGAAGACGCTGCCGAACGAGCAGCCGCTGCGGCTGCTCGCGATGGGCGCGACGACCAGCGTGCTGAACCCGAAGCTTGCGATGCTGTTCGTGTCGTTGCTGCCGCAATTCATCGACTACGGGCAAGGCAGCGTGTTCGGCCAGTCGCTGTTTCTCGGCTCGCTGCTGATCGCGGCGTTCGTGTCGGCCAACGGGCTGGTGGCGATCTGTTCGAGCAACCTCGCGAAATTCCTGCAAGGCCGCCCGGCGCTTTTGCTCGCGCAGCGCTGGGCGATGGGCGTCATTCTCGGCGGCCTTGGCGTGCAGATGATGATCGACGCATCGAAGACGGCGGGCATCGCGTAAGCGTCGCGCCGCCGCGCGGGCCCGCCCGTTCGCGGGCCGCGAGCCGGCATCACGCGGCAACGGCCTGCCGCTGGGCCTCGAGTTCACGCACGAGCGGCAGCACGCGCTTGCCGAAGTACTCGACTTCCTCGATGAAGTGCAGGAATCCGGCCAGCACGAGATCGACGCCGATCGCCTTCAGCGCGACGATGCGCTCGGCGATCTGCTGCGGCGTGCCGATCAGGTTCGTGCGAAAGCCGTCGTTGTACTGCACGAGATCCTCGAACGTCGATTTCGCCCAGTTACCCTCGCCTTCGGGCGACGCCTTGCCGGCCTGCTTCACCGCATCGCCGAACGCGTGCACGGCCTCGACGTGCGCATGCCGGATGATGTCGTCGAGCACGGCCTTCGCTTCCTCCTCGGTGTCGCGCGCGATCACGAACGCATTGACGCCGATGCGCACGCGATGGTCGTTCGCGGCCGCCTTCGCGCGGATGTCGTCGATCTGCGCCTTCAGGTTCTCCGGCGTGTTGCCGTTCGTGAAGTACCAGTCCGACACGCTCGCCGCGTTGTCGCGTGCCGCGCGCGAGCTGCCGCCCTGGAAGATTTCCGGATGCGGCTTCTGTACCGGCTTCGGGCTCAGCGTGTAGTCGTTGAAGCGGTAGAAGTCGCCCTTGAACGTGAAGTTGTCCTGCGTCCAGATGCCCTTGAGCGCCTGGATGAATTCCTTCGAACGCCGATAGCGTTCGTCGTGCTCGAGCCACGGCTCGCCGATCGCGGTGAATTCGCCCTTGAACCAGCCGCTCACGACGTTGATCGCGATGCGCCCGTTCGAGATGTGATCGATCGTCGCGAGCTGCTTCGCGACCACGGCCGGATGCCACGGCCCCGGCAGGATCGCGGCGAGTACCTTGAGCTTCGTCGTCGCATGCAGCAGCGCCTGGCTGAACGACACCGACTCGTGCTGGTATTCGGCGCCGTAGCCGGCCGTGAAGCGGATCTGGCTCAGCGCGTAGTCGAAGCCGGCCGCCTCGGCCGTGCGCGCAAGTTTCTGGTTGTATTCGAGGCTCCAGTCGGTGCGCTGCTCGATCGTGCTGACGACGAGGCCGCCGCTGACGTTCGGCACCCAGTACGCGAATTTGACGCCATCGGCGGAAGGGTCGGGAAGGCTCATGAAGGTGTCCTGGTCGAAGGGAGAAACGAAAAGCGGCTTACGCGGCCGCGGCGGAAAGCGCATGCGCGCGCAGTTGCGGCACCGCGCGCGCCACGGCGAGCGCGATGCGCTCGCGCAACGCCGGGCTGGCGATCTGGTACTGGTCGAAATCGCCCTCGGACGCGTACACGCCGATCGGCAGCGTGCGCGCCTGGAAGAAGCTGAACAGCGGGCGCAGCTGATGGTCGATCACGAGCGCATGCCGCTCGCTGCCGCCGGTGGCCGCGAGCAGCACGGGCACGTCGACCAGTGCGTCGTGGCGCACGAGGTCGAACAGGTGCTTGAAGAGGCCCGTGTACGACGCGCGATACACCGGGCTCGCGACGACGAGCGCATCGGCCGTCTCGATCGCGTGGATCAGCGCATCGAGATCGGGCGGCACCTGCGCGCGCGTCAGTGCGCCGGCCAGCCGGCTGCCGATCTCGCCGAGTTCGATCAGTCGCGTCTCGATCGGCAGCGCGGCGCCGAGCGCCGTGACGATCGCGTCGGTCAGCGCCAGCGTGCGCGACGGCCGCTGCAGGCTGCCCGATATCGCGACGACGTTGAGGGTGTGGCTCATGCAATGCGTTCCCGTGATGAAGCCGCGTGCAATGCGGCGATACCGGTTCGGATCAGCAAGGAGCGTGCCATCGGTGCGGATGCGTGACGCAAATGTCATCCGTATTCCGAAATGTTTCGACGTCGCCCGCCAGAAAAAGCGTTCGGCCAAATGCGCGGCCGTGGCAAGCGTTCCGGCGCGCGCGTCACATCGATATTCCGTCACGCGATGAATCCGGTGCAGCGGGTCTGCTGATGCGCTGCTGATCAGGCAGCAGCGCATCACGCGCAATAACGCCGAATACGGCGGTAAAACATCACGCCACCGCCGCGCTTCCGCACCGTTGCGGGTTCCGCAGCAATCGCGCATTAGTTATCAGAAATCGATGCTTTTCGCGCGCGGCGAAACGTTCAACACTCTGCTGACTACGCAGCAGCCGGACCGCGCCGCCCGCCCCGGCCCGCTTCGCCCGGCCATCCAACGGTTCATCGCCATGACTTCCATTTCCGCCTCGCCGCGCCCGCTCAATCTTCGTGTCGTTACCGCGTCCGGCGACCCGGCCGGGGTTCGGGCCGCGGCGCCCGTGCTCACGCTGCCCGACCGTTACGGGCAGGCCCGCGCGCAGGCGCAGGTGTTCGCCGATCCGCGCTCGCTCGCGCTGCTCGAACAGGTTCGCCGCGTCGCGCCGAGCGACGCGAACGTGCTGATCGTCGGCGAGACGGGCACCGGCAAGGAACTGATCGCGCGCCACGTGCACGCGCTCGGCGCCCGTCGCGACGGGCCGTTCGTCGCGGTGAACTGCGGCGCATTCTCCGAAACGCTCGTCGACAGCGAACTGTTCGGCCACGAGAAAGGTGCGTTTACCGGCGCGTTCAACGCGAAACCCGGCTGGTTCGAAGCCGCGCACGGCGGCACGCTGTTTCTCGACGAAATCGGCGACCTGCCGTTCGCGATGCAGGTCAAGCTGCTGCGCGTGCTGCAGGAGCGCGAGGTCGTGCGGCTCGGCTCGCGCACGGGGATTCCGGTCGACGTGCGGGTGGTCGCGGCGACCAACGTCGACTTGCAGCAGGCGGTCGCGGCCGGGCGGTTTCGCGGCGACCTGTTCTACCGGCTCAACGTCGTGCAGCTCGCAGTGCCGCCGTTGCGCGAGCGCCCGGGCGACATCCTGCCGCTCGCGCGGCACTTCTTCGACATCTATCGCGACCGGCTCGGCGGCGGGGCGCAGCGCATCGATCCGCGCGCCGAGCGACGGCTGCAGGCACACGACTGGCCCGGCAATATCCGCGAACTGGAGAACGTGATTCATCACGCGCTGCTCGTGAGCCGTCACGACACGCTGCTGGATACCGACCTGCACATCGCGCCGCCGTGTCTGCCGACCGTGGCTGCGCCCGCAGCCGATTCGCCCGCCGACGCACAGGCGGCGCTCGAGCACGCGCTGCGCGACCTGTTCGACGACGGGCACGGCAACCTGTTCGAACACATCGAGGACACCGTGATGCGCGTCGCGTTCGAATTCAGCCATCGCAACCAGATCCGGGCCGCGCAGTTGCTCGGCATCAGCCGCAACGTGCTGCGTGCCAGGCTGATTCGCGCGAAGGCGATCGCCGCGCTGAAATAGCGGCATCCGGCGCGCGCGGCCGCTCCGCCCCGGCGCGATGGCGCGATGATGCCATCGCGCCGCGATCCGTGCCGCAACGTCCGAACCTGATGTATCGTGGCGCGAAGCGTCCGCTTCGTTGCCCGCCCCGCACCCGGTCGTCGGTCATGCGATCGGCTGCGACAGGCAACGGCTCACGCACGATCCTCCGCAACACGAAAGCCGTCCGGCGCCCGTGCGCGCCTGGCCGAGCCCTGTTCACCCGTCCGGAACCCGTCGCCATGAAAAAGCTTGTGAACCGCCCGTCCGACGTCGTGCGAGAAATGCTCGAAGGCATCGCGCGGCAATCGCCGCATCTCGCGATCCTCGGCGACGAGCACGTGCTCGTCCGCCAGCCGCTACCCGAGCCGTCGCAACGGCCGGTCGCGGTCCTGTCCGGCGGCGGCAGCGGCCACGAGCCCGCGCACGGCGGCTATGTCGGCGAAGGGATGCTGAGCGCGGCCGTGTGCGGCGAAGTGTTCACGTCGCCGTCGACCGACGCCGTGCTCGCCGCGATCCGCGCGAGCGCCGGCCCGAACGGCGCGCTGCTGATCGTGAAGAACTACACCGGCGACCGGCTCAATTTCGGGCTCGCCGCCGAGCTGGCGCGCGCCGAAGGCATTCCGGTCGAGACCGTCATCGTCGCCGACGACGTGTCGCTGCGCGGCCGCGTCGAGCGCGCCCAGCGGCGCGGGATCGCCGGCACCGTGCTGATCCACAAGCTCGCGGGCGCGGCCGCCGCGCGCGGGCTGCCGCTGGCCCGCGTCGCGGCGATCGCGCGCGACGCGGCGGCCGAACTCGGCACGATGGGCGTTGCGCTCGACGGCTGCACGATCCCGGGCGCCGACCAATCGGGCTTCAGCCTCGCCGATCACGAGATCGAGCTGGGCCTCGGCATCCACGGCGAGAAAGGCGTCGAGCGGCGCGCGCCGCTGCCGGCCGACGCGCTGGCCGACACGCTGCTGTCGAGCATCGTCGCCGATCTCGTGCTCGACCGCGACGAACGCGTCGCGCTGTTCGTCAACGGCCTCGGCGCGACGCCTGACATGGAACTCGCGATCGTGCTGCGCGCCGCGTTCGACAACCTGAGCCGGCGCGGCATCGTCGTCGCGCGCGCGTGGGCCGGCACGTTCCTGTCCGCGCTGAACATGCCGGGCTGCTCGATCTCGGTGCTGCGGCTGAACGACGAGCGCGCGGCGCTGCTCGACGCGCCGACGCAGGCGCGTGCGTGGCCGGGCGGCGGCGTCGTGAACACGCGGATTCGCGTGGCCTCGGCCGCGTCGCAAGATGCGCCGCTGCCGCCGCTCGATGCGGCCGGCCGCGCATGGGCCGCGCGCCTGCAACCGGCGCTGCACGCGGTGGCGCACACGCTGATCGACCACGAACAGACGCTGACGGATCTCGACGCGGCAGCCGGCGACGGCGATCTCGGCGCGAGCATGCGGCGCGCCGCGCAGGCGATTCTCGAACTACCCGACACCGCGTACGGCACGCCGTCCGGTGCGCTCGCGGCGCTCGGCGCCGCGTTGCGCCGCGCGATCGCCGGCAGCTCCGGGCCGTTCTACGCGACCGCGCTGCTGCGCGCGTCGCGCCGGCTCGCCGATAGCACCGAGCCGTCGCCGCGCGACTGGGCCGCGGCGTTCCGCGCGGCGGTGGATGCGATCAGCGAACTCGGCGGCGCGCACGCCGGCGACCGGACGATGCTCGATGCGCTGGTGCCGGCCGTCGACGCATTCAGCCGCGCGCTCGACGGCGATCGCGATCCCGCGAGTGCCTGGGCGGCGGCCGTCGAAGCGGCCGAGCGAGGCGCGCAGGAAACGGCGCGCATGACGCCGCGCGCGGGACGCGCCAGCTATCTCGGCGAGCGCGCGATCGGCACGCCGGACGGCGGCGCGGTGGCCGTGTCGTACTGGTTGCGGGCGTTGCTGCCGCACGTGCGGTAACGGCCGGGCGCGGCCGCGCTCAGACGCCCTCGACCAGCACCGCGCGATAGCGCGCGCCCTTGAACCGGTGCTGGACGACCGCCTGGTATTCGGGGCCGCGATACCACGCGTGCGCGGCCTCCTTCGACGGGAACTCGACGATCACGACGCCTTCCGGGCCTTCGCCCTCGAGGATTTCCTGCGGCCCGTAGGCGGCGAGCACCTTCACCGGATGGCCGGCGAGGGTCGCACCGACCTGGCTCGCGTAGAGGTCGAGCTCATGCTGGTCCTGCGTGCTTTCTCGTGTAAAGACGATGTAAGTCGCCACGATATGCGCTCCTGGTGAAGGGTGAAAAAAGGGACGCCACGCGCTGCACGGTCCGATGAATCGCGCATGGCAGCGCGCAGCTTACCGCCGTTTGCCGGCCGGCGCCGCGGCGCGGGAAAACCCCGATCTCCACATCGTCCTATGACATCGGGCAGCGCTAATTGGCGGGATTACTTTGATCCTCGTCGGCGCCCGCCCGGGCGCATGCTGATAGCGAGGATCCCTCATGCGATACGTGCCATCGTGGACTTCCGTTTCCGCCGCGTCGTCGATTCCCGACGACGCGACCACCCTACGCGGCGACGAGCCGCACAGCCTGCCGCGGGTCGCGATCGCGGCCGCCGCCCTCGGCAATGCGACCGAATGGTTCGATTACGGCATTTACGCGTACGGCCTCGCGTATATTTCCGCCGCGCTGTTTCCCGGCAACACCGCCAGCGCGACGCTGTTCGCCCTCGGCACGTTCGCGATTTCATTCCTGATCCGCCCGCTCGGCGGCCTGTTCTGGGGGCCGCTCGGCGACCGGCTCGGCCGCAAGCGCGTGCTCGCGCTGACGGTCCTGACGATGTCGGGCGCGACGCTGCTCGTCGGCGTGCTGCCGAGCTATGCGACGGCCGGCTGGCTCGCGCCGGCCGCGCTGATCGTGCTGCGCATGGTGCAGGGCTTCTCGACCGGCGGCGAATACGGCGGCGCCGCCACCTTCATCGCCGAATACGCGCCCGATGCGCGGCGCGGCCTGTGCGGCAGCTTCCTCGAATTCGCGACGCTCGCCGGCTTCTCGCTCGGCGCGTTCCTGATGCTCGGCTTCGCGCTGCTGCTCGGCGATTCGGCGATGCATGCGTGGGGCTGGCGTCTGCCGTTCCTGGTCGCGGCACCGCTCGGCCTGATCGGCTTCTACCTGCGCTCGCGCCTCGAGGAAACACCGGTGTTCCGCGAGCTGGAGGAACAGGCGCACCGTCGCGAACAAGCCGCGCCCACCGCGCTGCCGATCGGTCAGTTGCTGGTTCGCTATGCGAAGCCGCTGCTGCTGCTCGGCGGGCTCGTCGTCGCGCTGAACGTCGTCAACTACGTGCTGCTTGCATACATGCCGACCTACATGCACAAGGAGCTCGGCGTCAGCGAGAACATGTCGTTGCTGATTCCGCTGATCGGCATGCTCGCGATGATGGTGCTGCTGCCGTTCGCCGGCTGGCTGTCGGATCGCGTGGGCCGCAAGACGATGTGGTGGATCTCGCTCGTCGGGCTGTTCGTCGCGGCCGTGCCGATGTTCACGCTGATGACGCACGGCCCGCTCGGCGCGTTCATCGGCTTCGCGGTGCTCGGCGTGCTCTACGTGCCGCAGCTCGCCACCATTTCCGCGATGTTTCCGGCGATGTTCCCGACTCACGTCCGCTATGCGGGCATGGCGATCGCGTACAACGTGTCGACGTCGCTGTTCGGCGGTACCGCGCCGATCGTCAACGACTGGCTGATCGGCAAGACCGGCAACGCGCTGATTCCCGCGTATTACATGATGGCTGCGTGCGCGGTCGGGCTGATCGCGCTGCTGGCGGTGATCGAGACGCGGGGGTGTTCGTTGCGCGGGGAGACGCTTCCCGGTCAGCCGGGTTGACCCGCACGCCGGCAACGCCCGGCTTCCCATAAACGGCATCCATTGCATCGCCCGCCGTCCGGCAACGGACGGCGGGCGATGTGCATTGCGGGCAATGGGTGTGCGCGATCGTCGCACGCGCACTGGCATCGCCGCCGGACAAGCCCCTATCCTGCGATGAAGCGCGGGCCTATACGCCAGTTGGCGGCGCGTGTCGAAGAATGAGCATGGGGCGCGGAAGTGGATCCTTCGCAACCTAGAGTCGGAAACATGGACCGAATGGCGGTGTCCGGCCATGAACCGCCCTTCGACTGACTGCTGCGCCTGGATTGTCGGCAATGAATCAGAATCGATGAAAAAAGTCAGTTCGATAGTGGTGCGATCAGACCTTCACGACCTTCGACGCTGTCACGGTCACTTCGACCAACCACCCTGGTTCGACAAGCCCCACTACCTGTGCACGAGTTCGGGTGGGCAGATGAGGTTGTGCTGCCGAGCCGAAATACTCGGCGTAGACGTTTGAAAAACTGCCGTAGTCTGGCACACCATTTTTTTCGGGCTCGGCAACGAAGAGAGCCTGCACGGTAATCACGTCACCTAACGTATACCCTTTACCTTCGAGGATTCGCTGAATCTGATCCAACACGCTTTTGGTTTGCGTTTTCAAATCGCCGAAATAGCTTACCGTGTGCGGATCGGCGTCGAGATTCGTCGGCAGCGCGCCTACCCCACTCAACGTGATAGTTTTAGCGTTCGCGGGGACCTCAATTGCTTCCGAAAATTCTCGTGCCCACGATGCTTCGAGGTGCGCGGGGGTACGGTGTCGCACAATGGCGTTGCTCATTAGGTACTCCAATGTGATGCCGATTGACATGATGCCGTCAGTCGCGTGCACCAACCACGCGTGACGAGCTCGCTCATCGATCAATCGGGATATCGATGAGTGTCGACTCGTGATGGTACTTAGGTCGTGGTGATCGGGAAAATGAATTAATTCGATAAAATCGTTCGATACTATCGATCGATAGTGTTACGCAGATCAATGGTCCAGCGAGAGACATATGGAACTTCGCCACCTTCGTTATTTCCTGGCTATTGTTGAGTTCAACAACCTTTCACGGGCAGCTGAAAAGATGTGCGTTGCGCAATCCACGCTGTCGCACGCCCTTCGTCAGCTCGAAGAGGAACTGGACATCGTGTTGTTCGACAGAGTTGGGCGAACTATTCGGCTTACGCAAGCAGGCCGGGTTTTTCACGACTATGCGGCGCGCACGTGCAACGAAACGATGCGAGCCAAGCGCGCCATGCAGGAACTCAACGAGCTCGACGCAGGTACCTTTACTTTGGGCGCTATCCCGGTATTTCCGCTTTCATTTCTGCCTGGGGCAGTCTCGTCCTTCAATCAACGGTATCCGAAGGTTCGGATCGTGGTCCAGGATCTTCTTGCGGCGGAGCTTGAGGAAAAGCTGGCACTAGGTACACTCGATCTCGGTATTGCATTCCATCCGGCTTCACGGAACGACGTTGAATCCGAGTATCTTTTCACGGAGCGGCTCGTCTTGGCCGTCGGTCGGGACCACCCATTCGCACAAAAGCACCGGATTCAATGGAAAACGCTCGATTCGATTCCCCTTGCGCTCCTCGCGCCAAAGTTTTCGACGCGCATCCTAATTGAAGATGCGTTCAAGGCTGCCAAAGTACAACCGCGGGTAGTCGTAGAAATGGATACCACGGTGTCGCTTCTTGCGATTGCTGCGGAAGGCAAGCTTGCAACCATCGTTCCTGAGCGTGCCGGAGCAAACTTCGAATGCATCAACCTGATACCTATCACGCATCCGGAATTGTCCCGAAAGCTTGGCTTGCTATGGCCGAAGGGGACAGGACGGACTCGCGTCGCGATGACTTTCGCAGATATGCTCAAGGATGTGTCCACGAATGTGCAACATGGTCAGAAAACGTGATCCGTGGTCAACTCAATCCTGCTTGGTGGAATTCTCACACCGTGGACATGTAGCCACACGGGGGCACTTACTCTGATTCTCAGAGCGCCTGCGCCGTGTTGACTGGCCGCTATCGGGAAAACCAAGTGGCCGGTTCGGGTCGGTAGCGGCCAACGGCGCTACCCGCGCCCAGAAGCAGTCCCCACGCTCAAACCGGACGAGCACCGCCTCTGGCAGGCAAGCGGCTCGCCTTATCAAGGGAGCGATGCGGTTTTGTACATTCGCGTCGGGACAGGCTATGTCACGCCTGGCGCGCACCACGCGTACACGCGCAGAGTGATCGGCGACATCGTCATGTTCAAGAGCGACACATACGATGCCATTCTCCGACAGCATGTCAGTTGGAAGCAGTCCGACGACCCGTACAGCTATCCGTCGATCGAATCGCTGGAAAGCGATCTTCAACATGCCATCGACGGCCTCAACGACGGTCTGATGGCACAGGTTGATCCGTTCAACAAGTTGTTCGACTCGCTTCAGCACTAAGGAACATCGAAGCGTTCGCACAAAGAGAAGATATCCGGCAATGGCATTCACGGATGACGATGCAGAGAGATGCGATCTGGATGACCTGCGGAAGCCAGTAGTGAAGAAACACATCCACCGACTCGCTTCTTTTGCTCGTTGATAGCCAGGCGGTCACCCAAACTCGCGAACAACTCAAAAAAATGCGCCGCCGCACTTGCATGCGACGGCGTCACCTCACGCACCGAAGCGCGCCTCAGGACCGCTTAAAACTCACGCGACAACCGAAATATTCCGCTCCGCGACCTCGTCCACCGCGTCCTTCACGATCCCGACGATCTCGTCGGCTTCCGCACGCGTCATCACGAGCGGCGGCGCGAAACCGAGAATGTCGCCATGCGGCATCGCCCGCGCGATCACGCCGCGCTGCAACGCGGCCGCCGACACCTGCGCGCCGATCTTCAGCGCCGGATCGAACGGCGTGCGCGCGTCCTTGTCGGCCATGAACTCGAGCGCGGCCAGCATGCCCACGCTGCGCACCTCGCCGACGAGCGGATGCGCGCCGAACGCGTCGCGCAGCTTCGCGCCGAAATACGCGCCCACTTCCGCCGCGTTGCCGACCAGATCCTCGCGCTCGACGATCGCGAGATTCGCGAGCGCCGCGGCCGCGCACACCGGATGGCCCGAATACGTCCAGCCGTGCCCCATCGGCCCGTGCTCCTGCGAGCCGCGCGCGATCACGTCCCACACCTTCTCGCCGACGATCACGCCCGACAGCGGCGCATACGCGCTCGTCAGCCCCTTCGCGACGGTAATCAGGTCGGGCTCGATCCCGAAGTGCTGCGCGCCCATCTTCGAGCCGAGACGCCCGAACCCGCACACGACTTCATCGGAGATCAGCAGGATGTCGTGCTTGCGCAGCACGGCCTGGATCGCAGGCCAGTAGCCGGCCGGCGGCTCGATGATGCCGCCCGTGCCCATCACCGGCTCCGCGATGAACGCGGCGATCGTGTCCGCGCCCTCGCGCGCGATCAGCTTCTCGAGTTCGTCGACGCAGTACGCGACGAACTGCGCTTCGTTCATGCCGGCCGGCGCCTTGCGATACCAGTGCGGACACACCGTATGCTTCACGCGGTCGATCGGCAGATCGAAATGCTGGTGGAAGCTCGGCAGGCCCGTGAGGCTGCCCGTCACGATGCCCGAGCCGTGATAGCCGCGCTCGCGCGAGACGATCTTCTTCTTGTTCGGGCGGCCGAGCACGTTGTTGTAGTACCAGACGATCTTCACCTGCGTCTCGTTCGCGTCGGAACCCGACATTCCGTAGTAGACCTTCTTCATCCCGGCCGGCGCCCAGTCGATGATGCGCGACGACAGCTCGATGATCGCGTCCGATGCGTGGCCGACATACGTGTGGTAGTACGCGAGCTGCTTCGCCTGCTCGTACATCGCGTCGGCCACTTCGGTGCGGCCGTAGCCGATGTTCACGCAGTAGAGGCCGGCAAACGCGTCGATATAGCGCTTGCCCTGGTGATCCTCGATGCGGATGCCTTCGCCGCCGCGCACGATCTTGCCCGGCAGCGCGCCGGTCTCGTGGTCGTACGCGTGCGTCGACGGATGCATGAAGTGGGCGCGGTCCTCGCGCAGCAGTGCGTCGATCGATTTTTGCATGATGTGCTCCTTTGAATGGGTCAGGCCGTCGCCGCAACAGGCAGGCCGAGGTTGCCGAGGCAGAAGTACTTGGTTTCGGTGAACGGCTCGAAGCCTTCGGCGCCGCCTTCGCGCCCGAGGCCCGACGCCTTCATCCCGCCGAACGGGATCGGCGCGCCGGTGAATTTCACGCCATTGACCGACACCATCGCGAAGTCGAGCCGCCGCACGAGCTGGAAGATCGTGTCGATGCGCGTCGCGCACACGTAGGCGGCAAGGCCGTGCTCGGTGTCGTTCGCCTGTTCGACCGCTTCGTCGAGCGTGTCGAACGCGCCGACGGCCGAGATCGGCGCAAAGTTCTCCTCGTCGACCACGCGCATGCCGGGTGCGGCATCCGCGATCACGGTCGGTTCGTAGAACCAGCCGCCGAGCGCATGCGGCCGGCCGCCCGCGACGATGCGCGCGCCGCGTGCCCGCGCATCCTCGACGCGCGCCACGGTCGCGTCGAACGCGGCCTGGTGCATCAGCGGGCCGACGTCGACGCCCTGCTCGAACGCGGGCCCCGTCTTCAGCGCACGCACCGCGTTCGCATACCGTTCGACGAACGCGTCGTACAGCGGGCGCGCGACGAGGATCCGGTTCGCCGCGCAGCAGTCCTGGCCCGAGGTCTGGAACTTCGCGCCGACGGCAATCCGCACCGCCTGGTCGAGATCCGCATCCTCGGTCACGATGAACGGCGCATTGCCGCCCAGTTCGAGCGCAATCTTGCGGATGCCGGCCTTCGCGGCGGTTTCGGTCACGAGCCGGCCGACGCGCGTCGACCCGGTAAAGCTCACCGCACGCACGCGCGCATCGCCGACCAGCGTTTCCATCGCCATCTGCGGCTCGCCGAGCACCACGTTGAACACGCCGGCCGGAAAGCCGGCCTCGTCGGCGAGCTGCGCGAGCGCGAGCGCCGAGAACGGCGTCTCGTGCGCGGGCTTCACGACCACGGCGCAGCCGACCGCGATCGCGGCCGCAGCCTTGCGCGTGATCATCGCGGCCGGGAAATTCCACGGCGTGATCAGCGCTGCGACGCCGACCGGTTCCATCACGGTGCCGAGATGCGCGCCGTCGATGTGGGTCGGAATCGTGCGGCCCGCGACGCGCTTCGCCTCGTTCGCGAACCATTCGACGAAGCTCGCCGCATAGCGGATTTCGCCGCGCGCTTCGGCGAGCGGCTTGCCCTGCTCGAGCGACAGCAGCGCGGCGAGATCGTCGAGATGACGCAGGATCAGCGCATGCCAGCGCAGCAGCGCGGCACTGCGCACGGCCTGCGGCGTCCAGCGCCAGGTTGCGTACGCGCGCTGCGCGGCGTCGACGGCCGCGACGATCTGCGCGCGTTCGAGCATCGGCACGTGGCCGATCACGGCCTGGTCGGCGGGATTCACGACGGCGACCGTCGCGGCACTGTCGCTGTGGATCCAGCGACCGTCGACGTAGCAGGTCGACTTGAACAGAACGGGATGTCCGGGCAGCATGCTGCGTCTCCTCGTGGGTGGGCACGGACTTCATTGTGTCGCGCCGGCGCATGCGGAAATTTCGGTTTGCACGGCCGAAAATGCGGGCTTTTTCCGTATTGCCGCGCGCCGGCGCGAACTTCTACAGCCAGTCCGGCGCGCCGCCGGACGCGCACTTCACGACCTTCGTCACGATGTACGTGAAGTAGCGCTCGATACCGAGGTCTTCCATCAGCAACGCGTCGATGAAGCGCTGGTAATGGTCGATGTCGCGCGCGACCACGTGCAGCACGTAGTCGACGCCGCCGCCCGTCGCGTAGCACTGCGCGACCTCGGGCGCGGCAGCCACGCGATCCTCGAAGCGCCGCATGTCGGGCGCGGTGTGCCGCGACAGCGTCACCTCGACGACGATGCGGCTCGCGGAGAACGCGCCGATCCAGTCGACGTCCGCGCGATAGCCGCGGATCACGCCGCTTTCCTCGAGCTTGCGCACACGCTCCCACGCCGGCGAAATCGACAGGTTCACGGCTTCCGCGAGCTTCGACTTCGTGATGCGCCCGTCGCGCTCGAGCAGGCGCAGGATCGCGAGGTCGTATCGGTCGAGCTTGATCACGTCGCGCGCGCCCTCATACGGCCACCGGAATGTTGCGCTCGACGATGTCGGCCACCACCGCGATCGTGTCGCCGCTCTGCACGATGCCCGGAAAATGCCGCGCCGCGAGCAGCCCGCGCCGCCGCGCGACGTACTCGACCGGCGTGACGCCCGTGCGGTCGATGTCGTGCACGCGTGCGAGCACGTCGCCGGCCTCGACCTCGGTGCCCAGATCGCGGCACATCTCGAGGAGCCCACGATACTCGCTCGTCGTGAAGCACGAGCCGTCCGGCATGTCGAGCAGCGTCGTCGTGCGCGGCGCGTTGCCGTCGATGACGTCCCTGGCGATCACGCCCGCATGCGCCAGAAACCCGTACACGCCGCGCTCGGCGATCGCGACGCTCGCCGCCGTGGACGTGCCGCCGCCGCCCAGCTCGGTCGACACGAACACCTTGCCGGCTTCCTCGGCCGCGCTGTCGTAGAGGCCGACGCTGTCGAGTTCCAGCATGCGCATCGAGTACGGCGCGCCGAACGCGCGCATCGCGCGCGCGCAGCGCGCTTCCTGGTCGCGATCCGCCAGCACGTGAATCGCCGCGAACGGCACGAAGTCGAGCGTGCGGCCGCCCGCATGGATGTCGAGCACGTGCGTCGCGAGCGGCAGCAGGTGGCGCTGGAAGTAATCGGCGATCTTCTCGGTCACCGTGCCGTCCGGCCGGCCCGGGAAGCTGCGATTCAGGTTGCCTGCGTCGATCGGCGACGTGCGGCACCCGGCGCGAAACGCCGGGTAGTTCATGAACGGCACGACGATCACGCGGCCGGTCACGTCGGCCGCCTTCAGCGAACCGGCGAGCTTCGACAGCGCGACCGGCCCTTCGTATTCGTCGCCGTGATTGCCGCCGGTCAGCAACACCGTCGGCCCGTCGCCGCGCTTCACGACGGTCACCGGAATCATGATCGCGCCCCACGCGGAATCGTCGCGCGAGTAAGGCAGCTTCAGGAAGCCGTGCTGTTCGCCGTCCGCGTCGAAATCGACGGTCGGCGTAATCGGGGAAGCACGCATCGCCCTACTCCTTCACGAACAGCTTGCGCGGCACGTTGCAGAACGTCTCGACGCCGGTCTCGGTGATCAGGATGCTTTCCGTGATCTCCAGCCCCCAGTCGTCGAGCCACAGCCCGGGCATGAAATGGAACGTCATGCCGGGTTCGAGCACCGTGCGGTCGCCCGGGCGCAGGCTCATCGTGCGCTCGCCCCAGTCGGGCGGATAGCTCGCGCCGATCGGGTAGCCGCAGCGGCTGTCCTTCTCGATGCCCGCGCGGCGCAGCACCGCGAAGAACGCGTTCGCGATGTCCTCGCACACGTTGCCCGGCTTCGCGGCCGCGAGCCCGGCCTCGATCCCCTCGACCACCGCGCGTTCGCCTTCGATGAAGTGCGCGGGCGGCTTGCCGAGATAGACGGTGCGCGACAGCGGGCAGTGATAGCGGCGGTAGCAGCCGGCGATCTCGAAGAAGGTGCCGGCGCCGCGCGAGAACGTCGAGTCGTCCCAGGTCAGGTGCGGCGCCGCGGCATCCGCGCCGGTCGGCAGCAGCGGCACGATCGCCGGATAGTCGCCGCCGATGCCGTGCGCGCCGCCGATGCCGGTCGCATAGATCTGCGCGACCAGGTCGCTTTTCTTCATGCCCGGCTCGATCGTCTCGACGATATGCGCATGCATGCGCTCGACGATGCGTGCGGCCACGCGCATGTACTCGATCTCGCGCGGCGACTTCACCGCGCGCTGCCAGTTGACGAGCGCGGTCGCATCGACCCAGCGCGCGGCCGGCAGATGCTTGCGCAGCGACGCGTACGCCGCCGCGCTGAAGTAGTAGTTGTCGAGCTCGACGCCGATGCGCAGCGTGCTCCAGCCGCGCGCCGCGATCACCTCGGTCGACAGGTAGTCCATCGGGTGGCATTCGGTCGATTGCACGTAATGATCGGGATAGCCGACGATGTTCTCGTGCGCGATGAACGCGGTGCGCTTCGCGCCGTTCGCATCCTGACCGCGGCCGAACCACACGGGTTCGCCGTCCAGCGCGAGCAGCACGCACTGGTGCACGTAGAACGACCAGCCGTCATAGCCGGTCAGCCAGCCCATGTTGGTCGGGTCGGTGACGATCAGCAGGTCGATGCCGGCCCGCTCCATCGCCGCGCGCGTCTTCGCGATCCGCGCGGCGTATTCGCTGCGGTCGAACGCGAGACGCGGCGCGGCTTCGTTGGTTTCGATGACTGCGGCCATCTGTCTCCTCTCAAGTCGTGAGGTCGTTGTGAAAAATCGTGCCGACTTCGGCCGCGCGGGCGCGTTGCAGCGCGAGCACGGCGATCGCGGTGTCCTGCGCGCCGGTACCGGTCAGGTCGCAGATCGTGATGTCGTCGCGGTGCGTGCGGCCCTCGCGCCGGCCGGCGATCACTTCGCCGAGTTCGGGAAACACCGCATCGGCTGTCACGGCGCCGGCCGCAATTGCATGCGCGAGTTCGCCGGCCACGCGGGTCTGCTGAAGCCGGTCGCAGAAATAGCGTGCCGCGCCGAACACCGACGGCGCGAGTTCGGTCTTGTAATCGGCGTCCGAACCCATCGCGGTCACGTGCAGCCCCGGGTGCAAGTCTTCCGCGTGTACGAGCGGCTCGCGGCTCGGCGTCGTCGTCACCGCGATATCCGCGTCGGCGAGCGCCGCGTGCACCGAGCGCGCGACCGTCGCATCGATGCCGTGCGCGGCGCGCACGTCGGCCGCGAATCGCGCGGCCTTTGCGGTATCGCGCGCCCACACCGTCACATGGGTGATGTCGCGCACGAGCGTCAGCGCGGCGAGCTGCAGCCGTGCCTGCTCGCCCGCGCCGACGATCGCCGCGCGGTGCGCATCGGCGCGCGCGAGCCGGCGTGCGGCCACGGCGCCGGCCGCCGCGGTGCGCACGGCCGTCAGGTAGCCGTTGTCGAGCAGCACGGCCTCGGTCAGGCCGGTATGCGTGGACAGCACGAGCATCAGCCCGTTCAGGCTCGGCAGCCCGAGCGACGGGTTGTCGAAGAAGCCGGGGCTCACCTTGATCGCGAAGCTGTCGAAGCGCGGCAGGTACGCTGTCTTCACGTCCACTTCGGCGTGGCGTTGCGGCAGCGCGAGATTCAGGATCGGCGGCATCACGACGGCGTCGGTCGCGAGCGACGCGAACGCGGCCTCGACCTGGTCGATCGCGGCGTGATCGAGCGGCACCAGCGCACGCAGTTGCGCGTGGCCGAGCAATGTGACGGCATGCGCCATGTCAGTTCTCCGAAACGAGCCGGCGATGCGCGGCCATGTCGATGTTCGCGCCGCTCACGACGACCACGATCGGGCCGCTGCGATCGCGACGCACGATCCGCTCGTCCAGCAACGCGGCAAGGCCGACCGCGCCGGCGCCTTCGACGACGAGCCGCTCTTCCCGATACGCATGCGCGATGCCGCGCGCGATCGACGGTTCGTCGAGCAGCACGACGTCGTCGGCCAGCGCGCGCGTCATCTCGAACGTGTAGCGGTTGCCGAGGCCGATGCCGCCGCCGAGCGAATCGGCCAGCGTCGGCTGCTCGGCGACGTCGACCGGGCGGCCGGCCGCGAGGCTCGCATGCATCGCGGCGCCGCGCGCCATCGATACGCCGATCGCCTCGATCGACGGCCGGATCGCCTTCGCGGCAAACGCGACGCCGCTGAACAGGCCGCCGCCCGACAGCGGCACGACGAGCGTCGCCGTATCGGGCAGCGCTTCGAGAATCTCGACGCCGATCGTCGCCTGGCCCGCGATGATGCGCGGATCGTCGAACGGCGGCACGTATGCGTAACCTTCGTCGCGCACCAGGCGCCGCGCTTCGGCCTGTGCGTCGTCTTGGCTGTCGCCCACGATCACCACGCGCGCGCCGAGCGCCGCGACCGCGTCGACCTTGTTGGCCGGCACGAGCGACGACATGCAGACGGCCGCGTCGATGCCGACCGCGCGTGCCGCGTGCGCGACCGCGCGGCCGTGATTGCCGGTCGACGCGGTGACCACGCGCGTCACGCGCTGCGCGGCAAGTTCAGCGAGTGCATTGGTCGCGCCGCGCAGCTTGAAGCTGCCGGTCGGCTGCAGCGTCTCGAGTTTCAGGTAGACGGGCGCGCCAACGCGCGCGGACAGCGCGGCCGATGCGACGAGCGGCGTACCGTCGGCGCGCCCGGCGAGACGGCGGCGCGCGCGGTAGACGTCGGACAACGACAGGAAGGACATGGAACGCGCGCCTCGCGACGAATGTGATGCGATCCAGTCTAATGTCCCAAATCGCGCTTTCGAATGTCCTGATACATTGCGCGCGAGGTCGCGGCCGCGCCGCCAGCTCAGTGGAAATCGTTCAGGTGCGGATACTGTTCGAACACGCCCGCGATCGTCTCGAGCGCCGCGTGGCACGCGGCGTCGGAAGTCTCCGCGCCGATGCATACGCGCACCGCGTTCGGCCGCTCCGTGCCGCCGACGAGAAACGGATCGGGCGACGTCACCGCGATCTTGCGCGTGCGCAATTCGCGCACGATCCGGTCGGCCTGCCAGTAGTCGGGCACGCGCAGCCATGCGGAGAGCGCGTTCGGATGTGCACCGAGCACGTACGGCCCCAGCGCGGCCCTCACCATTTCCTGGCGCACGGCGAGCCGCTCGCGCTGCAGTTCGACGAGCCGCCGCGCGGTGCCGTCGGCGATCCAGCGCGTCGCGATCTCCGCGATCGGCGACGTCGCCATCCAGCTGCTCACGCGCAGCACGCTCTCGACGCGCAACGCGAGCCGCCGCGGCATCGCGAGATAGCCGGTGCGCAACCCCGTCAGCACGGATTTCGTCATGCTCGTGCAGTAGAAGCCGAGCTCCGGGATCAGGCTGGCGATCGGCGTGCCCGTCTTCTCGGGCAGCGGGCCGTACACGTCGTCCTCGATCACGTACACGCCGTAGCGCGTCGCGATGCGCGCGATCGAGCGCCGCCGCGACTCGGTCATCAGCGACACGGTCGGGTTATTGAGGGTCGGCGTGCAGACGAGCGCGCTGATCCGCTCGCCGTCGCACATCTCCTCGAAATGTTCGGGGCGAATGCCGTGCTCGTCCATTTCGAGCCCCTTCAGCGTAAACCCGAGCACGTTCGCGGAGCCGATCACGCCGTGATCGGTCAGGCTCTCGCACAACACGGTATCGCCCGGCCCGACGATCGACGCGAGCGCGAGAAAGATCCCGTGCGCCGCGCCGTTCGTGACCAGCAGCGATTCGCGGTGCACCGGCATGTTCAGCGACGCGAGCCATGCGGCGCCCGCGTCGCGGTGTGCATCGAGGCCGGCGATCGGCCGGAACGAGCGGATCCACGGCTGATCGTCGGTGCCCGCCAGCGCCGCGCACACGCCGCGCCACGCGGCGTCGTGCTCCGGCGTGTGCACGATGCGGGCGATCGAGAAGTCGACCAGTTCGCGCTCGGTCGTATCGAGGATGTAGTTCGACATCGATTCGGTCACGCGCGCGGCCACGAAGCTGCCGCGCCCGACCTCGCAGCGGATCAGCCCCTGGCGCTCCAGCTCCTTGTACGCATTGGTGACGGTCTGCACGCTGACGCCGAGGCTCGACGCGACGTCGCGCTGCGGCGCGAGCCGTGCGCCCGGCGCGAGCGCGCCGTTTTCGATGTCGCTGGCGATCGCCTTCACGAGCCGCTTGTATTTCGACTCGATGCCGTGCACGGCGCCGATCGCGTCGCGCCAGCCTGCCGATACCTCGGTCCGTCCCATCTCGATCTCTCCGTCATGCCTTCCGCATGGTCGCTCAGAAAGACACCCCGAAAATATTGTCCTAGTGCAATCGCGCGCGAAAGCAGGACGTTGCGGGTCGAATCGGGCGATGCAATCGGCGTGCCCGGTCCGGATACGCGCCGCGGCACCTTGATGGTTCGGATGGATGCCGTTGGGCGCCTGTCCGTGCACGGCGCGCCGTGCGGGCTTCGGATTTGCCTGACGCATCCGATCGCGCTTCGTGTTGCCGGACGATTCTCGTCTGACGATTCAACATGGTCGCCGCACCGGACGGGTGCGGGTCGTGGCCGCCGGCCTTGCAGCTTGACCCCGGCCGATACGCCGCCTAAATTGCTTCAGACGGGCCGGCCGGGCCGCATGCAGCGTGTCATCCGGGTGACAAAAACGATAGTTTGCTATCGAATGTTTTTGCCCCTATCATCTCGCCCATGACCAATCTGCACGACCTCCGCCTCGCCGTCAGCAGCCGGCTCGTGCTCGCCGCGCGCAAGTGGCGCCGCACCAGCGACGGCGTGCTGACCGCGTACAACGTGTCCGAAGCCTGCGCGACGCCGCTCCTGATCGCCGGGCGCCTCGGCGAAGGCGTGCGGCAAGGCACGCTCGCCGAGCACGTCGGCATCGAGGGGCCGTCGCTCGTGCGCCTGCTCGACCAGCTGTGCGCGGCCGGCCTCGCCCGCCGCGACGAGGATCCGCACGATCGCCGCGCGAAGACGATCTCGCTGACGGCCGCCGGCCGCGCGGTCACCGCGCAGATGGAGGAGGATCTGCGCGCGCTGCGCGCACAGGTGCTCAAGGGCGTGTCGCGCGCCGATCTCGAAGCGACGCTGCGCGTGCTGAACGCGTTCAACGCAGCCGATCCGCACCCTCCGGCCGCGCACCCGTCCCACCCCGCCGATCCCGCGTCATGACCTATCCGAGCCTTCGCGACTGGCTGTTCTCGGGCAAGACGTTCGCCGCGTCGATGCTGGCGCTGTACCTCGGCCTGTATTTCCAGCTGCCGCGCCCGTACTGGGCGATGGCGAGCGTGTACATCGTGTCGAACCCGTTCGTCGGCGCGACGCGCTCGAAGGCGCTGTACCGCGCGCTCGGCACCGCGCTCGGCGCGGCCGCCGCGATCTTCTTCGTGCCGCCGTTCGTCGAGACGCCGCTCCTGTTCAGCATCATCGTCGCGACCTGGTGCGGCACGCTGCTGTACCTCGCGATCTCCGACCGCACCGCGCGCAGCTACGTCTTCATGCTCGCCGGCTATACGATGCCGCTGGTCGCGCTGCCGACCGTCACCGATCCGTCCACCGTGTTCGACGTCGCGATCGCGCGCACCGAGGAGATCGTGCTCGGCATCGTGTGCGCGAGCGTGGTCGGCAGCACCGTGTTCCCGAACCGGCTCGCGCCGACGCTGATCGAGCGCACCGACGCGTGGTTCAAGGACGCCGCGTTCTACGGCCGCGAAACGCTGTCCGGGCATCTGGCCGGCAAGGCGCTGTCCGCATGCCGGCAGCGGCTCGCCGCGACGATCACCGGCCTCGAGTTCCTGCTGAGCCAGTTGGGCTACGACCATGCGCATCCGCGTGTCCTCGCGCGCGCGCAGGCGCTCGCGGGCCGGATGCAGCTGTTCCTGCCGCTGATGTCGTCGCTCGCCGATCCGCTGATCGCGCTGATGCGCGACCTGCGCGTGCGCCCGCCCGCGCTCGACGCGCTGCTGGCCGACGCCGCGAAGTGGTTCGACGCGCCGCTGCCGGCCGTGAAGTCCGGCTCCGACGGCGACATGGCGCACGATCCGGTCGCGGACGACCTGCGCGCGCGCATCGCCGCGCTGCAGCCGCCCGACGGCGCACTGGCGAGCTGGGACGGCGCGCTGATGTCGAATGCACTGTGGCGGCTGCGCCAGGTCATCGACATCTGGCAGGACTGCCGCTCGCTGCGCGCGCTGATCGCGAACGAGTCGGGCGTGTGGCAGCCGCGCTACCGGCACTGGCGGCTCGGCGGCACCGAGCGCTTCTTCGATCGCGGGATGATGCTGTTCTCGACGCTGACCGTCGTGTTCGCGATCGTGTTCGCGTGCTGGCTGTGGATCTCGTCCGGCTGGCACGACGGCGCGGCCGCCGTCACGCTCGTGGCCGTGTCGTGCAGCTTCTTCGCCGCGCTCGACGAACCGGCGCCGCTGGTATTCAAGTTCTTCCTGTCGACCGCCGCGAGCGTCGTGTTCGCGGGCCTGTACCTGTTCGTCGTGCTGCCGCACGTGCACGATTTCGCGATGCTCGTGCTGATGTTCGCGGGCCCGTTCATCCTGATCGGCACGCTGCTGCCGCGCCCGCAGTTCAACATGGTGACGATGCTCGTCGCGGTGAACACGGCCACCTTCATCAGCATCCAGAGCGCGTACGAAGCCGATTTCTTCGTGTTCCTGAACAGCAACCTCGCGGGCGTCGCCGGGCTGCTGTTCGCGTACGTGTGGACGCGCGCGACGCGCCCGTTCGGCGCGGAACTCGCGGTGCGGCGCCTGCTGCGTTCGGGCTGGGAAGACGTCGCACGCTCCGCGTCGACGCAGCCGCTCGACGATCAGCGCAACCACGCGTCGCGGATGCTCGATCGCGTCACGCAACTGCTGCCGCGCCTGGGCGCATCCGACGACCACCGCCACCCGTCGATCGAAAGCTTCCGCGACCTGCGCATCGCGCTGAACGCGCTCGACCTGCGCCGCTCGCGACGCCGGCTGTCGGGCGACGTGCCCGACGCGATCGATCGCGTGCTGGCCGGCGTCACCGATCACTACACGCGCTGCGCGGCCGCGAACGCGCGCCAGCCCGTACCGCCCGCGCTGCTCGCGACGATCGACGACGCGCTGCAGCGCGTGGCCGGCCGCACCGCGCCGGCCGACGGTGCGGCCGCCCCCGCGGTGCCAGCCACGCACCGCCGGCTGCGCGACACGCTGCACGCGCTCGTCGGCCTGCGCCTGTCGCTGTATCCGGCCGCCGCCGCCCAAGCGCCGCAGGCGCCGGACGGAGCGCGCGCATGAGCCGGCTTTCCACCTTGTCCTCCCGAGCGCGACCATGATCGGCGAAATCGATATCTTCGGCGTGTTCGTGCCGGCTCCGCTCGTGCTGATGCTGATCGCGTACCTGATCAACATCGTCGTGCGCGCGGTGCTCGAGCGCGTCGGCTTCTACCGCCTCGTCTGGCACCGTTCGATCTTCGACCTCGGCATCTACGTGTTCGTGCTGGCCGCCGTCGTGATCGTGTCCCACCAACTCGTGGCTACCTAACGTGAAAAAAACCTGGCTCTCGGCAGGGCAAGTCCTGCTCACCCTGATCGTCGTCGTCGTGGCCGGCCTCGTGCTGTGGCGCATCATCAACTACTACATGTTCTCGCCGTGGACGCGCGACGGGCACGTGCGCGCCGACGTGATCCAGATCGCGCCGGACGTGTCGGGCCTCATCACGTCGGTACAGGTCGCCGACAACCAGGCGGTCAAGCGCGGCCAGGTGCTGTTCGTGATCGACCAGGCGCGCTACGCGCTCGCGGAGCGGCTCGCCGAAGCGACGCTCGCGCAGCGCCGCGCGACGCTGGCGCAGGCGAAGCGGGAATACGCACGCAACCTGCAGCTCGGCAACCTGGTCGCGAGCGAACAGGTCGAGGAAAGCCGCACGCGCGTCGAGCAGGGCGAAGCCAGCGTCGCCGATGCGCAGGTGTCGCTCGACACCGCGAAGCTGAACCTGCAGCGCACGACGATCGTCAGCCCCGTGGACGGCTACCTGAACGACCGCGCCCCGCGCGTCGGCGAATACGTGCCGGCCGGCCGCGCGGTGCTGTCGGTGGTCGACCGCAACTCGTTCCGCGTCGACGGCTACTTCGAGGAAACCAAGCTGCGCGGCATCCACATCGGCCAGCCGGTCGACATCGTCGTGATGGGCGAGCCGCATGCGCTGCGCGGCCACGTGCAGAGCATCGTGGCCGCGATCGAGGATCGCGACCGCACGCAGGGCGCGAACCTGCTGCCGAACGTGAACCCGGCGTTCAGCTGGGTGCGGCTCGCGCAGCGCGTGCCGGTGCGCGTCGTGCTCGACGAGGTGCCCGACGATTTCCGGATGATCGCCGGCCGCACGGCGACCGTATCGATGCGCGGCGCCGACGCGCGCCGCACCGACAGCGCAAGACCGGCTGGCGCCAGCACCGCGTCGGCGGTCCCGGCTGCGTCCGGTCCGGCGGCCGGCGCCGCGGGAGCATCGCAATGAAGCGGCACGCCCTGCGCGTCGCGGCGACGCTCGCCCCGCTTGCGCTCGCACTCGGTGCGTGCAAGTCGGTCGGCCCCGACTACACGCTGCCGCAGCAGGCGTACGTCAATGCGCCGCTCGCGAACCATGCGCTCGACGACGCGAACGGTGCGCTGGTGTCGCGCGACGCGGTGCCCGGCAACTGGTGGCAACTGTACGACGACCCGGTACTCGACGGGCTCGTGCGCGATGCGCTGAAGTCGAACACCGACCTGCGCGTCGCCGCGGCGAACCTCGCCCGCTCGCGCGCGGCGCTGGCGGTCGCGAACGAACAGGGCGGCTTCTCGGGCGGGGCGGAAGCGGCCGTGCAACGCGCGCAGGAATCGGCCGAGCAATACCTGCTCGAAAACAAGCTGCCGGTCGTCAACGAAGGCACGGTGGGCATCAACGTGTCGTACGAGCTCGACCTGTTCGGCAAGCTGCGGCGCGGCGTCGAAGCCGCGCGCGCGGACAGCGAGGCCGTCGCGGCGGCCGCCGACCTCGCGCGCATCACCGTCGTGGCCGACGTCGTGCGCGCGTACGTCGAAGCGTGCTCGGCCGGCGACGAACTGGCGATCGCGAAGCGCTCGCTCGCGCTGCAGCAGCAGCGCGTCGCGCTGTCGCAGCGGCTGCGCGACGCCGGGCGCGGCAACCAGACCGACGTGACGCGCGGCGTGACGCAGGTGCGCACGCTCGCCGCCGACATTCCGCGCTTCGAAGGCCGCCGCAAGGTTGCGCAGTATCAGCTCGCCGCGCTGCTCGCGCGCGCCCCGGCCGACCTGCCGAAAGCCGCCGCCGAATGCGAACGCCTGCCGAGGCTGCGTCAGCCGATTCCGATCGGCGACGGCGCCGCGCTGCTGCGCCGCCGGCCGGACGTGCGCGAAGCCGAGCGGCAGCTCGCCGCCGCGACCGCGCGAATCGGCGTGGCCACCGCCGCGCTGTACCCGTCGGTCAGCATCGGTGCGTCGGCCGGCTCGGTCGGCGTCGCCGCCGATCTGTTCTCGTCCACCACGAATCGCTGGTCGTTCGGCCCGCTGATCAGCTGGTCGTTCCCCGTCAACGGCCAGCGTGCGCGTGTGCGCGAGGCCGAAGCCGCGACGGGCGGCGCACTCGCGCACTTCGACGGCGTCGTGCTGAATGCGCTGCGCGAAACGCAGTCGAGCCTCGCGACCTATGCGGCCGACGTGCAGCGCACGGATGCGCTGCGCACCGCCTATGAATCGGCCCGCAATTCCGCGGCCGAAACGCATCGCCTCTATGCGGCCGGCCGCGAATCGTTCCTCTCCGATCTCGATGCGACGCGCACGTTGACGAGCGTGCAGGCGCAGGTCGCGGCGGCCGAAGGCCAGGTCGCGGCCGACCAGGTGCGGCTCTTCCTCGCGCTCGGCGGCGGTTGGGAGCGCGACGGCACGACGGCCGCGGCGGACACGCACGCCACCGCCGCGGCCCCCGCGAGCGGGCCGTCGGCGCCGTAGCGTCGGCGCCGTCGACCTGTCGCACGGGCGTGACGCAACACGTGGCGGGGTCAGGTTTTCCTGATATGCGCGATCGCATCCGCCAGGCGACGCGCACCGGCGTTGACGGTACACTGGCCGACGCATTTCCATTCATCTGCCGCCGCTGCCGGCCCGGCCGCGGCATCCATCCGGAGAGTCGTCATGCGAACCAGCGCCCGCAACCAGTTCGCCGGCCAGATCGGCGCCGTCAAACCCGGTGCCGTCAACGATGAAATCACACTGCGCACGCAGGAAGGGCTCGATATCGTCGCCGTGATCACTCACGGCAGCGCGGCCTCGCTGGGCCTCGCGGCCGGCGCGAAGGCGTTCGCGCTCGTCAAGGCGTCGTCGGTCATCGTGATGGTCGACGTCGACAGCAGCAAGGTGTCGGCCCGCAACTGCGTCGCGGGCACCGTCGCGTCGGTCGCGAAGGGCGCGGTCAATTCGGAAGTCGTGATCCAGGCCGCGGGCGGCGCGGAGATCGTCGCGATCGTCACCAACGACAGCGTCGAACGTCTCGGCCTCGCGAGCGGCACCCCCGCATCCGCGATCTTCAAGGCATCGAGCGTGATCGTCGGCGTCGAGTGATCGCGTGACGATCGCGATGGCGATTCATGGGGTGCCGCGCACGGATGCGGCCCGGTTCGCGTGACGCCGCCTGTTGCGTCGCATCGCGCTTCCAAGATCAACCGCGGATCACCGATATCCGACGCAACAACGGCTGAATGGTCGCCAACCATGGGGACCGGTTTTCCACGCTTCCCATAAACGGCCACCTTGCGATGCTCGGCGGCGTGTCGCTCACGACCCGATCAATGCCGATGCCGGTGATGAATATCCGGAAAATGCGCGTGGCTGTGCGTGATCGGCAGATGCACGTGCGGATGCGTGTGCGGTTCGTCGCCGTCGTACGGGAAATCGTGCGCGTGCTGGTGATGGTCGTCGTGCCGATGTCGATGCGTATGCTCGAGCCGCTCGTGCGCATGCGTATGTTCGTGCCGCTCTCGCACGTGCAGCCAGATGCCGAGCGCCATCAGCGCGGCCGCGATCCAGAACGTCGCGGGCGGCAGCGCGGGCCAGATCAGCAGCGACAGCACGACCCCGAACAGCGGGGCGATCGAAAAGTAAGCGCCGGTGCGCGCGCTGCCGAGATGACGCAGCGCGACCACGAACAGCACGAGGCTGATCCCGTAGCCGCCGAGCCCCGTCAGCATCGCCGCGGCCGTGGCCGGTATCGCGGGCAGCGTCGCGCCGGTCGCCAGCGCGATGCCGATGTTCACCGGCCCCGCGATCGACCCTTTCAGGCATGCGATCACCATCGCGTCGTTCGCGGCCACCTTGCGGGTCAGGTTGTTGTCGATCGCCCAGCACAGGCATGCACCGACGATCAGCAGCGCGCCGACCGGCACGCCGGCCCGGCCCGGTGTCCACGACAACAGCGCGCCGCCGGCGACGATCGCCACCATGCCGAGGAACACCTGCGTATCCACGTTCTCGCGAAACACGACCCAGGCGATCACGGCCGTCAGCACGCCTTCGAGATTGAGCAGCAACGCGCTCGTCGCCGCCGGCGTGCTCGACAGCCCGAGCATCAGCAAAGCCGGGCCGGCCACACCGCCCGCCGCGATCGCACCGGCCAGCCACGGCAGATCGGCACGCTGCAACGGCGCGGCGTCCGCGGCTGGCGTGCGACGGCCGCGCCAGCCGCGCAGCAGGATCCCGATGCCGAGCCCGACGCCGCTGCCGAGATAAAAGAGGCCGGCCACCATGAACGGCGACATCGCGCCGATCAGCGCCTTGGCAAGCGGTGTCGCGGCGCCGAACAGCGCGGCGGCGGCGAGCGCGACGAAAATCGCGGAATGTCTGGAATTCATGGTCTCGGCTGAACGGATGTCGATGAAGCCGGGTGTGGCCTTGGATCGAGGCAGGCTTGCCTGGCTTGTCGAAAGGCGCGTTGCATCGTGGCGCCCGGCTTGCCCTTGGCCTGACGCTCCGACCGTGATTATCGCGCGCTATATTGTCGAGGTGGCAGGCGGGGCGGTTTGCTCGTCGATCGACGATTTCCGTCCAATCATTTTGGAAAGCGAATGGTCTGGCTGATACGGTTCATTATTCAGCCATGCATATTATTTATGCACGTTCAAAATATCATGCGTGGGAGCGCTCGACGAACGTCGTCCGTCCGGTTGCGCGGCCTGTTCGACGAAGGGGAATGTGCCCGGCGGATTCGGCGCCGGTGGAGGCAGTCCCGACCTGCCTCTGTCGAGGCAGGTCGGTCTATCGTGCATGCATCGCATGCGACTTGCGTGCGGGTGCGTGCCGTGCGGTCGACGGCAGCGCGGTGAGGATTACTCGTTGCCGGCCGCTTGCTGTTCGACCTGCGGCGCGGCGTCGGGCTGCACCTTCGCTTCCGCTTCCGCTTCGGCTTGCGCCGGTTGCGGCGCGGCAGCGGTCCCGGCCGGTTGCTCGGCCTTCGGCTGCTGCGGCGCGCCCTTGGCCGATTGTGCCGCGCCCTTGCCGGGGCGGCGAGCCTTCAGGCGGCGTGCGCGCGCCGCGTCGTCGTGCGTCACGCGCCCGGCTTCGTTGCCCTGCAGGTCGACCCGCACCGCGTCTTCGACGAGGCAGGACCAGTAGCGGTTGCCGCGGCACCACGTCGACATCGCTTCGCGCAGTTCGGCTTCGTTGAGGCCGACGGCCTGCGCTTCGCGTGCGAGATCGTCCCAGATGCCGACCTTGAGCGGCACTTTGGGGGCCGGATTCTTCGGGAACGCGCGCGGAAACTTCCGCTGCAGTTTGCCGATTGCGACGATGACCGGATCGACCGGCGCCGACGGCTTCGCCGAAGCAGGCTTCGCGCGCTGCTGCGTCTTGGCGCCGGCACCCGGCTTGGCGCCGCGGGACGGCTGGTCGCCGGACTTCGGCTTCGCACCGGCGTCCGCGGGCGCTGCCGGCCGCTTCGCGTTGCGCTCCTGCTTGGCCTTCGCTGCGAGCTGCGCCCGCAATTCGGCAAGTTGTTCAAAACCCATAAATTCAATCCACCAGGAATATAAGGTGTGGTTCGTGCGGCCATGCCGCGCGGCACACAAGCTTCGCCGCCATGCGTGCGGCCGGCCTGCCGCCGGTGCGGGACACTACGGGGCCGCATCGCGCACGCCACTCTGTTTTCAGGCACCCGGCCTCGATGCCGGACAAGGCAGGAGTGGAAGTATACCGGTACGCGGGACGGCCGGTTGACTCGCCGGTCTGCATTCGCGCGATCCGGGGTGCCGGAAATGCGTCCGCGCGGTCGTGTTGCGCATTATAGGGATACGTATCCGGATGTCACGCCATTCACCGCCCCTGCCGAAATCGGCGCCGGCGACGCGCGAGACATGAACGTCCGCGCGAAGGACATCGAACAGCGTCGCGTCGCACGCCGCAACACGTTGCGCGGCCCGACGTCGTGCGATAAGCCCGCCCGTCTTTCGTATGCACCGGCCTCGATACACACGACTCGTTGCGTCCGCATCGATCGCGCCGCGCACGAGGATATCGGAAAGTGCGTAGTATGGCCGTATCGACTTCGTTGGCAGCATGTCTCGCGTGCCTTTCACCGCGCGCCCGATCGGCAGCGCGCGACCTCGTTGCCTGCGAACGGCCCCGGTTACAAGAGATGGAGCGGATGCATGGTTCCCCAAGACGACACCCCGCATGACGGCATCACGCGCGAGGAGATTCACCACCGACAGATCGACATGCGCGGCTACCGGCGCAGCGACGGCCTGTTCGAAGTGACGGCCTGCCTCGCGGACCGCAAGACCGGCGATTTCACGCCGCCCGGCGGCGCGCGGACGGTCGCGGCGCTCACGCCGCTCCACGATCTCGGCGTGACGCTGGTCTTCGACGTCGACATGGTCGTTCGCGCCGTGTCCACGTTCATCCGCGCGCATCCGTACGCGCAGTGTCCGGGTGGCGGCGACTCGCTGCAGGCGCTCGTCGGATTGAACATCGGCGCCGGCTGGAACAGCGAGGTCCGCAAGCGTCTGCCGTCCTGCGATACATGCACGCACCTGAAGGAATTGCTCGGCCCGATCGCGACGACGGCCTATCAGACGATGGTCGGCATGCGGCGATCGTCGCTCGATTACCGCGACAGCGAAGGAAAGCCGCTCAAGATCGACAGTTGCTACGCATACGGCGCGTCGCGCGATCTCGTGAAACGTCTTTGGCCTGAATATCACCGGCCTTCGGCCACGGCAAAGGGCAACTGAAGCCAGGCACCGGGCGGTCGACGCCGTTTGCGGAACCGGCATGGCGCGACCAGCCGCAGATCCTGTCAGAGCCGCGTCGACAGGCCGGTGCGCATCCGTCATCAGAAAATACCCAGCGCGAGCCCCGCGGCAAGGCCCGCACCCAGTTCGGCACAGCGAGCGAGCGCGTCGCTGTCGATCGTCTTCGTCGCGAGAATGCGCTCCGGTGTTTGCGCATGCGTGCAGACGATCAGGCCGGGCGCGACGTTCTTCAACCGCCATCCGGTCGCGATCCGGTCGATCTGGCGCAAAGCATTCTGTCCGTCGCTTCCCGCGCAGATCATCGCCGCATACGGACGGCCGTTCACGCGATCGAGCGCCGCGTAGTAGCAGCGATCGAAAAAGTCCTTCATCAGCCCGGACATCGCCGCCAGATTCTCCGGCGTCGCGAACAGGTACGCGTCGGCGGCCAGCACGTCGTCTGCACTCGTCGCGTCCGCGCGCTGCAACCTGACGTCGACGCCAGGCTGCTCGCGAGCCGCACCGGCAGCCGCTTCGGCCATCTGCCGGGTGCCTCCGGTCATCGTGTGATAGACGATCAACAGGGTCTTCATGGGTCGTTGCTCGCGTTCGGCTGCGGATGATGCGGCGGCCGTATCGTTGAATTCAAGTCGAATGGTCCGGTCGGCGCGGGTGGGCGTCATTTTGCGTTTTCCCCGGATCGCCCGGCTTGCCCGCTCGTCGGCGCCGCGCGTTTCTCGACGGTTTCGACCCGCCCGCGGATTCGGTTGCTTGCGGATGCGCGTTCAGTCTTGCCGGCGATGCGATGCGGCGCCGTCGTCCGGACGTGCGTAGTACGCGAGGAACATGTCGGCAGCCGATTCCGCGACTTTCTGCTGCTCCTGCGCCGTGAGCGGCGGCTGGCCCATCGTGATCTGCGGCCAGAACGCGAACGCCTTCACGGCGCCATGCAACTGATGCGCGGCGAACACCGGGTCGGTGACCGACAGGCGGCCGGCCGCCGCCGCCGCGCGCAGCCAGACCGTGACATCCTCCTCACGCTCGCCGAGACGTTCGACCATGTCGCGTGCCCGTTCCGGCGAATGGATGGCCGCGCCGATCGCGACACGCGCGAGCGCGAGAAAGGCCTCGTCGTTCATCAACCGCAATTTGCGATCGAGCAACGCGAGCAATTGCTCGCGCAGCGGCACGTCGGCGCGATAGGTCGGCGAATTGCCTGTCCGGGTCGCTTCCCAGAGCTTGTTCAGGATCGCGGCGAACAACGTCTCCTTGCCCGGAAAGTGGTTATAGACGGTGCGCTTCGACACGTCCGCGCGCGCAGCGATACGATCCATGCTGGTTGCATCGTAGCCGGCCGCGAGAAATTCCTCGATGGCCGCGTCGAGAATGGCCGCGCGCTTTCGGTCGGTCAGGCGCTGAGGGGGAGTGCTGGTATCCATACGAAAATTTTACACCGGGCAGTTTACTTATCTCAAAAATAAACTACACTGTTTAGTGTACTTTATTCTTCGGACGAACCGATATGGCATCGCCTCTCGTTTTGCTTCACCGCATTCTCGGTTTCGCGGCCGCCCGACGTGGCCGGGCGCTGTCCGGCCGTTCGCCGCAGCACAATGGCGAGCGCTTTGCCAATGTCGCGCCGCGTCCCGCCGAAGGCCTGGGCAAGACGCTGCGAATCGCGTGGAACATGCTGGTCAACAAGCCGCGTCATACCGTGCCCGCCGGCGCCTTGCCCGTCGATTCGCTGAACCGCGCGGAACTCGACGCGGCGCCCGACCGGAGCCTGTACCGACTGGGCCATTCGACGCTGTTGCTGAAGCTGCGCGGTGAATTCTGGCTCACCGATCCGGTGTTTGCCGAGCGCGCGTCGCCGTTTCGGCGCGTCGGCCCCAAGCGCTTCCATGCGCCGCCGATCGCGCTGGAAGATCTTCCGCCGCTGCGCGGCGTGATCCTGTCGCACGATCACTACGATCACCTCGACCGCGACACGGTGCTCGCGCTGGCCGCGACCACCGGCGTGTTCGTGACGACGCTCGGCGTCGGCGATCGGCTGATCGAATGGGGTATCGACGCGAACCAGGTCCGCCAGCTCGACTGGTGGCAAAGCATCAACGTGGCCGGGCTGACGCTGACGGCGACGCCTGCCCAGCACTTCTCCGGGCGCAGCCTGTTCGATGGCAACAGTACGCTGTGGGCGTCGTGGGTGATCGTCGACGACGACCTGCGCCTGTTCTTCAGCGGCGATACGGGTTATTTCGACGGTTTCCGGGAAATCGGCGAACGCCTCGGGCCGTTCGACGTCACGCTGATCGAAACAGGCGCCTATGATGCGCAATGGCCGTACGTGCACATGCAGCCGGAAGAAACCGTGCAGGCGCACATCGATTTGCGTGGTCGCTGGTTGATTCCGATCCACAACGGGACGTTCGACCTCGCGATGCATCGCTGGCAGGAGCCGTTCGAGCGTGTCACGGCGCTGGCGCTCGTGCGCGGCATCGAGCTGTCGACACCGAAGATGGGTGAACGCCTCGATCTCGACGCACCGCATCGCGGCGAGCGCTGGTGGCGTACGGTCGACGAGCGCGCTGCGGCGCCGACGGCGAAATCGCGACGCTGGCAGCTTTGCGCATCGCAGGCAACGAAGTAGTCCGCCAGTCGCCGCACGTGCCTTCCGCGAGGAGGGCCGTGTCGCGATTCCTGGTCATGCGCGCGTTGCCGGCCTCCCCCGCACGTCGACGGCGTGTCTGTCGCCCCGATTACCTGAGTAGAGAAGTCATGCATCCGGCAACCGTTCGATACCTGCCCGGCCAACGAGACGACGACGCCTACGCGGCATTCGACCAGGCAAACCACCGTTCGACCGGCCGCGGTCGCGAAAACGAACTGCGCCAGACGCTCGCGGCGCGTGTCGCGAGATGGACCGAAGGCGTCGATCACGTCAGCACGGCTATACCCAATCTGAGCCTTCATCGACGGGAAGCGCCGACGCAGCCGATGGAGTGCATGGTCGAGCCGAGCTTCGGCCTCGTCGTTCAGGGCGTGAAGCGGGTCATGCAGAGCGGGGATGCGTACATTTATGACGCCGACCGCTTTCTGATCACGTCTCTCGACCTGCCCGGTTCGACGCAGATCATCGAGGCCAGCCCCGACAAACCGTTTCTCGGGCTCGGCCTCAAGCTCGATTTTCGTGTCATGGCCGAATTGATGATGCAAGTCGCGCCGGATCACGACGATGCGCCAGCAGGCCGCGGGCTTGTCGTCGGCGACATGACGGAACCGCTGTACGACGCGCTGAACCGGCTACTCGCGCTGCTGGACGACCCGAACGCGATTGCCGTTCTCGGGCCGTACGTCGAGCGGGAAATCTACTACCGGCTGCTGACGAGCGATCAGGGCGCCCGCCTGCGCCAGATTGCGTCCGCCGGCAGTCAGTGCAACCGCGTGTCGCGCGCGATCCGGTGGTTGCGCGCGCACTATGACGAGTCGTTGCGCGTCGACGATCTCGCGGCGCAGGTTCAGATGAGCAGCTCGACCTTCCATCACCACTTCCGTCAGCTCACCGGCATGAGTCCGCTGCAGTATCAGAAACGGATACGGCTCAACGAAGCACGTCGGCTGATGCTGGCGGAGCGGCTCGACGCCGCGTCGGCGGCGTTCAGGGTCGGGTATGCGAGCCCGACACAGTTCAACCGGGAATACAGTCGGTTGTTCGGTAACTCTCCGCGAAGGGACATCGATAGCCTGCGAAGTGGCGCGGACGTCGCCGTGTCGATCGTGGCGAGTTATTGATGGCGGCACGGTGGTAGAGATACGCCGGCGTTGACGGGATCCGGAAGGACCGGGATCGATCTCTCGCATGCAAGACTGGGTGGGCTCGGACCGAGATGAAGCGCCGGACGCCGATATGTTTGCAACTCGGATGAATTGCTGGGGGCTCCCCTCTGTCGAATGTCGGACATCGGCCGATGCGTATCGTAAGGCCGGGTCGAACGCCTCATCTCTCATGCGGCTACGGATAAACCGCCCCGGACTGGCAAAGCCGGCGGATCGCAACTACGCTACCCCCCGATGGCTATGTTGTACTGGCCGCACGCCGGGATTCTCGCCCCCAAACTCCAGACACCGGCTTTATCTCGCGATGTTCCGCGACTCCGTGAGTCGGCAGGTCAGCGGGGCGTTGTCACGTGACAACTGGCGCGAAATATCGGCAGGCGCTGTACTGAATGGAAGTCCCGGCGAGACTATGTGGCGGACCGACCCTGCAACACATTGACACCGCGCGCGTGCGATCGAGCGAGGGCGTATCAAAAACCACGAAACACGTATTAATTATCACGAAACCCGCTAACATCGGACCGATTTCCAACGCTCGCGCGCAGAAAACTCATACGCCCCCATTTCCGAGCGCCGTCGTGCTCATTTTGCGTGAAACAACATGAAGAATGTGCGGCAAGCCGTTGCTGCACAAGGATTTCCAGCAAGCGTCCATTTTTAGAAAATGTTTCACGACACGCTCCGTTTGGGTTGTTACTGGCCCTCAGCACATGGATTTCGCGCCGATAATGGCCCACATACACGATGATCTATATACCGCGCCCCAGAGTAAGCCCAGATACTTGTCACGATACCAGCGCCCCCTGCCCTATTGGCCGACACGAGGGGAACCGCCGGATCTTGCATCCTCATTAAATAGGGACGCATCAAATCGCCACGATACCCGTCGGGGGCATGTCTCACCAGTCGTTCCGCAGCATCGCGCCAGCGTCAGTGAATAGGCACGACGGCGGCGGAACCAAGGATCGTCCGAGTATGCATGGGTCGTGCTACCTCCAAGGCACTCTTTTCAACGCCGCACAGAACGCATCGCTTCATAAAGCCTCCCATCGCGCAAGCTTCCAGACACCGGTTCCTGTTGTCACGTGACAACCCATGCGGCGATTCATTGGCGAGCCAGATGGACCAAACACTATAGGCGGCGACGCCCTTCTCCTCGGACATATGCCAGCTATGCCGCTGGCATCGGTCATCCAAGACAATTTTTTGATGATCGCAAAGTCGCCACTGAAAGGCGTGCTTGGCGCTGTTTGTCACGTGACAACACACCCCGTTGTCGGACAGGCGTACATCGCTTGGGCCATACAGCCGAAGTTGATGGGAAGCGATTTCCTCGGAGCCCAGTTGCAATCACATCGAGGCTTTCTCATGACGTCCATCCCAGAAGTAATCACGGTCTGGCGGCTTGTCACGTGACAACCGTCTGTTCCCACGCTCCCGACGACATCAACGACACGGATTCGTAGCGAGCTTCAAATATGGTCAGCGCACGATAAAGCGCCAAGTCCCCGCTCAACAGTCTCGTTATCGACGTCAAGGTCTTTCGGATTTTCCCGCCTTAAACGATGGCTCTTTTTCAGCGTAACAGGCGTTTTATTGCATCGACGTCTACGAGAACATCCTGGCCATTCGGCCGATTTGTCACGTAACAACCACAGCAATCAATAAAACGTCCTCCTCAGCGAAAGCTTTTCTGGACATTTTTCGGATAATTGCATATATTTCACAAAACTCCGTGGAGGGATTTAATGGCTTTCAAGATCGCCGTCAGTAATCAAAAAGGTGGGACTGGGAAGACGACCATCTCCGTCAACATCGCGGCTGCGTTCGAAGCGGGCGGCAACAAAGTCGCGCTGATCGATGCCGATCCTCAGGGCACGTCCGTCCGTTGGGTCACGAGCGGCGAGAACACGCTGCCGATGACGGTCCTGTCGCTGGCTCCTGCCGGCCGCGGCATCGGCGGCGAGATCAAAAAGCAGGACGCGAACTTCGACGTGATCGTCGTCGATTGCCCCGGCAACCTCGAAGATCCGCGTATTGCATCCGTCCTCGAAGTGGCGGACTTCTGCCTGGTGCCGCTCTCGCCATCGCCGGCCGATCTGTACAGCACCGTCGCGATGATCCGCATGATCGAGTCGATGCGTGCCGTTCGAAATCCTCAACTTTCTTCCGCATTGATGCTGAATAGTGTCAATGGAAAAACTAAAATGCGTGAAGAAATTTTAAAAATTCTAAGAGCTGAAGAAATAGGGGAGCATCTGCTCGACAGCCAGATCGCGCAACGCGAGGTCTATCGTCAGACGTTCGCGCTCGGCACCACGATCCATCACCACAATCGATACCTGAAGGGCCTGAAGGAAGCCCGCGCGGAAATCGAAAAGCTGGTCACGGAGATGGCCCAATACATCGCGTCGACGCGCGCTACCGGAGCCGCCCATGGCTAAGGACACCTCGAAAGACAAGAAACCGACCGGCAACCTGCATCTCGCGGCCGGCCTGTTGCGCGGACTCGCGCAGGAAAATGCGGCGCTCGAAACGCGGCTGTCCGAGCCGGCGGCCGCACCGGCTGCCGTCGTCGACGCGTCGCCCGCCAGTGGCCTTGCCGCAACTGCGCCCGCCGGTACGCCCGATCTTGGCGCGCCGCAGAAGGTGCTGGTCAAGGATTGCATCCCGAACCCGTTCAACCCGCGCGTGTTCTACTCGGAATCGAGCCTGCACGAGCTCGCACTGACGTTGAAACGGGAAGGGCAGATCGAGCCGATCAAGGTCACGCGGCTCCCCGAGTTTCCCGGCAAGCTCGTCGTGATCGACGGGCAACGCCGGCTGCGCGCGACGAGCATCAACGGCGACGAGACGATCAATGCGACGTTCCGCACGGATCACACGCCCGAGCAGCTCTATACGATCGCGTATCGGGCAAACCACGACCACGAACGCCAGACGATCTTCGACGATGCGGTCGCGTGGAAACGTCTACTGGACGAGAAGGTCTTTGCCGACCAGAACACGCTGGCGGAGAAAATCGGCAAGGACAAGGCCTCGATCAGCAAGACGCTGTCGCTCAACGCGCTGCCGAACACGCTGCTGGAGCGGATGGCCAGCGCGAGCGATGTGGTCGGTCTGCAGGCTGCGTACTTTCTGAAGCTGATCTTCGAACGCCTGGGCGAGGCGACGGCCGACCGGCTGCTGACCGCCGTGATCGACCGGAAAAAATCCGTCCGCGATCTCGAGAATTTCCTGCGTGCGCAGAGCGACGGCACCAAGAAGACCGGGCGCACGCGCTACAGCGTTCGCCATGACTTCGCGCTCGAATCGCGCGCGATCGGCCAGTTGAAGACTTACCCGGACGGGCGTCTCGACCTGCAGCTCAAGGGCGTCGACGCATCCCACCAGGAAGCGCTTGCCGACAAGCTCAAGACCGTCATCGACGCGTACGTCGCGGATCTCGCAACGCCCCCGTCGGAGTAACGCGCCCTCGGCAAAAAGCCGCACCGCCGCGCAGCGTCGCGAAGCCGGACCGCAAACACGGTCCGGCGCACGGCGCGCACGACGACGAGACCTCGTTCAGTTGCCTGCGAGGCTGCTTTTGAGCAGGAATTCCAGCAGGTCGTCCGAGGTCGGCTCGCCCCACGTATCGAGCGCCAGCCACCGGAAGAAGCTCGTCTGCGCCAGCTTGCTCGCCTTCTTCTTCGGCGACAGCGTCAGATCCTTCGAACCCGCCACCGTCTCGTTGTAACGCTCGATCAGCTTGGTCTGGTCGTCGATCTCCAGCTCGCGGAAATACGCGCCGGCTTCCTCGACCTTCGCCGCCAGATACTTGTCGCGAATCTGTTCCTGCTTGCTCTGCGCGGATTCCTTCGCCGGTGCGACCGCTTCGGTTCCCTGCCCGTCGGCCAGCGTGTAGCCGTGCGTCAGCGCCTTGCGGAAGTACGCGGCGACGTTGTCGACCGGCGCCGCATTCTTCTTCGTCGTCCGATTGAGCGTATAGGCGATCGCCGCCTTGATGCGCTGCACGCCGTATTGCGTGATCAGCCGGCGCGCTTCCGAGCGCGGAATGCCGAACTTCGCGACCTCCTCGACCAGCGCCTCGTTCTTGACGTCGCCGTCCTCGACCGTATCGGTGCTCTGCTTGCGCGTCACCTTGAACTGCACGGCTTCCACGCTGCGGCCGGATTTGTGTTCGATCAGCTCGAGGGTGTGGTCCGATACTTCGTTCACCTCCTGGATGCACGGCACCAGGACCTTGCTCTTGAACAGCTTGTATTCCTTGTACGACTGCGATGCCTTGTCCTGGCCGAGAATGAGGTCACGGAATTTCGGCAGCGGGATCTTCGCGGTGATGCCGATCCCTTCGTAGCGCACCGTGTTTTCCCATAGCGCGAGCGAGTGCGACCGCCTGAACTCGCGCGCGATCCGCATATCGATCAGCGCGTAGATTTCGGGATTGAGCAGTTCGCTGCGAATCTGGTCGGAGAAGCTGTACTTCAGCACCGATTGCTCGAGCTCCGCCCCGGCGAGCAGGCCCGACGCTTTCCAGACCGTCGAACGGTCCGCGGCCAGGTAGTCCCAGTTGACGACGGTACTGATCAACGAATTGACCGTGTCTTTCACGTACTTCGTGTTGTTGCTGTTCAACCCGCTCTCGTGCGACAGCGACGCGATCGAGATCGAGAAGCTCGTCCGGCCCGGTTCGAACGCTTCCTGCCGCAGCGCGTTCTTGATCAGCGAGCTGAACATCTTGCGCTGCTGCAGGCCGATCTTGCCGGACTTCGGCGCGATATGAATCGCCTGGACCGCCTTGCGCAGCAAGTCGGGAGGCTCGGGTGTCTGAAACAGCGAAACCTGTTTGTCTGAGCCTTTGCTTGCGGGCTTGCGCGGCATCGTCGTGTCCGGTTAAGGTTGCCTTATTGAGATCGGACTTTATACCTTTTCGCGCCACGGGGCAACGTCTATGCTCCAGCATTACTTTCACTGTCTGAGCTAACTATCGGATATAAAACGAAAAATTTGGGTTACATGATTTGTACGGCATCCCATATCCGTCTACCTTTTGACAAAAATACCTCCCAAAAGCCGCTACCTTTACTGTCCGGACAGGGAAACCCGGCACAAGATTTGCCACGACGAAGGTACCCGTCCATGGGGACAAACGAGCGGAATCGAGATCGTCGGGAGGACGCGTGGTGCCCTGCAACACGACCGAGGTTTCCTCCCATAACTTGCTACCTTCGTCGATTCCCATAGGTGGGTACCTGTCGGCAGGGTCGATGGTCTTGCTTTCCGTAGCACAGGCAGGAATCGCTCCCATAAACGGCAACCATCCGGTTTCCCCATAAGAGGTAACCTGTCCACGGCCTCGGTCCTGCCTATGGGAAAGCTGCACAGAGGCTTGGAGCGAAGGGCAGCGAATTGATTGAGACCGCCTCCCATAAATGGATACCTTCAAGAGCACCCATAAATGGCTACCCAAAGAAGATTTCTGCGCACACCTCCGGCAGCCCGCCGAGAAAAGAACCCCATAAAAGGCTACCTTCATGCGTTCCCATAGACGGCTACCGAATGCGATTTACGGCCGATTTCCCATAGCCGGGGACGTTCGCCCCATATCCACACCCCTGATTTCCCACAACACGGTACCCCCATCCCCAAATCCACAGACCTGAAACCCCAAACCCTTCTACCTGTGCTCCCATAAATGGGTACCGAACACCCCTCAAACCCTTACCAGACAAGGCTGTGAGCCTTCTAAAAGTAGTTAAAGAAGTAAACGTGGTTTACCAAAGATGTAAACACACGTGTGCTTGCGTAGAAAAACGAACCCCATAAACCGCTACCAATGGGAGTCGTCTGTGGGATGCCAAGGGCCCCAATCTGCCGGTTCAGATCCAATCGCCCCTGTCCAACACGCCGTCCCTGCAAGGCCTCCCGAAGAGGTAAGTACCCACTCACAAACACCGAAACGTAGAAACTTATGGGAGGAAATCGTCGGATTCGGCGCAGAGGTTCCCGTTTATGGGACCCAAAAAACCTGCGCATGACCCCGCCATCCCGCGATCGACCAGCGGAACGGATCCCGTTGCTTTCCTCCACAGCAGTTCGAAACCATCCCCGGCCGCCAGGCGAGTGGTTTTTTGTACTCGTGAGACTTCATCTGCGGACAAGTTTCTGTCGATCGCCTGTGATGCCGCTCGCGAAATCTAGCCTGTGGACTGTGCCCGACGAATCCGCGCAGGCTGCTGTTTCATCGCCACCTTCCGGCCGTTTTTCTACCTTTGGAGCCACACTCGGTAAGACATGCTGTACCGATCAGGGACAGCCAGCGACTCCGACCACGGCCCGAATACGAACCCTGTGCCGAAATATCGCCGCACGGAGCACCGGGCCCCGGGGACGATCTTGACGAGACTCGCCGAGGATCGTCGCGCGCCAACGTGAAGATGCCGTCGATGCCGAAGCTCACCGCAGTCGAATTCCCCAGTGTTCCCGAACGTGCTCACCTTTCCAGGTGCGCGAAATCCCGTAAAAGCTCACCGGTCAGGCGGAGCAAAGGATCGGGCAAGCTGTGCGCGCCACGGCGCCGTCCACATCAGGAACCGTCGATGGGAGCAAACATGAAACGATGGGTATCCATGTGTGGTGCCTGACGCGCCGGCAAGCACGGTCGCATGGACGGACAAATTGCACAGCCTTGTGCATGTCCATCCAACGCGCGCTGCTCGTTCACGCGGGGTTTCAGCGCATTCGCGCACTCGGTCGTGGCCAACGTCTTCATTGCTCGCACGGCTCTCGTCTTTTTCGTCGGACCTGCCCATCGACAACGAGCCTGCACAGGAATCCTTCCGCATCCCGGCGCGGCAAGCGGTGCCGAATGGATGACCACACACCGTGACGATGCAACGTAATCATCTCGATCGCCGAAGAACCGAATCGTGGTCGTTTATGGGAGAAACCGTCGCTCGAGCCGCGTCGAACGATGATGTGACGCACGGGTCGCTTGCTGCTGCGGTGATCTCGCGAGCACGACGATCCTCACGTCGCGCACGAGCCTACCGACATCGCCACCCGTGAAACAGTCATCGACGCACGAATCGCGCCGTCTCCCATACGTGTATCCCGATTCCGCCAGCACGTTCGCGCCACATTTTTCGCGACACGGTTATGATGCAGTGGTCCCGATCGCGACATGACGACCGATCGGGGCAGGGGCGGTATCTCGATGGTCTTTCAAACCGTGATGGTCATCAAAAAAGAGAGTTCAGCGATGCGAATCCAGATCAGACAATTCACGCTGGCTGCTACTGCAGCCGCTTTCCTGTTCGGCTCGGCCGTTCCGGCGTTCGCGCAGACCGACGCCGCCAGCGCACCGGCTGCACAGGACGCGAAGGCGGCGAAGAGCGAAGCGCGCAAGGCAGCCAAGGCCAAACGCAAAGCCGAGCGCAAGGCCGCGCGTGCGAAGAACACTGCCGAGCTGAAGAAACTCGAAGATGCCGGTTACAAGCCGGCGGCCAATGATCCGAACTATCCGCAGAACCTGCAGAACGCAGAGAAGAAGGCCGGCGCAGCAGCAAGTCAGTAAGCGTCGTCCGGCGGCAGGCCACGGTTCGATGCGCGGCCTGCCGCGTGCGTCGCGATTCCGAGACGCACGAAGACAAACACGTTCCGCACGCTTATCCAGTTCGATTCGGAATCCTGCCTATCGTGACGGTGCGCGCCCCGCATGCGGGTGCGATCAATCCCGCCCACCCGATGCAGTCGCGCTTCCCGTTGCCTTCAGCCAGTCCTTGAACGCGCGTACGGCGTCGTCATTCGCCCGCGCGGACGCCACATACGTGAAGTAGCGCCACGGCGGCAGCGCCGGTTCGCTGAACGGCTGCACGAGCCGGCCTTCCGCGATGTCGTCGGCGACGAGCGCGATCGGCCCCATCGCGACGCCGAGCCCGTCGAGCGCGCCTTGCAGCGTCAGATAGAAATGCTCGAGCGTGAGCGAGTGCCGCGGGACGAGATTCGGGTGCCCGGCCGCCGCGAGCCATTCCGGCCACATGCCCGGATAGGTTGCCGCGTGCAACAGCGTGAAGCCGGCGAGATCGGCAGGCGTATCCAGCGACCGGCCCTCCAGCAACTTCGGCGCGCACACCGGCAGCCTGACTTCGGACAGGAATTCCTCCGCGACATACCCGTCGACGGCCTGCGGGCCGCCGCGAACGATCAGGTCGACCTTGTCGCGCAGCTTGTCGATCGGCTCGTTCGACGTCGACAGCCGTACCTCGATGGCCGGGTGCGCGACCTGGAACGACGACAGCTTCGGGACGAGCCAGCGCAGCGAGAACGTCGCGGGCGCGCTGACGCGCAGCACGCGCTGCTGCGCGTGGCCGAAATGCTGCGCGGTGGCGAGTGCGATCCGGTCGAACGATGCGCCGACCTCGGCGAGGTACGCGCGCCCGGCGGCGGTCAGTTCGACGCGCCGGTTGTGGCGTTCGAACAGCGGCCGCCCGAGCCACGCTTCCAGTTGCTGCACGTGCCGGCTGATCGCGCCGTGCGTCACGCACAGCTCGTCGGCGGCCAGCGTGAAGCTGCCGAGCCGTGCGGCGGCTTCGAATGCGCGCAGCGAATTCAACGGGGGGAGTCGTCGGGCCATTGCATCGCCTCGCGTGAAATTTACTCACACAATGGTTCAGGTTTAATCGTTTGATCGGGTGATCCTGCTCCGCCAATATGGCATACAAACGCCCTGTTGGGCCGAACGAGTGTCTGAAATTCTCACATGGAGTACGGAGCATGCCGAACGTGGTGGTAGTGGGCGCCCAATGGGGCGACGAAGGCAAGGGGCGCGTCGTGGACTGGCTGGCGGCGCAGGCCGATCTCGTCGCACGCTACAACGGCGGCCACAACGCGGGCCATACGCTGGTCGTCGGCGGCAACACGTACAAGCTTGCGCTGCTGCCGAGCGGCATCGTGCGCGGCAAGCGCGGCGTGATCGGCAACGGCGTGGCGCTCGACCCGGAGGCGCTGCTCGCCGAAATCGGCCGGATGGCCGAGCTCGGGCTGTCGGTGACGCCCGACAACCTGTCGATCGCCGAGAACGCGACGCTGGTGTTGCCGATTCATCGTGCGATCGATGAGGCGCAGGAGCGTTTGCGCCGCGAACCCATCGGCACCACGCTGCGCGGGATCGGGCCGGCGTACGAGGACAAGGTCGGGCGTCGCGGGCTGCGCGTCGGCGATCTCGCGGAACCGGCCGGGCTCGCCGCCAAGCTCGACGTGCTCGTCGACCATCACAACGCGTGGTTCCGCGGCCTGGGGCTCGACGAATACGATCGCGACGCGATGCGGGCGACGCTGCTCGCGCTCGCACCGAAGATCCTGCCGTTCGTGCGTCCCGTCTGGGCCGACCTGAACGACGCGGCCGATCGCGGCGAACGCATCCTGTTCGAGGGCTCGCAGGCCGTGATGCTGGACATCGACTGGGGCACGTACCCGTTCGTGACGTCGTCGGGCACCGTGGCATCGGCCGCGGCGGCCGGCACCGGGCTCGGTGCCGCGAAGCTCGGCCACGTGCTGGGCGTCACGAAGGCGTATGCGACGCGGGTCGGCGGCGGCCCGTTCCTCACGGAGCTGAGCGACGCCACCGGCGAAACGCTGCGTGCGCGCGGACAGGAATTCGGCGTCAACACCGGCCGGCCGCGACGCTGCGGATGGCTCGACGCCGCGCAACTGCGCCAGGCCGTCAGGATCTCGGGCATCGATTCGCTGGCGCTCACCAAGCTCGACGTGCTCGACGGCTTCGAGTCGATCGCGCTGTGCGTCGGTTACGTGTTGGATGGCGCGCGCGTCGATCATCTGCCCGCGAGCCTCGACGCGCAGTCGCGCGCGAAGCCCGTCTACGAACGGTTCGAAGGCTGGCAGGGCTCCGTGAAGGGCGTGCGCGAGCGCGCGGCGCTGCCGCGGGCGGCACGGGAGTTCATCGCGCGCATCGAAGCCGTGGCGGGCGCGCCGGTTTCGATGATCACGACCGGCGCGGAGCGCGACGACACGATCGTGTTGCGCAATCCGTTCGATGCGGTGGGCGCCGCGTAACGCGCGAGACGGGAAGGGACCTCGATCGAGGTGCGGCGCGACGGTCGGCGGGCAGGGTTTGCCACCTGCCGATATTGGCCTCGTCGGTACGTTCGATACGCATGTCCGCCCGCTTCGGATGCCGCGCGGCGAGCGGCTCGGCGACACGATTCGGCATGCGGATCGTGTCGCGTACGGCGAACTGGACACACCTGCAACGCTGCTGTACTGTTCCGCACAATTCGCGCCAGACCGGCGTGTGCCGGCGCCGTGGCCGCACGGCGGCGCGCGTGACAATCCCCAGGGGCAGGTCGATGGATACGTTACAGATGATGCGCATTTTCGTCCGGGTCGCGGAGGAGGGCAGCTTCACGAGCGCGGCCCAGCGCCTGGACATCACGACGGCCTACGCGTCGCGCTCGGTCGCGCAACTCGAAACGCATCTGCGCACGCGCCTGCTCAACCGCAGCACGCGCCGCATCGCGCTGACCGACGCCGGGCAGCGCTATCTCGACCGCTGCCAGCGCATCCTCGGCTATATCGACGAAGCGGAGGCCGAGGCGGCCGATGCACAGGCGAAGCCGTCCGGGCGGCTGCACGTTCACGCGACGACGAGTTTCGGCCAGTCCTACGTGATGCCCGCGGTCGTGCGCTACCGCGAACGCTATCCGTCGGTCGCGGTCGAGCTGACGCTGTCGCAGCACGTGCCCGACATCATCGACGAAGGCTACGACGTGTCGCTGCAGTTGAGCACGACGGAGCTGCCCGATTCCGGGCTGGTGTCGCAGCGGCTCGGCGACGTGGGCAGCGTGCTGTGCGCGTCGCCTGCCTACCTGAAGGCACGCGGCACGCCGCGCACCGTGAGCGATCTCGCCGGGCATGCGTGCCTGCGGCTCGTCACGTCGCTCTTTCCGCGCGACCGCTGGCATCTCGACGGCCCGAACGGCCGCGAAACGGTCGAGCTGCCGGAGTCCGATTTCCAGGTGAATATCGCCGATGCGCTCGGCGCCGCGCTGCGCGCGGGGCTCGGGATCGGCCCGCTGCCGATGTCGGCTGCGCTGCCCGCGCTCGCGAGCGGTGCGCTGGTGCGCGTGTTGCCCGATTACCGCTTGCAGAAGCTGACGGTCTATACGTTGTATGCGTCGCGTCAGTATCTCGATGCGAAGATCCGGACGTTCGTCGATTTCCTGCGGGAATGCGTGCCCGAGATGCTGGCCGCTGACGAGGCTGCGTTGAACGCTTGCTGTGCGTCCCGTCATGCCTGATTCACGCAAGGTCGGTACGTGAGTACCGCGCACTGGCTTTCGGTGCGATATGAATAATTTGTAGTCCTTGGTTAATGACGATCGACGAATGCATGTGCGCGGACCGGTCCGGACAACGATGCGCGCAGGGCGCGGTCGAATTCGCGAAGCGCCGGGGGAATCCGGAGCCGGCCGTGGCGCTCGCGTTTCGCCGTGCGCGCTGCGTCGACGTCAGCGTGGCTGCGCCGTCCGCTCGCATGAGGGTGTAGCCCGACGCCCGGGTTCGCGGCGGGCAGCCTCGTCGCACGCGGAATCCGCTCATGGCGCGACACGCGACAGCGGCACCGCCTCGCCGCGCAGCCGCGCGACGTCGCGGCCCGGCGCGTCGCCGAACAGCCGTGCGTACTCGCGGCTGAACTGCGACGCGCTTACATAGCCGACGCTTCGGCACGCCTGCCGCGCATCCATCGCCGACAGGCACATCAGGCGGCGCGCTTCCTGCAGTCGCAATACCTTCTGGCATTGCAACGGGCTCATCGACGTGACCGCACGGAAGTGATGGTGAAAGGTCGACGGGCTCATCTCCACCTGTCGCGCGAGCGAATCGACCGCCATCGGGTCGAGGTAATGGTCGCGAATCCATGCGACGGCGCGCGAGATGCGCTGGGTCGTCGAACCGGCGTCGCCGATCTGCGCGACGCGCACGCCCGACGGGCCGCGCAGCAGCCGGATGAGGATTTCGTCGACGATCAGCGGGGCGAGCAGGTCGAGGTCGTCGGGTTGTGCGATCAGTTGCAGCAGCCGCGCGACGGCGTCGACGATTTCGGGCGTCGTGTCGAGCGTGTCGAGCGCGCCGTAGTCGACGGCTTTCGGCAGTCCGTGCGGAAAGACGACCGGCGTGAGCGTCGCGATGCGGTGCGGATCGAGTGCGAGTTGCACGTAAAGGAACGGCTCGGCCGGGCTCGCGCGCGTCACGCGCCCGGCCACGGGCAAGTCGGCGATGGCGACCAGCATCCGCGATTCGTCGATCGAGTAGGTGTCGTCGCCGACCCGCATCGACTTCGCGCCTTGCCCGACGATACTCAGGCACGCGCGGTGCACGCCGTGGTTCCACTGCGGCGGCGGCGCGGAAGCGCGTGCGACGCGCATGCCGCGCAGCGGCAGGTCGAACATGCCGTCGTGCGGCGCGTACGCGGCGATCAGCGCCGCGAGCCGGCCCGCGGGCGACCGGGCGTCGTGATCCGGCGGGGTGCGCGGTTGCGGTGGCGTTCGAGCGTCGATTTCCATGTTGCGTGAGCGGTTGGCGGAGTGGGCGATGCAATGCGCGCAGCCGCGCTCCCCTGTCGAAGCGCAGGCACGGCGGTCACATCGTACGACCAGTTGCGTGCGCACGATTGCCTAAACCTGTCCGAAATTAGCCCGATCATCCGGACCTGCAGGGTCGGCGACCGTGTGGCCGCCCGCGCACGGTGTGCAGCGCACAAGTTCGGAAATTAAGGCAAAACAATCGCAGGATCGGGCAAGCCATTTCCCGGCGGTTTCCCTACCATTGCACCTGCTGAAGGCGATGCGATTCAGCGTGCCCGGAGGTTGCGGGCCACACCGTCCGCGCGATGCGCGGCCGCCGCGCGGCTTTGCCGCGTGCGTCGTTGCCACGGATCGCCGGGAAAGACTCAGGACTGCTATCGAACGATCGTGCATCGGGCTTGCCGAGGCCGGTTTGCGTCCGTTGCAAGCCGGTGCGTGCCAGTCGCGAGCGTGCCGACCGACCCGGCCGAGCCGGCGTCGGCGCCGCCGCATTGGCCGGGCCGATGCGGGCCGGTCGCGGCGCGGTGTCGGGCGCAGGCATACGGGCAGTCGTCCGCGCAGGGGAATCCGGACAAATGGACCAACTTCAATCGATTCGGGCATTCGTGACTGTGGCAAGGGAAGGCGGGTTTCGCCGGGCGGCGACGCGGCTACGCGTGTCGACGGCGATGGCGAGCCGGCTGGTCGACGCGCTTGAAACGCGCCTCGGTGCGCGCCTGCTCCAACGCAGCACGAGCCATCAGTCGCTCACGGAAATCGGCGAGCTGTATCTCGCACGCGTCGAGCGGATTCTCGGTGCGATCGACGAGATCGACGGCCGTTTCGTCGCGATGGGCAGCAAGCCGGAAGGCGTATTGCGCGTGGCCGCGCCGGTCGCGTTCGGGCTCAGCCAGTTGAGCGCGCTGCTCGATCGCTTCGTGCACCGGTTTCCGGACGTGCGCCCGACCGTGACACTGACCGATGCCCACGTCGACCTGAGCGCCGAGGAGATCGACGTCGCGTTCCTGACCGACGGCATGCCGGTGTCCGGCGCGCACGCGCTGCATACGCTGGCTGCGTACGAAACCGTGCGGGTCGCGGCGCCGGCTTACGTCGCGGCGCACGGCGGCGCGGCCGCGTCGGGCGACTGGCCGGACATCGCCGCCGTACGGCTGGAGCTGCCGGCGGCCGATGACGCCCTCGCTGCCGGGATTCGATCCGGCGTAGCGCCCGGCAACGCGGGCGTCGGCCATCTCGAGATGGCGCGGCGGCTGGCCGTGGCCGGCATGGGTGCGGCGGTGCTGCCCGCGTATCTCGTCGACGCCGATCTGGCGGCCGGCACGCTGGTGCGCGTGGCTCCGGTCCACCCGCTCGCGCCCGTCACGCTGAAGCTTGCGTATGCGCGTGCCGCACGTCTGCCGGCCGCCGCGCGCGCGTTCATCGAATTTGCGGGCGCCGCATTCCGGCCCGCGCGCTAGCGGTCTGGCCGAACCCCGCGACAACGCGGGCCCGCCGTTCTTTCTTCGGAAGCAGTTCGACCCACGAACGCTTCGCCGGGTGCAACGCACACCCGCAACACGCGTCCGCATCCGCGGCGGACAAGGCGCCGCAGATCCGCCGCGCGTCAGAGCCATGAGGAGATCCGGTGATTCCCATTGAAGGTCGTCTAATTGTGAGAGGTCGCTCCATGCGTGTCGAACGGGTTCCATACCGCTTAATCACTGCCGCAACGGCTGCCGTTTTCCTGGCCGCGTGCGGGAAAAAAGAAGCGGCACCGCCGCCGCCAACGCCGGAGGTCGGCGTCGTCACCGTCCAGCCGCAAGCCGTGCCGGCAGTGACCGAACTGCCGGGCCGCACCAGTGCGTTCCTCGTCGCGCAGGTCCGCGCGCGGGTCGACGGCATCGTGCTGCGCCGCGAATTCACCGAAGGCACCGACGTGAAGGCCGGCCAGCGCCTCTACAAGATCGATCCGGCGCCGTACATCGCGCAGCTGAACAGCGCGAAGGCGACGCTCGCGAAGGCGCAGGCGAACCTCGTCACGCAGAACGCGCTGGTCGCGCGCTACAAGGTGCTGGTCGCCGCGAACGCGGTCAGCAAGCAGGACTACGACAACGCGGTCGCCACGCAAGGGCAGGCTGCCGCGGACGTCGCGGCCGGCAAGGCGGCGGTCGACACCGCGCAGATCAACCTCGGTTACACGGATGTCGTGTCGCCGATCACCGGGCGCGTCGGCATCTCGCAGGTGACGCCGGGCGCGTACGTGCAGGCGAGCCAGGCGACGCTGATGTCGACGGTGCAGCAGCTCGATCCGGTGTACGTGGACCTCACTCAGTCGAGCCTCGAAGGGCTGAAGCTGCGCCAGGACGTGCAGAGCGGGCGCCTGAAGACGAGCGGCCCGGGCGCGGCGAAGGTGTCGCTGATCCTGGAAGACGGCAAGACCTATTCGGAAGCCGGCAAGCTGCAGTTCTCGGACGTGACGGTCGACCAGACCACCGGCTCGGTGACGATCCGCGCGGTGTTCCCGAACCCGACCCGCGTGCTGCTGCCGGGCATGTTCGTGCGCGCACGGATCGAGGAAGGCGTGAACGAGAACGCGTTCCTGGTGCCGCAGATCGGCGTCACGCACGACCAGAAGGGGCAGGCGGTCGCGCTGGTCGTGACCGCGGCCAACAAGGTCGAGATGCGTCCGTTGACGACGACCGGCACGTACGGCCCGAACTGGATCGTCGAAGGCGGTCTGCAGGCGGGCGATCACGTGATCGTGCAGGGCGTCGACAAGGTGCGTCCGGGCGCGACCGTGAAGACCGTCGCCGCGCAGCTCGCGCCGGCGCCTGACGCCGGTTCCGCCGCCCCGGCAAGCGCCGCGCCGGCGAGTACCGCAGCCCATGCCGCAGCGAGTTCGGCCGCCGCGTCGAGCGCGCAATAACAGGGAGTCCGTTTCATGGCCAAGTTCTTTATCGATCGCCCGATCTTCGCGTGGGTGATCGCGATCGTGCTGATGCTGGCCGGCGTCGCATCGATCTTCAAGATGCCGATCGCGCAGTATCCGACGATCGCCCCGCCGACGATCCAGATCCAGGCGAACTACCCGGGCGCTTCCGCGAAGACGGTGGAAGACACGGTGACGCAGGTGATCGAGCAGCAGATGAGCGGGCTCGACAACTTCATGTACATGTCGTCGACGAGCGACGACTCGGGCAACGCGACGATCACGCTGACCTTCTCGCCGGGCACGAATCCGGACGTCGCGCAGGTGCAGGTGCAGAACAAGCTGTCGCTCGCGACGCCGAACCTGCCGCAGGTCGTGCAGCAGCTCGGCATGCAGGTCACGAAGTCGAGCAGCAACTGGCTGATGTGGTTCGCGTTCAACTCCGAGGACGGCCGGATGTCGAAGGAGGACCTGACGAACTACGTGGCCTCGCACGTGCTCGACCCGCTGAGCCGCGTGAACGGCGTCGGCCAGACGCTGCTGCTCGGGTCGCAGTTCTCGATGCGGATCTGGCTCGACCCCGTCAAGCTGACCAACTACAGCCTCACGCCGACCGACGTGACGGCCGCGATCTCGCAGCAGAACGTGCAGATCGCGGGCGGCCAGATCGGCGGCACGCCGGCGAAGCCGGGCACCGTGCTGCAGGCGACGATCACCGAATCGACGCTGCTGCGCACGCCCGAGCAGTTCGGCAACATCCTGCTGAAGGTCAACCAGGACGGCTCGCAGGTACGCCTGAAGGACGTCGGCCGTGCGGCGCTGGGTTCGGAGAACTACACGTTCGACACGAAGTACATGGGGCAGCCGACGGCCGGGCTCGGCATCCAGCTCGCGACCGGCGCGAACGCGCTGGCGACCGCGACCGCGCTGCGGGCCAAGATCGACGAGCTGTCGAAGTACTTTCCGCATGGTCTCGTCGTGCACTATCCGTACGACACGACGCCGTTCGTGCGCCTGTCGATCGAGGAAGTGGTCAAGACGCTGATCGAGGGCATCGTGCTCGTGTTCCTCGTGATGTACCTGTTCCTGCAGAACCTGCGGGCGACGATCATCCCGACGATCGCGGTGCCGGTCGTGCTGCTCGGCACGTTCGCGATCATGGGTATCGTCGGCTTCTCGATCAACACGCTGTCGATGTTCGGTCTCGTGCTCGCCATCGGCCTGCTGGTCGACGATGCGATCGTGGTGGTCGAGAACGTCGAGCGCGTGATGGCGGAAGAGGGGCTGTCGCCGAAGGAGGCGACCCGCAAGGCGATGGGCCAGATCACCGGCGCGCTCGTCGGCGTGGCGCTCGTGCTGTCGGCGGTGTTCGTGCCGGTGGCGTTCTCCGGCGGCTCGGTCGGCGCGATCTATCGCCAGTTCTCGCTGACGATCGTGTCGGCGATGGTGCTGTCGGTGCTCGTTGCGTTGATCCTGACGCCGGCGTTGTGCGCGACGATCCTGAAGCCGATCGAGAAGGGACATCACGAAGAGAAGAAGGGCTTCTTCGGCTGGTTCAACCGGACCTTCGACCGCAGCCGCGATCGCTACACGAGCGGCGTGAACCACGTGATCCGGCGCTCGGGCCGCTGGCTCGTGATCTATCTGGCCGTGTTCCTCGCGGTCGGCGTGATGTTCGCGCGCCTGCCGAAGTCGTTCCTGCCCGATGAGGACCAGGGCTACATGTTCATGATCGTGCAGACGCCGTCGGGCTCCACGCAGGAAACGACCGGCAGGACGCTCGACAACATCAACACGTACCTGACCACCGCGGAGAAGGACGTGGTCGATTCGGTGTTCACGGTCAACGGCTTCAGCTTCGCGGGCCGCGGCCAGAATGCGGGCCTCGTGTTCGTGAAGCTGAAACCGTACGAGCAGCGCCAGCGTTCGGACCAGAAGGTGCAGGCGCTGATCGGCCGGACCTTCGCGCACTATTCGACGTACAAGGACGGCATGGTGATTCCGTTCAACCCGCCGTCGATTCCCGAACTCGGTACGGCCGCCGGCTTCGACTTCGAGCTGACGGACAACGCCGGCCTCGGTCACGAAGCGCTGATGGCCGCGCGCGGCCAGTTGCTCGGGATGGCCGCGAAAGATCCGGCGCTGGCGCTCGTGCGCCCGAACGGGCTGAACGATACGCCGCAGTACAAGGTCGACATCGATCGCGAGAAGGCGAACGCGCTCGGCGTGACGGCCGCGGCGATCGACCAGACGTTCTCGATCGCGTGGGCGTCGCAGTACGTGAACAACTTCCTCGACACCGACGGCCGGATCAAGAAGGTGTACGTGCAGGCCGACGCGCCGTTCCGGATGACGCCGGAAGACATGAACATCTGGTACGTGCGCAACAGCTCGGGCGGGATGGTGCCATTCAGTGCGTTCTCCAGCGGCCACTGGATCTACGGGTCGCCGAAGCTCGAGCGTTACAACGGCGTGTCGTCGATCGAGATCCAGGGGCAGGCCGCGCAAGGCAAGTCGACCGGCCAGGCGATGGCGGCGATGGAAGCGCTCGCGAGCAAGCTGCCGGAAGGCATCGGCTACTCGTGGACGGGGCTGTCGTTCCAGGAAATCCAGTCGGGCTCGCAAGCGCCGATCCTGTACGCGATCTCGATCCTCGTCGTGTTCCTGTGTCTCGCGGCGCTGTATGAAAGCTGGTCGATTCCGTTCTCGGTGATCATGGTCGTGCCGCTCGGCGTGGTCGGCGCGCTGCTCGCGACGATGCTGCGCGGCCTCGAGAACGACGTGTTCTTCCAGGTCGGACTGTTGACCACCGTGGGGTTGTCCGCGAAGAACGCGATCCTGATCGTCGAGTTCGCGCGCGAGCTGCAGGCGGGCGGGAACATGGGCCCGGTGCGTGCGGCGATCGAGGCGTCGCGCCTGCGGCTGCGTCCGATCCTGATGACGTCGCTCGCGTTCATTCTCGGCGTGTTGCCGCTCGCGGTCAGCAACGGCGCGGGCTCGGCCAGTCAGCACGCGATCGGCACCGGCGTGATCGGCGGGATGATCACGGCGACGTTCCTCGCCATTTTCATGATCCCGATGTTCTTCGTGCGGGTCCGTGCGATCTTCGGCGGCGAGACGGAAAACGTCGACGACGCATGGCGTCTCGTGCAGGGCGACCTGCAACGCGGTCACGACGACGCACACGATTCGAAGGGGCAGTAACGATGCAAAAACACGCTTTGACTGCAACCGCGGCTGCACTGGCTGCCGCGCTGTTTGCCTCGGGCTGCACGATGGCGCCGCATTACCGGCGGCCCGACGCACCCGTCGCGCAGGCGTACCCGGCCGGCGGCGTCTATGCGACGCAGCCGGGCGCGGCCGGCGCGCGCGGCGCGAACGGCCAGGCGGCGACTGCCATCGGCTGGCGCGAGTTCTTCGTCGATCCGCGCCTGCAGCGGCTCATCGAGATCGCGCTGAAGAACAACCGCGACCTGCGCGTGTCGGTGCTCAACATCGAGGCGGCGCGTGCGCAGTACCAGATCACGCGTGCCGGGCTGTTCCCGACGCTCGACGGGACGGGCACGGGCAACATCCAGCGCTATCCGCAAGGTGTTTCGCCGACCAATCAGGCCTACGTTTCGCGCGTCTACAACGTCGGGCTGTCGGCGTCGTGGGAGCTCGACCTGTTCGGCCGCGTGCAGAGCCTGAAGGATCAGGCGCTCGCGCAATACCTGTCGACCGCATACGCTCGGCAGGCGTCGGAAATCTCGCTGGTGTCGCAGGTGGCCGATCAATATCTGACGCTGCTGTCGACCGACGACTTGCTGAAGGTCACGGAGGACACGCTGAAGTCCGCGCAGGCGTCGTACGACCTGACCAAGCTGCAGTTCGACAACGGCACGGGCTCCGAGCTCGCGCTGCGGCAGGCGCAGACGGTGGTCGAGACGGCGCTCGCGAACCAGCAGGCGCAGGCACGTGCCCGCGCGCAGGCGCTGAACGCGCTGGTGCTGCTGATCGGCGAACCGTTGCCGGACGACTTGCCGGCGGGCATGCCGCTCGACGCGCAGAACCTGCTGACGGACGTGCCGGCCGGGCTGCCGTCGGATCTGCTCACGCGCCGTCCGGATGTGATGCAGGCCGAGCAGACGCTGCTGGCCGCGAATGCGAACATCGGCGCGGCGCGCGCAGCGTTCTTCCCGAGAATCTCGCTGACGGCCGCGTTCGGCACCGCGAGCCCGACGCTCGGCGGCCTGTTCAAGGCCGGCACGGCGGCGTGGTCGTTCGCGCCGAACATCGCGCTGCCGATTTTCGAGGGCGGGCAGAACCTCGCGAACCTCGATCTCGCGAACGTGCAGAAACGCATCGAGATCGCGAACTACGAGAAGGCGATCCAGTCGGCATTCCGCGAAGTGGCGGACGGTCTTGCCGCGCGTGGCACGTACGACCAGCAGATCGCGGCGCTCGAGCGCAACGAACACGCGCAGCAGCGTCGCTTCGACCTGTCGGACCTGCGCTACAGGAACGGCGTCGACAGCTACCTGTCGGTGCTGACCGCGCAGACGGATCTGTACGCCGCGCAGCAGTCGTTGATCAATGCCCGTCTGGCACGCTGGACGAACCTGGTCGACCTGTACCGCGCGCTGGGCGGCGGCTGGATCCAGCGCGCCGGCGAAGCGCCGCGCGCGCCCGATGCACCGGTCGACTACCGGGCGGCGACGAACGGGTGAGCACGACGCACGGCTGGCGCGGCCAGGCCGCGCCGGTCCGCCGCACCGACGCGATGTGAAAACGACAACGCCGCGGACGCGAATCCGTGGCGTTTTCTTTCATGCCGTCGCGCGTGCTGCGCGTGGCGTTACGTCACGCGTGCGTCGTCCAGAGCGTCCGGCCGAAGAACGTGAGCGTGCGATCCCACGCCACTTGCGACCACACCGGATCGAACTGCGTGCCGGCGATGCGGCCGGGGCCGACGGCCGTTTCGTTCGCGAACGCATGGTGCGCGAGATAGCGATGGAATTCGAACCCGACCTTCGCATCGGTCAGCTTCTTTTCCAGCGCGTCGACCTGATCGATCGCAAAGAACGCATCCTGCGTACCCCAATGCCCCATCAGCGGCACCTTGAGCTTGGCCGGATCGATGTAGTCGAGCGGCGGAAAGCCGTACCACGTGACGCCGGCGTCCGCTTCGGCGTACTGCAGCGACAGCAGCGTGAGGGCGCCGCCCATGCAATAGCCCGTCACCCCGACCCGCGGCGCCAGCGTCTTCAGGTACGTGACCGCGCCGGGAATGTCCTGCGACGCGGCGTCGCCGAAATCGAGGCCGGTCATCAGGTGGTGCGCTTCTTCCGCCTCGACCGTGGACTTGCCGCGATACAGGTCGGGTACGAGCGCGAAGTAGCCGCAGCGCGCGAGTCGATCCGCGACGCCGCGGATCTGGTCGTTCAGCCCCCACCATTCCTGGATGACGACGACCGCGGGCGCGCCTTCGGTGCGTGCCGGCGTGGCGAGATAGCCCTGCAGTTCCTGGCCGTCCGGGCGGCGAAACGTGATCATGGAACCGGATGTTTGAGACATGAAACCGCTCCTTTTCGAAAAATGCGCCGAGTGCGACATCGGGCCGGCCAGCGGGCGCCGTGACACCGCTCGCGTTCGTTCTGGCCGACGCCGACCACGCGGCCATTCTATGCGCAAACCCCGCACGCTTGCGTGAACGGCGCCGCGCGGCACGCGCCCGGCGCACGCAGCGGACGGCCGGAAAGCAAACACCCCGCCCCGATGAACGGGAGCGGGGTGTCGCGTGGACGACCTGCGTATCGGAATATGTCGCGAATATGCGGGGATACGCCGGCGCGTATCCGGCTTACTGGCCGAAATAGATCGAGTCTCGGCCTTCCTGCTTGACCGCGATCGCGCGGCCGGCACGGGCGCCGGCGGCGGCTTGCACGCCGTAGCCGGTTTCGTCGGCGTTCGTCACGCGGGCCTGGGCGGTCTGCAGCGCACGCGGGTAATACGGATCGGAGACTTCGGGCTTGTAGCCGGCCTGCTCGAGCTGGACGAGCTCCGCACGCACCTGGGCACGCGTCAACTGGCCCGACGGGTTCGATTGGGCGAATGCGCCGTACGACGCGGACAGGGCAGTCGCGGCGACGACAGCGGTGACGAACGACTTCATGGTGACCTCCGGTTCTGTTGATTTCGCGCTTCGCTCGTTGCGTTCAGCGGTTGATCGCATCGTAACGATCGCGTTACCGGTCGGAAATACGCGTTGCGGCGAATCATTATTGCAACTGGGTAAACGATTCGCGCGGCACGCCATTTCGTCCGAAGTTTGCTGGCGTACCGGAGCAGGAGGCGGGTCTTGGAGAGCGATCGGGTCGATCGGCGCGGAAAAAGCGGGACGAATCGTTGAATCGTATCCCGAAGTATCTTTTTGCGAGGCCGCCGGCGTCGCTCGTTTCGCCTCACGCAGCGTGGATCGCCTGCCGTTTCCGGTATTCGGCCGGTGTGATGCCGACATGCCGGGTGAACGCTCGCCTGAGCGTATCGACGTTCGCGAACCCGCATTTCGCGGCGACCTGCTTCGGCGTGTCGTGGCCGTCCTCGAGTAGCCGGCGGGCAACCGAGATGCGCGTCGCCTCCACCCATGCGGCCGGCGTCATGCCGACTTCCGCGCGGAACAGCCGCGCGAAATGGCGCGGGCTCATGCCCGCATGCTTCGCCATTTCGGCCACCGAATGCTCGAGTTCCGGATGCGCGGCGATCCAGCGCTGGACTTCCTGCAGCACCGAACGCCCGGCGGGGCGCGCTTCGCCCTTGCGGCTGAACTGGAGCTGTCCGCCCGGACGCTTGAAATACATCACGAGTTGCGCGGCGACGCGCCGCGCGATCTCGCGGCCGAGATCCTCCTCGACCAGCGCGAGCGCGAGATCGAGCCCGGCCGTGACGCCGGCGCCGGTGCGCAGCTTGCCGTCGCGCACGTACAGTGCGTCGGCGTCGACGACGACGGACGGATACGCTTGCGCCAGTGCATCGGCGGCGGCCCAGTGCGTGGTCAGGTGACGCCCTTTCAGCAGGCCGGTGGCCGCGAGGATGAACGCACCGGTGCAGATCGAGCCGTAGCGCCTGCTTTGCACGGCTGCCGAGCGCAGCCATGCGAGGACGTCGGTGCGCAGCACGATCTGGCCGGCGTGCGGCGCGCCGGCGACCAGCAGCGTGTCGATGCGCTCGGGGATGTCGGGCGCGACCCAGTCGGGCAGGAGCCGTGCGCCGGACGAACTGCGGATCGCACCGGCCCCGCTCGCGATGATCCGCAACGCATAGAACGGTTTCCCGCATTCGGCGTTCGCTTGCGCGAACACGTCGAGCGGCGCGGAGACATCGAGCAGCTGAACGCCCGGAACGGCGAAAATACCCACGACCTTCGGCATGATCGATTGCGTGTCGTATCGGACCTGATGCGCAGCAGTATAGGGGCGCTGGCGTCGCGGCGCAGGCACCGTGTCCGTTCGTCACGCGAAATGGCAGGATTTGTCGTAATACGTCCATGGGAGACACCGGTCGGACTCCGGAGAATCGAGGGTATCTTCCACGGAGGTCGATCATGACTGTGAACGTTGCCGGCATCACCCTTCCCGATACCCGATTGACGCGCGAGATCACCGAGCTCGTGCGTGATACCGAATCCGATCTGCTGTTCCAGCACTCGAGCCGGGTGTTCTATTTCGCGGCGCTGGCGGGCCGGCGCCGCGGGCTCGAGTACGATCCCGAGCTGCTCTATTGCGGCTGCATGTTCCATGACATGGGGCTCACGCACAAGCACAGCAGTGCATGCGAACGCTTCGAAGTGGACGGCGCGAACGCCGCTCGCGATTTTCTGAAGGGAAAGGGGATTTCTCAACAGGACATCGACGTCGTATGGACCGCGATCGCACTGCACACCACGCCCGGCATTCCGCAGCACATGCATCCGGTCGTCGCGCTGGTCACCGCGGGCGTCGAGATGGACGTACTGGGCCTCGCTTATCCGGAATACAGCGACAGCGAGCGGGAAGCGGTCGTGCGCGCGCATCCGCGCACGCCGCATTTCAAGGAGGACATCATCCAGGCGTTCTACGACGGCATCAAGCACAAGCCCGGCACGACGTTCGGCAACGTGAAGGCCGACGTGCTCGCGGACAAGGATCCGCATTTCCATGCGGGCAACTTCTGCAGCGTGATCCGGTCGTCCGCATGGGCTGGTTGACCACGCACGACCGACCGCGCATCAGCCGACGTTGATCGACTGCCCGATGCGCAGCCTGTTCGGTGCCGAAGCCAGGCCCGGATTCAACTGCAGGATTTCGTTCAGCGCGCGCGCATCCTGCTGGTCGCGTGTCATCGCCTTGCGGTCGTCCGGCGATACGTGCGCCGCGTCGAGCAGCGACTGGCGATGCGCGTCGGCGATCACCCACAGCGAATCGCCGGCCACGACGATGTACGGTTGCGCGGGCGGTTGCGCGGGCGCCGTGTTGCCGGTCGTGCCGGTCGCGGGCGGTTGCGTTGCCGTGGCGCCCGGCGCGAGCCCGGTCGTCGGCGTGCCGGCCGTCGGCTGCGACTGCGGCGGAGGGAGCGATGGCGACGGCGACGCGGGTGTCGACTTCGGCTTGTGCGTCGACGATCCCGAGCCGCCCGAGGGCGGGCCGAAGAACAGGTTCTGCAGTTGCGTGAAACCCCAGATGCCGATCGGCACGAGGATGAGCGCGGTCGGGTATTTCTTGACCCAGCGCGTCGCATTCGGGAAATGCGTGTTCAGGCGCGCGCCGAGCAGCATCAACGTCGACGTCGCGGCCGTTGCCGCGAGCCCGTAGTGCCCCTTGTCGTATTGCGCGATCGAACTCGCGACGCCGACGAAATCCGACGTCGAGTCGATCAGGCGCACGACACGGCTGCGCTTGTCGGCGTTCACGCGGTGCGCGCTGACCGCATAGACGAGGCCCGAATACGTCGCGGCGAGCGCCGCACTCGCGGTCGTCAGCGCACCCGCGACGGTCGGCGCGGTCATGAGCCCGTGCACGCCGACGGCGATCGTCCCCGAATAGCCGACGATCGCGCTGCCGCGCCCGACGAGGCCGAGCAGCCGGCGGGAATTGCCGTGATGCAGTTGCGCGAGCGACGTGCCGCCGACCATGCCCTGCATGTTCGCGAGCAGGTCGGTCGCCAGTTCCTTGATCTGCGCGGCCGCATCGTCGAAGCCGATGAGCCCCTGGCGATGCATTTCGACGAAGTGGCTCGCCTTCACGCGCGTCTCGTTCGTCAGCAGGTCGAGCTGTTCGAGTCGCGCCGGGTTGTAGCCGTGCACCGGCGCGCTCAGCTGCTGCGCGAGCGAGCGCTGCAGGCGGTCGAGCACGTCGTGCACCGCGCGCGGGTCGCCGCTCTGCAGGCTTTGTACCGCGCCCTGGTGCATCGCACCGAACACGCGGCCCGCGCGCGCACCGACGAACAGCGCGGTGTTCGCGTGAGTGAGCGCATCCGAACTCATCACGGTCATGCCGTTGAACACGTTCAGCGCCACGAGCGAGCTGGCGCCGGCCACCGTGCCGCCGAAGCCGAGCGACCACGCCCAGTCGCGCTTGCCGAACGACGGCCGGTGGACGCGCAGCGCATTGAGCTGCGCGAGCGCGGCCTCCTGCGGGCTGCTGCGCTGATGGCTCGGCTGCGCGGCGATGTCGCGGTTCACGATGACGGGCTTGGTCTCGTCGATCGCGAGCTTGGGATCGGCGGCCACCGCGCGCCAGAACGCGGTGCTCGATGCATTCGGGTTCGCCTGCGCGTCGATCTTGCGTTCGGTATAGGGCTGGCCATGCTGGTTCAGCCAGCGGTTGCCGGCATCGCGTGCGCGCAGCTCGGCCCGGTTCGCGGGCGCGGCCGTATTCCAGTAGTGCTCCTTCGCATAGGCGATCGTTGCCTGCCGGGCGCGATCCATCAACGCGGTCGTATGGCCTTCGTACAGGTCGGCGCGCAATTGCGCGAGCCGGTCGGGCGTCATCCCGTTCGCGAGGCCGACGCGCTCGACTTCGGCGAACAGCACCTGGTGCTGGTTCGCGAGCGTCTGTGCGCCGACGCGTTCGAACACGCGCGTGAGCGCATCGGCGCCATGCAGGCGCGCGAGCTTGTCGGGCGCGTGCAGCGCGTAGTCGACGAGCTTGCGCGCGAGCGCGGCGGTCAGGTCCTGGTTCGCGACGAAGTCCGAGCCGTGCGTTGCATACGACAGCCCGAGATGGACCCAGTCGAGTTCCTTGCGGTCGAGCACGGCCTCGACGAGCTTCAGGTGGCCGTCGCCCGGTGCCGGTTCGAGCACGGCGTCCCAGCCGTGAAAGGTCACCATCACATGCGGCGCGGTTGCGCCGGCGTGTTGCCGCGCCCACGTTTCGAGCGCGTCGAACGTGCGCACGTAGTCGTGGTACGCGTCGTTGGTGCCGGCCAGCGTGCGCTGGTCCTCGGCCGATACGAGCGCGCGCGACGGCGCGGTTTCGAGGCGCAGCACGAAGCCGCCTTCGGACGCCGCGTCGAGCCATTTGAACAGGTGGTCGAGGTCGTCGAGTTCGAGATGGCGGCCGGTGCCGTCGATGTCGATCCGCGCGTTCGCTTCGTCGAACTGCGCGTGGTCGAGCTTGCCCAGTTCGCGCACGCGGCGGATGAACGCGGGGTCGTGTTTCCGGCCGAGCGCGGCGGCCAGCGAATACGGATCGACCGCGACCGATACGACCGGCATCGCACCGCCGTAGCGTTTCACGAGCGCGAGCATCCCGGCGGGGTCGTCGCGCAACGTGAAGCCGCGCGCCATCAGCGCGAGGCGATCCTGGATCTCGGCCTTCGCGCGGGCATAGGCCTGCAGCGCGTGCCGGTCCGCGGCCCGCGCGATCGACAGATACGTGATCGCGCGCTTCGCATGGCGCGACACCACGTTCGCCGCGTGGTCGGGCCGCGACAGCGGGCCGCGCCACGGCATGCTCGACGCATCGCGCGCGAGCCGCAACGGGATGCCGAGCGCCTTCATCATCACGCTGTCGGCCATCATGACCTGGCGTGTCGTGCCGAGATCGAGCGGCTCGCCGCTGCGGCCCGCGAACGCCTTCACGCGTTCGTGCTCGGGGAACCAGTCGTCGACCTTCGCCTTGCCGAAGCGGAGGATCCATTCGGCGACGGTTGCGCTCGTCAGGCCCGGCTGATAGGTCTTGATGCTGAACGGCTTGCCGGCCGGCGGCGCCGGCGATGCAGCCGGTGCGGGCGCCGCCGGCGCGTTCTGATTGCCTTTCCTGGTCTTGCCGCGCGCGGGCTTCCTCGGCTTCGCAGGCGGGCGGCCGGACGACGCGCCGGACGACGCGGGATCGCCGGCGAGTCTGGCCTGCTGGCGCCTGGCGGCGGCCAGTTCGGCCGCGATGCGGCGCGCGAGTTCGCCGAACGGCGCGGACGATTCCGCCGCGGCCTTCTGCAACTGCTTGTCGAGTTCCGCCTGTTTCAACGCATACGCGGCAACCTGCGTCGGCTTCGTGCGCGCATCGAACGCGGCCGGATCGAGCCGCGTCACGAGGAAATGCCGGTCCGAGCCGTCCGGGCCGCCGCCGATCTTCGTCTTGTCGAGATCGACGCCGGGCTTGCCTTTATCGGCGAAATGCGCGGCATCGTCGAACCATTGCAGCGTGCCGTCGCGAGTCGCGAGGATGCCGTCCGGCCGGTGCAGCGTGTCGATCAGCGCGCCTTCCGTGCCGTAGACGTAGATGAAGTATGCCGGACCGACCTGGCCGAGATCGATCACGCGCCGCAGATGCAGCGTGTTCGCGCCGCTGAAATCGTGCACGTCGTCGGGCGACTTCGGCAGCAGGTTCGGCGCGACCCATCGGTGGGCGAGCGACGTCGCGCCGGCAGGCGGCTTGCCTTTCGACTGAATCCTGCCGAGGCGGCGCTGCACGCGGTCGCTCGTTTTCAGCCGCGGCGGCGTTTGCTCGGCGATCGGCAACGCCCGCTCGGCCGGCTCGAAGCCGCCATAGCGCGACACCACCGATTCCGGCAGCGCGGACGGCACGAACACGACGCCGCGCCGCCCGTCCGGCAGGCCGCGTGCGCGGCGGCGGAATGCGGTGCCGAGATCCTGTTCGGCGATCGATGCGTCGCCGACCGAGGTTTTCTCGTGATACGCCCAGCCGCTGCCGCCTTGCCCGGGCACCGCGTAGCCGAGCACCTTGCCGGTCTTCCGGTCGACCGCGAAGATCGTCGTGTTGCCGTCGGCCGCCTTCACGGCCGCCTTGGGACGCTTGAATTGCGGCGCACGGGCGAGTTCGCCGATCTGCTCGACGACCTCCTGCGCAGGCGCGTCGCCGGAAGGCTCGGCATTCCACACGCGCTTCGAATCGACGGCTTCGACCTTCGCCGCGCCGCCGAATTGCCGCAGCTCGTCGAGCGACACCGGCGACAGGTAGAAGTCGAATTGCGCACGCGCTTCATGCGGCGTGTCGCTGCCGCTGCGCTTGCGCGGACGCGTGCCCGGATAGAGCGCGTCGCGCAAGTCGTGCGACGGCGTGCCGCCGGGGTCGGCCGATTCGACCTGACCGGGCTGGCCGTACGCATCGGTCGTCAGGCTCGCGACGAATTCGGGTTGCGGATGCGTGCCGTCGTCAGCCGGCCGGTCGACGTGCTTCGCGATCAGCACATGGGCGTTGGGGCCTGCGTATTGCGCGAGGTCGCGGATGTCGGCCAGCTGCGTGCCGTCGATCCGCTTCAGGTCGCGCTTGCCGTGCGCATCGAGCCAGTCGGCCGCGCGCGCTTCGGGCGTGAGCGCGGGGGCGGCCGGCAGGAACGACGACGGGTCCGGCACGGGCCACACCATCATCGACGGCATCGTCCGCGCGGCGCCGGCCCGCCCGGCCGCGCCGTCGCGCAGCGCCTGCTCGGCCTGCGCGCGGTACAGCGCCCGGTAGACGGGGTTGCCGGGCAGCGAGGTGGGCGTATTGCCGAACGCGTCGGCGAGGCGCGCAAGGCCGGCTGCGTCGCCCGGCATCGCGTGGTCGGCTTCGCGCGCGATCGCGTCGGGCAGCACCGCGTGCTCGGCGATGTCGATGCCGGTCGATTCGAGAATCTGCTTGCGCACCGCGAACGCGTTGAGCTGCGCGCGCGCCTCGGCGCGCAGCGCGCTTTCCGCATACGCATCGGGGCTGCTGGTGTCGAGGTCGAGCCGGTTCGTCGCCGCTTCCACCGCGTGCCCGACCTCGTGCGCGAGCACGTAGACGATCGTGCCGGTGCCGCGCAGCGCACCGTCGATCACGATCCGGCGCCGTTCGGCATCGACCTTGCTGCCGGCGCCCGCGCGGCCTTGCACGATCTCCCAGCGGCCCGGATTCAGCAGCCGCAACTGACTGGCGAGCAGGCTCGACTCGCCGGCGAGCGCATAGGCGGCATCGGGCAGCGGCGCGCCGCCGAACCGCATCCGGATGCGCGTGATGAGCGACGGCTTCTGGACGAATGCGCCGTCCGGCAGCGATTCGCCGATCACCGGGTGCGCGAGTTCGACGCGGCCGCTCGCGATGCCGCGTTCGAGCGGCTGGATGACGGCATCGATCATCCCGGGCGTGCGGTTGGTCGCCGGGTCCGGATGCGGAATCAGCACGGACGGATCGCTGAAATAGAACTCGCCGTGCGCATCGAACAGCCCTTCGAAATCGAACGACAGGCCGTGCCGTGCGGCAAGCTCGCGCATCGCGACGAGCTGCCGCATCGATTCGCGCGTCACGCGTTTCGGCAGGATCCCGTGCATCACGTCGAGGCTGCCGAGCTCGGCCAGCGGGCTGTACAGCACCGCGACACGCCCGCGATACGTGAACGGCCCGTCCACCGTGACCGTGCGCATGCCGAGCTGCGTCAACTGTTCGAGCCCGCGCTTTTCATGGGCGAGCATCGTGCGCGCCTTGTCGCCGCTGGCGTCGAATACGCCGATCGCGTGGCGCTTGCCGAGTTCGAACACCGCCTTCGCGGTGCCCGCGCCGAGGAACGGGCCGAGCAGTGCGTCGGGATCGACGCGCCGCGACGGATCGCCGGCGACGTGCAGCCCGTGTTCGTCGACGGCAAGCGCGCCCGCATCGATCCGTTCGCGCGGCGACGGCGTGTAGCGCGTCCACGCGCCCGGGCCGCCGAACTGCATGCGCTGCGTGCCGTCGGCGCGCGGCTCGCCGAGCGCGCGCACCGTGCCGCTGTCGGGCACGTAGATCGTGCGTTGCCAGAGGTTCGCGAGCCACGCGGCGTGTGCCGCGCCGCCTTCACCGGCAAGGACGATCGGCGCGCCGGCCCGTGCGGGCGTGAACGCGTGGCGATGGTCGATCGAATAGTCGACGGGCGTGGCGGGGCGCCCGTGTGCGTCGAGCAGGCCGCCGGCGGCATCCGTGCGCGCGTGGACGAGCGTCAGCGGTTCGCCGTTCGCATAGGACACCGGACCATGGCGCGAGAAGGTCAGTTTCGGCGAGCCGCCGCCGAACCAGCGGCGCGGGAACGGCGACGCACGGTCCGCATGGGCATGGCTCCACTGCACCTGTTCGTCGAGCGTGCGCGGCAACCGTGCGCCGCCGCTGCCGCCGGACGATTCGGTCGTGTGCGGCGCGGGCATGCGCAGCGACGCGCTGCCCGGCTGCTGCGCGCGATCCCACGTGCGGCCATAGAACGCACCGTAGTGCTCGCCGGCGCGGCCCGATACGGGCGCGTTGCCGAATGCGTCGGCGAGGCGCGCGAGGCCCGCTGTGTCGCCGGGCATCACATGATCGGCTTCGCGCGCGATCGCGTCGGGCAGCACCGCGTGCTCGGCGATGTCGATGCCGGTCGATTCGAGAATCTGCTTGCGCACCGCGAACGCGTTGGCCTGCGCGCGCGCTTCGGCGAGCAGCGTGCTGCGCACGTACGCGTCGGGGCTGCTGGTATCGAGGCCGAGCCGGTCGTTCGCCACGTCGGCCGCATGGCCGGCTTCGTGCGCGAGCGTATAGACGAGCGTGCCGGTGCCGCGCAGGCCGCCGTCGATCACGATCCGGCGCGCGTCGACGTCGGTGCGGCTGCCGCGACCCGCGCGGCCCCACACGACCTGCCAGCCATCCGACTTCAGCAGCCGCATCTGCGCGGCGAGCAGGCTCGACCGGCCGGCGAGCGCATACGCGGCATCGGGCAGCGGTGCGCCGCCGAACCACATCCGGATGCGTGTGATGAGCGACGGCTTCTGGACGAATGCGCCGTCCGGCAGCGATTCGGCGATCGCCGGATGCGCGAGCGCGATGCTGCCGTTGCCGATGCCGCGTTCGAGCGGCGCGATGACGTTGTCGATTTCCTCGAGCGTGGCGTCGATCTCCTCGCGGTCGTCCGTGCGGAATACGGTGGCCGGGTCGCTGAAGTAGAACTCGCCGCGCGAGTCGAGCACCCCCTGGAAATCGAACACCAGGCCATCGCGCTCGACGATCTCGCGCATCGCGGCGAGCTGTTGCATCGATTCGTGCGTGACGCATGACGGCAACGCGCCGAGCGACACGGCACGGCTGCTGAGTTCGGCGAGCGGATGGTAAAGGATCCCGATCCGGTTGCCGACCGAGAACGGCCCGTCGATGGTCAGCGTGCGCATGCCGTAGCGGCGCAGCAGGTCGAGCCCGGTGCGTTCCGTGTCGAGCGCGTCGTAATGATTGGCGAGCTGGTCGTCGCGCGGCCGCGATGGATCGGCGTCGTACAGGCCGATCGCGTTGCGCTTGCCGAGCTCGAACACGCTCTTTTCGATGCCGGCCCCGAGGAACGGGCCGATCAGCGCTTGCGGGTCCAGTCGCCGTGACGGATCGCCCGCGACGTGCAGGCCGTGCTCGTCGACCGCGAGTTCGCCGTAGTCGATTCGCTCGCGTGGCGACGGCGCATAGCGGGTCCACGTGGGTGCGTCATCGAATCGCGCCCGTGGCCGCGCGCTGCCGGGGTTGCTCATGGCCGCGTCGAACGCGCGGATCGTGCCGCCGTCCGGCACGTAGACCGGCCGTTGCCAGGTGTTCGCGAGCCATGCCGCGGCCGCGTGCCCGTCCTCGGCGGCCAGCACCAGCGCGCGGCCGGTGCCGGCGCTGGTCGACGTGCCGGCGAGGAAATGCGCGATCGAAAACGGGACGTGCTGCGCGGGGCGGCCGCGAGCGTCGAGCAGTTGGCCCGTGGCGTCGGTTCGGCCGCGGATGATCGTCACCGGTTCTTCGGTTCCCGACGACGTGCGTTCGTCCAGCATCCGCAGTGTCATCTGCCGCGGCTCGGGGCGAGCGCGTTCGGCGAACGGCGAGATTGCCTCCGCATGCGCGACGCTCCACCGCACCTGTTCCTCGAGCGTGCGCGGCAGGTGCGCGCCGCCGGCCGCTTCGGTCGTGTGCGGCGCCGGCATCCGGTGCGGCGCGCCGCCGCGGCGCTTCTGCTTGTCCCGGATGCCGTCGTAAAAGGCCTGATAGGTTTCGCCGCGGCGGCCCGATACCGGCGCATCGGCGAACGCGTCGGCGAGCCGTGCGACCGTGCCCGCATAGTCGCTCGACGGCGACCAGCGGTCGGCCTCGTGCTGGAGCGCGTCGGGCAGCGTCGTGTTCGCCGCGATGTCGCCGCCGCCCGCGAGATCGATCTCGTAGCGCGCTTCGAACGCGTTGATCTGGGCGCGCGCTTCGGCTTCGAGCGCCTTGCGCGTGAAGCGGCTGCGGCCGCTGTAGTCCAGCGAATCCAGTGTGCCGTCGATCGCCTCGACCGCATGCTTCGCCTCGTGCGCGAGCGTGTACGTGATGCTGCCCGAATCGTGCAGGCCGCCGTCGATCGTCACACGGCGCCGCTTCGGATCGATCCGGCTGCCGCCGCCGCGCTTGCCGAGACTCACGCGCCAACCGGCGTCGCTCAGCATCCGCAACTGCTGCGTGAGCGTGTCCGATTGCTGCGCGAGCGCGTGGACCGCATCCGGCAGCGGCGCGCCGCCGAAGCGCATCTGCAGCCGCGTCAACAGGCTTGGGCCGGCAAGCGCCGGGTCCGGCGGCGCTTCGGTGGTTTCCGGGTGCGCGGCGGCCGGGAGCGCGCGATCCTCCGCCCGCGCGCCGCCGGCCGGCTCGGGTGTCGGCTGCGCCGCGTCGCGTGCATCGTTCGCTGCGTGCGCGGCGGGCCGCTCGGCCGGCTTGACGAGCACCAGGATGCGGTTCGGCGCGCTGAATGCGCCGTCCAGCGCACGCGCCGCGCGCGCGGGCGGCTGCGGCAGGGTGGCGCGGGTTGCCGGATCGGCGGCGTTGCGCCGGGTGGTCGCGAGCACGACGACGGTGTCGTCGTTCACGGCTGGCGCGGCGCGGCGTGCGGCGGGCGCGTCCGGATTCGCCGCGGGCGGATCGGTTTCGACGACGCCCGCCGCCTCGGCGTGCGCCGCCTGCGCGTTCGCGCCGACGACGCGGCCGCCTGCCGCCACGGCGTCGGGGGCGGGCAGGTAGCGCGTCAGCGGCGCATCGGCGCGCAGTGTGCCGTCCGCGTGCAGCGCGTCGGGCGCGGCCGCGAAGACCGGTCGCTGCCAGCGGTTCGCGAGTTCGGGCGCGACGTGCGCGTCCGCGGCATCGGCGATGACGACGATCGGTTCCGCGACGTCCGCGGGCAGCGCGCCCGCCGCGCGCGGCCGCGCCGCATCGGGCAGGGCGGCTGCCGGGCGCTCGCCGTTGCGCACGATGAACAGCGTATGTTCGCCGTACTCGAGCGCTTCGACCGACGGGCCGCGCGGCACCGACACGCCGGCCGGGTCGAGCGTCGCGGGCCGGGACGCCGGTTCGGCGTCGGTCAGGTCGATCACGCGGACCGGCGTGCGCGGCGCGATGCCGGCCGGTTCGTCGAGGTCGCCCGCGCCGGGTGCGCTGGGCGCGGCCGGATCGTGTTCCGCGCGCAGGTCGCTGCTGCGGCGATTCTGCGCGGCGACATGCGAATCGGACGTGCGTGTTTCCTGCTGGTTCTCGTCGCGCGCGGCCTGCGCTTCGCTCGTGCGCTGCGCGTTGCGTGCGCTGGCGGCCGTGGTCGCGGTGGCCGTGTCGTTCGCTTCGGTGGCGCGCGCCGCGGCTTCGTTGGCCGGCGTCGTCCGCGGTGCGCTGCCGGCCGGCGGCGCCTCGTCGCTTGCCGGCTGCCGCGAGCCGTTGTTCGACGGGACGGGCGTTTTCGCGACGAGCTTCGACGGCGCATCGATTTCGCCGTCGCTGCCGAACGACAGCCGGTCGCCCGTCTCCGTGACCGACTCGATCCTCGTGCCTTCGGTCCAGGTCTTGCCGGTCAGCTTGACGATGCTCAGTTCGCCGTTCTCGCCGAGGATCACCGACGTCCCGCGCGGCAGGTTGTTCAGGTCCTTGTTGTTGAGCGAGTCGAGCACGCGCACGGGCATGTCGTCGTAGGTGAGCACCTTGTCGCCCGCCATCAGCGTGCCGTCCTTCGCGACCTTGATGTCGACGCCGTCGAGCGACGCGCGCGTCGCGCCGAATGCGAGTTGCGACGGCTCGTTCTTGCTCAGGATCTTCTGCAGCTGCTGGCCGTCGATCGAGATGCGTTCGCCGTTCGCCGAGCGGGCGACCACCGGGCGGCCGGTCACGCGAACCGTGGCGTTGACCACGCGGCCCCGCACGCCGCCCGCGCCCATCAGCGCCACGTTCGTGAAACCGGACTTGAGCGCGTCCCAGCCGTGCTCGCTGTCGCCGTGCGCGAAATCGACGGCGGCTTCGACGAAGCTTTCGCCGGCGGCGCCGACGCCCGTGGCGAGCGACGTGCCGCGCACGATCGCCGTGGTCACCCGCGCGGCTTTCGCCGAGCCGGTGAGCGCGGTGATCGTCTTGCCGAAGACTTCCGAGCCCGCGAATTTCGCCGCGCCGGCCGCGCCCATCGGCACGAGGTTGAGCCAGTCGCCGCGCGCGCCGGCGTCGGTGAACGGATTGATGCTCTGGTTGTGTTCCCAGCGCGAGCCGATATCGAGCGCGGATTTCGTCATGCTCGAACCGATCGCCGTGTCCATCATCACCGCGCCCGCGAAGTTCAGCGCGCCGCCGGCGAACGCGCCGACGCCGGTGGCGTCGAGCAGCACGCCGGCGCCTTCCATCAGCAGCCCGAGACCCATCATCCCGAGGTTCACCTTGCCGCCGGTCAGCGTGTTCAGCGCGCTGTCGAACCAGCCGTCGTGATGCGCGGCCTTCTGCTGGAACTGCGCATGACCGTTGTCGTCGTAGCCGGTCACGAGATCGAGCGTGCCGCTCGACGCGAGCTGGTTGTTGTCGAGGTAGTCGCCGATGTTGTCGTACTTCGCCGACGTGTCGTCGACGTACTGGACGTTGCCCTTGCCGTCGGTGACCTTGAAGAGCGCGCTCGTCACCATCCCGGCCGTCTTGTCCGAGTAGATCAGCGGCAGGACGTTGACCTGCGTGCCGCTGCCGCCGCCGAGCTTCAGGATTTCGCCGCGCACCTTGTCGATCGTGTCGAGCTTGTCCTTGTCGGTGTAGCGCACCGTGTCGTCGTTGACGGGCGCGGTAGGCGTGCCCGCGCCCGTGTCCGACGACGGCTGCACGTCGGGCGGGAGCCCGATCGCGGTGCCGATCAGGTTGCGTTGCTCGTTGTCGGTCAGCTTGCCGAAATCGATCGTCGCGGCCTTGTTCGTGCTCGCGCCCGCCTGGTCGAGCAGCGATTGCGACAGCTCGCCCCGGTGCGCGCGGAAGAAGCCGTCGAGCGCCTTCGAATAGGCCTCCTTGTCGTCCTGGCTCTGCGGATTGCGCAGGTTCTCGGCGAGGCTCGCATCGAACTGGTCGAGCAGCACCTGTTGATGCGACATCTCGGTCAGCAGCTGCAGCTTGTTGAGGGTCGCGCTGGCTTGCTGCAGGTCGTTGCGCGCCTGGTCGAGCTGGCCCTGGTACGGGTTCGGACGCCGCGGCGTGAACATCGGAATTTCGTCGCCGTGCACCTCGCGCATGCGCACCGGCGTCGGGTTGTTCGCGTACCAGTCGTCGTAGGTTTTCTGGATGTCCGCGAGCTTGGCCTTCAGCACGCCTTCCTGCGTCTTCGCGTTCGCGAGCTGGAATTTCGCGGCCGCGTCGTTGAACGTGTTGGACAGCCGGCCGTCGGCCGCGCGCAGCGCGCCCGCGACGACATGGAGCTTTTTCGCGTCGAGCGCGGTCTGGCCGGTCGCGGTGGTCGGCACGGACGCGTTCGAGCCGGGCGGCTGCAGCACGAACGACGGATTCGTGAACGGCGTCGTGGGCGGAAACGACGTCGACAGCGCGCTGGCCGGTGCCGACGTGATCAACGACGACGTGGGCGTCGGCGCTTGCGTCGTCGACGGAGCCGGCGTACTCGATGTGCTCGACGTACTCGACGTACTCGACGTACTCGGCAGCGACGTGCTCAACGACGGCGACGGTTGCGCCGACGGGGACGGCGTCGCCGTGGCGGGCGGCGGATTCGTCGACAGCGTCGGCGTCGGGTTCTGCAGCACGAACGGCACCTTCAGCTTGAGCTGCGCATCGATCTGCGCGCCGGCGTCGTCATATTGCTGCGCGAGCGTCTGGCCGTACGCGACGACGAAGCCATCGTGCGCGAGGCTGGCCTTCTGCTTCGCCTGCGCGAGCGCATCGGACGCGGCGGCGAGGTCGGTGTCGACTTTCGGATGCGGATCCAGCGAGCGCGGATTCGCGGTATGCCAGTCGTCGGATGCCGTTTTCGCGGTGTCGTACTTGGCCTGCAAGTCGTCGACGCTCAACCGCGCGCCGAGCATCTGCAGGTAGCTGCCGCTCGTGTTCGCCTGCGTCGTCGCGCGATCGAGCGCGGCCTTGTCGTCTTTCGTCGCGCCGGGCGTCGAGCCGGTCAGGCACGCGCTGTCGGCATCGTATTTCTGCTGCAGCGTCGTGACCTGCTGCGCGTCGAGCGACGCCGCATAGGCCGCGTTCGAGTAATTGGCGATCTTCGCGGCCTGCGCGATCTTGGCCTGCACGGCATTCATGTCGACGTGGCCGTTCGCATCGGCGGGCGGCGGATCGGGCAGGTCGACCTGCAACTGCAGCGGCGCGAGCGCATCGTTCAGCTTGCCGACACCGGTATCGATCGCGTCCTTGTAGGCCGGATCGGCCATGTACGACTGGAATTGCGTGTAGGCGAGATTCGCGTTGCTGACGTCCGCCCAGTACTTCGACTGCGCCGTTACCGCAGTCGAGGTGGCCGATTGCCAGTCGTCGTAGGCCTGGACCTGGGCGGGCGTCTTGCAGTCGCCCTGCTGCGGGACGAAGTTCGGATTGGCCTTGGTCTGGTCGGGAAACAGCTTCTGCAGCGCGGTGAACTTCGCATCGGCCTGCTGTTGCGCGGGCCCTTCGATTTTGTCGTTCGTCGGGTCGGTGCTGTACTGGTCGGCCTTCGCCTGTTCGCCGTACAGGATCCGGTAGCCGGCGTCGGTCGTGACGTCGAGTTCGCGTTGCGCGGTGGCGGCGGCATCCTGCGCCTTCGTGTAGTTGTCGCGTGCGGCCTTGCGCTCGTCGGGCGTCGCGTCGGGGTCGCGGTTCGCCATCCGCAACACGCCCTGCGCGCCTTGCAGCGCCTGCTGCGCGTTGTCGTACCGGGTTTGCGCGTCCTGAATCACGCGCTGGACCGCGCGCGTCGTGTCGTTGTCGACCGTGATCTCGGGCGGCGCCACGCGATACTGATCGGCCATGCTCTGGAGCAGTGCGGTGGCCGATGCGATTTCGGCATTGGTCGGCTTCGACGGATCGGTGCCGAGATCGGCCTGCACGGGGATCGGCGGCATGGTGGTCGGGCCGACCGGGTTGGCCGGGCCGTTGTTCGGGCCGTCGTTGGACGTGCCGTCCGCATTGCGCGGCGGTTTCGGTGCGAGGTCGGGATCCAGCGTCTGCGACAGGAAACGCTGCCAGTTCAACCCCAAACCCATTCCGTCGATGGACAACATGCAAGGCTCCCGTCAGGCGCGGCCGTACGCACGTTGCACGCCGCCTGCGCCGCATGGCGCGATTTCGAGTGTACGGAAGCGGCCGGAGCGGGCACGGAGGCGATTCGTAGCATGGGGCGGAGGGGAGGCGGGCGGTCCGGCGATCGCTACGAGAAGCGACCATGCGCCGGTCGTGCGCGATGCGCAGGGCAGTGCGACGAGGCGGCGTGCGTATCGATTCGGTCGGGTTCGGGGGTTACAGCTGCCTTGCGGCGATGCATGTTTCCTTACTGTTCACTTTCGATTTTGCGATTGGTGTGCGAAATGATGGGGCATGGTGGAGTAGTGGGGTGTGCCTCGGATCGAGGGAGAGATTCGAGTTAGACGAGTGCATTCAGCCGATATCGATGCGACCGGAACAGGAACCGATACAGCGGGTGGTTCTCTTGTGTTGGCGTGCAGGCACCCGGCCGAGTCGCACCGATGTCGGTCGGTTGGGCCGGCTCGCCCGAGCATGCGCTTCAACGTGTCGTCGGCAAAAGCGGTCTTACCGACGGAGGGCGAGTCATCGAGTGTGGAAACGGCACGACTCCCTCGGTCCGTTTATTCCCGTTGGAAAATTGTTACGTGACAACTTCAAGTCGGTCTTCTTGACTTTATATACTGAATTGTTGTGTCCCTTCACCGGGGCGAATCTTCGATTCGCGTACCCCGAATAACGGCCTGCCAGCCCGGCTGCCCACCCGCCATTCGACGATCCGCAAGCATCCGGCAAAACGCCTATAATGGTTGGGCAAATTGCCGGAGACAGTCATGAGCACCATCGCTTTTCATCCTTCGGGCGTCGCTCATCCGCGTCAGGCCGAATTCACGATTCTCGAGCAGTTGCTGGCGATTCGCGTCCGCTCGGGCGCCGATCTGGCCGAGCTGGCGAGCGCGCGCGTCGACGTGTCGGTGATCGACCGGCTGTCGGAGCGCGGGCTGAAATCGGATGAGCTGGCCTTCATCATTCCGCGCCGCACGCTGAGTCATCGCCGCCAGGCGCACGAACGCCTGTCGCCGGAGGAGTCGGACAAGGCGATCCGCCTCGCCCGCATCGTCGCGCAGGCGACGGCCACGTTCGGCGACCAGGACAAGGCGATGGCGTGGCTGCGCAACGGGCTTCAGCGCTTCGGCGGCCGCACGTCGCTCGACATGGCGAGCACCGAGCATGGCGCGCGGCTCGTCGAAGAGGCCCTCACGCAGATCGACGAGGGGTACTTCGCTTGACGACGCTGTGGCGGATCAGCAATTACGCCGATCTGAGAGGCGTCGGCGGATTGCGGGCCGGCGGGCGCTGGCATTTCGCCGGGCAGCCCGTCGTGTATCTCGCCGAGCATCCGGCGCTCGCGTTGCTCGAGACGCTCGTTCATTTCGAAATCGCCACCGTCGCGCAATTGCCGAGCGGATACCAGTTGCTGCGTATCGAGGTGCCCGATTCGGTGGATGTCGCCGAAATCGCCGAAGCCGACGCGCCGGCCGACTGGCGAACGAACGTCGACTGGACCCGCAGCGCCGGCACCGAGTGGCTGCACACGCAGCCGAGCGCGCTGCTGCGCGTGCCGAGCGTCGTCGTACCGCACGCCCACAATTTCCTGCTGAATCCGCTGCATCCGGCCGCGTCCGAGATCCGCATCGCGGAAGTGATGCAATCGCCGTACGACACGCGGATTTTGCGGCTGATCCAGTCGAAGCCGGGCGAATAGCAAGCCGGGAAACCCGGTTCGCGCCGGCGGCGCGCGATCAGCGCTCGTGGGCGGCGCGATCCGCGGCCGCATCGGGCGGCAGCGTCTGCCGGATGCGCGTGACCGTTCGCATGCTGGCGAGGCCGAGCATCGCCGTGACGTCGGCATGCGCGTGGCCGGCGAGCAACTGGCGCCGCGCATAGGTATTGCGCAGCACGCGCGGGCTCATGTCCGCAGCGTGAAAGCCGATCGCGTTCAGCGCGTCGCGCACGACGAGCAGCAGGAACATGTCGTTCATGGCGCCGCCGCGCGGCGCGGGAAACAGCAGCGCCGACGGCGGGGCGTCGGTCGAGCGCGCGCGCCATGCGGCGAGCGGTGCCACCGCGAACGTGGCGAGCGCGATCCGGCGTGCCGGCCGCGCGCGATCGCGCGGCACCGACAACACCGGCGGCCGCGCGTCGAGATCGGGCGCGTCGCCTGTCGCCGCGCGAATCTCGGCCGACGTGATGCCGCTCGCGAGCAGCAGCGCGACGATCGCGCGATTCCGGCAGTCGGCCGGCGTGTCGTCCGCTCGAGGCTGCACATGGCGCTGCAGCGCCGCGTCGGCATCGGGCGGCAGGTAGCACGGCTCGGGCTCGCTGTCCGGCCACGCGAAATCGCGCGTCGACCGGCCGCCCGGATGGACCGTGCGCACACCGGCGTCGACCAGATGCCGGCCGAGCCGGTCGATCAGCTTCGCATAACGCACGCGCGTCGACGTGCCGGGCGCGCAGGTACGGTCCAGCTTCGCGAGGAAGGCCGCGACATGGTCGGGCCCGAACGTGGCGAGCGACACGCGCTGCGCGCTCAGGTGGCGCAGGAACCGCTCGAACATCGCGACGTGCTGCACGACCGAACGCGGCGCGAACGGCCGGCGGCCGGCACCGGTCGCAGCGGTTTCCTGCCACGCGCGAAACGCGCCGACGGGATCGTGAATCCAGCGATTCGTGTCCATCCCCGCTTTATAGCCGGACGCGGTGACGCAAGCAATCGTCCGGATGCCCGGTTCGTACGTGACCAAGCCGGCGCATCAGTGCGCGGCCCGCGCGTCGTCGACGCCGTCGTTGTTCATCGTCAGGTACACGAGCACGAGCAGCAGCGTGATGAAGAACCGGAACGCGTCGGGCACGCCGTTCCATTGCTTCGACATCCACATCCCGAACCATTCGCCGCCAACCGACATGAATGCGACCTGCCACGTGAGGAAGCCGAGCGTCAGGCCGGCGACCGCATGGCCCTTGGCCGCGCGGAATTCCGCATCGCCGGCGCGCCGCGCGCGCAGCAGCCGGGCTCCGCCGCTCCAGCACAGCACGGCCGTCAGCGTTTCCATCGAAATGATGCCGATATAGCCGGCGTGATGCACCCACGTCGTGCCGATCGCGCGATACATGATCCCGTTGCCCGGGAAGGTCGTGTCCATCAGGAACACGTGGTGCACGAACGCGAAATTCGTCGCGTAGTCGGTGATGTTGCCGAATGCGACGAGCGACGCGAAAAAGGCCATGGCCAGCACCATGGCTGCCTTGGAAAGACGAATGATCATCATGGACTCCGAAATGAGCGGGCAGGCACGGGCGCGAGCGCGCGGCGACGAGCCGGCGTTCGGAGGCAGGTCCTGCGTAAACGTGTCCGGCGAGGCCGGTCGAATGGCGTGCGCGTGCACGGCGGCGCGGAGATCGGGACTGGAAAACCTGAAGCCGGGGCGGCGTCGAGGAGACGCACGCGCCGGCTGGATCGAGTGCCCGCGCCAGGAGGGAGCGGCGATTGTCGGTCGAAGCGCAGGCGTCGTCAAGCGGCGCGGCGCGCGCGTGCCGCCGCGTTTATGCGTCGCGTGAAGGTGCTGCGGTCGTGCCCGCATGCGCGTGGCCGCGCAGCCGCGGGAGCGCGGCGAACGCCAGTTGCGTCGCGATGGCCGCGAGCGTGCCGGCCGCCATGCCGTTGCCGAGCACGATCTGCACGGGCGCGCCGAAATGGCGATACAGGTTCGGCACCAGGATCGGCGCGAGGCCGATCACGAGTGCGGCCGCGAGCGTGTACTGGTTCGCGCGCGCGTGCAGGTCGACGCTCGCGAGCAGCCGGATGCCCATCACGCCGATCATCGCGAATACGACCAGCGCGGTGCCGCCGACCACGGCGGCCGGAATCGCATAGGCGAGCCGCGCGAGCGGCGCGAACAGCGCGATGACGATCAGGATCGCGCCGGCGGCGGCCGTCACGTAGCGCGAGCGCACGCCGGTCGTCTGCACGACGCCGATGTTCTCGGCGCTCGTCACGATCAGTGGCGTGCCGAACAGCGCACCCGCCAGCGACGCGAGCGCATCCCCGCGTATCGTCTTCGGCACGTCGCGCGGCAGCGAAATCGCCTTGCCGCACGTTTCGCCGACGGCGACCGTCTGCGCGGTGGCCTCGGCCATCGAGATCGCGGTGAAAATCAGCAGCGGCAGCGCAGCCAGCAGGTCGAAACGCGGCATCCCGAACGGCAGCCACACCGGGTGCGTGAAGAGCGGCCCACGCCACACGTCGGCGAGCGCGGGCATCGCGCCGAGCGCCCAGCCGAGCGCCGCGCCGGCCATCAGCCCGATCAGTACCGCGAGGCGCCCGGCCGTGCCGCGGAACGCACCCGCGACCACGACGGTGGCGACGATCGTCGCGAGCGCGAGACCGAGCGCGCGCGGCTGCGCGAAGTCGGCCGAGCCGGGCTGGCCGACGACGATCGTCGCGTAGATCCGGATCAGGTTGATCGACACGAGCAACAGCATCGCGCCGACGACGATGCGCGGAAAGAGCCGCAGGCAGCGCGTGAAAACAGGCAGCAACACCCAGTAGAACGCGCTGGCGAGCAGCGCCGCGCCGGCCGCGGTCGGCAGGCCCGATTGCGCGGCGATACCCGCGAACAGCATCGTCGGTGCGCCGCCGGGCACCATCACGAACGGCATGCGCGCGCCGATCGGGCCGGCGCCGAGCGATTGCAACAGCGTGCCGACGCCGCATGCGAAGAACGTCGCGCCGATGAGCTGGACCGTCAGGTCGGCCGGCAGCGCGAGCACCTTCGCGATCAGGAAGACGGCCGTGATCGGCGACGCGGCCATCGACAGCACGTGCTGCAGCCCGAACAGCGCGAGCTGCCACGCGGGCAGCCGGGCATCGACGGGCGGGGAAATCGGATCGTGCGACACGGCAGGGCCCCTCGGAAACGAACGTCGACGATGGCCGGAAACCGGCGGTGAACGGACGCTCAGGTCCGTAGCCAGGGCAATTGCGCGGCGCTGTAGCGGAACGTCTGAAACACGCTGTTCAACTGACCGGGGCCGGTCTTGCGCGCCGCTTCGTCCGGGTATTCGGCGAACCACGGGATCACGTATTCCCAGACGACCTCGCCGGCCGGCGTCACTTCGAACAGCCGGCCCGTCGACGATTCCGTGATGTGCGTGTTGCCGTTCGGCAAGCGCTGTGCGTTGCCCATGAACGGCGTGTAGAACAGGTTCACGACGTCGTCCGCATACGACCACACGATGCGCTGCGTCGCCGGATCGATTTCCACGACGCGCGAGAACGCGACGTGCGCGCCATGGCGGAAATTGCCGTTGTCGAATGCGAGGATGTTGCCGTTCGGCAGCGGCACCGGCGCATGCTGGTGCGATACGACGTCGGGCCCGATGTGCAGGTCGACACGGCCGGATGTGCGGTTCACGCCGATGATCCCCGATGTCGTGCGCAGGCTCATCAGCACGCGGCCGTTCGCATCGACCGCGAGACCGTTGACGAGCGGCCAGTGATAGCGGCCGAAGCCTGCCGCGATCGGAAAGTCCTCCGGCCGCAGATGGTCGCGTGCGTGCCATTCCCAGACGATCCGGCCGGCACGATCGACTTCGCGGATCACGTCCGCAAACATCACTTCGTCGTCGCCGTGCGCGGTGCCGCCCGGCACGCGCCGCGCGAACGCCGCGTCGACCGGCTCGCACGCGGCGTACAGCAGGTTGCCGTTCGGCAGCCACTGCGCGTCGTGGTGATGCGCGGGGTCCTCGTAGCGCCACACCGTTTCGCCTTGCGGGGTGACCTCGTAGAAGTCGCCGCCGTGCCACATCGACCACGGTGCGTAGCGCGATTCGGAGTGCGGATGATTGCCGTTGTAGCCGAGGTTGCCGTTCGCGAGGATGACCGCATGACGGCCGGGGCGCACGGGCATTTTCCACTGGTGGACGACCTTGCCGTCGATGCCGACGAGATAGACGTTGCCGTCGGCCGTCTGCGGCGCGATGAGCGTATAGCCGCCCGCGGACAACGCGGGATCGTGCGCGATGAGGCCGACGCCGCGGCGGCGCTGGGTAATCTGGTCGACGGTCGTCACTGCGGTCTCCATGCGGATCGGATGCGGGGATGCAGCGCAATCTAGACGATTCGTCCGGTCAACGAAATCGGATTATTCTTGACGGCCTGTTCGGAAAAATCTAACGGACTCTTCATGCGTTCGATATCGCAGACATTCCGCTGTTTCGACGAAGTCGCGCGGCGCGGCTCGATTCGCAAGGCAGCCGAGGCGCTGCACCTGACCGCCGCGGCGGTACACCAGCAGATCCGCAATCCGGAGGAGCAGGTCGGCGTGCCGCTGTTCGACCGGCTGCCGCGCGGCATGCAGCTGACGCTCGCCGGCGAGATCGTGATCGCGGCCGTGCGGCGCGGCCAGCGCGATTTCGACAATGCGCTGACGCAGGTCGAGGACCTGCGCGCGTTGCGGCGCGGGCACGTGAATCTCGCGGTGCCCGCGTCGACGGCGGAAAAGCTCGTGCCCGACGCGATCCTCGCCGCGATGCAGCGCTATCCGGGCGTCACGTACAGCGTGCGTTCGGGCAACGGCGAGAGCATCGTGCGCTGGGTCGAGACGGGCGAGGTCGACATCGGTTATGCGCTGCGTCGGCGCACCGCGGCGAGCGTCGTCGAGGTACGCGCGTTCGCGCAGCCGCTCGGTGTCGTCACGGCGCCCGGCCATCCGCTGGCATCGACGGGCGGCAAGGTGCGGATGCGCGACTGCTTCGCGCATCCGCTGATCCTGATGACGCCCGACACGGAGCTGCGCGCGATGTTCGACCAGATCGACGCGCGGCAGCCGCGCAGCGTGCGGCCCCTGGTCGAAACCGGTTCGGTGTCGATGGTGCGGCGTCTTGTGGCCGAAGGCGCCGGCGTCGGCTTCCTGATCGCGGAAAACGTCGCGGACGACGTGGCCGCCGGCCGGCTCGCCTGGACGCCGCTCGCCGATGCGGGGGCGCGCTCGTTCAGTTGCATCTACCAGCGCTCGGACATGAGCGCGACGGTCGCGATGACGATGTTTCTCGCGTTCTTTTCCGACGCGATCGACGCGATGGAGCACGGTTTCGCTCGCGGCGGCCGGGCGACCGGCACGCGTCGCCGGGCGCACAGGTAACGACGTCGCGACGCGCGCCGCATGGGCGCATCGGAATGCGCTGCAATGCAGCAGACAAACCCGCATGCCGGGTCGGCGACGTCGCAGTGGACGTCCGGCTGCATGACGTCATTTCCTTGTTGCGGAAAAAATTTTGTTCATGGGACTATCGAGCGCGTTGTCCGTACACCGAGGGGGTTGCGGGCGGATGTCCATCGCAACGATCGCAACGATCGACAAGAACATCGGCAGACAATGAACAGAACAGCGATTTTTCCGTATGCGTCCGCGTTGCTCGCGGCTGCCCTGTTGACCGCCTGCGGCGGCGACGTCGAGAACGAAGCGGGCCGCACGACCGCACCTTCCGCCGATACGAGCTGTCTCGCCGTCGACAACAGCGGCGCGACCGTCGTGGTGGGCTCGAACCAGCCGGGCGACCCGTCGCTGCCGGAGGCGTCGTCGGGCTATCGCACCGGGATGAAGCCCGTCTATGCGAAAACGTACCTGGTGGCCACATCGAACGCGTACGCGAGCGCGGCCGGTTGCGCGGCGCTGAAGAAGGGCGGCACGGCGGCCGACGCGGCGGTCGCCGTGCAGGCCGTGCTGGGCCTGACGGTGCCGGAGGCGACCGGCCTCGGGTCGGGCGGCGTGCTGCTCTACTACGATGCGCGCGGCAAGACGCTGCAGGCGTACGACGGCCGCGAAACCGCGCCGGCCGCCGCAACCGAGAACTATCTGCGTTATGTCGATGACGCCACCGATCATTCGGCGCCGCTGCCGAACGCGCGCGCGAGCGGCCGCTCGATCGGCACGATCGGCGTGCCGCGGCTCATCGAGGCGCTGCAACAGGATCATGGCCGCTTGCCGTGGCAGAGCCTGTTCGGCGACGCGATCACGCTCGCGACCAACGGTTTCCCGATCGGCGGCCGGCTGGCCGACGCGATCGCGGCGAACGCCGCGAACCTGAAGCGCGACCCCGAAGCCGCCGCGTATTTCCTGAACGCCGACGGTTCGCCGAAGACGCTCGGCACCGTCCTGAAGAATCCGGCCTACGCGCGCACGCTGTCGCTGATGGCGCAGTCGGGTGCGAATGCGCTGTACACGGGGCAGATCGCGCAGGACATCGTCGCGAAGATCGCGGCGACGAAGGGCGCGGACGGCTCGACGCTCACGCCGGGCAAGACGACCGTCGCCGATCTCGCCGCGTATCAGGCGAAGCGCCGCGAACCGGTGTGCACGACCTATCGCAGCTACTGGGTCTGCGGGATGCCGCCGCCGTCGTCGGGCGGCATCGCGGTCGCCTCGGCGCTCGGCATGCTCGAGAACTTCGACCTGAAGTCGCTGAAGCCGACGGCGATCGATCTCGAAGGCGGCAAGCCGACCGTCGCAGGCGTCCACCTCATTACCGAGGCCGAACGGCTCGCGTATGCCGACCGCGACAAGTACGTGGCCGATACCGATTTCGTGCCGCTGCCGGGCGGCACGTGGGACACGCTGCTGAACAAGCCGTACCTCAAATCGCGTGCGGCGCTGATCGACACGACCAAAAGCATGGGCACCGCGCAGCCCGGCAATCTCGGCGCGGTGCCGCTCGGCGTCGACACGACGCTGATCGAGCACGGCACGAACCAGTTCACGATCGTGGACGGCGACGGCAACGTGCTGAGCGCGACGACGACGGTCGAGTCGAGCATGGGCTCGTTCCACATGACCAACGGCTTCCTGCTGAACAACCAGCTGACCGACTTCTCCGCGAACCCGCTCGATACGTCGGGCAATCCGGTGGCCAACCGCCTGCAGCCGGGCAAGCGGCCGCGCAGCTCGATGGCGCCGACGATCGTGTTCGCGCGGGCCGCCGACGGCTCGCGCGGCGACTTCGTGATGGCGACCGGTTCGCCGGGCGGCGGCACGATTCCGCAATACGTGGTCAAGACGCTGGTCGGTGCGCTCGACTGGGGGCTCGACGCGCAGCAGTCGGCCGGGCTCGTCGATTTCGGCGCGAGCAACAGCCCGACCACCACGATCGGCGGCGAGCATCCGAACGTCAACACGGCGAACAACGGCGCGAACGATCCGCTGATCACGGGGCTCCTCGCGCTCGGGCACAAGGTGTCGACGTCCGCGCAGGCGAGCGGCGTCAACACGGTGATGCGCGTGACGGTCGGCCAGTCGCCGGCGTTGCAGGGCGGCACCGATCCGCGTCGCGAAGGCGTCGTGCTCGGCGATACGTTCCGGCCGTAACGGGCAGCGCGCACACGGCCCCGGTTCGCTTGTTGGCGACCGGGGCCGTGCTTCGTGACGACGCTGCATCGACGGCCGGGCAATACCCCATCCTTCGGGATGCCGATAAAATCAGCCGGCCTGTCAGCCGGCCGTCTCGTTTGTCGGCTTTCCCCGCTGCATGACGATCGAGCGCATCGCCGGCACGAAGCAGCCGGCCACCCCGGCTCACGCCTGTCCGTTGTCAAATACAGCGCTTCTTCCGTCGCAAGCCCCCGATTGTCAAACAGTGTGAGTCAATCGTCAGCATTTGCAACGGAAGTAACAGTCCCTGCAATTCGACCGTTTTGCGCGCCGGCGCCGCTACATTAGCTCCACCTGCCGCATGTCGCGGTGAGGCATGCGACCAGCCGCACGAACGCGGCCCGCAGCAACAACGTCTTTGGGGAGAATGACCATGAACAAGATTCGTACGATTCTGCTGGGTGCCGCTCTGACGGCGATGGCGACGTCGGCTGCATTTGCGCAGACGGCCCAGACCGGTGCGCAGGGTTCCGCAGGTGTCGGCGCCCAGGTCCAGACGCCGCTGCTCGGCGGCGGCGTGGGCCTGCAGGCTGGCGCCGGAGCGAATGCGGCAGGCTCGGGTGCGGGCGCAGGCAATGTCGTCGGCGGCGCGCTGAACGGCGTCGGCAAGACGGTCGGCGGCGTCGGCTCGGCAGCCGGCAATGCGGTCGGCGGCGCGACGCAGGCAGTCGGTTCGGCAGCGGGCACGGCGAAGGATGCGGCGGCATCGGCCGTCCACTCGACGAAGTCGCACGTGAAGCACGTCGCGAGCTCGACGAAGAGCCATGCACAGGGCGCGGTGTCGACCGCGGGCGACGTCGCGGGCGGCGCGAAGGCGAAGGCCGGCGAAGCGCTCGAAGGCGCGACGAACGCGGTGCAGGGCGGCGCATCGGTCGGCGTGAAGGGTTCGGCGTCGGCGCAAGGCGGCGCGCTGTAACAAGCAGCACGCATTCCGCCACGGCCCGGCCCGCTTCGATGCGGGCCGGGCCTTTTTTATTGGCGCGCGGTCCTGCCCGTTGCCGGCGCGTCATGCTTGAACGGCAGGGTTCCCGACAGCTATGTCGCGAACGCGAAGTACGGCGATGTTGCGAACGTGGGCGTGATCGGCGCCTCGCGTGCGTCGCGACGCGTGCGAGGCGATCCCGTTTGTTTCCGCGCTGCCCGGTCAACGCGTTCCTGGCGCCGTTTCACTCCAAACCGGATCGGAAAGCAGCCGTATTCAGCCCTGTCACGCGATTGCCCAGCCATCGTTTCGTGGGCGCCCCGTTCTTCGGGCGCGGTTTCGCCGTCACACGCGCGTGCTGCGGCACAATGTCGGTTCGCATCGGTATCGCGGGCTCCCCCGCCATCCGGGCCGACGGAGAACGCATGTCGTTACCCGTTTTCAGGTACCATCCCGACCCGCTCGCAACGGGCAGCGCGTCCGACTCGGCGCATGTCGCGTGTGCCGCGGCAAGCCCTGTGGCTACCGGGACGATGCTTGACCGCACGGGGCCCGTGCGAGCGGCGTCGTCCTTCGCCATGAAACAGAGGAACCTTCGTGAAGTTCATCCATGCGGCAGACATTCACCTTGACAGTCCGTTGCACGGCCTGAGCGCGTATCCCGACGCGCCGGCCGCGCAGTTGCGCAACGCGTCGCGCGAGGCGCTGCGGCAACTCGTGGATCGTGCGATCGAAGAGGAAGTCGCGTTCCTCGTGATCGCGGGCGACCTGTACGACGGCGACTGGAAGGATCACAACACCGGCATCTTCTTCGGCCAGCAGATGGGCCGCCTGCGCAAGGCCGGCATCCGCGCGTTCGTCCTCGGCGGCAATCACGATGCCGAAAGCGAGATGACGAAAAAGCTGACGCTGCCCGACAACGTCACCGTGTTCGGCCACCGCAAGCCGGAAACCTTCACGCTGCCGGAATTCGCCGTCGCGCTGCACGGGCAGAGCTTCAAGGACAAGGCCGTCGTCGACAATCTCGCGATCGGCTATCCGGACCCGGTGCCCGGGTACTACAACATCGGCGTGCTGCACACGGCGCTCGAAGGGTATGCGGCGCATGCGAACTATGCGCCGTGCACGCTGGCCGAACTGCACGCGAAAGGCTACGACTACTGGGCGCTTGGCCACGTGCACGAATTCCAGCAATGGACCGGCCCGTCCACCGTCGTGTTTCCGGGCAACCTGCAGGGGCGCCATATCCGCGAGACGGGCAGGCGCGGCGCGGTGCTCGTGACGGTCGAACAAGGCAGGACGCAGGTCGAACGCCTGTATCTCGACGTGCTGCGCTGGGAAGCCGTGTCGGTCGATGCGTCCGATTGCGTGTCGGTGGCCGACCTGTCGAGAAAGATCGGCCAGTCGCTGGAGGCGCTGTTGACCGTCGACGGTCACGTGCCGCGCGCGGTGCGCGTCACGGTCACCGGGCGCACACCCGCGCACGGCCTCTTTTTCGGCCGCGCGCCGCAGTTGCGTGCGGAGGTGCTGAACCAGATCGGCATCATCGGCAACGAGCGGCTGTGGCTCGAGAAGGTCCGGCTCGCGACGTCCGCTGCCGATCATCAGCCGGGCGAGAGCGAGCAACTTGAAGCGCTGGAGGACCTGAAGCAGATCCTGGCCGATGCCGCGCACGATCCGGATTTCCTCGCGCTGCTCGAGCGCGACCTGAAGCCGTTCGTCGGCAAGGTCCGCAGCGACGTGAAGGAGGACGTGCCGCTGCTGACGATGGCGCGCGCCGGCGAGCTGACGGCGCTGGTCGAGCAGGTCGGGCCCGCGTTGCTCGCGCGGCTGGCGAGGGGGGAGTAAGCGATGCGCATCCGCCAGCTCGAACTGATCAAGTACGGCAAGTTTACCGACGAGACGCTGCGGTTCCCGTCGGCCGGCGAGGATTTCCATGTGATCGTCGGGCCGAACGAGGCCGGCAAGTCGACCGTCCGCACGGCCGTGTCCGAGTTGCTGTTCGGGATGAAGTTGCAGACGCCGCTCGATTTCCTGCACAGCACGCCCGAGTTGCGGATAGGCGGCGTGCTGGAGAGCGGCACGGGCGAGCTCGTGTTCCACCGCGCGCGCGGGCGCAGCTCGTTGCGCACGCCCGCCGACGACAAGCTGCCCGACGACTATCTGGCGGCGATCCTCGACGGCGCGACGCGCGAGTTCTTCGAGCAGATGTTCGGGCTCGATCACGGGCGGCTGGTCGATGGCGGCCGCAGCATCCTCGACGCGTCGGACAAACTCGGCCAGGTGCTGTTCGAATCGGCCGCCGGCGTCGGCAGCCTCGGGCCGGTGCGCGAGGAGCTCGACGCGCGCGCGCTCGAATTGTGGGCGCCGCGTCGCAGCGGCAGCGCGTTTGCGCTGGCCGAAACGGCGTTCAACGAAGCCGTGGCCGAACTGAAGGCGGTCCAGGTGCGCACGCGCGACTGGGTCGATCGCAAGGAGGCGCGCGAAGCGATCGAGCAGCAGATCGAGCAGGCACGCGCGGAACAGCGCAGGCTCGACGCGCTGCGCTCGAAGCTCGAACGCGTGCGGCGGCTCGCGCCGTACCTGAAGGAGCTGACGGTCAAGGAAGCGGCGCTGGCCGAGCTGGGCGCGGTCGTCGAATTGCCGCCGACTGCCTATGCGGATCTGCTGAAGGCGCAGGGCGATCTCGCGGCCGAGCAGAAGGTGCTCGAAGAGCGGCGCGCCGACCTGCTCGCGAAGCGGCAGGCGCGCGATGCGATCGCCGCGGACGCCGACACGCTGGCGCTCGAAGCCGATATCGAAGCGCTCGATCGGCTGCGCGGCGCATGCATGAATCACGCGCAGGATCTGCTGTTGCTCGGCGCGGACGTCGAGCGGCACCTGTCCGCCGCGTCGGCGGCAGCAGCCCAGCTCGGCTGGCCGACGGACGAAGCGTCGCTGCGCGCCGCGTTGCCGACGGCGCTGTCGCTGAAGACCGTCGCGAACCTGTTGCGCGAGCACGGCGCGCTGCACCAGGCGCTCGCCGGCGCGCGCGAATCGCTCGACGAACGCACGCGCGAACGGGCGCAGGTCCGCGAACAACAGGCGCGCCTGTCGACCGTCGACGTGCCCGAAGCATTGCGCGCGGCGCTGGCCGATGCACAGGGCTTTCGCAACAGCGGCCCGCGTGAGCAGGCGCTCGCGCAAGAAATCGCGGCTGCCGAACGCACGCTGTCCGGCGCGCTCGATGCGCTCGGCCAGTGGCGCATGCCGGTCGACGCGCTGCGCGCGCTCGACGTGCCGTCGGCGGCGCGGCTCGGCGCGCTGCTCAAGGAAGACGGCGAACACGCGAGCGCGGCGGCTGCCGCGCGCGACGCGCGGGATGGCGCACTCGAAGAGTTCGAACGGCTCGAACTGCAGGAGAAGCATTTCGCGGAGAACCACAAGGTCGTCACGACCGCCGACGTGCTGGCGGCGCGTGCGCGTCGCGACGGCGCGTGGGGCGATATCCGCAGCGGCGCCGTCGATCTCGCCACGGGCGCACCGGCGCTCGACGACGCGATTCGCCTCGCCGACGAACTCGTCGATGCGCAACTCGGCGCGACCCAGGCCGCGGCGACGCTGCAATCGCTGCGTCAACAGGTCGAAATCGCGCGTGCGGGCGTGGCGCGCCGGCAGGCCGTGCTGAACGAACGCGAGCGCGAGCTCGCCGCGCATCGCGACGCCTGGGCCGCGCTCGCGACGGCCGCCGGGGTGCCCGGCATGCCGCTGGCGGCGATGGGCGACTGGCTCGCGAAGCGCGACATGGTGTTCGCCGCGCAGGCCGATCTCGATCGTCAGCGCCGCGAATTCGACGCGATCCGGGCTGCCCGGGCCGGTGCCGAAGCCGCGCTGCGCGCGGCGCTGCTGACCGTATCGCGAGGCGGCGAGTCGGACGGGCTGGCCGCGCTCGTCGCCGCTGCCGAGACGTTCGTCCAGTCGGCCGAGAAAGCGGCCGCGCGGAAGGACAGCCTCGACGATCGTGCGCGGGAAGCCGAACGCGGATGCGCGAGCGCACAGTCGCGGGTCGACCACGCGCAGACGGCTTACGACGCGTGGCAAGCGCAATGGCGCGACGCGCTGGCCGACGCGAAACTGTCCGCGTGCGCGACGACGCTGGCCGCGGCCGAAGGTGCGCTCGGGCTTGCGAATACGGTGACGGCCGAGCTGGCCGATGCCGACGCGCCGCGCAACCGGATCGCCGCGATCCGCGCCGAGCTGGCCGCGCTCGAGGCCGGCGCGCGGCGGCTCGCCGAAGCGCTCGCGCCGGAATGGCTGGCGAGCGGCGACTGGCCGGACGTGGCGCGCCGGCTGACGATGCGCCTCGCGGCCGCGAGGGAAATCGCGCGTGCGATCGAGCGTGCCGACGAGGCCGTGCGGCAGGCCGACGCCAAGGTGGCGGACGCGGCTGCCGCGGTGGCCGGCGCCGATGCGCGCATTCAGCCGCTGTTGCAACTGGCCGGCGTCGCGTCGATCGACGCGGCGCTGCCGCTGGCCGAGCGTTCGGATCGCCATCGCCAGCTTCGGCAGGCGGTCGACGCCGCGCACGAAGCGCTGGTGCGCGACGGCGACGGGCTGTCCCGGTCGGCCGTCGAGGCCGAGGTGGCGGAGCAGGACATTGCCGACGTGCCGGCGCATCTGGAAGCGGTGAAGCAGTCGCTGGGCGATATCGGCAAGCGGCTGAACGAGCTGTCGCAGCAGCAGGTCGTGGCGGACCAGGCATTCGGCGCGATCGACGGCCAGGCGAACGCGGCCGTCGCCGAGTCGAAGCGGCAGGAGGCGCTGGCGGCGATGGGCGACGCGGCCGAACAATATCTGGAGGCGGCCACGGCGAGCCGCTTGCTGAAGTGGGCGACGGATCGCTATCGCGACCAGAAGCAGGGGCCGATGCTCCGGCGCGCGGGCGAGATCTTCGCCGGGCTCACGCTGGGCGAATTCGCGAAGCTGACCGTCGATACCGAACGGACGCCGCCCGCGCTGTATGCGCGGCGCACGAGGGGCGCGTCGGTCGAGGTCGCCGGGCTGAGCGAAGGGACGCGCGATCAGCTGTTCCTCGCGCTGCGGATCGCGGCGCTGGAGTTGCAGCTCGGCAGTCGCACGGCGCTGCCGTTCGTCGCGGACGACCTGTTCATCAATTTCGACGATGCGCGTGCGAAGGCGGGGCTCGACGCGCTGCGCGATCTGTCGACGCGTACCCAGGTGCTGTTCCTGACGCACCACGACCACCTGCTGCCGCTCGTGCGGGACGTATTCGGCGCACGGGTCAACGTGGTCGAGTTGCAGCGCGCGCCGGCCGGCGCGTGATGCGGGGTACGCCGGGATACCGGCGCACGGGAAGGGTCATCGCATGCAGGTAGTATGAGCGGTTCCGAAACGCATGCGGCCGGTTCAATGGCCGCGGGTCTGGCCACACGAGGGGTAAATATGAAGAAGCTGGTAGCCGCGATTGCGTTCGCGGCGGACAAGCATCGCAATCAGCGGCGCAAGGACGAAGAGGCGTCGCCCTACATCAATCATCCGATCGCGCTCGCCGACGTGCTGGCCAACGAGGCCGGCGTCGAGGACGAACGCGTGATCGTCGCGGCCGTGCTGCACGACACGGTCGAGGATACGGAGACGACCGAGCAGGAGTTGCTCCGGCTGTTCGGCAAGGACGTGGCGGACATCGTGATGGAAGTCACCGACGACAAGTCGCTGCCGAAGGACGAACGCAAGCGTCTGCAGGTCGAGCACGCGGCCACCATCAGCCGGCGCGCGAAGCTCGTGAAGCTGGCCGACAAGATCTGCAATCTGCGCGACATTGCCCGTCATCCGCCCGCGGACTGGCCGCTCGAACGCAAGCAGGCGTACTTCGACTGGGCGAAGTCGGTCGTCGACCCGATGCGCGGCGTCCATCCCGGTCTCGAGGCGATTTTCGATGCCGCGTACGCCGCGCGACCGGCGGACTGAGGCACGCGCATGCGCTCCGCCCCATCCGCCGCACGCCAACCGGCAGCCGTCGCGGGTGTCGACGTCGGCGGCGACAGGAAGCTGTGCGATCTCGTGATCCTGCGCGGCTCGACGGTCGTCTGCCGGGAAGCGCGAATCGCGCCCGAGTCGCTGCCTTCACTGTGTCTCGCCCATGATGTCGTCGCCGTCGGCGTCGACGCGCCGAGCCTGTGGTGGACGGGGAGCGGCCGCCGCGCGGCCGAGCAGGCGCTCGCGCGCGAACGGATCTCGTGCTTTCCCACGCCGTCGCGGGAGCAGGCCGTCGCGAGCACGTCGGGCTTCTTCGACTGGATGTTCATGGGAGAGCGCGTCTACCGCGCGCTCGCGGACGCTTATCCGTTGCTGACCGACGCGCGCTATGCGGGCGGGCGTGCGAGCTTCGAAACCTATCCTTATGCGATTACCTGCGCGATGCTGGGCAAGGCCGTGGCGTCGGCGAAGCAGAAGCGCCGCCAGCGCCGGCAACTGCTGGAGCGGCTGGGAATCGACGTATCGACGCTGCGCTCCGTCGATGCGCGGGACGCAACCCTGTGCGCATTGACGGCGCAATACGTGATCGACGGGTGCGCGCATGCGTACGGCGATGCGGCGGGCGGATATATCCGCGTGCCGATGATGAGCGAGACGATCGTGCTGGATTTGCCGTCGTAGCCAGGTGCGGTTCCGCGCGGGATGGTGGTCCCAGGGTGACCGCTGCGTGCAAGGAGGCGGTGGCCGGCTCGGCGACGCAGAGGGCAGCTAATGGCGGTTGGCGGGCTCGGCGTGAGGCCGGTGCACCGCCCGATGCCGGGTTGAGGCTGTTCAATCCTCGAGGATGGATTTCGGCACGCTGGACAGGTCGCAGGCTTGTGCCTGCTCGAAGTAGCTGTCCGCATCGTCGATCATTACGACTGCGACGTCGATCAGTTCGTCCAGCCGTTGCAGCAGCGATTCCCGCCACTCGATGTCTTCGTCGCGCTCGGGCGTCTTGTCCAGTTGCTCGATGATCGAGTCGGCCGTCTGCAGGAATGGAATCGCCTGCTGATAGTTTTCGATCGAGACCAGCGCCGCATTGCGTGCGCCGACGAGCCGCTCGCGATGCGCGTCCGCGAGTTCGGATTCACCGCTGATGCGTGGCAGCATATCCGAGATGCGTTGCAGAAGCGGCGGGACCTGTTCTTCCAGCAGGATCGCGCGTTCGCGCAGTGCGGCATATTCGTCGCGAAGGTCGGTGTCGCCGGGTTGAGTCGTGCTGTCCATCATCGATATGAGTGCGAGGTTCGGTCGCGGCATGATACTCGACCGCGCCTGGGTCCTTGCCCGTTCCGCGTCCCTCCATACAGGAAGAAGGGGACGTGTTCGTCATATTCCTCGACGGCGGCGCGCGTTGCGCTTCACGGCTCGTCGCGCCCAAAGCCTCCGTGCGCACGCACGGAGGCTTTTTCAAACTTTCTTCACAAAGCGCTTGCACGGATGGGGGCAGGTGCTTAGAATCACGCCTCTTTCGCGCTAACGGAAACGCAGCGCGGGGGGAAGGGAAGTGGTGCTGTCGGGTTCGGGGGTAGCGAGCCTCTGCGGTGCGGAAGTTGAGCCCCGCAGTCGCAACGAAGTCGTTCAGAAAGTTGTTGACGAGCTGCGAAACACGGTTCATAATCTCGCTTCTCTGCTGCTGAAAACGCAGCGCTGCCGAGGGGTTCAGATCCCTCGCAGACATGCTCTTTAAAAATTAACAGCCGATAAGTGTGGGCGCTTGATGACAGCGAGCTGATCCTCGGATCAGATAGCAAAAGTATCAAGAGTCTCACACTAAAGTAAGTCAGGTTTATGAAGTGATTCATATTCCTGTCAGCTTTGAGTGAGCGACCGGTTCTTAACCGAACCGAAAACAGTAACAGGTTTGAACTGAAGAGTTTGATCCTGGCTCAGATTGAACGCTGGCGGCATGCCTTACACATGCAAGTCGAACGGCAGCACGGGTGCTTGCACCTGGTGGCGAGTGGCGAACGGGTGAGTAATACATCGGAACATGTCCTGTAGTGGGGGATAGCCCGGCGAAAGCCGGATTAATACCGCATACGATCNCGGAAGTTGAGCCCCGCAGTCGCAACGAAGTCGTTCAGAAAGTTGTTGACGCGCTGCGAAACACGGTTCATAATCTCGTTTCTCTGCTGCTGAAAACGCAGCACTGCTGAGAAACACGGAGTTTCTCGCAGAATTGCTCTTTAAAAATTAACAGCCGATAAGTGTGGGCGCTTGATGACAGCGAGCTGATCCTCGGATCAGATAGCAAAAGTATCAAGAGTCTCACACTAAAGTAAGTCAGGTTTATGAAGTGATTCATATTCCTGTCAGCTTTGAGTGAGCGACCGGTTCTTAACCGAACCGAAAACAGTAACAGGTTTGAACTGAAGAGTTTGATCCTGGCTCAGATTGAACGCTGGCGGCATGCCTTACACATGCAAGTCGAACGGCAGCACGGGTGCTTGCACCTGGTGGCGAGTGGCGAACGGGTGAGTAATACATCGGAACATGTCCTGTAGTGGGGGATAGCCCGGCGAAAGCCGGATTAATACCGCATACGATCCAGGATGAAAGCGGGGGACCTTCGGGCCTCGCGCTATAGGGTTGGCCGATGGCTGATTAGCTAGTTGGTGGGGTAAAGGCCTACCAAGGCGACGATCAGTAGCTGGTCTGAGAGGACGACCAGCCACACTGGGACTGAGACACGGCCCAGACTCCTACGGGAGGCAGCAGTGGGGAATTTTGGACAATGGGCGAAAGCCTGATCCAGCAATGCCGCGTGTGTGAAGAAGGCCTTCGGGTTGTAAAGCACTTTTGTCCGGAAAGAAATCCTTGGCTCTAATACAGTCGGGGGATGACGGTACCGGAAGAATAAGCACCGGCTAACTACGTGCCAGCAGCCGCGGTAATACGTAGGGTGCAAGCGTTAATCGGAATTACTGGGCGTAAAGCGTGCGCAGGCGGTTTGCTAAGACCGATGTGAAATCCCCGGGCTCAACCTGGGAACTGCATTGGTGACTGGCAGGCTAGAGTATGGCAGAGGGGGGTAGAATTCCACGTGTAGCAGTGAAATGCGTAGAGATGTGGAGGAATACCGATGGCGAAGGCAGCCCCCTGGGCCAATACTGACGCTCATGCACGAAAGCGTGGGGAGCAAACAGGATTAGATACCCTGGTAGTCCACGCCCTAAACGATGTCAACTAGTTGTTGGGGATTCATTTCCTTAGTAACGTAGCTAACGCGTGAAGTTGACCGCCTGGGGAGTACGGTCGCAAGATTAAAACTCAAAGGAATTGACGGGGACCCGCACAAGCGGTGGATGATGTGGATTAATTCGATGCAACGCGAAAAACCTTACCTACCCTTGACATGGTCGGAATCCTGCTGAGAGGTGGGAGTGCTCGAAAGAGAACCGGCGCACAGGTGCTGCATGGCTGTCGTCAGCTCGTGTCGTGAGATGTTGGGTTAAGTCCCGCAACGAGCGCAACCCTTGTCCTTAGTTGCTACGCAAGAGCACTCTAAGGAGACTGCCGGTGACAAACCGGAGGAAGGTGGGGATGACGTCAAGTCCTCATGGCCCTTATGGGTAGGGCTTCACACGTCATACAATGGTCGGAACAGAGGGTTGCCAACCCGCGAGGGGGAGCTAATCCCAGAAAACCGATCGTAGTCCGGATTGCACTCTGCAACTCGAGTGCATGAAGCTGGAATCGCTAGTAATCGCGGATCAGCATGCCGCGGTGAATACGTTCCCGGGTCTTGTACACACCGCCCGTCACACCATGGGAGTGGGTTTTACCAGAAGTGGCTAGTCTAACCGCAAGGAGGACGGTCACCACGGTAGGATTCATGACTGGGGTGAAGTCGTAACAAGGTAGCCGTATCGGAAGGTGCGGCTGGATCACCTCCTTTCCAGAGCTATCTCGCGAAGTTGAGCGCTCACGCTTATCGGCTGTAAATTAAAGACAGACTCAGGGGTCTGTAGCTCAGTCGGTTAGAGCACCGTCTTGATAAGGCGGGGGTCGTTGGTTCGAATCCAACCAGACCCACCA